>CAWFCN010000010.1:0-159907 GCA_963814415.1 uncultured Actinomycetes bacterium | reverse complement strand
CAGGAACCCTGTCTCGAAGGTACCGCTACACTCAGCGACTGCCTCCCCCTGCCGGTAGCCGGTCGCCCGGACCTTGAACACCGTCTTGGGCGGCAGCGCCGTACCCTTGTACACAAAGTGCGGGTTGTCGAAAGCGCGCTCGCCGCTGTCCCAGAGAAGAGCCCCGGACTCATCCGTCGCTGCGAGCCGCACCGTGTCGAAGTGTTCGGTGTTCTGCAGCCGAAGCGAGAGGGTCGGCTCGGAGTCGTCGGTGACGATGTGACCCGGTAGCCCGTTCACACGCAGTTCCACTAGCGCCCCGCCCAATCCTCGAAGTGCAGCTTAACGAAGTCCATCGTGCGCGCCACCTGCGCCGCCAGTGTCCCGTCGGCCCCCGCCGCCACGATGCCAGGCGGAACGTAGTCTTCCTCGAGGCCCCTAAAGGAGAACTCCAGGTAGCCGTGCTCCATGCCCTCAGCCACCATCGCATCTACCCGCACGCCCGCTTCTTGCATCATGTCCGCGTATGTCTGGCCCTCGTCGAACAGGCCGTCGCGCTCGGCCAGAACCACGACCGCGCGTGGCAGCCCCTCTAGGTCTTCCCGTCGGGCGAATACCGGCGATACCAAGGCGTCCGCCCAGTCTTCTTCTCTGGCGTGCGCTTGGTTGAAGAACGAGTACATCGCCGTCATCATCGGGTCTATGGACTTCTCCTCCGGTGGCGTGAGCGAGTCGACGAACGGGTATATCAGGATCTGCAGTCCTATAGCGAATTCCTTCCTGCGGTTCGCCAAAATGCTCACGGCCGCCGACTCATTCGCCCCGGCGCTGTTGCCCATGACCGCGACCCGGCCGTGGTCGAAGTCGTGGGTCTGGTCGGCCAGATAGTACGCGATGGCGTCGTAGGCATCGTCCACGGGCGCCGGGAAAGGGTGCTCCTCGCCTTTGCGGTAGCCGATGGAGACTATGTTCGCCTTGAGCAGTTGACGCCATGCGTGCCACAGCGCGTCGTCAAGGGCGCAGCCTCCGAACATGAAGCCCCCGCCGTGGAAGGCGAAGATCAGCGGTGCTCCCTTCTCTTCCGCCGCATAGTACACAGTGTCCAGCGTCCTACCCGAGAGCGCGATGCTTTCGCGGACTCCCTGGACAGGAACGACCTTGTTCAATCCGTCCAGCATTCTCGACGCTTCGACCGCCTCGGCCCTAGCGGCTTCGACCGCCTCGCGCGATGGAGACTCTCCCACCTAGATCACCTCATCTTTGTCTTGGGGCACCAGACCGTCTTCTTTCTCTGCCAACTCGACAAGCACCGGCCGCTCTTGCCCGGGCGCATTCGGGGTATGAAGCGCCAGCAAGAGCCTGCCCTCGCGCGACGTGAACACCATGCTGTGCCCACCATCTCCGTCGAACAGCGGCTGCTCTTCATGCGTCCACGGCCCGGCCAGGCCTCCGGTCGCGGAGCGGGCGATGCCCACCGCGTACCCAGATGGCCCGAAGCTCGACCAGAGCAGCAGCAACTGCCCAGACCGCGTCCGGTAGACGAACGGTCCGTCGGACAGGTACACATCTCCATCTATGCCGAATTCCTTGGCGTGAGGGAACGGCTTCGCCCAGGGCGCATCCGCGGCCCGGAACAAGACCTGCACCTGTCCGCGCGCGGTCTTGAGGTCCGGAGCCAACTCCACAGCGCACATAAGGCCTTCGGACGCGTGGTGGAAGGAGCAGCTGAAGAGCAGATGGGGTGTGCCGCCCTCATCGACAAAGAGGGTGCCGTCCAGACACTCCCAGTCCTTGGGTGTCACCGGCCCGTCGCTGTGCAGGCGGAAAGGCCCGAGCGGATCATCGGCCCTTAGGATCTGCACCCCTAGGCGCCCATCCCCAGCACCGAGGGTGGTAAACAGATAGTAGCCGCCGGCGTACTGATAGCACTCAGGCGCCCAAAAAGAGCGGTCGGCCCAGAAGTCCTCGTCACGGTGAAAGACCTCGACGGGCCCGCTCCAAGAGACCAGGTCAGCGCTCTCGTAGCAGTCGAACCCGTCCGCCTCGGTCCACACCGTCGCACCCCGAGTGCCGTACAGGTAGTACCGGTCGCCGGCGTTGAGGACAAAGGGGTCCCTCAGATGGATATCGTTCAGTTTCAGAGTGCGCACGTTAGCTTCCCTTCGGCAAGGGGAGCACTTGTCAGCCCGCGTCTGACTTCTGCTGCAGAGCGGCGTTCTTCTTCGCCTTGTGGAGCTTGTGCAGTCCGACCTTGTAGTAGTTCGAGGCGTAGACAAGGAACAGCAGCACGACCACGCCGTTCAGCACGTTCTGCACCGATATCGAGAAGCCCAGTGTAATGAAAGTCTGGTAGATGGCGGCCTGGATGAACGCGCCGACGATGGTGCCGATGTTCTTGTCGGAGTACTTGGCCATCGCCACTCCGATGAACATAGGCAGGAAGGCATCCATGAGGAAGGAGGCGCTGCCCAGGCCGGTCTTGGGAGACATGGTGCCGAACCTTGAGAAGTAGACCGCACCCGCGGCGGCCATCAGCCCACCGGCGATGACGTAGCAGGCGACCGCGTTGCGCTTCTCGTTGACACCTACGTCCACCGCATTCTTCTGCCCTGTGCGCAAAGAGTTCGTGTTGTACCCGAACTTGGTGAAGTTCAGCAGGTAGATGAGCACAAGCAGCGCACACGCCAGGAGTATGAGGTCGTAGGGCCATTTTGCGAAGACCAGCAGATCGTTCCGCCCGATGAGACGGATGCCCTTTGAGTCGTTGAGTCCATAGGCGATCGCCTCGTAGATCATTGCGATACCCAGAGACACGACCATGGCCGGGAGTCTTAGCCAGGTGTACACCAGACCGGAGACGGAGCCCAGAAGGCACCCTACAGCGACCATCATCAGCAGCATGCCGACGGGTCCCCCGCCGATGCTCTTGGTCAGGGTGCCGCCCACGATTACGGCAAGAATCAGAACCGATCCGACGGAGAAGTCGAACCGTCCCGAGGTAAGGTTGTAGGAGACTGCCAAGGCGATCAGACCGTAGTAGACCGTGTTGTACAGCAATATCTCGGCCTCCGAGCGGCCGCCAAAGCCGGGATGCCCGGCAGCGGCACAAATGCCCTTAAGCACCAGATAGATGAGCACCGGTATTCCCAGCGTCATCAAAGTGTTGAGGCTTATCTTCTTGAGCCTACTACTTGCCATGACCTCACCTGTTCGTGCCGCAACGGGCCCAACGGGCCCGTTGCGGCACAGTAGTTCGTCTTGCCGACTTACTTCTCTGCCTGCGCTGCCCTTCTAGCTTGGATCTCCTCGACCGAGTTCGCTAGGTACAGAGCTTGGATATCAGCCAAGGTCGCGTCGGGGTTCTCCGACTTCAGGACCGAGCGGATATCGTCGGCGTTCCAGCACCAGGTACCTCCGGTCTCGATGTCCGACAGAGCGTCGTACTCCTCCTGGGACAGGATGTTCCAACGGTTCACAGTGATCCGCGGCGCGACGCCGTTGTCCCTGACGGAATCCGCATTCCCCTCAAGACTGTTCAGCAGAAGCGGGACCGCCATCCCGAACATGCTGGTGATCTCGATGGTCGTGTTAACGATCTGACCACCGGCCCAAGCGCTCTTGGTGAGATCACTGAATGCGTCGATTGCCGCGATCTTGACACTCTCCGACATACCGGCATTGCTGAGCGCCTGATACCAGGTGGCCGCTCCGAACGAGCAGCCCAGACCGTCGAAGCCCTTCTGGATGGCATCGTTCTGGGCCGGTGCGTACGTGCCTACCTCAGGCCATCCACCCACGTCGGCGACCAGCTGGACGTCTTTGCCGGCAGCTTTCGCCTCGTCGATCGCCGCCATGAAGCCCGTGGAACGATCGATGAACATCTGTACGCCGTAGTCCCGGCCGCCGGACACATACACGAGCCTCTTGCAGCCGGCATCGATCAGGGACTTGGCCATGGAATAGCCACTGTCATAGTCGGCCGTCGCGTTATACCAACCGCCCAGATAGAGGGGGTTGTCCTTGAACGCATCGTAGACCGAAGGCTCTTCGGCGACACCGAAGTAGTACATGCCCTTGTCGATGCACGCCTGCACAGAGGCGACTCGAGCGATGTTGAAGTAGCCGATGATCGCTTTGGCCCCCGCGGCCGCACAGGACTCGATGAACGCAAGTTCGCCTTCCGCGTTCCCTATGGCCTCTGAATAGATCACCTCTATGTTGAGTTCAGGCTCGAGGTAGTCAAGGTATGACTTCACGGCCAGGAACTGTTCGGCGGTCGGGTCGAAGGCGACAAAACCTATCTTGACCGTGTCGGTCGAACCGCCGCCGCAGCCCACAAAGCCAAACGCCAGCCCAAGAGCCAACAAGCACCCAATCAGTACCAGTATCGTTATCTTCTTCATGGACGTCCTCCTGTCGATCGCTGTGGCACACAACCTGCTCGGACCCTGTCAAGCTTCGTCGCCCGCCTCCTCCACTTGTTCGCCCCGTTACCCTCTCGACTATCTAGGCAGCAGCCGTGTGCGGTAGCTCATGCTGGCTATGAACACGACCACCATAAAGACGACGCCACGGCACGTCTGTATGACCTCCAGAGGGAGCCCCATCATCGTAAGTCCGTTCGTGAGCACCGTGATGCTGGCGGCTCCAATGACGCCGGCGTAGATGCTGGAGCGCGGCCCACCGGTGAGCGGCATGCCACCCAGCACCAGCGCCACCAAGACATCCGTGCCCAGCGTGCTCCCAGTGTTGGCCCCCACCGCCCTAGTGCGGATGACCAGGATGAACGCGGCCAGGCCCACACCGACGGCGCCCATGAGAAACGCGAGGATCTTGGTCCTCTTGATCTGCAATCCGGTCTGCCGCGCGACGGTGTCACTCCCGCCGAGAAGCTTGGCGCTCTTACCCAGCGTCCCGAAGGAGAAGATCACCCAACACAGAGCGAAGTAGCCGACCAGGGTCAACACGTTCACCAGAGTCATCCGGTTGAAGCTGAACACGGGAATCATGGGGTCCGTACTCGGCAACAGCAGGTTGGCCTTGTCGCCCATAATGCCCAGCACGCCGGACGTTATGACCATGCCCAGCACGATGGTGACGATGAATACGGGCACCTCCACGTAGGCCGCGAAGAGGCCCTTGAGCAGGCCCACCAATATTGCCGACCCCATGCAGACCGCAAACGTCAGCCATATGTCGCCGGTGGGAATGGCGACCATGGCCCCCAGAACGGCGCTGAGACACACACAGGCGCCCATCGACATATCGAGGTTGCCGCTACCGAACACAAACACCGCGCCAGTGGCGACCAGCGCCGTCACCATGACTTGATTGCTCAGACTCTGCAGGTTCGACACACCCAGACTGGCACCCTCGGTGTAGGCGGCAAAGAAGGCGATCAGTAACGCCAGCCCACCCAACGGCGCCAGGCTCTTGAGCAGAGGCAGATGTCCTCTCAATGCCGACCTCATCTAGATCATGATCTCGATGATCTTGTTCTCGGTGAGCTCGCGGCTCCGCGCGAACTCGCCAGCCAACCGCCCGTCCTTGAGTATGAGCAGACGGTCGCTCATGCCGATGAGTTCGGTCAACTCTTCGGAGATCATGACTATCGTCTTGCCTTGCTTCTTTATCTCGGCCATGAGTTGGTACATGTATGCCTTGACGCCCACATCCACGCCCCGGGTAGGACAATCCAGTATAAGGATGTCGCAATCGCGGCCCACCCACTTGCCGAACACCACCTTCTGCTTGTTCCCACCCGACAGATACTGGACGTTCTGGCGCATGGACTCGCACTTGATGCTGAAACGTTCTATCTGGCGCGCCACGTACCCCTTCTCGTCGTTGGGACGCACGAGGCACAGCGCATTCTTCAGCTTGTCCAGAGCCCCGGAGGCGATGTTGTCTCTGATGCTGGCCGCCAGCACCAGCGCCTCCCTGTCCCGGTCCTTGGACACATAGCCCATCCCCTGCTCCACGGCGGTGCGCGGGCTGTCTATGTCGGTGCCCGAGGGCACATGCGTCACCGTGCCGGTAAGACGCTTTTCAACCCCGAACAGTAACTTGCCCAACTCATGCATGCCGCAGTGCGACAGTCCCCCTATGCCTAGGATCTCGCCCTTGTGCACCTGCATGGAGAAGTTCGTCAACAGACCCAGACCGGAAGTGACGTCTTTGACGTCGAGAACGATCTCCGCCTCGCACGTGCCCTCGAAGTCGGCGCGGTAGTACTCTTCGCTCATCTCGCGCCCCACCATGTGGCGCTTGATATCGTGCTCGATCATCTGCTCCTTCGCGAGCGACGCGATCAGCTTGCCGTCTCTGAGCACTGTCAGGCTGTCGCAGAGCGCGATGAGTTCGTCCAGATCGTGCGACACAAAGATGACGGCCCTATTCTCTTCACGCAGCCGCTTCATGATGCCGTATAGGATCTCGCGGCCTTTCTGCGACAGAGCAGTGGTGGTCTCGTCCACTATCAAGACCTCGGGGTCCTCGTGCATGACCCGCGCGATCTCCACGAGCTTCCTGTCCTGAAGGTCCAGCGAGTCTATGGGGGCGGAGGGATCGACACCCTCAAAGCCTATCGCCTGCAAGGCCCGGGCGGCCTCCCTGTTCATGCGTCCGGCCCAGATGATGGGACCGGCGCGGAACATGTCCTCTTCGCCCAGGAAGATGTTCTGCGCGACGGAGATGCCCGGCACGTAGCCTTGCTCCTGGACGATCATGCCGATGCCCGCCTTGCCCGCCGCGATCATGGTCGAGGGCTTGTGGGGCATACCCTTGAAGAACATCTCGCCGCTTGTAGGTGGCTGCATGCCCGCGATGATGGAGGCGATGGTGGACTTGCCCGAGCCGTTCTCGCCGACCAGTCCCATGATCTGGCCGCGGTAGACCTTCAGGTCGACATCGTCCACGGCGACTGTAGGCCCGAAAGCCTTGACCAGAGCTTTCGTCTCTACAATCAGTTCGCCTTTAATGTCGCCTGCTGTGCCTATTCCGAGCCCTCGCTGTCGGTCACCCGCATCCCGCTGGAGCAAAATGTGCGCGTTAACATCCTGGCTGCATGTGAAAGCTAGACTACTCCGAGCCCAATGTCAACTGCCTGTACCAAACCTCACTGTAGTCCGTTCACTGCGCGACGATCAGGGTGCCGTCCGCGGCTCTAGAGAACTTGCTCAAGAAGTCCCAGGCGATCTCAGGGAAGCTGCCGCTCGGCCAATGGGGAGTGTTGGTGACACATATGAGTTCTACCATCTTCGTGCCGTCCGCGCGGTCGAATTCGGCTCCGTGGTGTACGAGGCCGTCGATGGTCTTGGTCCACATCTTGCCACCCACAAAACCGAGGTTTTTGGCCGCCTCGTCGGTGCTCGTCGCCGCGGCCGCGAGCGCCTCTGCGGGATCGAGTTGTGTCGGGACCCCGTTCACCTCAAGCCACAGATTAAGTCCCTCCAGGATGCCAGCGCTCTTTATCGGAAGCTGGGCGAAATCGTGATCGCCAACAATGATCATCATGGGGAGGCCCCAAACCATAGCCCTCGTGTATTCGCTCGCTGAGGTGAAGAACGGCATCTGTGCCGCCTCATCTGCCGCTGTATTGAGTGCGGCAAGCGAACTGTGCATCGCGACCCCCGCGATGACATCGGGAATCTCTAAGCCTGCCGCCGAAGTCGCTATTCCGCCGGCCGACATGCCGACTACATACACCCGCGTGCGATCGATCGGGTAGCCCCCCGCCTCGAGTGCGTCCAGGATCCTGACCACCTGACCGCCAGGAGTAGTGCTCGTGGAGCCGTTCGACACGGGGTTGGCCGGACAGATAGTGACAAAGCCCTCTACCGCCCCCACGTTGGCGAAGCCATGTCCTTCGGCCGAGAATATGAGCCTCTCACCACCGACGAAGTCGAACACGACCGGGTACTTGGCGGTATTGCCGGACTCAAGTGCCTTGAGCGGGGTGTAGCTTGCCCACTTCAGGTCCGCGTCGTCAGCTTCGTGCATCTCCTTCTTCATGCCCAGAGCTTCCCAGTAAGCCAGGACGACCGGGTCCATCTCGTTCTTGAAGAGGTAGAAGTTGGTCTGGTATTCGACGGTCTTCTGCGCCGATGCCGTGGCCTTGAACGCCTCGATATCGATCTCGCCTTTGCCGAGGCCGTTATAGAACTTGAAGAGTTGGTTGGGCCAGTCGACGCCGGTGTCACCGACCCGGACCATGGTGGTCGTGGTTGTAACCGGAGTGCCACCGCAACTGGTGAGCAGGCCCATCACCACGACACAAAGCAGCAAGAGGGCAGTAGTCAGTGAACAGAGCTTCTTCATCTTCACTCACCTCTCCTTGTGGGAACCGGATGGTGACACGTCGGGTTTCACTCCAAGGATGGTAGACACCGCTGAGCCCTTTGTCAATAACTGGACTCGGGATTTCGCGTCGTGAAGTGTGGTTGTCGTGTTACCGCGCTCAGCGACCCTCGTCAGCTCGCGGCGACCACTATCTCTGAGGCCGCCAACCCGTAGGTCGTGGCTTTGACGCAGATGTCCCCTGTTGTGCCCGTGCTGCGCACGATCGCCAGCGCGCGACCTTCAAAAGGCGTGCACCGCATGCCGGTGCACGAGGCCTCGGTGGCGGGATCTGCCGACCCCAGGGCGATGAGCTCGCCTGCCCCCGTGACCTCGACCGCCACCTCGTGCTTGGCGGCTTTCACCACCAGGCCCTCCCGGTCCACGATGTCCACCGTGATATACGCGAGGTCCCCAGGCGCCGCCCCGATGGCGGGACGGTCGGGCGTCAGACGTAGAGCTACCGGCTCGGACGCGGTCCTTAGCGTGGTCCTCACCGTCTCTCGTCCTTGCGCGTATCCGACCGCGACGATCTCCCCCGGCTCGTAGACGACGTCGAACACGGCCTTGTTCTGACTTGCCGCTCCGGCCGGCTTCCGCCCCGCAGACGCGCCGTTGACCAGCAGCTCCACCTCTTCATCTGCCGAGTAGACCTCCACCCGAGTGGGCTTGCCCTCCTGGCCGGGATAGGTCCAGTCGTCGTTCACCGGCTCCCATCCCCAGGGGCTGAAGCTGATCATCTTGCCGTGGTGCCGCGGGTCCAGCACGCCGATGTACGGGGCCTTTCGCACGCCCCAGAGGATGTCGCGATAGTAGGACTGCGGGCGCTTGAAGCCGCAGATGTCCAGGTCGCCGCAGTTCGCAAGGTGGAAGGGCCAGGGGTCCACCGCAAAGAACAGCCCCACCGAAGAGCCGATGCTCACCCTGCCGACTCCGGATTCTCCCCGGTAGTCGAACGCCGTCCACACGAAGTCGCCTATGACGTTGGGCAGGCGAGCTGTGTCGCTCCACGTCTCAAAGGCCTTGTGCGGAAAGGTCTCGGTGCCGCAGATCACCCTGTCGGGGAAAGCGGTCTGATCGTACTCGTAGCGGTGGTTGTAGTAGTTGTAGCCGGCCACGTCCAACTGAGCCAGGAAGAGCGCGGTCAGCCGACCCCAGCGGTCGCTCTCGGGGCCTGCGGGGGCGTAGTTGTGCGATCCGAAGAACTCCTGCGGATCCGGGGGTCCGGCGGCCGGGGCGTCGAGGCTCTCCTCGAACAGCGTCGCGAGAGCCGCGGTGACCGGGCGGGTGCCGTCCAACGAGCGGACGTAGTCCACCTGCCGTCTGGCACCAAACGTACCCATCAGACGCGCCGGTGCGCTCGGGCACTTCATTGCCTATGGACCACATGATCACCGACGGGTGATTGCGGTCCCGCTTGATCGTCCACTCGGTGTCGCGCTGCCACCAGTCCTCGAAGTACAGGTGATAATCGTTGGGATTCTTCGCCATCCGCCAGCAGTCGAAGGTCTCGTCGATCACCAGCAGGCCCAGCCGGTCGCAGGCGTCCAGCAGCGCCGGAGCCGGTGGGTTGTGTGCACAGCGCAGGGCGTTGAACCCCGACGCTTTCAGCAGCTCCACCTTGCGCTCCTCGGCCCGGTCGTAGCTGGCCGCGCCGAGTAGGCCGTGGTCGTGATGCACGCAACCGCCCCGCAGCTTCAGAGGCGCCCCGTTGAGGCGGAACCCGTGCGCTGTGTCCACGGCTATCGAGCGGATGCCAAAGCGGGTCGTCTCCGTGTCCGCGATTTGCGAGTCCACCAAGACCTCGCTGGTGACTGAGTACATTTGGGGAGCGTCTACCGACCAGAGCCTGGCGTCAGCCACGGTCATGCTCTGGTCGACCGACATGGTCGAATCAGCAGGCACCCCGATGGCCGTCTCAGTCGCTCCGACGAGGTTGCCGTCTGGGTCCAGCACAGTGGTGCGCAGCACGGCGCTAGCGGCGACCCCGCCGGCATTGGTGACCTCGGTAGACACAGCCACTTGTGCGACGGAGGCGTCCAGCTTGGAGCACCTCGCAAACACGCCCCACGGCCGGATATGGACCGCCGCGCCCGTGCGCAACCAGACGTGCCGGTAGATGCCCGTGCCGCTGTACCAGCGCGAATTGGGCTGCGCGCTATTGTTGGCCACCACCATGATCTCGTTCTCGCCCCCGACCTCGAGGTAGGGCGAGATGTCCACCAGAAAGCTCGTGTAGCCGTACGGATGCAGCGCTGCCACATTCCCGTTCACCAGGACTTCGGCATTCATGTAGACGCCCTCGAACTCGAGCAGGACCTGCCGCTCTCTCCAGCCGGCGGGGACCTCGAGTCTCCTGCGGTAGGTGACTATGCCGCTCCACGCGAACCCGCCGGCGATGCCGGTGGGGTTCTCGTGAGCCCGCGGACGCGAGATCGAGGCGTCATGAGGCAGCCTGACAGGCTGCCACTCCTTGGGCGGACCGGGAAACGTGACCGGACCCTCAGTGAACTCCCAGCCTGAGTCGAGCAGCAGCCTGTCCATGTCTACACTCCTATTTCGCCACGACCAGGTTGCCCTGGGCGTCTCTGGAGAATCTGCTCATGAACTCCCAGGCCATCCGCGCGTAGGCGGAGCTCGCCATGTGGGGGAGGTTGGTCACGCACACGATCTCGACCATCTTCAAGCCGTCTGACCGGTTGAACTCGGCTCCGTAGTGCACGACGCCGTCGATGGTCTCAGTCCACATCTTGTCGCCGGTCACGCCGATGGCCTTCACTGCCGGATCGGCGCTGGTCGCGGCGGCCGCCAGGGCCGCCTCAGGGTCGAGCTGCGTCGGGCAGTCGTTCAGCTGCAACCACAGGTTGAGCCCCTCCATGACGCCGGCTGTGCTGATGGGCAACATGGACATGTCGTGGTCGCCGGCCCAGGCCATCATGGGCATCTGGTAGTCCATGGCCTTGGTGTAAGCGCTTGCAGGGGTGACGAATTCTCCCCCTTCGTCGGCGTCCATACCCATGATGCCGCTGTGCGGGGCCACTGCCGCCACCACATTCGGGATCTCAAGGCCCGAGAGCAAAGTGGCCACACCGCCCATGGACATTCCGGTCACATACACACGGCTGCGGTCGATCGGACAGTCCGCGGCCTCGAGAGCGTCCAGGATTCTCACGATCTGCTGTCCTGGTGTGAGGTCCTTGTAGTCACCCATCTCTTCAGGAGCATTGGCCTGCATGGCAACGGGATTGGAGGGGCAGACAGTTATGTAGCCCTCGGTAGCCCCCACACGAGCCACGCCATGCGACTCGGCGTAGAAGATGACCCTCTCAGCCCCGACGAAGTCGAACACCACAGGATAGACTGCGGTGTCACCCGCTTCGAGCGCCTTGAGCGGCGTGTAGCTGGCCCACTTCAGTGCCGGCTCCTCCGCGTCGTGCAGCTCCTTCTTGAGCCCCAGGGCTTCCCAGTAGGCTATGACCTCCGGGTCCATCTCGTTCTTGTAGAGGAAGGAGTTGCGCTTGTTCTCGACGGTCTCTTGGGCCGCCACGGTGAGCTTCCAGGCCTCCACGTCGAGCTTGCCTTTGCCCAGCATCTTGAAGTCGGCGTAGACGCCATCGGGCAGAACCATGCCCGTGTCGCCCGCGGGGTAGGTGACGGTCGTGGTGGTGGCTGGCCCGCTGCCACCGCAGCCCGCGAGTAGACCTGCAGCCAGCACCAATATCAGAAGTGCGCCGAGCGCTAGTAGATGTGCCCTCTTCATCCTCTATCACCTGTCCTTGTGAAGTTCGGTGCGTAGTCTAGACCGGCGCAGATGTTGGCGCTAACATTCGCTCACGCTAGCAGATAATGCGTCTCGTCGCGAGTCCGTCTTGGGAAGGGGATTCATAATGGGGTTCCTTTTCCGTCGCGCGGATGTTAGCGTTAATATCGTTCGCGCTATGATGCGGAACACGGAGTGCGCACCGCGGCAGGGGGTAGAGGTGTCCAAGACTGAGCGCCACCGCGCCACCATGGTCGATGTCGCCCGATTGGCGGGGTTGTCACACCAGACCGTCTCCCGGGTCCTCAACGACCTGCCCGGCGTGAGGCCCGAGACCAGCGCCCGTGTCCTGGCGGCGGCAGAGCAACTCCAGTACCGTCGCAACATCTTCGCGCGGGCCCTGGTGACAAGCCGCACTCGCATGCTGGGCGTGGTCGCGTACGGCACGTCGTGGTACGGGCCGGCGGGCACTCTCTTGGGCATCCAGCAGGCCGCGCACAAAGCCAAGTATTTCGTCACGGTGGTGAATCTCGAGGACATAACCGATGGCGCCGTGAGAGAGGCGCTTAACATCTTGGACGAGTACTCTCCCGATGGCCTCATAGTCCTCACTCTCAAGAGGAGCGTGTCGGAGGCCCTCAGAGAGATGGCGCCGGGCGTTCCCAAGGTGGCAGTGGAGATAGGCCAGGGAACAACTGACGTTCCTATCGTCTGCGTCGATCAAGACGAGGGCGCGCGTCTGGCCACCGAACATCTTTTGGCCCTCGGGCACCGCACCGTCCACCATCTCGCAGGGCCGGTGGGCTGGCTGGAAGCCGAGAGCCGCCTCGTAGGCTGGCGCTCCTGCCTCGAGGGCGCAGGGCGGACCGTGCCGCCCGTGGTGCGGGGAGACTGGACCTCGCAATCCGGATTCGAAGCCGGAGCCACTTTGCTGAAGCAACCCGGCATCACCGCGGTCTTTGCCGCCAACGACCAGATGGCTCTGGGCCTGCTGATGGCTTGCCGTGAGGCCGGAGTGAGGGTGCCCGAGGATGTCAGTGTGGTCGGGTTCGACTGCATGCCCGAGTCGGGGTTCTTCGCGCCTCCTTTGACGACGATCCTGCAGGACTTTCAACAAGTCGGGCGAGCAAGCATACGCACGCTCGTAGACATGATCGAGCGCAGAGCCACCCCAGCTCCGCGGGTGGCGATTACTCCGACCCTCGTCGTTCGCTCGAGCACCTGCCCCCCCGCGACGGGGTTGGCGCGGCGGTGAGTGCGACCCCCAATGGCATGCGTTGCGGGCACTCGCGTTTGCATATATCATTAATCGCGGTTCTCGTTTCAGGTTGTGAAGTGACATCCGCTAGTAGCATGCGGCACGCTTCGCGACATAGCGGCCTTCTCGGAGCACCAGGAGTGGGGGACTCTATGGACATCCTTGGTGCTCAGCACGTAGTGTGGGCGGCGCCGGCGGGCGTGCTCGGCGCGAGACAGGGGTAGGGGGTGATGCGATTGCCGTTGGTTTGATTCGCGTGCCGTGTTCGTCAAACGACCGAGCGCCGTGTAATATGGTTCACGGACAGGTGTCACTAGTACGTCAATTGAGCACACAAGGAGAGAACTGATGAAGAAGTGGTATTCGATAGGCCTGCTGTTGCTGGTCCTGGTAATGGCCGCCTCCCTGCTCGTCGCTTGCGGAACTGAAAAAGCTACCGAGACGACCGCTGCTGCCACCGAGACGACCGCTGCTGCCACCGAGACGACCGCTGCTGCTGGCCCAGAAGTCAAGCCGATGCCGACCGTTCTCGGCACCGACCTCGGCCTCTATGGCGAGGATCAGGGGAACAATGTTGTCAAGGTCACCGACGTCCCGGCCCCGGGCCTGGCGTTCCCCATCTCGACTGAGGGCGACTTCGCCATGAAGATCGAGGCCTTCGACGCAACCGGCACCAGCCTCGGCATGCTTGAGACCACCACCGGTCTGGTCGACTACTCCGCGTACGCCGACACCGCTGCTGCTCTCGTCTTCACGACCGTTGACGGCACCCTGTGGAGCTACGCGATCCCCGCCAAGTAGGCAGAATCGCAACAACTGGTGCGGTGTAGCAGGCGCACCTCAGAAGGAGGCCGCGAAAGCGGCCTCCTTTATTTGTCACGGAAGACGCAGCACGAGGCCTCAAGCTTTGCGCCGGCGTCTCCCAGCACGGTCGGTGGACCGCACCACCGCCAGCGGGTCGGCCTCTGCGCCCAGACTCACCCGCGCCTGTGCGCACAGCCCCCGGACATCGGCGGCGAAAGCGTCCAACAGAAGGCGGTGGGCGCCCAGGATATCGCCGGCCCCCTGAGCCGCCCGGAGCGCGTCCCGGTCGACCAGGAGCGCCTTGGCATAGGCCTCTTGAACGTTGAGCACGCTGAGCACGATCGCCTCCACTTTGGGCTCGATGCTGTGAGACTGATCGATGGTCAGTCTGGGCAGCGGCCCCCCGTCGGCGGTGAGTTCGACAAACACCATGAAGAGCCCGAAGGGATCTACCGAACCGACGATGAGGTCGTCATCCGCATACCGGCGGGAGTTCAGATGGATACCGCCCAGCCGCTCCTCCGCTGCCAGCAAGCCGACGATCTGTTCCACGTTGACGCCGTGGAGATGATGTCCAAGGTCCACGAGCACCTTGGCCCGCTCTCCCAGCGAGCGGCAAACGAGCACCGCCGAACCCCAGTCCGCCAGATCGGTGGCGTAGAACGCCGGCTCGAACGGCTTGTACTCCACCAGGAGCTCTTGGTCGGCGGGCAACGCGGCGTAGAGGGTCTCGAGCACCGCGAGCATGCGCCGCCTGCGGTCCCGCAGATCGTCCTGCCCGGCATAGTTGGTGCCATCGGCCAGCCAGAGCGACTGGGCCGTGGACCCGAGCTCACCGGCGATGCGCACGCAATCAAGCAGATGCTCCAGCGCCTTGGCTCTGACTCGCGCGTCGGGGTTGGCGACCGAGCCCAGACGATAGTCCGGGTCCTGAAAGAGGTTGGCGTTCACCGCTCCCGCCCGCATGCCCTGCGACTCGATATAGGCGCGCAGCCCCTTCAGGTCGTCGACCGCATCCCAAGGAAAGTGAAGGGCGACGGCCGGAGCGGTACCGGTGAGCCGGTGCACCTCGGCAGCGTCGTCCACCTTCTCGAACACATCCCGCGGTCCGTCCTTCTGGGGGAACACGCCGAACCGGGTGCCGGAATCGGCGTAGCCCCAGGAGGGCGTCTCGATCTCCAGCTTGGCCAGGCGTTCGCGGACGGCGGTCTCACTCAACGTGCTCAAGTACTCCTCCTCTGCTCATTTCCACTGTGACCGGCGAGACCGGTCGCCCTCAAGAAGCGTTCGTAGATGTCATCGAAACCACTCTGCCCGGTGCTGGGCAGGTAGCGTTCCACCGTGACCGAGGCCCGGGCCACCTCCCTCAGCTCGTCTTGCCCAGTGATGTGACCAAGCGAAACCGCCTGCATCAGGACGTTGCCTAGAGCTGAGGCCTCGGCCGGACCGGCGATGACCTCCCGCCGCGTGATATCCGCGGTCATCTGGCAGAGCAACTTGTTGCGGCTCCCGCCGCCCACCACGTGGATGGCTCCTATCGTGCGGCCGCTGCAACGTTCGAGGTCCTCGATGACCAGGCGGTATTTGCAGGAAAGCGAGGCAAGGATGGACCTGACCAGGCTCCCCCTGCCTTGCGGGCTCGGCCGGCCGCTCTCTGCGATTAGGGTCCCGATCTTGGCCGGCATGTCGCCGGGGTAGGCAAGCGACTGATGGTCCGGATCGAACAGGGGCGTCTCGCCTGGCGCCGCGGCGGCGAGCGAGACCAGCTCGTCGTAGCTGGGTGGGGTCGCGCCTTCGCCCCAAGCGGCGCGGCACTGCTGCAACAACCAGAGCCCCATGACGTTCCGCAGCAGCCGCACCTTGCCGAACGCCCCGCGCTCGTTGGACAGGTCTGCTAGGCGGGCTTCGTCACTGAGGACGGGAGCGTCGACCTCGACACCCAGCAAAGACCACGTGCCCGAAGACAAGACCGCCGCCCCAAGACCACTCGAGGGCACCCCGGCAAAGGCGGCGGCGGTGTCGTGCGCAGCGGTCGCAATCACGGGAACGGCCTCGAGGAGCCCCAACGCGCTCACGTGCTCGGGCAATAGGGGGGCGAGCACCGTTCCGGGATCCACGAGGCCTGAGTCGTCGAAGATGCGCGCCGGCAGTCCGAGACGGTCTATGACGCCGTGTGCCCAGCAACCGCTGGTCGCGTCCAAGAGACCGGTAGTCGAGGCCGCCGTTCGCTCGTTCGCCAGTTTCCCGCAGAGCCACAAGCTCAGAAGGTCGGGAATCAGGGCAATGCGATGTGCGGCCCGAAGAGCCGGCGAAGTCTCCTCGGCCAGCAACTGGTAGACGGTGTTTATGGGCATGGAGCGGATACCGGTGACCTGGTACATGTCGCGCGTGGCCAAGCGGCCGGCGGCGCGCTCGGCCTGACCCTCGGTCCGCCGGTCGCGGTAGTGAAAGGGCGGCCCCAACAACTTGTCGCTCTCGTCCAGCAGCCCGTAGTCCACGCCCCACGAATCTACCGCGATGCCCCGGAGAGGATGCCGTCTGCCGGCCAGACCAACACCGGCGAGGCTCTGCTGAAAGAGCTCTCGCACGTTCCAACGCAGACCATCGGCCGCCTGCTCGGGCCGGTTGGCGAACCGGCTCACTTCTTCCAGCCTGACGGCGCGGCCCTCGAACCTTCCCAGGACGACTCGCCCGGACTCCGCTCCCAGGTCGATCGCTGCGTATGCTATGTTAGCGCTCACATACAACCTCTTCAGCCGGGCATCGAGTCACTGGACTCCAGAAAGGCACGGTGCACGGAAGTGTATGCGAAGAGACCGGAGTCCGCAAGGACCGGGTCTCAGCCGGGACCGTCAGCGGCCTCCAAGGAGGCTTGCTGGACATCGGCGGATGGGATAAATTGCGGCTCGAAACACAAGACCACGCGAGTGCCGCACGGGGAAGAGAAGGGCGATCAGATGAAGACCGTTTTGCGCCGATCGATGCCTGCGTCACCAAGCATGCGACTGGTCCTGGAGAACATCGCCGAGATAGCCGGGCTCATCTCGCAGCGCGGCTGGGCCGAGCGTAACGCGGGCAACGTGTCTATCGACGTCACCGACGAGTACAAGGGCAGAAAGGGCCGGCCCGAGTCCGCCAAGTTCGAGACTAAGAAGAAGTACCCCGAGCTGGCGGGTCGGTACTTTCTCGTGACCCAGACGGGCTCCCGTTTCAGAGACGTCGCCAACAGGCCACAGGATCACGTGTTCCTCGCTCGTATAGCCGACGACCTCGATGGCTATCACATCGTGGGCGAGCGGGATAAGAGCCTCTGCACCCCCACCTCGGAGTTTCCTTCACACCTGGGCATACACGCCCATCTCAGGCAGAACGACCCTGTCAAGAAGGCGGTGCTCCACACTCACCCCGATGGCCTGCTGGCGATGACTCACATCAGCGAGTACTTGGCCGAAGACAAGCTCAACCATCTTCTCTGGTCCATGCACCCCGAGATGAAGATAGTCATGTCTGACGGCGTCGGAGTGGTCCCCTACGGTGTGCCGGGGAGCGAAGACCTAGCCGAAGCCACTGTCAGGGGTTTGGCGAAACACCGGCTGGTGCTGTGGGAGAAGCACGGCTGTGTCGCGGTCGGCAAGGATGTCTTCGAGGCCTTTGATTTCGTCGATACGGCCAACAAGTCGGCCAACGTCTTCTTCATCGTCAAGGGCGCCGGTTTCGAGCCCCAGGGACTCACCGACGCTCAGCTGGAGCGACTGGCCTCCTGGCCGCTGTAGGCCCGCGCCGCCTCTAGGCCGACGCGCCGCTAGGCCCTACTGGCCGTAATAGGCCTCTGGCCCGTGCTTGCGCAGATAGTGCTTGTCCAGCAACGCCTGCTGCATCGGCTCGGTGCTTCCGTCCAACGCCAGCGTGTGCCAGGCCATAAAGGCAATCTCTTCCAGCATCACGGCAACCTCCACCGCCTCGGTGGGGGTCTCTGCCCAACAGAACGCCCCATGACTGTGCACCAGCACCGCGGGTGTCTGCCTGTGGTCCATATCTCGGAAGCGCTCGGCGATCACAGTTCCCGTGTGCGCTTCGTAGTCATGGCGTATCTCGTCGACCGTCATGGGCCGCGTGCACGGGATCTCCCCATAGAAGTAGTCGGCATGCGTCGTGCCGAGCGCGGGGATGCCTCTACCCGCCTGAGCAAACACCGTGGCCCAGCGCGAGTGCGTGTGCACAATGCCGCCGACCTCGGGGAATGCCTTGTAGAGTTGCAGATGAGTCGGCGCGTCTGACGAGGGCTTCAGCCCGCCCTCCACTACCTGGCCGGCAAGGTCGACCAGCACGATGTCCTTGGCGGTCATACCCTCATAGGCGACGCCCGATGGCTTGATAGCCATGACGCCGCGCTCCCTGTCTATGCCGGACACATTGCCCCAGGTGAACGCGACCAAGCCGTGCTTGGGCAACATTAGGTTCGCCTGCAGCACCCGCTCTCTGAGGTCTTTCAGCATGCTAGAGCTCCTTCAGCTTCCATAGCAGATCTGCAAGCTCCAGCCGGCTCCTCAGTTCGTCGGAGCGCGTGTCCGTGGTGAGGTGGACGAACTCGACGCCCATGACGTCCGCCCAGTCCTTGAGCATCCGCGCGGTCGCGGCATACGTGAGCACCGTGTGGTGCGCTCCACCCGCGTACAGCCATTGGCGGATGCCCTCCACCAGGCCTACCTTCGGCTTCCACATGACCCTCGCGACTGGCAGGTTGGGCATCTTGAACATGGGCTTCACGCACTCGACATCCTGCGCTATCAGCCGAAAGCGCCCGCCCATGTCGATCAGCGAGATGGCGATAGCGTCCCCCGCTCGGCCCTCGAACACCAGCCTGGCAGGAGCGTCCTTGCCCCCTATGCCCAGCGGATGCACCTCTATGCGCGGCTTCTCCGCGGCTATCGACGGACAGACCTCCAACATGTGCGCGCCGAGCACGTACTGGTTGCCTGGCTCGAAGTGATAGGTGTAGTCCTCCATGAAGCTGGTACCGCCGCCCAGTCCCTGTGTCATCGCCTTCACCACGCTGGTGAGGGCCGCGGTCTTCCAGTCGCCTTCGGCGCCGTAGCCGTACCCTTTGGCCATGAGGTGCTGTGTGGCCAAGCCCGGAAGTTGCTCCATCCCCCACAGGTCTTCAAAGGTGTTGGAGTACGCGCCGGCGCCCTCGCGCTCAAGGATGCGCTCGATCGCCAGCTCTTCCTTGGCCTGGTAGCGCACCGCGGCCGCATCGGCAGCAGCAAGCGTGTACTCGGCCCGGTACTCCTCCAGCAAGTGGTCGACCTCGGCTTCGGTGACCTTGCCGATCGCGTCCACCAGTTCGCCCACCGGCCACGTGTTCACCTGCCAGCCCAGCTTCATCTGGGCCTGCACCTTGTCGCCTTCGGTCACCGCCACCTCGCGCATGTTGTCGCCGAAGCGCACCACACGCAGGTCGCGGCTGACCCTGCAGCCCACGGCCACCCTCATCCACTCGCCCAGTTCCGCGAGCGGCTCGTCGTCCTGCCAGTAGCCCACTACCACCTTGCGCGCCAGGCGCATCCGCGCCCCGATGAAGCCGTGCTCCCGATCGCCGTGCGCCGCTTGGTTGAGGTTCATGAAGTCCATGTCGATCTCGGTGTCGGGGATCGACCGGTTGTACTGCGTGGCAAAGTGGCACCAGGGCTTCTGCAACAGACCCAGGCCGTTGATCCACATCTTGCTGGGCGAGAACGTGTGGGCCCACGTGACCAAGCCACAGCAGGTGTCGGCGTAGTTCGCCTCTTTTACGACTTTCGTTATCTCTTGGGCGGACTTGACCGTGCCCTTGTAGACGAATCGGCAGGGGGTACCCGGACGGCTGTCGATAAAGGCCGCCATCTCCGCGCCGCGCGCAGCCACCGTCTCCAGCACCTCGGGGCCGTACATGGCCTGCGAGCCGACCACGAACCAGATCTCTTGTTCTTTCATGTCCAGCATGGTGTATCGAACGCTAGCACATGGCCCATGTTAACGTTAATACTGTGAGCAACATGTCATCGAAATCCGTCTACACAGTCGGGGTCGATTTCGGCACTCTGTCCGCCCGGGCGCTGGTGGTGCGGGTGGAGGATGGGGCCGAGATGGGCAGCGCCGTCTACGAATACCCACACGGAGTCGTGGAAGAGACGCTGCCTGCGACAGGAGAGCCCCTACCCCCTGACTGGGCACTACAGGTGCCCGGGGACTGGCGCGATTCGCTGCGCGTCGCCGTGCCGAACGCTCTGCGCGAATCGGGCGTCGACCCCAGCCAGGTGATCGGCATAGGCACGGACTTCACAGCGTGCACGGTCATGCCCACACTGCGCGACGGCACGCCGCTATGCGAGCTCCCCGACCTGAGCGGCCGGCCACACGCCTACCCGAAACTTTGGAAGCACCACGCCGCGCAGCCCTGGGCCGACCTGGTCACCGACGTGGCCCACCAGCGAGGCGAACCCTGGATACGCCGGTACGGCGGTAGGATCTCGTCGGAGTGGGAGTTCGCCAAGGCCCTCCAGATCCTCCATGAGGACCCCGATCTCTACCACGGCATAGACCGCTGGATAGAGGCTGCCGACTGGATCATTTGGCAACTCTGCGGCGCCGAGACCCGCAACATCTGCACGGCCGGCTATAAGGGCATCTACCAGGACGGCCGCTGGCCGTCGCGCGACTACCTGGCAGCGTTGTCACCGGCTTTTGTCGATTTCGTCGATGGCAAACTCTCGCACCCACTGTCTCCCCTGGGAGGAAGGGCGGGTTCGCTCACTGCCGTGGCAGCCGGCTGGACAGGGCTCCCCGAAGGCATAGCGGTGGCAGTGGGCAACGTCGACGCTCACGTGACAGCGCCGGCGGCGCAAGCGGTGAACCCTGGGCAGATGTTGGCCGTCATGGGTACCTCCACCTGCCACATAATGAACAGCGACGCACTCGGAGAAGTCCCGGGTATGTGCGGTGTGGTCCGCGACGGGGTGGTCCCGGGCTTGTGGGGATACGAGGCGGGACAGAGCGCCGTGGGCGACATATTCGCCTGGTTCCTGGAGAGCAGTGTCCCAGGCAGCTACACCGAAGCCGCCCGGGCGCGCGGGGAGAGCCTGCACGACTACCTCACCCACCTGGCTGCCGAGCAAGCAGTGGGCGCCCATGGCCTTGTGGCCCTCGACTGGCACAACGGCAACCGTTCGGTGCTGGTAGACCATCATTTGAGCGGGGTGATCGCCGGCCTTACTCTAGCCAC
Source organism: uncultured Actinomycetes bacterium (assembly GCA_963814415.1). Lineage (GTDB taxonomy): Bacteria > Actinomycetota > Thermoleophilia > RBG-16-64-13 > RBG-16-64-13 > RBG-16-64-13. Next base: position 138,508 of record CAWFCN010000010.1, on the reverse strand, counting down.
CAAGCCTGAGCACATCTATCGGGCGCTGTTGGAGTCCACAGCCTTCGGTACCAGGACCATCATCGAAGCCTTTGAGGCGAACGGCGTGCCCGTCAAGGAGTTCGTCGTGGCTGGCGGGCTGCTCAAGAACAGGCTGCTCATGCAGATCTACGCCGACGTCACCCGGCGGCCGCTCAGCCTCACGCGCTCGGAGCAGGGTCCAGCCCTGGGCTCGGCCATCCACGCCGCGGTCGCCGCCGGTGCCTACACAGACATCTTCGCCGCGGCGGAAGCCATGGGCGGCCGCGAGCAGGCGGTGTTCGTCCCCGATCAGCAGAGAGCCGAAGCGTACGACAGGCTATACGAGCAGTACGCTGAACTGCATGATTACCTGGGCCGGCACTCCGGCCTGCTCCACCGTCTGAGAGATATCCGAGACGGGGCCTAGGCATCGCCGCTTGAGACTCGAACGACATGCGTACGGCGCGACCGTGGACGGCGAAGCCGTCGAACTCTTTTCTCTGGCGGCAGACTGCGGCACGCTCGCCAAGGTCATCACCTACGGAGCGACCCTCACCTGCCTCGAGACCCCCGACCGCCACGGCATACACGAGAACATCGTGCTCGCTCACGCGGACCTGGGCGGCTATGAGCAAGGCGCGCACTACCTCGGAGCTACCATCGGCCGGTACGCCAATCGCATCGCCGGAGGCAGGTTCCTGCTGGGTGATTCATGGCACGATCTGACCAAGAATGAGGGGCAGAACCATCTCCACGGAGGCACTCGCGCCTTCGACAAGCGAGTGTGGCTGGCCGAACCGTTCGAGGAGGCCGACTCGGTCGGCGTGGAGTTCAGGTACGCGAGCCCCGACGGAGAGCAGGGCTACCCAGGCAACCTGGAAGTGCTGGTTACCTATCGCCTGACGGCCGCTGGTGATCTGCATATCGAATACGCCGCCTCTACCGACAGGCCCACTCACGTCAACCTGACCAACCACTCGTACTTCAACCTGGGCGGCCACGACTCCGGCGACATACTGGGACACGAGCTAGTCCTAGAGTGCGACCACTTTCTCGCTGTGGACGAGGCGCTCATACCGACGGGAGCGATCCTCACCGTGGACGGCACGGCCATGGACTTCCGCCGGCCCAAGCTGATAGGCAGCAACATGGCACGCCAAGCCGGCGCCCAGGGCGAGTTCTACGACGTGTGCATGGTGACTTCCGCCGACAGAATGGCGACTGCTCCCGTCGCTCGACTCACCGACCCGGCTTCCGGCCGCAGGCTGGAGATCCTCACCACCCAACCGGCTGTGCAGCTCTACACCGCTAGCCGCTTGGCGGGGGTCCCTGGAGTCGCCGGCGCATGCTACGAACGCCATCAGGGTATCGCTCTCGAACCCCAGCACTTTCCGGACTCTCCGAACCGGCCGGCGTTTCCGAGTACCCTGCTGCGTCCGAGTGACAGGTACTCGGAGAGGACCGTCTACCGGTTGTCAGTCGTCTACTGAGCCAGCGCTACCACCAGACAGGCAGCCAGGAGCACTGCCGCCGCCGGAGCCCAGCGGAGCCGCTCCCCCTTGCTGGGAGTGATCAGGTTGAGAACCAGACCTACCCCGTTCAGGGCCACCACGACCCAGATGAGCCACTCCGAAACGCCGGCCCAGCTGCCCAGTAGCAGGCTGGCCCGAGATAGCACCACGCACCCCGTGAGCACCAAGAAGGCCGCTTGCGCGACCGCCGCGATACGCATGCCGACGGGGTACCTTCCCTTGAACTTGCCCCCCATGGCGTATTGCCCCCAGGGAGCGCCACCCGCCAAGGCCAACTGGAACAAGACCACCAGCCCGGTCACCGCCGCAAACGCGACGGCCGCGACCTCTGGGGCACTCACGGGCCCACCGCGCCGAACGCCTCGTGAAAGGCGACCGTGCCTCGTGGGCACTCTCCGTCGAACGGGAGCACGAAGAAGGCCTCGGGCGGCACGCCCTCGTGGCCGAGCTCTGAGGTGTTCTCGAACCCGAACCTCCCGTAGTACCCGGGGTGCCCGACGACACAACAGCCGCGGGCCTGCAGGGCCTCCAGCCGCGCCAAGCCTTCGCGTATGAGCGCGCTCCCGATACCCTGTCTCTGATATTCGGGCAGCACCGAGACAGGTCCTAGTCCATACCAGTCCGGCGTGCCGTCGGAGGCGGTGACGGGCGAGAAGGCGACGTGCCCGACCACCCGGCCATCGATCTCCGCCACCAGCGAGACCGTCAGCGCGCCGGCGGCCCGCAGCGCTGCGATCATGTACTGCTCGGTGTGGTCGCTGATCTCCAGAGTGTCGAACGCCGCTACGGTGACCGTTTCGATGGCGTCGATGTCGGCGCCTGTCTCATCCCTGATGTCTATGTCAACTCTCCCTTGGGTCGTTTGGGGGCGGGAAGCTCAAGGGCCGTAGCCGCGATGAGCGCACCTAGCCAATCCCGATCATCGACTCGGTCGCTCACGAGAAAGTGCGGCTTGGCGCCAGGGTACGGCGGAGCCTCGAGGGGATCGCCTATGAAGACGCGACCACCCTCTGTGGGCTTGACGTAGAGCTGGTCGTCGCAGATGAGCGCAACAACCTTGCCGTTGCAATACACAGCATACTCGCCGAACATCTTGCGACTGCTAATAGACCCCGCGTCGCGCATCTGGTCGCAGACGTAGTCGACGAACGACGCGTCCGAAGCCATGGCTCCACTCTTCCCCGAATCGTCTATTGGACCTTGCCGATTATCACCACGTAGTTCTTACCGTACTTCTTCGCGCACTTGGGGCAGGTGGTGTACCACATGTAGTACTTATCCACGGCCAGTTTCTTCTCAGCCGCCGCGGCCTCGAAGTCCTTGCACCAGAGGCCCGTGTCTTTGAACGATCCCTCGTACACCCTGCTGAAGAAAGTCCCCGATAGGGTGGTGTTCTCAGCCCCCGGGATCTCCCGGTCGACGGCCAGATACACATCCATGTGCCAGCGGGACGCGTGGTCAGCCAGGGCCAGCCAGTCCGGCACGCTGGCACCAGCACTCTCCACCTGTGCGGTGAGCTTGCGCATCACCGAACCGAAGTTGAGAGGCATGAAGAGCAGAGTGGCGACCTTGCCCTTGATGAACTTCTTCTCTTTCCACTTGAGGGTGTTGTCGTCCCACGAAGCGGGGTCGAATGGAGGACAACACACGTCTTCTGCCATCATCGCCTCCTGCTTGTCATAGCGCGGGCCTATCTCGCCAGGTCGAAGCGGTCCAGATTCATCACCTTGTCCCACGCCGCCACGAAGTCAAGCACGAACTTCTCCTGCGCGTCCGCGCAGCCGTAGACTTCGGCCAGCGCCCGCAGTTGGGAGTTGGCGCCGAAGATGAGGTCCACGCGGGTGCCGGTCCATTTGAGCTCCCCGGTCTTGCGGTCGCGACCCTCGAACACGTTCTCGTCCTTGGTGGCCTTCCACTCCGTACCCATGTCCAGCAGGTTGACGAAGAAGTCGTTGGTGAGCGACCCCAGGCCGCTTGGTGAAGACGCCGTGCGGCGCCTGCCCGAAGTTGGCGCCCAGAACACGCAGACCGCCGATGAGCACCGTCATCTCGGGCGCCGTGAGTGTCAGTAGTTGCGCCTTGTCCAGAAGCAACTCCTCGGCCTTCACCGCGAACTTGGTCTTGAGATAGTTGCGGAATCCGTCGGCCACCGGCTCGAGCACGGCGAACGACGCCACGTCGGTCTGCTCCTGCAGGGCGTCCGTGCGTCCGGGCGTGAAAGGCACGGTGACGGCGTGGCCGGCGTTCTTGGCGGCCTGCTCGACGGCCGCGCAGCCGCCCAGAACTATCACGTCGGCCAGCGAGACCTTCTTGCCGCCCGACTGAGCCGCGTTGAACGCCTGCTGGACGCCCTCAAGAGTCGCAAGCACCTTCTGCAGCCGCGCGGGCTCGTTGACCGCCCAGTCCTTCTGCGGCGCCAGGCGGATGCGCGCCCCGTTGGCGCCGCCGCGCTTGTCCGAGCCGCGGAACGTGGAGGCCGACGCCCAGGCCGTCCACACCAGGTCGGATACCGAAAGACCCGACGCGAGGATCTTGGCCTTGAGCTCGGCGATGTCCTTGTCGTCGATCAGCTTGTGATCCACCGCGGGCACCGGGTCTTGCCAGATGAGGTCCTCCGCCGGCACCTCCGGTCCCAGGTAGCGAGAGCGAGGCCCCATGTCGCGGTGGGTGAGCTTGAACCAGGCGCGAGCGAAGGCGTCCCTGAACTCCTCGGGATTCGCCAAGAACCGCCGCGCGATCTTCTCGTAGGCGGGGTCGAAGCGTAGAGAGAGGTCCGCAGTGGTCATCATCGGCCGGACCTTCTTGGTCGGGTCGAAGGCGTCGACCACCATGTCCTCTTCGGCCACGTCCTTGGCCAGCCACTGGTTCGCGCCGGCCGGACTCTTGACCAGCTCCCACTCGTACTTGAAGAGCGTCTTCAGATAGCCCATGTCCCACTTGGTCGGGTTGGCCTTCCAGGCGCCCTCGATGCCGCTGCCGATGGCGTCGCCGGCCTTGCCGCTGCCGAAGCTGCTCTTCCAGCCCAGGCCCTGCTGCTCGAGGGGCGCGGCCTCGGGCTCCGGTCCCACGTGCGCCGGGTCGCCGGCGCCGTGGGCCTTGCCGAAGGTGTGCCCGCCGGCCACCAGCGCCACGGTCTCTTCGTCGTTCATGGCCATGCGCGCGAAGGTCTCGCGGACGTCGATGCCCGAGGCCACCGGGTCGGGGTTGCCGTTGGGCCCTTCGGGGTTCACGTAGATGAGGCCCATCTGCACGGCGGCCAAGGGGTTCTCCAGGTCGCGCTCGCCGGAGTAGCGCTTGTCTCCCAGCCACTCGTCCTCAGAGCCCCAGTAGATGTCCTCTTGGGGCTCCCAGATGTCCGCGCGTCCGCCGCCGAAGCCGAAGGTCTTGAAGCCCATCGACTCGAGAGCGCAGTTGCCGGCCAGGATCATGAGGTCGGCCCACGAGATCTTGCGTCCGTACTTCTGCTTGATGGGCCAGAGCAGACGCCGCGCCTTGTCCAGGTTGACGTTGTCGGGCCAGCTGTTGAGCGGCGCGAGGCGCTGACCGCCCCAGGCCCCGCCGCCGCGGCCGTCGCCCATGCGGTAGGTGCCGGCGCTGTGCCAGGCCATGCGGATGAAGAGGCCCCCGTAGTGCCCGTAGTCCGCCGGCCACCACTCCTGCGAGTCGGTCATGAGCTTGTAGAGATCCTTCTTGACCGCCGCCAGGTCGAGCGTCTTGAACTCGGCGGCGTAGTCGAACTCCTCACCCATGGGGTCGCTCAGGGCGGAGTGCTGATGCAGGATCTTGAGGTTCAGCTGCTCGGGCCACCAGTCCCGGTTGGAGGTGCCTCGGCCCGCTGCGGGACTGCCTGACTTGCCGGTCACCGGGCACTTGCTCTCGTCGCTCATGTTCGCTCTCCCCTGTGGTCGAGGCGCGCACGGACGCCGTGTACCCTGACTCGCGTGCACGCCGCTCAGTAGCGCCTCGTCAGCGCGACCTTTAGTACGCGAACACGATCACGATATACCCAGCACGCGGAGCGCGGATCCAGCCCAGCGTGACACACTGCCCTGCCGTCGCCAAGCCGCACTGGCACCCTGGCACCGGCGCGGAGTGCCTCGGCCCGCCACCCATGCCGGGAGATCAACTGAAGACATGCAGAGGAGCCGACCGCCCTCCGCCGGCCAGCCGAGCCGACATCATGCGGTCCTGCTGCACACTTGCGGTCCGGGCCGCCGTCGACGGGCTTCCACCGGGCCTGGCGCACCGTGTCTCGACTATGCACCGGACATACCGGCAGCTGCCGGCCCACGTCTCCCACAGCCTCTGGGACGTGGCCAGCTCGCACATGAAGTGAGCGACGTTGGCCCTGTTGGTGCTGTCGGGCTTGAAGATGGTGCTCACCAAGCCGGCGTGCAGCGAGTACTCCGTGACCGGGCCCTCCAATAGGGTGTCCGGACGCACCGCCACCCACTGCACGTACGGATCGGCCGTGCCGACGCCGCGACCCAGAAAGTCCGCCGCGCGTTGGTTGTCCCTGGCCGGCGGCACTGCCCCGCGCATCAGCGCCAGTACGGCCTTCTCCACCCGGCCGCGCCGCGTGTCGCGGCCGCCGAGCCGGTTCACGGAGACACTGCTCATGAGCATGTACCTGACCGGCGCGGCGGGCCGCAGCGCCTCGATAGCCCGGCAGACCCTGGTGGTCGTGCGAGCGACCAGGTCGCGCGGCGACCCGAAGATGCCCTTGAGAGTGATGTTGTGACCCAAGCAAGAGATCACCGCGTCGCACCCCTGCACCAAGCCCCGCAGATATTCATCGGAGAGCGACAGCAGGTCGGCCTCCACCACCGTGAGCGTCTCTGCCTCCCAGAGGGCCGCGGGCAGCCGGTCGGCGGATCGGACGATGGCCCGGACCTCCGCGCCGCGCTCCAAGAGCTGCGTGAGCACCAGCCGGCCTGTACGGCCGGTGGCCCCCAGCAGCAGGACTGTGCCCTTCACGACGCCTCCTCTGGATAGTGGAACACTTGGTCCAGTGGCACGCCGAACGCTCCTGCTATGCGGAACGCCATCTCCAGCGACGGGGAATAGCGGCCCTGCTCGATTGCGATGATCGTCTGCCTGGTCGCGCCCACTCGGTCGGCCAGCTCCGACTGCGTCATCTCGCCGGCTGCGAACCGAAGCGCGCGGATGCTATTTGTGACTCTGGTCGGCTTCACCATGGCTAGTAACCCCTGCGATACAGCACGATCTTGGCCACGAACGAGACCACCGAGCCGATCAGCAGGAACAGATAGAGAGCGTTGGCGATCCAGAACTGGTCCTGGCGCCACATCGCCAGCGCCAGAGCGGCCACCACGCCCACCGAAGAGACGTAGTAGCCGATCAGTTCGCCACGCCTGTCGATGCTCTTGTCGCGCTCGTCTTCGCGCTCGATGTCCTTGACCGAGCCTTGACCGGTTATCTCCACCTTGATGGCCGTCCCGATCGCCATGACTATGGCGCCGACGATAGATAGCTACTATGGTCACGCCCGACGGCGCCGATCATCCACCACTTGTAGTCGATGCTACTCGACGACGCCCCCGTCGACCCGAGCGCCCACCACCCCGAAGTAGACCGCGCCTACCACGAGAGTGACCAGTCCGTTGACCCATACCGTGATTTCCTTGAATGACATTGGTGCCTCCGATGTCTAGAATGTTTGACATCGCGAGTGTAAAGCGCAGCCGACACGATGTCAAGTATTATTAACACCCCATACTGCGGAGCCTCGCGCGCAACAAAGGGGCGCCTCTCGGCGCCCCTTTCGTTCAGCCCGGTCGCGCCCTACACCGCAGGCTCAACCTCCAGCTGCTTCCGCCAAGACACTGCGTACCCGATCACGAACAGCAGAGCCGCGAGCTCAAGCGTCACAAAGAACGCGTAGAAGGATGTCACGGTGCCCTCGGTCAGCGACCAGGATAGAAGCCCTATGTGCAGTATGGCGGCGCCGACGTTGGTCCAGCGGTTCCAAGCGCGCGACAGCACTCGGGCCAGCAGAACCATGAGCATGGACGTCTCCATGAGCACGGCGAAGAAGAGCACCACCCCGAAGCTCATGTCCGAGGGCTCCTGGGCGGCAGGGTCGAAGAAGAGGTTGAAGACGTCTGCGTAGAGGAAGTTGAGCACCAGGCACACCCAGATGGTCGAAAGCACCACCCTTCTGTCTTTCCATATCGAACGCTTGTCGGTGGAGTCACTGCTTGTCATCGTCGAAACCTCCTGTTGAAGACTTACGGTGTAAGTTTGTGTTTCGCATGGTACACTTACGATGTAAGTCTGTCAAGGGGATGACTTCGCGGCGCTAGACTGTCCCTTGGCCAGGTCTCGACGGAAGGACCAAGAGATGACAGCTCGACCAGAACCCGGTGCGGCACCCCGGACTCCCCTCACCAGGGACCGGGTGCTGCGCGCTGCCGTAGGCCTCGCTGACGAAGCCGGCATAGACGCACTCACCATGCGCAGGCTGGGGGAGCGGCTGGGGGTGGAAGCGATGTCGCTCTATAACCACGTGGCCAACAAAGAAGACCTGCTGACCGGCATGGCGGACGCCGTCTTGGACGAAGTCGAGCTACCCGCCGGCGACGTCGACTGGAAGACGGCCATGAGGCACCGGGCCGTGGCAGTGCGCGAGATGTTGGTGCGACATCCCTGGGCGGCCGTGTTGATAGGCGCGCTCCCCCACCCGGGTCCGGCGACGCTTCGTTACACGGAGTCGGTGCTGGGATCCCTAAGAAGGAGTGGCTTCTCCGCAGTCATGGCCCCGCGGGCCTTCTGGGTGCTCGACAGCTACATCTACGGCTTTGCCCGTCAGCAATCGAACGTTCAACTTCAAGCGGAAGCCGATCCCACGAGCCCGCAGGCGACCCAAGAGCTTCCCCCCGAGACGTACCCCTATCTGGTCGAAGCAGCCCTCACCTACGCCGCGGGACCCGCCTGGGATATCGAGAAAGAGTTCGAGTTCGGCCTGGGGATGATCCTGGACGGGCTCGAGCGGAACCTGGCGGCCGAGTAGCCGGGGCGCCCCGGTGGCCGAGCACCACGGTGGCGCTCATTCCACGGTCAGGACAACCTTGCCCTTGTGTCGCCCCTCACCGAAGTACCGCATGGCCTCGGCCGCTTGGTCCAGCGTATAGCGGCCGTCCACCACGGGGCTGACCTTACCCGCGTCGACCAACTCGGTCATGTAGCCCAGGTCCTTGTTCGCCTTCAGGCCGACCACCCGGACCCGTTTCTTGTGCACCAGCGCGACGAACGGACCCAGCAACGCGACTTGGGCCAGCCGGCGCAGCGAGCCCCCCACCGTAGCGTAGGTGCCCCCGGGGTTGAGCACGCGCAGGTAAGCGAAGACCGGCCTGTTGGTCTTGACGTCGAGTATGAGATCGTACCGCCCTCCACTCTTGGTGAAGTCCTGTTGCTCGTAGTCGATGACGTGGTCGTAGCCCAGCGACCGCAGCGTGGCCAGTTTCGCGGCGCTGTCGACACCGGTGGTCTCTGCCCCATACAGGCGGGCGATCTGGATGGCGAACGTGCCTACGCCCCCACCCGCTCCGTTGACCAGAAGCTTCTGCCCCTGACTGAGCCGCCCTACATCGCGTAGCCCTTGGACGGCCAACATGGCCGCCTGGGGTATCGCGGCGGCTTCTTCGAAGGTAAGGCTCGCCGGCTTTGGGGCGAGCTCCGACTCGCGGGCACAAACGTACTCCGCAAAGCCGCCCCACCGGCCGCTCAGGTCGCCGAACACCTCGTCACCGACCCGGAACCGCTCCACGTTCTGGCCCACAGCCTCGACTACCCCAGCCACATCCGAGCCGAGTATCTGTTTTCTTGGCTTGACGAGACCGATCATCAGCCGATTCACGAATGGGCTGCCCTGAAGAGCCTGCCAGTCCCAGTCGTTGATGGAGACGGCGCGGACTCTCACCAAGACCTCGTCGGCCTTCGGTGTGGGACGATCCAGATTGCGCGATTCAAGGACATCCGCAGTGCCGTACTTGGTGAACACGACGGCTTTCATGCCCCTCCTTCTTCAACTCGCGCTGCGGACCGTGGTCTTCACGGGGTACTTGTCGTCGTGGTCGGCAACGCGACGGTCACTACACCGTACGGCGCAGCCCACTCGAGTACCGCTACTCGGATCGCTTGCCTCATCAAGTCCGCAGCCTCCTCGGTATCCACCAGGCTGCGGGCCCAGTCAGGGAACATGTCATCCAAGCTGCTGAGATACTCACTGCCGTCTCTGGGTCGGTCCACTCCGTCAACGCGAAAGGTGCCGCTGTCATTCGTCAAGCGGATCCTCACGGGGTACGTAGCGCCACCGAACTCCACCGCCTGCTCCCCTTCCAGCGAGAACAACTCCTCCCGCAAATCGGCGTACACTTCCACCCCCTGGGGGGTCTCCGTGGCTCCCACGATAAAGAGGGCTACGATGAGGTGCTCCCCGATACCAGGACTGCGCGCGGCTATGTCGGCGGGGATCGTGGTCTTGAGCGCCTCGGCCACGGAGGGCTCGTCGCGGAACAGACGGGGCGCCACATCGGCATGGATCACAGGCTCGTCGCCCCGGCCTAGAAGCACCGCTTGATAGGTCGTCGCACCCGTCGGTCCCTGCGTTCCTATCGTCTCTGTCGTTACGCCGTTGCTGCCTGCGGGCGTGGCCGCCTGCGCGCAGCCGGCGGCCAGCATGGTGGTGATAATCAGCGCGGATGCCAGCAATCGACGCATGTCTCGCCCCCCTGGCTCATGTCGTACGCGGTTGTGCCGAGTCTATCCCTATCTCCCCTATCTTGCCGACCTCGTACACCTGGACCTCTAGCGGCCCCAGCTCGTCGTCATAGGCCTCGAGGAAGGGGTCGACCCCTACTGCCTCGTTGCCCACACTGAAGCGCGTCCTCGAGTCTGAGACTGCTACGTGCATCGCTGGCCGCCGCCCGGTGGACTCTTGAAGGGGCATCTTGAAGACCACTACCGTGTCAGGCTTGCCGACCGCGATCGAGTTCGCGCGCTCCCACCGGTAGTGCCCCACGGGTAGCTGCTTGCGGAGCTTGGTGCGGAGCTTGAAGAGCGCGATCCCGAGCAGGCCCTTCTTAAGCACCCAAATGAGCAGCTCCCACGCGAATAGGGCGAGTACGAGGGTAGCTATGGCCTCCACGAGCGACATGGCCTACCCTCCTAGTACGACAGCCCGTGGGCGTTCGTATTCTCAGTCGTAGACGGCGACTCGGATGTGCACCACGGTCCCTCTGGGGACCATCGTCCCCGCCTCCGGATCCTGGTACTCATCGTCTCCCGGAGCGACCAACTCTATGTCCGCGACCAGCCCAGCCTGACTGAAACCATCTTCGACGGCTGCTTGCCATGACGACAGCGCCTGCTCCCAAACATCGCCGGTGTATCCAGACTTGAAGTCCATATAGGAGGGGACCCTGACCAAGTCCTCAGTGGTGGTGGTCTGGATCACCACCGTGGTAGGGGCGACAGTGTCAGAAGTCACGGTGCCTGGCCCTTGCAGATCCTGGCACCCAGCAAGCCCCAGCACGACAAGGGACACGGTGAGAACAAGGAGCACTAGAAGATGACGGCGCATGTTGCCTCCTTCGCTGTCGCTACTTGTAGATGTACACATGAGTGCCCAAAGGCTGCTGGTCGTAGAGTTCCTTGGCGATCCAGATCGGGACGCGCACGCAGCCGTGACTTTCCGGCCAAGGAGGCACTCTGGCTTCGCCGTGTATGGCAAGCAGAGTGGGCATGTGGAAATATGACACGTAGTACATGGGAATCTTGTAGCTACCCACCACCCGGCCAGCTCTCTTCTGGTCGATCGTGAAGTTGCCTCTGAGAGTGGCACTCCTCACCCCCCCGGTGGACACGTGCACTATCTCAGTCACTTTGTCATCGGTGACCATAAACAGTACCTGGCGGGTGAGATCCACCTCCACTCGCGTGCCCGGCTCGCTCGCCTTCGGCGTGGGAGTCTGCGCGGTGACAAGCTTCTCCCATAGCTGATCACCTGTCACTCCATCCCTCTCGAGCCACTCGACCTTCTGAAACGCCAGCACCGCGTCCCTGGTGCGGATGTCAAAGACCCCATCCACGGGACCCAGGCGGTATTTGAGCGTGGCCAGCCGGTACTCCAGGCACCAAACCAAGGGTCCCGTCGATCCCACTTCCAGTGACGGGTAGCCGGCCTGGGCGGGAACAGACTGCGGCAGGCTGGTCCTGACCTCGATGGTCGTCGATGATGCTCGGGCGAGCATAGCCGCCATATCTTCCTGCTTGAGCGACAGGGCCGGATATAGGTAGCCGTCACTGGGCACGTCGATGAGGCCTAGCCGATAGGCGTTGGCCACCCCGGGCAACAGCTCCTTCGCGATCAGCCCCCGGTCCCTGAAGCCACCCAGCCACTCCTCGGGTGAGTCCGAGGAGGGGAGACGGAGGGATACCCCGAGACTCTCGTCACGACCAAGCTTGTATAAGAGGGCATCCGCGATCCACGCGAGGGCTTGGTCGCGACTCACCAACTGGTCGGGCAGGAACTGAGGCGTGGGAACGCCTGTCAGCAGCTTCGCCTCCCGCAAGGCTCCAACTGCTCCGAAGCATTGTTCTTGGGGCCCGACGTCGACGAAATGGGATTCTGTCGAGTCCTCGAGACCTAGGAGCGCAGCCAAGCCTATCGCTAGTTGGCCACGGGTCACGTGGCCCTGTGTCGCGGCCGTCAGATCGACCGGCTGCATCCTGTTCCCAGCTTCGACCTGTTCGCGGGCCCCAGTCGTGAGTAGCGGGGCGTCTTCAACGACCACCGCGGTGGTGACCGTGGTGGTAGACGCTGCGACAGTCGGTACCGTGGTGGTAGACGCCGCGACAGTCGCAACCGTAGTCGTGGTCGCCGCTTCTGAAGCGCACCCGGCGGAGACCATCACAAGGGCCATCAAGGCGCGGGCGATCATCGGCGGCCTGCAGGTCTCGCATAGTCTTCTTGTCATCCAGCGCATGCTGGCAGGTATGCTAGGGCTACTCCGGAGGCAAGTCAATACAGCGTGGTATCCAGACCCGCCGACTTCGGCCATGAACTGACTCTCACCCCCCGCTGCTCCAACGTCGAGCGGAGCATCTCTGAGGACACCGATGACGCGACCCCGAACACCTCTCGGTCACCGTTCCTCAATACCCGGCGAGCAACCCCGGTTCAGATGCGGGGCCGGGCTCCTTGATCTCGCAGTGGTCGATATCCCCGAACTTGTATCTTGTCGCTGTTTCCCCCAGGGTCCACACAATGCCTTTGGCGGTTATCTTCACGGTGATCCGCGTCAGGTGAGAGAGGCCCCACATCACGACAAGCATGATCGCTATCGCGCCTGCGGCGAGCAATGTCGATACCGCCGCCTTCACGCCAAGATCGGCCCAGACGCTGAGACACACGACCACCACCGCCACGAGCGCGGCGGCGGCTATCATCAGCAGTATTGACTTCCAGGCGCCCTTGAGTTCGCCCTTCCTGAAACCCTTGGGCTCTATCCAGACAAGTCGCTTGTCGCGTGTGGTCGACTGAAGGTCGATGCTCCCTCTTCTCCCTCCGGCGCCGACGTCGAAGCTCGTGACAACGATGGTCTTACTTCTATCATGTTCGCCGCGCAGAACGGCCACGACGAGATCGTGCGCATCCTCATGGAGCGCGGTGCCGACCCCAACGTCACCAGCAGCCGGGGGGTGTCCGCTGCCTCCCTCGCCGAACAGAAGGGGCACGAGCAGACTGCCTCCGTGCTCCTGGGCGGATACGAGTTGCCGCGACTAGCCCAGTAGCCGCCTAGGACTTCGCCCACTCGCGCAGGCGAGCCCCGGTGAACGGCTTGCCGAACAGCGGCGCAAACAGGCAGACATCGAGAGCACCCACCAGCACCAACACCACGCCGACGGCGAAAAGCACCCAACCGCCCACTCCGCCTACCAGCCCCAGTCCGAGGCCGACCAAGACCAGGCCCACCACCACCCGTGCGGCCCTTCCCCATACCGAAGCCATGAATCCGAAGAACTTCTTCATCTCGTCCTCCCCGTTAGCCACTTCATGTCTGCCGTCCGAAAGCCACTCGCACGACTGGTGAAGCCGTACCCCTTCCGATGGCCTGCCGGAACGTCGGGCCTCGCGTCTTGCCCCGTTCGCAAAGACGACGATAAGTCCATGCTTTGTTGCCGGCAGGTTTTGGCCGAGTCTGACCGGTAGAACGAGTTCCTTGCCGCGCACGCTATGGCCGACTGTCCTCAGCCTCCAGAAGCCAGGCCAGCGCCTCTTCTTCCAGCCTGAACACGCGATAAGAAACGTCAGGGTGTTCGCGAAGTACCTCGTGCATCCGAGCGATCCCGTAGGCGTGATCACGCGGCGCGACGATTGCGACCTTGGCCGGCAAAGAGAGGTTGCTTCTCGCATGTTCCGCGATCCGCCTAACGTCGGCGATCGACACGTCGACACCACCGCTCAGATCCCAAAGCCTCAGGTGGTTGTCTTCCAGGCTCTCTACCGCGGCTGCGGCTTCAATCGCGTCGTTGAGCCGCCCCACTCCCTGAAAGCGAACGAAAGTGATCCCGTCCGCCTGGTGCACTGTGAACGCCTTCCGCATGTGGCTCGTCTCCAGGGCAAGAGGGCATTGCTGCGCCCGTCGCAAACGGCGCAACTTGACGATACTGCCCATCCCAACGGCCGTCAAGCGCTCGACGATCTTGTCCAGGCGGCCTGCGGCTTATGCCTCCCTTGCCACCCGGGTGTGACCATTGCCCTATCTAGCCAAGTCCAGAGAGCACATCAGGAGGTAGTGTAGTGTCAAGGTTCGTGAAGCTAGCCGCGGTCATTGTTACGATCATGTCGGTCACGCTGGTCGTGGTCGGCTGCGGAGGTTCCCAAGGGTCGACCGCCACCACAGTCGCCATCTCTGGAGGCCCGGGCGCCCCTCCCGGCGCTGGCTCCTCAACCGTGCAGACCGGCACGGGCGCCTACACCCTCAAGGACGGTGAGGCGCTGACCGGCGGCACCTACGCCTCCACCAAGGCCGACGAGAACACCATCCGCGCCGAGGGCGACGTCACGGCGACACTCGAGAACGTGACGGTACAGAAGACCGCCGGCGCGGCCTCCAGCAACGATTCGAGCAGCTTCTACGGCCTGAACGCGGCGATACTGGCCTTGGATAACGCCAAACTCACCATCAACGGCGGTGTGGTGACGGCCACCGCGGAAGGCGCCAATGGCGTATTCGCCTACGGCAACTCGACCATCCACATCACAGGCACCACGGTCAACGTGTCCGGGGGCAACGCGGGCGGCATCGAGGTCTCCGGCGGAGGCACCATGTACGCCAACGACCTGACGGTCAACGCGACCGTGAAGGCGGCCATACGCAGTGACCGCGGCGGAGGCACCATGGTAGTCGATGGCGGCAACGCGACAGCAGACGCCCGCCATTGGGACACCTAAGTACTGGCCGCTTTCGAGAAGTACGCCGCGACGCTCAAGCCGTTGTTCAATGCGACAAACTAGACCTCACTAACTCTAGAGAGCGCAAGGACAGCGCCGCCGTCCGACTCGTTCGGGCGACGGCGCCGCGCTGCGGGCTACGCCCGATACGCGCAGTGAAGCTCCGCGGCAGCCCTTTCCAGCCTCTTGTCAAGAGTCCACAAGGGGACTCCGCCGAGGAGCGCAGAGGCGAGTAGATGCACATCTATGTAGCCCAACCCCTTGGCCATCAGCCTGCGCGCGTCGATGAAGGCGAGCACCTCGTTGTGCTGCACCACCGCTGCGCTCGGCAGCAGCTGCAGGAGTGCGATGATCGCGGCCCTGTTCTTCAGATTGCCACACGCCAGTTCGCCGACTATGAACGGATGGCATATGGCCTCACCGGCCTCGAGCACCTCTGTCAGACCTGCGTGGCCGTCACGCAGATGGACGACCCAGACAGATGTATCCACGAGCACCAACTAGACCGCACGCCTCCGCGGCACCTGCTCCAACTGCTTCTCGCTGTTCCCGAGCCTTGCCAGTCTCTTCGCGCTTTCTCTGGCAATGAGCGCCTCCAGCCCAAGCCTCACCAGCGTGGTCTTTGCCGTCGTGCCGGTCAGCTCCGCGGCCAGGTCGAGAAGCTCATCGTCGATATTGAGCGTTGTCCTCATGGCCCCTCTTCGCATCGCGTTATGCATATGAGTATGGCCTTCCGATGCATATACTTCAAGTCACGCCGACTGCTCCAGCATCGCATGGGGCGACCCTCAACCCGTCGGGCAGCTGCCCTCGACGCAGCCTGTTCCTCCTCTCGGTTGGGCACCAGCAATCCCCAGGGTCTGCACGAAGTTGGCGCCTTCCCCTCCCGGAAGCTCGATGCAGGCCGATGCTTGGCCCGTATCTGTGTCTAGCGCAAAGAGACGACTACTATTGACAGCTCCTCCTGGAGTGGCCGGGGATGTCCCTCCCTGGAAGTAGAAGGTGTGTGAGTTCGGCTCGAAGGCCACGCCATAGACGACCGTCAGAGAGTCGCCGCCGTCGAAGAGGCGGCTGACCGACCAGCCTGCGTCCCCCAACTCCAGTACTTCAAGACACGGCACTGGCCCGCCGGCACCGGTCGCCGCACCCCTCACCACGATGGTCCTTCCGTCATCGGAGAGCCACGCGAAGTCCCAGGCGGTCAACCTCGGGTCCCTGGGTAGTCGCAGCAACTGGCCATCCTGCCAAAGCACCAGAGGGTATGCCCCGTTCGCTGACCCCGCCGGGTAGTCGAATTCGTCTGGCGACGTCGCGGCGCCTAGGCCCACGACTTGGCCCTCCAGCCCTGCGTCCAGCACGGCGGCTAGACCTGTGATTCTATGCGAGCGCCCCGTGGAGAGTTCGTACACGTAGGACTTCTCGCCCTGACTGCCACCGCCGGGGCCAACCGACAGGTATATGGAGTCGGAGGTCTTGTACCACCGCACAGCGGTGACCACTTCTCCGCCTGAGACGGTATCGAGCCAGTCCCATTCGGTCACTTGCCCCGAAGGCACGTCTACCAGATAGCCGGCGACGGCGATCTGGTCGGTCCCAGAGTCCTCGGTGCCTCCCTCGGGGGACTGCGAACGTATGAGCACCAACTTGCTCTCATCCGGTGAGAGAGCCATCAAGTCGCCAAGTGAGCGGCCCTCCGCGGGCACAGCTATCTCGGTGACGCTTTCGGTGGCCGATACTGCCGGGTGCCAGAGAAACAAGCGACCCGTCTCGAGGTCTGAGTACGCCACGGTCGCACCACGCTCGCCCACTGCAAGCGCGTAGTCTCGCGGAAGCTCCGCCAAGGCGACTCCGGCGCGGGTGACGCACCAGACCGAGTTGGTCAAGGTAGCAGGCTCCGTCTCCGTACGGCCCATCACGGCCTGCAGCCCCTCGGGAAGACCTTGGGAAGCCAGGGCGGTCGTCGACCCTCTCGGGCCCGCAGCCGTCTCCGTCCGGCCCCCACTGTCGGAACCCCCCGCGCAGCCCAGCGCGGGGGGGATGGCAGCTACAACCAGCAATGCGATGATGCCAGCGCGCAGAGTGGTTCTAGAACCGTTCAGCATGGCAGACTCCTAGTTCGTCCAGTAGAGGTACCGGTACATGTGATATCCGGCCGCCATGAGTTCGCTTCGACTGCGAGTCCAATAGACGCAGCGATCTACCGAATTGCGGGTCGTGGCCTCGGCCGCATAGAAGCTGTCCCCGCCTGTGCCCTGTGGTGCGCAAAAACACACTACGTGAGCACCCGGAAGGTTGAACACATCCATGCCCACGAGGCCGGTCAACGGAGTCGAGTCTGAGAGTTTGGTCGAGTGCGTGGGGAGTCCGCCCGTGCTGTGCTTCACTGAAAGTCCCCAGATGCGGCTGACCAAGCCCGAGCAGTCTGTGCCGTACGTACAGGTCTCTGTATTGGGCGAATAGATATCCCCCGCGTCGTGACCGGTGACGTTCACACTATCTCTGAAGGTGGTCGGCCAGGTCCATTTGCCCCAACAGTACGAGACTCCCGCGTACTGAAACGGAAAAGTGGCGCTCAGGTAGCGCGGACGTCCGTTGTTGGAGCCTCCGCAACTTCTGTAGTAGGCCTCCGCATTGCATACCCAATTGATGTGGGTGTACTGGATACGTACGTTGTTGCCATCTGTCCTGGTCCACGGACTGGCGTGCTGGCTGGGACTGTCAGCATAGGCCACAGGGGGCGTTATGGCACTCTTCAGAGCCGCTCCTATGCGCTGTACAAAGCCTTCCATGGCCCTGGCGATCGCTCCATCGTTGACATCGGGCTTCCCCGAGGTCGGCTCCAGAATCCGAAAGCTCACGCGGTCTTTCGCGGCCACCATACACCAGACTTGCCCCTTCTGGTCTACTGCCAGATAGCGGTGTGGCCAGACATGGAACTCCTCGGTAGGCACGGTCACGGTCGCGAGGGTATCCAAGGTGTCGCGAGACAGCTCCTCGACGTAGAACTTCACTTGGACCCTCTCGCCGGCGGGAACGAAATAGGACGTGTCCACAAGCAGATTGCCGGCAGGGTTGGCACCCAGAGGCCTCACTCGTTGCGCGGCCACGTTATCGGCACTCACGTTCCTGGCTATCCGGCTCTGGTCGTTCGCACGGACGATGGAAACACCAGGACCAGCCACTCTGGCTGAGACGCCCGACGCCACGGACGTCCTGCCGACGCCAGGCACATCCAGCGCTCGGTCAGCCCTCTTGATGGTCGCGAGATCCTGCCCGCGGGCGCCAACGGCCACAGTATGAGCCTCGGTGCCGCCCAACACCAACTGCAGGCCACCATCGTTCGTGCCCATGAAGCGGGGGCCTGCTTCTGCCAGTCCGTCGGGCAGTTCGATCCTATCCTCACAGTGCCTGGAACTCAGATCCACCAAGACTACGGCCTCCGAGCTGATGCCATACTCGGCGATTGCCAGCCGTCCTCTCCACTCGTAGATATCCATGGGTGAGGTCAAGCCCAACTCGGAGTAAGGGATGGATTGGACCTGTTTGCCCACGCGATCGACCACCAAGAGACGTTGGTTGGCCGCATCTAGAATGGCCACTGTTCCATTGTTGAGGACGGTGAACGACCAGGGGCCCCAGGCCTCCACGTCTCCGTTTGCCTCCACGTACCCTACCTGCCCCGGACCACTACCGATAGCGAGAGAGAACGCTTCCACTCCCGCACCCGTACCTGTCGTGCTCGCTACGACTGAACCTGCATAGACACAAATGGCTATAGCCACCGCTGCTGGCACCACAGCCCCACCAAGCAGCCACTTCGCTCTTCGAGACATATAACGCCTCCCATTCTCGCAACACGCGCCTTCCAGGATTCTCTGCTCGGGATCCATCGGAGCCCGGAGAGAGATCATCCACGTTGCGGTGCTTGGGGGCGGTACAGCCTAGGTTGGAGCTTGGCGCGGTGCTTCGCGGACTGACCCGTAGCCTGCGGAACGAGAAACGCAAATGTAGTAGGGCGAGCGCGAGTTCGACCAGTGGATCGCTGAAAACAAACTTCTCCGGGCAAGTCTAGGGCAGTGGACTCCGGTGCAGCCACTCGATTTCCGGAGGGGAGATGAGGATATGCTCTCCCTCGATCACATCAGCCTCATGCCCGTAGTAGTCGGTTCGAATCGTATAGTTGGGTAACACCAGCCGACCCCAGTGTGGTTGTGGTTTCAACGAATCATATGCTCGTCCCCCAGCGCATACCAGCAGTACCACCAAGGCGCCCAGCAGTGCGATACGCGTCCAACTACGGCGTGGCTGAACCGTCGCCAACACTCCAAGTGCTGTGATCACCAGTAGCGGGATAGGCCACAGAAATCTTCCGTTGAGCGGGTCTGCGATGAGCGTCACATTGAATAGGGCAAATAGACAGACAAGTGCGAAGACTCCGACAGTCGCCATGTATATCAAGGGCCTCGTCACCCAGCGACTGTCCTTGCTTCGCCAGACCCCAAGAAACAGACACACGATCACCAGGGCCAGTACTGGGTAGCCGATTCCCTTGGCGAGGGGTGCAAACTCCGACACTAGCCCTTGGAACAACTGCCAGAGTAGCTCGACCGGGGAGTGCACGCCGCCCGCGACCAAGCGCTGACTTCCGCGCAGCCCCATAAGCACGGTGACCAGATACCACACCAGCAACGGAGCCACCAGGATGGGCAAGACTGCAAGCTTGCGTATTAGGCGCGACGCGGACCTGTGCGTCTCTATCAGGACTATGAGCGCGACAGGAGGCCAAAACACAATGGCTGAGTTGCGGCAAAGCAGCATCAGCGCCAGTACCAAGGCCATAGCCAGCAACCGGAGAGTAGCGCTGTGGCGCTTGCCTGCATCCGTGCGTCTCACCAAGAGAAAGACCAGAACACCTAGAAGGGCAAGCATGAGAGTCTCTGACCACAGAACCCGATAGCGCGTGCCTAGAAGAACCGCGACGGAAGCAGCTGCCAGATACCCAGCCCAGTTCACCCTGTTGACGCCATGAGTCAGGTAGAAGATGACATAGCACCAGGTGAAGGCGGCGGCGGCGGCAAGGAAGGCGACCGTGCCGATCAAAGTGGCGCCCGAAACGCCAAAGATGGCTTGAACCACGCTAAGCACCAGAGGAAAGAGCGGGGGCCAGTCGCCTACACTGCCTGCCCCGAACCGAGTGTAGCCGTCGCCCGACAGTATTGACACCGACCCCTCCCAGTAAGCCCAGCTATCCGGGGTCAGGGCGATGCCGTGCCGCATCATCAAAAGGGAGGTGGCCCCGGCCAGCAGGCCGAAGGCCGCGGCTCTCCACGCAAGAGAGAGAGCTCGCGGTCGCGCGTCGTTCACCGGATCACCCCCGCCAGGACGAACAACGCCGCTACGCAGATGCCCACCGACCAACTCACCCAGTCTTTCAGAGCAAAGATGATGGGGTCATCGTGCATGTGTCCGCGGTGGGCAATGACCCACGCACGAGAGATCCAATAGAGCAGCAGCGGACAGGCCAGCCAGATGAACTTGGGTGATCGGTAAAGCTCTGCGGTGCGAGCGTCGTCTATATACAGAGCCAACACCAAGACCGCGATGCACCCGGTGCTGGTTCCAAAGCTCTGCACGATGGCCAGGTCAGTGCGTAGGTAGCCCCGGCCCCGCATTCCGTGGGCTTGCTCCTCCCCACCCGACTTCAGCTCGCAGTATCTCTTGATGAGGGCGAGACTCAAGAAGAAGAACAACGAGAAGGCCAAGAGCCAGAAAGACGGCGCCACCTCGATTGCAAACGCGCCTGCCGCGACGCGCAAGGCGTAGAGCCCAGCCAAGACAAGAGCATCCGCGAGGACGACCTGTCTGAGCCGCAAGGAGTAGAAGACGGTCAGAACCAGGTAGACCGCCAAGCTAATCACCAGGAGCTTCGGCAACAGCAAGCCGGCGACAACACACGCGGCAACAACTAGCGCAGGCCAGATCAGCCAGCCGACCCCAACGCCCAGATCCCCAGAAGCAAAGGGGCGTTGATTCTTGTGGGGATGACTTCGATCATGCTCGAGGTCGACTAGGTCGTTGAGCAAGTAGGTGCCGCTAGCTGCGAGACAGAACACAACAAAGGCCAGCGCGGCCTGCACTACGCTATTCACGTCCCCGTACTTGTGCGCGGTGAGCAGAGGTAGGAGCACAAGAGCGTTCTTCACCCATTGATGTGGGCGTAGGCTCTTCAACAGCGACCTGAAGGAGGACTTCTTATCGCTATCTACGATCGTGACAGAGCCGTTCCGCGAGCGAGCTCTTGCTACCAGCCTCCGCGAGGAACTCACTATAAACGCGTGCTGCGCCGACGCCCAAACGGGTAGGTCGGCAGTGCTATTGCCGACGTAGTCGAAGCCGTGATCGCCATAGCGGCTCACCAACTCGTCACGCTTGCGCTTGGACTTAAGATTGGCGCCGCCCTCACTTGCCAAGACGTCGTCGAAGAAGCCCAGGTGATCGGCTACCGCTTGGGCCACACTCCGAGGGGAGGCGGTAGCTAAGACAAGAAGGCGGCCCTGCTTCTTCTGGTCCCGAAGCCAGGCGAGTAGAGGCTCGTTGTACGGCAGAAGGGCGGGATCGGTCTTGCTGTGCTCGACGAGCCGCTCCTTGAAAACACTTCTCCCAGATAGGAGCCAACCCGCCAACCGGTGAGCTCGAAGCGGGTTGTGAGTGACGAAGCGGCTGGCCGCCTCGATGAGTACATCTGTCTTCAGAAGAGTGCCGTCTAGGTCCACGACGAGAGGCCGCTTATCGCCGCTCTTAGACCTCAAGTATCCCCACCTCCCCCAGTGGTTCAGCCGCCCGCGCCCAGCTTGTCATGCAACCACTCGAAGGCTCGAGGCTCTGAGATGACCGGTGACCTAGACACGAAGTACTGCACATTCGAATGATTGTACCCCACGCCAGCCTCCCCGCTTCCTCCCCGGACAGCCCACAAGGAGGAGGACGCGGTCATCGTAATCCAGGATGCCAGCTGAGTCCCAGCAAGCGCCCACGTGCAACTCCCTGCACCTGCGCAATCCTCGCCCACACCCTCATTCGAGCAGTAGCGCCATCGTCAGGTTGCGTTTCATAGGTGGGGCGGCTCCTTGGGTCATCTTGGCGCTCATCTCAGTTCCTCCAGCTCAGACCGACTGACGGTGCTCAGCCAGCCGATATCGCGCTGCATGAGCATCTGCAGGAAGAGCCCGTAGGTGGCCCCTGGTCCGGTCCCTGTCAGCCCGTCGCCTTTCTGCATCGAGGCGATCTCAGCTGTCGTGGGCTTTGGGGCAGGGAACTCCAGCACCAGGACTGCCCGGCCCGAACTCTCACTAACGTGATAGCGGGGAGTGGTGACTTTGAGCTCGGCCAGAATATCCGAGATCGACCTATCCGAGGCTAGAAACAGGTACCGGGACAGTCTGCCTAGCAGCGCGGTGCCCGCGGTCTCAGCTGAGCCGGCGTCCGGGAAGACCAGAGCCAAACGAGCCATCTGTTCATCGTCGCCCACCGTGTCGGCGGCGATCAGCAAGCTGTAGGGGCTGACTTCCTTGAAGTCCTTGAGCATCGTCTCCGCGACAGTCCGGATCATCTCCTCCATCTCTATGGGCGTCATAGCCGTAGGGTCAAGAACGACCAGGGGCGCCTCGCCCATCTGCTGAGTGATTGTGGGGCCGGCCACTATCGCCTGCACGACCTCGACGCCCTCACTGACGGCATCCACAGCCGCACGATAGTCGGGATCGTCCGCCAGGCTCGGTGCCTTCCCCGCGGCCGCGTCGGCGTAGGCCAGCACCACGCTCAGATCGGCTGATGACATCAGACGCTCGTCGCTAATGATCATGGGCTGGCGGCGACCCAGTTGACCGCCGAAAGGGTTCTCGGGCGCTCTATTTGCGGGGTCCACCTTCAGCCCGGACTCGGGATCATCTCCCCAGAGCCACATAGTCGTGCCGTCGAAGTCCTTGGCGGCCAGATCGAAGTTGGCCTCATAGGCGACACCGATGGCGGCCGCGTCGAAATCGCCGCTCAACACCACCCCCGTGCTGGGCGGTGCGCCATACTCCATGACCCTGTCGACCTGGAACGGGCTGAACCCCACCGTCCCCGGACCCATCTCCACCATCTTTAGCCAATACGCAGAGTAGGAGGGCCCCTGCAGGTGCTTGAACACGTACCACCAGGCCTTGGTCGCTTCATCCCAGGCGTCGGTGGCCTTGAACTCCGCATAGTCCGCCGGACGGGTCATCCCGTAGGCAGACTCAGCGGCGGCGTAATCGACAAAGGTCACGAAGCTCTCGCTCTGGCGGATAGGGTCTTGCGGCACCCCCGCCAGCATAGAGAGAAGTGGTCCGGTGTCTCCTGTCTCAGCGGTCTTCCCTCCACAGGAAGCGCAAATACAGATGACGAGCGAAAGGAACATCCCCGCGAAGAACAAGAGTCGAAGTCTACTGAACATGGTCACCACCCCCCTAGTCACGAACCCATGCACCAGCACGCGCCCCATACTAGCGCAGATGATTCTGCTTCGAGGCGGTCCGGCGACAGCCCACACCGCGCCATTGCCAGACCGGCCCGCTCAGGTCTTGGTGCCGCAACTGCCTGCCGACTACAACCCTTTGGTGTATCGACAGCGCGGATAGTTGCTGCACCCCAGAAACGACTGCCCGGCGTGCGCCCCCTGCTTCGCAATCCGCGACACAAGGCTGCCCCCGCACCGCGGACACTGAGTCGTGGAGCTGTGGCGTTCCTCAAGAGACTTCAGGTGATCGCTCTTGGATAGACCGGAAGAGTCCTTGAGCGAGCGCAGCGTCCTCGCGATGTCCTCGACTTGGTCCTCAGTCAGCATTCGCTCGACGAACGATTCGATGTAGCGAGAGAGACCACGGTCTATGATGTTCTCGGGCATCGGCGTCTTGAACTCACTCTCACCGGTGAATATCACCACGGAGTGGAACAGGCCGTGGTCGAGACCCAAGTACTCAGATAGACATTTGGTGTGCCGATAGTTCTGCCTCAAGGGATTCTGGAACTGGTACTTCTTCCCATGCTGGACTTGCGTCCATTTGGGCTGATCGGGCGTGCCGAATATCCAACCGTCTCTGTCCTTCGTCTCCACCACGAAGATGCCAAAGACCGAGACCAGCACGTGGTCGATCTGGGTGGTGCCGTTCTGGGTCGGCACGATGACGTTGTGGATGCGGCGGTATACCGAGTCATCCAGCTTCATCCACAACCCGGCCGCGATCGCCGACTCCCCCATCCAGCCCTTGAATGAGCTGAGGATGCCCATCACCCCGCCCCGTCGCCTTGAAGAACGTGTAGCAGAAGGTGCCGTCGTCCCCGCCGTGCGATAGAGGTCGGCCACGCCCCTGGTCGAAGGCCTCCGCCGTCGCCAAGCCCTCCGCGATCGCGGCCTCGCGCACGCCCTCCACCATGGCCGTGAAGGTCTTCTTGGTGAACCCGTCCACCATCTCCGGCCGGCTCGCATCCGCGTACACGAACCGCGGACTCACGTGGACCTCCCCAAAGCCGGCAGCCACCAGAAGCGGATACAGCCTCCTGCCGATGAGCGCGTCGCCGCCTCCGCGAGCCTGCAGCTCTACCAGGCACCGGATGGCAGCCTGAGCGGCCTCGCTCTCCGGATAGAAGTAGGCCGAACACGTGGTCGAACAACCCCGGCTCGAAGGACGTCCGCAGGAGGTCGGCCTGCTGGAACTCAAGCATTGGTGATGCCCGCCGCCCTGACCGCCCGCTCGGCCTCCGCGAGCGAGTCAGAGGAGATGTCGACGGCCAGGATCCGGGCTCCCGGACTGTTCTTGGCCAGAGTGACCGTCTGCGCGCCCACTCCACACCCGGCCTCCAGGACGCGACTCCCGGCCGGGAAGACGGTGTCGGAATGCAGCAGCTCGGCGAGCGTGGCCGCCTGGTCCTGCAGGCGCAGGCTCTCGCGCGGATCGTAGCCGTGGACGTAGTCAGGGGTCATGTCACGGCTTGTCACAGCTCACGCTCTGACTCCTCCAGCGTCCGGAGTATCTCCTTGGCTACATAGAGGCGGTTTCGCTTGCGGCCTGTTACCTCCTGGAGGATGCCGGCTGCGATGAGCTTGTCTATGTTAAGTTGCGCGGCCCGCTGGGTGATACCCAAGTCCCTTGCTACCCCTGGGGTTGTGAGCGCGGGGTACTGAAAGAGCCCGTCGACGATGCTCAGGAGCAGAGCCGACGAGCGCGCGGCCTGCATCTTGTCTCGGTACGCTCGCCACAGATCCAGCAGCAGGTCGGAACGATGGATGGCGTCACGTGCCTGCACAGCCACCGCGCGCAGGAAGAAGCGGATCCACCTATCCCAGCTACCCTGCAGGCTGACACCTAAGAGATTCGCGTAGTACTCGTCGCGATGACGTTCAAAGTACGCACTGAGGTACAGAAGCGGCTGCGGCAACAGCCCTTCGGTACACAGAAGCATGGTGACCAATAGCCGCCCGATCCTTCCGTTACCGTCCAAGAAGGGGTGGATAGCCTCGAACTGATAGTGGGCTATGGCCAGCCTCACCAACGGAGGCAGCTCTGACGGCGCGTGCAGATACTTCTCGAACGCGCCCAGCGCGTCGTTCATCTCGTCCACCGGAGGCGGCACGAAGGCGGCGTCCATCAACGTACACCCGGCTGGTCCGATCCAGTTCTGCGAACGGCGGAACTCACCCGGGGTGAGATTCTGGCCGCGAGTCCCTTCGAGGAGCCGCTCGTGCATCTCACGTATCAACCGGAGCGATAGGGGGAGCGTGTCCAGGCGTGACAGTCCGTACTCAAGGGCCCCTACATAGTTCGAGACCTCGCGAACGTCGGGGACCTCCTGCTCTCGCAGGTTGGCCGCCTCGAAGAACAGAAGGTCGGACAGAGAGGCCTGAGTTCCCTCAATGCGGCTCGAAAGCACCGCCTCGCGGCGTATGAAGGGGCCTATGAGCAGGTGAGGATTGGGGAGCGTTCGCGCGACCCCCGCCAGCTCGCTGAGCGCCCGGTCGGCTTCGGACATCCTGGCGGCCAGCTCCAGGTCGAAAGCGATGGCCGGGGGCAATGGATCGGGGACGAACGCGACATACCCCTGTGGAGTGCGAAGTAGGCGTCCCGGACTATCTTTCGCGAACCGACTCGTGTCCATGCTGTTATACCCCGCTATCCTTACGCGTGGCCCTATTATACTTTGACCTGCCTAGGTATAACAAGACGAGGAGTCCACGCACCGCTGACTCAGGTTCACGCAGAGCGCGGACCCGGGGCCAAACCCGGAGCAAACAGATAGTCAACCCTGGGCTAGAGCAAGACACTGCGACTTTGGAAGGAGCCTGGCGCAGCCGTCTGTCGGAAGCACCACCCTGAGCCCGCAAGGTCTTACCGGGGCACAGAATCCAACCAGGGGCTGAGCCAGGTGCGGTGGGCGCTGACCTAGGGTATTCTGACTATGAAAGTCCGAGATGTGATGAGAATACTCAGCGAAGACGGCTGGTTCCAGGTGAGTCAATCTGGCAGCCACCGTCAGTTCAAACACCCGACCAAGCCGGGCCGAGTGACCATCGCCGGCAAGCCCGGACAAGAGATCGCACCCGGGACACTGCGAAGCATCGCGAGACAAGCGGGCATCAAGGTGGAAAGACCATGAGAACTGTCGCCATAATCATCGAGAGAGCGGGCCACAACTACTCCGCCTACGCCCCGGAAGTCCCCGGCTGCATCGCCACCGGCGCCACGCCCAAGGAGGCCGAGGACAACATGCGGAGCGCCCTAGAGCTTCACCTCCACGGCATGGCCGAAGATGGCCTCGATGTCCGGTCTGACGACGTCGTCGTGCGGCAGGTCACGCTCGCGACCAAGTAGGCGATTCTGCACCGCCTCGTACCCTCTGGGGACTCGGTTCCATTTCCTCAAGTCGATGCTTGTCTCTTTCGGAGACTGCCCGGCAGCGATAACCGCGTTCGCGATCATCTCTCCATCGGCTGCGCTGAGCGGAGTGGGCGATGACCGAACACGACCAGTACACGCCATCGGCTTTGACTCGTCGAAGAAGGACAGCTGGGGCAGAACGTCGGCCACCGGCACTGAGGTTTCACGTGTCAGCGCTACAACGGGCTTGACCGAGAGGCGGACGGGAAACACATCGTCCGACCAGATGGGCGTCTCGTCAGTGAAGGCTTCGCCCTCGACTTCGAGTCAAAGTCTGGGGTTGTTGGGACGGGCAGCGCGGAAGTGCGGCCGATGAGTCTGGGACGCGGAAGTCAGTCAAGACCATCAGCACCGTCGTGGTAGTGATGGTGATCACTGGCACCACCCCCAACTGGTCCTACCCGACACCGCCGCCTGAAAGCGCCGCCAGCAAGGCCTGCACTCTTTCGAATGCGTCCCGCTTAACCAGGTCCGCGTCCTCGCCGTCCAGTTCGAGAAACACCGCGACAGAAGCCGGGCCGAAGTGGTCGGGTGATGCGAACTTCGCCCCGAGCACACCGACCGCCTCCACGACCAGACCGTGGGCCGCCACGGCCTCGAACTCACCTGCGATTACTTCCACGCCTCCCGGGTAGTTCGAAAGGGTGAACCAGATGTCGTACGCGTCCTTCTCCTTCAGGCGGCTATTCAGCGCGGCGCATTTCATCACGATGTATGGAACGACGCCCGCGACCTTCACGACGACCGTGTCCAGCGCACCACCCGGAAGACGACTGGAGACCTCGCACTCAACAAACCTGGAGAAAAGCAGGTCGGCGCCCCTTGCTTTTCGGGGCCTCAGGTCTTGGATCTGCTGAGTCCTATGCTGTCTGCCACGGCCGCCGTATTCACCCGCAAGGAAGTCGACCTCCACAACCACCGAGCCGCTCGCCCATATCGACTGTGCGATACCAGATGAAGGGCTGCTCTCTCGTCCTGCTCGTATCCGCGGTCCTTCAGCAGCTTCGAGATCCGCGCGTACGCTTCATCGTTCTCTGCCAGATGGTTCAGCGCAACGTCCACATCCGTGCTGCCCACGTGACCGCTGCTGTCCGGCATGAGCAGCGGTGGGACCCAGCCGCCGACGACCACCATGTCATCGCGGTACTCCCCGAGGACGTGCACTAACTCCACGAGAACGGACTTGGCGGCCTCCACCGCGTCCGGCGGGTAGTCTGAAGTGCTCTTTACCACAACGGTCTGAGCTCCCTCGCCAGCACTTCTTCAGCCGCCTCCTCACCACGCCCGGGCATCGACTGAAGGTCCAGGTAGAGCTGCACCGGCGACACAACGACGAGTACCGTAGAGGACCCTCGACCCCTGGAAGACACCCTCGTCGTATGGCTTCAGGAGAAGCACATTGCCGCCCGTCTCCACCGCGCTTCAATCCCGTGTCGTTCGCGAGAGCGTCCATCTTCGAAGCAACGTAGATCGTCGACCGGTTGTACCGGACTCGGGGCGACGAAAGTCGAGCACCGGAGAACCCGGTCAGCGCATAGCGCACGCCGTTCTGCTCACACCATCTCGCGATGGCGGTCTCCGAGTCACCGCTACTTGCCATGGTGTAGTACTCGCCGACGTCGTTCTTCTTGTACGAGTACGTCTGCAGCCCAGCTGCAGGACTCTGCTCGGGATCAGACAACTTGATGCCATCCTTTGTGGACACAAGCCACTCGCGCGCCTGAAGTTCCTGCTTGACCCTCGAAACGAGTCCGATGCTTACCTCCGCCTCAGCAGCCAGCTGTTGGACCTGCCACATCCGCGACCCGCCCAGCATGAGACGGATGATCCTTGATGACTTCGGTTTGAACAGCGTCGCTTGTCCGCGCTGCTCTTTGTACTTGTTCTCCGGCGAGACTCGCTCGACGTACGCGTTGTCGAATGCTAATCGGCAGTTGCCGGCCAAGTCCAGATAGCCGACCTCGTACTCGCGACAGATGCCTGCGCTCGCTTCGGATATGTAGGGAGCAGCAAACACGGGATACGCATCACTCAGACCAGAGCCCGTGATCATCCGCTTGAGCTGGTCTACCGCCTCCCGAACGCGGAGCGGCTGACCGCTTGACTTCGCTTCGACAATAATGGTGCGACTGCGCCCCAGGACCTTGACGACCGCAGTGAGGTCTGCCACCATCCCGTTCGCCAGACGGACTCCACGGTCGAGGCGATCGACGGAGGAGCGCGGGACGTTCTGGAGGCACCTTTCTAGCGCCTCAGCGAACCTCTCTATCACATCAAGCTCTTTCACCGTATGACCCCGCTTTCACCAAGTGGTGAAACGCATGATATCAGTGAAATGCGCAAGCGTCAAACGTTCCTCGCCACCCCCCAGGAGCCAGACGGGCGAGCGCCTGCTCGAAGAAGAGCATGTACAGATCGAACCGGCCGCGCGCCGTCGCGAAACCGGCCCGGTACTGCTGCTTCTCGGCCTGCGACAGCCCCGTGATGGCCACGTAGGGGGGATTGCCCACGATGAACTCGTACTCCCCGGGCCCGCTCAGCAGATAGTCGGCGTGGCGTATCTCGACGGCCGGGTGCCCGGCGAACTTGTCGCGCAGCACGGCCACGTGGCGAGGGTCGGACTCCACCCCGGTGACCCGAGGCACAGCGAGGTCGTGCTTGGCGCACCAGCGGATGATCCCCTCGATGAAGGCTCCGGTGCCGCATCCCGGATCGAGCACGCGGTCACGCGGACCAGGCGGCCGCTCGCGGAACAGCAGCTCGACCATGGCGTCGACGGTCTCGGACGGTGTCGGAACGAACCCCTTCATGATGAGTCCATCGTACACGACGGAGTGGACGGGGCTGTGAGGGCTGCCCTCCCGCGAAGCGCCCGTGGACGTAGGGAGGCCGTCAGGCTCTTTTCAAATTCTGGTGTTGTTTGGACCTGGTGGTGCGGGGGTGCGGGGGGTCAGTCTAAGGCAAGTGCGCGGTGTCGTCGGCCAAACCGAGCGGCTGGTTGCTCGAGGCCAACCAGCGTGCAACTTTGTCTAGAGTTTAGACCTCACCTTCGTCTTCTGCAGGCTCTTCTGAGCCGTCGGCCTCGGGGGTTTGGCAGTTGCGTCATGTGAGAACCAGTTGGCCTGCGAATCGCCCTTGCTTGGCAAACCGCTGAGCATCACCAGCTCGACCGCCCAGAGGGCTACGGCGAATACCGACGGACAAGCTTGGCTACGAGCTCCACCAACCTTCTCGCGGTCACATGGCTGACAGAACAGCACCTCCACCTTTGCTCTAGGGTGTTTCTGGTGTGGTCCGTCTTCCACCATGACAGTAACCAAGCGCGGCACGCTGTATAGGTCGTCACTCCAGCTAGCCGTCACTCTCACTCCGCTGTGTTACTCCTCAGGATGCCACACCGTTCCCACGGAACGTCGCCCCGCGGCGTCATACTCGTCGAACGCCATGACTCGCACGACGCCCGGAGTCGGATCATGCATCGACGGATAGTCCGGGATAGCTGCATCGGTGCCTATTCTCCAACTTAACCCCTTTGGTCCCAGCGTACCAGCTTGCATCTAACAGGCTCGACTACTGCTCACATCACGCATACCATCTGGCCATACGGGCCCGAAAGCTATTCTCCAACATACTCGCCGCAACTACTTTGCAAGGCTGCGAAAGACATCCGCCAAAGCTTGGTGCCCACCTTCGCGTGCAGATTGAAGGGCTGTGCAGCATTCCGCCACGTTCTCAGATTCTTACCATCAAACGCAATCTGTTGATTCATCAGATCCCGATACTGAAGTGACGCGATCACTCTCGCGAGGCGGCCATTGCCATCCAGAAATGGGTGAATTGAGAGGAGGCGTTCATGGAACTCCGCAATCAGCAGCATCTTGGCTGAGTCACCTCCGTACACAACATTCATATACTCAGCGCGCCACCACTCAAGCAGTTCATTAACTAACCGCGGCACTTCGGTCGGTGGCGGCGGAATGTAATCGGCGCGGTCTATGGTGCACCCCGGCAAGCCAACCCAAACTTGCACGTTCCTGAATGCATGAGCCGCCGGGGAGTTAACGAGTCCTGAGTCGTACAAGCAGGCTAGATGCAGTGCCTGCAAATCCTCAACAGACAGTCGCGAGGAAAGCATGATACCGGCTATGGGAAGAACGCTGGACTTCTTGCTTGAATCGATGTCATGCGCGTCAACTTGGCCCGCCAGACGTACTGTCGTTCGCTTTATCGCATCGAGAGTCGCCTTGATTTCTTCAAGATGGCCCTCCAAGTCCAGATACGAATTCAAGAAGGAGATCTGTTCGGCCTTTGTGAGTTCAATGCCAAGGTACTCGAGTCGGATGCCATAACCCTTGGGAGAGCTCTCAGGACTCCGCAGACTCTCTCACCGTGAAAGAGCTCGGACGATGGGTAACTCGACACCAGGGCCCACTCGCTCTCTTGGCGCGATTGCCTGGTTCGTTACGAAGATGAAGCCATCAGCTTCGTTCTTCGCGACCCCTCTATAGTCGTCGGAGAACTTCTTGGCAATCGCCGCCAAGTCCTTCTGGCCACTCGGGAAGTAGCACCCAACCACGAAACTCCTGCCATCTTTCGTGCATAGTATGTCCTTCGTCCCGTCAGGCCCGCCCATTGGACACTGCGGATCGATTTCCGTGTAGCCTTCGAGGCGTAGCAGCTTTGCCGCCATTCGCTCAGCGAATGTTGCGCCTTTGTCCCAGTACAAGAGTATTTGGTAGGTGTTATTCATAGCCGCAGC
Source organism: uncultured Actinomycetes bacterium (assembly GCA_963814415.1). Taxonomy (GTDB): domain Bacteria; phylum Actinomycetota; class Thermoleophilia; order RBG-16-64-13; family RBG-16-64-13; genus RBG-16-64-13. The sequence continues at coordinate 106,783 of CAWFCN010000010.1, read as the reverse complement.
CCTCGCGTGTTTGGGCGAGTGCTCCGGATCGGCGTTCAGCGGATTCGCTCTAGGCTCTCTTCGTCTGAGAAACGTGACATCTCTTCGAAGCAACACCTCTTTGACTCATGAAGTCCCAGTGTAAGCCCCCTGCATTCTTTCAGGTTTGTGGAACGCCGGGCTCCGTAAGGGCACGAACATCTTTGGCGGCCCCAGCATCCTTGCTCTCATCATAGGGAATCTGAAACACAATCGGCTTTTCCGAGCGAATCCATGACCCAAAAGCGACCGCATGGAGAGGAGGCAAGTTGGGTACGAGCGCAACGTGCTCTGGGCCGAATATGTTGCCCAGAAACCCAAGGCTAGTGTCGTCGTAGCAGGTGAAACTGATGATGGTGTTGCACTGAGTCAGTACCGTCTTGCTCACTGTCGCTGTCCGCTGCGCGAGCGCCGGCGCGCCCATGACCGTCAGCACCTCGCGGATATCTATGCGCGTCGGACAGTTGGCAATGCAGCGGCCGCAGCCCGAGCAGAGCAGGCTGTCGTACTTGTCGGGGTAGTACCAGAACTTGTGGCTGAAGCGGTTGCGAAAGCGGTTGCTCTTCTGCGCCCGCGGGTTGTGCCCGGAGGTCTCCTCGGTGTAGAGGGGGTTGAAGCAGTTGTCCCACACCCGGTAGCGCTCGCCGCTGGACTCGACTATCTGGTCGTTGATGCTGAAGCAGTAGCAGCTGGGGCACACGTAGGTGCAGGTGCCGCAGCTTATGCAGCGCATGCAGAGGTCGTGCCAGCCCGGCTGGGCGATGTTGTCGTGCAGGTTGTCGCGGATGCCTTCGAGGTTGAAGGGCTTGTCCACGGCCGCCTCGGCCTTGGCCTTGACCTCGTCGGCGCGGGCGGTCTGCGGCGCGTCGGCGTCGGTGAGGCCGGGGGCGGTGCTCAGCAGCGCCTTGCCCTTGTCGGTGAGTGCCTCGACCGCGAAGCCACCGTCGATGGGGGTAAAGAGCGCGTCCACGCCCTCGGTGCCGGCGGGGCTGCCGCCCAGTGCGGTGCAGAAGCAGGTGCTGCGCGGCTTCGCGCAGGCCACCGCGACCACCGTGGTGGCCGCGCGGCGCGCGTTGTAGAGCGGATCGTAGTAGAAGCCGCCGTACCCGCCGAACACCTGGTCCATCTGCACCAGGCCGCGGGCGTCGCAGGGCCGCAAGCCGAAGATCACCTGGGCCGGGGCCTCGTTCTGGGTCTCGAGCGTCACGGTGGGCGTCGGCACCGGCGCGTCGGCGCCACTCTTGGGCGCGTCCGCGGCGCCCCGGCCGCCGCCGGTCACAGTCTTGCCATACTCAAAGGTGAGGTAGGTCTCGGTCTGCGGGAACAGCCATTCTTTGGGCGACTGCTTGGCCAGCAGAACGTCCAGCTCCACCGCGTCGCCGGCGCCCAGGGGCTGGAACTGCACCACCCCGCCCGTCTTCACCGGGGCTATCACGCGGGCGTCTTTGGCACATGCAGCCAGGAAGGCCGGCAGCGCATCAACGTTCAAGAATTTGATAGCCATCGTCCCTCCTCCGCCTCTGTGGCGGGGCTTCTTCTCACAGGCTCCTAATCCCCGAAGTGGTCGGCATTCAGGTCAAACAACTGGAACACCGGCTTCTGCTCCAGGCTGGTGCCGGGCTCGAAGCCGAACATGTCGTAGAGCTCCTTGTTCATCTTGGCGTGCAGCAGACCCAGCGGTATCTCCACCGGACAGGCGCGGTCGCAGGCGCCACACGACGGGCAGCGGCCGGCCACGTGGAACATGTGCACCATCTGGAACAGCAGGTTCTCCTTGGGCCCGACCTTCTGGCTCACCAGCTCGGGGGTGCGCGAACGGTTCACGCACTTGTCCCAGCACACGCACACCGGGCAGACGTGAATGCAGGCGAAGCAGCGCACGCACGTGGCGTAGATGCGCTCCAGCAGCTCCTGCTTGGCCTCGTCGGGCAGGTTCTCGTATCCAGCAGGGCGTCGGTAGTGAAGCCCTTCAGCGAGATGCAGTTCACCGGGCAGTTGGCCACACACACGCCGCAACCCTGGCAGACCGTCTCTATCACGTGACTCTTCTCAGTGCCGTCGCGCTGCTCCTGCTTCTCGGGCGCGCTGAACGGGCAGACCTCTATGCACTTCCAGCAACTCACGCAGTTCTTCTGCTCGACCACCGCGATCATCGGGCTGGTCTTGAGCTTGTCCTGCGACAGCAGGCCCATCACCTTCGATGCCGTGCCCGAGGCCTGCGCCACCGTGGCCGGGATGTCCTTGGGCGCCTGGCACACGCCGGCCAAGAAGACGCCGGCGGTGTTGGTCTCCACCGGGCGCAGCTTGGGGTGGCCCTCTTTCATGAAGCCGAACTCGTCGTAGCTTATGTTGAGCTTCTGCGCCAGCTCCTTGGCGCCCGGAGCGGCCTCGATGCCGGTGGCCAGCACCACCAGGTCGGCGGCGATCTCCACCTGCTCACCCAGCAGGGTGTCGGTGCCGCGCACCATGACCTTGTCGCCGTCCTCATACAGCTTACTCACGCGGCCGCGCACATACTTCACACCGAACTCGGTCTGTACGCGCTTGACGAACTCCTCGTAACCCTTGCCGTTGGCGCGGATGTCTATGTAGAAGACGTAGACCTCGGTGTCCATGCCCACGTGGTCTTTGGTCAGCAGGGCCTGCTTGGCCGTGTACATGCAGCACACGCTGGAGCAGTAGGGTCGGTTGACCGACTCGTCCCGCGAGCCCACGCACTGTATGAAGACCACGGTCTTGGGGTCCTCACCGTGTGCTGATGCGGTGCACGTGGCCGCCCGAGGGGCCCGAGGCGTTGAGCATGCGCTCGTACTGCAGACCCGAGATGACGTCTTTTATCTTGCCCTGGCCGTACTCGGGATAGCCCGTCTCCCAATCGAACACGTCCAGGCCGGTGGCGACCACTATGGCGCCGAAGCGCTTCTGAACGATCTCTTCCTTCTGCTCATAATCGATGGCGCCAGCCGGACACACCCGCTCGCAGACCTTGCACTTGCCGGTCTGGAAGTAGCGGCAGTAGTCCACCTGGATGGCAGCGCGCTTAGGCACCGCCTGCGGGAACGGATGTAGATGGCCTTGGTCTGCTCCAGGCCGGCGTTGAACTTGTCCGGGGCCTTGCTGGGGCACTTCTGCACGCAGATCTCGCAGCCTATGCACTTGGTCCAATCGACCATGCTGGCCTTCTTGCGGATGTCCACGGTGAAGTTGCCCACGTAGCCCGCCACCTTGTCTATCTCGCAGTAGGCCATGACCTCGATGTTCTCGTGCTGCGCGCAATCGACCATGCGCGGAGTGAGGATGCAGGCCGAGCAGTCGATGGTGGGGAAGGTCTTGTCCAGCTTGGCCATGGTGCCACCGATGGTGGTCTCTTTCTCCACTATGGTGACCTTGAGCCCGGTGTCGGCCAGGTCGAGCGCGGCCTGTATTCCCGCCACGCCGCCGCCGATGATTAGCACCTCTTTGTTGACCTCCACCTCGTTCGAGTAGAGGGGCTCCAGCTGGCGGACCTTGGCCACGGCCATCTTGATGATGTCCCAGGCCTTCTGGGTGCCGATGGCCTTGTCGGGATGTATCCAGGAGCAGTGCTCGCGGATGTTGGCCATCTCCATCATGTACGGATTCAGGCCCCCGGCTTCGACGCAGCGGCGGAAGGTGACCTCGTGCATGTGCGGCGAGCAGGCGGCCACAACCACGCGGTCGAGCTTCTTGTCACGGATGGCGTCCTGGATAGAACCTTGGCCCGGCTCAGAACACGTATACATGGGATGGTCGGCGTGCACCACGTCCTTGAGGGTGAGGGCCCTCTCGGCGAGCTGCTCCACATCCACCGTGCCGGCGATGTTGGTGCCGCAATGGCAGACAAAGACGCCGATTCTCATGCGGCGCCGCCTTCGTCCGACGCGGCCGGCGCGGCGCCACCCTCGGCGGCGGCCTTCTCGGCGCGGGCGGCATCCTTCGCGGCTTTGTCGGCGGCTTTGCGCGCCTCCTCGGCCTTGACGCGCACGCCCTCGGCTATGGCCTGCTTCACCAGCGGCCGGGGGTCGACGATGTTCTTCTGCAGCATGACGTCTTTGTCGCTAATCCCAAACGCCAGACCCAGGACCTGCGGCAGATACAAGATGGGCACCTTGTAGTCCGTGCCCAGGGCCTTGTTGATCTGGCCCTGCTTGAGGTCCAGGTTCACGTGGCAGAGCGGGCAGCACACCACGATGGCGTCCGCGCCGGCGGCCAACGCCTGCTCGATTATCTTGCCGCTCAGCTGCCGCTGTATCTCTTCTTTGGGCAGGCCCACGCTGGCGCCGCAGCACTCGGTCTTGTAGTTCCACCACTTCACGTCGGCACCGGCGGCCTGCAGCAGCTGGTCCATCCACATGGGCTGCTCGTGGTCTACCTCGCCCACCAGGTCGAGGGGCCGGGCCAGTAGGCACCCGTAGTACGGCACCACTTTGAGTTGCGAGAGGTCGGTCTTCACCAGCGCGGCGACTTGCTCTTCGCCCACGAACTTCATGAGGTATTCCGGCAGCGAGTAGCACTTCACCCGGCCGGTGTAGGGCTTGTCGAGCATCTGGTTGACTTCGGCGCGGAAGGCGTCGCTCTCGTGTATCTCCAGCTCGGCGTTCTTCTGCCGCTGATAGCACGAAGGGCACGGAGCCAACAGCTCGTCACCCACCTCGGCCGCCTGGCGCAGGTTGCGCGCGGCGAGGGACTGAGCCAGTAGATGGTCCATCATGTGCGCCGGCGTGCTGCCACAGCAGGTCCAGTCGGGCACCTCTTTGTACTCCACGCCCAGGGCGTCAAGCACCTTGCGGGTGGAGTGATCGAACTCTTCGCTAGAGTGACGCAGCGAGCAGCCGGGGTAGTAGGCCAGGGTCATGCGGCGGCCCCTGTGCCGGCGCCAGCCGCGCCGCGCCGTCGCCCGCGCCGTGGGTGTGCCCGTCAGTGGCCACGCCGCCGCAGACCGAGCACGGCTCACAGGGGGCGCCGTGCGCCGCCTTGGCGGCCGCGCGCGCCGCGGTCTCGTCCGCAGCCAGGCAGGCCCGCGCGGCGACTTCGGCCTGCGCACGCTGCTTGGCGAGCTTCATGGTCTTCTTATAGATGCGGCCCACCTCAGCGGCGCCTTTGGAGCGGCGCGGTATGAGCGGCATCTTGCGGCGGGTCATCACCGGGATCATCAGGCCGACGTTGCCTAAGGCCATCTTGGGGTTCAGGGTGCCCATGTAGAAGCGGGCCATGTCGTAGAACTCGGGCAGCCGCCCGAACAGGGCGACAGCGTCCATGAACGTCTTGTTGAACACCCGCACGTGCTCGGGCACCTTGCGTTCTTGGGCGACCACTACGGTCTTAAGGTCTTCAAAAATGCCCGATATGTTTATGTTGCGCGGGCATCGGCCGGTGCAAGTGAGGCACTGCACGCAGAGCTGGATAGCTTTAGAATCGAGGACTTGCTCCACCATGCCCACCTGCAGCATGCGCATGAGCTGGTTGGGCATGTAGTCGAAGGTGAAGGCTGCCGGGCAACTGGCTGAACAGTTGCCACACTGATAGCACTCGCGGACGTCCGCCTGCGCTCTCTCGATCAGCTTCTGCCGATAGAACGCTGCCTCTCGGGCATCGTATCGGATCAAACCGACCCTCCTAAGACAACCTCTGCTACTGGCCCCAAGGGAGCACGTGCGACCAGCAGCCTGTAACCATCAAGAGGGGGGCGGCTGGTGCGAAGCACCGGTCTGTCAGTATATCACCGGGGCGCCGCTGGACTGAAGTGTTTGCGGGCTTTGTGTGCATTGATGACGCGACGAAGGGGTATGCACCATGACTTCCCCGCCGGCCCCAGGAGGGCCGGCGGGGAAGTCATTGTTCGTCCTTGGCGTTACAGGTCGAAGTCTTTGTCTGAGAGACCTGGGTAGATGTCCGCGATCGGGGAATAGTCTGTTACCGGATTGCCCTCCAAGTAGAGAATCCTTAGCTTCGCCATGCCCGCCAGAGAAGAGAGGTCGGTGATCTGGCAGCCCTTGATCCACAAGCTCTCTAACTGCGTCATGCCTTCAAGAGCGCTGATATCCGTGATCTTCTCATTGCCCCAGATCCAGAGATCCTTCATGCCCGTCAACCCGGCGAGTGGGCTGATGTCGGCGACGTTACAGCAGGCGATATACAGGCATTCCAGCTTGCTCAGCCCAGAGAGCGCGCTGATGTCCACCGCGTTGTCACCGTCATACAGGGCCCAGTTGAGGTTCAGGCTGGTGAGGTTGGGGAAGTACTTGAGGTCCGAGATATCTTCGACTCTGGCGATCGGGACGCCACCCTCCATCTGAAGGTCCAACTGAGTCACGGCCTCGGCTTCGGCGACCGTTATGTCGCCGTCGGGTCTGTTCATGGCGTTTCGGATCAACCCCTCCAGGACAGGGTCTGTGAACACCAAGACCGAGGTGACATCGGCGCCCGGCGCGGAAACGCTCGTGGTGGCCTCGTCAGTCGTGCCCGACCCACAGGCGACCAACCCCAAAGCCAACAGAACAATCAGTGCGGTGCCCAGCAGTATCTTCTTCATAGGACCATCCTCTCTTGCGTGTGTAGTGACGCAGCGCACCCGTCACCTGCGTCACTGCAAGTCAAGACAGATCACCGGACCACTCGCGGTCGGTGAGACGGCAGACGGCAGCGATCCAGAGCACTGGGCGACACTGTGGTAGTAGCGGAGGGGACCACTGATTCGAATCAACGGTCCCGGGACTCGTGAAACCCCGTGCGCGAGCCCCGCTATCAATCTCAAAGCATAGAGCAACGGATGGCACCGGGTCAAATACCCTGAGGCATATCCCACCGCCGCCCGGCTGCGCTCAGGTGGCCAGCATCCGCTCCCAGGCCAGCCCAGTCGCTTGGTCGATGGGCCGGGCCCAGACCTCCGGGTACTCCCGCCGGAGTTCATCCAGGTCGGCCTTGTCAAAGTCCAGCAAGAAGGCACCGGTCACCATGCCGGTGGCGTTCTTGGACGTGGTGTTGCGCGGGGTTATGCAGTTGATGGCCCCGCCGCGGTCGAACTCGCCGGGGACGATGGCGTCATAGCGGGCACCGTGGTCTATCGAGACAACCCCGGGCATCACGCGCTCGGTCACGTAGGCGCCCACCAGCACCGCACCCCGCTCGTTGAAGACCCGCACCACATCGCCGGTCTGCACGCCCTTCGCCCTGGCGTCCTCTGGGTGTATCCACGCCGTCTGGTAGGCGTAGCCGTCGGTACCGACGATCTTGTTGGTCTGGATCTCGCGCAGCCACTGCATGTCGTCATGTTGCGAGTGCACCCGCCAGCGCGGGTGGCTGGAGAGGCACAGGTAGGGGTAGAGCTTGGCCCGGTCGCCCCCCACGCGCTCGTCGTGGGTGACGCCGCGCTCCACCCAGGCGGGCACGGGCGGGCGTTCGGCGTCGTCGGGAAAGTGGTCGGCCAAGCGCTGCGAGAAGAACTCCAGCTTACCCGTCGGAGTGCTCAGGGGATGACCGTCGGGGTCGTCGGCAAAACCGCGTAGCGCCACCTCGTGGCTCTGCCAGTCGGGGTCGTTGGGGATCACGAAGTGACCCTTCTCGTTGAACTCCTCCCAGCTGATCAGGTGGTCCACCCCCGAGGTGTCGAAGCCCACCCTGATCCACTCCTCTATCGACTTGCCGCCGGTGAACTCCTCGAGCACGCCCAACTTCTCGGCGATGGCACAGCAGACCTCGTAGTCGCTCCTGGATTCGCCCACGGGCTCGACGCACTTCTCGTCCAAGAAGAGCGTGCCGTACTCAGCGGTGAGGTTGTCCACGCCTATGTCGCTTAGCTCGAACTTGGTGGCCACCGGCAGGATGAGGTCGGCGAACTCACAGTCGTTCTCTACCCACGGATGCTGAGTGACGATGCACTCTATCTTGTGGCTCTGAAAGGCCTTGGCCATGTAGTTGCTGTCGTTCCAGCAGGTCATCAGAGCGGGCGTATCGCACCACATCATGTGCACCTCGGGCATTCCCGGCACCGGGTACTGATGCGTGGTGAACTGGTCGTCGGTGAGCGCGCGGCACCGCGTGGTGCCGCGCCAGGTCATAGGCTTCTCGGGCGAGGCCTCGATGATGGCCTCGTGCAGCTTGTTCTTGGGGATGAACTGCAGCATCCCGTCTTTACCTCCCTGGAAGTTGAAGCCGCGGTTGGCCGCCTCGACGCTGGGGTACAGGGCGTGCCGCGGCACCGGTATCGACACTCCGAACGGATACGGCGGCGTCTCCACCCCCATGAGGCCCCATTCGATGGTGCTCAGCATGTGGCGGCCCGGCTTGCCCAAGCCCTGCATGCCCAGTAGGCAGACTTCCAGCCGCGCGTTCTCGGTGGCGTACGGCCCGCGGATCATGTTGCCGCCGTTGGCGTGCACCGTGCTGGTCGGCCCCGCAGCCCAGGCGCGGGCCAGCGCTTTGATGATGCGCGACGGCACCCCGGTCTTCTCTTCGGCCCACTTGGGGGTCTTGGGCGTGCCGTCCGCCTCGCCGAGGACGTAGGCGCAGAACTTGTCGAACCCCACCACGTGAGTGGCCACATAGTCTTTGTCGTAGGTCCCCGCCTGGAGCCACTCATGCGCGATGGCCAGATAGAGAGCCGCGTCGGTGCCGGGCAGGATGGGTATCCACTTGTCGGCGTGCACGGCGGCACCGTAGTTCACATCCGGACAGATGTACACCTGCCTGATGCCCAACTCCGAGAACCAGTAGCAGAGCCGGCTGACGGTCTGCCCGCCCCAACCCCAGGTGGTGGTCTCGGGGTCGCACCCCGCGTACACCAGCATCTGCGAGTGTTCGGCGATGTCGGGAATCAGATTCGACTGGTACGCGCCCTTGCCCACGGGCTCGCAGCCCCAGACGTGCTTGGCTCCCCAGTACCAACCCTCCCAGCTGTCGGGATTGCGCTCCTGCAGGGTGTAGCCACCCAGCAGGCCCAATAGCGCCCGATTGCAGCCGTGGGCGGCGTGTACGACTTTGGTCTCAGCGTGGCCGTCGGCCTGGGCGAGTATGCCCGCCATGCCGTACTGCTCTTTGACGCGCAGTATCTCGGCGGCGACTATCTCGGCGGCCTCGTCCCAGGTGATGCGCGCATAGCCGCTGCTCCCCGGTTCTGAGCGTTGCGCCCGCCTGCGCCGATGGAGCCGGGAGCCCCGCTCGGGTCCCAGTCCACGCGCTTGAGCGGGTACTTCGACCCGGTTGGGGGAGAAGATGCGGTTCTTGTAGCCCAGGGTGAAGGGCGGGATGAGGGTCTTGCCGCTGGCCTCGAAGACCTTGCCCCGGGCCTGGATCCTCCAAGGCTCGCGCTCGTACTTCCAATCGAAGTGGAAAGGCCGGATGCGCAGTATCCTGCCGTCCTCCACATCCACCTGGACGCAGTTCGCATCTACTCCGACACCAAGGAAGGACAGCCCTTTGACGACGGTCTTCACAGAAACCCCTATCCGCTAGGTGGTTAAGCTACGAACTACCATAGCCGCAGGATACCAGGCCAGGGGAGTCTCGTGAAGTGGCTAACAACTGTTCCGGCGCGGTGCCACGATCGTGACCTTATCCGGATATTATGCGGCGGCGGTCATACTGGAGCGCGCATGACAGAGACACGGACATATCGATGGCTCAAGGGGCACCTTGCCGCGCAGCTGTCCGCGTTGCGCGAGAGCCCTGGGCTCTGGCCGGACTGGTGCCATTGACTTAACCGCCTTCTGTACCGTCGCGAACTCCGGATTACCCTGCGCCGACAGCGACTCGTAGAGGCTCTTGTCGGCTCAACCCGGTCTCACGGGACACCTGCGTCATTCCCTTCCCGAGCTACACCCGAGGCCGACTTCATACAGTGTGATCATCTTCTCGAGTACGGCGTTCAGTGCTCATCATGTCCTCTTCGGTGCGCCGCTCGGCAGGGTCCCACGGATAGAGCTTGATTCCTGTGGTCCTATTGGTTCCTACACTTCCCATGACTGCTCCTCCTGCATTCCTGAGCAAGCCGCTTGGCTCGGTCGATGTCGCTCGCTGGCTTGATTTGTCGCCACCTGCCAGCAGGATGATGAAGACCCTGCCTTGCCTCGTGAAGTAGACGCGGTAGCCAGGTCCGCTGTGGCATCGGACCTCGTCCACGCGATCACCGGCGTTCCGCGGTCACCGAAGTGGCCTCCGCGCGGCCGGTTGAGCCGAGCATCATGTTGCGTTTGGCTCGCTCATCTCGCCGGCCGACCACCGGCAGTACTCAAGGTCTGGATGATTCCGAACACCATCAGTGTATCCTTTACGATACGGCTTAGCAATGGGCACGGCGACAAGCGGCGCCACGGTGATTGTGAGATAGCGGGATGAGAGAATGCGGTCAGCCCTAGGACCGACCCTGAAGAGTTCAGGCCCCTGGCCGCCCGCACCATCTGCAAGAAGTACTCGTGCAGCCGAGTGTCGTCGCTCAGCTCGGGGTGAAAGGCGACTGCCATCATCTGGCCCTGCCGCACACCTACGATGTGCTCGCCGTGCCTTGCGATGACGTCCACTCCCGGGCCCACCTCTTCTACCCAGGGCGCGCGGATGAAGATGCCGTGAAAGTCCGCCGGCGCGGCGCCCGGCGCCGGGTCCAGCGTCAGCTCCACCAGGCCCTCGAAGCTGCGCGGCTGCCGCCCGAAGGCGTTGCGGCGCACGGTGATGTCCATCACCTGTAGCAGGGGCTGCTCGCCGTCGGTGGTGTGCTTGGCCAGCATGATGAGTCCGGCACAGGTGCCGAAGACGGGATGCGTCCGCACGAACTCGCGCAGCGGCTCCATCAGCTTGTGCTCCTCCAAGAGCAGGCCGATGGTGGTGCTCTCGCCGCCCGGGATCATCAGGCCGTCCAGACCCTCCAGGTCGCGCGGCAGACGGACCTCGGTGACCTTGGCCCCCAGGCTGCGCAGCATGCGGACGTGCTCGCGAAAGGCTCCCTGCAGCGCAAGGACTCCTACGTGGGGCTGACCCTCGGCGAGCGGGCCGCGCCGGTCGAGCCGGCCGCTGCGGTCGAGGGGGTGCTGCCGGCCACGCTACCAGCCGCGGTGCTGGATGAGCTTCTCCGGGTCGATCTGACCTATCTCCAGGCCCGGCATGGCTTCGCCCAGCCCTTGGGAGACCTCAGCCAGGATCTTGGCGTCCTGATAGTGCGTGGTGGCCTGCACGATGGCCTTGGCCCGGCGCGGCCGGGTCGGCGCTCTTGAAGATGCCCGAGCCCACGAAGACGCCGTCGGCGCCCAGTTGCATCATGAGTGCGGCATCGGCGGGGGTGGCGATGCCACCGGCCGAGAAGTTCACCACGGGCAGCTTGCCGTTCTTGGCCACCCAAGCGATGAGGTCGTAGGGAGCGCGGTGCTCCTTGGCCATGGCGAAGAGCTCGTCCTCGTCCATGGCGGTGAGGGCCTTCATCTCGCCCACTATGGTGCGCATGTGCCGCACGGCCTCCACCACGTTGCCGGTGCCGGCCTCGCCCTTGGTGCGTATCATGGCCGCGCCTTCGCTGATGCGCCGCAGCGCCTCACCCAGGTTGGTGGCGCCGCAGACGAAGGGCACCTTGAAGTTCCACTTGTTTATGTGGTGCGACTCGTCGGCGGGAGTGAGCACTTCGCTCTCGTCGATGTAGTCGATCTCCAGGGCCTCTAGGATCTGGGCCTCGACGAAGTGGCCGATGCGGGCCTTGGCCATGACGGGGATGCTGACCGCCTTCTGGATCTCGACGATCTTCTGGGGGTCGGACATGCGGGCCACGCCGCCGTCTCTGCGGATGTCGGCCGGAACGCGCTCCAGCGCCATGACCGCGCACGCGCCGGCCTGCTCGGCGATGACGGCCTGCTCGGCCGTGGTGACGTCCATGATGACCCCGCCCTTGAGCATCTCGGCGAGACCAGTCTTTACCCTAAGTGTGCCTTCTTCTCTACTCATGACCGACCCTTCCCTCCAATTGAGGGCACATATGATACATCGGCGGGCAAAAACGCCTCAGTCAATGAACAGAATCAGGTACAACACCACCCACGCGAGCAGAGCGATGCCGAAGCTCGCACCAAGAATGGCGAATACTGACTTGCGCCGATACCTCACCATGGCCGAGACACCAAGCACAAGGGCCAGACCCGCTGCGGCAGGGGCCGAGAATGTGCTGGCCTTCAATACGCGGAGCTGTAGCTCGGTTGATATGGCATCCTCCAGGCTGCTCACTCCCAACGAGAGCGCTATGATCAGCCGAACCACCGCGACCGTGATCGAGTAGGTTCCCAGTGCGAAGCAAGTGGCGGAGAGCACCGAATATGTGCGCTGGTCCGTCAGGGACTTGTTCACGACCGCACCTCTGCGTCCAACAGCAACCTGATCGCCTCCGCTTGGTCGCGTCGCAACATCGCGGTGGCCGCGTCGCCGCGGTCGCCGTAGGCCGTGGCCTCGATATCCAGGGCCTGCTGGAGCAGCGCCATCACGCGATTGTCGACCTCACCAAGCTGGAGCAGCGCCGTGAGGCTCGCCGGCGTCAAGTTCGAAGCCATGACTGGATCCATGGACAGAGCTAGGCCGATGGCCTGACCGGCAAGCTCAGGACGCTCTTCTGACCCCCTGTTCCGGAGCCTGGCCAGCGCCGTCCGAATCATGGCGCCTAGCTGCTCGATGAGTCTAAGCACGTAGTCTTGCTGCAGCGGCATCTGGTCGTCCTCCCCCGGCACGCGCCCGTTTGGCTCTGCGTGGGCACATGATATCGCGCGGTCACGCTTCGCTCAGCCAGAGTGCGTCCAAGGCCTGATTCGAGAAGGCGCCGCGCTGCGGCATGTTGACAAGATGGAACACGAACTCGTCTTGGACACCATTGACTACTCCGGTCGCCGGGTCCTGCTACGTGCGGACAGATGGGAGTCTCACATCCTCGCCAAACACCAAGAGGTCATGGGTTGCCTGCCCCAAATCAAGGAGGCGCTACGCGATCCTCACTTTGTCTACGAAGGCCAAGGCTCGGGAGAGACTCGTCTATACTATCGATTAGGCGCCATCCCCGGTTTTCGCAGTCTCTATTTGGTCGTGATTGTTCGGTTCGATCTTGAACCCGCCCAAGTCCTGACCGCGTACGTCGCGGGAGCGCCCAGCGGAGCCAGACGGAGGTTGGTATATGTCAAAGCTCGCAACTAGCATCGTCGTGGGGCCTTTTTGCTTCACTGACTGCTCCTATGACGCAGAGGCAGACATCGCGTATCTGAGCATCGGCGACCCGAGACCCGCCGTCTCTTGGGAGTCTCCCGAGGGACATCTGGTACGCCTGGACCCTCGGACAGACGAGTTGGTGGGACTCACCCTGTCCTACCCCACGCTCGTTTGGAATCGGCGGGAATGTTGACTGTCACCTTCCCGGAACACGTCATAGCTGCTGCGGAAGGGCATCTTCCGGTCGCCCCTCACAAGCCATACGTCCTTCCGCGGGAAGAGCTGGTCGCCTTGTGCGCCTGACCGGCTCACCGCACGCGAGCACCTAGCGAAGCGCACGCACGTTACCATCGGCGCTGCTGAAATACAGCATCCCGTCGGCGACGGCCGGGGAGCATTGCCCGACCCAGCCCACCTTAAATACCCATCGCTCTGTCCCACTCTGGGCATCGAGGGCGTATAGGTTGCCGTCACCGCCGCCGAAGTAGACCGCGCCGTCAGCGACGGCCGGAGAGGAGTAGCCCCCGGCGCCCATCTCGAATCGCCAGCGCTCCACCCCAGTCTGGGCATCGACTGCGTATAAGTAGCTGTCCTGACCGCCAAAGTAGACCACCCCGCCCGCGACGGCCGGGGAACATATCACGTCATCTCCAGTCTTGAATCGCCACCGCTCCGCTCCGCTCTGTGCATCGAGAGCGTAGAGACAATCGTCGTCGCAGCCAAAGTAGAGCACCCCACCTGAGACTGTCGGATCGGATCGGATCGTTTCGCCCGGCCCAAACTTCCATGCGAGCTGAGGCTGTTGGCTAGGTCCCGGGCCGGGGTACTCACCAGTGCGCTGGGGGTTGCCCCTGAACATGGCGGCGTCCCCTCCGGACGCGGCATCGCTTCCGCATCCCAAGGCCCACATGACCAGGATGCAGCACAACGTCATCGCGAGAGCCAGTTTGGTCTTCTTCACGGCGTCCCCCCGTCGTCGGTTTGCGACCAGCCAAGTGCCATTCCATTTGGCGCCCAGCTCCTATACCAGCGAGTAGTCGGTCCGCCGCTGCGCCGGCGTGAACCCGGCCGCGCGGATGGCGTGCATCAGCTCTTCGCGGTTCGCGCGCATGTGCACTCCGGCGGCGGCCACCACGTTCTCCTCGATCATGGTGCTGCCCAGGTCGTCGGCCCCGAAGCGCAGGGCCACCTGGCCTATCTTGAGCCCCTGGGTGACCCACGACGCCTGGATGTGCGGCACGTTGTCCAGGTACAGACGCGAGACCGCCAGCGTGATGAGGTAGTCGACGGCGGTGGCCTCCTGGACATCTCCCTCCAGGCCGGTGTTGCCCGACTGGAACGTCCAGGGGATGAAGGCGCGAAAGCCGCCGGTCTGGTCCTGCAACTCGCGGATGCGGCGCATATGCTCCACGCGCTCCTCAAGGGTCTCGATGTGGCCGAACATCATGGTCGCGGTGCCCATGATGCCCTGCTTGTGGGCCTCGCGCATGACGCCCAGCCAGGTAGCGGTGTCGGCCTTGCCCGGCGCCACCTGCTTGCGCACGCGGTCCACCAGGATCTCGGCGCCGCCGCCCGGTAGCGACGCCAACCCCGCCGCCTTCAGGCGGCGAAGCACCTCGGGCACCACCAGGTCGCTGGTCATGGCGATGTGCATGATCTCCGGGGCCGAAAGCGAGTGGATGGTGATGGCCGGGAAGCTCTTCTTGATCGAGCGGAAGAGGTCTTCGTAGTAGGTGATGTCCAAGCCGGGATGCAGGCCGCCCTGCATCATCACCGCGGTGCCGCCCAGGTCCAGAGTCTCCTGGATCTTGACGTGTATCTCGTCTTGCGTGAGCAAGTAGCCCTCCGGCGCACCGGGCTTGGCGTAGAAAGCGCAGAAGCGGCACCCCGAGATGCAGATATTGGTGAAGTTGATGTTGCGGTCGACCACAAAGGTGGCTTGGTCGCCCGGCACGAGGCGCTCGCGCACTTCGTGGGCTCGCGCCCCCACTCCCAGCAGGTCGCGCGAGCGCAGTAGCTCCAGGGCCTCAGCGTCGGTGAGCCGGGTCATGACCAGAACTCGGGCATAGAGGCGCCCGGATCGGTATCGTCCAAGACGGCAGGCACATCGGGCCCCGTGAACTCGTCGATGAAGCGGAAGTCGGGCACCTCTTCCAGCTCCCCCGCCTGGTAGGCCAACTCATAGAAGCGCCGCAGGCCCTGCTGGTACTCCTCGGTGAAGTCATAGCGCAGCAGGGCGAAGTAGCGGGTCAGGGTCTCGCGGTCGAAGGCGAAGCGGCCGGCCGCCGACTCCACCACCTCGGGCAGATGCTCGCGGCCGTAGTCCATGCACGCCACCAGTTCGTCCTCCACGGCCCGCAACTCAGGACCGTTTGCACGGGCGAAACTCTCCCGGGTCGCCCATACCGCGTACACCATGGGGAGACCGGTCCACTCCTGCCACAGCGCGCCCAGGTCGTGATAGGTCACTCCGGCCAGAGGGAAGTGAAACGCGGTCAGCGCATCATCGCCAATGAGCAGCACCGCGTCGCAGTCTTTGAGCGCGTCTTCCACCGGCCCCTCGAGCTTGCGGTATTCCACCTGCTGCTCGAAGCGCAGCTTGAGCAGAGTCTTGAGTAGCACCACCGCCGTCGCGCTCTGTCCGGTGAGGGCCACCGTGCGGACCTGGTCCAACGGCACCCTCGCCAGCAGTTGGATGCTCTCCACCGCCCCCAGGGACGAGATGCTCACGTGCCGCGAGACCAGCAGGCACCGGTGGGTGCGCGCGTAGGCGATGGAGCTGATGGGTCCGAAGTCGATCTCGCCCTCGACCAACATGCGGTTGAGCTGCGTGGGCACCGCGGGCCAGAACTCCACCTCGGGCCGCCCCGGCCGCTCGACCGGCTTGTCACCCGCGAGCACGCCCATATGCTGCAGCCCGTAGTAGAGCGGAAAGCAGTTGAGGAACTGGATGTGGCCCACGCGCACGGTCATTGTGCGCCCCTCGGCGCGACCTCGGGGTCGGCGCGACCTGGCAGCGCGGGCGGGCGCGGCGCGCCCGGGGCCGCCGCGTCAGGCTCCGGCGCCTCGTACCTCCGCACCACCCGGTAGAGCGCATCGCGCTCCACCGGCACGCGGCCGGCGTCGCGGATGACCCTGACCAGTTCGGCCTTGCTCACCGACTGCCCGTGCGCGGCCCCGGACAGCTGCGAGATGACCTCCTCCACCACGGTGCCATCCATGTCATCGGCACCGAAGAAGAGGGCGGTCTGCGCCAGCTTCATGCCGGTCATCACCCAGTAGGTCTTGATGTGGTCGAAGTTGTCCAGCATCAGGCGCGAGACGGCCATGACTTTGAGGTCGTCCACGCCGGTAGGTCCGGGCAGATGGGCAAGCGCGTTGTTGTGAGGTTGAAAAGCCAGCGGGATGAAGGCCTGAAAGCCGCCCGTCTCATCCTGGGCCTCGCGGAGGCGGATCAGGTGGTCGGCGCGGTCGGCGTAGCTCTCCACGTGGCCGTACAGCATGGTGGCGTTGGTCTTGAGGCCTCGGTCGTGAGCCAGTTGATGGATCTCCAGCCATCTCTCGCCGGAGATCTTGGCCGGACACACCTGGGCGCGCACCCCGGCCCCCAGTATCTCGGCGCCGCCGCCGGGCAGGCTGTTCAGACCGGCCTCCTTGAGATCCAAGAGGACGTCCTCCACCAAGAGCATCTCGGTCTTGGCAAAGAAGGCTATCTCCGAAGCCGTGAAAGCCTTGATGTGCACGCTCGCGTCCATGGCGCGGATGCCCGCCACCATGTCCCGCACCCGCACATACGGCAGCGCCGGATTCTCGCCGCCCACGATGTGTATCTCGGTAGCCCCCTCGCCGATAGCCTCGCGCGCCTTGGCCAGCACCTCATCCACGGTGAGCGTGTAGGCACCGGCCTGTTCGGGGTCGCGGGAGAAGGCGCAGAAGGCGCAGCGATTGCGGCAGATGTTGGTGTAGTTGATGTGGCGGTTGACCACGAAGTAGACGTCGTCGCCCACCTTGCGGCGGCGCGCCCGGTCGGCCAACCTGCCGACGCGCAGCAGGTCGGCGCTCTCGAACAGGGCTACGGCATCGGCGGCGGAGAGGCGCTCCCCTTGGGCCACCTTCTGTTCGACGAGGGCAAGCGGGTCGACACGCGCGCTGGCGGACATGGGCGGAGTCTAGCACGGGGGCGGGTCGCAGCCCCCGCCTGAAACATATCTGGCCTGCGCAGCATTGTGCCGCTTCACGCGGACGTGACGACCCAAGGGTCGCCTCGCCCATCCATGCGCGCGGCCCGGGGGGTCGCCCAGCGAACATTTTGCGCGACTGCGGTTAGCCGTGTACAGCGCAAGTGAGTCGGGCGGGTCCCTGGACCGCGAACCTGGCAGAAAGGCGCGACCCTTGGGCCGTTATGTCAGCGCATGGTGGAGCGCGATGATGCCGCCCGCCAGGATCTCGTAGCGCACGTTCTTCAGCCCGGCCTCTTCCATCTGCGCCTTGAGCTCCTTCGGGTCGGGGAAGCGCTTCACCGAGGCGGGCAGGTACTGATACGCCGCGCTGTCGCGGGCCACCAGGCGCCCCAGCACGGGTACGGCGCGGTCGAACCACACCTGGTAGAACTGCTTGAAGACAGGGATGCGGGGCTGGGTGATCTCCAGACACACTACCTTGGCACCGGGGCGGCAGACCCGGCGCATCTCGCTGAAGGCCCTCACCACGTCGGGCACGTTGCGGATGCCGAAGCCCACGGTGCAGGCGTGAAAGCCCACCGGCTCGCCGTCGGCACCCACGCCACCATCCGGGAAGGGCAGAGCCAGCACGTCGCCCACGGCGAACTCCACGTAAAGTTGGTTGCGTCCACACTTCTCGCGGGCGAAGTCCAGCATCTCCTCCGACACGTCCACGCCGACCACCCGCCCCTGCGGCCCCACTTTGCGGCGCAGTTCGAAGGCGAAGTCACCGGTGCCGCAGCAGACGTCCAGCGCCGAGTCGCCTGGGCCGACTCGCGCCAGCATCACGCCCATCTCCCGCCAGCGGTGGTGCAGGCCGGCCGTCATGAGGTCGTTCATGCGGTCGTATGACTCGGCGATGTCATCGAACATCTGCTTGACCTTGCCCGGTTCGGGCGAGGCGTCACCGCCCCTCCTGGGCAGGACATCCCGGCGCACGCCCGCGGGCCGGCGTTTGTATTCGGGGCCTGTCATGGCACGTACAAGCTGAGGGTGGTGAAGAGTAGAAAGACCACGCTGATGACCCCGTTCATAGTCATGAAGGCCACCCCGACTTTCTCCAGGTCGGCCTTGCGCATGAGCCAGTTCTCGTAGGCGATGAGCAGCGCGCAGATGCCCACTCCCAGATAGTAGACGAAGTTCGCGCCCTGCACGACCCCGGTCACCGCCAGCAGGGCCACCGCCAGCAGATGGAGGACGCGGGTGCTCCAGAGCCCCGCGCGCTCACCCAGGTCCGCCGGGATAGAGTGCAGCCGCTGCTCCCGGTCGACGGTCACGTCCATGAAGGCGTAGATGACATCGAACCCGGCTATCCAGCAGGCCACCGCGGCGCCGATCAAGAGCGCCTTCGCGGGCGTGGTTCCCGTGGCGGCCACCCAGGCTCCCACGGGCCCGAGACCTATGGCGATGCCGAGCACCAGATGGCACAGCCAAGTCCAGCGCTTGGTGTATGGGTAGACCACCATGGGGACTATCACCACCGGCCACAGGTAGCGCGTGATCACCGGCAGCCCGAAGGTCGACCCCACCAGGACGCCCAGCGAGACCGGGCGAAGATCCACACCTGCCACCGCTTCAGCTGGCCGGCCGGTAGTTCGCGCCCGGCCGTCCGTGGGTTGCGGGCGTCTATCTCTTGGTCTATCAGCCGGTTGACCGCCATCGCAAAGCTGCGCGCGGCCACCATGGCGATGGTGATCCAGAACATCCTCCAGAATCCCGGCACCTTCATCTCGGAGAGAAAGGCGGCCGAGTACGCGAAGGGCAAGGCAAAGATGGAATGCTCGAACTTCACCAGTCGCGCAAACCGGCGAACGTAGGTGACTAGCACTTGGGCTCCGCGGCATACGCCCGGCGGGCCGTCCAGGCCCAGACTGGGCCACAGTGCGTCGATGTGGGCTTTGACTTCCGCGCTCATCTCCACGTCCGGAGGCCATTCGCGGAGAGTGGCCCTCCTCGGGGCTCTTCATGGTCGCATCGATGCCTATCTTGCCGCCCCAGAGCGGCTGCGGCGAGGAGTGGTCGAGCACATCCAGCGGGCCCTCGATGGTCACCACATCCCGCTTCCAGTCGACGTTGTTGAAGACGCGCCACGCCACCTGGGCGTAGTCGTGCACGTCGACGTCACGGTCCACCACCACGATGCACTTGGCGAACTGCATCTGTCCCATGCCCCAGAGCGCGTGCATGACCTTGCGCGCCTGCAGGGGATAGCGCTTGTCTACGGAGACGATCACGCAGTTGTGGAAGCCCCCCTCTTTGGGCAGATCCCAATCCACGAGTTCGGGAAGCGTCAGTTTCATCAGCGGCAAGAACAGGCGCTCGGTAGCCTTGCCCAGATAGGCGTCCTCCATGGGAGCCTGGCCCACGATGGTGGTGGAGTAGATCGGGTCGCGGCGATGTGTAAGCGCGGTGAGATACAGCACGGGGTACTCGTCGGCCAGGGAGTAGTAGCCGGTATGGTCGCCGAAAGGCCCTTCGCTGCGGGTCTCGATGACGTCCACGTAGCCTTCCAGCACGATCTCCGCGTTGGCGGGCACCTGCAGGTCGACGGTGCGGCACTGTACCAGGTCCACCGCTTCGCCGCGCAGAAAGCCGGCAAAGAGCAGTTCGTCGATCGCCGGCGGCAGCGGCGCCGTGGCCGCGTAGGTCAGGGCCGGGTCGGCGCCGATGGCCACCGCCACCTCCATGCGGCCCTGCGAAGCCCGGTAGTGCTCAGCCGCGTCCTTGTGGATGTGCCAGTGCATGCCGGTGGTCTTCTTGTCGAACACCTGCAGCCGGTACATGCCCACGTTGCGCGCTCCCGTGCGCGGATGCCTGGTGAACACCAGCGGCAGCGTTACATACCGGCCGCCGTCCAGCGGCCAGCACTTGAGTATCGGCAGCGCTTCCAGGTCGATCTTGTCACCCGTCAGCACCACCTCCTGGCAGGCGCCGCGCTTGACCACTCGGGGCTGCAGGTCTGCGATGACCTTGAGCCGTCCGAGGGCCTTGAGTTTGTCCCAGGTAGTGTCGGGCACGTCTATGGCGGTCAGCTCCGCCACGCGGGCGCTGAGTTCGTCGTAGGACGCCACACCCAAGGCCAGGCACATGCGCTCGTCGGTGCCGAACTGATTCATGAGCACCGGTATGGACGAACCCTTGGGGTTGGTGAACAAGAGCGCCGGCCCACCCGCCTTGACCACCCGGTCCGCTATCTCGGTCATCTCCAGGACGGGATCGACGGGGACGTCGACGATGACCAACTGCTCTCTCTCACGCAGGAGGGCGATGAAGTCGCGGAGGTCCTTCATAGGTGGCCGCGTCCCGGCCCTAGCGGGACAAGACGCCGGAGGTCTCGGGACTTTCGAGCGCCTCCCTGTAGACCTGTAGGGTCTCTTCGGCGGCCCGCTTCCACGGGAAGAGGGCCGCTTGGCGCAGTCCCGCTTGGCGCAAGGAGTCGCTCAGGTCGGCCTGGGTGAGCACTTTGACCATGCAGTCGGCGAAGCCCACGGACGAGGTAGGGTTGAAAAGCAAAGCAGCGGTGCCCGTCACCTCGGGGAGCGACGAAGAGTTGGACACCACGCAGGGAGTGCCGCAGGCCATGGCCTCCAGCGGCGGCAGCCCGAAGCCTTCGTAGAGCGACGGGAACACGAACACACTGGCCGCCGAATAGACGGCAGGCAGGTCGTCGTCGGGTATGAAGCCCGAGAACAACACGTTGTCCGCCAGGTCTGACCTCCGGACCTCGTCCTTGATCTTGTTATAGTCGCCGCGCTTCTCTCCGGCCAACACCAAGGTCGGCAGGTCGGCCAGCCGCTCCCGCAGCCGGGACCAAGACTGTATGAGAAAAGACAGGTTCTTCTCGGGCCTGAAATCACCCACCCAGAACACATAGCGCTCGGGCAGCGAGTGACGGTTCCGAACGGCCAGCAGCACTCTGGCGTCAGTCTCGGGAACGAAACGCTTGGACACCCCGTTGTGGATGACTCGGGCCTTGGTCTGGTCTACGCCCGCGTAGATGCCCAGGGCCGAATAGGTTATCTGCGAGACGGTGATGATCCGGCGCGCCTCTTCGACCGTACGGCGGAACTGCCGCTTGTAGCGCAGACGCATGCGGGTCGAGAGGGCGTTCGGATACAAGAAGGGAGCGATGTCGTGGATAGTGCTTACCAAGGGGACCGGGCACGGCGACGGCGCGAAGGGGCTGGGGACATGCAATAGATCCACTTTGGAGTCGCTGACCAAGTTCCGAAAGGCCTTCCGGCCCGCCGGAGCGGACGGGTCCATGTCCGCGGAGACCAACGTGAAAGAGTCGGCCAGAGGCATGGTGTTCTTGGCCTTGTCTTCGCAGAAGACCACGGTCTCGATGCCGGCCTCTGCGAATTCCTGCAGTATGTTCCTCGAATAGGTGCCGATGCCACCGCGAAGGGGGACGGCCCTGGCGTCGAAGCCTACCCTCATGCGACCTCCGCTCGGGTCCTTCATCTGCCCGATTTCCTGTCAAGCAATGCTATCTCTTACGTAATCTTCCCATATAGCCGAAATACATGCAGAAGAACGGTTCTTGTGCGCAGGAAGCTAATGATTGTAGAATGAGTGCAGTTGTTCGTCCTGAGCGAAAGGTCGGCCTGTGGCGCAGAACTTGGGCATAGGCGGCTCGAGCGGTGTGGGGGATCAGGGTCCTATCCTAGCCAAAGCCCGGGTCATCCTGGAGCAGCACAAGCTAGACATAACCAAGGCCTGGCTTGGACGGCTCGTGGGCAACATCGACGACCTCGAAGCTCTGGAGCACTTCCCCACCCAGGACAGCATCCGCACTTCGGTCGGGCTCATAGAAGGCCTCATCCAATGCCTGGTGGACGAGCAGGCCCTCAAGGAGTTCGAAGAGGGCGGCATGTACTACAAACAGGCCGCTAATCTGGGTCTACTCCAACGGCAAGAAGCCGGGGCCATCGGGTCACTGTCCGACAACCTCTCCGCCCTCGAGGACACCATCTGGGAACGGCTCGCCGAGGGCCTGCGCCACCAAGACCGCGACCTCCTGCATCTGGTGCACATCCTCCGCTCGGGGCTCCACCGCATCATGACCGCCGCCGCGGAGGCCTACCACGAGAACACCAACGCTGAGCTCGACCGCTTGGCGCACACCGACGCCCTCACCGGCCTCTACAACCGGCGCTATTGGGAGCCGGAACTGGAGCGCCACGTGGAGCTCTACAAGCGCTATCGTCACCCGTTCGCCATCTTGATGCTCGACTTCGACAACCTCAAGTGGGTCAACGACACATTCGGTCACGCCGCCGGTGATACGGCGCTCACGCACTTGGCCGCGGTGATGCGCCTCAACATCCGCGACGTGGACATCCCCTGCCGGTTCGGCGGCGACGAGTTCCTGATCCTCATGCCCGAGGCCGACAAGAACGCCATACAGATGGTCGGACGCAGGATCGCGGAGTCGGTCAACAAGACCAAGTTCAAGCTGGGCCGCTCGTTCGCCAGTCTACAGGTGAGCTTCGGCGTGGCCTCCTGTCCTGAGGATGCTATCGAAGCGGACGCACTGCTGCACGCCGCCGACCAGACCCTCTATAGGGCCAAGGAGAACAAGGAGCGCGCGGCCAATCGGGCCGCAAACGAAGCCAAGAACCAGTAGGCCGTACGCCCTAGCGGTCCGCCCCCGCAGACCCCTCCTGGCCGGGGGTCGCACACTCGAAACCCTCGCCCCGCAGTGTCTCTATCGCGTGCTCCAGCGCGGGCGCGATGACCTCGAAGTGCTCTCTGCACGCCTTCGGGCTGCCGGGCATGTTAACAATGAGCGTCTTGCCGCGCGTGCCGGCCATCGCGCGACTGAGCATGGCGTGCGGAGTCACCTCCAGCGACCGGGCGCGCATGGCCTCCGCGAACCCCGGCGCAATGCGGTCGATCACCGCAAGGGTAGCCTCGGGCGTGCAATCTCGTGGGGCCAGCCCCGTACCGCCGGTGGTCAGTATCAGGTCGCAACCATCTACGTCGGCCAGCCTTGTGAGCACAGTCTCGATCTGCCGCTGATCGTCGGGTATCACGAAGGGGTCGTTGACCTCCGCCCCCAGGGCAGAGAGTAGCTCCCGCAACAGAGGCCCCGAGCCGTCCTCTCGCACCCCGGCGCTCGCCTTGTCGGAGAGGGTGACGACGGCGGCCTTGATGGGCCGGCTGAGACCCGCGTGGCTCATTCGCCCGCCTGCGCTTCGTTCAGCACGGTCGCGCCCACCCCGGCGGGACCGACTCCCCAAGCCCGCACCCTCACAGGGTCACCAGGAGCCACACGGCCGCCTCGGAGCACCCGTACGAAGATGCCCTCGCGAGGCATCACACAGTCACCGGCCTGGTGATATATGGCGCAGCGGCTGTGACACTCCTTGCCTATCTGAGTGACTTCCACCAGCGCCTCGCCCACATCCAGGGTGGTGTAGAGAGGCAGGGCGTCCACTTCCAGCCCGCTGGTGGTGATGTTCTCGGCGAAGTCGCCCGGGCCGACGTCCAGGCCGGCGGCGATCATCTTGTCGATGGACTCTTGAGCGAGCAGGCTCACCTGCCGGTGCCACTCGCCGGCGTGAGCGTCGCCCTCGATGCCGTGCTCCACGCGCAGCGTGACGGCGTCGGTGGACTTCTTGCGCTCCCCTTTGGCGGCACTGACGTTGACGGCCACCACGGTGCCCACCGACGGACCGCCGGCCGCGGGCGAGGATGCCCCGCCACGCGCGGGCTGCGCGCCGCGCGCCGGCTCGGCCGGCCGCGCGTAGTCTTCTTTGCCGCCCGTCTTCGCCAGCAGCCGCAGGTCGCCGATGACCATCCCGCGGTCCACGGCCTTGCACATGTCGTAGATGGTGATGGCCGCGGTCGCGGCGCCCACCAGCGCCTCCATCTCCACGCCGGTGCGGTCCTCGGTGTGGGTCTCACACTCTATGTCTATGCGGCTTTCGGCCTCGACTACTTCGAAGTGCAGGTCGACCTTGGTCAGCGCCAGGGGGTGGCAGAGTGGAACCAGCTCCGAGGTCCGCTTGGCCGCCATGATGCCGGCCACCTTGGCCACAGCCAGCACGTCGCCCTTGGGCAGAGCCTGCTCTTGCAGCAGCTTGAGCGTCTCCGACGCCATCCACACGCGCGCCCCGACCTTGGCCACGCGGTGCGTCACGGCCTTGCCTCCCACGTCCACCATGGCCGCCTTGCCGCTCTCGTCGATGTGGCTGAGTGAGGGTCCGCCCATACTAGCCTCCTACCTGTGACATGCCCCTGACCGTGAAGCCGGGCAGTTCGTTCTTGTCGAAGGTCTTGCTCTCCAGCGATTCGGCGATGACCGCCGCCACCGCCTGCTCGTCGCGGGCCTGCATCGCCGCCCTCGTGTCCACCTCGTGACTCGAGAACAGACAGTTCTTGAGCCGCCCGTCGGCGGTCAAACGCAGACGGTTGCACCGCGTGCAGAAGTGGTCGGACACCGAGCCTATGAAGCCCAGCGTACCTTGGTGACCCGGGAAGCGGTAGTACTCGGCCGGACCCCAACCTCCAGGGGAGGCGACGGGCTCGAGAACGCCCAGGCCGCCGCCTTCGGCGGCCCCCAGCTTCTCGAGCTCGGCCAGCACTTCGGCCTTGGTCAGGGCTTCGCCTGAGGAGCCTGGTCCACAGCCACCTACAGGCATCCATTCGATGAACCGCACGTGCAGGGGCCGCTCGCGGGTGAGTTCCACGAAGTCCGGCAGTTCCGGCAACAGTTCGCGCGTCATCACCGCGTTAAGTTTCACCGGACTGAGGTCGTAGCGCAGCGCCGCCTCCACTCCGGCCAGGACGTCATCCAAAGAGCCGCCGCGCGTCATCTTCCTATAGCGTTCCGCGTCCAGCGAATCCAGACTGATATTCACCCGATCGAGTCCCTTGGACTTGAGCTCCTCGGCGAATTTGGGCAGCAGCACACCGTTGGTGGTCAGCGAGATGCCCCAGATATCGGGGATGGCACGGATCATAGCCACCAAGTCCGGCACACCTTTGCGCACCAACGGTTCGCCGCCGGTAAGTCTCACCTTGCGGATGCCGGTCTTCACGGCCACCCGCACAAAGAAGGCCATGTCTTCGTACGACAGGATCTCTTCGTGCGACTTGAACGGCTGCCCCTCCGGCGGCATGCAGTACACGCACCGGTAGTTACACCGGTCGGTGACCGCTATACGCAGATAGTCGACTTGTTGGCCCAGCGGGGGGTTCATTCGCACGCTTCCTTGACCGTCGGCAGGAAACCTCGGGCGATACCGCCGTTATACTTGTGCGAGTATACGCTCTTCCACCAGATCGGCCAGGCCCGAGAAGTCGTCCAGAGCGAGCTGGGGCACACTGTGGTCCGGAAAAGCCTGGTCGCTCGCTATACCGATAAGTTCATCCGGCGCGCTCACCAGTTCCGTGCTCCGCTCCCGCCGCGAGACCTCTATCTTGGGTGCGGCCTCCTTCTTAAACCCCTCGGTCATCACCAGGTCGACCGGCTCGCTCACCTGCTGGATCAGTTCCATAAGCCCAGGTTCCACCGACACCGAGTTCTGCCACACGTACTTGTCCGGCGACGAGATGCCCACCACCTCCGCGCCCAGCTCGCGGAAGCGGTAGGTGTCGGTGCCGGGCACATCGATGTCAAAGCCGTGAACGTCGTGCTTTATCACCGCCACGCGGTATCCCCGGCTCCGCAGCTCTCCGACCACACCCAGCAGCACGGTGGTCTTGCCGGACTTCTTCTTGCCCACAAAGGAGACGACGGGCAAGGGGCTCAAGTCCATGAACGCCCGGATGCGAGGCTGCAGCGCGGCACGCCAGGCCTCGTCCCCCGCGTCCACCGCAAAGCGGGCCGCCTCCAGCTCTTCAGGGGTGTTTAGATTGGCAAAGAGGCGCTTCGGGTCGCCCAGCCTCAGATCATCAAGGTCCAGATAGCCGGTGTTCAGCTGGTCGTACAGATCAAAGATCCGTCTGCCCCCGGTTTCGATGAGACTCCGGTAGGCATCCAGGCAACCCTTTCCGTAGACCGCGCAGAGCGGCTCCACCCGACCACCGTGCCGAGGCACGTACACGTCGAGACCGGCCGACCCTTCGACCAGGGCCCGCACCAGACGCGGGGTGACGAAAGGCATGTCACAGGCCACGCACACCACCCGCTCCGTCGGCGAAGCCATCACCGCGGTGTAGATGCCCACCACCGAGCCCGCCTCCGGGAGCGCATCTCTCACCACCGCCAAACCCAGCCCCTGGAACCGCTCTACCTCACGGGCGACGATGAAGGTGTGCGCAAAGAGCGGGGCCAAGCGGTCTCTGACCCACTCGATCAGGCTGAGGTCATGGAACTCCACAAAGGCCTTGTCCACGCCCATCCGGGTGGACTCGCCCCCGGCCAGCAACGCCAGGCTGACCTGCGACCGGGTAGCCGGCCAAAAGGGTGCGGTCCCGGGGCCCCCGCCTGCTTTTGTCTCTCTGCTCATGACTTGAGCCTACAGGACAGGCGAAGGCCGTGCAAACGGCCGGAAGCACGCGCTATAGCGCAGGGCTGCGGCACCGAGTAGAATCTCACCAGCCTGTCAGCACGGGAGGATCAGATGCCCTCTATAGACCGCGTCTTGGCCTCGTTTGAACGCGGCATAAAGAAGCTAGCCGACGACCTGGCGACCGAGAGCAAGTCCTCGACCGAGGACCGCGCTCAGCTGATGCTGGTCGCCCGGATGGCCCAGGCCGTGGTGAAGGCCTACAACACTCACCAGCTGGACCAGGCGACGGAGGATGCCGTGGCCACCGGCAGTCTCACGGGCGGCAGGCCGTTGACCCAGCGAGTCCTCAACGTCTCTCTGCGCAGGCTGGTGGACGACCACCTCATGACTCCTTGGTACGCCCGCTTCTTGAACAGCAACCTGCAGCTCAAGCGCACCATCATAATCAGCGGCAACGCCCACGTGGGCAAATCCACGCTGCTCAACGCGCTCATAGACCTTCTCCCCAAAGACCACCGCATCGTCTCCATCGACGATCAAGAGGAAGACCTGCCCATACTGCAGGAGCGCTCCTTCACGGTGCAGCTCAAGGCCAAGCGCGGCACTCCCGCGCGTAACGCGAGCTTCCGCAAGGCGTCCGACATGAAGCCCACTTGGGTGGTAGCCGGCGAGCTCGCCCGCAGGGACGGTCCCGGCTTCTTGGATGCGCTGAACGTAGGGGTCACCGGTGGCCTGACGACGGTGGAGGCTCCCGATCCCGAGAACATCCTCAATGAGTGGCTGGCCCTTAGCAAGAACGTCGCCCAGCAGATAAAGATCCTCAATCCTCTCGTCGTCCATCTGGTCAGGGACGACGGTGGCCAGCCCCGGGTAGAGCGAGTCATCGAGGTGACCACCGACCGAGGCAACCTGGTGGTGACACCGCGCGAGCAGGTGGATGCCGAGCAGGTGGGCGTCAACGGCGGCGAGCGCAGCCCTCTGGCCCGCAGCGAACAAGAAGCGGGTGCCGCTCGGTCCTAGCGGTCCAGGCAGTCCTAGCTTGGCCGCCGGTCGCGCTTAGCTTTCCAGCAGCGCCCTGAGGCCCTGCTCGTCCAGCGTGGTGATACCCAACTCGCGAGCCTTGTCGAGCTTGGAACCCGGTTCGTCTCCCACGACCACGTAGTCGGTCTTGGCACTCACCGAGCCGGTCACCCGGCCGCCCGTGGCGACTATGAGGTCGGTGGCTTCTTGGCGGGCCAGGTTGGGCAAGGTCCCGGTGAGTACGAACGTCTTGCCGGAGAGCGGACCCTCCTCTGTGGCCGGCCCCTCGCCGGGCGCCGGCCCGACCATGGTGACTCCCACCTGCTCGAGGCGGCGCACCACATCCAGATTGCGCGGGTCACGGAAGAACTCCCACACGCTGCCCGCGATCACCGGCCCGATTCCGGGGGTCACGCCTATCTCTTCCGCGGAGGCTGCGCGCAACGCTTCGATGCTGCCGAACCGTCTCACCAGCAACTCCGCGTTCTCGCCGCCAACATGCAGGATCCCCAGGGCGAAGAGCACCCGCGCCAGCGGCCTCCCCTTGGAGACGGCTATGGCTGCCACAATGTTGGCGGCCGATTTCTCGCCCAGCCTCTCCAGGCCGGCGAGCTGCTCGGCCTTCAACTCGTAGAGGTCGGCGGCGTCCCGGATAAGACCTAGGTCCAACAGCCTGTCTACCAGCTTGTCGCCCACTCCGTCGATATCCATGGCGCCCTTGCTGACGAAGTGCTTGATGGCCTCTGCCAGTTTGCCCGGACAATCTGGGTTCGGACAGCGCACCGCCACCTCGCCCTGATTCCGCACCACCGCGGTGCCGCACGCGGGGCAGGACACCGGCATGCTGAAAGGCACCTCGGCGCCGTTGCGCAGCTCGGTGAGCGGCGCCACCACTTGGGGGATCACGTCGCCGGCCCGCTGCAGTATCACCATGTCGCCTTCGCGCAGGTCCTTGCGGCGGATGTCCTCTTCGTTGTGCAGGGTAGCCCTCTCCACGGTCACCCCGCCTACTTCGACCGGCTCCAACTCCGCCCACGGATTCAGCACCCCGGTCCGGCCCACGTTCACGTTTATGCGCACGAGACGGGTCTGAGCCGTGGTCGGCGCGAACTTGTAGGCCACCGCCCAACGCGGATCGCGTCCCACGGCTCCGAGCGCGCCCTGAAGAGCACGGTCGTCGACCTTGATGACCACGCCGTCGATGTCGTAGTCCAAATGATCCCGCCGCTCCTGCCACTGCCGGCAACCGGCCACGATCTCGTCCACGGTCGCCGCGGTGCGCGTATCGGGGTTGACTCTGAAGCCGGCGCTGCGCAGCCAGTCCAGAACCTCCGTGTGAGCGACAAAGCGATGCCCCTCAACCTGCCCGACCCCGTAGAACCACGTGGACAGGGGTCGTGAGGCCGTCACCCTGGGATCCAACTGGCGGAGCGAACCCGCCGACGCGTTGCGGGGGTTCGCGAAGGTGGCCTCTCCGGCCGCTATGCGTTGCTCGTTGAGTTGCTCGAAGGCCGCCAAGGGCAGGTAGACCTCACCCCGCACCTCCACCATGGCAGGGAAGGGAGCCGCGTCGGCCAGCAGGGTGAGCGGCACCGTCGAGATGGTCCGCAGATTGGAGGTCACGTCCTCGCCCACCTCGCCGTTGCCGCGGGTGGCCCCTACCTTGAGGCGGCCGGCCTCGTAGCGGAGCGAGACGGCTAGGCCGTCGATCTTGGGTTCCAGAACAAAGCGCAGGGTCGCCGCATCCCAACCCGCCTCGGTGGAGAGCTTGACCACCCGGGCGTACCAGGCGCGCAGTTCGTCCTCGTTCTTGGCATTGGCCAGGGAGAGCATGGGCTCGCTGTGCCGCACTTGGGTGAAGGCCGCCAGAGGCTCGCCGCCCACCCGCTGCGTGGGCGAGTCGGGCGTGATCAATTCGGGGTGGGCCGCCTCCAGCTCCTGGAGTTCGCGGTAGAGCTTGTCGTAGTCGGCGTCCGAGATCTCCGGGCTGTCGAGGACGTAGTAACGATACTCGTGGTGGCGGATGAGCGCGCGGAGCTGTTCTATGCGCCCACCCGGCGCCTGCTCCGACCACAGTGTCTGGTCCCCGACTGACACCCGACCGCCTCCCGCCTGACGACCCGCTACCCTCAACACGTTACGCCCTGCCTGCGACGAGCCACCTGCGACGCTCTACTAGATACCCAGCTTCTCCGCCAGCTCAGGGATAGTATGGACCAGCACGTCCGGCTTTTCAGCGACCAATTTCTCGGCCGGAAACACGCCCCAGGTGACCGCGATGGCGACCACGTCCGCCGCGAGAGCAGCCTGGATGTCCGAAGGGCTGTCGCCCACATAGGCGGCCTCCGCCGGCTCAGCCCCCAACTGCTCCAGGCAGGCCAGTATCGGGTCGGGCAAGGGCTTGTTGCCGGACGCCTCTCCGGCGCAGATGGTGGCATCGAAGTAGGACTCGATGCCCGTCAGGTCGAAGGCCATCTGCGTGGTGAAGCGCGACTTAGAAGTCACCAGTCCTACCTTCACTCCCGCCTCGCGCAATCCCGCCAATAGGTGCTGGATGCCCTCGTACAGGGTGAGCATGCGGTCATGCTCGCGGTGGTTGAACTCGCGGTAGACCTCCACCAGCTGCTCCGCGTGCTCGGGGGAGAACCTCTGCATCTGCTCTATGAGCGGCATGCCCACCCAGGCCACAGCGTCCTCACGGGATAACTCGCGGCCCAGGACTTCGCGGATGGCGTGCTGAAAGGACACGACTATCAACTCCACCGAGTCGACCACGGTGCCGTCCAGGTCGAAGACCACTGCCTTGTAGAGTGGCGCGCGGCGGCCCGCGGCGCCGCGCCCCGCGCCGGTTGCGGAGGCTGCCATCAGCCCCTCTTCCATGCGGCCAGCGATGACTGCCACTCGCTGAGCTCGCCCAGGGCTTCATGCGACATAAGGTCGAAATGAAGCGGAGTGATGGAGGCAAAGCCCTCGGCGATGGCCTCAAAGTCCGTTCCCGCTTCCTTCTGGTAGCTCAGATCGTCGTTGTAGATGTGGTAGCCGCGGCGGTTGCCTTTGGTTTCGCGGTACTCCACTTTGTCGCCGTAGATGCGCTTGCCCAGAGTGGTGAACTGCAATCCCCCCAGTTCGTCCCAGGCCCGGTCGGGACAGTTGACGTTGAGCAGGGTCTTGGCTGGGAACCCGCAGTCCAGGGCCGTGAACACCAAAAGCTTGGCCAGCCGCGCGGGCACCGAAAGGTCGTAGCCGGGGTGGTAGGCCTCGGCGGAGATGGCTATGGCCGGGATATCCAGCATGATGCCCTCGAAAGCGGCCGCGACAGTGCCTGAGTAGGTTATGTCGTCGCCGAGGTTGCCGCCCAGGTTGATGCCCGAGACAATGAGGTCGGGCACGCGATCCAAGAGTCCCAGCGCTGCCATGCGCACGCAGTCCACGGGGGTGCCGTCGGTGCTATAGGCCAGGGTCCCGTCGTCCAAGGTGACTTCCTCGACCCAGAGTGGACTGTGCATGGTGATGCTGCGGGCCGCGCCGGAACGGTTCTGGTCGGGAGCTACGATGCGGACTTCGCCCAGGGGGTCGAGCGCCCTCTTGAGGGCGGCCAAGCCCGGTGAACTCACCCCGTCGTCGTTGGTCAGAACGATCAGGGGCGAGGGAGAAGCAAAGGCTACTAGCGCACAGTCCCTACCCGCCATGTCTGCAGGCGACAGGGTCTAGTCGCTCTTGGAGGTGGAGTCGGCCGGCGTCGAGGCAGTCGACTTGACCGACTCGGTCTTGGACGACTCAGCCGTCGCGCACGAGGTCGTGCTGGGACTGTCGGGCTCGGCGCCTCGCGAAGCTCCCGAGCCGATCGTGCTCCGCCTGGCGTAGTCGGTCGTGTAGAAGCCGTTGCCCTTGAACTGGATGGCCACAGGGAACAGCAGGCGCTTCACCGGTTCGCCACACTTCTCGCAGACCTTCACGGGTTCGTCAGACATCCGCTGAAATCGTTCGAACTGATGTTCGCACGACAAGCATCTATATTCATAAGTAGGCAAAGCCGGTCTACCTCCATCTTCAACGCGGCAGATTATACCCAAAAGCCCCCGCAAGTGCAGGGAACACTGGCACTCTCAGATGACGAGTGCCAACCAAACCTGCTGCCCTACACCTACCGATGCCCCCGCCGTCTGGCTACCAGCGTCACCTCGCCGGGCGAGTTGAACAGCACAATCTCCTTCCGGTAGCTCCGGTGCACGGCCTCAAGCTCTTCGTGAGCCTGGGCGGCCAGTCGGTCCATGTCAGCCTGCAGCTCCTCCAGTCTCTGCTGCATGGCAGTGAGGCGTTCCTCCATCTCCAGCACCCGCTCCACACCCGCCAGATTGAGTCCCGCCTCGCACACCAACTGTTGGATGCGGCGCAGACGGTCGACGTCCTCCATGGAATAGAGGCGCGTGCTCTTGGACGAGCGTTGCGGCCTGATGAGCCCACGCCGCTCGTACATACGCAGGGTCTGCGGATGCATCTCAGCAAGCTCTGCAGCCACCGAGATCATGAACACCGGTCTCAACTTGTCTTCAAACGGCATGTCCTCTGCCTCCCCGCTTAGACCTTCCAGCCGGGACGATCGGCGCGCGGGTCTTCCTTGCGCGCCTCGGCGAACTTCTTGAGCAGATCCTTCTGCTCCCCGTTCAGATGCTGGGGAGTGAGCACCCCGATGCGAGCGATCAGGTCGCCCTTGCCGGAGCCGCCGAGCTTGGGGGCGCCCTTGCCCCTTATCTTGAGCTGTCTGCCGTCCTGGGTGCCCGCCGGCACCTTGAGGGCCACGCTACCTTCAGGCGTCGGCACTTTGACCGTCGCGCCCAGCGCTGCTTCGACCATGGTCACCGGCACCGCGATCAGCAGGTCCGAACCCCGCCGCTCGAACAGCGGACTGGCGTCCACTTGCGCGATGACGTACAGGTCACCCGCGGGACCACCCTGGATGCCGGGTTCGCCTTTGCCTTTGAGCCGGATCTTGGTGCCGTCCTTGACTCCTGCCGGGAAAGGCACGGCGAACCTCTTCAGGGTTCGCGTCATGCCTGTCCCGCTGCAGACGGCGCAGGGGTGTTCCACTATGGTCCCGGTGCCGCGACAGCGCCCACACGGCTGGCTCAGAGCGAAGAAGCCTTGGCTCTGGCTGACCACGCCCCGCCCTTGGCACTGGGGACAAGTGGTAGGCGAAGTGCCGGGTGCAGCCCCGCTGCCACCGCAGGTGCCGCAACGGACTGTCTGGGGGACGCTTATCTTGGTGGTCACTCCCTTGAGGGCATCATCGAAAGACAGCCTCACCGCCACGCTCACGTCCTCGCCGCGTTGGCCGCGCTGCTGCTGCCGGCCGCCCCCGCCGAACCCCCCGAAGCTACTGAAGCCACCGCCCCCGCCGAACAGACTGCCGAACAGGTCGGCCCAGTCACCGCCCATAGCCTGGCCGCCCTGATACCCACGGAAGCCGCCGGTCCCCTGGCCACCTTGCGCAAAGAAAGACGGTCCGGCGTCGTACATCTTGCGCTTCTCGGCGTCGGCCAGCACCTCGTACGCACTCGAGACCTCTTTGAACTTCTCTTCGGCCTTCGGATCGTCGGGGTTGGCGTCGGGATGGTACTTGCGCGCCAACTTGCGGTAGGCCTTCTTGATCTCGTCCTGGGTAGCAGTCTTGGGGACCCCCAGAACCTCGTAGTAATCGCGGGTGCTACCGGCCATGGCGTGCCGTCCCTACTCTTGCGCCGGTATCTCGCAGCGACCGGAGGACACCGCCACGCGGGCGGGGCGCAATACCTGCTCACCCTGCTTGTATCCGCGCTCCAGAACGGCGGTCACCACGCCTTCTTCGACCTCCGAAGGCTGGTGCAGTATGGCGTCGTGCACCGCGGGGTCGAACTCAGCGCCCACGCCGGGCACCTCTTCCACTCCGGCGCGGGTGAGCAGACCCACGAACAGGTCTCGGGTCATTCGCACCCCCTGCAGCACCTTGCCCTCTTCGTGGTGCTCGGCAGCGTCGAGAGCCCGCTCCAAGTTGTCGAGCACCGGCAGTAGGTCTGCCAGAAGATCGCCTTGTGCGCAGCTGCGCGCATCGGTGAGCTCCTTGGCCGAGCGTCTGCGGTAGTTGTCGAACTCGGCTCGCAGGCGCAGCAGCGAGTCGGCCAATTGGTCGCGCTCCTTGGTCAGAGCGTCTCGGTCGTCGGCGGGAACTGCGGCCTCCTCGGCAACAGCCGCCTCGGCCGCCAACGCCGGGTCTTCGTTCACTGCCCCACCGTCGATCGGGACCTCTCTCTTGCGTGTCGTCATAGTCCTTACCTACTCTCGCGGGGCGGCGGCCCCAGGCCGCCGCCCCGCGTACGTTGCGTGCTCTGACTCAGGAGTCTACTTCTTCTCGGTGGCCGTCGCTTCGACTGTCTTCGCCTTCGTATCACCGATGGCTACGGCGATCTTCTTGGGCTTGGCTATCTCGGCCTTGGGCACCGTGACTTCCAACACGCCATTGTCGTACTTGGCCTGGATCTTCTCTTCGTTCGCAGTCTGCGGAAGCGCGATGGAGCGGCTGAACGAACCGTAGCGCCGCTCGATCCGGTAGTACTTGTCCTCACTCACCTCTTCTTCGAAGCGACGCTCGCCACTCACGGTGAGGACGTTGTCCTGCACCTCTATGTTGATGTCTTTCGGGTCCATGCCCGCCAGCTCAGCCTTGAGCTTGATGGCGTCGTCGGTCTCGATCACGTCCACCGACGGGGTCCACGACTGGCGCTCGGCCACGTCGCCGTTGCCCGCGCGAGAGAACAAGCGGTTGACCTCGGACTGAAGCGCCGTCAACTCGCGGAAGGGGTCCCATCTTACCAGTGCCATCTTCATTACCTCCTCCTCAGTCGGGATCGTTTTCGGGCCGGAGTCTAGGCCGGCTAGTTCGCGTTGGCCGGGACGATCCGTCGTCCTCAGTCGCATCCGTAGCGCAGCTACGCACGCTCCCTGCGTCCTTGGGTCGCCCGCGGCCATCACGTCCTACCGGCGCAACGCCTTCCCGAAAACCGATCCTCTCCTTCGCTGCCGTTCTTTCCGCTACCCAACTCCTCTGGGCCCGCGGTCCGGCCGCCCCTCTGGCGACCGGTAGTTGCCTTTGCTCTCGGGCCACCTGCCGCCAGGCCGGTGGCCCACTACAGACCTACTTGTTGTCTTCGTCGATGACCTCGTAGTCGGCGTCTTCGACGACTTCGTCCTCGGCGCTTGCGGAGTCGGAGCTGCCGGCTCCGCCGTCACCAGCTCCGCCGCTCTTGCCCTGCTGGGCCTGAGCCGCCTGGTAGGCCGCCTCCGAGAGCTTGTACGCGGCCTCCTGCAGCTTCTCGGTGCGAGTCTTGATGAGGTTGAGGTCGTCGCCCTTGTTGGCCTCTTCGAGATCGCGCATGGCATTCTCGATGTCGCCACGGGTAGAGCCGTCCACCTTGTCACCGAACTCCTTGAGCGACCGGCGCGTGGAGTGCACCAGCGCCTCGGCCTGGTTCTTGGCGTCAACGAGCTCCTTCTTCTTCTTGTCCTCTTCGGCGTTCACCTCAGCGTCACGGACCATCTTCTTGATCTCATCGTCGCTGAGACCACTCGAGCTCTTGATCTCGATCTTCTGCTCGTTGCCGGTGGCCAGGTCTTTGGCCGACACGTGAGTGATGCCGTTGGCGTCGATGTCGAAGCCCACCTCGATCTGCGGGATACCGCGCGGCGACGGTGGGATGCCCATCAGCTGGAACTTGCCCAGTGTCTTGTTGTAGGCCGCCAGGTCGCGCTCACCCTGCAGCACATGTATCTCCACCGAAGTCTGACCGTCCTCAGCCGTCGAGAAGATCTCGCTCTTGCGGGTGGGGATAGTGGTGTTGCGCTCGATAAGACGGGTGAAGACCCCGCCCTTGGTCTCGATGCCCAGCGACAGCGGAGTGACGTCCAAGAGGATGATGTCCTTGACCTCGCCGGCCAGAACACCGCCCTGGATAGCCGCACCCAGTGCCACTACCTCGTCCGGGTTGATGCCCTTGTGCGGCTCCTTGCCCGTGAGCGAGCGGACCCTCTCTACCACTGCCGGCATGCGGGTCATACCGCCCACCAGGATCACCTGGTCGATGTCGCCGTTCTTCATACCGGCGTCGGCCATAGCCTGCTTGGTGGGGGCGACCACGCGCTCCAAGAGGTCGCGGGTGAGCTCCTCGAGCTTGGCCCTGGTGAGCGTCATCTCCAGGTGCAACGGACCGTTCGCGTCCATGGTGATGAACGGCTGGTTGATGGTGGTCTCCAACATGGAGGAGAGCTCCACCTTGGCCTTCTCGGCCGCTTCGTAGAGACGCTGAAGGGCCTGACGGTCCTTGCTCAGATCGACGCCCTTCTGCTTGCGGAACTCGTCAACGATCCAGTCCAGAACGGCCTTGTCGAAGTTGTCGCCACCCAGGTGAGTATCACCGTTGGTGGACTTGACCTCGAACACCCCTTCACCCAACTCCAGGATGGAGACGTCGAAGGTGCCTCCGCCCAGGTCGAAGACCAGGATGGTCTGCTCGTGCTCCTTGTCCAGACCGTAGGCCAGAGCGGCCGCGGTGGGCTCGTTTACTATGCGCTTGACTTCCAGGCCGGCGATCTGGCCGGCGTCCTTGGTAGCCTGCCGTTGCGCGTCGTCAAAGTAAGCAGGCACGGTGATGACAGCCTCGGTGACCTCAGTGCCCAAGAAGGCCTCAGCGTCACGCTTGAGCTTCTGCAGGATCTTGGCCGAGATCTCGGGCGGTGAGAACTGCTCGTTCTTGACCTTCACCCGCACATCCGCGTTGGGCCCCTCGACTACCTTGTAGGGCACGATCTTCATCTCTTCGCTCACGTTGTTGAACTTGCGTCCCATGAAACGCTTGATAGAGAAGATCGTGTTCTCGGGGTTGGTGACAGCCTGCCTCTTGGCCACGGTACCGACGAGCTGTTCGTCGTTCTTGGCGAAGGCCACTACCGAAGGAGTCGTGCGACCGCCTTCCGCGTTGGGGATGATGGTCGGCTCGCCTCCCTCCAACACGGCCATGGCAGAGTTGGTCGTGCCCAGGTCGATGCCGATTATCTTGCCCATTACATATCCTCCACAGCTAGATGCTCGCTTGCTACAAAGTACTAAGTCTGTGCGCAGTATAAAATCTGAGTCGCCTCTTGTCAAGGGCAGACTTGAGTGAGTAATATGCAGGAGGAAACACCCCGAGCGCCAAATACGTCTAGGGGGTAGCCCACGCTCTACACAGAGCGGAGTGCTGCTTTGCCCTTTGCGAATACCGGAGGAAGCGGTGAGAGTAGGCAGAGAAAGGCGAGGAAGCCGGCAACGCCGTGCGCGTGCTCGGACTCGGAGACGCACCAGAATCATCATCTGGATAGTCGTCGCCGTGCCTCTGCTTGTTGCGGGGGGAATGGTGGGAGTCTCTCTGCTCGGCATGCGGGCCGTCGCTTCCGTGGAGAAGTCCATCCCTTCCTTGGAAGCGCAAGGGAGCATCAACCTGGCCCAGACAACCGAGATCTACGCGGCTGACGGAACCCTTCTCGCCTACCTGCATGACGAGCAGAACCGCACCATCATCAAGGGTGACAAGATCCCCGACGTCATGCGGTATGCGGTGATAGCCGTCGAAGACGAGCGCTTCTACGAACACAACGGCGTGGACATCGAGGGCATCTTCCGCGCCGTCGCCACCAATCTGCAGAGCAAGGGTATCTCTCAGGGTTTCTCGACCATAACCATGCAGTTGGTCGGCAACATCTATCTCAACCGCAGAGAGATGACCATCGGTCGCAAGTTCAACGAGGTCATGTTGGCACTTCAATTGGAGCGCAAGTACTCCAAGAACGAGATCCTGGACATGTACTTGAACACGGTCTACTTCGGGTCTACCGCCTACGGCCTCGAGGCAGCTTCCCGCACATACTTTGACAAGGCGCCTGTGGACCTCACCATCTCCGAGGCCGCCCTGCTGGCCGGACTCCCGCAGCGTCCCAACGGCTATTCGCCTCGCAGGCACCCAGACAAGGCGATACAAAGACGCAATGTGGTGCTGGCCAAGATGCAGGAGCTTGGCTATATCACCTTGAGTCAGTACCAGCAGGCCCTGGAGGAGCCCCTGACGCTGGCGCCCTACTCGCCCTACGTCGCGGTGCAAGAGCCGTACGTGGTGGCCTATGTGCGCAAGCAGCTCATCAATATGTACGGTGAGGAAAGGGTGTTCAAAGGTGGCCTGCGGGTAGAGACCACCATCAACCCGGCTTTTCAGAAGTTGGCCCAGTCGGCCATCTCTTCTACTTTGAACCGCAAGAACGACCCCTCGGCCGCGCTGGTGAGCATCAGACCAGGCTCGGGCGAGATCGTGGCCATGGTGGGCGGCAGCGACTACGATACCTCCAAGTTCAACCTGGCCTCCCAGGGCCGCCGGCAGCCCGGCTCGGCCTTCAAACCCTTCGTCCTCGTGGCAGCTATCGAGATGGGCATCGACCCCTGGAACACCTACTACAACTCCGCCCACGTGAAACTGAAGTATCCGGGCGCCGTGAAACCCTGGGATGTCCAGACCTATGGCGGAGACTACTACGGACCTTCGACCATACTGGATGCCACCACTCGCAGCGACAACACTGTATTCGCGCAGCTGGCGCTGGATGTCGGCATAGAGCGCGTTGTCGACGTGGCCCATCGTATGGGCATAACCTCTGAGCTGAACACCGATCCCGCCATCGCCCTCGGAGGTCTCACGTACGGCGTATCCCCGCTTGAGATGGCTTCCGCATACGCTACTCTCGCCAACGGCGGGGTATACGTGGAGCCCACGATCATCAAGCGCGTCCGCGATGCCGACGGCAACATCATCTGGGAAGCGGCTCCCAAGACCAACCAAGCCCTATCGCCCGGGGTAGCCTATGACGCCACTCGGATCCTGGTGGCCAATATCCAGAGGGGAACGGGCACCGCAGCGAGCATCGGGCGCCCTGCCGCAGGCAAGACAGGCACCACCAGCGACTGGACCGATGCCTGGTTCGTCGGCTACACGCCGCACCTCTCCACCGCCGTGTGGATGGGCGACCCCGACGCCCAGGTGCCCATGACCAATGTGCACGGCCGCAAGGTCACCGGCGGTAGCTTCCCGGCGACCATGTGGAGGAAGTTCATGTACACGGCCGACAGGGCCTACGCATACAGACAGTTCGTTCAGCCCAAAGTGATGGCCAAGTACGACCACTACTTTGTTAGCACCTATGGCACGGCGCCCAGTTCGACCTCGCTGCCCAGCACCACCACCACGCTTACGCCGCCGAGCACATCGTCTACGACCACTACCTCGACGACCACCACCAGCACCTCGACGACCACGACCGAGGCGGCGGCACCCTAAGCCACCGGACTACTCGGGCGCATGGGCCGTGACATATACGGGAAAGACTGCAAGCAATGCAACTCGAACGATTCACACTCAAGACGCAGGAAGCCCTGGCCGGCGCACAGCGCCTAGCCCAGGAGCGTGGCCACGCCCAGGTAGAGCCTGAGCACATCGCGGTCGCCCTTCTCGACCAGGAGGGTGGGCTGGCTGTCTCCCTCTTCGAGCGGATAGGCGCCGACCACGCGGCCTTGCGGGCGGAGCTAGCGAAGCGGTTCGGATACTTCTCCACCGTCCGCGGCGCTACCCAGATGGGCCTCGCTCGCGAAGCACAGGAGGCTCTCGAGGCCGCCCAGAGCGAAGCCGACAAGATGAAGGACGCCTACGTCTCCACCGAGCACCTGCTCATGGGCTTGGCGCTTGGCAAGGATTGGCTTGGCGACGCCCTCAAACGATATGGTGTGACCCGCGATGCCCTCTTCCAGGTACTCAAGGACGTGCGCGGCTCGCAGCGCGCCGAAGACCCCAACGCCGAGGAGAAGTATCAGGCACTAGAGCGCTTCGGCCGCGACCTCACCGACCTCGCCCGCCGCGGCAAGCTCGACCCGGTCATAGGGCGCGACGACGAGATCCGCCGTGTGATCCAGGTGCTCAGCCGCCGCACCAAGAACAACCCCGTTCTCATCGGCGAGCCCGGCGTGGGCAAGACCGCTATCGCCGAAGGCCTTGCGCAGCGCGTGGTGTCGGGCGACGTGCCCGAGGGCCTCAAGAACAAGCGAGTGATCGCGCTGGACATCGGGGCGTTGGTGGCCGGCGCCAAGTACAGGGGTGAGTTCGAAGAGCGGCTGAAGGCAGTCCTCAAAGAGATCGCCGATTCCGAGGGCGAGATCATCACCTTCATCGACGAGATGCACACCATCGTCGGCGCGGGGGGAGCGGAGGGAGCGGTCGACGCCAGCAACATGCTCAAACCCATGCTGGCCCGCGGCGAGCTCCGGGTGGTCGGCGCCACGACTCTGGACGAGTACCGCAAATATGTGGAGAAGGACGCCGCCCTTGAGCGCCGCTTTCAGCCGGTGCTCGTGGGAGAGCCCTCAGTGGAGGACACCATCGCCATACTGCGCGGCCTCAAGGAGCGCTATGAGGTACACCACGGAGTCCGCATCCAGGACTCCGCGGTCGTGGCCGCGGCAGTCCTTTCCCAGCGCTACATCACGGATAGGTTCCTGCCGGACAAAGCCATCGACTTGGTGGACGAAGCAGCCAGCAAGCTGCGCATAGAGATCGACTCTATGCCCCTGGAGATCGACCAGGTCGAGCGACGCATCAAACAGTTGGACATCGAGCTCCACGCTCTCAGCAAGGAGAAGGATGCCGCCTCCAAGGAGCGGCGCAGGGCGTTGGAGGCCGAGTTGGCCGGTCTTCGCGAGGAGTCGTCTGGGCTCAAGGCGCATTGGCAGGCCGAGAAAGAGCATATCGGCAAGATCCAAGCCATCAAGGAGCAGATGGACTCCGCCAAGACCGAGGCCGAGAAGGCCGAGCGCGTTGGCGACCTGCAGAAGGCGGCCGAGCTGCGCTACGGCAAGATCCCCGAGGCCGAGCGCCAGTTGGCCGAGGAGAACGAGCGCCTGAACGACCTCCAGAAGAGCACCAAGATGCTCAAAGAGGAGGTGGAAGAAGAGGACATCGCCGAAGTGGTGGCCAAGTGGACCGGAATCCCGGTGTCGCGACTGCTGGAAGGCGAGGTGGAGAAGCTCATCCACATGGAGGAGCGGCTACATCTGCGCGTGGTCGGACAAGAAGACGCACTGCAAGCGGTGGCGAGCGCCATCCGTCGGGCCCGCGCCGGCCTGCAAGATCCCAACAGGCCCATCGGCAGCTTCATCTTCCTAGGGCCCACCGGCGTCGGAAAGACCGAACTGGCGCGGGCTCTCGCCGAGTTCATGTTCGACGACGAGAAGGCCCTCATCCGCGTGGATATGAGCGAGTTCCAAGAGAGACACTCGGTCGCCCGCCTCATAGGCGCGCCGCCCGGCTACGTGGGGTACGAAGAGGGTGGCTATCTGACCGAGGCCGTGCGGCGTCGCCCCTACTCCGTGGTCCTGCTCGACGAGATAGAGAAGGCCCATGCCGACATCTTCAATCTGCTCCTGCAGATTCTGGACGAAGGCCGGCTCACCGACGGACACGGCCGCACTGTGGATTTCAAGAACGTGGTGGTCATCATGACCTCCAACATAGGCAGCGAGTTCATCCTAGACCCCGAGATCACCGAGATGGACATGGACCTGCGAGTCACCGAGCTCATGCAGGTCACCTTCAAGCCTGAGTTCCTGAACAGGGTGGACGAGGTGATCATCTTCCACCGTTTGTCACTGGAGCACATCAAGGGCATCGTCGACATCCAATTGGGTCTACTACGCAAGCGGCTGGCCGAGCACGACATCACCTTGGAGCTCACCGACGGAGCCAAGGCCTACCTGGCCCAACAGGGGTACGACCCCGCGTACGGCGCCCGCCCGCTCAAGCGGCTCATCCAGAAGGAGATCCAGGACCAAATAGCACTGGCCCTGCTCAAAGGCGAGTTCCGAGACGGGGACGCCATCCACGTCGACGAGAAGGATCTGGGG
The DNA here is from genome assembly GCA_963814415.1 of uncultured Actinomycetes bacterium. GTDB lineage: Bacteria > Actinomycetota > Thermoleophilia > RBG-16-64-13 > RBG-16-64-13 > RBG-16-64-13. Next base: position 64,886 of record CAWFCN010000010.1, on the reverse strand, counting down.
CTGACGTTCGAGAAGGCCAGCAGGGCAGCAGACTAGTCCCGCTGCCTTGCGGTCGGCGTCACCGTCGGACGCTGACGCCGGCTAGTGCTTCCTACGGATCTTCTTTCCGATCCCCCGTAGCCTGCTCGCGCCTGGCCTTCGGGCGCGAGCCCGCACCCGCTTGATAGTCTCGGGTATGTCGATAGCCGTCGGCACTTGGATGCCAAAACGGAGTGCACCCATGCGGATGGCGAAGACCAGGACAACGGTCACGACCATGGCGATAAGTGAGTCCACGGCAAGCCACCTGACCATGACCACGTAGACGACTGCTCCGATCACCGCCCCGAAGTGACCTATCGGGCCGGGCTGCACCAACTCCGGCCGCTCGCCCGCCAGCAGATCTACAAGCACCGAACCGCCAACGGCGGTCACGACCCCCAGTAGGATGGCGGAGAACCCTGAGAGTCCATAGTCCAAGGCCTTCTGCGCTCCGACGACCGCGTACAGTCCAAGCCACAACGCATCCATCAAGATGATCGGCTTGCGGAACCCTTGCACCACCGAGCCGAAGAAGAAGCCTATGCCTGCCGCCACCAGCACGGTCGGCAGGTACCAGGGCTCCTTGAATGCCACTGGGAGCACCTGCAAGAGGACGTCGCGCAGTATGCCTCCTCCCAGTCCGGCCGCGATGGCCAAAGCGATAAGACCCGTAAGTGAGAACCCCCTGCGGACGGCATGCAAGGATCCGCTCAAGCCTCCGAGGAAGACTGCGGCCAGGTCCAGATAGAGAGGGAGTGTGACGACGTACTCCACGGGGGTGAATCTAGCGCCCAGGGAGCACTCGCGCAAGGCCGCAAGGTGGGGTCCATGCCCTTTGCGTGCCAAGCCACGTCGCTTCCGTATACTACCCGCATGAATACAAGCAGCCCCTCCCTCCAAAGAGATGCCCTCGTCGACCTGAACGTCACCGGTCTTGCCTTCGGCGGCAAGGGGGTGGCGAAGCTGGACGACTTCGTGGTCTTCGTCACCGGCGCCGTGCCGGGGGACGTCGTCACCGCCCGCGTCACCAAGAACAAGAAGCGCTACGCGGAGGCCCGGGTGGTCAAGCTACTCACTCCCTCGCCGGATCGCTGCGCGGCGCGCTGCAACCTCTTCGGCACCTGCGGAGGGTGTGTGTGGCAGGACCTCTCCTACGAGGCACAGCTCAAGTACAAAGCCAGTCAGGTGCGCGAATCACTCGAGCATCTGGGAGGCCTCAGGGACTTCGAGCTCCGTCCGATATTGGGCATGGAGTCCCCCTGGCGCTATCGCAACCGGGCCGACTTCTCCATAGGCATGAGCGACGCCGGAGCGGTGGTAGGCTTTCGTCCGCCCGGCAGTTGGGACCAGGTGCTGCCGCTCACCGAGTGTCATCTGCTCGACTCCGGCATCGAGGCCGTGCGGGCCACCGTCGAGGGTTGGCTGAGAGACAAAGGCCTCGCCGGTTGGAACCCTCGCACCGGTGAAGGCTTCGCGCGCCACCTGCTGGCTCGCTCGGGCCAAGGCGGGCAGGAGCTACTCATCAGCCTGGTCACGGCCGATGCCGAACTGCCCGACCCCGAGGGCCTGGTCCAGCACCTGCGGGATTCACATCCCCAACTGGTAGGCATCGCCCGCGCGGTCAATAGCGGCCGCGCCGAGCTCAGTGCCGGCCTGCCCTTCACCATGCTCTGGGGACGGTCCTACCTGCAGGAGAAGCTCGCCGGCCTGACCCTCAAGGTCTCGCTGGACGCGTTCTTCCAGACCAACACCCTCATGGCCGGGCGGCTGTACGGGTTGGTGGCCGACGAGGTACGCGGCTGCGCCGCGGCCTCCGGCGTAGACCAGGGAGCCCGCCCCGTCATCTGGGACCTCTTCTCAGGAGTGGGGTCCATCGGTCTTACGCTGGCGGACCAAGCCGCCGGGATCCTGGGCATCGAGTCAGTGCCCGACGCGGTGGAAGACGCCCAGGAGAACGCCCGTCTGAACGGCATAGAGAATGCTTCGTTCATAGAGGGCGACGTCGCCAAGGTTCTCCGTGCCGTCGCCGACGGTGTCGGCCAGTTGCCCCAAGGACTCGAGACGCCCGACATCATAGTGGTCGACCCGCCCAGGGCCGGCCTCAGCAACAAAGCGATGGCGCGGATCGGCGAGGTGGGAGCGCCCCGTATCGTCTACGTGTCCTGCAACCCGGCGACCCTAGGTCCCAACGCGGCCCAATTCCAGCAGTACGGATATCGGTTGGAGCACGTGACGCCGGTGGACATGTTCCCGCACACCCCCCACGTGGAGTGCGTCGCTCTGCTCACACGCGCGGAGGATTGGGAGCCAGACCCGGCTCTAGCTTCGGGAACTGACGAACTGCAGGTACCAGAAGTCGAGTAGTGGCACGAACTCCTCGGTGGCTTTGACGTTACCGTCTGAGTTCGGATGGTCGTCGCCAGTGGGATAGGCCAGTGTGTCGCGACCGGGCACGCTCTCATGTACCTCTTCACCGTCTATCAACCTGTGATGTGCGTCGGGGTCGGTGAGAACGTTGTAGAGGTCGAACACGAAGACGTTCCCGGTGGTCAGACCCGCCAACCAGCCGGACTGCCTGTCCACCAGCCAGTCGCACAGCTCTCGGGTCTTGAGCGGGTCGGAGATCTCCTGCATGGGTGGCGGAGTGACCAGAACGAACATCTTGTCGGGGTGCTGCTGCATGTAGGGGAGCAGGCCGTCGTAGATGGCCTTCTCGTCGGATATGTCAGAGCCGACGTCGCTGTTGGGAAAGCAGCTCTTGAACATCACGATGGTGTTCTCGCCGGGCGCAGGCCGTAGGGTGTTCGGCGCGGTCATGTTGCCCATCTCTTGATAGACCAGACCCATCACCTCGTCGTTGAACCATACCGGCCAATCGACTGTGTCGGTACGGTCTCCGTACTCGCGCCAACCGTAGTAGATGTCGGCCACGTTGTAGCCTCGGTCGTTGAGAGTCCGGCACAGCCCATCGTTCAGCCAGTTCTCACCCACGCTGTGGTGGATGAACACCAGATTGATGGCCGAACTTACCACGCCCACGTCGCCCTCAGAAGGCACGGTGGAGTCGGTCACCTCGTCGGCCTCGGAGACCGACTCCGGGGCAACATCGGCACTGCCGCCTGCGCATGCGTAGGCCAGCACCAAGAGCAGCAACAGCAGGAGTGTGGTCGCCCTCTTCATCAATACGGGGGTTCGTCTCTGAACCACTCGCCCAGATTGCGGAATGACTTCCAGAAGGCGGCCTTGGCCTCCTCGTCGTCCAAGGATTCGTCGATGTCCGGCGTGATCAGGGCTTTGCAGAACGGGGTGAACTCCTGGAGCGCGCCCGGCTCCCAGTCCAGCTCTTTCATCCCAGCCACGCGGTGTTTGTTGAGAAGCTCCAGAGTGGGGAGACCCATGACCACGATCATGCGGGGCTGCGTGACCTGGTATTCCTCCAACCAGTAGAGAGGGCAGTTCTTCTCGCCGTCCTTGCCGTCTACGTCGTGACACTTCACCAGATTGGTCCCGTACACAAGCAAGGGATTCACGCCCAGGCGCTCCATGCTCTTGAGTACCGCCGTGCCTGAGCGTCCGTAGAAGGAGACACCTTCGTTTACCTCAAGGTAGTGCGGACGGAACTTGAGCAAGAAGATGTCGGCCAGCGGGTGCCCGGAACCCACCGTGGGCAGGTACTCCCCCCGCGGGCACTTGCGACAGTGCACGACCCGACGGTTCAGATCGTTGGTCTCTGCGATCGCGCGCTCTTCCAGCTTGCGATAGATCTCGTTGGCCTCGGCAAGAGGTGAGTCTTTCACGGTCTGGCTCGAACCGGCTTTCGTGTAGTGGGACGAGTTGCCTCCCCCGCGGAGGCAATGACTATATTGGCGAGCCACCAGGGAAATCCTGCGGCCAGAGGCCGCGTCCCTTAGTCCTCCGGAAGCACCCTGTCGAGTGTCGTCTGCAGGAGCTTGAGCGACTGCAGGTACAGCAGGCTCTTGCGCTTGGCGATTATGTCTGCCTCCCATAGGGCCGCCATGAAGGACTGTGGGTCTTTGAAGCGGGGCATACGGATCATGGCCGTCCCGAGCGCTTGGGGAACGTGAGCGTCGCTACCGGCACCGGCGACGACGTTGTACTTGGCGGCGAAGCGTTCGGCGGCCAGATTGTATGACGACAGCGCCACCTTGGCGTTGTAGATCTCTATGACATCTATGCGATGAAGATTGTCCACCATGGCTCGGTAGGTCGGCGTGGTGCGCATGCCGTCAAAGGGATGAGGCAGATAGACCAGGCCACCCTGTTCCTTGATGAGCGACAGGGTCTCGTCAAAGCTCAAGCCGCGCGGTATGGCCTTGTTCAAGAAGAGTCCTATGACCTCTCCTCCCGCGGTCTTTATCTCTTCGGCCACGATGACAAAGGGGTCGCCACCGCACAGCTCTTTCGCCAGGAACGCTCCCTCTATCTCGTTGTGATCGGCGATGGCTATGGCCCCGAGCCCGATCTCTCTGGCGGTTTCGAGGATGGTCTCCACGGAGGTGGCGCAGTCGTCGGAGAAGTTGGAGTGTATGTGTAGGTCGGCGTTGACCCAGTCGGGACGCGTCAGCCCCGCCGCTGCTGCCTGCCGCAGGCGCTTTCTAGGCCGCTGCTCGCCGATACCCCGTACGTGCAGCGAGTAGCCGGAGACCGGAGTCTTCGCCGCCAGCCCGTCTCTGCCGCTGGTAGCCGCCAGAGTCTGTTCGTACACACGCTCCAGCCGTTCGGCCACACTGACTATCGACTGTGACTTGGCATAGGCGCCTGACCCCAGCCCGTGGCCGGGTTTGCCCGGGCTCGGAAGGATTGCGAGCGCCGCTGTGATCGCCGCGCGCAGAGAGCCCGACTCCGTCGGCATGAACAGTGCTCCGCGAGTGCCGATCGCTTTGCCCGCGGTCACGCCCAAGAAGTCGCGGACCATAGGCAGGTCCGGACCGACGACAGGGCATCCGTGCACTATGGCCTCTGCCGCGGTAACGGCTGTCCACTCGCCGCCCAGAAAGGGCAGTATGGTGACTGAGGCTCCGGCATAGGCCGCCGCGAGCCCTCTGGACGAATCGAACTCCACCAGCGAGAGTCTGGGAGCAAGCCTGCGGGGAACACTTCGCGGTACCCAGCGCTCGGCCGATGCCTTGTGGATGGCCACCACCACACGTGTGACCTCGCTGGGGAACACAGCCGCAAGCGAGCGAAGCAACGCCCGATATGACCGCCGGCCATCTCCACGGTACACATAGAGTGCGTAGCGGCCTTTCGGCAACTCGGGCAGAGACTCCGAAGGTGCACCTCCGTCTGGTTCGTCGGACAGGTCGATCGCTATGTCGGTCCCGGCGGGCACGCGCTCGTATTTCCCAGGGTAGAGCTCGCCCAGCATGGCCCGGCCGGCCGGGAAGGTGACCACGCGCCCATCCAGACGCAAGAAGAACCGGTCCACAAGCGATTCGCCGAGTTCGTAGGCGGCGACCGCAAGCGGCGTGAGGTGAAAAGTGGCCACTACCGGACTGCGCGCTTCTCGCAGGGCCGTGAAGCTCAGAGACGGGGCCAAGGGCTCGTGCACATGCACCAGGTCGAACTCCGCGCCCAGCATGAGCTTTTCCAGCCGGGAGGTTATGTCCAGAGGTAGACCAAGGCTGGCCACACCTCCACCTAGGCGCATGGGGAAGCTTGATCCCAGCGGCACCACGGGGATGCCGCTCCTGCGCTCCAGGGGTCCGGTGCCTTCGGTGGGCAGCAGAAGTGGATCGGCCACGCCACTCTGCCGATATGCGGAGAGAAGGTCCACCACCTGCCCGCGGACGCGATGGAACAGCCCCCTGATGCGCCGCTCGTCGCTGCGGTCGTCCGACGACACCACCACAACAGGAAGATGCCCGCGACGCCTGAGCTCCCGAGCCAAGGCCGCGACGTGAAGGTTGACGGCACTGGGCACGCTCCAAGAGAAGGGCGTCACCAGCGCTATGTACAGACCTTTGGCCACGAATACAGTGTACAGCGACAGATGAAAGAGGCCCGGGGGCTGTCGCCTCCCGGGCCTCGGTCGAGACACTTGTCGTCCGGCTTACCTGCTGACGCTCTTGCCGTCGCCGCCGGCGATGAAGGCCTCCGTGGTGTCGTGAGCCACCGAGTCGCTCACCTGGACGGGAGGCGACTTGAAGAAGTACGACGACGGATCGAACAGGGCTCCGGAGATGCCTCTATCCAGAGCCAGCTTCGCGCAGCGTACGGCGTCTATGACGATACCGGCCGAGTTCGGCGAGTCGACCACTTCGAGCTTGAGCTCGATGTTGAGCGGCACGTCACCGAAGGTGCGGCCCTCCATGCGGATATAGGCCCACTTGCGGTCGTCAAGCCACTCCACGTAGTCGGACGGGCCGATGTGGATGTTCTTCTTGCCCATGTCGTAGTCGAGCTGCGACGTAACGGCGTTGGTCTTGGAGATCTTCTTGCTCTCCAGGCGCTCCCGCTCCAGCATGTTGAGAAAGTCGGTGTTGCCGCCTACGTTGAGCTGCGAGGTCCGCTCCAGCCTGACGCCGCGCTCGCGCATGAGGTGCGTGAGCACCCGGTGCACGATGGTGGCGCCGACTTGCGACTTGATGTCGTCGCCCATGCACGGCAGGCCCTTCTCCTCGAACCGCTTCTGCCAATACGGCTCGCGGGCGATGAACACGGGGATGCAGTTTACGAAGGCACAACCGGCTTCGAGGATCTGCTCCACGTACCACTTGGTGGCCTCTTCGCTACCCACGGGCAGGTAGCTGACCACTACATCGGTCTTGGTCTTCTTGAGTATGCCGACCACATCGTCTGTTGGGCCAGGCGCCTTTTCAATGACCTGAGACAGATACTTGCCCAGCCCATCATGGGTCATGCCACGGTAGACCTTGACGCCCATCTTGGGAACATCGCAGAACTTCACTGTGCAGTTCTGGCCGGCCCAGATAGCTTCGGACAGGTCCTTGCCCACCTTGGTCTTGTCGATATCGAAGGCGCAGGTGAACTCGATGTCATTGATGTGATACCCACCGAGATTCACGTGCATCAGGCCCGGAACGAACTCGTTCGCTTTGGCGTTGCGGTAGAACTGCACTCCTTGTACAAATGACGAGGCACAGTTACCGACGCCTATGATGGCCACCCTTACTTTACCGCTCAACGATTCCTCCCTGTTTTCCTTTGATAGCAAGCTGGCGGTAGGTGTGCACGACGCGCTGGATCACGGTGAACATGGTGAGTGCCAATATCACGTAGATCGCATACGGCAGCGCGTCCAGGTAGAGGTCTCCACCAACCAAGTAGAGGCCTGTGCAGATGAGAAAGATCCTCTCGAATCTGCTCGCTAGTCCTACCTTGCATTCCACTCCCAGGCTCTCCGCCCGAGCCCGAGTGTAGCTCACCGTGACGCTGCCTAGAAGAGCCAGCACCACGAGAGCAACGTTCACACCCCGCATCTGCTGCGAGGCAACACCCTCATCTATCGCCAACCTGTACGCTATGGCGGCGAACATCGCCCCCTCGGACAACCTGTCCAGAGTAGAGTCCAGAAAGCTGCCAAAAGGCGTCGTACTTCCCGTACGCCTAGCGAGGGAGCCGTCGACAAGATCGAGCAGGCTGGCACCGATGAACACGCTGGCAGCCGCCACGTAGTGGTCGAATACAACAAGAACAGCCGCCCCTACGTTGATGAAGAAGGCGACTATGGTGATGTGGTTAGGGGTGACCCCCAGACGCTCCAAGACCGTCAGTAGCGGGCTGAAACCCCTGCGCACCCACTTGCCCAGAAACTCGCGAATTCTCTCCATTACCTGCTACATTCCATGTTCCGGGCGGCATCTGTCCCGGCCCGTCGGGATTGTAACAGTATCCAACCACCACCACAAACCGGTCGAAGGCTCACTGGGGCTTGTCAGCCTTGCGTTTCAGCCTGAGCGCCCGGATCTTGCTCTGGACTTTCACGCCACCGGAAGCGATGGCCCTGCCGGCGGTCTTGGTGCTACGCGCCACCCAGCGAACGAGCGCGCCGCTCTCAGGAGCCCCGTCCGGTCTTCGCTCACCCGACGGCGGAGAATCCGCTGGAGCGGCCGGCACGGCCGCGACGCCGTCGTCGCCGATCCAGGGCGCGCGCGAGAACTTGAAGTCGTAGAAGGTGAAGGTGTGCTTCAGCATCGCCAGTATCGGCAGCGCGGCGATCATTCCCAAGATCCCGCCGATCTGAGCCCCGGCCAACAGAGCAAAGATCACCAGCAGCGGGTGCACCCCCACGGAATTGCCGACTATGTTGGGAGCCAGAACGTGCCCCTCCAGTTGTTGGATGACCAGGTAGGCTATAGCCACCGCCAAACCGGCCCAGGGAGAGAAGAAGGCCGCGGCGATCACCGGAGGCGCCGCACCCAAGAAAGGTCCGACGTAGGGTATTACTTCGGTGACCCCCGCCCACACCCCAAAGAGAAGGGCCCACTGGCCGCCGTCCGGCCAGATGCCCACGCTCTTCCAGCTGAAGATCCATAGGACCAGCCAGCTGCAGAAGGCCACCACCAGGCCCAAGAAGAACTGCCCTCTGACGTAGCGGCTGAAGGCTCCCTGCAAACCGGAGATGTAGCTCTGTCTGGAGTTCTGATCGCCCGGCACCAGACTGCAGAGCCACCTGTAGATGCGTTTGCCGTCGATGAGCATGTAGAAGCTGACCACGATAGTCAAGAACAGATTGACCACAGCGCTGACCACACCCCTACCCACGCTTATGATGGCCCCTACCGATTCGGCCCCGTGAGTCTTCAGCCAGTCGCCGATATCGCCTGTGTTTATCTGCAGGTTGGCTTGGATATGCCTCTTCGCCAGCCAACGCTCCAGATCGGCGAGTTGATTGTTGAGCTGCCCCAGCCAATCAGGTATCTCATCGAACAGCTTCTGCAACTGATCGATAAGCGGCGGCCCCAGATACACGAAGATGAGCACGATAGCGGCAATGAATATTATGTAGACCAGCGGCACAGCAAGCCAGCGCGGACACTTGATCCGACCGGCCGCCATCGCCAGCGGGTTCAGCAGAAGAGCAACTATCGCAGACATCAGGAAGACGAAGACCGCGTGACTTGCGGCGCGCCCGAAGTACAGCGCGAAGACGATGGCCAGCGGGATCACGATCAGCTGGACCCACCGCGGTATGGATATTCTCACCTGCGCTCCCTCGTCCCTGGTTGCCTGCATAGCAATGTTCCCAGTCAAACCAGCTTACCAGCCTGCTGTCCAGCGCGCTGTGCACGATGCCCACAGGGTGGTAACTTACCGGCGATGTACGATCATTCCCCCGCAGGCAGGACCAGGTCCGACGAAGAAGCTCTCCGGCGCAAGCAGCAGAAGGCCATGCTCTATCGGCGCCGGAGAGTCCGGTTCATCGTGGGCTTCATCGCGGGGTGTGTGCTCCTGACCGTGATAATCGCGGTCGCCGTAGCCGCCAGTCGCAACAGTGGCCGATTGTCACCAGACCAGCAGCTGGCCGGAGGGACGAGGTCCCCCACGGCCCCTATTGCGGCCTCCACACAGGACCGGCCGGCCTTTGCGCGTTTTGGAGGGGAGCACCTCCTCCTGCTACCGGTGGCCGTCGCTGACGCGACCATCATCGCCTACCAGCCCGTGGACGACACCAAGGCTGTGGCTTTGACCCCCATGGGTCAGAGAGCGAACGTCAACGGTTTCGTGCGCTTCTTCCGTGACCTGTTCACGGGCACGCCGTCCATGCGCTACTACCAATTGGCTGGGGCAGACACCGAGCCGACCACATCCGTGCTCATAGGGGCGCAACCCGATACGCCCGTGACCTCACCCGTCGACGGCGTTGTCGTCCGAGTCAGAGAGTACCTTCTCTTCGGCAAGTACGAGGACGTGCAGATAGACATCCGCCCGGTGGAGCTTGGCGGCACCCTCGTCACCCTGCTCTTCATCAACGAACCGGCAGTGACCATCGGACAAAGGGTCGACGCCGGCGACACGCTGCTGGGCACCGTCCGTCAGTGTCCCCCGGAAGTGGCCAAGATCCTAGCCGAATACACGCACGACTCGGGTTCGCATATATACCTGCAGGTGTCAGAGGAGCCTATCCGCTGAACGCGCGCTTCTGCTCAAAGTGTGGTGGAGCTGTCGCAGTGCTGCCTGTGGGGGATCGCCCCCGCGAGGTGTGCTCGCTCTGCGGCGAGATCTTCTACCACAACCCGCTCCCTGCGGCGGCCGCCCTGGTCTTGGACGATCAGCGGAGAGTTCTCTTGGTCAAACGGGGCATCACTCCCAACAAGGGGGAATGGTGCCTGCCGATAGGCTTTGCCGAGACCGGGGAGACTATCGCCGAGGCTGCGCTCCGAGAGCTGCGTGAAGAGACCGGAGTGGTGGGCCGCGTTCTTCGCCTCATCGACGCTGACTCCTGGAGAGGCGCAGTGTACGGCGACCTCCTGGTGGTGACCTTCGAGGTCGAGAAGATGTCAGGCACCGAGACTCCGGGCGACGATGCCGACGATGCCGCCTATTATGCGATCGACCGGCTCCCTCCGCTGGCCTTCCCCTCCAACGAGAAGGCCATCCGTTTGTGCGCCGACCTTCATCGGGATGATTGGGCCATAAGCGACTCGTTCCAAAGTCTCGAGAACGGCACTGGAGCGACCATGCTCTCGGACAGCCTGGTGAGCTTCGTGGGCGAGCACGCGTCGTATGTGGCCAGACTCTGGCTGGCGGACGTGCGCTCCAGCCGCACCACCAGCGGGTATATGGCTCTCGATCCTGACGCTCTGCTGGCCGAGTGCACTACCGGATTGCAGCTACTCGGCAGGTGGCTGGAAGGGGAGAGCAAGGAGGAAGAGATCCGAACCTTCTATCGAGCTCTCGGCACGCACCGCCATCTGCAGGGCATCCAACCACACGAGATGCTCTCGGCGGTCATGCTCCTCAAGAAGCAGATATGGATGTACGCTCGCTCACAAGGGGTCTGGGAGCGTCCGGTGGATGCCTACCGGGTCATGGAGTTGCAGAGCCGCTTCGCCGTCTTCTTTGACAAGGCCGTTTATCACTTGTCACGCGGCTTCGCCGCTGACTAGCCCACCACCCCTCTCCCCTCCAAGTAGGCCTAGGGCGCTACTTCCCCGCTCAGCGCGCGATGCACCCCGTGCGCGTCAAGCCTCGCGTGAAAGCAGCACCCTAGGCCCACCTTCAGGCCAGACACGCGGTGGGTCAGTCCGCACTCGCCCTACTTGGTGGAAGGTCGGACGCACGCCCCACTTTGAGGCGGTCCTTGGGACCCATCTAGCGGCGGCGACAGCCCCAGGCCCATCTCGTGGCGGCGACAGCTGTGGGCGTTGCTGACCGGTGGGGGCCTGGCTTACCCCGCATCTGTCAGCGCAGCTTGTCGCGCACGGGTGTATCGCGCGCGAGCAGACAGATGTGGGGTGAGCAAGGCACTCAGAGATTAGAAGCGGTTGTGGCGGTCGCCACCAACCTACACGTTGAAGCGGAAGTTGACGATGTCGCCGTCGGCGACTATGTAGTCCTTACCTTCGACCCTCAGCACGCCCGCATCGCGGCAGGCTTTCATGTTGCTGCCACGACTAGTGAAATCATCGTAGGAGACAATCTCGGCCCTTATGAAGCCCCGCTGGATGTCGGAGTGGATGGCACCGGCGGCCTCTCTGGCAGTCTCGCCGGCCCGGATGGGCCAAGCGCGCACCTCGTCGGTGCCCGCGGTCAAGAAGCTGATCAGTCCCAGTTGGCCGAAGGCGGCTTGGGCCACCACCTCCGCGGCGGGCCCAGGAAGCCCCAGAGCCGCAGCGTACTCAGACTGCTCTTCGGTCGAGAGCCGTGCCACCTCAAGCGCGTCCAAGAAGGGGAAGGCCACTACGTGCCGGTCGCCGGCCAATCGCGCGAACGCCTCCGCGTCCCAGGCCCCGGCCATGCCCCCCTCTGACTCTGTGTTGACCACCAGCAACTGTGGGGTGAGCGTGAGGAACTGGTACCCGCGCACGAGGGCCAGCTGCGATTCATCGAACTCCACTCCACGCAGGGGCGTGTCGGCCTCGAGCGCCTCTTGGCAGCGGGACAGGGCCTTCTTGGCAGGGTCCGGCATCGGCGCCTTCTTCGCCCTCTCGAAAGCCCTCTCTATGCGGATAAGGTCGGACAACAGGAACTCCCGGTCCAACTCCTCCAGGTCGGCGTCGGGATGTGCGGGCTCACCAAGTATGGGGCTGTCGAACGCCCGCACCACGTGGATGTACAGCTGGCCGCCGGCGAGAGCATCCAGATAGCGCTCCATCTCTCCCTTGCGGGCGCTAGCCTCAGGCCAAGCCACTTCCTGCACCTTGAACTCCGCAAAAGTGGTCTTCTTGGGCTGGAAGATCTCGGAGAGGGCGCGGACTCGAGAATCTCCCACGTGCACTGTGGCTATGTGCCCCTCACCTCTGCCTTCGGCGAGAGCGGTAACCAGCGTGGTCTTGCCACACCCCTTGAGTCCTATGATCCGAGCTTCCATGGTCATCTCCGACTGTTCGCTTGCATTCAGTGTAGCCCAGGGGCTCTGCACCTGCCGGGGTTGGGCTCTCGGGAGCCCGACGTGGCAAAATGCGTTATCGAGTTCACGACCGGAAGGTAAGTGAGATGCGAGTACATGAGCGGCGTTCGCTGAGATTCGGAACGGTCCTGACCATCATCCTGGCCGTCCTGGCCTTGACCGCGGGCGCCTGCGGTTCGGAGCCGGCTACGATCTCAGTCGTCACGGCATCCTCGTCAACAGAGATGCAGATGAGCACCTATACCGACCCCACCTACGGGTTTAGCTTCGACTACCCATCCAACTGGAAGATCACCAACGGCCGCGGTACCGAACTCAATGCCGGCAGCGCCGCGGAGACCTCAGTCCAAGCCGGCGATCCGGATGGAGCCGTGGTCAACGGCACCGGTATCGATGGCGTGGTCGTCAACGTCTACGAGCTCAACCTGCCCATCGATGAGTCTCTGCTCCCCGAGGTCAAGCCCCAACTCGAGGCAGCGGTGGCCGACCTTGTCAGCCAAGACGCCTCCTGGGAGATAGTGCAGCCACTCACCGAGTCTGAAGACACAGTGCTGCCGGGCTTCTGGGCGGCTTTCACCTTTGATTGGGACGCCGAACATCCGGTCAACACCATGTCGTTCTATCTGTTCGACGGCGCCATCGAGTATCAGCTGATGTTCCAAGCCGCGGTCGAGAACTGGGATGCCGACCAAGCGATCTTCGAGACCATCTTGTCCAGCTTCAAGTCAGGAGCCTGAAGCCAGTAGGGACTGGCCGGCTCAACCCCGCCCGTCGGCCGGACTTTACAGTATTCTGACTTGCGTGAGGCTATACTCCGGTTTCGCTGTCCGCTCCAACCACAAGTGAGGTGCTCGTGAAGAGGAGACTCTCGGGAATAGTCCTGGTGCTGGTAATTGCCGCCCTCGCGGGCCTTTCAGTGGCATGCGGCAGCCAGTTGCCCGGTGACGCTGTAGCCAAGGTCGGCGACACCTACATCTCGGCGACCGAGTTCGACGCCGCGGTGGCCCAAGAAGCCTCGGCCTACGGCATCACCAAGGATCAGTATCCCGACATCTACGCCGAAATCCAGAAGTGGGTGGTCCAGAACCTCGTGGCAGGCGAACTTGCAGCTCGGAAAGCTACCGAACTCGGCATCAACATCGCCGACGCCGATGTGCAGACCGAGTTCGACAACTACGTGAACTCCTACTACTCTGGCGACCAGTCTTCTCTAGAAGCGGCTTTGACCGCCGACGGCCTCACTGTCGATGACTTCAAGAAGAGCATCAAGGACGGCCTGCTCATGGATAAGGTCAGAGCTGAGGTCGTCAAAGAGGTCACCACTGTGCCGGACGAGAAGGTCAACGCCTACTACGCGACCAACCTCACGAGCTTCTACGTGGAGCCCAGCCGCGGACTGCGACATATCCTTGTAAAGCCTGTGGCCACCGGCAAGGCGACTACCACCGGCCCCACCGATGGTTCGGGCGCCGACAGCGCTACCGCTTTGGCCACCGACGACGACTGGGCCAAGGCCCTCGCGACCGCCAAAGAGGTCCGGCGCAAGCTGGTGGCCGGTGGTTCGTGGGATGACTTGGCCGCACAGTATTCAGATGATTTCGCCACCAAGGACAAGGGTGGCGACCTGGGCACGATCTACGAGGGTCAGACCCTCAAGGCGTTTGAGGATGCGGCTTTCGCGCTCGAACTGAACGAGATATCTCAGCCGGTGAAGACTCCTTACGGATACGAGATCATCCAAGCCACCGCCGTCACCAAGGGTGGCCAGCAGTCCCTCGCAGAAGTCAAAGATCAGATCGTGTCTCAGCTCCTCTCGACCCTCCAGGACGACGCTTGGAACAGTTGGCTGGACAAGGAGAAGGCCTCCGCGGGCGTGCTCTACCGTGACGACCTGAAGCCTGCCGCCACGACCACCACCATAGATACGACCACAACCACCCTGGCCGGTCCGACCACCACGGTCACCCCTGCGGCGGCGACTACCACCACGGCCAAGCCATGACAGCAGCGACCAAGTCCATCCGGTACCCCATCTAGGAGCGAAGTGCGCGTGAACAGAAGAACGATCGCAACTCTGCTTGTTCTGGCCATTGCCATGGTCGGCATCGTGGCCGCCGGCTGCGGCGGGCTCCCAGGCAATGCCGTGGCAAAGGTCGGCGAGGTACTCATCCCCGACGCGAAGTACACCTCCCAACTGGAGGGCCTCGCCTCTCAGTATGGGCTTAGCCAAGCCACCGACCCCGACAACTACAAGGCCCTGGCCGCCAACGTGTTGCAGGGCTTGGTGGCCACCGAGTTGGCCGCACAGAAGGCCGCAAGCTTGGGTATCACCGTCACAGATGCCGAGATCAAGACTCAGATCGACTCGATCATCAACGACTACTATTCGGGTGACGAGTCGGCTTTGGTCACCGATCTCGCCAGCGAGTCCATGACTATGGACGATCTCAAGAAGCAAGTCAGCGACTATATCGTCTACGGTCTCGTCTACGACAAAGTCACCAAAGACGTCGCCGCGGCCTCCGAGGAGCAGATCGCTGCCTACTACGAAGAGAACAAGGCCTCGTATCTTACCGAACAGACAGTGGAGGCCCGCCACATCTTTGTGGGCGCGGCCGGCACCACCGTCCGGAGCGCCGCGACCACCACGACGACCACGGTGTCGACCGACTCCACGGAGACCACCGACACTACCGCCTCTACCACCACGACCACGCTCTCTGAGCTCGCTTGGGCTAGGGCGCTGGCCACTGCGGCGCAAGTCCGCGCTGAGCTCCTAGCAGGTGGTAACTGGTCGCGCTTGGCCGCAGCCTACTCGGACGACGCAGACACCAAGGGCAAGGGTGGCGCTCTGGGCACTATCTCCCAGGGCGCGTTGATCGACTCTCTCGGGCCAGAGGTCGACACCGAACTCTTCTCTCTCGAATTGAACCAGATATCCGAACCGATCAACACGGTCAACGGTTACGAGATCATCCAGGTAACCAAGATCACCGAACCCCGCCAGAAGACCCTTGACGAGGCCAGGACCGACATCGCCGCTGTACTGCTGACCCAGGCTCAGGACGCCGCTTGGGGGCAGTTCATCGAGCAGGCCAAACTGGAGATCAAGGTCGTCTACCGCAGCGACGTACGACCGGCCGTCACCACTACTACTCTGGAGCCGGCCACGACCACGGTCAAACCCTGACCATGGCCTGAGGCCATGGGGTCCACTGGTTCGGCCTGCCTTCTAGGCGAAACAAAGCGGGGCCGGGGAGAGATCCCCGGCCCCGCTTTTCATCGTGCTACTCACCGCCTGGGTCCGGCGCCTGCGGCGCCCCCCGCGTAATGAAGGACTCTGCTACTTGCCCGTCTCGAACTTGAAGGTCTGATCCGGGTCGGTGATGGCGATCACCTGCACGACACAGCCGTCGCCACCCGGCCAACGCCACGGCAGCGCCATGAAGGTGCAGCGCTTGCCGGTGACGGCATCCAGGTCGCCACCAACGTTTTCTATGCCCGGGATGCCACCTACGCACATGAGGTACTTGTGCGCGGGCTCCCACTTGGGGAAGTCCACCTTGGCGTCGCGACCGGTCTCAGCCTTGTACTCTTCCATGAGATGGGGCTGTGTGGGGCCGAGGCCATGATCCACCAACTTGGTGGCCAGCGGATGGTCGTTGGCTTGGCAGCCGTAGCCCACCATCTTGACCTTCTTGTTCACCAGCCACTTGGCGCCCTCTTCGCCGATACCGGGGCCATAGGCGAAGTACTCATCGCTGTCGGCCCACTTGTGGTGGAAGCCGGTGTTGATCATCACTATGTCGCCCTCTTGGATCTTGGGAGTGGCGTTCTCCAGATCCTCAGGGGTGATGAGGCCCCACTTGCCTTTGGGGCAATTGATGGCCACGCCGGTGCCGAACAGGCGCCACAGCGGATAGTCGTTGATGGTGCCGGTATTCTCGGTCACGTGCAGAGGAGCGTCCATGTGAGTGCAGCGATGCATGATGCCTTCCCACTGCACCTCGTACATGCCGTCCTTGGCATGGAACTTGTTGACATCGATATTGATGCTCGGGGTCGACGGCCACTCCGGCGCGAACTGGGTGAACACGTGGCCGAGGCTGTATACCTTCAGGCTCATGTACTTTGGTCCTTTCCTATTCTCTCCGAAGCCTACTTGCCCGACTCAATGCGGAGTTCGCCGCTGGGGTCGAACATAGCCACGAACCGCACCTGGCAGGCGTCGCCGTGCTCGAACTTCCACGGTACGGCGGCCAAGGTGGCCCTCTTGCCCTTCACACTGTCGGCGTCGCCACCGACCTGCTCGATGGTAGGTATGCCGGCGCCAAGAAGGGTCTTGTGCGCGACGTTCCACTCGCCGTGCTCCTTCTTCCAGTCCTTGCCGGTGGCGGCCTGGTACTCGCCGGCCAAGCGCTTCATGTGCGGGCCGCCGCGATGCGGGGCCATGTTGGTCGCAAGCGGGAAGTCCACGTGCGGAGTGTCGATAGCCAACATCTTGGGCTTCTTTGAGACCAGCCACTCGGCCGCGTCCTTGGAGAGGCCGGGGGCCTCGCCGTAATACTCCAGACCGTCGGAGTACTTCTTGTGCCAACCGGTGACGATGACCACGATGTCGCCCTCCTGCACACCAGGCTTGGCTTTCTCGAGGTCGGCGGCAGTGATGACTTCCCAGTTCTTCTTGGGGATGTCCAGGATAACGCCATTGCCGAAGAAGCGCGTCGGGTCGATAGCGGCCAGGTCGGCACCCTTCTGGATCAGGTGCAACGGAGCGTTCATGTGCGTGCCGGTGTGCATGACGGTGGTGATGCGCCAGGCCAACACGCCGTGCTGCGAATGCTTCACTCCACGGACCATACGTACATCGGTCTGCCCAGGATACGAGGGCGCACGCTGGTCCCATTCATGACTGAGTTCGACGAACTGGAGCCCGGTATACGGGTCCTTAACCACATCGGCCATGCTCGCGTCTCCTCAAACTGACGGGGGATTGCCAAAAAGTGATATCAGAATACCACGAATCCCGCGGACCGAGCATGGCAAAGCGAGGCTATTTCCCATTTGGGCAAGGACTGGGGCCGACAAGGTGGCCCCGGGCAAATATGACTGCCGTGCTCACTCAGAGCGGACGGCAGTAGGCCAATCAGCCTAGGTGGCCCCCCACGTCGCACCGGTGCTGCTGAGGGCGGCGCCGCACGGGTCTACGATGGCTGCGCCGCCGTCCACCAGAATGGCGGTAGCGGTGATGAAACTCGCGTCGTCGCTGGACAGGAAGGCGCAGATGCCGGCCACTTCCTTGGTGGACGCTATCCGGTGCAGGGGAAGGAACGAAGTCAGCTTCTCAAACACACCGTCCACTTCCACGCCCATCGCTTGGGCCATGGGGATCATGCTGTTCTCCACCATCTCTGTCCTGACCGGTCCCGGCAAGACGGCGTTGCAGCGGATCTTGGCCCGTCCGTAGTCGAGTGCCGCCTGCTGAGTCAGCATGATGAGGCCGGCTTTGGCGCTACAGTAGGCGGCCATGTTGGGAAGGCAACGCACACCCGCCAGAGAGGCCATGTTGATGATCGAACCCCCGCCATTCTTGACCATGTGCGGGATGGCGAACTTCATCAGATAGAAAGGTCCGGTCAGGTTGGTCTCGATCACGTCGTGCCAGACCTTCGGGTCGAGATCGACAATCACACCACCCTGGTCGATACCGGCATTGTTCACAAGTACGTCAAGCTTGCCGCCGAACTCGACGGCAGCGTCCACCATCCTCTGGGCTTCCTCGTAGACGGTCACATCACCGGCAACGGTGGCAACGGTACCCTTGGGGAGTGAGCGAGCCACCTCATCCAGCTTCTCCTGGCGCCGCCCGCTGATGCAGACCTTGGCACCCTCAGCCACAAACCGCTCAGCGATGGCGACGCCTATGCCGGCACCCCCGCCCGTGATAAGAGCTACCTTGCCCTCCAGCATCATAGTGCCGACTCTCCTTTGAACTCACCGGTCGGATCCAGGAAGATCCCAGGCAGCTTGGTGATCCGATCGGAGCAACTGTCCGGGAACAGTAGCCGGGCCTGCCAGTGCAGACCGTAGTCTATGGCCTTCATTCCCGGATAGTACTTCTCTATGCCCTCCACCAGCTCATCCCCGGTCTTGGCATGCGCCAGCACCTCTTCATAGACATCCAGGTAGCGGAGCGTGAAATCGATCCCCGAGGTGTCCTCCAGATTCAGCTTCTCCGGACTGCAGTGGCCGGGTATCACCACCCGCGGGTCCATGGCCCGGAGTTTGTTCAGCGAAGCGCGCCACTTGTTGCGGCGTGCAGCGTCACTCTCCGCCGTCCAGACGTGGGCCTCGTTGTACACCACGTCGGTGCCGCAGGCCACCCGGAGCGATGGCACCCAGATCATGGTGTTGTTTGCACTGTCCCCGTCCCAGTCGTCTGAGAACTCTATGACCTCCCCTTCCACCTCCAGGCGGCCGCTGGGCAAGGGCATAGGGAACACGACCTCGGTGGGGACGTTCCGGCCGAACCAATCCCCCCACATGTGGGTCTTGTCGTTGGTGGTGAAGATTATGTCTTTGACGACGCTGGGCAGCGCGACCACCCGCGCTTCAGGGAACGCCTGCCTGATCACGCCGCACCCGAAATGATGGTCCGGATGGAAGTGCGAGACGTAGACATGCGTGATGGTCTTGTTCATCTCCAGCAAGCCGGCCGCCAACCGGTGGGCGTCGGACAGCAGCTGCGTCGTGTCGATGAGCACTGCGTCGCGCTCGCCGTAGAAGAGCGTCGAGGTGCCGTTGAACCCGAGGTAGCTGTGCTGGAACACCTTGTACTTGAGAGACATGGCCTCTCCTTTCTTTGCTGGCTGGCTTGCGGAGCGACCGGGTCTTGCCTACGCCACCGGCTAGAGACCTAGGTAAGCCTTGCGGACGTGGTCGGTCTCCCGAAGGAAGGAACACGCGCCTTCCAGCGCAAGTCTGCCGTTCTCAAGCACGTAGGCCCGATCAGCGATGTTGAGCGTCTGGCGGACGTTCTGCTCGACAAGAAGGATCGTGATCCCTTCTTTGTGCAAAGACTTGAGAATGTCGAAGACCTCCGATACCACCAGTGGCGCCAGACCGTTCGACGGCTCGTCGACGAGGACCATCTGGGGCTTGGACATCAATCCCCGACCCATTGCGAGCATCTGCTGCTCCCCACCGCTGAGCGTCCGCGCAAGTTGCTTGGAGCGCTCCTCGAGACGCGGGAAGAGACTGTAGATCCACTTGAGGTTTTCTTGGCGCCTCTTCCATGAGCGCCTCGGATAGGCCCCCATCTCCAGGTTGTCTCTCACTGTCATGTCGGTGAAGAGCTTGCGACTCTCCGGTATGTGGGAGAGCCCCAGGTTGACGATATCGTTGGCATGCACCGTGTCGATCCTCTTTCCGAGGAACGATACCGTGCCCGACCACGGCCTCATCACGCCTGAGATAGTCTTAAGCAGCGTAGTCTTCCCGGCTCCGTTGGCACCGACCAGGGCGACGAACTCGCCTTCATCGACCTTGAGGCAGAAATCCCAGAGGACCTGCACTTTCCCATACCCCGCACTGAGAGCATCGACTTCAAGCATCGCATTCTTCCCCAAGATAGACTTCGATCACCTTCGGGTCCGCCGCCACTTCCGCAGGCGTGCCCTCCGCTATCTTCTTTCCGTAGTCCAGCACGACGATGCGGTCGCTCACCTTCATGATCGCCTGCATCACGTGCTCGATCATGATGACCGTGACGCCACGCTGCGAGCGGATCTCGACGATATCGGCCATGGCCTCTGCCACTTCGGTGGACGTGAGTCCGGCCATCAATTCGTCGAGCAGAAGTAGCTTGGGACTGCTCGCAAGAGCCCGGGCTAGCTCAAGTCGCTTCTGCTGAGCCAAAGGAAGATCCCCGGCGGGAAGATCCTTGTAGGGAGTCATGTCCACGAACTCGAGGGCCTCCTCTGCCTTCTTTCGTGCCTCCGCCGAACTCATGTGGCGGCCCGTCCCGAACAGCGCCCCGACCATGACGTTCCTGACCACCGGAAGGTGCGGGAAGATCTTAACGGTCTGGAACGTCCGGGCTATGCCCAGCCGGCAGATCTTGTACGCGGGTAGAGGGGTGATATCCCGTCCCTCGAACGTGATCTTGCCCGGCTTCGGCTTGAGCGCGGCAGAAATCAGGTTGAAGAGAGTGGTCTTCCCGGCTCCGTTGGGCCCGATCAGCCCTAGGATCTCTCCTTGGTCCACGTAGAAGTCAACTCCGGAAACCGCGGCCAAGCCGCCGAAATGCCGGGTGACTCCTTGAGCTTCAAGCAGGTGCACCGCGGCCTCCTCTTATCTTGCCCCAGGTCATCTTCAGCACACCCACTATCCCGTTGGGCATGAACACCATCGAAAGGACCAGCACGACGCCGAAGATGAGCATGTACAGATCCGGGAACGAGGTGAGCAGAAGCTCCTGTAGGTATGCGAAGACCACTGCTCCGACAACCGGCCCTATCAGGCTGCCCATCCCGCCGAACAGCGCCATAAGCACCGGCAGGAAAGAGGTGTTCAGGTTGAAGGCGATGCCGGGATCGATGTAGGTTCTCCGGGTCGCGATGATGGCCCCAGCCATCCCCATCGTGATCGCGCTCACCGCGAAGATCATGACCTTGGTCCGCACCACGTTGATGCCGCTGTGCGCCGCGGCCTCCTCATGCTCGCCTATGCTCTGCAGCGCCAGTCCGTGACGCGAACGCCTTATGGCCAAAGCAATAACGAAGGTCAACGCCAGCACGATGAGCATGGCGTAGAAGGCGGTCGACGTGGTTTCGGGCGCCACGAAACGGCCGCGCGTCTTGGTCACGATGCGCTCCACCTCCATGACCACATTCTGCACGAGCAAGGTAAGGGCGAAGGTGAAGATACAGAAGTAGACGCCCCTCAGTCTGAGCGTCAGGGCCCCCACCAGCAGGGCCGTCAAGAAGGCCACCGCGCCGGCGATCACGATCACCACCGCGAAGGGCAAGAAGTCATTGGTCACGGCGGCGATGTAGAAGCCAAGCCCGTAGAAAGCGGCTGTGGCCAGGGACATGTATCCGGTGTACCCCGAGAAGATCGCCCAGGCCAAGGCCAAGACGGCGTACCTCAGGATGTCGGTGATAAGGGTAACGGCGTAACCCTGAGTCATGGTCGGCACGAGTGCGACCACGGCGAAAGCCACGACCAGGAAGCCCAGATTGAATAGGTCTTTCTTGTTTGAGGTGATGGTCTTCATAACTATTTACCCAGGATCCCTTTGGGCCTCGCCAGTAGCAAGACGATGAAAATGATGTAGTAGGCGATGAAGGTCATGGTCGGCTGGAAGTGAGTGACCACCTGGGAGACAATGCCCAGGATCACGCCGCCGATTAGGGCTCCTGTTATGCTGCCCAGACCCCCCAGGACCACCACTATCATGGCGATCACGGTGTATTCAAGGCCCATGCTCGTTTGGAAGGGGTAGAGAGTGCTGATCAGCGTGCCCGCGAGACCTGCCATGCCCAGACCCAGTCCGAAGCAGACTGCAAGCACACGGTTGATGTTCACGCCCATGAGCCCGGCCGTTTCCGGGTCCTGAGCAGCGGATCTGATGGCCTTGCCCATCCTCGTACGGGCCAAGAACACCCAGAAGGCTACCCCCACCACGATGACTACCCCTAGCGCCACCAGCCGGTTCAGGGGGATCTGCGCGCTGGTGACGCTCCTGTTCAGATACGTGACCTGGTGCACCTGCGAGCCCCAGATCAGTCGAGCCACGCTCTGCACTACGTAGAGAAGCCCGAACGAGGCCAGCATCGACTTGCCCTCAAAAACGTCCAGTGAGGCAGAGGTGCGCATGAGTTCGCGGAACAGGGTCGCGTGTAACACCCAGCCGATCAAGAAGACCATAGGCGCGGTGACAACCATCGTCAGCAACGGGTTCATCCCAACCGTGCTGCCCGTGAGCCACAAGGTGATGAACGCCCCCAACATGATGAACTGGCCGTGGGCGACGTTGAGGACGCGCCCAACTCCATACTGCAGGCTAAGCCCCACTGACACGAGGGCGTAGATGCCCCCGAGCAGCAGCCCGGTGATGATGATGTCTCTCACTACTACCATGCAAGACCCTTCTTACAACTGCCCTGTGGATGGAGCTCGTACGCTACGTTTCCCCCGGGGGCGCGCTCCACGGCGCGCCCCCGGGGTTCTGCTCGATCTCTTCGGCTGTCCAGTCAGCGGATAAGAGCCAAGAGCTAGGTGGTGCTGGTCGTCGACTGGGTAGCGGCTTCAGTCCAGGTCGGCTTCGGATAAACGATCGACTTCGCGGTACGCTTGGACCCCGTGTCGATGACCTGCGGGAACCCATTCTGCCACTGGCCCAGCTGGCCGGCGTAGCATGACTTGTCCAAGATCTGGTCGGTCATGAACATGTCGTCGGTCATGAGGGTCGGGAAGTGCGCGGTGCGCAGTTGCTTGGCGATCTCCTCGTGATTCAGGGTCCCCGCCTTCTCGATGCACTTCTGGATGAACTCCAGCTCAGATCTGTAGATCAGCGGACCCCAGAAGTCCACATTGGCCTTGTCGTTGCCGACGAAAGTGACCAACTTATCGTAGTACTCCCTGACTGCGGGGCTCATGGCAGGACTCCAGGCGCCCTCGAACATGCACCCGTCGGCCTTGCCCTCGAAGATGTTGTAGATGGCCTGCGTAGCACATCCGGGACCACCGACGAACGCCTTGGGATTGTAGTCCATCCCTATCATGGTCATCAGCGTCAGGATGCTCTCATCCGGATACTGGTACGACAGGACCACATCCGGCTGCTCCTGCGCCCACTTGCTGACGACGCTCGCGACATCCTTGATGCCCAGCGGGACCGGAGTGGAACTCAGGATCTCGATGCCCGCGGCGGGGAAGTCTATCTGAGCCTGGCCTTCGTATTCGATGCCGTGCAGGTCGTCAAGATAGGCGATCGAGACCTTCTTCGCGCCTAGTTCCTTGAAGACCTCCGCCTGCATCGGTACCTGGTAGTGGTTGGAGTAGTTGAGGAACTGGAAGAAGAGGGGCAGCTGGCCCTTCTTCATCTCGCCTTCGAGCGTGGTCGCGCCACCCTCGGCACTGCACATGACGTAGCCATGCGCCTGGGCGATGCCGGCCCCGGCAAACAGGAAGGCTGTGCTCTGCGGTCCGAGCACCCAGTCGACCTTGTCGTCCTCCATGAGCTTGGTGAGAAGACGAGTGCAGTTGTCGAGGTTGCTCTCGTCGTCGTAGACCTTCAGCTCTACGGGAAGCTTCTTGCCGGCGATGTTGATGCCACCGGCCGCGTTCATGTCGTCTACCCACATCTTGTAGGCGGGCCCGAAGTGGGCCTGCTCGAACAACGCAAAGATACCCGAAAGGGGCCGTGCCCCGCCGATCACGAACTTGTCTTGCTTCGGTGGTTCGGGAGCTACTGACACGCTCGTGCCGGTCCCTTCCTTACCGCAAGCGGTGATCAGGCTGCCGACGGCCCCGCTGGCGGCTACCGCGGCTCCGGTCATCCCCGCATACTTAAGGAACTGGCGCCGGCTGACCGGCTTACCCCCAATGACTGTCTGCTCCTTGGCTTCCTGGCATTCTTCATCTGGTTGCATTGCCTCGGCCTCCCTCTCTGTCACTGATTCTCCTGGAACGCCTTGCACCAAATCGATGTGTGACCGGCACCTCACGCGGCCCTACCTTGCTCAATCACCTCCCTTGAACCTCCTGCTGTCCTCAAGCCTCGCCCTGTGGTCACCACTTGTCAATAGCGACCGTACTCCTCGACCGTCTTTATCATCGCGCGCAGGTTCTCTTCCTTGCCTCCGTCGGCCACTGCGCCCACGTCCACGACGAAACCGCCTCCCTTGCCGGCGGTGTCTATGAGATTCCGCACGTACTTGGCAGTCTCGTCAGCAGTGCCTGCATAGATGAGCGACAGCGGCACGTTGCCCTGGATGCAGGCCACCTGGCCTATGGTCGCCTTCGCCTTGGCCATATCGGTCTGGTCGAAGAGCCAGACCGTGCTCGCCTTGGGTAGCTCGCTGATGATCTCGAGCCGAGAGTTGTAGGCGCCCTCCGCGAACAGGAAGGGGATGTAGCCCTCTTCGATGAGCCCGGACAGTGTTGCCCGCAGGCTGGGCCAATAGAACTTGCGGAACTGCTCGTCGCTCATGAAGGCGTCCGCACCCTTGTGCAGCGGCATGAAGATCACCGGCGTAGGCGGCTGCGGACCCGGGCGTCTGGTTATGAAGTCGATAGCGATCGGCACCAGCCGCTCGCACGCAGCGACCACCTTGTCGGGATAGCGATAGAGGTCGGTCACAACGGCCCGAGTGCCACGCAGCGAGTCGCCCAGGATGTCGAAGGGCGCCTTGGTCGCTCCACCCCAGTAGGCAGGGAAGCCCTGTGTCACCATCTCGCCTATCTTCTGGAAGGTGGGTCCGGCCCAGGCTCCGACCATCTCAGCAGCTGCTGTCAGCTTCTTCAGACCCGCCACCATCTCAGGAGAGCCCCAGCCGCCGATCTGGCTGGCCACGAATGGCAGTTCGGTGAAATCAAACACTGAGGACAGTCCGCCAAAGCCCGCGAATGCGCCCACCGCGCGCGGTAGATAGACACGGAGCATGTAGTCGGTGGGATCCGAGATCAGATGGTCGTACTCCTCGGGCAGCATCCACTCTTTCTCGTTGTACTGGTAACCCACGTCCTTGGCGACTCCGTGGCCGGGCCACGAGTACAGTCTGTAGTCGATGGTCTCGAACATCGTCTGTGGTTGCGTATAGAGCAGGGGACTGATCAGATTGTCCAGCTTGAACTCAAGGGTGAAGTCCAGCCAAGCCTGGGCGGCCTCTGCTGGATGACTCATCGCCTCGTAGGGAGTCATTCCCGCTTTGACTGCCGGCCACCAGCCGGTGGTGAGACTTACCGGCACCCTGTCGGCCTCTCTCAGCTCGATGGCGGCAATCAGCCGGTTCACCCTGGCCTTGTAGTCGCTCTCGGCCTGTGCGCTGACGAAGGGCGCGCCCGGATTGCGCCACTTCTCGATACGATCGGCTCGTCTCTCAGCAGGGGTCATTTCCTTCCAGGTCTTCTCGCTCATCTCACTTCACCCCCACCGCTTCTTTGGCGAAGGCCACCGCTTCCATGGCGTCCATGCCGAAGGCGTCGGCGCCGGTGTAGCCGCGGACGGTGTCGTCCATCTGTCCGCCGCCGATGATTATCTTGAGGTCCTTGCGTAGGCCCGCGGCCTCCACCTGCTCGATGGTGGACTTCATGGAGTCGAAAGCCACGGAAAGGAAGCCGGAGAGCGCGAGCACCTGGGGCTTGTGCTCTTTGACGGCTTTGACGAACACCTCTTCGGGCTGGTCGATGCCCAGGTCGTGCACGGTGAAGCCGTTCACCTCGAGCATGAAGCCCACTATGTCTTTGCCGATGTCGTGTATGTCGCCGCGCACGGTGCCTAGGACCACGACCCCCAGCTTCTTGGCCACCGTGGTCTTGGCCGCGAGGAGCGGCTTTAGGACCTCGCCGATCTTACGCAGCATCTCACCGCTCATGATGAGCTCGGGTAGGAAGTAGGTGCCCTCCTGATAGCGGGTGCCCACCACCTGCATGGCCTCGGAGGCGAGGTCGAGTATCTTGCCGGGGTCCTCCCCCTTGGCCAGGAGCTCATCGACTGATCCGCAGGGCTTCGTCCTCCTGCATGTTGGCCATCGCCTCGACTAGCTGGTGCATCGCGGCTCCTTTCCCGTACCCAAGCACCACATTCAACTCGCGTAGGCAGACCTACCTGAGAGCCCCCAGGGGCCGTCACGCACAAGCCACTATACAAGACAGTAGGTGTGCACACAACAACCTATATAGCTAGGATGCTATGATGAATAGAAGGGGGAAGCTATGCACCTGCGACATACGTGAACGAAGTCGGGTATCCGCGGTTACAATCGTCTCGCATGGTTGTTGATTCCCAAAATGGTCGGTAACAAACGCGGGGTGTTGCACGTAGCATGGACGCGGCAGGAACGAATCCAACCTCAAAGACAGAGGCCCAGGAGCCTGGCGTAGGCACAGCCGGGATATCGTCACATCGGGGGTCGGCCGCCGAGTCGGCTCCTCCCGCCTACCTTCATATCGCGAGCACGCTCGCCGACCGGATCACTTCCGGGGTCTATGAAGCCGGCGCTCGCTTACCCTCCGGCAGCGAGCTCTGCCGTGAGTTCGGTGTCAGTCCAATGACCGTTCGCCGAGCGTTGGCGGTTCTAGACAACCAGGGCCTGGTCTACGGAGAGAAGGGCCGGGGGGTGTTCGCGCGGTCGCTGGATCTCAGTGACTCCACTTTCAGGCTGGACTCGCTGTCCGGTGAGTGGTTGGACGAATCGTCTGAGATCCGGCTGCTATCTGCGTCCATGGAGCGCGCTGACGAGCAGGTAGCGGCGATGTTGGGTCTCCAGCCTCGCGACAGGGTCATATACCTCCGTCGCCTGGTCCTCCACGACGGCAATCCGGCGATGTATCACACTGAGTACATCACCTACGATCCGCGCCGGCCGTTTGTCGAGTCTCAGCTACAGTTGACCTCGCTGCACGCTTTTCTTGACTCAGGTAGGGCACAGAGATTCCCGCGAGGTGAGCTCACCCTGACCGCGGTCAAGTTGGACGCGGACGGTGCTTCGGCGCTAGGCCAGCCGGAAGGATCTATAGCGCTTTGTCTGGAGCACGTCTTTCGGGACGGCGACCGAGCACCTGTGAGTTGGGGGTGGTTCCTGCTGCGGGCCGAACTGTTCCGCCTCCGGGCGCGTTTGGGACCTGAGTAGTCAAGAACAAGGGGAGTGCCACTTTGGGGACGCTTGAGGGCCTGCGTAACGCTTTGATCGAGCTGGACGAAGAGCGCACCCTTGCGTTCACGCGGCAGCTGTTGGACCAAGGGGGGGTGACACCGCACTCCATACTGGGCACCTGCCAACAGGCCCTCAGAATGGTGGGGGAGCGCTATGAGAGGGAGGAGTACTTCATCTCCGGCCTCATCATGGCAGGCGAGCTCTTCAAGGAAGTCCTCGAGCTGGTGCAGCCTCTATACGAGCAATCCGCTCGCCACGAATCCACGGGGATCATCGTCCTGGGAACCGTGGCCAAGGACATACACGATATCGGCAAGAACCTGTTCGGTACTTCTCTCAAAGGCTTTGGCTTCGAGGTAGTCGATCTAGGTGTGGACGTGTCTCCCGAGCGATTCCTCGAGGAGGTCCTCAACTCCAAGGCCCAAGTGGTCTGCCTATCGGGTCTCATCGCAGCGGCGTTCGAGAGCATGAAGCAGACTGTAGCCCTCCTTCGTGCGCACGAGAGCGAACTCGGCTATCGTCCCCCCGTCATCCTGGGCGGAGCCATAATCGACGGCCGCGTCTGCGAGTATGTCGGCGCTGATTCCTGGAGCACGGACGCCATGGAGGGCGTGCGTATCTGCCAGAGCCTGGTAGGACAGTCCCCTAGCTAGCGGCGGGGCACCCCCGCCGCACGATCAGCCGCTACATCAGGAGCACGGGCTTCACAGCTTTGCCCGAGTGCGCTTCTGCGAAGGCCTCGTTGATCTGAGCGAACGGGAAGGTCTTGACAAGGCGATCGACCGGAAAGCGTCCCTGCTGGTACCACTTGATCAGACGTGGCAAGAAGATGCGCGGCACCGCGAAACCGGCCATTATGAACTGAACGCGTATGGCCTTGGAGAACATGTCCGGCGGATGGCCGCTCAGCGTATCTCCCATCGGCACTCCCGCCGATCCGAAAGTGCCCCCATAGCGCAGTATCTGACCTGCGGCCTTCCACGCCGCGGCCGCGCCGGAGGCGTCAAGCACCTGACGGACCCCACCGGGAACGATCTCCATCACCCGGGCGACGACATCCTCGTCGGCCGCGTTAACGGTATGCGTGGCTCCCAGTTCGCGCGCCAGTTGGAGGCGCTCCGGATTGATGTCGACCACGATTATGGGGTCGGCCCCCGTCAACCGACCCGCCATCACGCCGCTGAGGCCCACTCCCCCGGCGCCGAAAACCACCAGATCGTCTTGCGCGCCTACCCTCATCGCGTTGAGTACCGACCCCGCGCCGGTCATGACCCCGCAGGGAAGGGCAGCGAGTATCTCAGCGGGAACATCGTCCTCTACCTTGACCAGTTGCTCGGCCGCAGCAATCGCAGTGGGTGGCGAAGGATGACTGCTGGAAGAAGGAGCCCGTTATCCACTCGCCGTTCCGCTTGATAGTCTTGGAGCCATCCGGGCGAGTGCCCCGGAACAGAAGCTTGAACTGCTCATCGCATATGTAGCGTTTGCCTGACACACAATTCGGGCAGACACCGCAGGCCGGCCAGGAGATTATCACCCTGTCGCCCGGTTTCACGTAGTCGACACCCGCCCCGACCTCTTCCACCACCCCGGCACCCTCATGCCCTATGACGGCCGGCATCGGCATGATGTGCTGCATGGTGGTGTCTGTATGGCAAAGCCCGCTGGCCTCGATCTTCACGTAGACTTCGCCGGCGCGAAGGTCGTCGAGTTCCACGGACTCTAGGGTGTACTTTCCGCCGCCCTCACTGAGAACCGCGGCAGTCGACGTCTTGCCCATGCCTCACTCCTTTGTCAGTCGGCGCACCTTCACGAAGAGGGCTGACCCTCACTCTAACAATACATCCCCGGACCTAGCTCCTTGTAGATTCTGGGCAGGAAGTCCCCAAACCGTGTGAACTCCTTGACGTTGTGGCGCGCGAGCCCCTGCACCGCTTCCACCGGCACCGAGACACCCGGAGGTAGACACAACTCGGGCTTGCCGTCCTCGGTGAACCGGTAGCCCAGCCAGAAGCGAGTGCGGTGGAGCAGACCACCCGGGGCATCGTAGAACACGT
This sequence comes from uncultured Actinomycetes bacterium, assembly GCA_963814415.1. Lineage (GTDB taxonomy): Bacteria > Actinomycetota > Thermoleophilia > RBG-16-64-13 > RBG-16-64-13 > RBG-16-64-13. The sequence goes on along the minus strand of CAWFCN010000010.1, from coordinate 35,373 downwards.
GGCACATGAGCGCCGGGGCTGTAATGGAGCTGTCGTCTTTGTAGACGGTGACAGCCCAACCGCCCCCGCCCGCGAAGGTCGCGATCACCTTGTTGAAGCGCGCCATATCGAAGCCCATGTCCGCCGGCGAACGGAAGCTGATGTCCACGTTCTCCATGCCGCAGTCGCAATTCTCGGTCACGTAGTGCACCACCCCCCAGTTCTTCTCGCGGTTGGGGATGTTGGGGTCCAGAATCCGAGCCCTGTCTGTAGGGCTGAGCATGATGCCGCCGTGCTGAGGCGGGTACCAGATGCGATAGCGCAGGTCTTCGAGCGGATGCCAGGCGAACCACCAGTCGATCATGTCCGCGGTGACACCCGGATAGAAGATCTTGTTGGCGATGAAGCCGGCGCCGTTCGGCAGATTGCACCAGCCGACCTCTACCTCTTCGGTCTCCAGCTTCTTGACATCCAAGAGGCGATTGATCTCTTCGGGGCCGAAGGCCCGCGCCGGGTCGACGGGCTTCTCCATGGCCGCGTAGTGCGCCGGGATCAGGCTGCTTGATCTCTTCGTGAGAAGTACTTGGCGAAAGGACGCGCCTCTTCTTCGGGTGTGAGGGGCGGAAGCTCGGCCTTCAGCTTGGCGTCGATGCGGTTCTGAGCGTAGGTCTTCTGCGCCTTCCACTCAGGTCTGTTCCTATCTTCGGTCATGACGATCCCCTTGCTCTATCCGGAGAGAACATTGGACTTCAGTCTTTGGGCGGCGCGTCGTCGATGATGCGCACCTGCCGGCAGTAAAGGAAGAACGACTGCGACCAGTCGGCGAAGTCGAGCTCGCTGGCCTGTAAGGCCTCGAGATACTGGCGGAAGGCCCCCGCCTGCTCCATGCTGTCAAGCCAGATGGACACCACCAGATCGTAGACCGGCGGGTCGACCATCCTGAAGTGCGCACGAGCCGCGGCGTCGTTGTCGTTGACCCGGGAGCGCTTGCTCATGACCACCCGGCGGAACATCTCCTGCGCGTACGGGGCCTTTGCCAAAGCCTCGTCGTGAGCCCGCCGCCAGAGACGGTAGTAGTCGTTGGGAAACACCTCGGGCTTGCGCATTATGTAGTGAAGGACCTTGACGCCACCCTGGTTGGGCTCACCCAGACCGGGGTTGAAGCTTGGCCGAGGCGCGGTGACCGGAATCTCTACTTCCTCCGCCATGACGATGACGTTGGTGGGCTCGTCGGCGAAGAACTTACCGTCCTGGTTGGCACGGGACTGGGTCACTCCCTGCGGCTCCAGCGTGTCCAGCATGTCCCTGAAGCTGCTGAAGTGAAGCTCCACCACCGCCTCACGGTCGGTCGTCTGACAGTGGTGATTGGTGTCTGACAGCACTCCGAAAGCACCGTCGATAACGTGGTTCTGGATGTACCGTTCGATCTTGAATCGCTCCAGGCGCGCGACCGTACCGTGGTAGTGCTCGATGTAGCGGAAGTAGTCCGCCCGGGTCAAGCCCGGTCGACGCCGAGAAGCCGCCATCAGTTTGATAGGCACCAAACACCTCCTGCGCGTATTGGGCCATAGGGCTAGGCCTTGGTGCATTTTAGTGTATTCGAAGCCAAGAGATGGTCAAAGACTCATCGATGGTGGATGATGGCCGCATGGACTGTAAGAAGGACGCCAATCTCGCTGACTGCGCTTGCACCTACGAGCCATGCTCGCGCAAGGGCGTCTGCTGCGACTGCCTGCGCTACCACCTCAGGAACAGGGAGTTGCCGGCCTGCGCCTTCCCCAGCGCGGCAGAGCGCACTTACGACCGGTCGTTCGAGCACTTCGCCCGCCTGGTAGAGAAAGGCACCGTCTAGCCGCTAGGCTAGCGTTCTATCTCGACCGGGTATAAGCTCTGCGTGCGCGAGGCCCAAGGCCCAGACTCGACTCACCCTCACCGAGGACCAGCATATGGCTGCAGCGACAGGTCGGGAGCCCGACAAGACAGGTGAGACGGTGACCGCCGCCGGCGAGGCGGCGCAGCCGTCTGCGCCGCCTGAGGGAGCTCTTCACTACGAGTCGCTCTTTGACTCCATGCCCGAGCCACTCGCGGTCTGGCTGATCATAAGGGACCAGCACGGCAAGCCCTGCGACGCCCAATGTCGTTCGACCAACGAAGCCTTCCGACGGCTCTTCGGGGTGTCCGGCTCTTACAGCCAGCGACTGGGCGAGCTGAGCCCCGTCCATCGTGGAGACCCCGATATTCTGGAGATCTGCGTTCGCGTGGCCACGGCCGGGGCGACTGAGACCGTCGAGATCCTCCACCCCGCGTTGAACAAGTGGTACCAAGTGCGGGTCTCTAGGGTCCTTGAAGGCCATCTGCTGACCGCGGTAGCCGATGTGACCGAGCGCAGACACATGGAGACAGAACTACAGCGACTCCAATACTCGCTCGACCAGATGGACGACTATCCCACTTGGAATGACTCCGCGGGTCGGATCATCGAGGTCAGTGAGTCCACCAGCCGCCACCTGGAGTACACGCGAGAAGAGTTGCTGGGCATGACGGTCTTCGACATCTGCCCCGACCTGGATCTCGCGGCCTGGAAAGGTAACTGGACGCGGGCCGCCCCAGGCACCAACTTCCGAGTGCAGGTGCGCCACAGGACCAAGAGTGGCAGGGTATTTCCTGTGGAGATCAACGTGAATCCCATGGTCTTCGACGGACAGGCCTACCACTGTACCTTGTGCCGCGACATCTCCGAGCGTAAGCAGCTAGAGGAATCGCTGCTCGTGACGCGACTCTCGGTGGATCACGCGCCGGACATGATCCATTGGATAGACCCAGAGGGTCTTATCACCTACGCAAACCGCTCGATGTGCGACTTCCTTGGATACTCCCTCGAGGAGCTCCAGGCGCAACACGTCTGGGAGATCAGCCCTGGGTTGACACCTGAACTGTTCAAGGAAAGGTGGACCGCGGCACAGGGCGTCATCTACCTGAGCGATGAGGTATGGAGATGCAAAGACGGCCGCGAGATGTCGGTGGAGATATCTTCGACGAAAGTCCTGCAGCAGGGCAGAGCACTGGGACTCTGTTTCGTCCGCGATATTACCCAGCGCAAGCAGGCCGAGCAGACCCTACGCGAAAGCGAGGAGCAGCTTCGTCAGTCGCTCGAGGCCCAGACCGAGACACTCAAAGCCCTCAAGGAACGCGAAGAGCAACTTTTGCACGCCCAGAAGATGGAGGCTGTGGGCAGGCTGGCCGGAGGCATAGCCCATGATTTCAACAACGTGCTCACCACCATCATCGGCTATAGCGACCTACTCTTGTCGTCCTCGGACTGCACCCCGGGCTCCATAGCGGAAGACATCGGAGAGATCAAGGCGGCCGCCGAACGCGGCAGCGCTCTGACCAAGCGCATACTCGCCTTCTCTCGCCGCCAAGCACTGCAACCCAGCGTTGCTATCGCTGAATACAGTCGTCTCGGACACCGAACGTCTGCTCGCGCGCACCCTCGGTGCCGACATCGAACTGCGGACTTCTCTGAGCCCCGACCTGGGTCAGGTGGAAGTGGACGAGCAACAGTTCGTCCAAGTGCTGCTGAACCTCTCGGTGAACGCGCGCGACGCCATGCCCATGGGCGGCACGCTTACCATCGAGACGGCCAACGTGGAACTCGATGAGCACTTCTGTGCGACCCACCCCGAGACCCACCCGGGTCGCTACGTGATGATGGCCCTCACCGATACGGGCACCGGCATGGACGTCGACGTCCTGTCGCACATCTTCGAGCCCTTCTACACGACCAAACCGCCGGAACTGGGCACGGGCCTCGGGCTGGCCACCGTGTACGGCATCGTCGCGCAGAGCGGAGGTTGCACGTATGTGCAGAGTGAACTCGGCGTCGGTACGACGTTCACCGTATACCTGCCGCGGTTCGATTCACCTGGCGGGCCTGAGGGCGCCGAGCAAGCGACACCCGACGCCGTGAGCAGCGGCCGAACCGTGATGGTGGTCGACTCTGACAACACCTTCCTGGCCCTGTCGACGAGGATCCTGCAACGCCGCGGGTACAAGGTACTCCCGTTCGGCGACGCCGAACGAGCCTCCAAGGCCCTGGCCGACTGGGAGCACCAGCGTAGACATGCTCATCACAGATCTCGACCTCTCCGGCGCCATGCAGGGAGAGCAGTTGGCGGTCCAGGCTGCCAAGAGACGCCCGGACTTGCCGGTACTCTTCATGTCGGCTCAGCCCCGCGATACGATGGTGCAGACAGGAAGGGTCGATGAGCAGGCGATGTATCTGGAGAAGCCCTTCACCGCGGAGGAATTGACCCACAAAGTGCGAACGTGCCTTACTGAAGCCTGAAGTAGGTAGTCGAGGCCTGCGGCCACAGACATACGGGGGCGGCGACATGACCGAGCCGGTTCACGCGGACGCACGCATACTCATAGTCGACGACGAGCCCAGCATCGTCCGCCTTCTGACCCGCGCACTCGAGGACGCTGGCTACTCGTCGACGCAAGGGTTCACGGACGCCACGATGGCCCTGGCCAAGTTCGACGCTATCTCTCCAGACCTCATCGTGCTGGACATCAACATGCCCATCATGACCGGCTATGACTTTCTGAGCGATCTCAGCCAGAGGCTGAACGAGGACACCTTCCTTCCCGTGCTCATGATCAGTGGTCTACCCGAGCCGGAGACACGCCTTCAAGCCCTGCAGGCAGGGGCCAACCACTTTCTGACCAAGCCCATAGACCTGAAGGTCTTCACGGCGCACGTCCGCTCGCTCTTGGAGACCCGCTTCATGAGCCTGCGGGTCAACGAAGTCCGCGGGGTGTTGGAGGAGTTGGTCAGGCGCCGTACCGCGCAGCTTCAGCAGGCTCACATCGAGATCCTCGACCGCCTGGGCCGAGTGGCGGAGTATCGCGACGACGCCACGGGCAAGCACACCGACCGGGTGGGAGAGTTGTGCGGAATGATCGCGCGGGAGTTGGGCCTTCCTCAGGAGCGCGCGAACCTCATCGCCCGCACGGCCACCCTGCATGACCTGGGTAAGGTGGCCATCTCAGACTCCGTCCTGCTCAAGACCGGTCCTTTTGACGACACCGAGCGGGAGACCATGCGCAAGCATTCGGCACTGGGGGCCAAATTGCTCAGTGGCGGTACATCCGAGTTGGTGCAGATGGCCGAAGAGATAGCCCTCTTCCATCACGAGCGCTGGGACGGTCAAGGCTATCCCTGCGGCCTCGAGACTGACGAGATACCCATGACCGCGAGGATCGTGGCGGTCGCAGACAGCTTCGACGCGCTTACCCACATCCGGCCGTACAAGGACGCTTGGCCGGTGGCGGACGCCATCGCCGAGATCGAGCGGGAGCGTGGCGGACAGTTCGACCCGCAGGTGGTAGATGCGTTGCTCGTTCTCTATCAACAGCCAGCGCCTACCCCTGGACGGCTTGGACACCGGCAACTGAGGTCGGACTCGGAGCGGTCCGGACCGTCCGCACAGAACCGTCGGTATCATCTCTCGCCCCGATTGTGCCGATAGACTCTCTACCTTCGATGCGAGACCGGTTTGGGAGGCAGAGCGGTGGTGTTCGAGGATGGCGTGCCGCAGGCGCGCGAGGTAGACAAGCTCTCCGCCGACATAGAGACACTCTGTTGTGATTGGCGCCGCATGCGCGCGGTCATAGAGCGCATCACCAGGGTACCCTGGTGGGACCTGCACACTCTCTGCTGTCAGTATTGCCACGCGCCTTTCGAGGTCTCCGGGGGCGAATGCCAACACGAGGTCGACTGCATCTACGAGCGCTGCTGCGCGATAGTGGGCGCCAAGCCCCTACCCCTACCTAATCAAGCCGTGCTCGATGAGTGGAAGAGGCAGCCTTCTTCCACCCTGTCCTTCTAGCTCTACAACTTGACGTCGGCTGCTACCCGGCAGGCAAGGCCGAGAGCCAGAAGCCCCATCGCAACATCTGTCGCACTCTTTGCGAAGAACAAGATTGCAGCTACGACGAACAGGACTAGGGCGGCGATCTTGAGCAGAGACTGGTCCATTTTCATCCTTCTCTACCTCCCTCTCGTGACATGCCCGCCGGAGACATTCCCAAGCGGTACTTGGTCTCACACTAGTACACAAGCGGCCACCGGTCCAGCCCCCCGGCCCTGCTATCATCGTCGGCACGGAATGCGACAAAGGAGTTGCCGTGCCTAAGATCGCCCTGGTCACCGACTCGACTTGCGACATGCCGGAGCCTCAGCAATCCAGGCACCGCCCGGTAGTCGTGCCGCTGCACTTCGCTCTGGGCGGGGTCAGCTACCTCGATCGCGTGGACATGGACTCCGCTACCTTCTACAAACGCTTTCGCGAAAACGGCCAAGTGGCGCACTCGTCGCAGCCCAGTGTCGGAGAGTTCGTCAACACCTACAGCGCTCTGCTTGCCCACAACGACGCGGTAGTCTCCGTGCACATCTCTGGTCGTCTCTCCGGCACCGTGCAGAGCGCGTCGGTAGCCGCCGACGCCGTAGACAGCGCACGGGTGCGCGTGGTCGATTCGCGCCACGTATCGGTGGGACTAGGACTCGTGGTGCAGGCAGCGGGTGAAGCTATCCAGGCCGGTGTCGACCTCGACTCCGTCGTAGCGGCGACCGAGGCCACCGCCGGACTCACCCGTGTCTACGGAGCCCTTCCCGATCTGGAGGTAGCGGTCAAGGGTGGCCGCGTGAGTGCCCCTGCCGCCATGCTGGCCGGCCTCATCGAGCTCAAGCCTCTCATAGTCTTCGACGAAGAGGGCGCTACTCGTATCGCCGGAGCGCGGCTTGGCTATCGTCGGGCCCTCCAGGCCGTCGCCGACAAAGTGGTTCGCTACGCAGCTGGTGGTCCCGTGCGTGTGGTGGTGGTCCATGCAGACGGTCCCGAGTCCGCGCAGCTCGTCCAGGCGAGCCTACAGTCCGCCCTCGGGGACACGGAGGTGCCCATAGTGCAGGCGGGAGCCGTGATCACCACGCACGTCGGACTTGGCACGGTCGCCGTTGGGGTGCAAAGGCTTCAGGATGCTGCCCGGAGCGCCGGCGAGGCGCACCTCCGCTAGCGCGGAGGCGGACATGGACATACGGCCGCGCGAAGGTCATAGTGAGCGACCGGATGCAGAGCGGTACTCCTACGTCCTCTCCGAGCCCGAAGGGCAGAACTTCGCTGAAGACTTCAGGCCGCAGCTCACGCCTCGGGAGATGCTGGCCCTTGGGGTGTTCGGCGGCAAGTACATGACCGACTGCCGAGACGAGTTCCCCACCTCCTGGTTCGCCGCGGCCAAGCTCTCGCCCGCCGGCAAAGACCCTTCCGTGAACTACTTCGGCATAGATGCGTCGCTGCCGCTGGTAGAGTGGCAAAGACGCGGTTGGATCCACCCGGACGATCCCCGGGGTTGGTTCCAGTGGTACTGCCGGTACTACCTGGGCCGGCGTGTGCCGGACGAAGACCGACGGCAGATAGTCCGGTGGAAGGCGATGCAACGCCACGTCGCTCAGGTCAAGAAGAACTGCGCAGTCGGAGATCTGAGTTGCCGCCAGCGGCAGAGGCAGGCCCTACTGCACTGGGCCTACGACTCCAGAGAGTTCTAGTAGGGAAGCCCTAGTGATGCGGCTCGCTCGTGCGCTTACCGCTGCCTTTCCAACATGTAATCGGCCATGGACCCCAAAACGTTACGCGCCCTTGAGGGTCTGACCACGTCCAGGTAGCGCCGGCCCTCGGCGATAAGCCCCACCGCGACACCACGCGCGTACTCCACGGAGCGATAGCGACTGAGCATACTCGACTATCTCGTCGGTGTGTTCGAGGCTCTTTTCGCCTCCCAGCCGCAACAGCGCGATCAGGCGCTCTCTGTCGTTCGGACTTGCCTCGGCCAGGCAGTGGATGACCATGAGGGTACGTTTACTCTCTTGGACGTCAGAGAGGTAGTCCTTGCCCATGGTGTCGACATCTCCCAGCACGTTGAGCAGGTCGTCCTGTATCTGGAAAGCGATAGAACAGTTCTTGCCGAAGCCTGCGAGAGCTTCTACCTCTTCGTTGGTCGCTCCGCCTATGATGGCGCCGGCCTTCAAAGGAGCGATGCCGCTGTAGTATCCGGTCTTGCCCAAGGCCATGCGCATGTAGTCGTCGGGGGTGAGGTCGAAGATGCCGTCCCTCACCCAGCCGACATCGAGGGCCTGCCCTTCTACCGTGCGTTCGCTCATCTCGCTGATGACCTCGAGCACCGCCAGTTTGGTGCTGTCGTCCAGGCCCTTGTCTCGTACCACCATGGTGCAGACCAGTCCCAGAGCATAGTCGCCGGCGTTTATGGCCAGAGGTATGCCGTGGAGAATGTGTGCGCATTCCACTCCGCGGCGCAGCAAGCTACCGTCCATGATGTCGTCGTGTATGAGCGCCGCTGCGTGAAACACCTCGATAGCACAGCCACTCGCGAGGGCGCGAAACGGATCATCCCCGGCGGCTTCGCACGCCAACATCGCCATGGCCGGACGCATGCGCTTGCCTCCTCGCATGATGAACTCATCGAGGATGCCGTAGAGATAGCGGTCCAGCGCCGAACCCTTGGGGACGGTGGTGAGATACCCGTGCAGGTGAGCGTCGATGCTGGGTCCGACCTCCGCAAGATACCCGACGAACGTGTCGTCGCTCATCGTCCCACTCCCTTCCCGTGCTGGATGCTGCAGCTTGGGACTATGGCCGTGGACGCCATGGTCACTTTCCTTGCTCTAGTAGGACGAAGCTGCTCAGGTCGGCTTGAGCGATGATACGTTGACTGGAGTACGAGAGGGGATGACAAGCCACCAGCGACAGCTGTTCCTTTCCTTGATTCGCCACGACCTCGACATCTTCGGGCCCTACGATCACGACCTCGGTGATGGTGTACCGGACGATGGCGTAGGGCATCACCAACTCGATCTCGTCACCCGGTGCCAGTTCGTCCAGCTTTCGAAAGGGTGCCCCGAAGGTAGTGCGATGGCCCGATACCACGACACGGCCGCCTTGACCGGGAAGCGGCGTCTCCGGCCAATGACCTGGACCCTTTCTAAGATAGCCCTCTGAGCGGCCCTGGAAGTCACCCTCGACCATCACGGTGTCAACACCGATGCCGGGGATAAGTATCCGACCGAGAGCCCGGCCCACATATCCCCTGATCTTCTCCTGGTACTCGTCGGCCGCAACCTTGAGGGCCGCCAACGCAGATCGACGCTCTGCCTCTATGACCTCGGCCGCCAGGTCGCTGATGGTGACGAAGTCGCTCTCAGAGACAGCTTGCTCGGCTCTGGCCAAGTCCGGGTTGTCCGCGGCAAGTTGGCCCAGCAGCGCGTCCTGTTGACGCGCTGTGTAAAGCCAGGTGCCCACGAAATAGAGGACGATGGCAACCAGGCCCACAAGCGCCGTTGCGATCATCAAGTTGGCGGCGCGGCGCATCCGGCGCCGCCGACGCTCTGAACGCGCAACAGCTGCGTAGCCGCCGCCACCCGGCGCCCTACGCGATGTCGGTGTCACCTCGGGCGGCTCGGGAGCCGCTGGGGCTGAAGCACCCGCATCCAGGTCCGTTGCCTTGTCTATAGTGTCGTCCGTCATAGGCGTGGAGTATACCCGCGCAGAGTACTCGAAATGGGCCTTCGCTGCGCAGTCCCAAGGGGCTATTCTTGGATGGACATGTCAGAGGGGCGGTCCGAAGGTAGAGATCAGCTAGGGGGAAGAGTTGGAGTCGACAGGTTCTGGCCCAATCAACAAGCAGCGCCTACTAGAACGCATCCGCAGCCGTGAGGCCGTGGTGGGCATCATCGGACAGGGCTACGTGGGTCTGCCTTTGGCCCTCACCTTCACCGAGTCCGGCTTCTACGTCATAGGCTTTGACCTCGACCAGGCCAAGGTCACGGGCCTCAACAAGGGAGAGTCCCACATACGGCATGTCGGCGCCGAGCGAGTGGCGGAGGCCGTGAATAAAGGTCGCTTCACGGCTACCAGCGAGTTCGACCGCCTGGGCGAGTGTGACGCGATTCTTATCTGCGTGCCCACGCCGCTGGGCAGGCATCGCGAACCCGACATGAGCTACGTGCACAGCACCACGGCCATCATCCGCGAGCACCTGCGCCCAGGACAACTCGTGGTGTTGGAGTCGACCACCTATCCGGGCACCACAGACGAAGAGCTGAAGACCATGCTGGAGCAGTCGGGGCTCACCACGCCGGCGGACTTCTTCCTGGCGTTCTCGCCCGAAAGAGAGGACCCGGGCAACTCCTCGTTCTCCACCGCCAGCATCCCCAAGCTGGTGGGCGGCGTCAATGCAGACTCCACCGAAGTCGCTGCCGCGTTGTATCTCGGCCCCATCGCCCAGGTGGTACCGGTCTCGTCGTCTCGGGTGGCAGAGGCGGCGAAGCTACTCGAGAACATCTACAGGGCAGTGAACATAGCTCTGGTCAACGAGCTCAAGGTCACTTTTGACCGCATGGACATAGACATCTGGGAGGTCATAGCGGCTGCCAAGACCAAACCTTTCGGCTTTCACGCCTTCTATCCGGGTCCGGGACTGGGCGGACACTGCATCCCCTTGGACCCCTTCTATCTCAGTTGGAAGGCGGCCGAGTACGGCATGTGGACTCGCTTCATCGAGTTGGCCGGCGAGATAAACACCCGCATGCCCGACTACGTGGTCTCGCGACTTGAGCAGGCGCTGGCCGAGGAGAAGAAGACGCTCCGCGGCGCCAAAGTGCTCATCCTGGGTCTCTCCTACAAAGCGGACATCGATGACGACCGAGAGTCGCCGAGCTACGAGATCATCGAGTTGCTGCAGGAGCGAGGCGCAGAGGTGGCCTACTGTGACCCCCACATCCCCACCGCGCACGCGGGTCGCAAGCACGATCTGGGTTTGAAGTCGGTGCCGCTCACCGCCCAAGAGTTCGCCAAGTACGACGCGTTGGTGCTCTCTACTGCCCACACCGCCTTCAAGGATCCGGCTCTCTACAAGGGTGCGCGCCTTCTCTGCGACACACGAGCCGCGGTCGAGCCGCCCGAAGGTTGCCGGTACATCAGGGCTTAGCGCTGGGTTTCCGAAATACCAGGCGAGTCTCGGCCAGTTCTCCCCTGAACTTTCCAAACGTGAGCACACGCAGCACTGCCGCGGCGACGTCCAGTCCCCACTCGATCACGCGCTGTGCCGGTGACTGTCTGCCATACCACCCACCGCCTCTGGAAACCATGCGCAGCTCGACCGTAAGGCCGCAGGACTCGGCAAGGACACACATGGGCTCCGGGGCGATGCGTGAGCTCATGATGGTGGGAAACGGGCCGCAGTCATCCGTACCCGCCTCTTTGATGCCCAAGATGTGCTTGTAGAACCACACGTGGAACCAATGAGGAGTGAGGCGAGCACCCAAACCCTTGAAAGACAGGGGGTTGGGACAGGCGATCACTAGAATGCCCTCCGGGCGCACCGCGGCCGCCATGTTTCTCACAGCCGCCGCCGGGTCGCGCAGGTGCTCGAGCACGTTCCAGCACACCACCGCGTCGAATGCTTCGGCCGGCAGTTCGTGGGTCTGAAGGTCTCCCAAGATGCGTTCTTGAAGGAATTCGTGGCGCTCCAACTGGCGTTGGGACACGTCGACGCCGGTGAGATGACAGGGCGCCGGAAACGAGAAGTGAACATTGGAACCGCAGCCGGCCTCTAGCACTCGGATAGACGTCCTGCCGGACATCAGGCGGTTGACGGCCTTCTGCACCTCCCACCATAGCCTCTGCCCATCGGTGAGTTCATCCACTCGCTACTAGTCCTCCGTGGCCACGTGTTTAGCCCAGTCGCGGTTCTCCCGATACCATGCACACAGCCTAGCCACGCCCTCCTCCAGAGAGACTCGGGGCTCCCAGCCGAGTAGCTTCTTCGCCTTGCTGATGTCGGCCCAGGTGTCCATCACATCCGCGGCATGCATGGGATGGGTCTCGACGCGAGCCTTCCTGCCCGCCTCCTGTTCCACCAACCGGATCAATTCCAGCAGATCGTGCGGGCTATCGCCCCCTAGGTTGATCACCTCGTAACCCAGGGATCTGAGTCCCCTCACCGTGCCGTCGGCGATGTCATCCACGTATGTGAAATCTCTTGTCTGCTTTCCGTCGCCATAGAGCAGCAGAGGCCGGTCTTCGAACACCCACTGGACGAAGCGGAACAGGCTCATATCCGGCCGGCCGGCCGGCCCATAGACCGTGAAGTACCTGAAGACTGTCACGTCCAGGCCGTACAGGTGATGGTAGGTGTGGCAGAGAGCCTCGGCTCCCTTCTTCGAAGCGGCGTACGGGGACAACGGACGGTCGGTATTGGCATCCTCCCTGAAGGGCACCGGATTTGACCCCCCGTAGAGGCTGGAGGTGGAGGCCATGACGAACTTGCCCACACCGTCTCGCCTGCAGAGCTCGAGCAGGTTGAGAGTGCCTGTGACGTTGGTGGAGACGTAGACCCAGGGATCTATGACGCTCTGCCGGACACCCGCGCGGGCCGCCAGATTCACCACCGCATCGAAGGGGCCGCACTCACGCCAGAGTTCCTGCAGAGCCGCGGTATCCGAGATGTCACAAAGCCGGAAGTCTATGCCGGCGACCTCGCGTAGACGCTCCAGTCGATGCTCCTTGAGCCTCATGTCATACGCGGCGCACATGTTGTCGATTCCGCAGACCTGATGGCCTTGCTCCACGAGCAACTCCGCGACCCGACTACCTATGAAACCCGCTGTGCCCGTGGCTAGAATGCGCATGCCCAATAGATACCACAGGTCGCGCTCGCAGGTGGTCCCCTCTTGCCTCTTGCACTATCATGAGTCTTGGCTTTCTCAGGCCACTTCTAGACCCTTGACCCGGCGGGACGGCATGGCACTTGTAGGCAGTGGGACCGACAGAGGCGAGCGCATCTACTTGGCAGGACACACCGGCCTGGTGGGTAGCGGCATCATGCGTGCTCTGCAGGCCCGGGGGTACACCAACCTCATCCACCGCACCATCGAAGAGCTGGACCTCACCGACCAGGCTGCGACGAGAGCGTTCCTGGCGGAGGAGAAGCCCGACGTGGTCATAGTCGCGGCGGCTAGGGTGGGAGGGATACTGGCCAACTCCACCTATCCTTATGAGTTCATACAGGAGAACCTGGGGATCGAGCTGAATCTCATCCACGAGGCCTATCGCCTGGGTGTCAAGCGTCTGATCTTCTTGGGTAGCTCTTGCATCTACCCTCGACTCGCCCCGCAACCTCTCAAAGAGGACTACCTGCTGACGGGTCCGTTGGAAGAGACCAACCGGCCCTACGCCGTCGCCAAGATCGCCGGCATCGAGCTGTGCAACAGCCTTAACCGCGAGTACGGCACGGACTATCTGTCACTTATGCCCACCAACATGTACGGCCCCGGTGACAACTTCGACCTCGAGACCAGCCACTTGGTGCCGGCCCTCATCCGCAAGTTCCATGAGGGCAAGACCAGCGGTGCCCCCGTGGTCCTCTGGGGCACCGGGACCCCCAAGCGCGAGCTCATGCATGTGGACGATCTTGCGCGGGGGGTATGCATGTTCATCGAGCGGGGCGGTTGGAGCAGCGTGCCCAATTCTCTGGTCAACATGGGCACCGGCAAGGACCACACCATCGCCGAACTGGCGGAGATAGTGCGGAGGGTAGTGGGGTACGAAGGCGAAGTAGAGTGGGATACCGGTAAGCCCGACGGTACCCCGCAGAAGCTGCTCGACGTGAGCCTCGCGCGTTCGCTCGGGTGGGAGGCAGAGATCATCCTAGAAGACGGCCTGCAGATGACCTACGACTGGTACGTAAAGAGCCGTCCGTGACGGGGGAGAGGACGAGATGACCAAGAGCGCGCTCATCAGCGGAGTAACCGGACAAGACGGCGCCTACCTGGCAGAGTTGCTGCTGGACAAGGGCTACGTCGTGCATGGCATCAAGCGTAGGGCAAGCCTTCTCAACACCGATCGGGTGGATCACCTCTATCACGACCCCCATTCGCGCGGAGTCCGCTTCTTTCTCCACTACGGCGACATGACCGACGCGACCAATCTCATCCGCATCGTCCAGGAGACTCAGCCCGACGAGATCTACAACCTGGCCGCTCAGTCACACGTACAGGTGTCGTTCGAGACCCCGGAATACACGGCCAACTCCGACGCGCTCGGCACACTGAGGCTGCTGGAAGCCATCCGCATACTGGGCATGGAGAAGAAGACCCGCTTCTACCAGGCCTCTACCTCTGAGCTATACGGCAACGCGCCCGCGCCGCAGGACGAGAACACCCCCTTCGCCCCCCGCAGCCCCTATGCAGCCGCAAAGCTCTACGCGTACTGGGTCACGCGCAACTATCGCGAGGCCTACGGTCTGCACGCGTCTAACGGCATCCTGTTCAACCACGAGAGCCCCCTGCGCGGTGAGACCTTCGTGACCCGCAAGATCACTCGCGCCGTAGCGCGCATCGTCTTGGGCACCGAGGACACCCTCTTCTTGGGCAACCTCGACTCCAAGCGCGACTGGGGCCACGCCCGGGACTATGTCCAGGCCATGTGGATGATGATGCAGCAGAAAGAGCCTGACGACTTCGTCATCGCCACCGGCGTGCAGTACTCGGTGCGCGAGTTCGTGGAGAGGGCCTTCGCCGAACTGGGCATACAGATTGCGCTTCGAAGGCGAAGGACTGGACGAGGTGGGCGTGATCGCCGCCGTCGACGAGGCCAAGTTGGCCAAGGCCCGCGAAGGTGTGACGGTCCCGGCCGGCCGCAAGGCCGAGCCGCTGGTCCCGGGCCGAGTGGTGGTCAGAGTGGACGAGCGCTACTTCCGGCCGACCGAAGTGGTGAGCCTGCTGGGCGATGCTTCTAAGGCCAAGCGAGTGCTCGGGTGGGAACCGACCGTCACGTTGGCCCAACTGGCGAGCGAGATGGTGTCGGCGGACCTCTCGGAGGCACGCCGGGAGCTGCTCTAACGTGAAGGCGCTCATTCTCGGCGTCGCGGGGCAGGACGGCTGCTATCTGGCCCGCCTGCTGCTGCAGAAGGGTTACGAGGTAGTCGGGACTTCGCGAGACGCCATGGCTGCTTCGTTCGCCAACCTCGACCGGCTAGGCATACACGATGAGGTGCAGACCGCCTCGGCAGCCATCAACGACTTCCGTAGCGTCCTCACTGTCATCCAGAAGTACCGGCCCGACGAGATCTACAACCTGGCCGGGCAGACTTCGGTGGGGCTGTCGTTCGAGCAGCCCGTGGAGACCATGGAAAGCATCGCCGAAGGTACGCTGAACGTGCTTGAGGCCATCCGCTTCGTCGACCGCCCTATAAGGTTCTACAACGCGGGTTCAGGCGAATGCTACGGAGAGACGGGCGAAAGACCCGCCGACGAGCAGACGGCCTTCTGGCCTCGCAGTCCCTACGCCGTGGCCAAGTCTTCGGCTCATTGGCTGGTCCGCAACTACCGTGAGTCGCACGGCCTGCACGGTTGCACCGGCATACTCTTCAACCATGAGTCTCCCCTGCGCCCCGAGCGCTTCGTCACCCAGAAGATCGTGCGGGCGGCCGCGCGCATAGGCGCCGGCAGCAAGGAGAAGCTCCGGCTTGGCAACATGGGCATCAAGCGAGACTGGGGCTGGGCGCCCGAGTACGTAGAAGCCATGTGGCTCATCATGCAGCAAGAGCAGCCCGATGACTTCGTGATAGCCACGGGCCGCAGCGAGTCGCTCGAGTACTTCACCTCTCGCGCTTTTGCCCAATATGACCTTGATTGGCACGACCACGTCACCATCGAGCCAGGTCTGTTCAGACCGTCCGATATTGGCATCAGCAGTGGCAATCCCGCCAAGGCCAAAGAGAGGCTGGGTTGGTCGGCCCGTACGGACGTGGACGGCGTGATAGCCAACATGTGCGAGGCCCTCGAGACCGAGCCCCGGGCGGGCAAGCCCGGAGCCGTCTGACCCGTGCCGCGGCTGACTGACGTCCTTGTGCTGGGAGCCAAGGGTATGCTGGGCCAGGCATGCCTGCGAGCCTTTGGCGAAACCGCCGTCGGTCGTGACCTGGACGACTTCGACCTGTCCGCCCACGGAACCACACTCAAAGAGATCCGCCGCCTACGGCCCCGCTTGGTGGTCAACTGCGCGGCGGCCACCGACGTAGATCGCTGTGAGACCGACCACGAATACGCCGACCGCGGCAACACGCTGGCCGCCAAACATGCGGCCGAGGCCGCGGCGGCCGTCGGCGCCAGGCTCATACACATGTCCACCGACTTTGTGTTCGCCGGCGACAAGGTCGAGCCATATCGCGAGACAGACGCGCCCCGCCCCCTCAACTACTACGGGCTGTCCAAGCTTGCTGGTGAGGGAGCGGTGCAGTTGGCCGCCCCCGATGCGCTGGTGGTGCGCACCTCGTGGCTCTACGGACACGGGGGCGACCACTTTCCAGGTAAAGTCCTCCAGTGGGCTGAGCGTGGCCAGCCACTCCGCGTGGTGGACGATCAGACAGGCAGCCCCACCTATGCCGAAGACCTGGCCGCGGCCCTTCGGAGACTGGCCGGACACAGCAATGCCTCCGGGCTTTTCCACCTGGGGGGCGCGGGTTGCGCTACTCGTTTTGAGTGGGCCCGGGAGACCTTGTTGCTGGCCGGCGTAGACGTGGCTGTTGCCCCCGCCCGGACCGCCGAGTTCCCGCTGCCGGCGCAAAGGCCCACCAACAGCTGCCTCGATTGCTCGAAGGCGGCCGGCACAGGAGTGGAGCTCCCGCCGTGGCGCGACGGCCTTGCCCGCTACATCCGCGCCCTCCAAGGCTCCCGGTAGACCTTGCCAGGGCACACGTCTCCATCGACTGAAGTCCTCGTTCTGGGAGCCAAAGGCATGCTGGGCAGTGCGTGCCTGCGGGCCTTCGGTCCCGCGGCCGTGGGCCGTGATCTGGACGATTTCGACCTTTCCGTACGTGACGACACTCTGGCTGCTATCGACGCTCTCCAGCCCCGACTGATAGTCAACTGCGCTGCTGCGGCCGAAGTGGACCGTTGCGAGACCGACCGCGAGTACGCCAAGCGCGGCAACATCTTGGCGCCCAAGCACTTGGCAGAGGCCGCGGCCGCGGTGGGGGCGAAGCTGGTTCACATATCCACCGTCTTCGTGTTCGCCGGCGATCAAGATCACCCCTATCGGGAGACCGACGAGCCCTGCCCACTCAACTACTACGGCACTTCTAAGCTCGAAGGCGAGCACCTGGTGGCGGCCGCGCTGCCCGACGCCTTGATCGTTCGTACCTCTTGGATGTACGGCCTCAGCGGCCTCCACTTTCCCGGTAAGCTCAAGCAATGGGCCGCGGCCGGTGGACCGCTGCGAATAGTCGATGACCAGACGGGCAGCCCCACCTACGCCGAAGACCTCGCGGAAGCCCTCAGAGCCATGGCCGAGCGCGAGGCCTCAGGGCTGTTCCACCTTGGTGGCGCGGGGTGCGCCACTCGCATGGCTTACACTCACGCCATACTGGACCTGATCGGCCTCGATATCGAAGTCGTGCCTGCCTCCATCGATGAGTTCCCGCTGCCCGCGCCCAGGCCTGTCAACAGTTGCCTGGATTGCTCCAAAGCGGCTGGCCTGGGCGTCGAGCTTCCGCCGTGGCGCGACGCTCTCGCCAGGTACATAGGTGCCTCTCGGGGCTCCTGGTAGAATCGACTAGTAAACCGGCGATGCTGGAGTGAAGAAGCCATGAGAGGCATTGTTCTCGCGGGGGGGTCTGGTACCAGGCTGTTCCCAGCCACGCGCGTGGTAAGCAAGCAGCTTGTGCCCGTCTACGACAAGCCCATGATCTACTACCCGCTCTCCACGCTACTTCTGGCCGGCATCAGGGACATCCTCGTCATATCCACCCCCCAAGACCTGCCGCGCTTCGAGGAGTTGCTCGGTGACGGCTCCTGGTTGGGTGTCTCGTTCTCCTACAAGGCCCAGCCCCGCCCGGAAGGACTGCCGCAGGCCTATACACTGGGCAAAGAGTTCTTACAGAACGGCCCCTCCTGCCTGATCTTGGGCGACAACATCTTCTACGGTCATGGCTTCATGGATCTACTGCGCGATGCTGCCCAATTGACCCAAGGTGGCCTGATCTTCGGCTACAGGGTCAGCGATCCGGAGCGTTCGGGCGTGGTCGAGTGGGACGCGGAGGGCCGCGTTCTCAGCATCGAGGAGAAGCCCAAGCAGCCCCGCTCTGACTACGCCATACCCGGCCTCTTCTTCTACGACCAGCAGGTCTGCGACATCGCGGCAAGTCTCAAACCCTCGCCGCGTGGAGAGACGGAGATCACCGATATCCACCTTGCCTACCTGCGGCAGGGGCACCTGCGGGCCGAGAAGATCGGGCGAGGCATCGCCTGGCTGGACACGGGCACGCATGAGTCTCTCCTTCAGGCCGCGCAGTTCATCCAGGTGATAGAGGAACGCCAGGGCCTCAAAGTCGCCTGCCTGGAGGAGATAGCCTTCCGGCAGGGCTACATAGACGCCGCCGAGCTGGAGAAACTGGCAGCAGCCATGAAGGGCAACTCCTACGGCCGATACTTGGAGAGCGTACTGAAGGAGACGCCATGATCGATGGAGTCAAAGTAGAGGACCTGAGGGTCATCCCCGACGACCGTGGCTGCCTTATGGAGATGTTCCGTTCTGACAGCCCCGACTTCCGGAAGTTCGGCCAGGTGTACATGACGGTGGTCTATCCCGGAGTGGTCAAGGCGTGGCACTTCCACAAGAAGCAGACCGACAATTTCGTTTGCGTTTCGGGCATGGCCAAAGTCGCCCTGCACGACACCCGCGAAGGCTCCCCCACCAAGGGCGAGACCAACACCTTCGTCATCGGCTGGCAGCGGCAGCGCCGCCTTACCATCCCGCCGGGCGTGTACCACGGCTTCACCGCAGTGGGTGCGGAACCGGCCTCCATCATCAACATCCCCACAGAGCTCTACGACTATGAGAATCCGGACGAGTTCCGCCGTCCGTGGGACGATCCCGAGATAGGCTATGACTGGGCAGTGGTGAACGGATGAAGATACTGGTGTGCGGTGGGGCCGGCTTCATAGGCTCCAACTTCATAAGACGTGCTCTGGCCGGCAGCGGACCCGTCGAGGTCGTCAACCTGGACAAGCTCACCTACGCCGGCAACCCCGACAACCTGCGCTCGGTCGAAGCCGACCCGCGCTATCGCTTCGTCCAGGGCGACATAGTGGACCGCGAAGCGGTCATACGTGCCGCTGAGGGTGTCGACGCGATAGTCAACTTCGCCGCTGAGACCCATGTCGACCGGTCCATCACCGATCCTGAAGCCTTTCTGCGCACCGACATCATGGGCACCCACACCCTCCTGGAAGCTGTCCGCGAACTGGGCATAGACCGCATGGTGCAGGTGTCCACCGACGAGGTGTACGGGTCGGTGGAGAACGGCTCCAGCACCGAAGATGACCCCCTTGTGGCCAACAGCCCCTACTCGGCCTCCAAAGCGGGGGGCGACCTGCAGGTGCTCGCCTATCACCGCACCTACGGGGTGCCGGTGATGATCACCCGCGGGTCCAACACCTACGGACCCTATCAGTATCCCGAGAAGCTGATCCCGCTGTTCGTCACCAACGCGCTGGAGGGCGAGAAGCTGCCCCTCTACGGCGATGGCTTGAACGTCCGCGACTGGTTGCACGTAGACGACCACTGTGCGGGCATAGAGTTCGTTCTCAAGAACGGCGAGCCTGGTCAGGTCTACAACGTAGGCGGAGGCAACGAGCGCACCAACCTGGAGATCACGGCCATCATCCTGGACGAGCTCGGTCTCACCGAAGACGCCATCCGCCGGGTGCCCGACCGCCCCGGACACGACAGGCGTTATTCGCTAAACTGCGATAGGCTCCGGACCATGGGCTGGATTCCTGGAGTAGACTTTGAATCAGGTCTTCGCGACACCGTCCGTTGGTACCGAGATAACTCCGCGTGGTGGCAACGGATCAAACACGAGACGGAGGACTTCGCCGCATGGAAGAGGCGCTGGTACGGGGACCGAGGACCAAAGCCGCTGCGATTCCAAGGGAAGTGGAACCCCGTCCGCATAGTGCGCGCGCTGCTGCGCAGGCCCTTCGTATATTGGGTACCCTTCTGCCCACTCTACGACAAAGTCTTCACCCTGTTGCAGTTCCTCACCACGCACAAGCGCTGGCCCGGGCACTATCTCTTCAACGATAGACTGGTCTGGATGAAGCTGAAGGGCGAACTCCTGGACCCGCTCCGACAGATGCTCACTGACAAGGAACTGGTCAAGAACTACGCCGAGGTCTTGCTCGGACCCGGCTATGTGCCTGCCACCTACGCGGTCCTCAAGACCAAGCAGGAAGTGTATGGCTATGATTTCCCCAAGGAATGCGTGGTCAAGCCCTGCCATTCCACCGGCCAGACCTTCTTCGTCCATGATGGGGTGGTGGACAGAAAGTTGGTCGCATCCTGGCTGGACTACAACCTGTACCGACGGACGCGAGAGCAGAACTACGCCTTCTTGAGGCCCAGGGTGATCGTTGAAGAGTACGTGTTCGGCCCCGACCATATCCCCGACGACGTGAAGTTCTACTGCGTGGACGGCGTCCCCAAGGACATATTGGTCCTATACGATCGTTCCACAGGGATGACTGGGCGATTCTACGACACGCAATGGAACCCCCACGACTTCGTTTTGTTGGTGCCGCTCGGACGAAAGATGCCCCCGCCCGCCAACTTGGGCGAGATGCTGCAAGTCGCGGCTGTCCTCTCCAAGGGGCTCGATTTCGTTCGAGTCGACCTCTATACGGATGGCAAATCCGTCAAGGTAGGGGAGCTCACCCACTGCACCGGCAGTGCAAGAGACAAGTTCTACCCACCCGAAGGCGAGCGTCAACTCTCTGCCCTCTTATTCGGCGAGGAGCCTTGAGCAAGAAGAGGACCTCTGTGACCTCCTCCAACGAGCCGGAACTGACCGTCTACGAGAGACAGCGCGGATGGGTAGTGCTGAATCTCAAAGAGCTCTGGAAGTACCGCGAGTTGGTCTTCTTCTTGTCTTGGCGCGATATCAAAGTGCGCTACAAGCAGGCGGTGCTGGGCGCCGCCTGGGTGGTCATACAGCCGGTACTGCAGACCATAGTGTTCACGGTGATCTTCAGTGTCGTCCTGGGCGCGAAGAGCCCCAACCCAGACGTACCCTACGCGGTATTCGCCCTCACCGGATTGGTGCTCTGGCAGTACTTCTCGGCCTCGCTCGGTCGCGCCACCAACGGCTTGGTGGGACAAGCCTCGCTACTCACCAAGGTCTACTTCCCTCGGCTGGTCATACCCATATCCGCGATGTTCACAGGCCTCGTCGACCTGCTGATATCGCTGGTGATCGTCGGGGTGGTCATGGCCGCCTACGGCATCGCGCCTGGATGGGAGCTGGTCTTCTTTCCAGTCTTCATACTGCTCACTCTCATCACCGCGCTGGCGGCGGGTCTTTGGTTGGGAGCCCTAAACGTCCTCTACCGTGACGTGGGCAGCGTCCTGCCCTTCCTGGTGCAGCTCTTGATGTACCTCAGCCCGGTGGTTATCCCGCTGACGCTGATATCCAAGTACGAGCCTTTGAAGGTCATCTTCGCGCTCAACCCCATGACGGGAGCCCTGAACGGGTTCCGGTGGTGCTTCCTGGGAGAGCCGTTCGACACGGGATATTTCTGGTACTCCTTGGCCGTCGTCGCGGTCTTGCTGGTCGGAGGCCTGATCTTCTTCAAGCGCATGGAACGCACCTTTGCGGACGTGATCTAGATGACCACCGACGTAGCGCTCCGCATCACCGACCTGGGCAAGATGTACCGCATCGGCGCCAGCCGCGGATATCATCCGACCCTGCGCGACGCCATCGTACAAGGGATCAGGCGGCCGGTCGAACGCCTCATCCACCCCGGCGTCTCGGCCTCCAGATCCCAGGTCCTCTGGGCTCTCAGGCACCTGGATATGGAGGTGAACAGGGGAGACACCCTGGGCATAATCGGCAGGAACGGAGCGGGCAAGAGCACCCTACTCAAAGTGCTTAGCCACATCACCGAACCCACCGAGGGCCGGGTGGAGATAAGGGGCCGGGTCGGGAGCCTACTGGAGGTCGGCACCGGCTTTCACCCCGAACTCACCGGCCGCGAGAACATAATGCTCAACGGCGCGATCCTGGGCATGTCGCGAGCCGAGATCAAGAGCAAGTTCGACGAGATCGTAGAGTTCAGCGAGATCAGCCGCTTCTTGGACACTCAGGTGAAGCGCTACTCGAGCGGCATGTACGTGCGGCTGGCCTTCTCGGTGGCGGCGCACCTCGATCCGGAGATACTGGTGGTAGACGAGGTCTTGGCCGTAGGCGACGTGGCCTTTCAGCGCAAGTGCCTGGGCAAGATGGAGGATGTGGCCGGACTCGGCCGCACCGTCCTCTTTGTCAGCCACAACATGCAGGCCGTACGTACCCTCTGCAGGCAGGCCGTGGAGCTGAGCGCCGGCCAGGTGGTCAATTCGGGTGACGCCGCCTCGGTGGTGAGCACCTACTTGGACCGCCTGGCCGAATCGGGGGCGTCTATCACCTGGCCACCCGGCGAGGGCCCCGGGGACAAGAAACTCCGTTTGCGGGGCATGCACATCCTCGACCGCGCGGGGCAGTTGACCAACATCGTAGACACCACAGAGCCCGCGACCGTGAGGATCGAGTTCGACCTGGCCGACGTGCTGGCCGACGCTGTGGTCGGTTTCGAGTTGGTGAACGGCGACGGCGTGACGGTGCTCGTCTCGCTGAACACCGACACCGAGCATGGGAATTGGCCGAAGGTCACCAAGGGCTACAACGCCTTGGAGTGCCGGCTACCCGCCGGCCTTCTCAACGCCGGACGCTACTTGGCCCGTCCGCGCTACGCCCTCTACGGAGTCACCTATCTGGCTCGCCCAGAGGAATCTGTCTCCTTCGAGGCGCACGTGAGCCACGTGCGGTCTCCATACGCCCATCTGCCCCGCGCCGGGGTCACCGTGCCGGTGCTCCAATGGATGGCCTCGCAGACCGAAGAGGTATCGCAATGATCCAACCCGTCATACTCGCCGGAGGGTCGGGCACTAGGCTTTGGCCGGCCTCGCGCCAGCACCATCCCAAGCAACTGCTGCCACTCACGGGCTCCATTCTCTCTTGCAGGAGACCGCCGTCCGGCTGAGGGGCCTCTCCGGGCCGTTTGCGGTCTCGGACCCTGTGGTGGTGACCAGCGAAGAGTACCGCTTCATAGTCAGCGATCAGCTGCAGGAGATGGGTATCGAGAGCCCTCGCGTCGTACTCGAGCCTATCGGACGCAACACCGCCCCCGCCCTCACCGTTGGCGGCGCTCCTGGCCCTCGAGGCGGACGACGACCCCGTGCTCTTGGTGATGCCTTCGGACCACTTGATAGCCGACCTGCCCGCGTTCCACGCGGCCGTCACCGAAGGCGCGCAGCAGGCGGAGGCGGGCAGGATGGTCACCTTTGGGGTAGTGCCCGATCATCCCGACACCGGTTATGGCTATGTCCGCTTGGGAGACCCGGTGCCGGGAGCCCCCACGGCGCGCGCGCTGGCCGGGTTCGTGGAGAAACCGGACGCAGCAACTGCCGAGAAGTATCTGGCCGCCGGTGACTATCTGTGGAACAGCGGCATCTTCATGATGAAGGGCTCGGTCTGGCTGGACGCCCTGGGACGACACCAACCGGCCATGGGCGAGGCCTGCCGGCTCGCCTTTGCGGAGTCACATGACGACGGGCGCTTCGTGCGCCTGGACCGAGAGGCCTTCACCGCCTGCCCCTCAGACTCCATCGACTACGCGGTCATGGAGAAGCTGGGCGGGACCGCGGGCGGCGCGGACGTGGCCGCCGCGGGCGGCACGGGCGCGGCGGGCGGCGCAGGCGGCGCGACCATCGCCGCCGTGGTGGTGCCGCTGAACGCGGGCTGGTCTGACGTAGGCGGATGGGCCTCGCTCTGGTCGGTCACCGACAAGGACGACGCCGGCAACGTGGCCCGCGGCAACGTGATACTCGAAGACACCCGGGGCAGCTTGGTGCATGCGGGCTCCCGTCTGGTCACCGTGCTCGGCGCCGACGACCTGGTGGTGGTCGAGACGGCCGACGCGGTCTTGGTGGCAAGGCGCGACAACATGCAAGACCTCAAGAAGCTGGTCACCAGCGTGCGCGACCAGGATGAGAACCTCACCCTGTTCCACCGCCGGGTCTATCGTCCTTGGGGCTTCTATGAGTCATTGGACAGCGGCGACCGCTTCCAGGTGAAGCGCATCATGGTCTCGCCGGGAGCCAGCCTGAGTCTGCAGTACCACCGCCAGCGTGCGGAGCACTGGGTTGTGGTGCGCGGCGTTGCCGACGTCACCTGCGGGGACACCATCTCCCGACTGGTCGAGAACGAATCCACCTACATACCGGTGGGAGCCCCTCATCGTCTGCACAACCCCGGACCGGACCCGCTCGAGATCATCGAGGTGCAGTCGGGAGACTATCTGGGCGAGGACGACATCGTCCGCCTAGAAGACAGCTACGGGCGGTAGACCTGCGTTGCTGCTGAGCCTGGTGATACCAAGCCTCTGCACGCGGCAACATCTGGAGAACATGCTGTCCAGCTTGGCCGCTGATGACGCGAAGGAACCTTACGAAGTCGTGGTGGTGGACATGGGCTCCACCGACGGCACGCTGGAGATGCTCCAGACGAAGTTCCCCGCGGTCAAGGTGCTGCGAGACGTTCCCAACAAGGGCTACGGCGCCGCCGCGAACGCCGGCATCGCTCAAGGCGCAGGGCACCCACATCTTCGTCTGCAACAGCGACCTGCTGTTCCGCGCCGGTACCATCGACCGCGTCGTCCAGACGCTCCGAGAAGCCGGCGACAACACTCTGCTGGGCTTCAGGCTGGAGGGTCTGAACGGCGTCATGCAGCGCTCGGCCCTCCGCTTCCCGGGCAAGCTCGACCTCATCTGGATGTTCTCGGCCACAGTGCGGAGTTCGTGGAAGCTGGCCTACCGCTTGGGCAGATACATGTCCGACTACGACCTCAAAGAGACCACTCCGGTCGACTGGGTCACGGGAGCCGCGCTGGCCGCCTCGCGGACACTGTTCGAGAGACTGGGCGGCTTCGACGAGGAGTTCTTCATGTTCTGCGAAGAGGTCGACCTGTGCAAGCGCATCCATGACCAGGGAGGCACGGTGCTGTACGTGCCGGAGGTGACCATAACCCACGTGGGCGGCGGCACCCTGCCCGACGGCGACGTGCGCACCCGCTGGATAGCCGCGGGCAAGGTCCGGTACACCCGCAAGCACTACGGACACCTGGTGCTCTTCGCCGCCAGGCTGGGCGCTACGCTGGCCTACCTGAGCTGCTACCCGGTCTGGCTGTTGAGCTGGGCGCGCCGCGGACTCACCGCGCGCGAGCTGAGGACCGAGATCAAGCGGTGGACCGGGACCCTTGCGGAGGCGTGGCGGGTGTAGGCAGCGGGCGATTCCTCGCCGCTCGCATCAAGCGAGACGCTTTCGCCCTTCGACTATGGCGGCCGCCTTGGTCCGATCCTCGGTCTCCAGCGACCCGACGTCGGGAATGTCGCTCTCAAACGGCGCTCTGTCGGTCGCCTGGAACCCCACCTCGCCAAAGATCTCCACAAGGCTTGCCGCGTTGTACATGCATCGATGAGGGTACTGCACCAGCCTGGCGACACGACGCTTCAGGCCTCCGCCACTTGACTCCGGCAGCACTCCGAGTCGCGAGACGAAATCGTCGGCCCGGACCCCACCCTGCAGGTATTCGGTCACCACATGGCGGAGATCAGGCACCACAACCCGCAGGATGCCGTCTGCCGCGAGCACTCTGTGACACTCGTTGAGAAACGCACGGCCGTCGTCTTTGCTGAAGTGTTCGAGGGTGTGCGAAGTGTAGATAGCCTCCACGCTCAAGTCCGGCCAAGGGAAGCGCTTCGTAAGGTCGTGGATGACTATGCGGGGGTCCCAATCCACCTTGGTGAGCCGAAGTCGCTTGTTGACCCTGCCGAACAGAGGAACCTTGGCGAGTCTCGCCCCAAGAGCGTAGTCGACGTTCACCCAGCCGTCTACAAAGTGCGCGCCGCATCCAAGGTTAAGCTTCATGTGTGGGCTCCCCGCGTTGGTCGGGTGCAAAGAAAGGCCATCTCGGTCTTGCGGATACCGTAGCTCAGGCCGGTCGGCGCTGCATCGAGCGTATGCAGATCGAACACCTCCACCGACTCGAAGGCTTCACCGAGACGGTCCGCGAAGTCGCGGCCGTAGTGCCGATAGTGACCCCCGGGCCGGACCCGGCGGAACTCTTGTGTTCTGGCCTCCCGCCAATCACAAGGCACGGTGATCACCGCCAGGCCGTCCGGCGAGATGATCCTGGAGATCTCGCAAATCGCGGCCCTGTCGTCTGGAACATGCTCTATCACTTGGTTGCAGACCACCAGATCGTACTCACCGTCTCGAAAACGCAGGCGCTGGATGTCTTCGCCGGGGAAGTCACAGTCTGGTCCCCTGAGGTCGGTAGTGTGGTATTCGACTCGCCGGCCTTCGTTCAGTACCTTCGACAGCACTGCCTCTGGCGCGAAGTGGAGTATCCGACGGACTCCCGGCCGGTCTGCCAGCAGTTTCGGGAGCAGCAACGCCAGGCCCCGATGGCGACCGCGAGAGTCGCAAGACGGGCAGGCGTGATTCCACAGCGTCTCTTGATGGTTGCCCAGGTGTACGAACGCGTGCGCTCCTGCGCCGCAGCAGCTGCAGAGGAAGCGCGGCGGAGCCGCCCCTCGGAGATAGTGGTTCCACAGATTCGCCATCGCGGGAGCGACTGTCCGAACGGCCGTCGGCAGGTCTCCTCTCTTGAGCGGACGGCAGACACTCCTCAGCTCTTGCCCGAGCGTGCCGCGGCGAAGGCAGTAGTTGCCGGGGTTGGTCCCTTGTTCGCCTTCCGCCTGCACGGCTACTTGTCTATGGTGAGACTCTTGAGATACGCCGCGCTCAAATCGTCGCCCTTGACCATGTATCCGAGGTGCGGCGACTCATTGCACAACCCATAGCCGGCCCCGAACAAAATGGGGGGCATGGTCTGGAACGTATCTCGCCATAGCGACGGGTTGTAGATCTCCTGAAGCACCTTGATGTACGCAGCGTCGTGTGTGACATAGACACCGCCGTCGGAAAGCACCGGCCATAGGGCTGTGAAGCACTCCCGAGCCGAGTTCGCCAGGTCGACATCTGCAAACGCGAAGGCCACGTGGCTGGGGAGGTTCTGCGGCGTCAGGGTTTCGTTGAACCACCCCTTGACGAACGTACACACGGAGATCTCGCCATACTTGCTGATGTTCCCTTGGACCTCTTCGAGCCGACCGGTGTACCGACCTTCAAGCCAGTCAATCCCCCATCCGTCGCTCCGGCGGCAATGGTGGTCTCTCAGATAGTACGATTCGACCGCCGGAAGACCCTCGTAGCTGTCGAAGACAAAGAAGTTGCGGCCGAGCAGCTTAGCGACCAGAGAGATCTTGGCTGAACTGCCTCCTGCGTAGCAGCCGCATTCCACGATGTCACCGTCGGTCTTCATGCTCAGCAACATCTCCGCTATGAATAGGCCGTCGGTAGGTGTTGAGCCGATGGGAAGATCTTGTCGATGCGTTCGAACTTGGCAACAAGGTCGGCACGCGCCGACTTGTCCACAGCGTGGCCTTCGCCGTTGTTGATGAACAGCCCGCGCAAATGCAGGTACATCTCGGTGTTCGCTCGGCGTGAGATGTAGTGCGCAAGCTTTCGCACGCGGCGGCTACGATTGGCGATGCCGAGAATGGCCTGCTTTGCGACCGATTTCATGCTCTTGTCCTTCTCACTCAGGTGAGTGGGTGGTCGACTCCGGCGAGACCGATACGGCGACGTTGTTCATACTGGTCAGTATATCCGCAGCCCAGCGGTCCCGGCCCAACAGGCAGTCGAGATGTAGGCGGAGCGACAGCAGCAGCGACAATTGTGAGTAGTCCATGCTCCGCACAAGAGCGTCTTCGCGGTCCAGACCAAGGTAGTCCCCAGCTGTCGCAGTTGCGAACACCTGGTCCACGACAAACGCCCTTGGGTACGCTTTGGCATAGTTGAGGAAGTTCTGTCTGGGCGACACCCCAAGCCTCCACGCCTTCATGAGGTGGCGGGCATACAGACTCAAGGTCCTCGGGCTCTCCGCGATACCAACAAGCCCGTTCGCGTTCTTAAGCGGGTAACGGAAGAGTGGAGCGACCGCATCGTCCACGCCAAGCACGCTCTGGTAGAACCCTTTGTCAGCTCTGACCTCAGACGGTAGGGAGAACACCCACTCGAGCAAGGACAGGTCTACGAACGGAGTCACGAAGGCCAGACCTTCTTCCTGCTCGCTGAACAGACCGACGGTAGTGAACGCGGTCACCCTAACCCGGTAGTACCAGTCGTTCAACAGCATGCTCTCGTGCTCTGAGCAATCATCTAGGTCGGCCTGCAGCCCGGCTAGACGTTGCAGGAGTTCATCCCGCACCTCCGGCAGCAGGTTGGTGACAGTCTGTAGTGACAACTGTTTCGGAGCGGGGTAGCGGACCCCCTCGGCCCGCAGAATTGGTACTCGACCGTTCTTCCACCCGATGACCAGATCGCCGATGTAGCCGGAGACCACAGCTTGCCCCGGCGACGAGTCAAATGTGTGGCTAATGAGGTCCGAAGGCGCCAGGAAGTGATTGGTGAGCCCGTTCATGAACGGCGTGCTGGGTAGCACATGGGCCTCGTAGAAGTCGTCACCCAGCTCGTACGCCCTATGCTGCAGACCCAGCTCACGCGCCAAGCCGGTGCCTATCTCGTAGTCCAGGCTGCCCCGCTGTCCGAATGTGAAGGTGCATACCTCGCGTTTCGGGCGGTGTTTCAAGGCCAGAGCCAGAAGCAGCCGCGAGTCCCGTCCGCCGCTCAAGGGGATCACCAGCGAGTCGAAACCCCGGGTGCCCGAGAGAAAGGCGTTCTCGAGTCGTTCATACGTTCCGCGAGCCGCCTCGGCGAGTGTGATCGAGCGCGTGGCCTTCTGGAACGGCCAAACGTGCCGTTCTTCGATCAAGCCTTGTTTGACGGAGTAGACGGAGAAGGAACGCACGGACTTGATGTCCGTTACCAGCGTGTCGCCGGTGGGCACGTAGTCGTACATAAGCATCGTGGCGGCCGTGACCAGGTCTATGTGCGCTTCGGCGCCGGCCTGGCTCACCAGATTTCGAACGGTCGTCGAGAACTCGATCGAGCCCGACCGTTGCCGGTAGAAGATCTTCTTGCACGAGAACGTGTCTGCGAAGAAGACTGCTTCGTCTGCTCTCTTGTCATACAGGATGAGGAAGTAGACTCCGCTGGTACTATTGTGAATCGAAGCAGCCATATGGATGAGCGGTATCGACCGGACTCGGGGCCACCGTTCCTGCAAGCTCGGGGTCATGGTGCCCAGGCCACCGCGACCAGACCTGCTTCCTGGAGCACGTGCGTGGGTGGAGGCATCTTGTCGATGCAGACTTGTCCGCCAAGCGGCGGAAGACCGATGGGACCATATGTCGCGTGTCCGACAGGATCGTGCATGTATCAGAGCTCTGAGAAAGACGTCGCTAGGGCGCTCGCCTACATAGATAGCACAAGCCCATGACCAAGAGTGAGACAACCTTGGGCGGCTTCACTAGGTTCGATTTTCGGAGCCTCTGGAAGAACGCGTCCTGGACATCCGCAGCCATGGTGTTCACTACCTTGTTGGCGTTTGCGGAGACCATACTGCTGGTGAGATTCCTTGGGGCCACCGTCTTGGGTCTTTTCATCCTTGTGCGGGTCTACCCAGAGATGGTCCAACAGATACTCGACTGCAGAACCCGGGAGACGATCATCAGATACCTGGGCGAGTTCGTAGCCCTGAACCAGCGCGACCGGGCAGCATCGGTAGTGCGACTGGTCTGGATGGTAGATGCGGCCGCGGGCATGCTGGCCATGGCAGTGGTGTTCCCCACGATCCCGCTGGCCGCTCGTTTCATCGCTCACGACCCCAGCGTGGCCGTGCCCATGGCACTCTACGTGGTAGCGCAGTTTGCAGGAACGGTGGACTCGGCGTCAGGGCCGGTGCTCAGGGTCTTTGGCCGCTTCAAGACAGCCTCCGCCATGGGAGCCGTAAAGCACACGGTCCGGTTTGCGGCAGTCGTGGCGGTGTTACTGCTCGGCGGAGAAATCGTGCCTTTAATCTACACAATGGTGGTGATAGAGGTGGCCTATCTGCTCGTCAGCACCTGCATCTCTCTTTCTGTACTTCGCAAGTCAATAGGTTTCAGAGTCCGCGGAACAGTGCAGGCCATCAACGACCGCCGGAGAGAGATCATCAAGTTCCTGGTGCAGACGAATGTGGCAAGCACCCTGAAGATGACCTCCGAGAAGCTCGTCATGGTGGTGGTCGGCGCACTCGGTGGCCCCGCTGTCGCCGCCTACTACAAAGTCGCCACCCAGGTGGGCTCCTCCATCATGTTGCTCAGCGACCCGCTGTATGTGGTGGTCTACCCCTCGTTGAGCAAGATGGCGGCTCGCAAGGAATGGTCGAGCATGTTCGCTGGCCTGAGTAGACTGGGTCGCATCGCGACAGCGGTCGCTCTCCCGGCAGCCGCTATTGCCACCGGACTCATGTTCGTCTTGGTGCCCGCGATATTCGGATCTGACTTCTCGAAGGCCGTCCTCCCGGCGATCATCGTCCTATGGGGAGTCATACCCGATGTGATCTACTTCTGGGCCGGCGCTGTCTTGGCGTGCCTGGATCAGGTGGGGCGTCTGGTCCGCTATCGCGCTATAGCCTCGGCCATCCAGCTGGCGATAGCCGCGTCGACTATCCCCTTTATCGGCACCATCGGAGCCGCCACCAGCTTCCTTGCGATGCACTGGATATACACCGGGCTACGCCTCAGACTCGCTTTGTCATGTCGAAACCGCCTGTTGGCCGAGAAGGCTGTGGCATGACCTCGCGCAAATCGACAGGGGCCGCGCCGCGAGACGGTGTTCGCTTCGTCTATCTCGCACCCACGGACATCCTGGTCGCCAGGGTCGCGCGCAAGTGCCTGATGCACCTCTGCGAGGCGCTCGTCGGCTTGGGTGCCGACGTTGAGCTGATAAGTCTGCGCATCCGAGTGATGGAGTCTCAGCCCACCCGCACCAGGTCGGTATGGGATGTATACGGCATCCGGCGCCCTTTCAATCTCACCATGGTCCCCACACCGTTCCGGCAGGAGCGCATGAATCACAGGCGGGTGCGGATCGTGATCCTCTTCTATCGCTTGGTCATCTACCCGCTCTACGCACTGCGGGCCTGCCGTAGAAGAGATGAGCAGGGGCGCCGGCCCACTCGCACCGTGTTCTACAGTCGCAACTATGCCTGCGCTGTCGGGGTCTTGCCCCTTCGCAGACTGCTAGGCAATCGCGCCCGCGTGATACTCGAAGTCCACGTCCCTCCGGCTGACCGGCTGAAGAAGAGGCTGCTGCGCATGGTCGATGGGGTCGCCTGCCAGAGCCAGGCCCTGCAGCTGGTCATGGTGCAGAGTGGGCTGATTCGCGAAGAGCGCTCGATCGGTCGTCACGGCGGGTTCAGCCCTGCCCTCACGAAGTGTGCCCGCATGAGCCCAGAGCAGGCGCGCGCGGCTCTGGGGTGGGGATCGGACGAGAGAATAGCCTGCTACACTGGCAAAGTCTTCTGGAGGTCGGAAGAGGTGGAGTTGATCGTGCGCATGGCCGAGCAGCTGGCCGACGAGGGCGTGCGTGTGATCATTGTCGGAGGCCGGGCGGACCATGTGCGTCTGTGGCAGCAAGAAGTCACTCGCCGCGGAGCGCAGAATGTGAGCTTCGTAGGCTTTGTGGCGCCGGCGGACACCGTGCTCTACCAAATCGCCGCGAGTGTCCTGCTTCTCTACTACCCCTCGGGCCTCGCCCTGAACGACTACCGGTCTCCCGGTAAGCTCTTTGAATACTTGGCGGCGGGCACACCGGCAGTGGTGTCCGACTACCTTTCTATCCGCGAGGTGATACGCGACGGTGAGAACGGCGTCTTGGTGCCCCCGGACAGACCAGACCTGCTTGCTGTAGCGGTAAAGAGAGTCCTGGACGACCCCGCGCTTGCCGATAGGCTGGCGCTTCAAGCGAGCGAGGATGCCGGCGCGTTCACATGGGAGGCCACAGCACAGGCTACCCTGCAGTTGGCAGACAGACTCTGGACCGAGGGCGCATGACCCCGAGAAGGTCACAAGCGATTGATCACTTGTCAGTCTTGACCTCGCCGAGTCCCGGCCACGCCTGGGCGATCGGACTCTCCATCGGGCTTGCTCTGGTCGTGTGTATTCGCTTCTTTAGCGAGAACCTGGGCATCGTCCCCGGCCTGGTGCAGTACATCGATGTGCCCGTGACGGCTTTGGCAGTGATGTTCGCTCTGTCCCTTCTCGCCAGGCACGGCCACAGACTGGGCGTGTCGCGGCTGGCCACCTTCTCATACCTGTTCATCTTGGTCTCGGTCTTGTCTGCGACCTCAAATCCAACACGCGCACAGCTGCTGCCAACGGCGATGTTCATATTCAACTTCGTCACCCCCCTGATCTTCGCCATCATCATCATCGATGCCAGGTTCAAGTCTGATGACATCAAGCTGCTGCTGCGGACTTTCTTCTGGCTGGGGGTGGTCGAGCTGGTCGTTGGCCTGCTGTATGGGATTCCTCTTCTTGTGACTACAGGCAACCCCGACTACGTCTCCGGCACGTTCGGCCGCAACGCCTATCAGTTCACCTACTTCATAGGCGTGTGGCTGCTCTACGTGTTGGCGGATCGCTGGTGAAGACAGGTGACCAGCGTCGGGGCAGAGGTCTGCTGGTCGCATTGGCGGCGTTGATCGTGTTCGGCCTCTTTTACGCCGCGCAGTATCGCGCCATGATGATCTTCTACTCGGCGGTGATACTCATCACCCTGTGGGCGTCTCCTGCCCGACCGTCCCAGCGCTTCACCTACAGTGTGGTGCTCATGGTGGCCTCCGTTACCACCCTGATCATCGTAAGCACGGTGTTCCCGAGCCTGAAGCTGCTCAAGGTGTTCGACCTGGTTGAAGACACCACGCCCATCATGGAGTCAGGCAAGATACAAGCGGTGAAGAACCTCTGGTCTATGTACGGAGACATGCCCGAGACGATTCTGGTGGGGGCGGCGCCGCTACCTTTACGAGTCGCTCCTATCGGGTGTTCGCAGACAAGCCAGCAGCGGAGGGACCCGTCACCATCCTGGCGCAAGGCCTCGCCGGGGGCCAGTACGATACGGACGTCGCAACCAAATATGTGCGCAGCATCAACGGCAAGCCTATCCAAGGAGGTTTGACCGCGTCAAGCCCGTTTTCGAGCTACACCTCACTGGCAGCCGAGGTAGGCGTTGCAGGCCTGCTGATCTACTTGGGCGCGTACGTTTCTGCTCTCGTCTACTCATTTCGACGACTAAGGGCCTGCGCTCGGGTGCGAGACGGAACAGGGGTCCGGTTGGCCTTCACCTGTGTGGGCGGACTGCTCCTACTGCTGGTGCAGGCCCTCTTTGACAACTGGCTGGAGACCACCCGCGTCGCGATTCCTCTCTGGATGCTGGTTGGGCTTCTGTATTCCCACGAATCGCCCGAGTATGTCGAGGCCACGATGTGAAGCACGAACTGCCCGAGCGAACCTTCAGGCCGACTCTTCACCGCTTCAGAGTCCTGGCCGGTCTGCTTCCGGAGCCTCGCCCCGGCGATAGCTGGCTGGAACTTGGTGGCGGGGCGGGAGAGTTCGCGCTGATCGCCGCGGCTCGCGGCTACGATGTGACCTTGGTGGACAACGACCCGCGCAACATAGCCAATACTGCGAGTCGCGGCATCCGCGGAATGCTTGCCGACCTGAACGGTCCCCTGAGTGACATCGCGACCGAGTCGGTCGATGGCGTATCGCTCATCGAAGTGGTCGAGCATGTGCCAGGGGCCGAGGGCCTCATGGCGGAAGCGTTTCGCGTACTCCGCACAGACGGCACTCTGCTGCTCAGCACACCCAACGCCATCTGGTGGCCTGAGCGCCTGCGCTCACTCGCGGGCAAGCCTTCAGCCGCGGAGGGCTATCACTACCGATTCTTCAACGTTGGAGGCGTACGTGCGTTGTGTGAAAGCGCGGGGTTCCGCGTGCAAAGCGTGCGCTTCAGTACTCCCGCGTTCGGTGTCAATTGGGTGCGCCGCAGAGTGCTCGGCAAGTCCAAGCGTATGCACGTCGCGGTGCCGAGACCGCTAGCCGGCTTGTTCGCACAGACTGTCTATGTCATGGCGAGAAAGCCTTGACGCGGCACAGGGTCCTCCATTTCCTGTGGGATGGTCAGGTAGGCGGGCTGCAGCGCGCCCTACTGCAGTTGCTCAAGGGACAGAGCGAAGCGGACGAGTGGGACGTAGGGGTAGCGTTCGGACAGGCCACGGGGCCGTACGCCGACGCGATAGGGGCGCTGGGGTGCACGCTAATAGACCTGAAGATGAGCAGCGCGGCCGATTTGCCCTGTGCTCTGGCCGCCGTGCCCAGGCTGAGGCAGTTCGACATACATCACTTTCACGCCGTAGAACCGAGCCAACTCATGGCCAGCGCCAGATGCCCCGATGTCACAAGGGTTTTCACTCAGCGCCACGGCACCTACGGAGCGGGCGAGCCGTTGCGCAAGAAGGCGCGGCGTGCCGTCGCAGGCGTGCTGATGCGCAGATTGCTGCATGGCGTCGCCGGCAATACGCAACACGCCACGAGCTACGCCCAGGAGTTGTACAGACTGCGCGACATCCCCAGCCAGGTGATCTACAACGGCATGGATCTTTCCCTGCTAAACGACCAAACGCGACCCCGTCGAGGTCCGCCGCGACTGCGACATCGCGCCGGATGCTTTCGTCGTGGGGTCGACGGGCGTCTTCAAGGGTTGGAAGCGCTTCGACAGGTTGGCCCGCTTGCTGGACATCCGCAAAGACATAGACGTGTTGCTGGTGGGCGACGGACCGGAGCGCCATACATACGAAGCGCTGGCCGGCTCATATGCAGGGTCCGACAGACTTCATGTCACCGGCATGGTCGAAAGCGTGGCCGACTATCTTCAAGTTATGGACGTCTTTGTGTTGCCCTCGACAGCCGATGAGTCCTTTGGCAATTCAGTGGTCGAAGCGATGGCCATGGGAGTGCCTTCTGTAGTCTTCTCTGACAGCCCCGGCATCTGCGAACACATCCAGCACGGAGACAGGGTCATAGTCGATGACCTTGCTGGCTTAGCCCGCGTGGTGCAAGACCTTGGCGCAGACAAGGCACTTGGGACCGA
>CAWFCN010000009.1:0-8878 GCA_963814415.1 uncultured Actinomycetes bacterium | reverse complement strand
TAGTGCTGTACTGCATTCCCAGCCGGACCACTTGCCAATCCACTGGACCGCGTTGACACGGCACTCGAGCAGTCTATGATTGGAGTCAGGGCACGTTCTCCTTTCGACCAGAGACAGCGTTCGCTGGGGGTAGTCATGCGTCGGCTTGTGGCGATAGCGGCGTCGGCCTTTGCCTTGCTTGGTCTCTTTGTCGTGGCCACGGCCTGCCAAGGGCTGGTATATGACAATGACACTGGCTCAACCACGACCACCGCTGTCGAAGATCAGGACGTGACCGCTCTGTTCGGCACGTGGGACGGCACCTACACCGCTGACGGCGCCTGGGACGAGAACGGTGCGGTCGAAGACCCGCCCTTCGAACTCGGCACGCCGGTGACTATGCGCGTGGAACTCCGGCCCTGGTCTGCAGAGACAGCCGACTACGGCACCATCGTCACCGGTGATCTGTACCCCGCGCGCGTGGCCTCGCTGGAGCTCGAGGGCGACCAGGTGACCATTGTTGCCGTAAGCGAAGAGAGCGGCCTGGAAGACCTCATCACCGTCTTCGAATTGACGCTCGACGACAAGACCCTGACCGGTCAGGACGACCGCGAACCGGAGGTCCCCAGTGGCTGGCTACGCAGTACAGGAGACGTGCTCCTTACCCGCACCGCCCCTTGGGACGATACCGCGACGACCGAGACGACTGCCGCGGAATCTCCCTCCGACGAGGACGATGCGGATAGCTCAGGTGCGGACGCTGGCGCCGCGGAGGACGGCGCCAGCGACGACACCGAGGACTCCCCGACCCTGCAGCACCAGGAACCGATGGATCTGCCCGAGCCCGTCCTCACCCTTGGCGCCGATGACAGCGGCGGTCACGCGACAGTCAGAGTCGGTGACAGAGTGTCCGTGGAGTTTCAGTTCACCGCCGCGGACGCGGTCACCCAGGTCGACTGGAGCAGCACGTCTCCCGCGACACTGTGGCTGAACGGCTGGGCCGGGCAGCAGGACCCGACCACCCACAT
The DNA here is from genome assembly GCA_963814415.1 of uncultured Actinomycetes bacterium. Taxonomy (GTDB): domain Bacteria; phylum Actinomycetota; class Thermoleophilia; order RBG-16-64-13; family RBG-16-64-13; genus RBG-16-64-13. Next base: position 7,871 of record CAWFCN010000009.1, on the reverse strand, counting down.
CTACTCCCGGGCCAACGCCACCTTCATAGCTGCGGAGCCGGGCGACGTGGGGATGCTATGCCTGTCGCGCCACGAGGACGGCACTCTCTTTGAATTCTGGCAGTACTACCTGGTGGTGGAGGATTGACCCGACCCAGCCAACGACACCGCCAGTATGGCCAGGTCGTCAGTGAGCTCATCGCAGGAAAGCTCTTTCACGCGCTTGAAGAGCGCCGCGGGCAGATGCTCAGCCGCAATGTCATCGAGGGAAGCCACTATCTCCAGCAGCCGCTCCTCGCCCAGCCGCTGCGCGGAGCACCGCACGTCACTGACACCGTCGGTGTAGAGCAGCAAGAGGTCTCCCGGCGCCAACAGCTCCTCCGACTCCGTGTACTTGGCATCCGGGAACACGCCCAGCACCGGAGAGGGGCCCTCCAGGAAGAAGGTCTCGCCTGAGGCTCTTCTGACTATGCCGGGAGGGTGTCCCGCGCTGGTGAAGCGCAGGTGACCTGTGATGGTGTCGAGGACCCCGTAGAAGGCGGTGATGAACGTGAGATCTCCCTGGCTGCGTGCGGTGCTGCGGATGGTCACCAGATTGGCCTTCTGCATGGCGCCTGCGGGGCTCTGATCGTCAAAGGCGAATGCCTCTATGGTGTTCTTGGCCACCGCCGTGAGGGTGGCGGCTTCGAGACCATGACCAGAGACGTCACCTATGAGAAGCCCGACCGCGGACTGTGGCAAGACGAAGAGGTCGCAGAAGTCGCCACCTACCCTGGCAGCGCTGGCCGCCGGCCGGTAGAGACGCCCGAAGGAGATGCCCGGAACGCTCTCGGGCATGATCAGCAGAGCTTCTTGCAGTACGTCAGCGATGTGCCGCTGCGCTTCTTCGCGCTGTCGCAGGGCCTCCTCGCTTTGTTTGAGCTCCCTGAAGAGCAGACTGTAAGGTTGTCGCAAGGCCGTCTCGACCACCGCCCGGTAGATAAGGTAGAACGCCCACACCTTGAGCATATGGCCGGCCATGTTGCTGGCTCCGGTGGGAGTGCTGTAGAAGGTGAAGAGCACCTCGGCGGCGATGCTGAGCACGATGGCCCCCGCGAGTCGGCGGAACACGTAAGGCTCGAAGGCCGCTCTCCGCCACACCAGCAGGCCCAGCGCCACCAGCAAGAACACACAGATGACGTACTCGCTCACGATCTTGAAAGTGGTGAGGCCGGTCCCCGGCACGAAGGCCGCGGGGAAGACCCCGGTAAAGACCAGGGTGAGCAACCCCGCCCAAGCCAGCCCGAACCCGAACAGATACCAACCCGTGTGAAAGCGCCTGTTCATCACCAGGGGCGCCGCAACCAGAGCCGCGGTCTGCAGATACCGTGCCACCAGCCAAAGCTGCGTGGGCAGATCAGCCGTCTGCCCCGGAAAGACGTTCATCCCCGTGTACGCGAGGGTGTGCAGCAGCTCCACCAGGGCTACATAGCCCAACGCCAAGCCGAGAGCGAGGACGTAGTTGTTGGTGAAGTAGCGCCGCGCGTTCCACGCGATCACAAACACCGCCGCCTCGACCACCACGCTGAACAACTCGACGATGCCATGGAACAAGTTGTAGCTGTAGAGGCTGGTCAGGTATACGCCCGCCATCACCGCCGCGAGAGCGACGTAGCGAGCAACCTTCGCGAGCACCCGCCGGTCTACGAGAGCCGTCTCCGCCACACTCGTCCCCTCCAGAGTCTTGTCGGCCGGCCCCAAGATATCATCCGCCGGTCGGCCCCGTCATAGACTCGCGATGCGCCGCTGACTACGACCCGAAGCCGGAAGAGAACAGCAATACGACGAACCAGAACAAGAAGAAGGCCACATGCATACCGGCAGCGGCAAGGTAGGTGAACGCGGCGGCCCGCAGCACCTTGCGCACCGTCCGCTCCTCGGACATGACGATGACGTGCCCGGCTTCGAGCAAGACCACAGCCCGCTTGCTGGCGTCGAGCTCCACCGGCAACGTCACCAGAGCGAACACTACCTCCAGGCCCATGATGGCCACGGCCAGCCACATGAACGGGACGATGCCAAAGACGAAGCCGCCGATCAAGAAGATCGGGCTGACCCACGCCAGCCCGACAAGCCAGCGCGCCAACCTGTCGCGGACGCGAAGCAAAGGAAACCCTTGGGCGTCCTGGATGGCGTGTCCGACCTCGTGCCCCACGATCCCCACGCTGAGGTCGGTGTGGCGAGTGGCCGTACGCTCTGTGATGAGCAGTCGCTTTGTGGTGGGATCGTAGGCGTCGCCCACGCCCAACTCGTCACCCACCACCACTGAGACCGTCTGCAGTCCCGATTGGTCCAGCAGGTGGCGCGCCGCCTCATGGCCGGTGACGTGCTCAGCGTTCTCGATCTGGTCTGCTTCGCGAAAGGTGGCCCGCACCCTCGCCTGGGCCCATGCACCTAGGCCGAGAGGCACCACGAGCAGGAGGATCACGATGAGGCTCAGGCTGGGCATCGGCAGGGCGTCTCGGCGGCCGGGCGCCTCTACCTGACGGTCTTGAGCGCGTACCTGCGGGTGCCGAGGCCCTTCTGCTCCGCGTACTCGAGGGTGCGTAGACCGCTCACACCGGTGACCTTGGCGAACTTGTCCTCGCCGGCGGCCATACCCTCGCCGCGGCCACCCACGGTCCCCGGCGCTGCCAGCACCAGGTCGTAGGCCGCCTGCTCGATGGCCACCGGGTCGAGCGAAGCCAGGACGCCTATGTCCGCCACCAGGGGCGCGTCGGAGAAGTCCCAGCAATCACAGTCGGGGGTCACGTTCGTGACCCAGGACAGGTAGACGACCTTGCCCTTCTTAGCGTCCAGGACCGCGGCGGCGTGATCCACTATCTTCTCCTGGGCCACCTGGGGATCGGTCTTCCACTGGATATCTATGGCGCCATAGGCGCAGCGGGCCACACACTCCCCACAGCCGATGCATACCTCCAGGTCGACCGCCGCCGAGTCATGCTCCAGCTTCATGGCCTGTACCGAACAGCCCTCCACGCAGCGACCGCACCGCGTGCACTTGTCGGCGATGATCTCGGGCTTGAAGTCGGCGTGCATGCGCTGTTTGGCGCTCCGGCTGCCCAGGCCCATGCCCACGTTCTTGAAGACACCGCCGAAGCCCGTGAGCTCGTGGCCCTTGAAGTGAGTCATGACCACCAAGGCATCGGCGTGCATGACCGCCGCACCTATGCGCACCGAGTCGAAGTGGCGGGAGTCGGCGATGGGTACCTCCGCCGAATCCCGGCCGTCGAGTCCGTCGGCGATGATGATAGGTGCCTCCACGGTCGCGAACGCGAAACCATTGTGCAGGGCGCAGGCGATGTGGTCGACAGCGTTGGCCCGCTGCCCGCTATAGAGAGTGTTTGCGTCGGTGAGAAAGGGCCGGCCGCCTGCGGCCTTGACCGCGCGCACCATCTCCCTGGCGAAGACGGGGCTGAGAAAGCCGGTGTTGCCCTCTTCGCCGAAGTGCACTTTGATGGCCACCAGGTCGTCCTTGGCGATGACGTCTTGTAGGCCCGCCCTCTGCGCCAGCCTGCCGCAGCGCCCCACCAGCGACTCCTTGGCCGCGGTATGCACAGGCGCGAACCAGACGGTGGCGGCGCCGTCGCCGGAGGCCGACGCGCCGCTCAGTCCCGCTTCAGACACGAGTCTGTCATCGTCGCCACGCTTCGTCACTTCTCAGCCTCCCTCGTGCTCCCCGCCTGCTGCCTCTTGGCCATGATACCGCCCCCGCGCAGCCAAATCAGCGACGGCCACAGTACACCTGCTGCGTACGCCTTCTGGATGTCATATAGTGAGGCAGTGAGGCTCCAGTACGGGTGGGCATCGGACATCGAGTCCAAGTAGGAGGACGGCATGAAGGCCATGGTCGTTTATGAGTCGCACTGGGGCAACACGGCCGCCGTCGCGCGGGCGGTAGCGGAGGGCATCGGAGACGGCACCGCGGCTCTATCCACTGGCGAAGCCGACGCGGCGGCCGTCGCCGACCTCGACCTGCTCGTGGTCGGCGCCCCGGTGTTGGGTTTTCGCCTCGCGAACGAGCAGATGTACAAGACCATGCGCTCGCAACCGGGCAAGGGCAACCCACCAGACCTCTCTCATCCTCCAGTGAGCGTTTGGCTGAAGTCGGTGCCCGCCGGCACCGCTGCCGTGGCCGCATTCGATACCCGAGTGCGCGGCCCCTTCGGCAAAGCCGGCCCGGCCATACTCAAGATCCTGCGGCAGGGCGGCTACCGCTCGCTCGGCGAGCCCGAGGGGTTCTTGGTCAAAGGAGCCCAAGGACCGATGCGCGAGGGTGAGCTCGACCGGGCCCGGGAGTGGGGCCGCAAGTTGGCCGAGACCTTGGAAGGGTCTGACTAGAGACCGCACTCCTTCGGGGGCGCCCCGCCGGAGACGACTCACTGCCTTGCGCCATTCCCGCCGGCGACCACCAGACTCACTGCGCTTCAGCGCAGACTCAGCGCCAGCAACTTCGTGCCATCCGCTACAAAGAGCCGTCCGTTAGCCGCCGACAACGTCGCGAACTGAGTAGGCGACGGGGTTATCTGCAGCGTGTAGGCCACCGCGCCGTCAGCTGGGTCTACTGCCTTCACCACACCTTCGCGGGTCAGGGTCCAGACATGGCCGGCAGCTATGATGGGCGACCCGCTGCGGCCGGGCACACTCCAGGCGATACTGAGCTGGTCGCTCGTCACATCCACCGCAGTCAGACTCTCGGTGCAAGGCACGAAAACCCTGGACCCTTGGGCTATCGCAGTGCCGAAAGCCGAAGAACCCACAGCCAGGGCGGTGATCTCGCCTCCGATCTCGCCCAGGTTGGCCGCGTCCAACAGATAGGCGCCGCTGTCCTTGCCTATGATCATCACCCTCCCGTTCTCGAGCAGCACAGGAGCGGTGGTGTTGATGTCCAGGTCGCTCTGGTTGAGAGCCACCCAGTGGTTCGGAGCGAAGTAGTCGACCACCTCGAGCTGGGGCGACATCCTGATCACGGCGCTACCGAAGTCGAAGGTGGACGTCGAAGCTGTGTTACCGATGGCCACCCAGAGATTGCCGTCCGAGTCCACCGGTATCCCCGTCGGGTTCCAGATACCGCCCATGCGCTCGGTGGGCACGATGTAGCTGATGGCTTCGCCGGAGCCGTCCGCGGGCACTCCCATCACAGCACCCTTGTACTCTCCACAGTCACCGGCCATGCCGCCGAACGGCACGTACACCATCCCCCGGCTCAAGGTGAGGGCCCCCCGCTGCTGCTCCACCGTGGCCGACAGGCCGGGCGGGTCGATGGGACGGTCCCACAACACGGCACCGTTCTCGAGATCGAGAGCGAAGAGCTGATGATGCGGGCCATCGCTCAGAAAAGCGACCACGTAGATGACGCCCTTGTCAGTGTCGATGACAGGAGTGCCGGTGATGCCCGACGGGTTGATGTTGCCGCAGGGCAGGGTGCCTCCGTCGACGGGGGTACCCAGTGCCACCTGCCATCCGATCTCGCCGGTGGCCGCGTCCAACGAAAGCACGTTGTTGCCCTCGGTAGCCACGATCACTTGTTCACCCACGATCAAGGGCTGCGCGTACATATAGTTGCCTAGGTCCGCCGAGGTCCACGCCTGCAGCACCTGGCCGAGCGGCTCCTGATCGTCAGAGATACCGCTGCGGGCCAGGTCATGGTGATAGGCAGGCCAATCGCCCGTTCCTGCAGCGAGGGTCGTCGTCGTAGGCGCAAGGGTAGTGGGCGCAAGGGTGGTACTCGCCTCCGTCCCGCCGCAGGCCCCCAGTGAGATCGACAGAGCAACGAGCGCGAGCACCAAGACTGTCACGGTTAGCATCCTCTGCATGTTCGCTCCTTTCGATCTGGCATCGGCCGGTCGATTGCCGACACTGCCCGTGTACCCGAAAGGCGCGGAGTTCACTCCGACGGACGGGGTGGAGCGGCAACGTCCGAAGGCCTTGCTCCTGGAGAACCCGGCCTCCGGGTAATGCGACGATGCCGTACATAGAATGGCCCGGGGAGTAAAGCCACCCCGGGCCACGTCGGTGTGCAACTGGGCTTTGGTGCTGGGCTATTTCCCCAGAGTGAGTCCTTGTGCGATCTTCAGCAGCTGTGCCACCGGCAGGTTGGTCAGCACCTCTACCCTGGTGCCGTCCACATCCCAGGTGAGCGAATTGGCGCTGTCGTAGGTCACCGAGGGCAGTAGGGGGCCGTCGCCCTCCACCACACCGGTAGCGCCGTACGGCGCGTCACCAGACGCCGCGGCCTCGCCATCTGAGGCAGGCAAGACCGGCGGTCCGTCGTAGGTGCCCGAGAGTCCGGTGCGCAGCACTGCCTGCAGGCCGTTGACCTCGGCCGCCTCTCCCGCGGGCAAGGGCTGGCTGGTATCGGTGGAGGTCTTCACCAGCAGGAACAGGTCGCCGTTCTGGTAGACAGTCTGTTGTTCTTGCTGCGCGGTCCCCCCCTGGATGGGGTCGGATACCGAGCCGACCACGTAGGCGGGCGTCTGCTCAAATCCCTCGGGCAGATAGTCCAACTGCACGCCGCCGTCGGCGTCGATGCTAAACACGTTGGCGAAGAACTCACCCGCTGCTGCGCGGGTCGCGGGCACTGCAGCTATGACACCTACGGCCACCACCACAGCCCCGGCTGTCGCCAGCGCTATCCTCCATCTGTGCTTCATCGTATGGTCTCCTTGTCGTTCTGAGTGTGCTTGCTGTGCAAGTCTCGCCTGCAGGCTAGTGAGCGCCTGCGGGGAGGGGGCCACTTGGGCGGCCCTGGTCTTGAGGAGGCTTGTCACCCTCTGCCGGCTGGAGCTCAGGGTGGCCAACTCCCGTTCACAAGAGGCGCATCCGGCCAGATGCGCCTGGATAAGGTCGTCCTCCGACGGCGTGACCTCACTGTCCAGGTAGGCGGAAAGAGCTCTGGTGACTTCACGGCATCTCATCTCTGCACCTCCGCAGCGGACCGAGCTAGGACAGGAAAGTCGCATTCCAAGTCGTCGCGCATGAGGCGCAACGCCAGATTCAGACGGGACTTCACCGTCCCCAGGGGCAGATCGGTGATCTGAGCTATTTCGGCATACGACAAGTCTAGGTAGTGACGCAGCACCACCACCAACCGCAGCTTTCTGCTCAACTTGTCGAGCGCACGACGGACACAGTCGTCCTGGGCGAAGTCGTCGGCAAGCGGTCTGCTGCCGTCCGCGAGCTCCTCCGTGAGGTCCTCGAGACTCTGGGCGCCCGACCGGCGCCTCCGCCAGTTCAGACAGAGATTGACGGTGATGCGGTAGAGCCAGGTGCTGAACGCACCCCTTTTCGGATCGTACTCATCCAGCGACCTATGTACCTGTAAGAAGACCTCCTGCAGAAGGTCCTCAGCCTCGGCGGTAGACCCCAGCGTCAGGTAGACGGTCCGGTAGACGAGGTTCTTGTACTGCTCGAAGAGCAGGCTGAAGGCTTCATCGTCTCCAGCCTGGCAGCGACGTATGAGGACCAGATCCAACTCGGCTCCTGCGTCTCGGCGGGGTCCGCCCTTTCTACCCTTCGCCTACAGTACACAGCAGAGGCCGAGAAAGTTCACTAAACGGTCGGCAGCGGCAGTAGTGCGACATGGCGAGTGCCTGATGTCGATTGTCTGGTCGCCTCTTATTCCCCAGGCAGAGACCTAGCCAATCTCCTGGACCATGGCGAATGCCGTGCCGCCTGCTTGCCCACCCCCGTCCACCGTACTACGATGACTCAGGTGGCTTCCAATTCCAGCGCCCCACGAACATCCAAGGAGCGATGCCATGGCGATCACCGACAGGCCCGCGCTCAGCGACGCTGAGAAGCGGATGTCCATAGCGAAGTACTATGATCTGCCGCTGTATCCACCGGGACCA
>CAWFCN010000008.1:0-7230 GCA_963814415.1 uncultured Actinomycetes bacterium | reverse complement strand
CCGCCACCGTGACCTCACCTATCCCGTCGATGTCTGCGCTGGCCTCGCCCCGGATCACGATGCTCTGTACCATGTCTGCTACTCGACCGCACCCAGGATGACGACGTGATTCTTGCCATACTTCTTGGCACACTTTGGACAGGTCGTGTACCACATGTACCAACAAGTCTCTTCTGCCATCTTCTCCCTCCTATCCTCTGGTGCGGACTTAGCTGTGACAGAGCCAGGCGCGAGATATCTCCATCCGACGATCATGGACTAATGTCTGCTTCGATTCTTGGGCTTGGGAACGGGAAGCTCAAGAGCAGTCACCGCGATGAGCGCACCCAACCACTCCCGGTCGTCGACCCGGTCGGTCACAAGAAAGTGCAGTCTGGCGCCTGAATACGGCGCTGCCTCCACGGGGTCGCCGACAAGAGCGCGCCCGCCCGCTGTGGGCTTCACGTAGAGTTGGTCGTCGCAGATAAGCGCAACCACCTTACCGTCGCAATAGACGGCGTATTCGCCGAACATCTTGCGACTGCTTATGGTCCCCGCTGCTCGCATCTGGTCGCAGACGTAGTCTACGAACGACGCATCCGAAGCCATGTGCCCGCCTCCCTCACCATCGACCGGATCAGCATGCCCCCACCGACGGTAACAACCTGATCTCGTCCCCGTCCGCGAGGGCAACGGCTAGACCCGCTTCCGGTGACAGGCTGCGTCCGTTCACCGACACTCCGACCCAGGGAGTGCCGTCTGGGCGAAAGATCCGCTTCTGCAGCCGGGGTTCCTGGGCCACACAATCGGCAAGAGCCTCCCCGACAGTCGCGCCCTCGCACTGCAAGGACGCCGGCATGCCGGGTAGGCTCACGCCCACGGGCAGCTTTACCAGAGCTTTGGCCACCGACGCTACGCCCGCGCTAGGTCGAACCGGTCGAGATCCATCACCTTGGCCCAAGCCGCGACGAAGTCGCGCACAAACTTCTCCCCTGAGTCTCCGCACGCGTAGACTTCCGCCAAGGCCCTCAGCTGCGAGTCGGCGCCGAAGATGAGGTCCACCCGGCTGCCGGTCCACTTGAGCTTGCCGGTCTTGCGGTCGCGTCCTTCGAACGTGTTCTCATCCTTGGTCGCCGCCCACTCCGTGTACATGTCGAGTAGGTTGACGAAGAAGTCATTGGTGAGCGCGCCCGGCCGCTCAGTGAACACCCCATGCGGCGAGTCTTCGAAGTTGGCGCCGAGCACTCGGAGCCCACCCAGCAGCACCGTCATCTGCGGAGCCGTGAGCGTCAGCAGTTGGGCGCAGTCTACCAGCAGCTCCTCGGCCCTCACCGAGAACTTCGCCTTGAGGTAGTTGCGGAAGCCGTCGGCGACCGGCTCCAGCACTGAGAAGGACTGCACGTCGGTCTGTTCTTGCAGAGCGTCGGTGCGCCCAGGCGAGAAAGGCACTTCGACCGAGTGGCCGGCCGCCTTGGCCGCCTGCTCTACACCCGCAGAGCCGGCGAGCACGATCAGGTCCGCCAGCGAGACCCTCTTGCCGGCGGCCTGCGCGGCGGATGAGTCGTTGAACTCCTTCTGGACCTTCTCGAGAGTCTCGAGAGTCTTCTTCAGCTTCGCCGGTTCATTGACCCGCCAGTCCTTCTGCGGAGCCAGACGGATGCGGGCGCCGTTGGCGCCGCCCCGCTTGTCCGAGCCGCGGAAGGTCGAAGCCGAGGCCCAAGCCGTCCTCACCAGCTCCGAGACGGAGAGTCCGGTGGCCAGGATCTTGGCCTTGAGCGCCGCGGCGTCGGCTGCATCTATCAGGACGTGGTCGACGGCCGGCACCGGGTCCTGCCAGATGAGATCCTCCTTTGGCACCTCGGGCCCCAGGTAGCGCGAGCGCGGACCCATGTCACGGTGGGTCAGTTTGAACCAGGCTCGGGCGAAGGCGTCTCTGAACTCCTCGGGGTTCTCCAGATAGCGCCGCGCTATCTTCTCGTAGGCGGGGTCGAACTTCATCGAGAGATCGGCCGTGGTCATCATGGGGCGGACCTTCTTGGTGGGGTCGAACGCATCGACCACCATGTCTTCTTCGTCCACATCCTTGGCCAACCACTGGTTCGCGCCGGCCGGGCTCTTGACCAACTCCCAGTCGTACTTGAAGAGAGTCTTCAGGTAGCCCATGTCCCACTTGGTGGGGTTGGCCTTCCAGGCACCCTCGATGCCGCTGCCGATGCAGTCACCGGCCTTGCCGCTGCCGAAGCTGCTCTTCCAGCCCAAGCCCTGCTGCTCGATGGGCGCCGCCTCCGGCTCGGGACCCACATGAGCCGGGTCGCCGGCGCCGTGGGCCTTGCCGAAGGTATGTCCGCCCGCCACCAAAGCGACGGTCTCTTCGTCGTTCATGGCCATGCGCGCAAAGGTGTCGCGCACATCCTTACCGGAGGCCACTGGGTCGGGCACGCCATTGGGCCCCTCGGGGTTGACGTAGATCAGACCCATCTGCACGGCGGCCAAGGGGTTGTCCAGGTCGCGCTTGCCGGAGTAGCGCTTGTCTCCCAGCCACTCGTCCTCGGAGCCCCAGTAGATGTCCTCTTGGGGCTCCCAGATGTCAGGGCGTCCACCGCCGAAGCCAAAGGTCTTGAAACCCATCGACTCCAAGGCGCAGTTGCCGGCCAGGATGAAGAGGTCGGCCCACGAGATCTGGCGCCCGTACTTCTGCTTGATGGGCCAGAGCAGACGGCGGGCCTTGTCTAGGTTGACGTTGTCGGGCCAGCTGTTGAGCGGGGCTAGGCGCTGACCGCCCCAGGCTCCGCCGCCTCGGCCGTCGCCCATGCGGTAGGTGCCAGCGCTGTGCCAGGCCATGCGGATGAAGAGTCCGCCATAGTGCCCGTAGTCCGCCGGCCACCACTCCTGGGAGTCGGTCATCAGTGCATAGAGGTCCTTCTTGACCGCCGCTAGGTCGAGCTCCTTGAATTCGGCAGGATAGTCGAACTCCTCGCCCATGGGGTCGCTGAGGCTGGAGTGTTGATGCAGGACCTTGAGGTTGAGCTGCTCGGGCCACCAGTCCCGGTTGGAGGTACCCCGCCCGGCCGGGCGCTTGCCCATCATGCCCGTCACCGGACACTTCGCCATTTCGCTCATCTCCACTCCTTTCGTTCAGCGAGTCTCCGCCGCGGGCTACTCAGAGGCGCGACTCGTGTTCAGACCACATTCACAGTCTACGGATCCTGTCGGTGTGCTTGGGGATAGCGTCTCTCACTACCTGCCATGTTCCCTGGATGAGCACCTCATACTCGGTGAAGCAGCAGGGTATGCCCTGGGCCTGGCGCGGGTCCTCGCGGTCCATGAGGTGAAAGTGCAGGTGCGGCGCAGTGGAGTTGCCGGAGTGGCCCACATTGGCCAGGTGCTGGCCGGCCGCCACACGCTCGCCCGGCGCGACGCGCACCGAGCCCGCCTGGGCGTGAGCGAGCAGCGCGTATCCGTGAGCGGTCTCTAGGATGATGTGGTTGCCGGCCAAGGGACGAAAGTCGATCGCCTTGTTGACGTCGAAGGTGAAACCGTTCTTCAGAGCGATGGCCAGGTCCCTGGCCAGATAGACCGGGTCCCGCTCGGGCCAACCGTCTTCAGCCTTCGCCACCGTACCGGCCAGGGGGGAGTAGATGGGCTGGCCCCAGCCGTAGCAGTCTCTCAACCGGACGCCGGCCACCAGGTAGCGCAAGGAGCTGTGGGGATAGAAGTGCATCCCCTTGCTTTCGGGCCGGGTCCGCACGAAGTCGTACGCGTACCTCTGGCCGAGCATGTCGGTCCCGTGACTGGGCACCCTCTTGCCGGGAGTGTTCGGCGCCATCCACTCGCCCCTCAGAGGGAATTCGACAGCGACCGGCTGGGTCTCGCTCGAACTGATCACCGCTGGCCGAGACGTCCGTTCATCCATCAGGTCACCGTCTTCTCCAGCCGATAGTCGTCCATCACGAAACCCTCGCCGATATCCTGCACTAGGGGGCCCGCGTTGATGAATCCCATCCGTTCGTACCAAGCTATGGAATCCACGTTGTTCTTGTTCACTGTCAGCCACATGGTCGCCAGCCCGCGTTCTCGGCAGGTGTCTTCGGCTAGGCGCAGCATCATCTTGGCGCACCCGCGGCCCCGCTCGGACTTGCAGACGTATAACTTGCTCACCATCAGCGCGCTCTGGTCCGGCTCGGGGACCAGGGCGACATAGCCCACGTTCGTATCCGCGCGAGTCGCGAGATAGTACTCGTAGCCGCCGGCGATCTGGTCCGCGATCGCCTCAGCGCTCTGGAACCTGCCCACCATGTAGTCGACCTGCAGAGCACCGATGATCGGCAGGTAGTGCTCGGTCCATATCTCGCGGGCCAACTCCGCCAACTCCGCTATCTGCGCCTCTGAGGTGACTCGGATGAGCTTCATCCACACCTTCCTTGCTCTTTGGTGAAGTGTCTCATGTCAGCCTCCCATAGACATGGCACCGCGCGCTATAGTGGTCGCTCTTAGATAGAATCACGTCGCTGGAGGAACGATGCCACGCTTGCTTGCCCGCACCATCCTTGTCCTAATGTTCGCGCTGCTGCCGGCGCTGCTGGTCGGCTGCGGCGAGGCTTCGACGCCCGACGACGGCTCGAGCCCCGACACGGCGGCCACAGAAGTCCCGGCACCCGCCGAGCTACCACCGGCGCCCGCGGATGCATCGGGCTTGGCCGCCTGGTTCACGCAGGCCTATCCCGGGGCCACATGGCCGGCCCGCATCACCGTCATCGAGTACGTGCCCGGCGAGGTTCCCGGCTCCGGCGGCTTCTCCAACGCCGTGGTGATCACCACCGATCTCGACTACCAGACCGAGCAGGCCTTGGCACAAGAGATCGTGAATGCGCTGGGCGAGACCGGACTGACTTGGGCCAAGCAATACGTGCTGTGGTTCGCCGATGGCAGCAACGAGATGGCTGGTGACATCGTCGACATGACGCCCTAGCCGGTCCGGCGGCCGCTCGGCCGACGCGTCCCGCCGCACCCGCGACGCCACCCCGAGTGGCCTCTGGCGCTCCTACCCCAGCTTGATCTTCATAGCTAGGATTATCACGGCCGGCACCAGGGTGACCGCGTTGGCGACGTAGACCGGTGCGCTGTGCGTCAGCACGCCGTACGTGAGCCAGAGTGTGAGACCGACTACGAACACGGAGTAGGTCAGCAGCGAGATGCCTGCCGTCTCTTTCTCGCGGATGACCTTGATGGCCTGAGGGAAGAAGCTCAGCGCGGTGCACGCCGCCGCGACGAACCCGATCACTTCGACAGTATCCACCTGAACCCCCGCACTCCTCATATCGCGAGGTCGCGCCTTTGCGCCCCGCTCTACTCGATATGATACGCCCGCGACTCGGCGCTAGAGGACGTGCGAAGCATACAAGGCGATCAGGACGATGGCCACAGCCACGAGGATCAGGCTGCCTTTGAAGCCCGGCGTGCTCTCGCGCAACCCCAGCCACCGCCACTTCCATATCGCCTCGCGCTGTCTCTGGCGAAGCTGCTCTCGACTCTTATCCACGCACTGGCTCCTTGTGGGCCGCCCTGTTCACTCCTACAGCTTCGTCGGCGGTCGGGCGCGCCGACTTTAGCCAAGTGACCGCGCCAGTCGCGGGCGGCGGCACGCGCCCCCTCCCCTCGACGCCTGCCTGTCCCGTTTGCCATAATGGCCCTTAGATCGCGTACCGGCCTCGGGGGGGGACTCTCTTGCGGATTCTGGGCAAGGAGCTGGCGCCAACGACAAAGCTCGGAGCTCTCCGCCCCGGCCTTTGGATGCTACCCGTATCGGTGTTGCTGTCGCTCTACCTCTACCGTCCCTTCGTGCTCGGCTTCTACAGCGATGATTGGGGGATGCTGGTCGAGACGACACGTTACGGCGGTCCCTTCAGTATCGAGCGCCTCAGCTACGCCTGGCAGACTTTTGCGCGACCTCTCATGAACCTAGAGGTCTGGCTCGCGTCTTCTGTCTTCGGCAGCTCGACGGTCGCCTGGCATTTCTTCCTTCTAGCCCTCGCAGCGGTCAGCTACATCATGCTTCGCCGTCTGTTGCTTGAGCTAGGAGCTCGGCCGGCGGTCGCCACCATTGCGTCGACGGCGTGGCTGTTGTTTCCGTGGGCTCTCGGTTACAGAGTCTGGCCGATCTGCTCGGCTGTCCTCATGAGCACCATCTTCTTCTTGGCTGGCTCCACCGCGCTCCTTAGAAAGCGGCTGTGGCCCGCCTTAGCCTGGTATGCAGCCAGCCTGCTCATGTATGAGGCGTTCTACTTCGCCTTTCTTCCGTTCCTCTTCATCCTCGCGATGTCGCCCACCAGCAGGAGGTGGGCGCTGTATCGAGCGGCACCGCTTCTGATCTCGCTCCAGATTCTATTGGTGGCGATCAACAGAGTGGCCGCTCACTTCTCGCCGACGCTCGGCAAGAGCTATGACCCAGGCTGGTACCTTCACCTGGCGAACAGCATCTTCAGACTCCCCTTCTCGCTGTCCGATGGTGTCGCCGGACCGCGTTTGTTCTCTTTCGTCATCGTGGGGTGCGTGCTGCTGGTCGGACTGGCGGCGGCGCTCATGACCCGGCACCGAGATCGACGCGTCAAGCTGGGCGCGGCGGTCATGGGCTTTGTGCTCGCCTGCTTCGTGCTCGCCGTAGCCGACTACGAACTCAGTGCGCTGAACATCCTATCTCGCACCTTCGTAAGCGTGGACGTCTGGTTAGCTGTCTTCTTCGCTGTAGCCCTATCGGAAGCAACGGCTACGCGACGGGTGAAGTGGGTCGCGGGGGTCGGCGTGGTGGTCGTCATGTTCGTCTTCGCCGCATCCACGGTAGTACGCACTGACCTGTGGCACAGGCTGTGGGACGCGGAGACGACCATACTTGAGTCCGTACCCGCAGGATTAGAGACGACTGGCGCTGAAGCTGTCATCGTCTTCTGCGACACTCCTACAGTCGACGGTGTTCTGCCTTTTCCCGGACCGGGGGCCATGTACAACGCGGTTGCGAACCGCCCGACCGGCCTCCGAATACTCCGCAACTTCTACCCCGCCGGACCGGGCCACGTGGTGGCATGGGACGGTGAACGGCTGATGGCCGGTGGAACCCCCATATTCGAAGCCAAGGAGGTCTGGGTGTGGAGATGGCCCGACCGGTTCGAACAGATCACCTCGCCACGGACTATCACCAACAGCAGGGGACAATACATCGGCGACGGGAGCTACTAGCAGGCCTGTCGCTAAGCTTCT
>CAWFCN010000007.1:0-10880 GCA_963814415.1 uncultured Actinomycetes bacterium | reverse complement strand
CAGGTTCTGGAAGACGTGGCTGTGAGCGTAAGGCTTCTTGCCCTCGAGAACAATGTAGAGGTATCGGTCGTCACCCCGGCGAAGAGTCTGGGCGTGGGCGTGGGGGCGGACATAGTGGCGCAGATAGTCCGCCCCGTGGTCGAAAACGCCTGCCGTTTCGCCACCAGCGAGGTCCACATGACGGCGCAGCGAAAAGGCAAAGAGGTCCGCTTCGTGATCGAGGACGACGGACCGGGCGTTCTCGAAGAAGAGAGGGAGCGGATTTTCGATCCCGGCGTGCGTGGCTCGGCGGCCGAGAAGAGGCCCCGCGGTTCTCGTGGGGCCGGTCTTGGTTTGTCACTCGCGCGCAGGCTGGCGCGCGCGGCCTCTGGTGACGTCGCACTCGGCTCTGCCGACAGGGGAGCAAGATTCATCATCCGCCTCCCCAGCGGCTAGGTCGTCAGCGGTACCAGAGTATCCGATCGCATTCCAGTGGTATGAGGACGCCGTCGTGCCGAGGGACGACTCGGGGAGTGTAGTCAGTCCGGGGGCGGTCCGTGGAGAAGACCGCCCTGAAGCCGATAGTCCGGTTGGTCGCCGTGCCTCCTGGTTCACTGGTCTCCGGCAGCAGTTCGACGCGTTCGGGCGCCCCGTCTGCAAGTGCGTCCGCGTAGAGTTCCACTCTTACAGCTTCAGCGGGGACCTCGCCCAGGGCCAAGCGCACCACCACCGTATGTTCGGCGCCTTGAGGCCCGTTGTCGTTGGTGATGGAGTACTCCTCAAAGGCCAGCCCCTCCCAGCCTTTCTCAAGGGAGTCTTGCCACTCCTCGATCTCTCGAACTCGGCCCGGCAAGCGCCTGTCTCGGTAAAGAGCAGCAGCGGGTAGGTAGCATTGCTCGAGATACTCGCGCATCATGCGATTGGTCGAGAACTGCGGAGTGAGGACCGCCATGCTCTCCCTGATGCGGGCGATCCATCGCCGGGGCAGCCCGCTCGCGTCACGATCGTAGAACTCGGGGATCACTTGGTTCTCCAAGAGGTCATAGAGTTCTTCGGCTTCTACCGCATCCCAGTGCGGATCCTCGCCGTGCTCCAGGCCGTCCCCGAGGGACCAGCCGACGCTCGGGGAGTAAGCCTCCGCCCACCAGCCGTCCAACTCCGACAGATTGAGTCCGCCATTGACGAGGACCTTCATTCCGCTCGTCCCGCTTGCTTCCCAGGGGCGGCGGGGGGTGTTCAGCCAAACGTCCACGCCGTGCACCAAGTGCTCGGCCAGGCCCATGTCATAGTCGACCAAGAAGATGACGTGAGGCCTGACTTTGCAGCGGGCGATGAAGTCGGTCCACTCCTTTATCATCGCTTTGCCGGCAGCATCGGCGGGGTGCGCCTTGCCGGACAGCACCAACTGCACTCTGCTTCCGTCACCGCAGAGCAGTCGTTCGAGGCGGTCAGGGTCGTGGAGCAGCAGATTGGGACGCTTGTAGGTGGCGAAACGACGGGCGAAGCCCAGAGTCAGCACCCCCGGGTCGCATAGGCAGGACGGATCGTCTCCCAGTGTCTCCAGGCTGCCTGCGACGGGCCCTTGCCTTCCGACGTGTTCTCTGGCGACCTCGATGAACCTCGCCCGATTCTCGTTCCTGAACGACCAAAGGTCTTCGTCGGTCACTCCCCGGATCGAATCAGCAAGGTGCTGGACGTCGCCCAGCCAACGATCCTTTCCGCACGCCTCCGTCCACAGGGCGTCGGCAGAATCCGAATCCCAGGAGGGGACGTGAACGCCGTTGGTCACATGGCCTACTGGTACCTCAGCTTGGGGCCAGCGCGGAAAGAGCGGCTGGAAGAGGCGCCGGCTCACCTCGCCGTGCAAACGGCTGACCGCGTTCACCGTGCCGCTGCCCGATATCGCCAAGTGGGCCATGTAGAAGGGGTCTGAGGCCTCCACGGTTGTCGTGAGGTCGTCTGGAGAGGTCGCCTCACGCCGCCTGTGCACCCGACCCATGGCCAGAAGTGCGTCCATATCGAGGCCGGCTTGCCCCGCGTAATCGTTGAGATACCGCCTGATGAGATCGGGCGGGAACCTGTCAAAGCCCGCCTCTACCGGGGTGTGAGTAGTGAACAGGTTGCCCGGCCTGGTGGCGCGGAGGGCCTCATGAAACGTCAGTCCGTGGTCTTGCGCGTAACAGCGCGCTCTTTCGAGCACGGCCAGGGCCGCGTGCCCCTCGTTGAGATGGCAGACTTCTGGGTCGAGGCCCAAGGCGCGCAAGACCTGCCAGCCGCCGATGCCTAGGATGATCTCTTGCTGCAGGCGCGCTTCCTGGCCGCCTCCATACAACTCGCTGGTGATGCCGCGGTCGGCGGGGCTATTGAGCAGGTGGTTCGAGTCAAGCAAGAACAACTTCGTTCGTCCGGCCGTGACTTGCCACACGCGGAGCTGCACCTCTCTTCTGGGAAAGGCCAGCGCGACAGTCAGCCATTCTCCGGTCGAGTCGCGCAGAGGCTCTATAGGCAGCTGCCCCGGGTCGTTGAAGGGAAAGAACTCCAGCTGCTCGCCGGTGGTGCTCAGGGCCTGCCTGAAGTACCCCTGCGCCCACAGTAGCCCTACCCCGATCACGGGGACCCCCATGTCGCTGGCCGCCTTCAAGAAGTCGCCTGCCAGAATGCCCAGACCGCCGCTGTAGATGGGAAGAGCCTCACCCAATCCATACTCCATGCTGAAGTACGCGATGGAGGTGATGGACGGTGCAGGGAACGTCTTCTCGAACCAAGATGGAGCCTTGAGAGCTCGGCTCCGATCCCGCAGGTGGTGCTCCAGCAACGCCACGAACTCTGGGTCGTCGGCAGCCTCCTGCAGGCGGGTCTGAGCTACGGTCTGTAGGATGTGCCAGGGGTTGGCCGTCGTCTCCCAGAGTTCGGGGTCCAGACGCTTCCACAGCACGTCGGAGGAGTGACTCCAAGACCAACGCAGATCAAGGGCCAGTTCCGCCAGCCCAGCCAGTGCTGCCGGCATGGCCGGTAGCGGATAGCGCACTTGCGCGGTCATCGTGGCCCTCCGGTCTCGAACGCCGAGAGGTAGACTCAAAGTGGCGATGGCAGTTCAAAGACAACATAACCGTTTGGCGGACGGACTAATCACCGATCTGGCTGGGCTCTGGGGCGTAAGTCTCGCGTACAAGGATGCGACCGGGCGAGTGCGCGAGTCCCCTCGCGAGGCTGTGATGGAAGTGCTGGGGTGTCTCGCCGCCGCCACCTCGGCCGGACCTTGGCCGGGGGCTGGGTCCGGCGGGGGATTGGGCGCGAAAGACCACGAGTGGCTTCGCGCAGCGGCGGATACCCGCCGGGCCGAGGTTCGCGACCGTCTTGTGGCGCCGGTATTGGTGGCCTGGGACGGCCGAGTACTCTTTGAGGTCCCTCGTGGCGCCAAGGTCTCGCTGATGCCGGACACCGCCTGCGAGGAGGGGCCGGAGCCACGGAGCAGGCCGACTCGGGGCGGCGCCGACTCCAGCTTGGCCAAGTGGACGGTCGACCTTCCCTTCGGCTACCACCGCCTGCGAGTAGAGAGCGGCGGCCGCGCCGAAGAGATCAGGGTGATCTCGGCCCCCCGGCGTTGCTGGCAACAGGAGCCCGGTGTGCGGGAGTGGGGGGTGTTCGCCCCCACCTACGCGCTGCGGGGCGCGCGCGACTGGGGCGCGGGCGATCTGGGGGAGCTCAGCAAGCTCTTGCAGGTGGTGTCAGACGCCGGAGGCAGTGCCGTGGCTACCCTTCCGCTTCTGGCCTCCTACCTCGACCGTCCCTTCGAGCCGTCCCCTTATAGGCCGGTCAGCAGACTGTTCTGGAATGAGTTCTACCTGGAAGTGGAACGCGTGCCCGAATGGAGCGGATGCGGATCCGCCAGGTCCGTATGGGAGTCGAAGGCAGTCCAGGAGCGTATCACCGCGTGGCGCAGCGAAGATTCGGTGGACTACGCCGGGGTCATGGCGCTCAAACGCCGGGCGCTGGAAGAGCTCTGCCGATGCTTCTTCGGTGCCGCGGGCGGCAAACGGAGGTCTGCCCTCGAGGGATTCGTACGCGAGAGGCCCGAGGTACTCAAGTACGCGGAGTACCGTGCTGAAGTCGAAAGGCGTGGTCGTGACTGGCGCGGTTGGTCGGGGTCCACGGTGACCACCACGGCTGTCGCCACCTCGAGTCCAGAGCGTCTCGGGGAGCTGGCGGAGGCGGCCCGGTACCACGTCTACTGTCAGTGGCAGATGGAGGAGCAGCTGCGAGGACTCTCCGGCCGTGATCGGCAGAAGGGCGAGCGCGCCTCTTCTCACAATGCGGCCGACCTGTTCTTGGACGTGCCCGTGGGGGTACACCCCGGTGGGTTCGACGTGTGGGACCGCCAGGACCTGTTCGTCAGAGGCATGTCGATAGGCTCTCCCCCTGACGCGTTCTTCAGTCACGGACAGAGTTGGGATTCTCCGCCCGTTCATCCCGAGATCGCGCGGGCGGACGGTCACTCGTACTGGGCCGAGGTGCTGAGTCATCACATGCGCTTCGCGTCGCGCCTTCGCGTCGACCACATCATGTCGCTGCACAGACTGTTCTGGATACCAGAGGGCCGGGAGCCCGCAGAGGGGGTCTACGTCACGTACCCGGCGGACGAGTTGTACGCGGTGCTCTGTCTGGAGTCGCATCGAAACAGGACGATCGTGGCGGGGGAGGACCTGGGCACGGTGCCCGCCGGGGTGAGACCGAGCATGAGAAGGCACGGAGTGTCCGGCACGTGGGTGCTGCAAAGCGCCCTCAGGCCGCGGGCCGAACGCACGGTAGCGCCCATCCCCAGGTACGCGGTCGCCTCGCTGGACACCCACGACATGTTCCCTCTTGCCGGCTTTGTGACTGGTGAGGACATACGGATGCGTCTGCGGACGGGGCAGATGGAAGACGACGCGGCGCGGCGCGCCTTCGCCGCGCGCCGCCGCATGGTCGCCGCTTTGTCTTCATACCTGGTGGGGACGCCGGGGTCGTCCGGACCGGCCGCCCTACTCGCGGCCGCCGTCAGCTACCTGGCCCGCAGTCCCGCAGAGTTCGTATTGATAGGCATAGAAGACCTACTTCTGCAGCGCGAAGCGCACAACGTGCCGGGCAGCGGCGCGGAGGCCCCCAACTGGAGGCGCAGACTCGCGGGCGAGGAGTCCCAGGTGGAGCGTGCCGTCCATGAGGCGGCCGAGTGGATCGATCAGCAGCGGCCTCCGCGGACGCGAGGCCGCGGAGGCCAGGGCGGCTAGCCCTGCCGGAGGTCGGGCATCTGCAGGCGAGTGCCGAACAACACCAGGCCCAAGGCCTCGATGTCGGCACGGGCGAGCAGTTGTCTCACCTGTCTGGCTTCAGCCGCTGTCTGCTTGCCCAGCGTGCTGGTCAAGATGACAGCGTCCACCGACCGAGCCAGTACGAGCGAGTCCGAGGTGGCGACCATCGGTGGTCCGTCGACGATGACATAGTCAGAGTAGCCTTGCAGCTCGGCCAGTAGGCTGGGGAACGTTCCCGTCCCCAAGGCTTCGCCGGGATTGGCGGGAGGGGTCCCGCTGGTGAGGCAGAGGAACTTGGTGACCCCCGAGTCTCTCTCCTCCTCCTTGCGAGAGTCAAGCACGTGCGGGTCGACGAAGGGTGCCAAGTCCACTGCCTGCACCTTGTCCGACCAATCCGCAGCCCCACCGGTGAGTGCATCCCCCAGACCTCTGTCGTTCGGTATGTCCAGATAGGTGTGTATGCTCGGGCTCCTCAGATCCGCATCGACCAAGATCACCCGGTCACCAGCGAGCGCCATGCTCAGTGCGAGGTTGACTGCCAACGAACTCTTGCCTTCGGTAGAGGCCGTGCTCGTGATGAGTAGGGTGCGTTTCGTCTCTCCGAATCCGAGGACTTTCAGGTTCGAGCGGAGCATCTTCGTAGGCTCCAGCAGATGTTCGAAGCCCTTCTTGAATCCGACGCCGGACCTCCTGCCGCCTTGTCTGTTGGGCGGCACCGGCAGCGCGCCGATGATCGGAAGGTCCAGGGCCTGGGCAAGCGTCGCCTGGTCATTGATGCGCCGGCTCATTCTACTGAACACCCATACAAGCAGGAGCCCGATGACCAAGCCGATAGCCACGCCCAGAGCGATATTGAGGAGCGGCCGCGGGTAATACGGGTCAGCCGGCGCCGACGCCCTCTCAAGCACTTCGTAGTCGGCGATCGAACCGTCCAATAGCGTTTGCAGCGCATAGGCCTGCCGGTCGAGTTCGGCTGCGGCGCTGCCGGACTGCTCCGCGGGATCCTGCTGGCCCTCGACGAAGTCCAGAGCCGACTGCAACAGCGCCTGGATCTCCTCCTGTCTGGCCGCGACGAACTCGTCGGCACTCGCATTGGCCAGGTCGGCGGCAAGATCGCCACGTGGCGCTGAGGCTTCGATGTCGACCAAGTCCACGTTCGGCACGACAGAGGTCTTCAGCGACGCTTGTATGGTGACCGGGCTGACCGCACCGTCCAGGGCCTCGCTGACCCGTTCGGCGAAGGTGGATGTCTGCAAGATCAAGGTGTCACTCGCGAGGGTCTTAGGCAGGCCGGCCGTGCCTGCGTCTGTGAGTGCCTTCGATACGGCATCCGCGTCTCGTTGTGAGTACGCGACCTGGACCGTGGCGCTGTAGCGAGGTTCTTGTATGGAAGAGAGGGCGAAACCGAGGGTGCCAAAGAGGACCATCATGATCAGGACCAACCACCAGCGATCACGAAGAGCCGTCACGAAACGGGCGGAGCCGCGGCTGTCCTCGCCGCGGTCTAGGTGCGCACTCATTCCCTGAAGCTCCTCATCGGTGATTGGTCCGCGCCGAGCGCGAAGTGTCAGTCGTCGGGCCCCGCGCCTTTGTCGGTGGGTTCCTGGTCCTTGCGCCTGCGAGGGTGGGAGTAGTACCAAAGGAGGATACCCACGACCAGCAAGACCACGACGGCGATGGCGAATATTATTATCTGAGTGCCGCTATGAGGGAACTCGCCTCGGTCGAGCAGGTTTCCTGCCACAGTGCCAAGCTCATTGACCACGTGCCCCTCCTTGAGTCGGTGTGGGACGATCCTCGCTCGGCTGTCCCTTGCAGCGTGAGCATTCGACAAGACAGATGATACCTGCCAAAACCAGGTTGTGCGCAGGTTATGTGCGCCTGGTGTTGTCCGGCGTTGACAGCCCAGACGCCGCAACGTACCTTGTAGTCAAGAACCGGACCAAACAAGGAGGCGCAGTGGCTGGCGATGTGAGGACCTGCACCAACTGTGGTAGTCAACAAGCGACCGGAACCTTCTGTGAACGCTGTGGTACTCGTCTGCCGGAGCTGGCCGGTGCTCAGCGGGGGACCATGTACCCCAACCAGTATGTGCCCCAGCCCCAATACTATGCTCCACGACCTCCCGGGACTCTCAGCAGGCTCTTCGATCTCTCCTTCCAAGGCTTCGTGACTCGCGGGTCTCTGAGGGGGCTGTTCACGAGCGTTCTGGCCCTGCTGGGTGCGTATTGGTTCTTTGCTCTCATCTTCGGCATCATCGCGGCTGCCAAGTATCAAGGCATCTGGTGCATAGTCATCTTCTCCAGCCTCATCTTGGTGACCCTGATGATCATCTGGACCAGGATCCTTATGGAACTCACCATGACGGTCACGGAGATGCGGGCGGAGATGCAGCAGGCGGCTCAGATGGCTGAAGCGAGAGAGGCCAAGCTGGCTGCGGCAGTCAAAGCGGCTGAGGCCACCAAGAGACCTGCCGCCGGGTCACCGGCGAAAGCGGCCACGAAGGCGTCGCCCCGGTCGGCCTCGAGCGCGGCTGCGAAGAAGACTTCCACGAGGAGCAAGAAATAGGGTCAAGGTGTCTGCCTCGGGTGACGGCCGGGGCTCAGCGCCGGGGCCGCCCCGGGCGGGACGCTTTCTAGCCGGTGCTCTTCGAGGGACTAGGCTTCTTGCCCACGCCCTCGTAGATGAAGCCGAGCTGTTCCAGTGCCTCACCCTTGAGGGCATTGCGCCCGTCGATGACAATCGGGCGGGCCATGGATGCCTTCACCTGCGCCCAATCCATATTCAGGAACTCGTCCCACTCGGTGACGAGGACGCAGGCGTCCGCCCCGTTCAGCGCATCCTGTGCGCTCGCGGCGTATTCCACCGCGGGAAGGATTCTCCTCATCCCTTCCATGGCGAGCGGGTCGTATCCGGCCACCACAGCGCCCTCCGCCATCAACCTGCTGGCTAGGACTATCGACGAGGCCTGCCTGATGTCGTCCGTGTTGGGCTTGAACGACAGGCCGAGAAGGGCGACCTTCTTACCGCGTAGGTCTTCACCAAGGTACCTCTTGAGCTTGCCGATCACGCGCCGCTTCTGAAACTCGTTGACTTCGATCACAGCGCTCAGCAGTTGGAAGTGATAGCCGGAGTTGGAGGCGATCTGCTTGAGAGCGGATACATCCTTGGGGAAGCAGCTACCGCCATACCCGATGCCGGCCTGCAAGAAATGCGGGCCTATACGCTTGTCCATGCCCATTCCGCGGGCCACGATGGAGATATCGGCGCCGGTGCATTCGCAGACGTTGGCGATCTCGTTGATGAAGCTGATCTTGGTGGCCAGAAACGCGTTGCTCGCGTACTTGATCATCTCCGCTGAGGCCACATCGGTTATCAGGACCGGGCAGCCTATCCCCTCGTACAGCGCGCCCACCCGGCCGGCCACTCCCGGATCGCCACAGCCGACCACCACCCTGTCGGAGTGCATGAAGTCCCGGATGGCTGTGCCCTCTCTGAGGAACTCGGGGTTCGATGCATAGGCGATGTGAGCGAGCCCCAGGTCGCTCAGCTTGGCCTGGATCGCCCCGCCCGTGCCCACCGGCACCGTCGACTTCACCACCACGACACGATCGCCGCTCGCGTCATGGAGATTGGCCACGGCCTGCCATATGCGGGAGAGGTCCGCGTCTCCAGAGGCGGTGGGGGGAGTGTCCACGCAGAGGAAGATGAACTCCCCGAACGCGTACGCTTCATCCGCGTCGGCTGTGAACCGTATCCTCTCGCGATTGGAGGCTGCGAGTTCGGTGAGACCGGGCTCGTAGATGGGGCTGCCGCCATCTTGGAGTAGCTTGATCTTGTCGGCATCGACGTCCATGGCCAGCACGTCATGACCCAGTTCGGCCATGCACGCGGCCGTGACCAGGCCCACATAGCCTGCACCGACCACAGTCAACTTACTCAAGTGCGCACCTTTCCCCTGTCGACGTTGTTGCGCGGGTTCGAATAAGTCTAGCGTACATCCAGGTATTCCAGTATCGCGTCGGTGAGGCCCTGGACGACCTTCCCTTGGTACTCGTCAGTCGCAAGCAGCGCGTCCTCGGTAGCGTTCGTCATCAGTCCGATCTCCGCCAATACCACGGGCACGTCGGACCAGTTGAAACCTGTCAGGTCGCTGCGCGCCACCAAGCCTCGGTTCTTTGCGCCGGTGGCGGCCAGCAGCGCATCGAGGGCTATTTGTGCGGCGCGCCTGGACTCTGCGGCGATATCGTCGGTCCAACCTGCGATCGTGGCGGGATAGAGCATAAGAATGCCGTGTATCGACGAGTCGGCGGCGCCGTCGGCGTGGACACGTACGAACAGATCGGCCGGCGCCTGGTTGGCTAGTTGCGCGCGCTCGATGTTGGAGATGTTCACTTCTTGGGTGGTGCGGGTCATGACCACCTTGATCCCTCGGGCCCCTAGGGAGTCCCGGAGCTTCAGGGCCACCTCGAGGACCAGCTCGCTCTCCGGTCGGCCGGTGTTGACACTGCGGGTGCCACCGCTCACTTTGGCCTTGGTCTGGGTCGAGCCGGGTCCGATGGGCTCCTGCTCAGCGTTGGCCCGGTCCTGATGACCTGGATCGATGACCACGACAAGGCCGTCGCGGCTCGCGGCGACGGCCGTCTGGGGCCGAGTGGTCGTGGTCGTGGTCGTGGTGGCAGGAGTGACGACGACGTCGACCGCCGGAGCAGTCGTGGTCGTCGTGGTTGTCGCGATGCTCGAGGTGGTAACGGTGATCGGGGTCGCGACGCCTGCCGTGGTCGGGTCGACGACCGCAACTTGGTCCGGGCCTGGCCATGTCAGGGCCAGGATGATCGCGAGCAGACACGCGCAGAAGGCCACGGCTACGGAGATGAGAACCAGACGACGCGACCTTCGCCGCCTTGCGGACGCCTCCCGGAAGCGCTGGAGGAGCTCCTGCATCTCTCGGGCCCTGTCGAGGGGGCCCCGCATCATCGCCCCTCGGTGGCTCCGCCGGCCATGGGTGCCAACGCCTGCCTCACGAGGTCTATGGCCTGCTCCGCGGACGAGGCGTAGGTGATGCGACCCGTTTCTTCGCCTCCCTCGAGGCGCCAACCCCCCAGGATCACCACCGGACGGCCTATCTTGGCGGCGAGACCGATCTCGGAGAGGGTGCCGTAGCTGCCCCCCACCGCGATCACCGCGTCCCCCGAGCTAACGACAGCCAGGTTGCGTGCGTGACCGATGCCGGTGGTGAGGACGTAGTCCAGGTAGGCATTGGCCTGTGAGCGGTCGTGACCGGGCAGTATGCCGACGGTGGTACCCCCGGCCGCCCTGGCTCCGCGGGCGGCGGCCTCCATCACCCCGCCCAGCCCCCCGCACACCAGGGCGGCGCCTTCTTTCGCCACCAGCCCGCCGACCTGCTCTGCGAGAGCCTGCTCAGCAGGGCCGCAATTGCCTCCACCGATGACGGAGATGTAGAGAGGCTTCATGGCCGTAGCATAGCACCGGCATCAGGGGCGTCACCGGCCCGCAGGGTGCGCCACCGGCCGACGGGGCGTCACCGGGCTCAGGCGCCGCCTCCCGGGGCCTCGCCCGCGCCGCGCCTGCGTGCGCCCGCCCCCTATGGCG
>CAWFCN010000006.1:0-25650 GCA_963814415.1 uncultured Actinomycetes bacterium | reverse complement strand
AGAGAGAAGCCGCTCGCCCTCACGAACGAGACCACGGTCGACGAGCGGGCGCCCCGTCGTGCTTCAGGTGTATCTCGCAGCTAGTTATTGCTGGCGATTCTCCACCAAGTTGTCGACTACGGACGGGTCGGCCAGGGGAGAAGTGTCACCCAGGTCGCCGATCTCGTTGGCGGCGATCTTCTTTGAGATGCGGCGAGTGATCTAACGGGCCGTGGCGCCACGTCATTCGTTGGCGCCCGGATGAGTTCTCCCGGGCGGGAGTCAGGCTGCGGACTTGGACGAGACGCGTGTCGACACCCTTGTGCCGGATTCTTTGTCGAGAACTGCGAGAAAAGCGGTCACGATCCTGGGATCCAACTGAGTGCCGGAAACCCTCCTCAGTTCCTTGTGGGCCTCCTCGGAAGTCAGGGCCTTCCGGTAGGGCCTATCGGTGGTCATGGCGGAGTACGCGTCGACCACAGCCAGGATTCGGCCAAGTAGGGGAATGTCATCGCCTTTCAGACCGTGCGGGTATCCTTGACCGTCATACCGCTCGTGGTGGCTACTCACGCCGCTCATTACATCGACAAGGTTGGGTACCTCCTTGATGATGAGTTCGCCCAGGTTGACATGTTGCTTGACGACGTCGTACTCTTCGTCGGTCAAGCTCCCCGGCTTGCGCAGGATATGGTCCGGTATGCCGATCTTTCCCAAATCGTGAAGTAGGCCGGCGATGCGCAGAGAGCGTTGCGTTTCCGAGGAAAGGCCAAGCTTGGAGGCCACAGCGATCGCTCGCTCGCAGACGTCGTACGAATGCTTGCGCGTGTAGTGGTCTTTACCGTCCACCGCCGTCACCAGGCCGTCAAGCACGCTGAAAATGCCACCCCTGTTGCCGACCTGGGTACTCTCTTCTTCGCTGTCTGACGCCGTGACGCGGTTGCCGCCCTGTCGCTTTGAGCGGTAGAGATTGGCATCCGCTGCGGCCAGCAGTTCGCTGACATGCCGTCCCTCGAATGGATAGGTGGCAACCCCGCAACTCATGAACACCGGCACCGGAGTGTCGCCATCCGCATCGTAGCCGGACTTGCCCAGGGCGTCTGTGATTCTTTCGCATGGTCCTCACCGCGCCCCGGGAGTCTACGTCCGGCAGCAGAGCTACAAACTCATCCCCCCCGTAGCGGCCGACGAAATCTCCGCGGCGGAACCCTTTCTTGAGGATGGCCGACACATTCTGAAGCACTTGGTCTCCGCACGCGTGGCCGTACGTATCGTTGAACAGCTTGAAGTTGTCCAGATCCATCATGACTACGGTGAAGCACCCGCCCGATCGCTCGCTCCTCGCTACTTCCGTCTCCAGCATGGCGTTGATGCCGCGATGGTTCAGGAGACCAGTGACCGAATCCCGTTCGGCGAGGAACCGCGCGTCGTCGTAGAGGCGGGCATTCTCCAGGGCGACGCCCAAGTGGGCGGCGATTCCTTGGGCAACAGCGGAATCCATCGCCGTCACATGGGGACGGTTCCGCTCGGTCGCCAGGCACAGCACGCCCAATGTCTTGTCTCTCGATACGATAGGCACCGCCAGGGCCTCGGCAAAGACGTCCTCACCTGAAGCTCCGATCTTCAGAAGCTCGGCCTCTCCGAACGCGCCGAGATTTGTTCGCCCAGCACACGTTGGATTGCGGGTGAGGTACGCATGATCCTGGTCAACTGGAGTCGCCCGTCGCGCGTGAGGCCCTGGCTGGCGACGATGCGGCCACGCGCGGTCGAAGAGGGCATCCAGATGACGCCCCCGTCGCAGTGGTGGACCGCATGCCAGCCGGATGCCCGTCCTTTGGACCTCCAGGGCCGTGAGGCAATGGCTTATTGCCACGGCCGCGTCGTTGAGCAGAGTGAGGCGCTCCGTGTTCGCGGCGAGCGCTTCCTCCCAGCGTTTGCGCTCGCTGACATCCTCGTCGGCTCCGCGATATCCAAGCAGGTTTCCCGCATCGTCGAGGACAGGGGTCCCGTTTGTGGAAAGCCACACGGTCTGGCCGTTCTTGTGCAGGTTTCTGTTGACGAGACCCTGAAGCGGCTGCTTGGAGGCAAAGGCTGCCAGTGCCGCGGTCTCGAGCGTTTCCCTGTCTTCCGGATGGAAGAACTCGTAGAAATGCTTCTTGCCAACAACCTCTTCAGGTTGGTAGCCGAGCATCCGTTCTATGGCTGGGCTGGAATAGGTGTAGAGACCATCGCTGTCTGTCTCCCAAATCCATTCACCTGCACTTTCAGCCACCTGTCTGAACCTTTCCTCGCTCTGGCTCAACGCCGCCAGTGCCTGCTTGCGGATGGTGATGTCCCGGGCGAAGACGAGGTTGTATTCCTTGTCGCCGTACTCGACGTAGTTGATGCTCGCCTCCACGGGCATGTCCGTGCCGTCCTTGCGACGGTGGTTCGCCCTCGTGGGTAAACAACCCCTGCCGCTTGATCTCCCTGAAGGCCGTTTTCCCAATCAGTGGGCAAGCTCGACGCTCCACCTGCTCGAGGGTCATGTTCAGCAGCTCTTCGCGCGTATACCCTAGCTGCTCGCAGGTGGAGTCGTTGGCAAAGACGAAGCTGGCCGTCTCGGGCTATCCAGAAGATCTGCGCACGAGCGCCGCTCCACCGGAGGCCTGGGCCATGGCGCAGTTCTTCCTCTAGGACCCCTTGCGCTCGGTGATATCACGGCAGATGCAGAACACCTGCTTCTCTTCGCCTATGAAAGCCGCGTTGGTGCTGATCTCCACGGAGATGATCGTGCCGTCTTTGCGGCGGTGGCGGGTCTCGAAGTGGTCACCTTTGGCACCCACAGCTTTGAGGATCCCGAGCAACTGCTCCTTGGGCGTGTTGGCTTCCCAGTCCCATATGTAGATCTTGTTGACCTCGTCCAGCGTGTAGCCCAGCATCTTGGCGAACTGCTCGTTGGCCTCGACCACGGCGCCATGCTCTGTAACCACAACGATGCCGTCCCTGGACTCCTGGGTCAGGACCCGGCGTCGCACGATCTCTTCTTCGAGCGCCGTCTCCATGCGCTTGCGCGCGCTGATGTCACGGGCATAGGTGACGAAATACTCCGCACCCTGGTACTCAATGTAGTTGACGGCCACTTCCACAGGAAAGAGCTCGCCATCTTTGGCGCGATGCATCGTCTCGATGGTGTGGGCTCCGCCCTTCTTTGTCGCCTCCCACTGGTCTGCCCATGACTCAGGCCCCAGCCCAGGGTTAAGATCAAAGACCGTGAGACGGAGCATCTCCTCGCGGGAATAGCCGTATCTGGACACGCCGGATTCGTTGACGTTCAAAATCCGCCCATCGCGACCTACCCAGTGCACGAGATCCGAGGAGTGGTCGATAGAGAACTGAGTGAGCAGAAGGTCCTCTTGCGCCCGTCTGCATTCGCCGACGTCACTGGAAAGCACATCTGCCCGCGCCGTAACCGACGAAGCCGTCTTGACTTGCGCCTTTACCGTCTTGACTTGTGTCTTGCCTTGACCTGCCATACCCTCGCCCCACCAAGCGTCGATGACTACCTACGGTCTATATCGACCTAAGTACGCATATCCGTGAGGAGAGGCCGTGAGGCAGAGTCGGTGTTGCGGGTAGGTGGCGCTACCGCGCCCTGCTTGGTCGGGTGACTTGCCCGTCGGCATGGCGAAAAGAACGGGGCGGCCGGACGGGCTGCCAAAGACAAAAGCCCCGGCCGCCGGAACGCACTAGGCGGCGTGATAGTTCGTTCTCAGGGCCGCGAATAGCTCTACTATTCGCGGCCCTGCGTCCTTCCCTCACGCTTACCCAGCACGCCCCAGCGGCGGGGCTTCATTCTTTGGCAGCCCTCGTGCGGCCGCCCCGTCATGCTTCAGGTGTGTCTCGCAGCTAGCTACTGCTGGCGGTTCTCCACCAAGTTGTCGACCACGGACGGGTCGGCCAGGGTTGAGGTGTCGCCCAGGTCGCCGATATCGTTGGCGGCGATCTTCTTAAGGATGCGGCGCATGATCTTGCCCGAGCGGGTCTTCGGCAGACCGGGAGCCCACTGGATGACGTCCGGAGTGGCGATGGGGCCGATCTCCGTACGCACGTGCTTGATCAGGTCTTTCTTCAGGTCGTCAGACGGCTCGACACCGGCGTTCAGGGTGACGTAGGCGTAGATGCCCTGGCCCTTGATGGCGTGCGGCATGCCCACCACGGCCGCCTCGGCGACGGACGGGTGGCTCACCAGAGCCGACTCGACCTCGGCGGTGCCCATGCGGTGACCGGAGACGTTGATGACGTCGTCCACGCGGCCGGTGATCCAGTGGTAGCTGTCCTCGTCGCGACGGCAGCCGTCACCGGTGAAGTACAGACCCGGGTACTGCGTGAAGTAGGTCTCCTTGAAGCGGCCGGCGTCGCCGTACACACCGCGCATGATGCCCGGCCAAGGCCGACGCATGCACAGGTTGCCCACGCCGGGGCCGATGATCTCTTCGCCGTTCTCGTCAACGAGCACCGGCTCCACGCCCAAGAAGGGCAGGGTGGCCGAACCCGGCTTGATCTTCATGGCGCCGGGGAACGGGGTGATGAGGAAGCCACCGGTCTCGGTCTGCCAGTAGGTGTCCACGATCGGGCAGCGTCCGCCGCCGATGAGGCCGTGGTACCAGAGCCAGACTTCGGGGTTGATGGGCTCGCCCACGGTGCCCAGCACGCGCAGCGAGGAGAGGTCGTGCTTCTTTACCCAGTCGTCACCCTCGCGAGCGATAGCGCGCAGAGCGGTGGGAGCGGTGTAGAAGATGTTGACCTTGTACTTCTCGCACACGGCCCAGAAGCGGTCGGGCGACGGGTAGCTCGGTACGCCCTCGAACAGCACGCTGGTGGCGCCGTTCGCGAGCGGAGCGTACACGATGTAGGTGTGACCGGTGACCCAACCGATGTCGGCGGTGCACCAGTAGATCTGCTCGGGATGGTAGTCGAAGATGAGCTCATGGGTCATCGCGCCGTAGAGCAGGTAGCCACCGGTGGTGTGCATAACGCCCTTGGGCTTGCCCGTGGAACCGGAGGTGTAGAGGATGAAGAGGGGATCCTCAGCGTCCATCTCCTCGCAGGGGCAATCGGTGGTGATGTCTTTGGCGGCGAGCTCCTCGTGGTACCAGGTGTCGCGACCCTCGACCCAGGGGATCTCGGTGCCGGTGTGCTTGACCACGATGCAGGCCTTCACGGACGGGCTCTCAGCCATGGAGGCGTCGGCAGCGGTCTTGAGCGGGGTGGGCTTGCCACCGCGCAGGCCGGTGTCGGCGGTGATCATGAGGCAGGCCTCGGCGTTGACGGCGCGGTCACGCAGAGCGTCGGCCGAGAAGCCACCGAACACCACGCAGTGGATGGCGCCGATGCGGGCGCAGGCCAGCATGGCGACCGGGAGCTCGGGGATCATGGGCAGGTAGATGATCACCCGGTCGCCCTTCTTGACGCCCTTCTTCTTGAGGACGTTGGCGAACTTGGTGACCTCTTCCCACAACTGCTTGTAGGTGATGGTGCGGGTGGACTCGGGAGAGTCCCCTTCGAAGTAGTAGGCGACCTTGTCGGGGATAGTCTCGAGATGCCGGTCGAGGCAGTTGTAGGCGACGTTCAGCTTGCCACCCTCGAACCAGCGGACCTTGGCCTCGGCGAAGTCGTGGTTCTGGACCCTATCCCACTTCTTGAACCAGTGCAGTCTCTTCTCTGCCTCTTCGGCCCAGAAAGCATCGGCGTCGTCCAGAGAGCGCCGGTACATCTCCTGGTACTGCTCCATGCTCGATACCCAGGCCTTCTTCTGGAAATCGGCCGGAACCTCGAAGATCTTTCCTTCTAAGGAATCGTTTGCCACTTCTTTCCTCCGCTAGTGCCGTATTCTACGTACCAAGAAGAGCCGGAAAAGGCTCGATAACCTGGCGCCAAACGACTGTATGTTAGCACAACGCACTGTCCTCGATTCCGGCACAGAACGGGGCTGGTGTGAGACAGTATGCGGGAGCGCGAGAGGGGCGGTAACAGGCGCGTCTCTTGCCAGGCGGATAACCCTCCGAGGAGGTCAGATGTTCATTCAGGTCTGTGGCGCGGCGCGCGAAGTCACCGGCTCCTGCTACGTGGTGGGAGTGGGAGATACGCGGTTCTTGGTGGACTGCGGTATGCACCAGGGAGGCGACAAAGAGTTCGAGCTGAACTTCGATCCGTTCCCCTTCGATCCACGCGCGATCGACTTCGTGGTGCTCACTCATGCGCACATCGACCACTCGGGCCTGCTGCCCCGGCTTGTCAAGGCGGGCTTCGACAACCCCATCTACGCGACTTCTGCCACCTGTGACCTGGTGGAGATCATGCTGCTCGACTCGGCCTACATCCAAGAGATGGAGTCCGAGTGGCGCACGCGCAAGGCCGAGCGGGCCGGGCGTCGCGCGGTGGAAGCTCTCTATGACACGCAGGATGCGCGCGACACCTTGCGCCTGCTCACGCCGGTCGACTACGCCGAGGCCAAGCAGTTGGCCCCAGGCGTCACGGTGACGTTCCACGACGCCGGGCACATCTTGGGGTCGGCGTTCCTGGCGCTGCAGCTTGAAGAAGGGGACAGAAAGATAGAAGTGCTGTTCAGCGGCGACGTGGGCCAGCCTGCGCAGCCGATCATCCGCGACCCCGAAGCCATCATCGAGACCGACTATCTGGTGATGGAGTCCACCTACGGGGACCGTCTGCACAAGCGAGAGGGCGAGCCCCAGGACCAACTCGAGGCGATCCTGCGCGAGGCCAAGAAGAGCGGCGGCAACGTGATAATCCCCGCCTTCGCCGTGGGTAGGACGCAGGAGCTGCTCTATTTCTTGCGCGAGATCATGGAGAAGAAGGGTCTCGATATGCCCATCTATGTGGACAGCCCGTTGGCCACTCGGGCCACCGAGATCTATCGCAGGCACCCGGAGGTCTTCGACGAGGAGGCCTGGAAGGTGGTGCACGAGCCGGGCGGCATCTTCGACTTCAAGCAGCTGCACTACACCACCAGCGCCGACGAGTCCAAAGGGCTCAACGGCAAGCGGGGCGTGGTCATAATCTCCGCCAGCGGCATGGCCGATGCCGGACGCATCCGCCACCACCTCAAGCACAACCTGTGGCGCCCGGAAGCCCACGTGGTCATCGTCGGCTTCCAAGCCAAGGGCACCCTCGGACGCCGGTTGCTGGAGGGCGCTCAGACGGTGCGGCTCTTTGGAGAAGACGTGGCCGTGAAAGCCCACGTGCACGATCTGGCCGGGCTCTCGGCTCACGCCGATCAGGCCCAACTGCTGGAATGGGCTTCGCACTTCAAGCCCCCGAAGCTGACGCTCATCACTCACGGCGAAGTCGAGGCGTCCCTCACCTTGCAGGGTCTGCTGGAGACCAAGCTGGGCTTCACGGCGATGGTGCCCGCGAAGGGACAGATCATCGAACTGGACGGAAGAGTCCCCAAGAAGTAGGCAGCGATGAGGGCCATGGTCCTAGACGCACCCGGCAGGCGACTGAGGCTGATGGATCTGCCTGTGCCGCAGCCGGGGCCAGGGCAGATACTCATCAGAGTCGAGGCCTGCGGCATCTGCCGCACCGACCTGCACGTAGTCGATGGGGAGCTTACTCACCCCAAGCTGCCGCTAGTCCTCGGTCATCAGATCGTCGGCCTGGTGGAGGCGGTGGCAGCGGACGCGCCGGCCGCCGCGGGCGGCCTCGAAGGCGCGGCGCGGGGCGCCGTCCCCGCTTTGGGCGACAGGGTGGGGGTGCCGTGGCTGGGCCAGACCTGCGGTCACTGCGGCTACTGCCTGAGCGGACGCGAGAACCTTTGCGACGAAGCCAAGTTCACGGGCTATGACCTCGATGGCGGTTTCGCCGAATACGCGCTGGCCGACCGGCGCTTCGCCTTCCCCCTTCCTGAGGAGTATCCCGCGCTGCAGGCGGCGCCGCTTCTCTGCGCCGGCCTGATCGGCTACCGCTCACTCATCATGACCGGCGACGCCGGCCGACTCGGCGTCTACGGCTTCGGGGCCGCCGCGCACATAGTCACACAGGTGGCTCGCTACCAGGGAAGGCGCGTGTTCGCGTTCACCCGTCCGGGCGACGAGGCCGGCCAGCAGTTCGCTCTGGAGATGGGGGCCGAGTGGGCGGGCGACACGACGCAGATGGCGCCCGAGGAGCTTGACGCTGCCATCATCTTCGCGCCCGCCGGTGAGCTGGTGCCCGTGGCGTTGCGGGCAGTCGGCAAGGGGGGCACAGTAGTCTGCGGAGGCATACACATGAGCGATATCCCGTCCATTGCGTACGAACTGCTCTGGGGGGAGCGCGTCGTCCGTTCGGTCGCCAACCTCACCCGACGCGACGGTGAGGAGTTCCTGGCGCTGGCTCCCAAGGTGCCTGTGCGGACGGAGGTCGAGACCTTCAAGCTCGAAGAGGCCGGCGAGGCGCTTGAGCGCCTGCGCGCTGGGCGGATCCGGGGCGCGGCGGTGTTGGCGGTCGCGCCATGACCTCTGGTCTCGAGTCGCCCAGCCAAGCGACCAGGGGCTGCCGCGTGGTGTTACTGGCGGCCACCGAACTTGAGTCTGAAGTGCTGCGCGCATCATTCAAGCACTACAAGAGGCGGACTCTGGCCACCAAGCCGATATACGTTGGCGAAATGCCCGCCCACCGAGAGCGTGGGCTACGGGCGGTTCTCGCTGTCAGCGGCTGCGACAAGGTGAACGCGGCGATGACGCTCACGGCTGTTCTTCAGGCCTTGGAGCCTCCGCCTGCATTGGTGCTGCAGGTGGGAATCGCGGGCGCCTTTCCACCCGTAGGCCAGGCTTCGACACCCCATCTCGGAGATGTGGTCATAGCCACCCAAGAAGCCTATTCCGATGTCGGGGCTACCAGCCCCCAGGGCTGGATACCTGCCAAAGACCTCGGTCTCTCGATAGCCGAGATCGCGGGCGTGGAGTCGGGTGGGGTGTTCCCCTGCGACCCTGAGTTGGTGGAATGGGCCCTGGAATCTCTGCGCGCGGCAGGGCTTTGCCTGCCTACCGGTGAAGGAGGGGTGCCCGGAGTGTGGGCTGGCCCGTTTGTCACCTCGTCCACAGTCACGGGCATCGACCGAGAGGCGCGGCTGTTGCAGGAACGCTGGGGGGCGGTGGCGGAGTCGATGGAGGGTGCCGCGGCAGCCCAGGTCTGCGCGCTCTTCGGGGTACCCTTTCTCGAGGTCAGAGCCATCAGTAACCTGGTCGGCGACCGCGAGCGTTCTGGGTGGCAGATTGAACGAGCAACGGGCGTGGCTGGGTGGGCAGCGGTGGCTCTGGTGGACGCGCTCCTAGAGAGGTGGGAGGCCGGCAATGTCTGACAGGCCGCAACACACTTGGTCGCAGGGAGACACGCCGCTGGTACTGGCCTACTCGCCGTGCCCCAACGACACCTTCATCTTTCACGCCTGGGTCCACGGTCTGATAGATGGGGCTCCGGCGGTGCAGGAGCGTTTGGAGGATATCGATACACTCAACGGGTTGGCGCTGGAGGGCCAGGCGGACGTCATCAAGGTGTCTATGTATGCCTTCACCCGCCTCAGGGACAAATACGCGCTGCTTCACTCGGGCGGCGCGATGGGGCGGGGTTGCGGACCTCTAGTGGTCGCGCCCAAGAACTCCAGACTACAGCCGGCGCCGAACGTCCACAGGGTGTCGGCGCTGGCGGACGAGTTGGGGCGCCTGCGGTTCGCCGTGCCGGGCGACCTGACCACGGCGGCCCTGCTCTCCGACTTGTTCACCGGAGGCTTGGCGCGCCCGGTGGTCATGCCGTTCGACGAGATCATGCCCGCGGTGGCCGAGGGCAGGGTGGCTGCCGGGGTGATCATCCACGAGGGGCGCTTCACCTACGGCGCCTATGGGTTGCGGCGCCTGGTCGACCTGGGGGAGTGGTGGGAGGACTTCACCGGTCTGCCCTTGCCGCTGGGCGGCATAGCGGTGAGGCGCTCGCTGGACGACGGACTTAAGGCGGCGATAGACCGGACGGTGCGCGCGAGCGTAGAGCACGGCCGCACTCACCCCGAAGTCACGGGGGCATACGTGCAGGCGCACGCCCAGGAGATGGACCCGGTGGTCTGCCAGCAACACATCGACCTGTACGTGAACGACTTCTCGCTGGGCTACGGTGCCGAAGGCGAGGAGGCTATCCGGCGTCTGCTCGAGGCGGCCGCGGGGTTGCCGGAGGCCGCCGGCCTGGCGGCCCCAGACGGGATCTTCTGGGACGACTGAGGCCGCGCGCCCCAAGCTTGCTGCTATCCTTCCGCAGCGATGCTACACATAACCGACATCTCCAAGTCCTTTGGCAGCCAGGTGCTCTTCGACGAGGCCAGTCTGCACATCAAGCCCGGCATGCGGGTGGGCCTCGTGGGTCCCAATGGCGCGGGCAAGACCACGCTGCTCCGTATGATCGTAGGGGAGACGTCGCTGGACGAGGGCGAGATCACCTACCGCAAAGGTCTGCGCATCGGCTTCTTGCCGCAGGAGATCGAAGAGATCGCCGACCACGCGGTCATGGACGAGGTGCTCGCGTCTCACAGTGAGGTGCTTACCGCCGAGCACCGCATCGTCGAACTGGGCCACCAGATAAGCGAGGCCTACGCTGTGGTCGCCGCAGGGGGCACCACGACCGCCGACCCTGAAGAGCTGCTACGCGAGATGGGTGCGCTGCAGACCGCCTTCGAGGACGTGCACGGCTACGAGCTGGAGAGCCGCGCGCAGACCATCCTGCGCGGCATGGGCTTCCGCGACTCCGACTTCGAGCGGCCCATCGTCGAACTCTCCGGAGGCTGGCGCATGCGGGTCGCTCTATCACGCCTGTTGCTCGAGCAGCCCGATCTGCTGCTCATGGACGAGCCCACCAACCACTTGGACCTGGAGAGCCTCATCTGGTTGGAGGAGTTCCTGCTCAACTGGACCGGCGCGCTGGTGGTCATCAGCCACGACCGCTACTTTCTCAACCGCATGGTCACTCACATCGCCGACCTGGACATGGGCACCATAGACCTCTACGCCGGCAACTACGACCACTTCGAAGAGGAGAAGCGCGAGCGGTACGAAGCTTTGGTCAACGCCGCCCGCAATCAGCAGCGCGAGATCGATTCGGCCGAGGCCTTCATCCGCCGCTTTCGCGCCAAGAACACCAAGGCCAAGCAGGTGCAGCAGAAGATCCGCCAATTGGAGAAGACCGAGCGCATCGAGGCTCCGACGCTGGACCGCAAGACCATACGGTTCCGCTTTCCCCAGCCTCCGCGCACCGGCCGGGTGGTGGTGGAGGTCAAGCATGTGCGCAAGGCCTACGGCGATACCGTGGTCTACAAGAAGCTGGACGCGGTGATCGAGAGGGGAGAGAAGATCGCTCTGGTCGGCCACAACGGCGCGGGCAAGTCCACTCTGCTCAAGATGCTGGCCGGCGTCATCGAACCCGACTCCGGTGCCGTGGTGCTGGGTCACAACGTCCGCCGGGAGTACTTCGCGCAACACCAACTGGAGGTACTCCACCCCGGCCGCACCGTCCTAAGGACCATGGAAGAGGTGGCCGGTCCCGCCGGGCGCATGCCCGAGGTCCGGTCGTATCTAGGCACGTTCCTCTTCGGTGAGGATGACGTCACCAAGAAGGTGGGCGTACTCTCGGGAGGGGAGAAGGCCCGTCTGGCCCTGGCCCGCATGCTCATGGACCCCGCCGGACTGCTTCTGCTGGACGAGCCCACCAACCACTTGGACATGGATTCGCGCGCCGTCCTGACGGAGGCGCTTCGCCAGTTCGAGGGCTCGGTGGTGTTCATCAGTCATGACCGGCACCTCATCAACGCCATCGGTACCAAGGTGGTGGAGGTCAAAGACGGGCACCTGATCTCCTACCCGGGCGACTGGGAGTACTACCAGTGGAAGAAGGCTCAAGATGCGGACCCCGCCCAGAAGGCGGCGCCGCCTAGTCCGGCCCCCGGGGCCGCGGCCGCTGAAGTCGCGACCGGCCCGAAAGCCGGCTCAGCGCCCGCGAAGGCCCGCACCGTGGAGTTGGGCTATCAAGAGCGCAAGGAGCTGACCAGCCGGCATCGCAAGGTCGAGAAGCGCATCATGGAGGCCGAGGCGCGCCAGACAGAGCTTGCGGCCACCATGAGCGACCCGGCCCACGCCACGGACTACGAGACACTCAGCGCCGCCTCCAGCGAGGCGGCCGCGCTGGCCGGCGAACTCACCTCCCTCTACGAGGAGTGGGGTCAGTTGGGCGAGGCGTTGGGGACGACGGCGGACTGAGGCGAAGCCCCGTGGCTTGCGGCGCGATATGCTTGTTTCTATAGAAGCGTTATCGAGGAGGAAGAACAGTGCCGTCCTTTGATGTAGTCAGCCGGGTCGATATGCAAGAGATGGACAACGCCGTCAACCAAGTCAAGAAGGAAATAACCACCAGATTTGATTTTCGCGGCTCGAAGACTCAGATAGACCTAGACCGCAAAGAGGGCAAGATCACGGTTCTCACCGAGGACGACATGAAGCTGCGCGCCATCAAAGACGCGCTGATCGCCAAGGTGGTCAAACGCTCCATCGAGGCGCAGGCCTTGGTGTTCGGCGAGCACGAGAAGGCGGGGGGCGACATGGTGCGCCAGACGGTCACCATCACCAACGGCATAGACATCGAGACCGCTCGCAAGGTGGTCAAGTTGGTCAAGGACAGCAAGCTCAAGGTGCAGTCCTCCATACAGGGCGATGAGGTGCGGGTCACGGGGAAGTCGCGCGACGATCTGCAGGAGGCCATCCAGGCGCTCAAAGCCGCCGATCTGGGCATGCCTCTGCAGTACGTCAATTTCCGCGAGTGACCTTGGGGGAGCCCGACGACATCTGCACGTCGGACTTCGAGGGCGGTGAGCAGCGCGTCTTCTTCATGGGAGACCACTCGCTGGAGGGCAAGTTCAGTTGGCCGGAGAAGCCGACGCACTTTGGCTCCATATTGCCGAAGTGGGTCATCAAGGGCGGCGTCGTGGTCGGTCATCCCTATCCGCCGGCTGGGGCCACCATGGAACTTCCCGTGATCCATCACATCGCCAAGTACTCTCGACAGAGGCAGTTCGCGAGTCTGCGCTTCAACTTCCGGTCGGTGGGGGCCAGTCTGGGCGAGTTCAGCGGCGCCGACGAGTACCGCGACGTGGAGGCGGCCGTCTCGTTCATGAGTGAGCAGTTGGCTCCCTCGGATGGCCCGCGCCGAGTGGTTCCGCCCATAGGACTGGCGGGCTGGTCTTTCGGCAGCGTGATGGCGGCGATGGCGGCCGCAGGCCTGCCCGAGGTGAAAGCGCTCGCGTTGGTCGGCTTCGTGGTCAATTGGGAGCATCTGCCGGCGGACACACTCGACCGCCTTGCGGGCTTTCGCGGTCCGATTCTGGCCGTGTGCGCCGAGAACGACCATCACGGTACTCCGGACGAAGTGAACAGACTGCTGGTGGATATCGGCCTGAGACCGACGATCGAAGTGATCGAAGGAGCCGACCACTACCTGGGGGGCCAGGAGCGCAAGGTGGGCAAATTGGTCGCCGACTTCTTCGGTGAGGTGCTGCCGGGGTAGCTTCGCGCACGGCCGCGCCCGGCGAGAGACGCCGCCATCCTGTCGCCAAAGTCGATCCATGGTCGTACACGTGCGGTGAACCGTGGCAGCTACTCTGCGCTCATGTCTGCTCTACCCAGCAAGAGAATCCTAGTGTATGTGGCTGTGGGCCTGGTGGTGCTCATCGTGGGGACCATCGGCCTGGTGGCGGCGGGCCGCGGCCCCGAGGCCGCGGACGCGGTCGTTGTGAGCGCGAACGGCGCCGACCCCGTAGGGCTACTCGGCGGCGGTGATCTGACGGGGGAGGCGGGCGCGGCCGAGACCACTACCACCGAGGCCCCGCGGATCTGGGTGCAGGTGGCCGGCGCCGTGCACGTGCCCGGCGTGTATCACTTGGCGGCTGGCAGCCGTGTGTTCGAGGCAGTGGCCGCGGCCGGCGGCTTCGCGGACGATGCCGATCCAGCAGGCGGTGGCTCAAGCGGCGCAGTTGTCCGACGGCTGCCGCGTGTACGTGCCCAGAATCGGAGAGACGGCCGGCGGCGCAGTGGTCACTCCCGGACAGTCCTCGGCCGGCATCACGGGCGGGTCCAGCGGCGGAGGCTCGTCGGGCGGCGTAGTGTCGCTTAACTCAGCGACGGCGGAGCAACTGGATGCACTGCCGGGCATCGGTCCGTCACTGGCCCAGCAGATAATCGCCTACCGGGAGGCGCAGGGCCCCTTCACCTCCGTGGACCAACTCACCGACGTACCCGGCATAGGCCCCGCCAAACTGGAACAGCTTCGCCCACTGGTCGTCCTCTGACCGGCAGGCCGTCGCCGCCCGAAGTCCCGCGGCGTAGCCGCGACCCCATGGGATGGTTCGTGCGCCGCGCTGGGTTGGCCCGTTTCTCGACCGTGGCCTGTGCTCTGGGCCTGACGTTGGCGGCGCTCGCGGGGCCACAGGCGGTAGTCGCCGTAGCCGGGCTCGTGCTGTCTATGGTAGGCCTCTTGGGGGGACTGCTGCGCAGGGACCACCGCGTGGCGCATCTTCTGCTGGTGCCGTGTGTACTACTGGTGGGTCTCTTCGGTGGGCTGTTGCTGGGTACCGCGAGGGTAGCCGCCCTGGCTGGGGGAGCGCTGCAGTCGCACGTCGGCGAGGTCGCGCGCTTCGAACTGATGATCACCGGCCCGGTGCGCCAGGCGGGCGGCTGGCAGAGCGCTGTCGGGACGGTCGGACAGAGTGGTCTGGGGGACGCGACGCGGGGAGAGCAGGTGCTTGTGGAGCTGCCGCCCGCGACCACCGACAAGTCAGACACCGTCCAGGCGACCGTCGCCGGCGAGGCGGGCGCTGCCGGTGGTGCGTCAGCCGACGGTCCCCGACTGCGTCAGGGCATGATCCTTGCCTGTACGGCCACCATAGCGGCTCCGCAGGGCGAATCAGACTCGGGCTTCAATCAGAAGCGGCAACTACTTCAGCAGGGCATAGAGGTGGTGCTCAAGGCAGGGTATGGTGGACGGCTCACCGTGCTGGGGCAGAGAGGAGGGGCGTCCGGCGCTTTCGACCGGTTGCGCGAAGCCGCTCGGGAGCATCTGTCGCAGGGTCCGGATGCCCGCGTCAACGAAGTGCTGCAGGGTGTGGTCATGGGGGATACGGTCGGCATCGACCAGGGTTGGCTGGAGGCTTTCCGGCGGTCTGGAACCGCCCACATGCTCTCAGTGAGTGGACTCCACGTCGCCAGCCTGGCGGCGATAGTGATCGGCCTGGCCCGTCTTCTCAGGGCGCCGCGCTGGGCGGGCTTCGCGCTGGCGGCGGCCTCCGCGGTGCTCATGGTGCCGTTCGTGGGGCCGTCGCCGCCCATAGTGCGGTCGGCCGTGATGATAGTGGTGCTGTTGCTGGGCCGCTGGGTGGGCCGGGGGCGCGACCAGTGGCAGATCTTGGCGCTTGCGGCCGTGCTCATCCTTGCCCTGAACCCGTACGCGGTGTTCGATGTGGGGTTCCAGCTCTCTTTCGCGGCCTTTGCCGGCATGATGGCTCTGGGGCCTCCTGTGCAGAGGCTGCTGCACCGCTTGCCCCAGTCGCTGGCGTCCAATATCGCGGTCTCCCTGGCCGCCGGCGCGGGCACCGCTCCCATCGCGCTGGCTCAGTTCGGCAAGACCTCACTGATCTCGCCGTTGGCCAACCTCTTGGTGGTGCCGACCCTCCCGGCCGTGACCGGCTTGGGCATGGCGAGCGTCTTCGCGGGCTTCGCCTGGCAGGGGGTCAGCGTTGCCCTGGACACGTTGGCGTCGCTGCCGATGATGTGGACAGTCTTGGTCTCCCGCCTGATGGCAGTGGTCCCCGTGCTGGAAAGCGGTGACCTGGGGAGGGCGTTCGCCGCGGCCGTCGCCGGCGCCGCTGTATTGCCCGCCGCGCTTGCGCTGACGGGTCGCACGGTCAAGCCGCCGTTCGGCCTGCCTCTGCCGTGGTTC
Source organism: uncultured Actinomycetes bacterium (assembly GCA_963814415.1). Taxonomy (GTDB): domain Bacteria; phylum Actinomycetota; class Thermoleophilia; order RBG-16-64-13; family RBG-16-64-13; genus RBG-16-64-13. The sequence continues at coordinate 9,675 of CAWFCN010000006.1, read as the reverse complement.
CGGCGCTGCTTGCGGTGGCTCCTCAAGCATCGACCCCGGCGCCGTCGCTGCGCAGTCGCGGCGGCCGCGGCGCTGGTGGTGTGCGGACTGGTGCTGGGTTGCGTCGTCTACCCGGTGGGCGCGCACGGAGTGCAGGCCCTGCAGGCGGCCGTGGGTGGGGCCTCATGGCCCGACTCTGTGGAGGTGAGAGTGCTCGACGTCGGGCAGGGCAACGCCGTGCTCGTGCGGACTCCTGAGCATCATGCGCTGCTGTTCGACGCCGGCCCGAAAGACTGCGACCTCGCGGGTGAGTTGCGCTCCTTGGGGGTCCGTAGGCTGGATGTGGTGGTCATCTCGCATCCGCACGCCGACCATTTCGCGGGCCTGGTGCAGGCGCTCGAGGGGCTGCAGGTGTCTACGCTCGTGGACAACGTTCGGGTGGAAGCCGCAGACTCGCGGGCGCCGCCGGGCGCGGCCGGCGGCGCGTCGTCCGCCGACGGCAGAGAAGCGCGGGAGTACCTGCAGATGAGAGACATGCTGGCCAAGCGCGGGTGTCGCCTCGTCTGTGCCGTCACCGGCGACTCGCTCACGGTGGACGGCGTGGCGGTGGGCTTCTTTGCGCCCTCCGAACCCCTGGTGCTACTAGAAGGCGCTGAACCCTGGGGCGCGCGGGGCGGCGCGCCCACCGGTGACGAACTCAACGCCGCCTCTCTGGTGATCACCCTCAGCGCTGGTGGGGTGGACGCACTCCTCCCCGGTGACGCCGAGGCGGAAGTGCTTGCCGGCTACAAGCTGGCCGGCACGGATATCCTGGTGGTGCCGCACCACGGGAGCCGCGGCGCCGTTTCAACCGCGCTGCTTGAGCGGCTGGGTGTGCGTGCCGCGCTGATCTCGGTGGGCGAGGGCAACTCTTTCGGCCACCCAGATGCGGGCACACTCTCGCTTCTAAGCCAGGGCACGGGGGTGGTGGTTCGCACGGACACCGCGGGTTGGGTATCCTGTAGGCTGAAGCAAGAGCAGATATCCATCACCACCGAGAGGACTCCGACCCGGTGAGCGACAAAGCCCGTCCGCCGCTGAAGCCCGCCTATCTGATCATCGGAGACGACCTGCCCAAGGTGGAGCAGGCGCTCAAGCGGCTGAAGGCGCGCATCATCGAGGAGTCGGGCAGCGACGCCAACATAAGTGAGTTCAGCGCCACCGTGGATTCCGCGGCTGAGGTGGTGGGGGCAGCGAACACCTTGGCCTTCCTAGGCGGAACCAGGCTGGTGTTGGTGCGAGAGGCCGGATCTTGGATCAAGGCGGAGAAGGAGGCCGTGGCCGCCTATCTGCAGGCCCCCGCTCCGGATGCCTGCCTGGCGCTGGTGGCCGACAAATTGCCTGCCACCGATCCGCTCCGGGCGGCGTCCGCCAAGCACGGAGAAGTCCTGGAGTACGCGGCGCCCAAGGAAGCGCAGCTGCCGCAGTGGCTCCTCAAGGAGGCAAAGACGCGTCTTGGTATGGACCTGGGTCTTCAGGAAGCCCGGCTTCTGGTGCAGCGGTGCGGCGACAACCAGAACATACTGTTGCGGGAGTTGGAGAAGCTGCAGATCTACGCCGACGGGCGCCGGGTGACTATCGACGACGTCCGGCTCTTGGGCACGCCCACCTACGAAGCCAACATATTCGATCTGCTCGACTCGCTGGCCCTGGGACGCGGAGCCGCCGCCTTCGCGGCCGCCGACGAACTACTAGCCGCGGGGGAGAGGACCGAGATGCTCTTCAGCCGTATACTGCGCAACTTTCAGAACATGGGACGGGTAGCCGCCATGAAAGAAGAAGGCATGCAGCAGGAAGCCATACAGAGCGAACTCAAGATGAAGCCCTACCCGTTGCGCAAGCTTATGGAACAAGCGGCTCGGCTGGGTTCGGACGGCATAGCTCGGCGGCTGTCGATACTGGCAGAGACAGACGCCCGCATGAAGGGCATGGGGACGCTACCGGACGAAGTCGAACTTCAGCTTTGTCTCGGGCGTCTGCTGAGCGCGTGAACGCGGCCGCGAAGGGGACCGCGCGAACGGGGCTAGAGCTGGGAGAGAAGCTTCGCCACCCTCGACTTCTTATGCGCCGCGTTGTTGTCATGAATGGCATTGTGCGCGGCGGCCTTGTCGATGGTGGAGGTGAGCTTCTTGGCTATGTCAGCAGCGGCCTCTGTGTCGCCGGCCTTAACGGTGTTCTGGAGATGCTTGAAGTGCGTCTTGATGGACGACTTCCAACGCAGATTCTCCAGCCGCTGACGCTGAGCGATGAGCACCCGCTTGCGCTGCTGCTTGGTATTAGCCAATCTTCATTCCTCCCGTCTTCCCTTCAAAGTCGCAGCAGTCTAGCATAACCCTCGCACATGGGCAACGAGACCAAGAAACGACTTGCACTGGCTGCCGCCTTCCTGGTGGTGGCCACCGCCGGCTCCCGGATACTGGGCCTCGTGCGCGAAGTCATGATGGCCTACTACTACGACGTGGGCGACGACCTGGGTGTCTTCACGGTGGCCAACAAGGTACCCAACCTGGTGCGCACTCTGCTGGCCGACACGGCGCTGTCCGCCGCCTTCATCCCGGTGTTCTCGGGGCTGCTGGAAAAGGAGCGCAAGCGCGAAGCCTGGCATGTCGCGTTCAACGTGACACTGCTGGCCACGGCGGCGCTGGGTGTCATCTGTCTTCTGGGCATGGTGTTCGCTCCCCAGGTGGCCAGGCTGGTGGCTCCGGGCCCGGGCTTCGCCGACCCGGACATAGCGGCCCTCACCGTCCACATAATCCGCATCATGTTCCCCACCGTGGTCATACTCGGCATCGCGGGCGTGCTCATGGGCATCCTCAATTCCTACAACCATTTCACCATGCCGGCCGTGGCGCCCGTGGTGTGGAACCTGATCATCATCGCAGTGGTGATGGTGTTCGCGGGTTATGGGGTCAAGGCGCTGGCCTGGGGTGTCCTGGCGGGTACGGTGGTGGAGGTACTCATACAGGTGCCGCCTGTGATGAAGCGGCGATGGCGGAGCCGCGGCTCCTCGCGGGAGCGCGTCCACATCTACCGGGGCGGGGGCGAGACGCCTGAGTTCGTAGCCGTGCCGCCGGAGATGCGTTCGCCCTGGCGTCTGAACCTTCGCCACCCAGGGGTAAGGCGCGTGGGTGTCCTGCTGGGGCCGGTCATCATAAGCTTGGGCATAGTCAACTTCAACTCCCTTATCGGCACCATCGTCGCCTCGTATATCAGCGTGCCGGCTCCGGCCATCATCGAGCGCGCCTTCCGTCTGTTCCAGCTTCCTCAAGGGGTCTTTGCGATAGCTATCGGCACCGTGCTTTTTCCCACACTTTCGCGTCACGTGGTGGCAGGCAGAAAGGCGGAGTATCGCCAAGACCTATCCATGGGCATCCGTCAGATCTTCTTCGTGACCATGCCCTTCGCGGCACTTTTCGCCGTCCTGGCTCTGCCCACCGTGCGGCTTGTGTACGAGCACGGAGCGGTGCGTGGTAACGAGGTCGCGCTCGCCGGCATAGCGTCGGCCCTAACGTTCTACAGCGTGGGCATGGCGTTTGTGAGTGTCAACACCCTCCTCAACCGGGCCTTCTACAGCATCCGCCAGCCCTGGGTGCCACTGGCCGCAGGCGTGGGCAACCTGGCTATCAACGCGCTGCTCACCGTCTTCTTGTACAAGCCTCTGGGGGTGGGGGGCATAACACTGGCCACCTCGCTGGTGAGCACCTTCAACTTCTTCGCGCTGATGTTCCTGCTCAGCCCTCGCATCGGGGGAGTGGACGCCCGCCGGGTCGCTTGGTCGGCCACGCGGTCGGTGATAGCGCTCGTGCCGCTGTGCGGGGTGGCGTACGAGGTGTGGTGGCTGCTCGACCACTCGTTGGGCCGGGGTCTGTGGGCGCAGATAGTGTCGGTGGTCTTGGCCTATGCGGCCGGCGGCATCGCCTACTGTCTGGCGGCCGGCGCTATGGGCATGTCCGAACTGCGCGATGTGCTCAGCATCGTGCGCCGCCGGCGGACTCCGAAGGAGACCGAGATCATCATCGACCAGCAGGGCAGTGAGTAGGCTGCCAGACTGCTACGCGACATGGCGGGCTGAATCACCCGCAGGTATACTCGGCTGCATGGAACCGGTCGATACTCCCGCTCCCTATCACCAGCCGCAACGGCCACCCGGCGCCAGGACGCTGGAACGACTTCTCGCCGCGGCCGAAGATCAGTTGCGCGAGGAGGAGGTCGACCTCTTTACCATCCAGAAGGTCTTGGACCGCACCAGTCTCTCCGTCGGGGCCTTCTACTCCCGTTTTCCGGACAAGACGGCGCTTCTGCAGGCAGTGCAGGAGAGGGTATACGCGAGGCTGGAGCCGAAGATAATCACAGCTTTGGAAGCGGAGGCGGCGGCCGAACAGTCCCTAGAAGATGTCGTCGATCACTCCCTTGGCATCTACATCGACAACATGCTCACGGAGCGCAAACTGCTGCGGGCCTTCTGGATACTCTCGACTTTCGACCCGGTGATGCGGCGCAGAGCAGAGCAGGGCAACCACCTGCGCAGGAGTGCGTTCATAGACGCCGTGCTTCGCGGCCACCGAAATGAGATAGCGCACCCCGATCCAGAAGAGGCCATGGGGATGGTCTACGCCATGTGCACTTCGGTCATGCAGACCAGATTGCTGTCCTCCGGGCCTGACAGCGCGGTCACTTTCGGGGTCACCGACGAGAGCATCTTCAAACAGCTCAAGTTGTCTCTCATCAGTTTCCTGCGGGGTAACGGCAACAGCTAGCTCTCCCTCCGCACCCTGTGCGGGTCCGTCCCAGGACCCCTCGGCCCTTCCAGGCTCTTTCTCACCCCCTCCCTTGGTGCGTCATGCAGCAATGAGGGGGCGTCCGTCTCTGCCCTGGCCAGGCTCTTCTTCAACGCCAAAAGAATATTGATTCGGTTAGGCTTGACAAAGTTGTAAGAGAATCTCTATTCTGTTGGCCAAGAGAATCCGCATTCTGTTGGCGACCCGCCTTCAGCGATGCGAGGAGTGGTTTCTTCCAACGACAGAGGGCACGGGGGACAGCGTGAGTTCTGATGTGACGACCGAGGAGCCCGGAGCGGCCACGCCTGAGTGGAAGGCGGAGATGCTCTGCGAGAACACGTGGTTGATCCGTGCTGAAGGGTGCACCGGCTATCTCGTCGTCGGCGACGAACGGGGTGTGCTCATCGACACGGGGTTCGGCACCGGGAACATCCAGGCCTTTGTGCAGACGCTCACCGACAGGCCGGTTGACTGGGTGGCTAACACCCACGGGCATTTCGACCACACCGCGGGCAACGGGTGGTTCAGTCTCGCCTTCATGAGTGCGGGAGCGACCGGGACTGCCAGGATCCCCTACCCCAGCAAAGCTCGGCTGACGTATCCGTGGGACTACCCCATCAAGGTGGTCGGCGAAGGCGACAAGATCGACCTGGGCGGTCGGGACCTGGAGGTCATCGAGATCCCCTCCCATGCGCCGAGCAGCGTGGCCTTCTTGGACAGGAAGAGTCGTGTCCTGTTCAGTGGGGACGAGGTCGCGCCCTTTGTGATGCTCTACTGGCAGCAGGACGAACCGCAGCCCACCATCGAGCAGTACGCCCGCAATCTGGAGAAGCTCGTCGCGCGGCGGTCTGAATATGACTACATCTGTTGGGGTCACGGAGAGGGTCTGCTGGACGCCTCTCTGGTCACCGACTGCCTGGAGAACGCCCGGCAGATCCTGGCGGGCGCCGAAGGCGACCCTATGACCCTCAGCGAGGACGGTCCTGAGGATTTCGTCATGCATCGTCTCGAGTACAAGCGCGTGTCTGCCTACAAAGGATCGCACCTCGGTTACGACGTGCGATACGTCTTCGACCGATAGTCCGATAGTCGCGAGGCAAGGGGGTGAGAGCCTGCTAACACCGGAGGCGAGGGTGCGGAGAAGGTTTCACTAGTGAAGTACGGACAGAATGGGGAACAGCTGATATGAAAAAAAGTGTTGTCTTCCTCTTGGTGCTGATCGCGGCGATTGCGATGTTCGCAGTGGCCTGCGGCGGCGAAGATGGTGGGACCACGGGCGGTGGCTCCGAAGTCACTATGGCTATCGGCGCGGATCCGGGGGACCTCGGGCCTTTTGTTGGCATGAGCCTGGGGCGGATCGGCGTGCTCAACACCATGTATGAGTTCCTGTTGGCGGACGAGACTCCGGTCATTGCCGAATCGTTCGAGACGAACGCCGACGGTACCGGCTGCACTGTGAAGATTCGCACTGGCGTTATGGATAGCGCCGGCAACGCGGTCACAGCGGCTGACGTCGCCTATTCGTATACCACCGGCATGGCGGCCGGCAACCTGCGGCCGCTCGGTGATATCGAATCGGTCACGGCTACCGACGACACCACCGTGGAATTCAAGTTTAAGAAGGCGCTATCCGGGCGTGACGTAGAAGGCATCCTTGGGGAGCAGCCGATCATCAGCCAGAAGTCCTATGAGGCCAGCGCTGACAAGTTCGCCACCAAACCGGTTTCCACCAGTGCCTATGTGGTGACCGAGAGTGTCCCCGGTTCTACTATCACTTTCGTGAAGAACGCTGACTACTGGCAGAAGGACGAGGCTCTGAAGTCTCCCTTCGCCGCTCAGAACATCGACAAGATCATCTTCCAGGTCATCGCGGAACCCGCGCAGCACTCGATCGCTTTGGAGACCGGCGCTGCCGATATCTCCGGGTCAGTCTCCGGAACCGATGTCAGTCGCTTCGAGGGCAACGCGGCCTTCGCGGTAACGAAACTCCTTGACAACCTGACTCAGTGCCTGAACTTCAACGGTTCTGAGGGCAACCCCTTCACCAGCCTTGAGTTGCGTCAGGCCGTCGCCTACGCGATCGACAAGGACGCCGTGGGCAAGGCCGCGGCGGGCGATAATGGCTACGCTGTCGCGCACACCATCGGCAACCACAACTTCAACGGCTACCTCGAGAAGTGGAACTCCGAGCCCTACTACGATCTTGACCTGACCAAGGCCAAGGAGCTGTTTGCCGCTTCTGGCGCCACCTCCGGCATGACTGCCAGGCTGCTATGCCAGACCGATCCCAAGAGCGGGCTGGTGGCTCAGGTCATCCAGTCTCAGTTGAAGGAGATCGGTATCACAGTCGAGATCAATGCTGCGGAAAGCGCCGTATACAACCAGCTCAAGTACGATCCCACCGCTTGGGACCTGCTGCTTGATGCGACCGCGGGTGGGGAACAAGTCTTCAGCCCCTGGGCACTTCTCTACGCCGCCGACCGTTACAACGGCACGACCTCTAACTGGTTCAATGATCCCGAGCTGCAGGCGCTTCTAGCCGCGGCCAGCGCGGAGGGTGGCCAGACCGAGGCTAACCTCGATGCCTTCGTGACCTACGACAGGGAGCATGTGTACGCTCTTGGTCTGCTCTCCTGGCAGAACAACGTAGTGAGCGTCTCTGGTGTGACCAAGATCTTCACTGACAAGAGAGGCCAGATCATTCCGGGCGCGTGCGAATACGCCGCGGACTTCAAGTAAGACCGAATGACGTACTCTGCAGGCAGCAGAGCTAGGTAGCAAGGCCAGGTGTGGTACTGCCCGAACCGACTGGTAACGGCGGGGGCGGCAGTGCCACACCACCTTGAGTGTGAGACGCGGTTGCGATTAGAGAGGCTAGCGTGGGCATATACATCCTAAAGAGGCTCCTATGGACGGTACTGGTTGTCCTGGGAGTGACGATACTGATCTTCACGATCATGTACTTCATCCCTGGCGATCCCGCGAAGTTGATGATGGGGCCAGAGGCGACGCCGGCCATGATTGAAGCCAAGAGGGCCGCGCTGGGCCTCAACGACCCCTACATCGTCCGCCTGGGCAGTTTTCTAGAAGGCATATTCCTGCATTTTGATTTCGGTGAGTCCTGGGTCTACCACACGCCAGTCACCGACCAACTTCTGCAGCGCTTCCCGCGCACGCTCGCCATCACGGGCATCTGCATCTTCTTGCAGGTATTCATAGGCACCCCCTTGGGGATCATCGCGGCCGTCAGGCGCAACGGCGTGACCGACCGTCTTTCGATGTTCGGCGCCATGTTCGGCATATCCATGCCCAACTTCTTGATCGCCATGATCTTGATACTGATATTCTCGGTGGAGCTGGGTTGGCTACCGGCGTTGGGACTGGGGGGGATAGCTGCCTACATCCTCCCTTCCATAGCAAACGCCTTTCCGGGCATCGCCACACAAGCTAGACAGACCCGTTCCAGCATGCTGGACGTCATCCGTTCTGACTACATAACCACGGCTCGGGCAAAGGGCATGTCCGAGATGCGCATACTCTTCAGACACGCGCTGCCCAACGCGATGCTGCCGGTGATAACCATTGTGGGCAACGGCATCGCTATGCTGCTCGCCGGCAACATTGTGATCGAGAAGCTCTTCAGCATCCCCGGGGTGGGGATGTACCTGGTCGATGCGATCAGCCAGCGCGACTACAACGTAGTCCAGAGTTCGGTGATCTTCTTGGCACTCGCCCTGGCTTTGATAATGCTGCTTGTGGATCTGATGTATGCCTTCATCGACCCCAGGGTCAAGGCTCAATTCGCAGGCAAGAAGCTGAAGTGGAGAAGACAACATGCCTAGCGTTGCCGCGGTTGAAACTGGTGAGATGAAGCTCAAGAAGCAGAGACAGTCTGTAGTCTTGCTCCGCCGACTCGCCAAGGACCCGACCGCTCTGGCCGGCGGTATCCTGCTCGCGGTGCTGGCGCTCGTGGCTATCTTCGCGCCGTTGCTGCTCAGGCACCCGATCGACCTTGTCAACATAGACGTCAGGACCCAGGGCCCTTCCTCGACGTACTGGTTCGGCACGGATGAGCTGGGACGCGACATCTTCAGCAGGATCATCTACGGGAGCCGCTACTCCCTAAGCATCGGAGTGCTCGGGGTCGCGGTGGGCGCGGCGATAGGCTTGGTCTTTGGGGCCATAGCCGGCTACTTCGGCAAGTGGACGGACAGCATCGTCATGCGTCTCACCGACGTTCTTCAGTCACTTCCCGGTATTCTGCTCGCCATGGTCGTATCGGCGGTGTTGGGACCGGGCTACGTCAACACTATGCTCGCTCTGGCCGTCGGCAACATACCCATGAGCATCCGCCTGACGAGGGCGGGCATCCTGGGCATACGCCATCAGGAGTATCTGGAGGCGGCTGTCTCCATCAACGCCCGGACGCCCCGCATCATCTTCAGGCATGTACTCCCCAACAGCTTTTCTCCCCTGTTGGTCTCGGCGACCATGAGCATCGGCAACACTATCATGATGTGCGCCATGCTCAGCTTCATAGGGCTGGGCCTCCAGCCTCCGCTGCCGGAGTGGGGCTCCATGATCGCCGGAGGCCTGCCCCTGTTCCGTGCGAAGCCCTGGTTGGTCATCTTCCCGGGCCTCTTCATCATGCTGTCGGTCCTCTCGCTCAACATGCTGGGCGATGGCCTGCGTGATGTCCTTGATCCAAAGCTGAAGAAATAGGGACACGAGACACTATGACGAGTACTAGCACTACGTTTCTTAGTGTGAAAGACCTGGTCGTCGAGTACACAGCCGAGGGACAGGTCATCCACGCCGTTAACGGGGTCTCGTTCAAGCTTGAACGCGGCAAGGCCCTGGGCCTGGTCGGAGAGACCGG
>CAWFCN010000005.1:0-383327 GCA_963814415.1 uncultured Actinomycetes bacterium | reverse complement strand
CGCATTCGCCACCACGCCGACGGAGCGTGCCGTGCCGCGCTGCTTGAGCTCCAATGCCCGGTCGATGGCGCCGTCGAGGTCCGAGAACTTCTCGTCCACGTACCCCGTGGCGAGCCGTTTGTCGATCCTTGCCTCGTCGACCTCCGCCGCCAGGAACGCCGCGTCGTTCATCGTGCCCACCAGCGGCTGGGCGCCGCCCATCCCGCCCAGGCCGGCGGTGACGACGAGACGGCCCCGCAGGCTGCCGCCGAAGTTCTGGCGCGCCGCGGCGGCGAAGCGCTCGTAGGTGCCCTGCAGGATCCCCTGCGTGCCGATGTAGATCCACGAGCCGGCGGTCATCTGGCCGAACATCGTCAGCCCCAGTCCCTCGAGGCGGCGGAACTCGTCGGCGGTGGCCCAGTGCGGCACCAGGTCCGCGTTGGCGATCAGCACCCGGGGAGCGTCCTCGTGGGTGCGAAAGACGCCGACCGGCTTCCCGGACTGAACGAGCAGGGTCTCGTCCGCCTTCAGAGTGCGCAGCGTCGCGACGATCGCGTCGTAGCACTCCCAGTTTCGCGCCGCCTTGCCGCTCCCCGCCGTACACCACGAGGTCCTGCGGACGCTCCCCGACCTCGGGGTCGAGGTTGTTCATGAGCATCCGCAACGCGGCTTCCTGAGGCCAGCCCAGGCATGACAGGGCGGTTCCACGCGGCACGGTGATCGTTCGCGGTCCCGGGCATGTGATTGCCTCCGTTGCGCCGCGTCCACCGGCGCGGCACTCCGTATGCTAGCGCGCACACCGAGGCCGCGGGAAGCGATCCTCCCCATTTCTCCGGCAGGCTCCCAGCGGCGTGCCGCTACCTTGTGGTCAGGCGCAGCTTGCCAAACGACTCGAGGAGCGCCCGGACCTGCGTGGCGTCGGGTCCCGACCGCTCGAGCACAGAAGCGCCGTCGCGCCCAACGGCGCTTACCGTCGGCGCCCTGGTGACCCTGAACCGCCTGAGCAGCACGCCGCGCCGGTCGAGCACGCGCGGGAGCGCCGCCCGGCGCTCCCGATCCCCGCCATCCAGGCGTCGCTCTCGTCCTGAAAGACCACAACCGCGCCCGGCCAGCCGTTCGCCGCAGCCGCTGCTTCAACCTCGCGGAGCAGCGGGACGAACTCTGCGACTCGGGCAGACAGGGTTCCTGGGCACCGAGTGGGACGCCCGGTGGGTCGAGCCCGAGCAAGAGACCGCCATCCGCGAGCAGGACATAGAGTTCTTTGCGCTCTTCACTCCCCGCGAGGACCACTTTGGCGGCCACGTGCGCCTGCGCCCCTGCAGGGAACTCCGCAGCACTTTCGACTGCGGCGGCCGGCCCGAGAAGGCGCGGGTGTACGCGACCGCGCACGGAGTCTACGAGCTGCACGTGAACGGACAGAAGGTGGGACGCAACCTGCTTGCCCCCGAGACCTCCGCCTATCCCAGCCTGCTCTACTATCAGACCTACGACGTGGCGGAGATGCTTCACGAGGGCGAGAACGAGATCGTGGCCACCCTCGCCGACGGATGGTGGATAGGGCGCATAGGCTTGTCCGGCGACAGCTGCCAATACGGAGACCGGCTGGGCTTCTTGATGCAGTTGGAGTGGACCGAAGCCAGCGGACAGGCGTCGCACTCTCTGCTCGGACACCTCGTTCCAGAGCCGGCGCTCCTACATCGACTACGCCGACCTGTTCATAGGCGAGCGTCACGACTACGCGGCTTCGCCGGAGCCGTGGGGTCCGGTGTCGCTCGCGGACTACGCCACGACCAACCTGGTCGCGCAGCCGACGGCGCCGGTGTTGGAGTGGGAGAGGCTGGGCGCGCAGAGCATCTTCGAGTCGCCGGCCGGGGAGCTCATCGCCGACTTTGGCGTGTGTTTGGCCGGCGTCGTAGAGATCACGGTCCGTGCGCCCCAGGGTACGGAAGTAGTGCTGGACTTCTCGGAAGTGCTGGACGAAGCCGGCAGCTTCTACCGCAATATCATGGGCCGTAACAAGGATCAGCGCGATGTGTTCGTGTGCGGAGCGGGTGAGACCGTCTTCCGGCCCAGGTTCACCTACCACGGCTTCCGCTACGTGCGGATCGCGGGAGTGAAGTCCGAGCAGGTGGTCAGCGTGCGAGCCTGTGCTCTGGGCACCGAGCTCGCGACCACTGGTCACTTCTCTTGTTCGGACGAGCGGCTGAACGTGCTGCAACGGAACATCCGCCAGAGCGAGCGCAGCAACATGTTCTCAGTGCCCACCGATTGCCCGCAACGAGAGAAGATGGGCTGGACTGGGGACATCATGGTGTTCGCCAAGACCGGCTTCTTCAACTACGACCTCTACAACTTCCTCGCCAGCTGGTTGGGCAACGTGCGGGCGGAGCAGTGCGCAGACGGCGAGGTTCCCAACGTGGTGCCCACCTATCCCGCACAGGATCGTATGGAGCGGGACATGAAGGGATACAACACTTCGGCCGCCTGGGGCGATGCCTGCGTCCTCGTGCCCCACGACCTGTATCTCTGTTATGGGGACCGGCGCGTCCTGCGGGACAACCTGGCCATGATGGAGCGGTGGCTGGACTTCATCGCCAAGGCGGCGGCACAGAAGCCGGAGGGCTTCGAGCAGATGACCGCCGCCCAGCAGGCTCGCAACCAGTATCTGTGGAACAAGGGCCAGCACTTCGGCGACTGGCTGACTCCGAGCTTCGCAGGGTCGCACGAGGGTGTCATGGCATGCATGGTGGCCACCCGCGAAGTGGTGGCCAGCTGTCAGTACGCGATCACAGTGCGTGCCTTCGTTGCCGTTCTAGACTCCTTGCTGGAGGAGGGACCGGACGAAGAGTCGGCGCGCAAGCGGGCTCACTTCGCGGACCTGCTCTCGAAGATCAAGCAGGCGGTCCTTGAGGAGTATGTCTCGGACGACGGCGCCGTGCGCGGCGACCTTATGGGCCTGTACGTCATGGTGCTTCACGCGGACATCGTGGAGGGGGAGTTGGCGAAGCGGGTGGCCGGGAGGTTGGCGCGGTCGGTCGAGCAGAACGGCTACCGGCTGGACACAGGCTTTGTCTCGACGCCGCATCTGCTGGACGTGCTAACCCAACATGGCTACAAGGACGTGGCCTACCGGCTGCTGTTCCAGACCGAGAGTCCCTCGTGGCTGTACATGGTCGACAGGGGCGCGACCAGTATCTGGGAGAACTGGGCGGCCATCACTCCTGACGGCAGGGTCACCCAGTCTTCTTTTGACCACTACGCTTTGGGTAGCGTGGGCGATTGGATGTACCGGAATATTGGGGGCATCAGTCTTGGCAAGGCGCCTGGATACAGGCACATCATCTTCAGCCCTGACCTGAGCTGCGGCCTCGAGTGGGCCAAGTGCAGCCTCACCACCCCGTACGGCGAGGCCTTGTGCTCGTGGCGCCGCGAAGCCGGCGGAGCCACTGTGGAGATCACCGTGCCCATGCAGGCGACCGCCGAGCTGATCGTGGGCAGCGAGAGGCGGAAGTTGCCCGGAGGGACGCACCGCGTGCGCTTGGAGGTATAGGCGATGGGCCCGCGCTTTGAGTTCCTGATGTCTCTTGCCGTGGACGTCGGCGAGGTCGTGTCTATGGGTGAGGGACCTCTAGGCGAACGCCGGGTGGTCGGCATCCTAGGCGGGACCTTCGAGGGCCCGGCGCTGCGCGGTGAGGTGCTGCCGGGGGCCGACTGGCAGATCGCGCGCAAAGATGGCGTTCTAGACATCGACGCGCGCTATGCCCTGAAGGAGCAAGGTGGGGGCGTAATCCGGGTGGTGAGCCAGGGGTATCGTCACGGACCGGCCGAGGTTCTCCAGGCGCTGGCCCGTGGGGACGAGGTGGACCCGTCGACCTACTTCTTCCGTACGATAATGCGGTTTGAGACAGGTGCCCCGCACCTGGACTGGCTGAACGGGGTAATCGCTGTGGCGCTCGGCGAGAGACGCGCGCACAGCGTCTTGCTGGAGGCGCACAAGCTGCTCTGAGCGCCCCTGCCTGTCCTCGAGTCCTCAGAAAGCGAGAAGGAGCGGTCAGTCGTCGACTGACCGCTCCTTCTCCAGGAAGGGGGACGCTATCGGTGCTACTTCTTGTACTTGATGCTGCCGTCGGCGTCGCGTGAGAAGTGCTTGAAGAAGTCCCATTGGAGCCAAGAAGTGGCGCCCATGGTCTCGTGCGACAGGTTGGTCACCGCGCAGTAGATGGTGTAGACGATGCCGTCGGCACTCTCATACGAATTGACGGTGTAGATGTTGTTGCCGTTGTTCCTGACGAACTCCTCGGAGCTATCTGGTGCATAGCCCCAGACTGGGTCCTTGTGGCTCTTGCTGTTCTTGGGGTCGACTGCGGGATCGGGCGTGCCACCGTTGTTGGTGAGCGAGATGCGGAGATTATCCGGTCCGTACGATCTGGCGGAAGACGGCTTGGCCAGCGGATCGGTGAGGCCGGCTACTGCAAAAACCGGGGCGACCACTCCGTTCGTGTCCATCGCGCCAGCGGGGTTGCAGGGCCCAAAGCCGGCGAAGGTGGCCGGATACTGCTTGGCCAAGCTGGTGGTCATCATGGAGCCCATGGAGAAGCCTGAGGCAAAGACCCTGGTGGGGTCGATGTTGAGGTTCTCGTCGGTGAGCAGGTAGTCCAGCAGTTTCTTCATGTCGGTGGCGGTGGCCGCCGGGATCTCAGCCCCTGCTTCGTCGGTCACGCCTGAATGCTGGACCGAGATGATCACCAAGTTGTTCTCGAGGGCGACTCTCAGCCAATCGGAGGTCTGAGCGATGTAGAGCGCGGAGTTGTTCCCGCCGTGGAACAGCATCAGCGCGGGCCGCTTGGAGTCGTTCTTGCCCGTCGGAGCCCAGGTGAAGTACGTGTACTTGTAGTCGCTCTCGGTCTCGGGGATGGCCGTCCAGAGGTGCTCGGCGTAGTCCAGGCCGGCCTCTTCATAGTCGGTGATGTACTTGGTCATCAGGAAGACACCCTCAAGGCCGGGGTTGGCTTCGGTCCGCTGCCACTCCGACATGAGGTCCCAGGCTTCCCAAGCCAACTGAGGAGTTATGCCGCCCTCAGCCTTCTTGGAGACGGTAGGGTATTCCTTGCCGTTGAGGGTCTCGAACGAGTCGGCCACGCCTTCGCCGCCGTTGACGATATAGGCAGGCACCGGCTCTGGCTTGTCCCCAGGATCGGCCGGCTCGCTGACGTTGAACAGGGCGACCGCAGCAGCCAGGTGGTTGAAAGTGATCATGCCGCCGTCCGAGAAGGTAAGGACGTACTGCATGCTCTTGGTGGCGTGCTTGGCGATGAAGTCCGCGCTGGCGCCGTCGGCGTAGATGTAGTTCCTGAAGCGGCTGCCGGCGTATTGGGTGCCGGAGTCGCTCGTCACCATGCCGCCCTCGGCCTCGATGATCCCGCCACGTATAAAGCCGATATCGCTGAACTGGCCCTTGGCGGAGTTCATGATCCCGAGGTCGGCCTCGGTGTAGCCGCCGGCGTCGATCGGCGTGAAGACCAAGCCGAAGGAACCTTGATGCTCAAGGATGTCCTTGATGCCGGTGGTGACCAGGTAGTCGAGCGCTGCATTCGCATCGGCCACGTTCTTGTCGGGATAGACAAAGGTGACGGGCAATACCGTGCCCGCAAAGCCCGGCGCTGTGGGGACATACAGATAGGCCGTGGCTGAGCCGGTGTCGGCAGTGAACTGTAGGGTCTCGATCTTGCCGACGTCTGTCGTGGTGATGGGCGTTATGGTTTTCGACCCCCCGCCGCATGCACTGGCTGCGAGGACGCCCAGTATCGCAACCACTGCGAGCACCGCGATGAGGGTGGTTCTTAGATTTCTTTTCAAAGCCTCTCCTTTACCTGTCCGGTGGTGTTGCACCAGCACGAGCCGCGCAAGAGCTCGTGCGACGATCCGCCTCTTGGTCATTTTGCGACGATCAGCTTGCCCTCGGCATCCTTGGAGAACTTACTCATGAAGTCCCACGCCATCTGGGCGTACGAGGCAGTGGTCCAGTGCGGATGGTTAGCCACACCTATGAACCTGATCATGGTGACGCCCTCTGCGTTGTTGTAGTCCGCGAAGTAGTGAGTTGAGCCGTCGATGGTCTCGGCGTAGGTCTTGTCGGCAGTGACTCCGAGGAACGTCACCGCTGGGTCGTCGCCGCTTGCGGCAGCTGCCAGGCACTCGTCCAGGTCGAGCCTGGTGGGACAGTCGTTCATCTCCAGCCACAGATTGAATCCGTCGATGAGTGGTTGCGTCTTGAGGGGCAATTGACCAAAGTCATACTCCCCGACCGCTAGGTACATGGGGATATCGTAGGCCCTTGCCTTCTCATAGTCTTGCGGCGCGATGCCTATGGCCGACGCCGATGGCTTGCCTCCGACCTCTCCCTTGGGCTCAGTGTTCAGGGAAAAGGCGGAGCCGTGCATAGCTATAGCCGTCACCACATCGGGCAGGGCGAGGGCCCCTTGGGCACTGCACACGCCGCCCTTCGACATGCCGGTGAGATACACACGGGTCCTGTCGATCGGATAGCCGTCTGCCTCGAGGGTATCGAGGATCTCCGGGATCTTGGCCGCGGCGGTAGGCCCGTCGCTGTTGTTCGCATCGGGGATGACCGTGATGAAGCCTTCTTTGACCCCTATATTGGCAAAGCCGAAGCCCTCAGCGTGAAGGATGGTGTTCTTGTTGCCGTGGAAAGAGAAGACGACAGGGTACTTGGCGGTGTTGCCGGCCTCGAGGGCCGCCAGCGGCGTGTAGCTGGCCCACGCCGTGGTCTTGTCCTCCGCGTCATGAAGCTCCTTCTTGATCCCTAGGTCCTGCCAGAACGCAACCAGTCCAGGGTCCATGTCCTCCGTGTAGAGCACCAGCGTGTTGTACTGCAGCGCGATGAGCTTTTCCGCCATCTCCGTATTGACGAAGGCCGCGATGTTGAAGCCCTCACTGCCGTTGACGCCGACTATGGAGTAGGCGTTAGGCTGGCCGACCATCTCCACGAACCACTTGTCTTTGCCCGGATAGTCCCGCTCCGCAACTGATCCCATCGTGACAATGGTCTGCTCGGCCTTGGTGGTAGTCGGCGCGGAAGTGTCGCAGGCTACAAGGCCGAGCATCACGACAGCGACCAACGACCCCACTGCAATAGTCCTTGCGTGCTTCATTCCCGCTCACCCCTGTCTGCACGATTGTCGGCGAAACGCGAACACCCTGCAAGTGATAGTAGGCTGCCGTTATGGCGGTTGTCAATGACGGGACTCTAGATTTCGCATCATAAAGTCAGAGTGATGAGCATCCGGCAGCGGAGTGTGCCCGGCAGCACTGGGCTTCCCCGGGCGGGGGTGTGGCGGCGGGAGTACTTAACGACGAGAAATGAGAAATGGCATTGTTGACAAGGGCATGGCCACGCACTACCATCCTCTAGGCAGGGGGCTTCGGCGCCCGCGGCGGCTGAACAGGCGGATCGAACTCACGGAGAGAACTGGTAGGCATGATACGGGAGAGCTATAGACACTGGAGAGCGACCGAAGACACAGTCTTCCTGACCATACTGGGGGGCGCGCAGTACCTGTACCTCTTGGAGGGCAAAGACCGCGCGCTTCTTATCGATACGGGCTGGGGATGCGGTCGGCTGAGGGAGTATGTCGAGCGCCTCACGGACAAGCCGGTCGTCGTGGTGAACACTCACGGCCACTTGGACCACGCCGGCGGGAACGGCTGGTGGCAACAGGTGCACATGCACGCTGACGCCGTAGCCGACATCGCCCACATGCCCCCCCTACCGGAGCGCCTCAAGCTCCCCTTTCCAGACTACGAGAAGGTGCTGGTGGAAGATGGCTTCAGCTTTGATCTGGGGGAGAGAAGGGTCGAAGTGATAGAGATCTCTGCCCACGGCGCGGGAAGCATCGCGCTCTTGGACCACAGCACGGGCATGCTGTTCGCGGGCGATGAGATCGAGTCGGGGCAGGTCCTTCTGTTCGACTATGGCACCAACGACCCGGCCGTACTCATGACCACGGTCGAGAAGCACCTGCGCAATATGAGGAACCTGAAGGCCAGGCAGGGGGAGTTCTCCGCCATCTGCCCCGCCCACAACGGTGCCCCCATCGCCTGTTCGCACCTCGATGACTTCATCGAGCTCGACAAGGCCATCCTGGAGGGCAGACAGAGGGTGATGCCGCGGCTGAACCACGTCTACCTGAGCCGTCTACCCTTCAGCAAAGAGTTGCGCAGGACCAGGCACGGAAAGGCGTCGATCATATACAGGTCCGTAGATGAGTAGCAGACTACAAAAGGCCCCGTTCCTGCTGTCAGACGCGGACGTGGACTGGGTGGAGAGTACCCTGGCCGGTCTGTCGCTGGAGGAGCGGATCGGGCAGGTGTTCTGCCTGGTCTCGTACGGGGTGGACGAGCAGGCGTCGCGGCATGCGGCCCAGGAGCTAGGTATCGGCTCGGTGATGTGCAGGCCAGGGCCGCTGGACGAGATCGTGCAGACGGTCTCGCTACTTCAGAGTCAGAGCAAGATACCCATACTCATGGCCGCCAACCTGGAGGCCGGCGCGGACAGCCTTTGCGCGACCGAAGGCACGCGTATCGGCAGCCAGATGGCTATCGCGGCTACGGGCGATGCGGGCATGGCCTACCGCTTGGGTGTGGCCAGTGGGCGGGAAGCCTCGGCCCTGGGCATCAACTGGGCCTTTGGGCCCGTGGTGGACATCGACCTCAACTTCCGGAATCCCATCACCAATGTCAGGACCTTTGGAGATGATCCCCAGCGTGTCATCGACTACGCCCTGGCCTGTATGCGGGGCCTGCGGGAGACCGGCATGGCCACCACGGTCAAGCACTTCCCCGGGGATGGCGTCGACGAGCGCGACCAGCACCTGGTGACCACAGTGAACACCTTGAGCTGCGAGGAGTGGGACGAGACCTACGGCCGGATATACCAGGCCTGCATCGCCGCCGGCACTCCGGCCGTAATGGTGGGGCACATCTCTCTGCCCAGCTACTCGAAAAAGCTTCGTCCGGGAATCAAGGACGAGGATATCCTGCCGGCTTCGCTCTCCCCTGAGATCGTCACAGGACTCCTGAGGGAGAAGCTGGGCTTCAACGGTGTGGTCGCCACCGACGCCACCGTCATGGCCGGCATGATGATGGCCATGGATCGTGCCAAGGCAGTTCCGCAGGCCATTGCCGCGGGCTGCGACGTTTTTCTCTTCACCCGCAACCTGGAGGAGGACCTGCAGGCCATGCGCGACGGAGTGGCCGACGGCACGCTAACCCAGGAGCGGCTGGAGGATGCGGTGCGCAATGTGCTAGCGCTCAAGGCGGCGCTGGGGCTTCACAGGAAGCAGGCCGACAAGAAGCTCATCCCCACGCCAGAAGCAGCCCGAGTGGCACTGGGCACCAAGGAGCACCGGGACTGGGCCCAGGAGTGCGCGGACAGGTCTATCACCCTGGTGAAGCAAGAGGCGGGCGTACTGCCGCTAAGCCCCGGCAAGACCAAGAGGGTGCTCCTCTACGGGGTAGACAGCGACATAGACTACTTCGGCTTCCGCGCTGAGCGGCCGAAGGGCTCGACCACGGCGGAGAAGCTGGGGGCGCTGCTGGAGAGAGAGGGCTTCAGCGTCGAGCTGTTTTCGGTACCGGACCGGCACGAGGGCGAGATGGTGCCTTATGCGGAGTACATCGCCGGCTACGACCTCATGCTCTATGTGGCCAACCTGGAGACCAAGAGCAACCAGACGGTGGTGCGCATCCAGTGGTCGCCGCCCATGGGAGCCAACGTGCCCATATTCACTACGATGGTGCCCACCGTCTTTGTCTCGGTGGCCAATCCTTATCACCTGCTTGATGTTCCGCGGGTGCGCACGTACATCAACACCTACGGGTCTTCGGACGCTGTCCTGGAGGTCTTAGTGGAGAAGCTGGTCGGCCGCTCCCCGTTCACGGGCGTGAGCCCGGTGGATCCGTTCTGTGGCAAATGGGACACCAGGCTGTAGGGATGGCTACCAGAGCGGTCATCTTCGATCTGGACGGGGTGATTGTCAGCACGGACGCCATGCACTACCAGGCCTGGAAGTCTGTCGCCGACGACGAGGGCATCTACTTCGACGAGAAGATCAACAACCGTCTGCGGGGTGTCTCGCGTATGGAGAGCCTCGAGATAATCCTAGAAAGTGCTGCGCGTATCTACAGCCCGGCAGAGAAACAGGCCTTGGCCGAGACCAAGAACGCCCGGTATGTGGAGCTCCTGCAGACTCTCCGTCCGAGTGCGGTCCCCGACGAAGTGACCAGGGTCCTGAAGGCCCTGAAGGCGAGCGGCATCAAGATAGCCGTGGGTTCGTCGAGCCGGAACACGCCCCTGATCCTAAGGCAGATAGGTCTGGCGGATGCGTTCGATGCCGTCGCCGACGGGCACGATATCGAGCGCTCGAAGCCGGCTCCGGATGTATTCTTGGTGGCGGCAGCTCGGCTCGGGATCCGCCCTGACGAGTGCTTGGTCGTCGAAGACGCGGAAGCCGGCATAAAGGCGGCGAAGGCAGCGGGCATGTACGCCGTCGCCGTAGGAGACGCCACGCGAAGCGGCGAGGCCGACTACAGGCTCGAGGGCATCGGCGAACTCCTTGAGCTTGTACAGGGCGCAGGGTGAGAGCGGCCCCGTCATGCGATGGGCCGGCGAGCGAGCAAGAACGGGCATACCCCGTCTGACGGATATCTGCCAGTATATGAGAAGACATTCAGGGTCCAGGACTCGGTAAGCCGAGGAGGCAGCAAATCGTCAAGGCACTGACAATCTCGACTCTCGAACGCGAGACAGGAGTGGCGCGGAGCACGATCCACTTCTATATCCGCGAGGGTTTGCTTCCGCAGCCGGCGAAAACAGCCGCCAGCCGGGCGCTCTACTCCGAGGATCACGTCGAGCTGCTGAAGCGCATACAGGAGCTCAAAGACGGCGGCCGCTCGCTGGCCGAGATCAAAGCGGAGATGCGGTCTTCACTCGAAGAGGCCGAAGAGAGCGGCGTCGACTTGGCCGCGCGCGAGTACGAGCGGACTCACAAGGCCATACGTCGTGTGGCCACCCAGGAGTTCATGACCAAGGGCTACAAGCAGACACACGTGGCGGTCATCATGAAGAAGGCGGGGGTCACCCCGCATGTGTTCTATGCTCACTTTCCCAGCAAGCGCAGGCTCTTGTTGGAGTGCTTCAACACCTTCATCAAGTGGAACGTGGCCGACAGGGCCCCCGAGCTGCAGGACACCTCGGACTTTGGGGAGCGGCTTCTCTGCAACCTGATCGGCGACCTGCGGATCCGAGCACTGGGTGTCGACGTTCTGGCTCTCATCCATTCCGAGGGAGCCCACAAAGGAAGTGACCTCCACAAACCGGTGGAAGAGGCGTTCGAGGCCATTGTGGGCCCGATGGTAGCGGACCTGGCCTCCATGCGCGCAAAGGGTGCCTCCGCCCCGCCGATACCGGAAGAGCTGCTGGCCTACAGTTTGCTGGGGGCCATGGACAACACGCACATGCGCGCCTCTTGGGACAACAAGTACACCCGCACCGACCTGCTCCGTACGCACCTGTGGCTGTATCTGGCCATCGAGGCGGCCATGAGCGGTGAGATCGACATAGACGCGCGGCTGGCCCGATATGAGGAACGCATTCAGGCCCTGGCCGCGCGCGACCTGGACTCTCCCTCGGCTCTCGAAGACTAGGTGGCGGGCAGCAGCACCGTCGCCTGCTCGGCGCCGCGCTCGTTGTACCTGCAGAGGATCGAGGCGGCGGTAGCGACTCCGGTCCCCCTGTCGGCCAAAGCCACTACCGCCCCGCCGAACCCCCCTCCCGTTAGCCTGGCGCCGTGCACGGTCGGTTCGGATGCGGCAAGAGAGACCAGCAGGTCCACCTGGGGAACGGAGATCTCGAAGTCGTCGCGCATCGAGGCGTGAGAGGCGGCCAGAGTAGCTGCGACTGCGCCCAGATCACCCCGCCGGAGAGCGGCGACCGTTTGCTGCACGCGTAGATTCTCGCTCACTATGTGGCGGGCCCGGCGGTCCAAGGGGGCAGGGAGTCCGGCAGCTGCCAGCAGCGCCAGGTCGGCGTCGCGGAGCTGGGGGACACCGAGTAGGTCCGCGGCGCGGCGGCATTCCGCCCGCCGCTCCGCATAGCCGCCCCCCGCGTTGCTATGGCGGACCCCCGAGTCGATCACCACCAGTTCCACCGTCGGCGGGAGCGGCACCGACTCAGCCGCCAGGCTGCGCATGTCCAAGAAGAGGGCTTCGCCCTGCCGCCCCAGACTACAGACCATCTGGTCCATGAGGCCCACCGGCGCCCCCACGTGCTCGTTCTCAGCCCGCTGGCCCAGCCGCGCCAGATGTACGTCGTCGATATCGAGCGAGAAGGCCTCGCGCAGGGCCCTGAGCACCGAGACTTCCAGTGCCGCGCTGGACGACAGGCCGCTCCCGATGGGGACGCTCGACTCGAGTCGCAGATCGAAGCCGGTGAGCTTGTGTCCGGCCTCGGCGAGCACTCGGGTGAGACCCTGTACGTAGTCGATCCAGCGACCGGTGCGGAGTTCGTCGCCCAGCCGGTACGTCTCCCTCGCGCCCAGCTCCGCGCTCATAACGGTCGTGATCGTGTCGGAGCGCCTAGCCAGTTCGGCCCGGGTCCTCTGCGGGATGGGAGTGGGGAGCACGAAGCCCTCGTTGTAGTCGGTGTGCTCGCCGATGAGGTTCACGCGCCCCGGTGCCTCCGCGACCACCTCCGGGGCTCGTCCGAACTCCTGCTGTGAACGAGCCCGCGCCTGCCTGTGGGCGCCCGTCAGTCAAGGTCCACCTGCACGGCACGCAGTTCCGCGGCCTTGTCCTCGGGCAACGTATCCGCGGTGAACACCCCTGCCCCCACCTCGCTGCCGGCCAGATACTTCAGCCGTCCTTTCATGCGCAGAGCGGGATAGATCTGCACGTGGGCATGCGCTTCCGGATGCGGCTCTCCATCGGTGGGCGCTTGGTGGAAGGCCATTATCAGTGGCATGGGCTGGTCCCAAAGGCCATCGAGCTTGAGGAGGACCGTCTTGAGGCAGCGGGCGAGGTCGTCCCGCTCCTGGTCGCCCAAGTCGGCGAAGTAGGCGGCCCCTCTGGTGGGGACTATCCATGTCTCGTACGCATACCGAGAGCAGGCGGGCACGTACGCCAGGCAGTGCCGGCTCTCATAGAGCATCCGTCTGCCGTCCTCCGCCTCCAGCCGGGAGTGCTCGGCCAAGAGGCCCTTACCGTGCTCTGCATAGAACGTCTGTTGGCACGACAGCTCTCGGGCCATGACCGGGGGGACGAACGGGTAGGCGTAAATCTGGCCGTGGGGGTGATGGAGGGTCACGCCCACCTCTACCCCGCGGTTCTCGAAGGGAAAGACGTACTGGATCTCTTCACGCGCGCCGAGTTCGGTGGTGCGGTCGGCCCAGACATCGATGAGCAGCCGGACGTGATCCAGGGGCAGTGTGCTGAGAGAGGCACTTGGATCCTGGGTGTATACCACCACCTCGCAGGCGCCGCGAGCCGGCGCCGTGCGGACCAAGCTAGCGGGCGCATCGTGCGCGCGTTCGGCAAAGGCCGGGAACAGGTTCTCGAAGACCGCCACGTCATAGTCTCCCTGAGGCAGTTCGGTCGGCCGCTCAGGGTCGACAGTCGGAGAGAGAGGGTTGTAGTCGGCGGGCGGCAAGAAGGTGCGGCCCTGGCGGTGGCTGGCGTACGCCACCCACTCCCCACGCAGCGGGTGCCAGCGCATGTGCGGATTGCGCTCCACTTCTTCGGCGGTGGGGCTGGGCGCGGTAAGGCCCTCATCTATGGGCGCGCGGGAATAGAGTATCAGCCGTCTTCCGTCCGGCTTGCGGAGATCGATTCGGTACACAAGCTACCTCGCCTGTCGGCATTGTCACGTCACAATAATAGACGCCAATCCAGATTGGCGAGCGGCGCCGAGGCCATATGGGCGGCGCTCCCCGATGGCTCCCGGGCGGTAGCCATCGGCGTCGCGTGCTAGGCTTTCGAAGACAGAATCCCGGGAGGGAGCAGCTCTTGAGAAGCAGCAAGCACCTCTGATATGCAGTTCGCTCTCTCCCAGGTGCAGAGTTTTCAGTGGGTGCTCGCGATCGTCGCCGGAGTGGTGATCGGCATGTCCAAAGCCGGACTCACTGGCGTGACTTTGCTCTTCGTGCCACTTATGGCCCTATCCTTCGGGGGAAGGGCTTCGACCGGTATCCTGCTGCCCATGCTCTGCGTGGGTGACGCCTTCGCGGTTGCGTGGTATCGCCGAAATGCTGAAGTCAAGTACTTGGTCAAGCTTCTTCCCAGCACCCTGCTGGGCATGGCGGTGGGCGTGGTGGTGGGGGGCAGACTATCGGACGGCGCGTTTCGGATGATGCTGGGCGGCATCATCGTGGCGCTGCTGGGACTGATGATCTTGCAGGACAGAAGCAAGGGCCAACCGAGCTACCCACAGGCCTGGTGGTTCGCCCTCCTGGCCGGCTTGTTGGCGGGATTCACTACCATGGTGGGCAATGTCGCCGGAGCCATCATGTCCATCTACCTGCTCTCTATGCGCCTTCCGAAGAACGCGTTCATAGGGACGGTGGCCTGGTTCTTTCTGGTTGTCAACCTGCTCAAGATCCCCCTGCAGGTGTTCTTCTGGAACAACATCAGTGCCACGACGCTGATATTCGACGCGATAATGGTCCCCGCTATAGCGGCTGGGGCATTCATAGGCGTCAAAGTGTCAGGGAAGATGCCCGAAAGGACCTATCGCATATTTGTGATGGCTATGACGGGAGTAGCGGCCTTGATGTTGTTCATCTTCTGAGGGAGACGGGAGACCATGTCAGAGCAGGCTAGAGGAAGTCATGAGTAAGAAAAGGGAAGACATGATGCTGAGGGCGGTCTTCGACGCCCTGCCCTCGCTGGTCTTGGTGGTCGATGAAGACGTCAGGATAGAGGAATACAACTCGGCTGCGGGGGAGCTGTTGGCGGCGGATAGACAGAGCACCCTCAAACGTCGAGCCGGGGACATCCTTCATTGCGTGCATTCGTTCGATGTGCCCGAGGGCTGTGGCAGAGCGCCCTTCTGCGCGGATTGCATCATCAGAGACTCGGTGACACAAGCCTCCCAGGGGCAACGCATCGTCCGTCGTCGCGCCAGGATGGAGTTCCTACGCGGAGAAGCGGTGCAGGAGCTCTACGTGCTTGTCACCGCCTCACCGCTTGAGTACCAGGGCAGGTCGCTGGTGTTGCTGGTGATCGAAGATATCAGCGAGTTGGCCGACCTGTATCGGATGATCCCCATCTGCTCCATCTGCGGGAAGGTGCGCGATGACCAGGAGTCGTGGATGCGAATAGAGTCGTACTTCAAGGGTCGCTGGGACGTGGACTTCTCTCACAGCCTCTGCCCGGACTGTCTCCAG
The DNA here is from genome assembly GCA_963814415.1 of uncultured Actinomycetes bacterium. Lineage (GTDB taxonomy): Bacteria > Actinomycetota > Thermoleophilia > RBG-16-64-13 > RBG-16-64-13 > RBG-16-64-13. The sequence goes on along the minus strand of CAWFCN010000005.1, from coordinate 367,890 downwards.
GCGGAGATGCACAAGGTCGGCGGGGTTTCAGAGTCGCCACTCGGCGGTAACATTCAGAGCGCATAGAGTCTGGGCCACCGGATCAAGGCGAACATCAGGGGGCGCGATGATCAGGTATCGGATCTTGCCCGAACACGAGCTCAACGTGCTGTGCCTTTGGGGCGTGACCAGCGCGCACGAGATACTTGGCATGAGCGAATCTCTGCGGAAAGACCCAGCATTCTCAGAGAGCTTCGACACCCTAGTGGACAATAGCAGGCTGGAAAACCCCCTTTCTGGGCAGGAGATGCGTGAACTGGCGACACCTCGGGTCCACTACATGGACTCTCCCACCAAGGTCGCTATCGTCGCTCCCGGCAGCGCGACCTACGGCACCAGCCGCATGCATCAACAGCTGACTCAGTTCAACAGCCCGTCCGAAGTCGGGGTCTTTCGTGACCTTCCCTCGGCCCTTGAGTGGCTGGGCAGAGAACGAGTGGATCTCGGTGACGTGTGCGAGGAGGTCCGGCTGGCGGAGTAGAAGCATGAGCGCCGGCCACCCGTTCTTGCCGTCGGTCTGCGAACCAGGTCGGGTCCAGGGGGGAGGGCGTGCTTGACGAGCCGTGGCCGGTCACATAGAGTCGAGAGTATGATCCGATATCGCATAATGCCTGAGCGAAGGCTCATTGTGCTTTGTCTCTCTGGCACCAGCACAGCCGAAGAGATAGTCGGTCTAAGTGAGAGGTTGCGGAGTGACCCGATGTTCTCGGCCGACTACGATGCCCTGGTGGACAACACCAATGTCGAGCATCCTCCCACGGGCGCCGAGCTTCGCGCGTTGGCGGAACCGCGGATGTTCATGATGAGAGACGACGCCAAGCTGGCGGTTGTGGCGCCGGCGGACGCCACCTACGGCACCAGCAGGATGCACCAACTGCTCGCAGAGTTTCGCAGCCCGCTACGGATAGAAGTGTTCCGCGACCGGCCGTCAGCTCTTGAGTGGCTGGGTCGGGAGGGCGTGGACATCGAGCGAGTCTGTGAAGAGCTGCTGCGCGAGGATGCCGAGCCTTCAGGTCCGGGCGGTGGCGATGACCCCAGTTGAGCCCCTGCTGTTCCCCAGGCATGACTACACCGTAGAGACAATGCGGGTGCAGACCACCGCAGGCGAGAAGCAGGTCGCCTACCGCCTGTACGCTCATCTGCCATACGTGGCGAAACCGGTGGACGCCCGGTATCAGAGTCTGAGCGTCATGGTGCCCGTCGAGGTGGATGGGGCCGCGGTGGATGCCACCGACGCTCCCATCATCCTTGCCAATTCGGTAGGCGGCTACCTGTCGGTGAACAACGCTCGGGGCGACATGCGCGGGCCGCGCGGTGAGGGTTCGGTGGGCGGGCGCCACGCGGAGCTGGCGCTCGCAAAGGGATATGTAGCCGTCTGGCCGGGCTGTCGCGGCCGCGATAACCGGGCCGCCGACGGCACCTACTACGGAAAGGCTCCCGCCGCCATAGTCGACCTCAAGGCGGCCGTCCGATACCTACGGCACAACCGGGGCGTCATGCCGGGTAATGTGGAGTGCATCGTGTCGACCGGGTGCAGCGCAGGAGGAGCGTTGTCGGCGCTCTTGGGGGCGTCGGGGGACAGCCCACTCTTCGACAGTTACCTGGAGGAGGTCGGCGCCGCCGACGAGTCCGACAGCATATATGCCGCCAGCTGCTACTCGCCCATCGTGGACCTGGATCATGGCGACATGGCCTACGAGTGGATGAGTGGCGCCACGCCCCACAACCAGTCGGGGCAGCCGGTGGACCAAGCCCTATCGGCCCGGCTCAAGGCTCTGTTCGCCGGCTACCAGGATTCCTTGGCTCTTCAAGGCAGGGACGGTTTCGGGCTTCTCACCGCCGACAACTACGACGAGTACCTGATGCGCTACTACCTGGTCCCTTCCGCGACCAAGTACTTGGCGGGGTTGGCCGACCAGGAGCGGAGGGAGTACCTCGCCACGCGCGACTGGCTCGATTGGGACGGAAAGCAGGCTGTCTTCACCTTCGCCGACTACGCCTTGCACGCGGGCAGGTTCAAGATGATCCCGGCCTTCGACGACCTGGCGCTCGGCCTCGCCGAGCCCTCGCTGTTCGGTGACAAGACGACCGAGGCGCGGCATTTCACGGAGTTCAGTCTACGCGAAGCCACAGGCGACCCGCACGCCGAGCTGGATAGCGACATCAAGACCCTCGTGGACCTGATGAACCCACAGTACTATGTGAACCAGAAGAACGCCGGCTGTGCCGGACACTGGTGGCTCCGTCGCGGCACCGGTGAGAGCGGCATCTCCATGACCGCTATCACCAATCTGGCTGTGGGCTTGGAGAACCAGGGCAAGCGCGTGGATATGTGGTTCTTCTGGGACGCGGCGCACTGCGTCGACCTGGATTCTCAGGGATTCCTCGAACTGGGTCGAGGAGTGCGTACGCTAGGTACCCGTCAAGACGACCGACTGTTGCGCAAGGAGATGAACATGGCAGAACAATGCGAATTCTTGGAGAGATGCGGCTTCTTCCTCAACTACAGTGGCAGCACCGAGGTGATCAAGCAGGGTTGGGTCCGCATGTATTGCGAAGACAAGGAGAAAGCGAAGCAGTGCGAACGCAGGAAGATACGCGAGCAGACCGGGCAACCTCCTATCGACAACATGTGTCCGACCGGCAAGCTGTTGTGGGGATAGCGCCCCTCTTCGAAGGGAGGGGGCGGCATGGTTTGAGGCGCCTAGCCTCCCTGGCCGTGGCCGCATCGATCGCCGTCGGCGCTCTGGCACTGGCCGGCTGCGGGCAGCCCGGCGAGCCGGGTGCGATCGTGGAGATCGTGCCGGCGCCGGCGCTGGGTCCCTACCTGATGAACGAGACAACCACCGCGGATGGGCGTGCCCAGATAGTCATGGTGTCGCTCGCGCAAGACGGCGAGCGCGGTGACCTCCCGGCTCTCATGAAGGAGAACGGCGGACTTGCAGAGAGCCTGTCCGCCAGTCTGGCCGCGACGGTACAGCTGTTCTGGGAGGGCGACGAGGAGAGTCAGCTGGCTATCGCGTCGTACGTCATAGTCGGCGCGACCCGCGAGGAGGGCCAGGTTTCTCTCTACGCCCGCAAGGACATGATGGTCTATTCCGTCCTGGGCGGGAGGCTGGCCGAGGTGGGCGGCGACTCCGCCCCCGTGCGTATCCGCGCGGGTCTCGACTTCACGGTGAGCGGCGTCGACGAGCCCTCGGATGCTGACTACGACGAGGGCAACCTGGGCGACTACATGCCCGCTTGGGCGCTCGACCGCACGGATTTCGACGTCGATCTGCGCGTCTTTGACGACACCGCTTGGCGGTGGGCGAAAGACGGCGGCCACCTGCCGGCTCTGGTCGCGCAGGCTCGCCCAGCCCACGAGGACCCCCACGGCCATTCTCCCGACGTGTACGGGCTGGGAGAGCTCCCGGACGTCGTGAACGGGTTCACGGCGCAGCAGGTGGATGCGCCTGAACTCATCGACGGCGAACCCAGCCCCGAGGACTACGAACTGGTAACGACTTCGCCGGACTCGCGGTTCGTGTGTTACCTGACCGGGGGGCTACTGGTACACGACCTCCAAGCGGACGCTTGGTATCAGATCGACGGTCCGAACATGTATGGCCTGGAGCAAGACTACGCTTGGGCGGGGCACGTACTGGTCTTCGACCTGGTGGACATGGGTTTCACCGTAGTCGATCTTGAGCAGACGAGCCTCATCCACGTCGAGGTCGACCTGGACACCAAGCGGGTAGAACGGGTCGTGCCGATAGGCCCCAACACACTCAACGGCGACAAGGACTGAAGGGTGAAGAGACTTCTCAAGGGCGTCACCCTAGTGGTGACCTCTCTCCTGCTGCTACGTGCGCTCTCCGCGTGGGTGTTCAAGAGGGTGGACGCTTCGGGCACCTACGTGTTCGATGCAGATGAGCTCCAAGAGATCGCCAACACCGGCGCGGGCCTGTCCATGGGCGAACGGTGGGAGGCTATCCACCGGGAGCTCCTGCGCCGGTATCCGGGGAAGGTCGCTTCCGACGTCCGTTGGGTGTTCAACAGTGCCGGCAACGTGCCCTGTCAATTGGCTATCGTCTACGCGTCTCCCATCGAGTATGTGGCCTTCTTCGGAACGCCCCTCGGGGCGACCGGCTTCTCGGGCCGGTACGGCCACGCCGACGTCTGGGATCTGATGGTCGAGGGGCGCATGCTCACCTGCACTCCAGGGCAGTTCGAGGCGACCGAATACGGACCGGGTGACCCGGCCTTTCTGCCCAAGGGGACGGTCAAGACCATGGCGTACGTGGGCAGCACTTGGATGATCGACTACGGACGCGGCCTGCCCGTGACCATGATGCCCTTCGGTATTGTCGGCCCCGCCGCCTTCGCTACCCTTGACTTCCGCAGCGCCGGGGAGCAGCTAGCCGACTACGGTAGGCTCGTGCTGCGCGGGATGTTCAAGCACGACTGACGCCGGCTTGACGGGTCACTGAACCCGCATCTAGAGTAGGACTGGCCCTGCAGACCCACGCGCTCGGGAGAGAAGACCATGCAGTTCCCTCTCAGATTCCCCCTGAACCTGTCCTTCAAGATCATCGCCATGGCGCCGCAGCTGTCGGTCACCGACGCCGTTGGCGGCCAGGTGGCCTATGTCAAGCAGAAGCTGTTCAAGCTGAAGGAAGAGGTGAACGTCTTCGAGGACGTACAGCAGACTAGGCTTGCCTTCACCTTGAAGGCGGACAGGGTCATCGATTTCTCGCCGCGCTTCACCTTTGCCGACACCCTTGGCCAGACTGTCGGCGCGATAAAGCGGCAGGGACGGCGTTCCCTGTGGAAGGCGCACTTCGACGTCTATGAGGGAGACAAGATCACCATGATCATCCAGGAGGAAAGCCCCTGGGTGAAGTTCTGGGACGGTCTCTTCACAGAGATCCCCATCGTGGGGATGTTCTCCGGCTACCTGTTCCATCCGACGTATCTGCTGACCGCCTCCGACGGCCGCCTGCTGCTGAAGATGAAGAAGCAGCCCGCCATGTGGGAGGGCAAGTTCACAGTGGAGAAGCACGCAGAAATGTCTGCAGATGACGAGAAGAGAGCCCTACTCAGCCTGATGGTGGCGTTGCTCATGGAGCGCTCGAGGGGCTAGAGGAGCAGGTCGAACACAAGTGGGTCGCACTTGATAGAGCTCAGGGTCAACTCGGGCCTGTGCAACAGGATAAGGGCCATGGCCTCCGCTCTCGCCTTGGCCAAGGCGGCGGGGCAGCCTCTGACCGTGTACTGGTTCAACACCCCGGCTTTGGGCTGTCCCTATGACAAGCTCTTCGAGCCCCTCGACGGAGTCGAGGTCGTGGGGGTGCAGACCAGCCGCTTGCTCAGACCGTTCAGCGCGGGTGCCTGGCGACTGCGCTGGGCCGGTCTGCGCGGGCAGTACGACCTGTTTCTGAGCGGAGACAAGCTCGAGGAGCTGCGCGAGAGAGGCGTGGACCTCGTGTCGGAAGTGGCGAAGGCCAAGCGCTGCGGCATAGAGACCTACGGCCGGTGCTACGAAGCGCTCCCCTCCTACCAGGACTTCAGGCCGCGACCGGAGCTGCTTGATGAGGCCGAGCGGGTGTTTGCACTCGCCTCCGGTGACGGAGACGGCAGAGTGGTGGGAGTGCACATACGCAGAGGCGACAACGAGGCCTCCATCCAGGTGAGCCCGCTCGACCTTTTCGTCGCCCGGATGCAAAGAGAGGTAGAGCAGTATCCAGAAGTGCGCTTCTTCTTGGCCACCGACGATCCCGCCACCGAGCGAGAAGTGTTGGAGCGCTTCCCCGGGAGGGTGACCGTCAGGGCCAAGGAGCTCTCCAGGACCCGCACCAGCGGGGTGCAGGACGCTCTGGTGGATCTGCTCATCCTCTCGAAGTGTCCCTTGATCCTGGGCTCCTACTGGAGCTCGTTCAGCCAGATGGCGGCCGAGTTGGGTGGGCGGATGCTCGAGACAGTCCGCACTCCCGAGTAAGGGGTCGGGCGCGTGATCGAACTATGGGTACACGCGGGGCTGTGCAACCGGATGCGGGAGATGGCCTCCGCCCTTGCTCTGGCCAAAGCGTCAGATCAACGGCTGACCGTTTACTGGTTCAAGAACAAGTACCTCAACTGCGCCTTCGGGAAGCTCTTCGAGCCCATCGAAGGGGTGGAGGTCCTGGATGTCCACGCCAGTCGGTTTAGGGCACTCTTCAGTGCGGACACGCTTCGTCACAGACTGCGGACGGCGCACGGCCCGATGGATCTCTTGTTGAACAACGAGAAGGTCGAAGAGTACTGGGCAGCCGGCGTCGACCTGGTGTCGCTGGTCGCCAAGGCTAAGCGCTGCGTCATCGTCAGCTACTACAGCCTGCTCGAGACCAAGCCGTACCTCCCCCTCTTCCGGCCCAGACAGGACATCTTGGCCGAGGTCGAGCAGACCACGTTGGAGCTGGAGCCAGGGCGGCTGGTCGGTGTTCACATACGCGGCACCGACAATACCGAGTCAGCCGAACACAGCCCCTTGGAGTCGTTCCTCGCCCGCATGCAGAGCGAGACGGAGCGGGACCCCAAGGTGCGGTTCTTTCTGGCCACCGACGACCCCGCCACCGAGCGGGTCGTCCAGACACGCTTTCCGGGGCGGGTGGTCGTCAGACACAAAGTGTTCGCGCGAGACAAGGCCAAAGGGGTGCGCGACGCGCTCGTGGATCTGCTGATACTGTCGAAGTGTCGGCTGATACTGGGTTCGTACTGGAGTTCCTTCACTGATATGGCAGCCGATCTGGGCGGTACGCCTGTGGAGATAGTGGGTACGCGTGAGAAGGGAGACTGAGAGATGGCGAGGATCCTGGTGGCATATGCGACTAAGCTCGGCTCGACGCGAGAAGTCGCCGAGAGAGTGGCAGCTCGGCTTCGAGACCGCGGTCTGGAGGCCGACCTGGCCGCTGCCGCAACGGTCAAGTCCCTGGATGGCTACGATGGCGTTGTGTTCGGCGGCGCCCTGTATATGTTCAGGCTGGTCCGCGAGGGCCGCAGTTTCTTGAGGCGCAACCGCAAGGCTCTCGGCCGGGTGCCGGTGGCCGTCTTCGGTATGGGGCCGACCGAGAACACCGAGGAGCAGTTCGCGGGAGCCCGCGCCCATCTGGACAAGTCCTTGGTCGGCCTCAAGGGGGTCACTCCGGTAGCGGTGACCATCTTCGGGGGCGTCTTTGACGCGGCCAAGCTCAAGTTCCCCTACAACAATGCCGGCACCAGGGCGATGCCCCCGGCCGACTTGCGCGACTGGAAGACCATCGAGGTTTGGGCTGACTCACTGCCGGAGAAGTTGTTTCCATAACGAGTCTGAGGGGTGCGCCGAGGCGGCAGAGATGGTTGCGCCACACGACAACAAGAAATGGCAATCCAGATACTTGACAACCGCCGATATCGACGGCTAGCATAGCAGCATTCTGACGGCCGCAAGGTCGTTGTTCCTTCTGTGGACTTGCCTGCGATCTGAAGGGGTGCATGTGGTCAAGTGGATCCAGCTTCTGGTGACTGGTATCACCACGGGTAGCATCTACGCACTGATCGCGCTTGGCTATGTGACCATATATCGCACCTCGCGCATCGTCAACTTGGCCCAAGGGGCCTTTGTAATGTTCGGGGCGCTCGCCACCTACTCGTTCCTGTCCGAGTTGGGGCTGCCCTACTGGCTCTCAGCCATCCTCGCCATAATCAGCGTGGTGATCCTGAGCGTGGTCATGTACCTGCTCATCCTCAAACCCCTAATGCGGGTCTCGCTCGTATCGATCATCCTGGCCACCATCGCCCTGAGCATCCTCTTCGAGAACTTGGCCCTACTGCGCTGGGGCGGCTATGGCAAGAGCGTGCCGTACTTCACCGGCGAGCAGAACATACTTATCGGCGGGGTCCACATACCGCGGCAGAGCCTGTGGGTGATAGGGCTGATGATCGTGGTGCTCATCGGTCTCTACCTGCTCACCAACTACACGCGCATAGGCAAGCAGATGTCGGCCACCGCCGCCGATCCAGGCGCGGCCAGTCTCTCGGGGGTGTCCACCGGGCGCATGGTCCTGCTGGCCTTCGCCCTGTCGGCAGCCATCGGTGCTCTGGGCGGCATTGCCGTCAACCCCATAAGTCAGACCACCTTCGCTTCGGGCGGGGCGTACGCCTTGTGGGGGTTTGTGGCCGCCATCCTGGGTGGCTGGGGGTCCAGCACAGGTGCGGTCGTCGGCGGCCTCGGACTGGGCCTCATCCAGAATCTCGCACTTGGCTTTGTGCCGGCGGGCAACGAGGACGCCATCGCCTATGCCATCCTGATCCTGTTCCTCTACTTCCGGCCGACCGGGGTGCTCGGAGTGCCGTCGGGAGAGGGTGAGGAATAATGGCGCGGTCACGTCTTAAACTCTCATGGAGCAAGCACGGGGTCGCCGCTCTGAGGGCGCTGATAGTCGTCGCCCTGCTGGTGTGGCCACTGATATTCGCGAACAAGTACCACATGCGCATAATGACCACGGCTGGTCTCTATGCTCTGCTCACGATCGGCGTGGTGATAGTGCTGGGTCAAGCCGGTCAGCTCTCGTTCGGCCATTCTGCCTTCTACGGCATCGGGGCCTACATGGCTGGGATCCTAGCGATGAAGACGCCCATCCCGACGCCGGTATGTCTTATCATCGGAGCCTTGGCCGCCGGTCTCGTCGCCCTGATCGTCGGTAGGCCTGTTCTCAAGCTGCGCTATTTCTACCTGGCTTTAGCCACCATCGGTCTGGGCCAGATCTTCCTGACGTTGGTGAACGTCACCCTGCGCGATGTGACCGGAGGAAGTATCGGATTCGCGCCGGTGCCCAAGCTCAGCCTCTTCGGGCTGAGATTCACCGGGGCCATCGAGAAGTACTACCTGGTCTGGGTCATCGTGGTGATCGTGCTGGTCTTTATCTCTCGTGCTCTCAAATACCGTATGGGCCGGGCTTTTCGGGCCATAGCCACGAGCGAGATCGCTTCGTCGTCTCTGGGGATGCGCACCGCCAACTGGAAGCTGCTGGGTTTCGTCACAAGCGCCGTGATCTGCGGTCTGGCCGGTGGTCTTTTCGCCTTCGTGGCCGGGGCCATCAACCCTGGGGACTTCACCTTCACTCTGGCGATCATACCCATCGTCATGATGCTCATCGGCGGAGCCGGCTCGGTGTGGGGCGCCGTCGTGGGGGCCGTCATCATGATCTATATCAAAGACTGGCTGCCGAGCAAGGTGCCGGATATCGGGCAGTGGAGCGGGGCGCTCTACTCCGCGATCATGATCCTGCTGCTGATCTTCCTGCCTGCTGGCATCTTCCTGCGGCATGACCAGCGGGCGCGCATCAAGGCGCTCTTCACCAGGGAGAAGCTGCGTGAGTCGGCGGAGTGTCTGGCGGCGGCCGAAGAGGACCAGCCTGTCGGGCAGTGCGAGACATCAGTCGCGCTGCCGTACGCGTCGCATCCAGAGGCCGCGGGGGCCGTTCCGGCAGTCGCCACGACGGGGGCTGCTGCCCGGACCGAGTCGGCCGACCGCGTTATCGGCAAGACGGGTACCGGCGAGGTGCTGTTGCAGGCCGAGTCTGTCTCGGTGCACTTCGGCGGCCTGAAGGCGGTCAACGAGGTCTCCATGAAGGTGACCGAGGGCCAGATCGTGGCTCTTATCGGTCCCAACGGGGCAGGCAAGACCACCTTCTTCAATGCCGTCAGCCGACTGGAGAGGTTGTCCGCAGGCAAGATCCGCTTTGCGGGGACGGACGTGACCAAGATGTCTACCGCCAACACGGCCCGCCTGGGCATGGCCCGCACCTTCCAGAACCTGCGCATCTACGCCAACATGACTGTTCTCGAGAATGTCCTGGTGGGTTGCCATCAACACGAAAAGACGGGCTTGTGGGCAGGCGGGCTGGGCCTCCCGCACCAGCGGCGTGAAGAGAGGGCGTCGCGAGCGCGGGCTATGGAGGCGCTGGCTGCCGTGGGGCTCGAAGGAGCCGCGGCCCTTCCTGCCGCCAGCCTTCCGTACGGTTCGCAGCGTCTGGTGGAGATCGCCCGGGCGCTGGCTTCCGAGCCGCGGCTGCTTCTGCTGGACGAGCCTGCCGCGGGAATGAACGCTTCTGAGCGGACCCACCTCGTCGAACAGATCAGGCGCATCCGCGACTCAGGGATCACCGTGCTCCTCGTGGAACACGACATTGAGTTGGTCATGGGTATCTCGGACTACATGTACGTGCTTGACTACGGTCGCCTTATCAGCGAGGGCGTGCCGGCGGCGGTGCAGAAGGATCCCGCGGTCATCGAGGCCTACCTGGGCGCGGCCAGCGACCGCCGCAGCGATCTCTGCCAGACCAGAGATCTGGTCACGGGCGCCTGCCCCGTTCCGGAGGCTCTGCTGGCGGTGGAGGACCTAGCCACCTCCTACGGCGCCATAAAGGCTCTACACGGAGTCTCCTTCACGGTCGGCAAGGGCGAAGTGGTGGCCATCCTGGGCGCCAACGGGGCCGGAAAGACCACGCTCCTGCATACCATCTCGGGTCTACTCAGGCCCGAAAGCGGCACCGTGTCCTACAAGGGCGCGAACATCACCCGGCTGGCTCCGGAGAAGATCGCGGCCCGCGGCCTGCGTCAGGTACCTGAGGGGCGCCGGCTGTTCCGCGATCTCTCGGTCGAGGACAACCTGGTGGTGGGCAGTTCGGGCCGCCGCGACTGGCGGGCCACTCTGGCGGACGATATCGCCTATGTCTACGAGCTCTTCCCGGTGCTCGGTGAGCGGCGCAAGCAGGCCGCCGGCACTCTGTCGGGAGGGGAGCGGCAGATGCTGGCCATAGGGCGGGCCCTGGTCGGCAAGCCCGACCTACTGATTCTGGATGAGCCCTCCATGGGTCTCGCTCCGCTGGTGGTGGAGCGCATCTTCGAGGCTCTGGCGAAGCTCAACAAGCAGGGTCTGACTATGTTGATGGTGGAGCAGAGCGCGGAGATGGCGCTTTCGCTCGCTCATCGTGGGGTCGTGCTACAGACGGGGAGCGTGGTGGTCTCCGGACTGTCCGACGATCTGAAGAAGGATGATCGCGTGCGCGCAGGCTACCTCGGAGCAAGTCGGGGCTAGCGCACGCTGTCAGGCGGCGAGAGTGGACAGGTAGGACGAAGCAGGCAAGACCAGTCAGTCCGAATCAAGGGAACAGGAGGAGGAAAGATGAAGAAGCGTTTCATGCTCGTGGGCCTTGTCGCCGTGCTGTTGGTGGTCGCCCTGGCGGCGGTGGCCTGCGGCGGGGAGGAAGCCACCGAGACTACTACTGCCGCGCCCACGGAGACGACGGCCGCGGCCAATCCGGCGACCGGTGAACCCATCAAGGTGGGCATGGTCACCAGCCTCACCGGCAACAGTGCGGCACCCGGCCAGTCGATTCAAAACGGCGCCAAGTATCAGGTGAAGTACATCAATGACAACGGCGGAATCAACGGCCGCCCGATCGAACTGCTCATCGAGGACGACAAGTCTGAGGTGACCTCAATGACGGCGGCTATGACCAAGCTGATCGAAGAGGACGGAATCGAGTACTTCGTAGGCCCGTTCATCCAGTACGGACAAGAAGCGGGTCGTCAGATTTGTGAGGATGCTCAGATCCCCATGGTGGGGGCGGGTCCTGAGAGTCTCGAGCAATTGGCGAATCCGACTGAGTACAAGTGGAGTGTCATGATGTCTGCGGGCCCTGCGACGCAGGCGGACGCCTTGGCCGAGATGATCAAGGCCCACGGGTACAAGAAGATCGTCGCCATCGCCGACACCCTGTCCATTCACACAGAGACCCTGGTCAAGCTGCAAGAGATGAGTGCGACTGAGGGCTTCACCATTACCGTGCTGCCCGACACCTTCGGCCTCGTCCTGCCCGACCCGCAGGCCATCATCAACAAGATCAAGGCGGCGTATGACAGCGAGCAGCCGGACGCCATCTTCACGCTGTCCAACCCGCTCGCGCAACCGGCCATATACCAAGGTCTGAGGGGCGTAGGCATAACGGTGCCCATACACGGATCGCCGGCCGCGGCTCACCCATCTATCATGTCCAAGGGACCTGAGGCCGTCGAAGGCCTCTACGTCATGGATTCCGGTGGCCTGCTGAATCCGCAGCCTCTCCCCGACTCTTGGGCGACCAAGACGTTCTTGGTCGACTTCTATGACCGCTACTTTGCTCACTATAACTATGCGCCTGACTTCTTTGCGGCCGTCGGCGCCGACTACTTCATCGTTCTGCAGGCGGCCATGAACAAGGCCGGCGGTGCGGATGACAAAGCAGCGGTAGCGCTGGCGCTTCAGAGCCTCACGGACGCCGTGACGCTGGAGGGTCTGCAGACCTACACGCCCGCCCATACCACCGAAGGCGTGCACGGCTTCCTGGTGGAGTATCAGATCGTGGGTGGCAAGTTCGAGTTCGTGAGGACCCTCAACTAGGAGTCCTCAGCTGCACCTTGCAACAAATCTGGGCCGCGGCCGGTGGGTGACCACCGGCCGCGGCCAGAGCAGACATATGGTCAAGCGGAGGAGAAGGCGATGCACCAGCTAGTCGAGGCGATGGCCAACATGCAGGAGGACGAAGCCCTGCGGACAGTCGATGAGCTCCTGGCCAAGGGGGAGGACCCCGGCAAGATACTAGACCTCGCCTCCGAGGCCATGCAGGTGGTGGGCACCCGCTACCAAGAGGGCGAGTACTTCCTACCCGAGCTCATCATGAGCGGTGAGATGCTGCGTAAGATCGGCGAGGTCCTAAAGCCGCTCCTCGCGGCCAAGACCACGGTGGCCAAGAAGCTGGGGGTCGTGGTCCTAGGCACCGTGCGCGGCGACATACACGACATCGGCAAAGACATAGTGGGCTTCATGCTCGAGGTGAACGGTTTCACCGTCTTTGACCTGGGCATCGACCAGCCCGAAGAGGTGTTCGTGAAAGCCGTCAAAGAGCACAAGCCCCAGGTGCTCGCGCTCTCCGGCTTCCTTTCCGTGGCTTTCGACTCCATGAAGTCCACCATCGAGCAGGTGGAGGCCGCGGGCCTACGCAAGGATCTCAAGATAATCATCGGCGGCGGACAGATGGACGACACCGTCCGCAAGTACACGGGCGCCGACGCCTTCGGCATGGACGCCATGGAAGCGGTGGCCTTCGCCAAAGAAGTGGTGGGGGTGAAGTGAGATGAGTGAGACTCCCGATCGAGCCTGGTCGCAACTTACCCCTGAAGAGAAGCTTGAGCGCCGCTGGGCCGCCTTCGTGGAGCCCCACAGGGAATTCGCCGGCCCGGAGGCAGCAGAGAAGTATCGGGCACGGGCCACTCGCCTGAAGAAGGCGATCCTTCTTGAGGGGGAGCCGGACAGGGTGCCCGCGTGCGCCCTGTGCGGGTTGTACCCCGGCACCAGCAGGGGGCTCAGTCCCTACGATGCGATGCATGACTATCCGCGAGCCGCGGCGGCCTGGCTGGACTGCAATCGCACCCTGCAGGCCGACGCCATGATCGCGCCCATCTTTGCCGCCATACCCGCGAGGGCTTTCGCGGCCCTGGATGTGGCCGTGCTGAGTTGGCCGGGACACGGCGTGCCCGAGACCGCCGGCTTTCAGTACAACGAGCAAGAGTGGATGCTGGCGGATGAATACGATCTTCTGATCGACGACCCGACCGACTACCTGCTTCACGTGTGGTTGCCGCGAACGGTCACTGGGATGAAGGGGTTCGCCAAGCTGGCCTCCCCGCTGGACATGGTAGAGATCGTGGGGTCGCCGCCTTACCTGATGCGCTGGGCGGACCCCGAGGTACAGGAAAGCCTTGCCAGGCTGAAGGCTGCGGGCGAGGAGTGCGGCGCATGGGGAGGTAGCATCTTCCCCCTGCTCGGACAACTGGGCGCGGAGGGGTTCCCAGGGACCATCGGGTGCATGTCCAAGGCTCCGTTCGACTTCATCGGCGACACCCTCAGAGGTACGCGGGGCGTCCTCACCGACATGTTCAGGCAGCCGGATACGCTCATAGAAGCCTGCGACAGGCTGGCGAGCATCTGTGTGAAGTGGGTGACACGGCGGGCCTCGCCGTTCCAGCCACCTCTGGTCTTCATACCCCTGCACAAGGGCGCCGACAGCTTCATGAACGACCAACAGTTCAAGAAGTTCTACTGGCCGAGCCTGCTCAAGGTGATCAAGGGACTGGTGAACGACGGGTTTGTCCCCTACCTGTTTGCGGAGGGGGGCTACAACTCCCGGCTTGAGGTCATAGCCGAAGTCCCCAGGGCACGGACCCTCTGGCACTTCGACCGCACCGACATGCGCAAGGCCAAGGAGATTCTGGGTGGAACCGCCTGTGTTCAGGGCAACGTACCCATCAGCATGGTCCAACTGGGCACTGCCGAGCAGGTGCGGGCCTACTCCCGGGATCTGGTCGAGGCGCTGGGGCCCGGAGGCGGCTTCATCCTGGATGTGGGAGCAACGGTAGACGAGGCCAAGGACGAGAACATGCTGGCCATGATCGATTCGGTGCGGGCCTGAGAGCCCGTCTGAAGGAACTGTAGAGAGAAAGGTAGGAGAGTCGTGACCGTAAAGATTCTAGCCATATCCGGCGGCAGCAAGAACGGCACCAACGATCAGATGGCCAAAGAGGCCCTCATGGGTGCCCAAGAAGCTGGGGCGGAGATCGAGTTCGTGCACATGCTCGACCTGGACCTGGTGCCCTGCAACGGCTGCGTCTCTTGCGTGACCGGTAGGGATGGCGTCTTCGCGGGCGGCTCATGCCGTTGCATACGCAAGGACGATCTGCGCTGGCTGGAGGACAAGATCTACGACGCGGACGGGGTCGTCTTTGTGATGCCCATCTTCGAGAAGGGCGTGCCGGGCTTCTTCCGCGCATTCCAAGACCGCATCGCCGGCCCCAGCCACGATCTGGGCATGCTGACCATCGCCAGGGATATCCACGAGAAGAAGGGTGGAGGCCCCGGCGGTCCCGACCCGCGGGCCTTCAAGCAGAGATACGCCACGTTCATCGGCATCGGAGGCAGCGACTGGGCTTGCCGCATGACTGCGGACTTCGCCCTGTTTGCCATGGTGCAGCAGTGGCAGGTAGTGGACTACCTGAACTTCATCTGGGCCAAGTCGCTCGCCATGGAAGACGAGCGCGTGGCCAGCATTCGCGAGGCCGGGCGGACCATCGCCAAGATGGCGGCCGACGCGTCCACCTACAAGTACATCGGCGACCCTGGCGTGTGCGCCAACTGCCACTCGCGTCTGATGTACATCGCCGAAGACGGGAAGACGGTCGAGTGCAGCGTCTGTGGCATCAAGGGCGAGTTGGTCATTAAGGGCGGCAAGCTCGAGTTCACCTATCCGGCCGAGCAGATGGAGCACGCGCACAACCTGCTGCCGGGCAAGATCAAGCACGTGCAGGACATCGGCAAGAACGAGGGCGCCTTCGCGGCGGCCAAGCAGACCGACGAATACAAGCGCCGCGCTGAGGCCTACAAGGCGTTCATCCAGGCCAGCAAGCCCGAGAAGTAGGAGGCTCTCATGGCCTACTTTCCCGATTTTCGGCCGATGCGGAGCTTCATCCTGCAGAACTTCCGCTCGGATAACGACCGGCCCAAGATCTGGCGGTGGCTCTACAAGCAGCACGTGCCCGAAAGCATCTCGCAGTTCATGCCGTACTGCACCAAGTACTGCACATACCACGCGCTGCCGCTTCCCGAGGGAGCGCTGGATTTCGGCACCTACAACGGCATGATGACCGAGCACTACTGGCTGTTCAACATCTTCCAGTCCAAGGGGACGGGCATGCCCGCCGGCCTCGCCTTCGGCGAGGAGTACCCGGAGGACTTCATGGAGATGACCTGCCAGCCCCCCAGCAAGGTGCTGAGGCAGTCCGGCTGGCAAGGGAGCCGGGACGGCTACCACCCGGTGGTGTTCTCCTTCGCGCCTGTGTTCTGGGAGGACGACTTCAAAGGCGAAGGCCGTCTTACCGACGCCGGCGCGAACGTGCGCTGGCTGTTCTTGCTCAAGTACCCGGACGGGGTGTCCATTGATGAGGGCGACGCCTGGTTCAAGGACGTCTTCGCTCCTCAGGTGTGTGCCAACCCCGAGGTGACGCGCTTCATCTCCAGCCGTCAACTGGACGACCCGCGCATCAACCCTTTCCAGAGAATCAGCGAGATCTGGTTCGACGACAGCGAAGGCTGGCGCAAGTCCTTTGCGGAGAAGGCCGGACAGTACACCAAGCCGCCGTGGACCACCTGGGAGGTGCTGCCCTTCTTTGAGCCCTTCAAGGACTTCGTGGGCATCTTCTTGCTTGACAGGCCCGAGTCCGATCATCTGCAGCAATGGCGGGGCTACATCACGACCCGTTAGTAACCATGTTGAAGTGCGCCAAGGAGTGTGGGTGAGTGAACACGATCATTGTCAACGATGAGCTTTGCACCGGATGCAAGACCTGCTTCAAGGCCTGCTTCATAGATGTCATCAAGTGGGATGACAAGAAGAAGAGGCCGGTGATCGCTTATCCGGAAGAGTGTGTGCAGTGCATGTACTGCGAGATCAACTGTCCCGACCGCGCGATCAAGGTGCATCCCAAATACGATTCGTACCTGTTCCCGCGCGAGAACCTGGTCTGACGAGGAGATGGCCATCATGACCGAAAGCGTGACCACAGACGTCCTCGTCGTAGGCGGCAGCATCGCCGGCTTGGCTGCGGCCATAACCGCCAAGGAGCAAGACCCGGCTCTCGACGTGACCGTCGTCGAGAAGTACACCAGTGGCTACTCGGGCAAGGCCAACCGAGGAGCGGGCATCATGCTCATCCTTGGGGATAGTACGCCCGAGGAGTTCGCCCAGTTCTACCTGAAACACATAGGTCTCTACCTTAACAACCAGACCACGCTTCTCAAGTACGCCGGTATGCTGAACAGCAACGCCGACGCCCTGGACAAGTGGTCCGGCGGCAAGATCGACAAATGGCCGGACGGCAAGCTGCGCACGCTTAAGTGGGCCTCGCGGCCGGTCGGCAAGACGGCCGAAGGCAAGCCCGTCTTCGACCAGAACGTCCCCTATCCCTGGACCCTGGTGGCCATCGAACTGGACTACATGCGCGAGGTGCGCAAGTACGCGCGCAAGCTGGGGGTCAAGTTCGTGGACCGCACGGGCATGGTGGACCTGCTCATCGAGGGCGGCAAGGCCGCCGGTATCGTGGGCTACGACATCGACAGCGGCGCTCAGCGCCTGTTCGGGGCCAAGTCCGTGGTGCTGGCCTGCGGCAACCAGGGCTACCGGGTGATGCCCATGTGGGCGCCGGCCCGCGGTGAGGGTGTAGCCGCCGCCTACCGGGCAGGGGCCAAGTTCGCCAACTGCGAGTACGGCTCGTTCTACAACTGGACGTTCTTAGATCATTTCGAGTCGGAGATGGGCGTGGAATACGCGCTCTACAACGACAAGGGCGAGAACATCGGCCGGCCGACCATCAAGGAGATCCATCCGGACATCAACGCCGAGAGCCTGGCCGCTTGGTACAAGAACATGGTGGCCGGCAACGGTCCCATGCACTACCGCGAGGCGGAGAACCCCCTGGTCTCGTACACCCACTCCATGCTGGCCTCCCAGGACTATTACAACAGGCCGTATGCCGACCGCTTCTGGGGCTATCTGTTCTTCAACGCCTTCTCACAGCAGACCAGCGACGTGGTGGTGCCCGGTCTGGTGGGCGAGTTCGGCGGGCTCTGGGTGGACGAGGACATGGCTACCACCATCCCCGGTCTGTACGGGGCCGGCGACCTGGTGGTGCACGGTTCGCGGGCCTGGGGCGCCACGGCGCAGCCGGGGCGCCATCGCGGCTCGGGCATAGGGTACGCCACGTTCTCCGGGCGGGTGGCCGGCCCCTCGGCGGCCCAGTACGCCACGGGAGCGAAGCAACTCCCGCTCTCAGACGACCAAGCCGCGGCTGTCGACGCGCGTTTCACCGCCCCGCTGAAGAGCAAGGGCGGCATGAAGCCCATGGAGATGGTGGCCGAGATACAGAAGGTCATGCAGCCTCTGGGCAACAGTCTCTACAGGCACGAGACCCGCATGAAGGCGGCGCTTGCCCGCGTGGAAGAGCTCAAGGCCCTGCTGCCCGAGGTCAAAGCCGCCGACCCGCACCAGATGTTCGGCGTCAACGAATGCGCGTCGGCCCTGCTCTGCGGCGAGATGTTCTTCAAGGCCTCGCTGGAGCGCAAGGAGTCGCTGGGCTGGTTCCTGCGCGAGGACTATCCAGAGCAGAGCAAGGACGGACTGGAGTGGATCATCGTACAGGACAAAAACGGACAGGTCGCGCTGAGCAGAGAGCGGGTACCCCTTGACGCGTACCCCTACAAGCCCTGAGTGTTGACCACCGAGTACGCGAAGGAGAACACGATGCCTAAGCATCAAGATGCCGGCCCAGGGCCGCGGACCCTCACCCCGGAGCAGGAGGCGCTGCCCTACTCCAAGTACTTCCACAGGCCCGTAGCTCCGCCGAATCCCAAGCTCATCGAGATCCTCAACCGGGGCCCCATGGATCCGGCGAAGGCCTTGTCCTACGACCGCATCAACGACCTGCTCGACCCGGGCTACCACGAGGTCGAGACCGGCTACTGCATCCTTGAGAACGGCGCCGGCTATGTGGCCGTGAACAACGTGTTCCCGGGCTGCACCGTGGATATGATGAAGTGGTGGTTCGCCTGGCACGCCGCGGGCCCGGGCCTACGCTACGCGCTCTGGTATCCGCCCGGACACGTAACCATCGCGGTGAGCGACCAGGGCCGCGCCAAACTGCACGACCCCAACATCCCGTTGGGAGAGAAGTCGCAGAACATCGACCACTTCGTGCGCGAGGATGTCGGCGGCGGAGTGGAAGACATCATCATCAGCTTCTTGGATCCCCAGACCATGGGCTTCGAAATGAGCCGCTTTCATGAGCCCAACGTGGCTTGGACCTTCGGAGGCTATGGGGTCTCGGAGTCTATGGACCGCCCGGGCATGAAGTCGCCAGCCATCATGCTGCACTTCTGCCGGCAGGTAGAGGGGGGCGTGGAGTTCCGCACCCGCTTCTGGCTGGGTTACCGCATCAACAGAGGCAAGGGCGTGTGCACCCTGCCACCTTGGGTGCGCATCCCTATGGAGGCGCCTATGGGTCTGGCTTATCACAACATCATGGAGTATTCGAACCTGGCGTCGTTCTTGCCTGACATATACGCCGAGTTCGGCCCGGGCCTGTAACAGAGGGACTGGAGACCAAGGAGGTCGCCTCATGCACCACCTCGACATAGATGAGGATAAGTGCACGGGTTGCGGCACGTGCCTTGACTCCTGCAACGTCAACGCCATCGGTTGGGACGAGTCGCGCACGAGGCCCGTCATGGCCTACCCTGATGACTGCCAGGTCTGTTCGGTCTGCGAGCGTGCCTGTCCTGAGGGCGCGCTCACCATGGTGCCCGACTGGGCCGAGCGCTACTGTCCACCCTACCTCTCGACACTGAAGGGGGGCGGACGTGGCAATGACTGAGCATCCGGAGCGCCACGACACCGCCGACGTCCTGGTCTTGGGCGGTGGCCTGGCCGGACTGACCGCGGCCATCACCGCCAAAGAGACCGATTCGAGCGTGGACGTGCTGCTGGTGGACAAGGCCTCGGCCAGCACCGGCTGGGCTGGGATGGGGTCCCGCACCGCGGGGCTACTCAGCTTTGTCACCCAGGAGGACGATCCCGAGGACTTCATCAAGTACTGCCTGGAAGAAGTCGGCTTCTATCTCAACGACCAGCGCGCCCTGCGCGACTACGCCTACGGTAGTCAGATGATCCCCGAGCGGCTCAGCCAGTGGGGAGTGGAGGTCTCGCGCGACGACAAAGGCAAGATCGACTACGCCAAGTGGCCGTTCCCCTTCGGCACCGCGGCCGTCGACCCGGACATGTGTCACGTACTAGCCAAGCGCGCCAGGCGCTTGGGTGTGCGCTTCGTCGACCATGTGGCCATCGTAGAACTGCTTGTGGACGGTGAGCAGATCGCCGGGGCGGCCGGCTTCGGGCTTGAGGACGGGACGTTTCGGGTGTTCGAAGCCGGCTCGGTGGTGGTGGCCATGGGCTCCCAGAACTACGACATCGTCGAGATGTGGTGCGGCACCGGCAACGGCATCCGGGCGGCGTACTTGGCCGGGGCCGAGATGCGCAACGTGGAGTTCGGCAACATGTGCGACTTCGCCCGCGTGGACCCGCGCGGTTGGCTCTACTACGGAGCCCACGGCGCGGCGCACACGGCGCACGACCATCTGCTCAACTCCAAGGGCGAGAACATCAGTCAGAAGTACCGGCCGGGTCTGCACACCTCCATGGACCCTGTGGCGGCCCTGGCCTGGTACAAAGAGACCCAAGCCGGCAACGGCCCCATCTCGGTGGACATCAGCGAGTTCTCCGGCGCGGCCTTCTTCAAGTTCCACCCCAAGGCTTGGGCGCTCCATGAGTTGGCCAAAGAGAAGGCCGACTACCCCGCGACCGACAAGTTCGAGGTGGTTCCCGGCTTCATAGGCGAGATGTCCTGCATCAGTGTGAACACCCAGATGGAGACCTCGGTGCCGGGGCTGTTCGCCGCCGGCAACTCGGCCGGCAGCGGCAGTGCCCGCGGTGGAGCCGTACCCACGCCGCCGTCGAAGATGCACGGCATGGGCATCACCAACGCGGTGTTCATGGGATGCAAGGCCGGGCCGGCCGCGGCAGTGCACGCCAAAGCGCTCATGGGAGCCGCCGTGAGGCCGGAGGTCGCGCGGCGGCAGATAGACGAGATAAGAGACCGGGTCTTCGCCCCGCTCGATCGGACTGATGGCATCGCGCCGCGGGACTTCATCCGCAAGATCCAGGACGCGGTGGCTCCGGTGGACTACAGCGTGATCAAGACCGAGGAGCGGATGAAGGAGGCGCTGGGCAAAGTGCTGGCGGCGCAGGAGGAACTGCCCAAGCTAATGGCCAGAGACCTGCACGAGCTGACCCGCTGTGTCGATGCCGAGAGCATGGCCCTGGAGGCCGAGATGTTCTATCGGACCTCTCTGGAGCGCACGGAAACACGGGGTTTCCACCTGCGCGAAGACTTCCCCGACCGGGACGACGCTCACTGGCTAAAGTGGGTGATCGTGCAGAAGGCCGGGGAGCAGATGGCCCTGCGAACTGAAGACATACCCATGGATGACTACCCTTACCGGCCCGCTGGTAACTAGAGTCGTGAGCCGGTAGATGCGCCCTCTGACCATCTCCGAGTTGGAGCGCGAAAGCGGTGTCGGCCGGGATACCGTCTACCACTACATAAGCATCGGTCTGCTGCCTCCGTCGCAGAAGGCCCGGGCGACCCGGGCTCTCTACGACCAGTCGCACGTGGACCTGCTAGGCGAGATCGCCCGGCTGAAGGCCGAGGGCTTGTCTCTGCGGAAGATCCGCGATCTTCTGGCCGAACGCATAGAGAGAGCCCAAGATAGCAGCGTCGACCTGGTGGCCACTCAGGACGAGGCCAATCGCGAAGCCATCTTGCAGGCGGCGGCGCGGCGTTTCGCCGCGCACGGTTACGAAAAAACCCGCGTCACCGATATCTGCAAAGACGTGGGTGTCAGCGCTCAGTTGTTGTACTCCCATTTCTCCGGCAAGAAGCACCTGTTCATCGCTTGTTTCGAGGTCTACTTCAGGTGGATGAACGTACAGGTTGCTGCGCCCATCGAGCAGGCTACGGACTCCGCCGCTCGCCAGGCCTGGCGAGTCTGGGCGGGCCTGGGGCTACAATCCCTGAGCCGCGACCTGCAGGCCATGGCGCGCGTGGAGGCGCTTCATCCACATAGCGAGCTACAGCCGATGGTCCGCAAGGTGTACGAAGAGATACTCGCTGGTTCGGCCGAAGAGCTGGCGGCTGAGAGAAAGCCTGGGGCCAACCCGGGCCTGTTCTCCGATGAACTGGTAGTCTACGGTCTACTGGGTGTGTTGGAGAACATGCTCATGCGGGCCACCTGGGACGACAAGTTCACGCACGAAGACATCATGCGCAACCTGGTGGGGATGTTCCTTGCTGTGCGGGCCGCGTATCAAGGGCGAGTGGACCTTGCTCCGGAATGGCAGGCGATGTCCGATCTGGTGGCGAGCCTGACCAAGAGACCCCCGAGCATGGGACAGCAACCGGGCTAGAGAGGGCAGCGCATGATCACGAACAAGTATCCCAGCCTTTGCAGTCCGCTAAGGGTCGGCCCCTTGATGTTCAAGAACCGCATAGAGGCGGCCCCCACCTCTCTGGCCGAGTTGTCCCCTCAGGGCTACCTGACCAGAGACAACATCGCCTACTACAAGCTCAAGGCCAAAGGCGGAGCGGCCGTCGTCACCATAGGTGAGAGCATCGTCCACACCCCCACCGGGAAGTCGCATCCCAAGCAGATCCCGCTGGACGACAAAGGGGTGATTCCCTCTCTCGTCGAGACTGCGGACGCGATCCATCAGTACGGGGCTATCGCCTCTATCGAACTCTCCCACGGCGGCATGGAGTGTGACCCGGTCTTCTTGGGCGGAAGGAACCCCATCGGTCCATCCGCACGCACGGTGGAGATAGGCTTTCGTACCGAGGGCGCCAGGACCGTGGAAGTGGAGGAGATGTCCGAAGCCTTGATGTACGAGGTCGCCGAGGCCTACGGAGAGGCTGCGGCCACGGTCAAGCTGGCCGGCTTCGACATGTGCATGGTGCATGCAGCCCATGGTTGGCTCTTGGCGCAGTTCCTGTCCCCTTTGATCAACCAGCGCACGGACAAGTACGGAGGAAGCGTGGAGAACCGTGCGCGCTTTCCGCTCATGGTGTTGGATCGCATCCGGGAGCGAGTGGGCAAGGATTTCCCCATCGAACTGCGCATGGGTGGTTCGGAACTGGCAGAAGGCGGTTATGGCATCGATGACGCCATAGCTTTCGCGCAGATGGCGGAGCGCAATGTGGACCTGCTGCACGTGTCGGCGGGCGCTCACTACCTTATCGACACCATGACCATCATGCACCCCTCGATGTTCGTGCCGCATGGCTGCAATGTCTACTTGGCCGAAGCGGTCAAGAAGGCAGTCAGCATCCCCGTGGTCACAGTCGGAGGGCTCTCCGACCCAGACCAGATGGAGGCGATAATCGCCGAAGGCAGAGCGGACATGGTGGCCATGGCCCGTGGTCTCATGGCCGACCCGGAGATTCCGACAAAGGCCCGTCAAGGCCGCGCGGACGAGATCGTGCATTGCCTGCGGTGTTTCGAGTGCATCGGGGGCATGTTCGTGACCGCCACCACCAAGTGCGCCTTGAACCCCATCATCGGCCGTGAGTTCGAGGCCGGCGTCCCCGTGCCTCTCACCGAGCCCAAGAAGGTGTTGGTGGTCGGCGGAGGACCGGCGGGTATGCAGGCGGCTATCACCGCCGCGGAGCGTGGTCACGACGTGCTGCTCTGTGAGAAATCCGATTCGCTAGGTGGCGCCCTAAGGCATTCGGACGGAGTCTCTTTCAAGGCCGACCTCATGCGCTTCAAGGACCATCTCATCGCCCGGCTTGAAGCGGTGGGCGTGAACGTGGCCCTGAACGTGGAAGTCACTCCGGAGTTGGTGGAGATCGGACATCCTGACGTGCTGATCATCTCGGTAGGGGCAGAACCGATCGTGCCCGATATACCCGGGATGGATAGACCGACAGTGCTTGTGGCGGAGGGCGTTCCTTCTGCCGAGGCGGAGATAGGTGCTCGGGTGGTGGTAGTGGGCGGCGGCCTGGTAGGCTGCGAGACGGGTCTGCATCTTGCCCAGCGAGGCCATGACGTCACCATAGTAGAGATGCTGGACGAAGTGGCCCAAGACGCCAACATCATGCACCGCCGTGGTCTCTTGTTGGAGCTTCGCAAGGCGGTCAAGGTCAGGACGGGGCTCAGGTGTGTCGAGATCCTCGACCACGGCTTGGTGGCCGTGGACAAAAAGGGTGAGGACCAGACCCTAGAGTGCGACACGGTGGTCGTCGCCGTGGGCTATCGCTCTAGTACCGAGGTCGTCGACGCTCTTGTAGGCACCGTCCCCGAAGTCATGACCATAGGTGACTGTGTGCGGCCAAGGAAGGTCCTGCAGGCCGTGCGCATGGGTTACGACGCAGGCATGGCCATCTAGCCCGGAGTGAGCTCATGAAGGTAGTCGCCGTCAACGGAAGTCCGCGCAGGAACGGCAACACCCGCCAGCTCCTGGACGCGGTGCTGGCCCCGCTCGCCCAAGCCGGATGGGAGACCGAACTCATCCAGGCAGGAGGCAAGAACCTCCACGGTTGCCGGGCTTGCCGCCGATGCTTCGAGAACCAAGATCGCCGCTGCTCCTACGATGACGACGACTTCAACGGCATGTACGAGAAGCTGCTCACGGCCGATGCCATGGTGATAGGTTCGCCCACCTACTTCGCCGATATCACGCCGGAAACGAAGGCCTTCATCGACAGGGCCGGCTATGTGGCCATGGCCAACGGAGGCCTGTTGGCCGGCAAGATCGGTGCCGGAGTCATCGCGGTGCGGCGCGCGGGCGCGGTGCACGCCCTGGACTCGATAAACCACATGTTCCTCATCTGCCGGATGGTCGTCCCCGGCTCCACGTACTGGAACATCGGTTTCGGCCGCGAGCCGGGCGAGGTGGCCAACGATGCCGAGGGACTGGCAAACATGAACCACCTCGGCCGGGCTGTCGCCTGGCTGGGCAAGGCCCTCCAGGCCAACGGCGAGGCGTACCCAAGCCCCAAGGCGCCGGGGGAGGCCTAGCCCGGCGACGCACACCAAGCCGGCAATGACGAGGCCCGGCTCGCGACGCGAGCCGGGCCTCTGGGTATCAGAGTCTCCCGAGCATCTCCATCAGGTATAGGCGGTCCCTTCGCAGAGAGCCTCACGCTTACGCCCCACCCATCTTCGAGGAGGGGTTTGACCAAAAGACCGGCAGCATGTATGGTGTCGAAGAGCGAATCTGTGTTCGCACTTTTCCTCCGCAGGGAGGGCGAGGTCGGATGACAGTCGCTTGGATGGGGTCACTGGGAGGAGTCTCCCGAATCGCGATTCAGGAAGGATGGTGCTTGATGAAACGTCGTTTATTGTCAATGCTTCTAGCTGCACTGATCGTGGTACTGGCATTAACTGTGGGGGTAGTGGTCGCCGGTTGCGGTGGCGAGGATGAGACGACCACGACAGACACGGCCTTTACCGGAGAGCCAATCAAACTCAAGTACGCCGATCAGAACGCCGAGACCGGCTGGGTGGGCGCGGAAGCCGCTAACCCGTGGCTGGACATGGTCGAGGAAGCCACCGGCGGGCGGGTAGAGATCGAGCGCTACTTCGGCCAGACCCTCTTCAAGGGCGTGGACACCTGGGAGAGCCTCAAGGCCGGCATAGCCGATCTCGCGTGGTGCATGCAGCAATACTGGGGCAATCTGACCCCGCTTGCCGAAGTGGTCACTCTTCCGTTTATGCCTTTTGAGAGCTCTGAGCAAGCCGGCGCTATCATGTGGCAGCTCTACACCGAGTTCCCGTCGATCTCTGAGCAGTTCAAGGATGTCCATCCGGTAGCGATGTGGGCTTCCACTCCCTACTGGCTGCTCACCACCGACAAGGCCGTGCGCGCACCTGCGGACGTCAAAGGCCTCAAGATCCGTGCCGTTGGTGGACCTCCGACCAAGCTGGTCGAGGCTCTTGGCGGCGTTGCCGTGTCCATGCCGATGCCCGACACCTATCAGGCCCTTCAGACGGGCACCCTGGACGGTATCTTGACCAACTGGGAGTCGCTGTACTCCTTCCGGCACTATGAAGTCGGCAAGTATCTGACCATGGTGCCGTTCCATGCCGGACTGTTCGGCATCAACTTCAACAACAGCAGCTGGGACGGTCTGCCTGACGACGTCAAGGCCCAGATCGAGACCGTGAGTGGCATGGAAGGCTCCAAGTTCTGGGGCAAGAACATGTTCGACACGGCCGCCACTGCGGTGAAGCAGAAGGCATCAGAGGGTAGCTACGATCTGGAGTACATCGAGTTCACCCCCGAGGAGATAGAGACCGTATGGCAGACTCCGTACGGCGAGCCGTCGTGGGCAGCATGGGTGGCTGCTATGGAAGCCGCGGGTTACACTGACGCCCAGGCCATCCTCGACAGGTGTCTTGAGCTGATTGAGAACGGGGTACCCGCCCAATAGGCCAAGAGACCCAGACAAGATCGCCTAGACTCATAAACTTACAGGGATAAGGAAGAATGGCATGGCTCTAGCCCGCGTTTGGAAGACGCTTGACGTAATACTTGCGCGGGCCGCCGGTGTCATACATGGTTTCGGGAGCGGCGTCCTCGCGGTGTTGATGGTATTCACCTTCGTGGACGTCGCTCTCCGATACTTCTTCGACAGTCCCATCAAGGGGGACAACGATCTGTCCGCCTACATGATGGTGCTGGTCATACCGGCCGGTCTGGCCTTCACCGCTCTCAAGAAGAAGCACATCAGGGTGGACGTGTTCACCCAGCTTCTGCCCAAGAGGGTACAGCTGTGGCTCACTACCTTTGCGCACCTGGCCACTCTGGGCCTGGTCTTCTTCATGGTCTGGCAGACGGCGATGTACGCCTCGTCGCTCAGGGCTAGTGGGCAGACGTCTACTGCCCTACCTATTCCCGACTTCCCCTTTGTGATCGTGTGCGCCATCTACCTTGTGGTGTTCGCGCTCGTAGTCTTGCGTGAGTTGATATTCAGCGTCGTCCACGCCGTGCGTGGTACCGAGAAGGGTGGCACTGATGTCCCCAGTTGAGATCGGCATCCTCGGGATGGGTGTCCTTTTCGTTCTGCTATTCCTGGGAGTCCCGGTCGGAGTAGCTCTCGGAGGTGTCGGCTTCGTCGGTTTTGCCGCGGTGGCAGGATTCAGCCCGGCGCTGGGGATCCTCAAGATAGTCCCGTATTCCACCTTCGCTAACTATGGTCTGGTCGTGATCCCGCTTTTCATCCTCATGGGGAACTTCGCCTTTCATTCCGGCATGAGCGGAGACCTATACGGCACGGCTCGCGCCTGGTTCGGGCGGGTGCGTGGTGGCCTGGCCATGTCCACCGTTGCCGCATGTGCCGCCTTCGGCGCGGTCTGTGGTTCCAGCACCGCGACAGCCGCGACCATGGGCAAGATAGCCCTCCCAGAGATGAAGAAGCACGGCTACGACGACAGTCTCGCCACCGGGACCACGGCGGCGGGAGGGACGCTGGGCATTCTTATCCCGCCCAGCGTGATCATGATCATCTACGGAGTACTTACCGAGAACTCCATCGGCAAGCTGTTCCTGGCTGGTTTCATTCCGGGTATTCTGCAGGCGCTCTTCTACATCGCCCTCATAGGCGGCATGTGTTTCCTGTTCAAGAGCAAGGGACCGGCGGGAGAACGGGTCTCCATTTGGGGCAAAGTAAAAGCCCTTAGGAGTTCCTGGGCGGTGATCATACTGTTCGCGCTGGTCATCGGCGGTATCTACTTCGGCCTCTTCACCGCTATAGAGGCGGCCGGCATCGGGGCCTTCGGTGCATTCGCCATCGCGCTGGTCAGGCGGCAGCTCACCTGGGCCGGCTTCAAGGACAGCTGCAGCGACGCGGTGTTGACCTCTGCCATGATCTTTATCATCATGCTAGGGGCCAACATTTTCGGGTACTTTCTGGCAGTCACCCAACTTCCCGCGGCCCTTTCTGACTCGTTGCTGGCGATGGACGTCAACAGATACTGGATCCTGCTCATCATCTTGGTCATATACGTCGTGCTGGGCATGTTCATGGACTCCATGGCCATGATCCTCATCACGTTGCCGATCTTCTATCCGGTGGTCATGAAGTTGGGCTTCCACCCGATCTGGTTCGGCATCATTGTCGTGCGGGTGGCTGAGATCGGCCTGATCACTCCGCCCGTGGGTATGAACCTCTACGTGATCCAGGGGATAGCGGACAAAGTACCTATGGGCAAGGTGTTCAGAGGAGCGGCACCATTTGTGTTGGCGGACTTGGTACACGTTGCGGTACTCGTGGCGTTCCCCGTGATAGCGACGTTCCTGCCCGATCTCATGATGGGTTAGGCCCGGCGTCCCGCAGGCACGTCTACTGTAACCGGCTTGTCGCCGTCCCATGTAATGGCGTGGTGATGCAAGATTGTGAGAACGTCCATTCTCATGACTGTCAACACTCGTCTATACTGACGTCATGGATGCAGCTCCCCTCTCATATCGACCACCACGTCGCAAACCGGCTCACGAAACGCTTGAGAAGATCTTGGTGGCCGCAGAAGCTCAGCTCCGCGAGCAATCGCTTGACGTCTTCACCATCCAAAGCGTCCTTCAGCGAGCGGAACTCTCCGTAGGAGCCTTCTACTCGCGATTCCCAGACAAGACCGCTCTACTGCATGAGGTGCAGGAGCGCGTACATGGCCGCATCGATTCCAGCATCCTGGCTCAACTGGCCGAGAGTGACGGCAAGTGCGGGTCGCTGGAAGAGGCTGTCGTGCAGGGCTTCGGGGTAATAATCCGTCACGTGCTCAGCGAGCGAGCGCTGTTCAGAGCTTTCATGATGCTGTCGGTGTTCGATGACCACATGCGCCAAAAGGGGGAGCAGATGAACTGGGAGCGCAAGCGCGCTCTCTCGGAGTTGCTCGCTCCGCATCGCGCCGAGATCGGACACGCGGACCCCGACCTGGCCATAGACGCCGCCTACGCCATCTATTCGAGCACCATTCGCGGCAGACTCGTGTACTACGGCAACGCCGACGACGTGCAGTTCGGAGCCACCGACAAGGTCCTGTTCGATGACCTCACGCGGGCGCTGGCCGCGTTCTTACGCGGTCCGGCAACACAGAAGGGGCGGAAGCGCCCCGGCTTCAGTGGAGACTCAGTTGTTTGAGTCCGGTGCGCGGCAGCACACTTCAGATAGTGAGCAAGTCGAGCTCTTGCTCTCGAAGCAGGTCTTCCTCAGCCGCTAGAATCCTCTCCAGCGTCTCGTACTTCGGCCTGCGACGAGGCGGACGATATACGCTCCCCGTGGTCACAGCGGCGCCATTATGCCAGCGCCACTCTGGACTAGTCTCAGCCGTTGTGAGAATCTGTGTTCTCGTACTCTTGCAATCGGAAGCCAAAACCCATATTCTCCGAAAAGTGAACGGGCGAGGGGTCACGCGAGTCGTCGGCAAAGCTGCTTCAATGTTCGGCCGGCCAGTATCAAAGGGTTCTTTGGTCTGACGGTGTGCTCGGGAGCAGGCTTCACGTGAGCGCGCGTTCCCCTTGGTCTGATCTGTTGGGTTGTCGCGCAGAAGGAATGAGCATGCGTAGTTCGCCTTCAAGAACGCCTCCTACCACCCCGAGGTTCCCTTCGGCCCGACTTCATGGGCCTCTTCCTGAAGAAGGGATCTCGTGAAGAAGATAGACTTCGAGGTCCACTTCGGCACCCAAGAGTGGGTTGACGCGCTGACCAGCAACCCCGGATATCCGCGGTTCGAACGGTCGACCAACGGTGACCTGCGCCTCTGCTACCGCGCCGAGACGAAAGAGCCCTTCTCAGACGCCTTGCTTGCCAAGCTCCTGGACATCGGCGATGGGCGTCTCGCCGCCATGGATTCCTTCGGGGTCGACGTGGCCGTTCTCTCGCTCGTGGCTCCTGGCGTGGAACAATTCGACCCCGCCCTGGGCACGAAGCTGGCGAGGCATGCCAATGATGCATTGGCTGAAGCGATGGACCGCCATCCGCAACGGCTCCGGGGTTACGCAGCCTTGGCACCGAAGGACCCGGAGGCCGCGGCCAAGGAGCTTGAGAGGGCCGTCAAGGAACTGGGGATGCAGGGCTGGAAGACCCACTGCAACTACGGCGACTCCTACCTCGACGAGAAGCAGTACTGGCCTATCCTGGCCAAGGCCGAAGAACTGGGGGTGCCTATCTACCTACACCCGACCGTTCCCAAGATCGCCGAGCTCTGGACATACGGCATCACCCTGGCGGGCCCAGCCTTTGGATTCGGCATGGAGACCTCGTTGACCGCGATGCGTCTCGTGCTGAGCGGCGCCTTGGACGCATTCCCGAACTTGAAAGTGATCCTAGGCCACTACGGCGAGGGTCTGCCGTTTCTCATGCAGCGGATGGACTGGCTGCACAATCGCCCGCACGCCCAGGCGGACAAGGGCGCCGTGATCGCGCTCGAACGGAAGCCGAGCCGGTACTTCTGCGAGAACTTCATGGTCACCACGAGTGGCAACTACCTGGAAGCCGCTTTCAGATGCACCAGAGACGCGCTCGGCATGGGGAGCATCATGCTCGGCACCGACTACCCGTTCGACGACTCTGCAGAGTGCTTAGCCTTTCTCGAAAGTCTGAAGCTATCTAGCGAAGACAAGTTCGCGCTCTACGAAGGCAACGCGGCCAAAGTTGGCATCGTTGCTGGAGGGGCGCCTGACCATCGCTCCTCTTAGGAGTGATATCCCCGTGAGCGGTGAAGAAAGAAGAGGAGGGAATCCCACGTACAGTTCTCAGACAAAATCCAGACAAAAGCAGATGGCGGCCACCGACATAATCGACCTGCGCACGGCTCTCGACTTTCTCGCCGAGATCCCTGGGCAGCTCGTCTCGACGAAGGCGGAGGTAGATCCATACCTCGAACTGGCAGGTGTCTATCGCAGAGTGGGTTCCGGCACGCCGACTGCGCCGCCCACTCAGATCGGGCCGGCTATGGTGTTTGAGAATGTCAAGGGTTCCGCCGCGGCAGTGGTCGCCGGCGTGCTCGCCAGCAGGGAGCGCACTGCGCTCATGCTGGGCAGCACCAAGGAGCGACTCATGTTCGATCTCGTCGCAGCCCTGGATCGACCGGTCGAACCAATCGTCGTCCCGGCGTCCGAAGCACCCTGCCAGGAGATGGTCATAAGGCCTCCCTTTGATATGCGTGACGTCATCCCGCCCATCGTGTGTACCAAGAGAGACGCCGGAGCCTTCCTGAACATGGCGTTGCTAAGGGCCGAGGACCCCGAGACAGGGGTCTCCGACGTCACCATCCATCGCATGTGCATACACGGCCCCGACACTCTGAGCGTCAGCTTCACTCCGGGCAGGCACATCGACGTCTTTCGTCTTAAGGCAGAGGCGATGGGCAAGCCTCTGCCCGTCTCCGTCAATATCGGCTTCGATCCCGCCATCTACCTAGCCACCTCGTTTGAGGCTCCCACCACACCGCTGGGTCTCGACGAACTGACCATCGCGGGAGCGCTGCGCAACCGCCCGGTGGAGCTGGTTGAGTGCGTCACTCAACCCACAAAGGCCATCGCGCGAGCAGAGATAGTCCTGGAGGGCGAGTTCAGACCCGGCCACTATGCGGACGAGGATGCGCCTACCGGGGGCGGCTGGGCCATGCCGGAGTTTCCCGGATTCGTGGGTCAGGCGCAGAGCCATCTGCCCGTCCTTTATGTCACGGGGATCACGCACCGTGTTAAGCCGCTCTTCCAGACGCTCATAGGTCCAGGTGAGGAGCATGTGACGCTCACAGGTCTGCCGACCGAGGCCAGCATCTTCCGACTGGTAGAAGACGCCATGCCCGGTTTTCTGCAGAACGTCTACCTGGCCTCAGCCGGTGGCGGCAAGTACCTTGCCATCCTGCAGGTGAAGAAACGGATCCCGTCGGACGAGGGTCGCCAGCGCCAGGCTGCGGTGGTCGCCTTTACTGCCTTCTACGAGCTCAAGCACGTGATTCTGGTGGACGATGATGTCGATCCTTACGACATGGGTGATGTCTTCTGGGCCATGACCATGCGCTACCAGGGCGACGTGAGCACGGTCTTCATACCCGGAGTGCGAGGCCACTCCCTCGATCCCTCATCTACACCCGATTTCAACCCCATGTTGCGGGGCGACGGCATATGCTGCAAGACGATCTTTGACTGCACGGTGCCGCTGCATATGAAGGAGCGCTTCGAGCGGTCCCAGTTCATCGACGTTGATCTGGACAAGTATTTCTCAAGACCGGGGCAAAAAGCAGGCCGAGAGTCTGCGCAGAAGAAGGAGGCGGAAGAATGAGCGAAGTGGTGCGAATGACGAACTCCTCGACCGGCGGACCCGTGTTCGTCTACGTCCAGGACGGCAAGATCGTCAGGATGACCCCCATGGATCTCGACGACAAGGTCGACGCGGCTTCATGGAAGATCGAGGCTCGGGGAAAGACATTTGAACCTCCGCGGAAGACCTCGGTCTCCGTCTACACGGCAGGCTTCAAATCGATGATCTACTCCGACAGGCGCATCCCTTACCCGATGAAGCGAGTGGACTTCGACCCCAACGGCGAGCGCAACATCCAAAACCGTGGTACGTCAGGATACGAGCGGATCTCTTGGGACGAGGCCACCGACCTCCTGGTAAGTGAGATCAACCGAGTGAAGCGCGAGGCCGGTCCTGCCGCCATACTTTCCAGCCCGAGCTCCCACCATATGTGGGGCAACGTCGGCTATCGGCACAGCACCTACTTCCGCTTCATGAACATGATGGGCTTCACCTATGCCGACCACAACCCCGACAGTTGGGAAGGCTGGCACTGGGGCGGCATGCACATGTGGGGCTTCAGTTGGCGCCTGGGCAACCCTGAGCAATACGATCTGCTCGAGGACACCCTGCAGAATACCGAGATGATCGTGTTCTGGTCGTCGGACCCCGAAGTGAACACCGGCATCTACTCGGCTCATGAGTCCACGCCCCGCCGCTTCTGGATGAAAGACCTGGGCATCAAGATGGTCTTCATCGACCCGTTCTACAACCACACGGCCGGCCTCATCGGCGACAAGTGGCTTTCGCCCAAGATAGGCACCGATCACGCGCTCTCCTTCGCCATCGCCTACACGTGGCTGACAGAAGGGACCTACGACAAGGAGTACGTGGCGACTCACGCACACGGCTTCGAAGAATGGGCCGCAGTACGTGCTCGGCAAGACCGACGGCGTTCCCAAGACCTGCGAATGGGCCGAGGCCGAATCCGGCGTACCGGCCTGTGAGATCAGCGCGCTGGCTCGCCAGTGGGCCAAGAAGAAGACCATGCTGGCCGCCGGCGGCCTTGGCGGCTGGGGTGGAGCCTGCCGGGCCTCTCACGGTATCGAATGGTCCCGCGGCATGATCGCCCTGGCCACCATGCAGGGCATGGGCAAGCCGGGCTCCAACATCTATTCGACGACCCAGGGCACGCCCGTCGACTATGATTTCTACTTCCCCGGCTATGCTGAAGGCGGCATCTCGGGCGACTGTGAGAACTCGGCTGCGGGTTTTAAGTTCGCCTGGCGCATGTTCGACGGCAAGACCACTTTCCCCTCACCGTCAAACATCAACACGTCCGCCGGTCAGCACATCCCGCGGCTCAAAGTGCCGGAGTGCATCATGGACGGCGAGTTCCAGTGGTCGGGCAAGGGCTTCTGCGGCGGCGACATCCAGCATCAGATGCACCAGTACCAGTACCCGGCTCCCGGCTATCCCAAGATCAAGATGCTGTGGAAGTACGGCGGTCCCTGGATAGGCACCATGACCGCCACCAACCGCTACGCCAAGATGTACACGCATCCGAGCCTGGAGTTCGTCGTCAGTCAGTCCATCTGGAACGAGGGAGAGGTGCAGTTCGCCGACCTCATCCTGCCGGCGTGCACCAACTTCGAGCGCTGGGACATCTCCGAGTTCGCCAATTGCTCCGGGTACATCCCCGACACCTACGGTCAGTGCAACCATCGCGTGATCTCCCTGCAGGCCAAATGCATCGAGCCGGTGGGCGAATCGAAGTCGGACTACGACATCTACTGCATGATCGCCGACAAACTGGGCATCGGCCCCATGTTCTCCGAGGGCAAGACCGATCTGGAATGGGTGGAGCAGTACTACAACGCCACCGACATGCCCAAGCACATGACCTTCGCCGCAGTTCAAGGAGAAGGGCTACTTCATCGTGCCCGACAACCCGAAGCGCAAGAAGACGCCGGCCCTTCGTTGGTTCGCCGAGGACCGCGAGAAAGACACGCCCGACTGGGGTCCGCGTCTCAACAACCAGGTCGGCCGCAAGGGCCTGCAGACCAGCACCGGCAAGGTCGAGTTCGTCTCCACCAGTCTCAAGAACTTCGAGGAGCAAGGCTTCGTGGACGAACACCGGCCGGCCATGCACACCTATGTTCCCGCATGGGAAGGCCCGCGCTGCGAGCTCGCCAAGAAGTACCCCCTCGGGATGCTGTCCCCGCACCCCCGGTTCTCGTTCCACACCATGGGTGACGGCAAGGACAGCTTCATGAACGACATCAAGGACCATCGTGTCTTGGTGGACGGCCACTACTACTGGATCTTGCGCATGAACAGCGTGGATGCTGCCGCCCGGGGCATCAAGAGCGGCGACTTGGTGCGCGCCTACAACGACCGCGGCTCGGTCATAGTCTGCGCCCAAGTCGGCGAGCGCCTGCAGCCCGGCACCGTGCACGCCTACGAATCTTGCGCTGAGTACAATCCGCTTGGCAAGCCGGGACGGTCTGCCGACCGCGGCGGGTGCATGAACATCCTTTCGCCCGACCGCTACATGTCCAAGTACGCCAGCGGCATGGCTCCCAACTCCGCCCAGATAGAAGTCGAGAAGTGGGACGGTGGGACCTACGAGGTCAAGTGACCCTAGAGGATTCGATTCATCCCATTTGACGGATAAGGAGCCTGCAAGATGAAGCAATGGTATAAGGTTATCGACGTGGCCCTGTGCCACGACTGCAACAACTGCTTCATGGCCGACAAGGACGAGTTCGTCGGCAACGATTGGCCCGGCTATACGGCCGCCCAGCCCCGTCACGGGCATAGGTGGGTGGATATCCTTCGCCGCGAACGCGGGCAGTACGCGAGAAACGACGTGGCCTATCTCCCGGTGCCCTGCCAGCACTGCCAGAACGCCCCCTGCGTGGAGGCCGCCAAGGGTGCCATCTCGTATCGTGACGACGGCATCGTGATGATCGATATGGAAAAGGCCAAGGGACGCAAGGACCTGGTGGATTCCTGCCCCTACGGCGCCATCTGGTGGAACGAAGAGCTGCAGGTCCCGCAGAAGTGCATCTTCTGCGCGCATCTGCTAGACGATCCCACCTGGAAGCCGCACACTACCCGCTGCGCGCACATCTGTCCCACCGACGCGATGAAGACCTATTTCGCCGAGCCGGCCGAGATGGAGAAGATGATCGCCAAGGAAGGGCTGGAAGCGTACCTGCCGGAACTCGGGACCAAACCGACCACTCTCTACAAGAACCTCTACAGATTCACCAAGAACTTCGTCACTGCCGGGGTCTTGGTCGATGGCGACTGCTTCGAGAACGCGACTGTCACTCTTCGCTCCAAGGAGGGCGGCATCGCGTGCACCCTTTCCGGCGCCGGTGTCGCCAACTGCCAGGACACCTCCGTGCAGGCGACGCGGCTGACGAACTGCTTTGGCGAGTTCAAATTCGACGGACTGAACAACGGTGAGTACTCGATCGAAATCGAGGCGGCCGGCAAGAAGCACTCCACCACCGTCACCATCAAGGACGAGTCTCTGAACCTGGGATTCATCAAGCTGTAGGACGCCTCGGCGCCGACCGCATGTGGGAGGGCTTTGCACGGCAAGGCCCTCCCCTTCTTTTGGCCATACCCGACGAACGTTTGCCTGGGATCGGCGGGGTGAACCTACCCCTGTTCTGTCGACAGGCTGGGTGTGTCGCTTGCACGGGGTGCGGGCCCCCTCAGGAACCGGGCCAGGGACCGTTTGAGCTCGGTGAATATCTCATCGTCGGACACGCCGAAGCGCAGTACGCTGTCCGGGCTGAAGAACACCAGCCTTCCGTGCATCACTGACATATACATGGCGTAGGCCTTTGCGATGGCAGCGTCCGGGTCACCATGCCCGATCTCCGTGCCGTGAGCTGCCAGCACCCTGGCCAACGCGGTGTGACGTTCCCGATTCATCCGCTCGCCCTTCTCTCTCATCACCGGATCGAAGGCAGACAGCATCATGAAAGCTCGGCAAAGCTCGCGTTCGTTGAGGTTCTGATCGACTAGGATTCCGAAGGCGTGATCGACTGCTTTCTCCAGAGGCTCGTCGACTCGCTCCTGGGCCTCGAGGGCCTCGAGGATGGCCGGCTGCATCCGGGCATGCAGGCGATCCTGCACCGTGTGTAGCAGAGCAGTCTTGGTGGGGAAGCGTGTGTAGAACGAACCGACCGAGAGACCTGCCCGATCCAACACACGCTCGATGGTGAACTGATCCAACTCTTCTTCGCGGAGCTGTTCTTCTGCCGCCGCAAGTATCTTCTCCAAGGAGAGCCGGCCGGGCTTGCGTCGTGGAGGATGAAAGGTGCTATTGGCGGGTTCCATGTGTCGATTATAGACCACGAGTGCCCGATACATGAATCTTCATTCTGTTATGGTTGCAATTGCATATCAGAATGGCTATTCTGATAAGTGCTCGTCCGGGCAGAGTGCGTCTTAAACTGCGACAGGGGAGCAAGAGGTTCTGTTGAGGGGTCAAGAGCCAAGGAGGACGTAAGTGAAGAAGTTGTGGTTGGTAGCGCTGGTTCTTGCCGTCGCCGCGACGCTGCTGCTTGCAGCCTGCGGAGGGACGACAGAAGAAACGACGACGACGGTAACCGTGCCGGCGACGGCGCAAGGTGACCCGATCACGAGCGGCACCATCGCGGTCTGTCTGCCTGCTATGGACAACCCGTTGATGCTCGAGATCAAGAAGACCTTCGAAGAGGCCTTCAGCGCCACGTTCGATGTCAAAGTGTCGAGTGCGGACGGCAACGCGAACACGCAGGCCCAGCAGGTGGAGAACTACACTGCCATGGGCGTCCAGTTCATGTGTGTCATGGCCGTCGAGGCCACCAGTCTGGTGCCCAAGCTGGAGGCCGCCGCTGCGGCGGGAATACCGGTCATGGTGATCGGCGGCGATCCGGGCACGGACAAACTTGCCATGGTAATGAAGATGGACCAGTACCTGGGGGGCCAGTACTGTGCCTTGATGGCGAAGAAGTGGGTCGAGAAGACATTTCCCGATGCGGCTGAAGGCTCAATCGAGACGGTCGTGTTCACCTCATCGCTGACCACCGAGGCCGTCCAACGCACCAACGGGATCCTCAGGATCAGCGAGCCCTATCTCATGGACTGGGAAGGTGCCTACATCGATGCTGAGGGCAACGCCCTCTCCGACAAAGACGGCAACTACCTGGAAGGCAAGTCCGAGGCAGACCGGGTAGCCAACCCCGCCTACTGCCCGGCGGTCAAGATCGTCCAGACGCCAGCCGCTGAGATGTTCGTGGCTGGCCAGACCGCCATGCAGAACGCGCTCACCACCAACCCCGATGTGAAGCTCGTACTGGCCTACGCATCTGATGGCGGCAGTGGCGCTTCGCAGGCGATCAAGGATGAGATAGCCAAGGGTGCCGGCAGCGTAATCAAGGATCCGACCAAGGTGGCCGTATTTGGCGTAGGCGTCATAGGTCCCGAGGTGGGCTCGATCATTGCCGCCAGCACAGGCGATGGCTTCCTCAGGGGTGCAGTCTCCTTCGGAGGCGTACCTGATCCGCCACCCGCGCCACCGGCGCTTGGCGCCAAGACAGTGGCGCTCGTCAAGAAGATACTGGCCGGCGAGGTCTACGACAGGGTTATCTGGGACGAGTTGGATCTGGTCACTGCTGTGGACGGTCAGATGGTAAGTGTCTCCATGCCCGCCATTGGTGTTCTGACGGCCGCGGCGGCTGCTTTGGCAGACGGGACCGTCGCTCCCTGAGTGACGTTCACAAGCTGGGGCGGTTAACGACAGAGAGCTAGACTACTAGACACAAGTCAGCCGGGGGCTGGGGTCGACGGATCGCTGGTGATCCCGCTCCGGCCCCCGGTCTGACAGCGGCGGAAAGGTACTGAACGAGGGACGTGGATAAGGTGACTGCAAGCGCAGAATACGTCGTCGAACTGAAGGGAATCGGCAAGCGTTTCGGCGGCGTGCATGCTCTCAACAACGTGGATCTTGAGCTGAGACGCGGCGAGATCATGGGCATCGTTGGTGACAACGGCGCCGGGAAGTCCACGCTCATGAAGATCCTGTCGGGTGCGTACGTGGCGGACGAGGGAGAGATCTGGGTCAATGGCGAGAAAGCCCGCATCCGCAACCCCCAGGACTCTGCCAACCTGGGCATCGGCATGATCTACCAGGACCTAGCCCTGTTCAACAACTTCGACGTTACCAAGAACATCTTCGTGGGCCGGGAACTGACACACGGTCCGCTCAAGCTGGTGCTGGACAAGAAGAAGATGTACCGGCGGACGGAGGAGCTCATCCGAGAGCTGAAGGTGGACATCAAATCACCCAAGTTCAACGTGATGTCTATGTCCGGAGGGCAACGGCAGATGGTGGCCTGCGCGCGTGCCATCGCCTTCGATTCGAAGATCCTGATCATGGACGAACCGACGGCCGCGCTCGGGGTGACCGAGGCCAACAAGCTGCTGGGGCTTATCAAGAACCTGGCCAAGCAAGGAATGTCCATCCTCTTGATCACGCAGCGCATCCCCGACATCCTGGCCATCGCCGATCGGGTCTTCGTTCTGAAGGGCGGAGTGCGGCAAGGGGTGTTGGAGGTGGGCAAGATACACCTTGACGATGTGGTGACGTTGATCGTCAAAGGTAAGGACCGCGCCGGGCAGGCGCCCGCGGATGTCGAATACAAGTCTTTCGGATAGGGGTCGGGATGGATCAATCTGACGCGGGCACGGACGGGCGGCGTACGGCAGCCAGCATTTTGAAGCGCTTGAACATGGGTTTTCTACGGAAGTATGCGGTCGTCCTAGTGCTCTTGCTGCTCATCCTTATCTTTTCTCTGGTGAGCGACAGCTTCTTCTCCCTGAGGAACTTTTCGAACATCTTCACTCAGAACACCTACTTCATCATCGTGGCCATCGGCTTGTCCTTCGTGCTCATCTCGGGAGGCATCGATCTCTCGGTCGGCTACCAGATGTCCCTGGTGGGTGTGGTGACCGCCATGATGATGTTGTTGTGGAACTTCCCTGTGTGGGCCGCGATCATACTGGGCATCGTGCTCGGCACTTTCCTGGG
The DNA here is from genome assembly GCA_963814415.1 of uncultured Actinomycetes bacterium. Lineage (GTDB taxonomy): Bacteria > Actinomycetota > Thermoleophilia > RBG-16-64-13 > RBG-16-64-13 > RBG-16-64-13. The sequence goes on along the minus strand of CAWFCN010000005.1, from coordinate 328,754 downwards.
CTTCATCAACGGCTTGATAGTCACCCGGATACGCACCTTTCCTTTGATTGTGACGCTGGCCACTTCGGTGGTCTTTCAAGGCATCTCCTACATGGTGTCCCAGGCCCGGACCTTTCGCGACTTCCCTGCGTCATTCCAGTTCATAGCCAAGGGACGCATCGGGGGGACCACTTTCGATGTGTGGCTGACCATCTTCATCGTGATCTTGGTCTCCTTCATCTTCTACAAGACCATCTGGGGGACCAGGGTGGTGGCGCTTGGCGGCAACGAGGAGGCTCTACGGTTGGCGGGAGTCAACACGCGGCGCATCAAGCTCTTGGTCTACACCGTGTGCGGTTTCATGACGGCGCTTGCCACCATGGTGATGGTCGCCAAGGCCAATTCGGTGCAGTCGTCGTTCGGTCCGGGGACTGAGTTCACTGCCCTGACCGCGGCCATCGTCGGCGGCGTCAGCTTCCTGGGAGGCGAGGGGAACATACCAGCCCTCGTGGCCGGGGTGTTGGTGCTGGCAGTGTTGGGCAACGGGATGCAGCTGGCCGGCTGGGGTACATACCCGCAGTTCATCGTCCGGGGTCTGATCCTGTTGGCGGCCGTGGCGTTCGATGAGTACCAGAAGAGCCTGAGGACGAAGGTCAAGCGGTAGCAGGGCAACACGAGCCGCATACCCAAGGCTTCATCTAATCGACAAAGGAGTACCGTCGTGGACACTGCGGGAAAGCTCGGTGGGCGACCGGGGATGCCCGGGCTCCCAGGCATGCCTCTAGGGCCCCTGGGTCCGGGCGGGCCTGGCGGCCCGCCACCGGAGGGCTTCGTCATCCCCATGGCCGACGTCTCGCGTATCCGACGCAAATGGCTGGACATCGCCTATGCGGGTGTCTCACCCACGCAGCAGCTGGACATCTATCTGCCGGACAGCGGCGAAGGGCCTTTCCCCGTGGTGATACACATACACGGTGGGGGTTTCGCCATAGGTGACAAGCGTGACATGCACCTGGATCAGTATCTCCCCGGGCTGGAGCGTGGGTACGCGCTGGTCAGCATCAACTATCGTATGAGTGGAGAAGCCATCTTCCCGGCGGCGGTCGAGGACGTCCAGGCCTCCATCCGGTGGATGAGGGCTCATGGAAAGGAATACCAATTGGATCCCGGCCGGATCGCGGCCTGCGGCGCATCTGCCGGCGGTAACCTCGCTGCCATGGCTTCAGTGATGACCGGCTTGGGCAGGTACGACAATCCGGCATTGGGCAACGCGGAATATTCCAGCGATGTCCAAGTGGCGGTCGACATGTTCGGCCCGATGGACTTCCTCAAGATGGACGAGCAAGCGTCAGCCAACGGCGTGGGGCTTGCCGATCACGGTGAAGCGTGGTCCCCCGAGTCGAAGTATCTCGGCGGACCTGTCGCGGAGATGCAAGACCAGGCTCGCCGTGCCGACCCGTCCACCTACGCGCACACAGGGATGGCTCCCATCCTCATACAACACGGCACGGCAGACGCGTTGGTGCCGTACCAACAGTCAGTGGAGTTTGCCCGCGTGGTCGAGGAGCGCGCGGGGAGCGATCGCTTCGAGCTCGATCTGTTCGAGGGGGCCGGTCACCAGGATCCTGCCTTCCATACCGAGGAGAACGTCGCGAGGGTCTACGGGTTCTTGGATCGCCATCTGAAATAAGCCGGGCGCGCTTCGCCGACGACCAGAGGAGACTATCTGTGCATATGAGTAGAGAGCTGCAGGAAGAACCGGATACGCACTGGCGCCCATGGGCGGTCGATTTTCCCTGGCTTGACATCGCCAGCGGGTCTGATCTTCCAGAGGGGCCCGGTCATGAGCGGCCGCCCTTCGATCCGGAGAGTTTCGTGCCCCCAAATGTGGATAACTCGCATATCCGCCGCAAATGGCTCGACCTCACCTACGCATTGGTTTCACCCGCTCAGCGGCTTGACATATACCTGCCCAACACGGGCGAAGGTCCGTTCCCGGTCTTCGCATATGTGCATGGGGGCGCCTTCGCCATCGGTGACAAGGCCTCCGACCAAACCGGGCCGTATTTCATGGGACTGGACCACGGGTATGCTGTGGTGGCCATGAACTATCGCCTGAGCGGAGAGGCCGTCTTTCCCGCCGCGGTCGAGGATGTCAAAGCCGCCATCAGGTGGTTAAGGGCCCACGGCAAGGACTACCAGTTGGACATCGACCGCATTGTGGCGGGTGGCCAGTCGGCGGGAGGAAATCTCGCCGCGGTGGTGGGTATGACCAACGGGCTGGGTATGTTCGGCGACCCCGCCCTGGGCAATGCCGATCAGTCCAGCGACGTCCAGGCAGTGGTCGACCAGTTCGGCCCCACCGATTTTCTCAAGATGGACGAGCAACTGACCGCCAGCGGCCTGGGGCCGGCCAACCACAACGAGGCGACGTCGCCCGAGTCTAGGTACGTGGGCGCACGAATCGCAGAGGTGCCCGACCTAGTCAAGCAGGCCGATCCGATGACCTACGTGCACGAAGGCATTCCACCCATACTCATCCAACACGGCACCGGCGACGATCAGGTGCCGGTGCAGCAGTCTCTGGAGTTTGCCAGGGTCATAGAGGAGCGTGCGGGTCGCGACCGCTTCGAATTGCAGTTGCTCGATGGTGCCAGACACGCTGGGCCTGAGTTCTGGACTCGAGAGAACATGAGCAGGGTGTTTGAGTTCCTGGACCGCCGACTGAAGTAGAATTACAGAGTACAAGGAACGGCCGTCGATGTGGCGGGCTCAGAGAGAGGCAACATGACGAAGACGATCGACCTCGAGACCCACTTTGCGACCCAGGAGTGGGTTGAAGCGATGTACGCCAACGATGGCTATCCGCGCTTCTCCGACGACTCGGCCAAAGGAGAGCGCCGTCTTTGGTACTGGCCCGAAACCTTCGAGCCCTACGGCGACCGCCTTCTCGACCGTCTCTTGGACTTGGGGGAGGGTCGCATCCGGGAGATGGACGCCGGCGGTGTCGACCTGGCCGTGGTTTCGCTCACTTCACCGGGAGCGGAACACTTCGAGCCGCTGACGGGCACGCGCTTGGCGAGGCTGGCAAACGACACCTTGGCTATGGCCATAGACAAGTACCCCGATCGCCTCATGGGCTTCGCCGCGCTGGCGCCCAGGGACCCGGAGGCGGCGGCCAAGGAGTTGGAGAGGGCGGTCAAGGATCTCGGACTAAAGGGTTGGAAGACTCACTCCAACTTCGGCGATTCCTACATTGACGACAGAAGGTACTGGCCGATACTGGCGAAGGCCGCTGAGCTGAACGTACCCGTCTACCTGCACCCGGCGGCACCCATGATGGCTGAACTGAGGACCTACGGGTTGGCTCTGGCTGGTGCCGGCTTCGGGTTTGGGGTCGAGACTGCCACTGCCATGCTGAGGTTGATAATGAGCGGCGCCTTCGATGCTTTCCCAGGGCTGAAGGTCATTCTGGGTCACTACGGGGAGGGTCTGCCGTTCTTGATGCAGCGGATCGACTTTGCCTTCGTACGCCCGCACATGAAGGCCGATGCTGGCTTGGCGCCAGATCTGCGTCGGGTTCCCAGCGAGTACCTTCGCGACAATATGTATGTGACCACCAGCGGCAACTACCTTGCGGCGGCCTTCAAGTGCACACGCGAGGCCCTGGGCATGGATAAGATACTTCTGGGGACCGACTACCCCTATGAGGAGATGGACCAGTGCATCGGCTTCCTGGAAGGGCTAGGTCTCACGGACAATGAGAGAGCGCAGCTCTACCATGACAATGCGGCGGCGCTGGGATTCGCCTAGCAGCCTTCAGAGCCGGTTAGGGGCGCATGCACAGGTGGCGGTTGTCGACGCGCAGGCGGCTGCACCCGAGCGCTGTGCCTGGGCGGGCACAGCGCCTCTCTACCTCGCCTATCACGACCGCGAGTGGGGCGTCCCCGTGCACGACGATCGCCTGCTCTTCGAGTTCCTGGTGCTGGAAGGTGCGCAGGCGGGACTCAGTTGGCTGACCATCCTCAAGAAGCGAGAGGGCTACCGCGAGGCGTTCGCGGACTTCGATCCCCAGCAGGTGGCGCGCTTCGGCAGGGCCGATGTCGACAGGCTGCTCTCTGATCCAGGCATCGTGCGCAACCGACTGAAAGTGGAGTCGGCGATCTTGAGCGCGCAGGCTTTCTTGAGAGTCCAAGAGGAATCCGGTAGTTTCGACGCATACGTTTGGCGATTCGTGGATGGTGAGACCATTCAGAACAGGTGGGCGACAAGCGCGGAGGTCCCGGCCAAGACGGCGGAGGCCGAGCGCCTGAGCAAGGATCTCAAGCGGCGCGGTTTTCGCTTCGTGGGACCTACTATCATGTACGCACATATGCAGGCGACCGGCATGGTAAACGACCACACCGTCGAATGTTTTCGATGGGCGGAACTTGGCGGCCGCGGATGAACAAGCGGGGGCAATGGCTGGTGAACGGGAGGCGGGCGTCTGATGTCTGAGACGCAGACGATCATGTGCATAAACGGTGGGTCTTCGTCGCTGAAGTTCCACGTGTACGAGATGGGCCCGTTGCCCAACGGGCAGACTGAGCGACTGCTGGCCCGCGGCGCCGTGGAGGGGATCGGGCAGGGCAAGGGCCGTGTCTGGTTCGCGGACGGCGAGGGCAAGTCGCTGGTGGACCGGTTGGTGGACGCCGTCGAGTACGAGGGGGCCGTCGAAGAGGCCCTGGTGGTGCTGGCAGACAACAGCATGCCGTCCGTAGAGGCGATCGGTCACCGGGTGGTCCACGGGGGCCCTCAGTTGCACACGCCGCGGCTCATCACCCCCGATGTGCTCTCCGAGATCCAAGACCACGTCTCTTGGGCGCCGCTGCACATGCCCATCACCCTGCGGGTGATCGAGGCTATGGAGACTCAACGGCCGGGCTTGCCGCAAGTGGCCTGTTTCGACACGGGCTTTCACGCCCGCATGCCCGAGGTGGCTCGCCGGCTGCCGCTTCCCGGCAAGTTCTACGACCAAGGCATCTCCAAGTATGGCTTCCATGGGCTGTCTTACGAGTTCGTGCTTAGTGCGCTGGGCAAGGAGGCGGCCGGCCGGCTAGTGATGGCCCACCTGGGTAACGGGTGCAGCATGGCGGCCTGCATAGACGGCAGGCCTATGGACACGACCATGGGCATGACGCCTATGGGCGGCTTCATGATGGGCACGCGCAGCGGCGACCTGGACCCCGGCATACTGGTCTACCTCGTGCGGGAGTGGGGCTTCGATGACGAGATGCTCGAGAGGCTGCTGGACAAGGAGAGCGGGCTGAAGGGTGTCTCGGGTCAGACCGCGGACATGGAGGGCCTGCTCGAGCTCCGAGCTTCAGGTAATGCCGACGCGGCCATGGCCATAGAGATGTTCTGCTACCAGGCCCGCAAGAGCATAGGGTCGCTGGCCGCCGTGCTTGGTGGCCTGGATAGCTTGGTCTTCACGGCCGGTATCGGCGAGAACGCCCCGCTCGTGAGGGCGCTTGTCTGCCACGGGCTGGAACACCTGGGTCTCGAGATCGATCCCGCCAGGAATAGGGACAACGCTCGCGTCATCAGCAACGACCAGAGCCGGTGCCGAGTATTCGTAGTGCCCACCAACGAAGACCTCATGATCGCCCGCCATACTTACAGGCTGGTGTTCGGGGGTGGCGCGTCTGTAGAAATGGCGGAGGGAGAATCGGTATGAGCACCACTGCGCTACGAGATGCGACCCTCGCTCGCGACTTGTCGCCCGAGAAGACCCGGCCCTTGGATCCTGTCACCCTGGAGCGCCTGAACGCTTACTGGCGGGCCGCGAACTACCTGTCTGTCGGGCAGATCTACCTCCGAGACAACCCGTTGCTCCGTCGTCCCCTGACGCGCGCAGACATCAAGTCCAGGTTGCTCGGTCACTGGGGCACGTGTCCCGGCCTCAACCTTGTCTACGTCCATCTGAACCGGGCCATCAAGGCCCGCGACCTGGACGTGGTGTACATCTGTGGGCCTGGCCACGGAGGCCCGGCCATGGTAGCCAACGTCTACCTCGAGGGCACGTACAGCGAGTTCTACCCCGAGATCGCTCAGACCGAGATCGGCATGCAGCGGCTGTTCAAGCAGTTCTCGTTCCCGGGCGGCATACCCAGTCACGTGGCCGCCGAGACGCCGGGCTCTATCCACGAGGGAGGAGAGCTGGGCTACGCTCTCTCACACGCCTACGGCGCCGCCTTTGACAACCCCGATCTGCTTGTCACCTGCGTCATCGGCGACGGGGAGGCCGAGACGGGCGCGTTGGCCGCGGCCTGGCATTCGAACAAGTTCCTGAACCCGGCGGTGGACGGGGCCGTCTTGCCTATCCTGCACCTCAACGGCTACAAGATCGCCAACCCCACCGTGCTCGCAAGAGTGAGCCAGGGGGAGCTGGCGGATTTCTTGCGCGGCTGCGGACACACGCCCTACTTCGTGGAGGGCGACGATCCGGCCGAAGTTCACCAACTCATGGCAGCCACCCTGGATCACGCCCTGGATGAGATCAAGCGCTTCCAGACGCGCGCCCGCCAAGAGGGCATATGCGAACGACCTGCCTGGCCGGCCATCGTATTGGTGACGCCCAAGGGCTGGACCGGTCCGAAGACGGTGGATGGACTGCAGACCGAAGGATCGTTCCGCTCGCACCAGGTGCCGTTCTCGGAGATGAACGAAGAACACACCAGTCTTCTAGAGGGGTGGATGCGAAGCTACAGGCCCGAGGAGTTGTTCGATGAAGCCGGGGCTCTGCGGACCGAACTGGCTGAACTGGCTCCAAAGGGCGCCAAGCGTATGGGCGCCAACCCTCACGCCAACGGCGGGCTTCTGCTGCGCGACCTGGACCTGCCCGACTATCGCGACTTCGCTGTCAAGGTGCCGGCACCGGGGGGCGCTATCGGCGAGTGCACCAAGGTCATGGCCGCTTTCTTGGCCGAGACCATGCGCCGCAACCTAGCGAACCAGAACTTCCGGGTGTTCGGCCCGGACGAGACGCGTTCCAATCGCCTGGACGCGGTGTTGGACGTGACGCCGCGGACGTGGAACGCCGAGATACTCCCTGGCGACGACAAGCTGTCGCCCACAGGACGGGTCATGGAGATCCTCTCCGAGCACACCATCCAGGGCTGGGTGGAGGGCTACCTGCTCACAGGGCGGCATGCGCTCTTCTCCTCATATGAGGCCTTCATCCACATCGTCTCGTCGATGTTCAACCAGTACGCCAAATGGCTGGACGTCTGCGAGCACCTGTCTTGGCGCAAGCAGATACCTTCACTCAACTATCTGCTCACCTCGCATGTCTGGCGCCAAGACCACAATGGCTTCTCACACCAGGACCCCGGCTTCATAGATCACGTCCTCACCAAGAAGGCCTCGGTCACGCGGGTCTACCTGCCCCCGGACGCCAACACTCTGCTGTGGGTCACCGACAAGTGCCTGCGCAGCCGCGGCCTGGTGAACGTGATAGTGGCCGGCAAGCAGCCGGAGCCCCAGTGGTTGGACATGGACTCTGCCACGAAGCACTGCAACGCGGGCATCGGCGTGTGGGAATGGGCTAGCAACTGCGGCACCGCCGAGCCCGACGTGATCATGGCCTGCGCGGGCGACGTGCCGACCATGGAGACGCTGGCGGCCGTGGACTTCTTGCGGGGTCATGTGCCTGACCTCAAGGTCAGAGTGGTGAACGTAGTGGACCTCATGACCCTGCAGCCCCACGAGGAACACCCCAACGGGCTCACCCGCGACGAGTTCGACCGTCTGTTCACTACCGACAAGCCCATCATATTCGCGTACCACGGCTACCCCTGGTTGATCCATAGGCTCACCTACCGGCATACCGACCACGAGAACCTGCACGTGCGCGGCTACAAAGAGGAGGGCACCACCACCACGCCGTTCGACATGGTAGTGCGCAACGACCTGGACCGGTTCAGCCTGGTGCGCGACGTGCTCGACCGCGTGCCCGGGCTGGCGGAGAAGACGACCCACGTGCGCAAGATGGTGCAAGAGATCCACGCGGAGCACGAGCGATACATCCACGAGCACGGCGATGACATGCCCTTGGTCAAGAACTGGGCCTGGGGCACCTACAGCAAGTAGGAGCTAATCGCCCCGCGCATCACTCGGGAGCCAGTGCTACTGAGCCTGCCACGCGAAGACGTGCACCGCGTTCTCGAACGCGTAGGCGACGTGGGTCTCCGAGACCGACACCAGCGGGCAGAAGTACGGAGGCACACCGAGCTCGTCCAGGGTCTGCTCGTGCGACCCTCCGTAGCCGCGGACCACTAAGAAGGACCCGGAGCCGCTAGGCTTGTAGTAGGCGGCAAAAGTAGGGCCCGCTGTGGCGAAGTCGCCCGAAGGATCTACGACGCGGATATCTCCGCCTATGAGGTCGCGCACCTTGAGGCTGCCGTCTTGATAGACCAGCAGGTCGCCCCATAGCGCCGGGCGCCAGGCCTCTTCGCCCACCGACTGATGGCCGCTGCCGTCGGGGCGCACTATGTGCGTGCCGGGGCCGAAACTCCCGATAGTTGCCCCGTTCTCCCAGGCCATCCAGGTGGAAGACAAGCTGTACTGCCAACTAGAGTCACCCAGGGCGAAGGCCAGCGCCGCAGGCACCAGGGTCGTCGCGGTGCCCACCGCCGCGCCGCTTTCATCTATGTCTATAAGCATGATGCGCTCGGTCCAGTACTCGTCAGGGCTATCGGCCCAGGGCTCGGATGCCACCCAACTCACCGAGGACGAGGCCACCTGCGGCAGGCCTAAGCGGGGAGTCGCTCCCCCTGAAGCGATGGTCTTCTTGGTGCCCCCCGGCAACAGGCACGATCGGATGTATTGGTTGGCGTAAGTCTGGGTGGCTGCGTCCCAGCCGGAGGCCTCCCACCACACGGCCACCCGACCTTCGATGTCCACGCCTGAGATGACCTGTGACTGGCTCACGTTGACCACTTGGCCGGAGCTCAACATGATGGCGGAGAGCTTGTTGCCGGCGCCGGTAGAAGTGACGATCAGCAGTGCCTCTTCGGATACGGCGACCTCCGTAGCCTTCCAGGGCCCGCCGGGCACGGCGACCTCTGCCCAGGTGCCCTGGGAGTCGCCCACGGCTGCCGGTACGGTGGTGGTTGTAGCTGCCAGTGTTGTGGTCGTAGCTGCCAGCGTGGTCGTGGGCGCAGCAGTGGTGGTAGACACACTGTCGCCCCCTCCGCCGATGACCAGTATGGGGATAAGGACGGCCAGCGCGATCACCAGCACCGCTGCGGCTGCTATGCCGATCCAGAAGACGGTGCGATCAGAGCCTTGGGGAGGCATCGAGCCGGCCTCGTCGGGAGACAGGTACTGAACGCGCTGTTGGCCGCTTGGAGCAGCCGGCCGCACGCTTGTCTGGGCGAGGGTCTGCTGGCTCTGGGGTGTCTGCCCGACCGGGGCACCGCACGCCGGACAGAACCTGTGGTCTTCTGGAACCGGTCTGCCGCAATAGCCGCAATTCATCTGAGCACTCCCATCTCCTGACCCCGCCGGGTCCCTGCCTCGTGCACCTATTCTAATACTCTAGCGCACGGCCGCCTGTGGTAGCCTCACCCACATGACGCAAGCGATCCTACTGGCTGTGGTGGGCTTCGTGGGAGGAGCCTTCGGCTCCATGGTCGGCCTGGGCGGCGGGGTCTTCCTAGTGCCCGTCCTGGCTCTCTTTCTACGCATCCCCATCCATCAGGCCATCGCGGCCAGCCTCATGGCCGTCGTGGCCACCTCGACCACAGCCGCGATCGCGTATCTGCGCGACGATCTTACGAACATGCGTCTGGGTATGACGCTCGAGACCATGACGGTGGCCGGGGCTTTGGGCGGCGGCCTGGTGGGGGCGGTGCTCAGCCGCGAAGTGCTCTCGGCGGTGTTCGGCGCTGTGATGGTGGCGGTCTCGGTCTATCTGCTGGTACGGCGGCACCGGTGAAGCGGCCGTCGAAGCCGTGCAGGAGCCCGGAGCCTTGGGCGCGAGCTACCAAGACAAGAGCCTCGGCAAGACGGTGACCTACCGAGTGCGCCGGCTGCCGGTGGGAATGGCCGCGTCGTTGGTGGCCGGCCTGGTGTCGGGTCTACTGGGAGTGGGCGGCGGCTTCCTCAAGGTCCCCGTCATGGTTTTGGCCATGCGGGTACCGGTGCGCGCGGCGGTCTGCACCAGCAGCTTCATGATCGGGGTGACGGCGTGCACGGGTGCGCTGGTGTATGTGGCTCGCGGTCTGGTCGACCCTATGATCACGGCGCCGGTGGTCCTGGGCGTGGTAGTGGGAGCCTACCTGGGCTCCAGACTGGCCCAGAGGGTCAAGAGTTCGGTGCTGACGGTGATGTTGGCAGCGGTACTGTTCGCACTCGCGATCCAGATGATCCTGGCGGCCGCGGGGATAGGTGTGCGATGAGGCGCTTGCTGGGCGGCAGGGCCGCGGACCCTCGGAAGACAAGGCCTCAGGCGGCGGGGAGGCCGGCCGGCTGAGCCTGGCTGGTCTCCTGGGTGCTTGCGACCGGTCTGGCGATGGCCGTCGTCCTGCTTCTCATCGGGGCGATGCCTGGCCGTCGCGGGTCGGGGTGACTCTCCGTCCTCGGCGGGGTCTGTCTCCGACATACCCAGAGCGTTGGCCGCTCTCGAACCCAGCGGCTTTCTGTACCTTGGGATCCTGGTGTTGCTGCTGACTCCTGTCGCCAGGGTGGTAGCGCTGGCGGTGGGGTTCGCACGGCGCAGGTCGTGGATGTTCTTCGCCATGAGCGCGTTTGTGCTGGCCCTGCTGGCGCTGAGTGCCTACCTGGGTTTATGCGGCTGAAGACCCCTGACTCAGCGTCGCGCGAATCTGCAGAATCGTCCTGGTATACTGCGATGCGGTCACGCTCACCGGCGGGCCGATGTTTCCTTGCCCCACCGCGGGATGTGACTTGAGAGACTGGCATCGGATCACCGCAGATGAAGGCCTGTCTCAGGCGGGGACCCCATCCCGAGATGGCCTTAGCGCAGACGAGGCTTCCCGCCGGCTGGCAGAGCAAGGCCCCAACGAGCTGACAGAGTCGGGGGCCAAGAGTCCCTGGCGCATCTTGGTCGAGCAGTTCACCTCTCTTCTCATCGCCATCCTGGTTGTCGCTGCCATCGCTTCCGCCGTCCTGGGCGACTACGAGGATGCCGTCGCCATCCTCGCCATCATCATCCTCAACGCCATCCTGGGCTTTCGCCAGGAATACCGCGCTGAGAAGACGATGCTCGCTCTGCACAAGTTGGCTGCTCCCGTGGTCCGAGTGAGGCGGGCGGGTCAAGTTGAAGAGATACCAGCCCGTGACTTGGTGGTGGGCGACATCGTCCTCCTGGAGGCGGGCAATCTGGTCCCGGCCGACTGCCGCTTGATCGAGTCGATGAATCTGCGTGTACAGGAATCGGCTCTCACCGGTGAGTCCGAGCCGGTAGAAAAGATGATCGACCCTCTGCCTCAGCTCGAGGTCGCCCTGGCTGATCGGCTCAACATGGTGTTCATGGGCACGGCCGCCTCGTACGGGCGAGCCGCGGCCGTGGTCGTGGCCACCGGAATGGACACCGAACTGGGCCGCATCGCGGGCATGCTCCAGAGCGTCACGCGCGAGGCCACCCCGCTGCAGAAGCGGCTGAGCCAACTCGGTCGCTGGTTGGCGCTGGCGGCGCTGGTCCTTGTGGCGATCATCTTCGCTGAAGGCCTTATCCAGGGAGAGGGCATCCGCATCATGCTCTTGACGGCGGTGAGCATGGCCGTGGCCGCTGTACCCGAGGGCCTGCCGGCGATTGTCACCATCGCGTTGGCGCTGGGGGCCCAGCGGATGTTGCGCAGGCAGGCTCTGATCCGCAAGCTGCCCGCCGTGGAGACCCTGGGGTCGGTCACGGTCATCTGCTCCGACAAGACGGGGACCCTGACCGAGAATCGTATGACCGTGGTCATGCTCGACGCCGCGGGTCACGAAGTCGATCTGGTTGAAGCCGTGGAGCGTGGACACCTTGCTCCGCTGGCCGTGTCAGAGGCAGGCCGGGCCGCGCCTCTACTCATTGACAAGCCTGCGGTGGCCCTTCTGGTGGCCGGAGGAGCCCTATGTAACGACTCGCTCCTGGTGACGGCGAGCGGCGGCCAGGAGGGGGGATCAGCAGGAAACGAGTTGCGGTCTATCGGAGATCCCACCGAAGGTGCGCTTGTCATGGCCGCGGCGCAGTTGGGGCTGCTCAAGGGTGATCTCGAGAGTCATTTCGCCAGGGTCGCGGAGATTCCCTTCGATTCTGATCGCAAGCTCATGACGACGGTCCACGCTTTGCATCGGGAGCCCATGGCAGGTCTGGAAGGGCTAAGCGACTGCCTTCACTCCGACCCGAAGTACAGTTTCGTCTCCTTCACCAAAGGAGCGCTGGATTCCATCCTCGCCATCTCCAGTGCCGTGTGGGACGGCGAGAAGGCGATCCCGCTCGACCAGTCGGTCAGAGCGCGGGTCGAGGCGGCCAACACCCGCATGGCCCAGCGGGGCACCAGGGTGCTGGGGCTGGCCTTCAGGCTTCTGGACGACGAGCAACGAGCCGGTGACCCCGGCGATTGGGAAGAAGGGGTCGTCTTCATAGGGCTGGTGGGCATGATCGACCCTGCTCGGCCCGAAGCTCGAGAGGCGGTTCTGACGGCAAGAGCGGCCGGCATCCGTCCGGTCATGATCACGGGCGACCATCCCCTGACGGCTACCAGCATCGCCGTACAGGTGGGGATCGTCACCCAAGAGGAGGCCGACGCGGAGGGCTTCCGGGTGCTTACGAGCGCCGACCTCGATCGTCTCACTTTGGCGGAGCTGGAGCAGATCGTCGGCCACGTATCGGTGTTTGCCCGGGTGGCACCAGAGCAGAAGCTCAAGATCGTCCAAGCCCTTCAGGATACGGGGCACATCGTAGCCATGACCGGGGATGGGGTCAATGACGCTCCTGCCCTTCGCAAGGCGAACATCGGTGTAGCCATGGGGGTCACGGGCACCGATGTCGCGAAGGAAGCTGCCGACATCGTCCTGCTCGACGACAACTTCGCGACGATCGTGGCCGCGGTCAAGGAAGGCCGCGCCATCTACGACAACATCCGCAAGTTCATCAAGTACCTCATGGCCACCAACGTCGGCGAGCTGGCGGTCATGCTGGTAGCTCCCTTCCTGGGCATGCCGCTTCCCTTGCTTCCGCTCCAGATCTTGTGGATGAACCTTGTGACCGACGGCCTGCCAGCACTCGCACTTGGCTTTGAGCCACCCGAGAGTGATGTCATGCGCCGTCCCCCCCATCGGCCGGGCGAGAGTATCTTCGCCCGCGGTCTCGGATCACACATTATGTGGGCCGGGCCTCTGATGGGCGTTGTCGCGCTGATGACGGGCTTCATCTACTGGCGAGCGGGAGACGGAGCCTGGCAGACCATGTTGTTCACTGTGCTGACCATTTCGCAGATGTTCCACGTGATGGCCATCCACTTGGACCGGGAGTCTCTGTTCAAGGTTGGTCCCTACACCAACCGCCCCCTCTTCTGGGCTGTATTCGCCACTCTGGGCCTGCAGGCCGTGCTCATCTACGTGCCGTTCATGCAGGATCTGTTTGGCATGCAGGCTCTCGACGTGTGGCACATCCTGATTGCTTTCGGCCTCAGTTCGGTCATCTTCTGGGTCATCGAGACCCAGAAGTGGGTGTTGCGGTGGCGGGAGCGGACGACCGACAATGCTCAGGGCGTCTGAACCTGGTGGCGCCCTAGTTGGCCACCAGGTTGGGCTTGGGCACGCTCGCCCTTCCGCCCGGTGTGCCCCGTCCCAGAAGGTACTGGTCCAGCGCTTCGGCTACCCCATCCCGCAGGTTCGAAGAGGTGACCACGTCCGCGGCCGCCTTCGCCGCGGGAGTCGCGTTGCCCATGGCCACTCCTATGCCGGCCCACTGGAGCAGAGCGGCGTCGCTGTCGTGGTCGCCGATGGCCATGGTCTGCTCGGCCGGCACCTGCATACGTCGGGCCAACTGCTGGGCCATCGCGGCCTTGGAGGCGTCGGGAGAAAAGACGTCCAGCACTCCCGGGGTGGACTCGTAGATGGTGGCCTGACGGCCGAAGGCTCGCTTGACGGCGGCCACCGCGAAGGCGGCCTTGTCGTCCTCCAACTCGCGCAGGTCCAGAAAGACCTTGTCGATGGGTTCGCCCGCTCGCAGGACTTCATCGACCGTGCCGATGCCGTGAGGATCCGAGATCTCGTAGTCGACCAGGCCTCCGGGCTCGAGGTTGCTCAGACGGTCGGTGAACCACTCGTCGTCGCTCTCCAGATTAGCCACGGCTCCCAACTTGCGGCCCATGGTGACGACCTCGGCCGCCAACTCCGGGTCGACGGGGGTGTGGGCCAGGCCAGCACGGGCCTGCTCGTTCCACAACAGCGCGCCCCCACAGGCGATGAGGGGGGTGAGCAACTGGAGTTGCTGGTGGAACGGGCGGATGTCGCGCGGCGGCCGCGACGACACCAGGACCACCTCGACCCCGCCCTCACGGACGTTGGCGATGGTCCGCCTGGCGCGGTCGGAGATGAGCCGCGGTCCCGCGAGCAAGGTGCCGTCAAGGTCCACGAACACCAGCCGGATGACCCTGCCGGCGCCGACCAGTTGAGCCAGCCCCCGGGCGACATGGTCAAGGTGGCGGCGCATGGCATGGCGGGCCTTGGTCTCGTCCCCGGACCGGATGGCTTGTCGGATGGCATCGTGTTGCTGCTGCAGGGCTACGGCGCCGCCCGGCTCCTTGTAGTAGGCGTCCAAGATGGCGGCCATGTGGTCGTGCAGGAGCCCCACCGGCTCTTCTATCACCCGCTCGAACAGCGGGTTGTGAGTGGCGTCGGCGATGGCGGCGTGAAAGGCCACATCCTCGTCCGGGGTAAGCATCTCGCCCGAGTTGGCGATGAGCATGGACAGACGGTGAAGGTCTTCAAGGGTGGCCCGGCGGGCGGCGAGGCCGGCGGCCTCGATCTCCACCGCGCTCCGGACCTCCATGAGTTCGATGATGCGTTCGGCTCCTTGCCCCAGCAGCGGGGCCATCGGGGCTCCGAAACTGGGCGAAGGAAGGCTGGCGACGGTGGTGCCTTGGGCGCCGCGGCCCGATACAAGGAGTCCCTGGGCTTTGAGCTCTCGCAGGGCCTCGCGGATCGCCGGGCGTCCCACTCCGAGGCGCAAGGCCAGCTCGCGCTCCGAGGGGATGCGGTCGCCGGGCTTGTACTCACCGGTTGCGATCAGGCCGCGGAGCTGCTCGGCCACCTGGTCCGCGACCGTCCTTGGGGTCACGGGGCGCAGCCTGCTCTCGGGGGGCACTACGAGCGCTTCTCGGGGGCCTTGGTCCTCCTGGTCATTCATAGGTAGGATGGTAACACCATCACCTAGGAGGACACAACAAACGGTCGCTGCTTATTCCGCCTCGGACAGCGAGGGCACCTGTTTCCTCTTCACCCTTCTCTTGCCGGCGAACATCGCAAGCCATATGCCCAACTCGTAGAGGAGCAGGAGAGGTATCAGCATAAGCAGCATGCTCAGGGGGTCCTGGCTGGGGGTGAGCACCATGGATACCAGAGCCAAGGCCACGACGGCGTACTTGCGTACTTTGCGCATCTTGGTGTGGTCGACTATGTGGGCCCAAGCCAGGATGAGCATGACCAGCGGGAGTTCGAAGACTAGTCCGAACGCCAGCAGGAACGTGGAGACAAAGGAGATGTAGCGCTCGGCCTGCAGTTTCTGTTCGAAAGCTTCGCCCCCGTATCCGATCAGGAACTTGAGCCCCACCGGCAGCACCACGTAGTAGGCGAACACCGCCCCACCCAAGAAGAGGACGGAGGTGGCGAGGGTGTACAGAATGGTGCTCCGCCTTTCGTGCTCGTGTAGCGCGGGCATCACAAAAGCCCAGAACTGGAAGAGCATGAAGGGCAGCGAGACCGTGAGCCCGGCGTAGATGGACACTTTCAAGATCTGCATGAAAGCCTCGGTGACGCCGAACGTAGTGAGTTTGGGGACGTCGGTGTTGCGCAGCGGATACATCAACACTTTGAACACTTCGTCCCTGAAGACGTAGGCGGCGACCACGCAGACCACCAACGCGATCAGGCAGTACATGACCCGTCGCCGCAATTCGATCAGGTGCCCCGACAGGGGCATCTTCTTGGTCTTCGTCACCGTCGTCCTTGCCTCGCGTAACTACTGCGCTGTGGCCGGATACCTCGGAACGCTCACGCACCGGACAGTATAGCCGAGCCGGACCACCCTTCCGTTGCGCCTGGGGGCCGTTCTTGGTATCTTCGGCCTAGCCGTTAGACCGCTTGCCATAGGCCGGATGACGGCCCAGCAGTCCTGCTGCGAGGTGCGCTTGGTTCACCCAGATCACCCAACCGTCGATCTGCTCATACAGTTCGGGATACTGTTCGCCGTCGGAGTAGTGATGGCGGTCGCGTTCATCGGCATCTCTCATATCCTCTCGCCCAAGAGCACCAATCCCAACAAGGGCCTGCCGTACGAGTGCGGCGTGGTTCCCAAGGCCGACGCGCGGGCGCCCTTCAACGTGCACTTCTATTTGGTGGCCGTGCTCTTCGTCCTATTCGACCTCGAAGCGGTGTTCATCTATCCATGGGCAGTCTCTCTGCGGACTCTAGGCACCACCGGCTTGGTGGAGATGTTCGTGTTCATAGCGGTGCTCCTGGTGGGGCTGGTGTACGCGTGGAGAAAGGGCGTGTTCGAGTGGGAATGATCGAGCGGCCCTCTCTGATCTTGCCTGGCTCCACCGCCGCGACGAGCGCGGTCGGGCAACCTGCGGACGAGGTCATGGGCGGCCCTGTGAGGTTGCCCGGAGGCTTCGCCCTGCCGGTGCAGATCGAGCGGGTGCTCGGTTTCGGACGGAGCTTCTCTTTCTGGCCTCTGCTTTTCGGTCTGGCCTGCTGCGCCATCGAGATGATGGCGCTTGGCGGTTCGCGCTTCGATATGTCGAGGTTCGGCATGGAAGCCATGCGGGCCTCGCCGCGCCAGGCCGATGGCATGATCATAGCGGGCTGGTGCAGTGTCAAGATGGCCCCTCGGGTGGTGCGGCTGTACGAGCAGATACCCGATCCCAAGTGGGTGTTGGCCATGGGATCGTGCGCCATCTCCGGCAACGTCTGGGATACGTACAACGTGGTGCAAGGCATCGACAGTCTTATCCCGGTGGACGTCTATGTACCCGGTTGTCCACCGCGCCCGGAGGCTCTGTGGCAGGGGCTGGAGATGATCCGCGACCGAGTCAAACAGAGTAAGCACGCCTATGATGGGCTACGCCGCATACCCGCCCGCGACCTGCTTGCCGAGAGTGAGGCGGTGTCATGAGCGCGGCGCCGGCTTCTTCTCTACCCTCCAGTCTGGCGGTCGCCGCCACGGCGCTCGAGAAGCGCTTTGGCAAACGCCTTCTCGAGCGCGTCGAATGGCGGGGAGAGCTCACCTATGCGGTGGCCCCGAGCGACTGGGCAGAAGTCCTGGGTGCGTGCAGACAGATGCCCGAGCTGGATTTCGATCAGTTGGACTCACTCCTGGGGGACCATGTGCCCCAGCGGTCCGCGGCGCCTTTCCAGGTGGTGGCGCACCTGGTGTCGCATGCCCACGGCCATCGCCTGCGTGTGCGCACCGCGCTCGCTGAGGGCGAGAAGCTCGCCACCGTCACTGCTCTGTGGCCCTCGGCGGGCTTCGACGAGCGTGAGGCCTGGGAGATGTACGGCATCGAGTTCGAAGGGCATCCATATCTGCGCCGGCTACTCACCACCGATGACTTCGAAGGCTTTCCGCTGCGCAAGGACTTTCCCGTGCAAGGCACGGTGGGCGGACGGGTGCGTACCGACTT
Source organism: uncultured Actinomycetes bacterium (assembly GCA_963814415.1). Lineage (GTDB taxonomy): Bacteria > Actinomycetota > Thermoleophilia > RBG-16-64-13 > RBG-16-64-13 > RBG-16-64-13. The sequence goes on along the minus strand of CAWFCN010000005.1, from coordinate 310,878 downwards.
GCGAGGCAAGATCTAGATGGACGCGCCGGCTCACCCCACTCTCCACGAGCTGAAGGAGCGCAAAGGCCGCCAGCAGGCAGCGGCTGCGGCGTAGGGGTGACCTGCTCACGATAAGCATGGGGCCGCAGCATCCCTCGACGCACGGGGTGTTCAGGGCTGAGCTCGATCTTGACGGCGAGGTGATCGTGGCCGCGCGGCCCGAGATCGGCAATCTGCATCGTGGAGTGGAGAAGCTCTGCGAGAACCTCACCTACCATCAGATCATTCCGCTCACCGATCGTCTGGACTACATCGCCGGCTTCTCCATGAACCACGGGTTCTGCGAGGCCGCCGAGAAGCTCATGGGCGTGGAGGTGCCGGACCGGGCGCGCTACCTGCGCACCATCACCCACGAGCTCTGCCGTTTGTCCAACCACATCATGTGGCTTGGCGTTCACATCATGGACCTGGGCACGCAGACCTTCTTCTGTATCTGCTTCCGCGATCGCGAGTACGTGCTCGACCTGCTCGAGATGCTCACCGGGGCCAGGCTCACCCATTCGTTCGCCCGCATCGGGGGGGTGGCCAAGGATCTGCCCGACGACTTCACCCACCGTTGTCGCAAGGTGATCGACTTCTTGCCCAAACGGGTGGCGGAGTACGAGCGCATAGTCAAGAACAATCGCATCTACTACAAGCGGGCCAAGGGCGTGGGCATCTTCACCTCCGAGGACTGCCATGCCTGGCGCGTCACCGGACCGCCCCTGCGCGCGGCCGGGGTGGCGCGCGACCTGCGCAAGGACGAGCCCTATGCGGCGTACGGCGAGGTCGACTTCGAGGTAGCGGTGGAGTACAACGCCGATGTGTACGATCGCTTCTTGGTACGCATGAAAGAGATCCGCGAGTCGTGCAAGATAATCCGGCAGTGCCTGGACAACCTGCCCGACGGGCCGTTCCTGGCCCCCGATGTGGCGCACTCGCTGCCGGCCAAGAAGGACGTGCTGCGTGACCCGGCGGCCATGATCCGCGACTTCTACCAGGTCTTCGGGGGCCCCTCGGCTCCCAAGGGTGAGGTGTACCGCGCCATCGAGGTGCCTAAGGGAGAGATGGGCGTCTACATAAGGTCGGAGGGCGGCGCGAAGCCCGCCCGCGTGCGCTTCAGCAACCCGAGCTTCTACCATGCGCAGGCGGTGCCGGCGCTGGTGGAGGGAGAGATGGTGGCCGACATGGTGGCCATCTTCGCGAGTGTGGACGTGGTCCTGGGAGACTGCGACCGATGAGCAACGCCTGGGCCCAACTCATATTCCTGGTGTGCAAGGCAGTGGTCGTGCCGCTCCTGGTGGTGCTGCTGGTGGCCTTCACCATCTTCTTCGAGCGCAAGTTCGCAGGCTTCTTCCAAGGACGCGTCGGGCCGACCTATCTGGGCCCTTGGGGCTCACTGCAGTCGTTCGGTGATGTGCTCAAGCTTCTCTCCAAAGAGGACGTCATCCCCGACAAGGCCGACAGGCCGGTCTTCAAGCTGGCTCCCTATATCGCCTTCATCCCCGCCTTCTTGGTGCTGGCGGTGCTGCCCTTCGGCCCCGTGGACCCGGGTGGTGAGCCCAACCTCTTCGGCTACCGCTTCGACTACGTGATCGCCAACTTCGACTCTGGTCTGGTGCTCTTCTTGGCCATGGGCGCTCTCGCCTTCTACGGAGTGGTGCTGGCAGGGTGGTCTTCTAACAGCAACTACTCGCTCTTGGGCGGGCTGCGGGCCGGCGCCCAGATGGTGTCGTACGAGTTGGCCATGGGCTTCTCGGTGGTGGGCGTGATGCTCATGGCCGGTTCGCTGAGCCTGGTGGACATAGTGAACGCGCAGGCGGGCGACTTCTGGCACTGGTACTTCATCCCGCAGATAGTGGGCGGCATCGTGTTCTTCATCGCGACCATGGCCGAACTCAACCGCACCCCCTTCGACCTGCCCGAAGCCGAGCAGGAACTGGTGGCCGGCTATCTGACCGAGTACTCGGGCATGCGCTGGGGCATGTTCTACCTGGCCGAGTACGTCAACATGATCGTGGTCTCCGGCATCGTCGCCACCCTGTATCTGGGCGGCTGGCGGTCTCCGCTGGTAGTGCTCGACTTCATCCCCGGTCCCATCTGGCTGCTACTCAAGATCTTCTTCTTGATGTTCATCTATATGTGGATCAGGTGGACCATCTTCCGCTATCGCTACAACCAGCTGATGTCCATCGGTTGGAAGGTCATGCTGCCGTTGTCGCTGGCCAACCTGGTCGTAACAGCCATAGTCGTGAGCCTGGTGGGATGACATGAGCCTTGTGGACATCATCAAGAAGGGCGCCTTTGTCGACATCCTGCGCGGGATGTCGGTCACCGGCACCTACTTCGTGGTGGACAAGGTCACCGTGGAGTATCCCAAGGAGAAGCTGCAGACCTACCCCCGCTTCCGTGGGGTGCACGCCTTGCTCACCCAGCCGGACACCGATGAGGTCAAGTGCGTGGCCTGCATGCTGTGCGCCACCATCTGTCCCTCTCACTGCATCAAGATCGTGGGCGAGGAGACGGCGGAGCGGCGCAGCCGCCCGGCCAGCTTCGACCTCGACCTTTCGCGTTGCCTCTTCTGCGGGCTCTGCGAGGAGGTCTGTCCCGAGGCGGCCATCGTCATGACCAGGCACTACGAACTGGCCACCTACCACAAGAGCGATTTCGCCCTCACCAAAGAGAAGTTGGTGGCCAACCAGGTTTATGCGCGCAAAGAGGTCTACCTGGAGCCTGCTACCGGCGCGTGCCTGGATCCGGCGGCCGCGGATGAGGCGGAGGTCGAGTCATGACAGACAAGGTCCTCTTCTTGGTGTTCGCCGTGTTGTCCGTCGCGGGAGGCATCCTCACCATCACACGCAAGAACATCGTGCACGCTCTGCTGTTCCTGGTCTTCACGTTCCTCAACGTGGCCGCAATCTTCCTCCTGAGTCAGGCCTACTTCCTGGCGGTGGTGCAGATACTCGTGTACGCAGGCGCCATCATGGTGCTGTTCTTGTTCGTCATAATGCTGCTCAACCTCCGGACCTTCGAGCAGGAGCAGCAGACCCACAGCAAACAGCGATGGTTCGCACTCGGATTGTCGGTGCTGGTACTTGCTGAGTTCGTAGCGGTGCTCGCCGGCATCACCTTCGTGCCGCGCCAGCAGGGAGCCGCGGCCGCCATCGAGCAGGCGGGCGGTAGCACCAAGGCGTTCGGAGAGGCGCTGTTCGACCAGATGCTCCTGCCGTTCGAGGTGGCTTCCGTGGTCCTGCTCGTGGCCATGGTCGGGGCCATCATCTTGGTCAGGCGGGAGCGAGCGCACGGGGGCGCGACCCGCACTTGGGGTCCCGGCGAAGAGCCGTCCCATGAGGCCGCCGAGGAGGAGGTGTAGCCGCGATGGGAACGATCCCTGCTGAGATGGCCGTGCCCGTCGACTGGTATCTGTATCTTTCGGCGGCGCTCTTCATGGTGGGAGCGGCCGGCATGCTGATGCGGCGCAACCTGTTCATCATCCTGTTCTCGCTCGAATTGATGCTGAACGCGGTCAACATCAACCTGGTGGGTTTCGCCCAGTATCACGACGACCTAGCGGGCCAGCACTTCGTGCTTTTTGTGATGGCCATCGCCGCCGCCGAGGCGGCCGTGGGCCTGGCCATCGCCACCGCCCTGCTGCGCAACAAGCACACCCTGATGGTCGATCTCTTCGACAGCATGAAGGGCTAGGGAGGCTGCCAAGTGATGAAGCCACGGCCACCAGAACGCACTGAGCAGCGCGATAGGTCGTCCTCGATCGCGCCCGTAGCGCTGCTACGCGCGCTCCCTGCGTCCTACTCTCGCTTGCGCTCATCGCGCTCTGACGGCGAGGCGTCATCCCCAGCCAGCCTCTTTGGAGACCTGCAGTGACGGGCTACCTCTGGCTGATCCCCCTGCTGCCGTTGGTGGCCTTCTTGGTCACCCTGCTGCTGGGCAAGTGGTGGATCAAGGGGGCCTCGCACTGGCTGCCCATCCTAGCCATGGCTGGGTCGTTCGGTCTCTCGGTGATGGCCTTCTTGGAGACCTGGGGCATGGAGCAGCCGGTGGTGGTGGAGTTGTGGCGATGGTTCTCGGTGGGGAGCTTGAAGGTGCCCATCTCGCTGCAGCTCGACCAGCTGTCGGCGATCATGCTCTTGGTGGTCACAGGCATAGGCCTCTTGATCTTCATCTACTCCGCGGGCTACATGCGCGGCGACGGAGGCTACTACCGCTTCTTCGCCTATCTCAGCCTGTTCGCCTTCAGCATGCTGACGCTGGTGCTGGCCGGCAACTATCTGTTGCTGTATCTGGGCTGGGAGGCCGTGGGGCTCTGCTCGTACTACCTAATAGGCTTCAACTATCACAGACCCGAAGCGGCGGCCGCCGGCAAGAAGGCCTTCATCGTCAACCGGGTGGGTGACTTCGGCTTCGGCCTGGGCGTGATGCTCATCTTCGTCACCTTCGGCACCCTGGACTATGTGGGAGTGTTCGAGCAGGTGGGGGCCGGCCTTGGCGGCCACGGGACGCTCATAGCCATCGCGCTGCTGCTCTTCATGGGGGCCATGGGCAAGTCGGCTCAGTTCCCGCTGCACGTGTGGCTTCCGGACGCCATGGAAGGCCCCACTCCGGTCTCCGCTCTCATCCACGCTGCCACCATGGTCACGGCCGGTGTCTACCTGGTGGCCAGGAGCGCGGTCGTCTTTGCCAGCGCGCGGCCGGCGCTGCTGGTCGTGGGAGCCATCGGCACCTTCACCGCCATCTTCGCGGCGGTCATCGGCATATGCCAGAAGGACATAAAGAAGGTGCTGGCCTACTCCACCGTCTCGCAGCTAGGCTATATGTTCATGGCCCTAGGTGTCGGGGCTTGGTCTGTGGCCATCTTTCACCTCATGACTCATGCTTTCTTCAAGGCCCTGCTGTTCTTGGGCGCCGGTTCGGTGATCCACTCGCTGGGTGGCGAGCAGAACATGGACAAGATGGGCGGCCTGTGGAATCGCATCCCGGGCACTTCTCTGACCCTCATGGCGGGCTCGCTCGCGCTCTCAGGCATCATCCCGTTCGCCGGTTTCTGGTCCAAGGACGAGATCCTGGGCTCGGCGTGGCATGCCGGCAAGTACGTCTTCTGGGTAGTAGGTCTGATAGCGGCGTTCATAACGGCCTTCTATACGTTCCGCCTGATCTTCTTGACGTTCTTTGGCAAGAGCCGCCTGGACGCCAAGACCGACAAGCACGTGCACGAAAGCCCTTGGACCATGATGTTGCCCCTCGTGGTCCTTGCTCTCGGCTCTCTGTTGGCCGGCCTCTTTGGCCTGCCAGGACGGTTCGGACTCATACGCGGCTTCCTGGAGCCGGTATTCGGGGAGGCCGACCACATCCTGGGCATCGAAGAGGGCGGTTTTGGGGCGACTGACCTAGTGCTCATGGCGGTGTCGTTGGTGGTGGCCACGTCGGGTATCGTGCTGGCGTGGTTCATGTATGTGCGACGCACCGGCCTGCCGGGGCTGGTAGGCGCGAAGCTGCGTCCGGTCTACAAGGCTGTCTACAACAAGTTCTACGTGGACGAGTTCTACGGCGCGACTTTCGTGCGCGCCGCCGTGGACGGGTCGCGCTGGGTGTGGCACCAGTTCGATGAGAAGATCGTCGACGGGGCCGTGAACGGCACTGCCGCGCTTTGGCAGTGGGCCGGACGGACCGCGCGGCCTCTGCAGACGGGCAGGGTGCAGAACTATCTGCTGGCCATGTTCATAGGCGTCTTCGTCATCGTGGCGGTGGTGGTGTTCCTGTGATGCTCACCATCCTCACTTTCCTGCCGGCCGCAGGAGCCCTGGCGATGCTGCTCTTCACGCGCGGTCGGCCCCGTGCCTACAAGACCACCGCGCTGGTCACCAGCCTGTTGACCCTGGGTGTGTCGATCTACCTGTTCACGCAGTTCGATTCCTCGCGTTCTGGATTCCAGTTCCAGGAGGACTTCAGCTGGATCAGCAGCCTGGGCATCCGCTACCACCTGGGGGTGGACGGCATCTCGCTGCTTCTGGTGCTGCTTACCACCCTGCTCACGGCAGTGGCCCTCCTGGGCTCGTGGAACTCCATCAAAGACCGGGGCCTGGCCTTCTTCGCCAGCCTCCTGTTATTGGAGACGGGCATGCTGGGCGTGTTCGTATCCATGGACCTCTTCCTGTTCTACATGTTCTGGGAGATCCAACTCATCCCCATGTACTTCATCATCGGCATCTGGGGTGGGGCGCGCCGCATCTACGCGTCCATGAAGTTCTTCTTGTTCACGTTCGTGGGCTCGGTGCTCATGCTGGTGGCCATCCTGGCCGTGGTCTGGACCTACAGCAAGCGGCCGGGGCTCTCGCCTACCTTCGACATACTCACCCTGCAGCAGGCAGGTTTCGGCGGCGCGGTAGGTATCTGGGCCTTCATCGCTTTCTTCATCGCCTTCGCCATCAAAGTGCCCATGTTCCCGTTGCACACGTGGCTCCCGGATGCCCACACCGAAGCTCCCACCGCCGGCTCGGTGATCCTGGCCGGCGTGCTCCTGAAGATGGGGGTCTACGGCATGATCCGCTTCTGCATCGGGTTCTTCCCCGAGGTGGCCGTGAAGGCCATGGTGCCGGTGCTGGTCCTCTCGGCGATAGCCGTGGTCTACGGCGCGGCCATGTCCCTGGTGCAGCCAGATATGAAGCGGCTGGTGGCCTACTCGTCGGTGAGTCACATGGGGTTCGTCACGGCGGGACTCTTCGCCTTCAATCAGCAGGGCGTCGAGGGTTCGATCCTGCAGATGGTGAGCCACGGCATCCTCACCGGCGCTCTGTTCATGATGGTGGGCTTCTTCTACGACCGCACGCACACGCGCCTCATAGCCGACTACGGCGGCCTGGCCAAGCCCATGCCGGTGGCGGCCGCCTTCTTCAGCCTCTTCGTCTTGGGGAGCCTGGGTCTGCCCGGCCTAAGCGGGTTTGTCGGCGAGTTCTTGGTGCTGGTAGGTGTTTTCCAGTACGCGAAGGTGTTCGCGGTGATCATCTCCGTAGGCATCGTGCTGGGGGCCGCCTACCTGCTCTGGATGTACCAGCGGACCATGTTCCAGGGACCCAACGAGAAGTGGTCCACGCTCAAAGACCTGAGCGTGCGCGAGATCCTAACCTTGGTGCCGCTCGTGGCCCTGGCTCTGTGGATAGGACTCTATCCTCAGACCTTCCTGGACCTGCTGCACGTTCCGGTGCAGGACCTTCTCTCTCACGTGGGGGCCTTTAGATGAGTCTCGCTGACCTGAGAACCATCGCCCCCGAGTTGATCCTGCTTGTCGCAGCCTGCGTGATATTGCTGGTCGAGGCTTTCTTGCGACCGCAAGGCGCGTCCCGGAGTGAGCAAGGTGAGCGGGGCGTCTGGGCGCCCAGTATGGTGATAGCGGTGGTCGCGCTGCTGGCCTCCGCGATGGTCTCCGCGTGGATGCTGACGGATAGAACCGAACTCGCCTTCGACGGCACCTTGGTCTCGGGGCAATGGGCGGTGTTCTTCGATACGCTCTTCGCTGTGGGGGCCGCCATCACGGTGCTCATGTCGCCGGCGTACTTGAAGGCACACGGCCGGCACCTGGGTGAGTACTACGCGTTGGTGCTGTTCGCGGTGACGGGCATGGATCTCATGGCGGGTGCCAACGACTTTGTGCTGTTCTATGTGGCGTTGGAGCTGATGGCCATCAGCAGCTATCTGCTGGCCGCGTTCTTCAGGTATCGCATCCGGTCCAACGAGTCTTCTCTAAAGTACTTCTTGACGGGCTCCTTCGCCTCGGCCGTGACTCTGTACGGCATCTCGCTGCTCTATGGACTGGTTGGTAGCACCAAGTATTCGGCGGTCGTCGGTGTCTACGCCGCGAGCGGCGCACCCGGCAGCACCGCCAGCACCACTGGCCTGGTCTTCGCCGCCTTCTTGGTGGCGGTGGGCCTGGCCTTCAAGGTCTCGGCAGCGCCCTTCCATATGTGGACTCCCGACGTCTACCAAGGGGCCCCCACGCCCATCGCGGCGTTCTTCTCTGTGGGGCCCAAAGTGGCGGGCTTCTCGGTGCTGATGACCGTGTTCGTCAGAGCCTTCGACCACGTGAGTGGGCAGTGGGGACTCCTGTTCATCGTGCTTGCTGTGCTCACCATGCTGGTGGGCAACCTCTACGCCCTGGTGCAGACCAACGTGAAGCGCATGCTCGCGTACTCCTCGGTGGCGCACGCCGGCTATCTGCTCTGCGGATTGGGCGCCTTGGGCTGGACGGGCGAGCCGCGTGCCGGCTACGGGATGCTGGTCTATCTGGTGGCCTACACCTTCATGAACTTGGGGGCCTTTGGGGTGCTGGCGTATCTCAAGACCGAGTCGTCGGACAAGTTCGACTATTCGCTGAGGCAGATCGCCGGGCTTGGGCGTCGCTCCCCCTGGGCAGCGGTGCTGCTTTCGCTCTTCTTGCTCTCTCTGACGGGCATTCCGGGCACGGCTGGTTTCATAGGCAAGTTCTATGTGTTCGGCGGGGTCGTCTGGGCCGGGCTGTGGTGGCTGGCGGTCATCGGCGTGCTTCTGAGCGCTGTGTCCGCCTACTACTACCTGCGGGTGATCGTATACATGTTCTTCAAAGAGGCCGAAGAGTCTCTGGCGGGCAGGGCACGCTTCACCGGTAGCATGGCCGCGGCGCTTTCGCTGAGCGCGCTGGCCACGGTGGCCATAGGCTTGGTGCCCTCGTGGTTGTGGGACGCGGCGGTGGCCGCGTTCGACTCTATCCGGCCCTAGTCCAGTGCTCATCAGCGGCGACTGGGTCGTCCCGATCAGCAGCGCGCCCATCGCGGACGGCGCGGTGCTCTCGTCCGGCGGGCAGATCGTCGAAGTGGGGCCCGCCGCGCAGCTGCGGGCCCGATATCCGGGGGAAGAGGTCCGCGAGTGCCCGGGCTGTGTCCTAGTACCGGGCTTCGTCAACGTCCACACTCACCTCGACTACTCGGCCTTCCGCGGCTTCAGCCCCTCTCGCGACTTCATGCGCTGGATAGTCCGCCTTACCAGGTGCATCCACAGGTTGGACACCGAGGACCTGGCGGCTTCGGCGCTGTGGGGGGCCCACGAGTGTCTACGGCACGGGGTGACCACCATCGCGGACACCTCGTACGGCGGCGCCACCGTAGCCCGGGCCGCCCAGGCCGCCGGCCTGCGGGCCCGCGTGTATCTGGAAGTGTTCGGCTTGGATGACACGCGTCTTGGAGACACCATCCGGCGGCTCGAGGCGTCCCTCTCGCGCTGCCGCCGCGAGAGTGCGGCGGACGCCGAGGGACGCCGGCCTGGGGGCGGCGCCCCCGAGCTGGTGGAGTGGGGCGTCTCGCCGCACGCGACCTACACGGTGTCGCAAGCGCTCTACGGTGAAGTGGCGCGCTTCGCGCGCGCCTGGGGTCTGCGCATGGCCACGCACGTGGCGGAATCCAAGGCCGAGGTCCGGCTGCTCGCCCGCGGGTCCGCCCCCCTGGCCGTGGCGTACAAGATAGCGAGCGTGTTCACCGGGGGACGCTGGAGACTCCCCGGCATGCGTCCTCTGCAGTACCTGGCGGAGGCCGGAGCGCTGGGCGCGGACATGCTGGCTGTCCACGCCGTGCAACTTGACGAGCACGACCTCGCCACCTTGGCCGAGAGTGGGGCGGCGGTGGCGCACTGCCCGCGCTCGAACCTACGGCTTCGTTGCGGGACGGCGCCGGTGGCTGAGTTGCTGGAGGCCGGCGTCACCGTGGGCTTGGGTACGGACAGCCTGGCCTCCAACGACAGTCTGGACATGCTGGCCGAGATGCGTTCGGCGCTGGAGGTCAGCAAGGCTCGGGCCTCGCGGCCGGGCGCGCCTGCCGCTTTGACGGCCGTCTCGGTGCTTCGGATGGCCACGCTGCATGGTGCGCGGGCCCTCGGCTGGGAACACCAAGTGGGCAGTCTGGAGGCGGGTAAGAGGGCCGACCTAGTGGCAGTCCGGCTGGTGTCGCGGTTGCCGGTGACGGCTTCCGAAGAGCAGTTGGCCGAAGCGGTGATGGGGGGCGAAGTGGGGCTGACCATGGTCGGTGGTCAGGTAGCGTTCGAGGGCGGCGAGATGCCGCCCGAGGTACTCAGAGGTCTAGAGGCCGTGCGTGGAAAGCTGGGTCTGGAAGGTAGATAGGATCCCGCTTGGGTTGGCCGGCCCCCGATTAGGGGGTATCCTACTAGGCTCGCTCTGCCGATACATGTCATGTCAGGCACAGTTCGACCGTGGTCTGGTGAGCGAGGTATTTATTGCCAGGCGGCGAAATTTGACATAAACACTAGACTCGGGCTGAACGGAGAGGCGAACGTGGTGGACTCTTCGTGTCTTTGCAGCCGGGTCGTCAGTGGAGGGATGTCATGCGGCTGACCAGAAGGACTATCTGCACGCTCGTGGGCGTGCTCGTCTTCCTTGCCGTCTTTGCCATAGCTTCGGGTTCGGTCTTCGCGACCACCTTCTATTCGACCAACACGTCGACTTCCGTAGGGACGGCGGCCGGTAATGCCATCACGCTTTCGGGCAAGGCCTATCCAAGTGGCGCACCCGCGGCCGTGGTCGCTAACGCCGATGACTGGGCCCAGACAGCGGGGGCGAGCGTCTTGGCTCGCGCCTATGAGGGACCGCTGCTTCTCTCCGGCTCGACCAGCGCGTCCACGGCGGTGATTGCCGAACTCAAGCGTCTGAAGCCCACAGAGGTCTACGTGGTCGGGCTATCCTCGACAGTCGCTTCCCAGATTGACGCAGCTCTCGCCTCGCTTTCTCCACGTCCGCAGACAGTGGCGCTCAACGGGGCAAATGCCTATGAGACGGCGGCGCTGGTCGCACGTCAGGTGAAGGCAAAAGTGGGCACCGTGTCGCAAGTGGTTATCGTCTCGTCGAATTCCTCTGCCGGGGTTCTTGCCGGCGCGGCGATGGCGGCTGCCAATAGCTGGCCCATCCTCCTGACGCCCGCGGCCGGTCCGTTCTCCCAGGTATCGGCGGATGCCATAGCCGAGCTCGGCGCTACCACAGGGATTTGCCTGGGGACGATTGTGACCCCTTCCATCGATGGGTTCGTTGTAGAGAGAGTCCCTACCGGCGCTGGGTACAGTTCAGATAGCGACGCCCGGATAGGTTTGTGCGCCAATGTGGTCGAGTACGCCGTCAGCAGGGGCTACCTCAGCTACGACCATGTGGGCATTGCGGAAGTCTGGGATCGTGTAGGCGGACAGGTGCTATCCACCTATGTCGCAGACACAGATGGGGTGCTGCTTCTTTCCTCGTCGGCCAGCCTATCCGGGATAAGCTCTGCGTTGCTGAAGTCTCACGGCAGAGAGGTCACTCAACTAGACATCATCGGCCTCCCCTGGGCGAGAGTGCGGGAGATCAAGAGTCTGAACGCCCCGCGGGTGACCGTGGTCAGTCCCGCCAGCGGGCCGGTGGCCGGTGGAGCCCAAGTGGTGGTTACCGGCACCGGTATGGACACGGCCAGTTCAGTGATGATCGGCAAGACAGTCGTCCCGACTGGTGACTGGCAGGCGGATTCGAGCACTCAGCTCACCATCCTTTCCACACCTCAAGTCGCAGGCGCGGGGCCCGCGGAGCTTATTGTGACCAATTACTGGAACCGCAGCCCGGCTACGGTGAAGGACGTCTACCGGTATGTGGACGGCGGCCCAGCGCTGCCCGGTGACAGGGTCGTCAGTGAGGCGCTCAAGTATCTGGGGACGCCCTACGTCTGGGCTGGGGCGAGTCCCACGGGGGGCTTCGACTGCTCCGGACTCGCGATGTACGTGTACGGCAAGTTGGGTGTCACTCTGCCACACTACTCTCGCTATCAGGCCAGCTACGGTACGGCGGTCAGCAAGGACCAACTCTTGCCCGGCGACTTGGTGTTCTTCTCGAACCCCATCAGTCACGTGGGCATCTACGTGGGTGGCGGACTGATGATCAACGCGCCGCGCAGCGGCGATCTGGTCACCATCGAGAACGTATACCGGAGTTCGTACAACACCGCGCGGCGGATCCTCTCACCCTACACGCGCTACCAGGACAATGACTACCGTGTGACCGCTCTTGGGTACTGGTCCAGGTCTGCTGCCAGCCAAGCCTCCGGAGGCAGTTTCAGCTGGCTCAACTCCTCCGGTCTGGCAACGATCAAGTTCAACGGAAGCTATCTGGGATGGGTCGGCAAGAAGGCTCCTCAGTACGGCAAAGCGAAGGTCACACTGGACGGAGGGACGCCTGTCACCGTCGATCTCTACAGTGCGAGCACGAAGTACCAGCAGACCATCTGGAGCACAGGACTGCTGAGCGGAGGCGAGCACACGGTCACCATCGAAAGGACGGGTGAAAAGAACGCCTCGGCCACGGGGAGTTACATTGGTGTCGATGCCTTCGACGTGATTGGACGGTTGGTCCAAGCCCCTGGTCCCACTCGGCTGCAGCAGTACGATTCTCATCTGGCGTACGCGGGTCGTTGGTTGGGGATGTACTCAAGCTTGGCGTCCGGCGGGAGCTTCCGCTATGCAGGATCGCCGGCCAAGGTGACGGTCACCTTCGATGGTACCTACATGGCTTGGGTCACCAAGAAGAGCCGGGCGTACGGAAAGGCCAAGGTCACCACAGACGGCCGTGCGCCCGTGATAGTAGACCTCTATAGCTACACCACTTTGTACAAGCAGAAGGTGTACAACACCGGGCTTCTGGCTGCTGGCCCACACACGGTCACCATCGAGTGGACAGGGGCCAAGAACGCCCGTGCCACCGGAAACTACGTAGGCATAGACGCAGTTGACATCCTAACCGAGAGCATAGGGGGCACCACCCTGCCTCCCAGTCCGACGGTCACCCGCTACGAGCAGACTGACCCGCAGCTTGGATATGTCGGCTCTTGGTCCTCGGGTGCGAATGCGTCGGCCTCTGCAGGCGATTTCATCTTCGCCAATGCCCCGTCCAAGTTGATCGTGGGCTTCAAAGGAACATCGCTGACCTGGATCGCAAAGAAGTCTGTCTACTATGGCATCGCCAAGGTGACTCTAGACGACAAGACTCCCGTCGATGTGGACCTGTACAGCGCCGGCACTCTCTATCAACAGAGTGTATATCGGACCGGTGAACTGACCGACGGCACACACACCCTCACCATCGAATGGACGGGAAACAAGAACGCGGCAGCTGCTGACTACTATGTCGGGGCCGACGCCTTCGACATCCAGGGCCAGCTGATTCAGGCTCCCGGTCTTGTCAGGTACGAGCAAGATGCCAGCGAGATTGCGTACGCCGGCACCTGGCAGCCCAACGGGTCTGCAGGCTCTGCTTCTGGCGGTAGCGCTGTCTTCACCAACACACCCGAGTCCTCGGCGACCATCAGCTTCGACGGAACCTACATCGCCTGGGTCACGAAGAAGAGCCCTGTCTACGGCAAGGCCAAACTGTTCTTGGACGGGAAGGCGGCGGTGACGGTGGACCTCTACAGCTCCACCGTGTTGTGGAAACAACGCGTATGGAACAGTGGTCTTCTCACCTCCGGCTCGCACACCCTCACCATCCAATGGAGTTGGGGCAGGAACAAGTCGGCCACTGACACCAATATGTGCCTCGATGCGGTCGAGGTCCTGGGCACGCTCACGCCGGCCACGGCTGCTGTGGAGCACTCTCCTGCCCAAGTGGTGATGATCGACCCGGGTCATCAGCTCTACGCCAACAACGCCCTCGAGCCGGTGGGGCCGGGCTCGACCACGCTGAAGGCCAAGGTGTCCGGCGGTACCGCCAGTGTCAACACCGGCTCGCCCGAGAGCGCACTGGTGCTGAATGTCGGCCTCAAGCTGCGCGACTCTCTCCAGAGTCATGGTCTTGATGTGCTCATGACCCGCGAGACGCAGAGCGTGGATGTCTCCAACGCTCAGCGAGCGCAGATGGCCAACTCCGCCGCGGCCGACCTGTTCGTCCGCGTCCACGCCGACGGCTCCACGGACCCGTCCGTGAACGGCATCTTGATGCTCTACCCAGCCACCACCGCCGGTTGGACCGACGACATCGCGCCCGCATCTCTGCGGGGGGCCACCATCGCCCAGCAGGAGCTCGTCAAGGCCACCGGCGCGAAGAACCGGGGGCTAAGTGCCCGTAGCGACCTGGCGGGCTTCAACTGGTCGGACGTCCCGACCTTCCTGGCAGAGATCGGGCTGATGACAAATCCGACCGAAGACGCGCTCCTGGCCACCGACGCGTATCAGAACAAGCTGGTGTCGGGTTTGACCAAAGGGATCCTCTGCTTCTTGGAGATCTACTAGAGGCCAACCTCACCTTGGGTGTCGGCACGGCCGCCTTGTCTGTGGCGGCTGGGGCGGGCGTACGGCATAATCTGCTGGTATCCTGGTGCGGCTGATATCCCGAGTGAGGAGACCGACGTGCTACTTGATCGAAAGAGAATCCGCTGGTGGGCCAAGTGGGTGGCTCTGGCGCTCGTGGTCTTCTTCTTGGGGGGCTTTCTGTTCTTGGGCATAGGCTACGGCGGCGCCGGGTTCAATCTCACTGAGATATTCAACGGCAGCTGCGACGGCAGTAGCACCGCCACCACCACGGTGTCCAACTCCCAGGTGGACAAGCTCATCGAGTCCCTGAAGACCGACCCCACCAACACAGAGACCATGCTCGAGATCGCGGCCTACTACGAAGGCCTGTTCGATGCCAGCAAGCAGACCAACACCGAACTGGCCAACAGCGCCATCGAGTATCTCAACAAGGCTTTGGAGACCGACCCGAGTCTGAAAGCGGCCTACCTGGACCTGGCCGAGCTGTACATGGCTATCGGCTCCAACTCAGAGGCTGCGGCGGTGCTGAACGAGGCGACATTGGTCGATCCCAACAACCCGGATATCTACTTCGATCTGGGAAAGGTGCAGAAGGCACTGGGCCGGACGGGAGAAGCGATCCTGGCGTGGCAGAAGTTCCTGGAGCTCACTCCTTCAGATGACAAGCTGGCCGCGACCATCCGGGACCTGCTCGATGAGATGATGACCACCACCACGGTCGCGCCGGCTACGACCACGACCGCGGCGCCGGCTACGACCACCACAGCGCCGGTCACCACCACGACCACCGGCTGACCAACGCATAGGGAAAATGGCGGTCTAGGCGTATATACTGGGATGGCTGCCGAGAGCAAGTGGGCATCTCGTGCGGTTTGACCTCCTGGGATGAAAGGGAACGCTTGAGTCTGTCCATAGACACTGAGGCGCAAGGCAAGGCCACCGTCGTACGAGTCGGCGGCGACCTTGATGTATACACCGCGCCGAGGCTCAAGGAGACGCTAGAGCAGTCCCTGACCGGCGGCAGCCGGGTGGTACTCGATCTCTCCGGAGTGCAGTTCATCGATTCCACGGCACTGGGTGTCCTGGTGGGAGCCCTGCAGCTCTCTCAGACCGCAGGCAGCGACTTCCGCCTGGTCGTCGGCGACCCCTTCTTGCTCAAGATCTTTCGCATCACAGGCTTCGATGGCATGTTCTCGATCCATCCGCAGTTGGAGGACGCTCTCTCCGCCAACTGAGCCGCTCTCTCGATTCGGCCCCTCCAAAGGCGTGCTATTGTTCCCCCGAAGCTGCTCACCCTTGCTCGCGAGGAGACCCATTCTTGCAACTCATCATCACCGAGAAGAACGACGTGGCCAAGAAGATCGCGGCCATCCTCGCCGGGGGCTCGATAACTCACGATTCATATCTGAAGGTGGACTATTACGCCTTCACCGACAAACAGGGTCGTGATACTTCGGTCGTCGGTCTCAAGGGGCACGTCGTGCAGGTGGACTTCCCCCCTGAGTATTCCGAATGGCGCAAGGTCGAACCGCGGACGCTCATCGACGCTCCTCTGGTAAAGACTGAGACCGCCAAGTCGGTGGTGCGCACCGTCAAGAAGCTGGCTGCCGTGGCCGACACGCTCATCATCGCGACCGACTACGACCGCGAAGGCGAGCTCATCGGGCTGGAGGCGCTCAACCTGGCAGTAGAGGAGAACGCCAAACTGGTGCGCACGGTCAAGCGCGCACGCTTCTCGGCCCTCACGCCTGGCGAGATCAACAAGGCCTTCGAGCATCTGGACCAGCTCTCCGAGCCACTGGCTCGGGCGGGTGAGGCCCGTCAGGATATCGATCTGATCTGGGGAGCCACGCTGACGCGGTTCGTGTCGTTGGCCACGTCGCGACTGGGCAGCAGCTTTCTCAGCGTAGGTAGGGTCCAGTCGCCCACTCTGGTCTTGGTAGCGGAGCGGGAGAGAGAGCGCAAGGCTTTCGTGCCCGAGCCTTTCTGGGTGGTAAAGATCGAGCTGGAGGCCGACGGGCAACGGTTCGGGGCAGTGCACAAAGAAGAGCGTTTCAGCGATCAGACCAAGGCGGCGGCCGTCTTTGAGAAGTTGGCTACGCCGGGGCAGGTCACTGCCGTCAAGCAGACTTCGCGCAAGGTGCCCCGTCCAGCGCCGTTCAACACGACCAGTTTCACCAGCGCGGCTACTTCCCTGGGCTTCAGCGCCAACGCGGCCATGCGCATAGCCGAAGACCTGTACATGGCGGGACACATTAGCTACCCGCGCACCGACAATACCGTGTACCCATCGTCCCTGGATCTGCGCGAGACCTTGGGCATCTTGGCCAACGGCGAGTTCGGACGCGAAGCCGGTGAGTTGTTGTCGAGAGCCGAACTGCACCCCAGCCGAGGCGATAAGCGTACTACCGACCATCCGCCCATATATCCCACCGGAGGTCCAAGGCGGGGTGAGCTGGGCGACAGGGAATGGCGCCTGTACGAACTCATCGCCCGGCGCTTCCTGGCTACCCTGGCCGACGAGGGGGTCATGGAATCCAACCGCATAGACTTGACCGTCAGCGGCGAGCCCTTCTTCGCTCGTGGTAGCCGCGTCGTGTCTCCGGGCTGGATCGACTACTACTCCTACGGACGCCAGAAGGACCAAGAACTGCCTGCGCTGCACGAGGGCGACCGGCCGGAGATGGTCGACAAGGAGTTCGAGGCCAAAGAAACGCAGCCGCCGGCGCGCTATGGCCAGGGCACGCTCATAGAGCTCATGGAGAAGCACAACCTGGGCACCAAGGCCACGCGGCACGCCATCATCCAGAACCTGTACGACCGGGGTTACGTGCACGGCAACCCGGTGGAGCCCACCTCCATGGGCATGAAGATGGCCGAAGCTCTGCAGGAGTTCGCTCCGCGCATAGCTTCACCGGAAATGACGGCGCAGTTGGAGAAGGACATGGACTCCATCTCTCTGCGCGACCTCACCAAAGAAGAAGTGGTGACCATCTCGCGCGAACTGTTGCGCCAAGCCTACGGGTCTTTGGAGACCAACAAAGAAGCGGTGGCGGCCAAGATCTACGAGGGCATCATCGACGACCGCATCCTGGGCGACTGTCCCAAGTGTGGCACGCACAAGATAAGGATCATCCGCTCGAAGGCCACCAAGAAGCGGTTCGTGGGTTGCGAAGGCTATCCGGACTGTGACCAGACGTATCCGCTGCCGCAGAAGGGCGACATCATCGGCACCGACGAGATGTGCCCGCAGTGCGGCACCCCTAAGATCAAAGTGTTGGGCGGCCGGCGTCCGTGGATACTGTGCCTGGATCCCTACTGCCCCACCAAGGCCGAGTACAGAGAGAAGCAGGCTGCGCGGTTGGCCGCAGGCACGACCACCGGGCCCAAAGGCAAGGGCGCCAAGGCGGTCGCTGCGGCGAAGAAGCCGGCAGCTAAGAAGCCGGCGGTCAAGAAGACTACAACCACCAAGAAGACCACCGCGGCCAAGAAGCCGGCGGCCAAGAAGACCACCGCGGCCAAGCCGCGGGCTACCACGGCGCGCAAGACCGGGGCGGCAGCCACAGCTGCCGCGTCACCGGCCCCCGACGCCGGGGGCCCCGCCTCCGAGGAGGCGCCGGCTTGAGCAACGCTCGCGGCACCGGAGCGGTGGCCGGCGAGCCGGGCAGCGGACCGGGTCGCTCGGATCCGCGTACCTGGGCCGCTCCGCCAGAAGACGCGACCCTGGACGAGTCGGTGCTGGCGGGTATGGGCAGCGCTCTGAAGGGGGTCTTCATAACCTTCGAGGGGCTCGACGGGTGCGGCAAGTCCACGCAGATGGAGTTGCTCGCGTCCGCGCTGCGCGACCGGGGCTATGTGGTGCTGGTCACCCGGGAGCCGGGGGGTACGGCGCTGGGTGAGGCGGTGCGCGACGTACTGCTCGACCCCAGGTATCACGGCATGTCGGCGCGGTCGGAAGCCCTGCTCTACGCGGCCGCCCGCGCGCACTTGGTAGAGGAGGTCATCAGGCCCGCGCTGGCCGACGGACAAGTGGTGCTCTGCGACCGCTACCTGGACTCCTCGCTGGCCTATCAGGGCTATGGGCGCGGGCTCGGTACCGACGACATAATCACCTTGAACGTGTGGGCCACGGAGTGTCTGTTCCCCGACCTCACCATCTACCTGGATCTGGAGGATGCGGTGCGCAGCACGCGGTTGGCGGCGGTGCCGGACCGTCTGGAGGCCGAAGACACCGCCTTCCATCGCCGAGTCGGCGAGGGATTCCGCGAACTGTTGGAGCTGCATCCGCATCGCATCCGCCGGGTCGACGCCGCGGGGACCGAGGCTGAGGTCCAGGGAAGAGTGCAGGCGCTCGTGGAAGAAGAGTTGGAGCTGTTCAGCCACTAGCGGTCGGCCCCAGAGGGGCCACGGAGGGACAGTGGCAGATCTGTTCGCCGATATAGTGGGCCAGAGGATGGCCGTGTCCATCCTCAAGCGCGCCTTGGAGCAGGGGGCCTCGCACGCCTACCTCTTCTCCGGCCCCCCCGGGGCGGGCAAGAGCGAGGCTGCGGTGGCCTTTGCCGCTGCGCTGGCCTGTCCCGAGAACGGATGTGGGGAGTGCAGCACCTGTCGGCGGGTGATCGAAGGAGTCCACCCGGACGTGGAGGTCGTGGCTCCCGAGGGCAACTTCATCCGCAAAGAAGAGATCACCGAGATCAACCTGCATGCCGCGTATCGCCCGTACGAGGCCCGCGCGAAGGTCTACATCTTCTTGGAGGCCGAGAGCTTCAACGAGCAGGCCGCCAACGCGTTTCTCGAAGACGCTGGAAGAGCCTCCGGGTCACGTGCACTTCGTGCTGGTCTCGGACCGGCCGGAGAGGCTCATGCCCACGGTCGTCTCTCGCTGCCAACCGGTGGCCTTCGCACCCGTGCCCGTGCCGGTACTCACCGCCGACCTGATGCGGCGCTACGGACTGGCCGAGAGCGAGGCCGCGCTGCTGGCTCGAGTCTCCGGCGGCAACCTCACCCAGGCCCGGGAGTTCGCCGTCTCTGAGAGCGCGCGCAGGCAACGGGCCGGTCTCTTGGATCTCGCTCGCGACCTGCCCACGTTCGGCCTTCTGGACACCGAACTCGCCGCCGACGAGCTCATGGCCACAGTGGAGGCCAGGGCGACCGAGAGGGCTGGGGAGCTGGAGGTGGAGCTCACCCGGGCATTGGAGTGGGCGGGAGATGCTCGCACCAAAGCTTGGCTCAAGAAGCGGCACGAAGACAGGGTGAAGCGTCAACAGCGCCGGCTGGTGACGAGTGGCCTGCAACTTGCCACCCGCACGTTGGCGGGTTGGTACCGGGACCTGGCGTTGGTGGCCGCGGGGGCGGACGGGGGAGTGCTGAATCAGGATCGTCTTGAGGAGCTGCGGCTGGGCGCGTCACCGGGCCGGACACTCGCCTACAGCAGGGCTGTGGAGGCCGCGGGCAAGGCTCAACAGAGGCTCCGCTATAATGTCGATGCCCGATGTGCAATCGGAGACATGTTTCGCACTATCAAGGAGGCCCTGACCTAGTGGCCGAAGTCGTAGGGGTCGTCTTTCCTGGCGGGGTCAAGACCTATCATTTCGATCCCGCCGGTCTAGAGCTTGCCCTAGGGGAACGGGTGGTCGTGCAGACCTCCAGTGGCCCCGAGATAGGGGAAGTAGTAGAGCCGCCTCATGAAATAGATGATGCCGAGGTCCTCGCCGCCCTGAAGAAGGTCCAGCGAGTGGCGACCGACAAAGACCTCGAAGCCCAAGCCGCCAACGAGGGGTTGCGCCGCGAGGCCATGAACACGTGCCGGGAACTCATCCGCAGCCACCACCTGGACATGAAGCTCGTGGGCGCAGAGATGGGGTTCGGCGGCGACAAGATCACCTTCAGCTTCTTTTCCGAAGAGCGGGTGGACTTTCGCGCCCTGGTGGCCGATCTGGCCAAGACCCTCAAGACGCGCATAGAACTCCGGCAGGTGGGCGCCCGCGAAGAGGCGCGCATGGTGGGGGGGCTGGGTCCGTGCGGCCGGGCTCTCTGCTGCACCATGTTCCCCGGTGACGATGACCCGGTCTCCATCCGCATGGCCAAGGAGCAGAACCTGCCTCTCAACCCGACCAAGATCTCCGGCCTGTGCGGCCGTCTCATGTGCTGCCTCAAGTACGAGCAAGAGCAGTACGTGAGCTTCCGCAAGGAGGCTCCCGCCAAAGGCACCCGTGTCATCATGCCGGGCGGAGAAGGCGTGGTGTCCGGCTACGTGGTCACCAAGGACGCGGTCACGGTGCGCATGGAGGAGGGTCCTCCGGCCGAGGTGCGTCTGTGCACCTGCGAGTGCCAGAAGGACGGCTCTCTGCTCTGCACCCCCGAGGAGAAGCCCCCGGCGCCGATGCCTTGGGAGGGCAACATAAGTCTGGGGAGGGCCTTCGCCCACGACGACTCCGATGATCTCGCGCCCGCTGCCGAAGGCAGGGGCGCTTCTGCTCAGACCGGCGAGGCCGCCCCGAACGGCGGCACCGAAGGCGCACGCCCCGCACGCTCGCGCAGATCGCGGGGCAGGCGCAGGGGCCGGGGTGGTGGCGGACAGGGCCAGGGCCAAGGACAGCCGACCGGCGAGGGGGCCGGGGCTGGTCAGACGGGACAGTCCGGAGGGGGACGTCCCTTTGACGGCGAACGGACAGGCGGGGCCCAGAGGGGTAGCGGACAGCAGAGGGGCGGCGGCACCGCTCCTAGGCAGCCGCGTCAGGATCAGGCCGGCGGCGAAGGCGGCGCGGCCGGCGGGGGCGCCGGTACCCGGGAGGGTGGCGGCGGTGCTCGGCGGTCACGCAGCCGCCGTAGGCCGCGGCGCCCGGGCGGAGCCGCGGGCGCGGGCGCCGGAGGCGCGCCGGGCGGTGGCTCGGGCAGCGGGCCGGCGGGCGGTGGCTCAGGCGGAGTCTAGGGCCGAGCGCCCCGCGGCCGCGAGGCTTGTCAGCCTCTCTCGCAGCTTCTAAACTAAAACGCTCCCGGAGCGCGGTGTCCTTCACCAGACGCTCCTTTTCACAGGCCGGCGTAGCTCAGATGGCAGAGCGGCTCACTCGTAATGAGCAGGTCTGGGGTTCGATTCCCCACGCCGGCTTTCCCAGGCCTCCGAAGAAACCCGCATGCCTGGCGCGCCCATGCACCGAATCATCGAGGCCGAGAAGTGCGGCCACTTCGATGTGCTTGCCCATGTCGCCTAGGCCTCACCCACACGCGCAAGGCAAGATCGTGGTGTTGAACGAACCCTGTGTACAGCTATACTACTCATCCATGAGCGAACTTCCCCGTCAAGGTCCACCGATACCCTCTCGTACCCCTAGCCCATCATCCCAGAGTTCCTCACTGGGATATATGCCCGCTCTTGATGGCTTGCGAGCTCTGGCGATGTTGGGAATTCTCGTCTTCCACACCGTTCCGGCTATCCTTCCCGGTGGCTTCATCGGAGTGGATGTCTTTTTTGTCTTGTCTGGATTCTTGATCGCCGCCAGCATCGCGAACGATGCCAAGGCCGGGACCTTCTCGTTTCGTGAGTTCTATCTTCGCCGGATGCAAAGACTGGTGCCAAACGCAGTTCTGACCATCTTGGTCACTGCTCTTCTGTGGTTCTTTGTCCTTACTCCGTCAGCGACAGTCAAGACCGCCAAGCTTGGTCTTGCTGCACTTCTGGGGTTGTCGAATGTGCACCTTTGGCGCGCTGCGGCTGGCTACTGGACGGGTACCGCTTCGTCTCTCCCCCTCTTGCATACGTGGGCACTGGCGGTAGAGATCCAATTCTATGTAGTATTCCCAGCGGTGCTTTGGCTCCTGCTCCGCCGCCCCCGTCGGCTCCTGCAGGTGACTCTCGGCGCGTTGGTCGTCGTGAGTCTCGCCTTGGCTGTGGCCGGTGCCAAATTCAAGCCTGAGGCAGCTTTCTACTTCCTACCCACCCGCGCCTGGCAGTTTCTCGTGGGTGCCGTCTTGGCCATCGCCTGGTTCCACCAGGCTCCTCGCGATCCAGAGCAGTCCTTGTGGTCAAGACGCTGGCACAAAACCGGAGGCTGGCTCGGGCTGGCGATGATCCTCGCAGGATTCGCTCTCATCTCCAACGGGCAACAACTCTTCGGTCTGGTGGCACTGGCTCCCACCGTGGGGGCAGTACTGTTGATCATCTGTATAGCCCAGGGGCACAACATTCTTGCGCGTCTCCTATCCTGGAGACCTGGTGTGGCCATGGGCAGAGCTTCATACTCGCTCTTTCTTTGGCACCTTCCTCTGATCGTTCTCGGCACCACCTATGCATCCTTCGTCGACTGGCCCCACTACGTAGGAGTCATCGGTGGAGCGACAGCCGGGGTGGCACTAGCTGTCGTAGCCTACAACTGGGTGGAGAAACCGCTCCGCAGGAGAGCGCCAAGACGCACTCTGAGACTCTCCATCGCGGGCACCGGATTCGTGCTCTGTGCTGTGTTGGTGGGGCTCCTTTCGTTCTGGAAGCCTGTTGCTGATTCGGAAGATCTCTTCGACCAGGTGGTTTTCAGGGGGTTTGCCTACGATGTTTCGTGGGACGCAGCTCGTGATGAGGCGAGATCTGAATTCATCTACGATGACGTTGACTACGCCTCAGTTGAAGCACAACCCCCCAAAGTCTGGGAGGACGGAGGCATCATCCACTACTACGGGGGCGAGACTCCCAGTGTGGTCGTGGTGGGAAGTTCTCATGCGATGATGTACGGCGGTCAAATCGATGACATCTGCAGAGAACTTGGGATATCGGTCGCATTCTTCAGCTTCGGCGCTATTCCAGCTATCCCTGTTTCGGAAAGTTATACTTCAGTTCTAGCGGCCTTCTTCGCCGCTAGGAGCCGTTGGATAGCAGAATGGCGTCCGGAAGCGGTTCTGCTCATCGACCGATGGGACGCCTTCTATGGCGTTGACACTCTTGCTGAGGAGCTCCACGACTACCTACTTGAGCTCCAATCCTCGACACACAATGTGATCGCCCTGACCCAACCTCCCGAATTGCGGTTGGGTGCATCGATCAATCTGCGTGAGTACGTGACCTGGTACTACAAGAGACACTCGGTGCTGCCGTCCATATCAGCGGCGGACTGGTCTAGGGAAAGGCAACAGTCGGATGTAGAGATCCTAGAGGCAGAAGCTCAGAACAACGCTGCGCTCAAAGTGATCCGGGCCGATCAGTACTTCTGCAATCCAGACGGATCTGTTCGCTATTTCTCTGGACGTGACTTCTTCTACCTCGACGAGGACCACCTCGCAGAAGCGGGGGCAATGCAATTGCACGATGCTTTGAAGGCCGCCATTGCCGAGGCCTGCTCGATACGAGACAGCGATATACGCTAAGAGCCTGCATGCAATCGGGACTCCCCACCACAACTACCGTGCCGGCCCTGATTATCAACACCCGCGAGAGCGGGATCACGGTATGAAGCGACCACTCAGTTCGCCAGGGCATGTTGACGTGCTTTCCCTGGAAACGCGGCATAGGGCTTCTTGAACCTCCTGCGCAGGTTCGAGTTTGCCGGGCCGGAACGCGCTTGACTAGGCGCGAAACGGCATCTGTCGCTTACCATGTGCTTTCTTCAAGCGGGTCATGGTGGCATATGCAGGCATTATTGGCTCACTCGTAATGAGCAGGTCTGGGGTTCGATTCCCCACGCCGGCTTTCCCAGGCCTCCCGCGCGGATCCGAGTGAGGCGTCTTGCTCCCCTGCCCGGTCGGTTTTCCCAATCCCCACATCTGGTACGTATGCATGTTGCTTCGCCGACGGCTTGGGGACTAACGAGGCCATGAAGTGGGCTACCTCTGGGATGCGGTCCAAGGTATACGTTGTCGAAGAGCGATTCGAGGTGGATGCCTAGGCGCGTGCCACGCTTGACGTGACCGTGAGCCCTGTGCCAGAATACGTAGAGCGAGCGCTCTATCGAACGTGGAGCGTAGTGCTCTCTACCGTTCTTCGACGCGAAACAAGGAGGCAGCGGTGCGCGGCAAAGTCGCCATCGTCACCGGCGCCAGCCGGGGTATCGGCAAGGCCATAGCCCTCGGATTCGCCAAGGAGGGCGCCAAGGTCGTGGTCGCCGCTAGGAGCACGGAACAGCCCCACGAGAAACTCCCCGGCACCATCGGCGAGACGGTGGCCGAGATCGAAGCGCTGGGAGGAGAGGCCATCGCCGTCCGTTGCGACGTCACCCATGAAGCCAGCGTCGGCGCAATGGTGGAAGCTGCTCTCAAGGCTTACGGTCGCATCGATGTCTTGGTCAACAATGCGGCCATCGATCTTCCCTTTCCGTGCGCTGATATGCCTCTCAAGCGGTGGGAGATCGTATTGCGCGTGAACCTCACCGGCCCGTTCCTTTGCGCCAAGGCCGTCATCCCGGTCATGCGTAAGCAGGGTGGCGGGAGCATAGTCAACATCACCTCCAATGCCGGCGCCGAGCGGGGCAGCGGCACTGTGGGATATAGCGCCATCTACGGGGTCTCGAAAGCCGGTCTCGATCGCTTCACCTGGGCTCTTGCCGCGGAAGAGGGCGTGAACAACATAGCGGTGAACGCGGTCAAGCCGTGGGGTGTGGTGAGCACCGAAGGCATGCGTATGTGGTCCAAGCCGGAGGAGCAGGCGGGCTGGAAGTCCCCGGCCTCCATGGTGGCCTGCGCGGTGTTTCTGGCCAAGCAGGATGCGAGCGGAGTCACGGGCAGTGTGGCCTTCGACGACGAGTACGTGTGCTGGCACGGTCTGAAGGTCGTCGAAGAGTGAGGGCAGTCGTCTACCACGGCACTGATGACGTCCGGCTCGACGAGGTCCCGGAGCCAGTATTGCTGGACGCCCAGGACGCCTTGGTGCAAGTGACGACCTGCAGCATCTGCGGCAGCGACCTGCACATACTTCACGGGCTTCTTCCCAAGATGGAGCCGGGTCGCATCATCGGGCACGAGTTCACGGGAGTGGTGCAACAGGTGGGCGACAAGGTCACGCGCTTCCGGTCTGGCGACAGGGTGGTGGGCGCGGCGGCGGTGTGGTGTGGGCAGTGCCGGGCCTGCAGGCGCGGCCTGTTCAGTGCCTGTGAGCGCGGAGCCACCTTCGGCCACGGCCCGCTGCTTGGTGACCTGCCTGGGGCGCAGGCCGACTACGTGCGGGTACCTTTCGCCGACAATGCCCTTCAGCCGGTACCGAGCGGCCTTACGGACGAGCAGGTCATCTTCGTGGGTGACATCCTGCCCACGGCCTACTCCGCGGTCGCCGGGCTGGCGCCGGGGGTGCGCGGCGTGCGCGAGGGCGGCAACGTCGTCATCTTCGGCCTGGGACCGGTGGGACTCTGCGCGGTCGCCTCGGCGAGACTCTTCAAGCCGGCCCGGCTGATCGCCGTCGACGTGCAGGCAGAACGGCTGGCGTTGGCCAAGGAGCTGGGTGCCGATGAGGTGTTGGACGCGTCAGCGACACCGGATCTGCGCGGCGAGATCAAGCGACTCACCGAAGGCTGGGGGGCCGACTACGTGGTCGAGGCGGTGGGCAAGCAGGAGAGCTTGGCGAATTCGATCGCGGTGGCGGCGCCTGGCGGGGTGGTCTCGGTGTTGGGCGCCTTCCAGGAGCCGGTGACGATCAACGCGCCTCGCATGCAGGCCAAGAATGTGACCTTGGTCATGGGCATGGGCGATCTGGGGAGTATGGAGGAGCTACTGGAGTTGGTAGAGGCGGGCAGGCTCGACCTGACCCGCATCGTGACGCATCGCATGAGCTTCGACGACGCTCTCGAGGCCTACGAGATCTTCGACCAGAAGCGTGAAGGTGCCATCAAGATCCTACTGAGCACCTAGGAGGCGGGCTGTGGAGAAACAGGAACTGGAAGCAAGGGTGGCGGAACTCGAAGCGCAGGTCACAAGGCTCGGCGCACTGGCGCGCGAGACCGCGGATGTGCGGGAGATCCAGGAGGTGCAGTACCGCTATCTGGACGCGCTGATGGCCATGGAGTGGGATGTGTGCGCCGAGTGCTTCTCCAAGGACGCTCTGGTGGACGTCTACCTGCACGACCCGGTGCGCGGCAGAGAGAACATCCGCAAGTGGTTCAAAGAAGAGCTCTCGCTCACTCACCACGGCCACGAGGGCGATGTGTGCGTGCACCCCATCATCAAGGTGGACGGAGATACGGCCAAGGGCGACTGGATCTTGTACCTGATGTACTCGTACAAGCGGACCGGCCAGTCCATGTTCTGGGTGCAGGGCCAGTACGACAACGACTTCGTCCGCGAGGACGGCGAGTGGAAGATCGCGGCCATGCGCTGGAAAGAGCTGATCGGCCTGCCCGGCGGCGGACCGCCGACCGGACTCTGGTGAGATTGCCATGACCAGCACACAACACCATCTGGACGAGATGCAGAAGCGGGTCGCCGCGGGCACAGTGCCCGCCACGGCCTCCGACCCCGACCTCACCGAAGCTCGCCAGCGCCAGATAGTAGAAGGCGCGAGCAAGATCCTCTTTGAGAAAGGCTTCGGCAAGACCTCCATCCGCGACATCGCCTCGGCCTGCGACATGTCCATGGGGCAGCTATACCACTACATCTCGTCCAAGGACGACATCCTGTACCTCATGCATCTTTACAGCCAGGAGATGTGGCACCAGCACTTGGTGGACGCGGGGTTCGAACAGATCACCGATCCGGTGGCCAAGTTCGAGCACGCGCTCAAGACGACCATTAGGTACCTATCCGAGAACCGGGAGCTGTACCGGTTCATCTTCACCGAGAGCAAGTACCTGGACAAGGACCACCTCAAGCTCGTGCTGGAGATCGATGACAAGAACGTGGTCGGCTTCTACCGGCACCTGCTGTCGCTAATACCGGGCAAGGAAGTCGCGGGCCGCGAGGCCGACCTGGCGGCCAACCTGGTGTCGTACGTCTGCATGTTCTTGGCCCTCAGGGGCTGGAACCTGGGTCTGCATGGTCCGGAGGACGCTGAGGTGGCCGTCGAGTTTCTGGTTGATTTCATATTCCGTGGCCTAGGGATCGAGCGCAGAGCAAGTAACAAGGAGGAGTAGGGCATGTTGGTGATCCGGAAAGCGGCTGTTCTGGGAGCGGGGCGCATGGGCACCGCAGTGGCGGCTCATTTGGCCAACGCTGGGGTACCCACACTGCTTCTGGACTTGGCCCCCACAGAACTGACCGAAGATGAGGCCAAGAAGGGCCTGGACCTCAAGCACCCGAGCGTGCGCAACCGGCTGGCCATCAACGGCATAGCTACCGCCGCCAAGGGCAGGCCGGCGGCCTTCGCCCACCCCAGCCGGGTCGAGCTACTCACCCCGGGCAACTTCGAGGACGACCTGGCCAAGCTCGCCGAGGTGGATTGGGTCGTGGAGGCAGTGGTGGAGCGCCTGGACGTGAAGCAAGACATCCTGGGCCGGGTGGCCAAGCATGTGGGCCCCAGGACCGTGGTGTCCACTAACTCGTCAGGTCTATCCGTGAACGCCATGGCCGCGGCACTGCCCGCCAAGGTCAAGAAGAACTTCCTGGGTACCCACTTCTTCTTCCCACCACGGTACATGTATCTGCTTGAGCTCATTCCCGGCAAGGAGACCGACCCGCAAATGGTCGCGGGGCTCAAGGAGTTCGCCGAGTTGCGGCTGGGCAAGGGCGTGGTGCTGAGCGAAGACACCCCCAACTTCGTGGCCAACCGCATAGGCATCTTCTCGACCGTCTACGCCATAAACGCCATGGACAAGTACGGCCTCACCATAGAGGAGGTAGACGCGGCCAGCGGCCGGGCCCTGGCGCGTTCGGTGACGGCCACCTACGGCACCTCCAACCTGGCCGGCACCGACGTGCTCTCCTATGCCGTCTCCAGCCACTACGAGACCGCCGTCGACGACGAGATGCGCGAGCAGTGGAAGCTGCCCCAGTGGATCCTGGACATGGTGGCCAAGGGCTACTTGGGCGAGAAGACCGGCGGTAGCTTCTTTAGAGACAAGCGCACCCTGTGCATCGACCCGGCCACTCTGGAGTACCGGCCCTGGCAGAATCCCGAGCAGGTCAGTCTGGCCGAGGCCAACAAGCTCTCCGACCCGGTGGCCCGGGTCAAGAAGTTCATCTCGTATGACGACAACGCCGCTAAGTTCGGTTGGGACCTCTTGGCGGCCACCTTCGTCTACTCGGCGAACCGCGTCCCCGAGATATGCGCCGACATCGCGCAGATAGACCGCTCCATGCGCTGGGGCTACGCCTGGGACCTGGGACCCTTCGAATTGTGGGACGCCCTGGGCGTCAAAGAGACGGTCGAGCGCATGCAGGCCGAAGGGCGCGACGGTGCCGGAGTGGGTCGTCAAGTTGGCGGCCTCCGACGCCCCCTACTTCTACATGAAGGACAAAGAAGCTCTCAGGGCTTGGGGACCGGGTCAGACGGAGCACAAGGCGCTTGCCCCGCGCGCACGCACCATCGTGCTGGCCGACCTCAAGGCCAACGGCAAGACCCTGGACGAGAACGAGCACGCCAGCCTCATCGACCTGGGTGACCGCGTTGCCTGCATAGAGTTCCGGACCAAGGCGAACACCGTGGGCGAAGGCGTGCAGCTCTTCATCGAGAAGGCCATCGCACAGGCCGGAGACACCTATGACGCTCTGGTCATCGGTAATCAGGGCTCGCACTTCTCGGCCGGGGCCGACCTCAAGCTCATGGTGGAGAAGATCCAGGCCGAAGACTGGGACGGCATCGACTATCTGGTGCGCACGGCTCAGCGCGTCAGCTTGGCCATCAAGTACGCCCCCATCCCCATGGTGGCGGCGCCGTTCGGCAGGGTGCTCGGCGGTGGCCTCGAGGTGTGCCTGCACTGCCATCGCGTCCAAGCCGACGCCGACGTGGCCATGGGCCTGGTGGAGACCGGCGTGGGACTGGTGCCCGCGGCCGGGGGGATGAAGGAAGCGGTGCTCCGCACCATGGCTCCCGCCCAGGGAGTCGGCTGGCCCTACAAGCTCATGAGGCGCTCGTTCGACGCCATCGTCCAGGCCAAGACCAGCTCTTCAGCTTGGGAGGCGTTCGATCTGGGTTACCTGCGCCCGGGCGACGGAGTGACCATGAACCGCGAGAGTCTCATCCACGCGGCCAAGCACACGGCTTTGGCCATGCGCGAGGCCGGCTGGCAGACTCCGCAGCCGGTGAAGGTCAGGGTCATGGGCAGAGACGGCATAGGCAACTTCCGCGGCTTCTTGAGCAACATGCGCCAGGGCGACTTCATCTCCGACCACGACCACTTCCTGGGCACCAAGGTGGCCTACGTGCTCTCTGGCGGTGACGTGGACATCAACACCGAGGTCGACGAACAGTACCTGCTCGACCTGGAGCGTAAGACCTTCTTGGAGGTCTGCCGCACACCCAAGACCATCGAGCGGATGCAGGCCATGCTCAGCACCGGCAAACCCCTCCGCAACTGACCCGCGGCCGGCCGGTAAAGAAGGAGAACCATTCATGAAAGAAGCAGTGATCGTATCGGCGGTGCGCACGCCGGTGGGCAAGGCCCCCAGGGGGATGTACCGCACCACCATGCCGGAGACTCTGGCAGTCACCGCCATCAAGGGCGCGCTGGAACGCGCGCCGCAACTGGACCCCGCCGAGATAGACGACGTGATACTCGGCTGCGCCTTCCCGGAGGCGGAGCAGGGGCTCAACGTAGGGCGCAACTACGCTCTGCTGGCCGGGGTGCCCGAGTCGGTGCCCGGTTTTGTGCTCAACCGCTTCTGCTCGTCGGGCCTGCAGGCCGTAGCTCTGGGGGCGCAGGCCATCATGAGCGGCATGGCCGAGGTGATACTGGCCGGCGGGGTGGAGTCCATGTCGCGGGTGCCCGGCGGC
Organism: uncultured Actinomycetes bacterium; assembly: GCA_963814415.1. GTDB lineage: Bacteria > Actinomycetota > Thermoleophilia > RBG-16-64-13 > RBG-16-64-13 > RBG-16-64-13. The sequence goes on along the minus strand of CAWFCN010000005.1, from coordinate 280,715 downwards.
GGCAACCAAGAGATGTTCAGCTGCGACATGCTGGACGTGGCCCCCGACGTGTATCTCTCCATGGGTCTCACGGCCGAGAACGTGGCCTCGCGCTTCAACGTCAGCCGTTTGGAGCAGGACACCATGGCGGCGGAAAGCCACCGTCGCGCGCTCGCCGCCATCGAGAACGGCACCTTCAAAGACGAGATCGTGCCGGTGGAGATCAAGCATCGCACGCCCGGGCCTGACGGCTCCATGGTCGAGAAGGTCACCATGGCCGACACCGACGAGGGCCCGCGGCCCGGCAGCACGGTGGAGGCGCTCGCCAACCTCAAGCCGGTGTTCAAGAAGGGCGGGTCGGTCACAGCCGGTAACTCCTCACAGACCAGCGACGGTGCCGGCGCTGCGGTGGTCATGAGCGCGGACAAGGCCGCGGCTCTGGGGCTCAAGCCCCTGGCCCGCTTCGTCTCTTTCGCCGCGGCCGGGTGCGACCCGGGGGTCATGGGAATAGGCCCGGTCTTCGCCATCCCCAAGGCGCTGAAGCTGGCGGGTCTCAAGGTCTCCGACATCGACCTAGTCGAACTGAACGAGGCGTTCGCCAGCCAGGCCCACTACTGTGTGCGCGAACTGGGTTTCGACCCGGCCATAGTGAACGTCAACGGCGGGGCCATCGCTTTGGGCCACCCGCTGGGTGCGACCGGAGCGAAGCTCACCGCCACCCTGGTGCACGAGATGCAACGGCGGCAGAGCCGCTACGGCGTGGTCAGCATGTGTGTGGCCGGCGGCATCGGCGCCGCGGCTGTGTTCGAAAGACTCTAGGAGGAATCATGGTTCTCGGAAAATTCGCCGTCGACTACGAACAGCGCGTCGACTATCCGCGCCTGCGGACCGAGCGGCTGGCGCGGGCCAAAGAACAGATCAACAAGGCCGGCCTGGGTTCGATAGTGACCTGGGACGAGGCCAACGTCCGCTATCTCACCAGCTACTACATCACCACCCCCAACCGTCCGCTCGAGGCGCAGTTCTGCTTCTGCGCCCGCAACGGCGACCCGCACATAATCGGGGGCAACGACCAAGAGGGCCTGATCAAGCGCATGCCCTGGATGGAGGGGCGCATCCACGCTCCCGCCGGCATCGCCAAGATCGCAGCCTTCACACCCGACGACCCCGTCGTGCAGCGGGTGGTAGATCAGATATTCAACTTCATGGTGCAGTACGGGGTGGAGAAGGAGCCTCTGGGCATCGACGGCACCACGCTGTCCTTCGTCTACGCTGAGGCCTTCAGGAAGCGGGGCATCGAGGTCGTGCATGCCAAGCCCATCATGGACCAGGCCCGCATGATCAAGACGGTAGACGAGATCGAGCTCATGCGCATCACCTGCGCCAACTCCGAGAAGGCTTTCGCGGCTATCGTCGACGCCATCCGGCCCGGCATCCGCGAGTGCGACCTGGTGGGCATAGGCATCAAGGCGCTATACGAAGAGGGCGACGACCACACCGAGGACCTGGTGTGCTGCTCGGGTCACAACACCAACCCCTACGGTTGGTCGTTCACCGACAAGCCCCTGCAGGTGGGCGACCTGGTCTACATCGACGTGGACGGCGCCTCGTACCAGGGCTACAAGTCCTGCGTCTACCGCACGTTCAGCGTGGGCAAGGCCAGCCAGGAGCAGAAGGACGTCTACGAGGAGTGCCGGGCCATGCTCTACGCGGGCATGGACACCATCAAAGACGGCTCCACCGACTGGCAACTCCTGGACAAGTGGCCGGATTCTCCGAAGTACTGGGGCCACGAGACCTGGGCGGAGGTCGGTCCGTACGCCATCGGCCACGGTCTGGGTCTCACCCTTCACGACCGGCCCTTCTTCAACCGCATGAACCAGGTGGCCGGCGTGCCCGAGCAGACCTTCAGAGAGGGCATGTGTCTGGCCATAGAGACCTACGCCGGCCGCAAGGGCGGCAAGTTCGGCGTGCGGCTGGAAGAGAACATCTTGGTGACCAAGGACGGCTACGAGCGCTTGAGCCTGTGGCCTATCGACGAGTTGATGGAGTGTTGGCTGCCGTACAGGTAACAGGCGAACGCAAGTGAGGCGATCATGACAGACCTATTCAGGCTCGACGGCAAAGTGGCGGTGGTCGTCGGCGGTGGTGGAGGTATCGGCAAGTCCCTGGCTTTGGGGCTGGCTCGGTACGGTGCGGACGTGGCTCTGGCGAGCCGCAACCTCGAGAAGCTGGAGGCGGTGGCCAAAGAGCTGGCCGCGGATCCCGAGGTCAAGTCCAAGGTGAAGGCCTTCCAAACTGGACTCCACCGACGAAGCGAGCGTCGCCGCGGCGGTGAAAGAGATCGTGGGGGCCATGGGCACGGTGGACATCCTGGTGAACTCGCAGGGTCAGAACATCAAGGAGCCTTTCGCCGAGCAGACCGTCACCAACTGGAACACGCTCTTTGACAACAACGTGAAAGGCGTGATGCTCTGCTGCCGGGAGTTCGGCAAGGTCATGTTGGAGAAGAAGAGGGGAAAGATCATCAACGTGTCTTCGGTGGCCGGCGACCGGGGCGTGCCGTTGGCCGGCAACGTGGGCTACTGCAGCAGCAAGGCGGCTGTGAGCAACCTCACGCGCATGTTGGCCTTCGAATGGGCCAAGCAGGGCATCAACGTGAACGCCATAGGCCCTTCGGTAATCTTCACGCCGGGCATGAAGGCGGCGTTGCCGCCAGAGGTCTTGGCCGGGGCGACTGCGCTGCATCCTCTGGGCAGGATCGCCGAGCCGGACGAACTCATGGGCACGTGTGTGTACCTGGCCTCGGCTGCCTCGGATTACATGACGGGTCAGGTGGTCTATGTCGACGGTGGGCGTAGCTGTTTTGCCTAGCCGGCGTATGGAAAGGGGACGGGCATGGAAGTGAAAGACGTCAAGAAGATCGCGGTGTTCGGCGCGGGCACCATGGGCCCGAGCCTCGCTCTGGTGTTCACGGTGGCCGGGCACGACGTGACCCTCTACTCGCGTAAGGTGGAGACACTCGAGAAGGCGCTGGCGAGCGTGCGCGCCAGCCTCGAGACTCTGGTGCAGCATGGCACCCTCGGTGCCGCCGCGGCGGACAAAGCCATCGCCCGCATCAAGCCGACGCAGAGTGTGGCGGAAGCCGGCGAGAACGCCGACTTCGTCATGGAGACCATTGCGGAGTCGAAGGAGGCCAAAGCAGCCCTCTACGCGGAGCTGGACACCGTGTGCCCCGAGCGGACCGTCTTTGCCAGTAACACGTCGGCGCTGAACGTCTTTGCGTTGATGCCGCCCAATAGGCAGGCGAACACGGTAGTGGCTCACTTCTTCACCCCCGCGCACATAATCCCGCTGGTGGAAGTGGTGCCCGGTCCGGAGACCTCGCCGGAGGCGATGGCCCTTACCGTGGGTCTCATGGAAGCCTGCGGCAAGAAGCCGGTACTCATGAAGAAGTTCGGACCGGGTTTCATAGTCAACCGCATCCAGAGGGCCATAGGCGAGACGGCCATGGACATGATCCAAGAAGGCCTGGTCGAGCCGGAAGAGATAGACAGCGCCATCAAGCTCACCCTGGGAATCCGTTTGCCCATCGTGGGGGTCATGCAGACCTTCGATTTCCAGGGTCTCGACATGTTGCTCTCCTATCAGAAGAACGTGGGCAAGGTGTACGGCTTCGTCGAGCAGCGGGTGGAGCGGGGCGAGCTGGGTGCCAAGACATCCCGCGGCATCTATGACTACCAGGGACGGAGCGAGGTAGAGATCCTAGCCAAACGGGACGAGCTCTATCTGATGATGCTCGACTATCTGGGAGAGATTGGGGCCTTCGAACCGGTGTGACGACGGCACCTTCGGAGACCTGTGACCTAGATATGGCAAGCGGCCAAGGAGGCGTTAACTGAGATGAGTGATCCCAAGGACTACGTGAAACTGCTCGAGCCAGGGCAGATCGGCAAGGTCAAGACCCGGAACCGCCTGTACAAGACGGCTGCGGGAATGCACTCGTTCGAAGAGTACGAGTTCGACTCGATGAACGACAACACCCTGGGCTTCTATGATGCTCTTGCCAAAGGCGGAGTGGGGATCGTTGCCGTCGAGGCTCCCACAGTGGACTATCCGCTGGGGTGTCGTTGGCATCATCGCTATCGCATGGACGACGACAAGTTCATCCCCGGCATGAAGCAACTGGTGGATCTGATCCACAGTCACGACTGCCCCACTTTCATGCAGATGGAGCACGACGGGCCTTGGCAGAATCCCTTGTTTCCCAATCATCCCGCCACCTTCGAAGGCCCGCCCATCGGGGCCTCAGCGGTGAACATACCGCTGCCGAGCGACTTCCATCGGGACATGATCCGGCCTCTCACCGTCCCAGAGATCGAAGAGATAGTCGCCAAATACGTCAACGCCGCCGAACGGGCCCAGAAGGCCGGCTTTGACGGCGTCGACCTCAACATGGGCAGCACCCACATCACTATGAACTTCATGTCACCTTGGTGGAACAGGCGTGATGACGAGTACGGCGGCACACAGGAGAAGCGGAACAAGCTGGCCCTCGATATCGTGACCGGTATCAAGAAGCGCTGTGGCGATGACTTTCCGGTTGTTGTGTGCGTGAACGGCTTTGAGTGTGGCCACTTTCTGAACGAGCCTGAAAGTAAGGTCTTCAATCACGATCTGGCTTTGAAGACCATGGGTATGCTCGTAGACGCAGGTGCCGACGCCCTGATGATCCGCAGCAGTTGGCTGGGTCTGCACGTGCCTGGGTTCTTGCCCGACTATTTGTTCTTCCCTGAGGCGCAGATACCGATAGAGAAGATGCCGCCGCAGTACTACGCCAAAGACCTGGGCAAGGGCGCTATCCGGCTGATGACCGAGGAAGCGAAGAAGCGTTTTGACGTACCGATCATCTTGGTCGGCTACGTGACCCCCGAGCTCGGGGAGAAGATGCTCGAAGAAGACAAGGCCGATTTCATAGGTGTGAACCGGCCGCTGATCGCCGACGCCGATATGCCCAACAAGCTCAAGGCCGGTCAGGCGGAGCTGATCGCACCGTGCACGCGTTGTGGTACCTGCCTGGACCAAAGTGAGTCCTTTCTGCGGCACTGCCGCATCAATGCCCAGGTGGGGTTCGGAATGTACGGGTTGCCCAAGGCCGACAAGAAGAAGAGGGTCGTGGTGGTCGGCGGAGGCCCGGCCGGCATGGAGGCTGCGCGGGTGGCGGCTTTGCGAGGGCACGACGTGACGCTCATCGAGAAAAGCTCTAAGCTTGGCGGTCTGGTCCCGCTTGCTGGACTGATAAAGGGCCTTGAGCTCGAGGACTTGCCCGGCATGCTCCGTTACCTCAAGACCCAACTCAAGATTGCCGGCGTCAAGGTGAGGCTGAGCGAAGAGGCGACTGTAGGGGGCATCTCGGCCATGAAGCCCGACGCCGTCGTGCTTGCCACGGGCGGCGTGCTCAACTCACCTCGAGTGGAGGGCAACGGAAAGAAAGTTGTCACTACTCCTGAGTTGCACAGGCAGGTGAAGCCCTGGCTGAGGTTGTTCGGTACGCGCCTCCTGGGTTTGGCTACCCACCTCTATCTACCGATGGGCAAGAAGGTGGTAGTCATCGGCGCCGGTCTCCACGGCTTGGAGGTGGCTGAGTTTCTAGCCAAGCGGGGCCGCAAGGTGACCGTGGTGGAGCCGACAGACGTCATCGGCGAGGGTGTCATCGACTTTCGCCTGGGGCTGACCCTGGACTGGTTCGCGAGCAAAGGCGTAGAGATCGTCACTGAGGCCAAGAACATCGAGGTGACCGCGAAGGGTCTGTCCTATGAGGACAAGGGTGGCGTCAAGCACGAGATCGTAGCCGATACTGTGATGCCCACCGCCCCCCTGTTGGCCAACGACACGCTCTACAAAGCTCTTGAGGGTAAGGTCCCCGAGCTTCACCTCATTGGCGACGGCAAGGAGTCCGGCATGATCGTGCATGCCGTCCGGGCCGGCTATCACACTGCCAAGAGCATCTGATCTGGAGTGCGGACAGAGACAAGGAGACTTTCATGGCTGAGGTAAGTTACGAAGAGCTACTCAAGCGACTGGAGAAGACCGAGCGCAACGCGCAGATAGGGCGCGACTACGTGGAGATATCCAACCTCCACGGCCGCTACAACCATCTCTGCCTGGGCCACTTCTGGGACAAGATCGTGGACGAACTGTTCGCGCAGAAGACCCCCGGGGTCAAGGTGGAGATCGTCGAGAGTGGGGTGTTCCACGGCCTCGAGGGCGCGCGCCGGGTGTTCGTCGACATGTTGGGCAAGCTCTACCACTACGAGGGCAACTGCGCTATCCACGAGTTGACCACGCCCATCATCCAGGTACAGAAGGACATGAACACGGCCAAGGGAATGTGGTTCCACGTGGGCTTCAACACCTTCCTCGACCCCGTGAAGGGCGTCATCCCCATCTGGCAGGTGATCAAGTACAACCACATCTTCGTCAAAGAAGATGGGCAGTGGAAGTTCTTGGACTACCGGGCCCACCTGCTGGTCCGCAGTTCGTTCGAGAAGGGCTGGGTAGACGAGCCGGTCATACAGGGCAGTGCGATCCAGGGATCCGCACCGACCGAAGCTCCGAAGCCCGACGAACCCACCAGCTTCCACGAGCCATACTCGGGGCGCCACGGCAACCATTCCGGCCTGCCGATGCCGCCGGAGTATGTCGATCTGGACGATATCTAGGTGTGTGGCAAACGGCGGGCACAGGTCTTTCTTGCGTCTCTTGACATAGAGGGATACACCTGCCAGAATGCGTAGAGCGAGCGCTCTATCGACAAGGTCGCGCGCGTCGCCAGTACAGGATTGATTTGGTTCCAAGCAGCGAGGGAAAGGTATCGGGTGCCATGAAGACCGCTTACGAGTACCTGGAGAGTCTTAACGACGGCAGGATCGTCTACTTCGACGGCAAGCGTGTCGACGTGACCACGCATCCAGTGTGCAAGATCACCAATAACTGGGTCGCGATGGACTACATCATGAATAACGACCCGCGCTACCAGGACCTCCTGACCGACATCGACGAAGACGGCGACAGAGTCAGTTTCGCCCTTCAGCCCCAACGGTCCAAAGAGGACCTGCTGAGGCTTCGCGAAGTGGTCAAGCTCTGGGCGCGAGTAAGCTTCGGCAAACCCTCGGGCGCCAAGTTCGTGGCCAAGGACGGTCTGAACGCGGTCACCGTGGTCGCCCCGCGGGTGGACAAGAAGTACGGCACCAACTACACGGCCAACGTTGCGGCTTACCGCAAGCACCTACAGAAGAACGATCTCTCGTTCGCCATGGGTCTCACCGACGTCAAGGGCGACCGGAGCCTCCGTCCGTCCGAGCAGGTGCAGCACAAAGACTTCTACGTGCGCATCGTCGAGGAGCGGCCCGACGGCATCATCGTGAGCGGGGCCAAGACTCACATCAGCCAGGCACCGGCCTGCAACGAGGTGCTCATAGCTCCGTGCCGCGCCATGCAGGAGGACGACAAGGCTTACGCCGTGGCCTTCGGTCTGCCGCTCAACACTCCGGGCATCACCATGGTGTGTGCGCAGCCCGAGATACACGAGGGCGCCACTCTGTTCGACTACCCGGTCTCGGCCGCTGTATACATCAACGATGCTCTCATCGTCTTCGACAACGTGTTCGTTCCCAACGAGCGCATCTTCCTCAAGGGCGAGTGGGAGTTCGCCGGCGACGTGGCCTACATGTTCGCCAACTTCCATCGCCTGAGCGCCGAGACCTACAAGGCCATGGAGCTGGAGCTCTTCACCGGAGCCGCCACCCTGATGGCCGAGTACAACGGCATAGAGAAGAAGGCCCACGTACGCGAGAAGCTGACCTGGTTGGCCATGTACACCGAGGCCGTCGAGACGCTGGGCATGGCAGCCGTGGAGCACTGCGTGGGCGAAGAGGGCTCCGACCTGGTGTATCCCAACCCCATGATCGCCAACATCTGCAAGTACTACTTCGCGGACAACTGGCACCAGGCCACCAAGTACATCCAGGACATCGGCGGCGGCATCATGGTGACGGCGCCCTCGTACAACGACTTCGTCAATCCTGAGACGCACGACCTGCTGGAGAAGTACTTCGGCGGCAGCGCCCGGACCTCTACGGAGAACCGCCTGCGCATGGTCAAGCTGGTGAGAGACCTCACCTCGTGCTACGAGGATGTGCTCACCATCCATGCCGAGGGCTCCCTCGAGGCACAGAAGATGTCCATCCTGCAGCTGGCGGACTTCGGTCGCTACCGCGCCGCGGCTATGCGCGCGGCCGGCATCGCCGACGCCAAGAAGCACCCGGTCTTCGCCGATTTGCCGGAGTTTCCGCCGGTGCTGTGAGGATAGCCCGATCTCTGACAGCCTTTGGAAGCGATGGCCGCGCACGAGAGAGAACGTCTATTGAGCAATTGCGTATACCATTGTATGATTCGAACTCAAGTCTGTGAAGGCTAGCGAACAAAGGGGGTGGCTCATCTTCAACCTGTGTTCCGAGTGTTCGGGGATTCCTCAGGAGTAATACTATGGAGGGAGGATCTAGGATGAACAGGAAGATACTGTTGTTCGCGTTGGCCCTTGTCGTAGCCGTCAGTCTGGTGGCTGTCAGCTGCGGCGACGAGGGAACGACTGAAGAGACTACCGGCCCCGAGGTGACTTTGGCACCGGGGGAAACGCTTAGTCTGACCTTCAGCGACCACAACCCGCCCGGAAACGCTGTGGCTGAGACTCTGGTCGCCTACGGCGCGTACATCGGAGAACAGTCCGACGGTGCCGTAGAGGTCGACGTGCAGGTCGGCGGCGCTCTCTTCAGCAACCAGGAGATATTTGACGCTCTGGTCAACGGTGGTGTCGATGCCGGATCGTACGTTCCCGATGATGGTGACGGCCTCTACTACAACACCGTGTGCAACCTGCCGTTCATCAACTACGCGGATGACCGGGATGCCGCTGAGGTCTTCTGGACTCTCTGGGAGGAGTTCCCCGAGCTTGAGCAGGAATACACGGACCTAGGCCTGGTTCTGACCACCACCTACATGATGCCGCCGGTGCAGTTCAACTTCAACGGTGCTGATGTGGTGGTGACCACTCCTGCCGACATCAAGGGCAAGACCATGATCACCCTTGAGTCGTACGTCGCCGAGTGGCTGCAAGTGCTGGGCGCGTCTGCAGAGCAGCCCGCGTTCCCAGACTTGTTCCCCATGATCGAGTCGGGTGCGGCGGATGGATTCGCCATGCACTTCAACTTCCTGGGTGGATTCGACTTGATCCCCGCCTTCAAGAGCCACACGATCTTCGGTGGGGGCGGCGTGAACAGAGGGCAGATCGGTGTCGTCTGGAACGCGGATTCGTTCAACAAGCTTCCCACGGCCATGCAGAAGATTCTGACCGACGGGACTGGGCAGGCATTCTATCTTGACACGGTCATCCCAGGGAGCGCGGCTGACTACGAGAAGGCGATGACCGCTGTCGCTGCCGACGCGAGCCAGACCTTGACTGAGCTCACGCCAGAGCAGATCGCGGTTTGGAGAGATGCGATGTCTTCCGTATACCAGGCATGGGTCGATGGAGCGCCCGATCCGGTACTCGCCCAGAAGATGGTCGACCGGCTTCTCGAACTGACCGAATAGCAGGGTCGCAGAGCAGTACTGACCCTTTACCAAGATGGGTGGAGCATGCCCAGTGGGCCTGCTCCACCCATACCAGTGAAGGCTCGACCTTAGTCAGTTACAAGAGAGAGGTAGGAGTCGCGTGAAGATAGTCTACGGGACAGCCAAGACGCTGCACTACATTGCTGCTGCGGGACTGCTGGTCCTCATGATGCTCCAAGTAGCCAACATGATCGGCAGGTACTTCTTCAATTCTCCCCTGCAGGGTACGACCGACCTCGGTTCGTTCATGCTGCTGGTGATCGCCGCCTTGGGATTGGGCTGGGCGGCCCTGGAGCGGAGACACATTCAGGTGGGCCTAGTCATGGACCTACTGCCCAAGCGGGTCCAGCTGGTCACCGATACGATCATGCTGACCATATGCTGCGCAGTAGCGGCGTTCGTGTCCTATGTGAACATCCTGGCTGGGATCACCTGGCCGGCGCGCACCTCGTCCGTGCTCAACATCCCGTGGGCGCCGTTTCGATACATCCTTGGCGGGGGGTTCGCGGTACTTGCGGTGTGCGCGCTCATCACGTTGATAGAGAACTTCAGGAATCTTGGTGGCACCAAGGGAGGTGGCCATGAGTCCTGAGATTTGGGGGGGCATCGGGCTGGTGGTGATGCTGGCCCTGATCCTGCTGCGCATGTGGATCGGCATCACCATGCTGCTCGTCGGCTTCGTCGGTTATTGGATCCTAAGGGACTACCATGCGGCGACCGGTATGGTCGCCACAGTGGCGTTCGGACAGGTCACCACGTACGCGCTCACAACGATCCCCTTGTTCATCTTCATGGGGCAGATCATATTCAATGCGAACATCGGGCGGGACTTGTATACCGCCGCGTACCGGTGGATAGGGCAGTTTAGGGGAGGGCTGGTAATGGCGACCGTCCCCGCGTGTGCACTGTTCGGTGCTATCACAGGAGTCCCCACTCCTGCAGCTATCACCATGGCGACCGTAGCCCTGCCGGAGATGAAAAAGTATGGCTACAGCGAATCGTTCTCGACGGCGCCTATCTGTTCGGCAGCCACGCTGGCCATACTCATTCCCCCCAGTATCCCCATGATCATCTACGGTATTCTCACCGAGACCAATATCAGCAAGCTGTTCATGGCCGGTGTCTTGCCGGGAATCTTGCTGTCGGCGCTGTTCCTCGCAACCATCTTCATCATGGTCAGGGTCAAGCCATCTATCGGACCGGCTGGTCCCAAGAGCGCATGGGGGGTCAGATTCAAGTCGCTGCTAAAGATCTGGCCGGCCATCCTTCTCTTCATCCTAGTGATAGGTGGGATCTACAGTGGTTTGGTGACGCCCACCGAAGCGGGGGCATTAGGAGCTTTTCTCTCCCTCATCATCGCGGTCGCCATGAGGCGACTGTCCTGGGAAGGCTTCAAGAAGTCCGTTCTGGAGTCGACCGGACTTACTGCCATGATCATGCTCCTGATCGTAGGCGCTCAGATCTTTGCCAAGTTCCTCGCCATGAGCGGCCTGCCGAAGCAACTCGCAGAAGGCTTGGTCGGGTTGGCCCTACCCCACGCTGTGGTGTTTCTTATCTTGATTGTGGCGTACATCATCATCGGCATGCTCCTGGACGTGATGTCCGCTGTGATCATCACCGTACCGGTGATCTTCCCAGCCATGATGGCCATGGGATATGACCCCTACTGGTTCGGGGTGATCGTCATTCTCGTGGTGCAAATGGGGGTCCTCACTCCCCCGATAGGCATGGACGTCTTCGTGCTCAGTAGCGCGATCAAGGTTCCAGCGGCGACGATATTCAGGGGAGTGTGGCCCTTCGTCGCTGCCATTGTCATATGCATCATCCTCCTGCTGGCGGTGCCCTGGATAGTCACGGTCATACCTTCTACGATGTGACGATGGGGCTGGAAGCGGACCTGAATAGGCTCCCAGACTCGACATAGCCGCGGCTCATACCGGCCGCCCCCTAGCGTGGCTCTCACGTCAGGGGGCGGCCGGTTCTTCTGCATAGGACGTTACGGCGAGGCCTTGTAGACCTTGCAGAGAAAGCCTCGCATCTTGGGAGAGCCCATCTCGGGGCTGTAGGGGGGCGCGTCGTCGGTGAGGATGTTGAGGTTGGCCTCGTCCCAGCCGAAGAGGCTTTCTGGCCCTCGTTCCGGGAACCACCAAGCGTAGCCCACGCTCGCCACCCGGGGGTCGATACCCGGGTCGAGGGTGGCCTTTTGCTTTATCCTGCCCCGGGGGTTCTCGATGAAGACCTCATCCCCCTCTTCGATGCCCAGGCGGGTGGCGGTGTCGGGATGGATGTTCACCAGGGGCTCGGGCTTGTTCCTCCTGATGCTCTCCAGGTAGCGGTCTCGGGAGTGGACGTAGTTGGGCTCGTGCTCGTTGGTCAGTACCAGTGGGTACTCCTTCAGCATCTCGGGAACACTCGCGGGAGTCTCTTCTGGCTCGTGATAGACGGGCAGTGGCTCATACCCCCACTGCTCGCAGAGGCTCGAATAGAGCTCCACCTTACCCGAAGGGGTGGCGAAGCCCCCGTGGAGGTACTTCCGGTACGTGACCTCGGATGAGACGAGCCCCGGTCTCCGCCGGAGCTCTGCGAAGGTCATACCCATGGGTTCCAGGTAGGCGTCAAACAAGCCCTCCAAGTCGGGCGCAAAGTGCTCGGCCAAGCCCAGGCGCTCGGCCAAGTTTCTGATGATCTCCAGATCGGAGCGACATTCTCCGACCTGCACCACCTTCTGCTGGGGCTCGAGATAGAAGAGCCCCGGACCGGCGCCGGCCACCACCACCGCGTCACTCTCCAGATAGGAGGCGACGGGCAATACGATATCGGCCAGAGCGGCAGTTGGAGTCATCACCAAGTCGGCCACCACCAAGAACTCGACCTTCTCCAAGGCCTCTTTCACCCGTCTCGAGTTGCTCCAGGTGAGCATGGGGTTGGTGCCGAAAATGCCCAGCACCTTCACCGGATAGGGCTTCTGAGTGAGGATGGCATCGACTACGTGCTGCGGACGCACCTCCACCGGCTTGTGCACGATCGAGTCCCAGAGCTCATGGGAGGGGAAGTAGCCGCGCTCGGCGCCCAGCTTGCGGGCGTCCTGTTCGGGAGGCAGTCTGCTGCGCAGTATGTCCCGGTCGGTCCCCTCGTAGACGATGGTCCCCTGGAAGTGGCATGTCCCTCCAGGAACGTCGAGGTTTCCGCAGATCGACTGAAGGATGGCAAAGGCTCGAGCGCACTGGGTGCTGTTGTAGGTATCGTCGCTGGCGTTGCCGTTCCAGAGGCAGCCAGGGCTCGCACTGGCGAAGGTCCTCGCCGCAGCCGCGATCTTCTCTGCCGCCACCCAGGTGATCTCCTCCACCTTCTCGGGAGGATAGTCGCCGAGGTGCCGCTCAAGCTTCTCGAAGCCCACCGTCCATCGGGCGACGAAGTCGTGATCGTATAGCCCCTCGCCAACGATGACGTTGAGCATGCCCAAGGCCAGTGCGAGGTCGGTCCCGGGACGGGGCCGCAGCCAGATGTCGGCGCGCTTGGCGGCCGCCGTCTCGAGTACATTGACGACGATGAGCTTCTGCCCCTCCCGCGCCGGCGGGTCAGGGCTGTTGCCCCAGAGCACGAGGCATTCCGGACCTCCTGCTAGATCGGGCATACCGTCGAAGCCGTAGGTCATCAGGCGGGCCGATGCGCTGGGGATGTAGCAGGTATTGTCGATGCTCGTTACGTTGGGAGTGCCGAAGACGTTGCCAAGCCGAGAGACGTAGTCGGCCTGCCTGCAGTAGGCGCCTTTGGCCAGGCAGACAGATTCTGCTCCTTGGCTCTGTTTGGCCTCGCTGAAGGCTCGGGCGACAGTGTCAAGGGCCTCGTCCCAGGAGATGCGCTCCCATCTGCCCTCTCCCTTCTTGGCTGCCCGCCTGAGCGGATAGAGCAGCCTACTGGGAGAGTAGACGCGCTCAAGAGCAGCCTCGGCTCGGGAGCAGAACCTGCTGGAAGCGCCCCTCGTGTCGGGAGCGGCCTCGACTCGTACGGCTCTGCCGTCTTCCACGAACACATTCATGCCGCAGCGGGTGCTGCATTCCTGGCAGACGGTGCGGACTACCCGGCGCTCGACTTCAGTCGTCATCGTTTGTGTCCCTTCCGTGGGCGTTTGTTCATGGCAACAAGTCGCTCGCCGGCATCGGCTAGGCGGCTACACGAACGCGGCTCCGCCATCGACTATGAGCAACTGTCCGGTGACCATGTCCGAAGCCTCCGAGGCGAGAAACACGGCAGCTCCGACCAGATCCTGCGGCTCCCCCGGCCGCTTGATGCATTGAGAGGCGAGCGTGGCCTCGAACATCTGCTCGCGGTCTACCAGCATGCGCGTGGCCTCGGTGTCCGTCAGACCGGGGGCTATCGCGTTCACCCGGATGCCCGAAGGCCCGAGCGCACGAGCGAGGGACTGAGTGATCTGGTGTATGGCCGCCTTGCTGGCCGCATACGGCATTAGCACGGCCGAGGGTGGCAGTCGGGGGATGTCAGAGGCGATGTTGATGATCTTGCCGTAGCCGCGCTCCACCATCAACGGGGCGATAGCTTTGCACATGAGCCAGGTGCCCTTGACGTTGATGTCGAAGAACTTGTCCCAGAGTTCCACGGTCCAGGCATCCCAGGGCATGGGGTCCACGCCTGAGCTGAGGGCGGCGTTGTTGAGCAGGATATCCACCTGCCCATAGAGTTCGCGCGCCTTCGCCGCCACGGCCTCCGTGGAGCTCTGCTCAGAGATATCGGTCCGCATGGCTACGGCTTGGCCTCCGTTGCCGCATATCTCCTCCGCCGTCTTCTCCGCTCGCTCCAGGCTGATGTCGGGGAGCAGGAGCCTTGCTCCCTCCTCGGCGTACTTGAGGGCAAAGGCCTTGCCCAGACCCCGGCCCGCTCCTGTCGCGATGGCCACTTTGTCCTGCAGCATCTTGCTCATTTGTCCTCCAGCATGTCTCGAAGGGTCAGGCTCGGCCGCTCAGCACGTGGGCCGCCGCCTGCTTGCCAGCGATGAAGCCCGCGCAGAGGGCGAAAGTCATCGCACTGCCCGGGTGTCTCAGGTTGTAGTCGTTGTGTTCCCATCCGCTCGCACAGTCACCGGCCGCGTAGAGACCCTGTATCGGAGCGCCCTGGCGATCGATCACCCGCATCAGGTGGTCGATGCTGATGCCACCCAGGGTGGTGTCGAAACCCTGCCGGCCCAGTACGGCGTAGAAGGGCGGCGTGCGCAGCGCGTGCAGGAAGGCCCGCTCTTTGAAGAAGTCGTCGTCGCGCCCCTGGTCGCAGAGGGCGTTGTAGCGGGCCACCGTCTCGGCGAGCTTGTGGGGGTCGGCGTCCAGCTGCGCGGCCAGGTCCTCCCAGGTGGAGGCCTGTATCACGGTCTTGCCGGCGACCCCCGCCTGCAGCTCTGTCTCAAGGTCGTCCAGCCATGCTCCGCTCCCTCCGGCCTCCCGTTCCATGCCGCTCACGATCTCACGGCTGTCAATGATCCGGCGCTTGAGGGCGGAGTCCAGCAGGCCGTAGCAGACCATGTCTGGCTGCCTACTGAGGGCATTGCCGGCCTCGGTGTGGTAGTCCAGAAAGATCGTCTCATCGCAGTAGCGCCCCCCGGTCTTGTTGATGAGCAGGAGCTCCGGTCGACGCACCAAGAGGGTCAGAACGTGCGACCACGGGTAGTGATGCGGTCCGGTGACCAGCAGCACCATGTGGTCGTCGATGGCCGCACCGGCCTCCTGGGCCAAGCGCAGCCCGTCGCCGGTCATCTGCGAGTAGCCCTTGGTGAACACGTCGCCGTGTCCGGGAAAGTACTTCTCGAGGAGCCCCCTGTCGGCTCCGAACCCCCCGGTGGCGAGTATCACGTTCTCGGTCTCGATAAGGGTCTCGCTCTCGCCAGAGCGGACTGCCACGCCGGCCACCCGCCCCTCCTTCGTGAGCAACCTCGTGGCCGCAGCGTCGCAGAGCATGCGCACTCCGTGGTCGAGACACTCCGCCGCCAACGTGTCGATGATCCGCCGGCCGATGAAGCCAGAGGGTCCCAGCTCGAAGGAGTGAAAGACCTTGGGAGCTTGCCCCTCCCTGAGGAATTCGATGACGTTGTCAAAGCGCATGCCCTTCGCTTCCAGCCAGCCGACCATCTCGCCCGACCTGGTGATGCACTCCAGCACCAGCCTTGGATCCACCCTCCAGTTGGCGTACGCCATCTTCTCCTTGAACACTTCTTGCAGAGGGACCTCGATGCCTTTGCGCCTCTGCGCCGGGCTGTCAACAGCGAACATACCTGCCGACTGAGCGGTGTTGCCCCCCGGCGCGGGAGCCTTCTCGAGAACGACGGTGTTCGTCAGCCCCGCTTCCAGAGCCGCTGCGGCGGCGATGAGACCGGCGCCACCCGCGCCGACGATGACCAGATCAGCCTGTCGGGTAGAGCCAAAAGTGTCTGCCATTTTGCTCCTCCTTGTCGCCGGCGGGTGCTACCAGTAACACTCGCACCCCGGTCCCGTGGCCTGTTACATACTGTTCACATGGAGTAGAGCATAGCTGATAGTATGGGTTTAGGATAATGGCGCAGACGTTAGACCTAAGGAGGGACCTGTGGGTGACAGGCTGAAGGGCAAGGTCGCGGTCGTGACGGGTGCGGGCGGCATGGGCATCGGTCAGGGCTGCGCGCTCGCGTTCGCGCGCGAGGGTGCCAGTGTGGTGGCGTGCGATGTGAACAAAGAGGCCATCTCGGAGACAGAAGCCATCGCCAAGAAAGAAGGGGTGTCGGTGGAGGCCTATGTGGCGGACCTCACCGATCCCAAGGCCAATGAAGAGCTGATGGCCTACGCGGTCAAGCAGTACGGACGACTGGACGTGCTCATGAACTCGGCGGCTTTTGTGGAGTTCTCTCCTATCGCCGAGATGGACTACGAGAAGCAGTGGAAGCGGACCTTGGTGGGTGAGCTGGATCTGGTGTTCTTGGCCGTCAAGGCGGCGTGGCCGCATATGGTGAAGAGTGGCGGTGGCTCGATAATCAACATGGCGTCGGCCAACTCGTATGTCTCGCTGCCGGGCGCCGGCGCGGTAGCGCACTGCGCCACAAAGGGCGGCGTGCTCGCCATGACCAGGCAGCTTGCCGCTGACGGGGCGCCTCAGAACATCAGGGCCAACTGCATCTCCCCTGCGCTCATCGTGACCAAGCACACCAAAGAGCGGCTGGATCATGAGGCGGGTTTCAAAGAGATGGTCATGAACGCCTTCCTGCTCAAGCGGCTGGGTCAACCAGAGGATATCGGCTATGCGGCAGTCTACCTGGCGTCGAATGAGTCGAGCTGGGTCACCGGCACCGACATACGGGTGGACGGCGGAGCGACCGCTTTCTAGAACGGAGGATCACATGGATATACCCCGGATGGAGCTGAGAAGCGAGTTTCTCTACAGGGCGCATGTCGACGTTGAGGGCTTCTATGAAGTCGGTCAGACCTTCAGAGGCACGCGGACCATCGTCCGGGTCAAGGGGGGCTGGTTCGAGGGCCCGAGGCTCAAGGGCGAGATCCTCCCCGGGACCGGGGACTGGTTCATCGTGCGCCCGGGTGGCGTGGCCGAGGGTGACGTGCGCGACTCGTACCGCACGCACGATGGTCACCTCATCTACGTCAGCTACCGCGGCATCATCAACGCGTCGCCAGAGGTCTGGGAGCGGTTGGGTCAGGGCGAGGACGTGCCCTACACCGACTACTACGCGCGCATGCAGCCCATGTACGAAACGGCTGTCGACGGTCCGTATGCTTGGCTGAACAACATCCTTGCCGTCAGCGTGGGCAAGCAGGAGGCGATGGGTATCACCTACGACGTCTACCAGATCCTGTAGCGGTCTGGGTGGGGAGAAGAGATGCTCAAGTTCATGTTGGCGGCCAAGAGGAGACCCGACACCACTCGGGAGAGGTACTTCTACGAGTGGGGCATCATCCACGTCTCTTTGATGCTGCAGACCCCCTCGGTGATGGATAGCTTCCGCCGGTACGTGCAGCACTACTCCATCGACGGCGTCACGAGCGACATGCTGATCCACCCGCTGTCGCCGATGGACTGGGACAACATGGCCGACCACGTGGTCGACGACTACGAGGCCATCGGGCTGCCCTTCATGGACCAGGACTATCCCAACAGGATGCAGCCCCACAAGTTCGGCAGTGACCACTTCGCCGTGGAGCTGCTCGACTGGGAGACCCTGTACGAAGAAGAAGGGTTCTACGCGGGCGGCGTCAAGTTGGTGCACTGGTTACGCAAGCGCCCGGATCTCACCTACGACGAGTTCAACACCAGATGGCGCGAGCATGGCCGCAAGATGGTCGACCTGGCCCCGAAAGGTCTCATCCGCAAGGTGGTCATCGACAAGCACGTGCCCATGGACCCCGCCGTCTTCAAGGGGACGCTCTTCGAGTTCGGCAACGTGGGTCACTATGCCGGCGTAGAAGAGATCTGGTTCCGAAGCGTCGAGGACCTGGCGCACCTGAGGAAAGACCAGGAGCTATATAGGGCGTTGAAGGCCGGCTATCAGGGGTTCGTCGCCGACGACGACACCTTCTCCATGGTCACCACCGAACGCGTCGTCTACGACTTCATCACGCCGGGCCACATCTCGCCCAGGGCCTCAGTGCTCGTGCCGGACACCCTGGAGTACTTGGTGGACAAGCAAGGATACAAAGGCTGGAACGTCCCCGGGTGGGACAAGGACCTGTACAAGTAGAGCTCGCCGACCGCCGGCGCCGCGCGCAAGCGCGGCCTGGCGGAGCAGGGCCCGCTAGTCCTTGCTGTCAGGAAGCAGGCCGGAGGCTTCCAGAGCTTTGTTGGTGAGTTCCTGCACGATCTGGATGTGTCGGCGCATCTGCGCCTCCGCCTCAATCGAGTCTCCGGCCTGGATGGCCTCGATTATGCTTTCATGCCCCGAATGGATGCGAGGGTGTTTCGCGTCCAGATGCATGATGTCAACGGGAACGAAGAGCTCCCCCCGTGCGGCCATCATGGCCTCTTCCAGATGAGGGCTGCGGGCCGCCTGAGCGATGGCCCTGTGCACATCCATGTCCGCGCGAAACAGTGCCGACCAGTCCTCGGCAGGTTGCTCGTTCGCTGCTGCCGCCCGCATGGCCGCCAGATCTTCCTCGGTGCGCCTCTCGGCGGCGAGTGCGGCCAGCCTCGCCTCCACGGTGATTCGATACTCGAACACATCGTCGAGCTCGTCGGAGTGCTGGCGCATCCACTGCTTCCAGCAGCGGAACAGCGAATCGACGTCGCTGACCCGCGACCCGCCGTGGGAACCTCTGGTGGTGTAGATATAGCCGGTGCTTTCGAGGACCTTGAGCGCAAGGCGCAGGGTCATGCGCGAGATGCCCAACCGCCCGCCCAGGTCCCGTTCCGGAGGAAGGCGGTCGCCTGGCCGAAGCTCTCCGGAAAAGATCATCGCCCTGAGAAAGCGGACCGCGCTGTCGCTGGCAGTCTCGGGCAGGAGGGAGACCTCCGGCATGACCTGCCTCTGGGCGCTATCACTGCTCATAGCTGTCCCCCCGTCTTCTTCTGTGGCATAATAAGTATACCAAACATCCATAGGGCCGGGCGACTTCCAGATGCGCTCGGATGACCACAAGAGGTGGAGCGCAAATGGCCGGGAAAGAGGCGTTCGCCAAGAACATCGAAGTCCTCGCGTACAACGATCTCGAGGGCAAACCCTGGTTCCAGATGGCCATGCAGGAGGTCGGCGGACGGTTCTACCTTTACGCCGCCCACTTCAAGCATTCTGGGTGGGCGATCGTGGATGTCACCGATCCTGCCAAACCAGAATACCTCAAGTTCATCCCGGGGCCGGACCTTGCGGGCCAGGGTACGCCCAAGATCCAGGTGGGCGACGGCCTCATGCTCACCGCACTCGGCGGCACGCTCCCCATGCTCCACGCCAACGAGTGGGGTGATCCCTATGAAGAGGGCCTGTGCATCTGGGATGTCAAAGACCCCGTCAATCCCAAGCTCCTCTCCAAGTGGCATAACACCGGAGGGGGAGGGGTCCACCGCTTCTTCTATAACGGGGGACGCTATGCGCACCTCAGCGCCACTCAGAAGGGTTTCAGGGGCTACATCTATGTGATCCTGGATCTCGTCGATCCCAAGAACCCGGTAGTGGCCGGGCGCTGGTGGATGCCCGACCAGTTCGTCGCGGGCACTGTGGCTCCCAAGAAAGCTGTGGCCAGTGACGACGAGCAGCTTGCAATGTTGGACGGCGCCATGATGCACGGTCCCGCGTATCCCAAGGGCAAGTACTGCTACGTCAGCTATGGTGGCGCCGGCATGGTCATCTTGGATATGGACGACGTCGAGGCGCCGCAACTGGTGGGTCAACTGCGTCACCATCCGCCGTTCGCCGGCAAGCTGGCCGGGGCAAGGTGCCACACTGTGCTGCCTCTCTCCAAGCGTGACTACGCGGTCATGACCAGCGAGGGCGAGCGCTTTCACGTTTGGAGCAAAGAAGTGGTCGCCAAGAGTGGTGCGCAGCCCGCCAACTTCCTGGGCATGGTAGACATCTCCGACCCGACCGACCCGACATTGGTCTCGATCTTCCCGTACCCGGAAGTCCCGGCGGGCTACCCCTACAAGAACTTCAACGAGGTTCCCGGGTGGGGTGCCGGGCCGTTCGGTCCGCACAACATCCACGAGCCGCATGATGACCCCGTTCTCGAGGATCGCAACGACCGCATCTACTGCGCCTACTTCCACGCCGGCCTACGCGTGTATGACATAAGTGATCCTTTCGTTCCCAAGGAGATCGCCTATTTCATACCGCCCGACCCCGAGAAGTGGGCTTTCAATAACGCCGCCGGCGACGCGTTCCCCGGACCCATGATGGGCACCACAGAGGACGTGTTGGTCGATCGGCGCGGAAACATATTCGTGGACACCCAGCACGCGGGGCTCTACGTGCTGCGCTGCACGGTGTAGACAGGCGGAGGGACCGAAATGACCCCAGAATCGACCACAGACGCCCGCCGCCTCGCGGCAGCCGCGATCGAGTCCGCACTTGCGTCAGGGGCTACGGCGTTGGATGAATCCCAGTCCAAGGCACTGTTCGGCGCCTATGGCATCCCCGTTCCCGGGAGTGAGACGGCCAAGACTGCCGTCGAGGCCGTGGCGGCCGCCGGCCGGCTAAGCGGCAAGGTCGTCATGAAGGGCGTCGCCAGCGCGATCCATCACAAGACTGAAGCGGGTCTTGTCTTGCTGAACATCGAGGGTGCGCAGGCGGTGGAAGAAGGCTTCCGGCTGCTGGAAGAGCGCGCGCAAGGCAAGCTCGAGGGCGTGCTGGTGGAACAGATGATCACCAGTAACCGTGAGTTCATGGTGGGAATGAAGCGCGACCCGGTTTTCGGCCCGGTGGTCGCGTTCGGGTTGGGAGGCGTGCTGACCGAGGCCCTGGGCGACGTGGTGCTGGCCCTGGCACCCGTGGGCGATGCTAGACGCGCTACAGATGCTAGGCCTCATCAAGGCGAAGAAGCTACTCGGCGCCTTCAGGGGCTATCCGCCAGTGGATCAGAAAGCGCTGGCCCGCATAGTCCAGGCCATCGGGCAGATGGCATTGGACAACCCCGAGATAGCCGAGATCGACGTCAACCCGGTGATGGTTCAGGGTGAGCAGCCCATGGCCGCGGACGCCCTCATAATCCTCGCTCGCCCCGCAGAGGAGAAGAAACGCGACCGGCGCGCATTCAAGCCCGACCTCAAGGCCCTGCTGGCTCCACAATCAATAGCCGTGGTCGGCGCTTCTGGCGAGATCACCAAGTGGGGGGGTTCCGTTCTGCAGAACATCCTGGAGGGTGGCTACAAGGGTAAGGTATACCCGGTCAACCCGAAGGGCGGTGTCTTCTTTGGTGTGCATTCCTACACCAGCATCGAGGACCTGCCCGAAGCGCCGGACATGGCGCTGCTGGCCGTAGGCGGCGGACAGGTCGCGCCCATGCTGCAGGATTGCGTGCGCAAGCGCATCAGCTCGGCTATCGCCATAGCGGCGGGCTTCAGCGAGATGGGTGAGTCCGGGTTGGAGGCCGAGGACGAGATCAGGCGGATCGCCACCGAAGGAGCCGTCACCCTGATGGGCCCCAACTGCATGGGCATGATCTCCAATGAGGTAGACCTGCACGCGGTGGGTTTCGTCAAGCTCCATCCTCCCAAAGGCACGCTGAGTTTTGTCTCCCAGTCGGGCAACATGGGGGTGACCACCACCGGACTCTGTCAACGGCGCGGCATAGGCATCGACAAGTTCACCAGCGTGGGCAACGAAGCCCAGATCGGCGCGGTCGATATCCTCGACTACCTGCGGGACGATCCGCACACCACCTGCGTGATGATGTACATCGAGGGCATCGACGACGGCCGGCGATTCTTCGACGTGGCCAAGCGCACCACCGCGGTCAAGCCCGTTGTGGTGCTACGGGCCGGCGTCACCGAGTACGGCAGCAAGGCGGCGGCCTCGCACACCGGGGCCATGGCGGGCTCGGCAGCGGTATGGGAAGCGGCGGCCCGACAGGCCGGCGTAGTCACCTGCACCAGTCCTCAGGAGGTGGTCGACCTGGGCACCTGTCTTGCCTACTTGCCACTGCCCAAGGGCAGGCGCATCGCGATCATCACCCAAGGCGGCGGCGCCGGGGTCATCGCTGCTGACGAGGTGGCGCGGCAAGGCCTGAAGCTGGCGCAACTGCCGGCGGAACTTTACGCGCAACTGGACCCGCTGCTCCCGCCCTTCTGGAGCAGGCAGAACCCGCTCGACCTAGTGGCCTCCGGAGGCGGCGAAGTCATGCAACAAGTACTGAGGGCGGTCGTGGAGTGTGACGCAGTTGACGCAGTGCTGGCGCTCTCTATACTCGGCGTGCCGGCCATAACCGCGGGAGAGCGGAGGCTCACCGCCGACGGGGAGTTCGCCGACCTCACCGAATGGGAGCAGTCGGTGTTGTCGTTGGGGGCTGAGCTCATGGAGACCACAGACAAACCGATCATCCATGTGCCGGATGTGGCCATACGGGGATCGGTGTTCGACTATGGCAGGAAGTACCGGCCGATCGTGCTGTCGTCGTATAGGGCCGCGGCGCAGGTGCTCGATCGGATGGAATGGTATGCGGCCCACAGACGGGACCACAGATAGTGAGTACAGGCGGAGGAAACATGGCAGACAAGACAACTGCGGCCGAGGGGATGGAGATCCTATCCGGCAACGAAGCGATTGCCCGAGGGGCATGGGAGGCGGGAGTCAAGCTGGCCTCCGCCTATCCTGGCACGCCCAGCACGGAGATACTAGAGACCCTGGTCGACTACGACGACATCTACTGCGAGTGGTCGCCCAACGAGAAGGTGGCCGTGGAGGTAGGTGCCGGAGCGGCCTTCGGGGGCGGCAGGACTCTGGTCTGCATGAAGCACGTGGGTCTCAACGTAGCGGCCGACCCGTTCTTCTCCACCTCATACACGGGCGTGGAGGCGGGTCTGGTGATAGTCACGGCAGACGACCCCGGCATGCACAGCTCGCAGGACGAGCAGGACAACCGCAACTACGCCAAGTTCACCCGCACTCCCATCCTGGAGCCTTCTGACAGCGAGGAGGCGAGGGCATTCACAGTGGCAGCCTTTGAGCTGTCTGAGAAGTTCGACACTCCCGTGCTCCTTCGCATGGTGACCAGGACCTCCCATTCCAAGAGCCTGGTGAAGCTGGGCGAGCGGATTCCTCCAAAGCCGGTGACCGCGTTCAGGCGCGAGTGGACCAAGTACATCATGATGCCGGCGAACGCCCGGGTGCGGCACCGCGTGGTGGAGCAGAGAGTGCTCGACCTCAAGGAGTACGCCGAGACCTGCGAGTTCAACCGGATGGAGATGGGCGATACCAAGGTGGGCATCATCACCTCGGGCGCTACCTACGGGTATCTCCGCGAAGCGTTGCCCAGTGCCAGCTTCCTCAAGATCGGCATGCCCTATCCCCTTCCCAAGAAGCTCATTGCCGACTTCCGGGCCAAGGTGGACAAGCTCTACGTCGTCGAAGAGTCCGACCCGTTCATGGAAGAAGCCATCCGGCTGATGGGCATCAAGCTCGACGGCGGCAAGGAACTCAACACCCTGCAGGGTGAGCTGGACGCGCGTATCGTGGCAGCTTCGCTGGACAAAGCCGGCGTCGCCGGAGTTGAACCAAGACCTTCTCCGCGAACTGCTCCCTGTGGCTCCGGACTTGCCCGACAGGCCGCCGACGTTCTGCCCGGGTTGTTCGCATCGGGGCGTGTTCTTGATACTCAGCAAGCTTAAGGTGTACGTGGCAGGCGACATCGGCTGCTACACCATGGGTTGCTCTGCCGCCGTACAGCGCTCAGCATTGCCAGACCTGCATGGGGGCCAGCATCAGCATGGCTCACGGTCTGTCCAAGGTGCTCGACCCGCCCGCCGAGGATGCCAAGCCGGATCTGAAGAACAAGGTGGTGGCGGTCATAGGCGACAGCACGTTCTTCCATTCGGGCGTGACGTCTCTCATGGACGTGGCCTACAACAACGGCAACACTGTGTCGTTCATCTTGGACAACGACACCACCGCTATGACCGGCGGCCAGGAGAACCCTGGTACCGGCAAGACCCTGCTGGGCAGCCCGGCCTCGGTGGTGGATATCCCGGCCCTATGCAAGGCCATAGGCATAAAGCGCATCGCCCACGTCGACCCGTATGACCTCAAGGCGTTGGAAGAGGTGCTGCGCGAGGAGCTGGATGCCGAAGAGCCGTCGGTGGTCATCGCCAAGGCTCCGTGCGTGCTTCAGTTCAAGGTCAAGAAGCCGGTCTACGCCGTGGACTTCGACCTCTGCACTGGCTGCAAGCACTGCCTCAAGGCGGGCTGCGGAGCGCTGAACCTCACTGTAGACGACAACGGAGACCGCAAGGTGGAGATCAGCCCTGTCGACTGCGCGGGGTGTGGTGTGTGTGCTCAGCTGTGCAAGTTCGACGCAATCAGTCGACCCGCGTCTGAGGAAGGGAGGGGGTCCTGATGGCCGCTCGTCCGACTATCAACGTGCTCCTGACCGGAGTCGGGGGCCAGGGCGTGGTCCTTGCCAGTACGGTGCTGGCCCAGGTGGCCATGGCCGAGGGGTATGACGTCAAGCAGAGCGAAGTGCACGGCATGGCTCAGCGAGGCGGCAGCGTGACCAGTCACTTCCGCTTCGGAGACAAGGTTTGGTCGCCGTTGGTGCCCGAGGGCATGGCCGACCTGCTTATGGCGTTCGAGGCGCTCGAGGGACTTCGGTACGTGAGCTGGCTCAAGCCAGGCGGCGTACTGGTGTACAACTCGCTGCGCATCAACCCCAGCCCGGTCTCCGCGGGCCTGGCGACCTACCCTGAGGGTATCGATGATCTCATCAGGGCAGCGTGGCCCGGCACCAAGTGCGTGAGCGCCAATGATCTGGCGACCAAGGCGGGGACGGTGAAGGCGGCTAACGTGGCTATGCTGGGCGCGATCTCACCCACCTTGCCGTTCGCGCCGGAGAACTGGGAAGCAGTGATACGCAAGGCAGTGCCTCCAAAGACTGTTGAAGTCAACCTTCAGGCCTTCCGCCTGGGGGCCGAGAGCGCTAGCGCCCCGGCGGGCGACTGCAAGACCCGCTAGCTAGTGCGGCCGCTTCGTGACGAACGTGCGGAGGTCGGCCCCAAGAGGGACGGCCTCCGCACGGACGCTTCATCTCTGGTCAGCCTGTACGCTCCCAAGACACCACGCAGTCACAAGGCATCCTACCGGTGGGTAGTCTTGACCATGGGTTTTCTGGCCGTGTTCGGGGCACTTGGCTTCGGCCGGTTCGGCTACAGCGCCATCCTGCCGGCGATGCAGAAGGATCTTGGCATCAGCAATGCCGCCGCTGGTTCTCTGGCCTCCTGGAACTTGGCAGGCTACATGGTGATGGCTGCGCTGGGCGGATTACTCGCCTCGCGGTTCGGTGCGCGCCTGGTGGTAGGCATCGGCTCGGTCGTGGCCGCCGGGGGAATGGTGCTTACCGGTTTGGCCAGCAGTATGGAGACCGCGGCCGCCGCTCGTTTGCTGACAGGACTTGGCGGCGGCGCCGTGCTGGTGCCGTCAGTGGCCCTTATGTCTTCGTGGTTCGACAGTCGACAGAGGGGGATGGCCTCCGCCATCGTCAGTTCTGGAAGTTCGCTCGCCTTGGTCATAACCGGCCCGGTGGTGCCCGCCATCATCGGGGCCGGAGGAGCCGACGGCTGGCGGATGGCCTGGTACTTCTTCGCCGCCCTGACCCTGTTGGTCGGAGTGCTCACCTTCGCGGCGCAGCGCAACCGCCCACTGAAGGCACCGCACTTGCTCGCGACCCAAGGGTCCATATGGCATGCACAGCCGCTGAAGTCATCGGTGGATACCCCAGGGGACGCATCGGTGGAAGCTGCGCTTTCAGCCTGGACCAGTCGGCGCGGGGCCACGACCCGGAAGCCCCTGGACGTGCTACGCGTCTTGCGTTCCGGCTACGCTTGGCATCTGGGCTTCGTCTATATGGCTTTCGGTTTTGCGTACATGATCTACTTCACCTTCTTTCAGAAGCGTCTGACTGCCGATATCCACTTGACCAGCGCCCAAGCGGGCACCTACTTCCTAGTGCTTGGTGTGGCCAGTATCGCCTGCGGGTTCATATGGGGCACCATCTCGGACAAAGTGGGGCGCGGCCGAGCGATCGCCATTAACCTGGCGCTGCAGGCGGTAGCGGCGGGGCTTTTCGCATGGTGGCCGTCTACCGCGGGTATCGTGTTGTCGTCTCTTCTGTTCGGCATCACCACGGTGGCGATACCCGGCATTGTCGGGGCAGGCTGCGGGGACAAGTTCGGTCGCACGCTGGCCTCGACGTCACTTGGTTTTGTCACCATCTTCCTGGGAATAGGCCAGGTACTTGGACCGTACCTAGCGGGCAAGATGGCGGACGCTCTTGGCTCACTCAAATACTCGTATGTGCTGGCGGCGGGCGTATTCTTCATAGGGGCGGCGCTTTCAGCGTTGCTGCGCGAGACGGGGGAGGCTAAGTAGAATGATCAAGAGCATCGTAGTGCACGACATCCCATTGGACGCGTATCCGGCCATGGAGCGGTGGTACTACCGGGACCACTCGCCGGAGATCTCCAGACGCTATGGACCCTGGCTGGCCCGGCATGAGAGCTACCTACCCATACCCGTGCCCGTGGAAGCGCTGGCGTACGGAATGTACAACTGGCGGGTGACCGAGTGCTTCTGGCGCGAGGTCCCGGAGCCGGGGTCTAAGGGTGCCTTGGCCTTCAGCGTTCCCCCTGTCTGCCCGCGGGTGGCCAGCTGTTTCGTACCCCCTCAACCGACCGAGGACTTCTTGGGCTCCGAGTACCTGCCGGCCGAGAAGGTGGGCCTGCGTTGGTACATGCTCTTCCGCTATCCACAGGACGTCTCCCGCGAAGAAGGGGAGGAGTGGTTCTTGAACGTTCACGCGCCGGAAGTCGCCAAGCAGCCCGGCCTTTATCGCTTCTTCAGCTACCAGGTCATCCAAGACGCGCCGGCTCTGCCCGGAGTATGGCGGGCCTCTGATCTACCCCCGGCCGACCTGACCCAGGTGCGGTGGGATAGGGTGACCGAACTCTGGTACGAGACCTTCAGCGACTGGCGTCGCGCGGTCATCGAGACCCCACCCGCCTACACCAAGCCACCTTGGGCCACCCAGGAGGTGTACCCGTTCGTGGAGCCTTTCAAGGACTTCGTGAGCTCATTCATCCTGGAACGGCCCAACGACGAGTTCCTTCGTGATCTTCGCTCGTACACTCCCTAGAGACGGCCGACGTGGCTGTGCCGGACGCTCACAGTGATAGGTCACGTCTAACCCACAGGCCTTCGTATCGCTGGACGGTCCTCGGCATGGGCTTCCTGGGAGTCTTTGGGGGGGTTGGGCTGGGTCGTTTCGGCTACAGCGCAATCCTTCCCTCCATGCAGGACGGCCTGCATCTGGACAGTGCCTCGGCTGGTGCGCTGGCCTCGTGGAACTTCGGTGGATACACTCTCATGGCGGCGGCGAGTGGGCTCCTGGCCTACCGGTTCGGCCCCCGCCTTGTCGTCAGCATAGGCTCGCTGGTGGCCGCCTTGGGCATGCTCTTCACGGGCCTGTCCGGAGGGATGGTTTCGGCTTCGGCGGGCCGTCTGCTCACGGGGCTCGGCAGCGGTGCCGTGCTCGTACCCTCGGTGGCGCTGATGTCGTCCTGGTTCGACACGCGCCGTCGCGGCATGGCCTGCGGGGTAGTGGCCTCAGGTCCGGCGCTGGCCATGGTCATCTCCGGACCGGTGGTGCCGTTGGTCATCGGGGCCGGTGGCGCGGCCGGCTGGAGGTACGCCTGGTACCTGTTTGCCGCGCTGACCCTGGCGGTGGGCATCTTGACCCTGGTGGTGCAGCGCGACCGTCCGTACTCGGAGGCGACACCCCCGGCGTCAGAGGGCGACCGCTTCTCCAGCCGCCGTGACCCGGGCGAAGGTGATCAGGCCCGCCTGAGCAGCGTGCTCCGCTCGCTGTACGCCTGGCACGCAGGCTTCATCTATCTGGCCTTCGGCTTCGCCTACATGGTCTACCTGACCTTTTTTCAGAGGCGCCTCATAACCGACCTGAACTTGACCAGCACCATGGCCGGCACCTACTTCTTGGTGCTCGGACTGGCGAGCATGGCCTGCGGATTCTTGTGGGGCACCATCTCGGACCACATAGGACGCGGCAGAGCATTGGCGCTCAACTGCTTGTTACAGGCGGGAGCGGCAGCGCTTCTGGCTTGGTGGCCCAGCACCGTGGGCACGGTTCTCTCTGTACTGCTCTGTGGGCTGACCGCCGTTGCCGTACCCGGCATAGTGGGGGCTGGGTGCGGTGACCGATTCGGGCCGGTACTCGCCTCGACTTCCCTCGGTTTTGTGACCGTGTTTCTGGGCGCAGGCCAAGTGCTGGGACCTTACCTGGCCGGGCTTTTGGACGATGCGCATGGCTCGCTCGAGTACTCCTATGCGTTGGCCGCCGGTGTGTACCTGGTTGGCGCGGTGTTATCGATCACGCTGCGCGATGCCAGATCGAGTCCCGTAGTCGGAGTGAGGAGGTCAGTATGAACAAGTTGCGCGGGTCGACTCGTACGTCCTTGTGGCCCGATCACGCTGGTCTTAGCGTCGGCGACCTGGAGGCCTCCATCTCGTGGTATCGGGAAATGCTGGGCTTCGAACTCGTGCGCATAGTCGATATCCCCGAGGCAGAGAATGCAGGCCGAGTGGCTCTGATCAAGCGAGGGACCTTCGTGCTCGAGCTCTTCTGTCTACCGAAGGCGGCTCCGCTACCCGCGGAGCGCCGTCACCCTGCCACGGACATCCTGACCCATGGCGTCAAGCACGTGGCCTATGGGGTGGCCGATCTCGACGCCCTCATGGCTGACTTGAAGAGGAAGGGTGTGGATCTGGTCTGGGACATAGCCGTGCACGACGGCGACCGCTGTGCCTTCGTGCGGGACAACACAGGCAACCTGGTGGAGTTCGTCGAGCGACCGGGAATCTGACACCGGCCAGCGCAGGAGCGTTGCTCGTCAAGAGGAGGGCAGATGTACTACAAGGGTTCGATAGGACTTGAAGAAGCGCAGGGAGCGATTGCGGCCATGCTGACCGAGGTGCGGGCCCACCCTGAGAAGTACTGGCAGCACGGGGGTTTCGCGGTCTGCGATGAGCGCGGCAAACTGGTGGCGTTCGCCAAGATGGACTCAGGCCATCAACTGCCCGGCGATGTAGCCATTAGAAAGGCGTGGACTGCCGCCATCTGCTCTCAGGACAACGACGACGCCCAAGCCATGCTCAAGAAGGGCGGCGCCCTCTTGGAGGAGTTCTGCGCGGGTGGCACCTCTATCCCGGGCGGGGTGGCGATCTTCGACCCCACCGAACAGGAGCGGACGGCGCCGCCCGGCGCCGCGCAACCTCCGTTCAAGCCCTCGTGCATTGGCGCGATAGGCGTGGGAGGTGTGGGACTACCTCAAGAGGATGTCGCGGTAGCAGAGGTGGGACTCAGGTATATCCAGCAAAGGCTGTGGCCGCAAGGGGGTGCCAGGTGAACACCATCAAGCTTGACTTCGAGTGCTGTACGGGGTGCAAGTCTTGCTTCAAGACCTGCTTCGTCAACGTCTATCGCTGGGATGACTCCCTCGACCGGCCGGTGATCGCCTATCCCGAGGACTGCGTCGAGTGCAACAAGTGCGAGCTGTCGTGTCCCGAAGAGTGTATCCAAGTGATACCCGACTACGAACACAACTACTGGCCGCCGGTCGTCTGACGCGCTGCTAGGAAGGCAGGGATGCGAAATGGCTAGTCTAGAGACTCTCGGCAAGGTACTGGCAGCCGACTTGCTGGTAGTGGGCGGTGGGATCGCCGGCCTTACGGCAGCTATCAGCGCCAAAGAGGCTTCGCCGGAACTGGACGTATTGGTGGTCGATAAAGCCACCAACGGGCTCGGGGGCAAAGCCAACAAGGGTGGCGGTAACCTCGCCTTCTTGGCCCCAGAAGACGGCATCGAAGAGTTCTTCAAGTTCAGGGTAGAGAAGGTCGGTTGTTACTTGGAGGACCAGGAGCTGCTCAGGGACTTCCTGTCGGAGATGTACGGAGTGCTCCAGCGCATAGAGACCTGGGGCTGCACCGTCTTTCACAACCCGGACGGAAGCTACGCACACGTGCGCTGGGCGGACGTGATGCCCTGGCGTATGGCCCTTTGCGAGCAGGACATAACAGAGAGCATGCTGCGTTTCGCCAAGAAGAAGGGCGTCAAATTCATAGACCATGTTTCCTTGACCGACCTGCTAAAGGATGGAGAGAGGGTGTCGGGGGCGGTCGGCTTCAGTGTCATCGACGGGACCTTCTACACCGTCAAAGCCAAGGCGACCATTCTTGCCAACGGTAATCAGAACTACCGGCTGATGCGCCGGTGGGCGAGCGGCCGCGGTGACGGCATAGCGGCCGCCTACCGGGCGGGGGCCGAGATGCGCAACGCAGAGTTCGGTAGCTTCATCAACTGGGTCTTTGCCGACACCAAAGAGGTCTGCCAAGGAGCGGAGACCGTCCTCTATGACTCCAAAGGGCTCAACCTCTCCAAGCAGGTGATCACGGAGATGCAACCGGACCTCAGTTCGCGAGAGGTGGTCGCGTGGTACAAGGCCATGCTGGCGGGAGACGGGCCGGTCTACGCGAACATGGCCGAGAACGAGATCGCGCGCTTCAGCGAGCGGTCTTTCCACAGCGACGGTGTCGCCACGCGGCCCATCACCACCAGGTTCTGGACCCTCACCATCGGCAAGGCCATGGCGGCCTCCAAGAACCCCGGGCCCCTGCAAGAGGTGCTTCCTGGGTTCATCGGGGAGCAATCGTGCGTGCGGGTGGATCACCAGATGGCTACGTCTCTACCCGGCCTCTATGCGGTAGGAGACATAGCAGCTGCCGGAGCCGCTTGGGCGGGGGCAGTGCCTGCTCCCCCGGGACGCATGAGGGGCGGAGGCATGATGGGCGCCATGTGGATGGCCTTGCGCGGGGGCCCCGCGGCAGCCGCCCACGTGGACGCACTCGGGGAGCAGGAGCCAGGCGTAGATGCCGGTCAGGCCGAGGTGCTGAAAGAGCGGGTGTTCGCTCACCTCAAGAAGACCGAGGGGACGGACCCTCTGATGACGGTGCGCGCCGTGCAAGACATCATGTCCCCTGTGGGAAACACCATCTACAAGCACGAAGAGCGCCTGGGCGCAGCGCTGGAAAAGGTCCTGGCTCTCAAGGCCTCGCTACCGGGGCTGTACGCAAAGGACTGGCACTACCTCGCTGCATGCAATGAGGTGGAGTCCATGGTCGGCAGTGCCGAGCTGTTCTTCAGGTCGTCTCTGATGCGCAAAGAGTCGCGCGGCTGGCATATCAGGGAGGACTACCCTGGGCGCGACGACAAGAACTGGCTCAAATGGATCATCGTCAAAGACGTCGCAGGAGAGATGACCCTGTCGACCACGGACGTGCCCATCGACAAGTACCCGCTGAGGCCATAGGCTCGGCCCCCAAGTCCGCATGGCCGCGAATCATGAATCCAGAATGACCTCGGGGCCGGCTTTCGCCGGCCCCGAGTCGTTAGGGTGCGGAGGAGCGGCGCGGCTGGTGGGCAACCAGCGTCGCTCTCTAGTCGCCTTGGTTCAGACGTCCTCTTGCGCGCGGGGCACGAAACCGTACTCCTCGCTGCGGAACACATCCTCTTTGAGATCCTCGTCCTTGGCCTTGTAGACCTTGCAGATGAGACAGGTCAGGTCGGGGGAGCCGTACATGGGATCCAGATGGTCGTTGCTGGTGAGGACGTTGGGGTTGGAGATGAACACGCCGTGGTAGCCCTTGGCCGGCTCCTCAGGGTAGAAGCAGTTGGCCGTGGCCATGAGGACGCCCTTCTTTATGCCGGGGAAGCAGCGCAGCTTCTGGCGGATGCGGCCCCGCGGCGACTCTATCCAGATGATGTCACCGTCCTCGACGTCGTATAGCTTGGCCGTCTCGGGATGCAGTTGGCAGGTGGGGAACTCCATGAAGCTCCTGAGCCAGGGGATGTTGCGGTACTGGCCCAAGAAGTAGAAGGGCTGACGGTAGCCGCTGCTCATGACGATGGGGTATTCCTTGAACAGCTCGGGCGTCGACACGGGGCTCTCACCGGGCTCGCTGAAAACCGGCAGACCGTCATAGCCCAAGGACTCCAGGTGCTGAGACTTGAACTCGAACAGACCGGAGGGGGTGGGGAAGCCTCCGCCCTCTTTCCAGAAGTCGGTCTTGTACTTGTAGTAGACCTGGTCGGGACCCCAGCAGCCGCTTACCAGTTTCTCGCCGAACTCCTTGAACTTAAGCGGGCCGCCGTCCTTGCCCTCGCCGCGCCGGATCTCGTAGTCGAGCATGTCGTCGACGTTGGGCCACCACTTGTCGGGCACCACACGACGGCCGACCTCGTTGAAGATCCAGGCGTCGGACTTGGCTTCGCCCGGCGGGTCGATGACCTTGTTGTGGGCCTCGATCATGAAGCGGGGGTGCATGTCGTACACGTCGTCCAGTTCCAACCAGTGGGCGGCGGGCAGCACGATGTCGGCCGCTTCGGCCATGGGGCCCATGAAGAGGTCGGTGTGGCACATGAACTCGACACTCTCTATGGCCTTGACCACTTCTTTCGTGTTGGCCATGTGCACGATCTGCTGGCCGCCGACGCTGAACCACACCTTGATGGGCGATTTGCCATCGTTTATGGCCTTGACCATCGTGTCGGGGTTGCAGGTACGAGTGGCACCCATCTTGAAGCTGTCGCCGCCGATGATCTTGCTCTTCATCTCGTCGGTGATGGGGAGCTCGAGGTTGAAGTCCTCGATGAGGCCCGTGTCCGGAAGCACCCAACTGATCATGCTGCCCGGGCGTTCGATGTTGCCGGCCAAGCCCATGAGGCACGTGATAGCACGCAGGGTGTGGCCGCAGTTGGCCTGCCGCTCCAGGGAGCTGCCCACCTGGATGCAACCCGGGGTATCGATAGCCCACATGCGGGCGGCCTCGGTGACATGCTCCTTGGGTATCCAACAGATGTCGGATACCTTCTCGGGAGTGAAGTCCTTGACGCGCTCGCGCAGTTCTTCGAACCCGTAGCTCCACTTGCCGACGAACTCCTTGTCCCAAAGCTCCTCATCGATGATGACGTTCATCATGCCGAGAGCCAGGGCGCAGTCCGTGCCCGGACGGGGCTGTATCCACAGGTTGGCGCGGGTCGCATAGGCACTCGCGCGCGGATCGATGATTATCAAGTTCTTGCAGTATTCGAGCGACCGCATGTACCAGTAGCACATCTCGGAGTCGGCGCTGGAGATCTCCAGTTGTTTGGCCCACATGATCTGCGTCTTGGGGAATTCCCCGCCCCAGCCGTGATAGTCACAGTAGAGGCGGCCGTAGCCGGTGACCAGGGCGTAGAGGCCCAGGCGAGGACTGTGGCAGACGTAGCCGGGAGTGATGGCATTGCCGGTGCCGAGCGACCTGGCCATGCGCATGGTGTAACGGTTATAGCCCCGGCCGGTGCCCTGTGAGATCGCGATGCTCTGCGGACCCGGGTCGGCGATGGCGGCCTTCATCTTCTCGGCGATGGTATCGAGGGCCTCGTCCCACGAGATCCTCTTCCACTGGCCGCTGCCCTTGGGGCCGACGCGCTTCATGGGGTACTTGATGCGGTAAGGGTTGTCGATGTGTTGGATGCTCGACAGGCCCTTGGAGCACATCGTTCCGCCGGTGAGCGAGTCAGGGTTGCCCTCGATGTGGATGACGACGCCGTCTTCTTTGGTCACCTTGACGCCGCAGCCACCGTGGCAGCTCTTACATGTGGAATAGACTATCTCTCTGTTTGCCATGAGTGTCTCCTAAGACTCTAGAGAGCTGCGCTCTAGTAGGCGTGGGCTTTGGGAAGCAGCGGCCTGTAGATGCCCGCCTTGAGCACCCCATACTTCAGCGAGAAGGCCCCGATGGTGTGGCAGCAGATCGCGAAGACCAGCAGGCCTGTCGATGCCTCCTGCCCGGTGAAGTAGCTCACCACCGAGATGACCAGCGGCACGGCGATGCCCAAGGTCACGATGCCCAGCCAGAAGACCCAGGCTACGTGGCCTCTGACCAGTTCTTTGACCGAAAGCTCGGCCGTGGTCGACTGGTAGTTGGCGTTCACCAGATAGACGATGATCAGCAGGGCGTTCACCATAAGCAGGATGCGGGTGATCGACTCGGCCGTGCCGATGAGCTCCTCACCGGTTACCAGCGCTACCGCCATGATGAGGGCCAGACCGTCGGCGACACCCATGATCAGGAACACGAACGGCAACAGTCCGGTGTTCCAGAAGGGCACGCTCTTGCAGTAGCTCATGGCGAAGCCGCAGTACACCGCGGTGATGATGCAGGTGATTCCAGCCAAGACCATGAGCACCCAGTTGGTGGCCTCGATGCCGGTACCAGACACCACGTCCCAGGCAATGAGCCCCTGCGCCACCAACTGCAGGGCGCCGAAGGCCAGGAATATCATGGTGAACACGATGCCGCGGGCGAACCAAGACGTCTTCCAGGCGTTGCTGACGGGCGGGAACGCTCTCCAGAAGCGCCAGGGTCTGCCCAGGTAGAGAAAGTGAAGGGGCAGCTTGAAGACCGCGATGCCCACCCAGCCCAATACCCCGCCCCAGAAGGCCGCCTTAGGGTGTGACTGGCTGAAGAAGAGAGCCACCAGGTACAGCCCGGTGCCCAGGGCCGAGAACACCTCGGCAAGCCAGACGAGCAGGCCCTTGCCCTCGATCCATTCGGCCTGAGCCATGGGCTTGATCATCCACTCGTGGGTCACCATCCATTGACGTGCTGTTTTTGCATTCATGTGGCCACCCCTACCGTTCGTGCTTCTTGGCGAGTTTGGGCTTGGACGGTGCATACACAGTGCTCAGGTGCTGCATGTGGCTGCCCGTCTGCATCTCGATGGGCGCTTTGTTCGAAGGAGCTCCGCCCAACTTGTAGTCGATGTAGTAGACGGAAGGCTCAGTGCCGTACTCGGGGTGTAGCACAAAGCCGGTCTTGTCTTTGATGAGCTTGGACACTTCGCTGTTGGGGTCGTCCAGATCGCCGAAGGTGAGTGCTCTGGCCTGGCAGATATTGACGCACGCCGGCGTAGCGTCTCGGTCGACACCGGGCGTGAGGCCCTTCTCCCGGCCGGCGTCGATACGCTCCAGGCAAAAATTGCACTTCATGGTGGTACCGACCGTGTGGGGATAGAGCTCCTTGCCCTTCTTCTCGAACCTGGTGAGTTCGTAACCCGGGAAGTAGCCGGGGTTACGCTTGCGAGAGAGGTAGGTGCGGTTCTGGTAGGGGCAGGCTATGACGCAGTACCGGCAACCGAAGCACTTCTTGGGGTCGACGGCCACGATGCCGTCTTCGCGTTTGTGCGACGCCTCGGTCGGGCAGACGTCCACACAGGGCGCTTCTTTGCACTGGTTGCAGCGGACCGGATAGGTGGAAACGTCTACGCTCACTCCGTCGTCCACTTCAAGGGCGATAAGCCTAGGCCAGGTCACCCTTAGAGGGAGAAAATGCTCGATACGACAAGCCGCTACGCACGCGTGACAGCGGGTGCACTTGGCGAGGTTTATCACCATCCCCCATCTCATGTCACGATCCTCCCTTCGTCGTGTCCACTACGCGCACTACGATATCGGAATATTGGTGAACGATATCCACGATATTGTACGCTGAAAGAGAATGCACCGCAATATGCCGGGCCGGCAACCATCGAAACGCTTGTGCCGAGTTGGCTGTAAGCTTTGTCGGTATGCGTAGACGATACCTTATCATCACCACCATGACGGCGCTTGTGAGCGCGGCGGTGCTCCTCGCGGCCTGTGGCGGGACCGCGGGCGGTCAGACCGGCACCACACTCTCCAGCGGCGGCGACCAAGGAGCCACCACCACCACGCTGCCGCCCTCGAAGAATCCCATAAAGATAGTGTTCAACGGTGAGATCACGGGTCCGCTGGTGTACGACACAGCGCTGGTGAAGAAGGGCGTGCGCACGGCCCTGCAGATGCTGGACTACCGGCTGGCGGACTGGTCGATAGAGTACAGAGAGCTAGACAACAAGTCCGACCCGCTTTTGGCGGTCGAGCTGACCCGCTCACTGGTCCAGATGGATGTCAACGAAGACGGCAAGTTGGACAATGTAGAGAAGGCGCGCGCCATCACTGAGGTGATCGACTTCATGTGCGGGCCGCTGTCTTCTTCGGACGCAGCGGGTGTCTCCTACTTCTTGTCGCAACGCACCGAGAAGCGAGAGAGGATCCCGCAGTGCTCGGTCACCGCCATGCCAAAGGAGAACATCACCACGTCGGGCGGAGTGGGGTTCATACCCAACGGCATCTACAGCTCTCATGGCTACTACCTGGGCAAGTTCGCCGCGGAGACCATGAAGTACAAGACGGCCAACTGCATCCACTACACCGATCGCGTGGCCGAAGAGATACAGTCTGGGTTCGAGCGCGGCTTCACGGCCTCGGGCGGTACCATCTCCAGCCTCACGTACGTGCCTTCGGACACGGTGGACTTCGAGAGCTACTTCTCCGCCATGCAGCCGGCGGACTGCACCATGTTCTGGGTGCGGGGCGGAGGGGCGATACCGTTTGTGCGGCAGTACGCTGCCTCAGGTCTGTCGGGGGCCTTGTTGGTGCCCCAGTCCAGCAACTACAGCGAATCGCAGTTGGACTATCTGGATGCCCTTGGTGTGGGTAGGGACATCATAGCCTGCGACATCTACACCTCCATGTTGCAGACGAGCAAGAACCATGAGTTCATTGATGCTTACCAGGCCCTGTACCCGGGCGAGAATCCCACTCCAGAGGCGTATGGCGGTTGGCAGGCAGTGATGCTCTACGCGGAGGCCGTGAGGACGTTGGCCGCCCAGCGGGACGCGAAGATCAAGAACGCGGACGATGTAGTAGTCGACCCTCGCAACCCGGCCGATGTGGTGGCGACGATGGGGTCGCTCACCATGGATACTCCGGCCGGCTCCATAAGCATGTCCAAGTACGGCAAGACCTGGGTAGCGACCCGCGACTTCTACATATTGCGGTCCAGGAACGTGGGCGGCGGTAGGATCGCCTGGGCCCCCATACACACCTATTCACAGGTACTGATGGGGCAGTAGATCACGGTATCAACTGTTTACAAACCGGTATACTGATACCAATACGACCACGTCGTCACCGTTATTACGCAAAGCCAATAAGTGGGAGCATTCGCGTGAAAGTGGCAGATGTCAAGAAGGTAGCTATCTTTGGGGCAGGCACGATGGGCCCCGGTCTCGCTCAGGTGTTCGCTACCGCCGGATACCAAGTGAGCATGTACACCCGCAGGGCGGAGACACTTGAGAAGGCTCAGAGTGTCACCAAGCAGAACCTCGCGACCTTCGTCGAGAACGGTCTCCTTAAGGAGAGCCAGATCCCTGAGATCCTGGCTCGCGTCAGTTGGACCCTGTCGGTGGAAGAGTGCGGCAAGGACGCCGACCTGGTCATCGAGACCATCGCCGAGAAGACCGACGCCAAGAAGGAACTCTATGACGCTCTGGACTCTATCTGCCCCGAGCGGACCATCTTCACCAGCAACACCTCCTATCTGAACATATACGACCTAATGCCCGAGAAGCGGCTGCCGCAGACCGTGATCGCTCACTGGTTCGCGCCGCCTCAGATCATCCCGTTGGTCGAAGTGGTCAAGGGCCCCAAGACCAGCCAGGAGACCACCGACTTCATCGTGGAGCTTCTCAAGAAGGTCGACCGCGTACCGTGTGTCATGGAGAAGTTCGTGTCGGGCTTCTGCGTGAACCGCTTCCTGCGCATCATCGGCCGCGAGTGCTTCTTCCTGCTCGACAACGGCTACATGACCGCCGAGCAGCTCGACCTAGCCGTCAAGGCGAGCATCATCCCGCGCGCCATGGTGCTGGGCTTCATACAGCGCTATGACTTCACCGGCATCGATCTCAGCTACGGCAATCTGCAGAACAAGGATTTCGAAGAGGCCCCCATCGACAACCAGCCCAAGAGCCTCAAGGAGCTCATGGACAAGGGCGACCTCGGGGTCAAGAGTGGCAAGGGCTTCTTCGACTACAGTGACCGGCCGCTCGAGCAGGTTCTCCGCGAGAGGGACGCGGCCATGATCCGAGTCTTTGAGGAAGTCAAAGACCTCATCTACAAGCGCATCTGACTCCCGAGGTCGATGCTTACCCTTTCCAAGGAGAGTGATCTGATATGGGCAAGCTCATAATCACCTGCGCCCTGTGTGGAGTAGGTACCACCAAAGAACAGAATCCCAGCGTTCCCATCACTCCCGATGAAATAGCTGCCGACGGCCTAGAGTGCGTGAAGGCCGGGGCCTCCATACTCCATATCCATGTGCGTGACGCGAACGGTGTCAACGTCATGGACAAAGACATCTTCGTAGAGGTCGTGGGCAAGATCCGCGAGAAGGTTGCCGCCGCGGGGCTTGACGTGGTCATCAACGTCACCACCTCCGGATCCAAATTCAGCTATGAACAGCGCATGAGCCACCTGGCGCTGGTGAAGCCCGAGATGTGCTCGTATGATCCCGGCACGATGAACTGGGCGAACAGCTACGTGTTTCTGAATGAGCCCAAGTTCCTCGAAGAGCTGGGCACGCTCACCCAGGAGTTGGGCATCAAGCCCGAGATCGAGATCTTCGATGCAGGCATGATAGGCAACACTAACCACTACCTCAAGAAGGGCTTCCTCAAGGAACCCCTCCACTGCCAGTTTGTTCTGGGCGTTCCCGGCGGCATGCCCGGAACCGTCGAATCCCTTGCCTACCTGCTCCCCAAGATCCCGGCCGGTTCTACGTGGTCGATCTCGGGTATAGGTAGGGACCATATGCCCTGCATGCTCATGGGCCTCGCCGAGGGCTGCGACGGTCTCAGAGTGGGTCTTGAAGACAACATCTTCTTCGAGAAGGGCGTACTCGCCACCAACCCGCAGCTGGTGGCCCGTGCGGTCGAGCTCGGCAAGCTTGCCGGCCGTGAGATCGCGAACGCGGCAGAGACCCGCGAGATCCTCGGCCTCGTCAAGAAAGTCTGAGAGGAGACACAGGTGGCAGAGAATCTCTTTTCACTAAAGGGTAAGAACGCAGTGGTCGTCGGCGGCGCCGGCGGCCTCGGCCGCGTGCTGGCTGCCGGCCTCGGGGAATATGGCGCAAAGATCGCCATCGCCGACATCAACGAGGACGGCCTCAAGAGCGCGGCCGAGGAGATCAAGGCCAAGACCGGCGCGGCTCCGAAGACATACGTGGTCAACACGGATCTAGAAGAAAGCATCCAAGAGCTCGTCAAGAAGAGCGTCGCCGATATGGGCCGAGTCCACATCCTGGTGAACGCGCAGGGCTTCAACGTCAAGGGTTCTGCCACCGAGTTCCCTGTCGAGTCGTGGGACAAGCTCTTCTCGGCGAACGTGCGTGGCGTCATGCTGTGCTGCAAGAACTTTGCCGCCCACATGGTCGAGGCAGGCGGCGGCAAGATCATCAACCTGTCGTCCATCCGGGGGCAGCGAGCTGCCATGGGCGGCAACATGGGCTACTGCGCCACGAAGGGCGCCGTGGACATGATCACCCGCACCATGGCTGTGGAGTTGGCCACCAAGGGCGTCTTCGTCAACGCTCTGGGCCCCATCATCACCGCCACGGCCATGACCAAAGAGACTATAAAGAACAACCCGGAGCGCTACGCGAAGACGCTCGACAATATCCCCATGAAGCGTTTTGGCGAGCCCGAAGACCTCATCGGTCCGGCCGTCTTCCTGGCCTCGGCTGCGTCTGATTTCGTCACCGGGACGATCCTCTATCCCGACGGCGGGACGATGGCGTTCGCCTGATACCTAGGGAGCATGAGTGGAAGTCATCAACGCCGATATGAGTGTGCCGGTTTCCAGGCGAGGCCAGGGGGCGAAGTCCACGAACGGCGATAGTGCGTTCGTGGTGCGTGCTCTGGCCAAGGGCCTCTCCATCCTGGCGCTCTTCGACGCCGAGAACCGTGAGTGGGGCCTGGACGAGATCGCCGAAAGGGCGGGTCTTCCCCGCATGACGGCATATCGGATGATCCGTACCATGGAGGCCGCCTGGTTTCTGGTGCGAGATCCAGTCACCAATCGCTACCATCTGGGGCCCGCGCTGCTGGCGTCCACCTATCTCTCCGAGGGGTACGCGGAACTGGGCGCCATCGTGCGCCCGTATCTGCACGAACTGGCTGAGAAGACCGGTGAAGCCGCGACCCTGGCCATAGAGGTCGACGGCGTGGCCGTGAGCGTCGACATGGTGGATACCCCCCGACCGTTCCGGCGGGAGGTCGCGGTGGGCCGCATCATCGGTGACACCGCGAACGCCAACGGCAAGATCTTCGCCGCTTTCAAGTCTCCCGCGGAACGCGCGGCGATACTCGAGCTGGAACGCCCCCAGGTCACATCCAACACCATCACCGATCCGGTAGCTCTGGCCCGCGAGTTGGACGCCGTGGCCAAGGAAGGCGTGGCGTTCGACCTAGAGGAGCGCAACCTGGGCACTTGCGCCGTTGCCGCGCCGGTTCGCGACCAGTTGGGCAAGGTGATCGCGGCCATCTCGGTGGTAGCGCCTACCGGGCGGTTCGGGCCCGCCGAGAAGAAGAGCCACGCCGAAGCAGTGAGAGAGGCCGCCGGAGCTCTTTCCGCCTTCTTGGGATACTCCAAGCGCGACTGATGTCTCGGATCCAGGCCGCGCGCGTATGGTCTGCGCATAGTCCTCTCTAGGCTATACAATGGTAAACCAGGTCGACGGCTCTGCCGATAGATAGCCGGTAGGTATTCCTCATACTCTGGGGGGGTGCAGAATGACGATAGGCCGCCGCATCATAGGCTCCATGAGCGGGATGCTCTTCTTGGCATTGCTCCTGGCAGGCACGGGCATAGGCATGATGGCCTGGCTGTTGTCGTGGCGTGGCGATTATGTCGACGCCGCGCGTCAGGCCGGAGCGCTCACCGATGCGGGGCTTCAGGCGATGTTGAGCTCGTTGGACGGCAGAGCCATCGTAGCCATGAGTGTCATGGGTGTCATCACCCTTCTCGTCATAGCACTCAGCGTGGCCGCCCTTGTCCGCCTTGGGCCGACGGTGGACAGGCGGTTACGCGGCGCTGTAGCCAGCATAAGCACCTCGGTCGCCGAGTTGCTCGCAGTCGCAGGTGAGGTGGCGGCGGCCGCTTCGCAGACAGATGCGGCGACCAACGAGACGACTGCCACGGTGGAGGAAGTCAAGCAGACAGCGGTGCTTGCTGAGGAGAAGTCGTCTGAGGCCCTGGAACTCGCCAATGTCGTCCTGGAAAGCTCCAAGCTAGGCGAGATATCAGTGAGACGTAACCACGAGAACTTCGAACGGGTGCAGGGCTCCATGGACGTGGTCGCATCGGCCATCGAGCGGTTGGACGAAGAGGTCGGGTCTATCGGAGATGTCATGACGCTCGTCAGCGATCTGGCGGAGCAGTCGAATCTGCTTGCTGTGAATGCTTCCATCGAGGCCTACAAGTCTGGGGAGGCGGGCAAGGGATTCGAAGTGGTAGCGCAAGAGGTCAAGAGCCTGGCAGGGCAGTCAAAGCAGGCTGTTGAGCAGGTGAGGCATGTGCTCAGTGAGATTCGTCGGGCAAGCCATGAGGTCACCCGGTCGATAGAAGAGGTGAGGGCATCTGCGGAGTGGGGCAGGGGCGACGCTGTTGAGGCGATAGGCAGCATCGGGAAGAGGGTCGCCGCCGCAGGCAGCGCAGCCGAAGCGACCATGCAGATCTCGGCCACGAGCCGGCAACAACTCGCGGGCATGGAGCAGATCAGCCAAGCCGTACTCAGCATAAGCGAGGCGGGCAGGAGATCGGTGTCGGGCGTCCGGCAGGTCGAAAAGGAAGCCGCACAACTGCGAGAACTCGCCCTGGCCTTGGAACGTCTGGTGCAGGCCGGATCGCGAAGGGCCGACTGACAAGTCCGCACTCCTACTGGGGCTTGTGCTCCGCGATCACCAGCAGGGTGTCGCCCCACCCCTCTGAGTCGAGCGCCCATCCGATGCGAGCGCACAGCTTCAGCACTTCCGGCTTGGCCTCCACCGGCAGCTTCATTACCGCTCGCGACTCAAGCAGGTTGCGCAGGCTGGAGAAGAGCAGCCATTCCTGACTCACGGTCTCAAGCCGGCTGACCTTCAAGCCTACCTGTCCAAGCAGCAGTGACAGGCTCTCGGGGCCAAAACTCCACAGGTGTCTGGGGGCGTCCAGTTGATACCACTCGGGGCCGCAGATCCGCGCTATCGCTCCGTCCGCGTTCGGCACGCGGATGATCATCACGCCCGCAGGCGTGAGGCACCGCGCGACCACCGTGAGCGCATGTATCGGGTCGGCAAGGTGCTCCAGGACGTCCGAAAGACGAATGACGTCGTAGTGCCCGCCGCTCTCCGCGAGCGCAGCGAAGCTGCCCGCGCAGTCTAGGCCCCGTTCTCTCGCTGGAGCCGCCGCGGAATCGCTGATCTCGGCGCCTCGGACTTTGAGTCCGAGCCTTCTCGCGTCGACCAGGAAGTCGCCCGCGCCGCAACCCACGTCGAGTACAGACTTGGTGGAAGCCGGCGCATACCTGGTCAGCTCGCGGAACGCCTGAGAGCGAAGCAGGGGGAAGCTGGTAACGGCCCGGGGCACCCTCAGACCGGCGGAATGCGCCCGCCAGGCCAGGCGCAACTGCGTCAGCCTGGCGCGCGTCTGGAGAGAGTGCGCCAGTCCCCGCCGCGGGGCCGGTGAGGGCGAGTAGGAGTAGTAGTCGGGCGGATAGAAGCGCGTCACGTCTTCGGGCACCGGCCACACCCGCAGTAGGCCGCAGGACTCGCATCGCCACACCGAGAACTCGCCAGGGACACCGTAGAGACGATCGCCAGTGCGTTCGATGGCCATCGACCAAGCCTGCCGCCCGCAAGCGGGACAGCGCGGCGGGGAAGAGAGCGAGACCATGCACACCTCTGCCTGTAGTTGAGGTCCCATGATGCGGTCCGAGCGGAGAGACTGTCAATAGACCGCCGCCGGATGGGCACGGCATCTTTCGTGTTTGGGTCTTGGCTTCGTACGGGATATCTCTCCCAGAACCGGCTACGGAAGGCTCGCACATGAGACGCGTGAGGTCCTTGTTCGCGGCGGCATGTCTGCTTCTGATCCTGATGCTCGTGGCGGCTTGCGGCGATTTGGCTCCCGCCGGCTCGACCACGGCCCCCATAGGCGCATCG
Source organism: uncultured Actinomycetes bacterium (assembly GCA_963814415.1). Classification (GTDB taxonomy): domain Bacteria; phylum Actinomycetota; class Thermoleophilia; order RBG-16-64-13; family RBG-16-64-13; genus RBG-16-64-13. The sequence continues at coordinate 237,216 of CAWFCN010000005.1, read as the reverse complement.
GTCGCGCTCGGTGCACAAGATGACCTGCTAGCCCAAGCCTTTGCTGAGCAGGCCGCCGATCTGCAGGTCCAGGGCGAGGGCACGGTCGTCAGAGTGCTGAGCGACGACGCCCAGGGGGACAGGCATCAGCGCTTCATCGTGGAGTTGGTGTCAGGGCAGACCCTCCTGGTGACACACAACATCGACGTAGCCCCCCGCGTCGTGTCGCTGCAGGTGGGCGACTCGGTCTCGTTCAAGGGCGTCTACGAATGGAACGACCAGGGCGGCCTGATCCACTGGACGCACGCCGACCCGAATGGCGGTCACGAAGCGGGCTGGATCCGACACAAGGGGACGACCTATGAGTAGAGCCCGCCTGCGCCCGCAGAGTCCGACCGGGTGGAGCCGATTCCAAAGAGCCCTCTTGCGTGGGGTCCTTTGCTCTGTATAGTAGAAAGAGTTCTACCGTGCAGGACGACGGGTAGGAGTCGTAGCGCGCGAGTCTCCCAACGAAGGAGAAGTGGCGTGTACCAGAAGATGGTGGTCTTGCTGGACGGCTCGGAATTGGCGGAGGTGGTTTTCGACTACGCTCGAGAACTCTCCGGCAGGGTGCACGTGGACGTGGACCTGCTGCACGTGTGCAGCCCGCAGGAGATTTCGCAGTTGCCCATGCGCCGCGCGTACATGGAGCGCATGGCCGAGCAACTGTGCGCCGGGGCCGAGGAGATACGCTCCAAGTACAACAAGGACGCGACGGCCCAGTGCATCCAAGCGCGGGGCAATGTCGTGGTCGGGTATCCCGCTGAGGAGATCATCAAGTACATCGACGAGAACAGCGTCGACTTGGTCATGATGTCCACACACGGCAGTTCAGGTGTGAAGGCCTGGGACTTGGGCGATGTGGCCAACAAAGTCGTTCACGCGTCGAAAGCGCCTGTGTGGTTGGTGCCCACAGAGCTCCGCGAGGAGATTATCGCGGACTCGATGCCCAAGCGCATCTTGGTCGTGCCTCTCAGCGGTTCAGAGCAGTCGGCAACGGCCATCCCGCACGCAATGGAGATCATGACACGCAGAGGCGCCGACGCCGAACTGGTCTTGCTCCATGTGGTGGATCCCTCGCATATCACCTCCTCCATCACCCTTACCCGGGCAGCGCTGGATAGCCTGGACGAACGGCGTACGCAGATGAAGAAGTACCTGGAGGACGTAGCCCGACCCCTTAGAGACAGCGGGGCCACGGTCCGGACGGAGGTGCTGTCGGGCGACCCGGCAGAGACCATCATCGACTACCTGAAGGGCCATCCCATTCAGCTGCTCGTCATGGCTACGCGCGGAAAGAGCGGCTTCAACAGGATGGTCTTCGGCAGTGTCACAGAAAGTGTCATCCACATGGTGAAGGTCACGCCGCTGCTTCTTGTCGGTGGCGGAGAAGGGAGGGAGTGAGGCCATAGAGTCCTTGTCGCATCGGTCGTGCAGTCCTACTGGACCCGTTCGTTCGTGCGACGTGCAAGGGACGTGCTCTGCGGGCAACTGGGCAGGCACATATTGGGTTCTTGCCGGGAGAGAGAAAGGTTGGCGAGCGATGAAGAAGGCGCTGATTATCGGCTTAGTACTTGTGTTCGCTCTGGGGATGGGATTGGTCGCCTGCGGTGAGGGAGGACGAGACTGAGTGCCACCGGCACGACGGCGTATGCTCCGGGAACCTACTCTTCACCTTCAATACCTTCTTTCCGGCGACAAACAACATCGCCATCGTAGGAGAGATGTGGCAGAAGGAGATCACGGAGCGCACCAACGGCGCCGTGGAATTCGACTACCTGCCGGGGGCGTCTCTAACCGCTGCGTAAGGATGTATACGATGGCGTAATCTACAGGCATCTCCGATCTCGGGTTCTCGGTCGTGGCCTACACCCCTGGGGTATTCCCGGTCACTGAGCTTCTGGACATGCCGATCGGGTATCCCGCAGGGTACGTGTCCACTATGGTGGTCAACGACTACTACAACGAGTTCCAGCCGGCCGAGTTCGATGAAGTGCACGTCTTGGCCTTCTACGCGACCGGCCCGCAGGTGGTCATGACCACCGACACCCCCGTCAGGAAGCTTGCCGACGTGAACGGTCTCGTGCTCAGGTCTACTGGCGTGGGCGCTACCATCGCCGAAAGCCCTGGGGGCCGAGGGCTATGCAGCCGCTCAGAACGAAGCCTACGAGTTGATGTCCAAAGGCACCATCGACGGCACCATCGCTCCCCGCGAGGTCTTGAAGGGGTGGAAGCAGGCAGAGGTCGTCAAGTACGTGACCCAGTGCTTCTCGATCGGCTCCGTGAGCACGATGTACCTGGTCATGAACAAGGACAAGTGGGACGAGTTGCCCGCCGATATCCAGCAGATCTTCACCGAGACCAGCACCAAGTACCTGGAGTACTGGGCCAAGGTCGCCTCTGGCTATGACTACGACGGCATCGAGGCTCTCAAAGCGCAGCCGGGTCGCGAGGTGATCGACCTCGACGAGACAGAAGCGGCTGCCTGGAAAGCGGCGGTACAGGCCATGCTCGATGAGAAGGTCGCAGCTCTCAAGGCCGCGGGCTTCAACGACGACTACGAAGGCTACATACAAGAGCGCATCACCTACTGGCTTGAGAAGGCGCCCTCTGAGGAGGAATGCTCCACGTGGGTTAAGGCCAACTTGGCGGCAACGACAGTGACAACGGTGCCGAAACCCGCAACGACAACGGCGCCGGCGCCGGCAACGACAACGGCACCGTAGAGGTCTCTCGACGGCAGACGGTTGCCGGTAAGTAGTGGCTACAACCGGCCTAGAGGCGGGGCGTGCCCCCCGCCTCTAAGCCTAAACGGCGGGTGTTGGGCAAGGAGGTCCTATGGAGATGCTGCCTCCCGACCAGGAGCCTATACCGATCCGCAAGAGCGGAGAGGCCGGGGGCATGCTGGGCAGGCTGGACAGCTACGTCGCCCTCTTGACGAGGATCTTGTCATGGATAGCGGGCGTCGGTCTTGTGGGCATGTTGCTGATAATCGTGGCCGACGTCATTGGAATAAAGATACTCTCGCGGCCCGTGCCGGGAGGCACGGAGATAGTGACCTTCATGGCGGTGGTCGCGATAGCTTTCGCAGTGCCATACACCCAGGTGGTGCACGGGCACGTGGCGGTCGACTTCATAGTGGAAAAATTCCCCCGTAGAGCGAGGCTGGTCATTGATGCGCTCATGACGCTGTTCGGGGTGTGTCTCTTTGCAGTGACGGCCTGGTATAGCTTCAAGTACGCCGCGAAGCTGAGGAGCACAGGCGAAGTGTCCATGACCCAGAAGATCCCCTACTATCCCTTCGTCTACGGGATGGCGACCTGCTTCGTTGTGATGTTTCTGGTCATGGTCGGAGATCTGGTCAAGTCGATTGCCAAGGCGGTCAAGACATGGACCCCGTGACAGTCGGTCTGATCGGCATCGCCGTCCTGATCGTCATCTTCCTGCTGGGCATGCCCGTGGCGTTCAGCATGGCCTTTGTCGGAGTGATCGGCTTCTGCGTCATCAAGGGTCCCAACGCTGGGCTGAGCGTCCTGGCGCGTGATTTCTGGACCATCTGGTCGGGTTACAGTCTGACGGTGATACCCATGTTCGTGTTCATGGGCTCCGTGGCTTTCTATGCCGGTATGAGCGGCCGGTTGTACGACGGCGCCTACACTCTATTCGGCAAGATGCGCGGGGGTCTGGCTATGGCCACGGTGGTCGCGACTGCCGGCTTCTCAGCCATCTGCGGGTCTACCAGCGCCACCGCCGCGGCTATGGGCAAAGTGGCCATACCGGAGATGCGGCGCCACGGATACGACCCTGGGCTGGCCTGCGGCTGCATGGCCGCGGCCGGCAGCTTGGGGATCATGATCCCGCCCAGCACCATCTTCATCATCTACGGACTGCTGGCCGAGCAGTCCATCGGCAAACTGTTTGTAGCCGGGGTCGTCCCGGGCCTTATCATGGCGACTTTGTTCGTCTTTGCCGTATGGATCTGGACCTTCTTCAAGCCGACCTCGGCTCCCGCCGGGGGCAAGACCACCCTGAAAGCCAAGCTCTTGGGCCTTACAGGCCTGCTCGAGATGCTCTTTCTCTTTGCACTTGTGCTGGGAGGACTGTTCGCCGGCTGGTTCAGCCCGACGCAGGCCGCAGGCGTGGGAACGGCCGCGGCGATCCTGATCGGGGTCGCCAGAAGACAATTGAACCTCAAGAAGTTCTGGCTCGCCATAAAGGACACTCTGCTGATCACGGCCATGATCATGACCATCGTGGCCGGCGCGACGGTGTTCGGTCACTTCATGGCTGTAAGCCGCATACCCAGCGCGGCGGCCGACTTCTTCGCCGGCCTGCCCATGCCCTCATGGGCGGTCATGATCCTGATCCTTGTCATGTATCTGGTCGCCGGATGCTTCATGGATTCACTGGCTATGGTCACGCTGACCGTACCCATCCTCTACCCGACGGTTATCGGGCTCGGGTTTGACCCCATCTGGTTCGGAGTCATCATAGTGCTGGTGGTGGAGATGGGGGTGATCACGCCGCCCGTAGGCATCAACGTCTACATAATCAAGGGAGTGGCGCCGGACGTGCCTATGGGGCAGATATTCAAAGGGGCTGCAGTCTTCTTGGTCGGCATGGTCATCATGGCCGTGCTGCTCATGGTCTTCCCGATCCTGGCCACGTGGCTACCGAGTCTCATCACATACTGACCTTCGGCTAATCCACGCCGAACAAGAAACGGGGCCTCGTTGCTTCTGCAACGAGGCCCCGTACTGTCTCCCAAGCGTCCCGTGGTCGGCGCGGACGCGCCGCTCGCTTGGGGGGTGTGACTACTTTGCGAGCGCTATCTCGCCCAGGTTGACGTCCTTGGCGGTGCTGATGTCCGCCAACTTCTTGTCCTTGAAGCCCTTGGCCGTGATGGTGAGATCGTACGTGGCGTCGTCGGCCAGGCCGCGGAACCAGAAGTCGCCGAAGCCGTCGGTGGTAGCCGTGAACTTCTTGCCGTCCTTGCTGGTAAGGGTGCACGTAGCCCCGATGACCACTTCTTTGTCTACTGGGTCGTAGACCAAGCCGCCGATGAACTTCTTGGGGATGTTCAGGTAGTAGACGCGGGGCTTGGCGCCCAGTTCGGGCTTGAGCACCTCGGCCTTGGCGATCTCGGCCGCGAACTCGCTCTCCTCACCGAACTTTATGGCTTCGGTGGGGCAGGCGTCGGCGCAGCGGGGGATCTTCCACTCGCCGCCGTCGAGCAGGTGAGCGCAACCCGTGCACTTTTGCGCCAGGTTCAGGTCGTCGTTGAAGTAGATGGCCGCGTAGGGGCAGGCATCCACGCACAACCGGCAACCGGTGCACTTGTCAGAGTCGATGATCACCAGCCCGTCTTCGCGCTTGTAGATGGCGCCTTCGACCGGGCACGGCGGGACACATGGGGGCTCGGCGCAGTGCATGCACGGATTCGGCACGTAGTGCATCTCTACCTTGGGTACCGTGCCGCGGATGTGCTCATCGAGCCTCATCCAGAACTGGCCGGTGTCGGGTTGGGGCTTGGCTATGGGCGACCAGTCGTTGGCCACATGCTCGTCTTTGCAGACGAACTGGCAGGCGTAGCAGCCCACGCAGAGTTCGACGTCGATGACGAACGCCTTCATCTTTCGCCTCCCTCTATCCAAGCGTCGAAGCGCAACCCGGCACCCTGGTCATACTTTCTGGCAAAGGCCTCGGGATAGTCCCTGCGCCATGCTTCCCATTCCTCGTTCTTCACCTTCTGCACGTCAGTCAGGTAGCCGCTGGTGGCCTGGCCGCAGCAGTTCTTGCTGGTAAGACCGTTGGGGGCGATGGTGTTGATGGCACCGCCGCGGTCGACCTTGCCGGGTACCAGCGGGTCGTGGCGAGCGCCGTGGTCCACGTAGACCACGCCCTGCCTGATGCGCTCCCACACACGCGCTCCCACCAATACGATGCCGCGCTCGTTGAAGACCTTGACCACGTCGCCGTCTTTGATGCCGCGAACCTCAGCGTCGGCCGGGTTGATCCAGATGGGCTCGTAGCGGTAGCCGTCGAAGCCCAGCACTTTGCCGGTCGGGGTCTCGCGCGCCCAGCTGATGTCGTCACCCTGGGCGTGAGTGCGCCAACGCGGGTGGTTGGACATGAGCAGCAGCGGGAACATGTCCGCGCGCTCGCTGGAGAGGTCCTCGTCGTGAGTGATGCCCTTGGGGACCCACTTGGGGAACGGCGGACGCTCTTTGTCGTCGGGGAAGTGAGTGGCCAGAGCCTCGGAGTAGAACTCCAATAGGCCGGTGGGGGTCGGAAGCGGGTTGGCCTTCGGATCCTCATAGAACTTGCGGAAGCCGGGCGGGTCTTGCTCCCAGTCTTTGGCCGTCGAGTAGACGTAGGTCTTCTTCTCGTAGAAGTCATCCCACGTGGTCAGCTTGTCCATCTTCATGGCGTCGAAGACCATCTTCTGCAGGTCCAGCGTGGTGTGCCCGCCGCTGAACTCGTCGCCCATGCCCAGTTTCTTGGCGATCTCCAGGACTATCTCGTAGTCGCTCTTGGACTCGCCCACGGGCAGGATGGACTGCTCCTGGATGGATACGCTGGCGAAGTGCGGGCCCTGGCGGACCGTGGTGACGATGTCCTCCACCTCGAGGGTGGTGTTGGCCGGCAGGATCATGTCGGCGTAGAGGCAGTCGTTCTCGAGCCAGGGGTGCTGAGCGAGCACGAACTCGATGCTCGGGTCCTTCATGGCCTCGATGGTCCAGTTGCCGTGGTTCCAGCAGGTGATGCGGCACGGAGTGTCGGTCCACATCATGTGGATGGGTACGCCGCCCTTCTCCTTGGCGATGGGGTATGTGTACCTGGTGAACTGCTCATCGGTCTGGCACTCTTGGCCGCCGCTACCGTGGAAGACCAGCGGGGCCTTGAGGATGGCGTCTTGGATCAGGGTCTTGGGTATGAGCTGCGGGCCCCAGGCGTGGACGGTGGTCCAGCAGGGCTTGGTCAGACGCTCCGGTAGTTCGGGATTGAAGAAGCGCACGCTGCCCAGGCCTTCGGCGCGAGGCATGCCGAAGTAGGTCATCTGGCACTGGTGCACTCCGGGACCGCCGAGCCCCTGCATGCCCAAGAGCACGCATTCCAGACGGCCGGGTTCGTGTGAGTAGGGGCCGCGGAAGGCCGACCCGCCGAAGTAGTGGATTATCGAAGTGGTGTTCTTGGCGAACTGCCGAGCGAGGGCCTTGATGGTCCACTCGGGCACGCCGCAGATCTTCGAGGCCCACTCGGGGGTCTTGGGTATGCCCTCTTCGTCCTTGCCGAGAACGTAGTCGGCGACCTTGTCCATGCCGACGGTGTGGGTCTTGACGTACTCCTTGTCCCAGGTGTCCTCGGTGAGCCACACATAGATGATGGCCAGCTGGAGAGCGGCGTCGGTGTTGGGGAGTACCGGGATCCACTTGTCGGCGTGAACCGCGGCTGCGTAGTTGAGGTCGGGGCAGATATAGACCTGCTTGATGCCGGCGCGAGTCCAGAACTGGGAGATGCGGCTGGCGTACTGTCCGGTGAAGCCCCAGGGGGTGGTCTCTTCGTCGCATCCCCACTTGAGCACCATGTCGGCGTGCTCGGAGATGTCCTTGATCAGGTTGGCCGCCGGCGACATCATGCCCTGGAAGCCTTGGCCCCATACGTGCTTGGCGCCCCAGTACCAGCCCTCCCAGCTATCAGGGTTGCGGACCTGCTGGGTGAAGCCACCCATCAAGTCCAGCAGCCGGGCCTGGTGGCCGTGGGGGGTGTGGATGGTCTTGTTCTCGCCGTGGCCGTCACCCTGGGCCAGGATGGCCAACGGGCCATATTCCTTGTGGATGCGCCTGATCTCGGCAGGCGATGATGTCGGTCGCCTCGTCCCAGGTGATCCGGCGGTACTTGCTCTTACCGCGGTTCTGGGTGTTGCGTTCGCCGTTGGGGTCCCAGTCGACGCGCACCATAGGGAACTTCACGCGGTTAGGCGAGAAGGTCCTCTTCTTGTAGGCGAGCGAGAAGGGAGCGGGGAGGGCCTTGGCTAGCGGCCTCAGCTTCTCGCCGTTGCGCTCCATGGTCCAGGGGTTGAGTTTCTCGAAGTCGGTCTTCCAATCGTACTTGTAGGGCCTGATGCGGATGGCCTTACCGTCCTTGACGTCAACGAAACACTCGCCGCCGCCTCCCAGCAGCCCCCCCATGGCAAGGTTCTTGATCGTCACCTTGTCGACGCTCACGTCGACCTTCTTGCCCTTCTCATCTGCCATTGCGTTCCTTCTCCTTTCGGACGAGGGTCAGCTGGCTGCTGTGCCCTGGAGACTGGACCTGCTGGTTGAAGACTCGAAATCGGACCGCTAGAGATTTAATGGTATACCAATCGTACCAAGTTGTACAGCGGCTATCTGGGCGTCCAGCCCAGGTATGCGGAGAAGGACGCCGCGGCTGCCTTGACCGCTTTGGTGCACAGTTCGCGTTCGTTCTCTCCGTAACGCCCCGAGGGGATGACCACCGCGATGGTGGCTGCGATGGTCCCGAACTGGTCGAGTACGGGGGCACCCACTGAGCAGAGGCCCAAGTAGGAGCCCTCCATGTCATATGCTACGCCCTCTACCGCTACCTGCTCCAACTCGGCCTTGATCTTGTCGATGTCGGTGACGGTATGAGGTGTTGTCCGTGAACGCGGTTTGGCCAGGATGGCGTCTCGTTCGTGCGGGCGGCCGGAAAGCGGCGAAGAGCTTGCCGTGCACGGTGCCGATGTCGCCCAATATGCGCCCCGGCGCCGTCTGCCGCCTGAACGGACGTGTGGTGTTGACTATGGTCACGCACACCGGGTATCCGTCGACCTCGATAGCCAGGGTCACCGACTCGCCCGTCTCTTGGACGAGCGCCTCGAGATACGGTCGGGCCGCGTCGACGAAATCGGAGTGGTCGCTTGCCACGTAGCACATGGCCAGCGCCGCGGGGCCGAGCCTGTAGCGGTTGGTCGAGGCATCGCGGACCAAGAAGGCCACGGATTCAAGGGTGCGGGCCATGCGATATACCGTCATGCGGACCAGCCCGGTCTGCTCGGTCATCTCGTCGATGGTCCATTCCCGATGGTCTACATCGAATAGGCTCAGGATCGAGAGGCCCCTGATCAGGGCTCTGACCGACAGGGGGTCCACATCTCGCGATACAATGGGGTCAGTCATGCCTCTCCTGCAAGTCGGTGCCGATTTCCACGGGGGCTGCGCCTTGCAAATAGGCTACGCCTACTCTACGATATTAGCAATACTACCTGGCAATATGGAGCTTCCCATTATCCAACCGCTGGTCACGAAGCTCCCTCACATCCGTTGTGTCCCGTGTCACTTGTACCGATTGGGAGTTGATGTCTGATGGCCGAAAAGGTCTACACGAACTGCACCAACAGTGGTCCGGTCTCCGTGTACGTGAAGGATGGCAAGATCACGCGGATACGGCCTCTGGTCGCCGACCCCAAAGACTATGAGCCCTGGACCATAGAGGCCGGCGACAAGAAGTACTCCCCACCCAAGAAGGTCACGCTGGCGCCGTGTGTGCATGCTGAGCGCCGCCGTATCTATTCCGAGGAGCGCATCCTCTATCCTATGAAGCGCGTGGACTTCGATCCCAACGGCGAGCGCAACCCCCAGAACCGGGGCAAGTCGCGCTACGAGCGCATCTCCTGGGACGAGGCCGCCACGATAGTCGCGGGCGAGATCAAGCGCGTAAGCGACACCTACGGCGGCTCGGCCATCAGCGGCATCACCTCCTCGCACCACAACTGGGGCATCGTGGGCTACAAGATGGGCCCCTTCGCTCGCTTCCTCAACATGGTCGAGGGTACGCCGGTCTTGGACAACCCCGATAGCTGGGAGGGGTGGCACTGGGGCGCGACCCACAGCTACGGTTTTCAGTGGCGCCTGGGCATGCCCGAACCGTACGACATGTTGGGCGACACCTTGCAGAACGCCGAGATGATCGTCTACTGGTCCAACGACCCGGACACCACTCGCGGCACCTACTCCGGCCAGGACTCTGCGCTTTGGCGCCAGTGGCTCAAGGAGAAGGGTGTCAAGATGGTATTCATCGACCCCTTCCACAACTACACCAACGCTGTCATGGGCGGCAAGTGGATAGCCCCGCGGCCCGGCACTGACACCGCTCTGGCCATGGCCATCGCCCACGTGTGGATAACCGAAGACACATATAACAAGGACTACGTGAAAAACCGCACCATCGGTTTCGAGCAGTTCAAGCCATATGTGCTGGGCGAGACCGACGGCGTGCCCAAGACTCCCGAGTGGGCGGCCGCCGAGTGCGGCGTCGAGTCCCGGGTCATTCGCACGCTGGCGCGTGAGTGGGCAGAGAAGCGAACAGTGCTGTCCGGTGGCTCCCGCGGCGGCGAGGGTGGTGCCTGCCGGCAGGCGTTCGCCACAGAGTGGGCTCGCATGATGGTGCTCTTGCAGGCGATGCAGGGCCTCGGCGCTCCCGGCCGTAGCATCTGGGGTACCACCATGGGCGCTCCCAACGACACGACCGTGTGGTTCCCGGCGTACGGCGAACCTGACGGCCGCGTGTCGATGTCTCCCAAGGCCTGCGACTACATCCCCAAGAACCCCACCGAGCAGCGCTTGTGGAGACTCACGGTGCCCGACGCCATCCTCGACGGTCACTCCGAATGGTATGGGGAGGGCTTCTGCGGCAAGTCGCTCGAGCAGCAGTTCACCCACTTCGTCTACCCGGCTCCAGGTTGCTCAGAGATCAAGATGTGGTATCGCTACGGTGGGTCCTTCATGGGCACCATGGCCGACACCAGCAAGTGGGTGCGCATGTACCAGTCGCCCAAGCTGGAGTTCGTCGTCAACCAGGACGTCTGGTACAACAGCGAGACCCGCATGGCCGACATCATCCTGCCCGCCTGCACCAACTTCGAGCGTGAAGACATAGGCGAGTGGGCAGCCGTGAACGGCTACACCTGGCACGCCAGCAGTGGCTGCAACTACCGCGTGGTGGTGCGCGAGCAAAAGTGCATCGAGCCTCTGGGCGAGAGCAAGAGCGACTACGAGATATTCGCGACCATCTTCGACAAACTGGGCCTGCGCGACAAGTACACCGACGGTGGCAAGACCGAGGCCGACTGGGTGAAGAAGTTCTTCGAGATCTCCGACATGCCCAAAGAGGTCAGCTGGGAGGAGTTCAACGAGAAGGGCTACCACATAATCAATCTCAAGCCCGGCTACAAGCCCACCGTGGGTCTGCGCTGGTTCTACGAAGGTCGGGAGTGCGACACCCCCGACCCGGGCAACAACAAACGCCTCACCGAGAAGGGGAGTGAGGTGGGCACCTTCAGCGGCAAGATCGAGTTCGTCTCCGAGAGCCTCAAGCAGTACTTCCCCGACGATGAGGAGCGTCCGGTGGTGCCGCGGTACATACCGAGCTTCGAGGGCTACAAGACCCCCGGACTGTACGATAAGTATCCGCTGCAGCTCATCTCCCCGCATCCCCGGTTCTCGTTCCATTGCCATTACGACAAGCACACCGATTGGCTGAACGATATACCGACTCACCGCATAAAGAAGGACGGTCACCCGTGGTGGCCGGCGCGCATCAACCCTGAGGACGCAGCGGCTCGTGGGATCGACAACGGCGACATCGTGCGCCTCTACAACGACCGGGGCTCGGTGCTCTGCATGGCGGTGGTCACCGGGCGCATCCGGCCGGGCACGATACATTCCTACGCGTCCTCGGCACTCTATGACCCGCTGCAGCCGGGCGAGGCCGACTCCATGGACCGGGGCGGTTGCGTAGCCATTCTCACCACCTCGCGCATGATGTCCAAGAACGTACCGGGCATGACGCCCAACTCCTGTCTAATCGAGATCCAGAAATGGGAGGGCTAGTCAGATGGCGCGCCTGAGCCTGCTCATAGATGTGACCAAGTGCAGCGGCTGCCATAACTGCTTTCTGGCCTGCCGCGATGAGTACTACGATAACGACTATCCGGGCTACTCGGCCGCACAGCCGCTCGAGGGCCAGTACTGGATGCAGATCAAAGAGGTGGAGAGGGGCACTTGGCCCAAGCCGAAGTTGGACTACATCCCGCTGCCCTGCCAGCACTGCGAGACGGCCCCCTGTATCGATGCCGCTGCCGACGGGGCAGTGTACCGGCGCAAGGACGGCGTGATCATCATCGACCCCAAGAAGGCCAAGGGGCAGAAGGACATCGTCAACTCTTGCCCCTACCGCGTGATCTGGTGGAACACCGAACTGCAACTGCCGCAGAAGTGCACCATGTGCGCCCACATGCTGGACGCCGGCGAGGCCGTGCCGCGTTGCGTCGAGGCCTGTCCGACCGGCGCTCTGCTCTTCGGCGACCTGGACGATCCCAAGAGCGAGATCGCGCAGGCCGTGGCCGCTCTCAAGGCCGAGGACTTCCATCCCGAGTACAAGACCGCGCCCCTGGTGAAGTATGTGGGAATCCCCAAGCGGTTCGTGGTCGGCGAAGTGGTGCGCAAGGACGATCCCGGTGAGTGTGCCCAAGGGGTGTGGATCACCCTCGAAGGCGACGGGACCAAGCTCGAGACTCACACCGATAGCTACGGGGATTTCGAGTTCGAAGGGTTGGAAAAGAACAAGCAGTTCCGGCTGCGCGTGGACCTCAAGGGCTACGCGTCCATGATCATCGACGTCGACACGCAGAACGACGTCGACCTGGGCGAGATAGTCATGGAGCCGCTAAAGAAGTAACCTACCTCCGGGTGGGGGCTTCGCGGCAGAAGTAAACGACTGGAAAAAGGACAAATGGAAGAGATCGTCGTCGTCAGTGCCGTCAGAACGGCTGTAGGTAGATTGGGCGGAGGGATCAAGGACGTCGAGCCCGACATCCTGGGCAAGATCGTCATCGAAGAGGCCATCAAGCGCGCCGGCATCGAACCCGGCGACGTGGACGAAGTCATCATGGGCCAGACCAAACAGAGCGCCGACGCCGCCAACCTGGCGCGCGTGGCCGCGCTTCGCGCGGGCGTGCCCATCGAAGTCCCGGCCTACACCATCATGCGCCAGTGTGGCTCGGGCCTGCAGGCCATCCACAACGCCGCGTGCCAGATCATCGCCGGCGAGGCCGACATCGTGGTGGCCGGTGGCGTGGAGAACATGAGCAAGGCCCCCTACTACTTGAGGGGCGCTCGCTACGGCTACGGCGCGGGCAACGCCGTGCTGGTGGACTCCAACACTGAGAGCCAGCCGCGTTCGCAACCCTTTGAGGTGTACGGCAACCTGACCATGGGTCTTACCGCCGAGAACCTGGCCGAGAAGTACGACATCAGCCGCGAGGAGCAGGACGTCTTTGGCCTTGAGAGCCAGAACCGGGCCTTCGCCGCGATCGAGTCGGGCCGCTTCAAGGACGAGATCATCCCCGTGCCCGTCAAGGTCAAGAAGGACATCGTGCCCTTCGACACCGACGAGCATCCTCGCCGCAGCACGCTGGAGGCCATGGCGAAGCTGCCTGCCGTCTTCAAGGAAGGAGGCACGGTGACTGCCGGCAACGCCTCCGGCCGTAACGATGGTGCCGCCTGCACCGTGGTCATGTCGGCCAAAGAGGCCAGCAAGCGCGGTCTCAAGCCGATGGTAACCATCAGAGGCATGGGAGTGGCTGGGGTCCCGCCTGAGATCATGGGCATCGGTCCGGCTCCGGCCACCCGCAAAGCCTTGGCGAAGGCTGGCCTCAAACTGGACGACATGGGTCTCATCGAGTTGAACGAAGCCTTCGCTGCCCAGGCGCTGGCCTGCATCAAGGACCTCGGCATCGGGGACCGCATGGATATCATCAACCCCAACGGGGGCGCCATTGCTCTAGGCCACCCGCTGGGCTGCTCGGGTGCTCGTATCTTCACCACCCTGCTCTTCGAGATGCAGAAGCGCGGCACCAAGTACGGACTGGCCACGCTGTGCATCGCCGGCGGCCAGGGCATCGCGACAGTGGTCGAGGCCTGCTAGTACCGCGGCGCCGCACGTGCGCATCGCGCACGCATACCTATGACGAAAGACCGGGGGCCGCGAGACCCCCGGTCTCGTTGCTGGCGCGGTGTTCCTTGGAGCTATTCCTGAGGCGCTAGCGAGATGCGAGGAGTCTCGGCGGTCAAGTAGGCGATGCGGGTGGTGCCGCCGCAGAAGCGCTGTATGAGCTCGGCGACTTCCGCGCAGGCGGCTTCGACCTCCGAACGCGTCACCGGTGGCAGCCCGTCCACGTTGAACTCTATGGCTGTGGTCTCGGGCAGGGTGAGGGTGTGATTGCCCTGCCGCCAGGTCCATCGGCGCGTGAGCACCGTCTTGCCCTCGGCGAAGATGACCTCGCCCGGCAGAGGGTGCTCCAGCTCCTCGGAGCCGAAGGCCACAAAGTCCTCATCACCTGAGGCGAAGCAGAGCTCGATGTCGCCATTCAGCAGGTCGATCGCGTGGGCACCCGCGGGGAGCAGGTGACGCAGCGACATGACGTTGCCCAGGTCCACAAGCGCGCTGATGGAAGGGAGTTCGTCGCCGCGCAAGGCGCGGCGAGCCATGGCTTCCACAGACGACCTGAACTCCGCCGGCTTGGCGCCGAACGCGCGATAGGCCTCGCGCCAGGACTTGATGCGGGGCTCTTCGGCGACCTGCTCTGGGTCCACGCGGGCCCGCACGGAGGCCTCGGCTTCGCGCTGCATCTCCACAAGCTCGGCGGGGGAAGGTCCGTTCGTGACTCCATGAGCGATCACCACGCCACGGATGTAGCCGGGAAAACGGGCGAAGATCTCGGGTGAGATGCTGTAGTTGAAGTGCTCCATGGTACCTCCTGGTTCGTGGTGCCCGCCTTGCGATTTTACGCTACGCTGAGGTGACGAAAGGAGTCGCGCATGCGCATCGATGTGCCGTGGGGAACGGGTACGACCCCGGTGGAGATAGAACAATCCCGCATCGCGGGAGTGTTGGGGGCTAACGTGGAGCGGGCGGCGGATCCAGCGGCGGTGCTGCGAGCGGCCCTCACGAAACCGGGGGAGGAGTTCGAAGCCTTCCTGGCCTCGGTGCCGTCTCCTCTGTTGGTTGTGGTCAACGACGGCACGCGGCCTACCCCCTCAGCCGCCGTGCTTGCCGAACTGCGGCCCGCGTTGGAGAGGTGGCTGCAGGTGCCGGGCCGCGAGCTCTCGTTCGCCGTCGCCACTGGCACGCATCGGGTGGCCTCTCCGCAGGAGCGTCGACCACATCTTCGGGGCCGACCTGGCCAAGGCGCACGCCGCGCGCATCTTCTCGCACGACGCCAAGGACAAGGACAGTCTTGTCCACTTGGGGCGGACGAAGCGGGGCACAGAAGTATGGGTGAACCGACTGCTGGCCGAGGCCCGCGGCGTGGTGCTCATAAACTCGGTGGAGCCGCACTACTTCGCCGGCTACACCGGCGGGCGTAAGTCCCTGTTCCCAGGGCTGGCCGGGTACGACACTGTGTGGGCCAATCACAGGCTCTCCATGGAGACGGGCTCTCAGCACCTCATGCTCAAGGGCAACCCGGTGCACGAGGATCTGGAGGAGTCGCTCGTACTGGGCATCGCCGGCAGGCAGATCTACTCCATCCAACTGGTCCTGGACAAGGACCACCGAATCGGCTTCGCCTCGGCAGGCTCGTTGGATAGGAGCTTCGCCGAAGCCCTGGCCGTCGCCGATAAGCAGTTCGTGCTCGAACTGGGGCAGCGGTACGACGTGGTGGTGGCGGTCGCACCTCACCCCATGGACTGCAACTTCTATCAGACCAACAAGGCCATCCAGAGCGGAGCCCTGGCGGTCAAGCCCGGAGGGGTGCTCATAGTGGTGTCGGAGTGTCCGTATGGCTTGGGCGAGAACCAGACCCTGTATGACATGCTGGCCGCGTCCGACTCACCCGCCGATGCGCTCGCACGCGCCGAGCGCCAGGAGTACAAGCTTGGCGTGCAGCAGGCCACCCGCATCGCGGACATCATGGAGCGGGCGGAGATATGGGTGGTGAGCTCACTCAAGGACGACGATGTGAGGGCCATGTTCATGACCCCCTATGCGAGCGTGCAGGCAGCGGTGGACGCCGCGCTCGCCCGTCAGGGCGAGGCGGCACAGGTACTGTTCTTGACCGAGGCCAGCATCACCGTGCCGCGGGTGCGGGGCGCGGAGTGACCCTCTTCTGAGGGCGGTCCGGGCGGAAGGCCGCCCGTTCTGCTACGTTGTGGTCGGACGCTTGGGCCAAACCCTGACTCGGGAGGTGCGCATGGTCAAGCGGATGGTAGCTGAGTTCGCCGGCACGTTCTGGATAGTCCTGGGAGGTTGTGGCACCGCCGTCCTGGCGGGGGAGTACGTCGGGTTTCTAGGCATCGCCCTGGCCTTCGGCCTGACCGTGGTGACCATGGCATACGCCGTGGGCCACATCTCGGGAGGTCACTTCAATCCGGCGGTGACCTTCGGGTTGTGGCTGGGCAGGCGCTTTCCCGGCAGGCAGGTGGGCGCCTACATGGTCGCCCAGGTCGTGGGCGCCATAGCCGCGGCCGCTCTGCTGTGGGCGATCGCCAGTGGTCTGGATGGATACTCTGTGAGCGCGGACGGCCTTGGTTCCAACGGTTTTGGCGAGCACTCCCCGGGAGGATACGGGCTGGTCGCCGGTCTCGTGGCCGAGTTCGTACTCTCACTCGTCTTCGTGTTCGTCATCATGGGGGCCACGGACGAGCGGGCACCCAAAGGGCTTGCGCCGCTCGCCATCGGTTTGACCCTGGCCCTGATCCACCTGATCTGCATCCCGGTGACCGGCACCTCGGTCAACCCAGCCCGCAGCATCGGGCCCGCGGTCTTCCAGGGTGGTTGGGCGCTTTCGCAATTGTGGGTCTTCCTAGTGGCGCCGCTCGCCGGTGGGGCTGCCGGAGGAATTCTGTATCACTGGCTCATAGACGAGAGAAAGGCTTCGAAAGCCTGACCGAGCAGAATCCGTGGTCATGGTGTCTTCGCCGGGGCGCCGGTGGTTCTTTGGCTTTGTAGAGAGCCCCCGGGTGCCCCGGCGCCTTTCTTGAAAAGGCCCTGTCGTTTGAGTATCATGCCAATTCGCCTCCACGCGGGGTTTCGCGTGTGGCGGGGTGCCCGAGTGGCCAAAGGGAGCAGACTGTAAATCTGTCGGCGATGCCTACCGAGGTTCAAATCCTCGCCCCGCCACCTGAAGCGGAGCAACGGTGGGCGAGCACCGGTCAGCAGCAGGCTGACCTATTGGGCCTCCATAGCTCAGTTGGCAGAGCACTTCCATGGTAAGGAAGGGGTCTTCGGTTCAAATCCGAATGGGGGCTCCATACGGGACGGATCGTCGGAACGCGGCGGCGTAGCTCAGTCGGTCAGAGCAGCGGAATCATAATCCGCGTGTCAGAGGTTCGAGTCCTCTCGCCGCTACTAGGGATCCGCATCATATTTGAAAGGGTGCCGTGGTGACATCGGGCGTCAAGAGGGAGGGCTTGCGTCGGATCGGGGCCGTTGCTGCCGGAGCCGCCGCCGCCGCGGTCATCTACTCCCTGCGGCGCACTGGGATCCTAGAGGGCGTGCCGGCCGTTGTCTTCGCGGTGTTGCTGGTGCTTATCCTGCCTTGCTCGACCTGTTTCTCGCGGCGGCTCCTTATCGGTGGCGCCATCTTCCTCGGATGGATGCCACTGCTCTGGTGGGTGAGACTACCCGTTCACCAAGTCGATCGGGTCGGGATAACTCTTGCTCTCGTCTCTGGTGCTCTCACTTGGTGGGTCCTGTGGGCTCCGCGCGTGCGTGAGCGGGCAGGACGCCTGATCCCTAGGTTTGCCCCCGTAGATGCCATGCCCGTCGCGGTAGCGGGCCTTGCTACGTGGATGTCGTGGCCACTCATAGCTTCGCCAGGAGGCGAGCGCTCGTTGAACGCGTTGATTGGGACGGGTTGGGACCATGTGTCACACTTCGCCATGGTACTGACGGCAAGGGCTGAAGGTGCGATCGCGCCGATGTTGGGACAGGCCCCCGACGGTACCTCCTGGGCCCTTGCTGACTACCCGCAACATTTTCACGCGACTGTCACCGCCCTTACTGAACTCTACAGCGGCCCAGCGCTTGGCGACACCGTCACCGAGATCTTGAGATACGGGCGCAGCCTAGCGCTGGTGCAGATTCTCACAGCTGTGATGCTGGCGTCCGGTGTGGCCCAGTTGTCCAAGCTGCGCCGACGACCTGTGCTCGCCTGGCCGTTCGGCGCACTGATGGTCGCCGCCTTCATGTTTGGTCAGGGTTCAGCAGGCGTCTGGAATGCTTGTCCGAACTTTGTGTTGGCCTGCGCCACAGCCGGCCTCGTCGCGCTGCTTGCAACACCTATGTCCGGTGAACTGAAGCCGCTGCGTGTGTTCGCGCTCGGAGGACTCGTGGTCGCGACTGTGCACGGGTGGGTGCTCCTGGCCCCCTTAGCCATCGTCTCGTGTGCCGTGGCACTCATTCCTCTGCGGCGCGACCGTTGGCCTCATACACGCTGCGGATGGGTGAGGATGATCGGGGCGATAGCGGTGACGATAGTCGCCTCGGCAGTGGTGGTACCGATTCTCGTGGGCGCGGGTGGAGTGAAGGTTCTCGCAATAGTCAACGACCTCCTACCCTCCGGGCTTGTCAAGCTGTCCTACCTGCCACGCATAGGTGGGGTGGCACTCGCAGTGTCTCTCGCAGTGTACGTTCGAAGGGAAACACGGGATTCAGCCAAGAAGGGTCTCAGTCTGTCCGCAATCTCCGCGACCGCCTTCGTGATGGCCTTGCTTCTCGGTGTCTATTCGTATGCGGTTGCCGGCCGGTTGTCCTACTACTTCGACAAGTTACTGATAGGCGCGAGCCTCGTATGCGTCGCGGCTTTGGTGGCCAGCATTGATCTCCATGTGGGGGCGCCTCAGGCCCCGCATGGTCGGATGCGGAAGTATGTGGCCGTCGTCGCTTCGATACTGGCAGTCGTGTCGGCGCTTCAGGTGTTCGGATCGGGTGGATTGCGCGCTCGATCCCGGCTGGTCGAACTGACTAGATATTCCGCACCCGCGACTGAACGAATCCTTCGGGCAGCGGAGACATCGGAGTCTAGACCATTCGGCTCGGCTGTGTATCTAGCCTTGGTACCCGGTGATCCCCCGCCGATCCTGGCCCACCAGTGGCAAAGATCGCTCAGTCTGATGTGGAGCGTTGGTTCAGATGTCGAGTCGGGCTATCCCGGCAGCGGGGTCACGGTGGAGCAGGCGACCGAGTGGACGCGGACGCTGCTCTTGGAGACTCCTGACCGTACCGTGATTGTCGCCCCCGAGATGGCGGGAGCAATCCGCGCGTTGCTGCCTTCTGAGATGTCGAGTCGGGTCATAACTTGGGCAGCTCCATAGCGATTCATGACGCTGTGACGGGGCAGCGGACCTCTCGCTCGGCAGGCCGTCAGGCGATGAAATGCCTCAGAGGCGTGTAGTAGACTGTCGAGAACAGTCATTGTTGCTCACGATTTGGAGGGGCGCGTGCGAGAGGGACTCAGCTACTGCGTGATTATGCCCGCCTACAACGAGTCCCGTCACCTGGCAGATGTTGTGGGTCGCATTCCGGACTGGATCGATCGCATCATCATCGTCGATGACTGTAGCAGCGACGATACTCTGTCTGTGGCTAGGTCCATCACAGCGCCGCGCGTCTTGGTTCTCCACCACGAGCGCAACCAAGGAGTCGGCGGCGCCATGGTCACCGGTTTTCGCGCCGCCCTGGGCGCAGACTACGACGTGGTCATCAAGATGGATGCCGATGGACAGATGGACTGTGCTGACCTGCCCACCCTCGTCCGGCCAATCGAACTCGGCATGGCCGAGTATGTCAAGGGCAATCGCTTCCGTCGTTCTGGACGTCCGAAATCTATGCCGGCCATGCGCTGGTTCGGCAATGTGGCCCTATCGTTTCTCACAAAGATAGCCAGCGGCTACTGGCACGTCTTTGACCCACAGTGTGGCTTCATAGCAATAGTCGTTCCCACTCTACGCCGGCTGAACCTCAACGGGATCGCCCGTGATTACTTCTTCGAGAACGACATGCTTATACGTCTCAACGTGATCGATGCCCGGGTGATCGATGTAGACGTCGCGGCTTTGTACGCGGACGAGACCTCTCACATCCGGGTCGGCCGGGTATTGTGGGCGTTCCCCTGGCGCCTATTGAAGCGCTCGATATGGCGCTTTGTAAAGCGTCACGTGGTCAACGACTTTGGCCTCATCGCGCTTCTCGCCTTTCTGGGCGGCACTCTGGTCTTGTTCGGTATCGCCTTTGGCATCTATCACTGGGTGCAGTCAGCCAAGACTGGTATTCCCACCACGACCGGCGCTGTAATGATTGCTGTGCTGCCGCTTATCCTAGGTGCGCAGATGCTTTTACAGGGTCTTGCTATGGAGGTTCAGAGTTCACCGGGTGCTCAAGAGACAAGGGATTTCTCGCGCAGGACGACGACCGAGCGGGTGCCTATGGACGTGTCTTCTCCGGAACCGTGACGGTGTCAGCAGATACCAGGCCGTCAGAAGGTCTCGAAGAGCCGCTCTCGGCGATGCGAGGAGAGCGTCCGGCAACGCGCATGCATGTGGCTCCACGTCATATTCGTAAGCGCTGGCCGCGACATCGAGACAAAGTGATGTACTTGGTTGCCGGCGCATGGAATTCACTCTTCTCATACGGGTGCTTCTCACTTCTCTACCACCTCTTGCATGAGCATGTGCCGTCCCCCGGGATTGTCGCTGTCTCCTACGGAATCGCATCGATAATGGGCTTCCTTACAATGCGCCATCTGGTCTTCAAGCCGGTAGCACACCCTTTGGTCGAGTACTTGCGCTACCAGGTTGTCTACGTGCCGATACTAGTGGTCAACCTAGTCGTCTTGCCGCTGTCTCTGAAGTACTCTGATTTCAACGCCTACGTCATACAGGCTCTCTTCGCCGTCTTTGCGGTCGTAGCTGGGTACCTAGGGAATAAGTACTTCACGTTTCGCAAGTCGCGCTCTGATCACCCCCCGCTTGCATAGCGCCCAGCCCCATGGTCAAAGTCTCTGTCATCACACCCTCCTTCAACCACGCGCGCTTTCTACGCCGAACACTGGACTCGGTGCGCTCGCAGCAGCAAGTCGGCGGTGGGCTCGAACTGGAACACATCGTGGTGGACGGTGGCTCGACTGACGGCACGATCGAGATCCTCCGTTCGTGCGGGCCGGAGGTGCTCTGGATAAGTGAACCGGACCGCGGGCAGGCTGATGCGCTAAACAAAGGCCTGGCAATGGCGACGGGGGAGATCATCGGTTGGCTCAACAGCGATGACGTGTACGAGCCCGGCGCCCTCGCAGCCGTCTTGGCCGTGATGTACGCCGAACCCGCGACGCAGTGGGTCTACGGGCGAGTCCGTATCATCGACGAGAACGATCAAGAGATCCGCCGTTGGATCACCAACTACAAGTACCGGCGGATGCGCAGATTCACCTACGAGAAGCTACTGAGCGAGAACTGGATCTCTCAGATGGGCGTGTTCTGGCGGCGAACGGCTGGGGTGGAAGTCGGGTCGTTCCGCACCGATCTGCACTACTGTATGGACTATGACTACTGGCTACGTCTGGGTGCCCGCTGGCCTGGAAGGTTCATCGACCATGACCTGGGGGCGTTTCGGTGGTATCGGGCCAGCAAGAGCGGTGCTGATTTTCTCCAGCAGTTTCGTGAGGAACTGGAGGTTGCCCGGCGCCGGTCCGCCGGGCACTATCGCTGGCCAGTCTTCATTCACCGGCTGAACTACCTCAAGATCATCACCGCATACTATCTGTTGCGTCTGCTGGGCCGGTAGACCCCGCACATCGCTCGCGACGGCGTCGCCGATTGGGGTCTCTTAGCCCGACACCGTTTCGTTCTTGAAGAGAAAGTCAGCCTGTATCGCCTGGTGATCACTGTCGAACAGTGTGTTGTGGACCCCTCGCAACGCAAAGGCATGTTTTTTTAGCCAGACGACTACGTCACTGGCAAGGGCCTGTCCCTCATAGAGCTCAACGAACGAACACTCGACGTAGACATAGAGAAAGCGGTCGAGAAGGTCCACACACCCTTTGAGCGCTGGCAGTTCATACCCCTGGACATCCAGTTTCAGCATCGCGGGCGGCGCGATGGAGTCACGGTCGACGAACTCGGAGAGCCTACCCACGCGAATGGTCTGCTCAAGCTTCTCGGCGGTGCCTCGGAATAGCGTGCTTTGCAGGGTGGTTATTGGAAGGAGCGAGGACGAGTGATCACGTTGGGCGACATGGATGGTCGTCTCTCCGCTCGTGTCACCGAGGGCCACTTGGTACGCGGATGATAGAGGGTCATCTCCGATGACTTGCTGGAGTCGTAGGAACGGCATCGGGAGAGGCTCGAAGGAGATAAGACGTGCCCCTGGAAAGCACCTCCGCGCGGCCAAAGCGAACTGACCTCTGTTTGCACCCACATCGATGACCGTATTGCAGGCCAGCGGCCTGAGCACGGATTCGTGTTCAGCAGCGGCGGGCACGCCTTGCACTGCAAATGCCAAGGCGTACGGGCCTGCGGAAAGGATGCGAGCGAGCTTGACCGCTCTGTTCAAGGTCCCACTCCTCATTGCTAGAACAATAGGTACTCCACGCCCGTCCGATCGGATTCCCTCGAATACTATCAGTTGGAGTACGCGCTGGCTCAGAAGGTGATGGGCAGGCCTGGCGATTGTTGTGCCCCTGCTATTATTCCGCCAAGAGTCTGACGAGTTGTCGGCTTCCAGGGGAACTGATAGCAGAACCGAGCAGCCTGCACGATCTCAAAAGGGGGCCATGTGACGAGGTTTGACTCGAGGGGGGAGCTACTGCGCCGAGTCGTGGCAGTTGCCACTGCCGCCGGTATCGCAATCGGCGTCTTCTTCCTACGGCGTGGCGGTCTCCTGGATGGTGTGCCGGCCGTGGTGCTCGCCATCCTGCTGGTCGTCTTCTTACCGTCTTCGAGCCTGCTGTCCCGACGGATGCTTCTGGCCGGCGCAGTCTTTCTGGGGTGGGTGCCGCTGATGTGGTGGGTGCGACTGCCGGTCCCCGACGTGGACCGAATGGGCATCCTGCTCGGCCTTGCGTCTGGGGTGCTCGTCCTCTGGGTGTTTTGGGGTGCTGATGTGCGCGCGCGGCTCAGGCGCCTGGTCCCGAGACTGGAACTTGTCGATTCCATGCCCTTCGCAGCTGCGGGGCTTGCAGGCTGGACCGTGTGGCCGCTGCTTGCTTCCTCGGCAAGCGAGCGGTCCTTGAGTGTGCTGGTCAAGATGGGCTGGGATCACGCCGCCCACCTGGGGATGGCCTTCACAACTAGAGCGGAGGGCGCCATGACCCCGATGATAAGACAGGGTCCGGACGGTTCCCCTTGGGCTTGGGGCGACTACCCTCAACACTTCCATGCTACGGTCACTGCTCTTACTGAGCTGTTCAGCGGCTCAGCTCTGGGGGATATCGGGGCTGAGGTCGTCAGGTACGGCCGCAGCCTGGCGCTGGTGCAAGTGCTCACTGCCCTGCTGCTCACTGCGGGGCTGGCCCAATTGCCGAGTCTAAGGCGCCGTCCTGTTCTTGCTTGGCCGCTTGGCGCGCTACTGGTAGCCGCGTTTCTTTTCGGGCCGGGCTCTTGGGCAATATACATGGCGTTCCCGAACTTCGTTCTGGCTTGCGCCACGGCCGGTCTGGCCGCGCTGCTCGCCATGGCGGTCTCGGGAGGACTTCGACCGCATCACATGGTCGCGCTTGGGGGGCTCGTGGTGGCAACGGTGCACGGCTGGGTCCTTCTGGCCCCGCTGGCACTGGTCGCGTGTGTCGCGGCTTTCGTTCCCCTCAGGCGAGAACGTTGGCCCGCGACACGTGGAGGCCGGATGGGGGCGATCGCGGTGATTCTGGTGACGGCGTTGGCGTCAGCCGTTGTGGTGCCGGTTCTCGTGGGGGCGGGAGGAGTCGAAGCCCTTGCGTCTGCCACAGGATTCTTGCCCTCGGGGTTCGCCAGGCTGTCTCTTCTACTACTGACCGGGGGAGCGTGTCTGGCTGTCTCAGTCGCCGCGTGCGTACTGGCAAAGACGCGCGACTCCCTGCTGAGGAGCCTTGGTCCAATCGGGGTTTCGGTGACCGGCTTCGTGCTTGTCGGCCTGGTCGGAGTGTACGTGCGAGTGACAGCGGCTGATGCACTCTACTACTTCGACAAGTTGCTGGTGGGGGTCAGCCTCATAAGCGTTGTTGTGTTGGCGGCCAGCGTGGATATCCTTGCCGGCTCGCTGCCGACTGTCCGCGGACGGGCCAGAAGGTGTATCGCGGTGCTAGCGTCCGTGGTGGCTTTGGTGGCTGGCCTGCAGGTGTTCGGACTGCAGGGGCTCGAATACCGAGCCACAGCCCGGGAGTTGGTGGATGCTCCAACGCCTGCGGCTGAGCGGATCCTAAGGGCAGCAGAGCTATCAGAATCCAGGCCTTTCGGCTCGACCATCTACCTCGCGGCTATGCCAGGAGACCCGCCTCCGAAACTGGCCTACCAGTGGAACAAAGCGCTGAGTGATATGTGGACCTACGGCTCCGGTGTCAGGGCGGAGTTTCCCAAGAAGGACATGAGTGTGGAGCAGGCGGCCGAATGGGTCCAGGCGCAGCTCATATCGACTCCTCAGCGGGCGGTGATCGTTGCACCCGAGATCGTAGGGCCGGTCCGCTCGCTTGTGCCCGAGGAGCTGCGGAGCCGCGTGATCACTTGGGAATGAGCGTGGCAGGCCATCACTAGGCCGGTGACGCCCGCGACCTTTGCCGCTATACTTCCCCACGCCTGTCTCGCGTGGCTGTCATGAGGGCGGCCGCGGGGCCTGGCAGTGCGGACCGGATGCACGGTCCGTCTCCTTTTTGTGAGCAGATACCACTTGCCGCTACCTGCGTTTGTGGTAGCATGCACGGGCTATTAATGACTAGGGAGCGCTGGAGCAATGCGGGTACGAGTGACGATGGCTTGCCAAGACTGCAAGCACCGTAACTACACCACCATGAAGAACAAGCGTAACGATCCGGATCGGATCGAACTGCGCAAGTACTGCAAGTGGTGCGACACGGTCACGGTCCACAAAGAGACCAAGTAGTTCGGCAACGGTTGTTGGATGGCGAAGGGCAGTAGCTCAGCTGGTAGAGCACCGGTCTCCAAAACCGGTGGCCGGGGGTTCGAACCCCTCCTGCCCTGCCTCTTCTCCCGGTGTTAACAAGAGACGCACGTCAAAGACGGTAGGCGATGGCCAACAAAGGTAACGACAAGAGAGCGGGCGCAGCTAAGCCTTCTGCCAAACAGGCGGGCAAGGTCTCGGGTGCCCTCGCGCGTTCCTCGCGCGGCGAAGACAAGCACTCAGCGACTCCCCGGGGGACGGTGAGCACCAAGCCGGCCGGCCGCATGCGCACCTTCTTCCGCGAAGTGCGCATAGAGATGAAGAAGGTCACCTGGCCCACGCGCAAGGAGCTCATCAAGTCCACGGGCGTGGTGATCGTGGCCGTGGTAATTGCCGCTGTTTTCATCGGGGGCCTAGATGTCCTCTGGAACGAGCTCGTCAAGCTAGCCAAGCTGGGCGGATAGGTGGCCGGAGAGAGCACAGCCGCGGGACCCGCGGTCGCCATGGACGCCAAATGGTACGTGATCAACACGTACTCCGGCCACGAGAACAAGGCGCGCACCAACCTGGAGCATCGCATCCAGTCGATGAACCAGACCCAATACTTCGAAGACATCGTGGTGCCCACCGAGCAAGTGATAGAGACCAAGGGCGGCGAGAAGATCCAACTCGAGAAGCGCATCTTCCCGGGCTACCTGCTGGTGAAGATGATCCTCACCGACGACTCCTGGTCGCTGGTCAAGAACACTCCCGGCGTCACCGGGTTCGTGGGCTCGGAGAACAAACCCACCCCGCTCATGCCCGCAGAGGTCGATCGAATCCTGCACACCACCACGGTGGAGAAGCCGAAGGCCAAGGCGGAGTTCGTCATAGGTGACCAGGTGAAGGTGGTCAACGGACCGTTGTCCGACTTTACCGGCGAGGTTTCTGAAGTCAACATCGAGCAGAGCAAGCTCAAGGTCATGGTGTCCATCTTCGGTAGGGACACACCCACCGAGTTGGGCTTCGAGCAAGTCAAGAAGATCTAGTGACGGAGATACAAGGTGGCTAAGAAGGTAAGGGCTATAGTCAAGCTGCAGATCGTCGGGGGCAAGGCGACTCCTGCTCCTCCGGTCGGTCCCGCTCTGGGTCAGCATGGCGTGAACATAATGGAGTTCTGCAAGGCCTACAACGCGGCCACCCAAGACCGTCTCGATCAGGTGGTCCCGGTGGAACTGACGGTCTACGAAGACCGCTCATTCTCGTTCGTGCTCAAGACCGCCCCGGCTGCAGTCCTCATCAGGCAGGCCGCCGGCATCGACAAGGGCAGCGGTAATCCGCGCAAGCAGAAGGTCGGCAAGATCACCAAAGACCAACTGCGCAAGGTCGCCGAGACCAAGATGCCCGACCTCAATGCCAACGACATCGACGCCGCGATGAACATCATCGCCGGCACCGCGCGCAGCATGGGAGTCACGGTAGAGGAATAGTCCCGCCCCGCGGGTAGAAGAGCCCGATCGGTGAGGCCAGGCGCGCCTCCCCGGCGGGTGCGAAGGTGGGAGGGCCGGATGGCCCGTTCGACCACCAGGAGGTATCGAAGATGAGCAAGGACTCCAAGCGCTTTCAGGAAGCCAAGAAGGCCATCGAGGCCGGGCGGGTCTACACACCGCTGGAAGCCGCCAACATCCTCAAGAGCATGACCACGGCCAACTTTGACGAGACGGTCGAGGTCCACATCAAGCTGGGAGTCAACCCCCGTCACGCCGACCAGCAGGTGCGCGGCACGGTGATGTTGCCTCATGGCACCGGCAAGACGCTGCGCGTGGCCGTGTTCGCCAAGGGCGAGAAGGCCACCGAGGCCGAAGCCGCCGGCGCCGACTTGGTGGGCGCGGAGGACTTGGCTGCCAAGATCGAAGCCGGAATGATGGATTTCGACGCGACTATCGCCACTCCCGACCTCATGGGTGTCGTCGGCAAGCTCGGCCGCGTGCTCGGTCCGCGAGGCCTCATGCCCAACCCGAAGGCCGGCACGGTTACCTTTGATGTCGGTAAGGCCGTGGCGGACATGAAGGCCGGTAAGGTCGAGTACCGCACCGACAAGTTCGGCGTGGTGCACTCCATAATCGGCAAGAAGTCATTCAGCGCCGACCAGTTGGCCGAGAACTATGCCGAGCTCATGGGCGAACTGGTGCGGGCCAAGCCGTCTGCGGCCAAAGGCAAGTACCTGCGCTCCATCAGCTTGAGCAGCACCATGGGTCCGGGCATCCCTATGGACACCTCGAAGACGGGCATCCTCACCGAGGAGAAGAGCTGAGTCTGTGAATTCGCGGCCGCAAGGCCGCTGGATGCGCGGGGCCATGCTATAATTCGGACCGCTATCCGCCATAGACAGCTGGTGCCGCCTCGGTGGCATAAGCGGAGAGGTGGAGGGCCCTTCGATAGACGGGCTTTCGACCGGACCCGCCAGCCCAGGCAGAGTGTGACCGACATAATGGCTCAGTGTGAGCTGTGAAGTCATCGTCCGCCTCTGCTCATGGGGGTGGACTTTTTGTTTCGAGGAGGTGATTCGAAGAATGCCAAGACCAGACAAGATCGAAGCGGTCAAAGAGATCGCCAGCGGCCTCAAGTCGTGCGATGTCTACTATTTCTTGGACTATCGTGGGCTCACCTACGCAGAGTCTGCGCAACTGCGCGAGCGTCTAGCGAAGGTCGATGCCAGCCTCAAGGTGGTCAAGAACACCCTGGCCAAGATAGCCGCGTCAGAAGTCGGAGTAGAGGGTCTGGAGAACTTGCTCCAAGGTCCCACCGCGATCGTCTACTGCAAGGGCGATCCGGTCAGGACGGCCAAGACCATCCAGGACTTCATCCGCGAGAAGAAGAAAGCCTCCGTCCGCGGTGGCAAGCTGGACAAGACCATGCTCGCAGCCGGCGACATCGAGAGACTGGCCGCCCTTCCGAGCCGCGAGCAGCTCATCGCTCAGTTGGTGGGCACTCTCGCAGCCCCGCTCAGGGGCCTGGTCACTGTGCTGGGCGGTCCCATCCGTCAGTTGGTGATGGTCGTGGATCAAGTAGAGAAGAAGAAAGCGAGCGCCGCGTAGTCGAGCGTGGCCTGCGGGCCGCGCCGGTTTGGCGCGATGCGATAGTTCAAGAGTATGCAGCTAGGAAGCACTAGAAGGAGTCAAAAGTGAGCACTGACAAGATCATCGAAGAGATCAAGCAGATGTCCGTCCTGGACCTGGCCACTTTGGTCAAGGCCCTTGAAGAGGAATTCGGCGTGAGCGCCGCTGTGCCCGTGGCCGCGGCCGCCGCAGCTCCGGTCGCCGGGGCTGCCGCTGTCGAGGAAGAAGAGCAGACTGAGTTCACCGTCATCCTCAAGGAAGCGGGCCAGCAGAAGATCAACGTCATCAAGGTCGTCCGCGCCCTCACCGGCCTGGGCCTGAAGGAAGCCAAAGACCTGGTCGACGGCGCTCCCAATCCGGTCAAGGAAGGCGTGAACAAGGCCGAGGCCGAGGACGTCAAGAAGCAGCTCGAAGAAGCTGGCGCGGCTGTCGAGGTCAAGTAGTCTCTGAGCGTCGGGGGCGCCCTGCGGGCGCCCCCGACGGCGCGAGGCCCGGACCGGGTGTCGGAGCGATCCGAGACCCGGTCCGGGCTTGCCGCGCATGAATACCGATGATAAACTGCAGGTTTGCGCGTTGGCCCTTGTGCAAAACCCCTGGAATGCGAGGAGTGATTCTCTTTGGGCGAAAGGAAGACTCCAGTCCCGCGGAAAACTTTTTCCAAACTACCCTACATTCTTGACGTACCCAATCTGATCGCAGTCCAGACGGAGTCGTTCGAGTGGTTCAAGAAGCAGGGTCTTCGGGAGACTATCGAAGACATCAATCCTATCGAGGACTACACCGGTAACTACGCCGTCGAGTTCGGGGATTATCAGTTCCACGAGCCTACATCCTCGCTCAAAGAATGCCGGGACAAGGATCAGACATACGCGTCGCCGCTCTTCATCACGGTGAGGTTCGTCAACCGCGAATCGGGCGAGATCAGAGAGCAGAACGTCTTCATGGGCGAGTTCCCCATGATGACCGAGCAGGGTACCTTCATAATCAACGGCACCGAGCGTGTGATCGTCACTCAGTTGGTGAGGTCCCCCGGCGCCTACGTCATGGCCGCCAAGGACCCCACAAAGCAGGTCCTGGTCGCGAACCTCATGCCGGCTCGTGGCTCCTGGCTGGAGTTCGAGATAGACAAGCGCGCGGCTGTGTCCGTGCGTATCGACCGCAAGCGCAAGCTGCCGGTCACCGTCTTCTTGCGCGCTCTGGCCGGCATCGACTCGAAGCTGACCAAGGACGAGCCCGGTCTGCTGTCGGTGGGGTCCGATGAAGAGATCCTCGCTCTCTTCGACAACAACCCGTTCATCAAGGCCACTCTGGAGAAGGACTCGGTCCGCTCGGTGGAAGAGGCCCTGGTCGAGCTGTTCAAGAAGCAGCGCCCGGGCGAGCCTCCCACACTCGAAGCCAGCCGCAACCTGCTCTGGAACATCTGCTTCGACACCAAGCGCTATGACCTCACTCGGGTGGGACGCCACAAGCTGAACGCCCGTCTTGGCCTGAACACCGATCTCGACGTGCGCACCGTCACCAAGGCCGACATCATCGCCCTGGTGAAAGAGCTGGTGGCGGTACCGTTGGCGATCGACCACGAGCATATCCTCGAGGAGGCCCGCGACCTGGCCGAAGTGGCCCCCGGCCTACCCTGGGACGAAGTGGCCAACCGCTTGGACGAGTACGAGCACTTCGGCAACCGCCGCCTGCGCATGGTGGGCGAGTTGGTGCAGGAGGCTTTCCGCGTCGGCCTCTACCGCATGGAGCGGGTGGTGCGCGAGCGCATGACCACCGAGGATGTCGACACCATCACGCCACAGTCGATCATCAACATCCGGCCCGTGGTCGCCGCCCTCAAAGAGTTCTTCGGGAGCTCCCAGCTCTCGCAGTTCATGGACCAGACCAACTCCCTGGCCGGTCTTACCCATCGCCGCAGGCTGTCGGCGCTGGGCGCGGGTGGTCTGACGCGCGAGCGCGCTCCCATCGAAGTGCGCGACGTGCACCCCACCCACTACGGCCGCATGTGCCCTATCGAGACGCCGGAAGGTCCGAACATCGGCCTTATCGGCTCGCTGTCCAGCTACGCGACCGTCAATGAGTTCGGCTTCATCCAGACGCCGTACCGCAAGGTGGTCAAGGGCAAGGGCAAGGTCACCGACGAGATCGCGTTGCTCACCGCCTATGAAGAAGAGAAGTACACCATCGCTCAGGCCAGCGCTCCGCTTGATCCCAAGACCGGCGCCTTCGCCGAGGACACGGTCCTCGCGCGGGCTCCCGGTGGCGAGTACGTGAGCGCCCGCCGCGAAGACGTCGACTATATGGACTGCTCTCCGCAGCAGATCGTGTCGGTGGCTACCGCGCTGGTGCCCTTCCTCGAGCACAACGACGCCAACCGCGCCCTCATGGGCTCCAACATGCAGCGCCAAGCAGTGCCGCTCTTGGAGGCCGAGGAGCCGCTGGTCGGCACCGGCATGGAGTTCCGCGCGGCTGTCGACACCGGTGACGTGCTGTTGGCCGCCTCCGGGGGTAAGGTCAGGGGTGTCTCCGCCGACCGCGTGCTGGTCGAGTCCAAGGGCGGAGAGATCCAGTCCTACGAGCTGCTCAAGTTCGAGCGCTCCAATCAAGGCACCTTCATCCACCAGAAGCCGGTGGTGAACGTGGGCGAAACGGTCGCCAAAGGAGCCGTGCTGGCCGACGGTGCCTCCACCAAGAACGGTGAGCTGGCGCTGGGCCGCAACCTGCTGGTGGCCTTCATGAGCTGGGAAGGCTACAACTTCGAGGACTCCATCATCATCAGCGAGCGGTTGGCCAAGGACGACGTGCTCACCTCGGTGCATATCGAGGAGTACGAGGTCGAGGCCCGCTCCACCAAGCTGGGTGACGAAGAGATAACCCGCGACATCCCCAACCGTTCCGAGGAGTCGCTGGCCGACCTCAGCGAAGACGGTATCGTGCGTATCGGCGCCGAGGTGTCCTCGGGCGACCTGCTGGTGGGCAAGATCACGCCCAAGGGCGAGACCGAGCTCACGGCCGAAGAGAAGCTCATCCGCGCCATCTTCAAAGAGAAGGCTCGCGAAGTTCGCGACACTTCCCTGAAGGTGCCTCACGGCGAGAAGGGCGTGGTAATAGACGTCAAGGAGTTCTCGCGCGACAACGGCGACGACCTGTCGCCGGGCGTCAACCGCCTGGTGAGGGTGTACGTGGCCAAGAAGCGCAAGATCGCCGAGGGCGACAAGCTGGCCGGCCGTCACGGGAACAAGGGTGTCATCTCCAAGATCGTTCCCGAGGAGGACATGCCCTTCCTCGAAGACGGCACACCGGTCGACATCATCCTCAACCCGCTGGGCGTGCCTTCGCGCATGAACATCGGCCAGGTCTTGGAGACGCATCTGGGCTGGGCCGCACATCACGGTTTCTATCAGCTCAAGCGCAACAAGAAGACCATGGAGGGCGAGGCCGCGCTTTCGGCAGGCGACCTCACTCCAGAGCAGCAGCTGAAGCTGATCAACAAGTACTACGATGTCTTGGACGACACCACGGGCAAGGGGCCGGTCCCCATCGCCACCCCAGTGTTCGACGGTGCCACCCAGATGGACGTCGACGAGACGCTCATGGGCTGGGTGGCGGCACATCCCGAGCACGCTACCGATCCGCTGCGGGTCAACATGCCTGTCAGCCTGGGCAACAACCCCGGCACCCGGGTGGCCGGCAAGGTGAAGCTCTTCAACGGACGCACGGGTCAGCCCTACGACCAGAGCATCACTGTCGGCTACATGTACATGCTGAAGCTTCACCACTTGGTGGACGACAAGATCCACGCCCGTTCGACCGGTCCGTACTCCCTGGTCACGCAGCAGCCGCTGGGTGGCAAGGCCCAGTTCGGCGGCCAGCGCTTCGGCGAGATGGAGGTCTGGGCGCTTGAGGCCTACGGCGCCGCCTACACCCTGCAGGAGATGCTCACCATCAAGTCCGACGACACCCAGGGCGGGTCAAGGCGTACGAGGCTATCGTCAAGGGCGAGAACATCGCTCGTCCGGGCGTGCCTGAGTCGTTCAAGGTCCTGCTCAAGGAGATGCAGTCCCTCGCTCTGGACATCCAGGTCATGAGCGAAGAGGGCGGCCCCCTTGAAGTGGCCGAGGAAGAAGACGATCTGCTGCGGGCCGCCGAAGAGTTGGGCATCGACCTGACCGCGCGCTATCGGGCAGAGGAGCGAGCCGCGGAAGCTCAGGCCTCGCTGGTGCCCACGCACACCGGCTCCGAACTGGACGCCGAGCTCGACGAAGAGGACGAGGGGTCCGACGAGTTCGAGGGCGCGCCGGAACTGGAGACGTTCGAGATCGACATGGACGGAGAGATGGATGGCGCCCCGCTCTCCAACCTCTCCGACGAAGCGGAATAGGAGCCTCCGGTGATAGATATCAACGAATTCGACGCCATAAGGATCGGACTGGCCTCGCCGGAGCAGATCAGGGCATGGTCTTCGGGTGAGGTAACCAAGCCCGAGACCATCAACTACCGCACGCTCAAGCCCGAGAAGGACGGCCTCTTCTGCGAGCGCATCTTCGGTCCCACCAAGGACTGGGAGTGCTACTGCGGCAAGTACAAGCGCGTCCGCTACAAGGGCATCATCTGCGAGCGCTGCGGCGTAGAGGTCACTCGCGCCAAAGTGCGCCGCGAGCGCATGGGTCACATCGACCTGGCCGCCCCTGTCAGCCACATCTGGTATTTCAAAGGCGTCCCCAGCCGCATGGGCTATCTGCTGGACATCTCGCCCAAGCAGCTGGAGCGCGTCCTCTACTTCTCTGCCTCCATCGTCACCTTCGTGGACGACGAGAAGCGGCAGCGCGACATGGGCAAGCTCGAGGACCTGCTGCAGGCCGACATCGAGAACACCTTCGCCTCGCGTGACGAGCAGAAGGTCAAGATCATGGCCGAGCGCGACAAGCGCGTGGCCGTGCTCTTGGGCAACTCCACTCCCGACGAGGACGACGAGCTGGCCCTCGGCTTCGACGAGACCCCGCTCACCGAGTGGACCTCCGAGGAGCGCGAGAAGCGGGCCAGCGACCTGCGCGTGGAGGCCGACACGCCGCCTGCGCGACCTCGAGCGCTACGCCGACCTGCAGGCCGCCCGCCTGCGCGAGCTGTGGGCCGCGTTCAAGGGCATCAAGAAGGGCGACATCATCACCGACGAGACCCTGTTCCGCGAGATGAAAGAGAAGTTCGGCTCGCCGTTCGGGTACGGCGTCTACTTCCGCGGTGGCATGGGGGCCGAGGCCATCCGCGAACTGCTGGCGGCGGTGGACCTGGAGAACGAGGCGCTGTCGCTGCGCGAGATCATCAAGACCTCCAAGGGTCAGAAGCTTGTCGCGCGCCGTCAAGCGGCTCAAGGTCGTGGAGGGCTTCCTCCGCTCCGACAACCGTCCCGAGTGGATGATCCTGCAGTCCATCCCGGTCATCCCGCCGGAACTGCGTCCCATGGTGCAGCTCGACGGTGGCCGCTTCGCGACCTCCGACCTCAACGACCTGTATCGCCGGGTCATCAACCGCAACAACCGGCTCAAGAGGCTGCTCGACCTGGGCGCCCCGGAGATCATCGTCAACAACGAGAAGCGCATGCTGCAGGAGGCCGTCGACGCGCTGTTCGACAACGGCCGCCGCGGCCGGGCCGTCACCGGCCCGGGCAACCGCCCGCTCAAGTCGCTCTCCGACATGCTCAAGGGCAAGCAGGGCCGCTTCCGCCAGAACCTGCTGGGCAAGCGCGTGGACTACTCGGGCCGTTCGGTCATCGTGGCCGGTCCGGAGCTCAAGCTGCACCAGTGCGGTATCCCCAAGACCATGGCTCTCGAGCTGTTCAAGCCCTTCGTCATGAGCCGCCTGGTCGAGCGCAAGCAGGTGCAGAACATCAAGGCCGCCAAGAAGCTGGTCGAGAGCGAGTTCCCCGAAGTGTGGGACATCCTCGACGAGGTCATCTCCGAGCACCCGGTCCTGCTGAACCGAGCGCCGACTCTGCACCGTCTGGGCATCCAGGCCTTCGAGCCGGTGCTCATCGAGGGCAAGGCCATCCAGCTGCATCCGCTGGTCTGCACCGCCTTCAACGCCGACTTCGACGGCGACCAGATGGCCGTCCACCTGCCGCTCTCGGTAGAGGCGCAGGCTGAGGCCCGCATCCTGATGCTGTCGTCCAACAACATCCTGTCGCCGGCGCATGGTCGTCCGATCGCCGTGCCGACGCAGGACATGATCCTGGGCTGCTACTACATGACCTACTACGATGGACCGGATCTGGTCGGCCATCGATCCTATGGACTACAAGGCCCTCGAAGACGTGCAGCCTCGTCCGCGGCCGTTCGGCAACGTGGCCGAGTTGGAGCACGCCTATGCCGAGAACCTCATCGGCATCCAGGATCCCGATCCTCTTCCGGTGGGACGGGGGCCGTCTGCTGACCACGGTCGGCCGCGCTCTCTTCAACTCCGCCGTGGTGGCCGCTCTTGTCGAGTACTTCGGCGAGGAGTGGGAGCAGGAGGGGCCGGAAGGCACCATCCGCAGAGACGACTACGTGTTCCAGAACAAGGTGTTCACCAAGAACGAGATGTCGTCGTTCGTCAGCGACCTGGTGGAGTACTACGGGGCCATCGCCGTCGCTCATCTGCTGGACGTCCTCAAGGACATGGGCTTCAAGTACGCGAGCATCGCCGGCGTGACCATCTCCAAGAACGACATCGTGGTGCCGCCGGACAAGGAGCAGATCCTTCAGGTGTACGAGGACAAGGTCAAGCACATCCAGAACGAGTACATGCACGGCAACCTCACCGACTCCGAGCGGCGCGAGCGGGTCACCGACCTGTGGACCGACGCTACGGAGAAGGTCGCCGACGCCATGGAGAAGAACTTCCGGCGACTCAACCCGGTCTACATGATGGCCAACTCCGGAGCGCGCGGTTCGTTCAAGCAGATCCGCCAGCTGGCCGGTATGCGCGGTCTCATGGCTTCGCCGAAGGGCGAGATCATCGAGCGGCCCATCAAGGCCAACTTCATGGAAGGCCTGAGCGTGCTCGAGTACTTCATCTCCACCCACGGGGCACGCAAGGGTCTGGCCGACACCGCCCTGCGCACCGCCGACTCCGGTTACCTTACCCGGCGTCTGGTGGACGTGGCTCAGGAAGTGGTCATCCGCGAGCTCGACTGTGGCACCGAGAAGTTCATCGAGATGCTGCTGCGCAAGAGCGAGCGGCTGAACGAACTGCTTCTCGGCCGGGTACTGGCCGTCGACGTGGCCGATCCGTCCACGGGCGAGGTAGCGTATGCAGCGCAACGAGATGCTCAACAAGCGCAGCCTCGAGAAGCTGCTGCTGCTCTACCCTGCCGAAGCCCACGACCGGGCTCAAGCTGAAGGTCCGCTCGGTGCTCGGTTGCCAGGAGCGAGATAGGCGTGTGCCAGCTCTGCTACGGACGTTCGCTGGCCGCCAACGACCTGGTGGCTATCGGTGAGGCGGTGGGTCACATCGCGGCGCAGTCCATCGGTGAGCCGGGCACCCAGCTGACCATGCGTACTTTCCACACCGGTGGTGTAGCCGGTGCCGACATCACCCACGGTCTTCCGCGTGTAGTCGAGTTGTTCGAGGCCCGCAAGCCCAAGGGGCAGGCCAAGATCACCCAGTTCGCGGGCACGGTCAAGATCGAGGAGTCCGACAAGGCCAAGAAGGTCCTCATCATCGACGATGAGACCGGCGAAGAGCTGCACAGCTACGCTATCAGCCGCCGGGTCGACCTCATGGTCGAGGACGGCCAGCACGTGGAGGCGGGCGACCAGCTCTACGAGGGCTCGCTCAATCCTCACGAACTACTCAAGTACCGCGGGGCTCTGGAGACCGCCCGCTATATCGTGGGCGAGGTCCAGGAGGTCTATCACAAGCAGGGTGTGCAGATAGACGACAAGCACGTCGAGCTCATCGTGCGGCAGATGACCAAGAAGGTCCTGGTGGAGACCTCGGGCGACACCAGCTTCCTGCCGGGCCGCATGGTCGACCGATTGATCTTCGATCACGAGAACGATCGCGTGGTCGCCGATGGTGGCGAGCCGGCCACCTGCGAAGAGATCATCCTCGGCATCACCAAAGCCTCCCTGGCCACCGAGAGCTTCCTCTCCGCGGCTTCGTTCCAGGAGACCACCAAGGTGCTCACCGACGCGGCGCTCGAGGGCAAGGTGGACGAACTCCGCGGCCTCAAGGAGAACGTCATCATCGGCAAGCTCATCCCGGCGGCCACCGGTCTGCGGTCCTATCGCAACATCGAGCTGGCTACCGCCGGTATCCCGGCCGAGATGGATGTGTTCGGCGACATGATGACGTCGCGCATGGACAGCCGGCGGTCTCTCGCCCGAGCAGCAGTGGGCGCAGCTCACCGGTATGTCCCAGAATGCCGAGGCGTACAACATGCTGGTGGACGATCTCGATCTGCCCACCTACGTGCACTCGGTGCTCAGCAGGGCTGGTCTCGAGCGGGTGAGCGATCTGCTGGGTCTGACCACCAAGCAGCTCATGGGTGTCCCGGGCCTGGGGCAGAAGAGCCTGGAGGAGATCCGTGTCAAACTGGCCGAGAAGGGTTGGACCCTGGCCGGCGAAGCCGACGATGATCTGCAAGAGGACGGAGAGGTGCTGCTGGGGACGGGCGACGCTTCCGAGGATGAGGCCGAAGGGGCTCTCCTGGGTGGCGACCTGTCCGACGGCGATGCATCTCCGACGGCCTGACGATAGTGCCTGAGCGAGTTTCTTGCAGGCCCACAGGGGCTTTGCTATACTTCGCGGTCGCCGCGCCACCAGGTGGGCTGTATGCCCCTGTTTGCGCGGTGATCAGCGTAAGTCGAGTCGTAACAAGCTGAACTAGATATCGGGAGTACGTGTGCCAACGATCAATCAGTTGATCCGCAAGGGTCGGCAGGAGCAGTCTAAGAGGACCAAGACTCCTGCTCTTAAGGGCGCCCCGCAGAAGCGCGGCGTGTGCACGCGCGTGTACACCACTACGCCTAAGAAGCCCAACTCGGCCCTGCGTAAGGTCGCCCGTGTGCGCCTGGTCAACGGCATGGAGGTCACGGCCTACATCCCCGGTATCGGTCACAATCTGCAGGAGCACTCGGTAGTACTCATCAGAGGTGGTCGTGTGCGCGACCTCCCGGGTGTGCGTTACAAGATCATTCGTGCTGCTTTGGACTCGGCCGGCGTAGCCAACCGCAAACGCGGTCGCTCCAAGTACGGCGCCAAGATGTCCTAGGTAGATAGGAAGGCAAGCGCAGCGATGGCAAGAAGAAATAAAGCAGCTAAGCGGGACATACAGCCCGATCCCATCTACCGTAGCCGTTTGGTCACGCAGATGGTCAACCGTCTGATGCTTGACGGCAAGAAGTCCACTGCTGAGAAGATCATGTACGACGCCATGACGCTCCTGCGTGAGCGTACCGGCAACGATCCGGCAGGTGTGCTCAAGGAAGCCGTGGAGAACGTGCGGCCCGCGCTCGAAGTGCGGTCCCGCCGTGTCGGTGGCGCCAACTATCAGGTGCCGGTCGAAGTCCCCACTCGTCGCTCGTACACGCTGGCGGTCCGCTGGATCGTCACGCACAGCCGGGCGCGTCGCGAGCACAGCATGGCCGAGCGTCTGGCCGGCGAGCTGCTGGACGGCTACAACCGCACCGGCGTCACCATGAAGAAGAAGGAAGACCTCCTGCGCATGGCCGAAGCCAACAGGGCTTTCGCGCACTATCGCTGGTAGTCAGTCAGTAATCTCGGGAACCAGAAAGTCAGAAGTGGCACAGGCGACAGCGAACAAATCTGATACCAAGACGGGGCAGCGTTATCCCGCTGGACAAGGTCCGCAACATCGGCATCATGGCTCACATCGATGCCGGCAAGACCACGACCACGGAGCGCGTCCTCTACTACACCGGGCGCACCTACAAGATAGGTGAGGTGCACGACGGTGCCGCAGTGATGGACTGGATGGCCCAGGAGCAAGAGCGGGGCATCACCATCACCTCGGCGGCTACGACATGCGAATGGCGCGATCATCGCATCAACATCATAGACACGCCCGGGCACGTGGACTTCACTATGGAGGTCGAACGTTCGCTGCGGGTGCTCGACGGAGCCATCGCTCTGTTCTGCTCGGTGGCGGGTGTCGAGCCTCAGTCGGAGACGGTGTGGCGGCAGGCGGACAAGTACAACGTGCCCGCGCATCGCCTTCATCAACAAGATGGACCGCATAGGTGCGGACTTCATGCGCGGTGTGCAGACCATGATCGACCGTCTGCATGCACGTCCGTTGGTGCTGCAACTGCCCATCGGGAGCGAAGACAAGTTCCGGGGCATAGTCGACTTGGTGCGTATGGTGGCATATGTGTACGAGGACGACATGGGCGTGGAGTGGGAAGAGACCGCTATCCCCGCCGACATGATGGAAGAGGCCCAGGCGCAGCACACTCACATGATCGAGACCCTGGCCGAGCGCGACGACGAACTCATGATCGACTACCTCGAAGGCAGGCCCGTCAGCGAAGAGCGCATCAAGGCGGCCATCAGGCAGGCTACCCTCGACATAGCCCTCACCCCGGTGCTCTGCGGATCGTCCTTCAAGAACAAGGGCGTGCAGATGCTCCTGGATGCCGTGACCGACTACCTACCCTCTCCGTTGGATGTCCCGCCGGTGGAAGGCGTGGCTCCGCGCAGCGGGCAGACCGTCACTCGGAACGCCAGCGACGACGAGCCGTTCGCGGCAATCGCTTTCAAGATCATGTCCGACCCGTTCGTCGGCAAGCTCACGTACTTCAGGGTCTACTCGGGCAAGCTCAAGGCCGGCTCCTATGTCTACAACGCGAACAAGGACAAAAAGGAGCGTGTCGGTCGCATCCTGCAGATGCACGCCAACCATCGGGACGATATCCCCGAGGTGTGCGCGGGTGACATCGCGGCGGCCGTAGGCCTCAAGGGCACCACCACGGGCGACACGCTGTGCGACATCGACAGCCCTGTTGTCCTGGAGGTCATGGAGTTCCCCGATCCGGTCATCTTCGTCGCTATCGAGCCGAAGACCAAGGCCGACCAGGACAAACTCTCCGAGAGCCTCATGAAGTTGGCCGAAGAAGATCCGACCTTCCGCGTCCGCTCCGACGAGGAGACCAGCCAGACCATCATCGCCGGCATGGGCGAGTTGCATCTGGAGATCATCGTCGACCGGCTGCTGCGCGAGTTCAAGGTGGACGCCAACGTCGGCCGGCCGCAGGTGGCCTATCGCGAGGGCATCACCAAGGTCGTGCCCAAGGCAGAGGCCCGTTTCGTCCGCCAGACCGGCGGCCGCGGCCAGTACGGCCACGTGGTCATCAAGATGGAGCCCAACGAGTACGGCAAGGGCTTCTCGTTCGAGAACAAGATCGTGGGGGGAGCTATCCCCAAGGAATACATCCCCGCGGTACAGGCCGGCGTGGTAGAAGCCATGGAGACCGGTGTGCTGGCGGGCTTCCCTATGGAAGATGTCAAGGTAGAGGTCATCGATGGTTCGTTCCACGAGGTGGACTCCTCGGAGATGGCTTTCAAGATCGCAGGCTCCATGGCGTTCCGCGAGGCGGCCAAGAAGGCGCATCCGGTATTGCTCGAGCCCATCGAGGACGTCGAAGTCGTCGTGCCCGAGGAGTACATGGGCGACGTCATGGGCGACCTCAATTCACGCCGCGGCCACATCCAGGGCATGGAGCTTCGGGCGGGCGCCCAGGTCATCCGCGCCACAGTGCCGCTGGCCCAGATGTTCGGGTATGCCACCGATCTCCGTTCCACTACCCAGGGGCGGGCGGTGTACACCATGCAGTTCAGTCACTACGCCGAGGTGCCTAGCACTATCGCGCAAGAGATCATTGCCCAACAGGGCGGCAAAGTAGCAAGCGAGTAAACAGGGAAACACGGCTGCTCCAGGCGTAGCGGCCGCCCGAGGTATTCGGGTAGAAAGGAAGGATCAAGATGGCGAAGCAGAAGTTCATGAGGACCAAGCCCCACGTCAACGTAGGCACCATCGGTCACGTCGACCATGGCAAGACTACCCTGACAGCGGCTATCACCAAGTGTCTCGCTGCCGGTAACCCGAACATCGAGTTCCGTAGCTTCGACTCTATCGACAACGCTCCTGAGGAGCGCGAGCGCGGTATCACCATCGCCACCGCCCACGTGGAGTACGAGACGGATGCGCGGCACTACGCTCACGTAGACTGCCCGGGCCACGCCGACTACATCAAGAACATGATCACCGGTGCTGCCCAGATGGACGGCGCTATCCTGGTCGTGTCGGCCGCCGACGGCCCGATGCCGCAGACCCGTGAGCATATCCTGCTCGCCCGTCAGGTGGGCGTGCCCTACATCGTCGTGTTCCTGAACAAGGCCGACATGGTGGACGACCCCGAGCTGCTCGAGCTGGTCGAGATGGAAGTCCGCGAGCTGCTCACCGAGTATGAATTCCCCGGCGACGAGATCCCCATCATCACCGGCTCGGCCCTCAAGGCCCTCGAGCACGGCTGCGGCGACAAGGAGTGCGAGTCCTGCGGTGCCATCTTCAAGCTGGCCGAGGCTCTGGACACCTACATCCCCGAGCCCGAGCGCGCCGTGGACAAGCCGTTCTTGATGCCCATCGAGGACGTGTTCAGCATCCAGGGTCGCGGCACCGTGGTGACCGGTCGTGTCGAGCGCGGTATCGTCAAGGTCGGCGAGAACGTCGAGATGGTCGGTCTGAATCCGGAGCCCATCAAGACTGTGGCCACGGGCGTCGAGATGTTCCGCAAGCTGCTGGACGAGGGACGCGCGGGCGACAACATCGGTGTTCTTCTGCGCGGCACCAAGCGCGAGGAAGTCGAGCGCGGCATGGTTCTCGCCAAGCCGGGCAGCATCACCCCGCACACCGAGTTCGAGGCTCAGATCTACGTTCTGTCCCGCGAAGAAGGTGGGCGTCATACTCCGTTCTTCAACGGGTATCGCCCGCAGTTCTATTTCCGTACCACTGACGTGACCGGCGACTGCTCCCTGCAAGAGGGTGTCGAGATGGTCATGCCGGGAGACCACACCACCATCAAGGCCAAGCTGATCACGCCTATCGCCATGGACGAAGGCCTTCGCTTCGCTATCCGTGAGGGTGGACGTACTGTCGGTGCCGGCACCGTTTCCAAGATCTTCAAGTAGGAGTCGCTCGGTGGCGCAACAGAAGATACGCATAAGGTTGAAGGCCTACGACCACGAGCTCGTGGATATGAGTGCGCGCGCCATAGTCGAAACGGCTGAGCGCACGGGCGCCACCATTTCGGGGCCCGTTCCTCTCCCCACGGAGAAGAACGTGTACTGCGTGATCCGTAGCCCCTTCAAGGATAAAGACTCGCGTGAGCATTTCGAGATCAGAACGCACAAGCGTCTGATCGACATCCATCAGCCCACCCCCAAAACGGTGGACTCGCTGATGCGCATGGATCTGCCCGCGGGCGTGGACATAGAAATCAAACTGTGATGAAGACTCTGCTAGGCAAGAAGCTGGGTATGACCCAGTTCTACAAAGAAGACGGCTCCGTCGTGCGTTGCACCGTCATCGAGGCCGGGCCTTGCCTGGTCACTCAGAAGAAGACGGTGGACACCGACGGGTACGCCGCCACGCAGATCGCCTTCGGGGACGTCAAGGCCAAGCGGCTCACCAAGCCTGAGCTTGGCCACCTGAAGAAGGCGGGCGTGGGCCCCAAGCGCCACTTGGTGGAAGTGCGGGGAGAGGACGAGCTAGCGGTGGGCGATTCCGTGACCGTGGATGTCTTCACGGTAGGTGACGAGGTCAAGGTCACCGGTATCTCCAAGGGCAAAGGCTTCCAGGGCGTCATCAAACGCCATGGTTTTGCCGGCGGCCCCGGATATCACGGCGCTCACTTCCATCGTGCCCCTGGTTCTATCGGCTCGTCGGCCGACCCGTCCAGGGTGTATCCGGGTACCAAGTTGCCGGGGCAGATGGGCAACGTTCGTGTCACGCAGACCGGTCTCACCGTGGTCGCGACCGACCCGGACAAGAACCTGGTGTTGGTTAAAGGTGCGGTCCCGGGGAGCACTGGTTCCCTGGTCGTGATCAAAGGGTAAGCGTATGGCAACCATCGAAAAGATCGACGAAAAGGGCGCCGTGGTCGGCAAGCGCGAAATCGCTGCCGGACTGGTGCAGGACGACATCAACATAGGTCTTCTGCACTACGTCGTGACCGCGGAGTTGGCCGGACATCGCCAGGGTACGGCTTCCGCCAAGACCCGCAGCGAGGTGGCCGGCACTACCGCCAAGCAGTGGCGGCAGAAGGGCACCGGCCGGGCTCGCGTGGGCTCGGGCAAGGTGTCGCACTTCACCGGCGGAGGCGTAGCCTTCCCGCCGATCCCGCGCAGCTACAAGATGAAGGTCAACAAGAAGGTCAGGGCACAAGCGTATCGCATGGCTCTTGGCGACCTGGTGGCGGGTGGCACCGTCCGGGTGCTCACCGGCACCGAGTTCGCGGAGCCTTCTACCAAGAAGGCCGCGGAGATCATCAGCAAGTCCGGCATCGCGAAGCCACTCCTGGTGCTCGTGGGCCCCGAGGAGATCTCGGCCCTCAAGAGCTTCCGCAATATCGCGGACATCAGGGCGCTGTCCGTCGGCGACGCCGAGGTCCAAGACTATGTGTGGGCTGCTAGCCTGCTCCTCACTGAGGCGGCCGTCTCCTTCTTGGAGGGTGGTCTGAAGGAAGGCGGTGGGTCCTGATGGACGCACGTGAAGTGATCATCCGGCCTATCGTCTCGGAGAAGAGCTACCGGGCCATCGACACCAACCGGTACTCGTTCGAGGTCAACTATCGGGCCACCAAGCCCCATATCCAAGCTGCCGTCGAAGAGATCTTCAAGGTGAAGGTCATCGGCGTGCAGACGATGAACGTCAAGCCTAAACCCAAGCGCAG
The DNA here is from genome assembly GCA_963814415.1 of uncultured Actinomycetes bacterium. Lineage (GTDB taxonomy): Bacteria > Actinomycetota > Thermoleophilia > RBG-16-64-13 > RBG-16-64-13 > RBG-16-64-13. The sequence goes on along the minus strand of CAWFCN010000005.1, from coordinate 194,006 downwards.
GGGTGCTCACAAGGGCATGACCAAGCGGTGGAAGAAGGCAGTGGTAGAGCTCGCCCCGGGCAACCGGATAGAGTTCTTCGGCGCGGCGTAGGGTAGCGGAAGGGAAACAGTGAGATACATATGGCGATAAAGAGCTACAAGCCGACTTCTCCCGGACGCAGGTTCTCTACCACCCCTGCCTTCGAAGAGATCACGAAGAGCGAGCCGGAGAAGGCGCTTACGCGACCGGCACCACGCAAGGGCGGCCGCAACAACTACGGTCGTATCACCACCAGGCATCAGGGTGGCGGGCACAAGCGTCTATACCGTGTCATCGACTTCAAGCGTGACAAGGATGGCGTGCCGGGCCGCGTGAGTTCCATCGAGTACGATCCCAACCGCAACTGCCGCATCGCGCTGGTCGTGTATGCCGACGGTGAGAAGCGGTACATCTTGGCACCCAACAAGCTGGGCGTGGGCGCGCAGGTAGAGGCCGGTCCCGACGCGGACATCCGCGTGGGTTGTGCCCTGCCGCTGCGGAACATCCCAGTCGGTACCGTGGTGCACAACATAGAGATGCGCGCAGGCCGCGGTGGGCAGATCGCCCGCTCGGCCGGCACCTCCGCCCAGGTCATGGCCAAGGAGGGCGACTATGCCATCCTGCGTCTGCCCTCTGGCGAGATGCGCATGATCCGTCTGGAGTGCAGGGCCACCGTCGGCGAGATCGGCAACGCTGAGCACGAGAACCTCGTGACCGGCAAGGCAGGTCGCAAGCGCTGGATGGGCGTCCGGCCGGGCGTTCGCGGTACCACCATGAACCCGGTCGACCACCCGCACGGTGGTGGCGAGGGTTCGACGCCTCCGGGCCGCAACCCCGTCACCCCTTGGGGTGTGCCTACCTTGGGCCACAAGACCCGCAAGGCCAAGAAGGTCTCCAGCAAGTACATCATCAGGCGACGCGGGAAAGGGAGGTAGTAGAACATCGTGTCACGTTCAAGCAAGAAAGCTCCCTTTGTCGAAGCGCGACTGATGAAGCGGGTCGAGGTGTTGAACCAGACCGGCGAGAAGCGCATGCTCAAGACCTGGTCTCGGGCCAGCACCATCTATCCCGAGATGGTGGGCCACACCATCGCCGTACATGACGGCCGCAAACACGTGCCTATCTATGTGAGTGAAAGCATGGTGGGGCACAGGCTGGGTGAGTTCGCTCTGACCCGTACTTTCCGAGGACACGGCGGCAACAAAGAGCGCCGCATGAAGAGGAAGTGACGGAGATGGTAAACGCGACAGCAAAATACGTCCGCGTCTCCCCGCGCAAGGCTGGCGATATGGCCAACCTCATCCGCGGGAAGAAGGTGTCGGAAGCCAAGGCTATCCTCGCCCTCAGCCCCCGGGCTGCGGCGAAGCTGGTGGGCAAGGTCCTCGATTCAGCGGTAGCCAACGCCGAGAACAACCACGAGCTCACGGCCGAGGACCTGTACGTGGTCCGGGCCTTCGTGGACGGTGGGCCCACGCTAAAGCGGTTCCGGCCTCGCGCGAGGGGCCGGGCTAGTCAGATACGCAAGAGGACCAGCCACATCACCGTGTGCGTCGACGAGAAAAAGGAGTCGTAGCAGGTGGGTCAGAAAGTTCATCCGGGCGGCATGCGACTAGGCATAATCCACGACTGGAAGGCCCACTGGTACACCGAGAGGCAGTTCGCCAGCTTCCTGAAGGAAGACATGGCCATCCGTGCCTTTATCAAGCAGAAGATGGGGCACGCGGGTCTGTCGGACATCATCATCCGCAAGGACACCAACAAGCTGGTCATCGACATCAACACGGCTCGTCCGGGTATCGTCATCGGCAAGTCGGGTTCTGAAGTCGACGCCCTGCGCCGCGAACTCTTCGACATGACCGGCAAAGCCGTGCACGTCAACATAATCGAGATCAAGAGGCCCGAACTGGACGCCAATCTGGTGGCCCAGTCCATAGCGGAGCAGCTTGCGAATCGCGTGAGCTTCCGGCGGGCGATGAAGAGGGCTATCACCTCGGCCATGCGTTCTGGTGCCCAGGGCATCAAGGTGCGGTCGGGTGGCCGTCTGGGTGGCGCCGAGATGGCGCGCGTAGAGGGGTACAGCGAAGGTCGCGTACCGCTTCACACCCTGCGGGCCGACATCGACTATGGCTTCTCTGAAGCCGACACTACCTTCGGCAAGATCGGCGTGAAGGTTTGGATAAACAAGGGTGAGGTCATGCCCGAGGGGTTCAACATGAATCCCAACGCGCAGACGACCGAGGCCCGCGTAGGCTGATCGCCGGCGCATAGGACTAGGACAAGAAGATGCTACTACCAAAAAGGGTCAAACACCGCAAACAGCATAGGGGTCGGATGACCGGCAAGGCCAAGGGCCAGACGGTCGTCCATTTCGGCGAATATGGCCTGCAGGCTCTCGAGCCCGGCTGGGTGACCAGCCGTCAGATCGAGGCTGCTCGTGTCGCCATGACCCGCAAGATGAAGCGTGGCGGGAAGGTGTGGATAAACATCTTTCCCGACAAGCCCATCACCAAGAAGCCGGCCGAGACTCGCATGGGATCTGGTAAGGGCTCCCCCGATCAGTGGGTCGCCGTTATCAAGCCCGGACGAGTCATGTTCGAGATAGCCGGGGTGGATGAGGCGCTGGCCAGAGACGCTATCCGCGTCGCTGCGCACAAACTTCCTGTCAAATGCAGATTCACGACCAGGGAGGACGGGGGCTTTGAAGGCTAAGGAACTAGTCGAGCTCGCAGACGAGGAACTGATGCTGCGCCTCAAGCAGTCGCGCGAGGAGCTGTTCAACCTGCGCTTTCAGCACGCTGCCGGTCAGCTGGAGAACACCAGCCGTCTTCGCCAGGTGCGCCAGGACATTGCGAAGCTCATAACGGTGCAGTCGGCGAGAGAACGGGCGAGGGAGCTTTGATGGCAGCCGAGAAGACCATAGTACAAAGGGAGCGCCAGGGCGTGGTGGTCTCGGACCGCATGGACAAGACCATCGTGGTCCAGGTCAAGGCTGTCAAGCCTCACGCCAAGTATTCAAAGGTCATCCGCACGACGTCTCGGCTCAAGGCCCATGATGAAGAGAATCAGGCCAAGGTCGGAGACACTGTTCTCGTGCGCGAATGCCGACCGCTTTCCAAGGACAAGACGTGGCGCCTTATCAAGGTGCTCGAGCGCGCCGTTTAGCCGGCCGGCAGGAGATGGGTGAGGCACGATGATACAGGTGGAGACAAGACTAAAAGTCGCCGACAACACCGGCGCGCGTGAGCTGCTTTGCATCCGCATCATGGGCGGTTCGCAGCGTCGCTACGCCGGCGTGGGCGACATCATCGTGGGGGCTGTCAAAGAAGCCACCCCCGGTGGTGCAGTGAAGAAGGGCGAGGTCGTGAGGGCCGTGGTCGTCCGGGTCAAGAAGTCGTACGGGCGCAAGGACGGTACCTACATCGGCTTTGACGAGAACGCGGCCGTGCTGATCGACCGGCAGTTGAACCCCCGGGGCACCCGCATCTTCGGCCCCGTGGGCCGCGAGCTCCGCGAGAAGAACTTCGCGAAGATCATCTCGCTGGCGCCGGAGGTGCTGTGATGGCGGACCAAGCGAGACACGTCAAGAAGTTCCGCATCAAGCGGGGCGACACCGTCCAGGTGATGCAGGGCAAGGAGTCCGGCAAGAAGGGCAAGGTACTGCGAGTCCTGGAGGCCGACGAGCGTATCGTGGTGGAGCGCGTCAACTTCATCAAGCGGCACGTGCGACCCTCGAAGAAGCTGCCGCAAGGCGGAGTGATCGAGCGCGAGGCCAGCATGCACATAAGCAACGTGCAGTTGGTCTGCCCCAGTTGCGGCCGGCCCGCGCGAGTGGGCGTGCGCACCGACGGCAGCAACAGGGTGCGCTACTGCAAGAAGTGCAACGTCCAGCTGGATAAGGGCTAGTGATGGCAGTTCCCAGACTAAAAGAGAAATACCAAAGCACGATCGTGCCGGCGCTGCGCGAGCAGTTTGGCTACAAGAACGTCATGGAAGTGCCCAAGGTCACCAAGGTGACCATGAATATGGGCATCGGCGAAGGCACGCATGACGCTAAAGGCATGGAAGAAGCGGCGCTGCAACTAGGCCTGATCACAGGGCAGAAGGCGCAATTGCGTCGAGCCCGCAAATCGGTGGCCAACTTCAAGCTGCGGGAGGGAATGCCGGTGGGGTTGCGCGTGACCCTGCGGGGCGACCGCATGTATGAGCTGTTGGACCGGCTAGTGAGCATCGCTCTGCCGCGTATCCGGGACTTCCGGGGAGTAGCTCCGGGGGGCTTCGATGGGCGGGGCAACTTCAACCTGGGTGTGAAGGAGCAGATCATCTTCCCCGAGATCGAGTACGACAAGATCGACAAGATACGGGGACTTGATATCGCCATCACCACCACGGCGAAGACGGACGACGAAGGACGGGCGTTGCTCAAGCTTATGGGCATGCCTTTCCGTGAGAGCTGAAGGATAGGAGCATCAGCGCATGGCAAAGAAATCGATGATCGCTAAGGCACGGCGTCCGCAGAAATACGCCGTTCAGGCTCGCAACCGCTGCTTCCGCTGTGGTCGGCCTCGCGGGTATGTGCGCCGCTTCGGCGTATGCCGCATTTGTCTTCGTGAGCTAGCCCACCAGGGATTCATCCCTGGGGTCACCAAGTCGAGCTGGTAGGAGGGGTCATGCCAACCACAGATCCCATCGCCGACATGCTCACCCGGGTGAGGAACGCCAACAAGGCGCTCCATGCTCTGGTGGAGATGCCGTCTTCCGCCCAGAAGGTGGAACTGGCCCGCGTCCTCAGAGACGAGGGCTACATAACTGGCTACTCCGTTGTCAAGGACGGAAGCTTCGACAAGTTGGTGGTCGAGCTCAAGTACACCGACGGTCGCCGGCGAGTCATCTCGCAGGTGAAGAGAGTCAGCAAGCCGGGTCGCCGCATCTATGCGAAGAAGGACAACCTCCCCAAGGTCCTGGGAGGACTGGGCACGGCCATCATCTCCACCTCGAGTGGCCTGATGACGGCGCGAGAAGCTCAGAAGCTGGGTGTTGGCGGCGAAGTCATCTGTTTCGTCTGGTAATGCCATGTCACGTATAGGAAGAGCACCCATAAACATCCCGAGCGGCGTCGAAGTGACGATCGACGGGAGCAATATCGCTGTCAAGGGTCCCAAGGGCCAGTTGTCCATGGACGTGCATCCGAAGATGCAGGTGACTCTGGAGGCGGGCGTCATGACGGTCACTAGACCGGACGACTCCGGTCCGAACAGGTCTCTGCACGGGCTCACCCGCACCCTGCTCTCGAACATGGTCACCGGTGTGACTACCGGCTTCGAGAAGAAGCTTGAGATCCAGGGCGTGGGCTACAGGGCCTCCATGAAGGGTTCTGACCTCGAGATACTGGTGGGGTATTCCCACCCCGTGTTGGTCACCCCTGCGGAGAACATCCAGTTCGAAGTGCCTGCCCCCACACAGATAGTGGTCAAGGGGATCGACAAGCAGCGCGTCGGCCAGACAGCGGCCGAGATCCGCTCGATCCGGAAGCCGGAGCCCTACAAGGGCAAAGGCATCCGTTACGAGGGCGAAGTAGTGCGGCGCAAAGTCGGCAAGCGGGCGTAGTGAGGAATCAATGAGCGCAACCAGCAAGTATCAAGCGACGCGAAATCAACGGGCTCTCAGGGTCCGCAGCAAGGTGCGCGGCAGTGCCGAGCGCCCGCGTCTTTCGGTGTTCCGGTCTAACCGGGCGATCTGGGCGCAGATCATAGACGACAGCAAGGGCCACACTCTGGCCAGTGCTGCCAGCGCCAACGTGACCGAGAAGGGTCTGTCGAAGAAAGATCAGGCCACCAAGGTCGGCGAGCTCTTGGCCAAGAATGCCAAGGCTGCCGGTATAACCAAAGTGGTGTTCGACAGGGGTCCGTATCTCTACCACGGTCGAGTAAAGGCTCTTGCGGACGGCGCCCGTGAGGGCGGCCTGGACTTCTGAGGGAGAGGGGAAGCACTTTGGCACAGATCAAGGCAGATACGCTCAACCTTCAGGAGAGCGTGATCCACATCAACCGAGTGGCGAAGGTCGTCAAGGGCGGCCGGCGCTTCTCGTTCACCGCTCTCGTGGCGGTGGGCGACGGAGAGAGCACGGTGGGCATCGGCTATGGCAAAGCTAAGGAAGTTCCCTTGGCTATCCAGAAGGCCATCGAGGACGCCCGCAAGAACCTCTTCGTCATCCCGAAGCACGGCACCACCATCACGCACCAGGTCTTGGGCCATCACGGCGCCGGCCGCGTGTTGTTGCGTCCGGCTTCCGCCGGTACCGGCGTCATCGCCGGCGGTGGTGTGCGCGCTCTCTTGGAACTGGGTGGCGTCCACGACGTACTCACCAAGTGCCTGGGCACTACCAACCCCATCAACATGGTGCGGGCGGCTGAGAAGGGACTCCGGTCTCTGCGCAGGCCCGAAGACATCGCGATGCAGCGCGGCAAGACCCTCGTCGAGGTACTAGGCGAGCGGGCGGCCAAGGCGCCCGCCGCGGCGCCTGCGGCGCCGAAGGCAGCTCCGGCAGCTCCGGCTGCGCCCAGCCGCGCGGTCAAGCCCGCGGCGGCCCCGACCAAGTCGGGCAGTCCGGCCGGCAGGGGTGGAGCCTCCAAGGCTCCGGCGCGCAAACCCGCCGCCAAACCGGCTGCGCCGGTCGAGACGGCCGCTCCCGCCGAGACCAAGGCTCCCGAGGTTGTCGAGGACACCGGTGTGACCGAGGCCACGGCTGTCGAAGCACCCGTGACCGAGGCTCCCGCCGCTGAGTCCGAGGCTGGAGAGTGAGTGTGAGAGATGCTTAAGATCACTCAGGTCAAGAGCCGCATCAACCGCAAGAAAGACCACAAGGCCACTCTGGATGCGCTGGGCATCAGCCGCATGAACCAGACGGTCTATCACGAAGACACGCCGTCACTTCGGGGCATGGTGCGCAAGGTGCGCTACATGGTCCAGGTGGAGGTAGTGGACGTCAAGGAGAAGGCGGCAGAGAAGCCCAAGCTGAAGGTCGTTGCGTCGGCCCAGCCGAAACCCAAGGCCGATATCGCTCCGGCGGTCGAGGTCAAGGCGACCGGCGAGGCTGAGGTCAAGGCGGAGGCCAAGCCGGCCGCCGCGAAGACGGCCACACTCGAGGCGGGCGCACCCAAGACAGCTGCCGCGCCCAAGGCTGCGACTAAGGCTGCCGCGCCCAAGGCTGCGACGGCCGCGAAGCCCGCCGCTGCCAAACCGGCTGCGACCAAGGCTGCGACTAAGGCTGCCGCGCCCAAGGCTGCGACGGCCGCGAAGCCCGCTGCCGCCAAGCCGGCCACGCCCAAGGCTGCGACGGCTGCCAAGCCGAAGACCACGGCCAAACCCAAGGCCGAGAGCAAGGATAAGGAATAGAGATGGGAGAGATCTTCCTGCACAACCTAGAGCCCGATCCGGGATCACGCCACAGCAAAAAGCGTGTCGGCCGCGGCGAGGGTTCGGGGGTGGGCAAGACGTCCGGTAGGGGTCACAAAGGCTCCAAGCAGCGGTCCGGCGGGCAGATTTCGCCGCGCTACGAGGGTGGTCAGATGCCTCTGCACATGAGGCTGCCCAAGCTGCGTGGTCCTCTGGCCAAGACAGCTATGCCTATCGGACCGTTCCGCACTCACATGACGCCGGTCAATCTGTCGCGTTTGGCCGAGTTCGGCAAGGGTGAGGAGGTCTCTCCGGAGACCCTGCTCGCCAAAGGCATCATCAAGAAGTCTGACGAGCGCGTCAAGATCCTGGGCACCGGTGAGCTCACTCAAGCACTCACCATCAAGGCTCACGGGTTCAGCGCGTCGGCTCTGGTCAAGATCCAGGCGGCCGGCGGCACCGCGGAAGTCATAGCTTAGGCACGCGTTCATGCGACGTGCAGACCATAGGGGAGAGTGACTGATGTGGCAATCGCTAGTTAACGCGGTGAAGTTGCCGGAGCTTCGCAAGAAGCTTCTGTTCACGGCTTTCATCATCGCCCTCTATCGACTGGGTTGCTACATACCGGCACCGGGCGTGCAGATCGGCACAAAGACCGGCGACAACGGTGGAGTCTTGGACTTCATCAACTTGTTCGCCGGCGGCGGCCTCGCAAACATGGCCATCTTCGCACTGGGCATCATGCCCTACATCACGGCTTCCATCATCATGCAGTTGCTGACCATGGTCAGCAAGCGCTTGGAGGCCATGATGAAAGAGGGACCGGCGGGGCAGAAGAAGATGAACCAATATACCCGCTACTTCACCGCGGGGCTGGCCTTCATCGAGTCGGTGGGGTTCGTGTTCCTCTTCAAGAGTCAGGGCGCATTCGGCACCACGATGACCTTCTTGGAGGGCTTCTTGGTCGTGCTTACGCTGACCGTCGGCGCCGTCATGGTCATGTGGTTGGGCGAACTGATCACCCAGAGGGGCATAGGCAACGGTATCTCGCTGATGATCTTCGCTTCCATCGTGTCCCGGCTGCCCTGGGGCCTCTGGACGCTGTTCACCGAAGAGCCCTGGTACACGTGGATCGCCATGCTGGTCATCGCACTGGCCGTGGTGGTGCTGGTCATCTTCGTCACGCAGGGGCAGCGCCGCATACCGGTGCAGTACGCAAAGAGAGTGGTCGGACGCAAGGTCTACGGTGGACAGAGCACCTATCTACCGCTGAAAGTGAACATGGCCGGTGTTATTCCCGTCATCTTCGCTTCCTCGGTGTTGATGCTGCCCGTGACCCTGGCGCAGATGGTGCCGTGGGGATGGACCAAGTGGCTGGCCCGGGTCTTCGGACCTAGCTCCTGGTGGTACCTGGTGGCTGAAGTCATACTGATAGTCATCTTCACGTACTTCTACACGGCGGTGCAGTTCAACCCGATCGATCAGGCGGATAACCTTAAGAAGTACGGCGGCTTCGTACCAGGCATCAGGCCGGGCCGTCCGACGGCCGCCTATCTTGACCGGGTGCTCACTCGCATCACGCTGCCGGGCGCGCTCTTCTTGGCGTTCATCGTGCTGCTGCCCACAGTGCTCATCAAGTACATGGGCATAGACTTCTACTTCGGTGGCACCTCGATACTTATCGTCATCGGTGTGGCGCTCGACACGATGCAGCAGATGGAGTCGCAGCTACTCATGCGGCACTACGAGGGCTTCCTCAAGTAGCCCTCGCCTAGGTAAACGAGAAAGGATACGCGCGACGTGAGCCAGTTCAATCTGATCCTATTGGGAGCGCCCGGTGCCGGCAAAGGCACACAGGCGACTCGCATCGTGGACGAATACGGCATCCCGCACATCTCCACGGGCGATATCCTGCGCGGCGCCGTGGCCAACGGAACCGCCATGGGCCTGGAGGCCAAGAAGTTCATGGATGCCGGCGAACTGGTGCCGGATAGCGTGGTCATAGGCATCGTCAAGGACCGAGTGCAGGAGCCTGATACTGCCAAAGGCTTCCTGATGGACGGCTTCCCGCGTACCATCCCGCAGGCCGAAGCGCTGGACAAAGCGCTGGAGGGTCTGGACCGGGCGGTCACCAAGGTGATCGTGCTTCTGGTCGAAGAGGAGCTCATCCTCAAGCGCATGGCCGGACGTCGGGTGTGCCGGAAGTGCCAGGCCCCGTTCAACGTCTACTTCAATCAGCCGAAGGTCGAGGGCGTGTGTGATCGGTGCGGCGGCGAGCTGTACCAGCGCGACGACGACAACGAGGCTACGGTGCTGAACCGGCTGGACGTCTACCGGAAGCAGACCGAACCACTAATCGACTACTACGACAAGGCCGGCGTGGTGGTGCGGGTAGATGGAAGCAAAGAGGCGGATGTCACCTACGCAGACATCAAGGCCGCCTTGGGGCCGGCTGGCGCCTAGTCCCAAGCGGAAGGCTTGGTTAGACCGACGATCGTGATCATCAGGAAGTCGCAGGCGGAGATCGAAAAGATGGCCCGAGCAGGCACGGTGGTCCGGGAGTGTTTGGAGCTCATGGGCCGCGAAGTGAAGCCCGGTGTCACGACAGGAGAGTTGGACAGATTGGCAGAGGAGTTCATAAGGTCAAAGGGTGGACTACCCACCTTCAAGGGGTACCGGGGTTTCCCGGGCTCTATCTGTGCGTCCCCCAATGACATGGTGGTGCACGGTATCCCCGGCAAGGTGCGTCTGCGCGAAGGCGACATCCTGGGAGTCGATGTGGGTGTGACCATGTATGGTTACATCGCCGATGCGGCTTATACCTTCCCCGTGGGCGAGATCTCCAGGGAGGCGCAGGAGCTTCTGCGTGTTACCGAAGAGTCGCTCTGGAAGGGCATCGCCGAGTGCAGGATAGGCAACCGCGTGGGTGATATCTCCCATGCCGTTCAGACCCATGCCGAAGCGCATGGCTACTCGGTGGTGGAGAGCATGGTGGGCCACGGTGTGGGGCAGGAGATGCACGAAGACCCGCAAGTGCCCAACTTCGGCCCCCCTCATCAGGGGCCAGAACTGCGCGAAGGTATGGTGATCGCCATCGAGCCGATGGTGAACATGGGTGCCCACGATGTGGAGATGGGCCGGGATTCTTGGGCTATCTACACCAAGGACGGCAGCCTATCCGCTCACTTCGAACATACAGTAGCCATCACCAAGAACGGCCCCCGGCCTCTCACCGCGGCCAAAGTCGGGAGCCTAGCGTGAGCAAGGCTTGTGGTAACATAATCGGCCGGTATTCAGGCGGGGATGGCTGTGTGTCCTAAAGAAGATGCCATAGAGCTCGAGGGCGAGGTTATCGAAGCCTTGCCCAACACCATGTTCAGGGTGCAACTGGACAACGAGCTGGAGATTCTGGCGCACATCTCCGGCAAGATGCGCATGAACTACATACGCATCCTGCCTGGTGACAGGGTCAAGGTCGAACTTTCGCCCTATGACCTTACTAGGGGTCGTATCACATACCGCTTCAAGTAGAGGAAGGGCGTCAGATGAAAGTCAGAGCGTCGGTAAAACCGATGTGCGAGAAGTGCATGATAGTGCGGCGTAGGGGTGTCGTCTTGGTAATCTGCCAGAACCCCCGTCACAAGCAGCGGCAAGGTTAGGTAGGAGAAGCGTATGGCTCGTATCGCTGGTATCACCCTCCCGAGGGAGAAGAGGATCGAGATCGGTCTGACCTATGTGTACGGCATCGGCCGGTCTACGTCCAACAAGATCCTTTCCGCTGTGCGGATAGATCCGAACACGCACGTGAAGGATCTCACTGAGGACGAAGAGATCCGGCTGCGTGGCTACATCGAAGAGAACCTCATGGTAGAGGGTGATCTGCGGCGAGACCGCGGTCAGAACATCAAGCGCCTCATGGAGATCGGCTGCTACAGGGGCATCCGCCACCGTCGTGGTATGCCCGTCAGGGGTCAGCGCACCAAGACCAACGCCCGGGTGCGCAAGGGCCACAAGCCGACCGTTGGCGTCAAGAAGAAAGTGCGGGTCTAGCCCCAGGGCTTGACCAGCAGATACACCTAGGGACGAAGGACAAGGAGATATGCCAGCACCCAAACGCACTACCGCCGGTACGCGTGGACGGCGCCGCAAGGTGCGGAAAAGCATCGCTGTGGGTAACGCCTACATCAAGACGTCGTTCAACAACACCCTTGTGACCCTCACCGACAAAGAAGGCAACGTCATCTCGTGGGCGAGTGCCGGGTCGGCGGGTTTCAAAGGCTCGCGCAAGTCCACTCCTTTCGCTGCTCAGGTGACGGCCGAGAAGGCCGCCCGGGCCGCCATGGAACACGGACTGCAGAAGGTGGACTGCTACGTAAAGGGACCGGGCAGCGGTCGCGAGACTGCCATCCGCTCTCTGCAGGCCACTGGTATCGACGTGACCAGTGTCAAGGATGTAACTCCTATCCCGCACAACGGATGCCGCCCCAAGAAGCGGCGTAGGGTCTGAGGCGGACGAGAGATATGGCTAAAGACACCTCTCCGCAGTGCAAGCAGTGCCGCCGCGAAGGCGAGAAGCTCCTCCTCAAGGGTGAGCGTTGCCTTAGCGACAAGTGTGCCGTCGACCGTCGGGCCTATCCTCCGGGAGACCATGGCCGGGGCCGTCGCCGCAAGCAGTCCGAGTACCTGAGCCAGTTGCGCGAAAAGCAGAAGGCGCGCCGCTACTATGGGGTGCTCGAGAAGCAGTTCCACAACTACTATGTGGTAGCCGCTCGCCAGCCTGGCATCACCGGTGAGAACCTGTTGTGCCTGCTAGAACTGCGACTGGACAACGTGGTCTACCGCTTGGGCTTTGGCGCCTCGCGCCGTCAGGCCCGGCAGTTGGTCCGCCACGGACACTTCACCGTCAACGGACGGCGGGTGAATATCCCGTCGTACCGGGTCAAGACCGACGATGTGATCATGGCAGTCCTTAAGAGCGAGGGACTGAAGGCGGTCGTGGCTGACGCCACCGATCTCACGGCCTCTGTGCCTGCGTGGCTGCAGGCCGACCACGACAATCTGGTGGGCAAAGTCCTTCGCCGCCCCGAGAGGGCCGACATAGACTTCCCCATCCAAGAGTCGCTCATCGTCGAGTTGTACTCCAAGTAGTCGATTAGGAGGCCCGATTGCTAGACTTCGCCACCCCGCATAGTGTGTACGAGCCGGCCGGTGAGAACCGCGGCCGCTTCGTGGTAGAGCCGTTGGCGCGTGGCTTCGGCTACACGTTCGGCAACTCGCTCCGTCGAGTGCTGCTGTCCTCGCTCGAGGGCTCGGCTATCTCCGCGGTCAAGATCACCGGTGTCGAGCACGAGTTCTCTACGGTCCCTCATGTGAAAGAGGACGTCACCGACATAATCCTCAATCTCAAGAAGATCGTCTTTGTGCTGCACGGAGAGGCCGAGGAGCACGATGTCACGCTGGTCAAGGACGGGCCTGGCAAGGTCACCGCGGCTGCCATCGAACTCCCTGGCACCATCGAAGTGATGAACCCGAACGCCTATATCGCCACCCTTGAGGAAGGCGGTCGCCTGGAGATGAGGCTGACCATCCGTCGGGGGCGTGGCTATGTGGCCGCCGACGACAACAAGCGTCCTGGCATGGCTCTGGGAGTCATTCCCATCGATTCCATCTTTTCGCCGGTCACCAGGGTGGCCTACGCTGTGGAGCCTGCCCGCGTGGGACAGCGTACCGACTTCGATAAGCTGACCCTGGAAGTGGAGACCAACGGCGCGTTGGATCCGCAGGCGGCCGTCAACGCCGCCGCTGGTATTCTTCGTGATGACTTGGTCAACATCTTCTTGGGTGAGTCCGAGGAGTACAGGCCTGAGGCCCCCGTAGCGGTGGCCGTCGCCCAGGGTCCGCAGCCCGAGGACGACATGCTCATCGACGACCTGGACTTGGGCGTGCGCTCCCTCAACTGCCTGAAGCGTGAAGGCATAGAGACCGTGGGCGACCTGATGGCCCGGTCGGAGCAGGAGCTCATGTGCATCCCCAATTTCGGACGCAAGAGCCTGGATGAGGTGCGCGAGCGCCTTGACGAGAACAACCTGAAGCTAAGAGGAGAGTAGCGTGAGGCACCAGAGAAAAGGAAGGCGGTTCGGCATGCAGCCGGACCATCGCCGGCAGATGCTGGCGAACCTGGCCTGCTCTGTGCTCGAGCATGGACGCGTTAGGACGACCGAGGCCCGGGCCAAAGAGGTAAAGCCGATCGTCGAGAAGATGATCACCATGGGCAAAGCCGGTGATCTGAACTCGCGGCGCGTGGCCATCAGCCAGTTGCGGAACAAGCAGATCTCGTACAAGTTGTTCAACGAGATCGCTCCCAAGTATGCCGACCGGCCGGGCGGCTACACCCGCATCACTCATCTGGGTCCCCGTCAGGGCGACGCGGCGGAGATGGTCTATCTAGAGTTGGTGTAGGCGTTTGCCATGCGCGGTCTGACGCGCGTGGTGACTTAGTAGAATCACGAGTTGTAAGCTGGTGCCGGGCCCTAGAGGTTCCGGCATTTGCTTTTCTTGGCGGGTCCGCGAGACATGGGTAGTGCGGGAGGTCCATCTGGACGATTGCGTTCGCATGGAACTGCAGTACGACGGTACCGGCCTGCATGGATGGGCGAAGCAGGATGGACTTGTCACGGTCGAGGGTTGTCTGGAGAAGGCTTTCGTGACCGTGCTGGGCACCGCGCCCGCGCTTCGCGTGGCAGGGCGCACCGACGCGGGCGTGCACGCGCGCCGGCAGGTAGTGAGCCTGGAGTTGCCGCGCGGAACGGACCTGACCAAGATGACAGCCTCGCTGAACGCCCTCACGCCTTCCGGCATAGCGGTCACACGCATGGTGTGTGCTCGTGCGGGCTTCGATGCCCGCAAGGATGCCACCGGTCGCGGCTATCGCTATTTCCTATGTATGGATCAAGTCTTGTCACCCTTCTGGAAGCGCTATTGCTGGTTGGTGGGCCACCCGCTCGACCCGCGTCTGTTGGACGCAGCCGCCGAGGTCACCCTGGGGCAGCACGACTTCACCGCCTTTACGCCCGTTGAGACAGAACACGTGTTCTTCGCTCGAACCGTGCAGCGCTGCGTCTGGCGCCGTACTCCCGGGGAGCCAGGAATAATGAGCTTGGAAATAGAGGCCAACGCCTTCTTGCGGCACATGGTGAGGACGTTAGTGGGTACCATGGTCGAAGTGGCCGAAGGAAAGAGGGATCTGGAGAGCTTCCGGCGCCTGCTGGGGGGTGCCGGGCGCGGGGACGCGGGACCCACCGCCCCGGCTCACGGCCTTTTCCTTTGGAGCATCAAATACGGTGGCGGCGACATGGGGCGAGAGGGTGAGGCAGAATTCTGATGGTAGGCGTGGTGAGAGCGTCAAGGGATGCCCTGGGCAGGGCAAGGTTCGCCGTCACCGCATTCGGTCTGGCGAGGCTGATGCAACTGCAGTCGGCGCGGCACCCAGCCTTTCGGGAACAGCTCGGGCGGCACGACCTGATTCTGCAGGTCAGGCTGCTCGATGGGTCGCGGGGCCGGCTGATACGGTTTCGCGGTGGGCGGGTCAGCTCCCGCCGGGCCCTCGATACAGGGGCCGACGTCGTAATGGCCTTTCGGGATACCGCTGTGGCTGCGCGTGTGCTGCGGCCCGGACGGGACAGGTTGGAGTTCCTGAACGCGGCCAAGAACTCCCAGATGACGATCCAAGGCGACGACGTTTTGGTCACCCACGTGGCTCACGCGCTCACGGGAATGATGTCGGCAGGCTGGAAGTACGGAGTCCGCTTGGGTGACGGTGTCACCAGATACACAAGCAACACCAACGGTGGCCCGGTGTTCGTCTACGTGAAGAACGGCAAGATCCTGCGGATAGCCCCCCTGACTCTTGAGCGAGCGGACGCCGAGCCCTGGACCGTCGAAGCCAGGGGGCGCACCTTCACCCCGCCTCGCAAGACCACGGTCAGCCCTCACACTCTGAGTTGGAAGTCTCTGGTCTACTCTCCGGACCGATTGTTGTATCCGCTGAAGCGGGTGGACTTCGACCCGACCGGTGAACGGAACCCTCAGAACCGCGGTGTCTCAGGATATGAACGCATCTCTTGGAACGAGGCGCTGGATCTGGTGGCCGGGGAGATTAAGCGGGTTAAGCGGGAGCATGGTCCAGGCGCCATCATGAGCGGCAGCGGGTCACATCACACGTGGGGCATCATCGGGTACTGGCTCTCGGCTCGGATGCGCTTTCTCAACTCGATAGGGTGGACTCCGATCGTGAGCAATCCGGACAGCTGGGAGGGATGGCTCTGGGGAGCCGTGCACCACTGGGGTCAGACGGGACGCCTGGGCGGGGCGGAGACCTACGGCACCGTGGAGGACTGCCTGCAGAACGCCGAGTTCGTGGTGTTCTGGTCCAGCGACCCAGAAGCCACCAGCGGCATCTACGGCGCGCAAGAGGGCACCGTGCGGCGGGCCTGGCTGAAAGAGCTGGGCATCCCCTTCGTCCACATAGATCCCTACCTCAACCACACCGCGGCTTGGATGGGTGGCAAATGGCTGGCCCCCCGCCCCGGCACCGATAGCGCGCTGGTCCTCGCGATAGCGTACGTTTGGATCACCGAGGGACTCTACGACCAGGAGTACGTCGACCAACGGACCGTGGGGTTCGACAAGTGGAGAGACTACGTCTTGGGCAAAGACGACGGATCGGCGAAGACACCGGAGTGGCAGCAGGAGAAGACCGGGGTCTCGGCGCGAGACGTGCGGGCTTTGGCCCGTCGGTGGGGCACCAAGCGGACCTATCTGTCACCCGGGGGCTTCGTGGGCTTCGGCGGGGCGTGCCGCACGGCCACCGGTACGGACTGGGCCAGAGGTATGGTGTGTCTCATGGCCATGCAGGGCCTGGGGAAGCCCGGCGTGAACCTTGGCTGCCTGCAACAGGGAGCGCCGCTGGACACTCACTTCTACTTTCCCGGCTACGCGGAGGGGGGCATGTCGGGGGAGCTGGAGTTTACCGCGCTGCCCGTGCAGCTCTACCAGCGCATGCCGCAATTGCCCAGCGTCAACACAGTGGCCCAGGGTATCCCGCGCCTGAAGCTCCCAGAGGCTATCCTGGAGGGCCATGCCGACGGGTACATCAGCGATCCGAAGACCATAGACAAGCAGTTCCTCAAGTTCGGATACCCTGCACCGGGGCACGCTCGCGTGAGCATGTACTACAAGTACGGCGGCTCCCATCTGGGCACCATGTCCGACACCAACCGCTACGCCCGCATGTACGCGTCGCCCGAACTGGAGTTTGTGGTCAACCAGTCGATCTGGCTGGAAGGTGAGGCCAAGTTCGCCGATGTGATCCTGCCGGCGTGCACCAACTTCGAGCGTTGGGACATCGGGGAGTTCGCGAACGCGGGAGGCATAGCCGAGCACTCGTTCACGCAATGCAACCACCGGGTGGCCGTGATGCAGCACAAGTGTATCGAGCCCCTGGGAGAGTCCAAATCCGACTTTCAGATCTTTCTGGAGCTCGCCCAACGACTCGGTCTGGCCTCGCCGTTCGCTGAGGGGAGCGACGAGCTCGATTGGTGTCAGCGCCTGTTCGAGGGCACCGACCTGCCCAAGGCCACTACTTGGAAGCGCTTCCTTAAGAAGGGCTACTATGTCGTGCCACCGCCCAGCGAGGCCCTGCGCGACCCCGTCTCGTTCCGCTGGTTCGCCGAAGGGCGGCTGAAGGACACGCCGGAGCTGGCGCCTCTCCCGGCCGACTACACCGAGGAATGGCACCGCGGTCTGCAGACTCAGTCGGGCAAGCTGGAGTTCGAGTCGTCCAGCCTGAAGCGCTTTGACCCTGACGATCCGGAACGCCCGCCGATAATGACCTATCGCGAATCTTGGGAAGGGCCGGACACCAAAGAACTCTTCGCCAAGTACCCCCTGCAGTTGATGACCCCGCACCCCCGCCACTCGTTCCACACTCATCACGATGGCAAGCACGGCATGATGAACGAGATCCCGGACCACCGGCTGCTTGTGGACGGCCGGTACTATTGGGTGGCCCGCCTGAACCCCGCCGACGCCCAGGCTCGCGGCGTGGGCGATCACGATCTGGTCCGGCTGTACAACGATCGCGGCGGCGTCATCTGCGCCGCGCAGCTCACCGAGAGGGTCCGCCCCGGCGTGGTGCACTCGTACGAATCGTCCGCGGTCTACGACCCCTTGGGTACTCCGGGCCACTCTGACGATCAGGGTGGCTGCGTGAATCTGCTGACGCCCAGCCGGATGATGATAGAAAGATCACACTCACTGGCGGCCGGATCATGTCTGATACAGGTCGAGAGATGGGGCGCATAGAGTGATCACGTTCGAGCGCACATATCCCCGCTATCACGGGCATGTAATCAGACCATGCAACGAGGAAGAATCGCTGGTGATCCAGGTCATGTATGCGTGCGCTCACGGCAAGTGCATCTTCTGCGGCTCGTATATGGGCAAGGCTTTTCGTCTGCGACCACTGGAGTACATCCGCGAGGACATCAACGGCGTCGAGGCCGGCATCAAGGAGAACGTGACCCGGGTGTTCCTGTCGGACGGCGACGTGCTGACGCTGCCGCTCTCCCGGTTGGTCGACATCCTGGATACCCTGAAGGCTCAATTCCCCAGTCTGCAAAGGGTGAGCGCCTACGCCACCCCACACTCGTTACTGCCCCTGAGTGTGGACGAGCTTCGTGAGATGAGGGAGCACGGCCTGGAACTACTCTACGTGGGGCTTGAGTCCGGCGACGACGTGACCCTAGCTCTAAGTGGCCGGGGTCTTTCGGCCGCGCAGCAGGTGCGCGCGTTCACCAAGCTCAAGCAGGCCGGCATGGCCCTGAGCGTGACCGCCATCTTGGGGTTGGGGGGGGCCGAACGGTCGGCCCAGCACGCGCGCTCCACCGGGCTGGCGCTCACCGCGGTGGACCCGCAGTACATCGACGTGATCTCTCTCATGCCGGAATCGGGCACGCGCCTGGCCGAGGCGGTCCGCGGTGGACAGTTCGTGATGCCGGACGCCGCAGGCCTGCTGCAGGAGTTGCGGGTGATGGTCAGCGAGACCCACGTGACGCAGGCGGCTTTTCGCACCAACCACGCACCCACCTACCTGGATGTCACCGGCACCCTGCCAAGCGACCGGGACCGGATCCTGGGCGCAATCGACGCGATGCTAGGTCGCGGCGAGCTACCGCCGCTGCAGCCGGAGGATCTTCGGGGACTGTAGGGGACGCTCAAGCTTGTCGCCAACTGAGCCGTGCGCTTGTCGTGGTTTGCGGTTGCGGCCAAAGGGGGATAAGAACCCGGTCACCGGGTTGGGCTGACCCTATGCCTTGTGCCTTCGTGTAACCTCAAGCGGATATCCCCATGGACGCCAACTAGTCCACCACGGTCAGGAGAAGTAATGCTTGTGTACCTGATCAATCCCGCCAACCCCCTCGCCAGTATGTCGTTCAACCGGAGCAGCTATTGGAACCGGTTCCGCCTGTGGAAGCCGCTCGGACTGCTGGTGCTTGCGGGGCTGACTCCTCCGGATTGGGAGACGCACGTTCTTGATGAGAACCTAGCTCACATAGACTACGAAGCCTTGCCGCGACCCGATGTGGTGGGTGTCACCGCCTTCACCTCGCAGGCGCCCAGGGCCTACGAGATCGCGGAATGGTTCCGCGCGCGAGGCGTACCCGTGGTCATGGGTGGAATCCACGCGACCATGTGCCTGGAAGAAGCCAGCGCGCGCGTGGACACGGTGGTCACGGGAGAGGCGGAATCGGTATGGGCGGAAGTTCTGAGCGACGTGCGGGCTGGTTGTCTCAAGACCCGCTACGACGGCGGTCGAGCGGCCGTGCATCAAATCGCCCCCGCTCGTAACGACCTTCTCCGTTACGGATATGCTTTTGGCTCGATCCAGACCACCCGAGGTTGCTCCCTCAACTGCACCTTCTGCAGCGTGACCCAGTTCAACGGAGCAAGCTATCGCCAGCGGCCTATCGGCGACGTCGTCAAGGAATTCAAGTCCATACGCGAGTCGCGGGTGCTGATAGTCGACGACAATCTCATCGGCCGCAAGCCTGAGCATATCGAGCGGGCCAAGGAGCTGTTCCGCGCCCTGGCCGAAGCGGACACGGGGAAGGTCTGGATGGGCCAGACCACGGTCAACTTCGCCGACGACGAAGAGCTGATGACGTTGGCTGAAGCGGCCGGCTGCGTGGGGTTGTTCGTGGGGTTCGAATCGGTGACGCCCGAGGGTCTGCCCGAACTGGGCAAGAAATCGGCCATGCTGTCGGGGCGGAGTATCCCCGCGTCGGTGGCGCGCCTTCGTCGTCACAATATCCTAGTGTGCGGCTCGTTCATCATGGGGCTGGACTCCGACCGCCCCGGGGTGGGCACGCTCATCGCCGAAGCGGCCGGCCGCTATGGGGTCGACAACATGAACGTGCTCTTTCTCACCCCGCTCCCTGGCACCGCCCTTTGGAAACAGGTGAAAGCCGAGGGCAGGATCGCGCTGGACGGTTTTCCTGACGATTGGAAGTACTACACGCTCAACTATCCGGTCGCCCGCTATAAGTACCTGACCCGCGACCAGATCATCAATGAGATGATCGAATGCAACGGCACCTTCTACTCGATCGCGAACATCCTCGGCCGGTTCGGCCGCGACTTGCTGGCCGGGCATCACGCTCTGCTGAGTCTCATAAGCGGGGTCAGCTCTCGCGTCAACTCCCTGTCTTACGGTCGGACCTACCAGGCGCTGTGGCCTGCAGAGCCACTCGCCGATGGCATCGAGCCGCCGCCCGCGGCGCGCGCTGGTCTCGTGGGCATGTGGGAGAGTGCCGTGGCCGTGCTACGCAAGCTGGTCGCGGAGTTGAGGCTGCGATCGGTATCGTTGTTCCGCCAACCCTAGGCGGCCTTCGCCGCACGGGGCGGGCGCTTTCTTGACCGATACTCGGTCGGCGGTCGCCTTGACACTGTCTGCCGCCCCCAGTATCATCTGCGGTCGCGTTTGGAGGTCCGGACTACCTCTTTGTCGGACCATGATGGAGGCAGTGTGAGGACTTATTCGGCAAAACCTGGGGAAGTAACACGGAACTGGTGGGTCGTCGACGCCGAGGGCAAGAACCTGGGCCGTTTGGCGACCGACATAGCCGACGTGCTGCGCGGCAAGAACAAGCCGCAGTACACGCCGCATGTGGACACCGGTGACTTCGTGGTCGTGGTCAACGCTGAGAAGATAGCGGTGACCGGCAACAAGCTGACCGGCAAGCTCTATCGTCGGCACTCCGGCTACCCCGGGGGCCTGAAGACCCGCACTCTGGGGCAGATGCTCCAGCAGCGGCCTACCGAAGTGATCCGCAAGGCGGTCAAGGGCATGCTGCCCAAGAATCGTCTGGCCGCCCAGCAACTTACCAAACTCAAGATCTACGCTGGGCCCAAGCATCCGCATGCGGCCCAGAAGCCGGAGGAATTGCCATGGCAGCAGTAGTCTACTCGGCGACGGGTAAGCGCAAGACCTCGGTCGCCCGCGTGCGCCTCATGCCGGGTACCGGCAACATCACGGTGAACGGCAAGGATGTCAAGGACTACTTCAACCGTCAGACCTTGGTGTTGGCCGTGCGGTCGCCCCTGGTCGAAACGGGCACCGATGCTCGTTACGATGTCATCACCGACGTCAAGGGCGGCGGCAAGTCCGGTCAGGCCGGGGCTGTGAAGCACGGCGTGGCCCGCGCGCTGGTGGAGGCCGATCCTTCGCTACGCACCGAGGTGAAGCGGGCCGGGCACCTCTCGCGCGACGCCCGTATGGTCGAGCGCAAGAAGGCTGGTCTGCGCAAGGCCCGCAAGCGCCCGCAGTTCTCGAAGCGCTAGTCGCAGCTACCTGGAGGGGAGCACAAGGCGAGGGAGGCTACTCCCTCGCCTTGTTCATTCTTGTGTAGACCGGCGGCCATCGCGTCGCCTGACCCGGAAGGGTCGAGGAGTATACTTTGCAGCCCGCAGGCCGGGTGGATTCGCAAGCACGGAGGTAGATAGCTGATGTGCGGAATAGTGGGATATGTGGGCGAGCGGCCCTGCAGGGACATACTGTTCAGGGGTCTGCGCAAACTCGAGTACAGGGGCTATGACTCCGCCGGCATCTCTATTCTCACCGACTCTGGGTTCGAACTTCTGCACTCAGTGGGCAACTTGGACAGCCTGGAAGTGTGCTTGGATCAACTCGACGGCGGCGGCTGCGTGGGTATAGCGCACACGCGCTGGGCTACACACGGGCGGCCCTCAGAGGCCAACGCCCATCCGCATACCGACTGCAGCGGTCGTTTTGCCATAGTGCTCAACGGCATCGTTGAGAACTACCTTGGTCTGCGCGCCGAACTGGTGGCCGAGGGGCATACCTTCACTTCTGAGACCGACGCCGAAGTGGTAGCGCATCTCATCGAACGCGCTTACAGCGGCTCGCTGCAGGAGGCGCTGGTGGAGGCCTACCGCCAGATGGAAGGGCACTTCACCGTCTGCGCTGTGGCGGTGGACGAGCCCGATGTCATAGTGGGTATACGCAAAGAGACCCCGCTGGTGGCAGGGCTGGGCCAGGGCGAGTACTTCTTGGCCTCCGCCGTACCCGCGTTCCTGGCCGAGACCCGCACGGTCATGTTCCCCGAGGATGGGGACGTAGTGGTGGTCACTCGGGACGGCGTCCGGGTGTTCGACCTGGATGGCGGCGTCTTGGAGCGCAGTGTCGAAGAGGTCGATTGGGACGAAGAGGCCGCGGAGAAGGCCGGCTACGAGACCTTCATGATCAAGGAGATCCACGAGCAGCCGGGGGCGCTGGCCGACACTCTGGCCGAGAGGGTAGGTAGCGACGGCCGGGTGATCTTGGACGAACTAGGTCTCACCCGAGAGGATATCTGCGCGCTGAAAAGGGTGGTCATAGTGGCCTGCGGCACCTCCTCATTTGCCGGGCAGGTGGGCAAGTACGCGCTGGAGCGTTGGGCACGGCTGCCGGTGGAGGTGGAGGTGGCCTCTGAGTTCCGCTACCGCGACCCGGTTCTCGATTCCGAGTGCCTATGCATCGCCATCAGCCAGTCAGGCGAGACCGCAGATACGTTGGCGGCCATGCGTCTGGCCCGCAAAGCTGGGGCCCGTGTCTTGGCCGTGACGAATATCGTCGGCTCGCAGGCCACCAGGGAGGCGGATGGCGTCCTCTTCACTCGCGCCGGCCTGGAGATAGGCGTGGCGGCCACCAAGACCTTCCTGACCCAGGTCTTGGCCATGATCCTGTTGGCTCTGCACATGGCTCACGAGCGCGGCGGTCTGAGCGCCGAGGCCGTGCGGGGCTACACCGAACAACTACGCCGCATCCCGGGTCTGCTGGAACACTATCTGGAAAGCGCCGCTGTGGCCAAGGTGGAGCAGGCCGCAAAGCGTCACGCCGCCAACGACTACTTCATGTGTCTGGGTAGGAACATAGGTCTGCCGGTGGCCATGGAGGGCGCTTTGAAACTCAAAGAGATCTCGTATGTGCCCACCGAGGCCTACGCGGCCGGCGAGATGAAGCACGGCCCCATCGCGCTGCTGTCCGAAGGCACCCCCGTCATCGTGGTGGGCACCGACAGCTCTGTGTACGACAAACTCATCTCCAACGTCCAAGAGGTCATAGCGCGGGGCGCCAGCGTCATCGCAGTGGCGTCAGAGGGCAACGAGACCCTGGCGGAGATGACCGACGAGATCCTCTACGTGCCGGTCACGGACGAGATGCTTTCGCCGCTTCTGGCGGTGGTTCCTCTGCAACTCTTCGCCTATTACGTGGCGAAGGCACGGGGCGAGAAGGTCGACCAACCGCGCAACCTGGCCAAGACCGTCACGGTGGAGTAGACGTGGACGCGCCCCAGGGTGCGAGGCTTGGGCTGGACCTGGTGGAGGTAGACCGCTTCCGTGGGGCGCTTACCAGGCATCCGGGGCTAAAGACGCGGCTGTTCACACCGGCCGAGATAGCCTACTGCGAGGCCCGCCACGACCCTGTCCCCAGCTTCGCCGCCCGGTTTGCGGCCAAAGAAGCGGTGGGAAAGTTGCTCGGCACAGGCGTCACGGCCTGGCGCGAGATAGAGGTAGTAGGTGGAGGTCCGCAAGGCAGTCCGGCGAAAAAGTGGTCGGCCACGGAGAGAGCCCCCTGCGTAAGGCTACACGGCGGTACAGCAGGGGTGGCGGCCCGCCTAGGCATAGCGGAGATAGGGATCTCGCTGACGCACGTGGATTCGCTCGCGGGAGCCTGCGCCCTCGTGCTCGCACTTCCGCTGGAGGAGCAGGTTATGGGGCAGAGAACGTGCAACGGAGCGCTAGTCTCGCTGTCCGAGCGGGCGGCGGTGTTCGCGCCCGCTCAGGTGCGCGAGCTGGACCGCGCCACCATCGAGGATCTGGGCGTCCCCGGGCCCGTGCTCATGGAGCGGGCGGCTCTGGGGGTGACCTCTCTCATCCGAGCCCGGTACCCAGGCAAGCACACCCTGGTGGCATGCGGCCCCGGCAACAACGGCGGCGACGGATTGGCCGTGGCCAGACAATTGCACATCACCGGGCACCCCGTGGCCTGCGTGGTATATGCGGCCTCAGTTGGCGAGCTCAGCCCGGACGCCGCTCTCAACTACGGCGTGGCCGAAAAGAGCGGGGTCAACCTCCGGCTGGGCGAGGTGCCCGAGTACCTTTGGGACGAGACCGAACTGGTAGTGGATTGTCTACTTGGCACCGGTGCCACCGGCGAGTTGCGGGGCCGCATGGTCGAAGCGGCTCGCATGATCAACGCTGCGGGAGCGCGGGGAGTGCCGGTGCTGGCGGTGGACATACCCTCTGGAGTGGATGCGGCCACCGGCAGTCTTGCCGCAGGGGCGGTGGCGGCCGATGTGACGGTCACCTTCCACGCGGCCAAGAGTGGGCTGGTCTGTCCGCCGGGCTCGGAGGCCGCCGGTGAGGTGCTTGTGTGGGACATCGGAATACCCGACTCGCTGGAGCCGGAGCCCGACCTGTGGGTGGTGTCCTGCGGACGATGTCAACGTGCCGGGCCGCCGAGTGGACGACCACAAGTACCGCGCGGGCTACGTGGCGGTGCTGGCGGGTTCGACCGAGTATCCCGGAGCCGCGTGGCTGGCCACGCAGGCCGCCTACAAGGTAGGCGCGGGGTACGTGCGCCTGCTGATGCCCGCCGGGGCCGCGGACGGGGTGCGGAATCGCTTGGTGGAGGGCGTGCTGCAGGAGATAGGTCCGGGCGAGTTCCTGAGCGATGCTGCCCCGGTGCTGGAAGTGTTGGCCGATGACCGCCTGGGCGCCTTGACCATCGGGCCGGGTCTGGGGCGCGAGCCGACCACAGTGCAGGCCGTGCGCAGAGTGGTGCTGGAGAGCAGGGTGCCGGCGGTGTTGGACGCCGACGGGCTGTTCGCTTTCGCCGGCGAGCCAGGGTCGCTGCGGGACCGGCCGGGCTTGGTGTTGACACCGCATCTGGGTGAGTTGGCGACGTTGCTGGGGGTTACCGGCGGAGACCTGGGTGTCTCATACCTGGCCGCAGCGCGCCAGGCAGCGGCGGCCACCGGCCAGGTGGTGCTGCTCAAGGGTTCGTCGACAGTGATTGTGGCCCCCGACGGCGAGACCCGGGTCGTGGTGCAGGGCCCGCCGCAGTTGGCCTCGGCCGGTACCGGCGACGTGCTGTCGGGTGTGATCGGGTCTCTGCTGGCCAAGGGCTTGGAACCGTTCGAAGCGGCCTACGCCGGAGCCTGGATCCATGCCGAAGCGGGCAGACTGTGCGCGGTGGTCACTCCGCAGGGTATTCTAGCTGGCGACCTGTTGGATCTGCTGACTGGAATAGTGGCGGAGCGGGTCTATGACAGAGGCCCCTCGTGGAGGAAGTGAGCGGTGTCTAAGAAAGAGATACGCAGAGCGGCCCGGGACGCCTTCCCCAAGGCGAAGGGTGCTTCGAGCGCGAAAGGCCGCAGCGGCGCGTACAGCAAGCGCACGTACCAGGCAAAACCGCGGGGAGCGGCTAGCGGCGGCAGAACGACAACTGGTGGCAGAGCGGTGCCTCGGCCTCCGAGCATCAAGCGTTCGGTGATCTTCGGCGCGGTCGCGGCGGTGCTCTACTTCGCCTTCATACAGTGGCTGCTGCCTCGGATGATCAAGATGCAGGAGTCCAGCATAGTCAGTAACCTCGTGGTATCCGGTGCGGGTCTGCTGCTGTTTGCCGCCGTGAACTACATGACCGACCGGTTCAGATACCGCCGGTACCTGCGCAAGAAAGACGGCTCGGGCAAGTAGCGTCCTTCTCAAGCCGGCAGCTGGAGGCCTGAAGATCATGCTGGGCGCCGTAGCCGAAATCTTGATGCGTCGCGGGAGCGAGGGCTGGCTGGTGGGTGGCAGCGTCCGCGACCGGATGCTGGGCCGCTTCTCTCCCGACCTGGACGTGGTCGTGAGAGACGATGCGGCCGAAGTGGCCCGACAGGTGGCGGGGGTTCTGCGCTCCCCCTGGTTCTCTCTTTCCGAGCGCTACCCCACCTACAGAGTGTTGGGCTCTGACGGTCACGTTGATGTGGCGGCCATCCGTGGAGGGGGGATCCTTGCCGATCTGGCCCAACGTGACTTCACCATCAACGCCATGGCGGTCCCGATGGCCGCCCTGTCCATTTCCGGGGACGCGAAGGACGGCCCGGCGGGGCTGCCCTCGGGCGTCACCTTGGTGGACCCCTACGGGGGCGCCGCCCACCTGAAAGAGGGGCGCTTGGTGGCGGTCTCGACGCATATCTTCGCCGACGACCCCCTGCGCCTGATGAGGGCCGCGCGCTTCTGCCACACCCTGGGCCTGAGGCTGGACGAGCCGCTGCGCCGCTTGGTGAAGGAGCAGGCGGGAAGCCTCGGCGACGCGGCGGTTGAGCGCGCGGTGAACGAGATGTGCCTCACGCTGGCGAGTGGTCAAGCCGCCGCCGCCGCCCGGCTCTGGGACGAACTGGGCCTGCTCGCCGTGGTGCTGCCGGAACTGGCGGGGCTCGGAGATATGGACGTCACGCTGGGTCTGCTGCGGCGTCTGGATGAGATGTTGGAGCGGCCGGAGGACTGGTTCCCGGGCGAGGCGGCACTCCTGCGGGAACGCATGGCCGAGCCGGTAGACGGGACCGTGGACCGGCCCGTGGCCCTCCGCCTGGCGGGGCTCCTGCATCCCCTGGGGGCTGACATGGTGCGAGGGGCAGGGCGGCGGCTCAAGCTGTCCGGGGCTTTGGTCGCTCTGCTGATGGCGTCGGCGCGGTGTGTGGGTGCGGGAGCAAGGGTGCAGCGGCCGGCGGACCTGCTCCCCGGTGAGGCGGCAGTCGGCCGGGAGGCGGTGCTGTTTATGTGGGATGCGGCTCCCTGGGAGCCTGAGATGGCCATGCTGGCCGCGGCGCGCGAAGGCGCCGCGCGGCGGCTGATGGCGCTCGCGGCCGAGCGCGCTCGCGGCGGTCCGGCACCGTGCCCGGTGGACGGCGAAGTGCTCATGCGGGAGCTCGGGCTGGAGGGCGGTCCCGCGCTGGGCAAGGCGCTACGCGAAGCCCGGCTGGCCTGGGAGGCCGGCGAAGCCAAGACGGCGTCCGAAGTGCTGGCTGTGGCGCGGACCGTGGTATCATAACGTGCCTTTGCGCTGGATATTCCGCTGGACGTGTCAATGGAGGCACCTTGAAGGACGACATACATCCCAACTATCAGGACTGCAAAGTCACCTGCTCGTGCGGCGAGACTTTCTCCACACGCTCTACTCTGAGCGAGATCAAGGTGGAAGTCTGCTCCGCTTGCCATCCGTTCTACACGGGTAAGCAGAAGCTGGTCGACACGGCCGGCCGGGTGGAGAGGTTCAACAAGAAGTACCGCCGCCCCGACGCGACCAACTAGCGTTTCGAGGCACAAGACGACCAGTGCCCGCCGCTCTTCAGGTAGCGCTTCTGCAGTTCACTCCCTTCGCCGGAGCGAGCGGTCGCCTCCGCGGGACGGCTCTGCTACGCACCCATCAGTGCTGCTGAGCTTAAGAAGGCCATGTCCGACGACGATGTGGCCCGCTTGGTGCGCGGCTTGGTGCGCTCCGGCCATCACAGCGCACTGGAGCACGCGAGCTTCACCTTCGCCGTCGACGGCATCTCTCGGGCCTGCTCGCACCAGCTCGTGCGGCACCGGGTGGCCTCGTACAGCCAGCAGTCTCAGCGCTACGTGCGCTTCACCGCCGGCGAGGGCTTCATCATGCCGCCCAAGATCGCTGCCCATGCTGAGGCCCGCGAGGTCTTTCTGGAAGCCATGGAGAACGCCCGTCGCTCTTATGACAAGCTGGTGGAGCTGGGACTGGCCGAAGGGCGCACCAACGAGTCGGTGTGCGAAGACGCCCGCTTCGTGCTCCCCAACGCGGCCGAGACCAAGATAGTGGTCACCATGAACGCACGCGAACTCCGTCACTTCTTCTCTCTGCGTTGCTGCCGCCGGGCGCAATGGGAGATCAACCGTCTGGCTTGGACCATGCGCCAACTGGCGCTGCAGGTCGCTCCCCTGCTGTTCGAGGGTACCGGTCCGGGTTGCATGTCCGGTGGTTGCCCGGAGGGCAAGATGACCTGCGGACAGCCGTGGACCGAAGAAGAGGTCCTGGCGATGGACCTCCTCGGGTCTCGTGGCCAAGCAGGGCTAGCACGATGTCTCCAGAGACGGTCAAAGAGGACCTCGCGACAGCGGGTCCGCAAGAGGGCACTTCCTGTCAGTGGGAGCACGTCTTCGGCGGACAGGCGGTCATGGAGGGCGTCATGATGCGCGGTCGCCACTCCTGGGGGCTGGCTGTGCGCAGGCCCTCGGGCGGCATCGCCCGCTTCTCGTTCCCGTTGACTCCCGCGGGTGACCGGCACCGCTGGCTGAAGATACCCGTCATCCGCGGCGTGGTCGCTCTGTTCGAGTCGCTGGCCCTCGGCGTGAAGGCGCTGGGTATCTCGGCCAACGTGGCGCTGGAGTCGGCCGAGCCATCCGCCGGAGCTTCGGCCGAGCCGTCCACAGCTGCGCACGCCAAGCCGGGTGCCGACGGCTGCCGCCAAGGGCTCCGATGCCCCGGGGCCTGCTTTCGGGTGGAAAGAGATGGCGGTGACCCTGGTCTTGGCCGTGGCCCTGGCGGTAGGGCTCTTCATCGTCGTACCGCTGGTGGTGGTGAAGCAGTTCGAATCCACCTTCCACAATCCCTTCGTGTTCAACCTGGTCGAGGGTCTCATCCGCATCGTGGTCTTCTTGATCTACATAGGCTCCATCTCGCTACTGCCCGACCTGCGCCGCGTCTTTCAGTATCACGGTGCCGAGCACAAGGTCATACATGCCTACGAGGCGTGCGGACGTCCGGACGCCAAGCGCGCGGAGGACTATCCGCCCATGCACCCGCGGTGCGGCACCGGGTTCCTGCTGGTGGTCATGGTGATAGCCATCTTCGTGTTCGCGATCGTGGGCAAGCCCGCGCTGCTGTGGCTGGTGGTGTCGCGCATAGTGGGCATACCGGTGATCATAGGCATCTCCTACGAAGTGGGCATAAAATGGTTGGGCAGGCATCCCAACGGAGTCGTCGCCCGCGTCTTGCTGTGGCCGGGCCTGCAACTGCAGAGGCTGACCACCCGCCAACCGTCGCCCGACCAACTGGAAGTGGCCGCGGCGGCGCTGGACGAGGTCATGAAGAGAGACGAAGCGAGACAGGCGGAGCTCAAGGAGGCGGCGGCTCAAGCATGATCGAGCGGCTGGCAGCGGAGATAGAGGAGAAGTACCAGACCCTCACCGAGGACCTGTCCGATCCCGACGTACTGCGCGACCAGTCCCGGTACACGGAGTTGTCGAAGGCGCACTCCGACATCCAAGAGGCCTACAAGCTGGCGGTGGCCTACCGGCAGGCTCTTGCTTCTATCGCCGAGGCGGACGCCATGCTGAGCGAAGGTGGACTCGACCCGGAGATGAAGGAGTTCTTGGTCGAAGAGAGGGAGACCGCCCGCGCGAAGCTGGAGGAGTTGGAGCAGGAGATCCGGGTCTCGGTGCTGGAGAAGGACCCGCGCGATGACAAGAACGCCATCGTCGAAGTGCGCGCGGGCGCCGGCGGTGACGAGGCGGCCCTCTTCGGCGCCGAGGTCCAGAGGATGATCATGCGCTACGCCGAGCGGCTGCGTTTCAAGACCGAGATACTCTCCACCTCCGAGGCGACGCTGGGCGGCATCAAGGAAGTCATCTTCGAGGTCAAGGGCAAGGGCGCTTTCGGGGCGCTCAAGTACGAATCCGGCGTGCATCGCGTGCAACGGGTGCCCGTGACCGAATCGACGGGACGCATCCACACCTCCACGGTGACTGTGGCGGTACTTCCCGAGGTCGAAGAGGTGGAGGTGCACATCGACCCCAGCGACGTGCGCGTGGACGTCTATCGCTCCACGGGTCCGGGCGGACAGTCGGTCAACACCACCGACTCCGCGGTGCGGCTGACCCACGTCCCCTCGGGCTTGGTGGTGTCGTGCCAGGACGAGAAGTCGCAGCTGCAGAACAAAGAGCGGGCCTTCCGCATCCTGAGGGCGCGGTTGTACGACATCATGCAGGCCGAGCAGAACGCCAAGCTGGCGGCCGAGCGCCGTGGCCAGGTGGGCACCGGCGACCGAGCGCAGAAGATCCGCACCTACAACTTCCCGCAGGGCCGCGTCACCGACCACCGGGTGGGCCTCACCTCGCATCGCATGGAGGCCATACTCCAGGGCGAGTTGGACGAGTTCACCGAGGCCCTGCAGGCCCAGAACCGGGCAGAGCAACTGGCCTCAGCCACCATCTGACCCGCGGGCTCCGGGGGACTCTCGTCCATGGCAGCGCCTGCGGAACAGTGGACCATCGGCAGACTGCTGGAGACGGCCGCCGGCTACCTTCGCGACAAGGGCTCGCCCTCGGCACGGCTGGACGCCGAGCTACTGCTGGCCGAGACCCTGGGACTGGAGCGCATCGAGCTCTACACGCAGTTCGACCGGCCGCTGTCGGCAGCGGAAGTGGACGCATACCGGGCGCGCGTCGCCCGGCGCGCCGCGCACGAACCGGTGGCCTACATCCTGGGACGCGCCTACTTTCGTCACCTGGTGCTCGAGGTGAGTCCGGCTGTGCTCATACCGCGGCCCGAGACCGAGGAGCTGGTCGAGGCCGCGCTGCGCCTGCTGCGCAGGCGGCCCGCATGGCCCGCGGCCGCGGCGCCCGGCGGGACTGTCAAGGAGGGCGCCGCGCGCCCGTTGCTCGCCGACGTGGGCACGGGCAGCGGAGCCATCGCTCTTAGCCTGGCCCAGGAGGGGGGCGTGCGGGTGCTGGCCATCGATACCAGCGCCGAAGCCCTGGCGATAGCGGCTGGCAACGCGGCGACACTTGGACTAGAGGAGGCCGTGGAGTTCGACCAGGCCGACCTGCTCGCCGGCGTGCCCGAGGCAAGCCTGCACCTGGTAATCAGCAACCCGCCCTATGTGGCCTCGGGGGACTTGGCCACGCTGGCCCCCGACGTCCGTGACTTCGAACCCACCGCGGCGCTGGACGCCGGCGCCGACGGCCTGGACGTCATCCGGAGACTACTGCCCGAGGCCGCCCGGGCTCTGCGCCCGGGCGGCTCGGTTCTCCTGGAGGTCGGCGACACCCAGGCGGCCGCGGTGCAAGAGCTGGCGCGCCAGGCGGGATTCGTGGCAGTTAGCGCACACAGAGACCTGTCCGGCAAAGACCGCATCGTAGAGGCCACGCTACCGGGCGCCTTCAGGCTGTCCTCCGAAGCCCCGGACGAGGCCACGTGCGCCGCGCTGGGAGCCGCGCTGAGGGAAGGGGCGGTCATCGGGGTGCCCACGGACACTGTGTATGGTCTCGCCGCACGCTGGGACTCGGCCGCGGGGGTGCGCGGGCTCTTTGTCGCCAAAGGCCGCGCCCAGCAGAAGATCGTCGCCGTGGTGTTCGAGTCGGTGAGCGCGGTAGAAGCGGCACTGCCTGATTTGGAGCCCTCGGCAGCGCGGGTGATGCGGGCTCTGCTTCCCGGTCCGTACACCTTCATAGTCAAGACCGAAGTGCCCCGTGCCCCCCTGGTGGGCACCGCCGACTCCCTGGGCGTGCGGGTGCCCGACCACGCCGCTCTTCTCGGCATCGTAGCCGCACTGGGCACTCCTCTGGCGCTCACCAGCGCCAACCTCGACGGGAGAGGGGGACGCCGCGACCTTGGACGATGTGGACCCGGCGGTGCTCGCCCACTGCTCGGCTGCGTTCGCGCCGGACGGACTCGGGGCGGGCGACTCGGCGGCGGCCGCTGTCGCCGTCACGGGCGTGGCCTCCACCATAGTCGACCTGCGCCCACTGGCCGACGGGGCGTCGCCCTTGGTGCTGCGAGAGGGCGCTGTGTCGGGGGCGGAAGTGCTCGCGCGCATCACGTCCCTGGGGCTTTAGGCTCGGCCGGTTTCGGGCCGGACCCGTTCGCGGCGCCGGCCCCCTGGTGTGGCCGCTCGCCGCGCCGAGGGGCGGGGCGCGCGAGCCCATCTGATATCCTTGAACCAGGTTTCGAAGGAGGTGGACTATGCGCTACGGATTCGGTTGTGATCACGCCGGTTTTGTCCTCAAAGAGGTGCTGATCAAGGAGCTTGTCGCGGCCGGCCACGAGGTGGTCGACATGGGCACCAACAGCGCAGAGCGCACCGATTTCACCCTCTACGCCGCCAAGGTGGCTCAAGGAGTCAGCGAAGGGTCCCTCGATATGGGCGTCCTAGTGTGCGGCACCGGATTGGGCATGGCCCTGGCCGCGGGCAAGTATCCGGACGTGCGCGCGGTGCCGCTGAGCGACTGCTATTCGGCCAAGATGGCGCGGGAGCACAGCGACGCGAACATCTTGTGCCTGGGGGGCCGGGTAGTCGGTCCCGGGCTGGCGGCGCAACTCCTG
Source organism: uncultured Actinomycetes bacterium (assembly GCA_963814415.1). GTDB lineage: Bacteria > Actinomycetota > Thermoleophilia > RBG-16-64-13 > RBG-16-64-13 > RBG-16-64-13. The sequence continues at coordinate 161,652 of CAWFCN010000005.1, read as the reverse complement.
CGCACGTGGCTGACCTCCGACTTTCTGGGGGGCAAGTACGCCGAGCGTCTGCAGATGATGCGCGGCGGATACAAGAGTACGTCCAAGTAGTCGACGGGGCGGCGCAGCCGCCCACGAGCATGTAGGCAGGAGGCCACCGAAAGTGAGCGATGTTTCCCGCAAGACCAGCTATGCCGACCTGCCTCTGGAGCAGGCCGACCCTCTCATCGCCGGACTGATCAAGGACGAACTGGGTCGGCAGCAGCGGAACATAGAGCTCATCGCCTCTGAGAACTTCACCTCGGCAGCCGTGCTCCAGGCCGTGGGGAGCGTGCTGACCAACAAGTACGCCGAGGGTTACGCGGGTGCTCGGTACTATGGCGGTTGCGAGATCGTCGACCAAGTGGAGACACTGGCGATCGAGCGGGCCAAGGCCCTCTACGGCGCCGAGCACGCCAATGTGCAACCCCACTCCGGCTCCACCGCCAATCAGGCCGTCTACTTCGCCGCCCTCGAGCCGGGCGACAGCGTGCTCTCCATGAACCTGGCTCACGGCGGCCATCTTACCCATGGGCTGTCGGTCAACTTCTCAGGACGCACCTACCACTTCCACCACTATGGGGTGGATCGGGAGAGCGGCCGCATAGAGATGGACGAAGTGCTGGCTCAGGCCCGTAGGACCAAGCCGAAGATGATAGTGGCGGGGGCGAGCGCCTACGCACGCATCATCGACTTCGCCGCCTTTCGGGCCATCGCCGACGACGTGGGCGCAGAGCTCATGGTGGACATGGCCCACATCGCTGGGCTCGTGGCGGCGGGTGTGCATCCGTCGCCCTTCCCTCATAGCCAGTGGGTCACCACCACCACTCACAAGACCCTGGCCGGACCGCGGGGTGGCGCAGCCTTCTGTTTGGCCGCAAACGCCAAACGTCTGGACAAGTCGGTCTTCCCAGGCCTACAAGGTGGACCGCTGGAGCACGTCATCGCGGGTAAGGCGGTCTGCTTCTTGCAGGCCGCGACTGAGGAATTCAAGACCAAGCAGAAGGCCACCGTGCAGAACGGGCGCATACTGGCCGACACTCTCATGGCCGGCGGACTCAAGCTTGTCTCGGGTGGTACGGATAATCACCTGATGTTGGTTGATTTCAGCGACACCGAGATGACGGGAGCCCACGCGCAGGACTTGCTGGCTCAAGTGGGCATCACCGCCAACAAGAATGCTGTGCCCTACGACCAGCGCAAGCCCACCGTCACCTCCGGTCTGCGTCTGGGCGCCGCCGCCATGACCACCCGCGGCTTCGGTGTTGACGAGATGCGTGAGGTCGGACTGATCATTCTGCAGGCCCTGGCGCCAGAGACAAGTGTGGCCGACCTGGCGAGACTGTTGGAGCGTAGCCGCGCTCTGTCCGCGGCCTTCCCACTCTACCCAGCGCTGGCTGTCTGATGGCCGGCTTGGGGGAGATTCCCACTCGCCCGGAGTGGCCGCCTCGCCCGAGTTGGGAGGACTACTTCATGCAGATCGCTGAGGTGGTCTCTACTCGGTCCACGTGTCTGCGCAGACACGTGGGGGCGGTGATCGTCAAGAACCGGCAGATACTCGCCACCGGCTATAACGGGGTCCCCCGGGGCATAACGCACTGCGAAGTCCGCGGTTGCCTGCGCGACCAGATGGGCATCCCCTCGGGGCAAAGGCAGGAACTGTGTCGGGCGCTGCATGCCGAGCAGAACGCGATTGTTCAGGCCGCGTATCACGGAGTCGCGGTGACCGGCGGGGAGTTGTTCGTCACGCTTCAGCCCTGCGTCACCTGCGCGAAGTCTCTTATCAACGCCGGTATTGTGGCGGTGTACTACCGCGGTGTCTACCCGGACGAGCTCTCCATGGAACTCTTCGAAGAGGCGGGTACGCGACTGGTGCGCATGGATTGAAAGCGAAATTGTCGCGAACACCAGACGAATAGTGCATTTCATTTTTGCTTGCAGCCCGAGGGAGGGCGTTCTATAATGCTGCGGGTTCTCGCATGAGCAAAGAATCTCCGCAAGGTCCTAAGGCGTCGAGCGGTCTAGGAATCGTGCTCGTCACCCTGGTCGTGCTGTTCACGGCTGCCGGATACGGTCTGGACCGCTGGCTAGGCACGAAGCCTTGGCTGATGGTGACCGGAGTGTTCGTTGGTTTTGGATTGGGATTTACCTACATGGTGCTGATTATGAGGGCTGATCCGCCGGTCCGCCGCCCTCGAAAGGGCAGGCGTGACGACGAGAGGCAGGACAAGGGCTCGTCCTAGGAGACGAGCGGGGCAGAACGGGAGGACGAGCTGGGTGCTGCGCTGATATCTGTCGCCATTGGGGTGGTCCTCGCGGCTGCTTTCGTGGTGGGCGGTTTCTGGCTTCAGCTGCTCATCGCCAGGCGCGCAGGTGCTTTGGCACCCGCTCTCATGGTGGGGAGCTTCTTGGTCAGACTGGCAGTGCTTGCGGCCATAGTCATTCCGCTGCTTCTCTACGTAGATCTCAATGCCATAGCTCTGCTGGTGGCCTTCGTCGTGGTCTTCACGGCACTGCAGAGCTGGCTTATCTACATCCAGGTGAAGAAGAGCAACGCCGCCGACAACAGTTCGAAGGAGTCCTAGGTGGCGGCCGAAGAAGCAGGAAGCAAGGTCGTCCAGGCCCTTCACGAGCTCAACGTTCAGAAGATCGTGGAAATACCCAAGCTCGGGCCCTTCGATTTCTCGATCACCAATGCTGTGATCTACGTATGGGTGTCCGCGATCATAGTCTTTCTCTTCTTCTTCATAGTCAGCCGGCGGGCACGTATGCGTAACAACCCGGGCGTACTGCAGAGCTTTGCTGAGTCACTGGTGGGTTTCGGTCGGGGACATCTGTCCGGCCAGATAGGCGAGAAGGGCAAGAAGTACTACTACATAGTACTCACCACATTCGTCTTCATCCTGACGACGAATCTCATAGGCTTGATCCCCAAGCCTATTCAGATCAAGCCCTACACCCCCACGGCCAACATCAACGTCACTATCGCGATGGCCCTTGTGGTCTTCTTCATGACCCACTACCTGGGGGTCAAGAACCACAAGGTGAGGGGCTACATGAAGTCCTGGCTGCTGCCGCCAGGGGTGCCCAAGGCTCTTGCTATTCCCCTGAACGGCATCTTCTTCGTCGTCCACATCGTGGGCGAGTTGTTCCGGCCGGTATCGCTTTCGGTGCGACTCTTTGGCAACACCATCGCGGGCCACTTGGTCATCCTGGTCATGCTCGGCCTGATGCTCCAATTGGCCAACTGGCTCGCGATCTTCCCGGCCCTGTTCATAGTAATCATGACCGGCTTCGAGATCTTCGTAGCCTTGTTGCAGGCGTACATATTCTCACTGCTCTCGGTGCTGTACATCGAGGGTGCCATCTACGCAGGGCATTAGGCCGTTCCTGGCCTGACCATAGTTAAGGAGGTCACATTGGACGCAGAAGCTGCAAAAGTTCTCTTGAAGACACTGGCCGCCGGATTGGGCATCGGCCTTTCTACCATCGGCCCGGGCATCGGTATCGGCCTGTTGACAGGCCGCGCTACTGAGGCCATCGCACGGCAACCCGAGGCGGCCGGCAAGATCCAGACCGCCATGCTTATCGGCGCCGGCATGACCGAGGCCCTGTCCCTGTACGCGTTCGTCATCGCCATCATCATCCTGTTCGTCGCCTAGTGACACGCGGGGGTAACGGGATGCCGACCATCCATCGGATTAGAGAACTGGGATGCTTGCACTAGCGTTTGCGCAAACGACTACGACTCTGGCTGAGGCAGCTGCCGAGTCGGAGGGCGGCATTAAGATATTCCAGATCGATCTGGGGCTCTTTGTCTGGTCCCTGATCACCTTCCTGGTGCTGATGATCGCGCTTTGGAAGTTCGCCTACACGCCGCTCATCAACATGGCGAGAGCGCGTCAGGAGTCGATCAGCGAGGCCATCAAGGACGCGGAGAACCTGCGGACCGACGCCGAAGAACTGCTGGAGAGCTACAGACAGCAGTTGGCCGAGGCGCGCGAAGAGGCAGCGGCCATACTGGAGAGGGCGCGCAAGGCGGGCGATAGCACCAAGGCGGAGGCCTTGGAGCAGGCACGGGCTGAGGCTGAGGCCACACTGGCCAAGGCCCGCAAGCAGATAGAACGCGACACCAACCAGGCCCTGCAGAGAATCCGCGAAGAGGCGGCCGACCTCACCGTCGCCGCCACCGCCAAGGTCGCTCGCAACGGGCTTTCCGGGGAGGATCAGTTGCGCCTCATACAAGAGGCCATCAACGAGATAGACCTGAGCAAGGTAAGCGAGAACTAGGGCAACACAGGGGTCGAGAGAAGCCAGTGAGCGAAAGCAAGATCGCGCGAGTATACGCAACGGCGCTCTACCAAGCCGCTCAAGAAGAGGGGCGGGTCGAACAGGTGCGCCGTGACCTGGGCGAGTTCGTCCAGGCGATCAACGCCTCCTCCGAGCTCAGACAGTTGTTGGCGGCGGAAGAGATCACAGACGCCAAGAAGACCGAAGTGCTTATGGAACTCACCGAAGGCGGAGACGAGTTGATGCGCAATCTGCTCCGGCTGATGGTGGACAAGAACCGCGAGAACGAGATCGCTGCTACCCATCGGGCTTTCGTGGCGCTGGCGGAGCAGGCGCAGGGGCTGGTACATGTCGAGGTGGTCTCGGCGGTGCCCATGCCAGAGGATCTGCAGCAGGTGCTCAGGAAGAAGATCGAGTCGTCGCTCAAGAAGACAGTGGAACTGACTCTGACCGTGGATAAGGAGATCCTGGGTGGCCTACGGCTACGCATCGGCGACCGTGTCGCCGATGCCAGTGTTCGCTACCGGTTGGAGCAACTACGTGAGGTTTTGATCACCCCCATGGCTAGCTTGGAGGGCCTAAGTTGAAGCTGCGTCCGGAGGAGATAACTAGCGTTCTTAAGTCGCGCATCCAGCGCTACGAGGCCGGCGTCGATATCCAGGAAGTGGGCACGGTCGTGCAGGTGGGCGACGGTGTGGCCCGCATCCAGGGGCTAGAGAACGCCGTCGCCTCGGAGATGGTGTCGCTCCCCCACGGGGTCATGGGCCTGGTGCTCAACCTCGAAGAAGACAGCGTGGGCGTCGTTCTGATGGGCGAAGACACGCTCATCAAAGAAGGCGACCAGGTCAAGCGCACGGGCAAGGTCATCCAGGTACCGGTGGGCGAGGCTCTGGTCGGCCGAGTGGTCAACCCGCTGGGAGCCCCGTTGGACGACAAGGGTCCTATCGAGACCACTGAGTTCCGTCCCGTTGAGTTCAAGGCCCCGGGCGTCATCGGCCGGCAGCCGGTCAAGGAGCCTCTGCAGACGGGTATCAAGGCCATCGACTCAATGATCCCCATCGGGCGCGGCCAGCGCGAGCTCATCATCGGCGACCGCGGCACGGGCAAGACAGCCATCGCCGTGGACACCATCATCAACCAAAAGGGCCAGGACGTCATCTGCATCTACGTGGCCATCGGTCAGAAGGCCTCCACGGTCGCCGGTCTGGTGGCCAAGCTGGAAGAGCATGGCGCCATGGACTACACCATAGTGGTCATGGCTCCGGCATCGACCTCGGCGCCTATGCGCTACATCGCACCCTATGCGGGCGCGGCCATGGGTGAGTACTTCACCTACTCGGGGAGGCATGCCGTCTGCATCTACGACGATCTCAGCAAGCATGCCGACTCCTACCGGCAGATGTCGCTGCTTCTCAGGCGCCCGCCGGGCCGCGAGGCCTTCCCGGGCGATATCTTCTACCTTCACAGCCGTCTGTTGGAGCGGGCCTGCAAACTCAGCGACAAGCTGGGCGCCGGTTCGCTGACCGCGCTTCCCATAATCGAGACCCAGGCGGGCGACGTGTCGGCCTACATCCCCACCAACGTGATATCCATCACCGACGGGCAGATCTTCTTGGAGAACGACTTGTTCTACTCGGGCATCCGGCCCGCCATCAACGTGGGTATCTCGGTATCGCGCGTGGGTGGCAACGCCCAGATCAAGGCTATGAAGAAGGTGGCGGGCTCACTGCGCCTGGACCTCTCGCAGTTCCGTGAGCTCGAGGCTTTTGCCAAGTTCGGCTCGGAGCTAGACCAGGAGACTCAGAAGGCTATCGCCCGCGGGGAACGGCTTGTAGCTACGCTCAATCAGCCTCAGTACGTGCCCTGGGCCGTCCAAGAGCAGGTCATGGTCATCTACGCGGCCACCAAGGGCTACGCTGACGATATCCCGGTGCCGCAGGTCTCTGACTTCAATGCGGGACTGCGTGACTTCTTGGGTCAACAGTACCCGGAGATCGGTGCCGAAATCGCGAAGAGCAAGGACCTCAGCCCCGAGAACGAGGCCAAGCTGCGGACGGCCATAGAGTCGTTCAAAGAGATGTGGGTCGCGGACAAGGGCATCGCCTAACACCATATGGCTTCGCAACGAGACATACGCCGTCGGATCGCCTCGGTACAGAATACGAGCAAGATCACCAAGGCCATGGAGATGGTGGCCGCGGCCCGCCTTCGGCGAGCCCAGCTACGCATCGAAGCGATGCGGCCGTACGCCCTAAACATGCTCGAGTTCATCGGGCAGTTGGCCCGCTATCTGAACGTGGACCTGGCTGCGCATCCCCTGCTCAAACCACGCACCGTCATCAAGAAGGTGGCCATAATAGCTCTGACGGCCGACCGCGGCCTATGCGGGGCGTTCAACTCCAACATCATCCGCCGCGCTCTGGAGCTGGTGGACAGCTACAAGGCCCAGGGGGTAGACAGCGACCTGGTGATCATGGGCCGCAAGGGCGCGAGCACCGTGCGCTTCATGAAGTACAGCATCGACAAAGCCTATCTCGACGTGACCGAGCGCACGGCTTTTCTTGAGGCACAGGCGCTGACCAACGGGGTCATCCGGCGGTACGAGAACGACATCATCGACCGCGTGCATCTGATCTTCAATCGGTTCAAGAGTCCCATGGAGCAGTTCATCACCGACCAGGTGATCCTGCCGATCCAAGAAGAGACCATGGGCATGTATCTGCCGGCTGAGGGCGCGCCGACCCTTGACTTCATCTTCGAGCCCTCGGCTGAGGCCATCCTCTCCGACTTGCTCCCTTCATACGTAGAGATCACCATCTATCGGGCGATACTCGAGAGCATGGCCAGCGAGCACGGCGCCCGCATGACGGCCATGAGGGCAGCTTCGGATGCCGCGGACGAGATGATCGACGATCTGACCCTGGCAATGAACCGAGTGCGGCAGGGCACCATCACCCAGGAGATCCTGGAAGTAGTGGCGGGCGCCGACGCGCTATCTGGCTAGAGGGCTCACGGGCCGAAAGAAAGGACGAGAGTAGAGGCGATGAACAAAGGCAAGATCGTACAGATCATCGGTCCGGTGCTCGATGTGGAGTTCACCGAGTCGCTGCCGGCCATATACAACGCCCTCGAGATCGACGCCGAGATGGCGGGCCGAAAGATACACCTGGTCGCGGAGGTGCAGCAGCACCTGGGCGACAACAAGGTGCGCGCGGTGGCCATGGATTCCACCGACGGTCTGGCTAGGGGTATGGAGGTCGTGGACACCGGCGAGGCGATCACAGTGCCGGTCGGCGAAGCCACCTTGGGCCGGCTCTTCAATCTGCTCGGCGAACCCATCGATGAAGGCGCGGCTCTGCCCAAAGACGTAGAGCGGTGGCCTATCCATCGGCCCGCGCCTGAGTTCGAGGAGCTCGAGCCCACCACTGAGATCCTGGAGACTGGTATCAAAGTCATCGACCTGCTGGCCCCGTATGTCAAGGGTGGCAAGGTGGGTCTGTTCGGGGGCGCCGGCGTGGGCAAGACGGTGGTCATCCTGGAGCTCATCCACAGCATCGCCACTCACCACGGTGGTATCTCGGTGTTCTCAGGTGTCGGCGAGCGTACCCGTGAGGGTAACGACCTATACCTGGAGATGACCGAGTCGGGCGTCATAAAGAAGACGGCCATGGTCTTCGGCCAGATGAACGAGCCGCCGGGCGCCCGTCTGCGTGTAGGTCTGTCGGCGCTTACCATGGCGGAGTACTTCCGCGACGTGCAGCGCCAGGACGTGCTCCTCTTCATCGACAACATCTTCCGCTTCGTCCAGGCAGGCTCAGAAGTGTCGGCTTTGCTGGGCCGCATGCCTTCTGCCGTGGGCTACCAGCCCACTCTCAGCTCCGAGATGGGCGAACTTCAGGAGCGCATCACCTCCACTCGTCATGGATCGGTGACGTCGGTGCAGGCTATCTACGTACCTGCTGACGACCTCACCGACCCGGCTCCTGCGGGCACTTTTGCCCACCTTGACGCCACCACCGTGCTCAGTCGGTCCATCTCCGAGATGGGGCTCTACCCGGCCGTCGACCCACTGGACTCCACCAGCCGGGCTCTCACCCGCGAGGTAGTGGGTGATGAACACTACGAAGTGGCCACCAGGGTGCAGGAGATCTTGCAGCGCTACAAAGACCTGCGCGACATCATCGCTATCTTGGGTATGGACGAGCTCTCCGATGAGGACAAGGTCATAGTCCGGCGAGCCCGCCGCATCCAACAGTTCCTCTCTCAGCCCTTCGCAGTGGCCGAGCAGTTCACCGGCATGGAGGGCAGGTTCGTCCCGCTGAAGGAGACTGTGCGCAGCTTCAAGGAGATCATCGAGGGCAAGCACGACCATCTGCCGGAGCAGGCCTTCAAATACCAAGGCAGCATCGATGACGTGATAGCGGCGGCAGCTCACATCAGTCGCACCGTCGAGACCGAGCAGGCTGAGCAAGACAGCGCCCAGCCCGAGACTCTGCCGGTGGAGGCCACCAAGGTCGAAGACAAGGGCAAGAAGGGCAAAGGCAAGAAGTGAGCGACGCGGTTCGTCCTCTCCTGCATCTGGAAGTGGTAGCCCCGCGCGGGCCCGTGTTCGAGGGCGACGTGCAGCAGATCATACTCCCGGGCGCTGGGGGGCAGATGGGCATCCTACCCAGGCACGCCCCGCTCGTCGCCCAGTTGGCCATAGGCCGTCTGCGCGTCCAGAAGAGCGACGGTGAGTGGGTGGAGTATGCTGTGGCCGAGGGTTTTGCCAAGGTGCAGGCCGACAAGGTGATAGTGATGGCCGATTCGGTCCAGGAGGCGTCGGAGATAGACGTCGAACGGGTGAAGGAGTCCATCCAACGCTCGCTCAAGCGATTGGAGATGTACAGCGCCGGTACGGTGCCCGAAGGTGAAGACGTAGATCCCTATCGGGAGCAACTGGCGCTCAAGCGAGCGCAGAATCGCCTGAAAGTCGCCGGAAAAGCCGAGGAATGACGTCTGGGGGAGCCATGGTGGGCGACGAGCCTCGCCTGCTCGTGCGTGGTGGTCATCGCCTGACAGGACAGGTGACTGTCTCAGGGGCCAAGAACTCGGCCCTCAAGCTGATGGCGGCGTCGCTCTTGGGGTCGGGCACGAGCGTGCTGAAAAACGTGCCGGATATCGAAGACGTCCATACCATGATAGAGGTGCTCGAGCACCTGGGGGCGAGCGTTGAGTTCGACAGCGGCACCCTCTCCATCGACACCTCTGCCGTGCAGTCGCAGGTGGCGCCGTATGAACTGGTGCAACGCATGCGCGCCTCCATCCAGATCATGGGGCCTTTGGTCGCCCGCTTCGGCCGGGCCAAGGTGGCCATGCCTGGAGGCTGCAACCTTGGTCCTCGCAAGATAGATATCCATCTGCGCGGTCTTGCCCACATGGGGGCTGAGGTACGCTCGGACCACGGCTTCGTGGAGGTCGTAGCCCCCCAGCTGAAGGCCATCGACATGTTCCTGGACTACCCGAGTGTGGGGGCGACTGAGAATCTGCTGATGGCGGCCGTGCTGGCCGAAGGCACCACCACCCTGGAGAACGTCGCCCGCGAGCCCGAGATCGTCGATTTGTGCAAGTTCTTGATGAGCATGGGCGCCGAGATCGAGGGGGCCGGCAGCTCCACTGTGCGCATCCACGGTGTGAAAGAGATGCGTCCCGCCGAGCACACCGTGCTGGGTGATCGCATCGAGGCCGGAACGTTCCTGGTGGCGGCAGCCGTCACAGGAGGCGAGGTGGAGGTCACCGGCATCAGTCCGCACGTGCTCGACCTCTTCTTGTCCAAGCTAAGGTCGGTAGGAGTGCAGGTGCACGAGAACACACGGAGTGTCAAGGCTAGCGGAGTCGTGGAGTGCTTCCGCGCGACCGATGTGGCCACTCTGCCTTACCCCGGCTTTGCTACAGATCTGCAGGCCCAGATGATGGTCCTGTTGTCCATAGCCGACGGGGTGTCCGTGGTGACCGAGAACGTCTTCGAGAACCGCTTCGGTTTTGTGGACGAGCTCATCCGCCTGGGGGCCGACATCCGAGTCGATGGCAACCACGCCGTCGTCAGCGGCGGAAGGGCCCTCACTGGTGCTATAGTCCGCTGTCCAGACCTGCGGGCGGGGGCGGCACTGGCCTTGGCGGGTCTGGTTGCAGAGGGCTGCACCGAGCTGCGTGACATCTACCACATCGATCGCGGATACGAGCGCTTCGAAGAGAAGCTACGTGCTCTGGGTGCCGATGTGGAGCGGGTGACCGGGGGAGAGGCCTGCTGCGACGAGTCCTGACTTTGGCACCACGGGCCGGCCGCGCTAGAATCTGTCACCGACCTGCTCACGGAGAGTGCCAGTGAAGTACAGACCCTACAACGTATATAAGGCCGAGCGGTTCATGCGGCGCAGGCGCCGCAGGTTGCTGCTCAGCATCGTTGGTCTGTTCGTTACGATCGGCATAGTGGTAGGAGCCTCGTATCTGTGGGTCTACCTACAGTGGCAGAAGACCCAGATCAAGGACCCGACAGTCATCTCGGCACTGGACGAGACTCCCGCCACGAATCTGTTCCCGGCTCCCGAAGGCACCATGAATATCCTCATGTTGGGTGTCGACAACAGGGGCTGGGATATGAAACGCTCCGACAGCATGATGATTGTGCATGCCGATCCCGCCAGTAACTATCTCTCCGTGCTGTCGCTACCGCGTGATCTACGGGTAGAAGTGCCGGGCTACGGTGCGCAGAAGCTCAACTTCGCCTATGCCAAGGGTGGCGCGGAATTGGCCATAAAGACGGCCCAACAGCTGACTGGGGTGGATATCACCCACTACTTGGAAATAGATCTGAAAGCGTTCTGGGGGCTCACTGACGCGATCGGCGGGATCTACGTCGATGTCGACAAGCACTACCTGCAAACGGACTGGCACTACGACAAAATCGACGCACTACCGGGATATCAACTTCTTGACGGACGCACCGCGCTCGACTATGTGCGCTACCGCAGGGACAACAACATGGATTTTGGTCGACAACAGCGGCAGCAGCGTTTCTTGGCCAGCGTCCGTGAGCAGGCGATGGGGTGGGATCTGGGCTTCAAGTTGCCTACCATCGTCAAGGCCTTGACCGATAGAATCGAGACGACCATCAAGTTCGATGAGATCCAAAGCTTGGCTTATTGGGCTGTCACCAAGTTGGGCGGGGGGCAGATCCGGCAGATAGCGGTGGTGGGCCCGATCAAGTCAATAGACGGCGAGTCGTTTGTGGTCGCCGACGAGGCGACGCTGCAGAAGAAGGTTGCGGATTTCGCCGCGCCTCCTTCGGCGGGCGGCTCGAACAGCACCACTGCCACTGTCCCCGCGGGAGGCGCCACCGGAACGACCACTGCCTCGGCCGAGACAGTAGACTCCTCGCAGTTCATAACCAACCCTGACTCTGTAGCCGATGCTTCGATGTGGAAGCAGATTGCGGGACAAGCTCCCTTCAAAGTCATGGCTCCGGGGTATCTGCCGGCGGAATACAGCTACCACGATCGAAACCCCCAGAGCGGTGGGGCGTACGACATAGCCGTGGGCGGTGGGACCAAGAAGGGCCTCAAGATGGTCTACAAGCTGCAGAGGGAAAACAGCGACCAGTATCTGGGCATCATGGAGACCGATTGGCTGGAAGCGCCCGCGGCAGCTCCGGGCCGACAGTTCACCTACAACGGCATCACCTACACGGTGGTGGGCAGCTATGACTACACCGAACGCGTCTGGTGGAAGAAGGACGGAGTGCTCTACTGGGTGTCGAACACCATACTTCACTATCTCAAGACCGAAGAGCTGATCAAGGTGGCCGCGTCGATGATGACGATAGAGACCGGTACGACACAGTGAGAGGTAAGTCCTACAAGGTTCAGACCGGCAGGCGGCGTCTGAGCCGCAGGTGGGTATGGGCGATAGTAGGCACCATCGTCGGCATGTTCCTTATCGTGGGCGGCGTGGCCGGTGGTTACTACTTGTGGCTCAACGCCAAGGTGGCGGCGGCGAACGAGAGGGTCTCTCAAGAGACCCGTGAAGCTCTGGCGGCTGACTCGACCACTAAGGACGGTATCATACCTCCGGAGCCTCCAGATTCCATGAACATCTTGCTCCTTGGCTCGGACGCGCGCTCGGACACTACAGAGGGATCACGCTCCGACACCGTCATCCTGGTGCACGTGGACCGCGGGAGCAACTACCTGAGCATGATGTCCTTCCCCAGGGACCTGCGGGTCAAGGTAGAGGGATTCCGTGGCATGAACAAGCTCAACTTCGCGTTCGCCAAGGGCGGACCGGCTCTGACCATCAAGACCATCCAAGAAATCACTGGGGTGGACATAGACCACTACCTCGAAGTGGACTTTGCTGCCTTCGGCGAGATGGTCACCAGATTGGGGGGCGTCTACCTCGAGGTGGACCGTCCGTACTTCTATGGAGGTGAGCTCTACTCCAAGATCGATCTTGACCCAGGCTACCAGCTATTGAATGGGTACACCGCCCTCGACTACGTGCGTTTTCGCCATGATCGCAACGCCGACTTTGGCCGTATGGAGCGGCAGCAGCGCTTCATCACTGCCGTTAGGCAGCAGGCCATGGGTTGGGATCTCGGAGTCAAGCTCCCGGGACTGGTCGGCACCTTCTTTGACCACGTAACGACCGATCTGCGCACCAACGACTTCATAAGGCTCGCGTGGTGGGGCATCAAGCTCGACGGGGCGCGCATCAGACAGGTGACCCTACGAGGCATGGGCAAGATGATCAACGGGATCACGATGGTGACCTGGACACCGGAGGACATGACGGCGGCAGTGCAGTCCCTGCTCACCCCTCCGGGAGCGACCACAGCCGTGACCGTGGCCGGCGCAAGCACCACCGTCACAGGACAGTCCACCACCACGACGACTGCGCCACCGCCGGTAGTCCCCACTGGAGCCACCGCAGACAGTATCCCCAACTCGACATACTGGAAGATCGCGGCCGAGCAGGCGTCGATCCCCTTGATGGCTCCGTCCTACGTGGCCAGAGGCTACCGCATTTCCCTGCGCACCAAGACGTGCGCATATCTCTACAATATCCAGGTGGGTGACGGTGAGAAACCCGCTGTCGTCATGCTGTACCGGAACACCGGGACGGGCATGGCGGGCCATGCTAAGCTCCAAGAGGAGTACATCAACGTCACTGCGACAGCCTGGTTGGAGGCGCCTGCGGCCAGCCCGGGAAGGCAGGTGACCTACAATGACACTGTCTTCACAGTCGTCGGCACAGCCGACAAGGTGGAGCGAGTCTGGTTCAAGAAGGACGGTGTCCTCTACTGGGTATCGAACTCCCTGTCGCGTGTGACGAGTGAAGCGGAGTTGCTGGCGATGGCCGAGTCAATGATCACCATTCCCGCGAACTGACGCAGCCGGCCTACAAGAAGTATTCCGGCAAGCGGCGCTCCGGCCGTAGGAGGGCGCGCGTCTTCCTCTGGGCTGTCGTCGTCCTGGTGGTGGTCGTGGCCGGGGTGGCGGCAGGCTACTACCTCTGGCTGAACGCCAAGGTAGCGGCTGCAAACGACAGGGTCTCTCAAGACGTGCGGGAGGCATTGGCCGAACATCCTACGAGCACTGTTCCGCTGGCCACCAGCACCACATTGGATCCCGGACCGACGACTACCACCGAACAAGCCCCTGAATCTCCGGACGCCATGAACATCCTATTGGTGGGTTCCGACCGCCGCTCGTCGAGCAGCAAGTCGTATGGGCTCTCCGACACCATAATGCTGGTGCACGTGGACCCAGAGAACGACTACCTGTCGACCATCTCCTTCCCCCGCGACCTGCGGGTGACGATCGAGGGGCATGGCAAGCAGAAGCTCAACACCGCGTACTCCTACGGGGGCCCGGCTCTCTCCATCCGGACCATCCAGGCGATCACCGGAGTGGACATAGACCATTACCTAGGAGTGGACTTTCATGCGTTCCGCGACATGACGGACAGCCTGGGCGGCGTGTACGTAGAGGTGGACCGGCGCTACTACTACAAGGGCGGGCAATACGAGAGGATCAACCTGCAGCCTGGCTACCGGCTGCTGAGCGGTGCCGACGCACTCGACTACGTTCGCTTTCGCCATGACGCCAACCTGGACTTCGGACGCATGGAAAGGCAGCAACGGTTTCTGACGGCCCTCAGACAGCAGGCCATGGGTTGGGATCTCGGCATCAAGCTGCCCAAATTGATCGGTGCGTTCTTTGACAACGTGGCCACCGATCTGGGGACCAACGACTTCATCAAGCTGGCCTGGTGGGGCATCCGGCTGGACGGGGCGCACATGAAACAGGTCACGCTTCGTGGCACCACTCAGACCATCGGCGGCGGCTCGTACGTGATCGCCGACCAAGCCAAGATCGATGCGGCGGTGCAGGACTTTCTGACACCCCCCAAGGAAGGCTCGACGGCGAGCGTCGCCGGCACGGACTCCGGCACACCCACGACGGCAGTTCCGGCCGCGCCCTTGGTCGGCATCGAGTTGGATGTCTACAACTCCTCAGCCCCTTCGGGCTCCGGCTCCTACATCTCCGGTCTTTTGCGTGGTCAGGGGGCCACGGTGGTGGTGACGGGCAACGCGACGCAGAAGGTGACGGCGACTCAGGTCTGGTATCCCGCGGGCGCGCTGAACGCGGCCCAGAAGGTGGCGACCGCCCTCGAGATCGCCAAACTGGGTCAATCGACCACCGTAGCGCGGGTCACAGTGGTCTTGGGTAGTGACTACAGTCCGCCCGGCGGTGCCGCGGGGTCTGGCACTATCCTCTCGGCGAATGTCTGGCTAGGGGTAGCGAAGAAGGTGCCGTTCGCGGTGCAGGCTCCCACGTACCTGCCGAGCCAGTACACGATCTCGAAGCGGTCACCCAACAACGCCACTATCTACAAGATCAAAGTGGGGGACGACAGCCTGCCCATCCTGGTGATGCTCTACAAGCTAAAGGGTGCAGACCAATACATGAATATCACCGAGACCACCTGGCAGGAGGCCCCCTTGGCCAGCCCGGGGAAGCAGGTGCAGCACAACGGCACGACTTTCACG
This sequence comes from uncultured Actinomycetes bacterium, assembly GCA_963814415.1. Taxonomy (GTDB): domain Bacteria; phylum Actinomycetota; class Thermoleophilia; order RBG-16-64-13; family RBG-16-64-13; genus RBG-16-64-13. The sequence continues at coordinate 146,255 of CAWFCN010000005.1, read as the reverse complement.
GTGGTCTTCACGGGCGACAAGGTGGAGCGCGTATGGTGGAGGAGCGACGGGGTGCTCTACTGGGTCTCGAACACTCTTTCGCGCCTGGCCACCGAGGAGGAATTGCTGGGGGTGGCGGAGTCTATGGTGAGGGTCGCGGGACAGTGAAAGTCCTCGTCGGTCCGCGTGTGGACTTGAGCGAAGACGCGCTGGCGAGCTCCGTGGCCCGCGCCCTGGCGGCACCTAACGGCGAGCTGGTCCCGCTGGCTGAGGTGGGAGTGAAGAACCTCTCGCGGCAGATCACCCAGGCGGAAGTCGCGCTGCTCCGCAAGGCGCTGCGCGGCGAGGACCTCGTCGTGGGCTACGTGTGTTTGGGGACCAGCGCCATGCGGCCCCAAGGCGCCGGCGCCGTGGTGGCGGTCACCGACCATGTCAACCTGAGTTGGCGCTCGCCGCTTACAGGCCGCAACGATGACGAGGTAGGGCCGCGCTTCCCCAGCATGACGGGCATCTATGCCGCTCCGACCGTAGTGGAGCGGCTCGGAGCGGGGGGCGCTATTATAGTGGAGCAGGGAGTGGTGGCGGGAGTAGGCGACGACCAGACGTTGGATGCCTACGAGACCGAGATAGCGCGGAAGTTCCACTACCCAGCAGTGAGTTCGGAATTGGTGCCTGTAGCGATAGTCGCGGCTCACATGGGGCTGCGACTCGCGGCGGCGGTGATCACAACAGTGGGTCGCATAACAGAGGAGACGGGCAGTGGTCGAATATGACGTGAAGGACAAGGGCCTGGCGGCAGCAGGGGTCCTGCGAGTGGAGTGGGCCGAGAAAGAGATGCCGGTGCTGGCTTCTATTCGGGAGCGCTTCGCCAAAGAGAAGCCTCTCAAGGGCGTCCGCATAGGGGCGTGTCTGCACGTGACCAGCGAGACGGCCAGTCTCATGCGTACCTTGCAGGCCGGCGGGGCCGAGTTAGCTCTCTGTGCCTCCAACCCGCTCTCCACACAGGATGAAGTGGCGGCCGCGCTCGCCGTCGAGTACGGCGTCTCGACCTTCGCTATCAAGGGTGAAGACCGCGACACGTACTACTCGCACATCCAGAAGGTCATAGACTTCCGGCCGCAACTCACCATGGACGACGGCGCCGACGTGGTCGGCCTGTTGCATGGCGAGCGCGCCGACGTGGTCGATGGGGTCATCGGCGGTACCGAAGAGACCACTACCGGCGTCATCCGCCTAAAGTCCATGGAGCAGGACGGGGTGCTCAAGTACCCCATCATCGCGGTCAACGAGGCGATGACCAAGCACATGTTCGACAACCGCTACGGCACCGGGCAGTCCACGTTGGACGGCATCATCCGCGCCACCAATCGTCTGATCGCCGGCAAGGTAGTGGTGATAATCGGATATGGGTGGTGCGGGCGCGGTGTGGCCATGCGGGCCAAGGGTCACGGCGCCGACGTAGTGGTGCTCGAGGTAGACCCGCTGCGCGCCCTCGAGGCCATCATGGATGGCTTCCGAGTCATGCCCATGGCTGATATCGCCCCGGTGGGTGACATTTTCGTCACCGCTACCGGTGACATCCACGTGATCCGCAAGGAGCACTTCGAAGTCATGAAGGACGGCGCCATCGTAGCCAACACCGGTCACTTCAACGTCGAGATCGACATCCCGGCACTGGAGAAACTCGCCAAGAAGCAGCGTAAGGTGCGCGAGTTCGTCGAGGAGTACACGCTCGCCGACGGACGGAACCTTTACCTGCTCGGCGAAGGCCGCCTGATCAACCTGGCGGCCGCCGAGGGCCATCCCTCCAGCGTGATGGATATGAGCTTCGCCAATCAGGCGCTGGCGGCGGAGTATATGGTCAAGAACGCCAAGACGCTGGAGAAGCGAGTCTACGACGTGCCGGTGGACATAGACCAGGAGATTGCGCGCCTGAAGCTCGCCTCGCTGGGAGCCGGCATCGACAAGCTCACCCCCGAACAGGAGAAGTACCTGGCCAGTTGGAACATGGGGACTTAGCCGACGTGGGCGGCGTGAGCGGGCCGGCAGCAGGCGGCAACGCCGCCGGGGCAGGACCTATCAGGACCGTCGAGTGGCAGGACGGTGTGGTGGAGCTTGTCGATCAGCGCCGGCTGCCGCTTGAGGAAGTCTATCTGCGCTGTGAGACCTGGCAGGAGGTGGCGGCCGCCATCCGCGACATGGCCGTGCGGGGTGCTCCCGCGATAGGCGTGACCGCTGCCATGGGAATGGCGCTGGCGGCGCGGGCCGCGCTGCGGATCAGCGCCGGCGAGCCCGCGCGCTACAAGGCCGCGCTGCAAGCTGCAACCAAGGGCCTAGGGGAGACCAGGCCCACCGCCTATAACCTGTTCTGGGCGCTTGCGGAGATGCAGAAGGTGTGGGACACGGGCTCGGCGTCACCGGAGGCCGTCACTCTACAACTGGAGCGGCGGGCGGTAGCTATCCATGCCGACGACGTGGCCAGGTGCCGTGCCATCGGCGACAACGGGGCGGCGCTTATCACCGGCGACCAGGTGAACATACTCACGCATTGTAACGCGGGTGCTCTAGCCACCGCCGGGTACGGCACGGCACTGGGGGTCATCAGATCGGTGCACGCTCGGGGCTCCAGGGTGCACGTGCTGGTGGACGAGACCCGCCCGCTGCTGCAGGGCGCACGACTGACCGCTTGGGAGTTGATGCGTGAGGGTATCTCTATGGAACTGATAACCGACAACATGGCGGGCTCTCTCATGCGCGCAGGACTCGTGACCCACGTGGTCGTCGGGGCCGACCGCATAACTGCCAACGGTGACGTGGCCAACAAGATAGGCACCTACGGTGTCTCTGTGTTGGCCAAGGAGCACGGGCTGCCCTTCTACGTGGCCGCGCCCTTCTCCACATACGATCGGACCTTGGAACACGGCGGTCTCATCCCCATCGAGGAGCGCGAGTCCGAGGAGGTCACTGGCTTCGGCGGAGCAAGGTGGGCGCCCCCCGGGGCAAAGGTCCGCAACCCGGCCTTCGACGTCACGCCGGCGGCGAACGTGACCGCCATCATCACTGAGCGGGGGGTGGCCTTTCCTCCCTACGGAGAGAGTCTTGAGCGACTGGAGGCATAATGAGGGTAATGATCATGGCGGCCGGGATAGGTACAAGGCTACGTCCAATTACCGACCTGCTCCCCAAACCGATGGCCCCGATAGTCAATCGACCGGCGCTCTTCCACATCCTGCGTCTCCTAAAGAGGCACGGATTTCGCGAGGTGGTCATCAACTTGCACCACCTTCCGGAGGTCATCAAGGGCTACTTGGGTGATGGCAGTCTGCTGGGCATGGACATCAGGTACTCCGTGGAGCGCGAGCTCATGGGCACCGCGGGTGGAGTGAAGAAGAACGCCGACTTCTTGGGTGAGGGTACCTTCTTGGTCATGAGTGGCGACGCGCTCACGGATGTCGATCTCACGGGCCTGGTGGCCGCTCACCGCCGCTGCAAATCTATCGCCACCATGGCGGTCAAAGAAGTGGCTGACCCCAGCCTGTACGGTGTAGTGGTGGCCGACGACGAGTGCCGGGTGGTGGGCTTCCAGGAGAAGCCCACCTTGGAAGAGGCGCGCTCGCGGCTCTGCAACTGTGGTATCTACCTGTTCGAGCCGGAGATACTGTCGCATATACCCGAGGGAAAGTTCGATGACTTCGGCAAGCGGTTGTTTCCCGATCTGCTGAGGCAAGGTGTTCCCTTTCACGCCCACGAGGTCAACGGATACTGGAGTGACGTCGGCAACCTGCGCGAGTACGTACGAGGCAACGCCGATGCCATGGCCGGGCGCGTGGCGGTGGAGATACCCGGTGTTGAGATTCGCCCCGGTGTGTGGGTCGAGGACGACAGTCGGATCCCCGACTCCGTGTATCTGGAACCGCCGGTGGTCATTGGGCGCAAGTGTCAGATCGGCGAGGATGTGGTGCTCGAGGGGCCGACCGTCATCGGTGATGGTTGCATTCTCGAGGCCGGTGCGCATGTGGCTCGCGCTCTTCTGTTGCCGGGCTCCCTTGTGCCGGCCGGCAGCCTGGTGGTCGACGGGGTCATAGGCCAGAAGATGGCCTCCCAAGTGCCGGAACCTCCTGCCGGGGCCTAGGCATCTGCGGGGATGCGGCGGCGGCCTCGTCCAACACGTCTGCAGAGCCTGGCGCAAGGCATGCGCGCCTCGGTGGCCGAGCCGTTGCTTACGGTTCTGTTCCCTCCGCGGTGTGTGGGCTGCGGTGACTTCGAGACCCATCTGTGCGAGAAGTGCCGAGCGAGTCTGATAGCCACTGGCGACGGCTCCTGCCCCAGATGTGGGGAGCCGGGCCCTCAGGTCTTGGCGGCCGGACGCTGCACCGCCTGTATGGGTCGGGAGTTCGAATATGCTGGCGCACGCGGGGCCTTCCGTCACCAGGGGGTGGCGCGTGAACTGGTAGCCGGGTTCAAGTTCGGGGGTCAGCCCGTCCTGGGCAGGGTGATGGCGGAACTGGCGCGGCCGGCCTTCGAAGATTTCGTCGAGGCCATCGGGTCGCGAGACCGGCTGTTGGTCACCTGGGTGCCCAGCCACCGTTCCAGCCAGAGGGAGCGTGGTTACAACCAGGCGGAAGTGCTCGCGAAGGAACTGACCTCGGGCTCGCGGCCGCTGGCGCGGGCGGCGCTAGTACGCAAGACTAAGGCCACCAAGCACCAGAAGTCCCTGGGTCGGGCCGACAGGCAAGAGAACTTGCGGGGGGTCTTCAGCCTGGAGGTAACGGCGCCCTTACGTCTCGTGCCGCATACTCGTGCCGTGGTGTTGGTGGACGATGTGTTCACCACAGGGGCAACCGCCCGGGAGGTGTCATCGGTGCTTAGAAGGGGAACGGGACTACCAGTGTATGTGTTCACGTTCTCTCGGGCGGTGGCCGGCACGCCTGAAAGACATGACTGAAGGGGGTATCATTTGAATCTCCGAGGAGTATGCGGGCCGGCGCGAAGGGCCTCTGCGGTTCGCCGCTCTGGAGGCCGCATCTCGAGTCAAGGAGCGATAACGACGTGAACCTCACGGTCAAAGGCAGGAACCTTGTTCTGACGGATGCCATCGGTGGCTACGCTGAGGAGAAGATCGGCAGACTCGGCAAGTATCTAGCTGGTGGCTCTCGTTGTGAAGTCGAGATGTGGGCTGAGAAGAACCCCAGTATCGCCGACAGCCAGGTGGTCGAGGTGACGATCTTCACCAAAGGTCCGGTCATCAGGGCCCGGGAAGCTTCGCCGGACATCTACGCATCGATAGACCTGGTGTTCGAGAAGCTGGAACGGCAGGTCAAGAAGTACCGAGGTAAGATCGTGTCCCGGTCGCAGGAAGGGCCTAAGGAGGCTCTCGCCTCGGAGGGCTTCCAAGCGCCGGAGGGGACCGAGGAGCCGGCGGAAGAGGTGGGCACCCCTCTCATCGTCAAGACCAAGCAGTTCATGGTCAAGCCCATGGCTCCCGAAGAAGCGTGCCTGCAACTCGAACTGGTGGGTCACGATTTCTATGTGTTCAAGAACGCCGAGACCAACGAGACGGCAGTGGTCTACCGCCGCCGCGATGGCAACTACGGACTCATCGAGGCCCAGAGATAGGGCAAAAGACAGCGGGCTCGTCTCGGGGGCGGGCCTCAGCATGCGTGGTAGGCGCAAAACATGGCTAACGTAGTAGATAAGCTTCTCCGCTTCGGCGAAGGCAAGAAGCTCAAGATGTTGCAGGAGATAGTGGCCCGTGTGTCCGCGTTGGAAGACGGCGTCACGCCGTTGTCCGACGATGCGCTCAAGGCCAAGACGGTAAAGTTCAGGGAGAGGCTCGCCGACGGCGAGACCCTTGACGACCTGCTGCCCGAAGCCTTCGCGGTCGCGCGCGAGGCGGCTCGGCGCGCGACGGGTATGCGCCCGTTCGATGTCCAAGTGATGGGGGCCGTCGCTCTGCATCAGGGCTGCATCGCCGAGATGAAGACCGGCGAGGGCAAGACCCTCGTCGCCACAATGCCTGTCTATCTGAACGCGCTTGCCGGACGGGGCGTCCACGTGGTCACGGTGAACGACTACCTGGCCGGCCGCGACGCGGCCTGGATGGGCCCGGTCTACGAGACGCTGGGTCTCAAGGTCGCCGCCCTGCAGAACAACATGGAGCCGGCCGACCGCGCGGAGGCCTATCAGGCCGACATCACCTATGGCACCAACACCGAGTTCGGCTTCGACTACCTGCGCGACAACATGGTGCTCCACTTGGAGCAGCAGGTACAGCGGGGCCACTTCTTCTGCATCGTGGACGAGGTCGACTCCATCCTCATCGACGAGGCGCGTACTCCGCTCATCATCTCGGGTCCGGGCGAGCGCGCAGCCAAGACCTACTATGACTTCGCCCGCATCGCCCGCCGTCTCAAGCCGGGCGAGGACGAGGACTACGAGATAGACGAAAAGAAGCGCACGGTGGCCATCACCGAGAAGGGTCTGGCCACGGTCGAGCGCGAACTCGGCATAGAGAACATCTACGAGGACCTCTCGGGTCAGTTGGTCAACCACCTCATGCAGGCCCTGCGGGCCGCCGGCTTGTACCGGCGTGACGTGGACTACCTGGTGCAGGATGGTGAGGTCAAGATCATCGACGAGTTCACGGGACGCGTCCTGGAGGGTCGTCGCTACTCCGAGGGCCTACACCAGGCCATCGAGGCTCGCGAGGGCGTGCGCATCAAAGAAGAGAACCAGACGCTGGCCACCATCACCCTGCAGAACTACTTCAGGCTCTACGAGAAGATCGCCGGCATGACCGGTACGGCCGCCACCGAGGCCGACGAGTTCCGCGAGATCTACAAGATGGAAGTGGTGGAGATACCCACCAACGAGCCCATGGTCCGCGACGACCGCAACGACCACATATACAAGACCGAGAAGGCCAAGTTCCATGCGGCCGCCGACCTCATAGCCGACTGCCACCAAAGACAGCAGCCTATCTTGGTGGGCACGATCTCGGTGGAGAAGTCCGAACGGCTCTCCGACATCCTCAAGCGGAGGGGCGTGCCTCATGAGGTGCTGAACGCCAAGAACCACGCCAAAGAAGCGTCCATCATCGCCCAGGCCGGACATCTGGGCGCCGTCACCATCGCTACGAACATGGCCGGCCGCGGGACGGACATCAAGCTGTCCCCCGGTGTGGTGGAGAGGGGCGGTCTCTTCGTCCTGGGCACCGAGCGTCACGAGGCGCGGCGCGTAGACAATCAGTTGCGCGGCCGGTCGGGCCGTCAGGGCGATCCGGGCGCCAGCCTCTTCGTCATCTCCCTCGACGACGACCTTATGCGCATCTTCGGCGGCGAACGGATCCACAGGATGATGGACCGTCTGCGCATAGACGACGACATCCCCATAGAGCACAGCCTTATCTCCCGTTCGGTGGAGAGCGCGCAGAAGAAGGTGGAAGATCAGAACTTCCAGATCCGCAAGCGCGTGCTCGAGTACGACGATGTCATGAACCTGCAGCGCGAGGTGATCTACAGCCAGCGCCAGCGCATCCTGGGTGGCGCAGACCTCAAGGAGGATGTGCTCAGCATCATAGAGCGCATCCTGCGCGGTGAGGTGGCGACTTTCACGGGCTCGTCCAGGTTCTCTGAGGAGTGGGACGTGGAAGAGCTACTCGTCACGCTCAAGGGCTACTTCCCGACCAGCATCACCAAGAAGACTATCGCCGCAGACCCCGAGATGGACGGCGAAGACCTGGCGGACCTGGTGGTAGAGGATGCCCTGAAGGTCTATGGGGAGAAAGAGACGCGGTTCGGCTCGGACACCATGCGGCAGTTGGAAGGGTGGGTGCTCCTGCGCACGCTGGATGCCAAGTGGCGCGACCATCTGTACGAGATGGACTACCTGCGCGAAGGCATCGGGCTGCGGGCCCTGGCTCAGATAGACCCCCTCGTCGCCTACAAGAACGAGGGCTACGACATGTTCCAGCAGATGATGGAGTCCATCCAGTCGGACTTCGTCCGCTATCTCTTTCACCTGGAGATCGTCCGCGAAGACCAGCAAGGCGCCGGGCAGCGCCGGGCTCTCGCCTATTCGGGTGGGGGCGACGCGGGCCTTTCGCAGAACTTCGCGGCAGCGGGCGCTGCCGCGGCCCGCGAGGGCCGCATAGAGGACAGCTCGGGCCAAGCGTATCAAGCAGCCCAAGAGGCCACGCGCACGGTGGTGGCCCCGCGCCACGTGACCAAGGTGGGGCGCAACGAGCCCTGTCCCTGCGGGAGCGGCAAGAAGTACAAAAACTGCTGCGGCGCGTAGTCGGCCGCCCCGGACGACACGCGGCTGCCTCTGCCTCGGACTTTGGTCGCGCATAGGCGCCCCGGGGCTGACCGGGCGCCGCCCGCCCTGTATACTACGCAGCCATGGCTGAGAAGACAGAGAAGCAGACCCCGTCCCTTGCCGAATATCGCGAACTCCTGACGGTCCTCCGGGGGAAGTTCGCGTGGGCAAGGGACTATCTTTGACCCCGCTAGCCTAAAGAGCGATATCTCCTCGCTCGAGGAGCGGATGCGGGCCCCCGACTTCTGGGACGACCAGACTCACGCCCAGACCGTGAGCACCCGCTACAGCCGGCTGCGCAGCAGGCTGGAGCACTTCGACCACCTGGCCGCCGAGATGAGCGACCTGGAAGCCGCCCTCGAGATGGCTGCCGAAGAGGGCGACGGTGAGACAGTGCCGGAGGAACTCGGAGAAGAGGTCGAGCGTCTTCTTGGTGAAGTGAGTCGTGATCTAGAGAAGCTCGAAGAGCAGAGTCTGTTCACGGGGGAGTTCGATGCAGGCGACGCTATCGTCAGCATCCATCCCGGCGCCGGAGGCACAGAGAGCCAGGACTGGGCCGAGATGCTTCTGCGCATGTATCTGCGTTGGTGTCAGACTCGGGGCTTCAAAGTCGAACTGAACGAAGCCAGCGAGGGAGACGAGGCCGGTATCAAGAGCGTCACCTTCACAGTGCACGGAGAGAACGCCTACGGACTCCTTTCCACAGAGCGGGGCGTCCACCGCCTGGTGCGCATGTCTCCCTTCGACTCGGCCGCGCGGCGGCACACTTCGTTCGCCTCGGTAGATGTCACTCCGCTCATAGACGGAGAAGTGGAGCTGGAAGTCGACGACAAGGAGCTGCGGGTGGAGACGTACCGCTCCTCCGGTGCGGGTGGCCAGCACGTCAACAAGACCGATTCGGCTGTGAGGATCACCCACGTGCCTACCAAGACCGTCGTCCAGTGCCAGAACGAGCGCTCCCAGATCCAGAACCGGGAGACGGCCATGCGCATGTTGCGCAGCAAGCTGCTCTTGCTGGAGCACGAGAAGCGCGAGCAGGAGATGGCCCGAGAGAAGGGTGAACAGAAAGAGATCGCGTGGGGCAGCCAGATCAGATCGTATGTACTGGCGCCGTACACGTTGGCCAAGGACCATCGCACCAACTATGAGAAGGGCAATGTCGAAGCCGTTCTCGATGGCGCCATAGACGAGTTCATCAGGGAGTACGTCTGGCAAAGATCCACGGGGAAGCCCAGCGCTCGTCCGGCTTGAACGGTCATATGGTCAAGGGGCGATTCCTCGATATCGCGGGAGGCTTTTCATCCAGCCCGCAGAATAATCGTTAGAGACTGATGTGAACGGAGGTTGGACTTAACCCGTGATTAGGTTTGAGGACGTAACCAAGGTATACCCCACAGGCACCATCGGCCTGGACAAGGTCAGCCTGCATATCGAAAAAGGGGAGTTCGTCTTCCTGGTCGGCCCCTCCGGCTCCGGGAAGTCCACCTTCATCCGGCTACTCATCCGCGAGCTCGAGCCGGACAAAGGACGGGTGAGTGTGGGCGGCCGCGACCTGGCGGCGCTCAGGCGCTGGAAGGTGCCCTACCTGCGGCGCAACATAGGCTGCGTGTTCCAGGACTTCAAGCTGCTGCCCAACAAGACCGCCTTTGAGAACGTCATGTACGCTCTGGTGGTCACCGGCAGCGCCAACGCAGCCTCCAAGCGGAAGGCCACTGAGATGCTCTCGCTGGTGGGCTTGGCCCACAAGGCCAAGAACTACCCCAACCAGCTGTCGGGCGGGGAGCAGCAGCGCGTGTCCATCGCACGGGCTTTCGTGAACCATCCCCCCCTGCTCATCGCCGACGAGCCTACGGGGAACCTCGACCCCGAGACCTCGCTGGGCATCATGCAGTTGCTCTATCGCATCAATAAGACCGGCACCACCGTGGTCATGGCTACTCACGACCGCGAGATGGTGGACCGCATGCGCCGTCGGGTCATACAGCTCGAAGGTGGAAAAGTGATCCGCGACCAGAAACGGGGCGGATATGGGGAAGCTTAGTTTCTTCTTCAAAGAGGCCTTCGGGTCTTTGCGTCGCAACTACTTCATGACCATAGCCGCTTTGGTGACGGTCTTTCTCTCCATCGTAGTGTTGGGTGTGGTGCTGGTCTTTGTGTTCACCACGTCGTCCATGATCGGCGATGTGGAGAAGAAGGTGGAGATCAACGTCTACTTCATGCGGAATCCGGATCCCGCTCCGGATCAGATGACCACCATCCAGAACACCATCGAGGGGTGGACCGATCAGGTGAGCAAGGTCACCTTCGTGAGCAAAGAGGAAGCTCTCCAGATCATGAAGGAGAAGCTGAAGGACAACCCCAACCTGATCGAAAGCCTCCCCAAGAATCCCTTCCCCCACAAGTTGGTGGTGGCTCTGGTCGACCCCAAACAGGTGGACGCGGTGGCTGCACGCATCGCGGGGCTGGACACCTCCAGGGCGATCATCGATGAAGTGAAATGGGAGCAGGAGACGGCTCAGAAGCTCTTCACCCTGACCGCGCAGGTGCGGAATATCCTGGTAGGCTTCATAGTGCTCCTGGGCGTGGTCTCGGTGTTGCTCATATCGAACACCATCCGGCTGTCCATCTTCGCGCGCAAGCGGGAGGTGGAGATCATGAAACTGGTGGGTGCGACCAACTGGTTCATCCGCTGGCCTTTCGTGATCGAGGGCGTGACTGTGGGACTTGTGGGCGCAGCAGCCGCCGCCGCCGCCGTACTCTTGGTCAACTCCTACTCGGTGGGCAAGCTCAGAGACCTCATGCCCTTCATGGGCATCCCCCTGAATGCCGTGCCCTCGACCATGGTGGCGGTGATACTGGTGGGGGCGGGAGTAGTCATAGGCGCCTTGGGTTCGGCGCTGGGGCTTCGGCGGCTCCTGAAGGTCTAGCACTCGTCATCGGTAGCGGTAGGGGGCCATCCTGGTGTCTCTTTCGGGGAGTCGCAGGCGCAAGCTGATGCGCGCGGCCAAGTCCGTCGGACTTGGCCTCGCCGCGTTCCTGCTGGCCTTGACTATCGCGGGAGCACTTGCGCCTGAGCCGGCCCAGGCCGCGGCGAGCCCCAGCCTAAACAAGCAACTGTCTGACTTGCGCGCGGACCTCAAGGAGGTCCGCGCCAACCTCAAGAAGGCCGAGGCCGCGCGCAAGGCTGCGCTCGACGATCTGGCGGCACTTGACCAGAGCTTGGAATACGCGCAGAAGGCCTACGACTCGGCCCATGGCGCCTACACCATCGCCGCGGCCCGCTTGGCGGAACTCCAGACGGAGTTGGCGAAGCTCGTCCGGGGGCTGGAGATCAATCAGCGGCGGCTGACCAAGACTGAGACCGATCTCGCCCACCAACAGGACGCCCTCTGCGAGCGCATGGTCGGCCTCTACAAGTCCGGGGGCATGGGGTATCTGACGGCACTGGTAGGCGACAACAACGACTCTCTCGTGGAGGTGGTCGAGAGGTTCGAGCTGCTTTCGACTATCGCCGACCAGGACGCCCAGCTTCTGGACCGCATAGAAGTCCTCAAGGCCCAGATCCTGGAGCAGAGGCAGGGTCTGGAAGAGGAGCGCCTGAGAGTGTCGGCTCTGGAGGCCGACCAAGCGGCCGTGACCGTCGAGTTGCAGGCGGCCGACGAAGAATGCAAGGCCTCGCTCACCGCGGTGGAGGCTGCTCGCGCGGCCAAAAAGGCCGTTCTTTCAACTATCGAGAAGAACCAGGCCGCCTGGGCCAAGCAAGAGGACCAACTGCTGGCCGACTCCGATCGGATCACGGCTCTACTCAAGAAGAGCAAGGCGGCGATCCCGACCAAGGCGGGCAAGGGTGTCCTCTCCAGACCGGTACCTGGAGCCATCACCTCGGGTTTCGGCTACCGCATGCACCCCATCTTTCACGTACGCAAGCTGCATACCGGAGTCGACATGCATACCGACATGGGCGAACCCATCAAGGCGGCGGCCGCCGGGACGGTGGTGTCCGCAGGATGGCGTGGCGGCTACGGCAAGTGTGTTCTCATAGATCACGGCGGTGGCTTGGCCACTCTGTATGCGCACCAGTCGTCGATAGCGGTATCGGTGGGCCAGGTGGTCAAGCGTGGCGCGGTCATTGGCAAGGCGGGGAGCACCGGGTATTCTACTGGGCCACACCTGCATTTTGAGGTGCGCGTGAACGGCACTCCCGTGGATCCGGTGGGTTACCTCTGATAGATGTCTAGCAGCACGAGAACAGCACTACTCGCGGCCCTGTCCGTCCTCGTGGCGGTGGCTCTGATCTTCGTGGGCGCCTTGCTGGGCGCCGCGGTGCCTGAGCTGGACAGTGCGGCGCAGAAGCTACTTGGCAAGGACGCCGCGACGGAGATCGTCGACGATGGTCCCAGCAGTCAAGTCGATTCCGATCTGCAGGACGAGATACTTCGGAAGCTACAGGCCACCTACTACAAAGCCGTGGACCCCGAGACTCTAGCGCTGAGCGCCATAGATGGCATGCTGAGCAGCCTTAACGACCCCTACACCGTCTACTTCACGCCCGATGAGTACAACGACCTCATCGAGGAGACCTCTGGGTCCTACAGCGGGGTCGGCATGGTGCTCATGATGGACGGCCTGCTGCCCACCGTGGTCTCGGTCTTCGACGACTCTCCTGCCGCCGAGGCCGACATCGAGTCGGGGGACATCATCCTGGCCGTGGGCGGGGTGAGTACCTCGGGTCGCACCCTGGATGACGTGGTCTCGGATATCAAGGGCACCCAAGGCACTAAGGTGCAGCTGGAGCTGTACCGTCCGGCGACTCCTATCACCACCACCAGCACCACAGAAAGCCAGACCGGGGACACCACGGAGAGCACCGATACCACTGAGAACCCAAAGACCCTCACCATAGACCTGTCGGATCTGCCGCAAGGTGGCACCACCACGGAATACACGCTGACCCGCCGGCCGATAGTCATCCCCACCACCGAGACCGAGATCAAAGAAGACTCCGGCAACACGGTGGCATACATAATCCTGTATACGTTCAACAATCAGAACACCTCGCAGGAGCTCCGCGCCGCGGTCGAGTCCGCTATCACCAAGGACAAGGTCGACGCCATCATCCTGGACCTGAGGGGCAATGGGGGCGGTCTCTTGGACGAAGCGGTGAAGGTGGCGAGCATCTTCATCAAGAGCGGCACCATCGTCAGCACCTCGGGCCTTCATTTTCCAGAGAAATCGGAGGCTGCGCTAGGCAACGCGGTCCCGAACATCCCCCTGTATGTGCTCACCGACAAGTACAGCGCCAGCGCCTCTGAGATCGTAGCAGGGGCCCTGCAGGACTACGGGCGGGCGACGCTGGTAGGCGAGACCACTTTTGGCAAGGGTCTGGTGCAACAGATAGAGCCCCTCTCCAACGGTGGGGCCGTCAAAGTGACCATCGAGGTGTACCTGACGCCCAAGGGGCGGGACATCAACAAGACAGGCATAGTCCCCGACGTAGTCGCTCCGGACGACCCTGCGACTGAAAACGTCGACGAGACCCTCGAGAAGGCGCTAGACCTCATCGACGCAGCCCAGTAGAGGCTTCAGGGTGGCTGGTTTTCGCCCCCGTTTCTTCATCGCCGAGGAGGCGACCCTCTCTTCGCAGACCGGGTCTGTCACCCTTGGTACGGAGCTGACCCTCAGCGCCGCCGACTCTTACCACGCCCTCCGTGTACTGCGGCTCAAGGAGGGCGACGTATGTGAGGTGGTGGTGGGGGCCGCCGTTTACGCGGCCTCGGTCGGCGGTGCGAAGGCTCCTTTAAGCGTGGTCGTTGAAGCCCGGCTGGAGGGGCGGGCCGCGGGGGCCGTCTATAACTCACAGGTGGGTCTGGTGCAGGCCTTCACTCGCCCGGCGCTCTTGGACGAGATCCTGGAGAAGGGCACCGAGGTGGGGACCAGCTTCTTTGTCCTGGTGCCTGCGGCGGAGTCCACCCGCCTGCCCGAATCGGCACGTATCAGTCGTATGCAGCGTTGGCGCCGCATCGTGATCGAGGCCGCCAAACAGAGCAAGCATGTGGTGGTGCCCACAGTGGAGCTGGCGACCTCAGTAAGCGCCGCCTTGGAGGACTTGACTGCGCGCGGAGCGCGCTCGTTACTGCTGGAGCCGTCGGCGCAGGTCTCGCTTCGGGAGAAGCTGGACCAGATGCGCGGGGCGTCTACCCCTTCGAAAGCGGGCGCGATCGCCTTGTGGATCGGTCCCGAAAGTGGTTGGTCGAAGGCCGAACTGAGTATGCTCGCGGCGTCCGACGTGGGGCCCGTGAAGCTGGGTCAAAGCGTTTTGCGGGCGGAGACGGCGGGCCCGGTGGCGGTGGCCGTGACGCGCCTTACGATAGGGGATTGGTAGTATAATCAGCGCCCATGGACGACTGCATCTTCTGTAGGATTGCTCGGGGGGAGTTCGGCACCACCTTCGTCCTTGAGGACGCGGATTTCGTCGCCTTTCATGACCTGCATCCGAAAGCCCCTCAGCATGTTCTGGTGATACCTCGCGAGCATGTGGCCTCCCTGAACGAACTGTCCGAAAGGCCTGGCGGGCGCGGTGACGCGCTGCTGCAGTTCGTCGTCAAAGCGGCCGAGCAGGCGGGCATAAAGGACTCGGGTTATCGGGCGATAACTAACGTGGGGGCCGACGGCGGGCAGGAGATACAGCATCTGCATTTCCACCTACTGGGTGGCGAGAATCTGGGAGACCTCAGGTGAGCATACTCGAAGGGCTACAAGAGTCGGTCAAGACTGCGCTCAAGACCGGCGACAAAGAGCGCGTGACCGTGCTACGCATGGTCATCAACGAATTGCAGAAAGAGGCGAAAGAGAAGCGGCAGGAGCTTGACGAGGGCGCCGAGCAGGCCGTGCTGAGGCGTGAGCTCAAACGGCGCGAAGAGTCTCTGGAGGCCTTCAAGGCCGGAAGTCGCGATGACCTTGCCGTGCATGAGGCACTAGCGATAGGCATCATCGAGGGGTTACTTCCCAAGCAGATGGATGAGGCGGAGCTGTCTGCCCTCATAGAACGGGTGGTGGCCGAGACCGGCGCTACCTCGGCTCGCGAGATGGGCAAGGTCATGGCGGGCATCATGGCTGAGGGCGGGGTGCGAGTGGACGGAAAGCTTGCCTCGCGCTTGGTCAAGGAGCGTCTCTCCTGAGCAAAGCAGCAACCAAGCAGATCGATCTCGACAACCAGACGGCTGCCCTCTTGGTGGGCGAGCACGATGCCCATCTACGCACGCTCGAAAGGTTGCTGAGCTGCGACATCAGCCTGCGCGGTAACCAACTCACCCTCGATGGCACCGCTGTGGAGGTGGAGCAGGGAGAGGCGCTGGTGAGCGAATTGTTGGCGGTGCTCAAGTCCGGCCAAAGGCTGGACGATTCCACCCTCAAGCTGGCCGCCTCCTTGAGCGCCGACTCTGGCAACGGACAGAGCTTGGGCGACATCGTGGGCGACGTGATCCTCGAGCACCGGGGGCGCAGGATCAGACCCAAGACGGTCAACCAGAAGGCGTACGTGGACGCCATCCGCAAGAACACCATCACTTTCGGCATAGGGCCGGCCGGCACCGGCAAGACCTATCTGGCGATGGCCATGGCCACCGCGGCCCTACTGTCCGGAGAGGTGGCCCGCGTGATCCTCACCCGCCCGGCCGTGGAGGCTGGCGAGAAGTTGGGCTTCCTGCCGGGGGGCCTCATGGAGAAAGTAGACCCCTACCTGCGGCCCCTGTTCGACGCGCTTTACGACATGATGGACACCGAGCGTCTCACCGACCATCTGGCTCGCGGCACCATCGAGGTCGCCCCTCTGGCCTACATGCGCGGCCGCACTCTGAACGACTCCCTGGTGATCCTGGACGAGGCGCAGAACACCAGCCCGGAGCAGATGAAGATGTTCCTCACCAGGCTGGGCTTCGGGGCCAAGATGATAGTCACCGGTGATATAACCCAGATCGACCTGCCGCGGGGAGAGCGCTCCGGCCTGGTGAACGTGCGTGACGTGCTGGCCAGCATCCCCGATATCGCCTTTGTGTACTTCGATAGCCATGACGTGGTGCGGCACAAGCTGGTGCAGGACATCGTGTCTGCCTACAAGAAGCATTCCGAGCAGAACCAGCCCACGAACAAGCCGCCGGCCCACGGGCCGGCGGGCACGCGCCGCCGCGCCAATGCGGGCGGCGCGCCGGTGGTGTAGCAGCGGTGCCTGAACGTCTGGACAAGCACAAAGACCGCTCGCATTGGCGGGAGCGGCTGGCGGAGTTCGCGGAGTCGGTGGAGAAGCGCGACTCGCGGCGCTTCGAGTTCTTGATGATGGCGGTCCTCGTGGTCGGGCTTACCGTACTCATCTCCACGGCCTACGTGCCTGCTTTGCACAGTTTCACTGCTGGTGACATCGCCTCGCGGACCATAACGGCCGACAAGACCGTCACCGTCGTAGACGCCCAGGCCACCGATGAGCTCAAGATGCACCTGGTCGAAGTGGTCGCTCCGTTCTACGTACCGGATGCGGCGGCCATCGCCGCCTCAACCGCCCAGCTGGACGGGTTTCTCAAGAAGATGCAGGAATTGCGCCAGGCGGGGGCGACGGTTGACGAGGCGGTGACGGAGCTGTCGGGCACCATCTCCGGCAGCATCTCGACCATGCCGCTACAGTACCTGCTCACCGTCGGCTCCACGTCTCTTGATGTCGTCAAAGATCAGGCTCTGGTCGCCTTGGCCAGACTCTACGGGGCAGGTATCCAGGAGTCCTCGCCGGAGGGTATCAAGCTGGCGCTTCAATCCATCTGCGAACAGTTGGCTCAGGAGTCGCCCCTCTTGGTCACCGTGCAGAAGGGCACAACGGTGCTTGAGAAGGGCACCGTCGTCACCGCCCAGGACATCCTGACGCTCCGGGCGCTGGGCCTTGTGGGTTCACGGTACGGCTGGAAAGTCTGGCTGGGCATCTTCTTTATCGTGCTCTTGGAGGCAGTGGTCTTCTCGCGCCTGCTCTATCGCTTCCACAAGGGCACCAAGGAAGTCACCAACAACATGCTGCTGGCTTTGGTGCTTCTGCTTCTGGGCGGTACCGTCATCTCCAGGCTCCTTATCATCGAGCCGCTGTCGGCCTATCTGATACCGGTGGCCGCGCTGGGCATGGTGGTCTCGGTGATACTCAACGCCCGCAGCGCACTCCTCTGTGTCACTCTGGCTTCTGTGAACGTGGGCCTGCTGACCGACTTCAACATGCGCTACACGCTGGCGGCTCTGCTGGTGGGGGCGCTGTCCCTGTACCTGGTCTCGAAAGTGACCAAGCGCGCGGCGCTACTGGCGACCGCGCTCGTCAGCATGTTCCTCTCGGCTTTCACCATCTTCGCGCTCGAGATCTTCTCTGAGGCGTCGGTGGAAGACGCGCTGCGCAGGTGCTTGTGGGGCTTCGGCAACGGCTTCTTGGTCGGGGTCCTGACTATCCTTCTGCTGCTGTTCCTTGAGTCCGTGCTCAATGTCACCACGCCGCTTCGCCTGCTGGAACTGGCCGACCCCGCTCATCCGCTGCTCAAGAAGCTGCTGCAGTTGGCTCCCGGTACCTACAACCACAGCATCATGATGGGCACCTTGGCGGAGGGTGCGGCGGATGCCATAGGCGCGAATCCGAACCTCGCTCGGGTGGGTGCGTACTATCACGATATCGGCAAGGTCGCGAGGCCAGAGTACTTCGTTGAGAACCAGATCTACGTGGGCAACCCACACGATCACCTGAGCCCACATCTGTCGAAGGTGGCCATCCAGGCTCATGTGCGCGACGGTGAGCGCATGGGCCGCATGTACGGCCTCCCAAAGCCTGTGGTGGACATCGTCAAGCAACACCATGGCACGTCGCTTCTGGCCTACTTCTACAACAAGGCCAAAGAGGGCTCCAAGGATCCGGTCCCAGAGGAGAGCTTCCGCTACGAGGGCGAGAAGCCGCAGTCCAAAGAGGCAGCCATCATCATGCTCGCCGACGGTGTCGAAGCGGCCGTCCGAGCCCTCGGGCGACCCACGCGGCGCAAGATCCAGGGTGTCATACAAGAGATCATCAGACAGCGGGTCGAGGATGGCCAGCTGGATGAGTCGGCGCTCACTCAAGGTGACCTGCACCGCATCAGCGACGCCTTCGACCTGAGTCTGGTGGGGTTGTTGGGCCACCGCATCCAGTACCCCGGAGCCAATGAGGCCACTCGCCCCCAGGAGGGCAACGGAGGCCGCGGCAACAAGCGCGGGGGTAGGGGCGCCCAAGGGCACGAGGGCGGCAGGTGAGTGTGAAGGTCGAGGTCGCGGTCCAGCCTGGGCAAGAGAAGCTCCAGGGACCAGCCAAGCGCTTGGTCAGGGCCGTGCTCACTGCTGAGAAGGCCAGGGGCCTGGTATCCGTCGCCTTTGTGGACGAGCAAGAGATAGCCGGCCTGAATTCGCTCTATAGAGGGCTGGACTCATCCACGGACGTGCTCAGTTTTGGGCAGGAAGACAGCGGCGTAGATTGGCCTGACCCGACCAGAAGCCGCGCCCCCGAATTGGGCGAGGTCGTGGTGTGTCCGGCGGTAGTGGCGCGCTATGCGGGCGAAGAGGGCGGTGACGCCGATCGACAGATGGGTTGGGCTCTGATCCATGGGGTCCTTCATTTGTTGGGCTACGACCACGAGGTGGACAAAGGCGAGATGCGGGCCCGCGAGCAGGTGCTACTGGGGGAGTTCGAGCGCAAGGTGCTGGCGGTCTCCACGGCTGCGAAAGGCTAGATGCCCATGAGTCCCGAGCGTCGCAAGACGACACTACTGCAGAGCTTCAACCACGCCTTCCAGGGCTTGGTGTACGCGGTGAGGCATCAGCGCAACATGCGTATCCACCTGGTGATCGCGGTGGGTGTCATGGTGGGCAGTGTTCTCCTGGACCTCTCCAAGTTGGAGCTGGTGGCCGTACTGCTCGCGGTGATGTTCGTCCTGGTGACCGAGCTTATCAACAGCGCGGTGGAGGCCGCCGTGGACATGCTCACCGACCAGTACGATCCTCGGGCCAAGGCCGCCAAGGACCTGGCCGCCGGCGCGGTGCTGGTGGCGGCCATGAACGCCTTGGTGGTGGCCTACTTGGTGCTGGCCGAGCGCTTGACCGGCTCGACCTTCAGGGTGCTGAACGCCATAAGGACCTCCCCACCTCATCTCACCGCTATCGCCTTGGGAGTGGTCATGGCCGCCGTCATCGCTCTGAAGGCGACGCGCAGGAAGGGGACCCCGCTCTCCGGGGGGCTACCCTCTGGGCACGCGGCCCTGTCCTTCGCCTGTTGGACAGCCATAACGTTCGTGGTGGGCAAGGCAGTCCCCCAGAGGCGGGAGGGACTGTTCATAAGCATGATCGCTCTGGTGATGGCGGCCCTGGTCGCTCAAAGCCGCGTAGAGACCGGCATACACTCGCTCCTAGAGGTGATCCTGGGAGCTCTGGTAGGGGCAGTGGTGACCACGTTGATATTCCAGCTTGCGTTCTGACAAAGGAGTGAGACCAGATGGACGAGGATCGTCTATCGCCCGACCTTGGGCGCCTCATAGACCAGGCTAAGGCGGCCGCCAGATTGTTCGGCCTGGAGGACCCGGCCATCGAAGCAGTCGCCCTGCTCACCGACGAAGGGGACATCTACACCGGGGCCACCTTGCACTATGGAGCGTCCCTGGATCCCGCCGCGGGCCCGGGCGCGACTCCACGGTCGGCGGCGCATCTGGCCCTGGAAAGGGCTCAGGAGGCGGGGGCGGGCGAATTCCTGGCGGCGGCGGTCGCCGCTCCGTACGACCCTGCCGACACAGTGCCTCCCAGCGTGGCCACCTATGAGTTCCTGGTAGGCTTGGACCCGGAATTGCCGCTGGTGCTCAAGAAACGCGGACGGTGGGTGATGCTGGGCGCCGACAAGGTGACTCCCGCGTAGAGGGGCTTGCATGGCAGTGTATGATAGAAATTCATACTAGGAGGTTTGGTGCACGATGAGGGTTGAGGAACTAGCCAAGACGATAGATAGCACGCTGCTGGAGCCGACCAGCACGACGACGGCCGTCGAGGGCCTGTGCCGCGACGCCATCTCCTATCACTTCGCCTCGGTGTGCGTCCTCCCCTACTGTGTGCCGGTGGCCCGGCAACTGCTGCAGGGCTACGACGTCAAGGTGGGCACGGTGGTCTCGTATCCTCTGGGCGCCGACTCGCAGCGTACCAAGATCACCGGCGCCGAGCAGGCCGTGGCGCTGGGGGCCGACGAAATAGACGTGATACTCAACATCCCGGCCATGCTTTCCGGCGACTTTCGGTACGTTCGTGACGAGCTGCGCGGCGTGGTGCGCACCGTCCGCATGACCAGCGTCAACACGGGCAGGGGCCTAGTGCTGGTGAAGGCTAATGTCGAAGCGTACTACTTGGACGAGAAGCTCAAGCGCCTGGTCTGCAAGATCGTCGAAGATTCCGGCGCGGACTTCATCAAGACGTCTACCGGCTTTGCTCCTGGCGGCGCGACTGCCAAGGATGTGGAACTATTCCGTGACCTCTTGCCCGAGAGCGTGGGCGTGGATGCCTCTGGCGGCATCAAGACCGCCGACGACGCCGAGGTCATGATCAACGCTGGGGCGGCCCGCATCGGCACCGCCAATGCGGTTAGCATAGTCAAGGAGTTCTCTTCAGACAAAGACTGACGGCCGGTAGTGGCCGGGAGACGCGGACGGCGAGGCTGTCATGAGCTCCCACTTCTTCACCACTGAGGCTCTGGTCATCGGCTCGATGCGCTACGGCGAGGCCGACCGCATCGTCACCCTCTATACGCGCGATCGCGGGCGCCTGAGCGCTATCGCGAAGGGGGTGCGGCGGGTCAAGTCCAAGACCGGTGGACGCTTGGAGCCCTTCAGCCTAGTGCGCGCCAGCTTCCATACCGGCCGCGGCTCCCTGTACACTGTCGCCGGCGTCGACACGCTGAGGACCTTTCAAGGAGTGCGCGACCAGCTGTTCCGTATGGAGGAGGGAGCGCGCCTTCTGGCTTCAGTCCGGCGGCTGTTCCCCGGCGAAGAGGCCAGCGTACCCGCCTTCAACCTGCTGGTGCGCGGCATCGCCGGGCTTGCCGAAACATCAGACCAAGCCGCGGCGTCGAACATCGTGCTGGCGACGCGGCTCAAGTTGCTCGTCTTGCTGGGCTATGCGCCGGAGATGACCCGCTGTTCCGCCTGCGGGGCCGAGGGGCCGTTTTGCGGGTTCTCGCCGGGCCTGGGGGGCGTCTTGTGCGATGCCTGCTGGGCGGGCGACGAGGGGGCTGCTGCGGGAGCCGGAGCACAGGAGGCGGCAGCCGACGGGCGGGCCTCAGGGCCATGCTTTGCGCTCAGCGCGGGGGCGGTGGCTACTCTGCAGGTGCTCGTAACTAAACCTTTAGTTGAGCTTGATGGTTTCGATATCGATGGCCGAGCGGCCAGCGAAGTGGAGCATGTGTTGGCGCAGACGTTGGCCTATCACGGACACTAGAGGGTCAAAGTGACATGGTTTGCACAGAATAGTCGTGGTCCGAAATCTGGTGCGCCCGCGCGAGAGAGCCAGGACGGCGAAGCAGTGGGTCTTGGTCATCTTACGGGAGCCGACTTCGAGGCGATCTTGGACTCGCTGCCCTTCTACGTGCTGTTGGTGGACCAGGACCACTTCATCCAGTTCGCCAATAGACCGGTCCGGCAGAGGCTCGACGTCACAGCAGAGGAAGCGCAGGGCAAGCACTGTCCCGCGTTCATCCATGGGGTGGAGCACTACCCCGGATGCCCGCTCGAGGACGCCCTGGCCGGCGGAGCCACCGAGAAGACCCACTACTCCGAAGAAGACGGGAGTTGGATCTGGACCACGGCGTATCCGACCGGTGTGAAGACCAAGGAGGGACGGGAGCTCTACTTCCACATGGTCAGGGACGTCACAGAAGAGACGCAGGCGCGGGAGGACCTGGCTGAGGGCGAGCGAAGGTTCCGGCGTCTGTTCGAGGCCTTGGAGGACGTGGCCTTCGTCATGTCCCGCGACGGTCTATTGGAGGACATCAACCGTTCGGGGCTCGAGCTGCTTCAGATCCCCTCGAAGGAGGACGCGAAGCGGTTCAATCTACTGAAGGATCTGGTGCGTCTGGACGAGGGGTGGGCGCCCTTCATCGAGACTATCGAGACGACGGGGCGCATCGCGGATCATGAGGTGCTGTTCGAGAGGCCTGACGGCCAGGTGAGGACTGTCGCGATCAACGCGAACATGGTCACCGATGAAGCGGCCGAGGGGGGCATGGTGCGCGGGATAATGCGTGATTTGACTCGCCACAAGGAGCTCGAGCAGCTCACCATCACCGATCCCATGACCACGCTCTACAACAAAGGGTTCTTTGAGGACCGTTTGGCCGCCCAGGTAAGACGCGGTCGCTCCGGTGGGTCGGCCGAGCTGTCGGTGCTGTTCATAGATATCGATGACTTCAAGGCCTATAACGATACGTTCGGCCATCAGGAGGGCGATTACGTACTTAGGCGTGTCGCGGAGAGTATCAAGCTGGCGCTGAGAGACGACGACATAGCGGCTCGGTACGGCGGCGAAGAGTTCGCGGTCATACTGGCCTGCGACGCGACGACTGCGCGGGAGGTAGCAGAGCGGATACGCTCCAACGTGGAGACCATGTGTGCGAAGTCCGCCGCTGGTCAGATGGACCGCGATGTCACCGTCTCGGTGGGCGCTGCAACGCTCGGCCCAAAGACGCGGAGCGCTGAAGGCCTAATCAGCCTGGCCGACGCCCGCATGTATGAGGCCAAGAAGTTGGGCAAGAACAGGGTCTGCTGCGGGCGCTAGCGCGAGCTAGGCCGAGCGACGAAGCTCCGGGGCGCGCTCTACGAGAAGGGCATCTTGCGCTCGTAGTTGGGGGCCTCTTTGGTGATGGTCACGTCGTGCGGGTGACTCTCCACCAATCCGGCTGAACTGACTCGGACGAACCTGGCCTTCTTGTGCAACTCGACGATGCTGCCCGCGCCCGTGTAGCCCATGCCGGCCCGCAGGCCGCCGATCATCTGGTAGACCACATCGGCGATGGGACCCTTGTGGGGGACCATGCCCTCGATGCCCTCGGGGACCATCTTCTTCTGGTCTTCCTGGAAGTAGCGGTCGGCGGAGTAGCCGGCGCTCATGGCTCCCACGGAGCCCATGGCTCGGTAGGCCTTGTAGCTGCGGCCCTCCCAGAGTATGCGTTCGCCCGGGCTCTCCGTGGTGCCGGCGAAGACCGAGCCGATCATGACGGTGTGGGCTCCGGCGGCCAGGGCCTTCACTACGTCGCCGGAGTAGCGGATGCCTCCGTCGGCCACTATGGGTATGCCCTGCTTATAGGCTTCGGCGGCGCAGGCCGAGATGGCCGTGATTTGCGGGACGCCACAGCCGGTGACTATGCGCGTGGTGCATATGGAGCCTGGGCCGATGCCCACCTTCACGCCGTTGACACCGCGCTCGATGAGGGCCTTGGCCCCCTCGGCGGTGGCCACGTTGCCGGCGAGCAGTTCGATATCGGGGTACTTCTCGCGGACGGCGAGGATGGTGTCGAGCACCCCGCGGGAGTGGCCGTGGGCCGTGTCGATGCAGATGACGTCGGCCTGGGCATCCACCAGCGCTTGGACCCTCTCGTTGGTGTCTTTGCTGACGCCCACCGCTGCGCCGACGCGCAGGCGGCCCATCTCGTCCTTGCACGCGTTGGGGAACTCGATGATCTTCATTATGTCTTTGATGGTTATGAGACCGCGGAGCTTGTAGTCGTCGTCCACTACCAGGAGCTTCTCGATCTTGTGATGCTTGAACTGGTCACGGGCTTGGTCGAGGGTGGTGCCCACCGGGACCGTGACCAGATTCTGGGAGGTCATGAGGTCTCTCACCGATTTGGCGGGGTCGGTCTCGAAGCGGGTATCGCGGTTGGTGACTATGCCCACCAGCTTACCGTCGGGGGCCACGATGGGCACGCCGCTGATGCGGTACTCCTTCATCAAGGCTTCGGCGTCGCCGAGGGTGGCGTTGGGGCCTAGGGTGATCGGGTCGACTATCATGCCGGCCTCACTGCGCTTCACCTTGCGCACCATCTCGGCCTGCCGGTCGATGGGCTGGTTCTTGTGGATTATGGTGAGGCCACCCTCGCGAGCCAGCGCTATGGCGAGCTCGGTCTCCGAAACGGTGTCCATGGCCGCGGAGATGAGGGGGATGTTGAGGGTGATCTTGCCGGTGAGTTGGGTCCGAACGTCGGTCTCTTTGGGAAGGACCCCGGATTCTGCCGGGACCAGAAGGATGTCGTCGAAGCTTAGCCCTTCGCCTGAGAGCTTGCGGTCCCACTCGATCACGGTCGACCTCCTTTTCTCTGGATTCTACCGAAAAGGACGGCGGGTTGCACCCCGCTCGTTCCAGGACGCTGCGAACGGGCGCCTTCTGTCCGACCTGCGCGATAAGATGGAGTCCAGTCTCCACCGGGGGTCCGACTAGCTACGCAGGTCCTACGCGAGCAACGGGGCAGACAGCTAACGCCTTCAGCGCTGGGCCAGGCAGAATGGGTTGAGGAGGTAGCACATGCACGAAGTCAAATGCCCGAGCTGCGGGAAGACTTTCCAGATCGACGAGGCCGGGTACGCTGACATCCTGAATCAGGTCCGCGATGAGGCCTTCCATCAGGCGCTGCGCGAGCGGCTGGAGCTTGCCGAGAGAGACAAGATGACCGCTGTCGAATTGGCGAAGGCCAGAATCGCCGGCGAGATGGAGAAACAAGCCGCAGAAAAGCAAGCCGAGATCGAGCGTTTGAAGGCGGAACTCAAGGGCGCCGACGTCGCCAAGCAACTCGCCCTCAAAGAGGCACTCGGTGAGGTCGAGAAAGAACGAGACAACCTCAAGCGCGATCTAGAGGTCAAAGATACCCAGCACCGGTTGCTGGAGTCATCGCTCAAGGAGAAGTACGAGACACAGATCAGGGACCGCGACGACGCTATCGAACGCTTGAAGGATCTAAAGGCAAAGCTGTCCACCAAGCTGGTCGGCGAGACCTTGGAACAGCACTGCGAAACCGAATTCAATAGAATCCGGGCAATGGCTTTTCCCGGGGCCTACTTCGAGAAGGACAACGACGCGAGCAGCGGCAGCAAGGGTGACTACATATTCCGGGAGAAAGAAGAAGCGGGCGCAGAGATCTGTCTCGATCATGTTCGAGATGAAGAACGAGTGCGACACTACTGCCACCAAGAAGAGGAACGAAGACTTCTTTAAAGAGCTCGACAAGGATCGCAAAGAGAAGGGCTGCGAGTACGCCATACTCGTTTCGCTGCTAGAGCCGGAGAGCGAGCTCTACAACACGGGCATCGTAGATGTGTCTCACCGGTATCCGAAGATGTATGTTATTCGCCCGCAGTTCTTCATCCCGATGATCACTCTGCTACGCAATGCCGCTCAGAGTTCACTGAAGTACAAGAAGGAACTGGCCCTTGTAAAGGCGCAGAACGTCGACATCACCAACTTCGAGAATCAACTCGAGGCGTTCAAGAATGCCTTCGGTAAGAACTACGAGCTCGCCTCCAGGCGGTTCGAGACGGCTATCGAGGAGATCGACAAGTCCATCGACCACCTGCAGAGGACCAAGGAGGCTCTTCTCGGGACAGACCGCAACCTCCGCCTCGCCAACGATAAGGCCCAAGAGGTGACACTGAAGAGACTGACACGGGGCAATCCGACAATGGCGGCGAAGTTTGCAGAGTTGGGCCATGCAGACTCCGGCGGCGATGGGGGAGTCGACCCATCCGACCATGATTGACGTGCCTAGCCGTCTATGAGCATCGACACGATAGTCTTCGACATGGATGGCGTCATCGTCGACACTGAGCAGGTGTGGAGCGATGTGCGCCACGACTTCGCCGTCGCTCACGGCGGCCATTGGACGCCGGAGATAGACCAGCCCAAGGTGATGGGTGCGAATTCCATGCAGTGGGCCGCGTCGATGCGCGAGAACAACGGCGTCGGTTTGCCTACCGAAGTGATCTATGGCGGTGTCGTGGCGGAGCTCAAGCGCCGGTTCTCGCTCCATCTGGAGGTCATCGAGGGCGCGCCCGAGGCGATAGCCGCACTGGCGCGCGCGTATCGGTTGGGCGTGGCCTCGTCGTCACCCTTGGAACTCATCGAGTACGCCCTGGAGCTGGCCGGGGTGAGAGGGCACTTCGCAGAGGTCATCTCCTCCGATGCGGTGGGCATCGGCAAGCCCGCTCCCGACGTCTACCTGGAAGCCTGCAGGCGCCTGAGTACTGAGCCGGCTCGTGCGGTGGGAGTCGAGGACTCTTCCAACGGGCTGAAGGCAGTGCACGCGGCTGGGCTGGCAGTCATCGCCATTCCGCACCCCGGCTTTCCTCCCTCCGAAGAGGCGCTTGGTCTTGCCGACCTGGTGTTGGGCTCCATCAGGGAGTTGAGCCCGGCCGTGGTCGCGGCGCTGCGCGCGGACCGGTAGGTTTGGGATGGTCTACGTGGACCCGGACTTGGAGATCCCCGACGGCGAATTTGAGTTCGCCACCTCTCGCAGCAGCGGGCCGGGTGGCCAGAACGTCAACAAGGTGAACACGCGGGTGACCCTACTGTGGAACGTGGACACCTCACCCAGCGTTACCGTCCGGCAGCGCGCGTTGTTGCGCGAGCGGCTCGCGGGGCGCATAAGTCGAGGGGGCATCCTGCGGGTCTCGTCACAGAGACACCGTACGCAACTGGCCAATCGCGAAGCAGCTCTGGCGCGCTTTGCGGAGCTGGTGGCAGGAGCCCTGTCCGAGGCGCCGCGGCGCGCGCCGGCCAGCGTACCGGCTTCAGTGGATCGCAAGCGCTTGGAGGCGAAACGCCGGCGCAGCCGGCTCAAGCGAGAGCGGGCCGACGACTTCGAGGGGGAAGACTAGGGCCGGCCTAGAACTCAGTGGCGCAGAACGGAGCTGTGGCGGTGGAGAACAGGGCGTCGGCGCGGGCCACGGCGCCCGGCACCAGTTCGCGGACGCGTTGCGCGGCGGCCAGGGTGCCGAAGCTGACCCCGCCCAGGTAGGCGGACGCGAGCGTGCCTGCGTCGAGGGCCAGGTCGGGCGCAGCCGAGGTGTTGCACGCACTCAGCAGCCGCCTCCGCGGACTCATGCCGCAGTGCGTAGCGCTTGGTGCTCGGAACGGGGAAGGTCTCGGTGACCTCCAGGATCAGCCGGCCGGCCGCTGCGTAGCGGCGCGCCGCCAGGGCTCGGGGTACGTCCAAGAGCCGCAACCAGAGGAAGTCGTAGAGCTCGTCAACGGTGAAGCGGCGGGGGTCTTGGAGCAGCCAACGCAAGGGCTCGTCGACTCTGCCCCGCGGACAGGACACGGTCCTACAGAGATCGGTGTCCAGCAGGTAGCGCCAGAGCGCGGTGTATGCACCCGTGTCGCGGGCCGCCAGTTCGACCACCGAGACCGCATTGTGGGCAAGGGCACCTTTGAATTCCTCGTTCACGCGGTAGCTGACGTACCCGTCGGCTGCGCCGGCGGCATCTTGATGGGTAACGTGTAGCATCCGAGAGGCGCCGGCCCTCTCTATGGGAGGGTCGGCCAGATAGGCATGCCAGAAGCCTGGCGATCGGGTGACCGTGCCGGGAGTGCGGAGCCGCAGGGCTTCGTAGATGGCCGGCAAGGCGGTGGCTGCCTCGTCCGGAGCGAGCATGGATAGGTAGCCCGGCGCCGAGCTGTCGACGGCCGGAGCGAAGGCCGAGTGGGCTCGCTCCACGGCGAACGACATGACGCTGGTGGCCGGGCCGTAGTCAAAACGTCCGTAGATGACGCCTTCGGAGGCTCCCAAGCCCGAGAGGCACTCGCCACGTGCGACCATGTCGGCTGTCTGGGCAGTCACTAGGCGAGTGAGCAGTCCGCGCCGGCGATGGGTGGGCAGAGTGGAGACCCAGGTGAGTCCGCCCATGGGTACGGCCAGGCCGCCCGGTACGGTGAGCTCGAGCGACAACACCCCGGAGGTCGCCACCAGGCGACCGCGCTCGTAGGCGCCCAGCGACCGCTCGAACGTGAACCCGGGTTGCCAAGCGGCGGCGTCCTCGGGGGCGTACTCCTCGCCGAAGGCGGCGCGGGACACCTCGAGGACCGCCGCGAACTCATCCTCTCCGATGGGACGTATTTCGATGCCGTCCCCCACGAGTCCCTCCTAGCGAAGTAGGCAGCCGTTGGCCTGCAGGTGTGCCTGCCACTCGGCCTCAGTGGGTTCGCCACACTTGCGCAGCAACCGCTCCCATTCGCTGTGGACCCAGGCCTCGAGACTCTCCAGAGTCTCTTCGTTGCCGGCCTGGAAGAGGTGGGCGAAGCGTCCTTGGCGCTTGAGCCACGGTATGAGCGGCAGCTTGTGCTGCGGCCGGTAGGTCAGGCGGTATTCTCCGTCCTCGTATTCGAACAAGGGCCAGTAACAGGTGTTCACGGCCTCGCGGGCCATGTCGATGCTCTCCGCTCCGTCGGAGCGCCAGCCGCGCGGGCAGGGAGAGAGCACGTTGAGGAAGGTCGCGCCTTCGATAGACAGGGCCTTGGTGGCCTTGCGCACCAGGTCGCGAGGATCATGTGGCGAGGCCTGCGCCACGTAGCGCAGGCCGTGCGCGATCATGAGTTCGGTGAGGTTCTTGCGGTTCTGGACCTTGCCCGAGGACTCTTTGCCGATGGGGCTGGTGGTGGTCCACGCTCCTACCGGGGTGGCGCCCGAGCGCTGGAAGCCGGTGTTCATATAGGCCCCGTTGTCGTAGCACACGTACAGCATGCTGTGCCCGCGCTCCATTGCGCCCGACAGGGACTGCAGACCGATGTCGTAGGTGCCGCCGTCGCCGCCGAAGGCGATGAACTTGACGTTGTCGGCGATCTCGCCCTTCTTCTTGAGGGCGCGGAAGGCGGTCTCGACCCCGCTCAGCGTGGCGGCCGCGTTCTCAAAGGCGGTGTGGATGAACCCACCCTTCCATGAGGTGTAGGGGTAGATGGTGGTGCTGACCTCCAGGCAGCCCGTGGCACACCCGACTACCACCGGGTCGCTGGTGCCCATGAGCACCTGGCGGACGACCACCGGGGCGCCGCAACCGGCGCACATGCGGTGCCCGCCGGCGAGTCCGCTGCCCTGTCCGACCAACTCGAGCCACTGCTTGCGTGACTTCTCGAACTGGTCGGCTTCTTGTAGGGCGTCCACGGGGCAGACGTCGATGCAGTTGTGACACATGATGCAGCGGGTCTCGTCCACACGGAAGGAGCTGAGCTGCCTTTCGTTGAAGGTGAGGGCCCCGGTGGGGCACTGGGTCACACAGCGTCCGCAGCTGATGCAGTCGGCCAGCTGCAGGGAATCGCTGTAGGGGGTGTCCACCTTCATGGTGAACCCGCGCCCTGTGAAGTCATAGCAGGCGGGGCCGGCGACGTCGCGGCAGACCCGCACACAGCGCCCGCAGCTTATGCAGCGGTCCATGCTGCGCCGTATGAACGGATGCTCGTACTGAGGCTCCACCACGCGGACCCGCCCGGTCTGAGCGACCAAACGGTTCTCTGTGACGCCGAACTCGACTCCCAGCTTCTGCAGATCGCACTTACCCAGGCTGGGGCAGACGCACTGCAGGCAGCGCTTCGCTTCTTCTTGAGCGGTAGCCAACGTGAAACCCGCTTCGACCTCTTGATCGAGAGTGGCTAGACGCTTTGCGGCCGGCGCCGTGGGCATGTCCGCGCGAGCGGCCTTGTCGGCGCTCGCGCCCATCTTGAGCCACACGGGGTTTCGCTCGGCCAGTCGCTTACCCAGGCCGCCTAGGTCATCGGCCTGGCCCAACTGCTTCAGGTAGGGCAGGGCTGCGTAGGTCGCCAGTTCTTGCTCCAGGATGGCAAGGTCGGTGCCGCGCAACCAGGCGTCGACGGCCAGCGCGGTGCGCTTGCCACCGGCGATGGCATGGATGGCGGAGTTCGTGCCCGTGAGCGCGTCGCCGGCTACGAAGAGACCGGGGGTCGCGGTGCGGCCGGTGAATCTGTCGGCCTCGAGCTTCTTCGCGCCCGCTTCGTGCTTTGCCAATATGAGGGTTGCGCCCTTGGCTGCGTCCTTTTCGGCCTGGCCATCGTCGCCGAAGATGAACTTGACTCCCTCCTCGGTGGCCGCCGCCAGTTCGTGGGCGCCGGCGGGAAGGGTGTCGGCGTCGTACTTGGTGGCCACTGTGACATCCGTGGCCCCCAGACGCAGAGCTGTGCGGGCGGCGTCGAGACCGGTGAGGGTGCCCCCGACGACCACTACCTTTCCGGCGAGCCGCGTGGGCTTATGCGTGCGCGCCTGGCGCAGGAAGTCGAGCGCGCCGAGCGCGGAGCCGCCGTCCGTCTTGGCCGCGTCCGCGGGAGACTTGGCGGCGCTGGTGGCGGCGCTGGTGGCGGCGCTGGTGGCGGCGCTGGTGGTGCCGCTGCCGGTGGAGACCACCACAGCGTCGAAGCCCATGTCCAACAGACCTTCTGGCGACTCGTAGCCGGCGAACTGGGACTGGCCCACGAAGCGAGCGCCGGCTTCCCACAGAGGCTGCAACTCCTGATCCAGGACCATCTCGGGCAGCCTGAACTCGGGGATAGCGTAGCGGAGCAGTCCGCCGGCCTTGGCTTCAGCGTCGTAGACCGTTACCTGATGACCGCGCTCGGTGAGGAACCAGGCTGCGGACAGGCCGGCCGGTCCGGCGCCCACTACGGCCACGCGCTTGCCACTCGAGCTGACGGGGCGAGGAGCATGGGCGGCCGGGTTGGGTCCATGATCGGCCAGGGCACGGTGCAGGGCGCATATGGCGATGGGCTGATCGACCTCGCCCCGCCGGCACACGGGCTCGCAATACCGCGGGCAGATGCGTCCCAGGATGCCTGGGAAGGGCAACTCGGCCCGCACTATCGAAGCCGCTCCGGCCGCGTCGCCGGCCGCGAGCGCGGCCAAGTAGGCGGGAATATCTATGTGCGTGGGGCAGGCGTGCGAGCAGGGAGCCTCGCAGTAGGCGTTGTGGTCGGAGAGGTACATGCGCAGGTAGCTCTCGCGCTTGGCGCGGATGCGGTCCGAGTCGGTCTTGACCTTGAGGCCTTCGGCTACGAAGGTAGTGCAGGCTGCTTGCAGCTTGCTGATGCCCTCGACCTCCACCAAGCACAGGCGGCAGGCCCCCCACGGAGCGGAGCCTTCCATCTGGCAGAGGGCAGGGATATCGATGCCCGAGCGGCGGGCGACATCAAGCACGGTCTCGCCCTTCTGACCGGTGCAACTCTTGCCATTGATAGTGAGTTTCACCTCGGCCACCACGGCAGTGCCGGTCTTGGCGCCAGTCTTGGCGGTACTCAACTCCGCCTCCCTTCAGCGTGCGCGAGTATGCCCGTCTCTACCCGGACCGCGTCGTACTTGCAGGCCTGGCGGCAGGAATCGCATTTTGTGCAGAGGTCCTGATCGATGACGTGGGGCTCTTTGCGCTCCCCGGTGATGGCCTTCACAGGGCAGGCTATCGCGCAGGCGCGGCAGCCGGTGCAGGCTTCAGCGTCGATGGAGTACTGGATGAGGGCGCGGCAGACCTTGGCCGGGCAGCGGTGCTGGGTCACATGGGCCATCAGTTCGTCGCGGAAGTAGCGGAGCGTGGAGAGCACCGGGTTGGGTGCGCTGCCACCCAAGGCGCAGAGCGAACCCTCAGCCACGTCGTCGGCCAACTGCTCCAGCAGGTCGACCTCTTCCACCGTGGCGACTCCCTCGGTGATGCGCTCCAGTATCTCGAGCATGCGCGTGGTGCCGACCCTGCAGGGCACGCACTTGCCGCAACTCTCTTCGGCGGTGAACTGCAAGAAGAACTTGGCGAAGTCCACCATGCAGGTGGTGTTGTCGACCACCACCATGCCTCCGGAACCCATCATGGAACCGGCGGCCAGCAGGCTTTCGAAGTCTATGGGCTCGTCCAAGAGCGAGGCCGGGAGGCAACCGCCCGAGGGACCACCTAACTGCACGGCCTTGAACTCGCGGCCGGGCAGCATGCCCCCGCCTATGTCGAAGATGACCTCACGTAGGGTGGCGCCCATGGGCACCTCGATAAGACCGCCGTTCACCACTTTGCCGGTGAGCGAGAAGATCTTGGTGCCCTTGCTGGTGGGGGTGCCCACGGAGGCGAACTCGGCGGCGCCGTGATTCACGATCCAGGGCACGCTGGCGTAGGTCTCGACGTTGTTGAGGTTGGTGGGCTGGCCCCATAGGCCCTGGGCTACCGTGCGGATGTGCTTGCCGCGCGGCATGCCGCGCACGCCCTCTATGGAGAGGGTGAGGGCGGTGGACTCGCCGCAGACGAAGGCGCCGGCGCCTTGGTTGATGCGGATGTCGAAGTCGAAGCCTGAGCCCAGGATGTCCTTGCCCAGCAGGCCGCGCTCGCGCGCAGCCGCTAGCGCGTAGCGCAGCCGCTCCACCGCGAACGGGTATTCGTGGCGGACGTACACGTAGCCCTCCGCCGGTCCGTTGCCGGCAGCGATGGCATAGGCGCCGATTATCATACCCTCAACCACAGAATGAGGGTTGCCCTCCAGCACCGAGCGGTCCATGAACGCGCCCGGGTCGCCCTCGTCGGCGTTGCAGATGATGTAGTGCCTCTCACCGGGGTTCTCGCGGCACGAACGCCACTTCTTGCCGGTGGGGAAGCCCGCGCCGCCGCGGCCGCGTAGGCCGCTCTTCTCGACCTCGTCGATGATCGCCTTGGGATCCGCAGCCTTGAGCACCTTGGCCAGCGCGGAGTACCCGCCGTGGGCGAGGTAGTCGTCCAACGAGTACGGGTCGATCTTGCCGTTGAGGCTGAGGACTATGCGCTTCTGCAGCGCGTAGAAGGGGATGTCCTTCTCGAGCGCGATACGTTCGCCGGTCCGCGGATGCTTGTACAGCAGGCGCTCGACCACTCCGTCACCCACCACGCTGGTCTCGATGAGCTCGTCGATGTCCGAAGCCTTCAGACGCGGGTAGAAGAGCCCGCTGGGCCTGAGCACGATTATGGGACCCTGCTCACAGAAGCCGTGGCAACCGGTCTCTACGATCTTGACCCTTTCGGTGAGCCCGCGCTTCTGCAGCGACTCTTCGACGGCCTTGCGCAGGGCCACTCGACCCGATGCGTGGCAGGCGGTACCGGCGCAGATGCGCACTTCAGTCTTGGCGTCGTCGGCCAAGTAGGCGTTCTTGTCGGCCGTGGCCTGGAGTGCCGCGCTGATCTTGTCCGCACTCATGAGGCGGCCTCCTGTTCCTGCTTGCGCAGTCTTCGCACCAGGCGGCGCGCTTCAGAGGGGCCCACGCGGCCTATGGTCTCGTCGGCGCCGATGCGGACCACCGGGGCGAGGGCGCAGGCGCCCACGCAGTTGACGGTCTGCAGGGTGAAGAGCCCATCGGGGGTAGTGCCGCCCACCGGGATCTCAAGCTCGGTGCTGAAGGCCTCGACCACCAGGGGAGCGCCGGCCACATGGCAGGCGGTGCCCATGCAGACGTCTATGACGTGTTTGCCCACCGGCCGTAGCCGGAACTGGGCGTAGAAGCTGGCCACGCCATAGACGCGAGACAGCGTCACGTGCATCTCTTCGGCGATGGCTTCCAGGGCCACACGCGGCAGGTAGCCGTAGGCTTCCTGGGTGGCGTGCAGGGCTTCCACCAAGCCTGAGCCCGAGCGGATGCTCGCGATCACCGAGTCGAACAGCTTCATGTCTATCTCAGGCACGAACTCAGCCGGATTCTCACCCATGACGCAGGCCGAGGCCGCTCCGCAGCTCTCGCCGGGGAGGGTGGTCAGCGCCGTCGCCCGTGCGGTGTCGTAGTCGAAGGGCTGCTCGGGGAACTCCGGGCAGTACTCCAGCTCGATGCAGTCCACCGGGCAGGTGCGTTCGCAGAGGGTGCAGGAGTAGCAGCGGTAGCCGCCGTCTTTCTTCTCCACGAGCTCGATCAGGCCGGCGCCTTTGCTCTTGCCTACCAGTTGCCGCCGTTCGAAATCGATGCCCTTGAGCACCTCATACAGCGCCGAGCCCTTGGGCTCCTGGACGCCGGGTGCCACCACAGGCGCGGTACCGGTGCTCTTGGTGTCGCTGTTGTTTGCCATGGCCAGCCCTTCAGTCCTTGCGGAGGTTGAGGTAGCGGCGCTCGGTGGAGACCGGGGTCTTGCTCCGGGCCGCGTCTTCGAGCACGGCGAAGGCCTGCTCGATGTTGTCGGGGTAGATGTCGCGTCCGCCGAGTCCGTAGATGAAAGGCAGCACCTGCGGTCTGGGGTCGTTGTCGTACAGGGCCGCGCGGATCTCCAGCCACAGCGGCCCGCCCTGAGCTCCGAAGGAGTCGGCGCGGTCCATCACGCCCACTACCTTGACGTGCTCGAGGGCCTTCGCGAAGGCCGCGTGGGGGAAGGGCCGGAACACACGCACGCGCACCATGCCCGCCTTGATGCCCTTGGCCCGCAGCTTGTCAACGATCATGCGTGTGGTGCCTGCTGTGGAGCCGATGACCACTATGGCGATCTCGGCGTCCTCCAGGCGGTAGGGATCAATCAGCCCGTACTGCCGCCCAGACAGTTCGGCGAACTCGTCGGCCACGTTCTGGATGACCGTCATGGCGCGGTCCATGGCGCGGTTCTGCGAGACCTTATGCTCGAAGTACCAGCCATGCAGGCCGTCGAACGGGCCCACGGTGACCGGGTGCTTGGTGTCCAGCAGCGGGTTGACGGCCTTGAAAGGCCCGATGAACTCCTGGACCTTGGCGTCGGGCAGCATGACCAAGGGGCCGATGGCGCCGCTTATGACGTAGCCGTCGTACATATGGGTGACGGGCAGCCGCACGTCCATGTGCTCGGCGATGCGGATGGCCATGAGGCAGTTGTCGTAGGCCTGCTGGTGGTTCTCGCCGTACAGCTGTATCCAGCCGGTGTCGCGACCGCCCATGGTGTCGCTGTGGTCGCAGTGGATGTTGATAGGCCCGGAGAGCGCGCGGTTGACCGTGGTCATCACGATGGGGAGCCGGTAGCTGGAGGCTATGAACAGAAGCTCCCACATGAGGGCGTAGCCCTGAGAGGAGGTGGCGGTCATGGTACGCGCACCTCCCGCTGCCGAGCCGATGACGGCGCTCATGGCCGAGTGCTCGGACTCCACTGTGACGAACTCGGAGGTCGCCTTGCCGTCGGCCACTATCTGGGCATACAGCTGCACGACCTCGGTCTGCGGAGTGATGGGGTAGGCACACACCACGTCTGGGTTGATCTGGCGCATCGCCTCGGCGACGGCCTCGTTCCCCGTGACTGCTAGGGTGCCGGTGTAGTCTTCGCCCACCGCGTCACTCCTTCTCTTCGGTCTTCATGACGATGCACTTGGCGGGGCACTCGTTGGCGCAGATGCCGCAGCCTTTGCAGTGCTTGAGGTCTATTCCCACGGCCTTGCCGTCCTTGATGATGATGGAGGCGTCGGGGCAGTAGAAGTAACAAAGCATGCAGCCCGTGCACTTGGCGGAGTCGATGTCAGGCAGCAGCGACCGCCAGCCGCCGGTCTCGAAGTCGTCGGAGTTGCCGGAGGTGGGGATGGTGGCGCCGAGTTGGTGCTTGTCGGGTCCCCAGGAGTCGATGTCGCTGATGTCCCAGGGGGCGCTCTTGGAGGTACTCATTCGCTCCTCACCTCCTCGTAGGCACGGGTGATGGCCGAGAGGTTGCCCTCGACCACTTTGGGCGGGAACTTCTTTCCGAAGTCGTACCGGAGGAACTCCAGCACCTTGTCGATGGGGAAGAGGTCGGTGATGCGCGTCAACGCGCCCACCATGGGGGTGTTGGGGATGGGCCGGCGGATGGTCTCGGTGGCGATGCGCGTAGCCGCTATGGTGAAGAGGCGACCGCCTTTGAGGCCCGAATGCTTGCGCAGCTCGGCCGGCGACAGCTCACTGTTCACCAGGACGACTGCGTCGGCCGGAGCGCCCTTGGTGACGTCGATGGCTGCCAGCAATGACTCGTCGAGAACCACCACGATGCCTGGGTTCTCGACGCCACAGTAGAGCTGGATGGGGTCGTCGCTCACGCGGGTGAAGGCGACTATAGGGGCGCCGGAGCGCTCAGGCCCGTATTCGGGGAAGGCTTGAAAGTGTTTGCCTTGGCCCAAGGCGAGCTCGGCAACCATCTTGGCCGCGGTGACGGCGCCTTGGCCCCCCCTTGCGTGCCAACGGATCTCGGTCAAGTTCCCCCCGAGGCCCTTCTCTACTTTCCCTGCAGCGGTGCTATCAGTAGGCACGCCTGCTCCTCTTCGTAAGCGCGTATTACTACTACGAAGGCCTCGGTGGGGCGCGGCACGGTCGGCGCGCACGTCGATCGTCGGAAGAGCCCGGACAGGACTGGCCGCGCCAACGGCGACCGGGGCAAACTCGATGATTATACCGGACGGTGTGCGGTATTGGCATATCGCTGGGCGATAGGAGCGGTTTCCGAAGGGACTCACGAGGGTCGAAAGTCACAGGCCCGATGATACAATCGTCCTGCAACACACATACCTTGCTAGGGGAGCGCATAGCTGAGAGTGTGGCCCAGGCCACAGACCCTGCGAACCTGATCCGGGTAATGCCGGCGAAGGGAAGTAACGGTTTTCTGACTGAAGCCCCCGTCGCCACCTGACCGTTTTCGCACGGTCTGGGTGGGCGGCGGCGCCTCTCACTCCCGGCGCTCGTGTTCCCCTACTGAGTAGGAGTCACGTATGCGAGCTGCGGTGGTGGCAGGTTCGAGTCTCTTGAGCGACTTGAACCCCCGAGAACTAGTCGAAACAGACCTTTTGGTCGCCGTGGACGGCGGCGCCGAGGCTATTGCGCGGGTGGGTTTGGAGCCGGCGCTTCTGGTGGGCGACATGGACTCCGTCACCTCGCGCACGCGCCGGGCCCTCGACGAGCGCGGTATCGAAGTCGTGCTGCTTCCGGTAGCCAAGGACGAGACTGACCTGGAGGCCGCACTCCGCCTGATAGCCCGGCGCGGGGCGGACGACATCACGGTCTACGGAGCCCTTGGTGGACCGCGCTTGGACCATCTGTTGGGTAACGTCCAGCTGCTCACTGCTCCGTGGCTGACGAAGATCGCCGTGCGCCTGGTCGACGACCTGCACGAGGTCTTCTTGGTGCGAGGCAAGACTGAAGTCGCCGGAAGGTCGGGCGAACTAGTCTCTCTGCTGCCACTGACGGATGAGGTCCGCGAGGTGCGCACCGAGGGGCTGCTCTATCCACTGGGGGGAGAGACGCTACTGCGCTCGTCCACGCGGAGCTTGAGCAACGAGATGACCGGGCCACT
Organism: uncultured Actinomycetes bacterium; assembly: GCA_963814415.1. Taxonomy (GTDB): domain Bacteria; phylum Actinomycetota; class Thermoleophilia; order RBG-16-64-13; family RBG-16-64-13; genus RBG-16-64-13. Next base: position 108,669 of record CAWFCN010000005.1, on the reverse strand, counting down.
GGCCCGAGTGATGCACGGCGAGGGCGAACTGCTGCTCGTTCACTACCGAGGGAGGTAGACATGAAGACCATCGACAACAGTGGTGTTCCGGCAGGGGGCGCGGGCAGGGGAGCCGGGACCCCCGCATGAAGTGGCGCAGGGACATCATCCCGCCGGTCCTCCTGGTGGTATTGCTGGCGCTGGGCTGGTACTTCGTGGCCAAGGTGAGCGGCCTGGGCCGTTTTGTGCTGCCCTCGCCGGTGGATGTCGCGCAGGCGGCCTGGGAGACTAGGAGTCTGCTGTTGGACGCGATGGGCACCACCTTGCTCGCGACTGCCGTGGGTCTGGTGCTGGCCCTGGTGGCCGGCATCGGGCTGGCCGCTCTCATGGATTTCTGGCCGCTCGCGCGCCGGGCTCTCTATCCGCTCCTGATCGCCTCACAGACCATACAGATACTGGCCATCGCGCCGATCTTGGTCATCTGGTTCGGCTTCGGGATGGTCCCCACCGTATCTATAGTCGTGCTCTTCTGCTTCTTCCCGCTGACGGTGAGCACGGCAGACGGTCTGGCCTCCTCGGACCCCGAATTGATAGCGCTGCTAAGGGCCATGGGGGCCAAGCGGAGGCAGATCTGGCGTATGGTCCGCCTGCCGTCGGCCTTGCCCTCGTTCTTCACCGGTCTGCGCATGGCCGTCACCTACAGCATCGTGGCGGCCACCATAGGGGAGTGGGTGGGAGGCTCGTCGGGCTTGGGTATGTATCTGCTGCGCTCGAAGAACGCACTGGCTACGGATCAAGTCTTCGCGGCCATGTTCGTCACCACGCTTCTCAGCGTGGCTCTCTTCGCTCTCGTGTACGGCATCGAACGCATCAGTCTGCCCTGGTACCACTCTCTCCAGCGGAAAGAGCAGTGGGATGGACAGGGCATCTACTAGCCATCGGAAAGGAAGAGCCGGATGAAACGCTTGTCTCTTGTGGCGCCCCTGCTGTTTGTCGCCGTCCTTGGCGTGTCGTGTGGTGACCAAGCCTCGGGCGGACCGACCCCGGTGCGACTCATGCTCGACTGGGTGCCCAACACCAACCACACCGGCATCTATGTGGCAGAGGACAAGGGCTACTTCGCCGAGGCCGGACTCGAGGTCGAGATCGTCCAACCCGGGGAGGTCTACCCGGAAGCGGCGGTCGCCGGCGGTGCCGCCGACTTTGGCATCAGCTATCAAGAGAACGTCACGCTGGCGCGGGCTGAGGGCGCCCCCATCGTCTCCATAGCCGCGGTACTGCAACACAACACGTCCGGGTTCGCGTCACTCTCGAGCCGGGGCATCGACGGTCCGGCCGGCTTCGAGGGGCTGCGCTACGGGGCGTACGGTTCCGCCTCAGAAGCTCCCACTCTCAAGGCCCTCATGGAATCTTCGGGCGCCGACTTCAGCAAGCTGGAGATGGTGACCACGGGATTCTCCGACCCTCTGGCGCTGCTCAAAGAGGGCCAGATCGACTTGGCCTGGATCTTCTACGGCTGGCAGGGCCTGCAGGCCAAGCAGGTGGGCATCGACCTTGACGTGGTCATGATGGAGGACCACTACGATGTGGTCCCCGACTACTACACGCCCGTGGTGATAGTTGGCGAGGCCACCATCGCGGATAGGCCGGAGCTCGTCAAAGCGGTCGTCGGGGCTCTGTCGCGCGGCTACACCTACGCGGCCGAGCATCCGGTCGAGGCCGCGGAGATACTACTCAGCGCCGTGCCCGAACTGGACGGGACGCTGGTCAGAGAGAGCCAGGCTTGGATCTCCGGCTACTACATAGCCGAAGCGTCCCGGTGGGGGGAGCAGAAGGAGAGCGTCTGGCAAGACTACGCCCAGTGGATGGTAGAGAACGGCGTCATGAAGACTCCCATCGATCCGCGGGCTGCTTTCACCGAACGGTTCTTGCCTTAACGAGCGGGAGCTAGGAGTGACCACACCCACCACGCCACGCATCGAGCTCAGGCACGTCAGTAAGACGTTCGTGGGCAATGGACGCGCCGTCCCGGCCCTGCGCGACGTGTCGTTCAAGGTCATGCCAGGGGAGTTCGTCACCATAGTCGGGGCGAGCGGCAGCGGCAAGAGCACGCTCTTCAACCTCTGTGTGGGCCTGTTGCAGCCGGATGAGGGTTCGATAGTCATCGACGGAGAAGAGCCGAGAGACCGCTTGGGCAGGCTGGGTTACATGCCGCAGCGCGATCTGCTGCTGCCTTGGCGGGATGTGCTGGGCAACGTGCTCATAGCCCAGGACATCAAGGGTGTCGCCCGCAAGGATTCCAGGGAGCAGGCGCTGGAGATGTTCCGTCGCTTCGGCCTGGAGGACTTCGAACGTGACTACCCTTCGGCGCTGTCCGGGGGCATGCGTCAGCGCGCAGCTCTGCTCAGGACCTGGCTTACCGGATGCGACACCCTGCTGTTGGACGAGCCCTTCGGAGCACTAGACGCCCTCACGCGCAGGGAGTTGCAGGATTGGCTGCTTAGGGTGTGGCAGGAGTTCGGCCGGACCGTGGTCTTCATCACTCACGACGTCGAAGAGGCCGTCTATCTGGGCGACCGGGTGATAGTGCTGAGTGCTCGTCCTGGCACGGTGAAGCGGGAGCTGGCTGTGCACCTGCCTCGTCCGCGTCGCCAGAGGATGATGACGGAACCCGGGTTCGGGAAGTTGGTCAGGGAGCTACTGGGAGACCTGGGGGTAGAAACCTAGCCCTGGGGGCTAGAATGCGCCGCTACTTCCAGAACGAGATCTCGTTTATCACCACGCCGAACTTGCTGCTATTGGGCAAGGGCCCCAGGGTGGTGAACCACAGGCGGCCGCTGACGAGAGGATCTTGCCAGTGGATCTGTTCGCCCGTGTCCACGATCGGGCCCAGGCCTGCGTCGGCCACCTTGATGGGGTTGCCGTCAGACGTGATCTTCTGCACCTCCCCTTTCCAGCCGGTGATGGTGTAGTCGATCTTGACCATGGTGGCTCCGTCGGCAAGCGAGAAGACCAGGCCCACACCGGTCTTGCCGGGGATGCCGGCGAAGATGGGCGACTTGTACTTCTCCGTGGACCAGGAGGTGGTCAGGTTGTTGTCGGTGAGGTTGGGCCGCTTGTCGTTGTTCTCCACCCCATCACCCCCGGGGTCGTAGGGTGCCATGCTGTCTATCTGCACGGGGAAGGGCTCGCGCGCGACCGTCACCCTGATGAGGCCATCGACCGACTTGATGCCCGTCATCGGGTCCTGCGTGAGGATAGTGCCAGCGGTCGCGAAGTTGGGGACCTCGGTCACTTCCAACTCCAGACCCGCGTCGGCGGCCAGCTTGGTGGCCTCTTCTTTGGTCTTGCCGACTATGTCGGGGGCAGGGCCGGTCCCGCACGACTTGGCCGCGAAGATGATGGCCACCAGGAGGCCTACAAGGACCAGACCGCCTACCGCGAGCCGCCTGCGTTTGGCTCTGCGACGTTTCTTGGCGGCTGCTCGCGCCTGATCGCGGGCTGAGCGCCTCTCGGCGTCCGGGTCAGACTCCTTTGAGCCGGCCGCCGCCCCGCCTACCGTGCCTATGCGTGATGTGGTCTGCCCGCGTGGTGGCCGGGCCATGAAGGACCGTGTGCTCGAAGGCCGGTCGTACTCCGCGGAGATATCGGGCTGCTTGTACTCGTCCGAAATATCGGGCCGTCTCTCCTCGCCGGTGTTGCCGCGTTTCAGCGACCAGCGGTGAGAAGCGGTCTCCTGTACCTCCTCATGGAGACGGTAGAGCCCCATGGCCACGAGCGCGCCGATGAGCTCCTCCATGGACTCGAAGCGGTCGTCAGGGTCCTTCTCCAGGCAGCGCATTATCATCTCTTCCAGCCCCGGTGGCATCCTGGTGCGGGCGTCGGTCATGCGGGGCGGCTCCGCCTGCAGGTGCTGCCGGGCGATCTCAGGCATGTTATTGCCGTCGAACGGCGTGTGGCCCGTCAGCATCTCGTACATGACTATGCCCAGGGAGTAGATGTCCGAGCGAGCGTCTACCGGCTTGCTGCGGATCTGCTCCGGCGACATGTAGCGAGCGCTGCCGATGACCGCACCGGCGCGGGTGACTCGCGTCCAATCGGGTCCGGTGGCTATGCCGAAGTCAGAGACCTTCGCATGCCCCAAGCGATCGATAAGGATGTTCTGAGGCTTGACGTCCCGGTGGACGATGCCTTGAGCGTGGGCCGAAGACAAGCCCTCGGCCACCTGGCCCACGAGCAGGCCGAAAGCCTCGATGCTGATATGGCCCTCGCGGATGAGCTCTTTGAGCGAGCGCCCGTCTACGAACTCGAATACCAGGTAGTCGTCGTTGTCGCTCGAGCCGCGATCGAGGAGGGCCACCAGGTTGGGGTGGTCAAGGAGAGCCAGCGCGCGACCTTCGCGGTCGAACCGGGCACGGGTGCGGGGGTCTTCGTTGAGAGGGGGTTCGAGCCGCTTTACGGCGACGAAACGTTGCTGCCTCGTGTCCCAGGCTTGGTACACGATGCACATACCGCCGCGTCCGAGCACTCGGCCCAGTTGATAGCGGTTCTTTAGGAGCGGTGCCGCTCTATCTTCTTCGCCGGTTCCTGGCATGCGTTAGTATGAAGACCGTTGGTCTTTGCTACTTAGGTAACGAGACACTATCATAGAACGCGCGGGAACATGGAGGTGGAGAGCGAGTGATCTACTACGTCATCCCACGCGAGCTTGCACATAAGTACTACAAAGAGTTCAAGAAGCGGTTCGCCGGCGTCGAAGGTGTGGAAGTCATCATCGATCGCCGGGAGACCGATCGTAGGTCGCTGCCAGAGGGGGGAGGGAAGCGAGTCGTGCGTGATCGGAGGCGTCGCCGCGTAAGCGGCTCCTTCCCAGACGTGTGACGTCGCCGCGTCTCTCGTGAGGCTCGATCTTCATAACCACACCTCGTATTCTGCTGATGGCGGCCTGACTCCGGCCGAACTCCTCAGCGAGGCCAGATCCCGCGGTCTGGATTGCATCGCCGTCACCGATCACAACACAGTGCGCGGGGCTCTGACCGCGCTCGGCCTCTCCGAAGCCGACCCTACTCTTCCGCGGGTCATCCCAGGCGTCGAAGTCTTCACCAGAGACGGCGAGGTCATAGGCCTTTACGTCCGGGAGGACATCCCCAAGGGCACGCCGCTGACAGAAGCGGTGGACCGTATCCGCGAGCAAGGGGGGCTGGTCTATCTGCCGCATCCCTTCGACGTGTTTCGTCGCGGAGCCGTGTCCGGTCGGGAGCGCGACAACGCCGCCCGGCTCGCCGATGTGGTGGAGGTCTGCAACGGGCGGGCCTTGGGGCCGCGGGCCGGCGCCAAGAGCGGCCGCTTGGCGGCGCTCCACGGCAAGTCGCGCGGGGCGGGCAGCGACGCTCACCACAAGAGAGAGGTGGGGCGCTCGTGCGTGGTCGTGAGTGAGCTACCCACTAGAGAGACCTTGGTGGAGCTTCTGCTGGCCGGAACGATCGAAAACAGGCTGCACTTCTGGGACTACGTACTAAACTGGGGTGGACAGGCGTCTGCGCCCCCGACGCGCGTCTGGCGGAGGATGACGGGGACTCTGGCCAAGGAGTAGTGGCTATGGGGGAAAGCGGTTCCTCAGAGCACGTTCGCGCCGACCTCTGGCAGGAATGGCAGGGTGGCCCCTCCGTCCACTGCTTCCTTTGTGCCCACCACTGCCGCGTCGCTCCGGGCGAGCGCGGGCTGTGCGGCGTGCGCGAGAACAAGGACGGAGTTCTGTATACCCTGGTCTACGGGCGCCCGGTGTCCACGGTCGTGGACCCCATCGAGAAGAAGCCTCTCTTTCACTTCTTGCCGGGCACCAGGAGCCTGTCGCTGGCCACGGTAGGCTGCAACTTCACCTGTGCCTTCTGCCAGAATTCCGACATCAGCCAGATGCCCCGAGACCAGGGCCGGGTGACGGGGACGCACGCTCGCGCCGCGTCGCGTGGTGGAAGAGGCGCTGGCGGCTGGCTGCGCAAGCATCTCCTACACCTACACCGAGCCGACCATCTTCTACGAGTACGCCCGCGACTGTGCGCGACTGGCCTCGGTGGAGGGGCTCAAGAACGTGTTCGTCACCAACGGGTACATGACCGCGGAGATGCTGGCGGACATCGACGGCGACCTGCACGCCGCCAACGTCGACCTGAAGTCGTTCTCCGACGACTTCTATCGCGAGTTGGTGGGCGCGCGACTGAGGCCCGTGCTGGATTCTATCAGGCGCCTACACGACATGGGCGTCTGGGTGGAGGTGACCACTCTTCTCATCCCGGGCCGCAACGACAGCGAGGATGAGCTGGGTGCGCTGGCCTCGTTCTTGGCCTCGATCTCACCCGATCTGCCGTGGCACGTCTCTCGCTTCTACCCCGCCTATCACCTCATGGATGTGCCTGCCACGCCCGTGGCCGCTCTGGAACGGGCGCTTCGGGTGGGGCGAGAGGCCGGGCTCCGGTACGTGTATGCGGGTAACGTGCCCGGGCACCTATCGGAGTCGACGGTATGTCCCGTCTGTAGAGAGGTAGCGATAGAGCGACAAGGTTTCAGAATGGTACGAGACGGGACTATTGATGGTAGTTGTTGCCATTGTGGGACCAGGTTGCCGGTCCACCAACAGGAGTTGGACAGATGAGTCTCATAGGCTGTTTCGCCACCCCACATCCGCCTATCATCGTGCCCGAGGTAGGAGGAGTGCAGCTCCGGAACGTAGAGCCCACGGTCAGGTCTATGGAGGCGGTTCGCGCTAAGACAGCTCTGCTCCGGCCCGACACCATCGTGCTCCTTTCGCCTCACGCACCCATGACGAGCCGCAAGATGGGGGTTTCGCTGGCCGCGGCCTACGAGGGTGATCTCGCCTACTTCAGCGCGCCCGATGTGGTGGTAGAAGCCGACGGCGACGAGGTGTTGGCTAGGACGCTGCTGGAGCGCACAGCGGAGAACGATATGCCTGTGATGGCTACGGTCTCTGCTGGTCAGACGGTGGACCTGGATCATGGCTCCATGGTCCCGCTGGTGTACCTCATGGGTGGACTGGAGAGTCCGTGCCGTCTGGTGCTCTTGTCCTTCTCGCTGCTCGATCTGCAGGAGCACGCCCGCTTCGGAGCGGTGGTGGGCGAGGTGCTCATAGAGGCCGACCAGAGGGTGCTCTACGTGGCCAGCAGTGACTTGAGCCACAGGTTGAAGCCGGGCAGTGCCGCGGGATACGACCCTCGTGGTGCCGAGTTCGACCGACAGATAGCCGAGACCTTCACGGCGGGAGACTGGAGGGCGATGCTCTCTATCGACCCCGAGTTGGCGGAAGCGGCCGGGGAGTGCGGCTACCGCTCATTGGCCGTGCTATCGGGTGTAGTCGCGGCCGCGCAGGCGGCGGGGTCGCGTACGCAGAACCATCTCTACTCCTACGAAGGTCCTTTTGGCGTAGGATATCTGGTCGGCGAGGTGGAGATCTCGGAGACCGAAGCAAGCTTGGGAGCGCCTTAGTGACCAAAACAAGCCATGAAGACAAGGACCCGCTCGTAGCCCTGGCTCGCCAGGCCATAGAGGCATACGTACGGGATCATACTGTCATCCACCCCCCGCTGCCCGCCGACGGTGAGTTGCGCAGGGCGGGCACTTTCGTGTCTCTGCACCTTCCCGACGGCTCTCTGCGCGGGTGTATGGGCACCACCGAACCTCAGGCTGCCAGCCTGGAAGAAGAGGTGGTGGACAATGCCATCATGGCCGCCAGCCGTGACCCTCGTTTCTACGGCGTCACCCCCCAAGAGCTGGACAGTCTGGACATCTCTGTGGATGTCTTGGGGCCGGCGGAGGAGGTCCGCGGTCTGGACCAGATGGATCCCAAGCGATACGGCATGACAATCCGGACCCTGGATGGGCGGAGGGCCCTACTGCTGCCCGACCTCGAGGGAGTGGAGACCGCCGAGCAGCAGCTGCGCATCACCTGCCGTAAGGGCAGTATCGACCCTGACAACGATCAGTATCAGATGTACCGGTTCGAGGTGGAGCGGCATCACTAAGGCAGTCCTTTGCCGAGGGAGAGCGCTGCGGTATGATTGGATTCCTATCTTGATCATGAAGACTGAAGGGGCATTCCCCGTGAATACTCATGGTTCTGGTGCAGTAGCGGTGGGCGTGCCCGCGCGCCGCAGGCGTCGCAGTCGCACCCGTCCCCGCCGTATCTGGCGCATCAGCGCCGCACATGTAATTTGGAGCGGCATCCTGCGGATACTGCAGCGCATCGTCCACCACAAGAAGAGCGACCGGCGCGAGTTCAAGATCAACTTCTCGGTACGTGATGTTCTCGCCGATAGCAGCCGGGCAGTCAAGGCCCAGTTCGATGCTCTGGTGCAGGCCGTGCAGAAAGCCGGCAAGTATCCTGCCAAAGAAGAGGCTGCCAGGGCGGTGCACGCCGTCATGGACGCTCTCAAAGACAAGGTCCCGCCGGATGTTCTATCGCGCGTGGCGGAGTCCCTGCGGCTCAGCGAAACGGCCCGGCGTCTTCATCCCGAAGGCAAGACCGAGCCCGAGGGGCTGACAGCCGTGCAGTCCGAAGCCGCGGCGCAGCAGGCCGGGGTGGAAAGCAAGCCCGCGGACAAGTAGTACGGTCCGGCGGCGCTCACGGAAGGGGCGTCCGCAGTCTAGCCTTTGATCACTCCCAGTGGCCGCAGCCGGGCCACCCGGGGGGATATGCCCGCACCGTCGACTACCGCTACTACCTGTTCGACGTCTTTGTAGGCCTCCGGCATCTCCTCTCCCAGGGTCTTGCGGCCTTGAGAGAGGACGAACACCCCTTTGGCCTCGAGCTCCCGGTCGATAGCTCTGCCCTGGGCCTGTCGCAACGCCTGCGAGCGACTGAGCACTCTGCCGGCGCCGTGGCAGGTGGAGCCGAAAGTCTGTTCCATGGCGGCCTGGGTCCCCCTACATACGAACGAGGCGGTGCCCATGTCGCCGGGGATAAGCACCGGCTGACCGATTCCGCGATACACCTCCGGTATCTCGGGTCTGCCTGGTCCGAACGCTCGGGTCGCCCCCTTGCGGTGCACGCAGCATTCCACTTGGCCGCCCGCCGACAGGTGGGTCTCGAGCTTGGCGATGTTGTGGGCGACGTCGTAGACCAAGCGCAGCCCCAGGTCCTTGGGGGACATGCGGAGCGTACGCAGCATCGACTGTTCGACCAGGTGCATGATCATCTGGCGGTTGGCCCAGGCGTAGTTGGCGGCGCAGGCCATAGCCGCCAGGTACTGCTTGCCCTCAGGTGACTTGACCGGGGCGCAGGCCAACTGCCGGTCCGGCAGTTCTATGTGATAGCGGTTGCTGGCGGCGGCCATGGTCTGCAGGTAGTCCTCGCAGACCTGGTACCCGAGGCCGCGAGAGCCGCAATGCACCATGATGGCTATCTGGCCCTCGCGCAGTCCATAGGCTGTCGCCGCTTCGCGGTCGAACACCTCGTCCACCATCTGTATCTCGAGAAAGTGGTTGCCGGAGCCCAAGGTCCCTACCTGGTCCTGGCCGCGGGTGTAGGCGCGCTCACTGACGGCCTGGGGATCGGCACCGGGTAGCGTGCCGCCATCCTCGGTGTGGAGCAGATCCTGAGCGGAGCCATAGCCCTGCTCGACGGCCCAGGCCGCACCCCTTGCCAGCACGTCCTGCAACTGCCTGCGCGATAGCTTCGCGATCGCACCACTCGCTCCCACCCCAGAAGGGACATCGCGGAACGACTGGTCTACCAACCGGCGGATGTCGTCGCGCACGTCCTGCAACTGCAGATCGGTGGCCAGCAGGCGGCAGCCGCAGTTGATGTCGTAGCCCACCCCACCCGGAGAGACGACCCCCTCATCCACGGTGAAAGCGGCCACCCCGCCTATGGGGAAGCCGTACCCGAAATGGATGTCGGGCATGGCCAGAGAGTAGTCCACGATGCCCGGCAGATGAGCCACGTTGGCTACCTGCCCGAGGCTTTGGTCGTCGGCGAGCCCCTCGGCGAGCTTGGCATCGGCGTACACGCGGCCCGGGACGCGCATGCCCTCGCCGCGGGGTAGCTCCCACAGCCACTCGCTGAGCTGCCTCAAAGCCGGCATGGTCGCCTTGCCCCCTTGTCGCTCAGACGTCCAGCAGCACCGTCGCTCGCCAACCGCCTTCTGGAGTGGGCTCCACGGACAACTGGTGGTAGGTGACTGCCTTCACCTCGGCCAACAGGGTGTGCCGCATCTTGTCGGCCCTCTCCCCGCGGAGGCGAGCCGTCGCGTGGATGGCGCCCGAGCCCCTGGTCTCCACAGTGACCTCTGCCTTGGCAGCCACGAAGCTCTCCGTCCCAAAGCGGTAGAGAGCCTCGGAGAGCAGAGCGCGAAGCGCCTCCGGCAGGGTGGACGCTTCCGCCTCCACAGTGATCTGTTCGAGCTCCTGGATGCCGTCCAATCCGGCCAGATGGTCGTAGAGGGCGAAGAGGGCGTTCTCGAATAGACTGGGTAGATCGAGCCCCCAGATCTCCAAGAAGAGGTCCGCGGGGTGGTCGAGCTCCTCGTAAGGAGGGCGTGCGGAAGGCTGGGTGGCGGGTGGGGTGGCGGGTGCAGCGGCCGGTGTCTTTGCGCCGCGCTTCGCGGCCGGCGCGCTGCTCTTAGCCGCGCGGCCCGAGGCCGGGCTCTTGGCACTCTTCTTGACCGCGGGCCGGGCCGCTGGTCTGGCTGCGGGTCGAGACGTCGAAGACCTGGCCGTGCCCGGCGCAGCCGGCGCACGTCGGGTCTTGGCGGGGTTCAGCACCTCGGCCAGCACTCGGCTCACGTGCTCCACATAGCGGAACTCCAGCCCCTGCAGCAGGTCGTCACCCCGTATCTCGGCGATGTCGGCCTCGTTGCGGTCGGGCAGGTAGACGCGGGTGATTCCCGCCGCCTTCGCGGCCAAGACCTTCTCCTTGATGCCGCCCACCGGCAGGATCTGCCCGGTGAGGGTGACCTCTCCGGTCATGGCTACATCGGGGTCCACGGTGCGGCCCGAGGCCATGCTCGCCAGGGCGACAGCCATGGCGACGCCCGCCGAGGGCCCGTCCTTGGGTACGGCACCAGCCGGGACGTGCACATGTATGTCGTGCTTCTGGAAGAACTTGGCGTCAGCGCCCAAGTCGGGGGCCACTCCGCGCACGTAGGTGAGGGCGGCCTGTGCCGACTCCTTCATCACGTCACCCAACTGCCCGGTGAGCAGCAGTCGGCCGCTGCCGGTCATGGCGCGCGCCTCTATGAACAGGATGTCGCCACCAGTGGGCGTCCAGGCCAGGCCCGTCGAGACTCCCGGCTCGCTGGTGCGCCGCCTGGTCTCGCGGAAGACCTTCTTCTTGCCCAAGAAATCCGTCACCCGCTTCTCGCCCACCGTGAGCTTGGTCTGACCCTCTTCCGCCACCAGACGGGCGAACTTGCGGCAGATGGCTCCTATCTGGCGCTCCAGGGAGCGCACGCCGGCCTCGCGGGTGTAGTTCTCTATGAGCAGGCGTAGAGCGGCGTCGGTGATGGTGAGTTGGCTCTTCTTCAGGCCGCTCCGCTCCAGCTGTCGGGGTACCAGATAGCGCTTCGCTATGTGCAGCTTGTCTTCTTCGGTGTAGCCCGCGATGGTGATTATGTCCATGCGGTCGCGGAGCGGACCGGGGATGGTGTCCAGCATGTTGGCTGTGCACACGAACATGGCCTTGGAGAGGTCGAACGGCAGATCGAGGTAGTGGTCGCGGAACGAGGTGTTCTGCTCGGGGTCGAGCACTTCGAGCATGGCGCTGGAGGGGTCCCCGCGCCAGTCGGAACCCATCTTGTCTATCTCGTCGATCATGAAGACCGGGTTGCAGCTACCAGAGTCGCGGATGGCCCGGATTATGGTGCCGGGCATCGCGCCCACGTACGTGCGGCGATGGCCGCGTATCTCTGACTCGTCACGCATGCCGCCGACGCTTATGCGTATGAACTTGCGTCCCATGGCCCGGGCGATGCTCTTGCCCAGGCTGGTTTTGCCGACTCCGGGAGGTCCAGCGAAGCAGAGTATGGAGCCCGAGACTTCTTCTTTGAGCTTCTGCACGGCTAAGAACTCAAGGATGCGGTCTTTGACGTCCTCTAGGTCGTAGTGGTCTTCGTCCAGCACCTGACGGGCGTGGGCGATGTCCAGGTTGTCGGTGGTGGTGGCCGACCAGGGCAGCGACACTATCCAGTCCAGATAGGTGCGGATGACCCCGTATTCGGCTGCCGCGGTGGGTAGCTTGGACAGCCGGTCCAGCTCGCGCCGGGCCTGCTTGTCCACCTCTTCGGGGAGGTTCGCCTTGTCTATCTGCTCGCGCAGCTCGTTGACCTCGGCCTGGGTCTCGTCGGTCTCGCCCAGCTCGTCCTGGATGGCCTTGAGCTGCTGGCGGAGCACATACTCCCGCTGGTTCTTGTCCATCTCGGACTGCACTTGGTCTTGGATCTTCGAGCCCAGCTCCAAGACCTCCAGCTCGCGACTCACAAAGGCGGTAAGTCGCCGCAGCCGCTTGGAGAGGTTCACCTCGGAGAGCAACTCCTGCTTCTCCTCGGTCTTGAGGCGCATGGTGGAGGCGATGAAGTAACCCAAGGCCGCCGGGTCGTCGATGTTCGACACGGCGAGTTCCAGTTCGTCGGGCAGGTAGGGCACCAGTTGGATGACGCGCGTATACACCGATACCAGGTTGCGCTGCAGGGCTTCGAGTTCGGTACCCGGGTCCACCACGTCGGGCAGGTCGTGTACGTCGGCCCGCAGGTAGGGCTCCTCGGAGGCGAAGCGGTCTATCTGGATGCGCCGGATGCCCTGGGCGATTATGCGCAGCGTGCCATCGGGAGCTTTGAGCATCTTCTGGATGCTCGCGAGTACTCCCACGGTGTAGACATCGTCCGGGCCCGGGGCCTCGATGTCGGGGTCTCTGGAAGCGACCAGGCCGACCAGCTTGTCCTTACGCAGGACGTCATCGATCAGTCGCACGGAACGGGGTTGGCCGACGGCCAGCGGCATCACCGTCTCAGGGAAGACCACAGTGTCTTTTAGCGGCAAGATGGGCAGGTGAGTGGGGGCCGCGGGCGGGTGGTCCTCGGCCGGCTCGCGCGAGAAGATGACGAAATCTTGGCCGGGGCTCGTCGCCGTGTCGGTATCCACCGGACCGGCATCCAGCCAACCGGTGGGGTCGAACTCGTCGTCATGGGCGCTCACAGGTCTTCACCCCCTTCGCTCTCCGCGGTGGGTGAGATGGGGATATTGCGAGTCGGGGTCTTGGCCTTCACGGGTAGCCTGATCTCCAGATAGCCACTGTTGTAGTCGGCGGAAGCCCTTGTGATATCCACCTCAGGTGGAAGCGATATGGCACGCTCGAAGCGCCCGTACGAGATCTCCATCTGGTGATATACGGCTTCGGGCGGGCGCTGCTCCTGCCGGCTACCGCAGACGCGCAGCGTGCTGCCCTCGATCTCCAGGGTTATCCGATCGGGATCGATTCCCGGCAGCTCTAACCTCACAACCACCGCGTCTTCGCGCGGGTTGTAGTAGACGTCGGCCCCGGGGCGGAACGCGGTAGTGCCTGACCGCGGCACCCAGTCGCCGCGGATGAACTCCACAAATAGGCGGTCCACATCGCTGCCGAAGCGGCGCAATCTGGGATCGTCGTCTCTCATTGCATGGCATCCAACTGCTGTAGTACTTGACCGAGCTGCTCGATCAACCGTCCGTATCCGGCCCAATCGCCCGCCCGCTGAGCCTCGAGCGCGGCCAGGTACAACTGATTGGCTTGGGCTATGAGTGAAGCGGCGTCGGTGGGAGTGGTGCTCGCCTGGGTGGTGGTAGTGGTGGCCCCGGCTTCGGTGGTAGAGGTGGTCGTGCCGGCGCCCTCTCCAAAGATGGCGGTAAGCGCCTCAGTGACCGTGCCTCTCATGACCACTCTGCCTCCGTAGGCCACGATGACCTGCCGTAGCTCCGGTATGGTGTTGGCCTGTTCGGCCTGCAGGTAGATGGGCTCGAAGTACACCACCGACTGGCCGATGGGCACGACCAGCAGATTGCCGCGTATGACGCTGCTACCCGCCTGGTCCCAAAGGGTCAGCCTTTGGGAGATGTCGGGGTCGTTGCTGATCTTGGCCTCTATCTGCGCAGGACCGTCCACCAGCTTGCTCTTGGGGAAGTCCACCAACAGCAGCTGGCCGTACTTGTCCCCATCTTGTCTGGCCACAAGCAGAGCGGTCATGTTGCTGGTCTTGTTGGGCGTGAAGGGCAGCAACAAGGCTGACTCAGGTGCGGTCTCTCCGGGCAGGGTGAGGACCTCGTAGTAGGGCACCATGGGGGCCTCGGCTCCATCCACCAGTTTGGTGGGCACCCGCCAGGCGTCCTCTTGGCTGTAGAAGAGCTGTGGATCAGTCATGTGGTACTTGGAGAGCACGTCGGCCTGCACCGAGTAGAGGTTCTCCGGGTAGCGGATATGCGCGCGCAGGTCGGCGGGCATCTGGTCGCCAGGTGTGAACAATCCTTCGTAGACCTTGCCCCAGGTGTTCGCGATGCAGTCGGAGCCGTCCATCTGGTAGAAGGTGACCTTGCCGTCATAGGCATCTACCACGACCTTGACCGAGTTGCGGATGTAGTTGGTGCCACCGGGCACCGCATTGGCCACCGGGCTGCCTGCGACCGCCCAGGGCTGGGAGTACGGAAAGCGAGAAGTGGTGGTGTAGGCGTCCCACATCCACACCAGGGTGCCGTCTTCGCGGACAACAAGATAGGGGTCGTAGTCATACGACAAGAAGGGCGCCAGGGCCTCGACCCTTTCCCACAGAGTGCGGCGGAACATGATGCGCGACTCGTCGGTGAGCGAGCTCGAGAAGAGGATGCTCGCACTGCCCAGACGGAAAGAGAAGGCGAGCTGCCTGAGCGCGCTCCCCACTGGGATGCCTCCCTCGCCCTTGTAGTCGGTGTAGACGTTCTCTTCGCCTTTGGGGTAGTCGAGCTCCTGCTCTCGGGTATTGACGATCACGAAATCGGTGCCCGACTCGCCGTAGTAGATCGCGGGCTGGCTTATCTTGAGGTCTGTCGTGGTCACAGGCGGGATATTGCCCACGAGCAGCACCGGCTGGCCGTCGGCGGTCGCTTGGTTGACCGGGCTGAGCACGAAACCGTAGCCGTGCGTGTACTTGAGGTGTAGGTTGACCCAGGTCTTTTCGGGCACCTGCGTCGGGTCCAACTCGCGCGCGCTTATGAGCACCTGTCGGAACTTGCCGTCCAGAACATATCGGTCGACGTCCACGTCGTTGAGCGTGTAGTACGAGCGCAAGGACTGTATCTGCCGGTAGGCCGTGCGGGCGGTCCCGGGATCCCAAAGGCGGATGTTGTCGATGGTGCCCGCATTGGAGGACACCTCCTCGGCCGTCAGGCCTGAGGCCGCCTCCAGGGAGAGCTTGGTCGTGTCTTCGATTCCGAACGCCCAGCGGGTCGTCTCGATGTTGTCGGCTATGTACTCGCTGTCCTTGGCGATCTCGTTGGGCTTGACCTGCAGACTCTGGACCGCGTAGGGGACTATCTTGCCTCCCACCAGCCAGAAGGCGAACACCAGAACGAAGGCTATCACCGGGAGCTTCCAACCCCTGAAGAAGAGGTTCACCAAGAAGAGGGCCGCGGCGATTATGGTGACGATGGCCAGCACCGAGAGCACCGGCAGCATGGTGTGCACGTCGGTGTAGTTGGCGCCGAACACGAAGCCCCGCTGTGAATAGACGAGCTCCCAGCGCTGCAGGGCGAAGTCGCCGGCCTTGGCGAGCGCGCCCAGTGCCGCCAGCACCGAGAGATGCACCCAGGCACGCGGCGCGAGGGTGGTGCGTTTGCGGGCCGTGAGTGTCACCGCGCCGTTGGTCGCATAGGTGATGGCCGTGAAGACCAAGGTGAAGACTATAGCGACGCCGACAAAGCTCAGCAGCATGTTCCACAGCGGAAGGGTGTAGACGAAGAAGGAAGCGTCTTTGGCGAAGAGGGGGTCGGTGTAGTCGAAGGCCTGGCGGTCGAGGAAGGTCAGCACCTGCCGCCAACGGCCCCCGTACGAGATACCCACGAGCAGCGTCGCGACCAGAGATACCAGCAGCAAGGCACGGCCAGACCAGGGGCGGCGACTGATCATCTCAAGGACGTTACCGCTCTTGTCGCCTTCGACGGGCCGGAACCTGGGTGAAAGCCTATGAGCCAGTTTGGCACTGCCGTAGAAGAGACCGAAGAAGACCAGAGCGAAGAAGAGGCCTACCAGCAGGCGCCCCAGGAACGGGGTCCAGAAGACGTTGGTGTGCCCCATCTCCTTGTACCAAAGGTAGTTGGTCCAGTAGTAGGAGAAGACGGTCCACAGTATGGCCAGGGCCGCCAGCGACACCACGATCCAGATCACGGTGCGCACGCCGCGGTTGCCTCCGCGCAGCAGGCGCTCCAGCGGATTGGGCACCTTGCTCTCGGGCCCGCGAGGAGTCTCTTGCGGAGGGTTCGGCATCCTGAATCCCCATTGATTGAAAGCTATGACTACTGCCCTCCCTGTCGGTCGCCTGCCGGGCGGCGGCGATGTTCTTTTTGGTCACCCGAGTCTGGCGATGACCTCTTGCTGCTCTCCAAGTTGATACACGGCTTCCCAGTCGGCGTTGTCGGTCGCCAGGGCTCCTATCGCCTCATAGAGCTCGGCGAGCGGGATGCGCAGGGCCACGTCGCACGACGTCTGCACCCCTTTGGGTGGGGGCACCTCCTCGTATTCTATGCGGGCGCGGCGCAGTACCGCTTCCGCCATCAGCGCCTGTCGGGGCGTCTCGAAAGTGAACACGGCGTTTGGCGTGGCGATGGGCATAGGTCTCGCGTCTAGCGGGCGTAGGGTAGGAACATGACAGTGGTCTCCGGCGGCAGACTGGCCTTGGTCACATCGATAGTAGGGCTCTCCATACGTTGTACCGCGTTCTGCGTTTCCAGGAACGCGTCTGCCGAGGCGATGGGGAAGTCGATCTTAGACGTCTTGTAGTGCATGGGTATGACAATGCTGGGAGCGAGCGCCTTCACGACGGCCGAAGCGCCCCGGTGGTCGATCGTGAAGTAGCCGCCCACAGGTATCAAGAGCACGTCGACGCGGCCCAGCTTCTTGGTTGTCGCCTCATCGAGCAGATGCCCCAAGTCACCCAGATGCACGAGGCGCAGCTCACCGTCGTCGACTGATGCTTATGGTGCTCCTACCGCGCTGCTCGCCACCGCTCTCGTCATGATCCACCTGGATGCCGGTCACGGTCACAGCTCCCACACGCTCGCTCGTTGGATGCATGAAGATGCGGGGGTTGCCTGGGATGGTGCCGGTGGCCGAATGGTCGGGATGCTCGTGGCTGGCCAGCACGACGTCGGCCGGCTCGTCTACGGGTGCGTACTTGACGGCTCCGTCGTAGGACCCGTGCTCGTACGGGTCGAGGATCACTCTGGTCTGGTCACGAGCTTCGACGAGGAAGCAGGAATGGCCGAAATAGGTGATTCTCATGGCGACAGCCTCCACCCGGGTAGTTTGCCGACGCACCAATAGGTTAGCTGAAAGAGAGAATGGGTAACAACACACTCAAGGCGTGAGTCTCGATATTCAGATGCACGCCTTGTCGGCTATCATATGCCCCGCTGAGGCCGCGAGACGGGCCGGGGATCAGAACAAGGAGATCGCGCGATGAGTGGAGCCGTGCAAGACGTCAACACACAGGAGTTCGACCAGCTGGTGTCTACCTCCACGGTGCCCGTGGTGGCTGACTTCTGGGCGCCCTGGTGCGGCCCCTGCCGTATGGTGGGCCCGGTGCTGGAGAAGCTGGCAGCCGATCATCCGGACAAGATCGCCGTGGTCAAGGTCAACGTAGACCAGAATCCCGAGTTGGCCGGTCGCTTCGGCGTCATGAGCATACCCACCGTCATCTTGTTCGAGGGTGGGCAACTGCAGAAGCAGCTCGTGGGCGCCCGTGGCCAGAAGGACTACGAATCGGAGTTCGGTCTCTAGCCCATGGCATCGTACGATCTGAGATGCCGCTCCTGCGGCAAGGATTTCGAGGTCTTCCAGTTGGGCTTCCTGAAAGAGGAGGCCAAGGTGTGCCCCGACTGTGGGGCCCGGGAGGTCGAGCAGCGGTTCACCGGTTTCGGCGGGGTCTTGGGTCTGAGTCCCTCGGCGCCTTCGTGCGTGGAGGGTGGACGCTGCCAACCCCATAGTTGTCCCTCGGCATCGGGTTGCGGTTGCGCCGGCTGACGCATGCGGGCTGACAAGGCCCGGTCGTCGGTGGTACGCGCCGCGAAAGGAGTCTGATGTATCCGGAGCTCTTCCGCATAGGAGGATTCGCCGTCAGCTCATACGGCGTGATGATGGCGCTCGCTTTCGTGGTGGGCGGGTTCACGCTACGGTGGCAGCTCAAGAAGCGGGGTGTGAGAGCCGACTTCGCCTGGTTGATGGTCATCGTGGCCGTCATAGGCGGAATCCTGGGAGCCAAGATCCACTACCTGATTATCCACCCCGACGAATGGCCCGGCGAGGCGTTCAGCGGCCGAGGTCTGGTGTGGTTCGGTGGTATGTTCGGGGCGCTCTTCTGCGCGGCCGTCGTATCTGTGCTCCCCAAGGTACAGCGCAGCTATCAGGTGAGGCTGATGGCCATAGCGGACTCTTCTGCCTACGCGATGGCCGCCGGCTACGCCGTCGGCCGGATGGGCTGCTTCCTGGTGGGCGACGACTACGGCAAGGCGACCGATCTACCCTGGGGCATGGCGTTCCCGAAGGGTTCGCCGCCCATAGATGTGCCCGTGCATCCCACGCAGCTGTACGAGATCCTCGGCTCTCTGGTCATATTCGCCCTGCTCTGGTGGGTCATCCAGCGGTATATAAAGCGCGAAGGGGTGATCTTCTTCATCTACCTCATCCTCGCGGGCCTCGAGCGTTTTCTGGTGGAGTTCGTGCGCACGAATCCCGCAGTCGCGCTGGGGCTCACCCAGCAGCAGTGGATAAGCATCGCGCTGTGGGTCTTGGGCGTCGCGGGTATCTGGTGGTTCGCCACGCACGGCCGGCCGCTGACGTTGCTCTCGACTCCGAAGGGCAAGGGCGCGGCCACGGCTGCGAAAGCCGGCGGGACCCGGGAGAAGGCGACCGCCAAACCGGCACCGCGGCCCGGCAAGCCGGCGGCGGCGCCTCCGAAGACCGCCGCGAAGCCTGTGGCAAAGGCCGGCAAGCTCTCCGGGTCCGCGGCCAAGTCGGGCGGCGGCGCCAAGCCCAAGGGCCAGACGAAGTAGAGTCATGCGAAGCCTATCCGGTAGAGTCGCAAAGCTCCTTTCCCTCGGCTTGGCCGTGGTGCTCGTCGCAGCCCTGGTAGTCATGTCCACGGGCTGTGGCTCCTCGACCAGCACCGTCGTGGGGGCCAAGGTCGCGCCCGACTTCTCGGGCCACCTGCTCGACGGCACCCCCGTGTCCTTGAGCGACTATGAGGGCAAGCCGTTGGTGCTCAACTTCATGGCCACCTGGTGCGGCCCCTGCATGGCCGAGGCGCCTGAGATCGACCAGTTCTATCAGGGCAACAAGGACAAGGTCGGTTTTCTGGCCGTGGCGGTCAAGGACTCGCGGGATGCACTCGAGTCGGTCTTGGCCGCTGAGGGGTGGACCTTCCCGGTGATGTTCGACGGCAACAGCGCGGCCAGCGCCTACGGTGTTACCGCTATCCCAACCACGGTGGTCATCGATGCAGAGGGACACATAGCGAAGAGGATCGTCGGGGGCACCACGGCCGCCGAGCTTTCTCTCGTGGTCGATGGACTTACCCGCTGAACTAGGCATAACCTCTCTGCTCATAGCGCTTGCCGGTGGTGTGGCGAGCTTTGTGAGTCCCTGCGTGCTCCCGCTGCTGCCCGCCTACCTGTCCTTTGTATCCGGACTGAGCGTCGAAGAAGCCAAGAAAGGTCACCGCCGCGTGCTGTGGGGGACCCTGGCCTTCGTCTTGGGCTTCTCCGCGGTGTTCACGCTGATGGGGGCGGGCTTCTCTTTCGTGGGGGCTCTGGTCACCAATCGAGAGGTGCTTCGCTACGTCGGTGGGGCACTGCTGGTGCTCCTGGGCGTGGTGCTGGTGGGCGTATCTGTGCCGGCCTTCATGCAGAAAGACGTGCGTCCGTTCCTGGAGAAAGCCCCGCGGGGGCCGGCGGGGGCATTCGTCATGGGAGTGGCTTTCGCTTTCGGATGGACTCCCTGCGTGGGCCCCATCCTTGGGGGCATCCTCACCATGGCGGCAGAGGGGAGTGACCCGGCGGCGGGCGCTCTGCTGCTGTTCGTCTACTCTCTGGGGATGGGCATACCGTTCCTGGTGGCCGGGCTGTTCGTCGGCTGGGCCTTGCGGGCGTTCGCCCGCGTGCGGCGTCACATGCGGGTCATCCAGATCGTCTGCGGAGTCGTGCTCGTCGTGTACGGAGTGCTGCTCTTGGTCGGGGTTCCCCTCGCCTTCTAGCGAGTGTCTGGGCCCCTTGCTACTGCCCCGGTCTGAAGGGGCTTCCCTCGTCGGAACTGTGTTATCAGGTGGCGCGTCCTAGCGCCGACAGGGTCTCGATATCAGGCGTAGGGGGTCTGCGATGAAGATGACAAAGACACGTAAGAGATGGGCGGTAGTGTGCGCCGTGGTCCTAGTTCTGGGCCTCGGTGGACTGATAGGGATCTCGGGGTGCGGAGATGAGACGGAGTCGTACACAGACACGACGACCACTTGGTTCCCCGGGGCAGTCGCCGGTGACGGCGCTGAGTACGGGGCGGCGCGTGAAGAGTCCGCGGCTCTCGCGCCGGAAGCAGTCTCCTACGACAAGGCCCAGCAGACGGGCGCGGGCGTCTCGCTGAACTCACAGGAGGTCCAGGCCGGCCAGAAGATCATGAAGACGGCCGTGCTCGACCTCGAGGTGGCCAAGGGCGATTTCCAGGCTAAGTTTCAGAAGGCTCAACAACTTGCGGGGTTGTTCGGGGGCTACGTCCTCGGCTCTAATGCTTCAGTCAGCGGGGACGATGAGCAGGTCAAGAGCGGCACGGTGGCCATCCGCGTACCGGTGGAGTCTTTCGACAAGATGATGGTCGAAGCGCGCAGGCTCGACATCGACGGGGAGCCGTCGTACGAGACCATCAACACCCAGGACGTCACCAGCGAATATGTGGATCTGAAGGCCCGCGTCACCAACCAGCAGGCCTATGTGAACACCATGTTGGCCCTGCTGGCCAAGGCCAAGACCATCGAAGAGATCCTTAGCGTCCAGCAGACCCTCACTTACGCTCAGCAGGAGTTGGAGCAGCTCAAGGGCCAGTTGCAGTATCTGGAGAGCAACACCAGCTACTCGACGCTGACCATGAACATATACGAGACCGGTGGCCAGCCGGCGACCCCAGGAAAGTGGGGGTTCGTGCAGGCTCTCAAGGACGCTCTGCACAACGTGGTCGACGCCTTCAGCGCGGTGGTCAGGGGTCTGGGTTGGCTGATCCCTGTGATCGTACTGCTGGCGATCGTCGGGGCGATAATCTACGCGGTAGTCAAGTCGGCGACCAAGAAGAAGCGGCAGCAGACCAAGGAAGAAGTAGAGAAGACCTCGTAGCTCGAAGGCTCACTAGTGGGACAGGGCGGGGGCGGGGCGGCACCGAGACGGTGCCGCCCCGCCCCCTTTCTGCGACCCAGACAGCGCACGGGCGCCCGTCACCGTCGGGCCGTGCCGCACGGTGTATACTGAACCGCTCGCGGCGTCGTGTCCGGTGCCGCGAGTACAATTCAATACGCACCCCTGCTCCGGCAGTGAGGCCGGGGCCGCTTAGACCGTAGGAGGTGACCCAAACTGAACAGCTATGAGCTGGTTCTGATTCTGCGCACTGAAGTGACAGATGAAGAGCGCGCAGCGGTCCTAGACCGCACCAAAGAGATCATCACGGGTGACAAGGGCACTGTGGTGAAGATCGACGAGTGGGGCAAGAAGCGCCTCGCGTACGAGATCAAGGACATGCAGGACGGCGTCTACTACATCGTGTACTTCGAGGCGACCGCCAAGACCCTGGCAGAGGTGACCCGCGTACTCGGCATCACCGACACCGTTCTCCGGTACATGCCCCTTCGTCACGAGAAGCCTTTCAGCGTCAAGGCTCCGGGCGCGCCTGCCAAGGCCGCGCCGGTCGAAGAGCCCGAGGAGTAAGGAGCGGATATGGCTCGCGGTATCGCACACGTTACTGTTGTGGGCAATCTGACCCGCGACCCCGAGCTCCGTCAGACCCCCAACGGCGCCTCGGTGTGCCAACTGGGCGTGGCGGTCAACTCCTCGTACAAAGACTCCTCCGGCCAGTGGGTCGAGAAGCCCAACTTCTTCGACGTGGTGGTCTGGGGTCCTCAGGGCGAGAACTGCGCCAAGTACCTCAGCAAGGGCCGGCAGGTAGCGGTCGACGGGCGCCTGGACCAGCGGTCCTGGGATGCTCAAGACGGCACCAAGCGCAGCAAGGTAGAGATCGTCGCCGATGTGGTCATGTTCATCGGCGGGCAGAACGAGGCCCGCGAGCCGGTAGCCCGCGGCGGCAAGCAGCCGGCGGGCGACGCGGCGCCGCAAGATGATTTCAAAGACATAGATTTCGGGGGCGACGACATACCTTTCTAGGTGGTCGTCTCCCGAGCTGAAAGATAGGAGGAACAAAGACAGTGGGGAACCCCAAGAAGCAACCCAGGCGCACCCGGCCCGTCACTGGGAACCGGCGCCGCAAGTACTGCTACTTCTGCAAAGAAGACATCGAAGTGGTCGACTACAAGGACTTTGGGACCCTTCGCAGGTTCATGTCCGAGCGCGGCAAGATCAAGTCCCGTCGCACCACCGGTGCGTGCCGGCGGCATCAGCGGCAGGTGGCCGTGGCCATCAAGAGGGCGCGCGAGGTCGGTCTGCTGCCCTACAGCAATCGCTAGAGCCGGCCTTTAGAAGGAGTAGGTATGGAGATAATCCTATTGCAGGACGTTGACAAGCTGGGCAAGAAGGGCGACGTGGCCCACGTGGCCGAGGGCTATGCCCGCAACTTCCTCTTGCCCCGCAAACTGGCCGAGATCGCCACTCCGTCGCGCATAGTCGCTGCCAAGCAGGCTATGGAAGATCGCGCGGCGGCGGCCCGGCGCGAACTCGAGCGGGCCGACGAGTTCAGGGAGACTTTGTCCAAGACGGTGGTCACCATCACCGCTCCCGTGGGCACCAACGACCGGCTGTTCGGCTCGGTGACCAACCAGGACATCGCCACCGCTATCTTCCAGGCGCGCAAGATCCGTATCGACAAGCACAACGTCGATCTGGACGAGCCCATCAAGACAGTGGGCACCTACATGGTCAAGGTGCAGGTGGCCGGTAGCGTGGAGCCGGCGGAAGTCAAGGTCATAGTGGCTCCGGAGGACGAGAAGGCCTAGTAGCTGGGGCTTTCCACTCGGGAGAGAGAGGCGCGTGTGGAAGCTAGGGCAGCTGGTGCCGCCAACGGTGGCCAAGATGGCGAACGGGTGGTGCCGCAGAATCTGGACGCTGAGATCTCGGTCTTGGGCGCGAGCATGCTCACGCCCAACGTCATACCCGGCGTCAGCGAGATCGTCCGGCCCCACCAGTTCTACCGGCAGGCGCACCAGCGCATCTTCGAGGCGATAGAGAACCTCTTCTCCCGCGGCGAGCCTGTGGATCCCATCACCGTCTGCGAAGAGCTCGCCAACCGCGGCGCGCTCGATGCGGTGGGGGGCAGGCCCTTCGTCCATAGCTTGGTCGCCGCCGTTCCGGCGGCCACCAATGCTCGCCACTATGCCGAGATAGTCAGGGAGAACTACTTCCTGCGCTCGCTCATACGCGTGGGCGGCGAGATCACCGAGATGGGCTACCGGCGCGACGGATCGCCCGTCGATCTCATGGACCGAGCCGAGCAGATGGTCTTCGACATCTCGCAGACTCGAGTGATAGGGGAATTCTCGCCCCTGGACGAGCTCATCACCGAGAACTACGCCGAACTGGAGCGGGCGGCCACCGTCGGGCATCACACCGTCGGTTGTCAGACCGGCTTCCGTGACGTGGACGATCTCATAGGTGGCTTCCAGCCGGCCAACCTGATCATCCTGGCCGCTCGGCCCTCCATGGGCAAGACGGCCTTCGCCCTCAACATAGCTCGCAACGTCGGAGTCGAACAGCACAAGGGTGTGGCCATCTTCAGCCTGGAGATGTCAAAGATGGAAGTGGTCACCCGGCTTATGTGTTCTGAGGCGCGAGTGGACCTCTGGCGGGTGCGCCGCAGCGTCATGCAGCCGAATGAGTGGAGCAAGTTGGCGTCCGGCTGTACTTCGCTCCACGCCGCCCCCATCTTCATAGACGACACAGCCTCGCTCAACCTCATGGAGATGCGGGCCAAGGCGCGGCGCCTCAAGGCACGCGAGAAGAGCCTCGGGCTGATCATCGTCGACTACCTGCAACTGATGGTGGGTGACGCCAACACCGAGAACCGTCAGCAAGAGATCTCGCGCATCTCGCGCGGGCTCAAGATCCTGGCCCGCGAGTTGGAGGTGCCGGTACTGGCACTGTCGCAGCTGTCGCGCCAGGTGGAGCAGCGGGCCGGTAACAAGCCGGTGCTTTCGGATCTGAGAGAGTGCGTCACCGGCGACACGCTCGTGTGCTTGGCGGACGGGCGTCGAGTGCCCGTAAGGGACCTGGTAGGCAAAGAGCCTGATGTGCTGGCGGTCACCACCGACGGAAGGCTCACCGAGGCGCGGAGTGACTGTGTCTGGTCGGTCGGGGTCAAGCCCGTGTTCGAGTTGCGCACGGCCAGCGGTCGGCGACTGCGGGCCACCGCCGAACACCGGGTGCTGGGCGGTGGAGGTTGGACCACCATGTCCGCACTCGGCTCTGGTGACCGGGTGGCCATGGCGCGGCGCCTTCCTGAGCCCGCCCGCACCGAGAGATGGTCAGACGGCCAGGTCGCACTTCTGGGGCATCTCATCGGCGACGGCAGCTATCTATCCGGCCAGCCCATGCGGTACACCACCGCGTCCCTCGACAACGCCGAGTTGGTCGCCAGCGTAGCGGAAGGCGAATTCGGGGCTGAGGTCAAGTGGTATCGCGGGCGGGGCAATTGGTTCCAACTCCTTATATCGGGCAATGGGAATCGCTGGCACCCGGCGGGAGTGAACCATTGGCTGCGGGAGCTGGGCATCTTTGGGCAGCGCTCGCATGAGAAACGCATCCCGCAGGCTGCCTTTCAGCTGGACGACAGGCAGGTGGCCCTGCTACTGCGGCACCTGTGGGCCACCGATGGGACCATCACCCTGCGCCGAGAGGGCTCGCGGGGTGCTCCGGGAGTCCGCTTGTCGACCGCGAGCCGCGCTCTGGCAGAGGACGTCGCGGCACTGTTGCTACGGCTGGAGATCGTCGCCAGGATCAGGACAATGCGCCAGCGGGAGTCTGAGTGGTTCTCTGTGGAACTCTCGGGAAGAGACAACCTGACCGCGTTTCTAGACACGGTTGGTGGCTTCGGACCTCGAGCAGCCAGTGCCGAACTGCTCGATACGAGACTGGCTGGCGTGGGCGCCAACACCAACGTCGACACCTTGCCGAAAAGCGTGTTTATGAGGGTCCGCGAGTCAATGACCGAGCGCGGCATATCAACCAGAGAGATGGCGGCCATGCGTGGTACTGCCTATGGGGGCACCTGTGCCTTTGGCTACTCTCCGTCGCGGGCCACTGTTCTCGAATACGCAGAGCTTCTGGATGATTCCGTCTTGCGCTCGCAGGCGACCAGCGATCTCTTCTGGGACAAAGTGGTAGAAGTCGTCCCGGCCTGCGAAGAGGAGGTCTTCGACCTTACCGTTCCAGGCCCCGCGTGCTGGCTATCAGATGGTATAGTAACTCACAATTCTGGAGCATTGGAACAAGACGCAGACGTGGTGATGTTCATCTACCGCGATGAGGTCTACAACCGTGAATCGCCCGACAAGGGCACCGCGGAGATAATAGTCGGCAAGCAGCGCAACGGCCCCATCGGGGAGCGCAAGCTGGCCTTCAGTCCCGACTACACTCGCTTTGGCGATCTGGATCGCCACCACGTCTCCCGACCGAGCTAGTACCGTCACTTTCTCGCACGGTGCAGGTAAGAGTCCCTCCGTGGGTCTACTAGCCTAGTGTAAACTGATAGGTTGCCGGTGCGGCGTGCGAAGTGGCCGCTGGTGAGTCGCGGGCAATGATCAATCGGGAGGCGATGTGCCTGTTCTTGTGGTAGTTGGTGCCCAATGGGGGGATGAGGGCAAAGGCAAAGTGACCGACCTGCTCTGCGAGCAGGCGGACATAGTGGTCCGCTACCAGGGCGGCAACAACGCCGGGCACACCGTGGAGAACGCGCGCGGCAAGTTCGCTCTGCACCTGGTGCCGTCGGGTATCTTCAATCCGCGGTTGACGGCTGTGATCGGCGGGGGCGTGGTCATCGACCCCACCGTCCTGCGCACTGAGATAGACGAACTCGAGGGCCGGGGCGTCTCCACCGCCAACCTCAAGGTTTCCGGCAAGGCGCACCTCATCATGCCGTACCACATCATGCTCGACCGCGTGCAGGAGACCCGCCTGGGCAAAGACAAGATCGGCACCACCGGCAGGGGGATCGGACCGGCCTATTCCGACAAGGCGGCGCGCCAGGGCGTGCGCATGCAGGACGTCATAGACCCCGCCGGTTTCCGCGAGCAGATCATGGCAGCCATGAAGGCCAAGGCTGAGGTCATGGAGCGCACCTACGGAGAAGACACCAGCAGCCTGCTGGCCGACTGCGAGCGCTACATCGAGGCGGCCGAATCGTTGCGGTCGCATGTAGAAGACACCGACCTCCTGACCTGGAAAGGTCTCAGAGAGGGCAAAGCGGTGCTGCTGGAGGGCGCTCAGGGCACGCTGTTGGACCTTGACCACGGCACCTATCCCTACGTGACCTCCTCTAACCCGGTGGCGGGCTACGCCTGCGTGGGCGCCGGCATCGGACCGGTGGAGGTGAGCGAAGTCTGGGGTATCACCAAGGCCTACGTGACCCGCGTGGGCTCGGGCCCCTTCCCCACGGAACTCACCGACGACACGGGCGAGAGGCTGAGGGAGATCGGGCACGAGTTCGGCACCACCACCGGGCGCCCGCGGCGCTGCGGCTGGCTGGACCTGGTGGCGCTCCGCTACGCGGCGCGCGTGAACGGGCTCACGGGCCTGTGTGTGACCAAGCTGGACGTGCTCAACACCATGAAGACCATCAAGGTCTGCAACTCCTATCGCTACAAAGGCGAGGTGCTCGAGGAGCTGCCGCCGGCACTGACGGTCTTCTCAGAGGTGGAGCCCATCTACGAGGAGCTCCCCGGCTGGGAGACCGACATCTCGGACGCTACCAGCATCCAGGATCTGCCCGACCAGGCCATCGACTATCTCAACCACATCATCAATGCGGTGCAGGTGCCTATCTCGCTCATCTCGGTGGGTCCCAAGCGGGAGCAACACATCAAGGTGCCCTACCCGCAGGTAGCGCGTCCGCGGCACGGGCAAGAGCCCGCGGACCCGAGCGGCGAAGAGTAGGGGGCGACCGTGGCTTCTGACCGGCTGGACGTTCTTGTGGTCGGTGGAGGCGCGCGGGAGCACGCACTGGTCCGCGGCCTCTCCAGAAGCCGGCGCATCGGGCGCCTGGTGGCCGCTCCTGGCAACGCAGGCATAGCGGCCGAAGCGCAGCTCGCAGCTGTGGCCGCCGAGGACGTGCCCGCCCTCGTGGAGCTGGTGGAACGGGAGAGGTTCGACCTTGTGGTGGTGGGGCCGGAGGCCCCGCTGGTAGCGGGGTTGGCCGATCGGCTGCGGGAGCGGGGTATCGCGGTGTTCGGTCCCGGGGCCGACGGCGCGCGCATGGAGGGGTCCAAGGCCTTCGCCAAAGAGATCATGCAGGCGGCGGGGGTGCCTACCGGCAGGGCCGCGACTTTCACCGACCACGACGAAGCCCTCGGCCTATCTGCGCGATCACGGGGCTCCCGCAGTCATCAAGGCCGACGGGCTGGCCGCCGGCAAGGGCGTCATAGTCGCCAAGACCCTTCCGGAAGCCGAGGCCGCCCTGGCCGAGTGCTTCGTTGAGCGGCGCTTTGGCGACGCGGCAGACACCGTGCTCATAGAGGAGTATCTCGAGGGCGAGGAAGTATCGCTGCTCGCCTTGGTCAGCGGTAGCCAGGTGCTGCCGCTGGCTCCCGCCCAGGACTACAAGCGGGCGCTCGACGGCGACCAAGGCCCGAACACCGGAGGCATGGGCTCCTATTCACCGGTGCCCGCAGTGGACGAACGCCTCTACGAGCGTCTGGTGGACGAGGCGGTCCGGCCGACGGTGGCCGAACTGACCCGGCGCGGTATCGACTTCAGGGGCGTGCTCTATGCGGGACTGATGCTCACGGCGGACGGCCCCAAGGTGCTCGAGTACAACTGCCGTTTCGGTGACCCCGAGACGCAGGCGCTGCTGCCTCGCCTGGAGTCGGACCTGCTGGAGCTGCTACTGGCGGTGGCCAAGGGCGAAACCCTGCCCGATAGGGCGCAATGGCGCAAGGGAGCGGCTGTGGGAGTGGTCATGGCCTCGCGGGGCTACCCGGCTTCCAGCTCCAAGGGTGACGTCATCACCGGCCTGGAGAAGGTCGCGGGCAGGGACGCCGTGGAGGTGTTCCACGCGGCGACGGCTCTTTCGGAGCAAGGGGCTGGTGACCTCCGGAGGTAGGGTGCTGACCGTGACCGGGCTGGGTGACTCGTTCGCCCAGGCCCGTGCGCGTGCGTACGAGGCAGTGGCGCAGATCGACTTCGAGGGTGCCCAACACCGCTCGGACATCGCTCTGCGGGCGGAGAAGTGGGAAGCCGGTCAACAGGCCTAGAGAGGAACAGGGAGCAGAGATGGCGGACAGGCCACTTGTAGGTGTGCTCATGGGCTCGGAATCCGACGCCCAAGTCATGGACGATGCTGTCAAAGAGCTGACCTCCCTGGGTATCGCCCACGAGGTCAACGTGCTCTCCGCCCACCGCGATCCCGAAGGCGTGCGCGAATATGCCCTCAGTGCCGAGGCGCGCGGGCTCAAGGTCATAATCGCCGGAGCCGGCAAGGCCGCGGCCCTGGCGGGCGTCGTCGCCTCGATGACCGACCTGCCGGTCATAGGTGTACCCATGAAGACCAGCGACCTCGGCGGCCTGGACTCTCTGCTGTCGACGGTGCAGATGCCCTCCGGCGTGCCCGTGGCCACCGTGGCCATCAACGGGGCCCGCAACGCCGCGATCCTGGCGGCCAAGATCCTCCGCGTGGCCGGGTTGGCCGAACCCGTGAGTGGCGCACCCTCGGGCGGCAAGGGAGGCGGACGATGATCGAGCGCTACTCCACGCCGCAGATGGCCGCCATCTGGACCGACGAAGCCCGTATGTCGGCCTGGCTGGAGGTCGAGGTGGCGGTGTGCGAGGCCTGGGGCAGGTTGGGCAAGATCCCCCAGGATGCTCTGGACGAGATCAGGGTCAAGGCCAGCTTCGACGTCGACCGCGTAGCCGAGATCGAAGAGGTCACTCAGCACGACGTCATCGCCTTCGTCAGCTGTGTGGCCGAGAACGTCGGCGACGCCTCCAAGTACCTGCACTACGGCCTCACCTCTTCCGACGTGCTCGATACCGGACTGGCTCTGCAGTTGAAGGCGGCCGGGGCGTTGCTCGAAGAGGAGACCATCCGCTTGGGCAAGATCCTGCAGCGCCGGGCCGAAGAGCACCGCGACACCATCATGATCGGGCGCACGCACGGGGTTCATGCCGAACCCATCACGTTCGGCATGGTGCTAGGGCTGTGGGCGTTCGAGATCAAGCGCGGGCTTGAACGCCTGAGGGAGGCCACCAGGCAGGTATCGGTGGGCAAGATCTCGGGCGCGGTGGGCACCTACGCCAACGTCGATCCTCAGGTGGAAGAGATAGTCATGGACCGCTTGGGGCTGGAGGCAGCCCCCATCTCCACCCAGATAGTGCAGCGCGACCGGCACGCCCACTTCATGTCCGCCCTCGCTCTCTTGGCCAGCACGCTGGAGAAGATCGCGCTGCAGGTGCGGCACTACCAGCGCACCGAAGTGCTCGAGGCCGAGGAGTATTTCGCCCCGGGGCAGAAGGGCTCGTCGGCCATGCCGCACAAGCGCAACCCCATAATCTCGGAGCGCATCTGCGGTCAGGCCCGCATCATCCGCTGCAACATGCTCGCCGCCTTCGAGAACATCCCTCTCTGGCACGAGCGCGACATCAGTCACTCCAGTGTCGAGAGGGTCATCCTGCCCGACAGCACCATACTGCTTCACTACATGCTGGAAAAGAGCTGCTGGCTCATCGACAAACTCATGGTTCATCCCGAGAACATGGCCGCCAATCTGGACAAGAGCTACGGCCTCCTCTACAGCCAGCGGGTACTCCTGGCTCTGGTCAGGGCCGGGATGTTGCGCGACGAGGCCTACGCGCTGGTGCAGAAGAGCGCCATGCGGGCTTGGGAAGAGAAGATCCCGTTCGTGGGACTGCTCAAGTCAGACGGCGAAGTGACCAGATGGCTCAAGTCGTCGGAGATAAGGGCCTGCTTCGATCCCACGCAGCAACTGCGGAACGTGGGCGTGATCATGAGGCGGGTGGGCGATCTGAAGTGGTAGCGGGTCTCCGGCGCGTAGCGCGGCGGTCTCGTGACGCGGGTGATACTACTGGCGCTTGCGCCGGGCAGCGTCAACGCGCATAGCCGCGACAATGCCGGCCACGATCAGCACCAGGCTGGCCCCGGCCATCACCCAGAAGACGGTACCCTCCACGGTCCAACTGATGGCGCCGCAGACGATCGCCGCGACAAGCAGCCCCATCGGGAGAAAGTGTTGTTTCAGTTCGGGCTTCACGAGAGGGACCATATAGCCGTGGGACTTGGTTGTCAATGGTAGAATCAAGACCGAGGTGATACTCGGCCAAAGAGAGGGACAGTAGTGACGGCAGGTGTGGTGCGTTTCGGGGTCGCAGCTCCATTCGATCCCAATCTCGACTCCGACGCCTGTTCTATCCCCTCCGTCTTACCCCACCACGTTCCCTGCCGCGTCTGGCAGGTGCACGAAGCGGCCTTGTACCGGACAGTGGAGCGATAATGCCGGCTCGGTGGCAGACTCCCGCGGACCCCGAGCAAGAGGCTCAGTGCATCTGGCGGGACGAGTCACCTCACGATGAATGTGGCGTCTTTGGCATCTACGCGCCGGAGATGGATGTCGCCCGCCTGACCTTCTTCGCCCTGTTCGCCCTGCAGCACCGGGGGCAGGAGTCGGCCGGTATAGCGGTCACCGACGGCGCCCGGCTTGACGTGCACAAAGACATGGGCTTGGTCTCGCAGGTGTTCCAGGAAGAGATGCTCCAGTCGCTGCCCGGCAGGCTGGCCATCGGTCACGTACGTTACTCCACCACGGGCTCTAGCGAGATGCGCAATGCGCAGCCCTTCGCCCGCACCAGGGACGGGTCGTTCATCGCCCTCGCGCACAACGGCAACCTGGTGAACACCGACGACCTGCGGGCCAGTCTGCTGAAGAACGGTCACATCTTCGAGAGCACATCAGACACCGAGGTGATCGCGGCCCTATTGGCCGAACACCCCTCGCGTGATATCCGGGTGGCACTGCGCGAGGTGATACCCCAACTCCGCGGCGCCTTCAGCGCGGTGCTGCTGACCAAGGACGAGGTCATCGGTTTTCGCGATCCCTACGGCGTGCGGCCCCTGGTCTTGGGTGAGATCGAGGGCCAGTACTGCCTGGCCAGCGAGACCTCCGGTCTGGATATCATCGGCGCCCGGCTCGTGCGCGAGATCGAGCCCGGCGAGGTCTGCGTTCTGTCCGAAAAGGGCTACGAGATCGAGCAGGTGGTGGCGCGTAAGCGCGAATCGCTCTGCGTGTTTGAGTTCATCTACTTCGCGCGGCCCGACTCGGTGATGAAAGGGCAGACGCTCTATGCCGCCCGCAGTCGCATGGGCGAAGAGCTGGCCGCTGAGTCACCCGTGGACGCCGACCTGGTCATCCCCGTGCCCGACACCGGCAACTCGGCCGCCATCGGCTACGCGGCCCGCAGTGGCATCACCTACGGCGAGGCCCTCATCAAGAACCGCTACATCGGGCGCACCTTCATCGACCCCAACGACCAGGTGCGCAAGCTCGGTATCCGCATGAAGTTCAACCCGCTCACTTCGGCGCTCAAGAACAAGCGCTTGGTGGTGGTGGACGACTCTATCGTACGCGGCAACACGACCCGGGCGCTGGTGCGGGTCCTCTTCGAGGCGGGGGCCAAAGAGGTGCATCTGCGCATCAGCTCGCCGCCGATCGTGTTCCCCTGCTTCTACGGCATCGACATGGCCGATCAGGACGAGTTCATCGCCTTCAACAAGAGCATCGCCGAGATCACCGAGGAGCTGGGCGCGACCTCGGTCGCATATCTCTCCCTGGATGGTCTGATGAGGGCGACAGGGGTAGACGACGCGGGGGATACCTTCTGCGCGGCCTGCTTCACGGGAGACTATCCTTGCGAAGTGCCCATGGAGCTGCGGTGCTCCAAGTTCCGCTACGAAGACGAGGCCTGCGGGGCACTGCCCGACTGAACGGGCGCTAGTCGTCTTCTTCCCCTCCACCACTTTCGTGGCAGGTGGTGCACGAGATACTGCGGCCGTAACCCGAGGGATGGCATCTAGAACAGCTTAGACGGTGCTCGCCCGACAGGTGCGGACCTACCCGGGGATGGCTGAAGTGCGCGGGCTTCCAACCGGCTACCGAGTGGCACCGGGCGCAGTTGGTCAGACCACCGTGATGATTACCGTGGCAGGAGATGCAGGCAGGATTGGCTACAGTCAGCGTGGTGCCTGGGATGAGCGCGGCTCCTGCCTTGACCTTATGGCATGTCGCGCAGGCGACGCCCGCATGCCCGCCGGTCCTCGGGAACGTATGGTTGAAGCCCGAGGCCCAGCCCTCGGTAGTGTGGCAGACGTTGCAGTCGCCTCGAGGCTCGTGGCCGGGCGCGTGACATGTGGCGCAGACAGGACTGGCTTTGTACAAGCTGGTGCCCGGGATGGGTTCCGCCCCGGCTCGCTTGATGTGGCAATCGTTGCACGCGAGATCCGCGTGCCCGCCGGTCCTGGGGAAGGGGTGCACGAAATTGGAGCCCCAGTCAGTCGTATCGTGGCAGAAGGCACAATCGCCGCGCGGTTCGTGACCCGGGACGTGACAGTAGAAGCAGTCGGCTGGGGCAGTGTTGCCGTCGTGACACGCAAGGCAGGCCTGCATCTTTCCGGGTGAGGAGTAATAGGGCGGGTTCACGCTCCGGTGCACTATCCTCACGTGGCACTCGATGCAGGCCTGCTCCTTGTGGGCCTCGTGCGAGAACGATGAAGTCTGAAAGATCCGGAGGTCCGGGAGTCTGTGGCAGCGCCGGCAGCTACCGCTCGGTATCTCGCGGGTCACTGCCAGCGGGGCATCGGCTCCTCCGGTGATGTGCACCCACACTTCGCGGAAGGAGGCCAGCTTGGTCTCTACGTAGGGGATGAAGCCCGGAGGGATGTGACAGTCCTTGCACTCCGCCATCGCGTGAGAAGACTCCTGCCAACTGGCGTAGTAGGGTTCCATCTCGTGGCAGGTGTCGCAGAAGGAGCTGCGGCTGGTGTAGTGCGCCGTGATGAAGGCGGCAACTACCAGGACCGCAAGCACCGACGCGACCACGATCAGCACTAGCCAGCGGCGTCGCAGGCGTTTGCGCTTCGGTGGCGTCGCCTGCTCGGAATGTGGCTGCTCGACTTGCGGGTCTTCCTCGCCCACGGGCCCTCTCTGTCGGTCAGGTCCCAGGTCCTGGTAGCGTCACGACCACCTTAACGGGGAACCGGACCGCACGCAAGAAGCGTGGGGCGCGAAGGCCGAGCTTCGGTGGCCCGACCGCGCCCTTTTGTTAGTCGGCGCGTCCTGCTAGAGTTCCCGGCAGGTATGGAGCCCGCCGACCCCCGCAAATCGAAGCGTCCGCGCAGGATCAGGCTGATAGTCGGCCTAGCGGTCATCGTGGTCGCCGCTGGTGACGCTGCTCTGGTTGGGGCTCGGACGGGGGGCCGTGTACTACTACTCCGTGACTGAGCTTCTGGCCAAGGGCGGCAGCAAGAACGTGCGGGTCGCGGGCGAGTTGGTGCAAGGCTCGGTGGTCGATGTCGGGGACGGCGGCCATACCTTCATCATCCAAGATCGCGAGCAGCAGACCGTCAAGCTGATAGTGGTCTATCAGGGAGCGCTTCCGGATGCTCTCAAGAACGAGCCCGCCGCGGAGATAGTGGCCGAAGGGGACTTCGACGGTGCCGGCAGCTTTACGGCTAGGGTGCTGATAACCAAGTGCCCCAGCAAGTACGAGGCGGCCCCGTGAACCTGGCCGGGACGGTGCTTGTCGCTCTGGCCGCGGTAGCCGGTCTCTCTTGCGTGGGGCTTGCGCTGGTCGGGCTCGTGCTGAAGAAGCCCATCTTGGTGCGAGTTGCGATGTGGGCGCTTTACGCGGTGCTGGCCTTCTCGGTCGCGGCGGCGGCGGTCTTGATCGCCGCCTTCTTCGCCAGGGACTTCGGCAACGCCTACGTCTACGAGCATAGCTCGCGGGCTCTTCCGTTCATCTACACGCTCTCCGCTCTCTGGGCAGGCAATTCCGGCTCGCTGCTCCTGTGGCTCGTTCTGATGGCTTTATTCGCGGTGCTTGCTTCTCGCGGCGGCCGCAAAAGGGACGCGGCGTCGGCTCCGTATCTCGTGGCCATCTTGGGCTCGACCTGTCTCTTCTTCTCGCTGCTCTTGCTGTTTGGACCTGGGTGCGACCCGTTCACCGCAAACGGAGTGACACCGCCGCCGGCGGACGGTCTGGGCCTCAACCCCATGCTGCAGAATCCGGGGATGGTGGTGCATCCGCTCGCGCTCTACTTGGGCTATGTAGCCCTGGCGGCACCGTTCGGGTTGGTGGTGGCATGCCTGGCCGCCGGCAGCCCGCTCTCGGCCAGTCTCGTCGCTGTGCGCCGCTGGGCTCTGGTGGGTTGGTTGTTTCTCACCATAGGCAACGTGGTGGGGGCCTGGTGGGCCTACGTATCGCTGGGCTGGGGCGGATACTGGGCTTGGGACCCGGTGGAAAACGCCTCGCTCATCCCGTGGCTCACGGCCACTGCCCTGCTGCACTCGGCGTTCATCGCGCAGCGGGGGGAGCGGCAGAAGGGGTGGACGGTCGCCCTGGCCGCCGCCAGCTTCTTGCTGACCATATTCGGCACCTTTCTCACCCGCACCGGAGTGGCCTCCTCGGTGCATGCCTTTGCCGAACCTGGCCTTATCGCCTGGTTCGTGGTGTTCATGGTGATCATGTTGGCGCTGGCAGTGACAGTGATGATCCGCTACCGGGCCGGCCTGCGGCCCAAGGGTGAGGCCGGGTCCCCGACGGGGGAGAGCTCCAACGTGCTCTACACGGTCATCCTGTTGGTGGCGCTGACCTTCTTCATAATCTGGGGCGTCATCTTCCCGCCCATCGCCAAGTCGCTCACCGGTAGTGAGTTTCTACTGGGCACCGGCTTCTTCGATACGGTGGCGGCTCCACTGGGCCTGGTGCTGCTACTGCTGCTGGTGTTCTGCTCGCTGGCCGGCTTTGCGCGCGGTTCTCGGCGCAGACTGGTCTGGGGAGTGGGCGCGGCCGCCGGCGTGGCGGTGGCGGTTCTGGTCATACTGCTTGCCGTCGGCGTACGCAAGGGGTATCCGGTGGCCGCGTTCGCCCTGACCGGGGCGGCGGCGACTGCGGTGATTCTCCGGTGGGCGCGGCTCAGGAAGGCGCGCCGGGCCTACGGCGCTCTGGCGGCTCATCTGGGGCTTGCGATCCTGGTGATAGGCCTTGCCGGGTCGTGGTCGTTCAAGGAGTCAACGGAGGCGCAACTTAGTCGGGGAGAGTCGCTCGCTCTGGGCAGTACCGCAGTCGTCTACCAAGACCTGCAGACCGAGAGCACGGGGGGCGGCGAGAAAGAGGTCAGTCGGGCTGTGCTCGCTCTCTTCGTGGAGGGTCAGAGCGCGGGGAGCCTTGAGCCGACGATCGAGTACTACCCGCTCACCGACCAGACCTGGACCCGCGTGGCGCGGCGAACTTCGGCGTCCGGCGACATCTACGTCTCGCTGCTGGAGGTGGGCGCGGACGGGGCGACCATAGACCTCAAGCTCGAGAAGCATCCCCTCATCGTTTGGCTGTGGATAGGGGGCGGGGTCATGAGCCTGGGAGCATTGTTGGCTCTGTGGGCAGTGTGGCGGCGACCCCGAAGAGCCGAACCAGAAGAGGGCGGGCGGGCACCCGACGGGCCGCCCGCCGTGGGTCACTAGATCATGGCGGCGATAGAGGCAGACGGTGTGGAGTTCTCCTTCGGCGCGTCGCGCGTGCTGCGAGGGGTCTCGTTGTGTGTGGAGAGCGGGACGGCGCTGGCGGTCTTCGGACCCAACGGAGCCGGCAAGACGACGCTACTCAAGCTACTTGCCGGCCTGCTGAAGCCCGACGGGGGCAAGGTGCGCGTGGGCGGAGTCGAGCCCGACCAAGACCCCGTGGCCTTTCGGCGGCTGATCGGGGTCATCTCTCACCAACCCTATGTCTACCCGCATCTGACCGGCCGCGAGAACTTGGAGTTCTACGCTCGTCTCTACAGCCTGGACGATCCCAAGCTTGAGTCTACGCGCATGCTCGAAGAGATGGGACTGGCGGGCGTCGCGGACCGCGCAACGTCCGCCTACTCGCGAGGCATGTTGCAGCGCCTAGCCATCGGACGGGCTCTGCTGCACTCGCCCGCCGTGCTGCTCTTGGACGAGCCGTTCACCGGACTCGACTACCAAGCGCGGGAGAAGCTGGAGGCCCTGCTGGGAGCGCTGCGGGATGGGGAGCGGACGGTGCTCATGACCAGTCATGATGTCGACGCCGGTCTGGGACTTGCCGACCGCGCGGCTGTGCTGGTTCGGGGCGGCATCGCCCTGGAGACGCCGACAGCAGGCCTTGACCATGCCGGCTTCCTGGCCGAATACCGAGCCGCCACGGCCGCCGGTCCGGCGGACAAGGCAGAGGTGTCCGCCCGATGAAGACCGCGCTACGACACGCTCTCACCATAGCCAAGAAGGATCTGCGCTCGGAATTGCGCTCGCCGAGCGCCATCATCACCATGATCCTACTGGGATTCCTGGTGATCTTGGTGTTCAGTTTCAGCCTGGAGCCCGGTAGCGCCGAGTCCGCGTCGGCCCGCTCGGGGGTATTGTGGGCGGCCTTTCTCTTTCCGGGGCTTATGGTGGTCGGCCGTCCCTTCGAAGGCGAGCGGGAGGCTCAGTGCCTGGAGGGCCTGCTACTGTGCCCCGTGGACCGGTCGGCCATCTACCTGGGCAAGCTGATTGCCAGCTTTGTGTTGTCTCTGGCCACGGGCTTCCTGGTACTCGTGTTCTTCGTGGTCCTCTACGATGTGGGCTCGGGCCAGGTCTGGCTGGCTTTGCTGGGCGTGATGGTGCTCGCGGCTTTGGGGCTGTCGGCCATAGGCGCGCTGGCGGCGGCCTTGACGGCCGGAGTTCGGGCCAGGGGTGCGCTGCTCACGGTGCTGGTGCTGCCGTTGCTGGTGCCGCTGGTGATAGGAGCTGCGAGGTGCTCGGTGATGCTCCTGGGGGAGGACCCCTGGAACGGCATCGGCCTCTGGCCGGCGTTCATGGCCCTATACGACGTGCTGTTCACCGCTATGGGGTTTGTGCTCTTTGACTACGCGGTAGAGGGATGAGGTGAAGGGCATCAAGTCCACGGCCAAGCCAAACGTCTGGGGTTCGACCACCGTGTGGGGAGCGGTGGCGGGAGTCGCGATGGTGCTTGCCACGGTGGCGGCGCTGGTGTTGGCTCCGCGCGAGGCCGAGATGGGCGACGTGCAACGTCTCTTCTACTTTCACATGCCCAGTGCTTGGATCGCCCTAGGACCGGCCTTCACGTGCGTCTTCGGCTTCAGCGTGGCCTATCTGGCCACCGGCAAGCTCGCGTACGATCGGGTCGCGGGGGCGGCGGCCGAGATAGGGGTGCTGTTCACCACTATCACGCTGGTCACGGGACCCCTTTGGGCCAAGCCTGCCTGGGGCGTCTATTGGACCTGGGAGCCGCGGCTGACCACGACACTGATCCTCTGGTTCATCTACGTGGGGTATCTGCTACTGCGGGCGGTGGCGCCTTCGGGGCCGAAGCGGGCCCGGTTGGCCGCCGTATACGGCATAGTGGGTTGGGTGGACGTGCCGGTGGTGTTTCTCTCCATATGGTGGTGGAGGACGGTGCACCCTCGCATACTGGGCTCTGGAGGTTTTGCCATGGATGCCGCCATGGTCTGGGTGTTGGCGGGCTGCATCGCAGCCTTCACCCTGCTCTTCGTCTGTCTGCTTCTGTTGCGCGTACGCCTGGAGGGTATCAGCGCGCGCCTGGACAGCCTGACCGACCGGCGGGACCTACGGGGAGGTGGACAGTGAGCGGATCGGGGTTTCTGGCCCTGGGCTTCGGGGCGGTATGGGTGCTGGTGGCCGGTTATCTAGTCTGGCTGGGCCGGAAGCAGACGGTTCTGCGGAGACGCCTGGCGGAGTTCGAGGGATGCGCCCCCGGAGAAGCAGAGCGGGCTAGGGAGTAGCGCTCCCTACCGCTTCTGCCGCCTCGACGGGTCCTCTGACCGGCAGGGCCCCCGCAGAAAGCAGTTCTGCCTGAAGTGTAGCGGCTTCGCCGCCGCTCATGTCTCTCTCCGCGATGGGGGGCTGGTCGACGATGACTACCTTGGTGCCCGCCTTCGCCGCACGCAGCGCGGTGCGCAGCGGGGCCAGGTTGCCCCGACCGAAGAACACCGGGGCGACTACAAGGACGTCGGCCTCTTTGGCCATCGCATCGAACTCCCGCATGGCCTCTTCGGTGAAGGCCTCGAAAGGCGGAGCCGAGACCACCTCCAACTCGTACGCCTGTGCGGTCGCGTAGTCGGTGTCGAAGACGCTCACCACACCTACGCTTGGCGCGAAGCCGCGCAGTACCAGCTCCTCTATGAGTGGGCCGGCGGCACCGCCCCCCGCTATCACGTGTACGCGGCGCTGCTCCAGGCGAGAAGGACCCGCCACGGGCTCCGACCAGACGGGGGTGAGGTATGGGCGCCGGCCTTGGCGGTGCACGGACACCCTGGCTTTGAAGATCTCCAAGATCAGGCGCGGGTCGAGTACCTCTTCCGGCGTACCTCGGGCGGCCACTGTACCCTGGTCTAGCAGCAGGAGCTCGTCGCAGTACTGGGCGGCCATGTTGAGGTCGTGCAGCACTACGACCACCGTGCGGCCGGACGCGTGCAGCGAGCGGAGCAGTTGCATGGTCTCGAGCTGGTGGTTGAGATCCAGGTTGTTGAGCGGCTCGTCCAGCAGCAGCGTGGGCGTGTCTTGCGCCAAGGTCTGAGCTATGAGCGCGCGCTGGCGCTCGCCGCCCGAGAGCTGGGTGACAAGGCGGTCGGCCAGCGAAGTCAGGCCGGTCGCCTCAAGGGCGGCCGTCACGGGGGCGGTCGTTCGCGGGCCGCGCGCGCTGAGCGGGCCGCGCGCGTAGCCGCCAAGAGCTACCATCTCTTCAACAGTAAAGCTAAAGTCAAGGTGGAAGGTTTGGGGGACCACTCCCACGAGCCGGGCTATCTCCAGCGCCCGATAGTCGGCAAGAGGCCGGCCCAGCAGCAGGACTTCACCCGCGGAGGGACGGAGCATTCCGGTGAGGGTGCGAAGCAGCGTGGTCTTTCCCGAGCCGTTCGGGCCGACGATGCCGACGAAGGAGCCGGTGGAGAGTTCGAGGTCTAGGGGGCCAAGCACCGGCCTTCCGTTCAACTCCACCTGAGCCGCTCGAAGTTCGTACAGGGGAGACGGCATGTCACACCCCCTTGCGCGAACGCAGGAGGTAGAGGAAGAAGGGTCCTCCGACGGCCGTGGTGATTATGCCCACGGGGATCTCCGCGGGGGCCATGGCGGTGCGCGCCAGTGTGTCGGCCAGAAGCAGCAAGACGGCCCCGAACAGGGCGCTGGCGGGGAGCAGCCGGCGGTGGTCGGGGCCCACCAGCAGGCGCATGATGTGCGGCACCATGAGGCCGATGAAGCCGATGAGGCCCGAGAAGGCCACGGCCGCCGCCGTGGTGAGAGCGGCCACCACCATGAGGTTCCGGCGGGTCCGCCGGCTGTCGACGCCTAGTTCATGGGCTCGCTCCTCACCCATGAGCAGCAGGTTCAGGCGGCGCGACGAGAACATCATATAGGCGAAGCCCAGGCCGACCACGGGCAGGGTGATCCAGACTTTGGTCCACGTCGCTCCCGAAAGTCCGCCCATCAGCCAGACCACCACCGTGTGCAGGTCGTCTCTGGTGGCCACCATCATGAAGGACATTATGGCGGTAAGCGTGGACCCCACCGCGACCCCCGACAGCAGCAGCGAGGCGCCCCCGGTCTGACCCCCGAACGTCGCCAGACGGTAGACCAAGAAGGCGGCCAGGACCGCGCCGACGAAGGCCAGAAGCGGCAGGCCGTACACGCCGAGGGCGTCCAGGGGCCGGGCGACTATGGCAATAGTGGCGCCCAAGCCCGCTCCGGCAGACACGCCCAGTAGATAGGGCTCGGCCAGATGGTTGCGAAAGATGCCCTGAAAGGAGACACCCGCCGTCGACAGTGCGGAGCCCACTATGAGAGCCAGCACCAAACGGGGGAGTCTGAGGTCCAAGAGCAGGCGCGGTGCCCACTCCGGGTAGTCACCGACTGCGTCGCGACCGTGGCGCAGGAGGCCGCCAAAGGCTCTGAGGGTCTGAGCGGGTGACAGTCCGGCAGCCCCTACCACCAGGGCGGTGATCACCGCGCCGGCCAGAGCTACGGCCAGACAGACCACGGTCCGGCGGTAGACCCTATTCCTGTTGATGCCTGACATAGCCGCGATGGTCCCCTCTTCTGAGAGACACCGACGGGGCGCGGGCCGCGCGGACGGCCCGCGTCCACCGGCCCCGGCTCCCGGCGGGAGCTGGGGCCTCGCCGGTTGACTACTCGGTAGTGCCTAGCTCGGGATGGATGAGCTTGACCAGGCCTTCGAAGCCCTCGACCATGCGCGGCGCCGCCAGGGTGAGGAGCTTGTCGTACTTCTCATCAAGCGCCAACACGCGGCCTTGCTTCACAGCGGTCAGGCCGGCGAAGCGAGGATCGGAGGTGAACTTGTCCGCGCCGCCGTAGAAGGCGCCCAATACCACCAGATCGGGGTCGGCGGCCACCAGCTGCTCGGGCGTGAACTGGAAGTACGCTGGGGCGGCGCTGCTGCCCGCTCCGGTGGTGGCGGCGTTCGTCGCCGAGGCGAGCTTCAACAGTTCGTCCACGAAGGAACCCGGTCCGCAGGTGTATAGGGTGTCGTCCAGCGCGTAGAAGACCGAGGGGGACTCACCGGTGGCTTCGGCGGCCTTGGAGAGCTCTTTGAAGGTGCCTCGCATAGAGCCGATTACCTCTTCGGCTTGGTCCTCAGTGCCGACAGCCTTGCCGACGGCGGTGATATCGGCATAGATGCCTTCGATCGTGGTCGGGTTGAGGATGACCACTGGCGCACCGGCAGCTTGGATGGTCGCGAGAGCCTCTTCTTGCCCGGCAGCGCCTAGTACCAGATCGGGGCTGAGGGCCATCACGGCCTCGGTGTTCACCTGCATGTCGGCCACCTTGGGCAGATCTACCACTTCAGCCGGGTAGTCGTCCCACTGGTTCACACCTACCACCCGGTCGCCGGCGCCCAAGGCGAAGAGTATCTGGGTGGCCGCCGGCGAAGTGGACACTATGCGCACGGGCCTCGCCGGGATGGTCACCTGGACGCCGTTGTCGTCGGTGACGGCCGCGAAATCGGCGCCTGCATCCGCGGCATCAGACCCGCACCCCACGACCGCGAGCGCGAAGGCGAGCATCAGGGCGCAGACCAGCGCGCCTGTGAGTAGGGATAGCCAAGCCGGTTTGCGGCGCGGCCTCGAGCGTCCGTACATACGGACTCCTTTCGATTCGACCTATGATCACGACCCGCAAGATGGTGGAGAGCAGTGAAGCTACTCCCCGGCCGGACCATGCCTTGGTCGAACCGAGTGGCGCCCCGCGCGAGTCGGGGCGGAGTGAGCTCTCTTCCGCGGAGAGCTTCTGCTCCTCCTCTGCAGCAGGTATCTGACTTCCGAACACAAGCCTTGTGGGGCACTGAGCTCGGTCACAGTGGCGGGACCGCGCCGGCATCACACCGGCTTCCCTCTCGGCCCCCTGGACTAGCGGGGCCTGACTGCAGAAGCACCATCCTTGCTCACCAGACTGTAGCACCAATGGCGAGGGCGGTCCAAGGGGAGCACGGTCGGCGCCTGTCTGGTACGCTGACTACGTGCGAAGCTCGGTCAGCATAGCCCTGTTCTTTCTGCTCAGCGCCTTCTTCTTGTTCGCGCTGCTTGCAGCCCTTCAGCACAGCGGTAAGGCGCTGAGCATATCCCTCGGTTGTCTAGCGGGGTTGGTGGTGATCATCATCTTTCTGACGCCCGTAAGACTGCCGGGGTTGCCGGAATGGCTGCATCTTAGCGGGCGGGAGACCACCACCACTGTCGCTGGGAGCATCACCACGACCACGACCACGACCACAGGGGCCACCGCCCCTACGACCCTCAGGGGACCGACCGTTACCGGCTCAGCGGCCGGCACGACTACCACGGGGGCTCAGCAATGATCATCGAGAGGCGCGCAGAAGAGGAGGCCCTCACGTACAGGGCGGCAGGGGTGGACGTGGAGGCCGGGGAAGAGGCCGTAAGGCTGATCAAAGCGGATGTGGAGAGCACCTATACTCCCGGGGTGCTGGGCTCTCTGGGGGGTTTCGCGGGTCTGTTCGAACTACCCAAGGGTCTGGAAGACCCGGTGCTGGTCAGTGGCACCGATGGTGTGGGGACCAAGATCCTCCTGGCGCAGGAGACGGGCAGAGTGAACACCGTGGGCATCGACC
Source organism: uncultured Actinomycetes bacterium (assembly GCA_963814415.1). Classification (GTDB taxonomy): domain Bacteria; phylum Actinomycetota; class Thermoleophilia; order RBG-16-64-13; family RBG-16-64-13; genus RBG-16-64-13. The sequence goes on along the minus strand of CAWFCN010000005.1, from coordinate 65,667 downwards.
TGGTGGCCATGTCTGTCAACGATGTGCTCACAGTGGGGGCGCGTCCCCTCTTCTTCTTGGACTATATAGCCGTAGGAAGGCTGCAACCGAACGAGATGGCGCAACTGGTGGCCGGCGTGGCCGAGGGCTGCCGTCAAGCCGGTTGTGCGCTGATAGGCGGCGAGATGGCCGAGATGTCCGGGCTCTATGCTCCGGGCGAGTTCGACCTGGCCGGGTTCTGTGTCGCTATCGCCGAGCGCAAGAAGCTTATCGACGGGTCGAAAGTGCAGGCAGGCGATGCCGTGTTGGGCCTCGCTTCGAGCGGTGTCCATTCCAACGGGTATTCGCTGGTGCGCAAGATCCTGGAGCTCAGCAACGTCGATCTCAGTAGGCCGCTGCCCGGCATGAGCGCATCGGCCGCCGACGCTCTGCTCGCCCCTACGCGCATCTACGTAAAGAGTGTGCTCGACCTTTTGGGCAAAGGCGTGACGGTGAAAGGCATGGCCCACGTCACAGGCGGGGGCATCGCCGGCAACCTCGCCCGAGTGATACCCGACGGGCTGTCGGCCCGTCTGCATGTGGACCGATGGACGGTGCCGCCTGTCTTCAGCGCCTTGGCGGCGCTGGGCGAGGTGTCGCGGCCCGAGATGTTCCATGCCTTCAACATGGGGTTGGGCTTCCTGATGATCGTGCCGGAGGCGGACGTCGAGCGGGTCCTGGGCCTGCTGAGAGAGGCCGGAGAGCAGGCGGTGGTGGTAGGTGAGGTCGCCGCCGGTGCCGAAAGCGTGGTCATGGAAGGTCTGGAGTGAGCGAGGCCGGTGAAGCCGGCCGCGCGGTGGCCGCGAGCGGCCCCGGCGCGAACCGGTCATACCGGGTGGTGGTGCTGGCGTCCGGCAACGGCAGCAACCTGCAGGCCCTCATCGACAAGATTCACGGGCGCCCGGCGGCGCCCGGCGGCCCGACCGTGGAGATCGTGCTGGTAGTGAGCGACAAGCCGGGCGCGCGGGCCCTCGAGCGGGCTGCGCAGGCGGGCATCCCCACGGCGACATGCACGCTGGCCTCGGCGGGTACGCGCGAGGCCCAAGAAGCCGCCCTGCTACGAACAGTCCGCGAAGCCGCCCCCGACCTGGTCGTGTTGGCCGGCTACATGCGCATAGTGCCGGACGACTTCTTGAGGGCCTTCCCGTGGCGTGTCATCAACCTTCATCCGGCCCTTCTGCCGGCGTTTCCCGGTACCACCTCCATCAAGGACGCCCTGGAGCACGGGGCCAAAGTCACCGGCGTGACGGTGCACTTCGTGGACGACGGCCTGGACACCGGGCCCATCATCGCCCAAGCACCGGTGCGGATAGACGAGGGCGAGACGTTCGAGAGCCTGGCGGAGCGCATACATGCCGTCGAGCACGAACTCCTGCCGCAAACCGTCCGGCTGCTCGCGGAAGGAAAAGTCAGACCCCCACTATCGGGAACGCGGGTGGTGCAGGTAGACTGAAGCGAGCAAGCAAGAGTAAGTGACGGATCGCCGCTCGGGGCGGCGGGAGCGAGGAGGAGAGAGTGAAGGTCAAGCGGGCACTGGTGTCGGTATCGGACAAGAACGGTCTGGAGCCATTCGTACGGGGGCTCACCGAACTCGGCGTAGAAGTCATCTCCACCGGAGGCACCGCCAAGTACCTGCGGGACGCCGGTCTTCAGATAACCGGTATCTCCGACGTCACCGGCTTTCCCGAGATCATGGACGGACGCGTGAAGACCCTGCATCCGGCCATTCACGGAGGCATATTGGCCGATCGCTCAAAGCCGGCTCACCTCAAGGCCATCGAAGACCTGGGTATCAAGCCCATCGACCTGGTGGTGGTCAACCTGTATCCCTTCGAGCAGACCGTGGCTCAGCGAGGTGTCACCGAAGCGGAGGCCGTGGAGAACATCGACATCGGTGGCCCCAGCATGGTGCGCTCGGCGGCGAAGAACTTCTCGGGCGTGGGCATAGTCACCGACCCTGCCGACTACGACAAGGTACTGGGCGAACTCAAGGCCGGCGCCGGGGAGCTGTCGCTCGAGACCCGGCGGGCCCTGTCGGCCAAGGCCTTCCATCACACCGCTCACTACGATTCGGCTATCGCCAACTGGTTCGGCGAGCAAGAGGCGGACTTTCCCAAGCACCTCATGGTCGACCTCACCAAGGTGCAGGAGCTTCGCTACGGCGAGAACCCTCACCAGCGCGCCTCCTGGTACTCCGAAGTGGGCCCGGGCGGCAGCCTGACGGCCTCCTTAGATCAGCTGCACGGCGGTCCACTGTCGTTCAACAACCTGCTGGACCTTGACGCCGCCCGGCGTTGCCTGGAGGAGTTCGCTCTGCCGGCCTGCGTCATCGTGAAGCACAACAACCCCTGCGGCGTGGCTGTGGCCGAGACCGTGACCTCCGCCTACGAGAAGGCGCTCTCCTGCGACCCCATCTCAGCCTATGGGGGCGTCATCGTCTTCAACCGGCCGCTGGACGAGGCGGTGGCCAAGTTACTCTCCACCAACTTCGTGGAGGCGCTGTGGGCCCCCGGCTACGCGGACGAGGCCCTCGAGGTGCTTACCGTCAAAGAGAACATCCGCATACTCGCCGGCCAACCGAACCGCGACACCTGCGGTTCCTTCGACATGAAGCGCGTCTACGGCGGCATGCTGGTGCAGGATTGGGACTGCGAGGTCGATCAGCGCGAGAACATGCAGGTAGTGAGCACCCGCACCCCCACCGAGGCGGAGTGGGGCGATCTGCTCTTCGCCTGGCGCGTGGCCAAGCACACCAAGTCGAACGCCATCATCCTGGCCAAGGACCTCATGACCGTGGGCGTGGGCGCCGGCCAGATGAGCCGCGTCGACTCGGCCAGGCTGGCGGTCAGCCGGGCGCTGCACCCGCTGGCGGGCTGCGCCGTCGCCTCTGACGCTTTCTTCCCGTTCCCGGACGCTCTCGAGGCGTGCGCCGACGCCGGCGCCACCTGCGTCATCCACCCGGGAGGCTCCAAGCGCGACGACGAGTCTCTGGCTCTGGCCGAGGCGCGCGGCATGGCCATGGTCATGACGGGGCGGCGCCACTTCAGGCACTAGCACGTACCTCGTGAGGCGCCTATTCGTACTCTTGGCCGTCGCTCTGCTCGTGGGTTGCGACGGCGGATCGCAGTCCGCGACCACCGGCGCTGACAGCGGCAGTACGACCACCTCGTCGGTCGCGGCGCCCTCACCGGCTCAGACTATTCTTGAGGGAATGACCCTGCGCGAGAAGGCCTCGCAGGTCTTCTTGGTGCGCTTCAAAGGCAAGTCGATGGAGAAGGGCGACGCGGGCCTGCTTATCAACGACGGGCCCTACGGTGGGTTTGTTCTTATCGAAGGCAACATCGGCACAGCGGACGTTGTTCGGGCCCTTACCACGGGCATGCAGCAGGCGGCCAAGGCGACCGGCTCTCCGCTACAGCTTCTGATCACCGCAGACCAAGAGGGGGGGTCGTCGGGGATCACAGACGGGGTTCCGAAAGTGCCGTCGGCCCGCATCCTGGCGGGTACCTCGACGCCCGAGCAAGCCGAGTCGCTGGCTGCAGGCACCGCCAAGGGTCTGCTTGGGTTGGGGCTGAACATGAACCTGGCTCCCGTGGCGGATGTTGCCGCACCAGGTAATCTCATGAGCCGGCGCAGTTTCGGCAGCGAACCGGGTGTCGTTTCGGGCTTTGTCGCGGCCGTGGTCCGAGGGTACGAGGCCAACGGCTTGATCGCGGTGGTGAAGCATTTCCCCGGTCACGGGAGTACTGACGGCAACACCCACAACGGTCCAGTCTTCTCCGACGCCGGTATCGAGACCTTCGAAGAAGTCCATCTTCCCCCGTTTCGGGCCGCCATTGTTGCAGGGACCGAAGCGATCATGCTGTCGCATATCATCGTCGAGGCCTACGACCCCGACAACCCTGCCTCGCGCTCTCCGGCCATCATCCGGTTGCTGAGGGAGGATCTGGGCTTCGAGGGCCTCATAGTGACCGACTCGCTGACCATGATGGCCGCCCAGACCGACATAGGCCCAGAAGGCGCGTGTGTGGCCTCGCTCAAGGCGGGGTGCGACATGCTGGTGGCCATGCCCACCGCCGGAAAGGTCATGTCCATGCGCAACGCGGTGGTCGCGGCGGTGGAGAACGGCGAACTGAGCGAGGAGCGTCTGGATGAGGCCGTGCTGCGCGTGATCGAGATGAAGCTAAAGCACGGATTGGTGTTCGAGCAGTAGTACGGGCCCCAAGGGCTTCGTGCTTGCCCTTGGGGCCCGGGGGCGGGGGTCAGCCGCCGCTAGGCCGTGTGATGGCTGGGGACTTACCTAGCGGCGCTCGAGCGATGCACACGCTCGGGAACGAGTACCACCTGGCCGCGCTCCGCGGTGCGGGGCACGCGGTACCTTTCCGCGGCCTCGGCTTCGCGAGCCCGGCTGCGGCTGGTGCGGAGCATCCTGGCGTAGTACTTGAAGTGCCAGCCCAGGTGGAAGAAAGAGATCATGGTCATGACTATCCCAGTCTCGACATGCCAGAAGAGCATGTTGAACGGGATGCTGAACGGCAGGCCGTACTGGGCTTGGATGGCCAGCAGTAGCCCGAAGACGCCGGTGACAAGAAAAGTGCCTGCGAGGAGCACATTCCAGATCTTGCGGTGAGTCGAGACTCTCATGCGCTTGCTCTTGTAGAGAACGAAGCTGACCGCGTAGATCAGGAAGAACCCTATCGCCACCGGGCTCAGGTAGTAGTTGGTGAATATGCTCATTGGCGCTGTCCCTTTTCGCTTTGCCGTTGTGACGATGCCTGCATGCTACCCGGGGGCCGATAAGACCCCCGTAAGCCAAGTGTGAGGATTGTGTGAAGAGGCCCGGCGGCGCGGCCGGCGCGGGGAGGTGCCGCACGCGCGGCGCGCGGCGGCTACGAGTGGGCAGCGCCTGAGGCAACTGCCCGGCACGGCAGCCCTACAGGCCGCATTCGGAGAGGAACACTATGTCTCCGATCGTCAGCTTGTAGCTGCGATTCCCCGCGGGATCAGAGGCGAACATGTTGGAGCACCTAACAGAAGCTGCATCCGCGGTCAGGTCGCGCGGACGCCCGCATGCCACAGACTGTCGATCGGTGGCCAGAGCGCGGCAGCTTTCGCCTTGATGGTCTTGAAAGAACGGGCACCCTTTGCACAACGCTGGATCAGCTACATGAAGATCCATTGACTTGCTCCCCTCTGTTCCCGTTGCCCCAGTGAAACCGGGAGTCTCCACGTGTCCTTGACCCCCCTCATACAGTTCGGACGGATCTAACGTACAAGGAAGGCGTGACCCGAGTACACTTTGAGCAGAACTTCTCATGGATCGTGGGAGGTATGACCATCGGTAATCGATGGACCTGAATCTCTTCAAAGCCTTCGTAGCGGTAGCGGAAGCGCGCAGCTTCAGCCGGGCGGCGGCCATGCTGAACGTTACCCAGCCTGCGCTCAGCCGTCAGATCGCGCGTCTGGAGGCTGATCTATGCACTCGACTTTTCGAGCGATACGGGCGGCAGGTGGAGTGCACCGCCGACGGCCGGTTCTTGCTCCCCCTGGCCGAGGCGATCGTAGCCCGGACCGACGAGACCATCAGTCTCATGCGCGAGCGGGCGCGGGGTGAGTTGACTGCAGCCCGATTGGGCGCCACGGGCATGGTATTCGCCCACTTTCTTACCCCGGTATTGGTCGCGTTCATCACAGCCTATCCGGCTGCAAGGCTAGATCTTGTCGAGGCGGATGACGTAGCGCTGGAGGAGGCGGTGATCGGCGGGACCCTGGATTGTGCGGTCTACACTCCCTGGAAATCGACTCGAGCCGCAGCGAAACATCTGCTGACAGAGGAGATCGTCCTAGTCGTTTCCCGGTCCAGCTCACTTGCGGATCTTCCGAAGGTGACAGTGGGCATGCTGGCAAAGGAGAACATCTTGCTGCCCCCGGCATCGCTCAACATCTCCAGCATCATCGCGGACGCCTTTCAGCGGGGAGGCGTCGAGCCCAGGATCGCTCACCGCGCACTCTATCCTGAGCTGATCAAGAACCTCGTCAGATCCGGCTGGGGCGTGGCGCCTATGCCCACAATGCTCACTCCACCCCAGGCGATGGAAGGTCTAGTCGCGATTCCGTTCGAGGAGAGACTGGAACGCGACCTTCTTCTTATCCACCCTTGGGACCGTCCGTTGCCGGCGGCGGCTCGCGCCCTCATGTCACATGTGGAGAGACAAGCGACTTTGGCTTCGATCAGATCCGCCACCAATAGACGGCCTTCCGATCGTAGCCGCCGGCCAAGACGCGCGGTCGATGATGCGTCAAAGCCCAGCCCGCCCGGGTGAGGGGCTGCGCCAGTCGTGCCCAAAGGGCTCGTCCTTGCCCTTGGGGCGCGGGGGCGGGGGTCAGCCGCCGCTAGGCTGTGTGATGACAGGGCTACCGGCCAGGGTCGCGCGTTGACGGCGCGGGGGGCCGGGGCTAGAATCTGACGCCCATAGGGGCCGTTAGCTCAGTTGGTAGAGCACCGGACTTTTAATCCGGGTGTCGTTGGTTCGAACCCAACACGGCTCATACAGTTAGTAGGCCGCGGTACTCGCTGCTGGTCTGGCGAGCGTAGACCGGCGGTCAGGCCCAGGGCTCGCGGACTACTGGTGGATGTCCGAGGCCTGGCTCGTTCAAATCCAGTATCGCCCGATTCCGGCGGGCGACGTGAGCTTGTTTCGGGGGTTTGGGTCGTGTTTCGGTCTCCTGGTCTCCGGGCAGGCCCTTGCCTCGGATGGTATGGTTGTAGGCGAACAGGATGCTGCGCTTCTTTCGGACACCCAGTATGACCCCGACCCGGCTGCGGGCGTTCGCCGAGAACGCCGAACGGGTAGCCGGGCGACCGGTCGGGCCGGTCGGGAGCGAGTACTGCTTCTACGTCGGGGCTGACGCGCCGCTCGGCGCCCAGGACCTCTCTGTCCTGCACTACGCGCTCTCCGAGACCTTTGAGCCTCAGCAGTTCGGACCCAAGAGCTTCCTCGAAGGGCGCTACCCTACCATCGTCGAGTACGGCCCGCGCCTCAACTTCGAGACCGCTTGGTCGTCCAACGCGGTGGAGATCTGCCATCGCTCGGGCGCCCACGCAGTGCGGCGCCTGGAGCGCTCGGTGCGGCTCGGGCTGGGCGTGCCGCTCACCGATGCCCAGGTCGACGAGATTCTCGCCCCCCTGCACGACCGCATGACCGAGATGCGCTACCCGGAGCCACTGGAGTCGTTCGAGACCGGTCTCGTCCCCGAGCCGGTGAAGGTGATCCCGTTTCTGGAGCAGGGCATCCCGGCCCTGCAGGAGTTCGACCGGGCTTACGGCTGCAGCTGGGACGCGAGCGACCTGCAGATCATCGCGGGCATCTTCAGGCAGCTAGACCGAGACCCCACCGATGTGGAGCTCTTCCAGATCGCGCAGGCCAACTCGGAGCACTCCCGTCACTGGGTGTTCAAAGGTGAGCTTAGTGTGGATGGCGTACGGGTGCCCGAGAAGCATCTCATGGACGTGGTAAGGGAGCCGCTCGCGGCCTCGGGCCCCAACTCGGTGATCGCCTTCCGCGATGACAGCTCGGCTATCAGAGGGGCGCAGGTGAACGTGCTGGCGGCGTCCGAGCCCCTCGGCCCTTCGCCTCTCGAGCCCGCCCCGGTGCTGCTGCATCCCACCCTGACCGCCGAGACCCACAATTTCCCGTCGGGAGTGGCCCCGTATCCAGGCGCTGCCACCGGTGGTGGGGGACGCATCCGTGACAACCAGGCGGTCGGACGCGGCGGGCTGGTCTGCGCGTCGGGTGCGGCCTACTGCGTCGGCAACCTCCATCTTCCGGGATATGAGCTGCCCTGGGAGGAGGACGGTTACTCGCATCCCTCTGACCTGGCCTCGCCGGCGGAGATACTCATCGAAGCCAGCAACGGAGCCTCCGGCTACGGCAACTGCTTTGGCGAGCCTCTCATCTACGGCTTCACCCGCACCTACGGCCTTCGTCTGCCCGATGGCTACCGCTCGTGGTACAAGCCCATCATGTACAGCGTGGGGGCCGGGCAGATCCGCGACGAGCACACCGTCAAAGGGAAACCCGAGAAGGACATGCTGGTGGTGCAGGTGGGCGGCCCGGCCTACCGCATCGGCATGGGTGGCGGAGCCGCCAGCAGTATGGAGCAGGGCAAGAACGTCCAGGAGCTCGACTTCAACGCGGTGCAGCGCGGGGACCCCGAGATGGAGCAGCGGGTCAACCGCCTGATGAGGGCCTGCACGGAGCTGGGCGGGGGGAATCCGATAGTCTCCGCCCACGACCTGGGAGCGGGCGGAGACTGTAACGCTCTGCCCGAGATCGTCGAGCCGGCCGGCGCGGTCATAGACCTGCGGGCGATACCCGTGGGCGACAAGACTCTATCTGTACTCGAGATTTGGGGCAACGAATCGCAGGAGCGCAACGCCCTGCTCATCCGGCCGGCGCAACTGGGGGTGCTGGAAGATATTGCGGAGCGGGAGAACGTCCCGCTGGCGGTGGTGGGTCGCGTGACCGGGGACGGCATCCTGGTGCTTTATGACGCGGTCGACGACAGCAAGCCGGTGGACCTTCCCCTGGACGACATCTTGGGCCAGTTGCCTCCGAAGAAGTACCAGTTTCGGCGGCGCTCGCCACGCGGCTCGGCGCGCGACGACCTGACGCCGCTGGTGCTGCCGCCCGCAGCAGACCTGCGCCGGGTGCTCGACATGGTGCTGCGACTTCCGGCCATCGGCTCCAAGCGCTTTCTCACCAACAAGGTAGACCTGGACGTCACCGGGCTGGTCGTCCAGCGCCAGCTGGTCGGTCCCCGGCATCTGCCGCTCTCCGACTACGCGGTGATCGCCCAGACCTACGACGACCCGTCGGGCACCGCACTCAGCCTGGGCGAGCAACCCATCAAGGGCCTCATCAAGCCTGAGGCGGGCGTGCGCATGGCCGTGGCCGAGGCGCTGCTGAACATGGCAGGCGCGGTCATCACGGGCATCGCCGACATCAAGTGCTCCGCCAACTGGATGCTGGCCGTGAAGCAACCCGGCGAGGGCGCTTGGCTGTACGACGCGGCCTGCGCGCTACGCGACCTGCTGATGGAGCTGGGCGTGGCCATCGACGGGGGCAAAGACAGCCTCTCCATGGCCAGCCAGGGGACGGCCCCCGACGGCTCCAGCGAGCTGGTCAAGGCTCCGCCGGAGTTGGTCATGGCGCCGTATGCCCTTATGCCCGACGTCGCGCTGCGTGTGACCTCCGACCTCAAGCAGATAGGCAGCCGACTCTGGCTGCTTCCAGTGGGAAGCAAGCATCGGCTGGGAGGGAGCGCGTTCGCGCAGGTGCTCGGCCAACTGGGCGACGAGGCGCCGGACATCGAAGAGGCGACCGCACTGAAGGGCGTGTTCGAGGCGGTGCAGGAGCTGGTCAAGGCCCGGGCGATACTCGCCTGCCACGACGTCAGCGACGGGGGGCTGATCGTCACCCTGCTGGAGATGGCCTTCGCGGGAGACAAGGGTTGGCGAGTCGCCCTGGACGGGGAGGGCCCCGGGGGCGCGAGCGGACTCTATGCAGCACTGTTCGCCGAAGAGGCGGGCGTGGTGGTCGAGGTGGCCGACGAGGCCAAAGCTCAAGTGATACTTGAGAGGCATGGCGTGACCGCTGTGGCTCTGGGCAACGTAGTCGAAACCGACGTGGAGCTGCGCTTCGGCGCCGAAATGGTGCTCAAAGAGAGGGTCCGTGCTCTGCACGCAGTGTGGGAGGAGACCAGTTACCAGTTGGAGCGCCTGCAGCAGAACCCTGAGTGTGCCGAGCAAGAGTGGCTGTCACACCGGGCCCCGGCGGGCACGAGCCCGTACCGGCTGAGCTTCGACCCGGACGCGCCGGTGGGCGGACGCGCCCGCGGGGGCTTCAAGCCGAAGGCTGCCGTTCTGCGCGAAGAGGGCACCAACGGCGATCGGGAGTTGGCCGCGGCCTTCAGGGTGGCCGGCTTCGAGGCCTGGGACGTCACCATGACCGACCTGATGGCGGGGACCATCGGTCTGGAAGGCTTCCAGATGCTCACCTTCCCTGGCGGGTTCGCGTTCGCCGACGTGCTCGACTCCGCCAAGGGCTGGGCGTCGGTGATACGCAACAACGAGCGGTTGTCGGAGCAGTTCGCGGCTTTCTTCGCCCGGCCGGACACCCTCTCGTTGGGCGTGTGCAACGGCTGCCAGCTGATGGGCCTGTTGGGCATCCCCGGCTTCGAGCTACCCGACGCTCTCAAACCCCGCTTCATCAAGAACGATTCGGAGCGCTTCGAATCGCGGTTCAGCACGGTCTCTATCGCCAAGAGCCCGGCCTTGATGCTGCAGGGCATGGAGGGTTCCGTGCTGGGTGTCTATGTGGCCCACGGTGAGGGCAGGTTGCATGTGCCGGACCCGGCGACCCTGGAGTGGATAGTGAAAAGCGGCCTGGCGCCGGTGAGGTACGTCGATCCCTCTGGGCAGGCGACGACGGCCTATCCGTACAACCCTAACGGAAGCCCTCAGGGCATCGCCGCGCTCTGCTCCCCGGACGGCCGCCACCTGGCCATCATGCCGCACCCCGAGCGCTGCTATCAGCTGCGCCAATGGCCGTGGGTGCCGCCGGAATGGGTCTGCGCAGACAGTCCGTGGATGAGGATGTTCCGCAACGCCTATGCGGCGGTGGTGGGGGGATGACCTGGGGGCCGCGCCGCGTCCGCGAGGACCGGGCGGCGCCTTCGGGAAGGTCTAGTCGGTGCGGGGCCTTCTCGGCCTGGATGAGTGGGTGGCCGGACCGCCCATCGCCTGCGTCTCCAGCGCCCACTTGATCTTCTTGAGCGCCACCGCCTCGATTTGGCGGATGCGCTCGCGACTTACATTGAAGCGTGCGCTGACCTCAGCCAGGGTACGCGGCTGCTCGCCTTTGAAGCCGAAGCGGAGCTCGATGACCTTGCGCTCACGCTCTTCCATAGTATCGAGGACTCGGGCCAGACTCTCCTCCGCGACTATTCGCGAGACCAGGTCGACCGGGTCGGGAGTGTTCTGGCTCTGGACGAAGTCGCCCAGTTCGGCGTCGCCCTCGTCGCCCACTGGAGTCTCGAGGGAGGTGGTCCGTAGGGCGATCCTGCGCAACTCCTGCACTTCCTGGGGGTCGGTGCCGAGCTCGACGGCCAGATCGTCATCGGTAGGCTCCTTGCCGCTCTCCTGCAGTAGCCTGCGTTCGGTGCGGTTCATCTTGTTGATCTTCTCGATCATGTGCACCGGTATGCGGATGTTGCGGTCCTGGTTGGCGATTGCCCTGGTGATGGCCTGCCGGATCCACCAGGTCGCGTAGGTGGAGAACTTGAAGCCCTTGCGGTAGTCGAATTTCTCCACCGCCCGAATTAGACCGGTGTTGCCCTCTTGGATGAGGTCCAGGAAGTCCATCTCCTGCGTGTAGTAGTTCTTGGCGATGGAGATGACCAGGCGCAGGTTCGACCGGATAAGGCGGTCCTTGGCCCGGGTGTCACCCATCTCCATGAGCTTGGCGAGTTGGGTCTCTTGGCTCTTGGTGAGCAGGGGGATAGTCCCGGCTTCTTTCAAGTAGAGCCTGAGAGGGTCCTGGCTCACCGTGTCTATGGACAGATCGAGAGTGGGCTCGATGGTGTCGAGTGCCCCTTGAGCTATGGGGCTCTGTTCGTAGATCTCGATTGACTGATCGAACAGCTGTGAGTACAGGTCTTCGATCTCGTCGACGCTCATATCGTGTTCTTCAACCAGCGCCATGATCTCGTCGCTGGTGACGTAGCCCCGCTCCAGCCCGAGCCGCAGCAGGTCTTGGACGTCTGCCAGGGGGCGGACTTCTTCTTGGAGGTCGACTATGCCCATCTCATCTTCTCTTGCCGTCCGATATGTAGCGGGTGCCAGTTTACGTGGGAACGCCGGCCGAAAGGCCGGCGTTCCCCGAGTGTCAGTTGTGGACGGCTGTTACCAGCGGTTGCCGCCGCCGCCACCGTAGCCGCCGCCGCCACCGTAGCCGCCGCCGCCGGAGCGAGGCGCACGGGGCACCATCTCTTTGGCGACATCGACCTTGAGGGCGCGGCCGTCCATCTGGGAGCCGTCGAGGGCACTCTTGGCCTTCTCAGCCTCTTCGGCCGAGCCCATCTCCACGAAACCGAAGCCCTTGGGGCGACCGGAATCGCGGTCTGTGATGAGGTTGACCGAGGTCACCTCGCCGTGAGCCTCGAAAGCGGTCCTTATGCTCGCTTCCGAAGTGTCGTAGCTAAGGTTACCTACGTACAGTTTTGCAGAATTCACTAGATCCTCCATGAACGGAGTTATATTGCGACATGCGAGAGGGAAAGACTGGAGACTTAGCGGGGAGGTTGAGAGCTCGGCGCTGGGCCTAGAGAGAATTCCAAACGAATGCTTAGTGGGAGTGTAGCACGTCACGGCGTCGTGCGTACGCTCTGACCACACGGCCGCTAGACTGCCGGCATCGGCTCCATCGGCAGGCGGCTTATTGCCTCTTGTAGGCTCTGCAAGGCGGAGAGGAAGTCGGCCTTCTGCTGCCCGGCGAGTCGCTCTGCCACCTGGCGATAGTGCTCTATGCCGCTATTGAGGTTGTCGCGGAACTGGATGAAGTACTTGCCCGCGCGCTTCTCGATGCCCCGCGAACAGCGGTCGAGCTCTTTGCCTACGTAGTCGACATACAGCATCAACTCGCGGATGAACATGTGCGGCCGTTGAGTATTGGTGAGCAGCGACAACCGCCCGTAGATGTGACCCACCATCTCTTCCAGGGTCGCGAGCTTGGAGAAGTTGACTATGTTGGGTCCGCAGCAGATGGCGGGCGTGGCCTGCGGGTCGATGCCGAGCTTGAGCGTGGCTCCGCCGGCCAGATCGTGACAGATGCACGACTTGGCGAGGACGCTCTCCTTGGTGGCCTCCAACTGCTCGGGCGTCAGCTCTTCCTGGTCCAGGCCGGCGAGTTTCTGCTTCTGATAAGTGCGCGAGGCTGTGCAGATGGGCTCTTCGCTGAACTCGGTGTTGTAGACGCAGATGAAGCCCTTGGGGCAGGCACTGCCCGGGCGCCCGGCCTGGATGCGGGCGTGACGCGCCCTCTCGCTGGCCGAGTCGCGTAGATTCCAGAACGGCACGCCGAACGGCGAACTGTCGCTCAGAAAGACTTCGTCGCCGACGGCCTCGGCGAGCATGCGCAGGTGCTCGTCGTCGACGTTGGTCACCTCGGGAACCAGGAGGAACGGCGTGCCCCAGCCCGTGCCGTCCACCTCATAGCGCGTGAGCAGCAGCTGGTCTTCTTCGAAGGTGCCTATGCCGCCCTGCACGGTTATGCGGATGGGGTGGGGCTGCTCTGACGGCTTGCGGCCCAGCTCCTTGAGCGCCTTGGCCCAGAGGGGGTACATCTGAAGGGGCAGGTCGTGTTTACACTGGCGGAACTCGTCAAGGACCGGGCCCAAGAGATAACCCTGCGACGAGAACGTATGGCCTCCGCAGTTCAGGCCTGATTCGATGCGGAACTCCGAGACCCACAGCCCGCGGGAGGCAAGGAACTTGCCCTGCACCATCGCCGAGCGGAAGTCGCTGACCTTGAGGATTATGCCCTTGCGGAAATCTCCCTGGGCGTCGGGGAAGAAGTCGTCGAACTCGCCGGCGTACGAGTACAGGCGCTGGTTCAGGCCTGCCGAGAAGACGACGGAGGAACGCAGAGTGCTTAGCGCGAAGCCGCGCAGTGCCGAGAGGGCGTCGCTCTGGCCGGGGGCAGTCTCTTGTCCGGCGCGGCGGTATTCGCGGTCGAGCTTGGTCATGATATTCACGTCTATGCTGCCGGCGACCACCGCGCGACGGAGTTCGTCCTGCAGCCGGTCTTTGGCGGCGGGGTCCGTGGTCTCCAGCATCTGCTGGTAGGTGCGTTTGAGGGGCGACTCAGGCAGCAACTCGTAGTAGCGGGTGATCTCGCTGCCTGAGACGAAAGGTGCGGCACGCAACTCCTCCGTCTGCCGAGCCACGACCCGGTCCAACAGGTCGAGATAGGCCGCTATGCGGCGGGCCCTAGAGTCCTCGGCCTTGGCGGAGATGCCCTCGAAGGGTTCTCCCAGGCGCTCCGCGTGAAAACGCCTCATCTGCTCTATGAGGACGTCGTCCACGAGCGACACTACCGACGAGATGCCATAGCGGGCCACCTTGATGGGGGTGTCGATGGTGAAGCCGGTGCCCATGACGGGGATGTGAAAGGTGTGCGGAGGACAGGGGAGGACCGCGCTCTTCAAGTTGTCTCCTTACGCTCCTATCCCTGAAAGGTCGTCGCAGCGACTCGCACAAAAGACCGCGTGGCGCACCCACGGGCCGGGTATTCTAGGCCGCAAGGGAGAGGGCTGTCAAGGTCTGCAAGGCCGGTTCACGTCCACTCTCGCGAGGGGGCGCGGCGGCGTTCTCCCCGCAGGCCTAGGGCGGCGAGAAAGATCCCCAGGGAGGCGACTGCCGAGATGATGCAGTACTGACAGTAGGCCTTGAGGACCAACGCTTCTGCCAAGAACAGGAGCGCCGACACCAGCAGACCGACAGATGCGGCCAGTTTGAGCACCAGGCAAAGACGGCCGGCCGAGCTTGCGATAGTCGCCACCGCCAAGTAGAAGATGAGCAGATAGAACACCACCCCGAACACCGACGTCGGGATGCCGAGGAACGAGGAGAAGCGTCCGGTGAGCACCGTCTCGCAGCCGCGGATGACCGAACACCTGGGCGTGAACTCGCGATAGTGCGCGATGGTCAGGTAGAGCGAGTCCAGGTAACCCACGAACGACAGCGCCAAGACGCCAAAGCGCAGGGCAGTCTGCACTCTGGTGCGCCGGTATGTCCCGTCGGCTCTAGTCGGCATCGGCGATCGCCTTGTCCAGCAACGCAGCGAACTCTTCATAGGTCTCCGGGAATACAGGCTGGCCGTTGATCAAGAAGGTGGGCAAGTCGGTTATGCCGGCGCTGAGAGCCTGCGTCTTCTGCTCCAGCACGAACTGCACCGTGCTGTCGGCTGTGGCGTCACGGACGAAAGTCTGGGTCTGCAGACCCAGAGTCTGCGCATAGCCGGTGAAGACCTCCAGGGGAGCTGTAGAGTCCTGCCAGCTGCTTCGCTGCTCAAAGAGCAGGTCATACATCTCCCAGAACTTGCCCTGCAGATGGGCCGCGTAAGCCGCCTGCGCGGCCATAGGTCCGTTGGTCGCTTCTAGGGGGACGAATCTGTAGGCGAACAGCACCCGGTCTTGGTACTCCGTATGGAGCCTCGTCACTATAGGGGCATACCCAGCGCAACTGGAGCACTGAAAATCACCGTACTCCACAAAGGTCACCGCCGCGTCGTCGGGGCCCTTGCGGATGTCCGCGGTGTCTATGGTAGGCATCACGCCGGTGGGGCCCGCCGGGCGGGCGGTCTCCATGGGAAGCAGCATGATTGCCAGCGTGCCGACCACCAGGACGATGGAGGCGACCACGTACCAGGTGGCTCTAGACATCACGGGTCCCGCGGGGGGAGGGACGTCTCGACGCTCGTGTTGAGCTGCTCTGTACGCATGACTCAAGCTTACCAACGATCTCCATCCGAGCGCGACCGAGACTTCTCATCGCACGCCTCTGGGGGCGGGCACGCCTGGCCGCGCCGCCGTCTCCACTGCGGTAACATGACGCGGTGCGGCACGGGCAGACTGTCGGAGGCCAGACTTTGAAGCAGGCGCGCATCTATCCGGAGAAGCTGACCAAGCCGGCCTGCCTGGCCGGGCTCTTGGGCGCGTATCGGGGCTTTCGGCTGGCGTTTGGTGACGAGAGGCGCCTGCGGCACACCCAGAGGGTGGTGCGGCGCTTGGTGGCCAAGGGCGAGAAGCTTCAGATCGAGGTAGCAGGGGGAGCCCGCAAAGGCGAGAACGGCTGGCTGATACTAGACATGCTGCGCGGATGCGATCTTTACTGGGACTTCCGGCGGCGCCTGCCCTTCCCGGATGGCTCAGTGCAGCAGATCTACAGCTCGCACTTTCTGGAGCATCTCACCTTCGCGCAGGGGCAACGGCATCTCAAGGAATGTCACAGGGTGCTCGCGCCGGGAGGGACCCTCTCGGTCTGTGTTCCCAGCGCCAAGCCTTATCTAGAAGCGTACTGCTCGGGTAAGCCGCTCGACTACAAGACCTGGATCAAGTACGAGCCCGCCTGGAATGACACGACGCCCATAGATGTCGTGAACTACATCGCCTACATGGACGAGGTCGACTTCATAGTGCTGAAGCACGCGGCGCATCAGTACCTGTTCGACGAAGACAATCTGCTCAAGGTGCTCGAGCACGCGGGGTTCAACAACGTGCGCCCGCGCGAGTTCGACCCTTCTCTGGACCTGGAGTGGCGCGACTACGAGTCTGTCTACGCCGTGGCGGAGAAGTAGCCCGTCGCTAGAGAGTGGTCTGCGAGTCGGCTACGGCCAGTTCGGTGTCCAGCTTGGGCGCCAGCGCGGCCTCGTCTAGAGCGATCCGGGCGGCCGTCCGCTGAGAGGCGGGGTCCAGACGCCGAGTCACGAACACCGTCACCAGCGCGACGCCGCAGGCGATGAAGAAGGGGATCTGGTAGCCCACCCAGTTCAGGATGACGCCGGCCGCCACCGGGACCACCACCGCTGTCGCGTGGAGTATGGTGACCCCCATCGCGAGGCTGGGAGCTACATCTTGGGGCACCGCGATCTTGCGCAGGTAGATGTTGGCTCCGACGGTCGAGAAGATGGCTACGAAGGAATAGAGGACGTAGAACACGCAGGCCAGGTAGACGTTGTTGGCAAGTGCGTAGCCGCCCAAGGCCAGGATGTAGCCGATGTTGATGCCCTGCAGAACTCGGCGCTCTCCGATGCGGTCGATAAGCCGGCCCACGTACGATGAAGAGAAGATGGTGACGAAGGTGACAATCATAAGTATGAGCGAGAGCTGCGCCACTGTGAGATCGAACCGGTGTACGAGTACCCAGAGCCCAAAAGAGAAGAAGATCTGCTGCCGCACCCCGTCCAGCAGGTTGAGCCAGTAGAAGTACTTGTAGTCCTTTCGCCAGACCATGCGCCCCCGCTCGGGCGCCACCTTGCGCAACTCCCCTTCGTGCAGATGAGGGAAGCGGAAGATGGCGATCGCGCCGACGACTCCGAAGAGCCCGGCGATCATGAAGGTGAGCTCGTAGGACAGCAGATCGAAGTGGAATATGAAGAAGACCGCCACCAGGGCGGCGAAGGTACCGGCCTGGCCGTACCCGGTCAGACGTCCCAGGGTGCGGCCGCTCCGCTCCTGCGTGGTGAGGCTCATGCCAAGCGCGTACTGGGTCTGGAGTATGGTGTGCATGCCGAAGCTGCTTATGAGTATCCACGGGATCATCTCCCCGAAACTGTGGGCGGTACCCATCAGACCGTATCCGACGGCCAGCAGGAGCAGGGCGCCCGCGGTGAGCCACTGCAGTGACACGCGATAGAGGAGCGCCATGAGTAGTATAAGAAGCAGGCCGCCCACTTCGCGGATGGCCGTCATGTAGCCGAACTGTGGACCCCCGAAGCCCAGGACGTTCTCGAAGTAGTTGGTGAGTATGCCGTTGCTGAGGCTGTTGGAGGCGCCAACTGTGACCTGCATGGTCGCGAGCATGACGAACCCGCGGGTTACTGGGTTCTTCCAGGATTCGCGCAGGCGATCGATCATCGGGCCGCTTCCGTCGCGGCTTCATTCTCTGTACTATGCATATTGATGCCTATGTTAGGCAGGCAGGCTGACAAGATGCAAGAGAGAGAGTCTCTACCTGCCGGCGGCGGTCACGATGAACGAGGAGGTAGCCGCATGAGAAGGTTCGCGCTTGTTCTTGTCTTGCTGAGCGCCACGTTCTTGGTCCTCACCTTCGCTCTTGGGTGCACCGATCTGCAATCGGGGACGGCGGCTACCGCGACCACCGCGGGCCCGGTGACCACGGCGCCGGGAAGTCCGTCCACCCTGGCGGTCGCCACCACCAGTCCACCACCGGCTTCCACCACGACCACGGCCGCCCAGGTGCCGATCACCACGTCCACCACCATCGGGGGCCTGCATGTGATCCCCGGGGTTCTGAGTCCCAAACCCAGCGTTCTGCAGCTGGACCCGAACTACATACTGGCTCCCACCCGGTATGAAGACACTCACCCCTTCATCCACTGGGAGTGGGAGACCGCGTGGAAGACCCAGACCAACGGGGACTGCTCCGCTGGGACTCAGAAGTTCTCCACTACCAAGTACACTTGGGCGGGCATCAACTTCAAGGGCACGGGCATGCAGCTGGTTGCGACCAAGGGGTCCAACGGAGGCAGATTGATAGCTCACATCTCCGGCCCTGGTGTCGACCGGCAAGAGACGATAGACCTTCACAGTGACTCGCCCGAATACCGAGTGGTGGTCTGGTATAGCGGTCATCTCACCAACGCCGACTATGGGGTCTATTTCGAGTTCGCGGGCACCAACCCCGGCGGTTCGGTGGTCTGGATAGACGCTATGGATGTCTGGGGGACGGTCACACCCCCGTGATGGGTGAAGAGCATTCAACGGACCGCCAGAGACGTTTAGGAACTAGGAGGAAACATGCACTGGGAGAGCATCGTTCTGTTGGTCGTGATCGCCTTGGGCGGAGCCGCGGTCATAGGCAGCTACGTGGTAGGCCTGAGGGGCAAAGAAGGGGCCTCCGCTGCCTTGTGGGGCGGAGTCCCGGCCAAAGTGAGGACGGTCTACGGGGTCTCCATGATCCTTTCGGCCGTAGGCTTCTTGGCGGTGCTCTACTACATCTTCTTCGAGCTGAGCCCTCCGGACGTGATCATCGCCGGCCGGTTCGGTTTCAACCTGTTCTTTCCTATCTTCGTACTGATCCTGGCGCCCTCGGCATTGTGGATGCCGCTCAGCAAGATCTATGTGGACAAACCGACCACGGCCAAGTGGGTTGTCGTCCGAGTGGTGCTCTTCATAGTGGGCCTTGCTTCTATCGAGCTCGCTTGGGCGCTCTTCGCTCTTGACGTCGAGACTCGTAGCGTGGCTTTCTGGGTGGCCGCGATAGGGAGCTGCTACTTTGCCTTTCATACCTTCGTCCTTGACGCCGTGTTCTGGGCGGCGCTGTTCCGGCGTCCGGTGAAGAAGAGCTGAGCGCAGATCTGAAAGCCCTGGATCACCGTTCGCTCCTCCAGGCCATCGCCCGCAGGGTCATGGTGGAGAGAGGGCTGCTGCCCGACTTCTCTGCCGAGGCCCTGGCTGAGCTGGATGCCCTGAAGGCGGCGGCCGCCGGCGGCCAAGGCCGGCCGGCGCCGCGCGACGGGGTCGAGCCGCGTGACCTCACCGAGTTGCTCTGGTGCTCCATCGACAACGACGACTCGTTGGACCTCGACCAGCTCACCGTGGCCAGGCGGCGACCGGACGGCACGGCGGAGATCCTGGTGGCCGTGGCCGACGTCGACTCGCTGGTGGAGAGTGGCGGCGCACTGGATGGGCACGCGGGTCACAACACCACCTCTGTCTACACCGCCGCGCAGGTCTTCCCTATGCTTCCCGACGAGGTCTCGACGGGTCTGACCTCACTCAATCAGGGAGCCGAGCGCTCGGCCGTGGTTGTGCAGATGGTCGCGAGCGGCGATGGCTCCCTGGGTGATGTGGACATCTACCGGGCACGTGTGCTGAGCAAGGCAAAGCTGGCCTACAACTCTGTCGGCGCCTGGTTGGAGGGTAAAGGACCCGAGCCCGCCGCGCTGGCGGCTATGCCGGGGCTTGCGGAAAACCTCCGCCTTCAGGACGAGGTAGCCCAGCGGCTCAAGGCTTTCCGGCAGGCGCAGGGTGCTCTCACCCTGGAGACCACTCACGCGGTCCTGAGCTTCTCCGGCGACAGCATCAGCCGGATGAGCGCTGAAGGCAAGAACCGGGCCAAAGACATCATCGCCGGCTTCATGATCTCGGCCAACGGGGCCACTGCGCGCTTCTTGGCAGGCAAGGGCTACCCGTCGATCCGACGGGTGGTAAGGAATCCCGAGAGGTGGGACCGGATCGTGCAACTGGCTGCGGACCACGGGCACGCATTGCCCGCTGAGCCCGACTCGCGGTCGTTGGAGCAGTTCTTGAGGGCCGCCAAGGCCAAGGACCCCCTGCGCTTTCCTGACCTCTCCCTGGCTGTGATCAAGCTCTTGGGATCGGGCGAGTATGTGGCCGAGGCGCCCGAGGGCACAGCCCCGGGGCATTTCGGGCTGGCGGTGAAGGACTACGGACACTCCACCGCCCCCAACCGCCGGTACACCGATTTGGTGACCCAGCGCCTGCTCAAGGCGGCTTTGGGAGGGGTAGCCGCTCCCTACAGTGTGGAGAAGCTGAACGAACTGGCGCAGCGGTGCACGCAGAAAGAGAACGCCGCTACCAAGGTCGAAAGGCAGGTGGGCAAAGCCGCGGCGGCCCTCTTCCTGCGGGACAAGGTCGGCGAGGAGTTCGACGCGCTGGTGACCGGCGCCGGCCCCAAGGGGACCTGGGTGCGGGTGCTCGAGCCGCCCGTGGAAGGCATGCTGGCGGAGGGCGCCCACGGCGCGGATGTGGGCGACCGGCTGCGGGTCCGGCTGCTATCGGTGGAAGTGGAACGCGGCTACATCGACTTCGCGCGGGCGGCGGCCCCGGGGGGCAGTGGGCCGCGCTCCTGGTAACATAGTGCACATGCCCGAAGAAGAGCACTATCCGAGGTATCTGTACAGCTACGATAACCAGAGGCGCCGTAAGAAGCGTCGCAAGATACTCCTTCGTAGGCTAGGGGCCCTCGCCGCCTTCTGCGCTTTCATCGTGGTCACGGTGTTTGTGGTCAAGGCTATCGCCTTCCGCAACGCGCCCGTCACGGTCTCTTCTGAATCCACCACCACCACCGAGGCTGTGCTCAGCATGCAGGTGGCTCCGGCTGCCACCACCACTCCGGCGGCCTTCAAAATGGCGACGCAGGTCTACAAAGACGACACCCTGCTGTCCTCCTATTCCCGGTCGCCGGCCATCTCGTTCGACCCCGGCAAGCACTACACTGACCTGCCGGGCATCATCACCTTCCGGGGGAACAACTACCGCGACGGAGGCAGCTACGGCACCGTCAAGGTGACCATCGAAGAGCTCAAGATGCTCTGGCAGGTGACCACGGGCTCCGTCGAGCGCAGCACCGGGGGCGTCTGGACGGGCAGTGGCTGGACGGGCCAGCCGTTGATCGTCAAGTGGCCCGATGCCATCAAGCAGAAGATGAACCTCTATGTTTCCAAGAAGGTCGACCCCGAGATGGTGGAGGTCATCTATCCATGCCTGGACGGCAAGATCTACTTCTTGGACCTCAGGGACGGTTCGGCCACCAGGCCCGCCATAAAGACCGGAGGCGGGGCCATCAAGGGCACCGCCAGCCTCTATCCCAGCGGCATACCGATGCTGTTTGTGGGGCAAGGGGACGCGCTACCGGCCAGCAAGCCTGAGGGTGTGGTGAAGTACCGCATCTATAGCCTGGTGGACCAGAAGCTGCTCTATACCTTCGGCACCAATGACCCTGTAGCCTACCGCACGCTGTGGCAGGCCTACGACTCGAGTCCCCTCATCGATGTAGAAACCGACACGCTCATCGAGCCTGGTGAGAACGGGGTGCTCTACACCATCAAGCTGAACACCAAGTGGAACCCGGAAACGGGCAGCCTATCCATCGCTCCCGACCCGGCCATCAAGTTCCGCTACACCGCTCCCGACTATGGTGACGGCCCGGATCCTGACAACTCGCCCACCAACCGCTGGTGGGGCATGGAGGACTCGGCTGTAGCCTGGCATGGCTACCTCTATGTGACCGACAACGGCGGCAAACTGATGTGCATCGACCTGAACACTATGAAGCTGGTCTGGGTCCAGGATGTCATGGACGACACCAACTGTTCGCCCATCTTCGAAGAGTCCGTAGAAGACGGCACCGGGTATATATACGTCTCCACTTCGCTTCACTTGACCGGTACAGGCAAGCCCCTGAGCGGCAATATCCCCATCTGGAAGATCAACGCGGCCACGGGAGAGAAGGTCTGGACCTCGGAGGCCTATCCTTGCGTCTCGCGGTCTGAGGCGAAGGGCGGAGTCCAAGGCACCGGCCTCATCGGCCGGGGTGACATCTCCAACCTGGTTGTGTTTCCTGTGGCCGGCACTCCCAGCGTGGTGCCCGGGATATTGGTCGCCCTTGACAAGAAGACCGGTCAAGAAGTCTGGCGTTTCGCCATGGCCAACTATGCTTGGAGCTCTCCGGTGGCCACCTACACCGAGGAAGGCAAGTCGTACATAGTCATCTGCGACACGGCTGGTATGGTCTTCTTGTTGGAGGGGGCCACGGGTAACGTGATCGCCTCGCTCAACACCACCTCGGTGTCAAGTCCCATCGAGGCCACGCCCGCGATCTACGGCAACACCATAGTCGTCGGCACCAAGGGCAAGCGCATCGACGCCATACAGATCAAGTAGGATCGCTCGAGCCTTCCGGCTCCACGTGCACAACCACGTCGGCTATCTGCTCGTAGGTCTGCTTCAGTCTGGTCTCCACCGCGTGGGCTATCAGGTGGCCGCTCTCAACTGTGGTGCCTGCGGCTACCACCAGGTGGAGATCCACCGACACGTGGTTCTCTGAGCCGCGGGTGCGAACGGAATGACAGTCTACGACCCCTGGGAGGTCGGCGATGGCTGCGACTACATCGGCCTCGGGCAGCCGTGCGGCGTCGCCCAGAGTGCGCCCGACTCCGCGGAAGATGGTGAAGGCCGTGTACGCGATGGCGACGGCCACCAGGAGGGCGACGATGCCGTCGGCCTTGCCGAGTCCGAACCGCACGAGCACCAGGCTGATGAGCACTCCTGTGCTGACCAGCACGTCGCTGAGGGTGTGGCGGGCGTCTGCGCGGAGTATCTCGCTGCCCAGACGCTTGCCTTGGCGACTCTCCCAGGTGGTCACGCCCAGATTCACAGCCAGGGTGCCGAGCATGATCGCGAACGACGCGATGGTGACCCGAGCCTCGCTGCCGCCTTGCAGGCTCTCTATCGCCCCGCGGGCCACGGTGTATCCGGCGCCGCAGAGCATGAGCCCGATGGCTGCGGCGGTGAAGGTCTCGAACTTGCCATGACCGTAGGGGTGGGTGGCGTCAGTGGGCCGAGACGCGAACCACATGCCCGCGAGCCCCACTATGTTGGATGTGCCGTCGAAGAACGAGTGGATGCCGTCCGACTGCATGGCGATGGAATGGCTGAATAGGCCGTAGAGCAGTTTGGCCACAGCGACCGCCAGGTTTAGCACCAACACCACCCACAGGACGCGTCGTATGCTGCGCCCGCGGTCGCCGGTCGCCACAGTCGTGGGTGTCGTGGGGGCTTGTCTCTTTGCTCTAGCCATGGGAAAAGTCTATCGCAGAGTGGGGGTGTCTCTTGGCGCGCCCTAGCAGCGCGCGGCCGCCTCTGCCTCAGTGCAGGCGCAGGCGATGCCGTTCACGCTCATAGAGGCGATGCAGCGGTTGCACTGGTCGCAGTCCGACTGGGTGATGCTGGCCTCGTTCAGGTGGACGACGAAGTCGGGGTCGCGGACCGTCGCGCGCCCCAGTTGCATGAAGGCGAACCCACTCTCCACCAACTCTTCCATCTGGCCCAGCGAGCGCACCCCCCCTACGTAAGCCACCGGTATGTCCACGGCATCGCGTATCTGGGCGGCCTCGTCTTTGAGAAAGCACGGGGTGAAAGGATAACGCTGCACCAGTGCCCAACCGAACAGGGCCATGCCCAGCTTGGTCATGAGGCCCTCCTGAGCTTTGGCGAACTCCCACGTGGGCACCTCGCCTCGCAGCATGTAGAGGGGGGTCCGGGCGGTGAAGCCGCACGACGGCACAAGCGCCGTCGCTCCGGCGGCGGCGAAGCCGGCCGCCACCTGCGTAGATTCCACCAGCTCCAGTCCGCCCTTCATGCCGTCGCGCACGTTCATCTTGACCAGCACTGGGAAGTCCGGGCCCAAGGCCTCCCGGACTCCGGCCACCACCTCAGCGGGAAAGCGCATGCGGTTCTGCAGCGAGCCGCCGTACTCGTCGCGCCGCCGGTTGGTCCAGGGGGATAGGAACTGACTGAGCAGGTAGCCGTGGCCGGCGTGGATCTCCACGGCGTCGAAGCCGGCCTCGCGTGCCAGCAAGGCGGCTTGGACGAAGTCCTCGGTCTTCCGCCGGATGTCGTCACGGCTCATCTCGCGGCAGTAGGAGACGCGGAACAAGCAGAACTTGGGGGAGGCGCCCAGCGGCCGGCGTTCAATTACCGCGGGGCTGGCGAAGAAGCCGCAGTGGCCCAACTGGATGGAGGCCGACGCTCCCTCAGAGTGGACCGCCTGGGCGAAGGCACGCAGTCCTGGGAGTATCTCCGGTCGCATCCAGATCTCGTGCCCGAAAGCCCGCCCGTCGTAGCTCACCGAACAGTAGGACAGGGTGGTCATGGCCACTCCGCCCGCCGCGACCCGGCGATGGTGCTCGATCAGCCGGTCGGTCACCTCGCCGCCGTGGGAGAGGCCTTCAAAGCAGCCGGCGCGGACCACTCGGTTGCGAAGTTCGAGGCTGCCCAGGGTGAAGGGGCTGAGCACAACAGAGTGATTCGAGACCATGGTCATCTATGAGTCCTTGGGTGGAGTGGGCAGAAGGCGGCGCCTGCGCGTACGCCTCAGCACCCAACTGGGAGTGAGGCTGGTGCCGACCGCCATCACCTTGGCCGACAAGCACGGCACGACCACGGCCTTGCCACGGAACATGCCGGCGACAGCCTTGCGGGCTACCTGCGCCGGGTGCTTCATGACACCGACTTTGACGGCCTTGTCCACGGGTACGCCCATGCCGTCGTAGAGTGGGGTAGCGACCGCCCCGGGCGCCAGGCAGGTGACACTCACCCCGCTCTCGCTCATCTCGGCGCGCAGAGCCCTGGCAAAGTTCATCAAGAAGCGTTTGGAGCTGCAGTAGTAGGCGATACCTGGAGAGGACCGCCAGGCGGCGATGCTCGAGGTGAAGAGCATGTAGCCTCTTTGCCGAGCGCGCATGTCGTGGCCGAAGTAGTGGGCCAGGAGGGACGGCGTGACCACATGGAGCTGCATCATGTCTTCCGCGCGCGCCGGATCTGTGTCTGCGACGTCTCCGTACATCAAGAAGCCCGCATTGCTCACCAGCACCTCCACTTGCAGGCCGCGGCGGCTCACATCTTCGTGCAGCTTCTGGGCGGCGTCGGAGCGGGCCAAGTCCATGACCAGCGGAGTGGTGTTCACAGCGTGCGTGGCAGCCAGCTCGCGCGCGGCGGTCTCCAGCTCCGCGCCGCGGTCGCTGACCATGAGCAGAGGGTAGCCGCGGCCTGCCAGTTCACGTGCTATCTCCAGTCCGATGCCGGAGGAGGCGCCGGTGACGAGGGCGTATCCCAGGGCAGGGGTCCTTGTGTGCGGGGCCGGCAGCACGACGCAGGCGATCCTACCCCAGCACCAACGAACGGGTCGCGAAGCGCGGGTCGCTGGTGGCATTGAGACCCAAGCGCCGCAGCCCGGCTTCGTCGCCGGCGGTGGGCAGGTGGGTGGTGTGGAACTCGCGCCCCGAGAGCTTGGTCAGCTGCTCTACCGCCTTCTGTGCGGCCGGGTTGGCAGTAGCGCTTATGGCCAGGGCGATCAGCATCTCGTCCAAGTCGAGGCTGAGCGACTTGATGGAGAGTATGTCTCGCTTCATGCTGGCTATCGACGCTATGACGCCGGGCGTGAGGAGCGGTATATCGTCTGGTATGCCGGACAACTGCTTCACGGCGTTGAGGACCACGGCGGAGGCGGCATGCATGAGCGGCGAGTTCTTGCCGGTGGCGATGTGACCATCGGATAGGGCGATGGCTGCGCCGCAGAAGACCCCGTTGTTTCCCTTGCCCTGGGCTTCTCCCTCCGCGGCCGCGTCTCGGGCAGGACGCACGACCTCTCGCTGCTCCTCGGCCAAGCCGAGGCCCTTCATTATCAATTCCGCCCGTTCGGCGTCCTCGTGGTCCACCAAGCCCAAGGCGTACTCGCACGCATAGCGGAAATGACGGCGGATGACCTCCTGCTCCGCCGCCCGGCGTACCACGGCATCGTCCACTATGGCGAAGCCGGCGCGGTTCACTCCCATGTCGGTGGGCGAACGGTAGAGAGCCCCCACCCCGATGCGCTGCAAGATGCGTTCGACCAGAGGGAAGGCCTCGATGTCGCGGTTGTAGTTGACCGCCTGTTCGCCGTAGGCCGCCAGGTGGAAGGGGTCGATCTGGTTGACATCCCGCAACTCCACGGTCGCGGCCTCGTAGGCCACGTTGACGGGGTGCTTGAGCGGCAGGTTCCAGATGGGAAAGGTCTCGAACTTGGCATACCCGGCGGCATTGCCGCGCATGTGCTCGTGATAGACCTGCGACAGGCAGGTGGCCAACTTGCCGCTGCCTGGTCCGGGTCCGGCTACGATGACCACGGGGCGTTCGGTGGCGATGTACTCGTTGGCGCCGTAGCCCTCGCTACTCACGATGCGGTCCACGTCGGTTGGGTACCCGCGCGTGATGGCGTGCGTGTAGACCGGCAGGCCGCGCCGTTCCAAGCGGGCCTTGAACACTCGGGCGGAGGGTTGGTCCTCGAAGCGGGTTATGACGACGGCGCGCACCAACAGGCCCCACTCGCGCAGATCGTCGATGAGCTTGAGGGCGTCCACGTCATAGGGGATACCGAAGTCGGCTCGCACCTTGCGCCGCTCGATGGCTCCCGCGTATATGCAGATGATGATCTCGGCTTCGTCCTTGAGCTTCTGCAGGAGGCGGATCTTGACGTTGGGGTCGTAGCCCGGGAGGACGCGGGCGGCATGGTAGTCGAACGCGATCTTGCCGCCGAACTCCAGGTACAGCTTGCCGCCTATGCGGCCGGCACGCTCGATTATTGCGCGACTCTGCTCGTCCAGGTACTTGTGGTTGTCAAAACCGACAGCGCTGGTCAAGACAGGTCCGCTATTCATCGGCGACGCAATCCTGTTTCTTGCGGCGCTTTCTGTCGGCGGCAGTGGTCATCTCTCTACCTCCGGTCAGGAAGAGCGACAGAAAGCGCGTGCTCTCGTAGGAGTCCAAGATGAGCAGCTTGACCATCAGGGTAAGCGGGATGGAGATCAGGGCCCCTATCGGACCCAGGATCCAGGCCCACACGATGAGGGAGAGAAAGACCGCAAGGGTGCTGAGGCCCACGCTCCTGCTCATGAAGCGCGGAGCGATCACGTTGTCCACCACAGTGTTCATGACTATGACCACGCCTATGACGATCGCGGCCCTGGTGAAACCCTGCTCGAGTAGGGTGACCGCGAACGGAGGAATCAGGGAGAGGATGAAGCCGAAGTTCGGGATGAAGCTCAAGATGAAGAAGACGATACCCCAGAGAAGCGCGAAGTCCACGCGAAAGGCGTAGTAGATGGCGGTGCTGATGACCGCGGCGATGGCCGCCAGCCATCCCTTGGTGAACAGATACGAACGAGTGACCTCCCCGAATTCCTTGAAGCTCCTAGCGAATCTCTCTGAGAGGTTGAGCCGCGCGTAGACTCTGCTTGGAAACGAATACACCTGGGCCAACATGAAGAGTATGACCATGACCATCAGAAACACGTTGGTGAAGGCGTCCACAAAGGAGGTGAGCAGGGTGGAGACCGAGTTGGCGATGCTATCGACGTTGACGAACTTCTTGAAGAAGGCACTGGTGTCGACACCCTGCCCGGCCGACCATCTCTCTATGTCGGCGATCATCTCAGTCAGTTTGTCCTGATAGACGGCGATCCGATCGCTGAGCTGGCCTGCGTAGGAAGCCAATATGGCGATCAAGGCGGCAGCGATGGCCAAGAAGGCGACCAGGACGATAGTGATGGTAAGCCAGCTCGGCACCTTTTTGCGCCGCAGCCAGTCGACCACCGGGCTCAGGCCCATGACCACGAACAAGCCCACGAGGATGAGATTGAGCACGCTGGCCGCGTAGCGCATGCCCAAGACGACTATGACCAGGCACGCCAGCGTGAGGAGTAGTTGGCCGGGGTTGTCGCGCAAGCCACCCGTACGCGCGTTGTGGTCCGGCATCGGCGGCGTGCCCCCATCGGAGGGCTTGACCGTGTCGGCGTACGAGAGCGTGGACTCTATCGGTCCCGCGGGTGGTGTGGTCTTCTTCGCGATTTCGCCTGCCCCCTGAAGTGGCACTACCTCATGCTAGATACCATACATCCTACCGGGTCGCCATACCGCTGCATGTGGGCGGTGTATTCGGTGTAGACTCGCTTCGGCCGGAATGTTCATCATTCCCGCGTCAGGTGGGTGGTGGGGGAGGGCGCCATGCCTGGAGTGTGCTCGTTCAAAGCTGAAGTAGATGTCCAGCGTGACTTGGTCAAGGTCGCGCTGAGCGGCCCGGTAGGGACGGAGGATTTCCTTGAGGGTTTCGCCGGCCTACTTGCCCACCCCGATTATCATCCGGGCATGAGGGTACTGGTGGACATGCTTAAGCATGTCCACCAGCTAGACGCAAAGGGAATCGATCAGATCGCCAGGGTGTTCATGCACAAAAGGGAGGCACTCCGAGGTGCGGTGATAGCTGTGGTCGTAGCCAGGACTGTCAGCTACGGTCTGCTACGGATGCTGCAGATAAAGATCAGCGAAGAGCCCTACACCTTCTTCGTTTTCTACGACCTGCAGGAAGCTGAGAGGTCGCTGGGTCTCTAGCTACTCGGCGTGGCCGGCGGCCGCGAGAGGAAGTCGGTGCGCACCCGCACCAGGTGTACCAGCCAACGCGGGGTGAGCGCGGCGCCCAGAGCCATGAGTTTTGCTCCCAGGCCCGGCAACACAAGCCTTCTGCCGCGCAGCGTCCCGCGCACGGCCTTGCGGGCCACCAGGTCGGGGTCGCTCAACAAGCCCATCTTGGCCGCCTTGGCCGCGGCGCCGTCGGACTGGCCGTATAGTCCAGTGGCCACCGCACCGGGGGCCACGCAGGTGACCGAGACTCCCCAGGGTGCCAACTCCTCGCGGATGGAGGCCGCAAAGCTGCGCAGGTAGCGTTTGGTGCTGCCATACAGGGCCACTCCGGGGAAGTCGCACCACGTTGACGCACTGGAGACGAAGACGATGCGGCCTGCCCGGCGAGCGCGCATGTCGGCGCCGAAATAGCGGGCGAGCAGCGAGGGGGTGGTCACGTGCAACTGCAGCAGGGCCTGCATGCGCTCTGGATCGGTGAGGGCCACCTCGCCGAACAGCAGCATACCGGCGTTGTTGACCAGGACCTCGACCTCTATTTCGAGGGCTCGAACCTTGTCATACAAGACCTTGGCGGCTTCGGGACGTGCGAGGTCCAGTGCGACCGCGCGGGTGTCGACGCCGTATTCGGTCGCCAGCCGCTGCGCGGCGAGCTGCAGCTCCGCCGCCCGGTTGCTCGCCAGCACCAGCGAGTAGCCGCGGCGCGCCAATTCGCGCGCGATCTCAAGTCCGATACCCGAACATGCTCCCGTGACAAGTGCCCACTGCAAAGGATTCCAGTCCTTCTGGTAGAACTCTCTGGCGCAAGGAAAACCGAGGACCTACACGTGGCGCCCTCCCATCCGGGAGGGCGCCACGGTCTTCTACTAGTGCTCGGAGGCCCGCCGCTGTGTCTCGCGGCGGATTCGCGTACCTCTAGCGATTGGGCGCCGACGGGCCCGACGCGGGACCGGCACCTGGGCCGGCACCGGCCCTGGGTGCGGCCTCCGCTATCTTTATCGGAGTGAGGCCGGCCAGGTCGCCGATGACGTTCACGAGCTGGGAGTCGCCGGGGACCACGACCTTGGCGTTCTGGCTCAGTGATCTCTCCATTGCCTCCAGCTTGCGCAGCATCTGGGCATTGCCCACGAAATACTTGTCGGCGGCCTCGTTGACCAGCCTGATCGCCTCGGCCTGGCCTTCGGCCTCGAGGATGCGGGCCTGCCGCTGGCCTTCGGCCTGCTTGATGGCGGCGCGGCGCTGGCCGTCTGCCTGGGTCTCGGTAGCAGTGGCGAAGTCGACGGCCGCGACCTTCTCGTTCTCGGCCTTCACCACCTTGTTCATGGTCACCTGTACGTCCTCGGGCGGGTCGATCTCCTTGAGCTCGGTCCGCAGGATCTCGATGCCCCAACTGGCCGTCTCGGAGAGCAGCGTGTTGCGCAGCTCTTCGTTGATCTTGCCGCGCTCGCTGTTGGCCGACTTGAGGGTCAGCGTGCCGATGATGTTACGCAGGGTGGTACGGGCCAGGTTGACGATCTGCATCTCGTAGTTGTACACGTTGTACTGCGAGGCCTTGACGTTGGCTTCGTCGGCCTTGACCTTGAGATACACCTGCGCGTCCACACGGGCGTTCAGGTTGTCGTTGGTTATGATCATCTGCGGCTGGGCCTCGACCAGCATCTCGCGGATGTCTACCCGGTACATCTTCTCGATGCCGAGCGGCCAGATGATGTGGAATCCGGGGTTGGAGTAGCGAACGTACTTGCCGAAACGTTCCACCAGACCACGGTGTGTAGGACGGACGATCCTTATCCCCGTGAGGATGAGGACCACGAGAACTGCTGCGATGATGATGCCTGCTGTTGCGCCTGTGCTCACGCGTTCCCCCTTCTTGGTCGTTGCTCGTCCGGTCGAGGCTACGCGAAAATGTGCATCCGCGCCTGTCGGACACCCCCCATGCTAAGGGCTGGCGGCGGCGGAGTCAAAGGAGTCGTAGACTAGAGCGATGACAGAACCCGATCTCAAAGTGCGCCGGCGCTGGCTTCCGATAGCCGCCCTGCTGCTACTGGCCCTCATCTGGGGCTACAGCTGGGTGGTCATGAAGATAGCGTTGGACTATGTGCAGCCCTTCACCTTCGCGGCCTTGCGCACCTCTTTGGGGGCGCTGGCGCTTATGGCGGTGCTGCCGCTACTCAAGAGACCCATGCGGCCCAAGGCGTTCTGGCCGACAGCCTTGCTGGGCGTCCTGCAGACCGCGGGGTTCGTGGGGCTGCTCACTTGGGCGCTCGAGGACGGCGGCGCCGGCAAGACCTCCATCCTCACCTACACCATGCCTTTCTGGCTGCTGCTCATGGCCTGGGTCGTGCTGGGGGAGAAGCTCAAAGCGTTTCAGTGGCCGGCAGTGGCACTGGCCCTGGCCGGACTCGTGCTGATACTCGCGCCTTGGAGGCTGCAGGGAAAGACCAGCGACTTCCTGGCGCTCGGAGGAGCACTGTTCTGGGCGGCCAGCGCCGTCTACGCGAAGGTCCTGCGCAGACGGCACGAAGTCGATCTGCTGTCGCTCACCGCGTGGCAGATGCTGCTCGGCTCGCTGCCGCTGATCGCCATCGCGCTGGCCACCTGGGAGGGTCCGCCGCAGTGGACCGGCACCTTCATCGCATCTTTGGTCTTCGTGGCGGTGTTTGGTAACGCTCTTGCCTGGGTCCTGTGGCTCTACATCCTCAATTCGTTCCGGGCGGGCACGGCCGGTCTGGCCACGCTACTGACACCGGTGATAGGCATAACCTCTGCCTGGATACAGTTGGGCGAGCGCCCAGGGCTGGTCGAAGGCCTGGGAATGCTTGCCATCGTCGCGGCGCTGCTGCTCACGGGCCTGTGGGAGCTGGTCAGAGGAAGAAGATGAGCGTCTCGATCAGGAAGATGGGGACGAGCACCACTATCGAGTAGGCCATGTAGCCGAAGAACGAGGGCATCTTCACGCCCTCGCGCTCGGCGATGCACTTGACGGTGAAGTTGGGCGCGTTGCCTATATAGCTGTTGGCGCCCATGAACACCGAGCCACACGAGATGGCTGCCAGCAGTCCGGCCCCGGTTGTGGTGAGCGCGCCGACTGTGGTTGCACCCGTCAGGCCTTGTGCGACCGAGGTGAAGGTCAGGTAGGTGGGGGCGTTGTCCAAGAAGGAGGAGAGCCCGCCGGTCACCCAGTAGTACTGCCAGGGCTCGGTGAGTCCCAGCGAAGCGCCCTTGGCTTCAAGTAGGGCTAGGGCTGGGATCATGGTGGCGAAGATGCCCACGAACAGCACCGCCACCTCGATCATAGGCGGCCAGCAGAAGTTGTTGCATGACCGCGGACCTTTGGGGCCCAGCTTGTGCGATATCAAAGCCAGCGCGGCCAAGATGACCTCGCGGACGAAGGGGAAGTGCATGGCCTCGCCCGCATCCGCCAGCCTGTCGGAGAACAGCACTGTGACTATCACGGCGGCCAGCAGGACGAAATTGAACCAGCCCTTCACGCGGATGGGCACGTAGTCTTCGCGATCCAGTTCCAGGGCGGCCTTGGGCTCCTTGCGGTGATAGTAGAGCTCTAGGGCCATGTAGACCAGCAGCACCATACCCACGGTGAAAAGCCACTGTGGCCACAAGCGCAGCGTCCAAGCGAAGGGTACGCCGTTCAAGAAGCCCAAGAAGAGGGGCGGGTCACCCAGGGGCGTCAACAGACCGCCGATATTGCTCACCGCGAAGATGAAGAAAATGACGGTGTGCCTCACGTACTTGCGTTCGGAGTTGGCGCGTAGCACGGGCCGGATGAGCACCATCGAAGCACCCATGGTGCCGATGAAGTTGGCCAGCACGGCTCCGATACCCAGGTAGCCGAGGTTGTGCCACGGGGTAGCCACCGAGTTGCCGGTGACGTGGATGCCGCCCGATATGGTGTAGAGGGCGACGAGGAGGAGGATGAACGAGACGTACTCCTCCCCCGCTTTTGCGGCGAGGTGCAGACCGTCTCCGCCGAAGGCCACCAGCAGGTACACCAGGGTAGGTATGCCCAGGACCGCCGAGATTATGGCTTTGTTGCGATTGCGTTCGAACCAGTGCCCGCAGAACAGGGGGAGTAGGGCGATGGCAAGCAGCATCAGGATGAACGGTACGAGGGTCCAGTAGCCGAGTTGCCCTCCGACGATGAGGCTGGCGCTCTCTTGCTCCACTTTGTCTCCCGTTCGCTCGCTTGTAGCTATACGCGCGAGCTCGAACATCCGTCCCAAGTCGCGCCGCCGGACCGTGCGGCCTAGGTTAGCGCACGCGTTTCCGCCTGTGCAATAGACGGTGGTAGCCTACTTTAGTTGGTGGTTATAGGTTCTTCTGAGAGGGCGGATGGAGGTCAAGCAAGCGCGCTCAGGGCATTGGTCAATGGACTAATCCAATCAACCTATTGACTTTCCAGGCGGTTGCCTGTAAAAAGTTGTGATGTACGTTGCAGGTGTTTGGTGAACGGTTCCGTGTGTCTCGGTAGTAAGCGCCCGTAGGACAGGGTGGGCGACAGGTGGGTGGTGGCGCGGTCTTGTCGACTGCCGCCAAGCTCGATTCTCAGGAGACAGGCAATTTGGCGACTAAAGAAGAAGCAAGTTCACGAGGGCGCGTAGAGCGAGCGCTCGCTTGGTTTAGCCGGCGGATATGGATCGGCAAATATCCTGAGCCTGAACCGCGCAAGTGGACCGCCGAAGAGACTCAGGCCGCGTGGAACAACGGTGAGATTCCTCCTCCTGAATTCCCGGACACGCGGTTCGGCAGGTTCGACCGGCGCTGGACCGCGTTCACCAAGTGGTGGTCTTACCTGGCCGGTATAGGCTTGCTGTTTGTGGTTCTCATCTTGGTCATAGACGTAGTCGGTTGGAAGTTCGCCGGGAGTCCCTTCCCCAATGCCCAGGATCTCGTGAAGTATATGAACGTGGTGGCCGTTTTCTTCGCGGTGGCCTTCATCCAGACCGACAGAGGCAGCACAGCCATAGAGCTCCTTCAGAAGTCCTTTGGCCCTCGCATCAAGCTGGTCATCAGAACGCTAGCCTGGGTGCTGGGTATGGCGGCCTGCTTCTACTGCGCGTACAGAGGCGGCTACCTGACCCATGAGCAGGTGGTCAAGATAAAGAGGTCGAGCGCCCCGTTGAAGTTCCTCGTATGGCCGTTCTCCGCCGCTATGGTCATTGGTTTCATACTGCTGGGGGTGAGCTTTGTGGTGACCGGCATTCGCGACATCATAGAGTTCAAAGACAGGCGCGCTCGCTACGGCCGCATGCGTCGCAAGGTTGTCAAGACCGTCACCGACTCCACCGTCACCGACTAGACCCTTCGATACCAGGAACCGGAGAGCCAGATGTCCGCAGACACGCTAATAGGTATCATCGGGTTCGTCGTCATGCTGAGCATGGTGCTGTTCGGCTTTCCCATCTTCGTCTCCATGTTGGTGGTGTGCTTCGTCTGCCTTCTAGTCATGCCCGCAGGTGGCTGGGATTTCGTGGTATCCACGTTTACCATGGCGCCGTTCAACTTCGCGGCCAACTACGGTTTTGCCGTGTTGCCTCTCTTCATGCTCGTGGGAATGTTGGCAGGCGCCACCCGCGTGGGCGAAGAAGCCTACAACTCAATCGAGAAGTGGACCAACTGGATGCCCGGTGGCCTGATGATGGCTACGGTCGGCGGCAACGCACTTTTTGGCGCTGTGAGCGGCATGTCGACCGCAGGCAACATGGTCTTCTGCAAGATCGCTATGCCGGAACTCACCAAGCACGGCTACGATCGGAACCTCTCCATGGGTCTTGTCACAGCTTCGGGGGCGCTCTCCTCGCTGATACCACCCAGCATGCCCATAATCATCTTCTGCATGCTGGCACCCGGGTCGCCCAGTATAGGGCGGGCGCTGATGGGAGGCATCGGGCCCGGCATTGTGTTGGCGCTCATCTACTTTGTCGTCATCTACATCTTGCACAAGGTGAACCCGAGGAAGGTGCCGGGACGCCCGGCCATAACGGTCACGTGGGGTGATCGGTTGCGCTCACTGCGGCTCTTGCTGCCTGTGGCCGTCTTCTTCGCGCTCATCGTCCTGGGTACCTATTGGGGCTGGTTCGCCGCTACCGTCGGCGGTGGTATAGGCTCATTCATCCTCTTGATATACGGTGTGTTTCGCGGTGTGGGTCTGAAGACCATGATCAAGTCGGCCTGGGAAGCCTGTGTCATGAACGCCGGGTTCTTCCCCATCATCATCGCCGGCCAGATGTTCGGCCGGTTCATAGCACTCAGCCGCCTTCCCGACCATATCGCCAACTGGATCACCTCGGTCCAGGTACCTCACTACGCGGTCTTCTTGATGGTGGTGGTCTTCTACATCTTCTGTGGCATGGTCATGGACATTGCCTCCATTCTCATCATCACAATACCCATCGTGGTGCCCTTGCTGGTGAATGTGGGCTACGACCTCTATGTGATAGTGATCTTGTTGGTCATGGTGGGCGAGATGGCGGGCCTGACTCCCCCGATAGGGATGAACGTCTTCGCCGTGTCAAATGCCCTACGCGTGGATCCTGGAGCTGTGTTCAAGGGGATGTGGCCGTTCTTTGCGGGTGAGGTGGCGTTGGTGTTGCTGCTTCCGGTGGTACCGCAGATAACCACTCTCATTCCGTCACTGCTCAACCTGGGAGGTGGCGGCTGATCGGGCAGCAGCATATGTTCAAGGGCCAATACGGTGGGACCACGGGGAATCACCGGCAAAAGCAAAAGGAGGGCGTGGGATGAAGAAGTTGTTGATGGCTGGACTCTTGGTGCTCGCACTTGGGTTGGCGGTCTTTGCCGTGGCCTGCGGCGGTAGCACCGAGGAAACCACCGCGACCGCGGGTGAGAGCACCCAGACACCTATAACCATCAAATATGCGGTCACCGGCCAAGAAGCCGAGCCGGTGGGTCAAGAAGTGAAGTTCTTTACCGACTACGTCACCGAGCGTGTGCCGAACGTGACGTTCGACATCTACTACGGTGGCACCCTGGCCAGCGGCGTCGAGGACCTCCCGCTCCTCAGCTCCGGTGGCGTAGATATGATCTCCCTCGGCCATCCGCCGTATGGAGACCTGCTGCCCCTGCTGTGCGGCGTGCCCATGTTCGCTCCTGGCACCCAGGCCGAACCCGACGCGGGTATCGAATACTTCAACACCCTGTGCTTCGACGACCCGACGACCTCTCCGCTGATCCAGGCTGAGGCCGAAGCCAACAACGTCAAGTACATCGCTTGGATGACCACAGGTGGTAGCGTCTTCGAGTCGAAGACCCCCTTCACCAAGGTCTCCGACCTAGTGGGTCTGAAGTTCGGCGTGGGTGGCGATCCTACCCCCTACACCAACATGGGTCTGACCGTCATCGAAGCTTTCCCGCCGGACGTCATGGAAATGCTGCGCACCGGTCAGATCGACGCCACTACCATGGGCTTCGCTCCCATCGTGTCCTTCCTCCGTTGGTACGAGGTTGCCCCGTACTTCCTATGGGACAACACCATCGGTGCCGGCCAGCTGATCACCATCAACCTGGGCACCTGGGGCAAGCTGACTCCTGAGACCCAGGCCGTCTTCATGGAAGCCGGCGAAGCGACCAGCGCTTACAGCATTACCCTGGACGCCGAGGCGACCGCTGCCGGTGTCCAGACCATCGAAACCGCGGGCGGCAGCATCGCTGAGATGAGCGCCGACGAGTTCCAGACCTACTACGCGGGCATATTTGCGTCCATGGCCAACGCCGGCTACGGCCGCGCTAAGGAGAAGGGTATCGAGGCCGACATGGCCAAGGTCCTTGCCAAGGCTGCCGAGATCACCGGCCAGACCTGGGCTCCGCCCGCAAACTAGTCCGAAGGGTACGAGAAGCGCAAAGCAGATTGTGACTGCTCGGTAGTAGAAACTGTGGCCCGCAAGCTCCGCTTGCGGGCCACAGTCATTTCCAGAAACAAGTATGGGGTGCTCTAGGTCTTGTGCTTGGTCGCGGTGAGGATCTGCATAGCGCCGCTTACCATCGCCAGCGCCAAGGCCAGCCACAACAGGTACAGCGAGACGTTTGTGAGGGTCTGTAGCTCGAGGATGCCCGCGAGCAGGAACAGGAACAGAGCCAGGCTCTGCGTGAACATCTTGGCTTTGCCGAAGAGGTTGGACGACTGATCGGTGCGGGCCTTTACCAGCAGCGGCACTCCCACCGCGGTGAAGATCAGCTCCAAAACGATGAAAGCCAAGAAGATGTCCACCACCAAGTAGCGCCATCCGACCCAAGCGAGGACCGCGCCGACCAGTAGCTTGTCGGCTATCGGGTCCACATAGGTGCCAAAGGTGCTGGTCTGGTGGCGCTCGCGCGCCATGGCCCCGTCGATGAGGTCGGTAGCGGTGGCGACGCAGAACATAGCCAGCGCCCAACCCCGGTGATGAAAGTAGAGCAGCACCAGTATCACGGGGATGAAGAGCAAGCGCAGAATGGTGAGGTGATTAGGCTTGATCCAGTTTGGGAAGGCCCAAAGACAACTCTTTACCACCACGCGGTCGGTGACGCGTTGGACCGCCGGCTGGGGTTTCGGCGCGTTGCTGTCCTGGGTGCCTTCTGTCATTGGGGCATCGTACAGGGCGTCGGCGATTCTGTCGACCGCCGTTGTGGTGTAGTATCGGCGCATGCGCCAAAAGACAGTCCTAACCTACGGCACCTATGACCTTCTGCACAAGGGACATATCCTCTTGCTGCAGCGTGCGAGGCAGTTGGGGGACCGTCTGATAGTCGGCCTCTCTACCGACGAATTCAATCGGATAAAGAAGAAGGAATGCGTCTATCCCTACGCAGACAGGTTTCTGATCGTGTCTGCGATAAAGTACGTGGACGAAGTCATACCTGAAGAGAACTGGGAGCAGAAGGTCGACGACATCAAACGGTGGGGCGTGGACGTGCTTGTGATGGGCAATGACTGGGAGGGGCAGTTCGACTGGCTTCGCGAACACTGCGAAGTCATCTACCTGCCTAGGACTCCCGGTATCTCCACCACCGAGATCAAGACTGGGCTGGGTGACAAGGGTTGAACTCTGCCAGGTGGCTGGGAGAGTTCCTCTATCGAGCGTTGCCCAAGCGCCGAGTGGCGGTGTTCAACGGTCAGCCCGACTTCTGTGATGACGTTCTGGCGCTTGAGGCTGTGCTGCGTCGCACCGACGTGCGCAAGCTGGTAGTGCTCTGCGGAACGCGAGCGGGGGCGAAGACTAGATCCAGATATCCAGGACTGTCGACCAAGACCGTGGCCGTGGCCAAATGGACGCCTCGCGGCGTATGGTACGCGATGACCTCGAAGTACGTATTCTTCACACACTCTTGGGCCACCTTGCGCTTTCCGGATTCTGTGGAGTCGGTCAACGTGTGGCACGGTATGCCGGTCAAGAGGGTGGGGTGGATGACTGAGTCTGGACCTCTGGTGCCGCTGGTGAAGTACTCGGTAGCAACCTCGCCGTTCTGGCAGGTGGTCGTGCAGGAGTCGCTGCGACCCACGGTGGATACCCTAGTCACGGGTCTTCCCAGGAACGACCGTCTGCTACTGGGCGACAGAGGCGTTGCGAAGGCTCTGGGTCATTCCCTTGAGTCCGGCACCAAACTGATCGCGTGGCTGCCGACCTATCGGTACGACAGGAATGGTGGGAGTAAGCGCGTTCACTCGTCTCACGTGTTTGGCCTGTCGGCGGACGAGCTTCGCTGTCTGAACGAAGTGCTGGAGAAGTATGACGCGTTTGTCGTGGTAAAGAGGCACCCGCTGGCGAATCAGGAGAAGACTCCGGAGCTCAGCCGCATCAAGTACCTCGATGACGATTGGCTGCTTGAGCGGGGTTTCACTCTGCATGAGCTCCTGGGGGAGTCGTCCGCGCTGGTAACCGACGTGTCCAGCGCGTATGTGGACTACCTCGTGCTCGACCGTCCGATAGTGCACCACTTCCCTGATATCGAAGCCTACGGCCACTCTCGTGGCTTCTCGTTCGAGCCCATACAGGACTTCTTGGCCGGCCCCGTGGTGGACGACCCTGCTGGTCTGACCAAGGCTCTTTCGGAGATCCTGCAGGGCAAGGACCCTCACGCCAAACAGCGCCGCTACGTGCGTGAACTGTTCCACGAGCCGCTGGGCGGGTCGTCGGCCGAGCGTCTGGTCGTCGCCCTAGGCCTGACTATCCGGGCCGGCAAGGCGGGAGAGGCCGGCTTGTAGGCTTGTCCGTCCGCCGCGCGCCGGACGCGGGGGCGCGGTCCTTTGGCGGAGAGGACCGATGTTATGATTGCTACCGGCAATGCTCTCCGGCGCAGCGCGCCGGTGCTTCACCCGAACACGCGACCACTGGAGCGAAAGAAGATGAAGAACCCTGACCTAAGCCTGTCCAACCTGAGCACGTACTTTCCGGACGATTTCACGCCCGAACAGAAGGCCAAGGCTCAGACAATCTTTCTCAAGGAGCTGGCGGCCACCGTACACAAGTACTACCGCGGCAAGATAGTCAGCATGCCCAAGGCCGGCATCTACGGCTTCAATTGGTTCAATGTTTACTACACGCCCGGCGTGTCCATGGTCAGCACCAGCATCCGCGACAACCAGGACGCTTCGTTCGACCTAAGCAACCGGGGCAACCTGGTCGCGGTGGTCTCTGACTCCACCCGCGTGCTGGGCGACGGCGACGTGACCCCTCCCGGTGGTCTGGGCGTCATGGAGGGCAAGGCCTTTCTCATGAAGTACCTAGGCGGCGTGGACGGCATCGCTCTCTGCGTCAACAGCTACAACAAAGAGGGCAAGCACGACCCCGACAAGATCATCGAGTTCGTCAAGATGCTGGAGCCCAGCGTGGGCGCGGTCAACCTGGAGGACATCAGCCAGCCCAACTGCTTCAAGGTGCTGGACACCCTGCGCGAGGAGTGCGACATCCCGGTGTGGCACGACGACGCTCAGGGCACCGCCAGCGTGACCCTGGCCGGCCTGCTCAATGCCCTCAAGGTGGTGGGCAAGGAGCTCAAGGACGCCAAGATCGTTCTCATAGGGGCGGGCGCGGCCAACAGCACAGGGGCTCGTCTGCTGCTGGCCGACGGAGCCGACCCGGAGAAGATGGTGGTCTTTGACAGCAAGGGCGGCCTGCACAAGGGTCGCGACGACGTCAAGGCCGACAAGGCGTTCTACCGTAAGTGGGAGCTGTGCGAGCAGACCAACCCCAAGAAGATCGCCACCGAGGCCGAGGCCTTCAAGGGCGCCGACGTGGTCATAGGCGCTTCGCAGCCCGGCTCCATCAAGGCGGAGTGGATCAAGACCATGGCCGACAAGGCGATCGTATTCGCCTGCGCCAACCCGGTGCCCGAGATCTACCCCTACGCGGCCAAAGAGGCGGGCGCCTACGTGGTGGCCACCGGCCGCGGTGACTTCCCCAACCAGGTGAACAACTCCATGGGCTTCCCGGGCATCCTCAAGGGCGCCCTCCTGGTGCGAGCCCGCAAGATCACCGACGAGATGGCCATAGCCGCCGCGCACGCCGTGGCCGACTTTGCCGAGAAGAAGAAGGGCATCAACCCCGACTACATCATGCCCACCATGCAGGAGACCGAGGTCTTCGCCGTGGAGGCCGCCGACGTGGCCATGCAGGCCATCAAGGACGGCGTGGCGCGCATCAACCTGACCTGGGACGAGGTCTACAAGACCACCTTGGCCGACGTCAAAGAGGTGCGGGCGACTATCGACCTCTTGCAGAAGAAGAACTTCATCAAGGCTCCGGACCTGAGCCTGCTCAAGGCTGCCCGCGACAAAGCGGTGGCCGCGGTCAAGTAGCGCAAACCTGGACGCTGGGGGCGCGGCGGCCTTGCGGCCGCCGCGCCCCACACGCTTCGCGGGAGAGGAGGGGATGGGGTTGGAGTTCTTGGGCTTCTGGTTGTTCGTCTTGGTGCCGTTCTTTGCGGTGTTCTTCGTTGCTGCCATCGTCGTGGCTATCTTCTTCCTGCTCACTCTGCAGGACCTACTGCGCCAAGTCCATCCGGCCAATCGGGCGATGACCCCAGGGCAGGTGTGGTTGAACCTCATCCCCGTGTTCAATCTGGTCTGGATGTTCGTCACTGTCATCAAGGTCAGAGACTCACTGCAGGCGGAGTACCAGACTCGTGGGTGGGTACCCCAGGGTGACTTTGGGTTCGGCATAGGCTTGGCAGCCGCGATCCTGAGCATCCTGAATTGGGGTCCACTGGGGTTGGCCGGCCTTATCTGCTGGATCATCTACTGGGTCCGGATGTCGGAGCTCAAGAACCTGTTGCGACAGGCGCCCGCGGGCTGGACTCTGGCGCCGCAGGGGCCGGGAACGAGCGCGCCGGTGAGCTCGGCCGGTTCCACCACCACCGCGGCGGGCACCTGTGCGTTCTGCGGTACCGCACACTTTCCGGGTGCCCGGTTCTGCAGTTCGTGCGGACGTCCGGTAGCGTAGCGGGCTGCTAGACCAACACAAGAGGGGGGCACCAGAATGTATGACCGGGCGTACTGGACCAGGCAACTCATCTACTTCCTCGTCAGGGTCCTCATAATCGCCCTGTTCCTGCTGACTCCACGGGCTCTCCTCAAGCAGGTCAGCGAGAAGAACCGCACCCTACGGCCGGATTTGGTTTGGCTGAACCTCATCCCGGTGTTCGAGTTCGTGTGGATACCTATCACGCTGGTGAAGATCAGGAGCTCCGTGCGCGCCGAGGTCCTTGCGCGCGGCTATGCGAATCCCGCCAACGAATCGGCATTCAACGTGGGACTCGCCTCCTGGATCCTTTACCTGGTGACCAACATGCTGGTCCTGGTGCCATATGGCTCAAACGGGCTGCTCGTGGTCGTGGTACTCGCGGAGTTGATCTTCTTAGGTCTGTGGATAGCCTATTGGGTGAAGCTATCGAATCTCAAGAACGACTTGAGGGTTGATCCGGGTATTGTGAGCGCGGTCGCGGTGCGGCAGGGCCAGGGGCGCATCTGCTCCTTCTGCGGAGCGGCTGTGTACGAAGGCGACGAGTATTGCCGCTTGTGCGGAGCAGCCACAGGCTCCGAGACGGCCTCTGCGGCCCCGGGAGCGACCGGCCCTTCCCTTGAGGCTCCGGTCCCAGCCGTGCCCACGTCGTCGGAGGCGGCGGCACTTGGTGGGGAGTCGGGCGCGGCCGGCGCGGGTGCGGGCGTCTGTCCGTTCTGCGCCACGCCCTATCGCGCGCACGCTCGGTTTTGCTCGTCGTGCGGCAGGCCCGCGGTCTAGTTCTCCACGTGGGGCGGGGGCGGCACTAGGCTTCGGAGTCCGTGAACACTCGCTCTGAGCGGTCCAGGGCGATGTCGCAGGTGATCTCGTAGTTGATCGTCCCCACGCGGTGGGCCAACTCCTCAGCGGTTATGCGCTGGTCGCCGTCTGCCCCGATGAGGGTCACGGTGTCGCCTGCTTTCACAGACCCGTCGGTACCCACGTCCACGCCGAAGGAATCCATGGAAACGCGGCCGACCATAGGGTAACGGCGCCCGTTGACGAGCACCTCACCGTTGTTGCCCAGCGCTCTGAAGACGCCGTCGCCATACCCTAGGGGCACCAGGGCCACATCGGTGGGCGCAGGGGGTCTGAACGTGTGGCCGTAGCCGACCCCCTCCAGCGCGGCCACCCGCTTCACGGACGCCACCAGTGATCTCCAGGTGAGCACCGGCACCAATCCCTCAGCGAGGGGATCTTGCTGCCAGGGTGAAAGACCGTAGACCGCTACGCCACATCTGACCATGTCCAGATGAGAGCGCGGGGTGTGCACGGTAGCGGCGCTGTTGGCGGCGTGGGCAAGCACTCCGGGCCACTCCTTGCGGACCTGTTCTACGGCCGGGAGGAAACGGTCGAGCTGGAAGTCGATGGTGCCTGGGTCTTCGGTGACGCAGGCGAAGTGAGTCATCACTCCCACCAGGTCTATCTCAGGGATCCCGCGTATGGAAGCCAAGAAGGGCCCCACCTCTGAGGGAAAGAGGCCCTGGCGGTTCATTCCGCTGTCCACCTTGAGGTGCACCCGGGTCTGCAGCCCTTTGCCGCGCAGGCTGGGTAGCAGAGCCGCCATCTGTTCGCTGACCACGGCGAAGTCCACACGCAGGTTCGCCATGGCTTCGTACTGATCTAGGCTGTAGAGCGGGCCCATGACCAGGATGCTGCCGCGGAATCCGGCCTCCCGCAGAGCCACCGCTTCTTCGGCCGTGGCCACGGCCACGCCGTTGGCGCCGGCCGTCAGGGCGGCCTTGGCCACCGGCAGGGTGCCGTGGCCATAGCCGTCG
Organism: uncultured Actinomycetes bacterium; assembly: GCA_963814415.1. Taxonomy (GTDB): domain Bacteria; phylum Actinomycetota; class Thermoleophilia; order RBG-16-64-13; family RBG-16-64-13; genus RBG-16-64-13. The sequence goes on along the minus strand of CAWFCN010000005.1, from coordinate 22,580 downwards.
GCCTTCACGGCCACCAGCATACGGCCGCCAGGGGCGAGTAGGGCGCGCAGGTGGGCCACGTTGTGCCGCACCGCGGCCAGGTCGATGAGAACGCTGCTACGCGGAGACGTCTTCATAGTAGGTGCGAAAGCCTAACATACTCAGGACTTGGTGGAGATGAGAAGCACCGCCACGTCATCGGCGAACCGGCTGCCGCTGTCTGCCTCTATCTCGGCGAGCAGTCGGTCCAGAGCGGCCTCGCTGGGCATGTTGCCAGCCCAGTCGCCTAGGCGCTCCTTCAGCCGGTCTTCTCCGTAGCGCTCTGGCGATCCCGGGGAGAGACGGACATCTATAAGGCCGTCGGTGTGACAGAAGAGCGACCAGCTCTCGGGCAGCTGTACACGATGTGGGGACCGGTCGAGCTCCTTGCCAACACCCAGTGGTGGGATGGGTCTTGAGTCGAGTGCGGCCACTCGGTCCGTTATCAGCAGGGGAGGAAGATGGCCGGCGTTGATCCAAGTGAGCACTCGGGTCTGCGGGTCGATGTGTCCGAGCAGGACGGTGGAAAAGGCATTGGGCGTGCTCCTCTCTGCGAGGACTAGGCTGGACATGACCTCAGCGGTCTTGGGCAGACTCTGGCCGGCAAGGGTGAGGGCCTTCCAAGTGGAGCGAAGCATGGCGCCCAGAGCGGCAGCATCGGGACCATGTCCGCTAACGTCACCGATGACGAAGGAAAGACGCCCGTCGTCAGAGCTTGTGGAGCCGAGAAAGTCTCCGCCAAGATGAAGGCGCTGCTCGCCGGGGCGGTATCTTATGAGTATCTGATACTGCGGGTGGTCTACGTGGGCGGTGGGCAGCAGGCTGGCCTCCAATCTGGCGTGCAGGCGCTCAGCTGAGGAGTGCGCCAGGGCCAGCGCGGCTTGGTCGGCGAACCTATGGACGACCATGAGAAAGCCCTCGTCGGGGGTCTTCCGCGGCTTCTTCCAGGTCAGCACCAGCAGGTTGGCAGGCCCCCGTTCATCGAAGCGCAGAGGCACATACAGAGCGGACCGCGTCCCGGCCTGTCGCACGACCTCCTGAGGCCAGGGCCGTAGCGAGCGAGAGGGCTCGGAGACGTCCGCGACAAACGTGGCTCTAGGGGTGCGCATCTCTCGGGTCAGGGGCATCGCGCTGGTGAGCGGGAACGTCCGCCCGGGGGGCATGGAATCCAGGTGGGGCACTCGCTCGAGGAGCTGCAGCCTGTCTCCTTCGACCCGGTAGAGGGCCGCCCCGGAGCACTGGAAGGTGGCTAGGGCGGCATTGCATATGGCTCTTGCCTCGGCCTGTCTGGTGCCCGTGATGTGGAAGGTAGGTGCGAGCTTGACGACGCGCTCCAGGGTCCTATGGAGGCTGTCCGCCCTCTGCTGGGCCTCCAGACGTAGGGCGTTGTACCAAGCGATGGCCACTTGGTCTGCAAACCGCTGCATGACCGTGAGAAGCATCTCGTCCGGCCTATCCACGGCGTGACTCCAACCGAGAGAAAGCACGCCGGCCGGCCCGGCGGGGCCGACTATGGGGAGCCGGACGGTGGAGACAATGCCCAACTGCTTTCTCAGCTTGTCGGCTGAACCCAAGGGACGGGTCTCGGCGACGTCGCGGACGAACAAGGGTCTTCGCCGCGCGAGCATGATCTCCAGGTCCGGAAAATCGGTGGTGGCCATCTCGAAGCCCGGCCTGATCTTGCCGGAGGGCGGACAGTGCGCCAACAACTCGATTGTCGTGCCCTTGAGTCTAAAGACGCGGACACTGTCGACCTCAAAGGTGATGAGCGCGCTCTCGCACGTCATCTTGGCCACTTCGGTGAGGTTCTTGCCTTCCAACAGCCGCGGACTGAGGTCCAGAACTCGCTCCAGTGCGTCTCTCGAGGTGATGGAGCGCCCGAGTGCCATCTCCAGGGCGGTCTCTCTGCGGGTGACCTGCTGCCGAAGCTGGCGCCCGATTAGCCCGGTGCCGACCGTGGCACCGCACCAGAAGGCCGCCGATACCAAGGCGTTGACGATCCCCCTGCTGGTGCCAAAATCGGCCAACAGCAGGAACGAAGAGAGCACGCCCGCCAAGGCGGCGGTCAGACCTACCCACACTCCGGCCAGGGCCGCGGCCACAGCCGAGATGGTCACGACGATGGCGCCAACTGGGGGAAGGGGATGAGCGGTGGCGCCGAGCGCATGGATGGTGAAAACCACGGACACCACAAGCACCACCGCGACTACCAGCACTATCAGGCGATAGTGGCGGAAGCCTCTTCCGGGAGCCAGCAAGAAGGCGCCCGGCGGGCGCTCGTCCTCGGGTCTTGTCACACGGCGCATCTCATCAAGGCTATCAAGCGGTAAAGCCCTGAACAAGCCGCGCGGTGTGGCCGCTCTGGGGCTTTCGTGTTAGCATCTCCGGGCTGTGGGTCGCGCTCCGGGCTGGAATAGAACGGGTGTCGACTCATCAGCGCCAGAAAGGGTTGTCGAAAGGTGACGTTTCGACAACCCAAAGTATCCGCCCCCATCGTCTAGCGGCCTAGGACACTGCCCTTTCAAGGCGGCGGCGGGGATTCGAATTCCCCTGGGGGCATGAAGCAGTGAGTTACGGGTGATCACGGGGCGCATAGCTCAGCGGGAGAGCACCTGCCTTACAAGCAGGGGGTCGCAGGTTCAAATCCTGCTGCGCCCACTGGCATATCGGCGCTTGCATGGCGCACGAGACATGCGATAATCTCGCGTACCGTTCGCGGGGGTGTAGTTCAGTTGGTTAGAACGCCGGCCTGTCACGTCGGAGGTCGCGGGTTCGAGTCCCGTCGCTCCCGCCTCGGTCATCCGGGCGCCGTGGTATAACGCCGCCGGCGCCAGCCACGTCTCTGTGGCGGGATAGCTCAGTTGGTAGAGCACATGACTGAAAATCATGGTGTCCCCGGTTCAAATCCGGGTCCCGCCACCTGAAAGCGCTGCAAATAGGCCGCTAGGGCCGGACCTCATCTTCCGAAGCGTGCGACCCCGAGCCGTTTGGTATCATGCGCGCATGAGTCTGCGCTTGCTCGAACTCGCCATTCAACACCGCGCACGATCGATTTGAAGAGTGTCCTCGGCCGGCTTCCCGGCGTTCTGCTCGCCGGGATCATCGCGGTTCCGGCGTGGCTCATCGGTCGGGCCGTCCCGGTCATAGGCGGCCCCATCATCGGCATTCTCTTCGGCATGATCCTGGCGTTCTGGCGCCGGCCGGCTTGGTTTGACCAGGGGCTGACGTTCACGTCGAAGAAGATCCTTAAGTATGCGATCATCTTGCTCGGTTTCCAGATGAATCTCCTGAACGTCTTGAAGGTCGGACAACAGACACTCCTCCTGATGGTCTTCACGCTGAGCGCCACCTTCGTGACAGCGTACCTCGCGGGCCGTCTGTTCAAAGTCGACGGAGCCACGGCTACCCTCGTTGGTGTGGGTACCGCGATATGCGGTGGCTCGGCCATCGCGGCCATCGGGCCGATCATCGATGCCGACGACCAGGAAGTCGCGCACTCCATCTCCACGATCTTCCTGTTCAATGTAATCGCCGCGTTCCTGTTTCCGGCGCTCGGCAGAGCTTTCGGGATGACCGCTCAAATGTTCGGCCTATGGGCGGGGACGGCGATAAACGACACCTCTTCGGTCGTGGCGGCCGGATACTCCTTTAGCGATGCTGCGGGTAACCTCGCGGTAGTCGTCAAGTTGACGCGCACTTTGATGATCGTGCCGATCGCCGTGGCGCTTGCCTTGTACACGTCGAGCAGGTCGAATAGCGGCGGTGCCGGGCACAAATATGGCATCGTAAAGATATTCCCGTGGTTCGTGCTCGGATTCGCCGCCGCATCCATGATCAACACATTCATTCCGATGCCGGCGGGGATAAGTTCGTACCTTTCGGAAGCCGGCAAGTTCCTCACCGTCGCCGCGATGGCCGCCATCGGCCTGAACACTCATCTCGTGAAGCTCGCGAAGAGCGGCGTCCGCCCGATTGTACTTGGCCTCACCTGCTGGATCGTCCTTGCGATCACATCACTCATGGTGCAGCATGCGATTGTGCGCCTGTAAGACAGTACCCAGGTCCCAGGAGGATGCGGCATAAACAGCATCGCGCGTGGCTTTCGACAAACGCCTCTCCCAGTGGCCTCCAGCGATGTTTTGGGGTAGACTGATGCCCGCGCTTTGACGCATCAGCACCACGTCTGGCGCCCGTAGCTTAGTTGGTAGAGCAGGGGACTCTTAATCCCAAGGTCGAAGGTTCGAATCCTTCCGGGCGCACCTCTATGTATCGCGGGGCACTGCAGCAAGAAAGGTGCTAGGTCGGGTATGCCCACAGAGCTTGTCGTCCACGCTGTGCACCAAGGGGGGCTCAAGTTCGCGGCAACGGCCGGTGAGCACTCTCTGACTCTGGACTATCCTTTCCCGCCCGGCCACGTCGCCGAGGGCCCCACTCCGCTCCAGATGATCCTGATCAGCTTGGCCGTCTGCAGCGGCAGCACTGTTGCGCTGGTGCTGGGTAAGATGAAGCAGCCGCTCAAGGGTCTTGAAGTCAAGGCCCACGGGCTGCGCAGCGACGCTCACCCCACCGTTCTCACCGAGATATCGCTAGAGTTCGTGGTCCGAGGCCCCGGAGTGGAGGCCAAGGCCGTGGAACAGGCGTTGACCACGGCCGAGGAGCAGCTCTGTCCGGTCTGGGCGATGCTCAAGCCCGGTACGCCCATCGCCGCCTCCTTCCGCGTGCTCGAGGAATAGGGACGCTCTTGGAGTCGCCTGGGTACGTCCTTCAACCAGTCACGCGGGGCTCGTCAAGCGCGGGCGCGCGGACTTCTGCGTGCGCGGTCACCTATCTGGGCACCGACTGTGGCCCGGAGGGTACCGGCATGTGGCACAGCCTCTCCGGGCTCATGGAAGAGAAGGATGACTGCCTGGATCTCGCCCGCTGCTACCCGCTGGTGCGGGCCGAATACCAGCCCAGTTGCGTGGGCGCGACCATACGTGCCCGAGGTGCGGGTTCGGTAAGGCTCGAGCTCAAGTCGGCGGATGGAATGGTCCTGTGGTGGGGTACAGGGGAATTGGCTCTGAGCAGCGACCTGCAAGAGCTGGTCTTCGCCTGGGATCCGGCCGGTCTTCGCAAGGTCAAGTCACTGCACTGGGTGGCCGAGGGGGGTGCGCAGGTACACCTGGAGTCGCTAGACCTGAACCTGCGGATGCCTGAGCTCTCCTTTGAAGAGGAGCTCTTCCTACTCTCCTACGCTAAGTTGGCCCGGCTGTACTCCTCCGAATGCGGGACCGTGAGAGAGCGCGCGCCCGGGGCTGCCGGCAGGCGGGACTCAGTCGCCGCAGCGGGTCTCTTCTGTCTGGCCACCTGTGTCGCCAGCCGGATGGGCCTGGTCAAGCAGTCGCAGGCTGAGCAGATCCTCCACAAGGTCCAAGCCACCTTCTCTGAGTTGCTGCGGGCAGGTGGGCTGCTGCCCGCGACCGTGTGCCGGGAGGCCGGGAGACTCAAGCTCCATCCGGACTCGAGCTACGGCACGCTGGACACAAGCGTCTACTACCACAGCATGCTCCTCGCGGCTCAAATGATCTGGGACGGCAAGACCCTGGTCAGCGTGATCAAGGCTGTTCGGGAGGTGGAGTTCGACCGACTGCGAGACGCCGATGGCTACGTGCTCACCGGTCTCGAGGCCGACGGCCGGACTCCCAGCGGGAGTTCGTGGCGGGAGTGGGGCGGTGAGGCGACACTGGTGCTTCTGTTGGAGCAGATGGCCGCGGGAGAGATCCATTCCCCTCGGCTGAGCGGAGAGGGCACCGTGCGGGGCGGCGTGGGTCTGAGCGCAGAGATCCCCAGTCTCTTCTACCTTGACTTCTGCACCAGCGAGGCGGACGCGGTCACGGGTGTCGACTGGCTGGGGGCGCGCCGCGCCCTCCTGCAGGAGCAAATAGCCTACTTTCCTCGCAAACGCTCCAAGTCGGCCGCGGCGCGCCTCGGCTTGTATGGCCTTTCAGCGGGAGAGGACCCGGACGGAGAGGGCCTCATACTGAGCGGGACCCGCGCTGGCGACAAGCGCGAGATCATCAGGCCGCACTACGTGCCCATGTCGGCCCTGGCGCAGTCGCGTCCCGAAGCCGCATACACCGTTCTTCGCTCCATGCGGGACCAAGGTCTCATCATGCCCTGGGGCATGGTGGGGGGGTTCACCAAAGACCTCGAGCCCTGGCCGTTGATGGGCGCGTTCAGCGCCGCTTTGGAATGCCTGGCCACCTACCATCTCTGGGCTGAGGTGAGCGGTCGACCCGACCACATCTACGCAGCCGTAGAGGATTGCGGCCTGCTGCGGGAGGCCGTCCGCGTGTTCTATCCGGCCATCAGGGACTGGTAGCCGCCGCATCTCACTGATCGTAGGTGAGGGCCTGCGCTAGCGCTCCAGCATTAGGTCGCCCAGGTAGACGCTTCGGCCGATCTCCACTTGGCGTTCCAAGGTCTTGTAGCCGGGAGCCGCTATCGTGAGCTTGTACGAGGTCTTCGGCCGCAGGCCCTCGAATTCGAAGTCGCCGAAGCCGTCGGTCACGGTGGTCGATTTGGAGCCGTCGATCTCGAGGCTGACGGTGACGCCCACGGCGCACTCGTCGGTGTCTCTCAAGGCCACAGAGCCCGCCACAAAGGTCTTCGGCAGGCCTGCGTAGCGCACGCCCTCCTTCATGTCCGCATGCGCCTGCAAGGACTGACTGTCTACCCCAAAACCGCCCAGCACGGCCAACATGGAGGGGTCGGCGCCCAACACCTCTGTGGAGGCGCCGGCCGCGCCGAGCGTCTTGGCGAGCTCGCTCTTGGGATCGTCCAGGTCTCCGAAAAGGAGTGCTCCCGTGGGGCAGGCCTCCACGCAGCGGGGCTCCGTCCAGCCTTCGTCCAGAAGGTGGGCACAGAGCGTGCACTTCTGCGGCACCTGCTCGGCCTCGTTCCAGAAGATGACTCGGTAGGGGCAACTGGAGACCAGCTCTTGGTGGCCTTTGGCCTTCACTGGGTCGATGAGCACTATGCCGTCGGCGCGCTTGCGTACTGCGTCGGGTACCCCTGCTTCAGCGGCCGCTTTGACACATGCAGCGTCGCCGCAGTGCATACAGGGGATGGCGGTGTAATCCACCTTGATCTTGGGAAAGCTGCCGCGCTCGGTGTTTACCAGGCGGATCCACTCCTGGCCGGTCATGGGCTGGGCGGCGGTGTAGCCGGGGTGTTCCGTGCCGCAGTGCTCGTCCTTACAGGCCAAGAAGCAGTTGTAGCAGCCGTTGCACTTGGTGACGTCCATCAACATGGCGTATCTGGTCATTTGGAGGCCTCCTTGCCCTGGGACGGCCATTTCGCGAGCTCCACAAGGCAGGAGTTCGGTGCCATGCCGGGCACGTTCTTCGACATCATGCGCCCCGGTGAGAGCAGGTTCACGCAGCCGCCTCTATCTGGGCTGTCGGGGTTGCCTAGCTCGATGGGGTCGTACTTGGAGGCTCCCTCGTAGCTGTGCACCACGCCCGGCCGCATGCGCTCGGTCACGTAGGCTGCCAGCAGCACGGCTGCGCGGTCGTTGTACAGCTTGACCACGTCCCCGTGTTTGATGCCGCGGGCGGCCGCGTCCTCTGGGTGTATGCGGCACACCTGGTAGGCGTAGCCGTCAATGACCATGCGGTGCTCGGGTATCTCGGAGAGCCAGGGCACGTGAGTGTCGTGGTGCGTGTGGAACGAGAAGCGCGGGTGCGGCGAGATGAGCTGCAGCGGGTACTTCTTGAACAGCTCTGAGGTGTGGCCCTCCCAGCTGGGCATGTAGGTGGGCAGGGGTGCCCGCTCCTTGTCGTCGGGGGTGCGCTCCAGCAGGGTCTGCGAGACGAACTCCACTTTGCCGCTGGGAGTCCCCAGCTCGTGCGCCTTGTCGGTGCCGCGCTTGGGGTTGCTGGTATCGGGCGTGTCGCAGTCGCGGCCCTCGGCGAACCAGCGCAGCGAGTAAGCCGGCTTGTAGTCGGGCAGCTGCGGTACCACGAAGTAGCCCTTCTTCTTGAACTCCTGATAGTCCATGTACTTGGGCATGTCCGACCAGTCGTACATCTTCTTGATCCACTGGTCCATGGTGTTGCCCTCGGTGAACTGCGCTCCGTAGCCAAGACGGTCGGCCAACTCCACGAAGATGTCGTAGTCGGACTTGGACTCGCCGAGCGGCTCGACGCACTTCTGCTGGTAGACGATCACCCGGTGGCTGGCGCTGCCCGAGGCGTGCAGAGAATAGCCGCCCGAGCTGGCCCACTCGCTGATGTCGTCGCGCTCCAGGTTGGTGCAGGCGGGTAGTATGACATCGGCGAAATTGGTCTCGTTGCACCACCAGCAGTCTTGGTTGACCACGAACTCCAGCTTGGGTGACTGGTACATGCGCACCCATTTGCTGGTGTCGGTCATGGTGGAGAGGAACGAGCCGCCGTAGCGGTAGAACATCTTCACCTGCGAGCAGCCCGGCAGCGGATAGGTGAACTTGGTGAACTGCTGCTCTATGGAGTTGCCGCAGAAGCCCTCACCCATCCAGGCGATCTGTCCGTCCAGGACGGCGTCCGGCACGGTCAGGCGGTAGAGCCGCTGCTTGACCGGGTTGACCACCGGCTTGTCGGCTATGAGGTTGAAGCCCCCCTGGGCGTAGCCGGGGAACTCCAGGGTGTGGTTGTAAGGCGGCCCATTGGCCGTACCCCAGATGCTCACGCCCGGTTTGCCCAGCCCCTGCATGGCCTGGAGCATGACCATAAGACGCGCCGATTCGGTGGCGTAGGCCTGGCGGCAGGCGCCACCCTCGCCGCCCTTGGTGCCGCCGGCCAGACTGGTGCGGTGCGAGGCCCACTCGCGGGCCAACGCCGTGATGGTGCGGGTGGGTACGCCGGTGATCTCGGACGCCCAGCCCGGGGTCTTGGGCACCCCGTCGTCCTTGCCCAGCACGTGCTGTTCGAACTGCTCGAAGCCGTAGGTGCGGGCAGCCACGTATTCCTTGTCGTAGGTTCCTTCGTCTATCCACACGTAGGCGATGGCCAGGGCCAGCGCCGAGGTGGTTCCGGGCCGGTAGGCTATCCACTTATGGCCCACGTGCGCCGCGGTGTAGTTGAAGAACGGGTCTATGAAGATGGTCTTCTTGCCCTGGTCGCGCAGCCACAGGCGCCAGATGGCGGAATCGTTGCCGCCATATATGCCGTGGGTGGTGTCAGGGTCGTTGCTCCACGAGATGAGGAGCTCGGTGTTGCGCAGGGCATCCTCGAGCAGGTCGTAGTGCTCAGGGTTGCCCAGCCTCCAATAGAAGCCGTAGGTGTGGGTGGCTCCCCAGTGCCAGCCCTCCCAGCTATCGGGGTTGTCCAGGATGTCGGTGAACCCGATGAGGTTGAAGAAACGGGCCCAGGAGGCGGAGCGGTAACCCAGGTTGCCCCAGTTGTGGTGCGAGGAGGCGCGGGACATTATGGCCTCCGGCCCGTACTCGGAGCGCACGCGCTTCATCTCGCCGGCCACCAGTTCCAGCGCTTCGTCCCAACCGATGCGCACGTACTCCGACTTGCCGCGGTTCTGCTGGTTGCGACCGCCTGGACCGGTGGAGCCCGGGGCTCCTGTGGGGTCGAAGTCCACCCGCTTGAGCGGGTGAAGGATGCGGTCCTTCGAGTACACCCGAGCCCTCTCGGTGAGAGAGAAGTTGGCCACGCAGGCCTTGCGCGGGGGCGTGTACTCCTCACCGTCCACTTTGATGGTCCAGGAGGCGGCATCCGACTCGTCGTAAAGGAGCGGCCGGACGCGAGTGATCACCCCGTCCTTCACGTGCACACGGATAGGGCCACCGCCCGTGCAGTTGACGAAGGTCTGCTCGGTCATCCTTTAGTCCTCCTTGTAGCGCGCCCTGGCGCAGTGGTGAACGGCGCTGCCTACTCGGTAGGCGCTCCGTTCAGCAGGGCCATCTCTGTGGTCGCAAAGCCGTGCAGGAAGCTGTAGACATCGCGTAGGTGCTTGCCGAAGGGCACGTCGTCGTCCGTCGTACCGTAGCCGCCCATGATGCCGCAGGTGATGTTGACGAAGTTGACGGCGATCTGATCGACGAAGGCCTTCACCAACATGCCGCACTTGGGGTTGTACTCATACTTGGCCGTGTACGACCAAGCCGACTGCATCAGGTAGGCATGCGCAGCCTCGTATTGCATCTTCATCTCAGCCAGCTTCATGGCGACATGCTGATGCTGGATGATGGGACAGCCGCCCTGTACGCGCTCTCTGGCGTATTGCACGGCCTCTTCGTAGATGGAGCGCAAGGTGCCCAGGTTGGCGGCAGCGCCCAACAGACCGAATGGAGGCGGTACTCCCTGCGGGGTCTTGGACCAGTCGAACTGCGGGCCGCCCCACTCACCCTCGGTGCCCCAGGCCTCTCCCTCTTTGCCCAGCAGGTACTTGGTCGGGATGCGGCAGTCCTCGAAGATGAGCTCGGCGTTGGCCAACAGGCGGCGGCCGAGTTTGTTATGGAACCTGCCGATCTTGAACCCCGGCGCGTCGGCCGGGACCAGGAAGCAGCTCAGGCTGGTAGAGATGGGACCCTTGCGGTCGGTGCGGGCATACAGGAAGTAAAGCTTGGCGATGCCGCCGCACGAGATGTAGTGCTTGGTGCCGTTGATGACATACTCGTCGCCTTGCTTGACCGCGTAGGTCTGGATGGAGGCGCCAGGCGCGTCGTACAAGAAGTGCGAATCGGTGCCGGCATCCGGCTCCGAGCGGGCCAGGCCGATCAGGAAGGTGTCGTCGTTCATGAACTTGGTGAGCCACTCATCGCGCTGCTCGGGGTTGAGTTCGCCCACAAGCCGCGGAGACTCGGTGTAGCAGCCCCTGATCATGGTGGCGAAACCCTGATCGGCCGCGCCCAACTCCTCGAGGATGAGGGCCAGAGTGGGGTAGTCGGCGCCCACGCCTCCGAACTTCTCGGGGATGGCGGCGGTGCGCAGACCCAGCTCAGAAGCCTTCTTCAGCAGATCCCAGGGCACGCATTCCTTGGGGTCGGTCTTATGGTCGTAGTCCATGGCCACGGGTCTGACTTCCTTCTGAGCGAAGTCTCGGACCATGTCTCTGATCATTTGCTGTTCTTCAGTCAGGCGAAAGTCCATGCGGCCCTCTCCTTGTGTGTGTGCTCAAGGGCTGCGACCAAGGCCGCAGCCAGACCATGATAGTACGAGTGCGGCGCCGGTAAGGGGGTCCTTTTCAAGAATTCATGAGTGGGCGCAACTATGCCTAGGGCGTATGGCAATCGCTAGCGAGGGTCGGTGCGGCGTTCGGCCGCTCCGGCGCGAACGTGCGCTACCAGGGCCCGCGCCACCGCCGAAAGCGGTCGGTCGCGCGGATAGATGATCACCAGGTCGCGATAGAGCCGCTCTTGGAAGGGCACCGCGACCAGACCATCCATGGTCTCTCGGTCTACCAGCATCTTGGGCATGGGGGCGATCCCCAAGCCTCGCCTGACCAAGGCCTTGGTGAGTTCGGGGTAGTTGGCCCTGTAGGAGAAGCGGGGTTCGATTCCCGAGCGGCGCAGGGCATCGGCGATGACGTTGCCGGCGTTCATGGTGCCGCGGGGCAGCAGGATCGACTCGCTGGCCAGCATGCCCACGGATACGGCGGTTTCTTTGGCCAAGCGATGCTCGCGGGGCACCACCAGCAGGATCTCCTCGGTGAGCAGGTGGTGGGATGCGGCTCGGGTGGAGCCCCAGGGCGTCATGATTGCGCAGTCGAGTTGGCCACTTATGACCGCCTCCTCCAACTGCGCGTCGTCCCTTTCGATGAGGTCCACGCTCACACGGGGATACTCAGCCAAGAAGGAGACCAGGATAGGGGTGAGTAGCGCTGCCATGACGTTGCCTACGGCGCCCAGCCTGACGATGCTGGGGCCGCGGCCGGCATGTTCCCGCATGAGAGCGATGGCTTCGTCACTGCGGGTGATGATGACCTGAGCAAGGGGCAACAGCACTTCGCCCGCGGGTGTACATTCCACATGCCGGCCGTAGCGCTCGAACAGCCGCACGCCCAGATCGTTCTCCAAGCGCGCGATCTGACGGCTCAGCGTGGGCTGGGTCGTGTGCATAGCATGAGCAGCGCGGCTGAAACTGCGGTTCTCAGCCACGGTGACGAACGACTTGAAGAGATCGAGTTCCATCTATACCGTATGGTAATAGCTCGGGCCGCTAATGAAAAGTTGCAGCAATAGAACACATCCACGGCGGAAGGGCATTATCATATACAGGCCTTGCGGACCGGCCGGTCGAATGACCCGCCAGATCCGCGCGAGTCTGGTGGGGCCGAGGCCCTGTGGTGACCGCGGAAGACTCCGCTTCGAACAAGAGGATAGGTGATCGATGAACATCGCAGTGTGTGTCAAACAAGTGGTCGACACGGAGGCCGAGTTCAAACTCGACCCGGCTTCGTGGCGTCTTGATCGTAGCGTAGCATGCGTCCTCAATCCGTACGACGAGTACGCGGTAGAAGAGGCTCTTCGCATCAAAGAGGCTCACGGTGGCGAAGTCACTGCCGTGTGCATGGGCCCCGAGACTGCCACCGACGCCGTGCGCAAAGCGCTGGCCATGGGCGCCGACAAAGCCATGCTGGTCAGTGACGCTGCCCTAGCGGGCTCTGATGTGCAAGGTACTGCCTACGCGCTGGCCGAGGCGCTCAAGACCTTGGAGTGGGACTTGGTCGTCTTCGGCGTGCGCTCCACCGACGGTGAGACCGGCTGCGTGCCGGCGGCAGTCGCGGAACTCCTGGGGGTGCCTCTCCTCTCCAGTCTGGCCAAGGTAGAGGTCGACGGCACCAAGCTTCTCGTCAACCGCGAGACCGACACGGGCTACGTGCGTTACGAATGCTCGACTCCGGCTGTGATCTCGGTAATCAAGGGCATCAACGAGCCGCGCTTCCCCTCGATGAAGGGCATCATGACGGCCAAGAGCAAGCCCGTGGACACCAAGGACGCCGCTGCGCTGTCGCTGGACGCCGGCCAGATAGGCTTGACCGGGGCCAAGACCCGTGTTCTCTCCGGCCGCACTCCCGAACCGCGCAAAGCGGGGGAGAAGGTCGAGGACGACGGCACCGGAGCCGTCAAGATCGCCGATTACCTCTCGAGCAATAAGCTCGTCTAGTCAAGGAGACAACCAGTGAGTGACAAGAAAGGCATCCTTGTCGTAGCCGAGTGCAAGGACGGAAAGCTCGCGAACGTGACCCTGGAGAGCATCACCAAGGCGCGCGCCCTGGCCGGGGCCGTGGGTGGTCCGGTGAGCGTGGTCGTGGCTGCTGCCGACGCCAAGCCGTTCGCGGCGCAGGCGGGCAAGTACGGCGCGGAGCGGGTCTACACCGCCGAGAGCCCCGAACTCGCCACCTTCAGGTCGGGTCCGTTCGTGGATGCGGCCGTAGCTGCCATCAAAGCGGCCGATCCGGCCGTGGTGCTGTGCTCGGGCTCGCCTGACGGGCGCGACGTGGCCGCCGCTTGCGCGGCCCGGCTGGGCGTGGGCGTCTTGGTGGATGTGACCGGCATAGAGGCAGCCGGGGGCAAGGTCACCGTGACCCACCCCTGTTTCGGCGGCAGCGTGATCGTGGACAAAGAAGCGACCGCCAGCCCCGTGGTGGCGACCGTGCGTTCCAACGTGCTGGGGCGCGAAGAGGCTCCCTGTGAGCCCGAGGTGGTAGCTCTGAACGTCGACTTCACCGCGGCCGGCCTGCTGGCCAAGGTCGTGGATGTCATCACCGAGAACGCGGGCGTGCTCAGCCTCGAGGAGGCCACGATAGTGGTGGCCGGTGGCCGCGGGGTGGGCAGTGCCGAGAACTTCAAGCTCATCCAAGACCTCGCCGACGTGCTCGGGGCCGCCGTGGGCGCCAGCCGGGCCGTCGTGGACGCCGGCTGGATGCATCACCAGCAGCAGGTGGGACAGACGGGCAAGACGGTCTCGCCTCAACTCTATATAGCGTGCGGCATCTCAGGTGCCATCCAGCACCGGGCGGGCATGCAGAGCTCCAAGTGCATCGTGGCCATAAACCGCGATCCGGACGCGCCGATCTTCTCCTTCGCCGACTACGGCCTCGTGGGCGATCTGCTCACCGTGGTGCCGGCGCTCACCGAAGAACTGCGCAAGCGCAAGTAGCCGCATGACTAGCAGGGAGCAGACGTGACTGAGCAGCGAGAGATCATGGAGGTCGATGTCCTCTTTGTGGGGGGCGGCATCGCGTCTTTGAGCGGTGCCCTGCACCTGTCGAACCTCATCGCCGAGCACAAGAAGCAGGGCCAGGGCAAGAAGCTGGACGAGCTCTTCATCGTGGTCTTGGAAAAGGGAGCTTCGCCGGGCGCTCACGGCATCTCGGGAGCGGTCATGGCCCCGGGTCCTCTAAAGGACCTGGTGCCGGACTTCGTGGCCAAGGGCGCGCCCCTGGAGGGCGAGGTCAAGAAGGAGAGCATCTACTTTCTCACCAAGACGGGCAAGATCAAGACGCCCATCACTCCACCGCCGCTGAACAACCACGGCAACTATGTGGTGTCGATGGCCAAGCTCAACCAGTGGATGGCGGGCCTGGCCGAGAAGGCCGGGGTCAACATCTTTCCTGAGTTTGCCGGCGCGGAGTTGCTCTATGAGGGCGACCACGTCATAGGTGTGCGCACCGGCGACAAGGGCCTGGATGCCCAGGGCAACAAGAAGGGCAACTACGAGCCCGGCACCGACCTACACGCCAAGGTGACGGTCTTGGGCGAGGGCTCGCGGGGCAACCTGACCAAGGAGGTCATCGCTCACTTCATGCTGGACGAGGGCAAGAACCCGGCCGGCTTCGAGGTGGGTGTCAAAGAGGTCTGGGAGCTACCCGAGGCCCGGCTTGAACCGGGCGAAGTGGTGCACACCATGGGCTACCCGCTGGCGGCTGACGCCTTTGGCGGGGGCTTCTTGTACGGCATGAAGGGTAACCAGGTGGCGGTGGGGCATCTCACCAGCCTGGATTACGCCGACCCGTTCTTGGACCCGCACCGGGAGTTCCAGAAGTTCAAGCTGCACCCCTTGGTGAGCGGCTTCCTGGAGGGCGGCAAGCTGGTGCAGTACGGAGCCAAGAGCGTGCCGGTGGGCGGGCTCTTCTCGGTGCCTGAGCTGACCTTCCCCGGCGGCATGCTCATCGGCGACGCCGCCAACCTGTTCAACGCTCAGAAGATCAAGGGCATCGACCTGGCCATGCGGTCCGGAATGTTGGCCGCCGAGGCCATCTTCGCCGCCCTGCTGGATGACGAGGTCACCGACGAGCGGCTGGCCGGCTACTCTGCGGCCATGGCCGCCACAGCCGAGATGAAGGCTCTGCGCAAGGTGCGCAATTTCCACCAGGCCATGACCCGCGGGTTGTGGCGCGGTCTGGCTACCGCCGGGGCGCAGTTCTTCTTGGGCGGACGGGTGCTCGCCGACCGGCTGGCGGCCGAGCCCGACCACAGCCACCTGGACACCATCGCCCAGCGGTACGGCACGACTGCTCCGTCTGAGGAAGCCAAAGGCGACCTCAAGTACGACGGCATGCTGACCTTCGACAAGGAGAGCGACGTCTACTACTCGGGCGCCAAGCACGAAGAGGCGCAGCCCTGCCACCTCAAGGTCAAAGACCTGGAGACCTGCTACGGGGTGTGCACCGAGCACTACGGCAATCCCTGCGTGCGTTTCTGCCCGGCGGGTGTCTATGAGATGGAGGCCGACCCGGTAACGGGCAAGAAGACCCTCAAAATCAACTTCTCCAACTGCGTGCACTGCAAGACGTGTGACATCAAGGATTCCTTCGAGAACATCGAGTGGGTCCCACCCGAAGGTGGTGGCGGCCCGAAGTACACGGTGATGTAGAAACACTGCGACCCGAAGAGAAGGTAGGAAGGAGCTACGTATGCCACGGCCAGAGGAAGTAGAAGTAGTAAAGGCGATGAAGGCGGCCAAGACCGGCCCCGAGATCATGGCGTCTTGGGCCATGCAGCGTCCGGGGTACAAGCCCGGCGGCGCCGGCGACCCCACCCTGGATTTCTGGGGCGAGAACAAGGTGGAGATGCTTCACACCTTCGCCCAGAACCAGCTGATCCAACTGTTGGACCGGGGCATCCTAGACCCCAAGACTCGTTATCTGCTGCTGGTGGGCTTCTACATGATGACCAGCCATTGGGACGGCGTGCTGCCGCAGGCGTGCAACGCCAAGGCAGCGGGTGCCACCGATGAGGAGATCATGGAAGTAGCGTTCTGCGTGTGCTACTCGGTGGGCAAGGCCAAGATGCAGGAGAGCGGCGAGTGCCTGGACAAGGTCTTCAAGAACGATATGTACAAGAGCATCGCTACGCTCAAGAAGTAGTCCCGAGTCGGCGCCGCTGCCCTGTGGGCAGCGGCGCCGGTCTTCTCAGCGCCGTCCTACGCGTGGGGGTGGGCGGCATACAGCTAGGGCACGTCGACCGGAAGGAGCCAGCGTCTTGAAAGGCACAGACAAGACGGTCATGAAAGCTTTGGGCTTGAGCGGAGGCATCTTCGGCGCGTGTCCGTGCGCTGTGGATGTGAAAGACGGCCGGGTGGTCCGCATCCGGCCTCTCCACTGGGACTCAGAGTACGACCCCAAGACCTTCAATGCTTGGAAGATCGAGAAGAACGGCAAGACCCTCGAACCTCTGTACAAGTCTGTGCCGGCCCCCTGGAGCTTGGCCTATAAGAAGAGGGCCTACTCGCCCAATCGCGTCAAGTATCCATTGAAGCGCGTGGACTGGGACCCCAAGGGGGAGCGGAACCCGCAGAACCGCGGCAAGAGCAAGTACGTGCGCATCTCCTGGGACGAGGCCGCAAGCCTGGTGGCCGATGAGATCAAGCGCATCTGCAAAGACTACGGCCCGCTGGCTATCCTGGTGCAGGGCGACGGTCACGGCGAGTGCAAGATGGTGCACGCCCCTCACGGCTGCTCCACCTTGCTCCTGGACAAGCTGGGCGGCTTTACTCAGCAGATCCGCAACCCGGACAGCTGGGAAGGCTGGTACTGGGGCTCCAAGCACATATGGGGCAAGGGCTTCATAGGCATGATGGCCCCCAATGACAACCTGGTAAAGGACATCACCGAGAACAGCGACATGGTGGTGGTGTGGGGCGGCGACCCTGAGACGACTACCTGGGGCTTCCGCGGCCAGTTCGCCAGCCGTCTGCTCTTCTTCTGGAACGAGATAGGCCTCAAGCAGGTCTACATCAACCCCGACCTCAACTACGCTGCCGCTATCCACGCCGACAAGTGGATCCCCATACTCCCCAACACCGACGCTGCCCTGCAGTTGGCCATCATGCACGTCTGGATCACCGAGGGCACTTTCGACCAGGAGTATGTGAAGACCCACACCGTGGGCTTTGACAAGATCAAGGCTTACGTGCTGGGCGAAGAGGATGGCGAGCCCAAGACCCCGAGTTGGGCTTCGCCCAAGTGCGGGGTGCCGGTGTGGACCATCAAGGCGCTGGCGCGCGACTGGGCCAAGAAGACCGTGACCATAGGTCACTACTTCGGGGGCGGCATGGCCCGCGGCCCGTATTCCACCGAGCCGGCCCGCCTGGAGTGCGTCCTCTTGGGCATGCAGGGCCTAGGCAAGCCGGGTGTCCATCAGGCGCAGATCGCCTATACGGGCATGCCCAAGAACGTCATCACCGGCGGCGCCGACCACATGGGTCCGTTCGCCAACCTCACGTCTCAGCCTTACGGCGAGCGCCTGCTCAAGCCGCACCGTGGTACTCCCACGGCGTGGGGCAAGCAGATCATCCCCAAGGTGCTCATCGAAGAGGCCATCAGGGACGGCAAGGTGGAGTTCTGGGGCACGGGCGGCCACGAAGAGCCGACCTCAGACCAGTACCGGCGTTACGTCTACCCCATCGAGAAGGAGAAGGGCGGCACCGAGATCCACATGATGTGGACCGACACGCCCTGCCGGGTGACCTGCTGGGGTGGCGGCGGCGAGGTCATGGAGGCCTTCCGCAATCCTAAGATCGAGTGCGTTGTGGCCCAACACCCCTGGCTGGAGAACGACGTGCTGTGCGCCGACGTGGTGTTCCCGGTCACTACCACGCTGGAGTGTGACGACATCTCGCCCTGCATCCGTGAGGGCGACAGCTTCCAGAGCGTCGTCCTGATGAACCGCGCCATCGAGCCGGTCGGCGAGGCGCGGACCGACTACCACGTCGTGTGTGCCATAGCCGAGAAGATGGGCATGCTCGACAAGGTCACCGACGGCTTCAGCGACGAGGAGCTCATCAAGGGCACCTACGTGGGCATGAATTTCGAGAAGGTCACGCCCTGGGAGGAGTTCAAGGCCAAGCAGTATATGGTGCTGCCCGTGGCCCCCGACTGGGAGAAGTGGCCGGCCGGTCTCTACGAGTTCTACAAGGACCCGGTCAAGAACCCCATGCCCACGCCTACCGGCAAGTTGGAGTTCTGGTCGGAGAGCCTTGAGAAGGCCTTCCCCACCGATGAAGAGCGCCCTGGCATACCGAAGTGGATCGAGAAGGGCATCACCCACGACGAGCGCATCTCCAGCTATCGGGCGAAGGCCTACCCGCTGTTGGTCATGTCCAACCATGGACGCTGGCGCACGCACGCGCAAGCGGACGACATCCCCTGGACCAAAGAGACGGTCACCGGCAAGATCAGAGGCTGGGACGGCTATTGGTACGAGCCGTGCTGGATGCATACCAGTGACGCCGCGGCGCGCGGTATCAAGGACGGCGAAATAGTGCGCGTGTACAACGAGCGCGGCAGCGTGTTGTGCGGCGCCTTGGTGTGGGAGCGCATAATCCCCGGTTGCATCTCCGTGGACCACGGTGCCCGGGCCGACTTCATCGACGATGACTTCACCCTGGACCGCGGCGGCGCCATCAACGTGATCTCGCCCAAGGGACTCACGTCCAAGCATGCCGGCGGCCAGGCCACCAGCGGCTACCTAGCCGAGGTGGAGCGGGTCAGCATGGCGCAGATGGAGGAGTGGAGGACCAAGTACCCGGATTCTTTCGCCCGGGATTACGACCCGGCCTCCGGTCTTAGGTTCAACAGTTGGGTCCTGACGGAGGGCAGGTAGCCATGGGCAAGAAGGTGTTTGTCATAGACATAGCCAAGTGCAACGGCTGCCACAACTGCCAGATCGTCTGCAAAGACGAGCATGTGGTCAACGACTGGACCCCCATCGCCAAACCACAGCCCGACATCGGCCAGTTCTGGATAGAGCTCACCGAGCGGGTGCGTGGCACGGTGCCCAAGGTCAAAGTGGCCTACCGGCCTCATCTTTGCATGCATTGCGACAAAGCCCCGTGCATCGAGTCCTGCCCGGTCCAGGGCGCTCTCTACAAGCGCGAGGATGGCCTAGTGATAGTCGACCCGGTCAAATGCACCGGTTGCCGGCTATGCATCGACGCCTGTCCCTATGAAGGCGTCCTTTGGTTCAACGAAGACCTCAACATCGCCCAGAAGTGCACGGGCTGCGCGCACCTCTTGGACAACGGCTGGACCGAACCCCGCTGCGCCGATGCCTGCCCGACTCTAGCCATTAGGTTCATGGAGGAGAGCGAGGCCAAAGACCTCATCGCCCAGGCCGAAGTGTGGAGACCGGAGCTCAAAGACAAGGTCAAGCCGCGGGTCTATTACCTCAACCTGCCCAAGAAGTTCATCGCCGGCACCGTCTACGACCCCATAGAAGAAGAGGTCATCATCGGCGCCGCGGTAACCCTGAAGCCCGCCGGCGGCAAGGCCCAGACCATCCAGACCGACAGCTACGGCGACTTCTGGTTCGAAGGCCTGGCCGACGGCGTCTACGACCTGGAGTATCCGCGGCCGGCAAGAAGACCAAAGCCTTCAAGGCCCTGGATACGGCGGTGGCCGACATCAACCTAGGGGATATCCCGCTCACGTAGATAGGGCGCACCTAGCTAGCGCCGCTCAAGGACAGAGACTTTCGCAGATGACCGAGGAGGCGGGGCCGGCCCCGCCTCCTCGTCACTTTTTCGCGGAACGGTCCCTCATGTTATCCAGACATATATAGGGTACCCATGCATTTTAGGCATGAACGCTATACAGGTTGTCTGTTATCAGATAGTGTGTGGGTCAAGCGCTGAGGCGCTGGCAAGACAGGGGTCTCTGAGCGGTTCGTGGCAGGACTAGGGTCACGGGGAGGCATGATCGTCTTGACGGCTTACGAGGGCCAGGGCGGGAGCTCGGGAGATGCAGTCATGCGAATTGACGGCGTCTCGCTGTCGTTCGGCGGAGTCAACGCGCTCTCTAATGTCAGTCTGGATGTGAAGAAGAACGAGAACCTGGCCATCATCGGACCCAACGGTGCCGGCAAGACCGCCCTGCTCAACTGCATCAGTGGCTTCTATAAGCCGCAAAAGGGCGAGATCCACTTCCACGAGAACAAGATCACACGCCAGAGGCCCGACAAGCTGGCCCGGCTGGGTATCGCTCGCACCTTCCAGAACATCGAGCTCTATACGGGGCTAAGCACCCAAGACAACCTCATGGCTGCCCGCCACATCTTCATGAAGCAGACCTTCCTGGACGGCGCCATCTACTTCGGCCGGGCGCGCCGAGAAGACATCAAACATCGTCGGACGGTCGAAGAGACCATTGATTTCCTGGAGAACCAATCCATCCGCAAACAGGTGGTGGGGTCCTTGCCCTACGGGCTGCGCAAAAGGGTGGAGTTGGGCCGGGCCTTGGCTCTGGAACCCGAAGTGCTTCTCTTGGACGAGCCGATGGCCGGCATGAACCTCGAGGAGAAGGAAGACATCGCCCGCTTCATCATCGACGTGTACGAAGGCCGGGGACACCTACCCCGACACTCCCGTTCTCAGGGATGGCATCCGCAGCATCGTCATGGTCGAGCACGACATGGGCGTGGTCATGGACGTAGCCGATCGCATCGCGGTGCTCAACTTCGGCGAAAATCGCCGGAAGGCACGCCGGACGAGATGAAGTCAGACCCAGAGGTCATACAAGCCTATCTGGGCCAGGGAGCGTAGGCAGGCGATGCTCAAAGTCAACAACATCGAAGTGGCGTACATGGGAGTCATAAGAGTCCTGCATGGCATCTCTTTGGAGGTGGGGGACGGGCAGGTCGTGGCTTTGATAGGGGCCAACGGTGGTGGCAAGGCCGAGACGCTCAAGTCCATATCGGGACTGCTCAAGACTGAAGAGGGAGAAATTCAGCAGCGGCGAGATCTACCTTGACGACAAGCGGATCGATCGCCTCGGTCCTGAGGACATAGCCAGGATGGGCGTCTGCCAGGTCATGGAGGGCAGGCGGGTGCTGGAACACCTGAGCGTGGAGGAGAATCTGCAGATAGGTGCCTACCGGCGCAAGGACCGGGCCGGCATCAAGCGAGACCTGGAAATGGTCTTTGACTACTTCCCAAGATCCGCGACTACCGCAAGCGGGTGAGCGGCTACCTCTCGGGGGGCGAGCAGCAGATGATGGTCATCGGTCGGGCTCTTATGGCCGATCCCACCTAGATGCTGCTGGACGAGCCCTCCCTGGGTTTGGCGCCCATGGCGGTGCAGGAGATCTAGATTGATTCGCAGATTGAACCAGGAACGCCGCGTCTCCATGCTGATAGTGGAGCAGAACGTGAAGGCCGCCTTGGGCATCGCGAACTACGGCTACGTGATGGAGAACGGCAGGATAGTGTTGGACGGACCGTCCGACAGGCTGTCGGACAACGAGGACGTCAAGGAATTCTACATGGGCATATCGTCCAGCGGCTCTCAGAAGAACTACCGGGAGGTCAAGCACTACCGCCGACGGAAGAGGTGGCTCTCTTGAAGAAGCCGGTGACGGTGACCGACACCACTGGACTGGACACCTGGCCGAAGGTGCTCGCGCACAACAGCGCTTGTTTCGGGGCCCGCGGCAAGGCGATGCGCTACAAGCACTACGGCATCTGGCAGTCCTACAGCTCGCAGGACTACTACTCCAATGTCAAGTATCTCGCCTTGGGTCTCCTGTCGCTAGGTTTCAAGCCGGGGCACAAGCTCCTGATCGTGGGTGACAACTCTCCGGAATGGTACCTCGCGGAGCTCGCCGCCCAATGCGACCGCGGCGTGAGCGTGGGCCTGTATTCGGACCTTTCGGCCGCCGAGATCGAGTATGTGGCGAAGAACTGTGAGGTCGAATTCGCCATGGTGGAAGACGAAGAGCAGGCCGACAAGATCGTGCAGATACGAGATCGGCTGCCCGCTCTAAGAACGGTCGTCTACTGGCGGTACAAGGGCCTCGGCAAACAGCAACATCGTGGGTTTGTGGGACTTCGCCAGGTGCTCGAGATGGGGCGTCGATACGAGCAAGAGCACCCCGGGGTCTTCGAAGAGAACGTCGCGGCCGGCAAGGCCGGGGATGTCTGCGCGATTATTCCGACCTCGGGGACGACCGGAGACGGCCAAGGGCGCCATGCACAGCTACGCGTCGTTGATGGCGGGCGCGACCTGCTACCGGGACCTCGGCGGCCTCCGTTCCAAGGACGAGCTGACCTGCTATCTGCCTCCCGCATGGATCACCGAGCAGTGGCTGG
>CAWFCN010000004.1:0-258632 GCA_963814415.1 uncultured Actinomycetes bacterium | reverse complement strand
GTAGCTAGCTGCGAGACACACCTGAAGCATGACGGGGCGGCCGCGCGAGGGCTGCCGAAGAATGAAGCTCCGCCGCTGGGGCGTGTTGGGTAAGCGCGAGGGAAGGACGCAGAGGGCGCGAATAGCACCGCTATTCGCGCCCTTGAGGACGAACCATCACGCCGCCCAGCGCGTTCCGGTGGCCGGGGCTTTTTCTTTGGCAGCCCCCAAGGCCGCCCCGTTTCTCTAGGCCGGATCCGCTTGCTCGGCCTACTCCGCCAACTCCCTGAAAAGCGCAGCGGCAAGATCTTCAGTGGGCTCCCAGCTGTCGGCGCTTGCTGGTGCAGGATCGTCATCCAGCCAGCTCTCGACCGCCTCGGGGTGCGGGCCGCACACGACTACCCGGCCTTCTCCGAAGCCCGCTGCCAACGCGGCGACCTGGCCGTCGTCATAGCGAGCGAGGATCTCTATGCCGGACTCGTTCGCTACCAGAAAGGCCGGACCATACTGGTAGTATATGGGGCGCTCGGTCCCATTCCAGACCACGGTGATAATGAGCGGAGCATCCTCCTCGACCCAGGCCTCGGTATCCACGGACACGATACCCAGCGCATCGACGAAACCGTTGACTTCCTCCCAGCCGCTCGAGGCGACGTAGCCTCCCCCACAGATTCCCAAGTAGGCTCCGCCCGAGCTGAGCCAGTCGCTCAAGACCTGGCGCACTTGCGGCGTGAACTCCTCCAGAAGCGGGCTCAGATCGTCCTCTGTTCCCCCGATCATGCAGAAAGACGCATCCTCAAGTAAGGAGGGGAGTTGCTCCGCGCTATCAAAGTAGGCGACCTCCATACCAAGTGACTGAGCGACGGTCGCGAGGGCTTCGGGACCTCCCTCCGCTGCTACCTCGCCGTTGTAGATGAGGGCCAGGGCCGGGCCGGTGTTGTCTAGGCTAGTGGTAACGCTTTCGCTGGCGTCCGTGACCGGCGTGCTGGTGCCTTGACCACAGGCAACAGGGATGAGGGTAATCAGGAGAAGCATGGCGAGGCCCGCCAATTGTTGCGAAGAACGCGTCGAGAGCATCATGATCTTCCTATCACTGGAGTGGGCGGACTGTGCCCACTTGTACCACCGAAGACCAGCGGTGACGAGCTCCCCTCGGCGGACACGGGCCGTGGAGCGACTCTACATGCCGAAGACCTGAGTGTCCAGCGGTCGCTGGCGGTTCCGACGTGCTGTCCTCCAGTTTCAGCCCAAGGCCGGCAAGATACGCAGGATGCTCGGCCGCAAGCCTTCCGCGGATGCAGCGGTTTGGACATGGTGACAGGACTACAAGAGTAGAGGCACGACCTGGGTATGTTCGCCACTACGTCCCCAGCAGTCTCAGATGGCGTTCTCTATGCAGTAGACCGACACGGGTACCGTTAGCATGGCGCACGTCGTCGTCGTGGGCGAATCATTGTCGCCGAGGCGCTTCGGCCGAAGCCAGTGTCGTCTCCCCTCTTGCTGCAGAACCGAAGGCGACGCTTGCACTCAGAAGCGTGTAATCTTTGCAGCCGTGTCCGGACCTTGGCTCCCCCCGCCAGGGTCCGGGCACCCTTTGCTAGCGGGGTGACTCGAACACCTCACCGGGATGGGGTCGTCAGATAGTACCGTGGCGGTCTTGACGTGCGTGTCGGGGCACGGACGCCGACGGAAGCACCCTAGTCTGTCGTAGGCTGCGCGGGCAGCTGTTCTCCCGCCAGAACCTCGTTTGTGAGAGCGAGCGGCCTCTCCTTGACGAACAAGAAGAGCACAATGGCCAGCACGATGAGCGGCGCTATGTAGAGAAAGACGGGCGTCAGCGCTTCGTTGTAGGACGTTACGACCGCGTTCCTCACGTTCTCGGGTAGTTGAGACACAAGCACGGGTGTCAACGAGTTGGGGTCGGCGATCACCGACGTACTCCCCGCTGATCGATCCGAGTCTCTCGGCAAGTTGCGAAATCAGGCGACTGGTGAACAGGGTGCCGACCACAGCCGACCCCAGAGAGGCACCGATCTGCTTGAAGAAGCTGTGTGCCCCGATCGCCGTGCCGACCTCGGTACACGGGGAATGAGTTCTGCACGATGAGGTTGAGTACCTGAAAGCCGACGCCAGTTGCCAACGCCGTGGACGAACATGTAGAAACAAGCGAGCCAGACTGACGTACCGACGGTCAAAGTCGAAAGCAGGTAGAGGCTGAGCGCAACAAGCATGGCGCCGACAGGAGGCATCCACTTGTAGCGACCGGTTCTGCTAACAAGCATCCCCGTCCCCAGGGACGTGGTGAGGATACCTAGAGACAGAGGCACGAGTAGCAGACCCGATTTGGTCGCGCTCAGGCCGGTGACCATCTGCAGGTAGCTCGGCATGTAGACCACTACCCCCAGGAAGGCGAGGGAGGTCAGCAGGCCCCCCGCGGTCACCAGATCGAAGTTCCGGTCGCGAAAGAGGTGCAGGGGGATGATGGGCTCAGCCGCTTTGCTCTCGATGAACACCAGCAGCGCCCCGACAACGACCGCGACGCCCGCTAGACCCAGGATGACCGGGGACCCCCACGCGTACTCACGGCCGCCCCACGATATCAGGAGGATGATCGCGGTCGTTGCGATCGCCATGGCCGTCATGCCGGCAACATCCAGCCGCACCCGTGTCTTCTTCTGGAGGGGCGCCCTCAGGAACGCTAGAACGAAGATGATCGCAATGGCGCCGAGCGGGAGGTTGAACCAGAAGGCCCAGCGCCATCCCACCGAATCGGCGAACCACCCGCCAAGTATCGGACCCACAACCGAGGAGAACGACCACACTCCACCGAGAACACCCAGATAGGTGCCTCTCTTCCTCGGCGGGACTATGTCGGCTACGATGGCGAGCCCAAGGATCATGAGACCGCCCCCGCCCAGACCTTGGATACCACGAGCCGCGATGAGCACCGGCATGCTCCATGCGATACCGCCGAGCACCGAGCCACCCAGGAAGAGCATGAGAGTGACAAGCAGAAGCGACTTGTGACCCAAGAGATCGCCGAGCTTGCCGTAGATCGGCATGGTGATGGTGGCCGCCAGTATGTAGGCAGTCGTGACCCACAGCATCTGGTCGATGCCGTTCAGCTCCCCCACTATGGTAGGTAGGGTGGTGCTGAAGATGGTCTGGTCGAGGGCAGACAACAGCAACGAGACAAACAGAGCCACCATGACGAAGCCGAGTTCCCGTTTCCGGATAATGGGCTCCGCCGCGATGTTGTCGTCGCCCGTCGTAGTCGTATCGTTCGATGCCATGCCTTGACTAGACCTCTCGATTGTTTGGCCGGTAGTCGCTGTAGTAGGCGTGCCAACGCTGAGCGGTCTTCTCTGCGAACCAGACCTTGTCGCCGACGGGGTAGACTGACGGCAACTCTATGTCCTCACCACCCTGTCCCGCCTCGATCGCCTTGAGAGTGTTCTGCTTCAGAGTCTCGAAGAACTCCAACTGCCTGATGATCTCTCCGGGTCCGCTAACCGGCCCGTGCCCCGGGATGACGTGGTCGATCGCCATGCTCGTCCACGCTCTCAGAGTGGCCATCCACACCTCCGGATCCGCGGTAGCATCCCCTGCGAAGGGAAAGCCGCCGGCAAAGATCAGGTCGCTCGCGAAGAGCACCTTCTCATCGGGAAGATAACCGTAGACCAAGCAGTCGGTATGGCCCCCCGCGTGGTGAAACTCCACCAGCCTCCCTCTGTTGGCGATATCCATCCGCCCATCGAACCGGAGCGAAGGAAGGACAAGCTCGACCTCGCCCAGCCATCCGCCCTCGGAATCGTCCAGCTTCCGCCTCGCACTCTCTTCGGGCGTCCAGTCGGGGCTGCGCTCGAGCGCGTCGGCGAGCCGGCGCGAGCCGAAGAGAGTCACGTCCTTGAACGCCTGGAGGCCAAAGGTGTGGTCGGCGTGACAGTGCGTGATGCACGCGAAGTGCACGGGACGCCGAAACTGGCTCTCGAGCGCCTCGCGGAACAACCGGGAGGCATATGGCCGCATGCCTACATCGACGGCGACGATGAAGTCATCGAAAATGACCGCCGCAGCATTCGACTGCAGCCTCGAGTCGATCGCCGCCACCGTGCTCTGGGTGACACGCTGCAAGACGATCCCGCTTGTGAGCGGCATTTCAGGTTCCATCTATCGCGCTTTCCTCTGCATGTTTTCGCGTTCAGTTGCCGGCGCCGTTCTCGAGAACCGCCTCGGTCAGGGCGAACACGTTCTCGCGCTTGGCCTCGTCGGGTATCCCGCTGCTTCCGTCTATGATGAGACCTCCGTTGCCCCCGAAGAGATCTGATTAGTTCATAGACGTCCCGCTTCACTTCGTCGGCGGTTCCAGCACAGAGGAGCGATGAGGGGACGTTACCCCAGAAGCACATAGTGCCGCCGATTGCTTCCTTCGCCTTCGCACGATCGATGCGGTCGAAATGGCCGATCACTTTGCCGGTCGGCAGCTCTGCGAGGAACGCAAGACGCGAGGTGTAGTCGCCCTCGAAGAACGGCATCGGCGTCAATCCGGCGTCTATGAGGCCCAACAGGAGCGCTTTGAGGCTGGGCCAGTAGAACTTCGCGAACTGCTCGTTCGACATGAAGCTGCCGGCTCCGCGGTGAAGGGCGATGAATACCCTGGGATTGCCTATGAGACGCGCCAACGCCACCGACTGTTCGATTGTCCAAGGGGTGAACAGCTCCACTGCCGCGAGGAGCTTGTCGGGGGCCTGGAACATGTCCAGCATCGTGCCTCTCAGCCCGCGAAGGAAGTCACTCACGCAGTCGAACGCGGTCAACGCGGTGGCACCGAACAGCATCGGGTACCCTAGCTTGGCCATCTCGGTGACATAGTCAGCCATGTGCTGCCCACTGGAGACCGACTCATTCGCGAGTGCCAACAGCCTCTCGAGCGTGTCGACGATCTCGGGAGGCGACAGCACGCTTCCCAGTAGACCGCAGAGCCCGCGGGAATCTGCGGAGTAGAGTATCGGGGGCAAGGGGTCGCGAGCAAGTGCCGCAATCGGCGCCATGGTAGTCGCTATACGAGGCCACAGCCTACGCACGGCGAAGCCCGCCGGGTCGGCCAGCATCTCGTCGTACTCATCCTGCAGCATGTACTCGCCCTCGACGAACTGGAAAGGCTGCCCGAAGTCGAGACCGCCCCCCGGCCACTTATACTGAGTGGTGCCGATCAATTCGAGGGGCCTCCCTTCGGGAATTGCACCAACGGGAGCGGCCGCGTCCCAGTCATGCTCGACTGTCGTGTCCCGAAACACACGGTTGCGCAGAGCGAGGTCGTAGTGCATGTCGGCGTTGCTCACGCCTTGCGAGATGTTTGCGTAGTAGTGGACCAGAGGTGCTATCGGCACCCGGTCCGGCCTACGTAGGTTGGCCGCGTCTTCCAGGCGACTCTCTCGCAACTCGAACGCGCGCGAAGACACGGGGCCTTCGGCCCCCGGGTGAGCCTTGGTCTCGAACATCGGCTTTCTCTTCAGCCGCCCAGCAACTTCGTGCACATCGTCTTCCAGGCCTGAACCTGCTGGAATCCGATGGGCTCCTCGGTGAAGGCGTGTCCCTCCCATTCAGCCGAGATGGTGCCGCTGTAGCCCTCCTTCTGCAGCAGGGCGAATATCTGCGCGTAGGGGATCGAGGGCTCGGTGCCCGTATCGTCCACCTCGTAGAACTTGCCATGGATGTGCTTCGTGTAGGGCAGTAGCTCGGCCAATTGATCCACCGGCGCACGGCCGAACATGGTGAGGGTCGTATTCAGCTGACCCCCTACGGCGTCGCCGACTCCGAATCGTCCCGCGGCCTCAGCGAGCGCTCCGAACTTCTCCGGCACCGCCCTATCGGAAGCCCAGACGTCTTTGGCAGCCTCGATGAGTCCCTCCGGCGCACCAGAGCTCGCGCAAACGCCGCCAGTAGACATCGGGCGGAGCGATCATCGAGGTGCTGAAGTCCGGAACGAAACCTACCAGTTCGGGGCCCACTCGATCGAAGCACTCACGCAGCTCCATGACCTCTGGATGATAGGCTGACATCGGCGCGTGTATCTCCGCGGCCACCTGCACCCCGGCCTTCTCGGCGAGGGGCGCGAGCCTCTCGAAGACCTTGGGGCCGACGAAGCCTTGGACACGCAGCACTGGAAAGCCCAGCTTCTTGGCGCTGACGATCTGCCGCTCCACGTAGGCGACGATCTCATCCTCGGTCATGGGCCGCCTGAGGTCGCGTCCCACGTCACAATTGCCCCCCAGGCAGCTGGGGATCAACTCGTAGCGTTCGAGCAGCCCGCGGAAATGGCTCGCGAATTCGTCGGTTACCTCCGGGAACTCGCGGATACTCTGGAAACCCACGATCTCGACCGCCGGACCTAGACCAAGCTCAGCGACCTTCTGCACCTCTTCGTCGAGCGTGTACATCCGCCGCAACCACTCGTTGGTGAAGCTGTAGATAGTCGTCCCTAGGATGGGTTTGTTGTTGTCCATGAGTAGCCTCCTCCGCCTCACGCGGCGACCTGGGTCGCCGACTGCTTGTTGAGGATGGTCAGGAACCGCCCAGGACCGATACCTATGTAGGGGGCGCGCATGCCGAACACGACATCGATCTGGTGCGCTTCCCCCGGCTTGACCGCGCCCGGTTGCTCGACGCTCACGATCGCCGAGTCAAGAATGAACCAGAACTCCTCCACCTTGTCGCTCAGCTCGTCCAAACGGTAAGTGTGACCATTGATGCCAAAGCCGATCGCTCCAGCGTCCACCGGCCGACCGTCCAGACTCAGTTGCAGGTTCTCCAAGCACGATAGCTGGAGCGACCGGTACCACTTGAATCGCAGCTTGACCTCGAAGCCAGACGCAGTCGCCCGTAGGCTGTTGTCTTCGATGACGTTCACGGCACTCATGCCTATACCCTCCTACGTCATCCGGACGATGTCGTTGGCAAGGGCGGACTCGTAGATGGCTTCCAAGATGCAGGTGACCTTGTAGGCCTGCTCGGGCTTGACCACCAGTTCGTCCTCTCCGCGCACCGCCTTGAGCCAGACGTCCAACTCCTTCATGCCGCCGACAAACTGCTCGGGCTTGCCACCGTCGGCCAGGAACGTGCCGCCCATGGTGTAGTTCTGGATGAAGAGCTTGCCGTTGTTCTCCCCGTTCACGCGCACGTAGTGCGCCGGGGCCGCCTGCCAGTCGGAGGTGCGCACCACCGGACCGTCCGGCGGGAACATATCGGCGCCGCCCTTGCTGCCGCACAGCATGGTCATGGCTTCGTTTGACACGATCATGTTCAGCGCCCAGGACGATTCCACGGACACGGTGGCGCCGTTCTTGAACTTGACCAAGCCGAAAGCGCTGTCCTCGACCTCGAACTTAGCGGGATCCCAGGGACCCATGATGTTGGCGGAACTGCCGATCCTGGCGATCTTGTCGAAGGTAGAACCGAGCACGCTCGTGGGCTCGTAGTTGTCCATCATCCACAGGGTCAGGTCGAGGGCATGCGTGGCCAGGTCGATGAGCGGGCCGCCGCCCTGCTTCTCTTTGTCCATGAAGACACCCCAGACCGGAACGCCGCGGCGCCTGGTGGCCAAGGCCTTGGCGAAGTAGATATCGCCCAGTTCACCGGCGGCGCACAGGTTCTTCATGAACAGGGAGTCCTCGCGGAAGCGGTTCTGGTAGCCGATGGTGAGCAGCTTGCCGGAGGCCTTGGAGGCTTCGAGCATGGCTTTGGCTTCGGCCGCCGTCTTGGCCATGGGCTTCTCGCACATCACGTTCTTGCCGCTCTGTAGAGCGGCGATGGAGATCTCGGCATGCGAGCTGTTGGGCGTACACACATGCACGACGTCGATGTCCTGGCGCGCCATCACGTCGTGGTAGTCGATGCAGACGAGCGCGTCAGGCGTGCCGTACTGCTTGGCCGCAGCCTGGGCTTTCTCGATGATGAGGTCGCAGAACGCGACTACCTCTATGTCGTCGCGACGGGCCATGCTGGCCAGATGCTTGCCGTTGGCGATGAAACCGCATCCGACGATCGCTGCTCTAGTCTTCTTCATGTCCTCTTACCTCTGTCTCTGGGTCTTCTTGGCCGTCCATGATGTCTCTGTCCGTCTTGCTCGAGCTTCGTCTTCCGGCCCTACCCTAGCCGGCCAGCCTGAGCGTCTTCTTGTCGCCCCCGAAGAACCCCATGGGCACGTATGAGATCTTCAGGTGCTGCTTCAGTTCGACCACGTGTTCGCCGCGGGCCAACCCACCCGGCTTGTCCACGGTGACGATGCCTACCTCTCCAAACTCCCATTTGGCTTTGGGCTCGTCCTCCAGCCCGGTCAACGGGAAGGTGCCGTCCTCCACCGTCACTTTCATCCGCTCGGCGGGCATCTGCTCCCCGTCGACAGTCAGCGTCATCTCACCCACCAAGGAGAGCACTACTCCCCTGTAGTACGGCAGACGCACGCCCACCTGAAACCCGGTGATCTTGCCCTCCTCCTGGACATTCCGGAAGGCTTCACCGACGATCATGTACTTGTCATACATCTCTGTCGCTCCTTCGTCGACTCGGCCCGATCATTCCTCGCCCAGCAGGCGCTTAAGCATCACTTGGTGGCGGCCGACTTGGTCGGCGCTATCCACCTCGAACGCGTCGTGGATCCAGCGGTTGCCTTCGTACTCGCTGTCGATGTAGCCCTGGTAGCCACCTTCGATCAGCACGGGGATGATCTCGTCGTAGGGGATGCTGTACTCCGTTCCGTCCGGGAGCATCTCGTAGAACTTCCCATGGACGTGTGCGGTGTACGGCAGGTACTCGAGCATCGTGCGGGGCTCCCGATAGATCATGTGAGCGCCCATCATGGTCAGGTAGATGTCGTGCTCGGTGGCGCCCTTGGCTACTATCTTGCCGATCATGCGCTCAGCGGCGCCCGGCTCATCGCTCAAGCGCAGACTGCCGTCCTCGTATGCTTCCGCGACGTATTCGGCAAGCTCCTTCCTCATGCCGTCCCTGAGGAAGCGATCGGTGACCACGCGCGGCAGACGCTTCACGAACACGCCGAGGTCAAGGGTGAAGCAGAGGTAGGGAGACTGGACCCTGTCGAACATGGCAATGAGCCGCTGCTCGAGGCCGCTGTCGTAGTAGCTGGGCGCGTGGATCTCGAGCGCCAGCTTGACCCCGTACTTCTCTGCCGTGGGCGCCAACCGCTCGAGCAACGACGGCTCGACATCATGGATCACTCGGATGACGCCGCAGCCGAGCTTGCTGGCGTTGATGATATCGGTCGTGACCGATTCGACCCTCTCGTCGTCGGTCATCACCCGGCCCTTGTACTTGTTCCAATCCAGGAACATGTCCATGCAGACGGGCGTGCGGCCGTACTTGTCCATCCAGCCGTGCCAGTCTTTGAGGAAATCGTCCGAGATGTCCGGATAGCCCGGGATCATCTGATCGGGGATGATCTCGATGCCCGGAATATCCAGCCTCTCCGTCGTGGCGATGATGTCCTCGAGCGTCATCTTCCTAAGGAAATACTCCTCCTGGAAGCTGTAGAGGCTCACACCGCGTTTGACGGAGGTCGCCTTCTGGTTGTCCATTCCTCCTCCTTACTGCCGTTCTTTCAGAAAGGCGCGTACTGCTTCCAAGTAGGGGCCGGGCTGCTCCCGACGGATGTTGTGACCAGCACCGGGGATGTTGACGTGTCTCGCCAGAGGCAGATCGGCGACCAGCTCCTCGGCCTCGGCTCGGGGGAACAAGGACCCCAGCTTCTGATCGGCTGTGATGAGCAGCGTCGGGCAGACGATCTGCGACACGATCCGTCTAGCCGACTCGACATCGTCCAACGCTGATTCGTCGAAGACCGTCAGGCTGAACTGCTGCTTGGCCTGCGCCCAGGGCAAACGTTCGGCTTCGGGCCAGCTCGGATCTCTCTCCCGACTGATCTGGACGAGTTCCTCCACACTCCGCTCCCTATCGGCCGCGGCCCACTGCCGCCACTGGTGCCCACATTGCAGTATCTTGGTCGCCGCCGCGCACCAAAGTCTCGAACGGCGGGGGGTCCTCCAGGACTATGCGGTCTGGCATTTCCGGGAAGAGGCCTGCGCAGAGAGCCACCGTGACGGCACCCAGGGAATGCCCGAGCAACGCTGGTCTCTTCAGCTCCAGGGCGTCGACGAGACCGCCCAGGTCGCGTGCTTTGTCAAGAATCGTCGTATCGCGAGACGAAGCGTCCGACCCACCGTGGCCACGAGAGTCGTACAGCACGATCTCGAAGTCCTCTGCAAGCTGCTCGGCGATGGGCAAGAAGCACAGCCCGTTGTCGGTTATGCCGTGAGCAAACACCAGGGGCGGCCTGCCTGTGTCCGTGCGGTAGACGTGTAGCCGTACGCCGTTCGTGATCACATCCTGCTCGATCAGCTGCATTCGAACTCGCCTTCCAGACCGAGCGTGGAGCTTGGACCTATCCATACCTTGAAGCGGCCTGGTTCCACGACGTAACGCATGTCCAGTCCGTGGCTACCCAGTTCCCGGACGGGCACCTCGAACACCACTTCTCGCTGTTCGCCGGCGGCCAAAGCGACCCGCTGGAAGCCCTTCAATTCCCTGACCGGCCGCGTGACCGAACAGACCACATCGCGCACGTAGAGTTGAACCACCTCTTCCCCCGCTCTGTCGCCCGTGTTGCGGACGACGGCGCTTACCCGCACGACATCGTCTAGCGAGACGGCGGGGGTCAGCACCTTCAGGTCGCTGTAGGCAAAGCTCGAATAGCTGAGCCCTTGGCCGAACGAGAAGAGGGGAGAGTTAAGTTCGTCCATGAATGTAGACCTGAAGGGAACATCGTACTGGGTAGTGCCCTCGCCCTCGGCGGGCCGCCCGGTGGGCTTGTGGGCGTAGTACACCGGGATCTGCCCCTCGGTGCGCGGCCAGCTGGCGCTCAGCTTGCCCGAAGGGTTGGAGGCGCCGAACAGCACATCTGCGACCGCACGACCTGCCTGGATGCCGCCATGCCAGGCCAGCATCAACGCGCCTGCCTGCTGCGCCAATCTTGGCACCACAAGCGGCCTGCCGCTTATCAGCACTGCCACCAATGGTTTGCCTGTCGCCGCGAGAGAGTCGACCAGGTCCTGCTGGCACCCCGGTAGGCCCAGATGAGCCCGGGAATGGGCCTCGCCGCTCATGCCGGCTCCTTCGCCGACTACGACCACGACTACATCGGCGGTCTGGCGGCGGCCAGCGCAGAGCCGAAGTCGGCGTCTTCGGTACCTTCGAGCGAGCAACCTTGGTCGAACACCAGGTTTGCTTCCTCCACATACCTCCGCACACCGACCAGCACCGTTTCCACGTCGGAGGCTTGGCCAGCCGTGACCCAGGTGCCCAAGCAGGTCGGAGCGGTTGTCGGCCAACGGTCCGATCAGAGCGACCTTTGTGGCGCCCGGCCGGAGGGGCAGGACCTTAGCTTCGTTCTTCAGCAGCACGATCGACTGCGTGGCCAATTCCAGCGCCAGGTCGCGGTGCTCGGCGGTCAGCAAATGCTGCTCACGCAGACCCTCGTCGGTATGCGGATGCGTCGAAGAGACCCAGGTCGGACTTGAGACGGAGCACACGGCGGACGGCAGCGTCAACCACCTCCAGCGGCACCGCCCCCTCCTGCACCAACTCCCCCAGATAGGTGGCGTATCCCCCGCTGTCGAGGTCTAGGTCGACCCCCGCCAGGATGCTGAGCCTGGTCGCATCTTTCAGGTCGCGGGCCACGCCGTGCTCCACCAGTTCACCTATGGCGTTGAAGTCGCTCATGACCGGGCCCGTCCAGCCCCACTCGTCCCGCAGCACCGTGCGTAGCAGGAAGGCGTTACAGGTGCCCGGCACGCCGCCGATCTCGTTGAAAGAACTCATGGTGCTGTCGGCCCCAGCGTCGAACGCGGCCTTGAAGGGAGGCAGATAGACATCCCGCAGGGTCCGCTCCGAGATATCCACCGTGTTGTAGTCGCGCCCGGCTTCGGCGGCCCCGTACCCGGCGTAATGCTTCGGACACGCTGCGATGCGGAAACCCGTCGGCAGATCTGCGCTCTGAAAGCCGCGGACCTGGGCCTGAGCCATCGCACTCCCCAGGAAGGGGTCCTCCCCCGCGCCCTCAGCGATGCGTCCCCAGCGCGGATCGCGCGCGATGTCCACCATAGGGGCAAAGAACCAGTTGATGCCCGCTGTGGACGCCTCCACGGCTGCCGCATGGGAGGCACGCTCGACTAGGTCGGGGTTCCAGGAACAGGCGCTCGCCAGCGGGATAGGAAACACGGTCCGAAACCCGTGCAGGACGTCCTGGCTCACCAGCAGTGGGATGCCCAGGCGGCTCTCCTCGACCGCGATGCGCTGCAGCCGCTCGTTGATGCTCGCATCGGCGGAGTTGATGGCGCTGACGTGCCCACCGCGGACCCGTTCTTCGATTGTGCCGCTCAGTTCGAGGGGAATCTCGTAGGGCACGCCCTGCTCGTCAGCCAGCTTGCGCTGCCGTCCCACCTCCATCCAGTCGATCGGGGCGAAGGCATTCTCCGACACCAGCTGACCGACCTTCTCGGAGAGAGTCATCTGCTCCAGTAGCTCCTCTATGTTCACCGTCATCGTTCTACCTCGCTCGGTCCGCTACGAGAGTTCTTTACAGTGTGCCGCCCCGCGGGGAACTCCAAGGCGGTCTGCCCGTCTAGACATACCTCGAAAGGAACTGAAGAATCGACCAGTACCGCCTCGGCGGACACCTCGACTGAGATCGGTCCAAGCGGCGTAGGCACCCGCCCCTTCGCCCATTCCAGGCGGCCCATCTGTGGCGAGATGCGAGCCCGGCTGAAGCCCGGCTCGGCCGGGGATATGCCGAGTGTGTAGATGAGCATGTCTCGCGTTGGGGTGCAGCTCCAACCGTGCGCGTGGGTTCCGCCGCCCCAGACCTCCCCGATCGTGTCGTAGCCATCTCTGAAGAACTCCGTCCAGCGCAGATACAGATCGGGCAAGAGGTCGGCTCTGCCGGCCAACACAACAGCGTCGTGCACGACATAACTCATGAACGGCTGCGAGATGACTATCTCGTTCTCCACATCCCAGTCGATCTCGTAGATCCCACGCTGCTGCTTCTCGAACTTCTCTTCGCTTTGCCCGCCACCGGCCCAAGACCGCACCACCAGCCGTCGATCATCGGTGATGGTGCTCACTATGCGGCCCCACCGGGCTCGAGGCGCCAGACCGGACGCGATCGCCAGCGCTCCGGCTATCTGGCTCATCTCAGGCTGAGGGGCACTGTCGACGAGGTGATCGAAGTAAGAGCCGCGCCTCTCGTCCCAGAACACCTCGAAACCGGCCTTCGCCTTCTCGTAGAGTCCCTCCGCCCAGTGCTGGCTGCTGGTCTCTCCCAGCCAGCCGGCCATTTCGGCGAACTCGCGTAGGCCCCTGGCCCATTCGGCTGTGAGCAGGGAACTGGTGTCCACGGTCGAAACACTCGACCAATCCACGAGGTTCCACTCGCCCACATCCTTCAGAACACCCGCGGATGTCTGATAGGGGGCGTACCAGCGCAAGATCCGAGCGACAGTCGGAAGCCAAGAAAGTATCGCCTCGCGATCGCCCGCATACCGATACCAGTTGTAGACGCCGTGGACCCAGTGCATCGACCAATCGGGCAGCGTGAAGCTTCCGGTGAGCTCTAGCATGCTGGTGGTGAACATCGGCAAGATGCCGTCCGAACGAGGGGAATTGGCCAGTTCCAGGTAGCGCTTCGCCAGGCGCCAATCGCGACTGGCCGCCAAAGTCACCATCTGGTCTACCACCCCATCTCCCGACCAAGCTCTTTGCTCGCGCGTCGGGCAGTCGACGAAGGCGTCTGGAGAACAGAGCTGCACGGTGCGCATGCCCGCCTGGAAGATCTGCTGTAGAAGAGGGTCGGAGCACTCGAAGCTTGCCGGCTCTTGCCATGGGTGCAGGTACTCTCGCACCGCGAAGTCTTCAAGGACGGTCTCGCCTGAGACCGAGTGCACCAAGATGTACGCGTAGCGGAAGCCGACACTGTCGAACAGACCGAAGTCATCGTCCCGGCCTCGCGCAAGGTAGCGTGTGCCGATCCGCATCAGCCCGAAGTGGGGGACCGGGCGGATCGGTTCCTCCAAGTACGATATGTCGAGCACAGTCCCCGGGGCGGCCTGCAGACTGAACTCCACGAGGCCCGAGACTATCCGCCCCATGTCGATCTTGATCCAGACCGCACCTCCAGCAGGCACGTCTTGCCGGACTGGCAACCGGCTCTCCTGCGGACCGCTCTCCCGTGGAGCCTCTAGAGCCTCCTCGACTCGGTCCATCGGCGAGATACCGGGCCGGATCTCAAGGCCCGATATGGTCTCCACCTCGCAAGAGGCCGGCCTTCTTGTCTCTCCTCCCAGCTCCCCGATCGTCCTCGGGTAGAGAGGGCCATAGGGATGAGTGGGAGGTTGCGAACGATACAAGCCACTCAGCATCGCGCTGACGACCTGCGCCTCGCCCCACCCGCTATCGTCGAAACCCGCGGCCTTCCACCCGAGGGGGAAGCGACTCGCATCGAAGATCTCCATCGGCACGCCACCAGCCGCGTATTCACGTTCGTCGGCGGACTCGTGGTCCCAGGCCTCGGCCCTCCGTGCCTTCCAGGTGTCATCGGTCACAAGCCAGCCTGATTCGCCCAGGTCGCATTCGAACACCATGACCCCGCCTCTTCCCAGGGTACGGTTGGGCGTGGCAGGCATCCAAAAAGCCGTCTCCCGACCGTAGTACTTCACGTGCACGGCAATGGTGTTCTCCCCCGTTGTCAGGTAGGGGGCTAGGTCGTACATGTCGTAATGCAGCCGCCGGAACTGACTCCGCATTGGACCGCGACCCAGTTCCATGTTGTTCACGTACAAGACGTAGCGCGAGTCGGCGGTGACGCGCGCGGGCACTCGACCGGGCACGCCATCGAGCGAGAAGGTCTTCCGGAACAATCCGTTCGATTCTCGAGCGTTCGGATCGATGGCAGCCGAAAACCCCCCACTGGCAACGACCGGCTCCTCGGGAACCCAGAGCCAATGCCCCAGCCAGCGAATCTCGCGGAATTCGCGAGGGCGGACGGTGGTTGGCATGTCTGAGCGCTCCATAGGATCGGCAAGCAGCCTAGTCGGCGTCAAACAGGTGGCAACGCACCCAGTGGTTGGCAGACACGTCTCGCTCTTCTGGCATGCACTGCCGGCAGACGGGCATCGCCTGCGCGCAACGCGGCGCAAAAGGGCAGCCGGGAGGCGGATTGATCAATGACGGTATCTCCCCACGCGCTTGGACGGCTTCGGTAGCGAGGCCCCCTTCTGGATCGGGAACCGCCGAGAGCAGCAGTTTCGTGTAGGGATGGGCCGGATGGTCCATCAACTCGACTGAACCGGCCCCCTCCACCATGTGCCCTGCATACATCACGATGGTGCGATCTCCGATATACCGCGCGCTGGCTAGGTCGTGGGTGATGTAGAGAAAGCCGATGCCTCGCTCCTCTTTCAACTGCTCGATCAGGTTGAGCACCCCCATGCGGATGGAGACGTCCAGCATGGAGATCGGCTCATCAGCCAGGATGATCTCCGGATCGACAGCTAGGGCACGAGCCACTGCCACCCGCTGGCGCTGACCGCCAGACAACTGATAAGGGTATTTCTTTGCGTACTCCTCGGCCGGTATGAGCCCGACGGAATTCAGTAGGTCAAGCACCGATTGACCGGCGCGCCGCGTCTTCCTGTGGATTTGGATGGGACGCTCGAGGTGAAAGCCGATCGTGCGGGCGGGATTTAGCGAGGCATAGGGATCCTGGAAGATCATCTGGATCGTCCGGCGATAGTCCAGCGAGACGCGGTGTGGTTCTTCCTTCAGCACGTTTCGACCGTGCAGGAGGATCTCACCTCGCGTCGGCCCGATCAACCGCGTGATCACTCGGGCCGCCGTGGATTTTCCACTGCCCGATTCGCCGACGAGCGCCACGACTTCGCCGCGGCTGATGGTGAAAGAAGCGTCGTTCAGGGCGTGCACACGACCCGACCGCCTGGCACGCCCCATCGGGAAATGCTTTGTGAGATGACGGACCTCAAGAATCACCTTGTTATCCATGCGTGCGCACCTTGCTCGAGACTATGCTAGGCAACGGCATGCCTGCGTGGACAGCCACCCAGTGACCTGGCAGTACCTCGGTAAGCCGCGGCTGTTCCTCGGTCTCCTTGTGGGTACAGACGGTGCAACGAGGATGGAATTTGCAGCCCTTGGGTGGATCCACCATGTCTGGCGGAGAGCCAGGGATACCGGTCAGCTTGCGCTT
Source organism: uncultured Actinomycetes bacterium (assembly GCA_963814415.1). Taxonomy (GTDB): domain Bacteria; phylum Actinomycetota; class Thermoleophilia; order RBG-16-64-13; family RBG-16-64-13; genus RBG-16-64-13. Next base: position 242,320 of record CAWFCN010000004.1, on the reverse strand, counting down.
TTCGCCGGTCAAAGACGGGAACGAACTCAGCAATCCTTGAGTGTAGGGATGGATGGGATTAGTGAAGATCTCCTTTGCGGGGGCCCTTTCCACGATCTCGCCTGCGTACATGATGGCCATGTGGTCGGAGAACTCGGCCATCAGCGACACATCGTGGGTGATGAAAAGGATCGAGAAGCCCATTGTCTCCTTGAGAGCCTGTATCTGCTGCAGGATGTCCTTCTGTACCACCACATCCAGTGCGGTGGTGGGCTCGTCCATAATCATCAAGTCAGGCTTCAACGCCAGGGCGATCGCGATCACCACCCTCTGGCGCATCCCCCCTGACATCTGATGAGGAAATGACTTCAGGCGCGCGCTCTCAATGCCCACTATGTCGAGCAGTTCAGCGGCGCGCTCGCGAGCCTCTTTCGGTTTGGCCTTTTCATGCCTGACCAGCACGTCCTGGATCTGTTCGCCGATATTGGTGACGGGGTTGAGTGAGTTCATGGCGCTCTGAAAGACCATCGAGACTTTGGCCCAGCGAAAGTCCTCCAGCTCGCTGTCGCTCATCTTCAGAACGTCTTGCCCCGCGAACAGGATCTGCCCGCCGCTTATGACCGCCGGAGGGCGCAGCACTCTCAGGATCGAGTGAGCGATCGTCGATTTACCGCACCCCGATTCGCCGGCCAACCCAAAGACCTGTCCTTCTGGGATGTCGAACGAAACGTTGTTGACAGCCTGAGCAGGACCGCGTCGGGTAACGTACTCGACGTATAGATTGCGGACTTCGAGCAGAGGCCGCTCCCCCTCGGGCATACGAGGTGGTTGCGCCACTTGGCTGGGTTCAGTGCTCACGGGGCACCACCGGGGTAGCGCGACGCATGCGGGGAAGGTTCGCCTTCTTCAGCAGTGATTTGATATCGCGCTCGGCGCTCAAGCGCGGGTTGGTGATCTCGTCCATGCCGTAGTTGATCAACGCCAGACCGAAAGCGACCAGGGCGACCGCGAGACCCGACGGTACGAAAGCCCACCAGGCGCCGATCATCAAAGCGCCGCCATTCTGCGCCCAGAAGAGGTTGGTTCCCCAGGTAACGTCCTGGGTGCTGGCCAAGCCTAGAAACGCCAGGCCGGTCGAAGCCATGATTCCGTAGATCACCGCGCCGATGAACCCTCCTACGATGATGTTCACCATGTTGGGCAAGATATGGACGAAGATCACCTTCAGGGGCCGTTCTCCACTGACAACTGCCGCAGCAACAAAATCCTTCTCACGCAAAGACATTGTCTGCGCCCGGATGATGCGGGCGTTGTAAGCCCAGCCGGTGAACGCCAACGCGAAGATGATGGTCGCGGTGCTCGGCTTGAGATACGCCGAGAGCAACACCAACAGCGGCAGAGCCGGAATCACGAGGAAGAGATTCATCACGAAGTTCAGGATGTCATCGATGATGCCCCGAAAATAGCCTGCGATCATCCCAACGATCGTAGCGATCACAACCATCAACGCGCCCGAGCCAAAGCCGATGAGCAGGGAAAGCCGACCGCCCCACACAAGCTGGCTGAATACATCCTTTCCTTGAGGGTTGGTCCCTAGGATGTGCTGGCCGGAAGGCGCCTGGTTGATCACCCCCGCAAACTCCTTTGGATCACCCGGAGCCAGAAGAGGCGCAAAAACGGCTGCCAGCACGATGGACAGGACGATGGCAAATCCTACCCTGGCCTTAGGGCTGCCCATCAGGGTACGCAGTGCGCTCGAACCTGGGACCCTGAAACGACGACGTCGCCCACCTCCAGAAGTGAGGCTTGCCGTCTTCTTCTCCTCCGTTTCAGCCATTGAGCAGCGCTCCTTATGCGGCCCGCACACGCGGATCCAGCCAGGCGTAGAGGACATCAACCAAGAAATTGGCTGCCAGTATTGCCGCAGTGATCAAGAGAAACAGACCCTGCATCAGGGGATAGTCTCGGCCGTTGACCGAATTGATCAACAGGAAGCCCAAACCGGGGTAGGAAAAGACCGTCTCGATCAGGATCTGCCCGCTGAGAACGGCTCCCAGAGCAATGCCGAATCCCGTCACGTTCGGAAGGAGAGCATTGCGAGCCGCGTACCTGAACATTATCCGGCGCTGTTTGAGGCCTTTGGCTTCCGCCATAGTCACGTAGTCGTCGGCGAGCACGCCGACCATGACATTGCGCATGCCTAGGGCCCATCCTCCTACGCTGAGCAATACAGACGAGGTGACAGGCAGAATCATATGCTTGGCCACGCTTCCAATGAACGCGAGGCTGAACCCTCTATGCAGCCTGACATCGTATGCATGGCTGAAGGGCAGTAAGTTCAGCTCCAACCCAAACACGTAGAGTAGAGCCAACGCCAGGAAGAAGGCGGGGAAAGAACCGATGAATATCAGAAGCGGCGGCACGACGGAATCTACCACCCCTCCCCTGCGCCAGGAGCCGAAGATGCCTATCAGGTTGCCCAGGACGAAGCTGATGAGCAAAGAGAAGAACCCGAGCAGCAGTGTCCACACTAGACCAGTCCCGATCACTTTGGTCACCGCGGCGGGGAAGTAAGAGTAGGAGATACCGAACTCTCCATGAAACAGATGCGAGAGGTAGGTGACAAACTGTTGGGGTAGTGAAGCATCGCTTAGCCCTAGAGCTTCTCGCACAGCCATCAAGTCTGCCGGCGACAACTTACCGGCTGAGGTTCCCAGGATTATGCTGGCCGGGTCACCCGGCAGCAAACGGGGCAAGAAGAAGTTGACGGTGATGGCAACCGCCAACGCACCCAAGTAGAAACCCAAGCGACGTAGGATGTACCGCAACCGTGTCACCGCCTCCGGCAGAAACTCAGCTCAGTCTATTGCAGACACAAAGGAGAGCTGGGTATGCGTCCTGCGACGCATACCCAGCTGAGGATCAGTTGCCTACTATTTAGGCGTAGCGGCCAACATCACAATGATCTGCTCCGGATCCACTGCCCCCTGCGGGAAGGCAAGCGAGTAGTTGTCCTCTGGGGTCGGGAAACCAGTGAAATGCTCAGAGTTGAAGATGGCCCAGTCAAAGGCGCTCCAAAGCGGGATCAGCGGCGCCTCGTCGGCAAAGACCTGCTGCAATTGCTTGCAGAGCTCAATCTGCTCGGCCTTGTCATTGCTGGCGGCAAACTGAGTCAGCAATGCGTCGGCAGCTTTGCTGCCGTAGTGGGCGAAATTCACCATGGTGAACGTGCCCCAAGGTACGGCAGTTGCGCTACCCATCATGTTGATGTACTGGCCGTACGGCGTGGGGCTGCCGTAGCCGAACCACAGCGCGATCTGATAGTCGCCCATCGGCACGCTACCGAAGAAAGCGCCTGGGTCGATCATCTTGGTCTCGACATTGATGCCAACGTCTTTCCAGTTCTGCACCATGATCTCGCCGGCTGAGATCCAGTCGGTGAAGCCCTGCACCATGGTCAGCTGGAACTTCATCGGAGTGCCGTCTTTCATGGTGCGGAATCCGTCGGCGCCAAGCTTGTAGCCAGCATCTTCCAGCATCTGGCCGGCCTTCTGGGCGTTGTAGGTAGTCCAGTCGCCCAATTTGCTCGGGTCGGCGACCTTCCAGTCCTTGTACGCGCTACTCAAAGCCGTGACATCCGCAGGCTCGGAGAATCCGCCAAGAGCCACCTGGACCATTTGGCTGCGATCGAGAGCCATGCTCATAGCCTTGCGCACGATCACGTCGTCAAACGGCTTGGTGTTCGGATTGAGGTGCATCAGCACCGTCATCGTGGATTCATTGGGGTTGTTGTAGATATTGGGATTCTTGGCGATGACTGCCTGCTCGATATTGGGCATGACGGTTCCAGACCAGTCGACATCGCCCGCGACGAAGGCGGCGGCTATGGCTTCGTTCCCAGAGTAAGCCGTATTGCGAATGCCTTTGTAGGTCGGCTTGCCTTCTTGCCAGTAGTTGGGGTTCTTGTCCAGTTCATAGGACTGTGGCTGGAAGTCGACGACTTCGGTGAAAGGTCCGGTTGCGACAGGCGTACCGTTCTCAACTTCGCCGGGTCGGCGACATCTTTCCAGATGTGCTGCGGGACGATGTCCTGGTTGGCGATGTCATAGAGGACCATGGTGTCCACGATCTTCATGTTGAAGACGACCGTCAGATCGTCAGGGGCGCTGTACGTGTCAACCGGCCCGCTCAATGCCGTCAAGCCGGACCCAGATAGACCGGGGGTGTTCTTCAGGGTATCGAAAGTGAACACCACGTCGTTTGCAGTGAAAGGCTGGCCATCGGACCACTTGACACCTTCACGCAGCTTGAAGGTCAGGGTCTTGAAGTCAGCGCTCCACTCGTAGCTCGTGGCCAGCCAAGGGGTCAGTTCGGACTTGACCACGTTGTATACCATCATGGGCTCAAAGACGCCCTTCAGCGTCGGCCACAAGGGCTCAGCGGTGAAAGGATTGAAGTTCAGCACAAAGGCATTGGTGATGGCCGCACTATTCAGCACGGTATTGGGATCGCCGGGGGCGGCTGTGGTGGCGGTTGTGCCATTTCCGCAGCCTATCAGCCCTATGGCTAGCACAACGATGAGTAGCACCGGTAGCAGGTACTTTGCGATCTTCATGGCCCTCCTCCTTAGAGAGTCTCTCGTTCCCTACACGAACCGATTGATTTGCACCGCTTCTGCTCTTCGCTTGAATTGCAGGTTGACAGCGCTGTCAGGGTAACAGCTGAACACTAGTCGACCTGCAAATGCTGCAACCAGACCCAGAACAGGTCGGCCCAGCCGTTTACGGGTAGGCCCTGTTTGATCATGCCGAAGCCGTGATCACCTTGGGCGTATATGTGCAGCTCCACCGGATGCTCGGACCGTCTCCAGGCAGAGTAAAGCTGGAGACTGGGCTCAACGGCAACCTCATCGTTGTTCGTCAAAGCCATGAACAGCGGAGGCGCGTCATCGGGGACGACTACGCCCTCGAACATCGCACCGTAGATCACGGCTGCGTAGTCTGGCCGACTATCCGCGTCGTGGTCTAGGGCGACTTTCCCCGTGACATGTCCACCCGCCGAGAACCCCATCATGCCTATCCGGTCGGAGCGAATTCCCCACTCGTGTGCCCGCTCGCGCACCACTTTCACTGCCTGCCGGCCGTCGGCGACGGCCAGCGGTCGCACTTCTCTTGTTGCCTCCTTGAGATGCCTCTGGTTCTCTTCAAAGGGAAGTGCTCTCACCTCGCCGATCTGTCGGGCGAATTCCTCGGAGGAATCTGGGGTGCGAAGCACGCGGTACTTGAGTACGAACGCCGACACGCCGCGCTCCTGCAGCCACCGCGCCACATCGTGTCCCTCGTGGTAGATCGCCAGCCCGTGAAACGCGCCCCCGGGGCACACGATCATTCCGATCCCCCGCGCCACCTTTGGGTCTGCCAAATACGGGATCAAAGCCGGGCGGGTGACATTCCGCACGGAACCAATCTCGTCCGGAGGCACCGGCGGCTCCTCCACCTCCGAATAGGACCAGTCCTCCGATCCCGGCGCAGCGCCTGGGTAGAGCGGGATGGTATTCATCTGCGTCGCCCGACCTCCTTTCTTGGCCGGTGTCCAGACAACAGCGCTTGCTCGGACTGTGGCACACGCCGAAATGCTGCCCCCTTTCTTGTCCTGCTCTTGCGTGATACCCATCCCCCGCAACCCCATAACACCCACGCTTCGAACTGCGCAGGGGTGACCTGGGCTCGCAGGCAGATTGCCTGGCGGCTCATGCTCAGGTGCTCCTAGGCTTCTGGCAGGAGTTCCGCACAACCAACTCGGTAGGCAGCACCAGATCTACTCTCTCCTGGTGCGGGTCCTCTGCTAGGTTGATGGCCATTTCCACGATCGCGCGCGAAATCTGTCCGATCGGCTGACGGATCGTGGTCAGCGGCGGCGTGATGTTCGAGGCCAGACTGATGTCGTCGAACCCTATGACCGAGACGTCTTCGGGCACCTTCAACCCCAGCTGCCAAACGGCCGTAAGGGTCCCGATCGCGATCTCGTCCGTAGCCGCGAACAGGGCGGTGATCTCCGGGTGATCCGACATCAACTGCAGCGCGCCCTGGTATCCGATCTGGACGGGTCTGTCAAAGGATTCGCGCACATAGTCACTGCGGTACCCGATGCCCGCGTGTTCCAGCGCGGAGCGATACCCACTCAGGCGCTCGTTTCCGGGCATGTTCACAGGAAACGTCACGAAGCCTATCTCCCGGTGTCCCAGGCCGATGAGATAGTCGGTCGCGTTCTTGGCTGCCTGGAAGTTGTCGATACGAACGAACGAACCGCCCTCGTACCTATCAAGATAGTTCGGATGGAGGACGACGTACGGCCTCTTGAGCGAACGCAGCCTATCGATGAGGTCCGGGTTCTCCGCGGCCATCGAGTCCAGGATGATACTGTCGATCTGCTGGCCAAGAAATGCCGCGGCCACCCGATCCGCAGTGCCAGAGTCGCTCGGGAACAGCATGAAAGTGTGGTCGATGCTCGTGGTGTCTTTGAGCATGTGATCTATCAGCATGCTCGAGTATGCGGTGTTCACCGACCAACCAGCGACCATAGCGATGGCCATGGCCCTTCCCCGAGAGAGACTACGAGCAGCGGAATTCGGCACGTAGTTGAGCTTAGCGATGGCCTGGTTGACCCGTTCCGCTGGTCTCGGCAGCCACGTTGGCTTCGTCGTTGATGACGCGCGAGACGGTCTTGGTCGAGACCCCCGCCATTCTAGCGACATCTTGTAGCGTTGCCGGAGACACCTTACGGGCTCGCCCCTTCGCTCGTTTGGGATGACAGCGCTGTCTGACAGCGCTGTCAATCACTCTAAGTCGAGATGTCAGCGTTGTCAATAGCCTTTGCCGACCCGCCGGTCGCAATAGCTGATCTACAGGTTCAAAGTGCAGACGGTGTTGGAGCCCACGTTCAGTGCACCGGCCCATCCAAGTCTATTGGGGCACCCTGACGATCGGTCCCTTGCCCGCGACAGAACGGATGGCCTGACTTGACGTGCCATCGCACGGTGCTATGCTTGAACTCGTGTGACTGTAAATGCGTTTATGAATAGATATGCACCCTATAGTTGGCTTTGTTACTGGAGGTCCTCACGCCATATGGGAATCGGCACGAATAGCCCTGTGAGCAGAATGGTAGCGCCTTGCCTTCGCGTGATCACCGACAACGACTACGCAGGCGATCCCGATGGGCTGGTTCAGCTCGCGCACCTCTTGCTGTCGCCATCGGTCGAGGTGCGTGCGGTCATCGGCTCGCATCTGGGTGCGAGCGGACCCCCCAACACCTCGGGTGGCTCGGCCGCCGAAGCCAAGGTCCAAGTCGATGGGATCGTCGAACTGCTGGGGTTGACAGGCAGAATCACGACTCTCCAAGGGTCCAACTCTCCCCTCCCCGATCGGTCGACCGCAATTCGCTCTGCCGGCGCGGAGGCAATTGTCGAGGAGGCGATGCGCGACTCGGACCTCCCTCTCTGCGTAACCCTTGGTGGCGGGCTGACCGAACTCGCGAGCGCCTACTTGATGGAGCCGCGCATCGCCACACGGCTGACGGCCATCTGGATCGGCGGCCCCGAGCACCAGGGCATCACGCTCTCCCCGCTGGATTCGTCCGAAGAGTCCGAATACAATACACGGATCGACGTCGCCGCCGCTCAAGTTGTCTTCGACTCGACCATTCCGCTGTGGCAGGTGCCCCGCGACGTCTATCGCCAGGCGTTCATCAGCTACACCGAACTCAAGGCAAGGATGCGGCCGTGCGGGCCGATCGGCGCTCACCTACTAGCGTGCCTGGAGCGCTCCTTCGACTACGCGGCCGGCTTGGGGCTAGCGCTCGGCGAGGTATTCATCCTAGGCGACAGCCCCCTGGTTCTGCTCACCGCGCTTCGGTCTCCATTCTTGCCGGATCCGTCGTCGAGCCACTACGTGACCCTTCCCGCTCCTCGTCTCGACGATCGCGGTCGATACCTACCCGCACCGGTCGGGCGGCCGATCAGGGTGTACACGCACATAGATACCCGCCTCATGTTCGAGGATATGTTCGCAAAGCTCGCCGAAGCAGCGATCGCTGAAGACGCAGAACTGCATGGACAACCGAGGGGTGTTCGATGAGAACCTACGGAGCCGGGCTCTGGCTGTTTGGACAGTTCGTCGATCGGTACGCCACCGACGCGTACGGTCCGACTGTCAGCACGCTCGAGGCGATTGAACGGGCGGGACAGGTCAGACACCTCTCGTGTCTCGACATCAACTACCCGTTCACCGATCCGTCGATCTCCGTCGATCACGTCCGCGAGGCTCTGGAGCGCGCCGGACTGCGTGCGCACGCGATCACGCCCCACCTCTACACGCGACGCTTCCGCGCGGGGAGTCTTACGAATCCGGACCCTACCGTCCGGGCCGAGGCCGTCTCGTTGTGCAACCAAGGAATCGAGATAGCCCGGGCGCTAGGCGCCGCCTACCTCAAGTTTTGGCCCGGACAGGACGGACACGACTATCCATTGCAGGCGAACTACACGCGACTCTGGGATCTCGAGCTCGCCGGTCTGCGTGAGGTTGTCGAATCCGCGCCCGACCTGCAGTTCGCGATCGAGTACAAGCTCAAGGAACCCCGCAACCACATGCTGTTCAGCACGGCGGCCCGGACGCTGCTGGGCATCCAGGAGATCGGCGCGCCGAACTTGGGCATCGTCCTCGACTTCGGCCACTCGCTGTTTGCCAAGGAAACGCCTGCCGATGCACTCGAGCTCGTTCATCGACACGGCCGGCTCGTGAGCGTCGAACTCAACGACAACCTGCTGGAGTGGGACGACGACATGGCGGTCGGGTCGGTGCACACTATCCACACCATTGAGTTCCTGGTCTCGCTGCGCCGCATTGGCTGGGATGGACCCATACTGCTCGACCAGTTCCCGTTTCGCGAGAATCCGGTCCGTGCCGCAGACGAAAGCATCCGCACCATCGAGGCCCTCGAGACCCTTGTCGACCAGGTCGACCTCGTCGCGCTCGACAGCGCACAGGAGCGTCAGGACGCGCTGGCAGCGCAGGCCCTGGTTCAAGACCTGCTGCTGCCGGGTCGCGCGATGGCGAGCTAGATGTCCACTTCGCATCGCCTATCTCCGGAGGAACTGGCGGAGCGGGCACAGCGGGTCCGTCTACGTGACCTCGAGATGGTTTGCCGCGCGCACCTTGGGCATCTGGGCGCTGAGTTTTCGGCGACGGACATACTGGTCACCCTGTACCTGAGCGTGCTCCGTGTCGACCCGGCGAGTCCGGATGCTCCGGATCGGGACCGCTTTGTGCTCTCCAAGGGTCACGCTGCGGCGGCCCTCTATTCAACATTGGCTGAGGCTGGGTTCTTCGATGTCAAGGAGCTCGAAACCTTCATGGCGCCGCTGTCGCGACTGAACGGCCACCCAGATCGCAACAAGGTGCCTGGCGTCGAGACGAACACCGGACCACTGGGGCACGGCCTGCCGGTTGCCGTCGGCATGGCCCTGGCAGCCCGCATGGATACCTCGGCCCGGCGCACGTACGTGCTCACAGGCGATGGGGAACTCCAGGAAGGCAGCATGTGGGAGGCCGCTATGGCGGCAGGTCATTTCGGCCTCGACAACCTCGTCGTCATTGTCGACCGGAACGGCCTGCAGCAGGGCGACGCGACAGAGAACACGATTGGCCTTGAGCCGCTCGCCGAGAGGTGGCGCACATTCGGGTGGGCTGTTAGAGAAGTCGACGGGCATAGCCATGCTGACCTGCTTGCGCTTTTCGATGCGCTACCTTTCGAGTCCGGCAAGCCGAACCTCATCATCGCCCACACGCACAAGGGCCGGGGCGTCTCGTTCATGACCGACCGCGCGGAATGGCATCATACGATCCCCGACGCGGCGGAATACACCGCCGCCCGGCGAGAGTTGAGTTGCTGCCCATGAGCGATATCTCGCGGATGGAAGCCCAGCTGTACGACTGCCGCGATGCATTCCAGCGCACGCTCGTCGATGTCGCGCGCCTCGACCACCGTGTTGTCGCGGTTGTCAACGACTCGCTGGGCTCGACCAAGCTCGGGGCGTTCAGCCAGGAGTTTCCCGACCGCCTCATCAATGTCGGAATCGCGGAGCAGAACCTGATCGCCATCGGGGCAGGCCTCGCCAACGGCGGACGCATACCCTTCGTGTGTGGCGCTTCTTCGTTTCTGACGGCGCGCGCGCTCGAACAGATCAAGGTTGACGTCGCGTACTCGAACACGAATGTCAAGATCGTAGGCGTGAGCAGCGGCGTTGCCTACGGTGCGCTTGGTCCGACTCATCACTCTATCGAAGACCTGGCGTGGACCCGGGCCATAGCCAACCTCACGGTCGTAGTGCCGGCTGACCCGGCGGAAACAGAGCAGGCAGTCCTGGCGGCCCATCGTCACATCGGGCCGGTCTTCATTCGTACCAGCCGCATGCCTGTACCGGCAGTTCACGAGACGGGATACCGGTTCGAGTTTGGCAAAGCAGCGCTCATACGCGAGGGTAGCGACGTGACTATCATTGCCAACGGGGTCATGGTCGCGCGCGCGGTCGAGGCAGCCGACATCCTGTGGCGTGACGGTATCTCCGCGCGCGTTCTCAACATGGCTACAGTCAGCCGACTCGACAGCGAGGCCGTCCTCTCCGCGGCAGCAGAGACCGCCGGCATTGTGACGATCGAGGAGCACACCGTCAAGGGTGGTCTTGGTGGAGCGATTGCCGAACTGGTGTCGGTTGAGCATCCGACGCCGATGCGAATCCTCGGCGTTCCGGGCGTCTTTGCTCCGACAGGCTCGGCCGAGTTTCTGCTCGACCATTTCGGACTCAATGCCACGGGAGTCGTCGCGGCCGTCAAGAGCCTTCTCGGGAGCCGCGAGGCCGTCTAGGGCACATGGACGTCATCCTAGCCATAGACCAGGGCACGACCAATACCAAGGCAGTGGCTGTCGATGCCGCGGGTCATGTCTTGGGGGAGACGTCGACGCCTGCGTCGCTCAGCTTTCCACGTGTCGGATGGGCTGAAAGCGATCCGCTGACCCTGTGGCATTCAGTGGCCAACGCAGCCCTCGCCTGCTTGGCCGCTGTTCCCGGCGCACAAGTCGCCTCGATCGCGGTCGCCAACCAACGCGAGTCGGTCGTAGTCTGGGATCGCCACACGGGCGAGCCCCTTGGACCCTGCATCAGCTGGCAATGCCGCCGCACAACCGAGATGTGCGAGTTGCTCCGGGCGCGCGGACTCAAGTCACTGATCGAGTCGCGGTCGGGTCTGGCGATCGATCCGATGTTCTCGGCGACGAAGGCCCGTTGGCTGCTAGACTCGATCGACAGCGGGGTGGACCGTGGCGAGCGGGGTGAGGTGTGCATCGGAACCGTTGACACTTGGCTCTGCTGGAACCTTAGCGGCGGGCGTTCGTTCGTCACCGACCACACCAACGCGTCCCGGACTCAGCTCATGAGCCTTGATCGGCTCGTCTGGGACGATGACCTAGTCGAGGCGTTTGGCATCCCGAAACCGGCATTGCCCGAGATCAGGCCATCGAGTAGCTTCTTTGGTCACACGAGGGGCCTCGACTGGGTGCCCGACGGGACACCGATTCACGCCCTGGTCGGGGACTCGCACGCTGCGCTGTTCGGTCACGGCACACCCCCCCCACCGTGCGTCAAGGCGACCTACGGCACAGGCACTTCCGTTATGGCGCCGGTGACCGGCCGGATGCGGGTCCCCGGTCTCTCGTCTACTATCGCTTGGTCCGTGCTGCGAGCCGATGGCTCTGTGGAGGTGGTCCATGCGATGGAGGGGAACATCTATGCGACCGGTGCCGCGATCGAGTGGATGGCGACGATACTCGGACTCGACGGCCATCCGGAGCGGGTCGTGGACCTCGCGGCGACGGTCGAAACCACGGAGGGAGTGGTTTTCGTCCCCGCTTTTGCGGGGCTCGGAGCACCACATTGGGACGCCCGCGCCCGCGGGCTCATCGCCGGCGCCACCCGGGCCACGACCCAGGCTCATCTTGCGCGCGCCGCGATCGAAGCCGTTGCGTATCAGGTACGTGACATCGTTGAGCGCCTCGTGGCGGCACTCGGCCACCCGATTTCCGCAGTGTACGCTGACGGGGGCGCAATCCAAGCCGATCTGGTCGCCCAAACGCAGGCGGACGTGCTCGGCGTTCCCGTCCTACGGAGCCGTTCGGCTACACTGTCCGCGATCGGAGCGGCGTATCTCGCCGGGATGGCGTGCGGGATGTGGCGAGACGTGGATGAGATCAGCGCCCTCCCGCGCTCGGTAGAACGGTTCGAACCCCAGGACACTGAGACTCTCGGCGATCAGGGGTATCGCGATTGGCTAACAGGCCTACGCCGGGCGCGAGAGAACCCTGATCGCTAGCCGGCCCCAGGCTCGGGGCAGAGGAGCAAAGATGCCTCGCATCGACGAACTGCGTCTTCTGACGCGGGTGGCACGAATGTACTATGAGTCAGGCATCAAGCAGCCCGAGATCGCTGCCAGGCTCCACTTGTCTCAGCCGAAGGTCTCGCGGCTGCTTCGTCAAGCGAACGAGACTGGTCTGGTACGGATCACGGTAGGCGTGCCGACAGGGACCCATCCTGCACTCGAGGAGGAGCTCGAGCGGCGTTTCGGACTCCTGGAGGCGGTAGTCGTAGACTCAGACCCCACGAGTGAAGACCACCTGATGCGAGATCTTGGCGCAGCTGCCGCGTACTACGTCGAGACGAAGACGCACAACGGCGAGGTCGTCGGTATCTCCTCGTGGAGCGCCACGCTCCTTGCCATGGTGGATGCGATGCACCCCGTGACGGCTCTTCGAGATACGAAGGTGGTGCAGGTGCTCGGGGGACTGGGCAGCCCCGGCGCCCAGATCCACGCGGTGCAACTGACACGGCGGCTCTCCGAGCTCCTGCACGGCGAGCCGGTGTTCCTGCCTGCACCCGGAGTCACCGGATCGGCCCAAGCGCGCGATGTCCTCCTGGCAGACTCCTTCGTCCGCGAGGCAGTGGATCAGTTCAAATCGGTGACGCTTGCACTGGTAGGCATCGGCACGCTCGAGCCTTCCGGCCTGCTTGCGTCGAGTGGCAACGTGTTCACTTCAGAGGAACTCGACACGGTTCGGTCCTCGGGCGGAGTGGGTGACCTCCTGATCCGGTTCATCGACGCGGATGGTATCCCGATCAGGAGCTCGTTGGACAGTCGCGTCATTGGTATGACGCTCGAGCAGTTGCGCCAGACCCCTCAAGCCGTGGGAGTGGCAGGAGGACTGCGGAAACTGCCGGCGATCCGAGGAGCGGTCATGGGGCGCTGGATCAACACGCTCATCACCGATCGGATGACAGCCGAGGCGCTCCTCGAGTCTTCGGCCGTCACGCCCGGATAGGTCTTGGTGATATCCCTCGGTTCGAGCTCGTTCACGTAGATAACCCTCGCAGCGTCGGGTACAGGGCGCGAAAGCGCGGGTAGATCTCATCGTAGCGAGTCGGCCCATTCCTCATCAGGCTCCACCGACCCGCTCCCTCGCACACAACGCGACACAGCATCCCCAGCGTTCGCGAACACGCCCGCCGATATGCCGCCGAGCAGCGCTGCTCCAAACGCTGCCCCATCTGAGTTCGCTGTTTGCTCGAGCGGCATCCGGAGGACGGAGGCGATGATCTTGAGCCACAGCCCACTGTTGGCGCCCCCACCGGAAACCCGTGCGACCCGAGGGTCAAGACCCAACGATCGCAAGAGTTCCAGAGAGTCGCGCAGTCCAAACGCCACCCCTTCGAGGACGGACCGGCAAAGAGCACCCCGATCGTGGCGCAGCTCAAGGCCGCAGAAAGCACCCCTGACGTCGGGGTCTGCATGCGGAGTCCGTTCGCCCGAGAGATACGGGGCGAACAATAGGCCGTCACATCCCGGCTGCCACTTCTCGGCCTCGGCAAGCATCCGCTCGTACGAACCTCCAAGCACACTACGGAGCCAATTCAGCGAACCAGCCGCTGACAGCATGACCCCCATCGCATGCCAGGTGTCAGGAACGGCGTGACAGAAGACGTGCAACCTCGCCTGTCTATCGCAAACGTACTCGTTGAGAGCCGAGAACACGACCCCCGAGGTGCCGAGCACCAGCGACAACGCCCCCGCTTCCACAACGCCCACTCCCAGCGCCCCCGCAGCCTGGTCGCCCGCGCCCGCCGCCACCGGAATCCCGGTCCGCGTCCGCCCTGCGAACTCGTGGGATTCCAGAGCCGGAGGCAGCCACTCCCCGGGAACCTCCAGCGTGTCGAGGATCTCGTTGCTCCACCTTCTGGCGGCCACGTTGAACAGCAGCGTTCCCGAGGCATCGCTTACGTCGGTGGCGTGCTCGCCTGTGAGCTTGAGCCGCACGAAGTCCTTCGGGAGGCAGATGCGCGCAATATCGCGATACAGGTCAGGCTCCTGGTTGCGCATCCATAGAAGCTTCGGCGCTGTGAAACCGGTCAAGGCACGACTCCCGGTGAGTTCGACCAGTCGCTCCGACCCTACCCGTCGCTCGATCTCCTTGCATTCGGCTTGGGTGCGCTGATCGTTCCAGAGGATGGCTGGGCGCAGCACGCGGTTGTTACGATCGAGACAGACGAGTCCGTGCATCTGTCCCGTGAGCCCGATCGCCACAGGGCTCGCAATCCACGCGCGCGAGAGCGCGTTGGGTGGCACGCCACCAGGCTTGGGGATCCTGCTCGGACCAGCCGGGCTTCGGTATCCGGAGTCTGGTAGCATTCCGATGCGGCGCCGACCACCTCGCCGTCAGACGTGATGGCGACGGCCTTCACGCTGGACGTGCCGATGTCGAGACCGACGACTGCCGGCCCGCGCATGCTCCGCGTACTGGGCGACATAGTTACCAGCACTGGTTGGCGACGATCCCGAATCCGCGTTTCAGACACGTGACCGCATCGCTGCCTGGGGACGGCATGTACTCCAGACCCACGTAGCCTTTGTATCCGAGCCGTGCGAGCTCGCGCGCGATGAACGGATAGTTGACTTCCTGCTCTTCGTCGATCTGACAGCGCCCGGGATTGCCGGCGATGTGGATGTGTCCGATCCAGTCGATGTTCTCTCGGAGCGTACGGGTCACGTCTCCCTCTTGCACTTGGGCGTGGTACACGTCGAACAGCACCTTCACCCGCGGAGAATCGACTTGCTTCACGATCTCAAGACCCCATGGCGTGCGGTCGAACAGATAGCCCTTGTGATCGATCTTGCTGTTCAGGTTCTCCAGGCAGATGGTCACGCCCAGATCCTCCGCCCGACCTTTGACGCGATTGAGGAAGGCCACCGCGTTCTCGGCGCTCTCTTCCATGCTCAGGTCGGTCTTCGGTCCGACCATGGCTACAATGTTCGGCGCCCCGAAATCGGCGCACTCCTTCAGGGCCGCTCTGGTGGTCTCTTCCAGATCCTTGTGTAGCGCTTTGTTCGAGATACCCGCATCGGGAGTGCCAGCGGCCCCCAGATGCGACATCGTCGGTATGAGGCCGTATTTCTTCAGCGTTGGCCAACCATGGGGACCGACAAGGTCGTAGCCCTCGAAGCCGATCTCGGCGGCAATGCGGCAGGTGTCTTCGAAGGTACGCCCCTCGGTGAACTTCAGGTAGAAATCACCGGTTATCAGGAAGCCTTCCTCGTGGTTGGGGATTCCCCCGAAAACAAAGGGCGCGACGCACTGCTTGAGACGAGAGGTCGACGATCCCCGGTCAGCCATGTCTCCTCCTCGGCTCTGGAGCTTGTCTGGATAGTCTTCGAAGGTCCTGCTAGACGGTGCCGGCGGTCTCGCGGGACAGCACACGCTTCAAGTACCAGCCGTTCAGCATGACGCTCTCCTCGGGGTGCGGGCTCTGATCGCTCTCCACGATCACCCAACCGTCGTATGCGTGCGCGACAAGAGAACGTGCGAGTGCGGGGAAATCGACCAGCCCGTCCGGGGTGCCCATCTCGTAGTACCAGCGCTCTATGCCCCGTTTCGCCCCCGCGGCGCACAGGTGCATCGGCCAGTACTCGATCTCGGCATTCGCGTCCTTGTATTCGTCCAGGGTGTCGGTGGTGACCACGTCTTTGAAGTGCAAGTGATTGACTCGGTCGTGGTGCTTCTCGTAGAACTTGACCGCGTCGATACCCGCTATCGTCAGCTCCGCGGTGTCCATAGCGAAGCCTACGCTCTGCGGATCTGACCACTGCAAGAACTTCTCGATATCACTCTCGTTCCTCACCCCGCACAGGAAGTCCGAGTGCATCGCGGTCTCGATTCCGACGCGCTTGGTGGCCTCCCCCACCTTGCTCCAGCATTCACCGACCGTCTTGATCTTGTCGTCCGTGATCGGCGCCTCCTTGAAGTAGGGCCCCATCGGCCTCACGATGAAGCGCGAAGCCCCAAGCTGAGCGATGAACTCGGCCGTGCGACCCGCTTCCTCGGCAAGCTTGCCGTGATCCTCCGAGTTCAGCGGCGATCCCCGGTAGTAACCGAAGAAGAAGCTGCAGACTCTCTCGATCCCGCAGTCGCTCAGGAAGTTCATGAAATTGCGCACCGACCCGAACAGCCCCGGGATGTAGTCATTTGTGCCGATCGCGGTGTCCGTGATCTCGATGCCGTTGAACCCAGAGACTGAGATGGCCTTGAACGCACTCTCCATCTGGTCTTTGCGCACCAGGTCGACTTCGAGGTTGCGCCACTGGTTGACGGCGTATCCCCATTTGATCGCGCCCAAGTGGATCGCCTCGCTACGCATAGATCTTGCTGAGCACGTTGTCGATGTACCACTTGGTCTTGCAGGTGCTTTCGGCGTAGTTGCCACCGACGTCGGCTTTGTCGTGCTCGACCGAGACCCAGCCGGTGTACTTGAAATCCTTCATGGCGTGCATCACCCGCGGGAAGTCGACGAGTCCGCCTTCGGTGCCCATCTCCCAGAACCACCGTGGGGTAGTCGCCGCCACCCGCTCCGGGTCGGGCGGCGTGCGGTAGTCACCACGGAGGTCGACATGGTGAGTGTCCTTGAGATGGAAACCCGTGACACGGTCGCGGTGCTTCGTGTACAGGTCGACAGGGTCGACTCCGGCTATGACATGCTGCGCCGTATCCAGGAATAGCCCCACGTACTCGGGGTCGGTCCAGGCGTAGAACCTGTCCAGTTCTTCACTATGGTGAAGAGCGCAGTAGAACTCGTGGTGGCACGTCAGCTGAACCCCGTGTTCCTTCGTAAGCTTCCCCACTCGGTTCCAACATTCGGCCATGAGCTTGATCTTCTCGTCGGTCACAGGCTCGACCATCCAGTAGCGCGCTGCGGGCATGACGATAAAGTTGTCGATCTTGATGTCTTCGTACTGCTTAAGCTTGGCCTCGAACGCCGATACGACTCCGTCGTGGAACTCGCGCACGTGCACCATGTCGTTGTAGAAGACACAGAACACATTCACGAACCGTTCGATTCCCCGGTCCTGTGCGAACTCCTCAGCCTTCCTGGCGGAACCGAAGTGCTGGATGAGGGCATTTAACCTGAACTCGAACGGATCGACCCCCTGGAACCCCACCCCGACCAGCGCCTTGTAGAAGCGATCCAGGTACTGTGGACCAAGTTGAGGCGCCGCGTAACCCCTGGGCGTGAGGACCGACCAGTGGTCCATGTACGACCACTTGAGGTTGCGCGCTTCAGGAACACCGCCGAGATGCGGCTGACCCATGATCTGCTCCTCCCTATGCGCCGGTCGCGCTAGAAAGCTGTGGTACGTCCACCCAGCGACGGGTCTTGCTGCTCTCAAGCTCCGCTTGGATGATGAGCAGTTGGCGAAGCCCGTCCTCGAACTGCGGGTATTCGGGCGTCACCGCGGGGTCGCCTACGGCGGCATAGAAGCGGCGGAACACGCTCTTGAAAGTATCGTCATATCCTTCGGCGTGCCCGGCCGGCAGGTCCGCAAATGGACGAGCCGCCGGGTCAAGCAGCGCCGGGTCTTTCAGCAGGATCTGATTGTAGGAGCCCCGGTTGCCTATCCACAGCTCCTCGGGACGCTCTTGGTTCCAGGCTACCGCCGCCTTGGTGCCATAGATCTCGATGTTCAGACCGTTCTTCTTGCCGGCGAACACCTGCCCTGCGCTGAAGCTCCCCCGAGCGCGGTCGCCGATGCGCAGCAGAACCGCACCGTAGTCATCGGTATCGACCTGGTGCTCCTCGTACTCCTGCTCCCCCTGCCGAAGCTTGCCGGCAAAACTCTCCACCCATCCGGTGGGCCGCTTGCGGATAGCATGGAACGTATTCAGCTCAGCGCAGAGTTCGGTGATACGAAGTCCGGTCACGTGTTCGGCCATATCGCAGAAGTGCGAACCGATGTCGGCCATCGCGCACGAGGGCCCCGAGTCCTTTGAGTCGAGTCTCCAGTTCCAATCGGTGTCGTAGAGAAGGTAGTCCTGCGTGTACTGCCCTTGAACAACGAGGATCTCTCCCAACTCCCCTTGCTCAAGCATCCTACGCATATGCTGCACCAGCGGGTAGTAACGTAGATTGTGGTTGGTGCAGTTGCGCACTCCTTGCTTCTTGGCTAGTGCCACGAGTTCTGCGGCGTCGGCGACCGACGTCGCAAGCGGCTTCTCGCTCAGCACGTGCTTGCCCGCCAGCAGTGCATCCTTGACCATCCGGGCATGAAGCGCTGTTGGCGTGCAGACGTGGATGACATCGATGTCAGCGTCGTCGAGAACTCGGCGGTAATCGGTCTCGACCTTCTCCACACCATACTCGCGAGCCAGGCGATCGGCCTGGTCTTGGTCGGCCGTCACCAGCGCGGCGACCTCGATGAATCCCAACCTACACAGCGCCTCAAGGTGCACTCGACCTATGAACCCGGAGCCGAGGATCGCAGCTCTCACCGTCTTCTTCATATGATCTGTCCCCTTGCCTCGCCCGAGGCCGCTCAGGTTAGCCCGCTGCCCGTTCCGTACTCCTTGGCGATGTGCTCGCAGGCCCTTGCTGTGAGGGCCATGGTCGTGAGCGTCGGACCGCACGTACCGCCAGACACGAAACAGCTCGAGTCTGTGACGAAAACATTCTTTGCGTCCCACATCTGGTTGTAAGCGTTGAGCACCGACTTGGCCGGATCGTCGCCCATCCTGGCTCCGCCACACTCGTGGATCGAGGCTCCGAGACCCAGGCTCCTCTTGTACGCCATCCGGAACAAGGTGCGCTCGAACCAGCTGGCATACGGCAGCAGCTTGCCTCGGTTGAGAAGTCCGATGGCGCATGCGGCGAAGTCGAGCTCCCAGCCCATGAGGTCGGCCATCTCCATGATGGTGTCCACCTCGCACTGCATGACTTCGCGCTCGTTCTCGTCCATGCGGACGGCTATATGAGGGACAGGGATCCCCCAGGAGTCCCTACGCTTACGATCTAGGGTGATGCTGTTCTCGTAACGCGCCAGCATCTCACCCTGGCCCATGAAGCCCCACACCGCCCGGCTGCCCTCCGGCACCCATCCGCGCCCTGCCATGCCCTGGATGTTGAATCCGCGCTTGAACCGTGGGTGCGTGACCCGGTCGAGGTTCTGGAATCGTGGGACATACGCGCCGCCGTGGTTGTCCTCTGGTGATGTCCCATCCACCAACTCCCAACCGTCGTTGCCAGGCACGGTGCCAAAGACAAGGCAGGGGCACTGATCCATGAAGTAGCGGCCGAGGGTGCCCGAGGAGTTGCCGACTCCGTTCGGATGCTTCGCGCAAGCGGAGTTCAGAAGCAGACGGACCGTTTCGATCGTCGACGCGCAGATCACGACCACATTCGCAGAGACGTGGTGGCTCCGCCTTGTCACCGCATCGACATACGTGACACCAGTGGCCCTCCCGGTGTTCGAATCTATGTCGATCTGCCTCGCGATCGCGTTCGGCTTGAGCTCCATGTGCCCTGTTCTTTGGGCGGCAAGGAGCGGCGAAGACGTGCGGTTCTCACCCGACTCATCAGTGGGCGTAGCTTCCGTCACGGCATAGCGCCACGGCACGACCTTGCGCTCCGGCCACGTCGATTCGACCTTCTCCTTGAGTTGTCGTTCCAGGCGTGACAACCCCGCTTGCTTCACGTACTTGCCATCGGGCAGGTTGGCGACGCCGTCACTCGTCCCGATGATCCCCAGGAATCCCTCCACCTGGTCGTAGTAAGGAACGAGGTCGCTATACGAGATCGGCCAGTCTTCACCGAACCCGTCGTGGCTCGCTGCCTTGAAGTCGTAGTCCGACATGCGCACAGCGACGCGACCCCAGGACAGGAACCTACCGCCGACGTTCCGTCCGCGAAGCCATAGATAGTAGGCGCCCCGCGGGAACGTGTAGGGGTTCTTCCTGTCATTCACGAACAAGAAGGCGTTTTCGGGGGAGAACCACGACCCTCTCGCCTGATTGTGTTGTCCCTTGATGCCTGACAACACTCGCGACAGTGCACCGACGGCCTTCATGTGCGCCGGCACGTGAAACCACTCCTCTTTCAAGTACGGTCCCGCCTCCAGTACCAGGATCTCGAGTCCGCGCTCCGCCAGCTCCTTGGCGGCGTAGCCACCTGTGGCGCCGGAGCCCACCACGATAGCGTCATACTTCTTTTCGGGCATCTCGTCCTCCGCCAATCCTTACCGAATCGTCTCTAGACCCACCACGCCGCGCCCGGCTGCTCCCTGAGGACGATGCCGCTCAGGAACGATGTTGCCTTGGTGAGTCCCTCCTCCGCGGACATCAGGCTGTCCTCGTGCTCGATCGACAGCACTGAGTCGTAGCCGAAGAGCCGCAGCGTCGAGACGAACTCCCGCCACCACGTTTCACCATGACCATAGCCGCAGGTGCGGAAAATCCACCCGCGGTTCCGTTCGTCTGTATAGGGCTTGGTGTCCAACACGCCCGTCGACGGCAGGTTCGCGGCAAACATCTGGGTGTCTTTGGCGTGCACGTAGTAGATAGCGTCACCTAATACGCGAATGGCAGCTATGGGGTCGATGCCCTGCCAGAAGAGGTGGCTGGGATCCAGGTTCGCACCTACTTGAGGTCCGGCGATACTCCTCAGTTTCAGCAAGGTCTCGGGACTGTAGACGACGAAACCAGGATGCATCTCGATAGCGATCTTGACCCCATGGTCCGCCGCGAACCGCGCGCTCTCTATCCAGTATGACGCTACTACCTCTTCCCACTGCCAGCGAAGAGTGTCAAGGAAGTCGGGCGGCCAGGGACATGTCACCCAGTTGGGTGCCTTCGCCGTCGGCGAGTCACCTGGACATCCGCTGAAGTCCACCACGACGGGCACTTCCAGGGCCTCAGCCAAGAGAACCGTCTTGCGGTGCACTACCCGGTGCTGCTTGGCGATCTCCGCATTCGGGTGTAGCGGGTTGCCGTGGCAGCTGAGTGCGCTGATTGAAAAGCCCCCATCGTCAAGCTTCTTCTTGAACCTGTCGAGGTCTTTCTTTGAGTCGAGCATGTCAAGCCTGCAGTGAGGGTCGCCTGGGTAGTTGCCGGTACCAAGCTCGATGGTCTTGATGCCCATCTTGGTGAGCTTCTGCATAACGTCGTCCAGACTGAGACTGGCGAGTAGCGCTGTGAAGATGCCGATTCTCATCTCGTAGGCCTCCTTGCTCCCTATCCCTCACGTTTCGGTGCGAAACGTGCGCTGTTCGCACACAACTGTCCCATATGCACGCTAGCACCTTGGCGCGAGACATGTCAACTCGCGCATATTCGCTCATAATGGACCGACCCATTGACATCGCCCGGCCGGAGTTGTATCGTCGTTGCTAGTCGTGCTCTTGTGCGCTGTGCGCACACTTTACTGGAGCGCATGTCCAAGGAGCGTACCGGATGAGCATATTTGCGGCCGTTTCGCCCATTCGCTATGAGGGCCCTGATACCACCCATGAGTTCGCTTTCCGCACGTATGACAAGGACCGCGTGGTACTGGGAAGACGGATGGAGGACTGGCTCCGCCCTGCGGTGTGCTACTGGCATTCGTTCAGCTCGAGTGGCGCGGACATGTTCGGCAACGGTACCCTCACCCGGCCTTGGCAGGATTCGGAGGTCTCCCCCGCCATGGCTGATGAGAAGCTGGAGGCAGCCTTCGACTTCATGACGCGGCTAGGCCTGCCCTACTTCACCTTCCACGACGCAGACGCGATGGCCACGGCAAGTAGCCTCAGTGAACACAAGAGAAACCTTCGCGAGATCGAGGAACACATAGCGGCCAAGATGGCCGCCAGCGGTGTGAAGCTGCTCTGGGGTACCGCCAACCTGTTCAGCCATCCCCGATATGCCGCCGGCGCTGCGACGAACCCCGACCCCGAAGTCTTCGCCTATGCCGCCGCGCAGGTCCGCCACTGTCTTGATACAACCCACCGTCTCGGCGGCGAGAACTATGTGCTCTGGGGGGGCCGGGAAGGCTATGACACCATTCTGAACACAGACCTGCCGCGGGAAATCGACCACTATGCCCGGTTTCTCACCATGGTGGTGGAGTACAAGCACCACGTCGGCTTCAAGGGCACCATTCTACTCGAGCCAAAGCCCTTCGAGCCCACCAAGCACCAGTACGACCGCGACGTCGCGACGGTATACGCCTTCCTTCAGCGCTATGGACTAGAGAAGGAGCTGAAGGTCAACATCGAGGTGAACCATGCCACGCTGGCGGGCCTCGACTTCGAGCACGAAGTGGCTGTGGCCCGGATGTACGGGATCCTCGGATCGCTTGACATCAATCGGGGCGACCCCCGCAGCGGCTGGGAC
The DNA here is from genome assembly GCA_963814415.1 of uncultured Actinomycetes bacterium. GTDB lineage: Bacteria > Actinomycetota > Thermoleophilia > RBG-16-64-13 > RBG-16-64-13 > RBG-16-64-13. The sequence goes on along the minus strand of CAWFCN010000004.1, from coordinate 219,553 downwards.
ACCGACCAGTTCCCCAACAACGCCCAGGACCTAGTGCCTGCGATGCTCCAGGTGATCGAGAATGGCGGCCTAGGTACGGGTGGGTTCAACTTCGACGCCAAGCTGCGCCGCCAGTCGATGGACCCTAAAGACCTCTATCTGGCCCACATCGGGGGCGTCGATACTCTGGCGCGTGCCCTACTAGCCGCTGCCGACACCGTGGAAGCGGCCGAACTCCAGCACCTTCGCAACGGTCGATACCAGGATTGGAGCACAGACCTGGGCCGCCGCATCGAGGTAGGCGAGTACTCGCTAGCCGGACTCTCCGACCACGCCGACAAGAATCGTCTCGATCCGCAGCCGCGCTCGGGACAGCAGGAACTGGCCGAATCGCTCGTGGCTCGTCGTTGCAGATACTGACCAGCATTCTTCAGGAACGGGACGCGATCGGAGAAGCAATGGATGGGGACCCTTTCTACCTGAACGACGGCAAGCTCCAGGATCAATCCGAGCAGGAACGCGATAGCGCTACTTTTGTCCGCTCGGTCGCCCGAGCCCTAAGGGTCATCAGCAGTTTTGGAGCTGAGACCTCAGCACAGACGGTCGCCCAGGTCGCAGCGAGAAACCAGCTGGACCGCGCCACGGCGAGGCGCATCCTCCTTACGCTCGAACAGCTCGGATACCTGCGACGGGACGACCGGCAGTTCTCGCTGACGCCCCTGGTACTCGAGCTGGGGTTCGCATACATGTCCAGCCTTCCCTTCTGGAGCGTAGCCTACGACATCCTCAAGGAGCTGGCCGATTCGCTGCAAGTCTTCTGCTTGATAGCCGCCACCGACAGCAGCTACGACCATGTGTGGGTGGTCTCCTCTGTCCGGCCCTCCACTCCGCCCATGTTTGTGGAGTTCCCGGACATCGGCCGCCGGGCGCCTATACACATGGTCGCTCCGGGTGTCATCCTGCTTGGGGCGCTCACGGGACAGGACCTGAACCGCGTCCTACTGGCATGCACCGCCATCGATCCAGAGGTCTCGCTCCCCGCTCTTCGGGAACGGGTGATGCAAGATAGACGCGCGGGGTACTCGCTCCGCTTGGTGCCAGAGCAGAACTTCTCAGAGATCGCCGTCCCGCTCGTCGATGCCCACGGGCGCATCATCGCAGGCATGTCGGTCCTCACTGCCCTCTCGAGGATCTCGGCCGAGGAGGCAGTGAAGCAGTACTTGCCGATGATCAAACGCGCCGCAGAGGAGATCAACAGGTTGGTGGGATACAAGGCTCCTTGATCGTCACCCGACTACCACAAAGCCAAGTGCATACAGCGAGAGAGAGGACGAGATGCTAGAGAGGGAAATGATCCAGCAACACGGTTTTCGAAACGTATCAAACCATGGCGCGACGACAGGGTTCCAGCTGAAGATCCGCATCCCCTACTATCGTGGCGTCTGGGCGTCATTGCTGGAAGGCGCCGACCTGGCGGTGGATGGCGAGGAGTTCTCACGCAACGACATCCTCTGGACCATCGGAGATCGGACGCTGACGCTTGCGGAGCTCGAGGCCTCTACCGACATCCGCTGGCCGTTCGACGAACCGGCTGTCCTGACTGTCCCCAAGCCCGGCGGCTTGGCCATAGGCTTGCATGACGTACAAGTCAAGTTGGCCTGGCGAGCCTCCTACATGCCACCGGACATGGGACCGTGGGCCTCGCGCTCCGAACGCAAGCTCGCACTGACGCACTGACGCGTTGACGCACTGACCCGCCCTACCTTTCTGAGGGAGACGACTATGACGGCTACATTCAAGCTCGGTGTGACCCTGTACACCTATACCGGCGACTACGGCGTCACCATGACCCTCGAGGACTGCATCGCCGATGCGGTCGACGCGGGCGCCACGGGCATCGAGATCCTGAGCGAGACCCACATCCCGGGCTATCCCTACCCCACCGCCGCCTGGGTGGACCAATGGCACGGACTGATGGCCAAGTACGGCACCACCCCCACCTGCTACGACTGCTGGGTGGATTCGCGGCTGCACAAGGGCCGCACGTTGACCGTCCAGGAGTCGCTGGACATCCTTCTGCGAGACATGAAGCTCGCCAACCGCCTGGGCTTCAAGATCATGCGGCCCAAGCTGGGCGTGATCTCCGACGACCTCATCCCTGACCCTGTGTGGCGCGAGATGGTCGAACGCGCGCTCCCCCACGCCGAAGAGCTCGACGTGCGCATCGCCCCAGAGATCCACGCGCCTACGCCGCTGAAGTCAAAGACCGTCGACGACTACATGGACCTAATAGCCAAGACAGGCTCCAAGCACTTCGGCCTGCTCATCGACACCGGCATCTTCAAGACCCGCGAAGGCCGCAAGCTGGAGCCTGGCGAGTGGGCCGATCCTATCCTGGCGATCGATCCGCGCGACCTCATCCCCTACCTGCCGTACGTGTTCCATATGCACGCGAAGTTCTGGGGCATCTCAGATGAGTTGGTGGAGGGGAGCATCCCCTACGACGACGTCGTCAAAGCGCTGCACGAGATCGGGTACTCCGGATACCTGTCGGCCGAATACGAAGGTCCGCGAGACATCTATGCCGGCAACGACCAACTCAGACGACTGTTCGCGCTGGTCAACCGGCAGTTGGCGTGACCGCGGAGCCCCCGATGAAATACGCCAACCCGGTGCTCGCCGGTTTCTATCCTGATCCCAGCGTTTGCCGTGTGGGCGCCGACTATTACCTGGTCAACAGTTCCATGGAGTACTTCCCCGGAGTGCCCATCTCTCATAGCCGCGATCTGATCCACTGGCGGCAGATAGGGCATTGCCTCACCCGCCCCAGCCAGGTGGCTTTGGAACGCTGTGTCAGTTCCCAGGGCATCTTTGCGCCCACCCTCCGCTATCACGCCGGTCTGTTCTACATGACAAGCACCAACATCTCGGCGGGAGGGACCTTCTTTGTGACGGCGCCCGACCCGGCCGGCGAGTGGTCGGAGCCGGTGTGGTTGGGAGATGTCGGCATCGACCCTTCCCTGCTCTTTGACGATGATGGTCAGGTCTACTTCACTTGCCCGAGTCGTGCCGGCATGGTTCAAAGCACGCTTGACCTCGAAACCGGCAGACTACGTGCTCCGCTGCAGGTGATCTGGTCGGGCACCGGCGGCGCCTTCCCCGAAGCGCCTCATCTCTACAACATCCAGGGCCGGTATTACCTCATGATCGCCGAAGGCGGCACCGAATACGGCCACATGGAGACCATCGCCCGCAGCACCAGTCCCTGGGGACCGTTCGAGAGCTGTCCGCGCAATCCCGTGCTGACTCACCGTAGCAACGGAGTGCTGCCCATCCAGTCGCTGGGGCATGCGGACTTGGTGCAGGCGCCCGACGGGCGTTGGTGGGCGGTATGCCTGGGTGTGCGCCCAAACGGGTATCCCCCGTGCCATCATCTTGGCCGCGAGACCTCTCTTGTGCCGGTCACGTGGGACGCCGAGGGCTGGCCGGTGATGGGGCTAGAGGGGCGGCTGGGTACGGAAGTGGAAGTCGCAGATTGGCCGGAACAACTGTGGGAACAGGAACCGGTGCGCGACGACTTTGACACACCCGCTCTGCGCCTGAGCTGGAACTTCTTGCGAAATCCTCACGCGCAGGACTGGTCACTCACCGAGCGGCCCGGCTGGCTGCGCTTGACCGGGTCAGCCGTGACACCGGACGATCAGGATGCTCCCGCCTGGGTTGGGCGGCGGCAGCAGCATTTCGACTGCGAGGCCTGGACGGCACTGGACTTCGCCCCTCAGAACGAGGGCGAAGAAGCCGGCCTGACAGTGCGCATGAACGAGAAACATCACTATGAGATCGCGGTCGCGCGACAGGCCGATGGGCCGTACATCATAGTTCGCCGCAGCATCGGCAGTCTGAGGGTGGTGACGGCCCGGGTACCGTTGAAAGGCACCCGGGTGCAACTGGGTCTGCGTGCGGACAAAGACGAATACACCTTTGGCTACAGAGAAGGAGAAGCGAGCGAACCGCATTGGCTGGACTCTGGCGAGACGCGCTATCTCTCGACCGAGGTCGCGGGCGGCTTTACCGGCATCTATCTGGCCTTGTACTCGACCGGCAACGGGCGACCGTCAGCCGCGCCGGCGTATTTTGACTGGTTTGAGTACAAAGCCTTGTAAGAGACGGCGCCCGGCCGCGCTTGTCCGCGCACACCTCGCCTCAGTCAGGCGAGGCCGCCAGACCGAAGGCCGCGGCGCCCAGCAGGCCGGAGCCCGGGTTAAGGATAACGTGTACCGGCATGTCGGTGAGCACCTGCCGGAACCGTCCCTTGCTGCGCAAGGCCTCGAGGAAGGCCGGCTTCTCGAGCTGGGCAAGGATGCGCGGCGACATGCCACCCGCCAGGTAGATGCCGCCGGTCGCAAGTATCTTCAGCGCCAGATTGCCGGCCTCGGCGCCCAGGATGGTCACAAACAGGTCGAGGGTGGCCGCAGCCAGTTCGCACGGGCGGGATCGATCCTGCGCAGCCGAAAGGATGACGGGAGTCGGGTCGTCGGCGGAGGCCATCTCTTCGACCAACCAAGCGGGCTCGGTCAGACCTCTGGTCTTCAGGTAGGCATACAGGTTGGCTACGCCGAGGCCTCCAGAGCACACCCGCTCGAAGCTCACATGGTCGAACCCCTGGGCGTTCATGTACGCAAGCAGGTCGACCTGCAGTGGGCCGACCGGGGCGAAGGCCGCGTGGCTGCCCTCGCAACCGTGTGCGTGACACACCCCGTCGTCGTGGGTCACGTATCCCTCTCCCAGGCCGGTGCCCGGGGCGAGTATGGCCATGCTGCCTCTAGGTTCCCGCGTGCCGGCACTCAGGGTATGCAGGTCTTGAGGCTCCAAGACAGGGATGGCGTTGCCTATGGCCTCCATGTCATTGAGCAGATCCACCCTCGACCACCCAAAGGCTCCTCTAAGAGCCTCGCCCTCCACGATCCAATCAAGATTGGTGATGCGGGCGCGCCCGCCCACGACCGGGCCCGCGACTCCGAAGCACGCGCGACCGGTGTCGATCGAGACCTCGCCCAAGAACTCCCCCACCATGCTCTCCAGAGTCTGGTATTGGTGGCTTGAGTAGGTCTTCTGAACAAGCGGCGCGCGAGGACCGGCCTCGGTGGATACGACCGCGAGGATGGTCTTGGTCCCGCCTATATCGCCGACGAGCACGTTCATGCCTATACCCTACCAGAACCGACAAGCTAGGCCAATCGGCCTCCGACCAGAGAATATGACCCTCGCAAGACGCGAGACGACACCAGGGAGAGAGCTCATGAGCATGCAATACAACATCCTGCAACGCGGCTTCAGGAATCTACCGGACGATGCGAAGCCCACGGGCTTCCAGCTTCTCGTGAAGTCCAATTACTACCGGGGCGTGCCCCTCTCGCTCGTTGAAGATGTCGAGGTGATGGTCGATGGAGCGCGCTTTGAGCGCAGCAGCATCAGTTTTCGGATGGCGGGGCGCACATACCGCCTGAACGAGATGGAGCAGGCCGGTGACACCCACTGGCCGTGGCTGGAACCGGCGACCGTGATCGTGGACAAACCCGGCGGGCTGGCTCCGGGTGTGCACGACGTGTTGGTGGTCGTGAAGCTAAGGATCTCGTACATGCCTTTCAACCCGGTGCCCTACTACTTCCACGAGAAGCTGGTACTCATGCCCAGCGAGCGGTCGGCCGCGGCGCAAGCGGATGGCCCTGGTCCGAAGCTTTGCGTCTCGCTCTATAGCTACAACGGCGACCTTCAAGCCGGGACCATGACTCTGGAGGATTGCCTGGCCGATCTGTCCGAAATGGGTTGCGAAGGGGTGGAATTCCTGCCTGAGGCAATCGTCCCCGACTATCCGGATCCGCCGCGATCCTGGGTGAAGCAGTGGTTCGGCTGGATGGAGAAGTATCGGCTCACTCCGGTGACGTTGGACGGTGGCGCGGATACCAAGCTGTACAAGCATCGCAAGCTGAGCGCGGACGAGATCGTCGGACTCATCGCACAAGACCTGAAGTTGGCCCACACCCTGGGGTGCAAGGTCTACAGAGGTCTGGGCAGCTCTTGGCCGTCGGCGCTCGACGTCTCCACGAACATCGGCAAGAAAGTCGACTGGAAACAGGGGATCACCCCCTTCCAGCTCTACGAGAAGGCCCTGCCCCTCGCCGAGAAACACGACGTGAAGATAGGCGAGGAACTGCACATCCCTTTTCTCATCGACTCAGACTGGCTGCGGCAGACCATCGAGCTCATCGAGAGGACCGGCACCAAGCATCTTGGGTTTGTCCCCGATCTGAGCATCTTCCTGCGCCGTCCGCCTCGCCATCTGAGCCCCGAGGGCCTGTCGGGGTCCGGGACTCCGAAGGAGGTCGTGGAGTACATATATGAGTCTCGGGAGAACCTGGTGCCGGAAGATGAGGTGAAGAAACGGGTGATGGAAATGAATGCCGGGCCGATGGGAGTGCCTTTGGTCGCGATGATCTACCACCTCACCTATTCATCCAAGGAACGGAACGAAGCGGAGCAGTTGGCCGCCCTGGTGCCGTACAGCGTGCACATCCATGGCAAGTTCTATGACGTGCGCGAGGACTTGTCGGACGAAGAGAGCATCCCCTACAGCGAACTCGTCCCGGTGCTAGCTCGCGCCGGATATTCGAACTACCTCTCCAGCGAGTACGAAGGAGATCGCACCCCGTTCGTGGCCTCGAACCAGATTCGGCGCCACCACCTTATGATCCGACAGATGCTCAGAGGAACAGCCCCCGAGAAGGCCTAGCGCAGGCCGGCCGAGCCTAGGCCGAGTCGCGGGAAGGCGCGGTCACGCGCCGTCGCCCCCGCCTATCGTCTGACCGAAAAGAGGCCTGAGCTCCGGCCCCAGGTCCAGCGCCTCGCTGAGTGTCTGCTTGTCACAGTTGTGGAACCAAACCGCCAGACCCAGTGCGGTCGCGGCTAGGTATACGTTCTGCGCTATGAGGCCCACGTCGACGTAGTAATACGACTTCTGGATCTCGGGGTCGTAGAGGCCGGGCTCCGGGAAGCCGGAGTGTTGAAACCGCTCGAGGTCCACCACGTAGACCAGGCGGACCGGAGCCTCCGCCCCGGCAGGCTGTTGCCCGCGCCCGATCGCCAGAGGCCGCAGGTCGCGGGCCGCCACCGCGGCCAGCCGGTGCGGCTCGGGCTCGTACAGGTACGCGCCCTCTTCCAGCAAGACGTAGACCCGCATCTCTTGCGAGTTGCTGGCCGACCCCGCTGTCAGGCCGATGCCCCCGAACGGACCGGCATTTCGGTTGACGCCCTGCGCCGCCCACAGGATATCCGCCAGGGCCTGGAGAGAGACCTCCCCCGCGCCGATGTCACGAGTGGTATGTCTCAGCCTGAGCGCCTCCAAGACCGTCCGACAGTGGGCGAAGACGGGGGCCGGCAGCGCGAGCGGCTCCAGGTCATGGCCGGCCCCGCTCACCATGAGGGGTTCAGGAGACTTTGCTCCGACTCCCCCCGTGGTAGAGAGAGCAAGTCCTGCGCCTCGCCGTGGAAGATGGTCTCGGTGCCGTCCTCCAGTGCCTTGACGACAGTCGGGATGTAGTCCGCCACGCTGATCCCCCTGTACCCGCGATCGGCTGCGTCGCGGCCCGCCCGGTTCAAGCCGGTATCGACCATGGGCGGCACGACCTCGACTACCTCGACCGGCGTACCCTTGAGCTGTTGCCGCAGCACCAACGAGTAGGTGTGGACGGCCGCCTTGGTAGCAGCGTAGATGGGCATCGCCGGCATGGGCCTGAAGGCAAGCGCCGAGCTCACGTTTATGATGGTGGCCGCCGGCCTGCTGACCAGGTGTTCTATGAGGAGAGCTGTGAGCTCCACGACGGCGACGAAGTTGATGGCTATCTCGTCTTCGCCGGCCTTGAGTCCGGCGTAGCCCTTCTTGAGATCCACGTACTTCTGAACCCCGGCGTTGTTGACCAGGACGTCCAGTTCGGGGAAACGGCGCAGCACCTCCGCGGCCAGGTCTTTACGCTGCCGCTCGTCGCCCACATCGCATCTAAAGGTGATCACCCCGGGAAGCCTGGCCGCCACCGCCGACAGAGCCTTCTCGTCACGCGCGCACACGATGACGGTGTTCCCCCGGCCGTGAAAGGCTTCCACCAGGCCGAGCCCGATGCCGCTGCTGCCCCCCGTGATGAGAACAGTCCTGCCTGACAGATTCATGAGGCCTCCTAGTGGCGGATGTGCCAGCTACAGGGCGATGGTACCGGACAACGCTGGATGTCGGCGGCCTTCGGTTCGTCAGCCGGCCTTACTCCGCCACCTAGCGAACACCAGCACCACGGCCGCCACTCCCAGGGACCCAGCCGCGAGCAGGAACACGGCGGCAGGGTTGAGGGAGTCGTGCACCAAGCCGCCGAGAGGGCCCGCCACCAGCGCGGCCAGACCCGCCCACACGATGGTCAGCAGCGACTGGGCCGTGGACGCCCACTCCTCCGCGGTCCTTCTCACCACCGACCGGATGGTGGCCGTCAGCCAGACGCCGTATCCCAGACCTTTGATGGCACACAGCACCAACAACAGCGCGGGGTCGCGGACCAGGGCATAGCCCGCGAAGGCAAGGCCCATGACCACATACGAGCCCAGGGTGACCTTGGTCTGGCCAAATCTGTCGGCAATGCGGTTGCTGTAGAACATGGTCGGCAGCTCGGCCAGCGCACTGATCGAGAACATCGCGCCTACCAGCAGATTGCTGCCTCCCAACGAGCGGGCGTAGATGCCACTGAAGATGCCCGACAAGGCATTGGCGATACCCGAGAAGAGCGCAGCCGCGAGCAGGAGCAGCAGCCCGCGGTCGCGCAGAAGGTACGAGGCCGGTTTGCGCTCGCCGGCGGGCACCATCGGTCCCTCCTCGACCAGGCCCAGCAGCGCGGCCGGCAGCAAGAAGAGCACCCCCGCGACGATAAACATGGTCCGATAGCCCAGCCCCCGCCAGAGCCATCCGCATACCAGCGCGCTGACCGCGAAACCGAATGACCCCCACAGCCGCATCGCACCGAAGTTCATGCCGTTGCGCTGAGCCATGCGGGCGACCAGACCGTCGGAAACGGAGAAGAAGGGATTCGAGAAGAGAGCGAGCGCCAGCATGAGCAGTACGATGGTCCCAAACCCGGTGGGAAACCTAAGCAGGACCACGCCCGCGCCGAGACAAACGAGGCCCACCTGACCCAAACGCACCCGAATATGGGCTCGATCGGCGACCGTGGCTACCAAGGGCGAGACGACCAGAGCCACTATGGGCGCCAAGGTAGCTAGCAGCCCCACCTCTTTGCCGCTAAGGCCCAGGTCGGCGAAGTGCACGTACAGAAACGGGACATACGCGCCGACGCAGAAGTACAGCGCCAAGTAGAACAACGCTCCGCTCCACACAGAAGGAGTCCGGTCGTTGCGCTCACGCCAGAGCCGCGCTGGAGTCATGGCCGTGACCCTTTCGTTCAGACCGATCCGCGCAGGCGCTCCGCGACGTGCGCGATGAACTCCTCGGTGTAGACCTTGGTGATGCCCGGGTCGGGAGTCGCCACGGCCAGCAGGTCGCCGGTCATGACGCCGCTCTCGACCGTGTCGAGAGCGGCGCGCTCAAGCTCCTCAGCGAACTCCACCACCCCCGGCGTGCCGTCCAACTCACCACGCTTGCGCAGTGCGCCGGTCCAGGCGAAGATGGAGGCCATAGGGTTGGTAGACGTCCTCTCCCCCCGCAGGTGTTGGTAGTAGTGCTTCTGCACCGTGCCGTGAGCCGCCTCGAACTCGTAGTAGCCTTCCGGACTCACCAGAACCGATGTCATCATGGCCAGGCTTCCGTACGCCGAGGCCACCATGTCGCTCATCACGTCGCCGTCGTAGTTCTTGCAGGCCCACAGAACCCCGCCCTCTGTCTTCATGATGCGGGCCACTGCGTCATCGATAAGGGTGAAGAAGTAGTCCAGGCCGGCCGCCTCGAACTTGCCCGCCCAGTTCTGCCGGTACTCCCCATCGAAGAGTGCACGGAAGCGGGCATCGTAGATCTTGGAGATGGTGTCCTTCGCTCCGAACCACAGGTGCAGCTTGCGGTCGTAGGCGTACGTGAAGCAGGACTTGGCGAAACCGGCGATGGAGGCGTCGGTGTTGTATTGGCCCTGCACCACGCCTGGCCCCTCGAACTCATTGATGAGGCCCCTGAAGGTCTCCGCACCCGTCTCATCGGTGAACACCAACTCGGCCTTGCCGGGGCCAGGCACCCTGAACTCGCGGTTCTTGTAGACGTCGCCGTAGGCGTGGCGCCCGATGTGGATGGGCTTCTGCCAAGACCGCACAGAGGGCTTCACGTTCTTGACCATTATCGGCGACCGGAAGACGGTGCCGTCCAAAGCCCCGCGGATGGTGGCGTTGGGACTGGCCCACTCACGCTTAAGTCCGTACTCCTGCACCCGGTCTTTGTTGGGCGTGATGGTGGCACATTTGACTCCCACCCCGTACCTCTTGATCGCCTCAGCAGCGTCCAGCGTCACCTTGTCGTCGGTCTCGTCGCGATGCGGGAGCCCCAGGTCGTAGTAGTCCAAGGTCACGTCCAAGTAGGGCAGGATCAGTTGGTCCTTGATCAATTGCCACATGACGCGGGTCATCTCGTCGCCGTCCATCTCGACGAGGGGCGTCGCGACCTGCACCTTCGCCGGGCGGTCGTCCTTGGCACCTCGGTTCATCCACTCACCTCACCGTGTAGGCCAGCAGTCCGCCGGCAAGTATTATCTGCCGCTGTCGCGGACTCAGCTCGTAGCGCAGAGCGAGGTCCGCACCCTTGGTCGTGTCGACCAACTTCAGGGGCTCTCCACGCTCCAGTCGCTCCGCCACCTCCGGTAGCTCCACCGCGTCGCCCTGCTCCACCCGGTCGTAGTCGGCGGGGTCGGCGAAGGTGAGAGGCAGGATGCCGAAGTTCACCAGGTTGGCGGCGTGAATGCGCTCTATCGACTTGGCCACCACAGCCTTCACGCCCAAGTACATGGGACACAGAGCCGCATGCTCGCGGGAACTTCCCTGTCCGTAGGATTCGCCCGCCACGATGATGGTGTGGCTACCCCGGCTCTTCGCCTCCAGTGCACGCGCAGCGAAGCCTGGATCCACGGGTTCGAACACATACTCCGCGTACTTGGGCACGTTCGACCTGTACTTCAGGCGGGCGCCCGCCGGCATGATGTGGTCGGTGGTGATGTTGTCGCCCACCTTGAGCAGCACCGCGCCCCGGATATCCGCGGGGAGCGGCACGTTGGCAGGCGGCGGCCCGATGTTGGGGCCGCGCTCGATCTCTCCCCGCCCGACCTCGCCCGCTCGTGCGTCGCGGGACGGCGATCCGCCCGGGAAGATGAACATGCCGTGGTCGACCAAGAAACGCTCGGGCATCGCGATAGTCGGGTACTCGATGCCCGCCTCGCGCGGGTCGCGCACCTCACCCGCTAGGGCCGCCACCGCCGCCACCTCAGGGCTGACCAGATACACCTGCGCGTCTTTGGTGCCGCTGCGCCCCTCGAAGTTGCGGTTACTGGTACGCAGCGAGACTGCTCCGCTCTGCGGACTCAGACAGTTGCCGATGCAGAACCCGCAGGTGGACTCCAAAAGCCGCGCGCCGGCCGCCAACAGGTCCGCTACGAAGCCATCGCGAGTGGCCATCTGCAGCACCTGCCTGGAGCCAGGCGCGACCCCGAAGCTGACGTCGGGGTGCACCTTCCGGCCGCGCAGTATGCTCGCCGTCATGGCAAGGTCCTTGTATGACGAGTTGGTGCACGAACCCACCAGCACCTGGTCCACCTTCAAACCCGCGATGTCGCTCACCCGCACCACGTTGCCCGGACTGTGCGGTGCCGCCACCAACGGCTCGACGTCACTGAGGTCGACGTCGATAACCCGTTCGTACTCAGCGTCCTCATCGGCCTCCAGCGCAGTCCAATCGTCAGGCCGCCCCTGGGCCCGCAAGAAGGCGAGCGTCACCTGGTCCGATGGAAAGACCGAAGTAGTCACTCCCATCTCCGCGCCCATGTTGGTGATGGTGGCCCGCTCGGGCACGCTGAGGGTCAGGGCGCCCGGGCCGGTGTATTCGATCACCACGCCCACGTTTCCCTTGACTCCCAACAGCTGGAGCATCTTGAGGGCCACGTCCTTGGCGCTCACCCAAGGCCGCAGCCTGCCCGTCAGCTGCACCTGGTACACCCGCGGGCAGGTGAGGTAGAACTCGCCGCCGCCCATGGCCACTGCGACATCCAGGCCGCCGGCGCCTATGGCCACCATGCCCAGGCCCCCGCCGGTCGGGGTATGGCTGTCGGAACCCAGCAGCGTCGCGCCGGGCCGGCCGAACCGCTCCAAGTGCACTTGGTGACAGATGCCGTTGCCGGGCTTGGAGAACACCACTCCGAACCTGGCCGCCACGCTCTGCAAATACCGATGGTCGTCGGCATTCTCAAAGCCCACCTGCACGGTGTTGTGGTCCACGTAGCTGACCGAAAGGTCTGTGCGGACCCGCTCCAGACCCAGGGCCTCGAACTGCAGATAGGCCATGGTGCCCGTGGCATCCTGGGTGAGGGTCTGCTCTATGCGGATGCCTATCTCGGCACCGGGTCCCCATTGCCCGACGACAAGATGCCTCTCTAGTATCTTCTGCGCAACGCCCTTGCCCATCTGTTATCGCTGGTCCAGCGGTACGTAGTCCCGTTGTGACGGGCCGTCGTACACCTGCCGCGGCCGGCAGAGGCTGACCTTGCCTTGGCGCGCCTCCCTCCAGTGAGCTATCCAGCCAGGCATCCTACCCATGGCGAACATGACGGTGAACATGTTCACCGGGATGCCCATGGCCCTCAGGATGATCCCCGAGTAGAAGTCGACGTTGGGATACAACTTGCGCTCGACGAAGTATGGGTCCTTGAGCGCAGTAGCCTCCAGACGCTTGGCGATCTCCAGGAGCGGATCGGACTTCTTGAGCCTCCCCAGATACTGATCCGCGGTCTCTCTCATGATCAGCGCTCGCGGATCGAAGTTCTTGTAGATACGATGGCCGAACCCCATCAGCCGGACACTGCTGTCCTTCCTCTTGACCTCAGCGAGGTAGTCCTCCGCATCTATGTGGTTGTCGTGGAGGTACTGAAGCATCTCCACCACGGCCTCATTGGCGCCACCATGCGCCGGCCCCCATAGGGCGCAGACACCGGCGGCACAACTCGCGTACAGATTGGCCCCTGACGAGGCGACCATGCGCACCGTGCTGGACGAGCAGTTCTGCTCGTGGTCGGCGTGCGTGATGAGGATGCGCCTAAGAGCGGCGATGGTGTCATCGTCGGCCTCGTAGTTCGCATACGGGACGGAGAACATCATGTGCAGGAAGTTGGGCACGTACTTGAGCGCCGGTTTGGGATAGATGATGGGCTGACCGATAGAGGTCTTGTACGCGGCCGCGGCGATGGTGCGGATCTTGCTGATAAGCCTGGCCGCTGAAGTCTGGAAGGTCTCCTCGCTCTCTATCTCCATGAAGGCCGGATCGTAGCAGCCGATCGCATTTATCATGGCCGAGAGGATGGCCATGGGGTGCCCCGTGGACGGGAACCCGTCAAAGTGGTGATGAAGCCCCTCGTGGATCATCTCGTGCTCGGTGAAGAGATCGCTCCATCCCTTCAGTTGCTCGCGAGTGGGCAACTCTCCGTAGATGAGCAACCAAGACGTCTCCAGGAAAGTGCTCTTTTCGGCCAGCTGTTCGATGGGGACGCCCCTATAGCGCAGGATGCCGCGCTCCCCGTCGACATAGGTGATCTGCGACCGGCACTCAGCGGTGTTGTTGTAGCCTGAATCAAGAGTGACCAAGCCCGAACCGCTAAGCAGGCGGGAGATATCCACCGCCCTCTGACCTTCAGTACCCGCCACCAAGGGCAGCTGATACGTGTTGTCACCGATATCCAGTTTTGCAGTCTCGTCTATGGCTGCCGCCTTTCGCTTCCTTGTCCGCGGTCTTCGGTAGTCTACCTGACCGGGATGGGGTCGTCGGTGAGTACCGTCGCAGTCTTGACGTACGCGTCGGGGAAGGGGCGCCGGCAGAACAGCAGGTCGTCATCGGACGGGTAGGAGTAGTAGGCCTCGAAGATCACCCAGTATCCGGGGGTCATGCCGGCGAAGTTGTCCGAGAGCTGCACTATGAAGCTGGACTGCATGTCACCCACCGCCTTGGCAGGCTCGAGTCGCGCCTTGGCCTGCGCCTCGCTCTTGAGACTGGCACCGATGACGAAGTAGAGCTTCTCGCCCTTGTGCGATGTCCCGCCCAGCCACGCGGCATAGTCGCGCGACTCCTGCGACACCGGGTTGACCGCGGCGATGGTCGTGGGCGGCGCCACACTGGTCGCCGGCGCCTCGGTAGTGACCGGTTCCACGGTGGTATCTGTGGACACCCCGCTCGTTCCGGTCAGATCGGTGCAGGCGCTCAGACCGAACGAGAGCGCCGCGGCCAGACACACGGCGATCACACCCACCGTCCACATGCCGGTCCGATTACTGGACTTTGCCCCTGCGCTCATAGCTTCCTCCCCTGTAGTAAGCGTGCCGATGCTTAAGAGTCGCGTTCTTTAGCAGCATAGCTGAGCCCTCCGTCAAGCCACGATCTCGTCCACGGCCGCCGCGAAGAGCTGGGAGTGCCGTTCGACGTCTGAGGGCGTGTGACTCGAACACATAAGAGCCATGTTGTGAAAAGGTGTGAGCAGGACGCCGCGGTTCAGCATCCACAGATGGAACCAGGCTTCGAGATCCGCATCGACAGCCGCGGCAGCCTGGGCACCGTTGCGCGGCGGGTCGCAGAACGAGTACTCACCCCGACATCCTAGACGCTGCACCGTCCACGGCAGTCCGCGCTTCTCTATCACGCCGGCGACGCCGGCCGTCCACTGCTGGGCCAGCGGCACCGCCACCGCGAAGTCCTCGTCGCGCAGAGCGTTCTGGAGAGCGGTGCGCATGGCCGCGACCGACAGAGCGTTGCCGGCCAAGGTGCCGCCTATGCCACTCACGTCTACGCCCTCGCTCCTGAAGAACTTGTCCAGTTTGTCACCCAACTCCCTGGTCAGACCGTAGGCAGCGGTAGGCACTCCCCCGCCTATGGGCTTGCCTATGGTCAAGAGGTCGGGTTCCAGGCCCCAGGCGGCCGTAGCGCCGCCAGGACCGGTGCAGATGGTGTGTGTCTCATCGATGATCAGCAGAGTCCCGCTAGCGCGCGTGAGCTCCCGCAGGCGCTGGTGGAATCCGGGGTCGGGCAACACGATGCCTATGTTGGTGAGAGCAGGCTCGGCCAGTACACAGGCCACATCTTCAGGGGCTAACGCGGCCTCCAGAGCCGGCAGGTCGTTGAACTGTACGACCTTCGTGGTCAGGGCCGGATCCACCTGAGCTCCGACGTTCGCCTCCCGCCGCAGAGTCTCGCCGCGCGGGCCCACGGTGACCAGGGTCTCGTCTACCGTACCGTGGTAGCACCAGTCGAACACCATTATCTTGGGACGCCCCGTGACATACCGCGCGATGCGGAGCGCGAAACGGTTCGAGTCGGTGGCCGTGAGGGCGAACTGCCACAGGGGCAGACCAAAGCGGCGCTCCAGCTCCGCGGCCACCCACAGCGAGTCCTCCGAGGGCAGCATGGTGGTTATGCCCCTGTCCGCCTGCCGCTGGATGGCCTCGGTCACAAAGGGCCGCGCGTGTCCCGTCATCGCCCCGGTGTCACCCAGAGCAAAATCGACGTACTCGATGCCGTCCACGTCGGTGACCCGGGCCGCTTTGGCCTCTGCGAAGAAGAGAGGAAAGGAGCCCGGCCAGCGGGTCATCCAAGCCATGGGCACGCCGGTGAGCAGGTTCTTCTGAGCGGCGGCGCTCAGGGCTGCCGAACGCGGATGGGTCTCCACGAACCGCCTGCGCTCCCGGTCCAGTCCCCGGGCCAGCTTGTCCCTATCGACCGCGCCCACGGCGTCACCTCACTACTAGACTTACAAGCCTCCCCGGGACCACGACCTCTTTCACCAAGGTCACGCCCTCCAAATACTTGGCCACTCCGGGCAGTGCCTTGGCCGCCGCCAGCACGTCGGCTGGGGCGGCGTCGCGCGCGACCACGACGCGGTCGCGCACCTTGCCGTTCACCTGTACTGCCAACTCCAAGGTGTCTTCTACCAAGAAGCGCGCGTCGGCCTGCGGCCACGGCGCGTCCCAGATCGCCTTGCGCCCCATCATCTCCCACAGCTCGGCCCCCAAGTGCGGAGCGAACGGCTCCAGCATGCGCACCATGGTCTCCAGCGCGTAGGCCAGCACCGCCCGGCCGCTCTTGGTGGCCGCCATACCTTGGGCGGCGCCTGGGCCGGCGCCGCTCGCCAGCGCGGCGCCGATGTCGTTACTGAGCTCCATGATGGCAGCGAGGGCAGTGTTGAAGCGGAAGCGCTCGCCCACATCCTGCGTGGTCTTCTGTATCACCTGGTTGGCTTTGACCAGGAGGGCGCGCTCGGCTGCGCTCAGCGCGTCTTGGTCCAGAACCGCGGCCCCTGCGGAGCCGGGGCCCGGGGTCTTCGGCCCCAACAGCCCACTCTCTATGGCGTCCGCCGCCTGCCGCCAGGCACGGCCCAAGAAGCGGTACACGCCCTCCACGCCCTGGTCGTTCCACTCGGCGTCGCTCTCGGCCGGTCCCATGAAAAGCACGTACGCCCGCACCGAGTCGGCGCCGTACTTGCGCACCATCTCGTCGGGGCTGACCACGTTGCCCTTGCTCTTGGACATCTTGGCGCCCTTGTAGTAGATCATGCCCTGGGTGAACAGGCGCTTGAACGGCTCCTCGAAGCCCACCAGACCCAGGTCGTAGAGCACCTTGGTGAAAAAGCGCGAGTACATCAGGTGCAGGATGGCGTGCTCCACCCCGCCGATGTATTGGTCCACCGGCATCCAATAATCCACAGCCGCCCGGTCGAAGGCGACATCGTCGCGACCGGCCGAGGTGTAGCGCAGGTAGTACCAGGACGAGTCCACGAACGTGTCCATGGTGTCGCTCTCGCGCCGCGCCGCGCCGCCGCACTTGGGGCACTTCACGTTCATCCAAGACTCAGCGGCCGCCAGCGGCGACTTGCCCTTGGGCGCGTAGTCGGTTATGTCCGGCAGTAGCACGGGCAGATCGGTCTCCGGCACCGGCACCTCGCCGCAGGTGTCACAGTAGATGATCGGTATGGGCGCGCCCCAGTAGCGCTGCCGCGAGACCAGCCAGTCGCGCAGTTTGTAGTTGATGGCGAAGTCGGCCTGGCCTCTGGCCTTGAGCCACTCGGTCACCTTGACTATGCCCTCAGCCTTGGGGAGGCCGTCGAATTCCCCGCTGTGCACCAGCCTGCCGTCACCAGTGTAGGCGGCGGTCAGCACGCCCGCCGCGTCCTTGAACTCCGCCGGCGACTCGATGACCTCTAGGATCTCCAGGCCGTACTTCTTCGCGAAGGCGAAGTCCCGCTCGTCGTGACCCGGCACGGCCATGATGGCGCCGGTGCCGTAGTCCATGAGCACGTAGTCGGCCACATAGATGGGGATGTTCGCGCCCGTCACCGGGTTGACCGCGTAGCGGCCGGTGAAGACGCCGGTCTTCTCCTTGTCGGCGCTGGATCGCTCGATATTCGAGGTGTTCATGGCCTTGACCACATACAACCGAACCTCTGCCTCCTGGGGCAAGCCGCGTACCAGGTCGTCCACCACCGGATGCTCCGGAGCCAGGATAAAGAACGTCGCCCCGAACAGCGTGTCTGGCCGCGTGGTGAACACCGTCACGTCCGGGATGTCGGCGCCGCCGTCGGCGGGGGCGATCTTGAACACCACGTCGGCGCCGGTGGACTTGCCTATCCAGTTGCGCTGCATGGTGATGACGCGCTCGGGCCAACTCTCCAGCTTGGTGAAGTCGTCCAGTAGGCGTTCGGCATAGTCGGTGATGCGGAAGAACCACTGCGTCAGCTTCTTGGCCTCGACCTCGCTGTCGCAGCGCTCGCAATGCCCCTCGATGACCTGCTCGTTGGCGAGCACCGTGGCGCACGACGGACACCAGTTGACCGGCGCCTCTTTCTTGTAGGCGAGGCCCTTCTTGTACAGCTGCAGAAACAGCCACTGCGTCCACTTGTAGTACTCGGGCCGGGAGGTGACCACCTCACGGGTCCAGTCGATGGCCACGCCCAGCCGGCGCAGCTGCCGGTTGATGGTGGAGATAGCCTCTTCGGTGAACTTGGCCGGTGGCTCGCCGGTCTTGATGGCCATGTTCTCGGAGTTGAGACCGAAGGCGTCGTAGCCCATGGGGTGCAGCACTCGCTGACCCTGGTGGCGGCGGAACCGAGCGATGATATCGCCCATGGTGTAGTTCTTGACGTGCCCCATGTGGGCACTGCCCGACGGGTACGGGAACATCTCGAGCACATAGGTGGCGTCGGCGCCCTTGCCGCCGACCGCGGCCGCGCCGCCCGAGGCGGCCTCGGTGGGGTTGGCGACCACGAAGGTCTGCTGCTCAGCCCAGAGCTTCTGCCACTTGGTCTCTATCTGTTCCGGTGCATACTTGGGCGCCTGCGGGCCGAAGCCGCGGCCGCCCGGCCGCGCTCGCCGGCTGGATAGCGCGTCCTCAGTCGCGCCCGTAGCGCTGCTACGAGCACTCCCTTCGTCCTTCTCTCCCGCATAGCCAGCGCGCCCGGTCGGCGTATCTTCGCCCCTTGGCTGCCCTGGCGACTCTGGCCGCCCGCCGTGCCCTGTGCCCGCCATGCCCTGTCCTTCCGCGTTATAAGCCTACAAAGCCATTATTCCAGCCGGAGTAGTCGAGCGCCAGCGGACGCCTAGATACGCACACCCTGAGTCTCGGTGGTTCCTTCAGAACCAATTGTGTAATGCTATGTGTAACTCTATACTTGCAGCATGGCCCTACACCGTGCGCAGCTACTGCTCGACGAAGACCAGCACGCCAAGCTGGAGGAGTTGGCGCGTGAATCTGGTCGAAGCATGTCCGAGGTGGTGCGGCAGATCATGGATGAGCACATCGCCCGCCTATCCGCGGACAAGGCAACGCAAGACGCACTGACCGCACTGGACGAACTCGCCCAGATGCGACGGGCGATTGAGAGGCGTCATGGGACTCTACAGGAGTCCCTGCTCGACTCTCTCCGCGAAGAGCGAGACAGTGAACTCGCCAGCGGCGACGAGATCGCCCGATGACGATTCTGGACGCGAGCGTTGTCCTCGCTCTTGTCCTGCCCTCGCCAGCCTCCGAACAAGCTGGCTCCCGCGTCCGCGCCCTCAGAGAGGCTCGTGAGGAGCTCTACGCTCCTGCCCTGCTGGAGTACGAGGTCTGCTCGACACTCAGACGATCGGTGGCCAACGGACTCATCTCCGCAGACGAGGCCGCCGGCGCGCTGGAGATCATCCGCCGCTTGGGCATCGTTCCTATTACGCCGGCCTCATCACTTCACGAGCGGGCCATGCACTGGTCTGGTCGGCTGGGCCAGACAAAGGCATATGATGCCCAGTACGTGGCCCTCGCAGAGCAGATGCACTGCAAGCTGCTCACTGCGGACCTAGGGCTCGTGCGTTCCGCACGGGACCATGGGGTCAACTGGGTAGTCTCTGTGGAATAGATGCCGCCCTACTCCGCCCCGTCGAACATCCCCTTGAACCCCGAGGGCTTGTGCGAGCCGAAGATCAGTTGCTCCAGGACGCCGGTGCCCACCTTGTCGCCCATGGTCACGCGGCACACCTGGTGCACGTGGATGTTCTCGTAGGCCAAGGGGTCCTGCTCCGCGGTCTTCCAAGACTCGCTGCCCGTCACCAACTCGCCCTTCCAGACGGCATGCGCCCACTTGGGATGCTGATAGCCCAGGCCCTTCATGTGGAAGAGCAGAAGTGGTTCGATGGTGATGGTCTGCTTGTCGCCTGTGCGCGTGGGCACTTCCAGCTTCGCGCTCGCGGCCATGCGGGTACCCTTTTTCCAGTTGTAGCTCATCACCGGACGACCGGGCATGGCGTACATTTGGGGCTCGCCCTCGGTGGGGATGTCGTCCACGTTTGCGAAGGTCGGTAGGACGGCACCGCTGAGCTGCACCGGATAGCCCTCGTGACTCTCGAAGGTGGCGTAGTGGGTGCAGACATCGTCAAAGTGATTGACGGACCAGGTCCAGAAGATGCCCGGCTCGTTCTTAGAAGGCGCGCCGCCCTCCTTCTCCCCCACCGGGCGGATGCCCCACGAGCGGTCGCGCACACCCAGCACAGCTGCTGGCTCCACTTCGGTGCGGACGCCCGCCACGCTGAAGTACCCCTGCCAGGTGCCGAACTGGGTGAGACGGGTGGTGTCGAGCATTATGCGCCCGTCCTCGCGCAGGTTAGAGCGTGGCTCCTCGTAGGCTATGGTGCGGGCGGTGAAGGTGATGTCGCACTCGATGCCGGTGTCGTTCGCGCCCAGGTGCACGCGGATCACGCGCAGGGGCTTGACCACCTCGATGGTCAGCGGCCCCACGCTCGTGTCGGAGCGCTCGGAGCCGGCGCGGCGAGAGGCGAAGAAAGCGTGTTGCTCGCCGTCCATGGCCACGCTGAAGGCGCCGTCCATGACGTGCCGGTTGGGATAGAGGCCCAAGGCGGCACCGAAGTAGAACTTGCCGTCGCGATCGAACCCGTTGAACCAGTAGCGGTCGTAGACGTTCAGCGAGCTGCTGTCCGGCTCGCAGACCGGCGAAGGGGTCTGATGGATGGGGTATTCGTCGAACTTGGTGATCATGAGGTCTCTCCTCGGTCGAGTCTTAGTATTCCGTGGTCACCGTCCAGGACCACCAGATCGCCTGTCTTGAAGACTTTGGTGGCGCGGCGCAGATCTACCACCGCGGGCAACCCGTATTCCCGAGCTACCACCGCCCCGTGAGACACCGAGCTGCCGACGTCGGTGGCCAGCCCGGCCACCAGGCTGAAGTAGGGGCTCCAGCCCACATCGGTCACAGGCGCTATGAGTATCTCGCCGGGCCGGATGCTGCCGGCCTCGGCCAGGGTGCGCACCACGCGCGCGCGGCCCGCTACGCGGCCGCGGCTCACCGGTTTGCCGCGCAGGGTGTGGTCGTGGGAGCCCCCACCGGGCTCGGCGCCCGCGGCCTCGGCGCTCTCGTCCAGCGGTTCGGGGCTGCCGGTGAACACGTCGGGGAAGTTCAGCTCCATCTGGTAGTCCAATACCTTGCGGCGCTCCAGCGCCTTGGCCGCCAGCGCCGGGTCCTCGCCTCGCACCAGCACTCCCAACTCTGTGTGGGTCAAGAAGAATACGGCGTCCGCGTCCGCCAAGAGGCCCTCCGCCGCCAGCAGCTCACCCAGCCGCCGGTATGCGTCCTTGAACTGAGCCACCACACCCACCAAGAGCGACTTGGTGCGCTCGCGGCGCTCCACGGCCTTCTGGGTGATGCGGACGAACACGCGCATAGGCGCCTTCTGGCCCGCGAAGATGGCATTGCTGGAGTCAAGTGAGGCCGAGCCCCCCGTGACCGCGTCGCCGAAAGCCCGCCCTTTGAGCGACGCCTGCACCGAGGTGATCACGGGCAGCGGGTCCGCCCGCCATTCGGGCTGCCGCAGCTCCAACTCGCGCACCGAGCGGTGGCCGTGGCGCCGCAGGTAGTCCTGGTACTCCTCGCCCGCTTCACCGGCCGCCGGGCCGGTGATCCAGGCCAGTGCCTCCGCGGGCTCCGCCGAGGCAAAGCGCGCCTTACCCTCCGGATGGGCCGTCAACCGGTCCACTATGCGGTGGATGCCCATGACTATGTCGGCGCTCTCTGTGGTCAGGTCGCTGGCTCCGGCCAACAGCGCCGCCACCTTGGCATGATGCGCCTCGGTGACCTCACCGCCGCGGGCCATTATCTGCATGAGCGCAGGTTCCAAGGAGCCCGCCCCCATGGACGACACCATGTGATGGTCGAAGCCCTCGTAGAGGGTCCCCAGGCGTTCGCAGATGACGGCATACATCTCGCCGGCCGTCTGCGCGTGCGGAAAGCTCAAGCGGTTGGCCATCCTCACCAGCTTCCGCTTATGCCGGGGACCGGAGAGCACGTTGGCGCCGTAGCGCAGCATATTGAACAGACGGACCGGCAGCGGGGCCATCGGCCCCGGATCTAGCTCAGGGATCACCCGGCCGCATAGAGCCAACGTCAGCTGCTCGCTGGTGGCGCCCACCACGTGGGTGGAGATAAGCCCCAGCTTGGTGAGATTGATAAACATCCGCCCGTAGTACAAGCGCGACTGGAGGAACCCGGGCACGGATTTGCGGACCACCCCACAACGCACCTGGATGAGCTGCAGGGCCTGGTCGTCGGCGTGCCAGACGGTCGAGAAAGTGAGCGGGGTGATGGCGCCCGGCATGCATTCGCCTATGTTGCAGCTGGTGTAGAGGTCACCTGGGTCCTGCATGGCGTCTAGCTCGTTGGGGTCGGCGCCCAGCCGGGTTATCGGACGAGCCTGCAGCCAATAGAGCAGGCCGTCTATGCCGACAGCCCACTCCAGGTCCATGGGTATGCCGAAGTCCCACTCCACGACGGCGGCCCCTTCGGCCAGCTCCTTGAGCAGTTCGGGAGTGAGCAATGCGACTTTGGACCTCTGCTGGAAGGCGAGGACCTCGCCCTGTCGCGAGAGGGTGTAGTGGTCGGGCGTTACCTGGCCGCTCACCAGCTTCTCGCCCCTGCCGGCGACGGTCTCTACTATCAGGCAGTTACGCCGCCCCGAGACGGGATCGGCGGTGAACAACACCCCGGCCGCGGCCGCGTCGACCATGCGTTGCACCACCACAGACATGCGGACCCGCTCCAGATGAGTCTGCTCTTGGCGGTATGCGACAGCCCGGGCGCTGTCCAGAGAAGAGAGACACTCCTCTACGGCCTTGCGCAGGCGCTCTGGTCCCTCGACATCGAGCACGGTGCCGTACTGGCCAGCGAACGAAGCATCGAGCGCGTCCTCACCGGTGGCCGAAGAGCGGACGGCCACGCGGCCTCCGCCAAGCGAGTCGTAGTGAGGGGTCAGCGCATAGGGCAGGTTCCCGGGAGTGGCTCCCAGGATGACAAAGCCGGGAGGTACCCGCAGTCCCAGGCGCATAAGCCTGTAGAGGCCCTGAGCCTTGCCACCAGCCTCAGTGTCGCCGATGGAGCCCAGAGCCGCGCATCTAGGCGCCTCGAGATCCGTCTCTTGCATGCCCTCCCGATCGTCAGCTCACTAGGTGGTCACGACGCGCGTCAGGTGCGCGCCCGACCAGAATACACCTTTGGCGAACACTATGTGTTCGCAACCTCACCGGTGTTTTCGCGGGTCACTTTCTTGTGGTCGCCCCATATGGCAGCTGTCAGCGCAGCCACAAGCAGCAGCGCCCCACAGGCGATCAACGCCCACATGTAGCTGTCCGTGGCGTCATGGATGTACCCCGTCAGGTAGGGGCTGGCGATGCCGCCGGTGGACCACGCGAAGGTGGCCCAGCCCAACAGGGCCCCCACGGACCTGAGCCCGAACAGAGGCGTCACCATGGCCATGCGCACAGGAGTGGCTGCACCGAAGACGAACCCGTAGACGATGGCAACCAGGTAGAACGACCACACGGTACGGGTGACGATGAAGAGCGCCATACAGATGGCCTGCCCCACGCAGAGGGCTATCAGTGTGCGCCGAGCGCTCAGCTTGACTGTCATCCACCAGGCCAGCAGCGTCCCGCCCAGGCCACCTAGGCCGCTCACCGTGAGTATGAGTGAGGCCGCACCCTCGGATATACCCAGGTCCATGGCGTACGGAGGCACGTGCGATATCAGGATGTAGTAGCCGAAGGCGATGGCGAACCCGCTCACCATGAGCATCCAGAAGGGCGCGGTACGGGCCGCCTGCCGGGTCGTGTACCCCTGGAGCGCACCGGCGCTGGTGCTCTCCTCCAATGGAGCGGCGGCCGTGGCCTGGGCCGGGCCACCAGATTTCGGCTTTCTGGCCATCAAGACCATGCCTGGCAGACCAAACCCGAAAGTGATGATCCCGATAGCGATCAGCCCTGCCCGCCATCCGTGACCGTTGATGACCCAACCTACAACTGGGGAGAAGGCCATCTGCCCGAGTATCACGCCCGTGAGCGACGCGCCTATGGCCAAGGCCCTCTTGTCGGTGAACCACCTGGAGATGGTCGCGGTCACGGGGCTGTAGCAACTCCCGGTGCAGACGCCCACACCCAGGCCGAAGCATAGGTAGAACTGCCACAGTTCGGTCGTGGCCGCGGCAGCCAGATACGAGGCTGTGCCCGCCACCAGACCGATGCCGATGACTAGGCTGGCGCTATAGCGATCGCTGAGCCGGCCCATGAAGACACCCACCACCGCCGATACGGCCATGGAGAGCGACATAGCTCCCGATACCGCCGCGCGCGACCAACCGAACTCGTCGCCCAGAGGTCGTATGAGGAGGCCGAAGCAGGTGGGGGTCGCCAGGAACCCCGCCAACAGCAAGATGGAGGCGCCGACGATCACCCACCCGTATCGGGAAGACGCACTCTCGGATTCTGAGGCGCCTCCTGACTGCCGGGTCACGATGCGACCACCTGGTCAGACTTCTTGTGACTGCCCCAGAAGTACACCGACGCGGCCCCGATCACGTACAGGATGCCGCCGGCCAGGAACGCCAGAGTGTATTCGTCCGTGGTGTCGTGTATGTACCCGGCCACGTACGGCCCGACCAAGCCGCCCACGGACCAGGCGAAGGTGGTACAACCCAACATGGCCCCTATGGACCTTAGCCCGAACAACTGCGGTATCATCGCCATTCGCAACGGGCTCGCCATGCCGTAGGTGAAGCCGTACAGCAGCGCGACGACCAGAAAGGACCACACACTGGCCGTGGCGATGAACAAGAACATCGCGAGCGCCTGCCCCAGCATGACGAAGAGCAGGGCGCGTTGGTGGCCCGATCTCCTGGCGAACCACCAAGCCAACAGACCACCCACCAGGCTACCGATACCGTTAAGCGTAAGTATCAGCGAGGCCGAGGTCGGGGCCACGCCGACGTCTCGAGCGTGAGCGACTATCTGAGACATGACTATGTAGAAGCCACAAGAGATGGCAAAAGCCGTGATGATGATCATCCAAAAGGGAGGGGTCTTGAAGCCTTCTCTGACCGTGTAGCCCTGTGGACCGCCCATCATGCCCCTCTCCGGCGCCCCTCCGCGGGTCCGGACGGCGTGAGCCAAGGCCGGCGGGTTGCGAGCCATGATGACTATGCCCGGCAGACCACAGGCGATCACCACTATCGCCGCCACCACGTAGCCCAGACGCCAGTCTCCCGCGGAGATCACGTGGTTCATCACCGGAGAGAGGACCATCTGCCCTATCATCACGCCCGTCAGGGCGATTCCGAGCGCCAAGGTCCTCCGCTTCTCGTCGAACCACTTGGAGACCGTGGCGGTGATAGGAGTGAAGGCGCAGCCCGAACAGATGCCGGCCCCCACTCCGAAGCACAAGTAGAAGTGCCAGAGAGCTCCCATGCGCGACAGTAAGAGGTACGATGCGGCGCCCGCCACCATGCCTATGGCGACCACGAACCCCATGTTGTACTTGTCGGTGAACCGTCCCATGATTATGCCCACCGCGCCCTGAACGCCTATGCACAGGGACATGGCTCCAGAAGTCGCGGCCCGCGACCAACCGAACTGGGCCTGGAGGGGCTTCAGGAATACCCCGAAGGAAAGCAGCGTCCCGAGAAAACCCGCCAGCACCAGCACGGCCGCCCCCACGACCACCCATCCGTAATCCAACGGCTTGCGCCCTGTGGCGCTCAACTCCACCCCACCCCCCGGTGGCATAGGGAGTCTCCGTCATCCGTCGTGCCCCGCTTTCTCGGTCGAGAGGACTTGTAGCTTCTTGAGCACCTCCACCATGGCCAAGGTGTCCAACGAACAGTACTTGAGAAGATCGGCCCGCGTCTGCTCGCGCTCCGGCTCGGGGGTGGCCGCGTCGGTGATGACCTCGTATGCCTGCATGGCCTGCATGCCTGCCTTGAGGGCAAGCTCGTCGTAGCTGAGGTGCGGCGCCAGCACCGGGGTGACCGACTTGAGAGAGCGACTGCCGTGAAAGTCGGAGTGGTAGCACGATTGCCGCACCATGGGCAGCAGGTCGACTATGCGGGCGTCTATGGCCAGGAGCGGTGCCGCCAGATCGGGTAGGTCGCGCGCCAACTCGCGCAGTCTGGTGGACTCCATGCCCTTGTTGTAGACGACGATCGAACCGGTGCGGCCGATCGCCGTGATGAGCGCCTCGGCGAAAGCACGGCGCGGGTCGGACCCGTCGGCCTTGAGGAACTCCGTGTGGCGCAAAGCGCCGTCGGCCTCCTGGACGTCGAGTGACCACTGAAAGGGTATCTGCTGCCAGGGACGCGTGCCCGCAAAGAGGGGCAGACCAGGCATGTAGGTCTCGAAGTCCAGGAACCACAGGGGTTGCACCAACTCCCTGGCCAGATCGAGAAAGCCGTCGCAATCCAGGGCCAGCTCCCCCGTGCGCACCGCCTGCAGCACCAGGCGATGCCCGTCGGCCAGGCCGGGGAAGTCGTCCGGCACGTCCCGCACATCCTGAACGCCTGCCGCCTCCAAAGCGGCGAACAGACCTTCGCGATCACGCCCCAGTTCGAACAACGGGTGCAGCGGGGCCGCCTGCCCACAGACCTGACGGTAGTAGACGCAATCCCGACACGAGTACCTGAGTGGCACCTGCGGAGGCTGCGGCTCGGCGAGAGTCGCCCGCATTCCCGCCAGGAGAACATCGCGAGCCTCGCTCACCCAGGCGCGCGCGTCGGCGGTGATGTCGTCTATGAGAAAGAGTGCGTGCAGATCGTAGTCATCGCCCCCAGGATGCACGTACTCCGGATTGAAGTGCATCAGCGAAACGGAGCGGACCGACAAACCGACCTCTTCGAGCACCGCCAATTGGAAGCCTGCGTCAGGCATATGGTCTGACTTGACCGAATTGGCGGCCTTTACCTCGATGAGGTCCACCACCCCTTCTTCGACCTTGCGCAGAACGTCGACCCTGCACAGAAGGCCACCCGACGCGAACGCCCCCTCGTAGACATAGGTGACGCTGTCGTCCTGCATGGCGAGCACGGTATCGCCGCGCGCCCTGGCGAGGTCGAACACGTGGCCTATCAGACGTCCACCGGGGAAATGCTCGCGAGCCATCTGGCCGACCCTGTTGCCCTCGCCGATTAGGTGCATGGCCATCCAGTCCAAGGGGTCGGCGAGATTCTTGAAACGGTCGCGGTGGCTCGACATGTATCCGAGTTTGGGGCACTCGAGGTAGTCGGTGAAACGTGACTTGGAGATTCCGGGTATGGCCATGAGTCCATCGTATCAGGCGGGGCGGACGATTCCCTGCGGGCAAACTAAGGCCGGACGGGCGGGGCGCCTTTCGGCGCCCCGCCCAACACGAAGACCCACTACGAGCGCCAGACTCCTAGATGCCCCACCGCAGACCGGGGCCTCCACCTTTCGTCTTGGAGAAGTAGTAGCCGTGCCTGGAAGCCCACTTTCTCCCAGCGGCTTCCAGCGTGGCGTTGCCGGAGTTCACGTAGTCCGTGGCCATCTGTATCTTGCCGTGCTCGGCCAACGCATCCGCCATCACCTGCTCGCTCCCTGACTCGCCGAGCGCCAAGTAGTACAGGTAGTTCTCAGCGACAGCCTGCAGGTCCTTGTTGTCCATCGCATCGGTAAGCGGCTGGACATCCGCCGGGGAATCTTGCCCGATATAGACCAGGGTCATCGCGGAGTACAGGCACCCTATCCGGCTATCGCCGGTCAGGCCTGCGGTCAGCGCAGGCACCGCGTCGGCGCCCATCATCTCGAGCACCAGCCACTTCTCCTCGTAGCTCGCAGCGAGGACTGTCGCGGCCGCCGGCTCGCCGATATCTACGAGCGCGTCCTCGGCCGTGTACACATGGTCGAAGCCCTCGCCGGTCTTGGTCGCCGCGTTCTCCGCTTCGAACGCTTTGTTGCCCAGATCGGCCAGTATGACCATCACCATGTCTTCGGTGAGCAGAGCCTTGTCCGCAGCCGACTCTTCGTCGTCATACATGCGCAGCAGCACCCCCAGCGCCCGGTGGGCGACAAGACCGTCTTTGTTGCGCACTTGGGCGGCCACAAGCTCGACAGCCGGCTCCCCTATGCCGGCCAGCACGGCCTCGGCCCACTTGTCGGTGCCCAACACGTCCAGCAGGGGGGCGACGGCATCTTCGCCCACGCACTTCAGCGCTCCGCGGGACCACGTGTTATCGTCCGCGGCCAACTTCATCAGGGGCGCCGCCGCCGGTTCGCCGATGTGGCCCAGTTCGGTGGCCGCGCACCCGCGGATGACGTTCAGGCAGGCCGCCTTGTCCAGACCGGTGCCCACCTCTATCAGCACCTCCACGGCCTTGTCGGTGCCCATAGCGCTCAGGCACTCCAGTGTTTCCTGTAGCTGGAGTGAGGTCTTCTCGCCTAGTGACTTTTCCTCAGACTCGGCCGCCTTTTGGGCCGCCTCGTTCACCACGTCACCATAGGCCTCGGCGAGGGCATCAAGGCCGGCAGCCGCGATCGGGTCCTTCGCCGCGGCCGTGACAAGCTGTTCGGTGGCTGCCAGCGAATGCCGCTTGGCCAATTCTGCGGCGGCCTCAGCACGGACGGTGCCGTCCTTCTCGGTGGAGAGAGTCTGGACCAGGTCGGCCTCAGAGGTGCACCCTCCCAGCACCAAAGCTCCCAGGCTCATCATCAAGATAGCCGCAGCGCACAGAACCACTCTCGAGAACGCGCATAGCCTGCTTACGCCAACGCCTGCCCCCGTGTCCATTTGACGTCCCCCGGTAGCGTGTGAATGAGGCCTGAGCAACTCCTGCATACTATGTGGCCGGAGTCTGTGCTGTCAAACACCTTTGTGACGCCTTGCCACGACGCTGCCTGCCGCCTAGTATGAGCACATGTCTGCGCTAGACGTCTTCTTCAGGATTCTCATCGCCGCCGCCCTGGGCGGCGTCATCGGCCTAGAGCGCGAGATCCGCGAGCACACGGCCGGCTTTCGCACGCATATCCTTGTCGCGGTGGGCGCGGCGGCCTTCGCCATCGCCTCCAGCTACGGCCTTGAGGGAACCACCTTCGACCCCAACCGCATCTCGGCGCAGATCGTCACCGGCATCGGCTTTCTGGGAGCAGGGGCCATAATCCGCTACGGGGCTACGGTGCGGGGCCTTACCACCGCCGCCAGTCTGTGGACCGTCGCCGCCGTAGGGCTGTTGGCCGCGCAGGGCTTCTGGCAGGCGGCCCTGATCACCACCGGCGTAGTCATCTTCAGCCTGTATCTTCTGCGATTCGTAGAAGACAAGCTGCTCTACCCCCTGACGGGACACCCGGTGCAGGTGCGCGTGCAGTTCTGCTCCGCGGGATACATCCCACTCGCACAACTGATGGCGGCACTGCAAGAGGTACACGTGGTCATCAAGGAGATGCAGGTGGCGTCGGCGGAGCACGACGAGAACACCATCCACCTGTCACTCAGATTGCCGCGGAGGCAGGAGCCGGCGAAACTCCTGGCGCTCATCGCGGATCTCGACGGAGTCCGCAAAGTCGCCCTGGACTGACGCCTCCACCGCCCCTATGCCTGGGGCAGCGCCTCACCGAAGACCCTCATCAGGTTGCCGTGGCATACCTTCTCCACTTGCGACGAGGTGAGTCCCGCTGCCTTGAGCAGATCTATGAACTTGAGGTAGTCGGCTACGCCCTCGATGCCTTCGGGCAGACTGTCGACACCGTCAAGGTCTCCGCCGAAGCCCACGCAGTCTTCACCCCCCACCGAGATCAGGTGCTTGACGTGGTCGGCCACCAAAGACAGAGGAGCCGGTGGCAGCGAGAGCTCGAACTCCTTCATGCGCGCGCCGACCTCGTCGATGGTCAACTGGTCCGCGCCCGGTTCGCTCATTACCTTGTCGCGGTATTCCGAGTAACGGGTGGAATGCTCCTGGGAAAGAAACCCCGGCGAAAGGTTGATGCCCGCCACTCCCCCGCGCTCCGCCAGAGCGCGGATCATCTCGTCGGTAAGGTTGCGCGGGTTGTCGCAGAGCGCACGGCAGTTGCTGTGCGAAGCGACGAAGGGCTTGGTTGCGGCCAGGCAGATATCCCAGAACCCGGCGTCAGAGGCATGCGAGACGTCCACCATGACTCCCAGGCCTTCGCAGCGGGCGATAAGCTCCCGGCCTTTGTCGGTTAGTCCCGAGCCGGAGCCGAAAGTCGCACCGCAGAAAGCGTTGTCGCCCCAGACCAGGGTGACCAGGCGCACCCCCGCGTCGTAGAAGAAATCGAGGGCCGCGGGGTCGCCCTTCAGGGGGTCGGCGCTCTCCAGGGCGCAGATGGCTCCCGTCCTGTTGGGGTCGGCGGCGACCCGCGCCAGGTCGGCGCGCTTCCGCACAAGCACGAACCGGTCGGGGTGCGCGCGGCACACCGCCTTGACCGCCTCGACCATCTGAAGCGCCACCTCATCTTCGCGACCCTGTAGGCGTTCGGCGAGAGTCCAGGCCGCGAACACCTGCATGCGCACGCCGGCCTCGATCATGCGGGACAGGGTGACATGCAGGTCGGGGGACTGCTCGAAGTCGGCTCCGTTCTCCACCACCCTTAGGAAGGTGTCGCAGTGGGCGTCGAAGAACCAGGGGTCCACGGCGGGCGAGCCGCTCACGCGCCATCGCCCGCGGGCGCGCCGGGCCGCGCGATCCCAGCCGTGCCGCCCCGCAGGCGCGCGAGGTCGCGGGCCAGGTCTTTGATCTCGTCGCGCAACTTGGCGGCATACTCGAACCGCAGCTCTTCGGCCGCGGCGAACATCTCCTCTTCCAGGGTGGCCATGAGCCGCTCCATCTCCTCGGCCGACATCTCCTCACCTTTGGCGGTTCGGCGGCGCTCCTTGTAGGGCACACTGCCGCTTATGCCCAGCAGTTCGGCGATGTCGGAGACGCCCTTGACGATGGTGCGCGGCTCGATGCCGTGTTCCTCGTTGAAGGCCACCTGGTACTGGCGCCGGCGATCGGTCTCCGACAGGGCCCTGTCCATGGCCACCGTGCGCTTGTCGGCGTACATGATCACGGTGCCGTCGACATTGCGGGCCGCGCGGCCGATGGTCTGGATGAGAGCGGTCTCGCCGCGCAAGAAGCCCTCCTTGTCGGCGTCCAGGATCGCCACCAAGGTGACTTCGGGCAGATCGAGGCCCTCACGCAGCAGGTTGATGCCCACCAGCACGTCCACCTCGCCCAGGCGCAGCTCGCGGATTATCTTGATGCGCTCGATGGTATCGACCTCGGAGTGCAGGTAGCGGACGCGGAACCCGTTCCCCAGCAGGTAGTCGGTCAGGTCTTCGGCCATCTTCTTGGTCAGGGTGGTCACCAGGGTGCGCTGCCCCTTTTCCACGCGGCGGCGGATCTCGTTCATGAGATCGTCGATCTGATGCTTGGTGGGCCGCACTTCTACTTGGGGGTCCACAAGGCCGGTCGGACGGACCAGTTGCTCGACCACCTGTACCGAGGTCGTGGTCTCCCACTCCCCCGGTGTGGCCGAGACGAAGACCACCTGCGGGACGCGCTCGATGAACTCCTCAAAGCGCAGCGGCCGGTTGTCCATGGCCGAGGGGAGTCGAAACCCGTGCTCCACCAGCATGGTCTTGCGGCTGCGGTCGCCTTGGTACATGGCGTGCAGTTGCGGCACCGTCATATGCGACTCGTCTATGAACACCAGGAAATCCTTGGGAAAGAAGTCCAGGAGCGTGTAGGGCGGCGAGCCCGGCTCCCTGCCCGCCAGGATGCGGGAGTAGTTCTCAATGCCGTTGCAGTAGCCCAGCTCGCGCAGCATCTCCATGTCGTACTGCGTGCGCTGCCGCAGACGGAAGGCCTCCAACTGCTTGCCCTGGGCTTCCAACTCCGCCACCCGCGCTTCGAGCTCCGCGGCGATCTCTTGCACCGAGCGCTCGATGGAATCCTCCGCCGTGACGAAGTGGGTCGCAGGGTAGATGGCCACCGCCGGCAGGCGCTCCACCACTTCTTGGGTCAGGGGGTCCACCTTGACTATCTCCTCCACCTGGTCGCCCCACAAGCTCACCCGCACCGAATAGTCGTCGTAGGCCGGCCACACCTCGAAGCTGTCGCCGCGTACCCGGAACTTGCCCCGAGCGAAGCCCACGTCGTTGCGCTCGTAGTGGATCCTCACCAGTTTCGCGAACACCTCGTCGCGGCTGATCTCGTCGCTCTGCTTCAGCAGGACCACCTGCGCCAAGTATTCCGCCGGCGACCCCAGACCGTAGATGCACGACACCGAAGCCACGATGACCACGTCGCGCCGCATGAGCAGTGACGAGGTGGCCGCGTGCCGCAGCCGGTCGATCTCCTGGTTGATGGAAGAATCCTTTTCTATATAGGTGTCGCTCGCGGGCAGGTAGGCCTCAGGCTGGTAGTAGTCGTAGTAAGAGACGAAGTACTCCACCGCGCTGTCAGGCAGAAACTCCCGGAACTCATTGCAGAGCTGGGCGGCCAAGGTCTTGTTGGGAGCCATGACCAAAGCCGGCTTGTTCGCCTGGGCGATGATGTTGGCCATGGTGAAGGTCTTGCCCGAACCGGTGACGCCAAGCAGGGTCTGGAACCGGTCGCCCCTGCCTACGCCCGCGACCAGCCGGGCTACCGCCTGCGGCTGGTCGCCGGTCAGCTGGTAGTCGGCCTTGACCTGAAAGTCGCTCACTGCGAGTCCCCGGAGAACGCGTCCGGATGCACACGCCTGTAGAGCTCGCTGTAGTGCTCCACCCGCGCCACGTACTGTCGGGTCTCCTCGATACTGGATGTCCGAAGCGTCGAACGAGTCGATCCCGCCGGCCGCCTCTATCCAGTCGTCGACCCGTTCCCATACCGGCGTTGTAGGCGGCCAGCGCCGCCAACGAGCCGTCGCCGTACAGTCCGCCAAGATAGTCCAGATACCAGACCCCCAGCTCCAGGTTGTCGCTGGGGTCGGTGAGGTCCGGACCGCCGCCGGCCTTCCACTTGTCCATCTTGGAGGCGACCCATTCGGCCGTATCGGGCATGAGCTGCATCAACCCCATCGCGCCTGCCCCCGACTCGGCCTGCGGATCGAACCCGCTCTCGGTCTTGACCATAGCGGCCACCAAATAGGGTTCCTGGCCGTACTCCTCAGCTGTCTGCGCTATCTCGGCCTGATAGCTGATAGGAAAGAGCTTGCCCGACACGCCCGGCACTGCCACCTCGCCTGTGAGTACCAGCGAACCCACTATCGCTAGGGCCACCAGGACCACCAGCGAGACCGCCATGCTAACCAGCACCCGGCGCCGGCTGTGACGCGGCTTGGCCCGCTGCGCCGGCCGGGCTTCGGCGCGCTCCTCAGGGCCTATCCAGTAGCCGCGGCTACCCCGTGAATCGCGTCCCCCGTCGTTCATGCCGGCTCCTCGCTCCGCTCGGTGCCGAGAAGACTCCTGGCGGTCGCGTAGGCCCTCGCCACGAACTCCCGCAGCTGTTCGATGTCACCGTCGTTGACGAAGGCCAGGTCGCTGCCCGCCTCCCGCAGCTCCCGTGTGGCCTGCAACGCCTCAAACTCCGCGAACTGCTCCAAGCCGAACTGGTGCACCGAACGCAGGCGCCGCACGTCGCTCGCGGCTTCGATGGTGACTATGAGGTCGAAGAGACGCTCGAAGCCGGATTCGAAGAGCAGCGGCACCTCGCACACCACGATGGTGCCTGCCGGCGCCGACTCCACCCTGGCGGTCAGTTCCTCGGCCACCAGCGGGTGGGTGAGCTCCTCCAACCAATGAAGCTCCCCTGGCCGTCTCCTCACCGCCGCGGCCAAACCCGCCCTATCCACCGTGCCGGCCGCATTCACTACCTGGCAGCCGAAGTGCTCGGCGACCTCGGCCGTCACGTCGGGGCGAGCGTAGAGCTGGTGGACCAACTGGTCGGCAGAGAAGACCAGGGCGCCGCACTCCCCGAACAGGGCCAGTGCCGTACTCTTGCCGGCCCCGATGCTACCGGTCAGCCCCACCGCCACGACCGTAAGCTCAGTTTGTGCTCCGCGCCGCGCTCGGTCCATCTTGCCTCCACAAAGACGGCGAGCGCCCGAAGGCGCTCCCGTTAGGCACACACAACACTGTCCGAGGCTACTCCTCGGAAGCGGCTTCTTCCTTGGCCTCAGCAGCTTCTTCAGCAGTGTCTTCGGCGGCCTCTTCGGCCTCTTCCTTAGCCTCGTCGGCCTCTTCCTTGGCCTCTTCGGCAGCCTCTTCGGCCTCTTCAGCCTTCTCCTCGGCGTCTTCGGCAGCCTCGTCGGCCTCTTCCTTGGCGTCTTCAGCAGCCTCTTCGGCCTCTTCAGCCTTGTCCTCGGCAGCCTCTTCTGCGGCCTTGCTCTTCTTGGTGGCCTTCGGCTTCGCGGCCTTGGGCTCCTCTTCAGCGGCGGCTTCCTCGGCCGGGGCTTCGGCGCCCTCTACCTTATCGGCCTCGGCTGCGCCTTCGTCGCCCTCTTCACTTTCGATGTACTCGCCGTCTTCACCCATGGCATCCTCATGGATGCGGTACTCGGGCTCGAGACGTTTGAGGCTGAGAGAGAGACGACGCCGCTCGGGGTCGATCTCGATGATCTTGACGTTGACTTCCTGGCCCGGGCGCACGATCTCGTTGGGGTCTTCCACGTGGTGCTGAGCCAGCTCGGAGATGTGGATAAGACCCTCGACACCCTCTTCGATCTCGACGAAGGCGCCGAAGGAGACTAGCTTGGTGACCGTGCCGTGCACGATCTCGTTGACCTGGCGGTTCTCGAACACCTGCTGCCACGGGTCCTTCTGGGTCTGCTTTAGACCCAGGGAGATGCGCTGCCGCTCGCGGTCGATGTCCAGCACCCTGACCTCGACCTTCTGGCCGATGGTGAGGACTTCGGACGGATGGTTCACATGGCTCCAAGAGAGCTCGGAGATGTGGATGAGACCGTCGATGCCGTCCAAGTCGACGAAGGCACCGAAGTCGACGATGTTGGAGATCATACCGATGACCATGTCGCCCACGTTCATGCGGTCGAGGATCTGCTCGCGGGCTCCGCGGCGCTCCTCTTCAAGAACAGCCCTGCGGCTGAGAACGACGTTGTTGCGGAAGCGGTTGAGCTCGATGACGCGGCACTCGAGGCTCTGGCCCAAGAACTCGTCGAGTTCGGCCACCCGGCGGATGTCCACCAAGGAGGCGGGCAGGAAGCCGCGCACGCCGAGGTCGAGGATAAGACCGCCCTTGACCACTTCGATGACGTTGCCCGACACGGGAGTGCCATCTTCGGCGGCCTTTTCGATGCGCTGCCAAGCCCGTTCGAAACGAGCGCGTTTGCGGGAGAGGATCAGACGACCGTCGGCGTCCTCTTTGGTGAGCACCAGGGCGTCGATGATGTCGCCCACGGTCACTTCTTCGGCAGGATCGACGGACTTGCGGATGGAGAGCTCGTTGGCAGGAACGACGCCCTCACTCTTGTAGCCTATGTCGACCAGGACTTCGTCCTTGTCGACGCGGACCACGGTACCGGTAACGATATCGCCTTCTTCGAAAGACACGATGGTCGCATCGTAGTTGGGAATCATCTTCCCATCCACCTCGATCATCAGGTCTTGGCCGCCCTGTAGTGTCTCTTGGCCGCCCTCGGTTGTTTGTACTTCGTCGCCGGTTGTTTCGTCTGACATGTAGTTTCTTTATCCTTCCAAAAGGAACGCCGGAACCGCGCCATCGCGTGGCTCATGTCCGCGTAGTATACCGACGGAGTAAGGAAAAGCAAGCATTACAGCGCTTCTTTCGGCGCCTGCTACTTGGCCGCCGCCCAGTCCGGGCCCACCCCCGCATCGACTCCCAGCGGTGGCTCCATGGGGTACGCGGCCACCATCTCCTCGGCCACTGCCGTCTTGACCGCCTCCGCGAGCCCCTCTGGCACCTCGAACACCAGTTCGTCATGCACCTGCAGCACCAGACGAGCCCCCGGAAAGCCCTTTTCGAGCCGTTCTTGACACTGGATCATGGCCACCTTGATGATGTCGGCGGCGCTGCCCTGAATGACCGAGTTGACCGCCAGCCTCTCACCCAGTAAGCGCTCCTGGTAGTTCTCCGACCTGAGTTCGGGTATGTACCGCCGTCTGCCGAACACCGTAGCCACGTAGCCTTGCCGTTTGGCCAGTTCGATAGTCTCTTCGATGAACGCTTTGACCTTGGGCAGACGCTCGAAATAGCGCTCTATATAGAGAGCGGCCTCTTCTCTCTCTATACCCAGGCTCTGACTCAGTCCGAACGGTGAGATGCCGTACATGATTCCGAAGTTCACGGCTTTGGCATAGCGCCGGTGCCGAGCGTCCACCTGGTCTTCGGGCACCCCGAACACCTCAGCGGCCGTGCGGGTGTGTATGTCTTCACCTCGCGCGAACGACTCCTGCAGCGCCGGCTCCCCCGACAGGTACGCCATCACCCGCAGTTCGATCTGAGAGTAGTCGGCCACCACCAGCACATGTCCAGGGTCGGCGCCGAAGCAGTGGCGTATCTGCATGCCCAGCGGCGTGCGGATGGGTATGTTCTGTAGGTTGGGGTCGCTGGAAGAGAGCCGACCCGTGGCCGCCACCGTCTGGTGAAAGGTGGTGTGCAGCCTGCCCGTGGTCGCATCTACCACCTGCGGCAGTGCCAGCAGATAGGTGGACATCAGCTTGGACAGCTCCCGGTGGCCGAGTATGAGTTCCACGATGGGATGGCTGTCCCGCAGGGCCTCCAGCGTCTTCGCATCGGTGGAGTAGCCGGTCTTGGTCTTGCGCTGCCGCGCAAGCCCCAACCCGTCGAACAGGACCCGCCCCAGTTGCTGCGGCGAGCCCAGGTTGAAGCGCTCGCCGGCCAGCTCGTAGATGGAGGCCTCGAGCCCCTCCATCTGATCCTGTACCTTGCCCGCGATCTCCCCCAACTGGTAGGTGTCCAGGTGCACGCCGGACCGCTCCATCTCTATGAGCACCCGGGTGAGCGGCACCTCTATGGTCTCGAAGAGCTCCCACATGCCCTGCGAGCGCAGGTCCTCTTCTTGCTTCGCCGCCAGACCTACCACCAGAGCCGCTTGGACGGCCCCCGGCTCGTCGCCCGCCGGCGCCGCCACCCTCACGCCACGAGCAAGCTCCTGCACCCCATACTCCCGCTGCCCAGGGTCCAGCAGGTATCCCGCCAGATACGTGTCGTGTTGCACTCTGTCCACCAGGGCGTACAACAGACGGGCGGACTTGAAGTCATGACAGATGCGCGGACCACGTGCGAGCAACCCGCACAGGGAGTCGGCGGCTTCCGCGGGCCTCTCCACCTTGACTACCGTGTACGCTGCATAGTCCGCAGCCTGCGCGGTGCCGGCGCCGCCGGTCTGCGCCAGCCACAACGTCTCGTCACCTTCCGTGGCCAAGCCCACCGGTGCCGACCAGTCGAGCGCCGCCGCAAGCGCTCCCACGTCACCCGGGACCACGCGAGCGGGTGCCAGCGACTCCGCCCGCGTACTCGCGGGCGCGGCCGCGCGGCCACCCGCTTCGTCCGGGCCCTCGGCACCCACCTCCGCGCCCAGCAGCTCCTCGTCCAAGTCACAGGCGGGCAGTAGCGGCTCGATGCGGGTGAACAACGAGGCGAACTCAAAGCGAGCAAGTAGCTCGACCAGCCGCTTGCGCTGCGGCTGCAGCGGCAGGGCGACCGTGCTGTCGAAATCCAAGGGGGCGTCGTGCTCAAGCGAGGCCAGCTTCTTGGAGAGAAGGGCCACTTCGCGATGCTCCTTGAGCAGCTCTCTGCGCTTGGGTCCGCTCACTTCGTCGGCTCGGTCCAGCACCTCTTCCAAGCTGCCGAACTGCGACAGCAGCTCCGCAGCGGTCTTCTCCCCGATGCCAGGCACGCCGGGGATGTTGTCGGAGGTGTCGCCCTTGAGGCCTATGAGGTCGGGGATCAGGCGGGGCGGCACTCCGAAGCGTTCCTGCACGGCGGCAGGGTCATAGATCTTGACCTCGGTCATCCCCTTGGTATTGGACATGATGCTCACGTGCTCGCTGGCTAACTGCAGGGCGTCTTTGTCACCGGTGACTATGACGGCCGTACGGCCATGAGCCTGCGCCTGTCTGGCCAGAGTAGCCAGTATGTCGTCCGCCTCCCAACCAGGGAGGGCCAGGTTGACGAACCCGAAGGCCTCGGCAAGCTCGGCGAAGAAGGGCCACTGCTCCGATAGCAAGTCGGGCATGGGCTTCCGCTGGGCTTTGTACTCCTCGAACTCTTTGTGCCTGAAGGTCTTCTCGCGCGAGTCCCAAGCCACCAACACCGTCTCGGGACGATAGTCCGCGAGGATCTTGGTGAGCATGAGGCAGAACCCGTAGAGGGCATTGGTGGGAAAGCCTGCAGAGGTGGCTATGTCTTGCGGCAGCGCGAAGAACGCACGGTATGCGATATTGCTGCCGTCGAGCAGAAAGAGCGGTCTACGGTCGCTGCCCGTACTGGCGCTCGCCGAGCCGGTGCCGGTAGGTGCCATGCTCCTCTGACCCTCCCCTTTGAGAGAGGCCACCCCCGCGACCTCGCCCGGCGGACGGGGAAGCCTACTCGACCTTGTCGACGCCGCCCGACTTAGAACTCGAGCCGTTGGGCCCTGTGGTGTCCGAAAGAACGTCCTTGATGCTGACCGACTGGCGGATCTCCTTCGCCGAAGACTTTATGTCGTCCACCCCGGTAGCCTCACGAACCTCTTTGACGGCCTTCTTGACATCACCCATTCCTACCGCGTCTGAGGCATCGGCCACGGTCGACTTGAGTTCGTCTTTGCCTTCTTTGATTCCCTTCTTGAAGCTTCTGACCGACTTGCCGAGCGAGGACCCGAGCTGGGGCAGCTTCTTGGGGATCAGAAACAGGACCGCTATCACCGCGATGATGATGACGATTTCCATCCAGCCCATGTTTGCCATTCTCTACTCCTCCCTGACGCTCACGGGAGCGCAAGCACCAAGACTTCGCCCTTGCTCAGAGACCACCCATTCACTCGCAGGTATTAAAGCACAAGCACCGCGGCGACATCACATGCTCCTGACCGCGGCCGCAAGGCCGCGGCGCGGGTCTCGGTGCCGGTCTTGCCCGGCCTTGCGCCTACCCCTGGCCGCCGGCCGCTTTGCGCCGGCCCGCAAGGCCGCCCAGACGCCTGCCGCCCGAGGTCCGCCCACCACCGACGTCATCATCGTAGAGGCGCAGCTGTCGCTGAAGCGGAAACAGCATGTAGCCCGTCTTCTTGACTACCCACCCATAGATGCCCTGTGGACTCCAGATAGTCACGGCTATGGCCACCAGGCCTAGGATGATGAAGTACCAGGTGCCGTACTTGCTGGTCGTCTCTCGCAAGACGTAGAAGATTATGGTGCCGATGATGGGGCCCTCTATCGTGCCTATGCCACCGATGACGCAGATGAAAATCAGGTAGGCCGTCCAGTTGATGCTGAAGTTGGACGCAGGATTCACCCGCAGGTCGTACATGGCCCGAATGGCTCCCACCAGTGCGAAGCCGGCCCCGGCGATCACCCATGTGAACAGCTTGGTCCTCCACAGGTTGACTCCATTGCTTTCCGCCGCCAGATCGTTGTCGCGCATGGCCTTCAAGCCCAAGCCGGTACGTGAGCGCAGAAGCAGGTAGGTGACCCCCATGGCAAGCACTGCCGCCGCTAGGGCCCACCAGTACACGCGGGAGTACCAGCCGTCACTGCCCAACTTCGAGACCAAGGCCCCTGCGGACGTGACGTCGATGCCGGAGCCTCCCCCAGCCCGCTTGACATTGGTCATGATCAGACGTATGACCTCGGCGATGACCCAGGTCCCGATAGCCAAGTAGCCACCCTTGAGCCTAAAGACTAGGAAGGCGGCCGGAAAAGCGATGATGATGCCCGCTATCGCTGCGAAGATCACGGCCGCAAAGGGGCTGACGTGCAAAATGTCCGAGAAGTACCACAGGGTATAGGCGCCTATGCCTATGAAGCCCTGCTGTCCCGCCGAGATCAGGCCCGCGTAGCCCAACATGAGATTCCAGAGTTGGGCCATGGCCAGGAAGCAGAACAGGTCTATGAGCCTCCTGGTCCATTCGGTGACTCCGAAAACCGGAAAGAGGGCCAGCACTATGAGAAGGACGAGGCCAAAGCCCCCGATCACGTAGTTCGACCGTCTGGCCACCGACACTGTGAAGTTCTTGCCGAGGGCGGACCCCTCCGGCATGGCAGCGGTCGTCCTCATGAAGTCACCGTCTTTGCTAGGAAGCCCTGAGGTCTCAAGGCGAGGATAAGTATGAAGATGACGTGGCCTGACACCACCTGCCACGCAGGACCAAGCCACCTCGCCCCCAGCAACTGGGCTACGCCCAGTATGACGCCGCCGAGCATGGTGCCCCAACCGGAGCCCATGCCTCCGATGATGACCGCCTCAAAGGCGAAGATCAGGCGGTCGCTGCCGAGGGTGGGGTTGAAGTTGCTGCGGATGCCCATCATCACCCCACCGATGCTGACGATGAGAAGGGCCACGGCCATGGCCACAGCCCAGACGTGCTTGGTGTTGATGCCCATCAGGCGGGCTGCGTCGGTATCATCAGACACCGCCCTGAAGGCCCTGCCCATCTTGGTATGACCCATGTACAGCTGAAGCGCAGCAATCACCACCGCGGAGAGGATGAAGAAGATCAGGGGCAGCCACCCGATCACCAGGCTGTCGTTCAAGGTGATGCTCATCGTCTCGATCTTGCCGACGTTCATGTCTTTGTAGTTGGCGGTGAACGCCTGCTGCATGGCGTTCATGAGAACGATGGAGATACCGAAGGTGACTATGACCCCCACCACATCGCCCTTTTGTACGATGCGGTTGAGCAGCCCGCGCTGGAGCAAATACCCGAACACGAACATTATCGCCATGGTGATGGGAATCGAATAGAACGGGTTGAACCCGATAGAGCTGACCAACATGAGGGCTACGTAGGAGGAGACCACTATCAGGTCACCATGAGCCAGGTTGACCAGCCGCATCGTACCAAAGACCAGCGAGAGGCCCACTGCGAAGAGGGCGTACACGCCGCCCAGGAGAATGCCTTGAATGATCGCGCTTAGCCAGCTCATCTCTCCACCCCGAAGTAGGCCGCGGTTATCTGGTCACTGGTCAGTTCGCTCGGCACTCCCTGCAGGGCGATGCGCCCCTCCAGGAAGCAGGCCACGTGAGTAGCGACCGTGAGCACATGTTGGACGTCCTGCTCCACCACGAGGATGGTGCAGCCGTTAGCCAGCATGATAGGAAAGGCCTCGTATATGCGCTTGATCACCACGGGCGCCAAGCCCAAGGAGACCTCGTCCATGAGTATGAGGCGCGGATTGGCCATTAGAGCGCGACCGATGGCAAGCGCCTGCTGTTCGCCGCCCGAGAGTCCCGAGGCCTGCCGCTTCTTGAGGGGTTGCAGTAGGGGGAACAACTCGTAGACGGAATCGGGAGTCCAGGGTCCCTTGCGATTCCTGTAGCCGCCGATCAAGAGATTCTCATGCACGGTGAGACTCGGAAACACCCTCCGGCCCTCGGGCACGGAAGAGATCCCCAGTTCCACCCGCTTGTGCGGGGGCATGCGGTCTATCGCCTCGCCGTCGAAGACGAGGTGGCCTCTCCGCGGAGCAAGCACACCCGCGATCGTCTTTAGCATCGTGCTCTTGCCGGCACCGTTGGCGCCGATACAGGCGAAGATCTCACCTTCTTCAACATTGATGCTGATGTCGTATAGAGCCTGAAAGTCTTCGTAGTAGACGCTGGCCTCTTTGATCTCGAGCAGGCTCATGCCGGCGTCCCTCCCATGTAGCAGGCCTGCACTTCTTCGCTGTTCATGACCTGGTGCGGGTCGCCCTGGCAGAGTTCGCGTCCGAATTGGATCACCAAGATGCGATCGACCACAGCCAGAAGCGCGTGGACGATGTGCTCGATCCACACGATGGTGATGCCGGTCTCGCGCAGCTTCTTTATCTCCGCGATGAGCTCCTCCACCTCGGCTTCGGTGAGGCCGCCGGCGATCTCGTCCATGAGCAGCAACGTGGGATCCGTGGCCAGTGCCCGCGCCAGTTCTAGGCGCTTGCGGTCCAGTAGGGTAAGCGAGCCGGCCAGGACGTTTGCCTTCTTGAGTAGTCCGGTGATCTCCAGGGTCTCCACGCACCGCTGGTACGAAGCCCGCTCGGACTTGTTGCGACCGTGTGTAGCCCCGACCAGCACGTTCTCGAACACCGTCATGCCTGAGAACGGCTTCGGTATCTGGAACGTGCGGCCGATACCCTGGCGACAGCGATGATGCCTCGAGAAGTGGGTGATGTCCTTGCCCTCAAAGATCACCTTGCCGTCGTCGGGGTGTACCGCCCCGGTGACCAGGTTGAACCATGTGGTCTTGCCCGCCCCGTTGGGGCCGACTATGCCCAGCGCTTCGCCATGTTCCACGCTGATACTAAGACCGTCGATCACGAGCACCCCGCCGAAGGACTTGCGAAGATCTCGAGTTTCCAGAGCTGCCGTCAAGTGGTCTCACCTCTGCGTCTCATACGCGGTTTCGCCTTCTCGATCCCATCAGATGGGCATAGCGCCCGGGTCGCTACCCACGGAGTCCCGCGGGAAACGACCCGGGCCAAACCTTCT
Source organism: uncultured Actinomycetes bacterium (assembly GCA_963814415.1). Classification (GTDB taxonomy): domain Bacteria; phylum Actinomycetota; class Thermoleophilia; order RBG-16-64-13; family RBG-16-64-13; genus RBG-16-64-13. The sequence continues at coordinate 176,854 of CAWFCN010000004.1, read as the reverse complement.
ACACTATCGCCGGCCTCAGTTAGCTCCAGACCAGCTCTTTGACGGTGTCCTGCACGGCGATTCCACTGTCGGGGCAGGCAGCGTTGCTGACTACCGTGAGTTCGAACGGGAACTTGGTGCCCTTGCGCCACTGACCCCCCACCTGCGGGGTCTTGTAGACGTTCTCATGGATGTGCTGCGGGCCAGGTGTCCAGGTGGGAGGCCCACCCGCGCCCGTCACCGGAGCGGTGAAGTCGATCTTCCCACCGATGGTGTCGAGCTTCGTGGCCTTGACAGCGGTCATGATGGCGTTCTTGTCATCAACGTTGGTGGTCCGCTTGAGAACGTCCGCAGCCCACTCGAAGATGATGAAGTGAAGCAGCGGCTGAGTCCACTGGCCACCCGTCTTCTCTTCGAACTTGTCTGCGAACTGCTGGCAGGTCTCGCCGTTCAGAGACGAGGTGAACGGGTGGGTAGGCATCCACCACACCTCTGTGGTCAGACCGTTGGCGATGGCGCCCAAGCCTGCCGGGACTTCGGGGAACAGCAGGCCCTTGCCGAAACTAGCGATCTTCGGCTTCCAACCAAGCTGGTTGACCTGGGTCCAGAAGGTGCCGAAGTCCGGCGGTATGAAAATGCCCACGCCGATATCGCACTTGTCCGCCTTGTACTGGTTGATCTGAGTCGAGAAGTCCATCGCCCCGACTGAGAATTCGCTCGGAACGGTAGGCGTGTAGCCCAGGGCCGTGAAGGCATTGCCCCAGTCGCGCTTCCAAGCTTGGCCGTCGGGATCGTTGGACCAAGTAGCGCCGACCTTCTTGGTGGTGGAGATCTGGCCCCACATGTCGGTGAAGTTGGCTACTACGTCTTCCAGACCCCAGAAGGTGTGGTAGCACCACTTGTAGTTGACCGAGAAGTCACCGGTGTTGGCGCGATCGATGTACGGCTGCCACGGGCAGTCGTTCGACAGGCACGGGGTCTCGAGCGCTTCGCACTGGGTGGCTACGGGGTTGACCGTATCCGGCGTGGAGGCGGTCACGACAATGTCGACCTTGGTGTTGTTGATGAGGTCGCCCGTCACGGCCGCGGCGCGGGCGGTGTCGGATTGGCTGTCCTGAAGAACGATCTTGACCGGGTGCTTCTTGCCGTCAGCGCACACGATCCCGTCGCCGAGGGCCTCTACCGCGCGCTCCATGCAGTATTTGTCGGGCACGCCAAAGGAGGCGATGCCGCCCGTCTGCGGAGAAACAAAGCCGATCTTGATCTCGCGGCCCGCCTCGGCGCCGACCGCCACCGTGGTCCCTGTGCCAGCCGCGGTTGTCGCGGTCTCGCCCTCTTTGCCGCAGGCTGCGATGATGCCTCCCAGCCCGCCTGCAAGCCCTATCGTTGCTCCGGCGACTCCCGCCGCCTTAAGGAAGTCACGCCTGCTGATCTTCTTGCCATCAAGAAGACCCTTGCCCTCCTCGTCTTTGCAGCTATTGTCCATGTCCGCCATCGATGCTCCTCTCCTTCGTCGTCCAAACGAACCAAGACCCCCGGGCACACGCACCTCAGACCAACTGGATCCGCTCACCTCCTACGCTAACGTCACGCCTACTGTACTTCCCAGCCGCGAACACATCAAACCCCAAGACAGCGAGGTTACGCCTTCTTGAGTGGAATGTCGCCGACGTTGAGATCCTTCTGAGTCACATCCACAGAGTCGATGCTCTCAGACTTGTACCCTGCCTTCTCTATCAGCAGCGTATAGACCCCGTTCTTCAGACCGCGCAACCAGAAATCGCCGTAGCTGTCGGTGTAGGCTTTGGCCTTCTCCCCGGTCTCGTTATTGGTGGCTGTGACAGTGACACCTTCGGCACACAGGTCGGCCTTCTTGTCGTACACCGCTCCAGCGATGAACCTCTTGGGCAGCCCGATGTAGTAGACCCTGGGCTTCACGTGCGCCAGTTCGGGCTTGAGCGGTTCGGCCCTAGCAATGAGGGCTTTGATGTTCGGCTCGTTCTCATCGCCGAAGGTGAAGGCTCCCGTTGGGCAGGCGTCCACACAGCGTGGTTCACTCCAGCCGTCGTCCAAGAGGTGCGCGCAGAAAGTGCACTTCTGGGCGATGTTGAGGGAGTCGTTGTAGTAGATGACGTTCTCGTAGGGACAAGCGGCCAAGCACATCTGGTTGCCGCGGCACTTGTCCGGATCGATTATCACCACACCGTCGTCGCGCTTGTAGATGGCGTGAGCGTTGCACGCCGAGATGCACGGAGCCTCATCGCAGTGCTGGCAGATGCTGTGTTCGTAGGTGACCATGACCTTGGGCACCTGGCCGCGCACGTTGTCGTAGACCTTGTTCCAGAACTGCCCGGTGTCGGGTTGCGGCTTGGCGATGGGCGACCAGTCGTTGGCCACGTGCTCGTCCTTGCAGGCGATCTGGCAGTTGTAGCAGCCGTTGCAGATGTCGTAGTTGATTATCAGCACCTTGCCCATCAGTCACCCTCCCCCATGAGGCAGGCCTCTAGCCCAGGACCGGCACAGGGATGGAACGGCCGTTCGAAGGCCTCCGGATACTTGCGCTTCAGCGCTTCCAGGTCGGTCTTCTGGACATCGGCAAGGAAGCCGCTGACCGCGTGTCCCACCGCGTTCTTGGAGGTCGTGTGCCGCGGGACGATGGTATTGATGGCTCCCCCGCGGTCGATCACGCCCGGCTCGATAGGATCCCACTTGGCCCCGTGGTCGATGTAGATCACGTCGGGCATGATGCGCTCGGTGATGTAGGCCCCAGCGAGCACAGTGCCGCGGTCGTTGAAGATCGAGACCACATCACCGTCTTTGATGCCGCGCTTCTCGGCCGTCGAGGGATGCAGCCAGACGGGATGGTACTGGTAGCCGTCGGGACCGGTGATCTTGCAGGTGGGTATCTCGCGCAGCCAGGTGATGTCCTCATGCTGTGAGTGGACGCTCCACCGCGGGTGGTTGGAGCACACCAGCATGGGATACTTCTTCGAGCGCTTGGTCCCGATCGTCTCCTCGTGGCTGATGCCCTGCGCCACCCATTTGGGCACCGGTGGCCGCTCTAGGTCGTTGGGGAAGTTCTCTTTGAGACCGGTGGATTCGAACTCCAGGAGCCCGGTGGGCGTCGTCAGTGGGTAGATGTCTGGAGCCTCGTAGAAGTTCTGGAATCCGGCCGGCTCGTTCTCCCAGCCTTCGGCCGTAGGGATCACGAGGTAGCCCTTCTTGTTCAAGTCCTCCCAGCTTATGAGGTCCGCGCAGCGGGAGGTCTCATACCCGTACTTGATCAGGTCGGGGATGCTCTTGCCGTGCGTGTACTCCTCGAGTAGGCCAAGCTTGTCGGCCAGCATGCAGACAATCTCGTAGTCGCTGTACGACTCGCCCAGCGGCTCGATGCACTTGTGCTCGGGGAAGAGCAGGTTGTACTGGCCGCTGAAGATGTCTCCGGCGATGTCGTCCTCTTCGAGCTTGGTGTTCACCGGTAGGATGATGTCGGCCAGCAGCGCGTCGTTCTCCAGCCAGGGATGCTGAGCCCACATGAATTCTATGTCCGGATGCTGCATGGCCCGCACGTAATCGTTGCCTGAGTTCCAGCAAGTTATCCACGAGGGCGAGTCGGTCCACACCGCGTGGATCTTGGAGCACCCCTCGGCGGGATAGAAGCGGTGGACGAACTGGTCTTCGCGCGGAGCCGTCTCGGACTGACAACCCCACCAGTCGCACTTGCCCTCCAAGATGGCCTTGGGCACATACGTCTTGGGCAGGGACGGGTCGTTGAGGTCGGACGGGTGGCCGCCGGTGTAGGCCGTGCGCAGGTTGGGCACGCGGAACGGCTTGGGCTGGGCGTACTGATCGGGGAAGTCGAAGAGTCCCCACTCGATCATCTTCACCTGGTTGATGCCCGGCTTGCCCAGACCCTGCATGGCCAAACAAATGTTCTGCAGACGGGCGGCCTCGGTAGCGTACGGGCCGCGGATGCCGGGGCCGCCGTTACCGATGACCACGCTGGTGCGCTTGGAGGCCCATTCCTCCGCAAGAGCTTTGATCGTCCGGGCGGGGACGCCACAGATGGGTGAGGCCCACTCCGGGGTCTTCGCAACACCGTCTTCGTCGCCCATCACATAGGCTTGGTACGCCTCCACACCCACAGCGTGCGTCTTGAGGTAGTCCTTGTCGTAGGTGCCGTTCTTGAACCACCAATAGGTGATGGCCAAGTAGAGGGCCGCGTCGGTGTTGGGCAGAACGGGGATCCAGCGATCGGCGTGCACAGCGCCCGCATAGTTGACATCCGGACACACGTAGATCTGCTTGATGCCCAGTTCGGTGTACCAGTAGGAGAGGCGGCTGGGCAGTTGGCCCTGCCAGCCCCACGGGGTGGTCTCTTGGTCGCAGCCCCAGAACAGCAGGAGCTCGCAGTTCTTGGCCACGTCGTAGAGAAGGTTGCTCTGCTTGCCCTGGCCTACCGGTTCGCAGCCCCAGAAGTGCTTGCTGCCCCACCACCAGCCTTCCCAGCTGTCGGGCTGCCGGATCTGCAGGGTGTACCCACCCCACAGGGGGAGCAGCTTGCGGCCCGCACCATGGCAGGCCTGCACGACCTTGTTCTCACCGTGCTGGTCACACTGATAGAGAAGGGCTGTCGGGCCGTACTTCTCCTTGATGCGGTTCATCTCGCTGACGATCGTGTCCAGCGCCTCGTCCCAGGAGATGCGCACGTACTTGCTCTTGCCCCGGTTCTGCGGGTTGCGCTCCCCGTTCGGGTCCCAGTCGACGCGCTTCATGGGATAGCGGATGCGGGCCGGCGAGTAGACCCTCTTCTTGTAGGCGATCGAGTACGGGGGGATGAGGGTCTTCATGCTGGGTTCGAAGGTGCTTCCCCGCACTTCCATCTTCCAGGGGTTCATGTCCTTCTCAGGATCGTATTTCCAGTCGTAGTGCATAGGACGGATACGCACGATCTTTCCGTCCTTCACGTCAACCATCGACGCGTTCGACCCGTTCTCCGGAACTCCACAGAAGCTGATGTCGCGCACCAGCGTGCGTTCACCTGACTTGCTGTTCTTCGCACGATCCTCTGCCACCTTGCACCCCTTCCCGAGACCACGGCATTCCGTAGAACGGAATAGCTATTCCACAAGGATGAACGGGTCCAATATCTCACCCACTCGGTCCCGAGTCAATCGTTGATAACCCCCGCCCCCCGCTTCCCTCAGGACCGCGAGCGGATCAGAAGCTAGACTGCGACTAGCCCTGGGTCCAGAACGCGCGACCCGGCGCAAAAACGACGGCGTAGCGGAAGTTCTCCCCGCCCAGAGGAGTGAAGTTGTGCACGCTGCCCTTTGATACCCAGAGTGCGTCCCCTGGCTCAACCACGTAGCTCACTCCATCGACGATAGCCTCAGCACGACCAGAGAGGCCATAGAACACGTGATCCTCGTCCGCATGCACGTCATCCAGAGCCCTACCTACCAATGGGTGGAGTTCGGTGATGCCGAATTCGCACTGCGCTCCGGGGCAGCTCTTGGGGTTGACCATTGGCCACGCGAAGCAGTTCTCGTGGAGTGGTACTTTGTCGTTCCACGGGGTGTCCCCGGTGATCTTGACTAGCTTAGCCGCCATGAGAATGATCCTCCTTGTAGCCGGAATCTCCACCTGCCTGCGAATCTCTCACCGCAGTAAACCACCCCCGTGACAGCCCAGGCAAACAGAAATCCCGCAGGATGGAACGCGGTTCCATTATTCGCTAAAGGCCGTGCTACTCTCAATTCCTAGACTCACCCTGAGCCGAGGACCCCGCCAGTCCGACAGGAGTTCGACCATGATGTTTGCTAAGTACAGTCTGGGGATCGGCGACCGCTTCGGTCACCAAGGTGTCGCGCAACTTTCTGCGTTCGCGACTCTTCGTGAGCTTGGTGCCGAAGTGGTGCCGGTGTGGAACAAGTCGAACCGCGAACACTTGATCGTGGGCACGGAACCCGCCAGTGTTCGAGCCGAGGCGGATGCGGCGGTCGCCGCGCTCGGTTGGCGTCGTGAATACTACGTTGACGCCGACCACATTCGCCTGCAGACCGTGGAGCGTTTCATCGAGGCCTGCGACTTCTATACCCTCGATGTAGCCGACCTCGTTGGCAACGCGGCTCCCGAAGAAGAGATACAGGCATTCGTGGCCCGGCACCGACAGTACGCCACCGAGCTTGCCATACCCGGAATCGCGCCGACGGTCTTCGTCACCCCGGAGGCGATCGCTGAGATCGCCCGCAGGTACTTGCGGGCTATTCAAGAAGCGGCCGCCATCTATAGGCGCGTGGAGTCAACCAAGGGACGAGGCCGCTTCATCACCGAGGTCTCCATGGACGAGACGAACAATCCGCAAACGCCCATAGAGTTCCTATTCATCCTGGCGGCGATAGCCGAAGCTAACATCCCCGCCCAGACCATCGCCCCCCGGTTTTCTGGCCGCTTCAACAAGGGCGTGGACTATGTCGGCGACGTGGCCCGGTTCGAACAAGAGTTCAACGACCATATCGCCGTCATCTCCTACGCTAGGGGGGAGTTCGGCCTCGCGGACGACCTCAAGCTCAGCGTACATTCAGGCAGCGACAAGTTCTCCATCTTCGCGCCCATCGCCCGTGCGCTCCGCGCCCACGACGCGGGAGTTCACGTCAAGACCTCGGGCACGACTTGGCTAGAGGAGGCGGCGGGCTTGGCTCTAAGCGGCGGTGACGGTCTCATCTTGGTCAAGGAGCTCTACCGTGAGGCCTATGGTCGCGCGAAGGAACTCTGCGAACCCTACGCCGCCGTCATTGAGATCGATCCCAAAGGGCTGCCACAGCCCGATCTGGTGCGAGACTGGTCCGGGCCGGAGTTTGCCGCTGCTCTCCGTCATGATCCTACCTGCCCCGCCTACAACAAGCACCTCCGCCAATTGGTGCACGTCGCCTACAAGGTGGCGGCCGAGATGGGGGATCGCTACTACGAAGCCCTAGAGTCACGCGAGTCGTCCATCTCGCCGCTGGTAACGGAGAACCTTCTGGAGAAGCACCTGAAGCCGCTGTTTCTAGGCTGACGCTCCGCAGGCGATCGCTCGACCGTCAACACGCTCGCGCCCCCTCTTGCCGCTTGGCGGCGCGCCGTAGGGCCGAAACGACCGGCAGCTCCTGTCCAGAGAGAAAGCGCACCATGCCTCCGCCCGAAGTACAGACGTAACCCATCCGCTCCAACACGCCGAACTTGGCCCCAGCCGCCACACTGTCGCCGCCGCCGATCACCGAGTAGCCGTGCGCGTCGGCGACGGCGGTCCAGAGGCGACGCGTGCCTTCCGCGCTCTCGGTCTCCTCATATATGCCTGCCGGTCCGTTGACGAAGATGGTGGCTGCCTGTCCGATCACCGATTCGTACGTGTCGATGGTGCGCCGGCCGATGTCCACCAGCAGGTGATCGCTTGGCAGTTCGCCCAGGCCGATCTCCTTGCGCCCCCCGAAATCGATGGCGAAGTCCATCGGACTGACGATCTTCTCCCCGTACTTCGTGTCGAGCTCCTTGGCCTTCTCGACGAAACACGCGAGCCCCTTCTCCTCTATCAGTCGTTCGCTGGGTGAGCCCAAGGACGCTCCCCTAGCCTGGGCCATAACCTCGCCGTTCAGCCCGCACGTGAGGCACCGATCGGCCGCCCCGGTACTCAGCACGGCCTCCATCATGCTGAAGGCATCGGCGATGCGGGCTCCGCCCAGCACGTAAACGCACGGATGCTTGGGAGCCTCCTTCACGCGGGCAAGCGCGCCGAACTCCTCCATGAAGAGCCGTCCGGCGGCAGTGGGCAGAACTTCCGCGAACCCCACCAGAGAGGGAGAGTAACGGTGCGCAGCCGCGAAGGCCTCGTTCACGAAGAGGTCTGCCAACGGGGCCAGGTTCCGCACCAGTCGGGTACCGGCCAGTTCGGCCGGGGTCAGCTTGACGAAGTTCACGAAGGTTGACACTTCTTCGGAGTAGTAGCGAACGTTGTTGAGCAGCAGCAGTTCGCCCGGGCCGAGGGCTTTGATGCGCTCGACCGCCGTCGGTCCGGCTATGTCGTCGACGAAACTCACCGGCCGCGCGAGGAGCTCGGCCAACCTCTCGGCATGCGGCTCCAACGAGACCAGATTGTGATAGTCCTCTGTGTCCCCCTGGTGAGCCAGGAGGACTACTTTGGACCCGGAGGCGGCCAGCTCCTCTATCGTGGGCAGGCTCTTCTGGATGCGGTTGTCGTTGACCAGCCGCTTGGTCTCGCGGTCGATTGGTGAGTTGATGTCGACCCGCAGGAGGACCGTCTTGCCGTCCAACTCGAAGTCATCAAGGGTGTAGATGCCCGCTTCCATGGCGGCCTGCCTCCGCTCGTCGCGACTAGGCCCGCGCGCGCAGGCCCAGGTACTTGTTGGTAAGCCCCACAGCCTCCAGACGGTCGGTCTGCATGGGCAGGCAGGCCCGGATCCCGTCGATGGTCTCGGGTATGGTCACCGCTTCCTGCGGGATGTAGATGGCGAACATGACGTCCTTGCCCGAGAGGCCGACGCATTCTTCCCAGACGCCGATCTCATACATGTCCGCACGCTTAGTGCCCAGATGCCGGGCGTACTGGAAGAACGCCGCGTTGGAGTTGAACCCGTCGGAGATCTTGACCACCCGGATGCGAGGGTGCTGCTTGAGGATCGAGATGACCTCCTCGACCCCGATGCCTTTCTTGGGGGTCGCCAGGAGGTTGATTATGTGCCCGTGCGTCACCGGCGTATGAACAAGCAGGCCCGTGGCGTGCACGTGGGGCATGATCTTCATCAGATCCACGCACTGGTGGTTGGGGACCTTCTCCACCTGAAGCACGTCAACAAGACCGCGGTGGGTATCACCGGGGTCGGCGACCCGACGGATGATAGTGATCGCCACTTTCTCCACCCCTACGACCCGGTCCAGAGCATCCACGGCCCGGACGAGGCCAGTGGTGTTGCAGGAGGTCAGCTTCAGAAAGTCTTTGCCTATGCCGTTCTCGTAGTTGGCGTAGCCGTGAAAGAAGACGTCCGCAATATCATCCTTCTCGCCGCCTTGGAAGATGGCCTTGACCTTGTGCTTGCGATAGAGGTCCTTCATCTTGGCACCCACTCCCCCAGGAGTAGCGTCCAAGGCCACATCTACCTGTTCGAGCAGATCGTCCAACGACCCGGCCAGTTGCACGCCCGCAGCCGCAAATTCGTCCTTCTTCGTCTCGTCCGCATGGAAAACCTTGAACGGAGCGCCACTCTCCTGCATTGCGCGCAACGGCAAGGCAGGGGCGACGTCCGCCACCCCGACCAGTTCCATGTCTCCTTGGGCCGCGACACCATCGGCCAGCCTGCTCCCGATGGTCCCGTATCCGATCACGCCTACCTTTGTCTTGCTCACTACCGACTACCTCTTTCTACCTCTGTACCCTACGGTTTCAGTACGACCTTCATCGCCCCGTCCCGCTTCTCCGTGAAGGTCGCCAGCGCTTCGCCGAATTCTTCGAGTGAGAAGGAATGGGTATGGAGAGCCTTGCCGTTGACGCGCCCATCGGCCAGCATGGCCAGAGCGGCGTCGGATGTGTTCGGGTTGGCCCGCACACCTATGAAATTGACCTGTGCCAGGGTCAGCTTGCTCCACTCAATCGGTATCGGCTCCTTGGCCAGGGCGGTCATGACCAGTTTGCCCCCCTTGCGGACCATGAGCGGCGACTTGGTGCAGGACTCCTTGGTGCCGGCGCATTCGAACACCACGTCCGCTCCCCGGCCGTCGGTCAGATCCCACACTGCCTTGACCACGTCTTCCGTCTTCTCGTAGTCCACCGGCACTGCACCCAGATCGACCGCGGACTGGAGGCGAGCGCCTCTACCGACCATGATGACCTTCTTGGCCCCGGCGGCCTTGCACAGCTGAAGAGTCATGTTGCCGGCGGGCCCAGGACCCGTGACACACACGCTGTCACCCACCTTGACACCAGACCTGTAGACGCCGTTCAAGGCGACTCCCGCCATGTCAAGCATCGCCGCTTCTTCGAAGGACAGCACGCCGGGCAGGGGATGGATGGACTTGACCGACGTCTTGATGTATTTCGCATAGGCGCCCTGGGTGGTGAATCCGTAGTGATGATGCCCAAGCGCGTTGTCCCCATAATTGAGGCAGATGGTGTAGTCGCCCACCAGGCAGTTGGCGCAGATACCGCAGCCGCAGTGAGCCTCGCCCGCGACCCTGGTTCCTACGGCGAATCGTTTGGCGATAGCAGGTGACTTCTCGGCCTCGGGCGCGATGGCGACCACTTCGCCAGCCCATTCATGCCCGATGATGAAGGGGTAGTGCGAGGGCCACATGCCGGGGAAGGCGCCCTTGATGATGTTGGGGTCGGTGCCGCAGATGGCCACAGAATCGACCCGGCAGACGACGTCGGTGCCTTCTGGCTGAGGAACAGGGACATCCTGAAGCTCCCATTTGCCAGGTTCAGTCAGCACAACGGCGCGCATGGTTTCAGGAAGACTTGCCATTATCTTCGTTCCCTTCACTCGACTCTTTGTTCTGGTCTCGTTATCTACAGTTGTCTGATGAAAGAGCGGGTCTGTTTGGCGGCCGAGAAACTATCGGGCAGCGGCAGATGCTCCCCGGAGATCCAACCCTGGTAGCCGATATCCCGCAAGGCTGCCCCGATCCCCGCGAAGTCCACATGCCCCATTCCGGGTGCGTGCCGGTTGCTGTCGGCGACATGGAAGTGTCCGAGCAGACTGCCGGTGAACCGGATCGCGTCCGCTATGGAGACCTCCTCGATGTTCATGTGGAATACATCGAGCAGAATCTTCACGTTGGCCCTGTCGATCTGCCTGACCACCTGCACCGTCTGCTCAGCGGTGTTGAAGAGGGCCGTCTCGTAGCGGTTGATGGCTTCTAGGTAAACGTCTATGCCCAGAGTCGCTGTGTGGTCGGCCACCGTCTGCATGCTCTCCACAAACAGCTCGGTGGTCTTGGCTGAGTCGCCACCCACCAGACGCTCACCCCGCAATAGCCCGATAACAACGGGCGCCCCAAACTCGGCGGCGAACCCGGCTAGGCGCTCCAGCCTGCCGATCACCCTGGCACGCACCTCAGGGTCCGGGTCGGACAACGTGGCCTTGCCGTCTACATAGATGCGCCCGCTGGAAACGGCTGTAAGTTGAAGACCGTTGTCCTGAAGTAGTCCTCTCAACGTGGAGGGAGGCAGTTCTTCCGGCCCCATGGTGTTTATCTCTATGCCATCGAAGCCTAGCTCCCGCGCGGCCCTTGCTGCAGCTGGCAGGTCTCCGGCGAACACCAAGGGGGCAAAAGCACTGGGCGCGGGTGAGGTGACGATGCTTGCTCTACAATCCACTAGGCGCCTCCATCTGCCACCCCGTCGTATCCGAGTCTGTGAGACAACTCGTCTCCCACCTGCACGATCTTGCGGATCAAGACAGGCAGCCGCTCGGTCGAGAACCGCTGTACGATCCCGGCGATACTCACCGCAGCTACCACGGCGCCGGTGGCATCCCGCACCGGTGCCCCCAAGGCGCAGACGTGAAGGGTGACGTCCTCCCAACTCACCGCGTAGCCCCGCTGCCTGATCTCGCGCCGGTCGCGTTCCAACTCTTCGCGGCTCACCAGGGAATTCTTGGTCATGCGGTTGACGCGACCGTTCACCACCTCTTCCCACAGCGGCTCCGGCAGGTGAGCGAGCAGCACTCGCTGGCCGGCGCCACAGTTGAAAGCAGAGCGCTTGCCAGCCTCCAGAAACAGCACACGCACCAGATGATCTCCGTCGAAGCGACGCAGACATATGGCTCCATCCCCATCAACCGCTTGCAGGAACGAAGTCTCATCGGTCTCCTCGGTGATGTTCCGTAGTAGAGGGTCAGCTTGCTTGACCAGTTCCATACTCTTGGACACCACACTGCCGAGACGAAAGATCTTGAGACCTAGACAGTAGCGGGTGGTCTTCTCGTCGAACTCCACCATCCCGGCAGTCTCCAGGGTGGCGAGGAGGCGGTGGACCGTGCTCTTGCTGAGGCCGACCGCGTTACTTATCTCGGTCAGATTGAGTTCGGGACGATCGACCGTGAACTGCTCCAGGATGGACACAGCACGCATGACAGAACGTACGTTTGGGTCAGAGTTCGTTCGAATCCCTTTCTTTCCTACGCCCGCGGCGGCTTCGTAGACTCTTAGGTGCCGCCGTGATCAGTGCTGACCGATGTACGGCAGTGCGTGTACCGGCTTCCAACCTGGGCTCAGGGGCTCTCTCAGGAAGGGCTCCATGTCTTTTGCACTTCGGAAGGTGAACTGCTCGACAGGCGGCACGGCCCCGGCTGGGAAGGTGACCAGGATGTCGTCGCACATCATGGTCAGATACCTAAGGAAGGCCACCACCGACCGCTTTGCCTTCTTGGGATCGGAGGCAGTCGGTTTGCCCACAACGCCCTCAGGAGTGCCGAAGAACTCGATGGCCACGTGGCCCTCATTCTCGGACCAACGTGACGGCCTGTCATAGCCTTCGATGGCGTTGTCGATGTATCCCGCGGGCAGGTAGGGCTTCGTCTCGGTGTCGACCGCATACTTCATGTCGACCATCTCCGGGAACAGGAGCAGACCCACCGAGGTCTCCATTTCGTCCGCATGAACGGTCGATGTCTCCCAGGGACCACCCTGCTCGGCCGTCCGGAAGAAGTGCTTGACGCTGCGGTGCCACTCGACGACCTTGAAGACCCCGGGCAGCTGGTAGCGCTTGATGAACTTGTGCAGCGCCGTCTCGAGCATCCAGAGGTGACCGTGGTTGTTGACGATGATCTGCTTGCGGAATCCGTCGTTCCACAGGCCCAGCATGACGTCGATCAGCGCCTCTTCGACTACTTCCTCTCGGAGGATGACCGTGCCCGGCATGCCGATATGGTGATAGGGATGGCCGCCGTACATCAAAGGCGGCAGGGCCAGGGAGACAGGCGCGCCGCTCTCCGCGGTCTTGCGGCGCACGGCCTCGCACAAGTGGCTGCAAAAGAGGGTATCCATGGCGCTGACGGTATGCCGGCCGTGGTTCTCGGTGCAGCCGACAGGGATCAACACGATGTCGTTCTTGCGCCGTTCCTTCTCCATCTCCCCGCGGATGGTCGTCTGAATGTAGGTACCGGGACGAGCCCAGCCGCACGGTGTGGGGATGCCAAACCCGGTCAGCCAAGCGTCTACCTGGGCGTCATCCGCTTCCCACACCTCTTTGAACATGCGTCCGACCTTGGTGTCTTCAAACCACAGATCGGGCACTCCACCACACGAAACTACCGGTGACATTCTTCCTCCTCTAGCGAATTGCAGGCCAGACTTTCATGAATACGCGCACAGGCCACGAGCCGCCTCGGCGACGTGTGCGGCCGTAAGACCGTACTTCTCCAACAAGTCTTCGTTGGACGCGGTTTCTCCGAAGACATCTCTCACTCCCACTCGCTTCATGCGGGTGGGAGCATGCTCGCCCAGCGTCTCTGCCACCGCTCCCCCGAGGCCGCCGATGATGGAGTGATCCTCGGCCGTGACCACCAGCCCGGTCTTCTCAGCCGCAGCCACTATCGCCTCCTCGTCCAGGGGCTTGAGCGTGGGAACGTGCAGGATGTGGACGCTGATGCCTTCGGTCTTGAGCTGCTCGGCGGCCTCTACGGCCCGGGCCAGCATGACGCCGGTGGTGATGACGGTGACGTCCCGGCCCTCACGCACGATCGTCGCCTTGCCGATGCGAAACTCGTAGTCATCGGAAAAGACCATCGGGCTGGCGTCTCGAGTGAGACGGAGGTAGATGGGCTTGCCGTAGTCGGCAGCAGCAAACACGGCCTTCCGCGTCTCTACGCCGTCTCCCGGAACGAGGACCGTCATGTTGGGCATAGCCCTGTATATGGCGGCGTCTTGGATCGCCTGGTGGGTCTTGCCGGTCTTGCCGGCCAGCAACCCGCTGTAGGCCCCCATGATTATCACCGGCAGTTTGGGCTGGGCCACCATGACCCTGACCTGGTCGGTTACCCGCTTGGCGGCGAAGCACGCAAAAGTACTGGTGAAGGGTACAAAGCCCATGTGCGCCAGTCCCGCGGCTATGCCCACCATGTTCTGCTCCGCGACGCCGATCTGAAAGAAGCGTTCGGGATACGCGTCGCCGAACATCTGGGCCTTGGTAGAAGAGCCCAGGTCGGCGTCACATACGACTATGCGCTCGTCGAGCGCACCCAGGTCGACGAGGGCCTTTCCGAAGGCGTCGCGGGTGGCCATCATCTCGCTCACGAGCGCGCCACCTCCCCCCCAAGCTCGGCCAAGGCCTTCTCTCGCACCTCATCAGTCACCAGCCCGGAATGCCAGTTGGCTTGGTTCTCCATGAAGGACACTCCTTTGCCCTTCACCGTGCGCGCGATGATCACTGTCGGCTTGCCCTTGGTCTTGGCCGCCGTCTCGCAAGCGTCGGCGATCTGAGACACGTCATGGCCGTCGATCTCGATAACGTTCCAATTGAAGGCTTCCCACTTCGCGGCCACGGGCTCGATGCTCATGATCTCGTCCACCGGGCCCATGAGCTGCACGCTGTTGCAGTCGACAATGGCAGTCACGTTGTCGAGCTTGAAGTGCGGAGCCGACATGGCAGCTTCCCACACCTGGCCCTCCTGCAACTCCCCGTCTCCTAGGACCACGTAGACACGGAAGTCCTTCTTCTTCAGCCTCGCTCCCAGGGCGATCCCCAAGCCCACGGACAGACCCTGTCCCAACGAACCAGAGGGAACGTCCACCCCGGGAGTCGTGATGTCCGGGTGGGCCTGAAGAGATGAATCAAGGCAGTCGTATGTGCAAAGCACCTCGTCCGGGAAGAAGCCCCGCTCCATGAGAGTCACGTAGTAGATCGAGGAGGCGTGCCCCTTGGACAGGATGAAACGATCTCGGTCTTCCCATTGGGGTGAGGCTGGATCGACGCGCATGACCTCGAAGAAGAGGGTAGCCATGATCTCTGCCGCGCTGAGCGAACCCCCAGGGTGCCCCGCCTGCGCCTGCCAGAGGGTATCGATAGCTCGACGACGGAGCTTGGTCGCGAGCTTCTTCAGCTCCTCTTCCTTGGCCTTATCCACCAGCGCGACTCCTGTTGCGACCTACTGGACCGAGTTCCATCAGATGGAACCCCATGCCATTCTATGAAATCCGGACGCACAATAGCACGACGACCCACCGGTATTCAAGGATGTGTCCGGGGCCTCGGGGCCCAGATGAATCAGACCGCAAACAGAAGCCGACTAACCCGCTCGACCTTCAGTCTCGGCTACCCCGCCAGACGGCTCTGCAGTCAGTCGCGCCGTCCCTCGGCTGTTCAAGTATTCTGTGATCTCGGCCGCTTCACTCCTGACTGCCTCGGCCGTCTTCTTTCGTTCCTTCGCACTCAACCGCTCCGCCGGCGCCACCAATGTCAGCACAGCCTTCAGACTGCCATCCCGCTCGAGAACCGGCGCGGATACTGCGCAAACGCCCAGATCCTGCTCTTCCAGATCATAGGCGAAGCCTTCGGCCCTCTCGGCTGCCATGCGCGCGATGAGCTCCTCGGGGTCGGTCATGGTGTTAGCCGTGAGCGCCGGTTGGCTCTTGCCAAGGATCTTCCGCTGCTCGGCAACAGGCAGGAAGGAGACGTGCGTGCGAAAAGATGAAGTCGAGGTGGTGCTCTGTATGCGACCCACAGGCAGACTGAGCCGGAACGGGTGTCTTGAGGCCACTTGGTCTGCGACGACCGCCCCTCCGGGAACCCCCACGGTCAACTCCACGGTCTCGCCGGTGGCTTCAGACAGTCTCTCCAAGAAGGGATGCACCGCTCGCACGAAGCCCACGTACGACATAGTCAGGTACGCCCCTGGGATCATGGCCTTACCCAAGTGGTAGCGCTCGGTCTGAGGATCGTAGGTGACGAACTCCATTGCCTCTAGCGTCCTCAACATGCGGTAGGCCGTGGTCTTGGACATCCCTGTTCGCGAGCAGATGTCCCCCAGTCCCCACTCGGGGTGCTCCACGTCGAACAGCGCGAGTACGGCCAGACCGCGACCCAAGGCACGGACGAAGGATCCACTCTCCTCGCCCACTTGGCCCTCTCTTTGTCTTCCTCCGGCCCTTGCCATCACTCTTCCTGGCTGTCTCTCGTCGGTCCCGCCTTCTGCTGCTCAGGCCCTCTCGAGGAAGAGTTGCCCGAGATTCAGACACTTGTCCAATCGCGCCGCGGCGGAGAGCTGCTTGTACCCGGCGGCTTCGATGACCACCTCGCATTCGGTGCCCGGCTCCAGTCTGTCTACCACGAACTCGCCGTAGTTGTTGACCACGCCTTCGCCTACCTCGGCTCCCGCGGCAGTCACCGTCACCTTGGCACCCTCCGCGCACTCATCGGTATCCTTGAAGGCCACGGCCCCCGAAACGAACACCTTCTCCCAGCGGTACAGGTTCTTGTAGTAGACCCGCGGCCCGGTGTCCAACTCCTGTTTGAAGGTCTGCAGCCCTTCGGCTGCAGCCCTCTTGGCCATCTCCGCATCGTCGGCCATCACCAGCTTGATGGCTTCAGTGGGACACACCTGCGAACAACGTGTCTCTGTCCAACCGTCCTCCAGCAGATGCACGCAACCGGTGCACTTCTGCGCCACGTCGGCGTCTTCGTTCCAATAGATCGCGCCGTAGGGACAGGAGTCCAAGATCTCCTTGCGGCCTTTGGCCTTCACCGGATCGATTATCACCAGGCCGTCGTCACGCTTGTACACTGCTCCGTCGGCAGCCAGACACGGGGCGGCGTCGCAGTGCATGCACGGCATTGGCAGGTAGGCCACCTGCACGATGGGGTACTGACCCCGCTCCTTGCGTTCGATGTTCATCCACCGATGGCCCGACCAGGGCTGCGCCACTGAATACGGCGGAAAGTCGTTGCCGACGAACTCATCCTTGTCCGCAAGGAAACAGTCGTTGCAGTCGTGACAGAGTGCCACGTCGATGACCAGGTTCCATTTCTTCATCTGACCGAACTCCTTGCCCACGTGTCTAGAACCCGGCTCACGGGCTGACACAGGTCGCTCTATCTGAATACTTCACCCTCACGGCTCACAACTAAGTTTCTACCACATCTCTGCCGTCTTCGGAACGGCTATGCCAATACACGGAATAGCAGGCCGCCCCGAAGATCTGTCATGCGCCCTCCCCAGAGCACTCTGCGAGACGTGTCGCCGGCTGAACATGCCCGGGATGCACGGGGCTCGGCCATAAGAGAGCCCCCCGCCGGTAAACCGGCGGGGGGCTCTCTGTGATCTTCCAGACCGCTTCGCCTCCTCGCGCAACGGCGAGAAGGAGCGGCTACTACAGCGGGTAGATGTCGTAACGCTCTTGCTCGGAAGCCGGGCCGTAGCCGGTGCCGCAGTAAGTGTACGTGCGGTCCTTGACGCCCTTGTTGACTTTCTCCTCGTCGATCTCGGCCACGCAACGGACCATGGAGCCGTCACCCATGTACCAGCGGATGGGGAAGCAGTAGAAGCGGAAGCGCTGGCCGGAGACCTTGTCCAGGTCGCCGCCGAGGTTCTCCACACCTACGATGCCGTGGCCAAGCATGTACTTGTGGCACGGCTCCCAGGTGCCTTCCTGGCCCAGGGCTTCAAGCTCGCCGAACTTGGCGTCGTAGGCTTCCTTGCCGTGGACCTTGATGTAGACCTCTTTGTCGAACTCGGCGTAGGCCTCGATTCCGAACTTGTCGGCGTACTCCTCGGTGATCGGCTTGCCGGTGGCGCCGCGGAGGTTCATCATGGGCGGGCCGTTCTTGCCCATGGCGGTGTGCAGCGGATGGTCGAGGGCCTGGGAGTCCATGGCCACGCACTTGACCTGATGCTTCACGAACCACTTGCCGGCCTCGATGCCCGTGCCACAGGCATAGTGGTAGTACTCTTTGGAGTCGTCGAACAGGCGGTGCATGCCGGTGTTCAGGCACACGACCATGCCCTTGAGCTCCTCGGGCTTGATGTTGGCGCGCTTGCAGGCGTCCTCGAGCTCGGCGGGGCCGATCAGACCCCACGGATGGATCTTGATCTCGAGGCAGACGGCGTCACCGGTATAAGCATCTACCGGCATCTCGTGCGTGTAGCGGGCCCTCTTGCCGTTGAATTCACGCTCCATGACGTGCCGGGGCGCGTCGGCGTGGGTGCCGGTGTGCTGGACACAGTCGACACGCTGCGTGAGAACGCCGCCCTTCGCCATGGTGTGCATGGAGTCGATGACCGGCTTCACGAAGTACGGCCAACGAGGGATCTCAGCGCTGAACGGATGTGTCAGATCAACCCATACTTTCGCCATAGTCCTTGCTCATCTCCTTCTTCGTTTTTCTTCCCGACATGCGGGCGCAGGTCGCACCCGGATTGTCCTCTTTCAACATACCCTGTTTGGTCCGAGCCTAGGCCACTGCCTCTATTTGGCCTCCTTCTCCTTCATCTCCTTGATCGCCTTGCACAAGTAGTCCATGAGGTTGGAACGGAGCGCCTTCTGCTCGTCCGGCGTCCAGTTCTGCAGACCTACGCCGCCCGACTTGAAGCCCAACTCGCCCTTGTCCACCTTCGCCTTGAGCAGCGGCGAGGGCTCGTGCGAATCCTCAAGGTGCTTGAGCACGTAGTTGTGGATGGAGAACGTAAGGTCGAGGCCCACCAGGTCGGCGTTCTCGCAGGGCGCGAGCACCGGCAGGCGGAGACCCGGACCATACTTGAGGCTCTCGTCCACCGTACGAGCGTCGGCTATGCCCCGCTCGACGATGGAGATGGCCTCACGCCAGAGCGCGTGCTGCAGACGGTTGGCGATGAATCCGGGCACGTCCTTCTTGGCATGCACCGGGTGCTTGCCGATGGCCTTATGCAGGTCCATGGTCAACTGGATCACCCACGGCGGCGTCTCTTCGGTCTGCACGACCTCGACCAGTGGGATGAGGAACGGTGGATTCCACCAGTGGGTCCCCAGGATCCGGTCGCGCTTCTTGGACGTGCTGGCGATCTCGGTGGGACTCATGACCGAGGTGTTGGTGGCCAGGACCGCCTCCGGACCACACATCTCGTCCAGCTTCTTGAAGGTATCCTGCTTCAGCGCCATGTCCTCGGCAACGCACTCGAGCACGAAGTCGGCGTCTGCGGCTGCCTCTTCCATGTCCTGCGTGGTCTTCACGCGGGCTACGGTCGCTTCGACATCTTCAAGCCTTCCGAGGCCGCGCTCGGCCAGGAAAGTCAGGTCACTCCGCATGCCTTCAACGGCCTTCTGCAAGGTCTCGGCTTTGCGGCTGTAGAGACCGACCGGGTAGCCGGCGCCGGCAAACACCATGGCGCAACCGTGCCCCATGTTGCCGCCGCCGATGATGGCGATCTTCTTGATGTCTTCCAGCTTCTTCATCCGGCCACCGCACCGCCATCGACGGATAGGATGAGGCCGGTCACGTAGTCAGACGCCGGAGAGGATAGATACACGACCGCGCCTATGAAGTCATCCAGCTCCGCGGCCCGGCCCATGGGGATGCGCGCCATGAAGACCTTGACCATCTCCGGATTGTCGCGCACCTGCTGCGTGAGCGGCGTCCAGAAGATAGAGGGAGCTATGGCGTTGACGTTGATGCGGTGCTTGGCCCACTCGGTCGCCAGCTGCTTGGTGAGCAGATGCACGGCACCCTTGGACGGGCCGTACGCCGCGTACCCGCCGGGATGGCCCAGGAATCCGCGCACCGAGCCGATGGTGATGACCTTGCCGCCGCCCCCCTGCTTGATGTACTCGGCGCCCGCATACTTGGCGCAAAGCATGGTGCCGCGGACGTTGACGTTCATGACCTTCTGCCAATCGTCTATGTCGAAGGTCTCGGCGGGCTGGCGGTTGCCGGCGGTGCCGGCCACGGTCACCAGGATGTTGACTTTGCCGTAGTCCTTGATGACCTTCTCCATGGCGTCCTTGACGCTGGCATCGTCGGTCACGTCGACGGCAGTGGCGGTAGCCTTGCGACCCACGCCCTTCACTTCGGCCAGCATGTCGTCCATGATGTCGGTCTTGATGTCCCAGCCGGCTATGTCGGCTCCGTAGACTGCCAGACCCTTACAGATCGCGTGCCCGAGCGTGCCACCCGCGCCCGTGACCACCGCTACCTTGCCGGTGAGATCGAAAAGCTTCTTGAGCTCATCGACGGTCTTCCTTGGTGTCTCTTCAGCCATGTTGTTCCTCCGATCAGTAGTTTTGTCTGGTCGTGCTCAACGCACCCGCGGTGATGACGCTTTAGGCCACGCCCAGGATGACCATCATGCTGGCAGGATACTGCGTCTTGTTCATTATCGAGCGACCTTCGTCGGGGCCGATGTAGATGGAGTCGTGCTTCTTGAGCACTATGTCCTTGCCATCCTTGTCTGTGATGGTGATCTCACCCTCGATGCAGAAGTATATGGTGTCGAAGGGCCGGCTGGGCGAGAAGTCCGCCCCGCCGCCCGGCAGGAAGTGCGTGCAACCCAGAGAGAACTGCTGCGTGCCTGTCTGCTCTTTGCCCTGAAGCCTGAAACAGGCGCAGTCGTTGTGGGCCGCTGGCGAATACCTGACTGCTTCGCTGATGGAAACCTTCTTCATGCCCTCACTCCCTATTTTCCGGCGACTGTCGTCGCGCTGTCAGAGGCCTTACTTCTTCGACGGCAATCCCAGGATCTGCCTGGCTTCCGCCGGGGTAGCCACCGGCCGGCCGAATTCGGCGGCCAGGCGCTGCGCCTTCTCGACGAACTCGTAGTTGTGCTTCGCGAGCACGCCCTTGCTGAGGTACACGTTGTCTTCCATGCCTACCCGTACATGCCCACCCATGTTGATGGCCATGGACATGATGAGGTTGGCCGTGGGGCCGCATCCGAACGCCGACCACGTGGAACCTTCAGGGAGCGAGTCGACCAGGTGAACCAGGTTCCGCGCGCTGCCTTCCATACCACCATGCACGTGCATGCAGCACTGCCAATGGATGGGGGCTTTCAGGAAACCCTCGGCGAGGAGGCGCTTGGCGTTCCACACCATGCCGGCGTCAAAGACTTCCACTTCAGGCTTGATGCCGTTCTCGATGTAGGCCTTGCCAAGCTTCTCCAGGAACTCGGGGCTGTTGGTGAAGACGCCCTTGTAGAAGTTCATGGTGCCGGCGTCGAAGGTGCCCATGTCGGGCTTGAGCACAGTGTGCGGAAGGATGCGCTCCTCGTCGCCAAAGCCTAGGCCCCCGGAAGAAGTCATGTTGACGACGATATCGGGGCACTTCGCGCGGACGGCTTCTACGGTCGCCTTGAACCTATCCAGCGCCATGGTCGCCTTGCCCTCTTCGGTGCGCACGTGGATGTGCGCGATAGCGGCGCCGGCCTGATAAGCGCCGTAGACCTCTTCGGCGATCTCGTCGGGCTGCGTGGGCAGATGGGGCGTGTTCTCCTTCGTCGTCATGGCCCCGGTGGTCGCCACCGTGATGATCATCTTGTCCATACTTCTACCTCCGCTTGCTTTGACCCCTGTTCCTCGCGAGGGGAGGCCGATGCCTGCCCTCGCTGTAGATTACTACCTCAAGGCATAGAGTTCACACCATTCTGCTCTACCTATCGTTTCCGCGACCAGATTGCACTGGATTCTTCGACTATAATGTAGCGCGCTCGCTTGTCCGGGCCGAAGTGGCGGAATTGGCAGACGCGCTGGACTCAAACTCCAGTGAGGCTCACACCTCGTGCGGGTTCGACCCCCGCCTTCGGCACTCATCTGCCCTTGCGCAGGAATCCGGATCACCCGAACGAATCCCAAGAAACGGCGTCCGTTCTGGCGCTGGTTTCCGGGCTGTATCGTGAGGGTAGATTTCATACTGCTCCAGCGCTACACTCATCTACAGAGTGGAGAGAGGTAATGCGAATGGACGAGACGCACGAGGGCAAGGACAAGCAGTACGCTGAACTTGTGGGCGAGAAGCTCCGCCGCATGCGTCAAGAGCGCGGGCTGAGTCTGCAAGAAGTGTGCGCCCGCTCCGGCGGCTCCTTCGTCGTTTCCACCCTCAGCGCCTACGAGCGTGGCAAGCGCAGTCTGAGTCTCGAGCGTCTCTCTGAACTCGCGGCCATCTACGGCCAATCCCCCACCACGGTGCTGGATCTCGACGCCGACACCGGTCCCCGCCGTGTGACCACCGGTGGCTCTCCCCTTCGCATCAGCCTGGACCAACTGGACAAGTTGGGCCCCGAGGAACGCCGTCCCCTGGAGTCATACCTCGCCTTCTTGCGCGAGCTCCGCAACGACCCCGCGCGCGAAGTGCTCACCATCCGCAAGGACGACCTAGCCTATCTGTCGGCGCTCTATGGAGTGCGGCCCCAGTCGCTCAAGGACTACCTCGAAAAAGAGGGCGTGCTCCTCACCTGGTGAAGGTAGCGGCCCATCTCGGCCAGTCCCGTCTGCAGGTCCTTGCTTCGCGCCACCATGTCCACTAGGGCGCTGCCTACTATCACACCGTCGGCGTAGCCCGCCACTGCTTCCGCCTGCTCCACCGTGCTCACCCCGAAGCCCACCGCCAGCGGCAGCTCGGTGTGGCGCCGCAGCCGCGCGATGAAGTCGGGCAGGTCTTGACGGAGCGCAGCCCGAGCCCCAGTCACGCCCGTGCTCGACACGCAGTAGATGAAGCCCGAGGCCGCGGCCGCTATGCGGGCCAGGCGCTCGTCGGTGCTGGTGGGAGCCGCGAGCAGTATCACGTCCACGCCGCGCGCCCGGGCGGTGGCCTGCAGCTCCGCGGCCTCCTCCACCGGAACGTCGGGCACCACCACTCCCAGCACCCCGCTCTCGTGGCAACGCTCGAAGAAGAGCTCGGGCTTGAAGGCCAGGATGGTGTTGAGATAGCTCAGCAATACCAGCCGCGCGCCCTTCTCCGCGGCGCCGCGCGCGATCTCCAGCACGTCGACCGGCCGCACGCCGTTCTGCAGCGCGACCACCGAAGCCCCTTGGATGACCGGGCCGTCCGCCAACGGGTCGGAGAACGGGATGCCGAGCTCGATGAGGTCGGCGCCGTTTTCCAGATAGCAGTCGACTATGCGCCGGCAGCCGGACGGGATCCGGATACCCGCCCACCGCGTAGGGCATGAGCAGAGGCCGCCCCGCCTCGCGGAACAGCGAGGTGAGCGCGCTGGTCGCGCCGAGGCCGCCGGCCGGGCCGCGGCCCGGGGCGCCGCCGCCTGGACTCGTCGCGCCGCTCATCCCCTCACCCCCAGTGCGTCGGCCACACTGTAGACATCTTTGTCACCCCGGCCGGAGAGGCTGAGCACCACCACGGAGTCAGACGCGAAGCCGTGGCCGCCGGGCGCCCCGCCGGCTGTGGCGCCCGCCCCGCGCCCACCCGGGCCGCGCAGCAGGAACGCGATGGCGTGCGCGCTCTCCAACGCTGGGATGATGCCTTCCAGCCGCGACAGCGTCTGGAAGGCCGCGAGCGCCTCCTGGTCGGTGGCGCTGGTGTACTCCACGCGACCCACGTCTTTGAGGTGCGAATGCTCCGGGCCCACGGACGGATAGTCCAGACCCGCGGCGATGGAGTGGGCCTCCTGGATCTGGCCGTCGGCGTCCTGGAGCACGTACGAGTACGAGCCGTGGAGTATGCCGCTCTTGCCCCGAGCCAGCGAGGCCCCGTGCTTGCCGGAGTCGAGGCCCAGCCCCGCGGCCTCCACCCCCACCAGTCGCACCTGCTTGTCGCCCAAGAAGTCGTAGAACATGCCGATGGCGTTGCTGCCGGCCCCCACGCAGGCAACCAGGCCGTCGGGCAGCCGTCCCTCTTTGGCCATGATCTGCTCGCGGGTCTCGCAGCCGATGACGGCCTGGAAGTCGCGGACCAAGGTGGGATAGGGCGCCGGGCCCACCACCGAGCCGATGATGTAGTGCGTAGACTCGACGTTGGCCACCCAATCGCGGATGGCCTCGTTGGTGGCGTCTTTGAGCGTGCCGCTGCCCGAGGTCACCGGCAGCACTTCGGCGCCCAGCAGGCGCATGCGAAAGACGTTGAGCTCTTGACGGCGGATGTCCTCCGCGCCCATGTACACGTGACACTCCAGACCGAACAGGGCGGCCACCGTGGCCGTGGCCACGCCGTGCTGCCCCGCGCCGGTCTCGGCGATGATGCGCTTCTTGCCCATCCGCACGGCCAGCAGTATCTGGCCGAGCGTGTTGTTGATCTTGTGTGCGCCGGTGTGCGCCAGGTCCTCGCGCTTGAGGTAGACCTTGCAGCCCACCCTCTCCGACAAGCGCTGCGCCAAGAAGAGCGGCGTGGGCCGGCCGGCAAAGTCACTCTGCAGAGTGGTCAGCTCGGCCATAAAGGCCGGGTCGTCGCGATATTTCTCGTAGGCAGCTTCAAGCTCCTCCAGGGCGGAGACCAGGGTCTCCGGCACGTAGCGCCCCCCGTAGGGGCCGAATCTTTGGGGAATGCTCACTTCTCTATCCCTTCCTTCACCCGGGCCACCAAGCGCTCCATCAGCGCTATGTCCTTGATGCCCGGGGCTGATTCCACACCACTGGATACATCCACGCCCCACGCGCCCGACTCGTTCAGAGCCGCGGCCACATTGTCGGGGCCGATACCGCCCGCCACCAAGAGCGGGGGCAGCCCTTCGGGCGGCGCCTCTTTGCCAGACGGCGCCGCCTCGCGCACCAGGCGCCATCGAAAGACCGTGCCGCTGCCCCCGAAGCCGGAGCCAGTCTGCGCGTTTGTGTCCAGCATCACTATGTCGGCCTCGGCGCGCGCGCCTTCGAGCGCGGCGTGCAGAGCGGCCGGGTCGCTCTCGGCCGGGTCTACCGGCAGCGCCCTGATGACTAGGACGGTACGGGCGCGGCCCCCCAGGGCCGCCGCCACCTCACCGGTACTGGGTCCGGACAGACCATGAAGTTGTACGGCGTCCAGCCCCACCTCCGCCGCCACGCGGGCGATCTCGCCGGGGTCCGCGTCGGTGAAGACGCCTACCGTGAGTGGCGCGGTGTCCCGCGCCTCCGCGCCGCGCCTCGCGCGCGCGGCGCCACCATGGGCCGCGGCGCCCGCGGGGCCGCCGGCTTCCGCCGCGGCGTTCCGCCCCAGACCCGCGGCCTCTAGCAACCCGCGTGCCGCGCCCGGCTCCAGCCGGCGCGGGCTCGGGGCGAACACGAAGCCCAGCGCCCACACTCCCAGGTCCCGCGCGGCGATGACGTCCTCCAGCCGCGTGAGCCCGCAGATCTTGACCACGGGGCCCACGGGAAGGTCGACCACGCTGCGCCGCGCCTCACGGACCGCCGAGGTCAGCTCAGTCATCACGATCGGTCCGATGGTGACTCATCTCCGCTTCCAGGTATAGACGATCATTACCACCGCCGACACGAACAGCAGGGCGAACATCGCGACAAACCATGCCAGGCTCTTGAAGGGCATCCGCTCGAAGTTGGTGCCGAACAGCCCGACGATGAACGACAAGGGCATGAACACCGTGGCCACGACAGTCAGCTGCTTCATCACCCGGTTCAGCCGATTGGAGATGCTGCTGAGATGCATGTCCAGGGCCGAGGACAGGATCTCGCGGTAGGTGTCCAAGAGCTCGATGGACCGCACCACGTCGTCATGAACGTCCCTGAAGTACACCTCAGCTTCGGGCTCGACGTAGAGCACGCCGTAGGATCCCAGCCGCTGCATGACATCACGTAGCGGCGCCACCCTCCTGCGAAGGTCGACAAGGTCGCGCTTGAGGCTGAACAGCTCCTGCATGGGGGTCTGCGCAGTCTCGATGAGTACCTGGTCCTGCAGGGCGTCGATGCGGTCGTCCAGACACTCGAGGGTGGGCTCCAGACCCTCCACCAGCCACTCGCATATCTGGTAAGCGATGAAGCTCGCGCCGCGCTGCCTCGAAAACACCTGTCGCCTTACCCGGTCTATGAGCACTTCGTAGTCGGGTTTGGTGATGTGCCCGACAGAGACGATCCAGCGAGGCCCCACGAAGAGACGCAGGTCCCTCAGTCTGGGCAGAGTGCCGGCCTGCTCGCCGGGCTCCGCACCGGGGGTGGGCGTCGGCGCGCACGCCACCCCGATCATGTCTTTCGCCGGTAGCCTGTCCGCCGAGAAGAGCGAGACGTACAGGTGGTCGGCGAACTCCTCCACGCGCGGGCGCTCCGGCCCGTCGCGCAGACTCTTGACGGCGATCTCGTCCAGCCCCATCTCGTCCAGGGCTTGGATGACGAGTGGGTTCAGTTCGGTGTGGATCCAGGTGACCGGAGACTCCTGGTCGGAGAGCGCGGCAAGTACCGGGGGCAACTCCGCCGCCGTGACCGTGGTCGCCTCGCCCGGCGTCAGGACGCGCACCAGGTGCTCCTCACCACCGGTCGTTCTGGCGATGCGCTTCGTCACGGCACCAGGAGCACGGGCGTCTTGGCCGAGCGCATCACCTGTTCGGTCGTCCTGCCCAGGATGAGGTCATGGATCACGGAGTGACCCCTCATACCCATGATCACCAGGTCGGTCGTGTCGTCAGCGAGCGCGGTCGCGGCGGCCTTGGCCGGCCGGCCCGGCAGCAGCGTGTACGTGCCGGTCAGTCCGGCCGTCTCCAGGTAGGTCCGCGCGGAAGCTAGTACGGCCTGCCCCTCCTTTTCGTCATCATGGGCGGTCAGCACCGTCAGCTGCAGGGGGACGCAGCCCGCCAGTTCGGCAGCCAGACGCAGTGCGCGCTCGGCCGGCTCGCTACCATCGACCATCACCAACGCCTTGACGAGAGGTCGAGGCCGCTCTTCTACCAGCAGCACGGGCACCGCCGACCGCTTGGTCACCGCCTCGGCAGTGGAGCCCAGCAGGTCCCGCCCCCACTTGGCATGCTCGCCGCGTTTGCCCAGCACCACCAGGTCGTGCCCCTTGGCTAGGTCGGCTATCACCTGTCCGGGAACGCCCTCCACCAAGTGGACGTCCGCCGTGATGCCGGCCGCCTCGGCGGCCTTGCTCACATCGCCCAGGATCCGCTCGCCCTTCTCCTGGAACTTCTGCATGAGATCGAGGGGAGCGACAACCGGGGGGACGGCTTCGAACGCGTACGCATAGTCCACGTAGGGCGGCATCTCCAGGTAGCGGATGTCCAGCACATTGACCCCCGTGATGCGACCCTGGCAGGCGCGGGCCAGGCCGACGGCGTGTTCCAGCGCCGTCCGCGCGGAGACGGACGAGTCGACGGCAACGAGCAATGACTTGATCATCTAGCCTCCTTCGACCGAGCGTTGCACGCGGAACCCACCTTGCCGAGGGAGACCCTCAGCGCGGCAGCAGCCGCCTGGACGTCGCCTGCCGCCAGCAGGCTCTCCCCCACCAACACCGCATCGACCCCAGCGGCAGCCAGGCGGCGCACGTCTTCGCAGGTACTTATGCCGCTCTCACTCACAAGTAGTCTGTCCGCCGGGACTAGACCGCCCAACTGCTCCGTCGTCTCTAGGGATACCCGGAAAGTGCGCAGGTCTCGGTTGTTGATACCCAGAACCACCCCATCGACACTCATGGCCCGCTCCAGCTCGGCTTCGTCATGCACCTCCAAGAGCACGTCCATCCCCAGAGCCTGAGCCACGCCGGCCAACTCCAGCAGCTGCTGGTCGTTCAGCAAGGCCGCGATCAAGAGCACCGCCGAGGCACCCGCCACCCGAGCCTCGTACAACTGGTACTCGTCCACGATGAAGTCCTTGCACAGGAGCGGAAGACCGGCGTAGGCAGCCGCAGTCTTGAGGTCTTCGAGGCTGCCGAGGAAGAAGTCTTGCTCGGTGAGCACCGACACAGCAGCAGCACCCGCCGCCTCGTACTGCGCCACCAAGTCCGCCACGTCAAGGTCCGGCCGGATGGGCCCCTTGCTCGGCGACGCCCGCTTGACCTCAGCGATGAGTGCGATCCCCTCGCCGCCGAGGGCCTGCGCGAACGAAGCGCGCCGGCTCGGCATCACGGTGGCCCTCAACTCCGCCGGCGGCACGAGAGCTCGGCGCCCATCCAGACGGCGCCGGACCGCGGGCACTATCTGAGCAAGGTAGCCGGTCGGGTCGCTCACGCCCGCGCTTCAGTGAGCCGGGTGGTAAGCGCCGCAAGAGATTCCAGCACCTTCGCGGCCCGGCCGTCATCGATCGCCGCCTGAGCTGCCTCCACCCCCTCCTTTATGGACGAAACGGCTCCGCCCACGTACAGCGCCGCCCCGGCATTGAGCACTGCCGCGTCCCGGGGCGCGCCGCCCGCACCGTTGAGCACTCCCCTCACTATGAAGGCGTTGGTCTCGGCGTCGCCACCGACCAATCCGCGTAGCGCCCAGCGCTGTACGCCGCACTCTTCGGGCGGAAGTGAATAGGGCGGCTGCACCACCCCCCGCTCGACTTCCACCACCGTGGTGGCGCTCGCCACCGACAATTCATCCATGCCTTCGTCACTGCGTACCAGCAGCGCGTGCCTGCAGCCCACTCGCGCCAAGGCGCCGGCCAAGATCTCCAGGTGTTCGGCGCTGCTGACCCCCAAGAGCATCCTCTGCACCCCCGCGGGGTTGGTCAGGGGGCCTAGGAAGTTGAACACCGTGCGCAGGCCCAGTGCGCGCCTTATCGGCGCGACTTTGCCCATGATCGGATGATGCCGGGTGGCGAGCATGAAGCCCATGCCGACCTGCTCTATGCAGGTGGCCACCTCGTCGGGTTCGAGGTCGGTGCGCACACCCAGGGCTTCGAGAACATCCGCCGAGCCACACTTGGAGCTGGCCGCCCGGCTGCCGTGCTTCGCCACCTTCACTCCCGCCGCCGCGGCAACGAAGGCCGCCGCCGTGGAGATGTTGAAGGTGCCCAGCTGATCGCCGCCGGTACCCACGACGTCCACCAGGGCGTCGCGGTACGGGGTGGTCACCGGCACCACCATACGGTGCATGATCTCCAGAAGACCCGCGATCTCGTCCGAGGTCTCCCCTTTGACCCGCAGTCCCATCAAGAAGGCCGCGGCCTCTGTGTCGCAGGCCGTGCCGTCCAGGATCATCTCCAGAGCCGCCGCCGCCTCGGCGCGGCCGAGGTCGTGCCTGTCGGCGATGCGCTGCAGGTAGGCTCCGAACGTGCCTTCCGCGGCCTCTGCGGCCTGCACGCCAGGCGCGGCGCCGGGCCTCGGCCTCTTGGCCGGCTCGGGCTCGTCGTCCGGCACGGCCCAGGTGGCCTGGCTCGCCGCGGGCGGGGGCAAGATGGTCACCGCGATCTCGGCCGCGGGCGCCGCGTCAGCGGGGGTGGCATCGGGCGCAGGACCGGCCGCGGGCGTCGCATCAGGCACAGCACCGGGCTTGGGAGGGTCGTCCCCCTGGTTCAGTGTCGCCAGTCCGAACGGATCTTCGCTCATCTCTTCGGCCCTCGGTGAGTCAGAAAATTGCGTAGTAGGTCTTTGCCCACAGCCGTCAGAAGGCTCTCGGGATGGAACTGTACCCCTTCCACCGAGAACTCCTTGTGACGTATACCCATGATGACACCATCTTGCGTCCATGCGGAGCATTCCAATACGGACGGCAAGGTCCGATCCACCACCAGCGAGTGGTAGCGAGTGGCCACAAAGGGCTGCGGCAGACCTGCGAAGACACCCCTCCGGTCGTGATGTATAAGCGAAGTCTTGCCATGCACCGGGGCTTCTCCTCGTATCACCTTGCCCCCGTACGCCTGCCCGATAGCCTGATGGCCCAAGCACACTCCCAGAATAGGACATTCACCGGTGAGCTTGCTGATCGCCTCCAGGCTCACCCCTGCCTCGTTCGGAGTGCACGGTCCGGGGGAGATGACCAAGTGCGTGGGGTGCTCGTCACGGATGCCCTGCACGGTGATGGCGTCGTTGCGGAACACCTTGATACGGGTGCCCGAGATCTCGGCCAGATACTGCACCAAGTTGTAGGTGAACGAGTCGTAGTTGTCCACAACCACGATGCTGAGATCGTCCATGCCCGCCATGCCTACTCCCATTCCTCTTGCTCGGTGGCCAGCTCGATGGCTCTGAACATGGCCCGCGCCTTGTTCTCGGTCTCAGTGAACTCCCGCTCCGGGTCGGAGTCGGCCACAATGCCGGCACCCGCCTGAACGTACGCCCTTCCCTGCCGCACAAGTATGGTGCGGATGTAGATGCAGGAGTCCAAGTCTCCCGAATAGCTCAGGTAGCCGATGGCGCCGGCGTACGGTCCGCGGCGGGCCGGCTCCAGTTCGTCGATTATCTCCATGGCTCGGACCTTCGGCGCCCCGGACACGGTCCCTGCAGGGAAGACCGCCCGCAAGGCGTCCGTGGCCGCCACTCCCTCCTCCAGTTCGCCCACCACGGAGGACACCAGGTGCATCACGTGGCTGTAGCGCTCCACCTGCATGAACTCCTCGGTCTTGACCGTGCCCGCGCGACAGACCCTGCCCAGGTCGTTGCGACCCAGATCCACGAGCATAAGATGCTCGGCCCGTTCCTTCTCGTCGGCCAGCATCTCTTCCGCCAGCGCCACGTCCTCGGCCGGAGTGGCGCCCCTAGGCTTCGTACCGGCTATGGGCCGAGTCTCCGCCTTGCGTCCGGTGACCGTCACCAATGGCTCGGGGCTCGACCCCACCACTTCGAAATCCCTGAAAGCCATGTAGTACATGTAGGGGCTTGGGTTGACCGCCCGCAGCCCGCGGTAGATGGAGAAGCCGCTCACGTCCACCGGCCGTTCGAAGCGCTGGGAGAGCACCACCTGGAACGCATCTCCTGCGTAGATGTACTCCCGGATGCGCTCCACTGCCGCCAGGAAGCGACCCCGCTCAAAGGTAGACCGTACTGCCGCATCGTCGGCGTCAGCCACAGCCGGCCGCGACCGGTCAAGGCTCCACTTGGGCGGGGGGACGGGAGCCCGCAGACGGGCTTTGACCTCCTGCAGCCTCCGGACCGCCGCGTCGTAGGCAGCGTCCAGGTCGGGCTCGTCGTCTACGAAGATGTTGGTGAGCAGGGTGATGGTGTGTCGCAGATGGTCGAACACCACTATGACGTCGGTCAGCAGAAAGGCCATGTCAGGCAGCCCGAGGTCGTCGGGCGGCGCGGCCGGCAGATGCTCCACCTGCCGCACACAGTCATAGCCGAAGTAACCCACTGCGCCGCCCACGAACGGCGGCATATCCGCTAGGGCCGGCCCGCGATAGCGGCAGAGGTGCTCTTGCATGAACGCGAAGGGATCGCCCCCGTGCTCGGCCAGACCGTAGTCGGTGTCTACGCCTCCGCGCCGGATGGTGACCGTCCCGCCGTTCAGGCGGACGCTCTCCCAGGCCTGGATGCCCATGAACGAATAGCGCCCCAGTTGCAGGCCCTGTTCCGCGCTCTCCAGCAAGAAGCACCCTGCCGCCTGCCGCAGCTTCAGAAAGGCAGAGACCGGCGTCTCGGTGTCGTCGAAGAACTGGTGACTGACCGGGATGACGTTGTAGGTAGCGCTTAGTTCGCGCGCCTCTTCGCGAGAGGGCGTTGTGATGATGCCGGATGTCATGGCCGCCTACCCTTCTCGGCTGGCGCGCACGAGAAATGGGGGGCGTTCGTCCGGCGGCGTGCTGAGCCATCGGCCGTCGAAACAGGTGAAGTCCCCGGTGTGGCAGGCAGCGCCGCTCTGCTCCACAAGACAGAGCAGCGTGTCGGCATCGCAGTCGTAGCGTAGCTCGTGCACTCTCTGAAAGTGCCCCGAGGTGGCGCCTTTGTTCCAGAACTCCTGCCGCGAGCGGCTGTAGAACCAGGTGGTACCGCTCTCCAGCGTGCGCTGCAGGGACTCCGCATTCATGTAGGCAAGCATGAGCACCTCGCCCGTGTTCCACTCCTGCACTATGCACGGCACGAGTCCGCTAGAGTCGTACTTGACTATCGAAGCATCGGCCACCACGCCCTTGGCGGCATCAATAGCTGAGTTGTCGGCCTTGCTCTGCATCATTACCCCTTCGTGATCGTCTACCAGGTGGTGCGTACACACCGGGACCGGCCGCCATGACCTAGAATCGTCGGGCCGCTGGAAGCGCCCCTCGCTACCCGCGAGGGGCTAGATCCACGAGGGATGCCAGCCGTGAGAAGTGACTCTGTGGAGGTGCAGGCACACCGCACCGGCGCCACGAAGGCCAAGCGCACTCGAGCCCTTGTGAGTAGCGTATCCGGCTTCTGCGGTCATCTCTGCACTCCATAAGCACGTAGGTAGTGAACCGGTATGATACACGCCAGAGTTATCGCTGTGTAGACGTGAAGATACGAGTGAGGGGCGCATGGACGGCACGGCCGAGATGATCTTCTCGGGGGACGAACTCCTGCGAGGTGACGTCCTCAACACCAACCAGTCCTACCTGGGAGAACGGTTGCTTGGCCTAGGCTTCTTGGTGACCCATGCGCTTTGCGTTACCGACGACCTCTCCACCCTGACCGCCAGCATCCGCGACAGCCTGGCCAGGCGGCCGGCGGTGTTGGTGCTCTCGGGAGGCCTCGGTCCGACTGAGGACGACCTCACCCGCGAGGCCGTGGCCGCCGCCCTGGGCGTGCCGCTGGAGCATCATCAAGACCTCTTGGACGCCATCATCGCGCGCTTCACGTCCCGGGGCTGGATCGCTGGTGACGCCAACCGCAAACAGGCCCTGATCCCCGCCGGCGCCGACGTGATCCCGTTCTCCGGCACCGCTCCGGGGTTCACGGCGAAGAGCGGGCAGACTCTGTTGGCTGCGCTGCCGGGAGTCCCCTGGGAGCTCAAGGAGATGTGGCAGAACTACGTGGAACCACTACTGTCAGCGGTCTCGGATACCGGCGCCGGCGCCGGAGATGCGCGCGCCACGGCGGGCCCTTCCGCGAGCGCCGCCGCGCATGAAGTGCGCCGGCTGCGGATCTTCGGAGTCGGCGAATCGATGCTGGCCGATGCGCTCGCAGACCTCGACTGGCACGACCCTGACGCGACCCTGGGCACCCGCGCCAACCTGGATGGTCTCACCCTGATTCTGCGGGGCCGCGCAACGTCCGCGGGCCGCCTCAAGCTGGACGCCGTACAGGACCGAGTGTGCGCCACTTTCGGTGACAAGGTCTACAGTCTCACCAACCAGGAGTTGCCGGTGGTGGTCGGTGATCTGCTGCGCGCCGCCGGACTCACCGTCGCGGTCGCCGAGTCTTGCACGGGAGGGTTGCTGGCCAAACGGTTCACCGACGTCCCAGGTAGCAGCGACCACTTCTTGGGCGGCGTGGTTTCCTACGACAACCGCGTCAAGACTGCCCTGCTGGGGGTGCCCACGGAGTTGCTGAGCGCCAAGGGGGCGGTCAGTGAAGAGGTGGCGGCCGCCATGGTTGAGGGCGTGTGCCGCGCGACTGGTTCTGACTGCGCGCTTTCCACCACCGGCATAGCCGGGCCCGACGGTGGCACCGATGAGAAGCCGGCGGGCCTTGTGTATGTGGGCAGCATGGTGAAGGGGCTCACGCAGGTGGAGCGCTTCCGTCTCTTCGGAAGCCGCGATCAGGTGAGAGAGCGCGCGGCCTTCAGCGCACTCGACCTACTGCGGCGGCGGCTTCAGGTCCAAGCCTGACCGAAGGGCGCGCACTATCGCTCGGCCGTGATCTCAAGCGAGCCGGCCACCGCCCGCAACCCCGGCAACCTGCACAGCGCACCGTCGATCACCAGCAGGACCCTGCTGAAGCGGCTGTACGCGCGTCGCACCACGCCTGGTAGGCCGGTGAGATTCTTGGGGAGCATATTGGCCCGCTTCAGTCTGCTGACCGTGAAGCCGGCTTCACGGAGCAGTTCCGCTATCTCCGCAGCCGTGTACCGGCGAGGGTGGAAGTAGGCGCGTCGCAGCCTGCGCGCCAACGCCTCTTGCCATGCGTGCTGCTGCGGCAGTTGATAGACAAGCAGACGACCTCCCGGGCGCAGCACCCGAGCTATCTCTCGCAGAGACTTGAGTTCGTCGCCCGGCTCACCAGACTCGTCCACGTGCTCCAACACTCCGCAACTCAGCAAGGCGTCGAAGGCCCCGTCCTCGAAGGGCAGCTTGGTGGGGTGGCTGGTACGGATGATCTCCAAGCCCCGGCAGAGCGGGATATCCGGCAGAGCGCTCTCACCCGGCGCACCGATATCGAAAGCCGTCACCTCAAGGCCCCGACGCCTGAGCAGGTAGGTCATCTGCCCATAGCCGCACCCCCAGTCGAGCAGCCGGCCGGAGGGGAGCTGACGCGCTATGTCGTTGGCGATGCGGATGTAGTTCCGGATACCTATGGCCTGGTCCAGGTGGGTCGAATGACTCAGGCCAAGTGTTCTGGCGACTGCGCCACTCTCCAGTAAGAAGTCGAGATCGGCTCGGTCTTCGCTAGTCAAGCACTTCTTCTCTCACAGGCTGTGTTTCTAGGTTGAGTCTCACCACGACCGTCCCTGCTATGAAATCGTGCAGGGCCCGTCGCTTGCTGTTGGTGAGCATAGTGACGATCTCCGCCACCCACCACATCCCAGATAGCGACATCAGGATCCAAAGGCTACGCCCATCCGAGGCCGAGCGGCCGTCGAGCGCGGCTCCTGGAGTCCAGCTTCCTTCCATTAGGTGGATGATCTCCCACACCAGCACGCCGATCGTCAACAACAGGGGGATCGCTTCCCGCAGCACGGCCTGTCGCCAAGAGATCCGGCCCTCGGTCCTGTAGTCGACCACCCTCACTCTTGTGACCATCTTGCCGACCGTCTGGCCATAGCGCGCGTGCATGACCACCGTGTATGCCAGCCAGGCCAACCCCTCCACGATAAGCACCACCACGGCAATACCCGTGGGCATACTCGAAGCGTAGAGGATGCCGGCCACGAAACTCACCGGCCACATGACGCAGGTGTCCACAGGACCAGCCCAGAAGCGCGGGGCGAAAGTCCGATAGCGCAGGTCCCGAGCAAAGGTGCGCGACTCATAGTGTTTGGCGACTACCCACACGATCAGCAGGCTGATCGCCAGTTCAAGTATCTGCGTGACTATCTGGGTCTTCATCAGCCTCCCGAGCTAAGCCCTCCTCCGCTCCGGCGCTCGGTCGTCCGAACGACTCTTCAGACCGCCAGCTTGCCCAGTCTGCCCCAGAGCCACCTGTGAAACGAGTGCACCGACCTCACCGGCTCGGCATACATCATCACGCACTCTTTGCAGACCACAGGGATACCCTTCTCTTCCAGTAGGGCGACACCCTCAGGAGATTGGCAGCCGTTCTGTATCCAGACCCGGGGCATCTTCGTGGCGACCGCTTCTTGGGCGGCCGCCAGACACTGGTTCTTGGGGGTGGCGATGATGACTCCCTCGACCTTGCCGGCAAGGCTCGCCAGCCTGGGTCCGGGTTCGCCCTCTTGCAGATAGACCACCGAGATCTCGTAGTCCTTGGCTTTGAGTTCGTCGTCCAAGCGTCCGCCCATGACCGGGGCGGTAGACGACCAGCGCAGCAGTGCCAGCTTCTTGTGGCTGAGGAACTCATCTATGGCTACCTTGGTTGCCATCCTGTAGAAACTCCTTTCCCTCTGGTGGATCAGTGTGCGCCGGGGCACGCGTCTACTTGAACGGACTACCTGCGGACAGGGCGTCCAGCTTCTCCGATAGCCCTGGATGCTCTACCGCCCACCGCTTGCGCAGCAGATGCAGCACCGAGAACAGATCGCGAAGCTCCGCGACGGGGCCCTCGTGTCCGGTGAACACTTGGCCCAACTGTCTGGCTGCTTCGAGCTCGAGTTGCCGAACAGTCTCGGCGTTCACCTCGTCCTCGAGGTGCTTCACTATCCGGTCGAACTCCTTGTTGCTCAGCCAGACCCCCTGGCACTTGGAGCACTTATCTATCCGTACGCCGGACTTCTCGTAGGGGATGACCCCCATGGGTACTGAGTCCTTCGGGCACAGGAGTTCGCTCTTGCCTGCCCCCGGCGCCTCCGCGTCGGCGGCGAACGGATCGAAGTCCAACCAGCGCAGGTCTTCGTCGGTGCTATCGATGGCCTTCTTCAACTCGTCACGGTCGAACCATCGCCCCAAGCACTCAGGGCACTCGTGGATCTTGACCCCATGGCTATCGGTCTCCCGCAGCGTCATGCCTTCTTCAGGGCATCGCATCTGTGGCTCCTTTCTGAGTGGTCCGCACCCACTCATCAACTGGTGCCCACACTGGACCTCAGTCTATCTCACCCGGCAACCGGCGCCGCGCACTTCTCGGCCGCTCGGATGTCGTTGTAGGCGACGCCCAGCAGCGCCCCCGCGACGACACCGAATGCCGCGTCGATGAAGAACCACTGCCAGGGCAACCCACGGAGCGGTATGCCGACGGCGGCCAGTATGGGCACGCCCACGCACATGACCAGACCGCACTGGACGATCAACTTGTTGCGCACCGGGTCACGCATGGCCCCAGCGAACATGATGGCCAGCACTATGTGGGCGAACGCCAGCCAGTCGTGCGCGTACAGCAGAAAGGGATAGTCCTTGCCGGTCTGTTCTAGACCTTCCAGCACTTCAGCGACGAAGCTGCCGAGGGTGCCCCTCTGATCTCCGTCACCCCAGGCGATCTGCTCCGCCGCTTTGAGCTCGGCGACTGCCGGCCACACCGTGACGCCCGACAACAGAAGCCCCACCGCCACGATGCCAAGCATCAATCTCGCGCGGCGCACGGCCTTGGTCCCCGCGTCCGCGCGCGTCACTTGACCGCTGCCTCGAAATCCAATCCAACTCACTTGTTGTAGTAGATGTCCACTGTCATGCCCCTGGGCGTTTGGTTCCACAGCTCCTCCGCCATCCACACGGGCACGCGTATGCAGCCGTGGCTCGCAGGGTACGCCGGTACGTGACGATAGCCGTGGATAGCAGTCTTGCTGACGACGTAGGAGGGGTAGTACATCTGGCCACTCAGGGTGACACAGTTGACCCAACCCCGGAACTTGTCGGCGATCTGAAAGTGACCGACGCGCGTACGCCGGGTCGTAGAGCCCGTGGACACGTGCACTATCTTCCACACCTTGTTGTCGGTCACCATGAACAGCACCTGCCGGGAGAGGTCGATCTCTACGCGTGTCCCCACGTCGATCTTCTTGGGAAGCGGCGTCTGGGCGGTCGCCAAACGCTCCCAGACGGCGGTCTCCACCATCCCGTCCCGTGTAAGCCTCTCGACCTTCTGAAACGCCAGAACGGCATCCCTGGTGCTATCGTCATAGAGTCCGTCGATGGGGCCAGGACAGTACTTGAGTCTGGTCAACTGATACTCCAGATACCAGACCAACTGCCCAGTGGACTTCCGTTCTAGTGAGGGGTAAGTGAGCTCCCCGGGGAGGGCGCTCGCAGGTACGGTCCTTACGGTCGGCGGGTGCACGAAGGCGCGGTCGAGCATAGTGGCCGCGTCGCCCCAACTCAGCGCAAGTGTGGGGTAGAACCACCCATCGGCCGTGGTGTCCACTACGCCCATGCGATAGGCGGCCGCCAAGGCACCCGAGTAGTCCACACCGATCAATGGCCGATCGCGAAACCCCTGCAGCCAAGTATCCGCCGTGTCAAAGTATGAGAGGCGCGTGGACACCGGAGGCCGCCAGCGGTTACCCGTGAGCTTGTAGTGTAGAGCGCTCATGATCCACGAGACGGCCTCTCGCCGACTGATCAACTCATCCGGCGCGAAGAGAGCAGCAGTGGAGCCCGGTATCAGCCCCTTCTCCTGAAGCGCACCCACAGCACCAAAGCACGGCTGCGCACTACTCACGTCATCGAAGTGTTGGACCACGGATGCCTTGAGACCCAGGCTATTGGCCAGCAGGACGGCCAGATCCCCCCTGGTCACGTACTGCTGCAACACGCCATCGTCGGCGCCCCAGTCGGTCAAGATACCTGCCGCGCTGATCGAACAGGCGGCCTTGAGCGCATCCGAGTCGGCGCCTAGGGTCGCCGCGCCCCCAGCGCTTGCCATAGACGGGGAGGCCACCGAAAGCACTCCTGCCAGCATGAAACTCGCGGCGGCGACGATCGGCAAAAGCAACCGCGGACCCCGACAGACACGTTCGCGTATCTGTCTTCTCATTCCAACCCCCCAAAGCGATGTGTCTTCATACTACTGATTTCGAAGGTCTAGTCTATCTGGTCCAGCCGTGGTTGTGTGTCTACCCCCATATTCGCAGCACGAAACAAGAAGTCCTTGGTGCCGGGTCTCGTGCATGGTGGCGGCTGTGGTAGGGTACTTGTTAGTGCAAGTCAACGATGCACGAGGCGTCAGGCTAGCCGAGGCAGAGAGGGGTCAGAATGGACCAGCCCAAAGTGTACGTATATGCGCTCAGTACCTGCGGCCACTGCAGAGCCGCCAAGAAGTTGCTGAACGACAACGGCGTGCAGTACGACTTCGTCGATGTAGACCTGCTGCCGCGCGAAGAGCTGCGCAAAGTGCTCGCCGAGGTGGCCAAGGTCAACCCGGGACAGTCGTTCCCCACCATCCTTATCGGAGACAGGGTCATCGTCGGTAATCGCGAGCAGGAGATCCTGGAGGCACTCGGACTATGAGCGCAATAGACGAGACTTATGACCGCCTGAAGAAAATCAACGAGCCCAGGGGCTACTTCCTCAACAAGGATGAAGAGTTGGTCACCCAGCTCCTCCAGGGACTGCTCACCAACAAGGAGCGCTACGGCTATATGTCCTGCCCCTGCCGTCTGGCCACCGGAGTCCGCGAGGCCGACAGGGACATCTTCTGCCCTTGCGACTACCGCGAGGCGGACGTCGCCGAGTACGGCAGCTGCTACTGCGCCCTCTATGTGACCAGTGACTGGAACGAGGGCAAAGCGCCCCATGCGACCGTGCCCGAGCGCAGACCTCCCGAGAAGTCCTCGTGGATGTCTTGGCCCGACTCGGACGCCTGACTTTGCTAGACTAGGGCGCCCAAGTAAAGCGCTACCCGCGCTGACAGCGCGGCCCTACGGAGGCTAGCCACTCATGCCTGACGCCGCCAAGATCGGCAAGGTCCTCATTGCCGAACTGATGGAAGACGACGCCATCGCCAAGCTCTCCGAGGCATGCGAGGTGGACGTGAAGTACCGCCTCAGCAAGGAAGAGATCCTTGCCATCATCCCAGAATACGACGGCATAATCGTCCGCAGCGAGACCCTGATAGACAAGGACTTCCTCGACGCCGCCACCAATATGAAGATCGTGGGCCGGGCGGGATCGGGCCTGGACAACATAGACGTCCCCTATGCCACACAGAAGGGCGTCATCGTCTGCAACACCCCCGAGAGCAACGTCATGTCGGCCGCCGAACACGCCATGGGCCTTATGCTTGCCAGTAGCCGCAACATCGTGTGGGCCGACCGCTTCATCAAGAGCGGCCAGTGGGGACGCAAGCAGTTCGAAGGCAACGAGCTCTACGGCAAGACCATGGGCATA
Source organism: uncultured Actinomycetes bacterium (assembly GCA_963814415.1). GTDB lineage: Bacteria > Actinomycetota > Thermoleophilia > RBG-16-64-13 > RBG-16-64-13 > RBG-16-64-13. The sequence continues at coordinate 137,515 of CAWFCN010000004.1, read as the reverse complement.
ATCGGCCTGGGCCGCATCGGAGGGTTGTTCTCCCAGCGGGCCCGCGGTTTCCAGATGCGGGTCATAGCCTACGACCCCTACATCGCCGACTCGCGGTTCGAGAAGCTGAACGTGGAGAAGGTGAGCTTCGAGCAACTGCTGAGGGAGTCCGACTTCATAAGCATCCACACGCCGCGCACCAAAGAGACGATGAACATGGTCGGCGACGAGCAGATTGCCCTGATGAAGAAGGGTGTCCGGCTGGTGAACGCCGCCCGGGGCGGCCTCTTCAACGAAGACGCGCTCTATCGTGGTCTCAGCACGGGTCACATCGCCTCGGTGGCCATCGACACCTGGGTCGAAGAGCCCCAGAAGAGCCACCCGCTATACGAGTTCGACACCGTGGTGGGCACCCCCCATCTGGGTGCGTCCACTTTCGAGTCCTCCAAGCGCGTGGGCGAAGAAGTTGTAGCCGAAGTCATCGCCGGTCTGCACGGCGACATAGTCAAGAACGCGGTCAACATACCCACCGTCAGTGAAGAGACCTACGCCAAGCTGCAGAACTTCATCCGTTTGGCGGAGCAGATGGGCATCCTCTACCGCCAGATACGCAACAACCCGGTGAAGAGCGTGGAGATAGTCTTCGCCGGCCGCGATATCGAAGACCCAGCCGACGCCAAGATCCTTTCGTTGCTGGCCATCCGCGGCATCCTGGAGCGCAACATGTCGCCGGGCAGCGTGAACTTCGTCAACGCGGGACTGCTGGCGGAGCAGATGGGCATGGACGTCAAAGAGACCATCACCCGCGAGAGCGGCGACTACCGCAACCTCATCAGCATGGTGGTCACAGAGGGTGACGGCACCAAGTTCACTGTCGCCGGCACCGTGCTCGAACACCGGCATCCGCGCATAGTCCAGATCGGTGAGTTCCCCATCACCTTCGTCCCCGAGGGCAAGCTCATCTATGCGCCCCACCGCAACGTTCCGGGGGTCATCGGCCAGGTGACCACCATAATGGGCGAATACGACGTCAACATCTCGCGCATGGTCACCTCCAGCGGCGTGAACGACACCTCGAAGGACTCGATAATGATCTTGGGCATAGACAACGACGTGCCTGCCGAGGCGTTGGAGCGGTGCAAGCAGATCGCCACTATCGACGACATGATGGTGGTCGATCTCTCTTAACGGGTCGCGCGTGGCTCGGGCTCGCATAGGCTAAAGTACGACGCCATGAGCTTCTGGTACACCATCGGGATAGCCGTGGGTCTGGCCATGGACGCGTTCGCCGTGTCCGTGTCGGCGGGCATCCAGATCGCGGACATCGACTACAGGCGCGTGGCTCGGCTGGCCTTGAGCTTCGGCCTCTTTCAGTTCTTCATGCCCGTGCTCGGGTGGTTGGCCGGCAGGAGTCTGTCGAGATGGGTACAGACGTTCGACCACTGGGTGGCGTTTGGCCTTCTCGCCGCTATCGGAGGCAAGATGCTCTGGGAGTCTTTCCGACCGCCGGAGTGCCCCCGTAAGGACCCGACGCGAGGCTGGACCCTCGTGATCCTGTCGATAGCCACGAGCATCGACGCTCTGGCCGTCGGGCTGAGCTTCGCCTTCCTTGAGGTGTCCATATGGGTGCCCAGCGTGGTGATCGGCGTGGTCGCGGCAGTTCTCAGCGCGGTGGGGGCCTTGTTCGGGTGCCGGCTGGGCAGGCGGTTCGGGGTCTGGGCCGAGCGTTTCGGTGGGTTGGTGCTCATCGGCATAGGCGTCAAGATCTTGCTCGACCACCTCACCTAGCCGGCGAGCGGCGCCCCTTGCCGCGCCTGCGAGTCTGCGGCGTCTACTTGGCGGCAGAGATGGCCGCCGAGGCGGCCAGCAGTCCGTGCAGGTCCTGCAGGCACACCACGTCTATGTCTTTGCGCTTCTGCGCCGCGGCTATAGCCTGCACGACCGCGTGCGCCGCAGCCGCATTGGTCATGGTGGGCACGCAGTGCTGCAAAGCGGCCCTGCGGATCTCGTAGCCGTCGGTGCGGGCCCCGCGGCCACGCGGCACGTTGATGACCAGGTCTATCTCGCCCGCCTCGATGCGGTCGACGATGGTCACCACCCCCGCGGCGCCGCTTGCGCCTCCGGCGCTGGTGGCCGCGGCGGCGCGGAGTTCCTCGCCCTCGGTGTGTTTGAGTACCGGTTCAGCCTCTATGCCGTTCAGGCGTAGCGCGCGCTGGGTGCCCTCGGTGGCCAGGATCTTGAAGCCCGAGGTGCTGAGCACCAAAGCCATGAGTATCAGCGAGTCCTTCTCTGCATCCGCCACCGACAGGAACACCGTGCCTTCGCGCGGCAACCGGTCGCCGGCGGCCAATTCGGCCTTGGCGAATGCGGTGGGGAAGTCGTCTCCGACGCCCATGACCTCACCCGTGGATTTCATCTCCGGGCCCAGGGTGGTGTCCACGCCCGCTAGGCGGCGGAAGGGCAGCACGGCCTCTTTGACGGCCACGTGCTGCAGGTCGCGCCGGCTGGGTACCCGGCCGGCGCGCGTCGACTCCTCCCAACCGGGCAGGCCCATGTCCCGCAGTCTCTGGCCCGCGATCACCCGGGTGGCAATGCGCGCGAGCGGCACGCCCGTGGCCTTGCTCACAAAGGGCACGGTCCGCGAGCCGCGCGGGTTGACCTCGAGCACGAAGATGCTCGCTCCGCCCTGGTCGCTCTGCTGGACGGCGTACTGGACGTTCATGAGACCCACTACGCCCAACTCCTTGGCCAAGGCGGCGGTCTCTTCTTCTATTCGCTGAACGACGGAGTCACCCACCGACACGGGCGGGATCACGCAGGCCGAGTCGCCCGAGTGCACGCCCGCCTCTTCGACGTGTTGCATCACTGCGCCTATGTAGACGTCGTCGCCGTCGCAGATGGCATCGACGTCTATCTCGGTGGCGTGCTCCAAGAAGCGGTCTATCAGCACCGGATGGTTGGGCGACGCCTTGACGGCCGTGGTCATGTAACGACGCAGGCTGTCCTCGTCGTAGACGATCTCCATAGCGCGGCCGCCCAGCACGTACGAGGGGCGCACCAGCACCGGGTAGCCTATGCGCTCTGCCACGCCCGGCGCCTCGGCCGCGCTGCGCACCGTGTCGAAGTAGGGCGCCTTGAGCTTGAGCTTGCGCAGCACCTCGCCGAAGCGCTCACGGTCTTCGGCCAAGTCTATGGCCTCCTGCGAGGTGCCCAAGATGGTCACGCCGGCCGCGTGCAGTCGCTCGGCGATACGCAGCGGAGTCTGGCCGCCGAACTGCACCACCACGCCCTTGGGCTTCTCGTTCTCGATTATGTTCAGCACATCCTCGAAGGTGAGCGGCTCGAAGTACAGGCGGTCGGAGGTGTCGTAGTCGGTGGACACCGTCTCGGGGTTGCAGTTGACCATGATGGCCTGATAGCCCAACTGGTGCATCTCTTGGACGGCGTGAACGCAGCAGTAGTCGAACTCGATGCCCTGGCCTATGCGGTTGGGGCCGCTACCTAGGATTATCACCGACTCCTTGTCGGGAACAGGCAAGGCTTCGTTCTCTTCTTCGTAGGTGGAGTAGAAGTACGGAGTGTAAGCCTCGAACTCGGCTGCGCAGGTGTCCACCGCTTTGTAGGTGGGTATTAGGCCCTCCGCTATCCGGCGGGCCCGCACCTCCTCCTCGCTGGCCTTGAGGAACTTGCCTAAGTAGACGTCGCTGAAGCCCAGCCGCTTCGCCTGCCTGAGCTCCTCACGCGGAACATCGGCTATCCCCCCTTTGGCAAAAGACTGCAGGTGTTTCTCGGCCTCCACGATCTCCCGGAACTCTTCCAGGAACCACCTGTCTATCGCTGTAGCCTCAGCCAACTCGTCCCGGGTCACACCGCGACGCAGAGCCTCTAGTATGAGGTCGTAGCGCTCCGCCGAAGGGATGGCGATGAGGTCCACCAAAGCCTTGTTGTTGTCGGGGATGTCGGGCCGCACGTCCAGCTCCCGCGAACGCATGCTCTTTTGGAAGGCCTCTTTGAAGGTGCGCCCGATGGCCATGTTCTCCCCCACACTCTTCATGTGCGTGGTCAGGCGGGTGTCGGCCTGGGGGAACTTCTCAAAGGCCCAGCGCGGGGTTTTGACCACCACGTAGTCTATGGTGGGCTCGAAGCAGGCGGGGGTCTTGCGGGTGATGTCGTTAGCAATCTCGTCCAAGGTGTAGCCCACGGCCAGCTTGGCGGCGATCTTGGCGATGGGGAAGCCTGTCGCCTTGGAGGCCAGCGCCGACGACCGCGACACGCGCGGGTTCATCTCTATGACCACCAGCTCCTCGGTCTCGGGCGAGTAGGCGAACTGGATGTTGGAGCCCCCGGTCTCGACTCCGATGGCGCGGATGATGTCCAGCGAAGCGTCGCGCAGTCGTTGGTACTGCGGATCGGTGAGGGTCTGCTGCGGAGCCACGGTCACCGAGTCGCCGGTGTGAACGCCCATGGGGTCGATGTTCTCGATGGAGCAGATGATCACCACGTTGTCCTTGCGGTCGCGCATGACCTCCAACTCGAACTCTTTCCACCCTATGACGCTCTCCTCCAAGAGGATCTGGTGGGTCGGCGAAGCTTCCAAGCCCATCTGCACTGCCTGGTCGAACTCCTCGTCGGTATTCGCCACCCCTCCCCCGTGGCCGCCCAGCGTGAAGCTGGGCCGGATGATGAGCGGCAGATGGAGGACGCCCTCGGCCAGCGCGGCGCGGGCCTCGGGCACCGACTTCACCACGGCGCTCTCGGGCACCCGCAGGCCGATGGAGGCCATGGTGGCGCGGAACTCGTCGCGCGCTTCAGCGCGGTGGATGGCGGCATAGTCGGCGCCGATGAGCTCCACGCCGAACTTGTCCAGAGTGCCGTCCTCGCTCAAGGCGACGGCCAGGTTGAGCGCGGTCTGGCCCCCCAGGGTAGGCAGCAGGGCGTCCGGCCGTTCGACCTCGATTATCTTCGCCACGACCTCGGGCACCAGGGGTTCGATGTAGGTGCGGTGCGAGAAGGTGGGGTCGGTCATGATGGTGGCCGGGTTGGAGTTCACCAGCACCACCTCGTAGCCCTCTTCCATTAGCACCTTGCAGGCCTGGGTGCCGGAGTAGTCGAACTCGCAGGCCTGCCCGATGACTATGGGCCCAGAGCCCAGCAGCATGATCTTGTGGATGTCGGCGCGACGCGGCATGGCTAGCGGCTCGCCTCCCCCGCCGGAGCGCTTAGGACGCGCGTCAAGGGTCGGAAGGAGCGATGGAACGGGTGTGACGGGCGGGTCGCCCGCGAACGACGGCAGCGCACAAGGGCGCGCGCAGGGCAAAGCATGCTGCTTCTCCTTCCGGCCTCACAGGGCACGATTAAAGGTCGGCTAATCGTACCGTATAGAGGGGCCGGTGAGAAGCGGGTGAGTCACCCGCTGCGCTCAAGCCAGTACCCGGGACGCCGGCGGTGATGGGCAATGGCGAGAATCTGAATCTCACTATCGCACAGCTTGTGCACGATGGAATACGGAAATCCTGACATGACCACTATGCGCACGTTCGGAGCTACTTCTCTGCCAGCGAAAGGATGCTCCCCAATCAGAGCAAGGCACCGACTCAGTTCATTGGCGAAAGCCACTGCCACTGGTTGATAGTAGTCCACAGCCTGATCCAACTCACGCGCAGCAGCGTCCTGAAACCGAAGAGCGGTCCTCAAGCCAAACGAGCCCGCACTCGGGCAAGTACCTCCTCGGCAGGGATGCTCTTCGCCTCGCCCGACTCAAGCTGCGCAGCGCGTCGCAGCGCCTCCTCGACCCACAACTGCTCTATCTCGACTGCGGTCAAGCCGTCGGGATCCTCAAAGTCATCGAGGCTGTCTAGCAGATCCTTGACCAGGTCGGCTCTGTCTTTCACACCCAGACGAAGCGCTTCTTGTCTGATTTCGTCAATGGTCATCTCAGCCCACCCCATCGAGACTCTCACCTCCTCTCATTATACGGCACGAGACTCGGCGGACGCATGCCACCCGCCAGTGATGTTCCCAGCCGTGTGGTCGGATCTGCGTACAACCTTGGACCCATACGGGTAGCCAACTGCTATGCAGCAGGCGACGCATAATTCGCGGATATGAATGAAGATGCGTCTAAGCCGGGACCCGAAGGCTCCGAAGGAGTCGCAACGCGTCTCCGTCTTCGTCGGCGCGCTGCACCGGCGGCGCCGTCTTCATGACATGGAGCACGAAGGCCTGGGCGGCCAGGACCTCGTCGACGCGCTGCACGTCGCGATAGAGGCGGAACTCCAAGAAGTTGGTGAGTATCAGGTTGGGAAAGGTCGCGCGGTAGCGCTTGAGCTGCTCGGACTGCTCGATCTCGTCCAGCCGGCCCTCGGTGGGCTTCTTGGCTTCGATGTACCCCACTATGCGGTCGGTGCCGTTCCAGACGCGAAAGTCGGGGTTGCCGGCGTCGGTGGACTTGGGCAGCGTGGTGACGCTGATCTTCTTGCGCCCGGTCTCCTCGGCAACTGCGGTGAGCATAGTCTCTAGCGGGCCATAGAAGCTCTCTTCACGCGCGTCGCCATGCGCGTCAACAGCGTGCAGGTCTTTGAAGTATTGGGTGAAGAGGTCCTTGGTGGTCATGCTATGGAACTCTACACCTTCGGCCAGACGGGCAGAAGCCCGCACCTTCCTAAGCGTCACAAGCCTTTCGCCATCAACTCCACAAAGCGGTCGAACAGGTAGCGGCTGTCATGAGGCCCTGGGCCGGCCTCGGGGTGGTACTGCACCGAGTAGGCCGGCAGTTCAAGCAGCTGAAAACCTTCCACTGTGCCATCGTTCAGATTGAGATGCGTCACCTGCGCCCGGCCGAAGTCCGAGTCCAGCAGCATGTCTTCGGCACTGAGCCCGGCGACGCCCCCCTCGCCCACCACGGAGCCGCGCTCCAGCGCCTCGCGGACGACCTCCGGCGGCTCCACCGCGAAGCCGTGGTTCTGGCTGGTGATCTCGACTCGACCTGTGAGGTAGTCCCGCACCGGGTGATTCGCGCCCCGGTGGCCGAACTTGAGCTTGTACGTGGTGAAGCCCACAGCCAGCGACAGCAACTGATGGCCCAGGCAGATGCCGAAGATGGGCACCTTACCCACCAGTGCCTTGATGCTACTGATCGCGTAGCCCACTGCCGCGGGGTCGCCCGGACCATTGGAGAGGAACACCCCATCCGGCTTCATGGCCAAGACCTGCTCGGCCGTCCAGGAGGCCGGCACCACCGTGACCTGACACTCAGTCGCCGCAAGCCGTCGGAGGATGCTGCGCTTGATGCCGAAGTCGTAGGCGACCACGCGGAACCTTGGTTCGGGCACGGCTCCGTCGGCTTCTTCGGGCACCCACTCGTAAGGTTCGCTACAGGTGACCGCCCCCACCAAGTCGCTGCCCGCCATGGACGGGAGCTCTCGCGCCCTGGCCAGCAGATCGTCCACCCTCAGGTCAGGACCTGCCGCCACGCAGGCGTTCATTGCGCCACGCTCCCGCAGGTGACGAGTGAGCGCTCTGGTGTCGATACCACCCACCCCGGTGACGCCACGTGCCGTGAGCCAGTCGACCCACGCCCCATCACAGCTCTGGTTCCAAGCCGTGTTCTTGATCTCGCGGACGATTATGGCCCGCGACCGCACCTCGGCCGACTCGAGCAGATGGTCGGCCACCCCGTAGTTGCCTATGAGCGGATAGGTGAAGGTGACCAGCTGGCCGTGATACGAGGGGTCTGTGACCACCTCTTGATAGCCTGACATGCTGGTGTTGAAGACGGCCTCGCCTGGGACGACGCCTTGAGTGCCGAAGCCAAAACCCTCGAAGACAGTGCCGTCAGAAAGCACGACATATCCGGGAACTTCACCCCGGTACATCAGTCCACCTCACACACAGCGCTTGCGTACAAGGCGGTCATCTCCATGTGGTTTTGCGCAGCACAGGGCATCACCTTACCAGTATCTCCCACTTCCTCTGCTTGGCCGCCTGTACAACGCACCATCTCATTTGCTGGCCCAACGGCCAAAGCAACCTGCCCAACAGCTCTGTTAACCTTATGCTGCTTTGTTGCGACCGCGGGAACAGGGGACTAGTGCAAAGCCTACAAGACACCCACAGCCGTCCTAGCCGACAGTATACCGGCCCCGGCGTGCCCCAGCCTAAGGGCTTGTACGACCCGCGCAACGAGAGAGACTCCTGCGGTGTGGGCTTTGTGTGCCACATAGACGGCGAGCCGTCGCATGACATCATCGAGCAAGGCATCGACATCCTCAAGAACCTGCTCCACAGGGGCGCGGCGGGCGCCGGCGGAGCCGGCGACGGTGCGGGCCTCATGGCCCAGATCCCCGATGGCTTCTTCAGAGAGGTCTGCGGCGAATCGGGCATCAGACTTCCGGCTCCCGGTCACTATGGCGTCGGTGTGATGTTCCTGTCCGCCGACGCAGAACTCCAGGCCGCCTCCCGCTACGCGGTAGAGCAGACCGTGATAGCCGAAGGCCTCACCTTCCTGGGCTGGCGTGAAGCCCCCACCGACGAGACGGTGCTGGGCGAGTCCGCCCGGAGGACCAAGCCTTCGGTCTGGCAATGCTTCGTGGACGGAGCCGGCCTCGCTGGGGATGCATTGGAACGCAAGCTCTACGTTGTCCGACGCCAATGCGAGAAGGCCGTGGCCCAGGCGGCGGACGACGCCGGTACGCCTCAGGAGCAGTGGCGCTTCTACGTGCCCAGCTTCTCTTGCCGCACGATCGTGTATAAGGGGCTTCTGCTGCCCACCCAGGTGGCCACCTTCTACGCCGACCTCGGCGACCCCCGCTTCAAGAGCGCCTTGGCCGTTGTGCACCAGCGCTACAGCACTAACACCTTCCCTTCTTGGGAGTTGGCGCAGCCCTTCCGCTATCTGGCCCACAACGGCGAGATCAACACCCTGCGAGGCAACCTCAACCACATGCGGGCCCGCGAGCCCATGCTGGCTTCGGAGTTGTTCGGCGACGATATCCACAAGCTTCATCCGGTCATCGACCCCACCGGTAGCGATTCGGCCTGCCTGGACAACGCCTTGGAGCTACTCACCACGGCGGGACGCAGTCTTCACCACTCTATGGCCATGCTCATCCCCCAGGCCTGGGGCAGCAAGTACCCCATGGGTCCCGACCTGCGCGGCTTCTTCGAGTACCACGCCGGGCTCATGGAGCCCTGGGACGGCCCCGCTGCCGTGGTGTTCACCGACGGTCGCACCGTGGGAGCCATGCTCGACCGCAACGGCCTGCGCCCGGCACGCTACACCATCACCAAGAACGGCTTCATGGTCTTCGCCTCCGAGGCCGGTGTGCTCAACCTGCCCCCCGCGCAAGTAAGGGAGCGCGGCTCGCTCCGACCCGGCAAGATGATCCTGGTCGACCTGCAGGAACACCGGGTGCACGGCGACGTAGAGATCAAGACCGGACTTGCCCGCCGACAGCCATATCGTCGCTGGGTGGACGAGAACAAGGTCATGGTGCACGGGCTTTTCGGTGCGGTGACCCCGGCCACCCTTGATGCCACCACGCTCCTCAAACGCCAACGCTACTTCGGTTACACGCGGGAGGACCTGAAGTACATCCTTGACCCGATGGCTACCACGGCCCACGAACCTGTGGGTTCGATGGGCGCAGATGAACCGCTGGCTGTGCTGTCCGAGCATCCGCAACTGCTCTACTGGTACTTCAAGCAGTTGTTCGCCCAGGTCACCAACCCGGCCATCGACTCCATCCGCGAAGAGTTGGTCATGTCGCTGACCACCTTCATAGGTTCTCCGGGTAACCTGCTGTCGGAGAACCCCCAGCAGGCCCGCTTGGTCAAGCTGACCTCCCCCATCCTGTCTAACGAAGACCTGGCTCTGCTCTCCGATATCGTCGTTCCTGGGTTCGCCTGTCGCACCCTGCCTATCGGCTTCCGGGCCGGCGGGACCGGCAAGGACTTGGCGGCAGCTCTGGACGACCTCTGCGAGAGAGCGGGGGCGGCGGTGATGGCCGGGGAGAAGATCCTGGTGATAAGTGACAAAGACCTGCCTGAAACGACCATGGCCATCCCGGCGCTTTTGGCCGTGTCGGCGGTCAACCAACACCTCATGCGGACTCGCAGACGCGCCGGCGTCGATCTGATAGTCGAGACAGGTGAAGCGCGCGAGGTCATGCACATGGCTCTACTACTCGGCTACGGCGCTTCGGCCATAAACCCGTACCTGGCCTGTGAGATCCTCACCGACCTGGCCACCAGGGAGCGGCTGAGCAAAGATGTGGGGTCTACCAAGGCTCTGGAGTTCTACCTTAAGGCCCTGAACACCGGCCTCCTCAAGATCATGTCCAAGTTGGGCATCTCTACCCTGCGCAGTTACCGCGGTGCCCAGGCCTTCGAGGCCCTGGGGCTCAATCAGGACGTGGTGAGCAAGTACTTCGAAGGCACTGCCTCTCGCATCCAGGGCATAGGTCTGGACGAGATCGCCCGCGAAGCGCAGGCGCGCTACCAGGCTGCCTACGAGACCGAAGAGACCGCGCGCGTGCTGCCCAGCGGCGGTCATTACTCCTACCGCAAAGAAGGCGAACGCCACCTCTGGTCGCCCGAGGCCATCACCTATCTGCAGCGGGCCACGCGCACCAACGACTACGACCTCTTCAAGAAATACACCGGGCTCATAAACGGCCAAGAGCGCGCGCAAAGCACCCTCCGCGGGCTGTTCCGCTTCAAGCAGGTGAAACCTGTCCCCCTCTCCGAGGTAGAACCCGAGTCGGAGATCGTCAAGCGGTTCGTCACCGGGGCCATGTCGTTCGGCTCGATCAGCCAGGAGGCCCACGAGGCGCTCGCCATAGCCATGAACCGTCTGGGCGGCATGAGCAACAGCGGCGAGGGCGGCGAGGACGCAGAACGCTATGCGCCCCTGCCCAACGGTGACAGCCGCTGTAGCGCCATAAAGCAGATAGCCAGCGGCCGTTTCGGCGTGACCGCCGAGTACCTGGTGAACGCCCGTGAACTGCAGATAAAGATCGCCCAAGGCGCGAAGCCGGGCGAAGGCGGCCAACTGCCCAGCAGCAAGGTCTACCCGTGGATAGCCAAGACTAGAAACTCCACCCCCTACGTCAGCCTTATCTCCCCGCCCCCGCATCACGACATCTACTCCATCGAGGACCTCGAACAGCTCATCTACGACCTGCGCTGCGTCAACCCTGAGGCGCGCATCTCGGTGAAACTCGTATCAGAGGTCGGAGTTGGCACGGTCGCGGCGGGCGTGGCCAAGGGACGCGCCGACGTCATCCTCATAAGCGGTGGCGACGGCGGCACCGGTGCCGCCCCCCTCTCTTCTGTGCACCACGTCGGCGCGCCGTGGGAACTGGGTCTCGCGGAGACCCAACAGACACTGGTGTTGAACGGCCTGCGCAGCCGCGTGCGCCTGCAGACCGACGGCCAACTCAAGACAGGACGCGACATTGTTATCGCGGCTCTGTTGGGCGCCGAGGAGTTCGGCTTCGCCACCTCCGCGCTGGTAGTGCTGGGATGCGTTATGATGCGCGCCTGTCACAAGAACACCTGCCCCGCCGGCATCGCCACGCAGGAACCCGAACTGCGCAAGCTCTTCTCCGGCAGACCGGAGTACGTGGTCAACTTCATGCGCATGCTCGCTCGCGAGGCGCGCGAGTACATGGCCCAGATAGGCATCCGCAAGATGGACGACCTCATAGGACGCAGCGACCTGCTGGAGGTCAACGAGGCCATCACCTTCTGGAAGGCCAAGGGCTTGGACTTCTCGGGCATCTTCTGTCGCGCGGAGGCCGACCCCAAAGAAGTCCGCAAGACTACGGTGGTCAAGCACGACCTACACAAGACCCTTGACCATAAGATAGTCCCGTTGGTACGCGAGACCCTGGAGACCGCCCGGCCGGTGACCGTCACTCTGCCCATCCGCAACGTCCACCGCGCGGTGGGCACGATAGTCTCCGGCAACATCGCCCGGCAGTACGGCAGCCGGGGATTGCCCGACGACACCATAACGCTGCTGTTTCAAGGGTCGGCCGGCCAGAGTTTCGGGGCATTCTGCTCCAAAGGCATGACCCTGGTCCTCGATGGCGAGGCCAACGACTATCTGGGCAAAGGTCTGTCCGGCGCCAAGATCATCGTCCGGCCCCCCTCCGGCTCTGAGTTCGATGCCGAAGAGAACATCATCGCCGGCAACGTGGCTCTCTACGGCGCGACCTCAGGCGAGATGTACATCTGCGGTCAAGCGGGCGAGCGCTTCGCCATCCGCAACAGCGGCGCTTGGGCGGTAGTGGAGGGCATCGGCGACCACGGATGCGAGTACATGACCGGTGGCCGTGTCGCGGTGCTCGGACCCACGGGCATCAACTTCGGCGCCGGCATGAGCGGCGGCATAGCCTACGTGTTCGACGAGACCGGACTCTTTGACAACCGCTGCAACCTGGGCATGGTCGACCTCGAACTGATGAACGACCCGCAAGACCAAGCCGAACTGCGGACCATGATCGAGCGGCACTTCAAGCACACGCACAGCCGGCGGGCGCACTCTATCCTCGAAGCCTGGGAGTCGTCGCTGCCGTACTTCATCAAGGTCTTCCCCACCGAGTACAAACGCGCCCTGGGCGTGCTAAGCCGTGAGGACGAAGCCGTGGAGCGCGAAGAAGTGGCGAGGGACTAGGCAGACATGGCCAGAGAACGAGACTTCCTAGATCTTGAACGCCAGGACATCGGCTACCGGCCGGTCGCCGAGCGGCTGAGAGACTCCCGCTCGGTGGACATCCCGCTCACCGAGAAGGAGATCACGACTCAAGCGGCCCGCTGCATGGACTGCGGCACCCCCTTCTGCCACGGCTCCTCCACCGGCTGTCCGCTGGGCAACGTGGTGCCCGAATGGAACGAGCAGGTCTACTATCATCGCTGGAAAGAGGCCTTGGACCTCTTGCTACAGACCAACTGCTTCCCTGAGTTCACAGGCCGCATCTGCCCCGCCCCATGTGAAGGCGCCTGCGTGCTGGGCCTCATCCGGCCCGCCGTCAACATCAGCAAAATCGAGCTCGCCATCATCGAGCAGGGGTTCCAGCGTGGTTACGTCAAGCCCGAGCCGCCCGCGCGCCGGCGCCGGGCGCGCGTGGCCGTCATCGGTTCTGGGCCGGCCGGCCTGGCCACCGCGTACGTGCTGAACCGAAGCGGCTTCAATGTCACTGTCTACGAGAAAGACCCGCGTCCGGGCGGCATCCTGCGGTACGGCATACCCGATTTCAAATTGGAGAAGTGGGTGGTCGACCAGCGCGTGGACCTCATGCGGCAAGAGGGCGTGGTCTTCGAGTGCGGCGTCAGCGTGGGCGAAGACCTGTCGGCCCGCTACTTGCAGGGCCGCTTCGACGCCATAGTGTTGGCAGGCGGAGCCGGCGTACCCCGCGATCTCCAGATACCAGGCCGGGATCTCTCGGGCATCCACTTCGCCATGGACTTCCTCACCCAGCAGAACCGCTGGCTCGGAGGCGAGTACATCGACCGCGACCAGCGCGTCACCGCCGAGGGCAAGAGGGTAGTGGTCATAGGCGGCGGAGACACAGGCTCGGACTGCATGGGCACCTCCTGGCGCCAGGGCGCAAAAGACGTGACTCAGATCGAGATACTGCCCGAACCACCGGCCACCCGCTCGGAGAGCACGCCCTGGCCCCAGTGGCCGCTCCTTAGGCGCGATTCGAGCAGCCACAAGGAGGGCGGCACCCGGCGCTGGAGCGTCGATACCACGGCCTTCGCCGGTAAGAAGGGGCAAGTGAGGCAGCTGGAGTGCGTGCAGGTGGACTGGGCGCTGGACGAGAACCGCGGCACCTTGTGTCCTCAGCCCGTGGAAGGTTCGGCCTTCACGCTCTCTGCCGATCTGGTCCTGCTGGCCATGGGCTTTGTCGCCCCCAGTCCCACGGCTCTGGTCGAGGAGCTCGGCATCAGGCAGGGACACTCGCGGTTTCTTGGCTCGCGATGAGAACCACATGACGAGCGTCGCGGGAGTCTTTGTGGCGGGCGACATGCACCGCGGCGCGTCGCTGGTAGTGCACGCCTTGAGCGACGGCATGCGCACAGCGCGTGAAGTGGCCACCTACCTGGAGAAGGTGTGACAGATGGCGCTTGATGCGACTATGACCACAGGTCTACCGGGGCTCGACCAGGTGCTCAAGGGCCTCCTACCGGGCGACAACGTGGTCTGGCAGGTCGACACGCTCGAGGAATACCAAGCCCTGGTCACGCCGTTCGTCCACGCGGCCGTTCGGAACGGCAAGAAGCTGGTGTATTTCCGCTTCGCGCGTCACGAATCTCTGGTCTCCACCGAAGATGGCGCTCTGGTGTACAACTTCGACCCCGAGCAGGGTTTTGAGAACTTCATCGCCGCCATCCACGCAGTCATCGAAGAGGCGGGCAACGGGGCCTTCTATGTCTTCGACTGCCTCTCCCGCCTGGCCGTCGACTGGTACTCAGACCAGATGCTGGCCAGCTTCTTCAGGCTCACCTGCCCGTACCTTTTCGATCTCGAGACCGTCGCCTACTTCGCGGTGTACCGCAACTACCACACCGCCTACGCGCTGGGACCTATCCAGGACACCGCGCAGGTCTTCTTGGACACCTACACTCACCGGGATGAGATCTACATCCGCCCCGTCAAGGTGCAACAGCGCTACTCCCCTACCATGAACATGATCCATGTCTGGCGGGGACGCGAGTTCAAGACCGTCACCTCCAGCGCCGTCATCTCCGAGATCCTCACCTCCAGCCGCTGGTCTGGGTTGGCCTCAGACAGCAGCGTGGGCTTCTGGGAGAACAGCTTCATCAAGGCACGCGAACTCCTGCAGTCTGGCGAGTACAGGCCCGATCTGCCCGAGAAGGGCAAGGACCTCTACGACCAGTTGGTCAAGATGGTCATATCCCGAGACCCCAACATGCAACGGCTCATCATGCGCTACCTCACCATGCAGGACGTCCTTGATGTGCGTAAACGCATGATCGGCACCGGCCTGGTGGGCGGCAAGACCGTGGGCATGCTCCTGGCTCGTTCTATCCTCAAGAAGAGCGATGTCCGCTATACCGAACTCCTGGAAGAGCACGACTCGTTCTACATAGGCTCGGATGTCTTCTACGACTTCCTCGTGCGAAGCGGTGTGTGGCGGGCGCGTCAGAAGCAGCGCGACCCCGACGACTTCCTCGAGGGCGCGGAGCACGCCCGGCAACGCATCCTGACCGGTGAGTTCCCGCCCCACATCCTGCAGAGATTCGAAGAGATGGTCGACTACTTCGGCCAATCGCCCTTTATCGTGCGCTCCAGTTCGCTGCTCGAAGACAACTACGGCAACTCGTTCGCGGGCAAGTACGAGAGCGTCTTCTGCGCCAACCAGGGCCCCCGCGAGCAGCGCCTAAAGGACCTGCTCGCTGCCATCCGCACCATCTACGCCAGTTCCATGAGCGAGAAGGCTCTGCGCTATCGTGCAGACCGCGGCATGCTCGACAAAGACGAGCAGATGGCGCTTCTGGTCATGCGCGTTTCGGGCGCGATGTACGATCGCTACTTCTACCCGCAGGTGGCAGGCGTAGGCTTCTCTTTCAACCCCTACGCGTGGGATCGCTCCATAGATCCCAAGGCCGGGGTGCTGCGACTGGTGTTCGGCCTGGGCACGCGCGCCGTCAACCAGTCCGATGACGACTACACCCGCATCATCGCCCTCAACGCCCCCGACAAGCGGCCTGAGATCAACTTCGACGAGGTGGCGCGCGCTGCCCAGCGCCGTGTGGACTACCTTGACCTCGAGTCCAATCAACTGGCGTCCAGCCACTTCTTGGACTTGATCAAGAACGAGCCCGACATGCCGCTGGACCTGTTCGCGTCGAGCGACCAATCTCTGGTCGCCGGCGATGGCAAGCCCAAAGTGCTCACCTTCGACCGGTTGCTCAAAGAGACCGACCTGGTGAACGACATCCGGGATATGCTCCAGATCTTGGAGGCGGCCTACGAGTACCCGGTGGACATCGAGTTCACGGCCAATTTCGTCGGTGACTACCGGTACAAGATCAACCTGGTCCAGTGCCGGCCGCTGCAGGTGCAAGGCGCGTCGTCCGTCGAGATGCCCGATGTCGACCCCCGCAAAGAAGACCTCATAATCGCGGCGCGGGGCGCCGTGATCGGTCACAGCCGGCTGACCACCGTGGACCGCTTCGTCTATGTGTCGCCGGCCCTCTACGGCCGTCTACCCCTGCAGGCAAGGCACGAGGTCGCGAAGCTCCTAGGCGCGGTCAACCATGCGCGCGGCCAAGGGATAGACAACGTCATGATGCTGGGTCCCGGGCGCTGGGGTACTACCAGCCCCCACCTTGGCATCCCCGTGAGCTTCAGCGACATCAACCATGTATCGATACTCTGCGAGATCGTGGCTATGCATGAGAACCTGGTGCCCGATGTCTCGCTGGGCACGCACTTTCTCAATGAGATAGTCGAACGCAACATCCTCTACTTGGCACTGTTCCCGACCCAGGGCGACAACTTCTTGAATCAGGAGTTCTTTGAAGAGTCGCCGAGCTCTCTGCTCGAACTCGTTCCGAGCGCAGAGAACATGGAGGGCGTGGTCCGGGTCATCGACACCGCCCGAGTGGCCCAGGGAGCCACCGTACGACTCACCGCCGACGCCATCGGACAGAATGTCCTATGCTATTTCGACCGGTAGGGCCCTGACCTCCGAGCTTCAAAGATGTCTTGGACATGTGTACATATGCGTTGGTTCAAATCTGGCCACTTGGCAGAGCTGCGGCGAGGCCGCGGCTGCTATGCTGGATACACTCGGACTACCCCGATCCGTGAAAGGAGCGGCTGATGGCAGACAAACTCACCAAACAGGATGTCCTCAAGATCGTTGAGGAGAAGCAGATAAAGTTCATCCGCTTCTGGTTTACCGACGTACTAGGATTCCTGAAGAGCTTCGCGGTCACCCCCGCCGAGTTGGACAATGCCTTTGATGAGGGTATGGGCTTTGACGGATCGTCGATCGAGGGCTTTGCCCGCATCGAGGAGTCCGACATGGTCGCCTATCCCGATCCCAGCACTTTCCAGCTCCTTCCTTGGCGTGCCGGTGCCGGTGGTACCGCCCGCATGTTCTGCGAGATCCGTCAGCCCAATGGTGACCCTTACCCCGGAGACCCCCGCAACGTGTTGCGCAAGGTCGTAGCCAAGGCCGAGGCCCTGGGCTACACCATGAACGTGGGTCCGGAGTTGGAGTTCTTCTACTTCAAGGACAGCGAAGGCACCGAAGTCCTAGATCACGGTGGCTACTTCGACCTGACCACCCTCGACGCCGGTGGTGACCTCAGGCGCGACACTATCAACGCCCTGCACTCGTTCGGCATCCAGGTGGAGTACTCCCACCACGAGGTCGCTCCGTCTCAGCACGAGATCGACCTGCGCTACAAAGACGTGCTCACCATGGCCGACAACGTCATGACGTATCGTCTGACCGTCAAGGAGATCGCTCAGTCCAAGGGACTCTACGCGACCTTCATGCCCAAACCCATGCACGGGGTCAACGGGTCGGGCATGCATGTGCACCAGTCTCTCTTCAAGGGCGAACGCAACGCCTTCTTTGATCCGGACGACGAGTACAACCTCTCCAAGGTCGGCAAGGCGTATATCGCAGGCCTGTTGGCTCACGTCCGCGAGATAGCCCTCATCACCAACCAGTGGGTGAACTCCTACAAGCGGCTGGTCCCCGGCTACGAAGCGCCGGTGTACATCTGCTGGTCGCGGCGTAACCGTTCGGCCATGGTCCGGGTGCCTCTCTACAAGCCCGGCAAGGAGAACGCCACCCGCATCGAACTGCGCAACCCCGACCCGGCGTGCAACCCCTACCTGGCCTTCGCAGCCATGCTGGCGGCCGGCCTCGACGGCATCGAGAAGGGCATGGAGCTTCCGCCCGAAGCCACCAACAACATCTTCGAGATGACCCAGGCAGAGCGTGACAAAGCCGGCATCGGCTCCTTGCCCGGAGATCTCCATGAAGCCATCCAGGCTTTCCAGGAGTCCAAGTTCGTGCGCGAGACCCTGGGCGACCACGTGTGCGACTACCTCGTCCGCAACAAGCTTGAAGAGTGGGACGCGTACAAGACGCTCATCACCCCCTACGAGCTCGAGAGGTATCTCCCCATCCTCTAGGCCACGAAAGACCTGAAGCGCCCGGCGCCCCCAGGGGTGTCGGGCGCTTTGCCTTTTTCGGGGCCGGGTGTCGTACTATCTATGCATGAGCAAGAACACCGGCCGCCCGGAGAACGAAGAAGCCTATCGGCTACTGACGGAGAGTATGGCCGACGTAGCCCAGGTGATCAGCCTCGACGGCCGTTTCTTGGCTGTCAACAGGCGGGCCAGCGAGTTCTCGGGCTACAGCAGAGACCAACTGCTGAGCATGGGTCCTGCCGATATCGACAGCACTCTGACGCTTAAGGACGTGCAGAGACTCCTCGCGGAGGTGGACTCGAACGGGCCGCGAGTGATCGAGACCGGCCACTGTGCCGCGGACGGCCGTATCGTTCCTGTAGAGATAGCCCTCAGCGCCGTCTCCTACATGGGAGAGCGTGCCGTTCTGGCGATCGCCAGAGACATCACCCAGCGCAAGCAGGTAGAGGAATCGCTCAGGGCCCTTACCAGACGCAACCTGGCGATACTGCAGACCATACCCGACATCATCGCTGAGGTGGACGAGAGCAAGGTCTACACCTGGGTGAACGACGCCGGACTGGAGTTCTTTGGCGACGGGGTAGTCGGCAGGGAGGCCGCGTACTACTGCACGGACGAGGCAGCGACCTATGAGGCCGTGAGGCCCCTCTTCGACGGCGATCCAGAGACCCGCTACGTGGAAAGCTGGCAGCGCCGCCAGGACGGCCAGGACCGCCTCCTGGTCTGGTGGTGCCGCGCGCTCAGGGATGACAGCGGCCAGATGGTCGGCGCTCTCTCCACGGGCCGGGACATCACCGAGAAATGGCTGATCGAGGCCATGAGGGACGCGCGGCTGCGCCTGCTCGACTTGGCGCCGTCGGCCACCGTGCGCGAGTTCCTGCAGGCCGCACTCCGAGAGTTGCAGCGGTTCACAAACAGCCCCATAGCGTTCTGCAACTTCCTGGCCCAGGGCGAGGAAGGCAACTCCTCGGCAGCATCGTGGGAGGCGCTGGCGCTGGACGACTCTTCTGCGATAGACCCCGAGCGTCTGCACGTCCTGTCGGACGAAGGCGTGTGGGCAGAGTGCCTGGGGCAAGGCCAGCCGCTGATTCGTAACGACTACCAGGCTCCCCCCGAGCGCAAGGGTCTGCAGGCAGAGGACGATCCGGTCTTCCGCGTGCTGACAGTACCGGTGTTCCGCGATGACAAAGTGGTGGCGGTCTTCGGCTTAGGCAACAAGCCAAGCCCATATACCGAACATGACGTGGCCATAGTGTCGACCTTTGCAGACCAGACTTGGGATACGGTGGCCAGAAAGCAGGCCGAGGCCGCCCTGCAAGAAAGCAACGCCCGCAATCGCCGTTTCTTCGATTCAAGCCCGAACGCCGTGTTCCTCAGCGACCCCGACGGCCACTTTCTTGACTGCAACCGCACCGCCACAGAGATCTACGGCTACACCCGCGAAGAGTTTCTGACCATGCGATACCGTGACCTGGCGGCAGTGGAGCTTAGGGACAAGGCGGGTGCCCACGTAGGTGAGACGCTCGAACGCGGAGGCACCGTCTTCGAATGGCGCCACAGGCGAAAGGACGGGACGGAGTTGCCGGTCGAGATCCGCACCTCGCCATTTGTGGCCCAAGGCAAGCATAGGATCTTGGCCACCGTCCGAGATCTCACTGCGTCCAAGGCGGCTGAAGAAGCACTCCTGCAGAGCGAAGAGCGTTTCAGGAGCCTGGCCTCTATGACCACTGAAGGGATAATGATCCACGAACAAGGGGTCATAGTCGACGCGAACCGCGCCTTTGCCGAGCTTGTCGGCTACCACGACGGTGATGAGCTGGTAGGCAAGAAGGGCCTCGATGTATTGCCCGCCACCGAGGAGTCTCGCCGGGAGCTTATCAGTCACCTGCGTTCCGCGGACTCTGCCACCTTCGCAATCGAACTCGTGATGCCCGACGAATCGCGAGTCTGGGCCGAGACCCGCGGTCGCGAGGTCATGTATAGAGGACGTCCGGCCCGTCTGGTCTTCATGCGTGACATTACCGAGCGCAAACGCGCAGAAGAGGCCCTACGCCGCAGCGAGCAAGAGTTCCGCGCCTTGTTCGAGGCTGCCCCTGTAGGCATTGGAGTGGCGGATATTCAGGGCAATATCCTGGCCTTCAATGGCGCGATACTGAGGCCAGGCGGCTACACCCATGATGATATCCAGAGGATCGGCAACGTCTCCGCCCTCTACTACGACGCTGAGGAGAGGGAGACGGCGCTGACCCTGTTCCTGGCCCAAGGCTCTCTGCACCAACACGAGGTACGGTTCAAACGCAAGGATGGCACTCCCTACGACGTGTGGCTCTCGCTGACGCACACCACTTTCAACGGGGTATCGTGCATCCAGGCGATCGTCGAGGACCGTACCGAGAAGCAGCGTGCCGAGGAAGAGCAGGAGAGGCTTCAGACCCAGCTACGCCAAGCCGCCAAGATGGAGTCGATAGGGAGGTTGGCGGGCGGAGTCGCGCACGACTACAACAACATGCTCGCGGTCATCCTCGGTCACGTACAACTCGCTCTGGAGCAGGTGTCCCCAGACGATGCGTTGTACGCGGACTTGCTTGAGATCAAAGAGGCCGCTGATCGCTCGGCCGGAATAACGCAGCAATTGCTGGCCTTCGCTCGGCGCCAGGTGACCATCCCCAGGGTGATAGACCTCAACAAGGCCGTTCAGGGGATGATGGGGATGCTGGGCAGGCTCATCGGTGAGCAAGTGAGACTCACGTGGATACCGGGCAAAGACATCGGCCGAGTACAGATGGACCCTGCCCAACTGGATCAACTGCTTGTGAACCTGTGTCTGAACGCCCGGGACGCGATCGTGGACGCCGGCAAAGTGGTCATCCGGACGGCAGACGTCACCCTGGACGAACAGTATTGCGCAGAGCATGAGGGCTGTGTGCCCGGCAACTACACGCGCTTATCGGTCAGCGACAACGGCACCGGTATGTCACCCGAGGCCTTGGAGCACCTCTTCGAGCCGTTTTTCACCACCAAAGACACGGGCAAGGGCACCGGCCTCGGACTTGCCACTGTCTACGGGATAGTGAGACAGAACGCGGGCTTCATCCAAGTCGAGTCCGGCGAGGCTATCGGTACGCAGGTGCATATCTACCTGCCCCGTGTGGACGCGGAGGCCACGGCGGAGGACCACGAGCTCATCCCCACCGCGGCTCCCCGCGGAACGGAGACTCTCCTCGTAGTCGAAGACGAACCCTCGGTGCTCCGCCTCACTCAAAGGATATTGGTGGACCTGGGCTATCAGGTGCTGACGGCTCCCCAACCGTCCGACGCTCTCCGCATCGCCCAGAAGCATACGGACATCGCCATGGTCATCACCGACATAGTCATGCCCGACATGAACGGTCGGGAGCTCTCTGAGCGTCTGCGAGCGCTCAGACCGGGGCTGAAAGTGCTATACGTGTCCGGCTACACCGACGAAGTCCCCCTTGCCGATGTCGCCGTCCAGGAGGGCGTCGACTTCCTGCAGAAGCCCTTCACTCTCCAAAGCCTTGCCACGGCTGTGAGGACCATACTCGACCGGGATTAGGGCCCCTACCGATGCGCCTAGATACACGTGGGGGCCCGTCGGTACGCCGGGCCCCCACGTCGTTCACCTGCACCAGTTCCGCTCGTTGTCAGCCGATGGCCACTCCGCCGGTCTCGCCCGTCCGGATGCGCACGCATTCCTCCAGGTTGAAGATGAAGATCTTCCCGTCACCCACATTGTTGGTGTGGGCTCCGTTGGTTATCGCCTCAACGGTCGGCGCCAAGAAGTCGTCGTTAACCGCTATCTCGATCTTGGTCTTGCGCAACAGACCGCCTCGCTCCACATGACTGCGGTAGACCTCCGCGACGCCCTTCTGCCGTCCGCGGCCCATGACGTCGGACACGGTGATGAGGTTGACATCCTTGGCTTCCAGCTCCGCCATGACTTCATCTAGACGGTCGGGCTGGATTATGGCTATGACGTATTTCATTACCTACCTCCTTGCTCTCAGACCTAGCCGATCACCGTGTAGGCCGACTCCCTGTGCTGCGTCAGATCCAGACCTATGTTCTCCTGGTCCTCTTTCACGCGCAGGCCCATGGTCTTGTCGATGATCTTGAGCAGGACCCAGGACACCACGAACGAGAAGGCCGCACAGACAGCCAGAGCCGCGAGCTGCTTGAGAGCCAACATCGCGTTGCCATAGAACAGACCGTCCGCGCCGGCGGGGTTGATGGCGGTGGTAGCGAAGAAGCCGGTCAGAAGAGCACCGACCATACCGCCCACGCCGTGCACGCCGAACGCGTCCAGCGAGTCGTCGTAGCCGAGTTTGTTCTTGACCAAGACTACCGCCAGGTAGCACACCGCACTTGCGACGGCACCTATGGCCATGGCCGCCAGCGGACCCACGTAGCCGGAGGCAGGCGTGATAGCCACCAGGCCGGCGACGGCGCCTGAGATGATGCCCAGGGCAGTAGGCCGCTTGCGGGTGATCCACTCGATGACGGCCCAGGCCACAGCGGCAGCCGCCGCGCCGAGATGAGTGGCAAGGAAGGCCGAGGTAGCGAGTCCGCCCGAGCTGAGCGCGCTACCGGCATTGAATCCGAACCAGCCGAACCACAGAAGTGCCGCCCCCAGGATGGCGAAGGGCAGGTTGTGAGGCGGCGAGGTCTCCGGGTATCCCTTGCGCTTGCCGATTACCAGAGCCGCGGCCAAAGCCGCCATGCCGGCGTTTATGTGCACGACGGTACCGCCGGCGAAGTCCAGGGCCCCGAAGTCGCGCAGCCAGCCATTCACGCCCCAGACCCAGTGCGCCATGGGGTCGTATACCAGGGTCGCCCACAGAACGGAGAAGAGCAGGAACGCACCGAACTTCATCCGCTCCGCGAACGCACCGATGATGAGCGCGGGTGTGATGACCGCGAACATCATCTGAAAGAGCATGAACAGAGAGTGAGGGATGGTCCCGGCGTAGTCGGGGTTGGGCGCCAGGCCCACTCCGTTCAGGGCCGCCCAGCTGAAGTCACCTATGACTCCCCCATGATCCGGCCCAAAAGCCAGGCTGTATCCGAATAGCACCCACTGAATACTTATGACCCCCAACAACATGAAGCACTGCATCATGATGGAGAGTACGTTCTTTCGGCGTACCAGCCCACCGTAGAAGAACGCCAGTCCCGGGGTCATCAGCATGACAAGCGCGGTACTGATGATCATCCAGGCTGTGTCGCCATTACTGATCTCTGCCATCTTCACCCTCCTTTCTAGGTACGAAGCGCCCAGGCGCGTGACTCGACCCCATCATTACACCTGGAAAGGGGGCAGAATGCAGTCTCCAAATGTACAAACCCAAAGCCGGCTGTTTGTACGTTCGTCGGGCGATGGCGGCCCGTCGAGCCTAGCTGGTCAGCAGACTGCGGGCCTTCAGGCCCAGGCCAAGCCGCTCTTTGTGCTCGGTCTGAAAGACCGACAGACCCGCGATCTCAGCGATCTTCTCCAGCCTGTAGCGGATCGTGTGACGATGGGCGAACAAGTCGGCTGCCGTCTGCGTGAGGTTCTCGTTGTTCCTGAAGAACACGACCAGGGTCTCCACCAGTTGGGTGTTGTTGGCTTGGTCGTAGCGATCCACAGGCCCGATGGTGTCCTCGTAGAGAGTGCGGATCTCCTCGTGATCCCTCTCCCAGATGTCCAGCAGCAGACGGTAGGTGCCCACGTCCTCGAAGTGCAGCATGCTGCCCGGTCCCTGCAGCTTCCTGCCCACCTTGAGAGCCACCAGCGCCTCTTGATATCCACGAGCCATCTGCCCCGCGGAGGGAGTGA
The DNA here is from genome assembly GCA_963814415.1 of uncultured Actinomycetes bacterium. Classification (GTDB taxonomy): domain Bacteria; phylum Actinomycetota; class Thermoleophilia; order RBG-16-64-13; family RBG-16-64-13; genus RBG-16-64-13. The sequence goes on along the minus strand of CAWFCN010000004.1, from coordinate 113,495 downwards.
ACCCTCCGATACCCACCGACACACTCAGGTCGGCGGCGGTCTTGCCCAGGTTCTGCAAGGCACCAGCCAGCTTCCTTAGCGCCGGCGGGTCGGCGGCGGTCTTGCCGCAGACGAATACCACCACTCTGCCGGACTTCAGGCTGGTAAGCGACAGAGGCTCGCCCTCCGAGACATGCCGCGAGCACCGGCTGAAGAACCGCTCCACGCGCCGGTCCAGATCGTCAGGGCTCTTCTCACGGCGCGTCACCAACCCGTCGAACTCGTCCACTCCCAAGAGGATGACCGTCGCCCCCTGACTCAGGTCGCAACCAAGAAACGCTCCTCGCCGCACCAGAGAGTCGCCATCGCGCCCTTCGCCGCTGACCACGTCGTCGACGAAGTCCCCCTTCAGACGCACCTCGGTCTCAAAGCGAACCCGGTCCTGTGCCATCTGCAGGGCCGCGATGGTCGCCGCGTTCTCCAGAACCAGCACGTCGTTGTTCGGCAGATCCTCGGCCTCGGTGAAGGCACAGACATAGCCCATCCGGTTGTGACTGGCCACGATAGGCAGAGCGAACAGGGAGGGCAGACCCTCACCCCTGAAGCGGAAGAGCTTCTCGGCCTCGCCCATGTGCAAGAACGACTCGCGCATGCCCGGGCGCTCCAGATGACCCTTCAGATCAGCCACACTTATGGGCAGGTCTCTGGATGCTCCCAATACCTCAAGGGAGCTGTCCAAGACCACCACTCTACGCTCCAGGAGCTTGGACACCTCGTCCACCAGCTCCTCCCAACTTCCCCCGCGGATGACCACCCCCAGCAGCCCTCGGTGTATGGCTCGCGATTTCTCGAGAAGGGAGGCCTGCCGGTTGATTATCAGCTCGGTGGCATCCTGCATCAGCCGCGTCCAGCGCAGGTCTTGTGGGACCTCGATGATGGGGAACTTGCGCTTGTCGGCAAGTTCGAGCACGTCCTTGGGCAACTCTTCCACAAAGCGCGTGGTCTTGACAAAGAGGGCGGCCGCGTCGGCCATCATGACGGTGGTACAGAACTCCCTCTGCCGTTCCGGGTCGCCCTTGACGGCGTACAGAGTCGTGAGCACCATCTCGCCGCCCGACAACCACTCCGCGATGTCCGGCACCTCGCCCACCGTGACAGAAGTGACCTTGCGGTCGAGAGCCGCCTCGCTGCCTGCCAGCAGTCGGGCCTGCTTAAGCACGTCCAGTTCGAGGATCTGTCTTACGCTGACCGGCATGGTGACGTGAACGATACCAGCACTGACGCCGGGACGATACGCCCTATTGTCGCTTGAACCTCTGCCCGGTCGGGTCGCGCCCCTCTGCGTAGTCTTTCACGCCAGACTGCTGATAGGCGTACTCCGGCCCGTCCGAATACTTCAGGTTGCACACATCAAGGCAGCCGTACACGTCATTGGCCTTCGGGCCCGCAGGCGTGGTAGACCACTATGTCTCGCAAAATACCTATCGAGAATCCTGCGGCGCGACAGCGACGGCCGTAGTCCCCGTCCTCACTAAAGAACACCCGCCGAGGTCGCTGCGGAAAGTTGCCCACGCGGTTCATGACCGCCAGTGAAGTCATGGTGCACCAGCCACCGGTGCAGGCCCTCTCGTGGGCGTGATGCTCAACCACAATGCCATCGTAGTCCACAGCGATGTAGTTCTCTATGCCCGGCTTGTTGCCGTTGGTGATATCGTCCTGTACTACGTTGGCGGCCAGAAAACCGGCGTCCGGGACAGTCTCGAAAGCGTGCACCATGTCGGGTAGCCAGTCGTCGGGCAAGCGCAGCACGTCGTCGTCCATCTCGACGATATAGTAACCTCGGGCTTGTAGCACCGAGCGGGCCACCCCGTTTAGCCCCACGTTCTTGGGGTTGTGTATCACACGCAGGTAAGGATAAGCCGCGGCCAGTTCGTCCAGATACTCCTTGGTGCCGTCGGTCGAGGCATTATCCCAGACGATGATCTCGAAGTCGTCTCCGCGGGTCTTCTCCAGCAGTGACGTCAGGCATTCGCGCAGCATGCGCACCCGGTTGTAAGTTATGAGCACTATGCTCACTTTCGGGTCGACGGCTGGGTCGTAGTGCTTCAAGCGGCGCGCGAAGCCCGGATCCACCTGGCTGTGCCACCGCGCGACCGCCCAGTCCCGCACAGGGCGCACGAGATGCTTGAGTGGTGCTGGTATGAGCATGCGCAGATTGGCCAAGCGGTTCGGCATGGTCACTCCTTCTTGACATTGTGGACCTGGGCCTTCGCTGCGTACTCCCGAGCCACTTCCAACTTCCTAGTTACCTCCCAGGTCTCCTCATACTTCTTGAGGCAGCTTTCGAGATAGCCGTACTTGTCGTTCATCGCTGCCCCAGAAGCATGAAAGACCACTACGTCCTGCAGGATAGCGGGAGTGTATCCGGCCCTCAAGCAGCGACGCACGTAGTCTTCATCCTCGGTGAAATTGAGCCTGCCCCGGCGTCGTGGGAAATTGCCCACCCGCCTCAAGACCTCTAGCGACGTCATGCTGCACCAGCCCCAGGTAGGACCGTGCTCGAGCACCACCCCATCGTAGTCCACGACGGTGTACGCGGAGGGGATGTCCTTCTCCCCCGTCGTGGTTTCGTTCTGGATCACGTTGGCTGCCATATAGCCGATCTGGGGGACCTTCTTGAAGGCGCGAAGCAGCTTGGCCAGCCAATCGTCGGGAAACCGCACCACGTCATCGTCCAACTCCACTAAGTAGTAGCCGCGGGCCTCCTTGACCGCGCGGGCCACCGCGTTCAGCCCGACGTTCTCGGGATGATTGATGACCCGTACCTGCGGGTGAGCGGCGGCGATCTCCTCCAGGTACTCTCTGGTGCCGTCGTCGGAGCCGTTGTTCCATACGAGTACCTCGAAGTCGTTCCCGCGTGTCGTCTCCAGCAGCGACCCGAGGCCCTCGCGCAACATGCGCAAGCGGTTCCACGTAATCAAGAGTACGCTGACCTCGGGTTGGGTCGCAGGATCGTACTTCCTGATGCGCCGCGCGAAGCCCGGATCGACATGACGATGCCATATGGTGACCGACCAGTCGCTGAAAGGCCGAAGCCCCGCCCTGATCGATACGGGCAACATCTTGCGGAGCACTACCGGAGTCCTGCGCAAGACGGACACAGCCACGGACCTAGGACTCATTATGCCCAGTGCCTTGACGCTCGAAGTACTTCTTGACTACCTTCAAGTGATGGGGAGCGTAGGGGCTCTCCTCGTACTTTCTCACGCATTCCTGTAGATAGCCGTACTTGTCGTTCGCAGCCGGTCCCGAAGCATGATAAACCACGACATCCCGCAAGATGGCGGGAGTGTAGCCAGCCCGTTTGCAGCGGCGCACATAGTCGTAGTCTTCGCCGAACCACCGCCTTCCCCGACGCCGCGGAAAGTTGCCCACCTTGCAGAGCACGTCGAGTGAGGTCATGGTGCACCATCCCCAGGTGGGGCCGTGCTCCAGCACCACGCCATTGTGGTCAACCGCTGTGTACTTCTCGGGAGGCTCTTTCTCCCCAGTGGTCAACTCGTCCTGGACCACGTTGCAGGCCATGTAGCCGCACCCGGGAACGCGTTTGTAGGCGTCGAGCAGGCGGGACAGCCACTCGTCAGGAAAGCTGATCACATCATCATCCAGCTTGATGACGTAGTACCCACGGGCCGCTTTGACCGACAGACACACCCCGTTAAGCCCCACGTTCTCCGGGTGATGGATCACTCGCACCTGAGGATAACTCGCAGCCATGTCGTCCAGGAACTCGGCCGTGCCATCGGTGGAGCCGTTGTCCCAGGCGATTACCTCGTAGTTACCCCCTTTGGTTTGCTCCATGAGCGAATGGAAGCCCTGGCTCATCATCCGCAGCCGGTTCCACGTAATCAGCATGATGCTGACCTCCGGCTGGGTCGTCGGATCGTACCTCTTGAGGCGCCAGTAGAATCCTGGGCTCAGGTAGCGATCCCTGAGTCTGACTACAAAGTACTGCACTGGGGCCAGACGCCGTCTAAGCCAGAACGGGAATAGCAGTCGCGTACCGGTGGCCACTCGCCCGACAAGCCATTTGCCACCCGTGGATATGAAACGCTGCATATTCTTCAATTTGCTCTCCTACCCCTTGAGATAGTGGTGAGGAACGGTGAACTTCATGATCTGACCGGCGGTCACACGCCGCCGCGCGCGGCCATAGCAGCCAGGGTCCTTGAGGACCACACAGAGGACACCTGCATAGTCCTTTGTGGACCGGCTCGCGCGCTCATCGGCCGCGACCAGTCTGGCCATCATCCACTCTCCGCGCCGGCCGTCCAGCAGACGGTTGCCTGCGTTGAACAAGACGTAGACGAACCTCGGGTACTTTCTCCCCTTGCAGTATTCCAGACGGGCGGAGTTCTCTAGCAACACGCCGTAGTAGAGGATCCGCTTGTTCAAGTACTTCTTGACCATGACCGTGAGACCCGCGGTCTCTCAGATAGTCAAAACTGTCCACATCGAACGCGTTGATGTGATTGTTCTTCTCATACCGCTCTCTCAGATGCTCGGGGTCCTCGACGGGCACGGTGATGATCACGGCCTTCTTCGCGACCCGCAACAACTCGTCGATAGCCTCCCTGGGCTCGGTCACATGCTCCAGGGTCTCACTGCAGGTGAGCACATCGAACTGGCCGTCCGCGAAAGGCAGATCGTGGATATCGAGTGAGGTCGCCTCTAGCCCAAATATCTCCCGGGCCCGCTTGCACGCCTCTTCGGATAGATCGGAGGTATGCACTTTGAGGCCGAACAGTTTGTTGGCGATGTAGGATTTGTAGCCCTCGGCGCCTCCGACATCCAACATGGACTCGCACTGGAGCCGGGACAACTCCTTCATGATGCGCAAGGTGGGTATGTACCTGCCGGTGAAGTACCACTCGCACGGCCACTTCTTGTATCCATAGATGGGCTGATGTGCGCGGTAGACCCCGTCCACAGAGTCACTGAAGCGCTGCTCTACAAACGCCTTCTCTTCGACTGTGTAGGAATCCATGTACCTCTCCCCTTGCCCATCCAGCGATCGGCACCGGCCCCCTCACCTAGCACCGCCCGAGATTATAGACAAACCCACTTGGAGCCGCCATCGCCCTTGCCTCTCCCTGCTACGCTCTGACAAGATATCCGCCGATAGAACCGACCGACTGGGGAGATGACTTTGGAACGGGAACAACTGCAGCCCTTGTTCGACTGGGGCCTCTGTCAGAGTTGTATGGTGGTCAGTAAGGGTTGGGATACTACCGACTCCGCAGCCGGGCCCTGCCCTAATTGCGGAGAGACCGCCTTCGGACTGGAATGGCCACCCGAACCAGCGAGCCTGCTGCTTCGCCACGCCTTCGCGCCCCGGCGCGCCACCGTCGCACCCAGCGACACGCTCGGCGAGACCCTGCAACCGTTCACTGCCGGCGACGCATTCGACGAGCGCAAGGACGGCCGAGTCTGGAAGACGCGGAGCACGGCGCGGTGCGAGGTTTCTTGGTGGCCACTGCCCTCGACGTGGTGCTGGAATGGATCTTCAAGGCGGCCATGGAGGCCTTCGACTCCGACAGCTTGGAGCTTGCCCGCTTGGTGGAGCCCGGCAACGAGGCGGCCCTCACCACAGAACAGCGGCTTCACCTACTTCGTGAGGTGGACGGCATCGACATCATAGACACCGCGAGGGACGAGGACGAACCTCGCTTCGTGGGGTGGTGGAACGAGCTCCGTGCCAAGCGAGAAGACTTCGTGCACGCCCACTCCATGTGCGCATTCGACGATGTCACCGAGGAAGCCCTGCTCGACATCGCCCGCATGGGGGTCAAAGTGCTGGCGGCCGCGAACAACAAGCTCTGGTAGCGGAGCGCGGCGCGCGCGGGACGCGTGGCCGCGGGACGCGCACAGTCGCGCGCTCTCGGGAATGCTCTGCAGAACACCGCGCCTCTTCTGTACGTTGCTCTGCACGTTCCTCCGTACGCTTGGCTGTACGGAGAAAGCGCGGCGTCTCGCGCATGCTATTCAGGAGCCCCCGAGCGGTCAAGAGCCGGCCGGGCGCCCCGGGCGCGGGGGACGCCGCAGCCGCGACCCGCAACCCTAGCGAAGGAAGCCGCCTATCAACTCCGACATCTCCGGGGTCCGCAGATAGCCGTAAACCTTGTGGGCGTTCGGCTTGCCGGAGGGGCTCACGTAGCTGTTGACCACCAAGTGGTCCGAGATGGTGACTCCACGGCTGTTGGGCTGGTAGTTGTCGAACAGTGACGTATCCCAGCTCGAGACCGGGTCCTTGGGGTCGGAGAAGTTGCTCCAGCACGCCACGCACTCCGGCACGAAGCGGGGCCCCCCGAACACAGTCTTCAGATCCGAGAGCCCCAGGGGCGAGCCCACCGTGACAAAGTGTGCGACCTCCAAGCCCCTGAGGGTGCGCTCGGCGTTTCTCAGCACGTCATAGGCCACAATAGAACCCATGGAGTGGGCTATCAACATCACTTTTCGGCGCCACCGCCGCGCGGACCGCAGACGCTTGATCAGCCGTGCCTGTATAGCCTCACGCAGAAGCCCGTCGTGGTTGTAGAAGTGCAGGTCCGGCATCTTGGACTCCACCGTGCCTTGCACGACTCTCTGTCCAAGCCTGGCCAGAGAGACCTTCTCCAGCGCCTTGCCCATACTTCCGCGCAAGCGCGCCGAAGTGACCTTGCGCACCGAGAGACCCACCCTGGGCAGCGGCCCGTCACCCTCGGCCTGAGTATAGGGATCGGCCAAGGTGCCCAACTCCATCGGCTCCGGGTACATGAGATCCGCCCAGTAGACCAACTCGAAGCGCACCTTGGACCTCAGTCCGGCTGCGTGGCGCGACAGGCCCTCGATGATGGCGTCCTTCCACCAGCCTTCCAGCACGTCGAGCGTCGGCTTGTTGTCGAGGCCGTGTATGCCGATGATGATCTTCCTACCCAAGCGTGATCGTCCCTTCTAGATATGCGACCGCTCTGCCCGCGATACGCACACGGTCTCCGCGGTCTTCACAGAACAGTTCGCCTCCGCGCTCCGAGATCTGAAGCGCATGGAGCTTAGCCATACCAAGGCGCTCTGCCCAGTAGGGTATAAGCGTGGAGTGCGCCGACCCGGTCACTGGGTCTTCCGCCACCCCCACTTTGGGGGCGAAGAACCGCGACACGAAGTCGCACCTGGAACCAGGCGCCGTGACGATTATGCCCATCTGCTCGAGTTTGGCCAACTCGACCATGTCGGGCCGCAGGTCCGCGACCGCCTGCTCGTCACCAAAGACCGCCAGGCAGTCCCGCACCGAGAGGAGCACTTCGTCGGGCTTCGCTCCCAGCCCTCGCAGCAACTCGCCCGGCACGGACTCGCAGAGCGTAGCGGGGCGTGAGGGAAAGTCCATCACCAAGAGGTCGCCCTCGCGCTCGACGGTGAGCGTCCCGCTCTTGGACTCGAACGAGACGACGTCGAGTGACGGCTCCAAGCGAGTGAACACCACAAAGGCGCTCGCCAGGGTGGCGTGGCCGCAAAGGTCCACCTCCGCCTTGGGCGTGAACCACCTGAGTTGGTATCCGGCCCGCGTCCGTACCAGGAACGCTGTCTCGGAGAGGTTGTTCTCTGCCCCGATGGCAAGCAGGGTCGCGTCGTCCAGCCATTCGTCCAGAAGACATACGCCCGCCGGGTTGCCGGAGAAAACGGAGCCGGTGAAGGCGTCTATCTGATAGTACGGTATGTTGTTCAGGTCCGTCCCCTTGTCGTCGTGAGCCCCACCAAGTATCCCTCATCCGACGATTTCATTTGCCCACCGTAGGGCTTATCCTCAAGCATCTACGCCTATTAGACGACAAATAGGGTGTCAACCGTAGCTTCTGGCGGTATTGTGTGTGTTAGCGGCGACCGGCAAGGAGACAGAGGTGAAGAAACCGATACCAGAAGACCAGGAGTGGTACTTCTTCAAGGCCGGCTCTGACGCCGGGCTCAAGGCAGGTCCCTTCTCCTGGGAGCGACTGGTCTCGCACGCCCAAAACGGTAGCCTCGAGCGGGCAGACGTAGTCTGGGATCCAAACTCGGGGTGGAAGAAGGCCGAACAGGTGCCGGGGCTCTTTCCCGCGGCATCCTCTCCTTGGGTGACAGGCTCCCCCGTCGACACGCCGCCCCTAGGTCCGCCTCCCAAGACCCCCGGACGCTCTCGCGTCTATTGGCTGGCCACGCTGGCCACGCTGGTCATAATCGGCGGCGCCTTGGGAGCATACTTCGGCCTTGCCCGAGACGAGGGGACGGGCACGACAACCACGACCATGGCGGTCACCACCACGCAGCAGACTGCCACCACCGTGACCGACACCACCGTACGCCACCGTGACCGACACCACTGTGACCGACACCACCACTGTGACCGACACCACCACTGTCAGCGGGACACCCGTCCGGTACCTGGACGAGAAGGCTTCCGGGCACGAGCTGATAGCGCATGTGGGCGATCGACTGCGCATAGACCTCAAGCCCAGGGCGAGTGCCAAGGTCAAGGCCGTATCGTGGGACTTCATACCCGGCGTCGTCACCAAGACTGGTTCTGATTCGGAGATAGTGAGCGGCGTCATAGTGTCGACTTGGGTGGAGTTGCAGGCGGTGGCCACGGGCCGTGTCACCATCCGGGCGACATACGAGTATCCCGGCGGCGCCACTGCAGTCATGTGGGTCGCCTATCTCTTCGTTCAATAGTGACCGCCGTCCGCTGGGGCTTGTGGTAGCATATCCAGGCTCAATTTCGGGAGAATATACGGCGGTCCAGCCGCTCACGGCCATAGGTGCGGCCTTTGTTGGGCGTCTCCCCCGTGGCAGCACTTCGGAGGTCCCGCAGAGAAGTAATGGCGACGCTTGGCATCGACATAGGTTGCATCAGCGTTAAGATCGCGGTGGTCGGTGGACCCGACGACGGCGAAGCCTTCCAGAAGCTGGCAGCAGGATCCGATCTCTTCTACAAGCCCATCAAGGGCCTGGCCCTCCCCGGCCCCGACGCTCCTCCTATCCTGGCGACGGCCTATACGCGCATCAAGGGTAGTCCGGCGGATGCGGCCCAGGAGCTGCTGACCCAGGTGCTCGCGGCTCTGCCGGAGAAGGCCATCACCGCGGTGGGGGTCACCGGCACGGGCGGCAAGCTGGTGAGCACTCTGCTCGACCTGCCCTACGAGAACGAGTTCCGCGCCATCACGCGCGCCATCGGCGCGCTTCACCCTGATGTCACCACGGTGTTCGAGATGGGTGGCGAGACCTCCAAGTTCATCGAGCTCGAGACCGACAAGGTCTCGGGCCGCACGGGCATCGTCGACTACGGCACCAATGGCGACTGCGCGGCCGGCACCGGCTCGTTCATGGACCAGCAGGCCAACCGCCTGCTGTACGACATCGAAGACGTGGGCGACATCGTGCGAGGCGCCGGCAAGGCCGCCTCCATCGCCGGACGTTGCTCGGTGTTCGCCAAGTCGGACATGATCCACGCCCAGCAGAAGGGCTATCAGCCTCCCGAGGTGCTCAAGGGCCTCTGCAACGCCGTGGTGCGCAACTACCGCAGCACCATAGCCAAGGGCAAGGAGCTCGGCACCCTGGTAGCCTTCATCGGCGGCGTGGCGGCGAACAAGGGCGCCGTGGCCGCCATGCGCGAGGCCTTCGAGATGGACAAAGAGCAGCTCATCGTCCCCGCGTACTACGCCTGGATGGGCGCCATCGGCAGCGCACTCACCGTGGCCGACGAACAGGCGGGCGTCGAGATGGTCACCCTCGACCCGGAGCGCCTCACCAAAGGCCGCACCGAGGGCTTCGACACCGCCGAACCCCTGTCCATGGACCGCGTGATCCTGCTGCGCGACCGGGTCAAGCCGTACAAGTTCGCCAAAGGCGACCAGAAGACCGGCGTGTACCTGGGCATAGACATCGGTTCCGTCTCCACCAACCTGGTGGTGCTGGACGAAGCCGGCGAGATGGTCAAAGAGATCTACGTCAAGACCGAAGGCCGCCCTGTCGAGGTGGTCAACAAGGGCCTCTCTGAGATCTGGGACGAGATGGGACCCCGCCTGGAGATCCTGGGGGTAGCCACCACCGGGTCCGGCCGCGAGCTCATAGGTGAGCTCATAGGCGCCGACGCCGTCAACGACGAGATCACCGCCCACAAGACAGGCGCCGCCTTCATCGGCCGCAAGCTCATCGACCGCGTGCCCGACACTATCTTCGAGATCGGGGGCCAAGACTCCAAGTTCATAAGCCTGCAGAACGGCGTGGTGGTGGATTTCGCCATGAACGAGGCCTGCGCCGCGGGCACCGGCTCGTTCTTGGAGGAGCAGGCGGAGAAGCTGGGCATAAGCATCATAGGCGAGTTCGCCAAGCTGGCCTTGTCGTCCAAGGCCCCAGTGCGCCTGGGCGAGCGCTGCACCGTGTTCATGGAGCGCGACGTGAACTCCTATCTGCAGCGCGGCGCCGACAAGAAAGACCTGGTGGCCGGACTCGCGTACTCCATCGCGCTCAACTACCTCAACCGCCTGGTGGGACGCCGGTTCATCGGCGACACCATCTACTTCCAGGGCGGCACCGCCTACAACGATGCGGTGGCCGCCGCCTTCAGCCAGATCCTCGACAGGGACATCATCGTGCCGCCGCACAACGGGGTCGTAGGCGCCATCGGCGCGGCCCTGCTGGCCCGCGAGAAGATGTCGGCCACCAAGAACCCCGTCCGCTTCCGCGGTTGGGACCTGGAGAAGGTCGACTACACCATCCGCGAGTTCACCTGCCACGGCTGCACCAACGAGTGCGACATCCGCCAGTTCACCATCGACGGCGAGAAGACCTATTGGGGCGACAAGTGCTCCGACCGCTACCGCAAGCGCGCCAAGGTGGACAAGAAGCCCGTCATCCGCGACCTGGTGGAGTTCCGCAAGGACCTCATGTGCTCCTACGTCACCGAGGCCGAGGACAACTCCCTGCTGCTGCGCTCGGGCACCGACGCGCCGCGGGGCACCATGGGTCTGCCGCGCGCCATGTACACCTACGATCGCCTGCCCTTCTGGGCCACCTTCTTCAAGGCCTGCGGCTTCGACGTCATGCTCTCCCGCCAGACCGACAAGAAGATCCGGGAGTCGGGCATCGAGGGCTCGGTGGCCGAGCCCTGCTTCCCCATCCGCGTGGCGCACGGACATGTGGCCGAACTCCTCGAAGAGGGCGCCGACTACATCTTCTTGCCCAACTTCTTGAACGAAGAGACCGATCACCCCGAGATGGAGTCGCACGCCTGCCCGTGGGGCCAGACGCTGCCGCACGTCATCCGGTTCGCCCCGCACTTCGAGGCACATGCCGACAAGTTCTACGCGCCTATACTGCACTTCCGCCGCGGGCCCGAGTTCATCCGCGAGGCTCTGCGCGAGTCGCTGAGGCCCCTGGAAGTGCCGGCCCGCGTGGTCGACGCCGCGCTCAAAGAGGCCTACGAGGCGCAGGTCGAGTTCCGGGCGCGCCTGGTGGACGCCGGCGCCGAAGCCCTGGCTCTGCTGGAAGAGCACGACGAGCTGGGCATCGTGCTGGTGGGTCGTCCGTACAACATCTACGACTCCGGCGTGAACATGGACATCCCCGCCAAGCTGCGCCGCTACTACGGGGTGAACGTCATACCCATGGACTTCCTGCCTCTCTGGGGCACCGACACCCGCGACATCACCGCCAACATGTTCTGGAACTACGGCCGCAAGATCCTGCAGGCCGCCAAGATCGTGTCGCAGCACCCTAACCTGCACATCATCTACATGACCAACTTCAAGTGCGGTCCTGACTCCTACATAAAGCACTACATGGGCGCGGCCTCTCCAGAGCCGTTCCTGGTGCTGCAGTTCGACGAGCACACCAACGACGCCGGCGCCATGACCCGCTGCGAGGCCTACCTCGACAGCAAGGGCTTCTTGCGCTGGTGGGTGCGCGAAGACCGCGCCAAGCAAACGGTGAGGGAGCCGTAGTGCAGACCGAGACCACCACCGGACGAGGCAACGGCAAGGCCAGCCGCGAGGCGGCCGAAGCGGCGCTCAAGGCCGTCCCCCAGCCCACCGCCGCCTACACCCTGGGCAGCAGCCCGGTGGAGACGGTCAGAGACCTCAAGAGCCGCACCATGTACCTGCCCCGCATGCCCTACGGGGGCACGCGCATGCTGTCCGCGGCCTTCAAGTCCATCGGCCTGGACGCCCACCCCGTTCCCGACGAAGACGCCCGCACCCTGGAGCTGGGCGCCAAGTACACCTCGGGTGACGAGTGCTACCCGCAGAGGATCGTGTTGGGCGCCTTTCTCAAGCTGCTGGAGGACGACAAGGTCGATCCGGCCAAGACCGCCCTGCTGCTGCCCACCGCCAACGGCCCCTGCCGCTTCGGGCAGTACTGCCGCTTGGTGCGCCGCATCTTGGACGAGAAGGGCTTTCACGACGTAGACGTGTTCTCGTTCACCTCGGCCGACGGCTACGCCGGCATAGGCGACCAAGCCGGCGAGGTCATCCGCACCGCCTGGCGCGCCGTCGCTGACGCAGGACATCCTCATGAAGCTGCTGCTCATGACCCGGCCCTACGAGGTCGAGCCCGGCCAGACCGACAAGGTCTACCTGGAGTGCCTCGACCGCATGGACGAGATCATCTCTATGCAGAAGCTACTCCAACAAGGAGAGGCTGAACAAGATCAAGGCCGGTCTGCACCGTCTGCAAAGAGCAGTTCCAGGCCATCCCCGTGAAGCAAGAAGACAAGCCGCTCATAGGAGTGGTGGGCGAGATCTTCTGCCGCCTGAACACCTTCAGCAACAACGAACTCATCCGCCACCTCGAAGCGCAGGGCGGCGAGTGCTGGCTCACCGGCATAGGCGAGTGGGTGCTCTACACCAACGAAGAGGCCTTCAGGCGCCACCGCGAAGAGAAGACCCGCTTCGGCAAAGAGTGGCTGAAGACCTACCTCACCACCCGCATCATGCACAGCGACGAGCACGCTCTCTACAAGGACTTCGAGCACATGTTCGCGCGGCGCCCCGAGCCCGCGGTGCCTGAGGTGCTGAGGCCGCGCATCCGTATCTGCCGCAGGAAGGCGCGCTGGGCGAGATGGTGCTCTCCGCCGGTGGCGCGATAACCTACTACCGCCGCGGGGCCGACGGCATAGTGGACATCTCCCCCTTCACCTGCATGAACGGCATAGTCAACGAGGCCATCTACCCGGTGGTGAGCCGGGACCACGACGACATCCCCATCCGCGTGTTCTACTTCGACGGCACGAACAAGGACCTCGACCGTGACGTCGGCATCTTTCTCGAGCTGGCCAAGACCTACAAGCGCCGCAAGAAGATAGCGCGAGCCTGAGGCGGGGCGCGTGGTCCCGCTCCAAGACTAGACCATGTTCGCCCGCCTAGGCTCTTTCGCAGTCCGTTTTCGCTGGTACATCATCGCCGCGTGGGTGATCGCGGCGGTGCTGCTCACTCTGGTGGCCCCCAACATCGACGATGTCGCGGTCACCGACCAGCGCGCCTTCCTCTCCCCCGACGTGCCCAGCCTCCAGGCCAACGAGCTGCTCAAGAAGTACTTCCCCGACCAGGTAGCGCTCTCCAGCGCCGTACTGGTCATCGACGCGGGCAGTGGCGGCGACGTGACCACCGGAGAGGCCGCCGGTTTCGTCGATGGCCTGACCACCTGGCTGACCACCGCCGGCGCTCCTGAGGCCGTGAGCGCCGTCTGGTCACCCACTCACGGCGACGAGCTCACCAGGGCCGGCATGACCAGCAACGACCACCAGGTGGCCCTCATCCTGGTGCGCTTCAACGCCATCGCCACCGAACCCACCACCAAGGAGGCCCTGGCCGACCTGCGCGAACGTCTGGATTCGCCGCCCGGCCGGGGTGACCTGCCTATCTCACCGGCGACGGCGCCATACTCGACGCCTACACCACGGCTTCCATGAAGAGCATGGACTCGGTGACCGTCATCACCATCGTCTTGGTCTTGGCCATCCTGCTCGATCATCTACCGCTCGCCGGTCAGCCCCTTCATCCCCCTGGCCACCATAGGTCTCTCCTACCTGATCTCGCGCGGCGTCATCGCCTACCTGGGCTCCGGCGTCATGACCATCTCCATGTACACCAACGTCTTCTTGATAGTGGTGCTCTTCGGAGCGGGCACCGACTACTGCCTCTTCTTGATAAGCCGCTTCCGCGAGGAGATGGCCGACACCGACCCAGGCGCGGACCGGCGGTCAAGACCACCGTCCGCGCCGTCGGGGAGACCATAGCCTCCAGCGCCGGCACGGTCATCGTCGGTCTGGCCATGATGGTCTTCGCCGAGTTGGGCCTCTACAACACCACCGGCCCGGCCATAGCCATCGGGGTAGCCATCACCCTGCTGGCCGGCCTGACCCTCATACCGGCGCTGCTCTGCGTGCTTGGGCACCACGCCTTCTGGCCGCGCAAAGCCGCCCACGTCCGCGACCAGGGGCTGTGGCCGCGCTGGGCGGCCAAGGTGGTCAGACACCCGGTGATCGCCCTGGTGGTGCCGGTGGTAGTGCTGGTGCCGCTGGCCTGGTACGGCAGCGGCCTGGCGCGCGACTTCGACATGCTGGGCGACCTGCCCAAGACCGACGAGGCCCGCGCGGGTTTCGACGTCCTGGCCGAGCATATGGGCGCGGGCAACATGCGCCCGCTCAACGTCGCTGGTCTTCGACGAGACAGGGCTTCGCCACGCCCGAGGGCCTGGCCCGCATCGAAGACCTCAAGACCACGCTGGCAGGCAGCTGACCAACGTGGCCGAGGTCCGCAGCGTCACCGGCGCCTTGCCCGACGACTCCACCCTCAGCGTCGCGGCCCAGATCACCGCCGCGTCGGCAGCAGGCCCGCCAGGGGCTGGCGGCGCTGGACGCCGGCGCGCCTCGCTCAGGCGCCGCGGACCGCGGCTTCCAGCGCCCAACTGCTCCAGACGGCGGTGCGGCAGTTGCTGGTGCTCGGTGGCTACCTGGAGCAGCTGGCGTGTGACCTACCCCGAGGTCGCGGCAGACCCCGGCTATCAGCAGGCGGTCGCCGCGGACACCGCGCTGGTGGCTCAGATCACGTCGGCGCGAGCGCCGCGCTCAGCCAGGGCATGACCATCGACCACGCTGCTGGACCAAGTGACCGCCAAGCTCGCCGACCTGGCCGACGGTCTGGACGCTCTGCAGCAGTCGTTCGCCGACCGGCCGGAGGCCGTCCTCGTCCCCACCGCCTACCTCTCCGCCGACGGCGACAGCCGGCCGCTTGCAGGTGGTGCTGGATGTCGGCCCTTACAGCGAAGATGCCCTGGACGCGGTGGCGCATGCTGCTAGGCCACGCTCGAGGACCAGGGCTTCGACGGGGCGGTGGAGGGCAACTCCGCCGTGCTTCGCGACCTGCGCGATGTCTCCGACCGCGACATGGACAAGAGCCATGATCTTCGTGCTGGGCGGCATCCTGGTGGTGCTCATACTGCTGCTGCGGGCCTTGGTGGCCCCCATCTACCTGATACTCACCATCTTGCTCTCGTACAGCGCCACCCTGGGGGTCGTGCGGCTGCTCTTCGCCGACATCCTGGGCGCAGCGGCATCACTTGGTGGGTGCCCATGTTCATGTTCGTCATGCTGGTCGCCCTGGGCATGGACTACAACATCTTCTTGATAGGCCGCGTGAAAGAAGAGGTGGCCCTGCACGGCACCCGCGAGGGCACCCGGCTGGCGCTGGCCCGCACCGGCGGCATAATCACCTCGGCGGGCATCATCATGGCCGGCACCTTCGCCAGCATGATGGCCGGCAGCCTGCTGGGGCTCAAGCAGATAGGCTTCGCCGTGACCTTCGGCGTGCTGCTCGACACCTTCGTGGTCCGCACCACGCTGGTGCCGGCGATCACGGTGCTCCTGGGCCGCTGGTCCTGGTGGCCGCGGCGCGGCCCGGCAAGAAAGCCGCGCGCCAGGGCCGCCCGCACCGAGCCTCCCACCAGCGCGTGAGCGCGACGCGACTCTGTCGCGCCGTTCTTCAGAACTCTCTGAACGCACCGCGCCAATTCTGTACGCTTTTCTGTACGGAATTCGCGCGGCGTTCCACAGGCAATTCAAAACGCATATGCGAGCGAGTGCCGATGCGCGGGCGCCGCGGCGGGCGGCGCGCGGGCCCGCGGCCTTACACCCCGTATGGTCAGGTCCCGCTTGAGCACCAGCTTGCCGTCCTTGAACACCCGCCACACCGGGTTCATGCCGTACCGGTAGGGTATCTGCACGTCGCGCTGGCAGTCGAGGATAAGGATGTCGGCCTTCTTGCCCACCTCCAGGCTGCCCACCTGGTCGTCCAGGGCCAGAGCCGCCGCGGCCTCGATGGTCATGGCCCGGATGACCTCGTCCGCCGTCATCTTGAGCTGCGAGCAGCCCATGGTGCCCATGAGCCACAGGTTCTCGGTGGGGCTCGAACCGGGGTTGAGGTCGGTGCTCAGCGCCACCCGCGCCCCTGCGTCCAGCAGGCGGCGCGCGGGCGCCTGGCCGCCCTCGCCCAAGAAGAACGTGGCACCGGGCAGCAGCACGGCCACCGGCACGCGCTTGTCGCCCTCAGGGGCGGCAAGCGCCTCGATACCTGCGTCGCTTATGCGGTCCAGATGGTCCACCGACACGGCGCCCAGCTCCGCCGCCAACTCGGCCCCGCCCTGGCTGCTGTGCTGGTCGCCGTGCAGCTTGGGCAGCAGTCCTTGCCTCGGCTCCGGCCTCAAGCACCCGGCGACACTGCTCGGGCGTGTAGCGCTCCCTCTTCGCAGAAGGCGTCACAGAACTTGGCCAGACCGTGCTTGACCACGTAGGGTATGAGCTTCTTGATCGACCACCTTGAGGTACTCGTCCGCCTGGCCCTGATACTCCACGGGCACGATGTTGGCGGCGAGCAGCGTGGGCACCACGTCCACTGCGTGCGCCATCGCCACGTCCCGGTAGACCTCCAGCAGCCTGATCTCCTGCTCCACGGTAAGACCGTAGCCACTCTTGGCCTCCACGGTGGTGACGCCGTAGCGCAGAAAGTGGTCCAGCCGCCTGCGAGTGATGGCGCGCAACACCTCGCTCGGAGGCCGCCCGAGTGGACTCCACCGTGCTCATGATGCCGCCTCCCGGACGCCGCGATCTCCTGGAAGGTGGCGCCCGCCAGACGGGCCTGGTACTCATCGGCCCGGTCGGCCGCCCAGGCTACGTGGGTGTGGCACTCCACCAGGCCAGGCATGACCAGGCGGCCCTCGGCCTCGACCTCGTAGCCGCCCGCGCGCCAAGCTGCACCTGCTCGTGCAGAGCGGAAGTCTCCCCCACCCACACGATGCTGCCCTCGTGGGCGGCGATGGCGCCGTCGTCTATCTTGCCCAAGCTCGGAACGAGCCCCCGACTTGGCGCCGGTGCGGGCGCAGGTGAGCAACTCTCCTGCTCCGCTGATGATCAGATCGGCTTCTACGAAGCCCTGCTCAGTGCTTTCACTCGTGTCTCCCGCTCGCTCGATACACTCATGTTCCCCGCCGCGACCGCTGCGAATCCTTCTTGGTCCGCCTTGCCCCCTGGCCGACGGCCCCCATGTGCAGGGGCACGCTCATGACGCCCACCCACGGCACCCGCAGAAGGGCCATCTTGAGTCGGAGGGCATCCTGGTTGTGCAGCAGTGCTTCCCACCAGTGCTCCACCACGAACTCGGGGATCACCACGCTCACCCAGTGCTTGGGACTGGGCTTGAGCGACTTCACGTAGTCCACCGCGGGCCGGACGAACTCCCGATAGGGCGAGTCGACCACCTGCAGGGGGATGTCCAGCTCCATCTGCACCCAGGTCTCCTGCAGGCGCTGCAGTCTCTCCGGGTTGTTGCTGATGGTCACCACGTTCAGGTCGTCGGGGGACAGAGCCCGGGCGATAGCCAGGGCCCGCGCGGTCATGGCGTTCACCTGGGCGACGAAGACCACCGACGTGGACCTGGGTACGCGCCCGCCGCCAGCCCCAGCTTCTCCAGCTCCTCGCCGCTCTGTGGCTCCAGGACCTTGGCCACCTGCAGGTAGTGTCCGCTGCACCCAGTAGAACAGGCCACCAACACGGGGACCAGACACCACCACTATCCAGGCGCCCTCTTTGAACTTGGTCACCAGCAGCACCACCGCCACCACGCCGGTGAGCAGGGCTCCGAAGGCGTTCATCAGCGCACGGGGTTGCCAGCCCTTGGTCCGCAGCCTCCACCAGTGCACCACCATGCCCGTCTGCGAGAGAGTGAACCCTACGAACACCCCCAGCGCGTAGAACGGGATCATGCGGTGAGTGTCGGCCTTGAAGATCACGATGATGACGATCGCCGCTATGGTCAGCCCGACGATGCCGTTGGAGAACACCAGCCGGTCGCCACGGTTCATGAACTGGCGGGGCATCAGACCGTCGCGGGCCATGACCGAGGACAGACGCGGAAAGCCCGCGTAGCAGGTGTTGGCCCCCAGGACCAGGATGGCCATGGTGGCTATCTGCAGGGCGTAGTAGAAGAAGCTCCCCGACGCCGCTCGATCCGTAGACCAGACGACCCACCTGGCTGAGCACCGTGTCTTTGGGCATGTGACATCACGCCCGTGAGCTTGGCGAGCAGCGTGACCCCCAGCAGCAAGAAGCCCAGCAGGCCGGCCATGATGCCCAGGGTCTGCGCCGCGTTCTTGCTCTCAGGCGGTCTTGAAGTCGGGCACGGCGTTGGCTATGGCCTCGGTGCCGGTCATGGCGGCGCAGCCGCCGGCGAAGGCCCTGCAGCACCAGGAAGGCCGTCAGAGCCTGCGCTGTCGCCGTGACGCGCGGCGTTCGCGGCCACGGGCAGGTCTCCCATCAGCCACCGGATGAAGCCCGACCATCACCAGGCCGCCGCACAGCGAGCACGAACAGGTAGGTGGGAGCGGCGAAGATGCGGCCCGACTCCCTGACCCCCCGCAGATTGGCCAGCGCCATGAGCACCACCAGGCCCACGCAGATCCACACCCGCTGGTCATACAGGCTCGGGAAGGCCGAGGTGATGGCGGCCACGCCTGAGGAGACGCTCACCGCCACGGTGGCGACGTAGCCCACCATCAGAGACGCGGCCGCGATCAGCCCCGGGCGCCAGCCCCAGGTTCGACCCGGCTCACCGACGTACGAGCCGCCCCCATTGGGATAGGCGCGCACCGTCTGCTGGTAAGACAGGGCCACGATAGCCAGCAGTCCGGCGACCGCCAGCGCTACGTACGGCGACCACACCAGGGCCGCCGAGCCGGCGGCGATGAGGGCCAGCAGTATCTCCTCGGTCGCGTAGGCGGTGGACGAGATGGCGTCGGCCGAGAAGACGGGCAGCGCGTAGAACTTGGGCAAGCCGCTCGCGGTGCTCTTCGGCGGTGGCCAGCGGCCGCCCAAGCAGCACCCGCTTGAGCGTGCCCCACCTACTCATGCTCAGTCATCGTCGAGCGGCACCCCGATATGGAAGGGGATGCTTATCACCACCACCCATGGTACTCTCAGCAGCGCGGCCTTGAGCCGCAGGGCGTTCTGGTTGTGCAGGAAGTTCTCCCACCAATGCTCCACCACGAACTCAGGGATTATCACCGTCACCGTGTGCTTGCGGCTGGGCTTGAGCGACTTGACGTACTCCATAGCCGGGCCGCGTGAACTCCCGGTAGGGCGAGTCGACCACCAGCAGGGGCACGTCGATCTCCATCTCCGCCCAGGTGCGCTGCAGCGCCAAGACGCTCGCCGGGTCGCTCGCTATGGTGACGGCGTGAAAGTCGTCGGGAGACAGTCCGCGGCCCAGAGCCAGGGAGCGAGCGGTCAGCTCGTTCACCTGCGAGACGAACAGCACCACCGTGGTCTTGGGGCGCGATACGGCCACCTTGCCCAAGCGCTCCAGCTGGTCCGGGTTCTGCGGCGCCAGGAAGCTGGCCACCCGCAGATAGTGGTGGCGGACGCGGTAGAAGGCCAACACCAGAAAGCGCCACGGCGATCAGCACGATGTAGGCGCCGTGGGTGAACTTGGTCACCATGACCACCACCGTGACCACCCCGGTGAGCAGCGCGCCGACGCCGTTCATGACGGCGCGCCGCCACCAACCGGGCGTGCGCAGCCTGAACCAGCGCACCACCATGCCCGACTGCGACAGGGTGAAGCTGGTGAACACGCCCACCGCATAGAGCGGGATGAGGCTGTGCACCTCGCGCCTTGTAGATCACGAGGATGACGATAGACGCGAGGGTCAGACCGACGATGCCGTTGGAGAACACCAGCCGGTCGCCGCGGTTCATGAACTGCCGGGGCATCAGCCGGTCTTTGGCCAAGCACCGAGGCCAGGCGGGGGAAGCCGGTGAAGCTGGTGTTGGCCGCCAGCACCAGGATGAACATGGTGGCTATCTGCAGGGCGTAGTAGAAGAAGCCGCCGCCGTACACGGCGTGGCCTATCTGCCCGAGCACGGTGTCGCCCTCTCTGCGGCACCACGTGCAGCACCTGCCCCAGCGCGGTGACGCCCAGCAGCAGGAAGCCCAGGATGGCGGCCATAACCCCCAGGGTGATAGAGGCGTTCTTGCTCTCCGGCGCCTTGAACGCCGGCACGGCGTTGGAGATGGCCTCGGTACCGGTCATGGCCGAACACCCGCCCGAGAAGGCCCTCAGCACTATCCACGCCAGGGCCAGGCCCTGCACCGAGGTCTGCGCCGACCGGAGCCGGCTGCGCGATGCAGGTCGCCCATGGCCCAGCGCACCAAGCCCACGATCACCAAACCGCCGCACAACAGCGACGAACAGGTAGGTGGGGATAGCGAAGATCCGGCCCGATTCGCGGACGCCCCGCAGGTTGGCAAGAGCCACCAGGATGATCAGGCCAATGCAGAGAAGCACCCGGTTGCGATCGGCGTGAGCGCCGCTCGGCCAGACCGGGAAGGCGGCCACGATGGCAGCCACGCCCGAGGCCACACTCACGGCCACGGTCATCACGTAGTCCACCATCAGCGAGCCCGGCGGCTATGGTGCCCGGCAGCAGGCCCAGATTCTCCCGGCTGACCACGTACGAGCCGCCCCCGTTGGGATAGGCATGCACCGTCTGCTGGTAGGAGAGCGCCACGAAGGCCAACAAGCACCACCACGGCGATCGCGATGTAGATGGAGTACATGCGCCGCCACGCTCCGGCCGTCACCAGAGCCAGCAGCATCTCTTCGGTGGCGTACGCGGTGGAAGAGATGGCGTCGGACGAGAAGACCGGCAGCGCGTACTTCTTGGGCAGCCGCTCCTGACATCTCCTGAGCAGTCGCTATCGGACGGCCCAGCAACGCCCGCTTCAACATCGCACCCGGTTTCAACTACGCCACCTCTTCTGACTCGTTCTGGACGGCCCCATTTATCCCCCCGCCAGCCGCTACGTCAAGATACACAAGGAGGCCGCCCGCCGCACGTATGTGCGGCGGGCGGCCCGAGACTCACTGTTTGGTCTGCGCCACCCGAGGGCGACACAAGACCTTTGTACTACTTCTTCGCCTTGCCGGAAGCCGGCTTGGCTTCGACTTCCTCCTCGCTTCTTGATGCGCATGGCGTAGAACGACCGCCACACGAAGGTGAACGAGATGGCGAAGAACACCGCGGCCAGGATCCACGTGAGAGTGTGGTTGCCCTGCATCGTCGGAGATCTTGACCGCCAACTCCACCGCCAGCAGACCGAACAGCGTGGTGAACTTGATGACCGGGTTCATGGCCACCGAAGAGGTGTCCTTGAACGGGTCGCCCACCGTGTCGCCTATGACGGTGGCCTCGTGCAGCGGGGTGCCCTTCTCCTTCAGGTCGGTCTCGACGATCTTCTTGGCGTTGTCCCAAGCGCCACCGGCGTTGGCCATGAAGATGGCCTGGAACAGACCGAACACGGCGATGGAGACCAGGTAGCCGATGAAGAACCAGGGGTTCAAGAAGGCGAAGGCCAAGGTGCCGAAGAACACGGCCAGGAAGATGTTGAGCATGCCCTTCTGAGCGTACTGGGTGCAGATGCCCACGACCTTCTTGCTGTCTTCGACGTTGGCCTTGCTACCCTCAGCCTGATCCAGGTTGATGTGCCGCTTGATGAACTCCACCGCGCGGTACGCGCCGGTGGTCACGGCCTGCGTGGCCGCACCGGTGAACCAGTAGATCATCGCGCCACCCATGACGATGCCCAGCAGGAACGGCGGGTGCAGCAAGCGACAGCTTCTCCAGGTTCTCCGTCCAGGCCATTGGTGAGCCACATGATGATCGAGAAGATCATCGTGGTAGCGCCCACCACAGCCGTGCCGATGAGCACCGGCTTGGCGGTGGCCTTGAAGGTGTTGCCTGCGCCGTCGTTCTCTTCGAGGTTGGCCTTGGCCACGTCCCACTGGGGCTTGAAGCCGAAGTCCTTCTCGATCTCAGCGTCGACGCCCTTGATCTGCTCGATGGTGGACAGCTCGTACACCGACTGAGCGTTGTCGGTCACCGGACCGTAGGAGTCTACGGCGATGGTCACCGGGCCCATGCCCAAGAAACCGAACGCCACCAGACCGAAGGCGAACACGGCCGGCGCGAGCATGATGTCGCCCAACCCTTGCGTGCTGACCACGTAGCCCACACCCATGAGCGCCATGATGGCGACTGCCGATGTAGTAGGCGCTGAAGTTACCCGAGACAAAGCCGGAGAGGATGTCCAGCGAAGGGCCGCCCTCTTTGGCCGAAGCGACCACTTCTTTGACGTGCTTCGACTTGGTCGAGGTGAAGACCTTGACCAGCTCGGGGATGAGCGCGCCCGCCAGGGTACCCATGCTGATGATGATGGACAGCATCCACCAGTAGTCGGGATGCGCACCCGCGCTACCCACCGCGTGTTGCGGACCGATGAGGAAGTACGAGACCACGAAGGTCAGCGCTATGGAGACGATCGAGGTCATCCAGACCAGAGAGGTCAGCGGCGCCTCGTAGTTCATCTTCTCGGCGTTCTTGTAGCGCAGCTTGGTGATAGCCGCGTTCAAGAAGTACGAACCACCACTGGAGACGATCATCATCACGCGCATGGCAAAGATCCAAACCAAGAGCGCGATCTGGACGGCAGTGTTCTGCAACAGCCAGCAGGATGAAGGTGATCAGGGCCACGCCGGTGACGCCGTAGGTCTCGAAGCCGTCGGCGCTGGGGCCGACCGAGTCGCCTGCGTTGTCGCCCGTGCAGTCGGCGATGACGCCCGGGTTACGAGCATCGTCCTCTTTGATGTTGAAGACGATCTTCATGAGGTCGGAGCCGATGTCGGCGATCTTGGTGAAGATACCGCCCGCGATCCGGAGTGCGGCCGCGCCCAACGACTCGCCGATGGCGAAGCCGATGAAGCAGGCGCCTGCGTATTCACCCGGTATCCAGAGAAGGATGATGAGCATCATGAGCAGCTCGACGCTGATGAGCATCATGCCCACGCTCATGCCCGAACGCATGGGGATGGCGTGGATGTCGTACGGCTTGCCCCTGAGGCTGGCGAACGCGGTGCGCGAGTTGGCATAGGTGTTGACCCTGATGCCGAACCAAGCCACGCCGTAGCTGCCCAAGATACCGATGATGCTGAAGGCCAGGATGACCGGCACGGTCACGCCGACAGACTTGCCCTCGATCGGGCTGAGCACGCCGTAGTAGAGCCCGATGACGACGGCGATGAACACCCACAACAGCATCAGGAACTTGCCCTGCTGCAGAAGGTAGGTCTTGCACGTCTGCCAGATGAGCTCGGAGATCTCTTTCATCGACCTGTGCACCGGCAGCCTGCGGAGGCCCGAGAAGATCACCATGCCGAAGAGCAGGCCCAGCGCGCAGATGATGAGGCCCCAGCGATCAGCAGGAGCGCACCCGTCGATGCCGTGGAAATCCACCTTCGGTCAGGTCGGGCAGGACCAGGTTGGCCTCGCCGCCTCCGCCGCCGGTGTCAGCTCCGTGCCCCGTCGCGACGTGGTCGCGTGGTCGCTCTCGGCGGCCAGCGCCGGCACAGCCAGTGCCAGCAGCAGGACCGCGGAAAGCACCAGGATGAGCCCAAGCTTCATCCAGTGGCGCTTCCCAGCGCTAATAGATTTCGAGTTCCATGCAGTATTGCCTCCTTCTCAGCCATTACGGCGATAGTCGATGCGGAGCTTGGTCCCAGGCGCGGGACGAGCCCGGCTCTCCCTCTGAAACCCGGGGGACGCTTCTCGTGCCTGCGGATGCCAGAAGAGTCCCTCGAAGGGCGAATCCAACGTCCCATGCTACTTATCAGCGCGCAGCATCGTCAAGCACGACCCGCCGGGCGTATCCACCTTAAGAAGGATTGAATATCGCGCAGATTGGAGATACAACGGCCGTGTGAGAATAGACCACCCGATCGACCCCACAAGAAAGGATCGACCGATGGACAAATGGCAGTGCCTGTTGTGTGGATACATCTACGACCCCGAGGAGGGCGACCCCACGCAAGACATCGCTCCGGGGACCTCGTTTGAAGACCTGCCCGACGACTGGGAGTGCCCAGACTGCGGCGCCAGCAAGGACGACTTCGAGCGTATGGCCGACTAGCGCCCGCTGGGCGACGGCCGCGCAGACGAGAGGTCGCTGAACGCGACGCCTCAGGCCCGCAGGAACTTCGAGAGCAGCAAGTGGCCCGGCGCCACGGCGAAGCCCGTGGCCCGGGCCTCTTTCTCTGTGTAGGCGGTAGCTCCGTTGGATGCGAAGTCCCGCGCCCCACATCACGAAGGGCACCGGCTCCGCCACGTGTGTCTTCAGCTCCAGCGGGGTCGGATGGTCCGGCAGCACCAACACCCGCAGTCCGTGGGTGCCGGCCCCTGAGTAAGGGCCCGCGAGAGCGCCGTCCAGTAGTTGGGGCACCATCAGCGCGTCCACCTGTTCGATGGCGCGCACCTTGCCCTGCGCGTCCCCGGCATGCGAGGCCTCATCCGGCGCCTCCACGTGCACGAACACGACGTCGTGGTCCGCAAGCGCCGCCAGGGCGCCCGCCATCTGTCCGGCGTAGTCGTTGTCGCCGTCGTCGGTGACCCCGGGGATGTTCACCAGGTCCACCCCGGTCTGCAGAGCCAGGCCGCGCAGCAGATCTACGCCCGAGGTCAACCCGGCCGTGAGCCCTTGGTTGGCCGCCGCGAAACTGGGCACCGCGTCGGGCCTCATGCCCGGCCAGAACAGCCATATCTGCGTGGCAGGCAGTTGCCCGCGGGCGACGCGGGCCTTGTTGACCGCGTGGTCGGCAAGGATGGCCTTCGACCGCTCGGTTAGGTCGCTGCACCAAGCCCGCGCCCGGCCCCCGGGGGCCGTGGCCCTCCACCAGATCGTCGGTGACATCGTGCGGCGGCGTGAACTCCGTGGAGAGAAGCGCGGCTCCGTCGCGCACGGTGAGGATGTGCCTGAAGCTCACCCCGGCATACAGGGCCAGACGGTCGTCGTCGAGACCCTCGCGAAGCGCCTCGACCAGTTCGGCCGCTTCGGCCGACGAGATGTTGCCCGCCGAGTAGCTCACCATGCGACCGTCCTGCACGGTCACCAGGTTGCACCGCATCGCCACCTGGCCCGCGTCGAGCTCGATGCCCATGGCCGCAGCCTCTATGGGCCCCCGGCCGGCGTAGTACACCGCGGGATCGAAGCCCATGACGCTCATGCACGCCACCGCACTGGACGCCTCCATGCCTTCCGGCACGTTGTCGGCGACGCCCGTGGTGCCCTCTTGGGCCAGTCGATCGAGATTGGGCGTGCGCGCGGCCTCCAAGGCCGTGCGCCCGTGCAGGGCGGTCGCGGGCCACCCAGACGCCCCGTCGACTATGAGCACAACGTGTTTCACCCAGGCTTCTCCGTTGTTCGGGGCCGGTTCGCCCCATTATATGCGGTATCGTTTGCCTGCAGACGCCCCGAGATGGAGGTCACGCACTTGCCGGCCGTCAGTCCCGACTTGGATGCCCGCGAACGCGCCCTTGTGGAGGAGGTGCTGCGCACCGCCCCACTGGCCTACGTGGCCATGGTGGAGGCGGCCACGTCCACGGACGCCGCCCCGTCAAGCGCCTCCCCAGCAGGCGCCGCCCGGCCCTACGTCGTGCCCATGAACTTCGCCTACGAGCCCCGGCGCGCGCGGCGCCGCGCGCGAGGGTCGCCTGCTCCTGCACAGCGGACCGGGCCGCAAGGCCGACGCACTCGCCCACAACCCCCACGTATGCGTGTCGGTGACCGCCCATGAGAAGCTCGAGCTGGGAGCCACTCCCTGCGACGACGGGTACCTCTACCAGTCGGTGGTGCTGGAGGGCCGCGCGGTGCTGCTGACGGACGAGGCCGAGCGCGAGCAGGCCCTGCGCGCCATCGTGGCCAAGTACGACCCAGAGGCCTCCGAGAAGCCCTTCAAGCCTCAGGTCTTCGCGAAGACCCTCATGTACGCCGTCGAGGTGCAGACCATCGGCTTCAAAGAGCGCCCCAAGCGGCGCTAGACGCGTTGTGCCGCCGGTCGCCGGACACCTTGAGAGACGTGCTATGCGGTCTTGAGAAAGCTCACTGGAACGCTGCGCTTACTCTGTACGTTCCTCTGTACGTTCCTACGTACGCCTTGGCGTACAGAAAACACGCAGTGCTTTTCATATGTATTGTATTCAAACAGACGTCGCAGCACTCGCGCCTCAAGCCCCGCGTCATGGCCCGAGCGGCGCAGCCGCGGCCCGCGCCCACGTCTACCCGAAGTACTTGGCCCCCAACTCCCTGAAGGCCGGCAGCGCGCAATCGACCACCGAGGGCGCCACGCAGTAGGCCATGCGGAAGTACCCGGACAGGCCGAAGCCACTGCCCGGCACCACCAGCACCAAGCGCTCCTGAAGCTCTCGGCAGAAGGCCATGTCGTCCTCGATCGGCGACTTCGGGAACAGATAGAAGGCGCCCTCCGGCTTGCGGACGGTGAAACCGGCCTTGGTGAGTTCGTCGCAGAGCACGTCGCGGTTGCGCTTATAGGGGGCCACATCCACCGTCACACCTTGCAGACGGGCCACAGCGCGCTGCATGAGTGCCGGAGCGTTCACGAAGCCCAGGATGCGGTTGGCCGTGATCAGGCCCGCCATCAGTTCGTTCACCCGCTCGATAGCCGGGTTCGCCGCCACGTAGCCGATCCGCTCGCCGGCCAAAGACAGCTCTTTCGAGTAGCTGGACGCGATGATGGTGTTCTCGTAGGCGGACATCACCGGCGCGACGCGCACCCCGTCGTAGACTATGCGGCGATAGGGCTCGTCCGCCACCAGGTAGATGATGCGGCCCGTGTCGACGGACTTGCGCCTGAGCAGCTCGCCCAAGGGCCTTCATCGTGGCTTCTGGATAGACCCTGCCCGTGGGATTGTTGGGTGAATTGACGAGCACAGCGCGGGTCTTGGGGCCCACGGACGCCTCGATAGCCCCCAGGTCGAGGTCGAAATCGGGCCCAGCATCGACCACCTTGAGCACGCCTCTGTGGTTGTCCACGTAGGCACCGTATTCGACGAAGTAGGGCCGCGCGACGATCACCTCGTCTTCGGGGTCCAGGATAGCCTTGAAGATGACGTTGAGCGCACCGCCGGCGCCGCAGGTCATGACCACGTTGTCGGCCCGCACCGGGACGCCTTGGTCCGTGGCCAGGTAGTCGGCGACGGCCGCGCGCGTCTCCTGGTAGCCCGGCGTTGGACATGTAACCGTGAGTGCCCAAGGAGGGGTCGTGGATGAGCTCCTCAAGAGCCTCCAGGAACTCCCGCGGGGGCTCGAGGTTGGGGTTGCCTATGCTGAAGTCGGACACGGCGTCGCAGCCGTGTATCTCAGCCAAGCGCGCGCCTTCTTCGAACATCTGTCGTATCCAAGAGGAGCGCTGCGAGGCTTCAGCGATCTTCTTCGCTACAGGCATGAGGGCCTCCGGTCAAGAAACTGGGTCACCAGACGGGCTGCAGATGCTGCCTTTTGGAGTCTAGCATGCCACCCGACCCTGTTCCGGCAGGCCCTGCCGGGCGGAGCACACCGTGCTCACTTGGTATACTAGCCGCCTGTTACCACCCGCGTTCCCCGCTTGCGGGAAAAGCTGGAGAAGGAGGCGCGTACTGTGGCTCGCAAGGATCAGCTCTCCTCCAACAAGGACAGCTGCGACATCTGTGGGACAGAGCTTGACGACGACGCCGTCATCCAGGAGTTCCCTGACGGAAGCGTAGTAAGGCTTTGCTCTGAGTGCGCGACCGCGGCACCACCAGAGGAGGAGCTGGAGGACGACTTCGAGCTGGAGCCCGGCGATCCCACCGAGGAGTGGACGGGTCCGAGCGAGCACCACAGCCCCGCGGATACCCCTCGCTTTCAACCGGAGGATCTAACCGCCGACCTTGAACTTGGGTCACCCGAAGTGGCCGCTCGTCTCCGACTTTGCGGACGAAGGAGAGGGCACTTCCGACGTGGCCGCCGAACTGGCCGCCTGGGCCAGCGCCCCCTCTGAGGAGTCAGAACTCGACTCCGCAGAGGCCGAGCTTGCCGCCGATTTCGACGAGGAAGAGGCTCACGAGGCCGCCCTACAGTTGATGGCCGCCATCCAAGAGGCCGACATGGCCGAAGAGGGTGACGGGCTGGGCGTCGAAGTCAGTTCCGAAACAGAGGCCGCCTACGAATCTGGCTACGAGTCCGGGTCGTTCGCCATCGCGGAAGAAGAGGACGAGGTGGAGATATCCCCGCCCGCCCTACCTGTTCCCGCGAGCCCCACACCGGTCGACAAGACCATGGATCTGCTGGTCCCGGTAACGGACCTCTTGACTCTGCAGACCGAGATGCAGTCGGCGTTGGCCAGGCTGTCCTCCACGCTGGAGCACTTCGTGTCGGACATGGTGGCCTCTGAGGAGAAGACCTCGGCCATCACAGACCGGCTGCAGCAGCTCGAAGACGAGCTGGAGTCCACCCGGGAGCGCCTGCGGGAGACTGAGGCCCTGCTGCCCGACTCCGCCTATCACGCGGTGGCTGCCATCGCAGCCGCCACCGCCGCCAGTGACCACGACCTCATCGGCACCCCGCAAGACGAGGGCACGCCGCCCCCGCCACTGCCGCCTATGCCGAGCCCAGAGGCCGACGTCGGCAAGACCGGCAAGCGCAAGGCCGTGGCTACCGCCGCGGCCCCCGTCGTGCCGCCTGCTTTCGAGGCCGCTCCCCCGCCACTGCCGCCTATGCCGCCACTGCCGCCACTGCCGCCTATGCCGGGAATGCCCGGAGTGGCCGCGCCCGCCCTTGTCCCGCCGCCCATCGGTCTGCCGGTCGCTCTGCCCCTGGGAGGGCCCGCCGCGCCGCCGGCCTTCGGGGCCGCTCCCCCGCCGCTGCCGCCCATGAGCGCACCCCGCCAGCAGTCAGACCGCCCGTCACGTCGGCCGTCACACCGGCTCCGAAGCCCTCAGTCTGGCCTGCCGTGAAGCCTCCGGTGGACCTCGATGACGACCTGGGCTTGGACGATGACTACGATCTGCTTGTCGTGCCCACTCCTGCTCCCGAGCCTGCACCCAACAAGGACGTCCCGACTCCCAAGCCCTCCGCCAAGCCCGCGGCCCCGGCCGATAGGCCCAAGCCGCCCGCTACCGCGGACGGAACTGCCGTAGACGCAGATTTCATGGCCCCCCTGCCGGAGCCCACCTCACACGCTCACTCGGTCGCCGGTGCGGCCGCCGTCATGGGCAAACTGCTGCGCGGGCGCAAGGGCCATCAGCAGCCCGAACCCGAGCCGGAGCCCGAACCCGAGCCGGACTCAGAAGAAGTGGCCGGCCTCACCTTCAGCATCAACGAGGTGCAGGCTGCCCAGCGCTTGTTCAACGAGAGCGAGTACACGAAGAAGATCGCCGAGATCAGCAAGAGCATCGGCAAACCCAAGGCCAACGTCAGCCGCACGCTTCCGGGCGCGCCCGAAGCGGCTATCACGGTTTTCTGGGACATCGTCTGGTACCAGTACTTGGTGGACCTCCGCAAGGACCTGCCCTCGGGCAAAGAGCGCGTGATACTGGACCGCGAAGGCATGGACTTGGACGAACTGGAGCCCCGCTTCACTGAGAAGAACGGCACCATCAACGACGATGGCCGTCTTGACGCCTCAGAGTTGGAGATCCGGCTGCTCAGCGATCCTGACGCCCTCATCACCGAGATGGAGATCCCCATGCCGTCGCCCGAGGACCGGTTGGCCGATGACGCCACCGAAGAAGTATGGGATCAGCAGTCGGCGCCTGACTTCCGCTGGGATTGACCTTCTTCACACTAGGCGAGGTGTAGAGGCATGTATCACGTCAAAGCGTCGGTAGGTGCGGTACATATCCTCAAACCTGACTACGGTAGCGACCTGCTCCCGGAGTTGGATGCCTTCGTGCGGCAGCACGGCATCAACCTGGGGTGGCTTACAGGGGTCGGCGCCGTCTCCAGGGCGACCATCCGCTACTACGACCAGCCCAACCAGACCTGGATCGACCAGGACCTCGAAAAGCGCCTGGAAGTGGCCGGATTGTGGGGCAACGTGTCGCTCATGAACGGTGAGCCCGGCGTGCACGTGCACTGCGTGCTCGCTGACGAGCAGGGGCGCTGCTACGGAGGTCACCTGGGACCGAACACCCTGGTCTTCAACCTGGAGATACAGCTGACCACTCTGACCGGGCCTTCGGTGCTGCGCAAGATGGACCCGCAGACCGGCCTCTCCATCTGGCACTAGGCTACTCGAGCGTCCCCACCAGGTCGATGGCGTCGATGCCGACGTAGTAGTCGGTGGACGCCCGATTCTTGGTGCCGCTGGGTTCTATCACCAGGGTGTGACTGCCGTCCGGCAACACGCCGGTCACAAAGAACCGCTGCTGGTACCGCGTGACGGCGCTGTACAGATCCAGGTAAAAGGGTGCTCCTCCGTCCAGGGTGAGTTTGGCTATGCCGTACTGCGGGCCGACCTTGGTGAGTAGCATCAAGCTCGAGCCGGTCCAGCCGATCGTGACCGAGCCTGCGGACTTGATGTACGCGAAGGTACCCCTCGACGCAGATACGGACGTACCCTTGGACCAGGTGCCACTGTAGACCAGGCGGCTGTCCGTCTGCTGATAGCGCACCGGCCTGGGCGCCCGGGTCAACACCCCCACGACGCGGAGAGCATCGACGCCTATGTAGCTACCCCTGGCGTATGCTCTCTTCTGGCCGGTCCATTCGATGGAGAGGGTGTGGTCGCCGCCGGACAGGCCACTTGCTGAGTAGATCTTCTGCTGGTGCCGGATATACGAGCTATAGAAGTCAACAGTCTGTTTGGCTCCGCCGTCCAAGCTGATATAGGCCTTGCCGTACTGGGGGCCCATCTTGGCCAAGATCGTGATCGCGGTCCCCTGGAAGGTGGCCGTCATGGAGCAGCCCCGCCGCGCCCCGGCTACAAAGCCACCACCCGAGGCATAAACCGACGCATACGGTGACCAGGCGCCCAGATAGGTCAGCCTAGGGTCGTTCTGCTGGTAGGTCACGGTGACGGGCGTGGGCAGCGGCGCCGGCTCCAGGGTACCCACGACATCGACCGCATCTACGTTGACCAGGGTGCCCGAGGAGCGTGTGTTCCTGGTTCCGGTCCACGAGATGCTCACGACGTGGTCGGTGTCGCCTATGAGGCCTGTGTTGTACATGCAGTTCCGGAAACCAGCCACAGCGCTGTAGAGATCCACGGT
This sequence comes from uncultured Actinomycetes bacterium, assembly GCA_963814415.1. GTDB lineage: Bacteria > Actinomycetota > Thermoleophilia > RBG-16-64-13 > RBG-16-64-13 > RBG-16-64-13. The sequence goes on along the minus strand of CAWFCN010000004.1, from coordinate 81,826 downwards.
GACGGCTGGCCCTCCATCCAACGAAACGCGTGCCTTGCCGTATTGCGGCCCGGTCTTCGCTATCCAAGCCATGTAGGTACCCTGGAAGGAAATGTTGACGGTGGCTCCCGCGGAGGCCGTGTAGTCAAAGCCGCCGGCAGAGGCGTAGCCGCTCACCGCCGGAGACCAGAGACCGGCGTAGCTCAGAGCCCTCTCCCCCTCCTGGTAACGCGTTGGCACCGGGGCCTGGGTCAGTGTGCCCGTGACCTTGAGAGCATCTATGCTGATGTAGGTGGCAGTGGCCGAGGCGTTCTTGGTGCCCGTCCACTGGATGACGAGCCTGTGAGGCCCCTCGTCCAGTACCCCAGTATCGTACACTTCCTGCTTGTAGAGTTCGGTGACGCTGTAGAGATCGACAGTCACGGGCGCCTTGCTGTCCAGGGTCACGGTCGCCTTGCCGTACTGAGGCCCAGTCTTGGCCACCCACGTCAGATCGCGCCCCTCGAACTCAACGAGCACACCGGCGCCCGGGGCGTTGGCATAGTAGAAGCCGGCTCCTGAGGCCCACGAAATGGCCCGGCTGACCCAGGGGCCCAGATAGGCGATCTTGGTGTCGTTCTGCTGGTATAGAGTGGACGGAAAGTAGGTGAAATCGTCGGCGGCGGTGTCGTCACTCGGCACCCCGCGGGCCATGACCCTGACCTGCACCAAACCCTCTGTGTGCGCCGGACTGGTGGCAGTGATCTGCGTGGCGGAGTTGACCGTGAAGGTTGCTGCCGTGCCGCCGAAGGTGACCGCGGACACCCCGGAAAGGTATGTCCCCGTTATGACCACTGAGGTGCCTCCCAGGACCGAGCCCCTGGTCTTACTCAGGGAGGTGACCGTGGGGATATCGGCGACCTCAGCGACGACCACGTCGGCGCAGCCGTTGGTGTCGGAGCCGACCAGTTGCGCGGCCCAGGATTCAAAGGCCAAGAACTCGCCTCCGGAGGCCATGGTCGGCGAGTCACTGTCATCCGAACCTTGCGCCCCGCTGAGCGAGACACTCGCCCTCTGCGTGGTGCCCTCGGTGCGGTCGCGTACGAAGACGTCGCCCATGCCGTTGGTGTCGCCGGGCACTAGGTCGGTGGCCTGAGAGACGAAGGCCACATAGCGACCGTCGGCACTGACAGACGCTGAGTCACTGTCATCGTCGGCGTGGGCTTCGTAGGTGTTCACACTCACCCGCTCCGTGGAACCCGCAGAGAGATCGCGCACGAACACATCCCAGAACCCCGCCGTATCTTCGCTCACCAGATTGTCGGCCACCGATTCGAAGGCGACCGCGCTACCGTCGGAGCTCATGGAGGGGCAGATGCTGTCGCCATTTGCTTCGACTTCAGAGCCATCCACGCTGACCCGTGTAGTGCCGCCGGTCTGGCGGTCACGGACAAACACGTCCCACTTGCCGTTGGTGTCCGCGGCGATCAGGTTGTCGGCGATGGAATCGAAGGCCACAAAGCGACCGTCGGCGCTCACCGACGCAAAGTCGCTGGCGCGATCGGCCTGCGCCTCGTCGTCGCCCACGCTCACCCGCTCGGTGGCGCCCGCCGTGCGATCGCGCACGAATACGTCCGCCACGCCGTTTGTGTCGTCGGAGACCAGGTTGGTCGCGCGGGAGGTGAAGCAAACCACAGAGCCGTCGCCGTCCACGCTCACGCGCGTGCATTCGCCGTCTGCCTGCGCTCCGCTGGAGGCCACACTCACCCGCGTGGTCGTCCCCGTGGCCAGCTCGTGCACGAACGCGTCCCAGTGCCCGTTGGTGTCGCCAGAAACCAGATTGGTCGCGCGGGACAAGAACGCCACCACCGAGCCGTCGGCGCTTATCGCAGGCGCACGGCTATCGCCGTTCGCCTGCGCGCCGCCGGTCACCACGCTGACTCTGCGTACTGAGTCTGCCTGGCGGTCGTAGACAAAGGCGTCGTACCGACCGTTGGTGTCGCCCGAGACCAGGTTGCCGGCAGCAGACACAAACGCCACGTACCGGCCGTCGGCGCTCATGGAGGGCCCGCCGCTCTCATAGTTGCCCTGCGTCCCGCCGGCCGACACGCTGACGCGCTCCACTACCGAGGCGTGTACCGCCGGAACCCAGAGAAGAGCGGTCGCCAAGGCCAAGACGCACATAAGCGCCTTGCCCAGCACCGCTATCGTCGGAGTAGTCCTAGACCAGGTCACCCCGGACTCCTTTCGTGTCCCTCCATACTATCTTCGACGAGCGGGGCGTGCCCCCTGGTGCCGGAAGAGCTGCGGGGGCGCCTCTCGGCGCCCCCGCTCCGCAGCCTCCCGCACTGCCGATGCCCCCTAGAGCGTCTCTGTCACCAGACTGCCCAGCACGTCGAAGGCATCTACTCCTATCTGTGCGGCCGCCCCGCCGGGGTGTCTGACACCTGTATAGCGTATGGTCAGCGTATGCCTGCCGGGCTCCAGCAGCCCGGTGTTGTAGACAGCCTGCTTGAACTTGCTGGTGGCACTCCACAAGTCCACATAGATCGCCTCACGATCGTCGAGCGTGACCAGGGCTTTGCCGTACCACCTACTTGTCTTGGCTATCCAAGCCAAGTAGGTGCCTTCGAAGGTCACCGTCAAGGCAGCGCCCTCGACCCCCGCGTACTTGAAGCTACCGCCCGAAGCCGCCGAGGACCAGGCCTTGGTCCAAGTGCCGCCCAGAATGACGGCGGCCTCGTCTTGCTGGAACCTGGTGGGCACCGGTGCCTCTGGTTAGACAGCCCGAAATTATGAACGCGTCTATGCTGAGAGCCGGCCCAGGAGATGACTCACTCGGCCCCAGAGCCTTGATGCTAAGGCTATGTGGGCCATATTCGAGTCCTTCCTTGGAGAAGACCGGCTGCTTGAAGCTCTCGGCCTCGGCGTACAGACTGACCTTTTCGGTGTACGAGCCGTCCAGGGTGACAAGCGCCTCGCCGTAGGTCGGGCCCATCTTGGCGAGCAACTCGACCGAGTCGCCGGTGAAGCTCACCAGAGCTCCGGCGCCCTTGGTCAGCGTGTACTTGTGACTACCTCCTGAAGCATAGCCCGTCGCAGCTCGCAGTCCAAGGCCCCAAGTAGGTGATCCTTCCGTCACTCTGCTCGTACTGCCAGTCTATGGGGTCGGCGTCACCGGCGTCGGAAACCTCACCCAACACCTCGAACGCGTCGATACTTATGCGGCACGCAGTAGCTCGCCAATTCTTCTGACCTATCCAGTAGACACTCAGGTTGTGCTCGCCGTCTTCCAGCAGACCCGTGCTGTAGACCCTCTGCGCGAACTTGTCATATGAGCTGTACAGGTCTACCAAGACCGGGTCAGAGCCGTCCAGGCTGACCCAGGCCTTGCCGTATCCAGGGCCCTTCTTCGCGATCCACGCGCAATAGGTGCCGGTGAATTCGAGGTTCACCGATGCGCCCGGCGAGTTGACCCACCGGAAGCTGCCCCCAGAGGCCCACCGGCTCCAGACACCACTCCATTCCCCCGTGTAGCCCAGGTTGCCATCGCTCTGCTGATACTGTGTTGGTACAGGCGCCTGTGTCACTTTGCCGAGCACCTGGATCACGTCCGCGTTGATTGCGTACCCCGTCGACCGATCATTGTGTATGTCGGCCCACTTGAATGTGACCGTGTGGGCTCCTGAGTCGATCATGCCCGTGGTGTAGACCACCTGCTGGTAGCGCGAGGTCTCGCTGTAGAAGTCCACGTAGCCGTCCTCACGCCCATCGACAGTCACCCAGGCCTTACCCAGGTCGGGGCCCATCCTGGCCACCAAGGCCAAGTAGTTACCCTCGAAGGTCACGGTGAATTGGCAGCCGGCCGTGGCCCCGTATATGAGGCTGCCGCCGGACGCATACGAGCTGGCCACCGTGCCCCATTCACCCAAGAAGGCTATCCGGGGGTCGCTCTGCTGCACCGTGGACGTGGCCACGTAGGTGAAGACGTTGTAGCTATCGTCCACGTTGGTGCCGCCACCGGTGGTGACGTTCACCTTCACGGTGCCCGCCGCGTGAGCCGGAGCGACCACCTTGAGCATGCCGGGCGACTCGCTCCACCACTCCTTGGCCTTGACCCCGCCAAAGGTGACGCACTCGACCTCTTTGAGACCGGTGCCCGTGATGGTCACGGCCATGCCGCCGGTGCTCGGACCGCTGCTGGGGCTTACGCCCGTCACGGTGGGAGGCAGCATGTAAGCGAAGTCGTCGGCCTCGGTATCGGCGGTGTCGCCACCCGCGGCGTGCACCTGCACCTGCACGGTGGTGCCCCCGGTGCCGGCCGGCGCGACTGCCACTATGTGCTCGCTTGACTTGACGGTGTACGAGGTAGCGTTGACGCCGCCGAAGGTCACACCCCCGGCGCCCGCCAGTTCGACACCCCAGAAGCTAGCTGCCATAGATGTCCACCGCGGTGCCGCCCGCGGCCACTCCACCGTCAGGACACAGCTCGGTTATGGTGGGAGCGGGCGCGGTGCTGGTCAAAGCCCGGCCCGCGTTCAAACGACCGTCGGTGGCGCACAGGCCGTCCAGCGCGGCAGGCTTGTCCACCGTCTCGAGTATGCGCTGTATGCGCGTGCCCATGGCGTCCTCGGGCGCGGCGGAGGCCAACAACGCCACAGTACCGGCGACGTGCGGAGCGGCCATGGAAGTGCCCGACATAGACGTTGTCTGCTTGGGGATGGTCACGCACACATCGTCCAGGTAGACACCGTCGAAGCCATAGTAGGGGTCGGATTCCAGGAGGAACTGGACTTTGAAGGTGCTGGTCACCACCCACTCGGGTAGCTCGGCCCAGAAGTAGCCCTCGCCGGTGCCGGTGAAATACCCCAGGCTCTCCCAACTAGCGCCGTTGTTGCCCGACACTCTGACCACCAGAGCGTCGTAGTTGGTCTCGATCTGATAGGCGAGCGCGAAGCCCAACCACCGGCCGGTGCAGGCCAGACCGCCCAGGTTGATGGTCCGACTGGTCAGCGTAGACCGAGCGTTGTTCGGATAGATGCCTCCAGGACTGTCGCTCCATGCGTGACTGCTACTGTTGTACGACTCCTGGGTGATGGCCCAAGTCCCGGTGGCTACCCAGTTGGCCGCCCCCGACTCCATATCGTCGTAGAAGAGGTCGGTCTCGGGCAGCGAGAGATCGCTCGGATAGTCAGGGATGGTGCTGATGATCTCGGTACCAGGAGCGAATACGTCCACCCTGGTCGAGCCGTAGTTGGAGAAGCTCGCCCGGGCGTCGTAGGCGTTGCTCGCGCCCACGGTGATGATGTTGGCGCAATCGTAGGCAGCCGGATACGTGGGCGTGCTATCGATGTTCCTGCTGGTGTTCCCTGCCGCGGCCACAAAGACGATGCCTACGTCGCCGGCCGCTTGAATGGCGTCGCGCAGTGCCTGGTTGTAGGTATCACCCTCAAACGAGGCGTTGATGGCCACGATGTTCACGCCTTGGCTCTTCATCTCGATGGCGTAGTTGATACAGGCGATCACACCCGCCTCAGTGCCACTCCCGTCGGCGTTGAAGGCCTTGAGGGCCATGATCTTGGTCTCCCAGGCCACGCCCGTGGTCCCCAGCCCGTTGCCACCCATCGCCCCGATGATGCCGGCCACGTGTGTGCCGTGTCCGTTGTCGTCCCAGGGGTCGCCATCGCCGTTCATAGCGTCTATGCCGTGCAGGTCGTCGGCATAGCCGTTGCCGTCGCTATCGATACCGTCCTCGGGGTACAGCTCCTCCCCCGGATTGACCCACACGTTGCCGTAGAGGTCGGGGTGCGAGTAGTCCACACCGGAGTCGATGACCGCCACTACCACATCCCCGCTGCCCACAGAGAGCTGCCAAGCCGTCTTCGCGTCGATATCGGCGTCCACCGTGCCGGCCACTTGCCCCGTGTTCTCAAGTGCCCACTGGCTGGCGAAAGAAGGGTCGCTGGGCCATGAAGTACCCTCTTCCGTGGCCGTCCTTAGCTGCTCTGCCCCGGAGCCGGCATTGTCTGTGAGTTTCAGCCGGTTGTTCACCGAGACGGCCACCACCCCGGGCTGATTCTTGAGTCGCGACACCAACTGAGCGTTGGTGAGGTTGGCCGACTTGTACACCGCTATGGGTAGGGCCTTGCTGGCATTGCCCGGACGAGACCACTTGAGAGTCGCACCCGCGAGACCGGCGGTCTGCAGCATGGTGCCGCTCTTGGTGCCGCGGGCGAACTCCACGATGACTTCCGCACCAGGCGTTGCGGCCGGTGAAGCTTCCTGAAGCGCGGCGGCCCACGCAGGAGCGGCGGCCCATTCGTCGCTTTGCAGGCTATTGGGTGTACCGCTGTACTTGGGCGGGTCGGTGCGATCGGGAGCGTTGGCGCCAAAGACTGCCGTAGGAACGGCCACCGCGAGAACAAGAGCGAGCGCCATCAGGAGGAGAGGCCGGTACGTCCTACGATCCGACAGTAGACCAGACCCACTTCGCATTACGCACCTCCTGCGCCCGCGAACGGCACTCCGGGCCGTCGGACACCATCATCAGTCTAGGTTCGGCCAGACCACGCAGAAACGCCCTCTTGAGGGCCACGCTAATATATCGGCATTCTGCGGCGCTCTTGTTAGCTGCCTTCTAGCCTGGGCCCACCCTATGGCCCCGCCGGCGCCCAGATCTCACCCAGGATGTCGAAGGCATCCACGTTGATGGCAGTGCCCCAGGACGAGGCGTTCTTGGTGCCGGTCCACTCGATGACCACGGTGTGGGCGATGTTCTCGAGCATAGGTGTCTTGTAGACCACCTTCTTGTAGGTGTTGTAGTAGCTGTAGAGGTCCACGGTGGTCGTGGATAGCAGGGTCCCCGTGCTTTCGTCGCCGTCATAGAGACTCACCGTGGCCTTGCCCATGTACTTGCTCGCCTTGGCTAGCCAGGTGAGGTTGGTGCCGGTGAAGGTGACCGTCACCTTGCCGCCGGCCGCGTTCACCGAGGCCAGACTGGCACCGGAGGCCGAGGCTTCAGTCGCGGTGGTCCAGGCGACGGGGTCGTAGGTGGCTGAGAAAGCCAACTCGGGGTCGGGGGCGGGAGTGCCGTCCTGCTCGACGCGCGCGGCGGTCGGAGCGGCGGCGAGCCAGCCGGTGACGTCCAGAGCATCCACGCCTATGGCGATGCCGGTGCGACCGGGCCCAAGGCTGGGTTGTCCCTTGCACCTGATGACCACGGTGTGCTCGCCCGAGTCAAGGCCAGAGAAGCCCGGCAGGTCGAAGACCTTCTTCCTGACGGTGGTCGCGTTCCAGAAGTCGACCTCGATCGGCGCGCCGTCGTCTACGATCACCTCGGCCAGTCCGTAGCCGGTGCCGACCTTGCCTATGAGCTTGAAGGCGGTGCCGTCGAACTTGGCCACCACCGCGCTGCCAGCCTGCCAGGTGGTGAGGAGGTTCCCACCCGAGGCGTAGGCGTCGGTGCTGGTCACCCAATTGCCGAGGACCGTGAGCCGGGCGTCGTTCTGCTCATAGCGCCAGGGGATGGGGGCCGCGCGGGTGGGGCCGGTGAGGGTGGGATTCGTAGGGTTGTCGTTCTCATAGACCTCGAAGGCGTCCACGTTGATACGGCTCGAATAGGAGTATGCGTACCTCTGACCTATCCAGTAGATGGAGAGGGTGTGGGAGCCGTCCGCTAGATAGCCGGTGTTGTAGACCTTCTGCCTGTAGCGGTCATATCTGGAGGCGTAGAGGTCCACGTAGACCGGTGCGCCGCCGTCCAGGACCACCATGGCCTTGCCGCAACCGGGGCCCTTCTTGGCTATCCACGCGCAGTAGTTGCCGTCGAAGGTGACGTTCACGGCCCCGCCGGCCGCATTCACCGAAGCGAGGCTGCCGCAGAGGCATAGGAGGTTGTGGACGGAGCCCAGGCGCCCGCCCAGTGGAAGTGAGCGTCGTCCTGCTCGACCCGGGTGGCGGTGGGCGCCGGCGTGAGCCATCCCGTGATGTCCAGGGCGTCAAGGGTCACCGCCGTGCCGGTGCGGCCTAGGCTGGGGGTGCCGAGGCACCTCACCCGCACCGTATGGGCGCCGGTCGGGGAGAGCCCGGCCCAGGTATGTACGACCTGCTTGTGAAGCGTGGTCGGGTTGTAGAGGTCCACCGTCACGGGTGCTTCGCCGTCCAAGGTGAGCTCCATCAGGCCCATGCCTGAGCCTTTGGTGGCCAGGACCTTGCAGCTGGTGCCGCTGAAGCTCGCCACGACCGCGCCATTGGGCTGGCCGGTCGCGAGATAGCTGCCGCCGGAGGCGTAGTAGCTGCCGGTCGTCCCCCAAGTGCCGAACTGGGTCAGTAGCGCGTCGCTCTGCTCGTAGCGCCACTCGATGGGAGCGGGCGGTGAAGCGGAAGCGTCCGTTATGGTGCCGAGCACGTCGAAGGCATCTACGTTGATGCGGTTGGAGGTCGCGTAGGTGTACTTCTGCCCTATCCAGTAGATGGAGAGGCTGTGCGAGCCGTCGGGCAGCATGCCGGTGTTGTAGACCTTCTGCTTGTAGCGGTCGTAAGACGCCGCGTAGAGGTCGACGCACCACCGGCGCTTCGCCGTCCAAGACCACCCAGGCCTTGCCCGACGAGGGGCCCTTCTTGGCTATCCAGGCAAGATAGGTGCCGTCGAAGGTGACGTTCACGGCCCCACCGGCCGCATTCACCGAGGCGAAGCTGCCCGCGGAGGCATACCAGGTAGTGCTGGGAGCCCAGGCGCCTACGTAGCTGATCTTGGCGTCGCTTTGCTCGGTGCGCGCAGGCACCGGGCCTTGCGTGAGCGCGCTGAAGACCCTGAAGGCATCGACGTTGATGGAGAGGCCGCTGGACGCGTCGTTCTTGGTGCCGCTCCACCACAGGGTGAGGGTGTGGGCGCCCGGTGTGAGCGGCGTAGCCGTCTCCCACACGGTGCGCTGGTAGAGGGTCTTGGCACTGTAGAAGTCGATCTCGAACGGATCCCCGCCGTCGAGACTCGCTAGGGCCTTGCCGTAGGTAGAGGCGGTCTTGGCCACCAAGCCCAGATAGGTGCCGGTGAAGTTTACCTTGAGGGCCGACCGAGCCGAGTTCGCCGTGTAGAGACTGCCGCCGGAGGCGCTGTAGCTGGAGGAGCTCCACCAGCCGCCCATGTAGGTGAGGCGACCGTCGGATCTGCTGCACCGTGGTGGGCCACACATAGGTGAAGTTGTCGGCCGCGACGTCGGCGCTCGAGCCGCCCGCGGCGGTCACTTTGACCTGGACCGTGCCGGCAGAACGGGCGGGGGTCGTAGCCGTGATGCTCGTCGGCGAGTCGACTGTGAAGCTGGTGGCCGGGGTGCCACCGAAGGTGACGGCGGTCACGCCCACAAAGTTGGCGCCTGTTATGGTCAGAGTAGTGCCGCCGTACCAAGGGCCACCGGTCGCGTTGAGATGCGTGACTGTAGGCGGGTCGACAATCCGGGCTACGAACACGTCCTGTAGGCGCTCGTCGTCTCCCAAGACGAGGTCGTCGGCGTCGGAGACGAACCCTACCCAGTTCCCATCGCCGCTCAGGCAGGCGTATTGGCCGCCCGTGTAGTCACGGTACGACTGAACCCCAGCCGCTGCCATACTCGCGCGCTGAGTGACTCCATACCAGCGGTCGCGGATGAAGATGTCGCGGACAGATCTCTTCGGATCCGCGGTAACGAGATTGGTGGCGTGGGACTCAAACGCGACGTAGCGCCCGTCTGAGCTGATAGACGGCCACACACTGCCACCGTCCGCCTGCGCTCCAGCGGTGGAGACGCTCACCCTGGTCGTAGTACGTGTCCACCGGTCGCGGACGAAGACATCCTCGGCCCAGTTGGTGTCACCGCCCACCAGGTTGGTCGCGCCGGACGCGAACGCGACATAGCGGCCGTCGGCGCTTATGGAACTGCGGCCGCTGTCCGAATTGCCTTTGACGCCTGCACTGCTGCGACTGACCCGGTCGAAAGCGCTTGTCCATCGGTCATAGACGTAGATGTCGACATAGCCATCGGTGTCACCAGACGCGAGGTTCGTCGCGTATGTCTGCATGGTCACGTATCGACCGTTGGCGCTGATTTCGTCGGCCCAACTGTCGTCGTTTGCTTTGGAGGTGACGATCTTGGTGGTACCAGCTACCCGGTCGTACACGACCACGTCGTATATTACCCACTCGCCGTAGTAGGAGATGTGGGATTCGCTGGTGTAGCACACGAAGCGACCGTCAGAACTGAGACTGGGGCGGTCGCAGCTGTCCCTGCCCATGTTGCCGTAGAAGGGTCCCGGGCTCACGAGTGTGGTCGTCCCCGCCACCAAGTCGCGCACGAAGATGTCGCCGATGCTATCCGAGTCCCCAGCCGCCAGGTTGCTCGCCGAGGACGCGAAGGCGACGTAGCGGCCGTCAGCGCTTATGGAGGGTCGGTAGCTGTTGGCGTCGCCGGGCACGCCTGCCGTGGACATGCTCACCAGACTAACCGCGCCGGTCTGCCTGTCGCGGACGAAGATATCCGAAACGAAGAAGTTGTCGCCGGCCACAAGATTGGTGGCGTAGGATTCGAACGCGACATAGCGACCGTCGGCGCTCAAGGAGCAAGTTTCTGCGCTGAATTGGTTGCCGCCCTCGCCGACCTCGTTCACGCTCACTCGTTCGACGAACCGCCCTCCGGCATCGACGTACGTGAAGTCGTCTGCGGAGGTATCGTCCGTCAACAATGGCCCGACACTCACCGCGACCCGCACCGTGCCGGCCGCGTGGAAAGGCGCCGTGGCAGTAATCTGGTGTGGCGAGTCCACAGTGTATGCCAAAGCGTTCCTTCCCCCGAAAGTGACGCCCGAAGGTCCATTCGCATCGCCCAGGTTATTCCCGCTGATGACAACTACTGTGCCACCCGACACCGGGCCGGAAGTAACGCTGAGATCACCAATAGACGGTGCGGACACGTATGTATAGTCATCCGCAGGCGTGTCGATTGTGGAGCCTCGGGAGACGGTCACCTGGACCTGGACTTTGCCCAGCTCGTGAGCCGGCGCTACCGCGGTGATCTGCCCGAGGGAGTCCACAGCGTAGTTGCTCGCAGGCACCCCCCCGAAGGTTACAGAACTCACCCCCGTGAAATGCGCGCCATCTATCACCACGGACGCTCCCCCCGTGGTCAGACCGTACTTCGCGCTGAGGCCAGTGACCATCGCAACAGTAGGCGCGACAAAGACGTCGGCACTGTGGTTGGCGTCACGAACCACCAAGTTGCTCGCATATGACACGAAGGCGACAAACCGACCATCGGCACTCAGAGCAGCTTGCCTACTACCGTCGTTGCCCTGACCACCGGAGAGACTCACACTGGCAAGCACATTGGTGCCGCTCTGCAGATCTCGTACAAACACATCTTGGTGGCTGTTGGTATCGCCAGGCGCAAGGGCAGAGTACGAGCTGAACGAAACGTAGCGTCCATCAGCACTGATGGACGGAGTGGAGCTGCCCTGGGCGCTCCTGTTGCCCCCCGCGTCCACCCCCACCAGCGTGGTCTCACCATTAGTCATGTTGTGCGTGTAGACGTCGGCAGAGTTGTTTGCGTCTGGCGTGACAAGATTGGTGGCGGCAGACCGAAACACTATGAGTTGCCCGTCGTCACTGATGTCCGGCACGGTGCTGTCTCCGTTCACCGCCTGTGCGCCCATACTGTCCACGCTCACCCTGGTCGTCGTGCCGCCAATCCGGTCACGGACAAAGATGTCGATTCTGTTGTTCGTGTCTTCGGCGACGAGGTCGGCCGCGCTTGACTCGAAGACTACGTAGCGGCCGTCGGCGCTTATCTCGGGAGCGCCTCCGCCTCCGCTGGTCTGCGCCCCCCCAGTCGCCACGCTGATCCGCTCTGTAGTCCCGGCAAGCCTGTCTCGCACAAAGACATCCGCGGCGCCGTTGGTATCGCCGACCACCAGATCGGCGGACGGGGAAACGAACACCACGTAGCGACCATCAGGGCTCATGGATGGATAGTTGGCGTATCCCGACTGACCACCGGAGATGTTGACGTTGATGCGTTCTGTTGTCCGAAGTAGGCGGTCGCGTACGAATATGTCTGTAGCAGTGTTGGTGTCTCCGGCCACAAGGTCGGAGGCATCGGAGGCGAAGGAGACGTAACGTCCATCGGCGCTTATGGTGGCTTCCTTGCTCTGTTCGTACGGCCTCAGGCCGCTGCGGTTCACGCTCACCAGTTCAGTTACGCCCGCCTGCAAATCGCGCACGTAGACGTTGCAGTCGCTCATGAATGCAACGTGGCGTCCGTCGCCACTCATGCTGAGCCAATTGCCCGCATCGTATGGCATACTCCCGTACGCAAACATGCCCACAATCTGTACCTGCCGAACCTGGGTGTCCACGTAGGCGAAGTCGTCGGCCAAGGTGTCCGCGGAGGCTCCGCCGACGGCGGTGACCTGCACCTGCACCGTACCCGCGAGATGGAAGGGCGATCTGGCGGTGATCTGCGTGGTCGAATCGACAGTGTAGCCGTAGGCGCCCGTGCCTCCGAAGGTCACTGCCTGCGTCCCGGTCACGCCCAGGAAGTCCGTACCGGTGATGACCACAGTCGTACCCCCGCCGACCGGGCCGCTCGAGACGCTAAGGGCGCTGATGGTCGGCACTGCGCCATAGGTGAAGTCATCCGCTTGGGTGTCAAGGCTTGGTAGCCCCCCCGCCGTAACCTCCACCTGCACCAGTCCAGCTTCATGAGCTGGTGAAGTGACTGTGATCTGTGTGGGGAGATCGACGGTGTAGGTCGTGGCGTCCACGCCGCCGAAGGTCACGGAGGTCACATCGACGAAATCGGTGCCGGTAATCACCACCGGCGTACCGCCAGCCACCGAGCCGATGGATGGGACGATGCCGGTGACCTGCGGTCCAGGGACGTAGGTGTAGTCATCTGAGGTGGTGTCGACCGAGGCGGAGCCACCTGCCGTCACCTGCACCTGCACCAAACCGGACTCATGCGCAGGAACGGTGGCCGTAATCTGGGTAGGCGTGTCGGCCGTGAACTCGGTGGCCTCAGTGCCCCCGAAGGTCACGCTGCTCACCCCATAGAAGCCTGTGCCTGTGATCACCAGCGTGTTGCCGCCGCTGATGTGCCCGCTAGCGGGGCTCACCGCGTCGACGGTTGGCGTCGGAGCGCTGGTGCTAAGCGCCGCGACCACATTCAGGCGGCCGTCGGTCTGGCACTTGCCGGCAAGGGCGCTGGGCGTATCTACGCTGGCCAGGATGCGGGCTACGCGGGCCTCGGCGCCCTCAGCAGGGGCCGTCGCGGCCACCAGGGCCACGGCGCCGGCCACATGCGGAGCAGCCATGGACGTGCCCGACGAGTACTCGTATGGCGTGGCCACGCCTATACCTATGTCGTCCAGATAGATACCGTCCTCCGCCACGAAGCTGTTAGTCACCAGGTGAAAGCGCAGCTTGAACTGAGTGGTGAGTACCTCGGCGGGCAACTGATGGCTGAAGAAGTAACCGGCGCTAAGATCACCTGTGATGCGCTGCAGGTCCGTCCAGGTGCTGCCGTCGTCTCCAGAGACCTGTACGTCTACGTAGTCGTTGTTCTCCTCTAGTACCGCGTAGAACGCGAAGCCGAGGTAGGCATTCGCGGACGCGAGCGAGCTCAGATCCAAGGTGACCGTGGTAAGGCTGGAGTCCACGTCGTTGGAGTAGTAGCCACCAGGGCTGTCGGTCCAGCTATGTGTGCCGCTAGCACTGGCCTCCGTGGTGATGGCCCAAGTGCCCGTGGCCACCCAGTTGTCGCCCCCAGACTCCACGTCATCGAAGAATGCGTCGCCCGCGGTCCCCCAGTACCACAGGTTATCGGGCGGATAGGTGCTGAGGATATCCTCGCCGGGGGCAAAGAGGTCCACTCCTGCGTGGCCGTAGTTGGACCAACTCGCCGGGGCGTCGGTGTCGGTGCTTGCGCCCACTGAGATGATGTTCGCGCACTCGAAAGCCGCCGGGTAGGAAGGGGTATTGTCTAGGTTGACACCTTCGTTACCTGCGGCGGCCACGAAGACTATGCCCGCCTCGCCAGCGGCTTCCACGGCGGCCTCCAGCGGCGCGCTATCGGCATAGTCGCCCCACGAGGCGTTGATGGCCACCACGTTGACGCTGTGGTTCAGCTTCATATCGATGGCGTAGTCGATGCATTCGATCACGTCGGCGTCGCTGAGACCCGTCGCGTCCCCGGCTCTGAGGGCCATGATCTGGGCCTGGTTGGCCACGCCGGCCACGCCCTCGGAGTTGTCGGCCACCGCGGCGATGGTGCCGGCCACGTGCGTGCCATGACCATCCACGTCCACAGGGTCAGAGTCGTCGGCGAGGGTGTCTATACCGTAGATGTCGTCCACGTAGCCGTTGCCGTCGTTGTCGATTCCGTCAGCAGCGGTCTCGCCGGGGTTGACCCACATGTTGCCCTGCAGGTCCGGATGATCGTAGTAGACGCCGGTGTCTACGACCGCGACCACAGCCCCGCTACCCGCGGTAGTATCCCAGGCTTCGGGGGCGTCGATATCGGCATCGGCCGTGCCGCCATCCGCCCCGGTGTTGTTGAGTCCCCAGAGTTCGCCGAAGAGCGGGTCGTTCGGCACGCCACAGAGCACGCGCTTGTAGTTGGGCGAGACGGCGACCACTCCGGGCAGCCCCTGGAACTTCTTGGCCAGCTCAGAGCTGCTGAGAGTCGTGGACGAGTAGACCGCGAAGGGCACAGCGCTCTCGGAGCGCGCCGAGTGCATGCTCTCGAGTTTGGCCCCGAACTTGGTCGCCGCCGTGGAGAGCGAGCTGGTCTGGAGCCCGGTTCCCAGCTGGACGATCACCTGACCTTTGACGGTGCCGGCCTTGGTGTCCGTCGAAGGCGCGGCCGCGATGGGCTTGCCCCAGCCTCCCGAGCGGATGGTCGCGGTTTCTCCTGTCGCCCGTAGCGTTGCGCTCGCCGGCGCGGCCAGTAGTCCGACCAGCAGCAAGACTGCCAACAACACTGTGCCCGCGCAAACGCCCATAAACCAGGGCGACCGAGAGTGCAAACGCGGAAGGACGAGGCGAAGGCGACGCGAGCCACCGGACATGAGATCCCCCTTGTTCCAGTACCAGGCCTCCCAGGGCCATCAGCTGGACGCTGGTCTCAGGTCTTCTACTGAGACGACAAGTCCGCCCCCCAAGCTATAGTCTCGTGAAGGCTACTACTGAGGGCCGGGGGTTGTCAAACCGCAGGCGCCGCGCGGCACCCGCGGTAGCACCGCTATGGAGTGCCTATCACATCGAAGGCGTCGACGCCGATGTATGTCCCTTTGGCGGCGGGCCTCTTCGTCCCGAGACACTCGATAGTAAGAGTATGTGAGCCGTTGGCCAGGAGGCCGGTGTTGAACACCGTCTTCTTGTACTGATCGCTAGCACTGTACAGGTCTACGTAGACAGGAGTGCCGCCGTCAACGATAACCCTCGCCTTGCCGTAGAAGGGGCTCTTCTTGGTCACCCAAGCCAGGTAGGTGCCGTTGAACGTGACAGTGACCTGGGCGCCGGGGGTGCGCGTATACACGAAGCTGCCCCTCGAAGCCGCCGAGTGTGTACTTGGTGACTCCAGGGGCCCGCGTAGGTGCATGCGGCGTAGTCCTGCTGCTTGCGGACAGGCGTAGGGCCTTGCGTCAGATACCCGGTGATGTCGAGGGCGTCCACATCTATGATGGTGCCGGTGTGCCCCGGACTGAGCGTGCCGAGGCAGCGGAGGCTCAGCGTGTGCGCTCCGGGTGACAGGCCTTGTCGCTCGAACACGACCTGCTTGAACGCGGCGGTCTCGCTCGTGAAATCCACGGTGGTGTCGGTGCCGTCTAAAGTCACCACAGCCTCCCCGTACCAGGGAGCGGTCTTCGCTATCAACTTGACCGACGTTCCCGTGAAGGAGGCCACGATCCCGGAGCCGCGCGTAGAGGTGTAGCAGAAGCTGCCGGCTGAAGCCGTCGCCGCGTAGGCGGTCGGCCAGCCGCCCAGCCGAGTGAGCTTGGGCTCCGTCTGCTGGTAGCGCCATTCGACGGGCGCGGGCTCAGAGCCGTCTGAGAGATCCCCTAGCACGTCAAATGCGTCCACGCTCACGTAGGTGCTGGTGGCCGCCGGGTTCTTCTGGCCCGTCCAGTAGATGCTCACGGAGTGCGATCCGTCGGACAGCAGCCCGGTGTTCCAGACCTGTTTCCGGTATTGGGTATAGGGGCTATAGAGGTCCACCAGAACCGGAGCACCGTAGTCCACGCTCACCCAGGCCTTGCCGTAGGCCTTGCTCTTCTTCGCTATCCAGGCGAGGTAGGTGCCGTCGAAGGTAACGTTGACCGCGGAGCCGGGTGCGTTCACATACCTGAAGCTGCCGTTTGAGGCCGCCGAGGCCCAGGAGCCGGTCCACGAGCCCATGTATCTAAGGTGGGCGTCGTTCTGCTGGTAGCGTGCTGTGACCGGGGCCTGGCTGAGAGTGCCCAGAACCCGCAGGGCGTCGATGGTGATCCTGGTGCCGCTTGACTCAGAATTCTTGCTGCCGGCGCACAAGATGACCGCGGTGTGGGTAGTGTCGTCCAGGTCGGTACGACTGAACACGACCTGCTTGTGCGCCCAGTCCGCATTGTAGAGATCGGCGTGCGTGGCCGTACCGCCATCGATGCTTATGCTCACTTCGCCGAAGATGGGACCGGTCTCAGCCAGCAGTTCGAAGGTGGTGCCCGAGAAGTTCACCAGGGCGGCGGCGCCGGTGGCGCTCGTGTAGTACAGACTGCCGCCCGACTCGAGCGTCGACGACCAATTGCGCCAGTCACCCAGGTAGGTGATGCGCGGGTCGTTCTGCTGCACCAACCTGAGCGCCGAACCCGAGTTTGCCAAGAACTCGTCGTACCAGACGTTCAGCAACGGCACGAACTCGTTGGCAGCCTTGACATCACCAGCCGTGTTGGGATGGTCGTCGCCGCTGGAGTCGTAGTAGAGCGTGTTGGCCCCCGCAACGACCGTGTGGGTCTCGACGCCGCCCACCAGCCAGTGGTGCGCGCCCGGGGCGGTGAGCACGTTGTAGAAGTCGAAGACGAAAGCGTTGCCGGTGGTGAGGTCTTTGAGCCAGCCGTTCTCCCGGTCGGTAAGCCAGTTGCAGAGCTGGCGCGTGAGTAGCGGAGTCTCGATGCTCTGCATCGGCGGCGGGGTTATGAGCACGAACATCTTGTCGGGATGGTCTTGGAAGTAGGGCAGCAGGCTGTTGTAGATGGCCTGCTCGTCGGTGATGCTGTCGCCCACGTTGCTGTTGGGGAAGCAGCTCTTGAACATGACTATGGTGTTCTCACCAGCGGCCGGGTCCAGAGTGTTGGAGCCGCTCGACAGCTCCATCCACGGGTAGAGCAGGTCCATCCTGGTGCTGGGCGTGTCGGTGAACCAGTCGGGCCAGTCTCCGGTGTCGGTGGAACTGCCGTAGTCGGTGCCGTAGTAGGGCCACCCGTAGTTGGTGTCGGCGACGTGATAGCCGTTGGCGTTCAGCGTGGCGCACAGCGCTCTGCTCAACCAGTCGCTCCCCACGCTGTGATGTATGAAGATCAGGTTGACATCGGCTGGGGCGGCGGACGCCGTGACCGGCCAGGCCAGCAGCACTAGAACAAGCATCGCCAACGCCGCCACCGCGGCACGTAGTCTGGTCATCGGCCCTCCCCTCGCAGACGGACTCCGGTGGGAAACTGTATCCCTGTCTCTACCTATCGGCAAGACGCCCCGCCCACTCCACTACAGAGTCTGCCTCAGGTCGTCCATGTTCTTGCGGATGCTATCGAGCGTGTTGGTCGTGCCGTCGCCCAACCCGTTGGTCTTGTTGTACCAGGCGTCGAGGTCGGCGAACAGAGTGTCCCAGCGGTCTGCCGACAACTCCCACTGCAGGGTCAGGTCGCCCAAACTGGACTCGGAGCCCGTATCCGACGCCGAACGGGCCAGCGTCGCCATGGTCGCAAACGTCTCATGCATCCTCTGAAGATCCGTAGACACCGCCTCGTGTTCGGTCTTCAGGTCGTCCGGCGGGGTGACGGCGTCCCACTTCTGCGCTCCGCCGGCCAACAAGGGCTCCACGGTCTCTAGCAGGGAGGCCGCAATGGCCAGGCTGTCCTTACTCAACCCACCCTGGCTCAAGTCGTAGATGCCGGCCCAGACTCCCGACTCCGAGTCCTCGGGTATGGCGCCCTTGAGCGCCTCGGTGCAGGCGGCGAAGTAGTCGAGGGTCTCGGCGAGTATCTGCAGGTTGTCCGCGTAGTCTTTGAGAGCGCTCAGGTACGCGGAGTGAAACGACTCTGCCGCGGCGTCGGGGGGCGTGAGCGCGCGCAGGTCGGTGTCGGCCTTGGCGACCGCGGCGATCATGCCCGTGGTCGCCTCCTTCACAGTGGTGATAGCGGCAAGCTGCGCATCGAAGTCTCCCGGCGTTTGAGCCGTGGCGCTGTCTGCCTTGGCCTCGAGTTCGGCCCCGGTGGTGGTCAGCTGCTCCACTATGGCTTTGGCCGACGTTTGATAGGCGCTGTCGCCGCAGCCGGCCAGTGCCGGCAGGACCAGCGACAGCGCCAAGACGGCCACCACCACCGCGCGCTTCACACGGCTGGTCACGGCCAACCGTCCAAGGGGCCGTAGGGAAGCCCTCTGATGTGGCTGCCCAGGAACCTTAGCACCTTGTACACGACGACCAGGAAGCGCTGCCAGAGCGGAGCCAACTCGGGGTTGGTGACGATAAGCTCGCCGCGCTTGGCCGGCGGTAGCGGGGGCCTCGCTGTGGAGGAGGGGTGCCTCTTCTTCTTCCGCGTCGCCGGCTCCAAGCTTGGCCAAGCTTCTGAGGCAGGCGTGAGCTCCGTTGCGGGCGCGGGTGTAGATGCCGCCGGCGACGCGGGCGCACGCCGCGCCTGCTGCCTACAGGCGGGGCACATGATGTCGTCGGGGCCCAGTTCGGCCCAGCACCAAGGGCAGTTATCGGTCACGGCGCCGGTCCGTCGATCTGAGCGGTGTCACGATCAGGAAGACCCCGCGTACCACTGTGGACACCGCCGCCACGCACACCAAGATCATGAAGATGACCCCGACAACCCCGGGTCGGGAGCCCTCATCGTGCATCGCAAACCAGAGACCGTAGGCAAGGCCACCCATGGCCACGCCCGCCGCAATGACCAGCACCCCCACTATACGGCCACCCTGCGCGACCGCAGCGGCGATAAACAGGGCCACGCCCAACCCCCCGAGGAGCAAGGTCAACTCCCATATGCCCCCCAGCAAGGCGATCGCCCCCGCGATTATCGAAAGCGCGCCCCACACCAGAAACCGGATGATCCAATCCCGCCGTTTGTTGGTTGGTTCGCCAGGCCCGTCCACCGTGTCGATTCCCCCCTTCAACGCGTACTTCGCGTCAACTCCCACATGCGGCGCGTGGGAAGTGCAGGCCAGCTAGCTGACCACCAATATCGGCCTATGGCACCTCAGGCAGCGGTCGGCCTCGGCAGTCACTTGCGCCAGGTCGTAGCCCAGCTCCACCGCTTCGAAGTCGTCGGTGCGCTCCTCCACGCTGCGCACCGGCATGGGCTGGCGAACGCCGTAGTCCACGCACTCGGCCAAGGGCTCGCCGCTCTTCTGGGCACCCAGATAGACGGCCAGACGGCGGGTCTTGTCCTCCAGGTCTTCGGCCACGGACTCGCCGCGCAGATACTTGTCCATGTACTTTGCGGCCACTTTGCCGGCGTTGATGGCCTCTATGACCGTGCCGCCCCCGCTGACCGCGTCGCCGCCCATAAACACGTTGGGCTTGCTGGTCTGCAGGGTGTACGGATCGATCTCGATGTAGCCGTACTTGTTCATCTTGAGCCCATCGTCGCTACTGAACGGAGCGAAGTCGGGCTTCTGACCCACGGCCGCCAGGATGCTGGAGGCGGTGAGCACAAAGGGGGCCATGTCGGTGGGCACGGGCTTGCGGCGGCCGCTCTCGTCGGGCTCGCCGAGCTCCATCTGCTGGCAGACCAGACCGTTCACGCCTTCGTCACCCTTGCACTCCATGGGGGCGGCCAGGTAGTTGAAGTGCACGCCCTCTTCTTCGGCCTCCTCGATCTCCCAGGAGTTGGCCGGCATCTCGTTCTTGGTTCGGCGGTAGACCACCTGTACGTTCTTGGCACCCAGCCGCACCGCCGTGCGGGCAGCGTCCATGGCGGAGTTGCCGCCGCCGAGCACCAGGACGTCGTCGCCGATGTCCACTTTCTCGTGCAGGGCCACCTTGCGCAGGAACTCGATGGCGTCCATAGCGCCGGGCAGGTCTTCGCCGGGAATGCCCAGCGGACGGCCCAGATGCGCGCCGATGCCGATGAACATGGCCTCGAACTCCCTGTTCAACTGGTCCCAGGAGATGTCCCGGCCGACGCGGGTGTTGTAGCGGAACTCCACGCCCTCTTGGGCGATGAGCTCGGCCTCTCTATAGATGACGTCACGGGGCAGGCGGTACTCGGGTATTCCCACGTGCACCATGCCGCCCGGCACGGGCAGGTCTTCAAAGATGGTGGGCTTGTAGCCGCGGCGGGCCAGGAAGTAGCCCGCGGACATGCCGGCCGGTCCGGCGCCGATTATGGCCACCTTCTTGCCACATGCAGCCTGCTTGTCGTCCAACTTGCAGGTGACCTCGACGGGTCGCTGGCTGAGTTGCACCGTGGTCAACTCGCCGACCTCGTGCGGCGCGCCCGCGATACGCGCGGCGCCGCCGGCGGCCTCGACGGCCTCAGCCGTGGCGCCCGCGACAGGGTCTGCCATCCAATTGAGCAGGCCCTTCTCGTCCACCAAGCCCTCGGCGCGGTCGGCGGCCCAACGCTTGATGTTGTTGATGGCGATGGGAGCACCGCTAGGAGCCAGAGTGCAGTTGCCCTCGCAGGGATGCGGGCACGTGCGCCCGATGATGGCCGGAAGCGGGTTGTCGCGCTTGACGATGGTGGTCGCCAGGTTGGCGTGCTCTTCAAGCGACTGGAAGATGTAGGCGGCGCAGTCCACGGTCGAGGGGCAGGTGGAGCGGCACGGGGCCGTCATCCAGCCGTGGGTGGTCTGCGGTTCGCAGGTCTCGCCCGCGGCGTGGGCGGCGAAGTGCTCGGCGCCTAGGTCCAGCAGGGCCAGGATGGGCTCTTTGATGGTGTTGGCCACGCCACACCAAGCGGAGTCTTCAATATTCTCGGCCAGCAGACGGATCTTGGCGATGATGTCGTCGGGACCGGCGTCGACGGCGCGTTCGGTCTTGGCGCCCAGGACTATCCACGGATCTCCGTGAGCTGCGCCCTTGGGGGCGGCGACAGACTTGCCGGCGGCCAGCTCCTCGAACAGGGCGCGCATGATGTCCACACCGATGCGGCACGGGCCACAGCGTCCGCAGGACTCTTCCTGGATGAGCTGCAGGTATTTGAGCGCCAGATCGACAGCGCAGACGTCGCTACCGGCGCCGTTCAGGACCACTCCTCGCCAGGAGATGACGGCCTTGATATCGGACATATCGGCCTGAGCCAGGCGCTCTGTCACTTCAGCGGCGGAAGGGCCGCCGTACTTGTCGCTCAGGGCCACTGCGGGCCCGCTTGCCGTCACTGATGCCTGGGGCATCCTGCCGAACCTCCTCGGGACTACTGTCTGAACATGCCGCGAATCGCCACGTCGCGAGAGTCAACGAGCGGCGGGCAGGCGCGTGGGCGCAGCCGCGCCGCGGGTGACGTACTTTCCAGTCTTGCGATGATAACCCATCGGCCGCCCGTACGGGCAGCGCAGCCGGCTGAGACGACTAGGGCTCGGTGACTTCGAGATCGCGGCAGATCTTGCGCGCGATGAGATCGTTGACTTCGCGATGCCGGGCACAGTAGCCGCTTTTCCGGCCTCGCGATTTACGTAGATGGAGTGGCTGCCGCCCTCTCGGAGCAACTCGCAGCCGTGCAGTCTGAGATGACGAACCAGGTCAGTCCGCTTCACACCGTGACGCGGAACGGCTCGCGAATGACCTTTCTGCTGCCCAGTCGCTCTTCGGCAAGCACCCTGTTGGCCTCCATGACAAGCTCGACAGCCTCTTCGAGACCGTTCCGAGCTTCTTCGAGAGTCTCGCCTTGAGTGTTGGCACCGGGCAATTCCTCGACGTAGCCGATATAGCCCTCTGGGACCTTCTCGAACACTGCGGTGAGTTCCAGGTGCATGAGATCAACCTCCACGAGCAGATTCGGTTTTAGTGTAGCAGTACCCCGTGGCGGACGAATCAGACCTTCGTTGGAGTCTGGCGCCCACGAACACTGCCGAAGTGCCGCATACACACAGGCCCTCAATCACTCACAAAGCCCGGCAACTCGGAGCGCCTGCTCAAATCCAGTATCCGCCACCTGTCGCTCGCGCACGCGTCTGCCATGGTCAGCGCACACCGAAGACTGACGCCGGACACCGACGGGCTTGTTGGCGGAAAGCCTGCCCATCTGCCGGCTCGCTTGAATATGCGCCTCCTGTGATGTCATATTGGAGAAGCGGCAAACGCCCAGCGCTCTGGAGGGGAAACATGAAGCGACGTGTGTTCCTATCCTTGCTTCTAACCGCGGTAGTCGTTCTGGTGTCCGCCTTCGCACTTGTCGGTTGCCAAGATCTGACCACAAGGGACGTGACCCCCACCGAGCTGCCGCAGACCACCACTTCCGTCGTCGCGGTGCAGACCGACACTAGCTCGCAGGCCCCGTCGACCGCAGCCACCACCTCTAGCAAGACGACCGCGACCACAGGCAAGGCGACAACCACCACAGTCAAGCTCGTCGGCCAACTGCAGACGCAGCTCACACTCGAACTCGCCGTCCCCGTGACCCGCTATGAGGAGACCGATTCCCATCTGAAATGGAGCGGCAACTGGCTCGCGGATACCTCCCCACAGGCGTCGGCGGGTAGCTTCAAGATAACGATGGGGATGAATCCAAGCGTGCTCGTAAGGTTCGAAGGCACACGCATCAGTCTCCTCTCCCTGAAGTGCACTACTTCGGGAATCGCCAAGCTGACCCTCGACGGCCTTGTCTACTTTGTCGACCTATACCGCAAGAACCCGGTTTGGCAGACTGTATGGTCAAGCCCGGCCCTGGCCTCAGGCATCCACGAGCTTAAGATCGAGTGGACGGGGACAGCGAACTCGGAGGCCCAGGGTACGTTCGTTCCAGTCGACGCCTTCGACGTGACTGGGACTCTGCTAAGCCCCTGATCGCTATCGGCCCCGACCAGGTAGTCGCCTGCGA
The DNA here is from genome assembly GCA_963814415.1 of uncultured Actinomycetes bacterium. GTDB lineage: Bacteria > Actinomycetota > Thermoleophilia > RBG-16-64-13 > RBG-16-64-13 > RBG-16-64-13. The sequence goes on along the minus strand of CAWFCN010000004.1, from coordinate 58,606 downwards.
CCACACTCACTCGCGAGCATTGACCGCGACATCCTGGCGTAGTCTGGTCAAATCGCCTTGCGCAGCCTCATCCAGCTCTCGATCGAACGTCGGCCGATCCTCCGGAGCCCAGGCGTCGTAGTAGGCCGTTTCACGCACGCGCATCAAGGTCTGGACCGCATTATCACGGATGGTCTCATCGTCGGTCGAGACGGCAAGCTTGGCCCACGAGTAGAACCAGAAGCTGCCCGCCCAGCTGGCGCCGGAGCCCTTGCCGTAGGCCTGGCCGTGTCCGTCCTCGGCGATGTCCGCGAACGGAGGGTCTTGGGGCCACTCCGTGCCGGGAGCAAGCAGGAAACCCCTCTCTTCGAGACTCTGGCTCTCAGCAAAATACTCATCCCTGGCCTCTGAAGCGCTCAGAGAGGCGGAGTCGCCCACCAACGAACAGCCGCACGCGAGTAAGACCAGAACCGCCGCGATGAAGCCCGCGCCAAGCCATACGGCGATGACTTTTCGCCCAAACCCAAGGCTCGACGATGCTCGAAAACTCTTCATGGGTTCCCCCCCCCAGAATGAGTCTGCAGATTCTAGACCGGGCACAGACGCTACCACCGTGTCCGGAAAGTGTCCAGTATCACCCTGGGCTATAGGTGTAATGTTGCAGAGATGATTCTGATCCTCTTCGGAGGGATGGGCGCTTCTGGCTGTCTAGACGACACCTGGGAGCTGACCTTCTAGGGCGCTGCGCGTTGCAGTAACAGCAAAGCTCGGGGAGGATGACGAAGGCGCCAGGGAGCGCCCGGCAACAATATCTGTCAAAGAGGAGAAGAGCGTGTCTGAACATCCAACGGCCACCGAACCCGGAGACCCCTATGTGTGCCCGGTGCAATATGCCGGCCTGCTGACCGGAGTGGTGAGGAGGCTCATCAACCACCCCAAGCGCATCTTGCGCCCGGTGGTGACGGCCGGCGACACCGTAGTGGATCTTGGTTGCGGACCGGGCTACTTCACCCTGCCCCTGGCCGAACTGGTGGGTGCCGATGGTCGCGTGATCGCGGTGGACGTCCAGCAGGGCATGCTGGACCTCACGAGCGAGCGGGTCACGGCGGCCGGTCTGAGCTCGCGAATCCAGCCGCTGCTGGTCAACCCGGACGGTCCCGTGGCCGCGGACCCGGCCGACCTAGCCCTAGCGTTCTGGGTGCTTCACGAGGCTCCCGACCGGCGCAAGTTCCTGCAGAACGCGCACGACGTCTTGAAGCCCGGTGGTAGGCTGCTCTTGGTGGAGCCCATCGGCCACGTGTCTAAGAAGAGTTGGGCCGCCGCTCTCGCGACGGCTCAATACATCGGGTTCACACTGATCGGAAAGCCCCGCGCAGGCCTGAGCCGCGCGGCGCTGTTGCAGCGGGCTAACCGCTGAGATTGGCCTTGCGCTCGGCGAACTCTTTGTGATCTATCTCCCCCTTGGCGTAGCGCTCCTCCAGGATGCGGAGGGCTTCGCTACTCGGTGAGCCGGGCACCTGCGGCTGGCCGCTGGGGGGCGGCGCCGGCGGGTTATAGGTGTTCGGCCGCGCGGCGGCGTGTCTGATGAGAAAGATGATGCCCACTATCACTGCTATCCAAAAGATGGCCATAAAGCCCATGCCTATCCAGCTTCCCGCGCCCCAATGACCACCATCCCACCACCACATCATGATCTCTTCCTTCCTACGCCGGACAGAGCCGGCACCGTCGATCGAACTACTCCTTGCTGTCTACCCAAACGGCGGCCTGCTCATGCGCCGTCCTGCCCACCGCCCTCCTACTCCCACTTGAACTGTTTGATGGCGACGCCTCCAAAGAGCAGCGCATAGCCCACCAGCACCAGGAGGGGATGGTATCCCGGGAAGGCTCCCTCCATGGAACTCTGCAGCGCATGCACGGCCGCGCCCAGCGGAGTCCAATCGCTGATGTGACGCAGCACGTTGGGCATGAGTTCGCGCGGAAAATATAGGCCCGCGAAGAACATCAGCGGATAGAACAGGAGTTGGCCTATGACGTTGGCCATCTGGGTGGTCCGGGCCACCGCGGCGATCCAAAGTCCGATGGCCAGCACGGCCGCGGCTGCCAGTGCCAAGGCCAGTATGAACCCCCCGACCTGCTTCGGCGCCGGCACGCCCAGGATCAGGCTACCGAGATTGATTATGAGCAGAGCTATGACGGCTATGCCCAGGTTGATGAGCAGCTGCGCCCCCAGGACCCAAGAGGGAGGGGCCGGCGTGGTGGACATGCGCCGCAGAACCCCCAACTCGCGGTAGTTGGCCAAGGTGACCGCGACACCGACCATGGCCATGATGGCCACCACGAACACGTTGAGCACGGGTACGTACAGGCTCATGATGGTGACCCCTCCCAGCTGCCCGACGGGAGTGTTGAACTTGGGCACGTTGCCGAAGATCACCAGCAGCATGATGGGTAACCCCAAGCCGAAGACCAGGCTCACGGGCATGCGCCAAGCCAGCTTCAGCTCTATGGACAGCAGTTTGCCGAACGCCCCCGCCGGCGGCCGGCCGTACCGCCCGGCGCCCGCGGCGCCGGCGCCCCGCGCCTGCGCCGCCGCGTCGTGAGCGGGTGCGGGCGCGCCTGTGGCCGCGCCCGCCGGGCGCCGGCGCGGCCTCATCGTCCACCCCCGCCGTTCTCGTCATCCAGCTTGCGACCGGTCAGGGCTACGAAGGCATCCTCCAGGGAGGGCGAGTCCAGCTCCACTCCCCCGGCGGTGACGCCCACCTTGTCCAGTGTCAGTATGACCGCGTTGACCAACTCGCCCGAGCCGAACACCACCACGCGGTCGCCCTGGTGCTCAAGGGTGCGTACCTGGGGTAGCTCGGTCAGCAGGCCGTCGGCGAAGGGGGCCGACGGCGTGAAACGCACGCGTTTGCCGCCGCGCACGCGCTGGGCGAGCCCGTCCGGCGAGTCCAGGGCCACGATCTTGCCCCGGTCGATGAGGGCGACGCGATCGCAGAGCCGCTCGGCCTCGTCCATGTAGTGGGTCACCAGGAGAACGGTGACCCCGCGCCCCCGGATCTCTTCCACAAGCTTCCAGGTGTCGCGGCGGGCCTGCGGGTCCAGCCCGGTGGTGAGCTCGTCCAGAACGGCGATCTTGGGCCGGCCTACCAGCGCCAGAGCCACCGAGAGCCTCTGCTTCTGTCCGCCCGACAGCTTCTTGAAGTAGGTGTCGCGCTTCTCGGTGAGACCCAGGGCATCGATGAGCTTGTCTGAGTCTTCGCGCTCCGGATAGAAGGAGCCATAGAGCTCCAAGGCCTCATGCACGCGCAGCTTGGGCTGCAGCACGCTCTCCTGCAGTTGCACCCCGACGCACTCTTTGAGACGGGCCCGGTCTCCGCGCGGATCGAGGCCCAGCACCTCTATGCGACCGGAGTCCGGCGCGCGCAGCCCGGCGATGCACTCCACGGTGGTGGTCTTGCCCGCCCCGTTGGGTCCCAGGATGCCGAACACCTCGCCCTCTTCCACCGCGAACGACACGTCGTCCACGGCCACCACGGTGCCGTAGGCCTTGCTCAGATGCTCGACCTCGATTATGGACAAGGTCCATCCTCCCGCCGACGCTCCCCTTTCAGGGCACCATATCACCCCGCGGCATGCCCAAGTGGTAAACTGCCCGCTCACACTCGGCTTAAGGAGTGGCATGGAAAGGCTATGGGCACCCTGGAGGCTCGGTTACGTGACCAAGGACAAGCCCGCAGGCTGCATCTTCTGCACCAAGCCGCAGGCCGGCGACGACCGATCCAACCACATCGTCCACAGGGGCGAGTCGGCGTTTGTGATGCTGAACACCTATCCGTACAACAACGGACACACCTTGATCTCGCCTTTCGCTCACATCGCCGCCCTGGAAGAGCTGCCCCCCGCCACCCTTCACGAGATGTCCGACCTGGCCCAGTGGGTCATACGCGCCATGAAGGCCTCGTTCAGCGCCGGAGGCTTCAACGTGGGCTTCAACTTGGGCGCCGTGGGCGGTGCGGGCATCCAAGACCACCTGCATATGCACATAGTCCCGCGCTGGCTGGGCGACACCAATTTCATGCCCGTGGTCGCCGATGTGCGGGTGATCCCTCAGACTCTCGACTCCACCTACGACCAGTTGACCGAAGCAATGCGGCGCGCGGCGCCCGGCGCGTAGGCGACGAAAAGTGGCTTTTCTGTTAGGATGGTCTAGCTGATGATCCCTTGTTGGACACCGAAAGCGCGTGTTGGGCGCGTCGGAGTGTGGGCATCTCCTCTGTTCGCGGCAGTCCTGCTGCTCGTGTTCCTCTTCGTCGTGCCATTCTCTCCCGCCGTTCAAGGCGCCTCCCCGAGCGAGGTGCTGAAGCAACAGTTGGAGCAGAAGTTGGCCGCGGCCGAGCAGGCTTCGGCCAAGTTGACCGCCCTGGAAAAGGAACTCACCGCGCTGGAGAAGGCCAAGAACGCCGCTGCCGAGCGGCTGGCGGGCCTGATGGCCGACGTCACCGAAGTCCAGAACGACATCACGCAGGCAGAGACCGACCTCGCCGCCCTGGGCATCCAGTTGGAGAACCGCCTGGTGAGCATATACATGTCCGGAGGCTCTTGGTCTACTCAGTACTTGGAAGCGCTGGTGACCGAGTCCGACCTTTCCTCGGTGCTGGAGCATTTCGACATGGTCACCCGCATGGCCAGCCAGGACCACCAGCTCTTCACTGAGGTAGAGGGCTACCTGGAGCGGTCGCGCGCCGACAAACTGGTCCTGGAGAAGAAGGTGGCCGAGCAACAGGTCGAGGCGGACGCGCTGACGGCCTCGGTGAGGCAGGTGGCGGCCAAGCAGGCCCAGTACGACGCGCAGTATCAGAGTCTGCAGGGCCAGATAGCCAGCCTGCGGACGCAGATCAAGAAGGCGCAGGCGCAGGAGGCAGCCGCGGCCGCGGCGCGGCTCAAGAAGGTCACCGACGCCACCAAAGGCAGCACGGGCGGCACCGGCGGCACCACCCCCACCACCACTAAGCCCACCACTCCCGCTACCAACCCCGGCGGTTCGTCGGGCGGTTCGTCGGGCTCGGCCAAGTACCCGAGTTCGGCAGCGGAGGTCAAGGCTCAGGCCAACTTCATCTACAAGACGTTCCTGGTGCCACGCAAGAGCGTGCTCTCCGGTGAGATGGTCATGGAGATCTGGAGAAAGTACGGCATCTCGCCGGCCCAGAGCTTGGCCGTTCTCAACGCCGAGTCGGGCATGGGCAGTCTCAGGTGGGGCGGCCGGCTGGTGTCCGAGGGCAACAACTTCGGCTGCATGGGCTACAGTGCCAATCCTGCCTGGATCAGTTGGAACCCTGCCATCTCCCACGGCAAGATATGGGTGGGCGACCGCAATTGGATGCGCTTCTACAGCGTGGCCGACGGCATCGAAGCCTGGGGTCGCTATATCGCCTACGGGCGGGGCAAGGACTGCTACCGGCCGCTGCTACGCACCGCCAACTGGACGGGCTTTGCCGACATCTACTACGGCAAGAACGTCCCCGGCAAGGCCAAGTACATCGAGCGCCTAACCTGGGCCTACGGCATGCTGAAGAAGAACGCCAAGGCCATGGGCTACTCCTGGTAGAGGCCCCGACCCCTCGCGCGCGGGCTTGCGCGCCGCGCCACGAACGCGCCGCCTGCAGCCGCCCACCCGTGCCTCCTGACCGGCGCCGCCCGACGTCCGGCGCCCGACGAATCTTCACCAGACCTTCACACTTTGCTCAAATCAGCCGTAGATAAATGAATCACGGCGGTTTGCGCGAACCAGTACGCGCAGAGTCCGAGACAGGCATTTGAGGACCATCTAAGCGATATGGGGGTACGGTATGTCCGGTTCGGTTCGGGTCAAGGTCGTCTCGATCATCGTCTTGGGGATCGCTTTGGTGGCCGCCGGCGGTCTCTTTCTCTCCGCGTGCTCCGACCTGGGCACGGCGACTACCGACTCCACCGGCGCCGCTCCTACGACCGCCGCCCCCGCCGGCTCCGGCGGTAGCGTCCCGACCGCTGCCGCCGATGCGGACACGCCGGTGTACGTGACCATATACTTTCACAACGAGGACAACTGGGACCCCTACGTCAAGAACCTGGCCAGCTACCAGGAGTACAGGGAGAACCTGCTCGCCAAGCTGCAACTGGCCGCCCAGTACGGCGCCAAGGTGGACTGGCAGTCGGACATAACCGTCCTGCGGGGCATGCTGGAATATGAGAAGGGCGACCTGCTCGCCAGCACCGGCGGAAAGACCCTCGTGCGCTACATCGCCGAAGACCTGGGCTTCTCGGTCGACCCGCACGGCCACTTGAACAAGTGCAACTACGCCGACCTGGCCTACCTCATAGAACAGCTGGGCGGGCCGACGCCTCAAGTCATCGGCGGCCTGCGGATCTTCGAGTTCGGGCGCTCCTACTTGGGCTTTCTCGATATCCAAGACTGGCGCAAGCAGATAGAGTTGGGCCCCGACGGGGTCATCCACGGCCGCCTCTATCCCCAAGCCGAGTGGACGCCCACCATCCTCTCCGTGCCGGCCATGGGGGGACACTGGTTCGATGACTGGTCCTCCGGGGTGTGGCGGCCGGGAGAAGGCACCGCTTTCTACACCGACGACCCTGGTGGCTCGATCGTCTACGTGGGACAGGGCTACCCTCATTCGCAAACCAATCTGGGACCCGGGCAGGCCTCCGGCGCCATCGTCTATCAGCAACAGGTGGAGTACATCGAGGAGCTGGTAGCCAAGATCGACAGCGGCGCACTGCCGGCAGGCAAGATCTACACGGCTTCGTTGCACGTTCGCGACCTGCCGGTGGTCAAGGACTCCGGCGTCGGCGTGGACACCCTTGAGGGCCTGCGGACCGTCCTCGAAGCACTCAAGCCTCTGCAGGCCGCCGGCAAGATCGTCTATGCCACCTATCCAGAGGTCGCGACCATCTGGCAGTCTGAGTACGGAGCGGTCGCCAACCTAGTGCCCTTCGAGGGCTTCAGCATGTGTGACCAGGTGATAGCCCAAGCCATGAGAAAGGCCGGGGTCAAGCCCGGCGCGGGCGGCGTGGGCGCCACCCCGTCGTCTGGGCCGAGACCGCCGACGACGGCGCACTGACGCGGCGCCGGCCACGCGGCGCGGGCGGACGGTGTTGCCGCGTGATCAGGCGGTGGCCCACTCTCCCCACGGTCCGGCCCATTCGCGCAGGCCTAGGTCCGTCGGATCGACCGGAGGCGGAACCAGCGACTCGTACACTTGGTTGGCGTAGGCCTGGCCTCGGGTGAAGGCCCGGAGGGCCCGGCCGTAGTGACACACAGACTCGTTGCCTGCGGTCTTGCCCGCTCTCAGAAGGTAGAAGTCACCCTTGACCCATTCGATGGCGGCTCTGTCGAAGAGGCCGTTCAGGGGCGCGTACGGCGGATCCCAGTACGTGAGTTTGCGCAGCTCCTGATTGGCGTAGTAGAGATCGTAGCGGCAGCGCTCCTTGGCGATGGTGACCACCTGAGCAGGGTCAGAGTGCAACTTGAGTTGGTAGAACGAGTATGTTGGCTCCACCGGGTAGTAGTGCCCCCCGGGGTGATGGGCGTGTGCCACTCGCCCCACGCCAAACGACGACAGAAAGCAGAGCTTCTCGTCGGGCACCATGATCCCCACCATCTCAGTCGAAAGGCCGGCGATGGTCTGACTCCAGCCCTTGCCTTGGGTGTCGTAGTAGGCAGAGTCGGCCTCCTCCAAGGTGGGATAGTCCGGCGGGCCACCGGCGAAGCGACAGGTCATCTTGGCGAACTCTAGGTCGACCAGACCATGATAGTTCGTTAGCAGGTTCCACATCTGGAGGTTGCGCGGGATGCTGCTGATAGTAGCCCCGTGGGCCAGGTAGCCCGCGTGCGGGATATATCTGGTGGGCTGGGTGGGATGCTTGGGCAGCAGCGCGGCCAGCCGTTCGTCAGGGCTGAGGACGTTGTTGGCGGCATAGATGAAGTCGGTCTCGCCAGCGGCTGCCGCGCGGCGGACAACCAGGGGGTCCCGGCACTCGAGGACGAAGGCGTCGCCACTTGTGTCGGCCCACATGCCGCCCGCGTGACCGGGATAGGAGGTCTGCAGACGCAGAGCTTCGGCGGCGGTGTCAGCATAGCGCAGGGTGTGCATGATGCCCAGGAAGGTAGGCACTCCGACGGCCTCCAGCGAACCGTCGCGAGGAGCCTCGTTGCCGCTGGTGCCGGCCCCATGGTGCACGTGCACCAGACCCTTGTCGTTCATGGCCGGATGACAGGGCTTGCCGCTCATCTCGTAGGGCGCCAGCACAAAGGCGTTGCCCTCACCGGCCTGGGGTAGTACCACCACCGTGACCTCGAACTTGACCTCAGCCATATCGCCTACGCCCACGCACAGCAGCTTGCCGTCTCTGGTGGTGCTGCCCCAGGCAGCGTAGCCGCTGCACCGCGCTGGGGCTCGAAACGTCGACGTGTCCTGGTTCGGAACGGTGCCCATGATGGGCTGTTCTTTCACGAAGCAGGCTACGATTTCGTCATACGACAAGGCGACGCCGGCCGCGGCAGCGCCGGCGGCCATGCCTCGCATGATGCCGATGCATTCGGGGGCGTGCTTCTGGATGTGCACCTGGTATTCCAAGAGAAGGGTGCGCTCTTCGCCTGACAGCTCACGCCGCAGGCCGTCGAGTATCCAAGGACCGAAGATGTGAACATACTGCTGGAACCACTGATATCCGATATCGTAGTCCGAGCCGTGCGCGAGGATGACCGGTCTCACGTTCGGCGGGATAGGCACCCCGTCGGCATAGCGGATCTCGGGGCCGGTCTCGATTGCTGCGCCGTGTTGCGTGGGCACTTGCTCCCCTCCCCTACTGCCCCAGAAGCTGAGTGAGGTAGTCGTAGATCTCCCGGGACGGACCGTTGCCGGCGTTGTCGGCTATCCAGCGCTCGGCCACGGGCGCGAAACACTGCTTCCACAACGCCAGCTCTCCGTCGGTAGGTTCCACCACGCTCTCTTTACCGCACTTCACGCCAACCCTGGGCCTCGACCTCTACGCTGGCGGCCCGCATGGCTCCGCTCAACCAGGGGGTCAGTCCGTCTATGGCGGCCTGTATATCGGCGGGAAGTGAATTCCAGACATCCCAGTTCATCACCAGGGTGCTCGCGCCCGCTCCCATGCCCAGGTCCAAGTGATAGTCGAAGGTATCCTGCAACCCCCGGTCGGTGACCACGTACACGGGCGCCATGCAGCCCACGATGAGGCCCTTCTGAGCCGAGGTCGCCCAGTCGCCCGACGAGACGTTCACGCTGATGGCTCCCGCCGCCTCCACCAAGAGGACGCTGTCCCCCAGGGCGGCGATCTTCAGGTCTTTGAGGTCGGCCGGCACCCGCACCTGTTCGCCCTTGGTGTGCAGCGAGGTGGTGGTGGCCACGCTCTTGCCCAGGACTTTCACGCTGTCCATCTCGGCAGCCATCTCGGGGAACTTTTCGAGTAGCTCGTTCCAGATCTCGGTGCCCCTGTCGTTGGACATCACCAGAGAGCCAAGAGTGACCACGCTGTTCAGGCTCCACTGCTTGGCCGCGTAGGCCAGGTTGATCATGGCCACGTCGCAGACGCCGTCCTCGGTCGCCTGCAGGGCTTCCCGGCCTTTGGCCAGGGTCTCGGAGGGGTAGATGGTGAACTGCACCCGTCCCCCGGTGGCCTCAGCGACCTTTTCGGTCCACTCCTTGATGGCCCGCGCGGGCGGCGCCCCGGCGGGGATATGGCTGCTGAGTCTGAGTTTGAACACCTGGCCGGACGTCCCGTCCGTCTCGCCGCAGGCCGCGACCGCCAGAGCCAGGGCAAGAGCCAGGGCGACGGACAGGGCCGGAGCCACAGCGCGCGCCGAGGCAGGCGACGGCCGCAGGGCCCGCCCCACCACTAGACGCGCCCCTCGGCGCGGAGACCCCGACCTCTTCACCCGGTTCCTTTCGCTCCCGCTACGCCCACGGCATGAGGGGCGCCACTCTCTTGTCGGGAGACACGTAGATGGCCTTCTGTGGACAGTAGTGCTCACAATGAAGACACAGCATGCATTCGTCAACATAGCTTATGACGGCCCGGCTGCCGCAGGTCATGCAGCGCTGCGCCTCCCGGTCGGCCGCGTCTTCGTCCAGGCCCTGTTTGATCTCTTTGAAGCCACCGGCGCGCTCCTTCACCGAGAGCGTCGGCGCGTCGTTGCGGGCGAGCGGCTCCATGCCGTCCTTGGGCGACTTCTTGACCCGCTTGGGCAGCAGGTAACGGCCCTCCTTCATGTCCTCGTTCTTGAGGTAGCGGTCTATGGAGACCGGCCGCCTTCTTGCCCGCCGCTATGGCCTCGACCACCGACGCCGGCCCCGAGACCGCGTCCCCGCCGGCGAAGACGCCCGGCAGTGAGGTCTCCAGAGTGACGGCGTCCACCTGTACGGCGCCGCCCCGGGTGATCTTGAGCCCTGCGGGCAGCACGGAAGTATCGAGCGCCTGACCGATGGCCATGATCACCGTGTCGGCCTGCAGGGTCTTGGTCTTCGCCTCGTCGTACGAGGGGCAGAACTGGCGGCGGTTGTCGTAGACGCTGGTGCAGCAGATGAGCTCGACGCCGGTCACCTTGCCATCCTTACCCAACACCGCTTTGGGTCCCCAGCCGTCGTGCACGCGCACCCCCTCTTCGAGGGCCTGCTCCACCTCCTCCTTGAAGGCCGGCATCTCGGCCGCCTTCTCCAGGCAGACCAACTCGACCGTCTTCGCCCCGGTGCGTAGCGCGGTAGGGCCACGTCGATGGCCACGTTTCCGCCGCCGACGACCACCACCCGCTCGCCGACCAGGGCGCCGGCCCGGGACCCGGCCTGCGCGCCGTCCCCCTGGTTGACCGCAGCCAGGAAGTCCAGGCCCCAAAGCACACCGTCCAGCCCCACGCCGTCGATGTCGAGGCGCCGGCTGAGCCCGCTACCTACCGCAAAGAAGACGGCCGCGTACTCCTCTTGGATCTCTTCCAGCGAGATGTCACTTGCCCACGGTGGTCCCCAGGACGAACTCCACCCCCAGGTCCCGGATGTAGGCGAGTTGGGCGTCCAAGCACGTCCCGGGGCAGCCGGTATGCGGGGATGCCCAGCCTGAGCATGCCGCCCAATCTGGGCTGGGCTTCAAGACGGTCACCGCGTAGCCCAGGCGCGCGAGGAAGTAGGCGCAGGCAGACTCCGGCCGGGCCGGAGCCGACCACCGCCACCTTGCGGCAGTAGATCTTGTGGGCCGGCTGGGCCTTCTCGGTGAGCCAGCGGTCGGCCACAGTAGCGCTCGAGCGCGTTGATGTTGACGGCCTCGTCCACCTCACCGCGGGCGCACTCCGACTCGCACGGGTGCGGGCACACCCGGCCGGTCACGGCCGGCAGCGGCAGATGACTCTCGCAGAACCTCCATGGCCTCGTCCACCTGCCCGTTCTTGAGCAGGTTCATGTAGGTGCGCACGTCCACGCCGGCCGGGCAGGCCCGGCGGCAAGTCGGGCTGTTCTTCGCGGTCGGCCACCGCGGTGTCCAGACGTGATGACGTCCAGCGGGCAGGTGACCACGCAGAGGCCGCAGCCGTTGCAGAGTTCGCGATCGACCAGTTCGATAGACACTATTCGGCCCTCCTCGTGCCACCCTTGGCAGGCCCCGACTTGCGAGGCCCGCCGGGCGCAGGCGCCGCGGCGGGCGCGGTGGCGGGCACCCCCAGCTCTTCCATGGGCAGCACCGCGGGATACCTCTCCTCGTAAGGCTTGGTGAGGTCGGGCCACCACTCCTTGGGCACCGGCTCCTTGTAGAGCGTCATGCTCGCCCTCTCGTCCTTGATCTTCACCCAGGCCAGCCACTCCGGGTCGTCCCGGCGCGGGAAGTCTTCTCTGAAGTGGTCGCCGCGGCTCTCGGTGCGGTAGAGCGAGGCGCGCAGCTTCATCTCGGCGCCCAGCGCCATGTTGCGGGTCTCGTGACACAGCCGCCACTCGTGGGCGTCGTTGGCCAGCAGCTTGGGCACCAGGTGGCCGTTTATGAACTCGGCGATGGTGAGGCCGCCTGCAGACGCTCGCCGTGCTTCACCCCCAGAGTAGAAGTACGGCACGGTGATCGCTCTGGATGACCTGCGTCACCCAGCTCGGACCGAAGCCGCCCCGGCGCTCCAGGGGAGCGCGGACGAAGCCCTTGGCCCTGTCGAGCTCGGCCTCGTCGAGCTTGGTCTGCTTGTTCTGGGCGGCGAAGGCGGCCGCCGCCGTGCCCGCCCGGGTGCCCGTGACCATGGCGTGGTTGGAGCCGAAGCCCATGCCCGAGTAGACCGCGCCGGAGCCCATAGTGGCGGAGGTGTTGCCTGCGGAGTACAGCCCCGGCACGCCCGACGCGCAGTCGGTGTCCGCGGCCCAGATGCCGCAGCCGGCGTAGGTGGAGCCCAGGTGCATGCGCGAGGACGGCCACATGATCTTGCCGCCGCGGAACACGTCGAAGTCGATCTTGTCGCCCTGTCTCCCAGGCGACTTCTATGCGCTTGAAGTACTCCCGCAGCCACTCCCACTTCTTGGGCGGTATGGTCTCTGAATCCAGATAGAGCGGAGCCCGGCCCATGTGCGCTTCCCAGGCCGGAGTGACCACCAGGCCCGCCCTCGGAGTTCAGGGTGGGGCGGCTGTACCAACCCGAGTAACCCCCGCCCAGGGCGAAGGGGTGCTGGTAGGAGCTCTCGACTATCTCGCCGGAGACGTCGCCCGTAAGGGTCTCGCTGCATGTGCTGCAGTTCGCGCCGGCCGTACAGATAGCCGTTGTTGAACTCGCGCCCGGATATCTCGGCGCCGGCGCGGTAGGCCATGGCCTCGCCGTCCCCGGTCCAGAAGTACGTGGGCGAGGTGTCGTGCTTGAAGCCCGTGGTGCCGGTGGAGACCACCGTCGCACCCGCCTGGATGACGAACAAGCCGCCCCCGCGGACGTGAAAGCCCACCGCCCCCGCCACGGCGCCGCCCTGCTGGAGAAGTTCGATCATCATGACGTTGTCCAGCACCCGCACACCGGTCTCCAGCACCTTCCTGCGCAGGGTGGGCGCGTACTTGCCGGCCCGCATAGTTATGTCCTGGTACACGCTGGGTGGCGCGCCCACGGCGCTGGTGTCCCACTTGTACTGCTTGCCGTCTTTTTCGTAGAACTCCACGCCGTAAGACACCAGGTCGTTGTAGCGGTCTTCGGCCTCGGTGAGGCAGATCTCGTCCCAGGTGCGGTTGTTGAGGTACTCCACCCGCTTGCTGATTATGTCCAGCCACTCCTGCAGGTTGTCCTTGCTCTTGCGAAAGAAGAGGATGTCGCCCTCGGCATAGGCGGTCGAGCCCGACTTGCCCACGTAGCCCTTGTCGGTGAGAGTGACGTCCAGGCCCTGCTCGCGGGCCTTGATGGCCGCGAACATGCCGGCCATGCCGCCACCTATGACCAGAACGTCGGTGACTATCTGACGTTCGCTGCTGCCGACTTTCATGGCTTGGCCTCCGTGTTCGCGTGCTTCGGGTCATCACCGACCGGCGGCCGGGTGTTCGGCGGCGGCGGGTCTTTCATTCCGATGCGAAAGCACTCACCAGTGTCTTTGCGCTTCCAGCCGACCCGCTGAAACAAGGGGAACTCCACTCTTATCGCCCCCGCCTCCGGGCAGTGAGCGACACAGCAGCCGCAGAACCAACACTCATCCGGATAGAGCACCACCGGCACGCCGCCTTGGTCCGGGCTCTTGACCAGCACGTCCGAATGACACACCTCGACGCACTTGTTGCAGCCCTTGCAGAGCCGCTCGTCGATGGCTATCGCCTGGTCCGGCATCAGCGGATTGGGGACCATGCGGGCCGGGCTGAAACCCTCGCCCCGCGACTCGGCGTGTCGCGCGTCGCTCATAGCCCGCAGTGCCCCCGGTAGTTCTCGGCGAACGACGGCTTGTACGGCGGCTGCAGGTAGTAGTCGACGGGGAGCTCTCCCACCTTTAGCACCGCGCCGACCAGGCCGCCGGGCGCCGGCGCCGCAGCCGCGCCGGAGCCGGCGCCCTCTTCCAGCCTCATGGTCACCAGCTTCTTCCACTCCGGCGGGTCTTCCGGATAGTCCAGCCGTTGGAGCCCCAGGGCTCTGCTGCTGGCCTTGCGGCTGAGGGTGGCCTGCATCATGATCTCGCCCACGGTGATGCGGCCCAGGGTCTCCACCGCTCTCATCAGTTCGTGCGGGTTGCGCGCGTATAGCCGCGAGGCCTCGCTCTCGCGGATGCTATCCAGCCACTGCAATCCCAGGTCGAGGGTCTCCTGGTTCTTGCACTCCCCCAGGTAGTCCTGCATCACGCGGGTAAGACCGGCGCGCAACTCCTTCCAGCCTATGCCGTCACCGCGCCTCACGGGCGCGTAGACCCGTGCCTTCTCTCTCTCCACCTGCCTCCGGTCCACCTGCGGCACACCCTCCACGGAGGCCACGTAAGCCGCGGCTTTGCGCGCGGCGTACCGGCCCATGCTGGCCGAGCCGGCGTGGTTGGTGCCGGAGTAGATGCTGCTGCCCGCGGCATACAGGCCTTCGAGGCTGGTGCGCAGATCCCAGTCGAACACCAGACCGCCCCCGCCGGGACCCTCACGCCATTGGCGCGGCCCCATCGCCCGCCAGTAGGGGTAGAAGATGTACTTGTCGGGGGGCATGACGTTGGCCTGCAGCAGGTCTTTGTCGGGGTCGAAGCCCGCGGCCTGGTAGGTATCGTAGATCACCTTGCACTTGCCCTCGTGCGGGATCATGAGGCCCCAGATGGCCCGGCGCTCGTGCGCGGGCATGCCCGGCAGGTCGGCGTAAAGAGGCAGCACGTACTCACCCTTGCGGATGCGCTCGGGCAGGTCGGGGATGAGGGTGGGGGTCTTGATCTCGGGCGGCAGGTCGGGCCCGTTGAACATCACCTGCTGACCGGGGGCGTGGTGATAGCGCTCCGACACCGTCTGAAGCACCCTGCCGTCGCGGTCCACCCAGGGGATCTCTTTGCCGTTGGCGTCGACCATGGTGCAGGCGTACCAGGTGTTGTGGGCGTTGCCGGTGCCGTACATGGGGTAGGCGAAGCCCCCCGAGTGCGGCATGGGTGCCGTCTTCTCCATCATGGTCAGCTCGGCGCCCGCCAGCCAGGCCATGGCGGTGCCGTCGCCCGAGTTGTTTATGTCGCCGTCCGCGGACCCGGTCAGCTCCATAGAGAAGGTCCACATCCCGGTGGGCGTAGCCGTTGCGAGGATGGTGGCCTTGGCCTTGAACACGTAGAACTCGCCCGTGCGGGCGGATAACCCGGTCGCGCCGACGACCCTGCTCCCGACCTTGCCCCCCTCGGTGAGCAGGGTCGTCGCCATGACCCGGTCATAGATCTTGACCCCCTGCCGCTTGACCTCTTTGTGCATGGCGACCTTGATGTCGGTGCCGCCGTTCACGCGGATGCAGTGGCAGGCGTCGTAGTCGTACGCGAACATCAGCTTGGTCTCGTCATCCCGAAACTCGGCGCCCACGAACTCGTCATCCACGTCGCGCACCTTGACGCCCCAGCTCTCCACGTCTTTGAGGGCCTCATAGCTCTCGTTGAAGAGGATGTAGCTGCTTATGCCGTTGCCGAACTCCCAGTTCAGCCGGTAGTCGCCGTAGAGAGCCAGTTCGATCATCTGGTCGGGCGTGAGCTTGGCGCACGGGTTGGTACAGGCCCCATGCCAGTGGTCCACGCCGGCGCCGCCGCCCCCGCTGCGGATGGTCGCGCTCTTCTCCACCAGGACGACCTTGGCGCCGCGCTTGGCGGCGGTGATGGCCGCGTGGCAGCCGGCTACCCCACCCCCCAGGATGAGCACGTCGGCTTCGACCTCGGTCTCTTTGCCGTAGGCGACCGGGTAGGGCCACTCCCGCGCATTCTCTGAGGCGACTTGGGCCACGGCGCTACTCCCCAGCCGCGCTCGCCGCGAGCAACTCTCCGGCCCTAATGCAGGCCGCGTAGTGCCCGGGCGCGACCACGTGCAGCCCCGGCATGGCGTCGCGGCAGGCGGGGATTGCCAGGCTGCAGCGCGTATGGAACGGGCAGCCCGGGGGTGGGTTCAAGGGGCTGGGCACCTCGCCGGTGAGAATTATGCGCTCGCGGGTCTCTTCCACCACCGGGTCCGGCACGGGCACGGCTGAGAGCAGGGCCTTGGTGTAAGGGTGCAGCGGACGCTCGCAGACCTCAGCCGCCGGGGCTATCTCGACGATATGCCCCAGATACATCACCGCGATACGGTCGCTCACGTGTTTCACCACGGCGAGATCGTGGGCGATGAAAATGTAGGTGAGGCCCTCGAACTTGGCCTGCAACTCCTTGAGCAGGTTGATCACCTGGGCCTGGATGGAGACGTCCAGGGCCGAGATGGGCTCGTCGCAGATTATGAGCGAGGGGTCGCAGGCGAGCGCTCTCGCGATACCTATGCGCTGGCGTTGGCCGCCCGAGAACTCGTGGGGAAAGCGGCCGGCCATGCAGGGGTCGAGGCCCACGATGCTCATGAGCTCGTCCACGCGGGCCCGGCGCTCGGCCTTGCCGAGGCCCTTCCTATGCACCTTGATGGGCTCGCTGATGATGGAGCCCGCGCACTGGCGCGGGTTGAGCGAACCGTAGGGGTCCTGGAAGATGTAGGCCATCTTCTTGCGAAGAGGCCGCATGTGCCGCTCTTTGATGCGGGTGATGTCCTCGTCCTCGAAGACTATCTGGCCGGCGGTGGGCTTGTAGAGGCGGATTATGGCCCGCCCCACGGTGGTCTTGCCGCAACCCGATCTCGCCCACCAGGCCCAAGACCTCGCCGCGCTTGAGGGTGAAGCTCACTCCGTCCACGGCTTTGACGTCGGCCACTTTGCGCAGTAGGAGCCCCCGCAACACCGGGAAGTAGATCTTGAGGTCTTTGACCTCCAGGAGCGTCTCGCCGGGGACGTGGTGCAGAGTGGCTCAACTGGTCGCGCCGATGCTCGGCCTGATGCGTCTTCACTTCGCCACCCCCTCGGGTTTGACGAAGCAGCGCACGTAATGCCGTTCGCCTACCTCGTCGAGCTCCGGCCAGGGCTCTTGACGGCACTGCTCGGTCGCGAACGTCGCAGCGCGGCAGGAAGGCGCACCGCCCCGTGAGCCGCCCCAGGTGCGGCGGCAGCCCCTGGATGGCCTCGAGCTTCCGACCGGCGCGGTCGTCTATGCGGGGCACGCAGCGCAGAAGACCGATGGTGTAGGGGTGGCGGGGACGGGCGAAGATGTCTTTGCACTTGCCGCCTTCGACGATCTTGCCCGCATACATTATGTAGATGGTCTGGGCGTAGCGGGCGACCACCCCTAGGTTGTGGGTGACGATGACCAGCGAGGAGTCGAACTCCTGCACCAGGCCCTTCATGAGCTCCAGGAGCTGGGCCTGGGTGGTCACGTCCAGAGCGGTGGTGGGCTCGTCGGCGATTATGAGGCGGGGGTTGCACGAGAGGGCCATGGCGATCATGACTCTTTGGCGCATGCCACCACTGAACTGATGCGGGTAGTCTCCCAGGCGGGTCCGTGAGTTGGGGATGCCCACCAACTCCAGGAGTTCGGCCGCGCGGCTCTTCGCCTCGGCCTTACTCATGCCCAGGTGCAGCTCCAGCATCTCGGTGAGCTGCCGGCCGATGGTGAGCACCGGGTTGAGCGAGGTCATGGGCTCCTGGAAGATCATGGCGATCTTGGCGCCGCGAACGGAGCGCATCTCCGGGCCGTTGGCCTCGTAGCGCATGAGGTCGTCGCCCTCGAAGAGTATCTCGCCCGAGGTGATCTTGCCCGGCGGGCGGATGAGCCGCATTACCGAGAGCTGGGTGACCGACTTGCCGCAACCCGACTCGCCCACCACGCCCACGATCTCTTTCTCTTGGATGCGGTAGCTGACGTCGTCCACGGCCTTGATGAGGCCGTCGTCGGTCTTGAACTGCGTGGAGAGGTTCTTTACTTCCAGAAGGGTCATGTCTACACCGTCCCCCGCAGCCTGGGATCGAGGGCGTCGCGCAGGCCGTCACCCATCATGTTGAAGCCGAAGACCAGCAGCATGATGCCTATCCCTGGAGCGATAGAGAGCACGGGATGCTTCAGGAGATACGGGTAACCGGCGCTTGATCATGCTCCCCCAGGCGGCAGTCGGAGGATTGATGCCCGCGCCCAGAAAGCTCAGACCCGCCTCGGCCAGTATGGTCGCCCCCATGCCTATGGTCATCATCACCAGACAGGGCGCGAAAGCGTTGGGATAGATGTGGCGCAGCATCATTCGCCAGTTGCTCACGCCCACCGTGCGACCGGCCAGCACATAGTCGTTCTCTTTGACGCTCATGGTCTGCGCGCACATCATGCGGCACTGCCCCGGGATGCCTCCGACTCCCAGCGCGATGATGACGTTCTTGATGCCGCCTCCGAGCATGGCCGAGATGACCAAGCGCAAGCACGATCATGGGTATGGCCATCATGGCGTCGATGAGACCGCATGATGATCGTATACACCCAGCCCCCGAAGAAGCCCGCGAGCAGTCCCAGCAGCTGACCGATGAGGGCGCCCAGAAGCACAGCGAACACGGCCACCAAGAGAGAGGTCCGGGTGCCGTATATGACTCGGCTGAGCGTGTCGCGGCCCACACTGTCGGTGCCCAGCAGATGCTCGCCGCTGGGAGACGCCAGCTTGTTCAGTATGTCCGTCTCGTAGGGGTCGTAAGGGGCCAGGAACGGCGCGAAGATGGCCACCAAGATCATCAACACCACCAGCGCCAGGCCAATCACCGCCAGCTTGCGCCGCCAGAACACCCGCAAGATGCGCTTCCACTCCGACCGCCTGAGGCGGGAAGTCCTCAATCGGCGGCCGCACATTCGCTCGTTGCGGGTCATGCCGTTTCTCCGTTGTCTTCATGGAGCCGCGCGCTCTACCTGTAGCTCTGCCGTGATTCGTGGGTCCATCCAGGCGTACGCGATGTCCACCAGGAGGTTGGTGAACACGATGATCAGCGCCATCAGCAACACGCCTCCCTGCACCACCTGGTAGTCCCTGCCCAGCACCCCGGCGGCCAACATGCTGCCTATGCCGGGGATGTTGAAGACGGTCTCCACCAGGACCGCGCCTCCGAAGAGGAAGCTCACCTGCATGCCCATGGTGGTGACCACAGGGATCAGCCCGTTCTTGAGCATGTGCCGCATGACCACGACCCGCTCCTTGAGCCCTTTGGACCAGGCCGTGCGGACGTAGTCCTGGTGAGCGACCTCCAGCATGCTGGAGCGGCGCCTGGCGGGTCTGCGCAGCCGTGCCGAACAGGGACAGGCAGAACACCGGCATGATGAGCATCTTGATGTGCAGCCAGAAGTCCTTGCCCGGCGAGGTGTAGCCGTAGGTAGGCAGCCAGCCCAGCTTGTAGGCGAAGATGTAGATGAGCACGATGCCCACCCAGAAGACGGGCAAGGTTATGCCCAGATTGGCGAGCACGCTAAGCGTAGTGTCCTGCCACTTGCCCCTTCTGACGGCGGCTATCATCCCGAACGTCGGCCCGAGGACCGCTGCTGATGATCAGCGCCAGGACCGCCAGGTTCAGAGTCACCGGCAACTTCTGTTTGATCATCGCGCTCACCGGCTGTCTGAGTACTGGATAGACTCCCCCAGATCGCCCTTGAGCACGCCGACCAAGCCAGTCGAAGTACTGCACGATCACGGGCTTGTCCAAGCCATAGTCGTGCCTTATCTCGTCAAGCTCTCTTCGTCGTACTGGTTGAGCTGCTCGCCCAGGTACAGCAACAGAGGGTCGCCGGGCAGCGACGTGCATCATCACGAACACCAGGATGGTGGCCACCAAGCAGGACGATGATGCCCAAGAACAAGCGGCGGATGATGAAAGACGTCACCTAGACCACCCAGTCAAGCAAACAAGCAGGGTCAGCGTGCGGCCGGAGCCGGCGAGCGGTACCTCGGCATCTCTGACAGGGTAGCTCACCGGCTCAGGTCGCTCAAGTTGCTGGTGACCCGCGGCTACTGGCCGGTAGTGGTGGTCGCAGCCGCGGCCGTGGTGCCGGTGTTGGCGGCACCGCTCAGCCAAGCCCTCTCGGGCAGGAACTCGCCGGTGGTGCGATCACCGAAGCCGTAGTCGTGCAGGTCGGGTGACCTTGGCGATACGGCCGAGCACACCCACCAACGGGATGACCATGCAGTCGTCGTCAATGGCGATCTTCTGCAGCGCCTGGTAGCCAGAGCTCGCGCTCGTCGGCGGTGGTGGCGGCCACTATCGCGTCGTAGGCCGCGTTGTAGGCGTCAGAAAGGGCCACGTTCGGGGAAGAAGGTGCGGTACTTGGCTGAAGGAGCTCGAGAGCGAGTTCACCAGTCTGCGCCTCGAGCCCGTTGTAGGACAGGTTGAAGTGGATGAGTTCGTTGGCGAAGCCCTTCTTCGTCTTGTTCTTCCAGCTCGGCGTAGTCGCCGCCATCGAGCTTCATCTCGACGCCCACCGCCGCGAGATCTTCCTGGACCAGGGTCCAGAGGTCGGTCAGTCGGTCTCGTTCGGCCAGTAGCTGAGCGTGACCTTCCACGGAGTCTCCGGGGTGATGCCGTTCTTGGAGAGCAGCTCCTTGGCCTTCACCGGATCGTAGGGATAGCCCACCACGGCCGGGTTGTAGCCCTGGTAGCCCTCTATGGCCAACTGGTTGGTGGGCGGGTTGAAGCCTTCGTAGACCCCGTCGACATCTGCCTTGGCCTGTTGATGGCGTAGGCCATGCCCTGGCGGACTTCCAGTTTGGAGAACGGGCAGTCCGGGCTCGTGCTATCTCCGGCGATGCCCCACAGGGTGATCACTCGGGTAGAGATGGTGTGGCCGATGGCCGTCAGCTCCGGCAGCGCGTTCGACGGCCGGATGCCGTAGAACAGCCTGGGCCTCGCCGCTCTTGTAGGAGGTGAGCTTGGTCAGCTCGTCCTTGACATACCTGATCTCTACGCCATCCAGATAGGGCAGCCCCTCTTGCCAGTAGTCTGGGGTTGCGCTTGAACTTGAGCACCACATTGGGTTCGTAGCTGTCGAACACGAACGGACCGGTGCCTACCGGGTGCATCTTGATGACGTCTTCGCCCATGGTGTCGTAGGCGGTGGGCGAGATCATCTTGCCGGCGCAGGTGTAGGAGAGGGACTGGATGAAGTCGAGTCCATCTTGGACATGTTGAGGCGCACGGTGTAGGGATCGACCACGTCGATGGTGTTGATGTCCTGCAGGTCCTTCTTGGCGCCGCTCATGTACATCTCGAGGTTCCACTTCACGGCCTCGGCGTTGAAGTCGGTGCCGTCGTGGAACTTGACTCCCTGGCGCAGATGGAAGGTGATGGTCCTAGCCGTCTCGTCGACATCCCAGCTGGTGGCCAACTGCGCGACGGGCTCACCCGCCGCGTCCAGACCAATGAGATTCTCGAGCGCGTATCGGGCCATCTGCACGTCGGCAAAGCCTGTATTGAGAAAGAACGCTCCGAAAGAGGTCGGAGGAGCGTCGTGCAGCATGATCAAGGTGCCGCCGTACTGAGGCGTGTCGGCGCTCTGCTCCCCTTGCGGACACTCGAGGATGCTCCTGGGCACATCTGCAGCCGCAGTATCGCCGGTGCCGCCCTCGCTACCCGGCGTGGACGTGCCGCCGCCACAGGCCACCGCTAGTGCACCCACGAGCGCGACCGCCAGCACACAGGTAAGTAGAACCAACCAGCGCTTCGAACTCACGACCCCTCCTTCCTGGAGACAACCAAGACCAAAAATGAATACCATCGGACCGCGCCCCCGTGTAGAACGTTCGGGTATGCACTTTCGTTCTGCGCGGGCCTCACTTCGCGCCTATACTCGTTTTCATGGATGATGCCCCGAAGACGACCGGCCCCGGGCGCGCGCGCCCCGGCCGCGCGCGCGTACTCATAGCCGACGACCACGACCTCATCCGCCAGGCCCTCCGCGCCGTGATAGACGACGAGCCCGACATGGAGGTCATCGGCGAGGCCTGCGACGGCGAGCAGGCGGTGGCCATGGCTCTGGAGCTCAGACCCGACGCTATGGTCATGGACATCCAGATGCCCAAGCTGTCAGGCGTCGAGGCCACGGGGCGAATAAAGAAGGCGCTTCCCGACGTGACGATACTGGTGCTCACGGTGCACGACAGCAACGAGTACATACTGCGCATCCTGGAGGCCGGCGCCAGCGGTTACCTGACCAAGGGGATAATCAGCAAAGATATCCCGGCCGCCATCCGCGCGGCCATGAGCGGCGAATCGATACTGTCTGAAGAGATACTCCGCAAGCTGCTGGCCTACGCGCTCCGCTACCCCACCAGGCAGCAGGTGCAAGAGGCTCCCGCCACCCTGACCGACCGGGAGACAGAGATACTGGAGTTGGTGGCTCAGGGGGCGAGCAACAAGGTGATAGCAAGCAAGCTCGACCTCAGCCAAAACACCGTCAAGAAGTACATGATGGGCATCTTCGCCAAGCTCGGAGCGACGTCCCGGACTGGAGCGGTCATCAGCGCCCAGCAGATAGGCCTGCTCTCCCGCCATGAATAGCTTGAGCCCGGAGGGTGGCCCGCACCAGATGCGCAGGCTCTTGTCCTTTCGCCGCTACCGCGCCACACACTACGCGGTCACGGCCATCCTGGCCACTGCCATACTCTTCCTCTACTACGCCTACAAAGAGTCGCTCCCCGCACCCTCGCCGCACTACCTGGAGTGGTTCTGGAGCGTGTTCTACTTCGAGTTCCGGAGTCACGTGCTGGGCATAATCATGCTGGTGCCTATCCTCTACTCCGCGTTCACGCTGGGCTGGAAGCGCTCCACGATAGCGACCGCGGTGCTACTCGCCGCCATTGCCCCCTACATCGCCACCTTCTCGTACAGCGCCCGCACCACTTTCGAGAGCTTCAGTCTCTTGGTGATCCCGCCCGCATTGGTGATCGCGGTCGAGATGCTGCTTATCTCCAACGCAAAGGAGAGAAGGGCCCGGGCCGAGAAGAAGCGCGAGCGGGCAGAGGTGATGCGCCAGATGTTCTCCCTGCAAGAAGACGAGCGCCGGCGCATATCGCAAGACCTGCACGACAGCGTGGCCCAGACGCTGCTGGTAAATGCCAGCACCGCCTATAACATGCTCGAAGGCAAGAAGCGCGACGACGCCGCGCTCAAAGCCGGCCTGGAGGCCATCAAGGAGAACAGCCTGGACATGGTGGCCGAGATCCGCAACATCTGCCAGGACCTGCGACCCAGCGTGCTAGACAACCTCGGACTGGTCTCGGCGATCAAGTGGCTGGTCGACAGTTTCAGCGAAGAGACCGGCACGCGCGTCGAACTGGCCCTAGCCGGAGAGCCCCACGACCTTACCCAGGATGAGAGCGTGGCCGTCTTCAGGATGGTCCAAGAGGTGCTCAGCAACATCAGAAAGCACTCGGGGGCCGACCACGTGAGCGTGGATCTCGAGTTCGACCAGGTTGGCATGACCATAGTCATCAAAGACAACGGACAGGGCTTCCAGCTGGTGGACAACGTCCAGCGCTACGGACTCGACGGCAAGCTCGGAATACTGGGCATGCACGAGAGGGCGCAGTCTATCGGGGCCCTGCTGCGCATAGACTCCACCAAGGGCCGAGGCACCAAGGTGACCATCAGGGTGGGCGGCGACGCCGGAGAGAGGCCCGCGACGGCATCGGCCCAGGACGAGCCAGACGCGACATGACCCGGACGCGATATGATTTCCGTCACCATACGGTAGGCGCGTCCTCCTAGCTGCGGCGCGCTTTCTAAGCTCCAACGACCGAAGGGGGACGGGTTGCCGGCCAACAAGCGCGCCAGACCGACGAGCGCGAGGCGCCCCCAGGGGGCCGGCGCGCCCCCCGCTCAGCAACGCCGCAGGCAGGAAGCAGTGGCCGCCAACAAGCAGACCGGCAAGAAGTCGCCCCTGTCCGTAACCCAACCGCCTCGCCTGACCAGGGACAGACTCTTGGGCCTCGGCGCTTCGCTGGCCGCGCTGCTCGCTTTGATCAGCCTGACCCTCCCCGGCATCGTGTACCTCATCGGCTTGGGCTATCTGGCGTTCGCTCTTCTGGGACCCGCCGAGAAGCGGGACTGGAGGATCCGACTCGCAGGTTGGGCGTTCGCGGTGTTGCTGTTGGCCACTGTGCTCGTGTCCGCCGCCGCCATGATGAGATTCAGTCAGCTCACCCCGGACGACTCACGCTCGTTCGCGTACCTCAGCATGGGCGTCGCCTCCATGATCCTCAGCCTGGTGCTGATGGTGGTGACGGCCTTGGCGGGAATCCTGGTCGCGCTGGCTTTCAAGAGGTCCGGGAGCGCACGCTACCAGCTGCTTAGCGGGGCGGGTCTGACCATGGTCTTCTACTACGTACTCCTGCTGCCGGGCGCGGTGGTCATGTCGTCGGCTCCCCCGGCCCTGGGCACCTACTGGGCGGAGCCCCTTGTCTACGGCAGCATCCTGTCGGGTATGCTGGCGAGCGCCATCGTGGCCTGCGCCTTCATGTGGGCGGGGGCCACCCACGGCGCCGCGCCCGCCGAAAGAGCGCCCCGCTTCGGCTTTCTCCGCCGAGAGTACCTGCTGCTGGCGGGCGCCATCTGCCTGCTCATGCCCAACCTCATCAACCTGATCACCACGCCCTGGGGCCTCTTAGCCCGACGGAGTGACGAGACTCTCAGGGAGGCAGTGCTCGCGGGGGTAGTCGTGGTGTCGTCGCTGCTCTACCAACTGGTGCTCTACGCGGCCGCCGCGGCGGCCTTCTGGCTCTCGTGCCGCCGGCTTGGCTGGAAGCCGAGCCGGTGGTTGGCGGCGCCGGGCGACCCTGCCACGGGCGCCGAGACCGCGCCGCCCCCTGACACGCGGGCGCCGGACGGAACGGCCCCCGCGCCCCAGCCGAGAGTCCCGCTCGCCTGGGCTCAGAGGTTCTTCCTGACCTGGCGGCTGCCCCTGCTGTATGCGTGGGCCATCGTGCTCGTGGCCGCCTGCTCGTTCGTGGGTTGGTACGGGTTCGTGGCCGCCGCGCCGGCGGCGGCACACTACCTCTGGCTGCTCGGTCGCGACCGGAGCGCAGCGCGGCGCGGCACGCCTACCGTCTGAGAAGAGGACATATCTTGGACCACAGACCTCTGCATTGGTCGGAGAGAGCGAAGATGTACCCCACGCCGCCGCCGACAGGCGGCGCAAAGCCGCGGCCGCAGAAGCCCCAGGGGTCGGGCCGGCCGCCGCGGGCGCCGCAGGCGCCGCGCGCGAAGCGGCCAAGGGGCGGACCCGGCAGGGGCTTCTGGGTCACCATAGCAGCGGTGGTCCTGCTGGCCGCCGTGGCCGGAATGGTGTGGTTCTGGTATCTGCCCACCAGGGACAAGACCGATGAGGTGCCTACCACCGTCGCCGTGGCCACCTCCGTCACCTCCACCACCTCCACCACTTTGTTCACCTCGCCTGACGACCAAGTAGCCCAGGATCTGATCCTTAGGGCTATGGCCGTGATGGAGGGCGCGTACCTGGATACGAAGACGTTCTCACCCGGGACCATGACCCCCAAAATGCTGGCCCACATAGACTCGACGGTCACCTACATAGCGTGGCCGGACGCCACCGCGTATTCAAGCGCCACCGCCCGGGCGGCGAAGGGCGCGGTCAACTACGCGGGCACCTCGGTCAACTACACCGTCGGCACCGTGTCGGCCACGGGCAGAGTGTTCGGAGTGATCGTGAACGTAGAGGGCTCGGGCCAGGCTTGGTACTACGCCGACGGCGTCGAAACGAACTGGAACGCGGCTCCTCACGCCACCACCACGACTACGGTGGCAACGGGACAATAAGCCGGCGCGCTACTCCCTGCTCCACGACAGCTCGACACCGTCGGAGCCGGAGAGGGCCTGCTCCAGTACCTGCGTGAGGCTCTCGCTACCACCATGCTGGACGAGCAGGTCTACGGTCGCCATCGTGATGAAGTAGTCGGTGTCCTCTTCGGTCTCTTCCTCGAGCTGGTCGACCAGGAATTGAAAGTCTTCCTCGGTTATCCTGCCCACCACGGTGCCGCTGTCTTTGAGTGCAAGCACGATCATGGTCTCGTTCCCCTCATCCGGTTTTTAGGCCTTCACGCCCTCTAAGCGTAGCAGTTCCGCCAGCGCCCTCTCGCCCACCTCCAGCTGTTCGACAGTGGGTTCGCTTGTGGTGAGACTCTTCTGGAGGGCCCGCCCCGGCATCATCATCAGCCGCGCCGGTGTGGAGTCCGGATGCTTGTCGGCCCAACGCAGCGCCTCCAGCGCCAGCCCCAGGCTCGCGGCTCCGGCAGCGGCCGACCGCAAAGGCGTACGGCGGCCGTTGCGATCGCGGGCAAGCACGTTGGTGAGCACGCTCGCGATCAAGAAGGGGCCCACCAGGTTGGATCCGCAGCGGTCGTGCTCCTTGGCCGCGGCGGCGGCGTCGCCCGTCGCGGCGTCGCCCGTCGCGGCGTCACCCGTCGCGGCGTCACCCGTCGCGGCGTCACCCGTCGCGGCCTTGCCGGCCGCGCGCAGCGCCTCTTCGCGAGCGCCTATGACCTTGTGTTCGGCGCCGTGATAGCCGGACACCGGCGAGTTCTTGACCGAGAGCACCGCCGGGATGAAGGCCGCGAGAGCCGTGCCGGTCTCTTGCATCAGCGCGGAGCGCGGTGCCATGGCCCGCACGGCCGAGGCCCCGGCCATAGAAGCCGCCAAAGCGGCGGCGATACGCCGGTCTTCAAACGGCAGTCGCGCCCCCGGCAGACGCTGCTTGACGACGCCCAACACCAGCAGGGTCTCGGCGAACCGGCTCAGTCCGCGTACCAAGGGCACACCCTCAGCGCCGACCCGGGGCTTCTTGCCCGAGGCCACGCTGATGGTGCCGTCTTGCTCGCGGATGGCGGCCGCCCAGTTATCGCTGCTCACCACCGCCAGACCGTTGGCCAGGGCGATGCCACCCAGTCGCAGAGCAGGGTCCGCGGCCCGGTCCGAAGTGGACCCGGTCCGTCTCGGTGCCTCGTTAGCAGACTCAGCCTTCACTTGTGTGCTCCCGTGCAGCTTTGCGTCTCACCAGCACTCTAGCACCCGTGTCCGCCGAGCGAACGGAAGGGGCGCCTTGCGGCGCCCCTTCTTCAACCATCTTGCGAGCTGCTTGTTCCCTGCTCTCACCGCCGACCGGCACCTGACGCTAGAGGTCTAGGCCGATCGTCCCGACGATGTCAAAGGCGTCCACGTTGATGGACTTGCCTTTCGAGTAGTAGTTCTTGTAGCCACTCCAGCTGATGGTCACCGTGTGCGGTCCGGGAGCCAGCCAGCCGGTGGAGTAGACCGTCTGCTTGTACTTGGTGTAGTACCTATAGAGATCCACGAGCACCCGCGGTCCGCCGTCAACGCTCACCCAGGCCTTGCCATAGGTGCGCGCCTTGGTGGCGACCAGGTTGAGCTTCACGCCGTCGAAGCGCACCACCACCGCGCCCGTCGGGAGAGGCGTGCCCGGCAGGCCCGGCCCGATCGGCGTGACCGCTACTTCCACGTCACCCGCGGTGGCCAAGTCGACCGAACTAGGCACCGGCGCCGCGGGCGGTGGACTCACGCATATCTTCATCTTGCCGGCGGAGAACCTCCAGCTCCAAGTGGTAGACCAGCCGGCAGTGTAGATGAGCGAAGACTCAGTCTCCTGGTAGCGGGTGGCTCCGACGAGCGTCCCCACCACGTCCACGGCGTCGATATTGACGGCCGTGCCGCTGGACCGAGGATTCTTGGTACCGGACAGGACTATCTTCACCACGTGCAGCCCGTTCGTGAGGGTGCCGGTGCTCCATACCTTCTGCCTGTAGACCGTGCTCGCGGTGTAGAGGTCCACGCTGGTCGGCGCCCCTCCGTCCACCGAGACCGAAGCTATGCCCAGGTTACCGGCGGTCTTGGTTATGTAGTCGAGCCTGGTACCCCGGAAGGGTATGGTCACCGAGGCGCCGCGGCTGAAGCTGTACTTCTGCCTCAGGCCCGAGTAGCGCCAGTAGCTGCTGGTCCCCCAAGCCGGTGAGTACACCATGCGGCCGTCGGTCTCCTGGAAGCGGGTGGCTTTGGTCTCCAGATAGGTGAAGTCGTCGGCTGAGGTGTCGTCGCTGAGGCCACCCACCGCGGTGACCTGCACGGCCACGGTGCCGAAGGCGTGAGCCGGGGCCTTGGCCGTGATCTGCGTATCAGAATCGACTGTGAACTCAGCGGCCTCCGTACCTCCGAAAGTCACGCTACTGACCTCCGCGAAGCCGGTGCCGGTGATGACCACTGAGGTGCCACCCGTGTCCGGGCCGGAGTTGACACTCAGCAGGTCCACGGTGGGCGCAGGCGGAGTGGCCATGTAGATGTGCATCTCTCCGTCAACGTAGGTGTCCCAAGCGATGCGATCACCGGAAATGGCCGGCTCGAAATGATCGTACGACTCATTGGTCAAGCGGTCGTAGCCCTCGCCGGGAGCCCACGTGACCACGTCCAGGCCCGACTCTCCGGTCTCGCGACTCAGCCAAACCAGCCTGTCACCCGACACCCGCGGGTCCATCTGTCCGTAAATGTTGAGTCCCGCCACCACTTCGACCCCGCCGGAGGGGGTCCAGGACGTGATGCTTTCTGCCTGCGTCTCCCAGTCGTAGCTGGACCAGGCTATGCGGTCGCCATCGATGGTCATGCTGCCGTCCCAGGCCGAGCCGTCGGTTAGCGCCTCGTCGGCTCCATCGACGAGCTTGGTGTGAAGGATCTGCGGCCAGGGGGATGACGCCGAGTACCCCACGCGGTCACCGGAGAGCACGACGTCGTCCTCTGTCCCCTCGGCGCTGGTCACCTGCACCTCGTCACCGGAGAGAGTCCGGGTGTAGATATCCGCACCATCCCAGCTGTCATCGTCATCGCTGTCGAAGTAGCGGTTCCAGGCAACTCGTTCGCCGGAGATTTGCGGAGTCACATCATCATCCGCGTTGTCGGTAAGCTGCGCCGCCGCGGCCCCAGGCATCCAAAGGAAGATCTCGCAATCAGAGGTCACGTCACCGTAGCCGCCGGGGGCCGCCCACACCACGCGATCGCCGGAGACCGCCGCCCAGTACTCTTCCAGATCTTCAGAGAGCTTGACTTCCTTCTCGTCGCCGATCTTGTATGTGAACAGTGCGTAGCCGTTATCGTCGGCGTTGTCCGTCAACCAGATCAGGCGGTTGCCAGAAACATATACTCCATACTGGTCCACAGCGTCATCTGTGAGCTGCACCACCCCGGTGGCGATGGTCCAAGTGAAGACCTCTGTGTCGTCGCCATAGTCACCGGTGCCGCCGGTGCCTACCCACACCACCCGGCCACCGTCAACCTGCACACCGTAGTTGAAGCCCTCGGTCCGGAGTGCGGTGACTACCCAGTTCCCGCCGTCTATGACGGGGTCATAGATGAAGCGATCCCCGGCGGTGCCGCCGTCGTTGACCAGGCGCACCATCACCTCGCCGCCCCAGAACCAGGATGGAGAGACGACGTGTATCTCAGTTTCATCCACGAACTCGAAGTCCGCCGCGGCCACCGGAGCCCCGCCGAAGTACACCTGCATGTTGTCGGTGAAATGGCTGCCCGTGATGACTATGTCGTCGCCCCCGTCGCTGCTGCCCCAATCCGGAGATATCTCGTCGACGACCGGCTGAGCGACGTAGGTGTAGTCGTCCGTGGTGCCGCTGGTATCGCTTACGCCGAAGTCGGTGGTCACCTGGACGTCTACCGTCCCGGTCTGAGCCATGGCCGGAGTGGTGACCTCGATCTCCTCAGAGTCGATGATTTCGAACGAAGCCGCTTCGCCACCGAAGGTCACCGCGGTCGCAGCGGTGAAGTTGTAGCCATAGATGCTCACTGTGGTGCCGCCGCCCTGCGGACCTACGCTCGGGTCTAGCCATTCCACCACCGGAAGGTCGGTGTAGGTGTAGTTGTCGGTCTCGACGCTCGAGCCGTCCGAGTCGGTGACCACCACCGATACCAGGCCGGCATCGTGCGCCGGGGTAACCGCGGAGATGGCCGTGTCGGATTCTACCCAGAAGTCAGTGCACTCGATGCCGCCAAAGGTGACCTGCGTGACATCCGAGAGCTTCTCACCGGTTATGAGCACCTCCTGGTCGCCGTCCATCGGACCCATGGCGGGGTCGACACTGGTGACGTTGGGAAGGTCCACGTAGGTGTAGTTGTTGGTCTCTGCGCTTGCCCCGCCCGCGGTGGTCACCCGCACTGTCACCAGACCGGCGTCGTGGGCAGGCGTGACGGCGGTGATTTCCGTGTCGGAGACCACGGTGAAGCTGGTGGCCGGAGTCTTGCCGATCTTCACCTCCGACGCGTGATTGAGCCCGGTGCCCGAGATGGTCACCGACTGACCGCCACTATCCGGACCGCTGCTCGGGCTGATGCCGGAAACGACCGGCTGAGGCGCCAGAAGCGTGGTGAACACCTCGGGCGTTCCGTACGTGGTCTCGGCGTTCCCGTACCAGACCACCCTGACCCCGTCGATCTCGGACATCCTGTCGTGGTAGGTGTTGGAGGTCACCTGGGTGGGGCTGGTGTCGCCCACGTGCCAAGCGAACACTTCATCGTCGGCTTCTACACCGCCGAACCAGATCAGCCAGTCTCCGGAGACCCGCACGTTGTTCTGGGCGGTGCCTCCTCCGGGCAACTGGGTGAGCTCGGTGTCTCCCACCTTCCAGGTGTAGAGAACGTGGTTGTAGTCGGCGTCGGTGCTATGCCACGCCAAACGATCGCCCGAGATCTCCACGCCGTAGTCGTTGCGGGCGCTGTTGGTGACATTGGTGGGCGAGGTGTCCCCCACCTGCCAGAGATAGATCTCTCCGTCCGTACCGTACCAAGCCACCCGGTCTCCGGAGATCATCGGCATGTAGTCATGGGCGGTGCTGGTGCTTATCTGCTCACTGCCGTCGTCCGGAGTCCAAGTGAAGATGTCGCAGTCGCCGCCGTCCTCACCCTGCCATACCACTCGATCGCCCTCTACCTGAGGGTTCTGGTCGTCGACAAGGTTATCGGTGATCTGAGTGGTGACTCCGTCCTTCCAGGTGGCAATCTCATTGTCGTTGCCGTCGTCGAAGTACCACACCACCCGGTCACCTGAGACCTGAGGGTTGACCCCAAGCGCCCCTGCGTTCATTAGCGGGGTGTTTGCGGCGTCGCCCACTTTCCAGGTCCACACCACGCGGTCAGAGTCCTGCCAGACTATCCTGTCGCCCGAGACATCCGGGAAGCCGTCTTGAATATCGTCGTTGGTGGTCACCTGGTAGGGCGGTTCAGTGTCCCCTACCTTCCAGGTAAAGATCTCCCAATCGCCACCGACCGAAGCCGACCAGACCAAACGGTCGCCCGACACCCGCACGGAGTCTTCAGCGACCGTGTTGTCCGTGACCCTCTGGATATCAAAGCCCGGCGGCGAGGGCGTGGCCGCGGCCGTAGTGGCCAAGGCGGCCATGAGCACGACCGCAAGCACCACCATGAGTGCCCACGAAGTCCTTCCGAACGTCTTGGTCCGGCCGAAATCCTGTGACCGCCGCCTAAGCCTCATGTGACCCCTCTCACCGTTGCTGTGGAAACACAAAACGGCCCGCCCGAAGGCGGACCAACAGCGCCTCACTATACAGTGCGCTGGCGCCCATATCGGCAGCAGGTAAGAAAACCTTTAGGTCCGGCCACTCAAGCCCGCGGCGCGCAGCTTTGCCCACACAGAAGAGCGACTCTAGAGATGCCGCACTTCGGCCTCGGGGACGGCCTCTGCGGCGGCCCGCGCCGCGCCCGCGCCTCCCGCGCCCCGTGCCGCCGCCCGCGCCGCCCGCGCGCGGCGGATCGTGCCCAGCTCGTACGGTATGTAGATGAGCAGGCAGGCCACCATGGTCGCCACGCCCGCAGCCATGAAGGCGGTGCGGATGCCCAGCCACTGGCCCACGAAGCCGCCTATCAAGAAGCCGGTGGTAGACCCCACCTGGCCGAAGCCGCCCCGGATGGCGAGCAGGCGCCCCTTGTCACCCTCACCGGGCGCCTCCTGATACATGGTGATAGACGGCACGAACGCGCCCACGTTGGCTATGCCGCCCACCCCCATGAGGGCTATTGACAGCCACAGGTAGTCGCTGAAGCGTATGCCCACCAGGCAGGCGGCCACCACGAGCAGGGACAAGAGCACGTACAAGTTCTTGTCTTGTTTCAGCTTCATGCGGCTTATCACCAGGCCGCCCACCAGCAACCCGGCCCCCACGCTGGCTTCCAGCACGCCCAGGGCGAACTTGCCCGCTTCGAACGAGTCCAACACCAGAGCCCACGACAGGGGCATGCTCATCATGACGAACATCAGCGGGAACACGGCCAGCAGCAGGTTGGTGCGCAGGCCGGGGTCGCGCCAGAGCCGCATGAACACCCGCGGCGACTCGGCCATCAGCGACCGCACCGCCGCGGAAGCCGCCTCGCGGGGCGCCGGCCGCGGCAGCCCCACCAACAGCGCGGCCGAGGCCAGGTAGCTCAGCGAGTCGATGGCGAAAGACCACTTGTAGCCTACGGCAGCCACCAGCGCGCCACCGGCCAGATAGCCCAGGATCTCGGCCCCGTCGCGCGACACACTTAGGTAGGAGTTGGCCTTCACCAGCCCCTCGCGCTCCACCAACTCCGAGGTGAGCTTCATCTGCCCGGGATTGAACACCGCTGAGAACACGCCCATGAGGCAGGCCACGGCGTAGATGAGCCCCACCCGCAGCTCGGCCAAGAAGGGCATGCTCACTATAAGTGCCGCCCGCGCCAAGTCGGCCACTATCATCACCCGCTTGGCGCTGAAGCGGTCGAGCACCGCTCCGCCTATCCAACTGGTGATTATTAGCGGGAACGTGCTGACGGCTATCACAGCGCCCATGTG
Source organism: uncultured Actinomycetes bacterium (assembly GCA_963814415.1). Classification (GTDB taxonomy): domain Bacteria; phylum Actinomycetota; class Thermoleophilia; order RBG-16-64-13; family RBG-16-64-13; genus RBG-16-64-13. Next base: position 25,721 of record CAWFCN010000004.1, on the reverse strand, counting down.
CAGGGCCGAGCCGGTGAGCTGCCACACCATGACCGCCAGCGCCACCGTGGAGACGGAGGTGCCTGCGCTGGACAGAGCCTGCGCGCTCAGCAGACGCCTGAGCACTCTTTGCACGGTCGTCCCTGCCCTAGCTCTGATGCTTCGCCCGCTCGCGCGCCGCGCGGCGAGCGTCCATAGCCGACTCGGTCTGGGTCTCCACGCGCTCCACCTTCTTGGCCTGGGTCACGCGCACCATCGGCCTGGGTGTCTCGCCGATGGCCTCCGGCTCCACAGGCAGGTCGCGCAAGAACCTGATGTCCTGCACCTCCATGCGGAAGTCGGCCTTCATGCCCAGCCGGTAGGCCTCGCCCCGGTCGTGCAGCAGCTGCAAGAAGTAGTCCACCACTTCAGGATCGAACTGCGAGTACTTGCGGAACTGCAGCTCGGCCTCGGCGATCATGGTGGGCAGCGGCGGACCGTAGGGCCGCTGGCTTATCATGGCCGAGTAGGAGTCGGCCACCGAGATTATGCGGCTCTCTATGGGGATGCCCCTGCCCGCCAGGCCGTGCGGATAGCCGTTGCCGTCGTAGCGCTCGTGATGGTGACAGCACCACCTCGGCCAGCTCCTGGAACTGCTCCACGCGGCTGAGGATCTTGTGCCCATGAAAGCAGTGGCTCTCGATGAGGGCCCAGTCTTCGGCGTCCAGGTGGCTGGACGACTTGAGCAGCTCGTCGGGCACGCCTATCTTGCCTATGTCGTGCAGCAGCCCGGCCAGGTGGACCAGGTTGACCTGCTGGTCGGACAGCCTCATGGCCTTGGCCGTGTCGGTGGCCCACTGAGCCACGGCGGCCGAGTGCTGGGCGGTGTAATCGTCTTTGAGGTCCAGGGCTATGACGTGGCTGGCGACGGCCTCCAGGGCCAGGCGCTCGTTGCGCACCGCCAGACGGGAATTGTGAATGGCCAGGTCGCGCTGCGCCGCGAAGGCGCGGAAGGCGTAGACCAGCCCCACCACAGGCAGCAGGCACAGCACCACCAGCAGGGTGGAGTAGAGCGTGGGCCCCACCCCTTCGGCCGGCACGTAGGCCCGGTAGATAGAGACCAGGCCCAGGGCCATGACCAAGAAGAACAGATAGAAGAAGAGGAAGGGCTGAAAGCCCATGAGCCACAGCTCTTTGGGCCGCACCCCGCGCCGCAGCCACATGACGGGCAAGAACACCAGGTAGTTGAGCACATGAAAGACCAGCCCGGCCGCGATGCCGTAGGCGGCCACGATGACAGGCGACCCGCTGGAGTGCGCCACCAGGAGCCAATAGAAGAGCCCGGACCCCCCGGCGATGACCGCAGCCGCCGCGGTAAAGCACACCCTCTGCAGCCAGGAGGCCCCGCGCAGCACCCACACCTGGCTGACGACGGCCACCACGATGGCCCCCAGCGGTCCGACGATGGCGGCGGCGAGGAAGAAGGCTAGGAAGCCGGCGGAGGTCTCTGCACCTGAGTGCGGAGCGATCCTGTATCTCTCGGCCAGTACTCCCACAGCCGTGAGCAAGATGAGCGAGGGCCACTGAAACACCTGAGGAGCCAAAAGCGAGGACCACAGGACCTGAGAGACTACTAGAAAGACTACTAGGGCTAGGCAGCACGTTGCCAGGAAGAGGACATACGCCGTCAGCCAAATCTCCCGGCTCGCGTTCGCCGTTTCAATCTGTGGATCGCCTGTTTGTTCCGCGGCCCCGCGCGCCATAGAACCCTCCACAATTGTCTTAGTGGCAGATAGTCTATCGGCGCGGGGCCCGGAAGTGTTAGTCCGTCATCGATGACGGCATGCGACTACCACCCCTTGTAGTACATGTCTCTCTCCTCTCAATGGCCATCTTGCCGTGAGACGACATTCCACCAATGCCGGAGATAGACGCGAACGATCTAGTCGCGTGCCAGGAAAAAACGGGCAGCCCTGCTACTATGAGCTCACCCTCTCTCGCGACAGACCTGCTGCTCGAGTCCACGTCGCAAACCGACATCATCATGGAATGCACGGTCTATAGCTATGCTATCTGGCTCTAAACGCCGCGTCAATCCGACAGGGCATTATGCCTTTGTTCTTCAACGGCCCGAGCAATCCAAGTACTCGCCTGATTCTTGAAATGAAGTGGTTCCATATCCTCCCAAGCGATTGGCACCCCATCTCCGTTCGCGCTTGAAATCCCCCCCCATTCCCGCAAATTCCGCATAAATAGCGGGTTTTGCCCTTGACCCTGGGGATAGTTATCTGATTAACTATCCCCCGTGCCCGATGGGAGGGTTCGTCTGGGGCCGGATCGGGTGGCACCCGCCGGCGGACAGATGGGCTTTAGGGGTGCGTCGACTTGCTCGGCGCAGTCTCGGGCGCAGTTCCAGACAGGGTGGCTCAGCCATGGTGGCTGGCCGCGCAAAAAAGGAGTAGAAACATGAAGAAGTTGCTCGCTATCGGTCTCATCGTTGTTATCGCCCTCACCGTCGTCCTGGCCGTTGCCGCTTGCGGTAGCGACACCACCGACACCACGGTTCCCGCCGACGTGGAGACCACCGTCGCCCCCGACGCCGACACCACCGAGGCTCCCGCGACCGACGCCACTGAGGCCCCGGTCGTCGAAGAGACCGAGACCACGGTCGCCGAGTAAGTAGCACTCAGCAAGCTGATCCTTCAGCTGCGCTTCTCTGAGGCCCGCCGGCTCTGCCGGCGGGCCTCAGTGCTTTTATGGGGCAGGAGCGCCCGGCGCGGCCTGCGGGCGCAAGCCGCGCGTGAGCCTTGTGGCATGTGTTTCAGAATGCATGTGTAGAACGCCGCTTGTTTTGCGTACGTCCGTCTGTACGTTCCTCTGCACAGGCGCCTGTACAGAAAAGGCGCGGCGATTTCCACATACGCATCCGGAGACAGGAGACGGGTGTGCTCTCTCCCCGGCACGCGACGCCCGGCCTGTCAAACCGCCTCGCTCGCGCGCTATGCTTAGGTCCGTCCCCCGATCCACGTACCCAAGGAGGCTCGCGGCATGTCCACGGTCACTGCCAAGATCGAGAAGCGCGCCCAAAAACTGCGCGACCAGTTGACCTTGGAAGAGAAGGTGGGCCTGCTCTCCGGCAGCAAGAGCTTCTATGAGTTCATCCTGGGCGCCCCTAAGGGCGCCGAGCTCTCGGCAGACGCGCAGGTGGTCGCAGGCGCCGTGGGCGCCGTGGCCCACCCGGGCGGCGCGTACGCGCGGGTCGCGGCCGGGGACCTGCCGCGCGTGGGGCTCAAGGGTTTCGGCTTCAGTGACGGACCGCGCGGCATAACCAAGGGCCACTGCACCTGCTTCCCCGTGCCTATGGCCCGGGCGGCTACCTTCGACCCCGCGCTCGAAGAGCGGGTGGGTGAGGCGATGGGACGCGAGGCCCGCGCACTGGGCGTCACCTGGGTGGCGGCTCCCTGCATCAACGTGCTCAGGCATCCGGCCTGGGGGCGCGCGCAGGAGACCTACGGGGAAGATCCGGGGCTGCTCGCCGAGATGGGCGTGGCCTTCACCCGGGGCCTGCAGAAGCACGCGCTGGCGTGCGTCAAGCATTTCGCCTGCAACAGCATAGACGACTCCCGCCTCAAGGTGGACGTACGCGTGGGCGAAGAGGCGCTGCACCAGGTCTACCTGCCCGCCTTCGAGCAGGTGGTGCGCGCGGGCGTGGGCGCCGTCATGTCGGCGTACAACTCAGTGAACGGCCAGTGGTGCAGTCAGAACCGGCGGCTGCTCACCGACATACTCAAAGAGAAGTGGGGCTTCGACGGCTTTGTGGTCAGCGACTGGCTCTTCGGTGTTCACGACGGCCCGGCGGCCGTGCGCGCCGGCCTGGACTTGGAGATGCCCTCCCCCGTCATGCTGGGCAAGCGCCTGCTACGAGCGGTGAAGCGCGGCCGCGTGCCGCTGGAGCGAATCGACGACGCCTGTCTACGCATAATCCGCCAGCAACTGCGGGTGGCCGAGATGGGCGACGGCAAGTACGGGCCGGAAGTCATAGCCTGCGCAAAGCACCGCGCCCTGGCGCGTGAGGTGGCCACCAAAGCCATAGTGCTGCTGCGCAACGAGCCGTTAGCGCCGCGCCCGGCTGCAGGTGCCAAGACGAAGGCCGGCGGCCGCGGCGCGGCCAAGGCGGCCGCGGCCCAGGCGCCCGCGGCGCCCAGACCCTTGCTGCCGCTCGACCCCAAAGAGCTCAAGCGCCTGGCGGTGATCGGCAGGTTGGCCGACCAACCCAACCTCGGCGACAAAGGTTCCAGCGGCGTCCACCCGCCCAGCGCGGTGACGCCTCTAGAGGGCCTCAGGGCCGCCCTCAAGTCCAAGAAGACCGAGGTGCTGTACGACGACGGGTCCGACCCTGCCCGCGCCGCCGCCCTGGCGGCCGGCGCCGATGCTGCCGTGGTGGTGGTGGGCTACGACCACGACGACGAGGGCGAGCGCCTGAACGCCGGCATGCCCTTGTGGCTGCTGCGACGCCTTGCCCCTCCCCCGACGTGGGCGCTCAAGCGCATGGCGGGAAGGCTGAGATCCGGACAGTTCTTGCCTCCCGGGTTCGCCAAAGGCGGCGACCGCAAGTCGCTCAGTCTGCACGCTCACGACGAGGAGTTGCTTCTCGCGGTCACGGCGGCCAACGCGCGCACGGCCGCGGTGGTGGTGGCCGGCAGCGCGGTGCTCATGGAGCGCTGGCGCCACCTAGTGCCGGCCATACTCATTCTCTGGTATCCGGGCATGGAGGGCGGACACGCCCTGGCCGACATCGTGCTGGGCAAGGCGAAGCCCACCGGCCGCCTGCCCTTCGCCATCCCCACCAGCGAGCGGCACCTGCCGCGCTTTGACAACAAATCCAGGCAAGTGGCCTACGGGCCCCGTCACGGACAGGTCCTTCTGGACCACCTGCGCGTGCAGGCGGCCTTCCCGTTCGGATTCGGACTCACTTACGAATAGGAGTTTTGCATGAGACGCTCTCGCTCGTGGTGCCTGGTCGTGCTCACCGCGGTCTGCCTGGCTGCGCTCTTGAGCCTGGCTCTACTGATGGCCTCGTGCCGCCACCTAGGGTCTGACGACGAGCCCACGACCGAGACCTCGGCGCCCACGACCGAGACCACGACGCCCGCCGGGGACGATCTGGGACGCATCCCCGCCGAGAGCATCCTCTTTCGCGACGACTTTCAAGACGGCGACATCCGAGGGCTGGCAGGTGAACGGCGCCTGGACGGTAGAGCAGGACGGGGAGGTCTACAGCTTCGACGCCACCGGCCAAGGCTACGCTTCTGTCCCCAAGGGCGTGAGCTGGGACGGCGACTACGCCTTCAAGGCCCTCTACCAGTTAGTCTCCGGCACCCTGGTCTTCAGCTTCGACGCCACCCAGAACGGACGCTACTACGTGTCCATCACCCCCGAGCTCATCTCCCTGGTCAAGGACGACGCTGCCGACGACCGCACGGTGCTCACCCAGGCCCAGGCCCCGGACCCGGCACCAGATCAGCAGCACTACCTGGCCATAGCCAAGAAGGACGGCACCATACAGGTCTACGTGGATAGGACCCTGTGGCTGGCGTACACCGACTCCAGTCCCTTCAACGTGGGCACCATCGTGGTGGGTGCCACCGAGGGCACCACCGGCTGGGTGGACGACGTGTTCGTCCACAAGATCATGAGACCGCTCCCCCAGAAAACCCCGGCCGTGGCGGCCGTCGCCCCCGGCGCCGTGCAGGATGTGGCCCCGCCCGACGAGGACAGCCTGGCGGCGCTGCCCGCATCCGACGCCGACGTACCCGACCTGCCCGCGGACAACCAGCCGGGACAGGTGGTGCAGCCCACGGTCATCTACTTCACCGGGCGCCCCGACGACAGCGGCGCGCAGGGTGCCTCTGAGCTCTCGGTGCTGCACGGCAGTACGGTCATCGTGGAGTGGCGCGTGCAGGACGCGAGCGCCGTTTACGTGGCCTCTCGCTCGCAGGCTCTCGAGGGTTCCATGAGGTTCATCATCGAACAGGACTTCGATTGCGTGCTGGAGGCCGTTGGTTGGGATGGCCGCACGTACACCTATCACGTGAGAGTGGACGAGCTCCAGCCCGAGGCAGAGCAGAGGCCCGACCTCTCCATCCAGGTGTCCACCCAGCGCACGGCGGGCTACCAGGTGAGCGTCACGGTGACGGTGAGCAACAACGGTCAGAGCGACGCGACCGAGGGCAGAGCCTACTGGTATGCGCACGAGAACAACCACGAGGTGACTTGGTTCGTGCCGGTCAACCTCCCCGCCGGTGAGACGCAGCAGTTCACGTTCACTCACGACTACGGAACATGGGGCAACATGCACTGGCTGGGCAAAGTGGAGGTGGGCTCCGACTTGGACGAGAGCAACAACAGCGCGCGCGGCACTGTGAATATCCCGCAGTGAGCTAGGCCGTCCCCCGTATCATTGGGGCCGCATCGCAGCTACTATTGAGCCGTGCCGTGCGTTCCGACCGCGCGACCGTGCCGCCGCGCGACCGAGCTCTCTCAAGGTCTTGCGAAGGGGGTCACCGTGAAACGCTCCAGTCCGTGGCTTCTGGTACCTATCTCCCTGCTCTTCTTGGCGCTCGTGTTCGCTCTCTCGTTGACCGTGGCCGGCTGCAAAGGCCTGGGTTCCGATACCACCGAGACCACCGCTCCGCCCGCCACCGAGACCACCGCTCCGCCCACGTCCACCGCGAGCCGCGTCTCGGCCGAGAACATCCTCTTCATGGACGACTTTCAGGACGGCGACACCGAGGGCTGGCAGGTGACCGGCGCCTGGGTGGTGCAGCAGAACGGCGATGTCTATACCTTCGACGCGACCGATAGCGGCTTCGCCGCCGTGCCCAAAGGGGTCTCGTGGGACGGCGACTACGCCTTCAAGGCCGCCTATGTGCTCACCAAGGGCACCCTGGCCTTCAGCTTCGACGTCACCACCGGAGGCCGCTACTACGTGCCCATCGACCAACAGCGCATCTCCCTGGTGAAAGAAGACGCCGCGGGCAAAAAGACCGTGCTCACCCAGGCCCAAGCGCCTGAGATCGGGAAGCAGCACTACATAACCATGGCCAAACAGCGCGGCACCATACAGGTGTATGTGGATAGGACACTATGGCTGGCCGCCCAGGACGGCGCCCCGCTCACGGCGGGCACAGTGGCCGTGGGCTCTGCCGCGGGCACCACCGCCAAGGTGGACAACGTGCTGGTGAACAAGATCGTCCGCACTCTGCCCCAGGGCACGCCGGCGGTAGCCCCCATAGCGCCCGGCCAGGTGGTGGACCCCTCGAACGACGGCGCCGACCTCGAAGAGCTGCCCGATACGGACGAAGACGTGCCCGACCTGGACGACAACAACGACCCAGATGACCTGCCGCTGCCGACCGTGGGCTTCTCGGCAACTGTCAACGAGGGAGCCCCCTCGAACCAGTTCACCGTTGCGCCTGGCACGGAGGTCGAATTGGTATGGGATGTGTCGGATGCCCAGGAGGTATTCCTTGACGGCACCGCCGTGGATACCTGGGGCGTACGGAGAGTCAACCCCACCGAGGACACCGTCTACACGCTCACCGTCACCGATCTCGTGGGCGGACAACACGACTACACGGTGACGGTCACCATGACGCCATCGGGAGGCCCTGGGGACGAAGCCGGCGAACACGGCCCCGACCTCAGCGTCTCGGTGACGGTCACCTACAAGGGGAGCGGCACCAGCGCGAACGTGGCCATGAGTATCACAAACCTCGGAGACCAAGACGCCAACGGAGTGGTCTTCCGCTGGTATGCGGACGAGCAGAACGGCGTGGTGAGCAAGACCACCACTGTGCCCGTGACCGCCGGCAACACCGTCTCGCTCACCTTCATCCATGACTACCAGGCGCACGGCACCATGCACTGGAAGGCCACTGTGGACGAAGACCACAGCCTGCCCGATACCAACGACGGCAACAACGAGACCAGCGGAACGGTGACCATTCCGTGAGCGGCACAGCGGCTGCGCGTGAGGGGCGCGCGGCGGCCCCCCACGAGTTCGCGCCCGGCGTCTACCAGCTGCCGGTGGGCGGCGGCCCGCTGCGCGGCAACGTGTACTTCGTGCGCGCCGCCGCCCGCGCGGTCTGGGTGCTCATAGACACCGGCATGCCCGGCTGCGGCCCCGAGATACGCGCCGCGGCCGAAGGGCTGTTCGGCGCCGGCGCCGCCCCGTCGGCCATCTTCCTCACGCACGCGCACCCCGACCATGTGGGCTCGGCCCTCGTGCTCTCACGCGACTGGCAGTGCCCTGTCTACCTGGATGCCCGCGAGATCCGCACGATCGGCGGCTCCAGATACGCACGGGCGCTAAGAGAGAGCGGTTACCTGCGCGAATACGCGGCCGCGCCGGCGGCGGCTAAGGCCTCGGCCGCCGACGCGCCGCACGCAATGCTGCCCGTGCCCGGTCTGCCGGACTGGCAGGGCGTACCCACTCCCGGCCACACCCGCGGGCATGTGGCTTTCTTCCGCGTCCAGGACCGCGTGCTCATAACGGGTGACGCGGTGATCACCATAGTGGAGCCGTTCTCTGCCCTGTTCGGCAAACAAGCCACGGTGTGTGGACCGCCTTGGTACTTCACCAGGAATCGCCGCGAGGCCAAGCGCTCCATAGCCAGGTTGGCGGAGCTGGAGCCGTTGGTGGTAGCGGGTGGCCACGGACGTCCGCATGCGGGTCCGGAGCTGGCCGCCAAGCTACGCGAGTTGGCCGCCGACTACTAGGCAAGGGTTGTGGCCGGGGCGGCCTGGGCCGCCCCGGCGCAGCCCTACTTCAGTTGTCCGCGGATCTCGCCATCGCGGTGGCGGCTCGAACTGACATTCGCGTACACCGAACCGGACTCCACCAGGGCGATGAAGTCGGTCATGGTCTTGCCCTCGAGGGGACCCTGGAAAGCGTAAGTGCCAAAAGACCACTCGGCCACTACCCCGCTGAACAAGCCCTTCTTGGTGGGGCCCAGGTAGAGGCTGACGATGTCCTCTTCATCTTCCGCAGTGACGGCACGCAGTCGAGCGACCGTAAGCCCCGTGAAGTTCCGGACGGCGAGGACGTACTCGATCGACTGGCCATCCTCCGAGAGTCGGAGAGACAAGGTGCCGGTGGCCTCGGTATCGACGGCGGGCACCACGTCCGCCCCGGTCAAGTGGGCCTCGTAGTCCGGGGCCTCCAGCGCCGGGATGGTGGCCGACGGCGTCACGGTCGAGCTGGTGGTAGACGACGCCTCGATCTCATTCCCGCTGTTAGTCACGGTCCGGACGGTGGTGACAGTGGCCAGTGGCGAAGTGCCCCACAGTCCCCAAACCGGACCGAAGAACAAGAGCACGGCCATGGCTGCCACAAACAGCGCGGCTCCACAAAACGCAAGAGCCACCCAGAGGCGTTTGCGACTGCGCCGCCTATCTACGCTCAGCCGGCGTAGCCGCACCCCGCTGTCCGGTGAGTCCAGAGTAGCCTTCGGCCCGCTGGTCTCCCCCGTGGTGAGTATGCGGCCCAGCACCAGCTTCTCCATCTGGTCCCAGGTGACAGGCTCTTCCTCCGTCTGCCGCGGAGCAGGCGCTGCCGACCTCGCTGTCCGCTTGGCGGCGGCCTCGACAAGTTCCCTGAGCTCCTGAGCCACCTCTTCCGCCGTCCGGGTGCCGGACACTATCGCGTCCTCGTAACCTTGAGCGGAGATCAGACTCCACTGATAGTCGGAGAAGGTCTTCGCAAAGACCTCTTCGAGAGCTTCTCTAGCGCTTTTTTCGCTACTGGCCATATGCTTCTATTCTAGCCTACGCCAACACCGACAAAGCCGCGGCCCCGCCAAAACCCACCACGGTGGCCAGTCCCACCAGCCTGCCCCCATGCTCGTACGCCTCGGGGATCATGGTGTCGGACAGCATGGTCAGCACGGCCCCCGCCGCGAAGGCCTGAGCCAGCGCGTCGTCAGCGCTCGGGATCCACTGCACCAGGCCGTAGCCCAGCACCGAGCAGCCCGCTGAGAGCACCACCAGGGCCGCCCACATCCAAAAGATGCCGGGGCGCGAATGACCCGCCACCTTCAGGTTCACCGTGCCCGCCACTCCCTCGGGCATGTTGGAGATGAAGACCGCGGCCAGGAACGCTACTCCGACCGACCCGCCGATGGCCAAACCCATGCCCAACACCAGCGATTCTGGGATGGCGTCCAGGAGAGTGCCCAGAAAGATCGCTCCGCCCGAGCCTTCGTGTTGCCTGCCGGCGATGGTTTTGCGGTGCCGGCCGCCCCACCTGCCTATCAGCCAGTCTCCGCCGAAGAACACCAGCACGCCCGCGACGAACATGACCGGCACCTGCCAGCCTCGTATGACCGACTCGGGTACGAGTTCGTAGGCCAAGGCGCTTATGAGCGCACCTGCTCCGAACCCCATGATGAGCCCCACCATGCGGTTGGAGAGTCTACACTCGCCCAGCGCGAAGCCCACGAGTAGTGAGCTCGCCGCCAAACCGCCCCATAGCAATGCCGCGACCATGACGTGACTATTCGCCACCAAGGGGCCCTACCCTGGCGCGGCGCGAGCGCCGCGCCCCTTCCCCCCGAAGCCGCTCGGGCCCTATCATGAAGCAGTCAATAAGCGCTCGGCACCGAGACCAGGGGGGCGGCGACCAGCATGGCAGTCACGGCACACACATCCACGAGCGGCTCGCCCGGCGCTTCCCCGCGGGTCTTCAGGCCACGCGTATGGCGTACGCTACTACTCATACTCGCCATGTCGGCCGTGCTGATCGCCTGCATAGAGGCGGTCTTGTATGCCGTCGGCAGGCTTTCCACCTCTGACTACACCTGGGTGCTGCTCCTGGCCGTCTGGCTCGTGTGGTCGGGGTACTACACCTTCACGGTCTACCGGCACTACGCCATAAGCGTCGGCGCCACGCATGTCACCGGACGCAGTTCCGGCCTGGGCAACTGGGGCTGGGAACAACAGCAGATATTCCTGGACGATCTCGACCCGGTCCGCAGTGCCAAGCGAAGCTGGGCCAGCCGCGCCTTCGGCAACCAGCGCTTCTATTCCACCTCGGGCCAGAGCATCTACTTCCTCCGCGCCGCCTTCTCCCGCGCCGACGTCCGCGAGATCCTGAATATGCTGGGCATCAGGGAGTAGCACCTCTACCCCGCCTGCTGCCCAAAGACTTCAGAAACGCTACTATAGGTAGACGTTCTAGACCATCGTGGCAGCAGCCCCCGAGGAAAGCACTGTGAGTATGCGCGTGACTAAACCTGTGACCAAGACCACCGCCGCCGAGTCCGCATCTGAGGCACCAACCATCGACAAGCGGAGCTTGGGCTTTGTAGTCGCCGCGCTGTTCGTGGCCATGCTTCTGGCCGCGCTCGATCAGACCATCTTCGGCACCGCGCTACCCACCATCGTGGGCGATCTCAACGGCGTCGAACAGATGCTCTGGGTAGCCACCGCGTACATCTTGGCCGCCACCATAATGATGCCGGTCTACGGCAAGCTGGGCGACCTCATCGGGCACAAAGTGCTGTTCTTCGGCGGCTTGGCCCTGTTCTTGGGCGGGTCGGTGATGGGCGGCCTGGCGCACAACATGTCGGTGCTCATCGCCGCGCGAGGCATACAGGGCCTTGGCGGCGGCGGACTCATGATCCTCTCGACGTCCATAATCGCGGACATCGTCCCGGCCCGGCGGCGCGGCACCTACATGGGCATCATGGGCGGCGCCTGGGCGTTCTCCTCTGTGTTGGGACCGATCTTGGGCGGCTGGTTCGCCGACAGTGTCGGTTGGCGGTGGGCCTTCTGGTTCAACCTGCCCCTGGGCGCGTTCGCCATCGTCATGGCCGCCGCCTTTCTCAAGATGCCCCTCCAGAAGAAGGCCCGCCCCCGGCTGGACGGCCTGGGCATGATCACCATGGCGCTGGCTACCACCGCCATAATCCTTGTCACCTCCTGGGGAGGGCGAGAGTACGGGTGGAGTTCGCCCCTGATACTGGGGCTCATCGGTGCCGCCGTGGTCCTGGGCGCTTTGTTCGTGCTGATTGAGCGTAGGGCGGCCGAGCCCATCATCCCGCTGGCCCTGTTCCGCGACCGCAACTTCAACCTGACCACCCTCGGGGGCCTCTTCAGCTCCATCGCCTTCTTTGGAGTCATCATCTACATACCCACCTATCTGCAGATGGTCACCGGGCTAACCGCCACCAAGTCGGGGCTCTTGCTGGTACCCCTCTCGGTGGGCATCGTCTCCGCGTCGACCGGCTCGGGAGTGTTGGCCAGCCGGACCGGACGCTACAAGTGGATGCCCCTCGCGAGCATGTTCGTACTCGGGCTCAGCCTGTACCTGCTCTCCACCCTGACCGTGGAGACCTCACTGTGGCTCACCTGTTTCTACACTTTTCTCACCGGGGTGGGCACTGGTCTTGGCTTCCAGATCCTGGTGCTGATAGTGCAGAACTCCTTCCCCATAAGCCAGGTGGGCACCGCGACGGGAGCACACAGCTTCTTTCGCCAGATAGGGGCCTCGCTGGGTTCGGCCGCGATAGGCACGCTCTTCACCACCCGCCTCTTGGACATACTGCCCGCGAGGCTGGCGTCCCTGGGGGGAAGCCCGGCCGGAGCGGTCGATCCGAACTCGCTCACCCCGGCCCTCATCGCCCAGATGCCGGGGTCGGTCAGAGATGTCGTGGTCACCTCGTACAACGATGCGCTCGCTCCCGTCTACCTGTACCTTGTGCCCCTTATGGTGATCGGCTTCGTGCTGCTGCTCTTCGTCAAAGAGAAGCCGCTGTCGGTCACCAACGAACCTGCGCCCGAGTAGTCCGACCAGAGGAGGTACAACCGTGGGTGTTCTGAGAGACACGACCGCTGCCGAAGGCGCCGCGGCCCCGTCGGTCTTGCTGACCAGAAGGTCAATGCGCAAGTACCTGGACAAACCTATCCCGGTCGAGTTGCTGAAGCAGGTCTTGGTGGAGGCCCGCTGGGCGCCGTCGTGCATCAACAGCCAGTCGACCTATGTCTATGCGCTGTCGGGCAAGCCCTTTGAAGAGTTCAAGGCCGAGGTGCGCAAGCGCTCTCTGGTCAACGTGCCCGCGGAGTCCGACGTGCCCATCGGAGGTCCCTGGACTCCGGCCCAAGAGATCCGCATCGGGGTGTTCAGAGAGTTCCGTTCTACCTGGTGCGCCGCCGAAGAGAAGCGGCTGGGCGTGGAGCCCGAGCCCATGCCGGCCAACCCGCTGGTAGGCGGAGCCGCCGTGCACGGCGCGCCGATGCTACTGGTGCTCGCCTTCGATAAGGCCATCACGGTGACTACCGGCTGCTTCGACGCCGGCCTCTTCGCCATGGCCATCACCCTGGCAGCCGAAGAACACGGTCTGGGCACCTGCATCGTGGCGAACCCCATCCGCTACGGGGACCTGATGCACAAGTACCTGCCCCGCACCGAAGACAAGAACATAGTCATGGGCATCGCCATCGGCTACCCCGACACCGAGGCCATAGTGAACCGCTTCCCGCGGACGCGCCTGCTCCCCGAGGAGTACCTCACCTTCGTCAGGTAGCACAGACAAGTCGGTAGTGCCGGCGCCGGGCCCTGCAAGGCCCGGCCGGCCTACGGCTGTGAAGTGGTGTCGGCTCCCACTGCCACCCGCCTACCTGGCCGGGTCCGGCGTGGTCGTGGTGGGCGCGCCTGCGTCGAACGTCCGCAAGGCCTGATCCTGCCAGATGAGCTGGCCGGCCACATCTATGTAGCCGTAGCCCCACTTGAGACGACCGGCCGCGTCGGTGCCGCCCACTATGCGGCCCACGCGCGCGACTCCCAGGGTGAACGGACCCGCCTCGTCCCAGTTCCAGGCGATGACCGCGGTGCCGGTGACGTCCACGTAGCCCCAGGCGCCGTCGATAGTCTGTTGGACTGCCGCCAGGCCCTCCGAGAAAGGCCTCACGTCGACGAACTGCGGCTCGATGACCCACTCGCCGTGCTTATCTATGTAGCCGTAGACGCTGGGGTCGGTGGGAAGTCTCACCGCCGCAAGGCCTTCGGAGAAGCCCCAAGCGTCGGCGTAGGTGGGGGCGATGGCGATATCGCCCTCCCTGGTGACGTACCCGAACAGCCCGGTGGCGCGGTCGAACATGAGTGCCAGGCCGCCGGAGAACTCGCCCACAGCTTCGTGTTCGCTCATGCTGATGATCCACTTGCCGGTGGAATCCACGAACCCCGTCTGCTTGTCCGTGCGCACGCGCGCCAGCCCCTCGGAGAAGTCGTGAGCCGCCCCGAACTGCGGCGGGATCACCATCGTCCCGGTGGTATCGGCGTAGCCCCAAGAGCCGTTGACGTCCACCCGCACCGCCGCCAACCCTTCGGAGAAAGCGGAGGCCTCGGCGAACTGAGGCTGGATGACCATCGTTCCGGTCTTGTCAATGTAGCCCCAAAGCCCGAAGGCCTCGGAGCGCACGGCCGCCAGGCCCTCAGAGAACATGGCTGCCTCGGCGAACGTGGCGGGGATGACCAACCTGCCGGTCTTGTCGATGAACCCCATCGCGCCTCCGGCCGTGGTCACCGGATAGAGACCCACCGCCTCCGCTGCCGACGTGGACGCCGTGGTCTGCGCCGCGGAGCTCGTCCGCCGAGCCGCACCCGACCACCGACAGCGCAGCCGCCGCCAATATGAGCAGGAGCTGCGGCCGGCGCAGTCTTTGTCATCCATCGCATATGCTTGGTCATCCGTCCTCCACAGCTGCCTGCGGGGAACTCATTATCCCATACCCAGAACGCCCGAAGCCCCGCACGGCGGCGGGGCCTCGGTTCACGGGAACGAGCTACAGACTGGCTCGCTTTGGAGGGCGTCAGCTTACAAGGCGGCCAAAGACCAGCCGTGGCTGGCCAAGCGCTCCGCTCTTTTCAGACCCAGGTGAGTGAGGGCGATGTTGCCGAAGTTGGTCCACTCCAGGATGCCTCGGTCGACCCAGAAGAAGGCGATCTCGTCGGCGCGGTCAGGCGGCCAATCCAACTCACGGCTGACATCTCCGTAGAAGACGGCATGCATGGCTTTGCCGCCCGCCAGCTCGTAAAGTACCCGCAAATAGGCGAGTTCAAGGGATAGTCCACCAAGCGCTGCCGGCACGTGCATCACAGCTCTCCCCTCTGCGGTATGGCCAGGACGTTCATTGTGACGCACGGCCCCTGAACACTACATGAACGTGTGATACAAACTGTGTGGACTCTTCGCAAATTGCTAGTCTTTTTGACCACGAGGGGGGCACGGATGGATCAGAACCGGGCATCGGACACGACCGTCACCGCCACCCAGGCGCGCCAACAGGAGATGATGCAGGCCCTCCAAGCGCAACTCGACCCCTGGAACCAAGCCGTCGCGAACCCGGCCGAAGCGCAGTCCCAGGTGCTCACACGCTTTCTGGCCGACTACGCCCGCACCGACTACGGCGCCGGACACGGGGCTGCGACCGTGGCCGAGGCGGCCGCCTCCGGCGGCGCCGCCGGCCCCCGACCGGGCGACTCCGGGAGCCACTTGGTGGAGACCTATCGCCGCGCCTTCCCCGTCATGACCTACGCCGACTACAAGCCGCTCATAGCAAAGGTGCTCGCCGGAGAGACCAACACCATCCTGTGCGAGGAACCCCTTGGTTGGGCCATCACCCGCGGCACCACGGCGGACGAGCCCAAGTTCATACCCATGACCCTCACCGACATCAAGATGCGGGTCAGCGCCGGGCGCGCCATGATGGCTTACGTTGCGGCCAACAAACGCTTCGACCTTTTCGGCGGGGTCAACCTGAACCTCAACTTCCCCTCAGTGATAGGCACCGTCAGGGTAGGCGACAGGCAGATCGAGTACGGTTACAGCTCGGGCATCTACACCAGGTTCGTGAGCAAGAGCACGCCTATCAGGTCGGTCCCCGCCCAGGAGGACATCGACGCTCTCGGTGGAGGCACCAGCCGCGACGCCTGGGAAGCCCGCTTCGAACTCGCGCTGCAGCAGTGCATGAACCAGAACGTGACCCTGGTGGGCGGCGTCTGCCAGACCGCCGTAGAGTTCGGGCGCTACCTCAGCAAGCGTCACAAGATGTATCCCAAGCAGTTGTGGAAGACCCAGGTGATGACCCTAGGCAGCACGCCCGGCATCAATACCCATCACGCGGCCCAACTCAGGGCGATGTACGGCCCGGTGGCCATCCGCGAGATCTACGGAGCCACCGAGGGCATGTTCGGCCAACAGCGTGACGACCGCCACGCCTGGGTGCCCAACTACGACCTCTTCTTCTTCGAGGTGCTCACCCGCTCCGGCATCAAGATGTTGCACGAGATGCGCCCCGGCGAGATGGGCAGCCTGGTGGTGTCCACGCCTATCCTGGCGCGCTACCGCATCGGCGACACCATCTTGGCCCTCAAGCCCCCGTACTTCCGCTGCATCGGCCGCGAGCGCTGGTGGACCAAGCTCGACTACTACTGGAGAGAGCTCACCAGCCTGAACCTGGGGCGTCTGTAGAGGGGAAAGAAAGGGTGCTTCGGCCTCGAGCTACTTGGGCACGTACCCCATGAAGGCGGAGAAATCAGCAGCCACCCGCTTTACAGCGTCGGTTGCCCGTCGCAGCTCCTCCGGTCCGAAGCGCTCTTTCGGCGCGACGACTGACAACGTCGCTATGAGCGCGCCGCTCTGGCCGCGCACAGGAGCCGCCACCGAGCATACCCCAGCTCCGTGCTCCTCCAGGTCGTAGGCCACTCCCTCTTCTACCACCCGGTCTAGTTCGGCCTCGATCTCGGCCGGAGATATGAGCGTGTACTCGGTGAACCCCACCTGCTCCTTGGCCAAGAACCTGGCTCTTTCGACGGATGGCTTGAAGGCGACAATAGCTTTGGCATGAGAGGTCGCCAGGTCGGTGAGTACCCTGCCTGTGGGTAGGGAAGGCTTGAAAGCGTGAGAGGTGAGGACGCTGCCGATGATGACAAACGAACCTTCGATCTCGATTCCGAGGTTCGCCGTCTCGCCGGTCTCGGCAGCCAGCTCCTCCAAGAATGGCTTTCCCATCTTCTCGAACTCGGAAGACTTCTGAGCTAGGTAGCTCATGGGTATCACCGAAGGTCCCAGATGGTAGTTGCCGGTACTTGCGTCGAAGATCAGGAACCCCTCGGCTTCCATGGTCCTCGTCATGCGATAGGTGGTCGCCTTGTGCAGGCCGGTAGCTCGCGCAAGGTCAGAGAGACTCCACTCAGGAGAATCCACGCTGAAAAGGGCCAAGACCCTGAGCCCCCGTGACAGTGAGCGGACAACGAACTGATCGTCAGACTCTTCGTGACCTACGTTCTTGCGCACTGGTTCCTGCTTGGCCTTGCGCCGAGATATCCCATTTTCGACCATCTTAGTAGATCACCCCCCCAGATACGCCTTCTTCACCCGCTCATCTCCGGCGACCGTCGAAGCCGGCCCTCCAAGAACGATACTGCCGACCTCCAGCACATACGCCCGGTCTGCCAGGGCCAGGGCCATGGAGGCGTTCTGCTCCACAAGAAGGATGCCGATGCCCGCCTGGTGGATGTCCTCTACGATGTGCCCTATGTTCTCGACCATTATAGGCGACAGTCCCATGCTGGGCTCATCCATGAGGAGCAGCTTCGGAGCCGCCATCAGTGCCCGACCCACGGCCAACATCTGCTGCTCACCCCCCGAAAGACTCTCGGAGAGTTGCTTGCGTCGTTCTTTCAGTTTGGGGAACAGCGAGTAGACTCGCTCCAGGTCGGCGGCCACAGCCTTCTTGTCTTTGCGCAGGTACGCACCCATCCTGAGGTTGTCGTAGACGCTCATCGGCCCGAAGACGATCCGTCCCTCAGGTATGTGGGCCACGCCCCTCTTGACTATGTCGTAGGCCGGCGCGCTCTCTATGTGCTTGCCTTGAAAGACGATGTGACCCGACCTTGGGGTCTTGAGGCCGGATATGGCACGCAGCAGTGTGGTCTTGCCCGCACCGTTGGCTCCGATCAGAGCAACCACCTCACCCTCGCCCACCGTCAGCGACACCCCTTTGAGAGCGTGGGCGGTCCCGTAGTTTACGGTCAGGTCGTCGATCTCAAGCAACATCGAAAGCCCCCTTGCCAAGGTAGGCCGCGCACACGTCGGGATGAGACTGCACGTACTCGGGCGGACCTTCGCAGAGCTTCTCCCCGAAGTTGATCACCACCACGCGCTCGCAGACGCCCATGACCACCTTCATGTCGTGCTCCACAAGCATGATAGTGACGCCTAGGTCTCGGATCTTCTTGATGAGGTCGGTCATGTGCTTGCTCTCGCTGGCGTTCATGCCCGTCACGGGCTCGTCTAGCAGAAGCAGGCTCGGTCCGGTGGCCAGAGCGACGGCCACGCTTAGCGCCCGTTGAAAGCCGTGCGGGAGGCTGCGGGCCTGCTCGTGCTTCACCGGCCCCAGACCCATGAACTCAAGCGTCTCCGACGCTTTCGCCCTCAGTGCCCTCTCCTCGGCGCGCGCTCCCCTTGTCCGGAGCACCCGTTGCCACTGAGAAGTCTGGTACGCCTTGTGGTAGCCGACGAAGACATTCTCCAGCACAGAGAGCTTGCCAAAGATGAGCGACTGTTGGAAGACGCGGGCGATGCCCAATTGAGCCACGTCATGCGCCTGCATTCCTGTGATGTCCCGGCCCTGAAAGAGGATCTTGCCCGCGGTGGGACTCTGAAAGCCCCCTATCATGCTGAATACCGTGCTCTTCCCGGCGCCGTTCGGACCGATGAGCCCGAGGATCTCCCCCTCATGCACCACCATGTCTAGGGCATTGACGGCGCTCACTCCGCCAAAGCGCTTGGTCAGATTGCTTATCTCAAGGATGTTGGTCATGTTTCTTCCTCCACCGAGGGGACCTCTCTTGCCCCGGCGAATCCTTCAAAGCCCCCAGGCGGCCCCTGGCTGTCGACGGGCGCTCGCTTTGCCCTCCCAGGGAACAACCGATCGAGGAGGCGGTTCAAGGTCTGGTTATCACGTACCGAAGCGAACAGCCCCAGCAGACCTTGCGGCAGAAAGATGACGATGAGGATTATCAGCGCTCCGGTGAAGATGGGCTCGTTGCCCTTGAGGAAGCGCAGCAGTTCCGGGAGCAGGGTCAAGACGAAGGCGCCTACTATGGGACCAAGGAGAACGAAGCCCATTCCTCCGAG
Organism: uncultured Actinomycetes bacterium; assembly: GCA_963814415.1. GTDB lineage: Bacteria > Actinomycetota > Thermoleophilia > RBG-16-64-13 > RBG-16-64-13 > RBG-16-64-13. The sequence goes on along the minus strand of CAWFCN010000004.1, from coordinate 6,561 downwards.
GATGCCGTAGATCTGGATGCTGATGGACTTGAAGGGTCCGAAGGTCCCCGGCACCACCGATTGTGAGTAGGCCGCGTAGAAGCTGCCGACAGCGGCCGCGATGGTAGAGCTGAGCGTCCAGGCGACCAGCCGGTAGCGAAAGGGGTTGATGCCCACCGATTGTGCCAGTTGGGAGCTGAGGCCGACGGCCCTCCACGCCCTACCGAAAGAGGAGGCGTAGAAGGCCCGCAAGACGAGAACGCTCAAGATGGCTATGGCCAAGATCAGATAGTAGTAGGGCGCCTTAGTGACAAACTCGATCTGCGCGCCACCCGGCAGCGGGATGGCATCTGGGCGCGGGATGTTCAGGATGCCTACGTAACGACCGAAATACTGGAACGTTCCAAAGAACACCGGGACGATGGAGGCGATCACCAGGGTCAGGATGACGAACCCGAACCCGGCGAACCGGACCACCGCGAGACCCAGCAGTAACGCCACGATAAGCCCGCCGATTGTCGAGATGGGCAGCGCCAGCCAGAAGGACAGGCCTGCCTTGGTCTCGAGAAGCGCCGTGATGTAAGCCCCTATGCCCCAGAAGCCCGCCATGGCGACGTTGATGAGACCGGTGCGCAGAGTGAGGATGAAGGTCATGGCCAAAAGCGCATTGACCACCACCGTTATGAGCACATGCAGGTAGTACTGATTCCTCAGCGCCAGCGGCAGCAGGAGGAGAAGGATCAAGAAGAGGGCAGTGGCCCCCTTCCGCCAGAGGCCTGCGGTCAGGTCGGGACTTCCCATCCCCCTAGAGAGGTATGTCGCCCATGGCTTTGCCAAGGATCCCTCCTGGTCTGAGCATGAGTACTATCGCGACTATCACGAAGAAAGCAATCTGCGCCTGTCCCCCGCCGATAAAGTACTGCCCATAGCTGAGGGCCATGCCGAAGAGAAGTCCCGAAAGGATCGCCCCCAACATGCTCCCCAGGCCTCCAAGAAGGACCACCAGAGGCACTAGGAAGGCGAAGCTGCCCACTTCGGTCGTGACCGCGAAGACGGGTGCCAGCAAGGCGCCGGCCAATCCGGCGAGCCCGCAGCCAAAAGCCATGGTGAGAGTGAAGACCCTGGTTGAATTGACCCCTTGCAGGGCCGCCACGTCGGAGCTGAACGAGACTGCCCGCATCGCCCGGCCGAGACGGGTCTTCTGCAGAAAGAAGTGCATGGCCACGAGGATCACCACTCCGGCGACAATCACCACGGCCTTTTCGACAGATATGTTGAGCCCGGCTATCCGGATGGTCCCTTTGAAGACTGTGGGGATGCCCCTGGCTTCGGTGCCGAAGAGCTTCAGCGCCACCTGGGTGATGATGAGCATCCAACCCACTCCGATCAGAAGGTTGGTGAGGAACTGCCCCTCCTTGTATTGGACCCATAGAAAAGACAGCAGGTACGTGATGGCGCCAAGCACTCCCGTCCCGATGGTCGCAAGCACGAGCGCAATGGCGAAGTTGAGCTTCAGCGGCACCATTAGATACCAAGCCAGATATGCGCCCAGCATGTAGAACTGGGCGAAGGGGAGAAAGAGGATCTTCTCCACCGACATGATCAGATTGAAGCCCGAGGCCATCAGCACGTAGACGATGCCGATCGATATGCCATCGATGAAGAGCTGAAGCAATGTGCGCCCCATAGGTCTCCTCAGTCCCTCGCGAGTTGACTGCTACTCATGCATTAGAGCGCACGGCGCCGCGCTTAGCCAGCGCCGTGCGCTCCATTTTCGGCCTATCCGCTGGCCGCGCCCCTCTTACTGGGCGCCGGCTGAGAACAGGATCCGGGCCGCCGCTTCGCCGTCGGCCGGCGAGATGGTGGCGAGAATCTTCATGCTGCTGCCTTCGATCTGGCCCACCCGCGTCTCGTAGACGGCGTCTACGCAGCGGTCGTTGCCCATGTCGGGACGGTTGATCATCTTGGCCGTGCCGTTGGCAGTCTCAAAGGTCATGCCCGCCGCGATCGTCTCCGCGACTACGAGCGGATCGATGCTGCCGGACTGCTCAAGAGCGGCCTTGAGGCAGTAGAAGGTGTTGATGAAGCCGACGTCGGGGTTGGTCCACTCTCCGTACTTGGCCACATAGAGATCCTTCAACTGTTGGGCGATCGCCGGAGGAACGTCGGTATCGATAGCTGCGACAGCCCCAACGAGCCCCTGGACGTCGTCAAGCGAGATGACCTTGGCGATCTGCGGTGGGCTCAGTGGCACCGTGTTGAAGAGTTGGCCCGTCCAGCCGGCAGTCCGCAGCGATTTGAAGAGAAGTGAGTCGGAAACAGGGCCGCCACCCTGAGTGGTGAACGCGTCGGGATTCTTCGAAGCGATCTTGGTGGCGATGGCACTGAAGTCCTGCGTGCCGGGCGGGTAGAACTCAGAAGCCACTACTTCCTTGCCAAAAGCCGCGGACAAAGCCTGGAGCTTGCCCGCTTCAGCCTGCCCCTGGGGGGCATCTATGTACGCCCCGGCAAAGGACTGTATGTCGGTGAAGTTCTTGGCGAACCAGTCCCAGATGATGGGTGCCTGCGTGTTGAAATAGCCCGCGTTGAACGACAGTTTGTTCTGGGGCATCAGTACGCCGGGAGTCGGGGTGTTGGCCACCACAAGCACGCCGGCCGGTTCTGTGACAGTCAGCCAGCCGTCCACGGTCTCGTCGCCGAGTATGAACTTGACCTGGTCCTGATTGACCAGCTTCTCAGCAGCGGCGCGGGCCGTCTCGGCGTTGCCCTTGCTGTCCTCCATGATCAACTCGATGGTGTACTTCTGGCCACCGATGTCCAGCCCGCCGGCCGCGTTGAGAGCCGGGATCAGGGCCTCCATCTCCTTCTGCCAGTCTACATCCAGCGGGAAGCTGTCGTTCAGTACCATCCCGATCTTCAGAACCTGCGCCTCGCCCGTGGCGGCGGTAGTTCCAGTGCCGTCGCTCGGCGTGGTCTCTTCGGTGTCGCCGCCGCAGGCCACGAAGACCATGGCCAACGCGACAAGCACGGCGGCCAATCCCACCATCCATGCCCATTTCTTGCCTTGCCTCATTGCGATCCTCTCCTTGCTCGTCTTTGCCCATCGCCTGCGCGCCCGCTTCAAGAAGAGCGGGCACCCTAGCACCTATTCCTGCTCTTTCACCTCGCTCTCCCCTCGTACGGGCTCGAGTCCCCTGTCGCCGTCGATCACTTGTGACGTGGCATCGGTGTCGACATCTGACGCGCCGGCACCGCCACGGTTGTCCGCAAAACTACAATCCCGTATGGATGCGACCACGAAGTAGTCGTTGGAGATGGCTCCTCCGCCCTGGGCAGCCGTGTTTCGGTTGAAACTACAACCGGTGATGGTGGGGTTGCTGGCGTCACTGGAGCTGATAGCCCCCCCGCGTAGCGCCGCAGAGTTCCCCCGAAACACGCAGCCATCGAAGTGCGTCCCGACGATGCCGAGTTGTGCGGCCACGCTCTCCAGAAACACCCCGCCACCGTGCCCTCCGCTGCGGTTCTCCTCGAAGACGGTGCCGGTGATCTTGGGGCCCGACCCATAGTCGATCATTAGGGCACCGCCCCGCCACAGCGCCTCATTGCCGACGAACCGGCAGTCCTGCACGAGCGGCGATGCTCCGACCCGGTTCACCATAGCCCCGCCCTTGCCGGCCCGGTTTCCGTGGAACGCGCAGCCGGTCACTATGGGCGCCGAAAGGTTGTAGTTGTACATGGCGCCACCCTCCCGGCCCTCGTTCCTGGTAAACAGGCAGTTCGAGAGCGTCGGAGAACAGGCGTTGTAGTTCAACATACCCCCGCCGTGCGAGTAGATCCCCTCGCCATCGGCGCTGCCGCCGACGATGGTGAAACCATCGAGTACGGCCCCGTCGGCGCCGGTCACGACGTGATACGAATTGCCCTCCTGCCCCAGAGGACTGCCTAGGTCGCCGGACAGCAGCGTAGGGTTGCCCACCCAGTCTCGCTGCTCGCGGTCTGTCTCAATGCCTTTGAAGCCGCCAAATAGGGCCAGACCTTGCTTGAGACGGAACGAGGCTCTGCGGTCGCCGTCCCGCGCCGGCCTGTACGTACCTGCGGACACCCACACCTCCGTGGCCCCCTGATAAGCATCGGCGAGCGCCTCCTGCAGGTCTGCGTAGGCCGTAGGCCAAGCTGTCCCGTCCCAGGGTCCCGAGGTGTTGGCAGCGTTCACGTACACGACCCCTTCAGGCTCGCCAGACCCAGCCCTCCGATGCGAGGCGCGATCGGCACGGACCGAGTCCGTTTGCCGTTCGAGCGCTCCCATGTCCACCGGGGGTTGGAATCGAGCCTCCATAGACGGTTCCGGGAGGTGGGCTCCTTTGGGAGAGAACGGTACTCGCGCCATCGGCCCCGTAGGGCTGCCCTTGTCGTGATACCGCGGGTTGCCTTCTAGGTCGGTCGGAGGTGCGAAGCGCCCGTCGCCGGAGTCCACACAAGGCGAACCGGCCCCCAGGCGGAAGTCACCTTTGTCGGGAGCGACGAAGACTGGGTCGGCGGAGATATTGCCCTCGCCCTCGTAGCCACCTTCCACACACGAGTAGGTCACCACGGTCCGGCAGTCATGCCAGTTGCCGATCCCCTTGGGCCCGCCTTGCGCCGTGTTGCCCCAGATGATGCAGTTGGTCACTACGGGGACGTTGGGGACGTTAGTGGGACCGGTGCCGCTGTACAGGGCGCCGTACATATCCGAGGCGTGGTTATGTGCGAAGGTGCAGTTGGTGATGGTGGGGTTCGAGCGACTGACCGTCATTCGCCATCGCCCCGCCCTTCAAGGCCTCGTTGCGGGCGAAGAGGCAATTCACCAGCTCCGGGGAGCAGTCAAAGTCGTTGTACATGGCGCCGCCCTTGCCGTCGCAGCGGTTGTCGACGAAGGTGCAGGCTATGAAGGTCGGATGAGTCTCCAGGTCGTTGGACACGGCTCCGCCCCTGGCTTCGGAGAAGTTCCGAGCGAAGGTGCAATTCTCCACCGAGGGAGCTCTCTCGACGCTACCCGCAGGCCAGGACCGCGTGACCATGTTGTACATGCCCGCGCCTTTAAAGGCCTTGTTGTCGCAGATCGAACAGTTGCGCACGGTGGGAGCGCAACCCAAGTTCAGCATGCCTGCTCCGGTGCCATGGCCTGCCGATCCGACCAAGATGCTGGGGGTCATGTGATGGGGTCGCGGTCCCTCGGGGAGGTTATATCCCTCTCGTATGGTGAAACCATCGATAAGGGCATCATCGGCGCCGATCACCACGTGCTCTGAGTGTCCCTTCGGATCCTCGGTGAGGGCTCCGCTCAGAATCGTCTCATGCTGCTTCCAGTCGCGCTGGTCACGCTCTGTCTCGGTGCCCCTGAAACCCCCGTAGAGCCCCACCCCTGGAACAAGGCGAATAGCCGCGGTCCTGTCGCCGGAATCGGTCGGCTTGTAGGTGCCGACCGCCACCCAGACCTCCGTCGTGTTGCCGCCACCGACCTCGCGAGCGCCCGCTTCCCGCCGGCGGGCTTCCTCCAGCCCCTCTTGCACGGTCATGTAGGCCGTGGACCACGAGCGACCGTCCCAAGGCCCGGCGATGTTGCGACCGTCAACTAAGACGATCTTCACGCTGGTTAGGGCGACAGGGTCCATTTCAGGAAGTCTTCTTGCGCCCAGCAGTAGTCGGCAGCGGACCGCCGCCGACCCCTTGGGCGAGCCTGGCACAGTAGGCTTGGAGACCTAGTCGGACCGCAGCCTGCACCCTCCACCACTCCCTGTCCTTATGATGTCTCTCCAGATGAGACGGCAGTATCATTTGTACAGGCCATACTATGCAGGTATTTCACACCATGGTGTCAACACTCGTCATCGCTCTCCATGACGCCGGCGATGCAGGGACCGGCGGCCACGTGGCATTCGCGGGCAAAGGCCGCGGGGTATTCGTCCTGCAGCGCTCTCATATCGGCCTTCACAACCTCCACAAGAAACCTGAACCCGCCATTCCCACCGTGTTCTGAGAGGTAGTGTTGCTTGGCACTATGGTGTTGATGACTCCGCCCCGATCGATCAGCCCCGGCGCGATGGGGTCGTACTTCGCCCCGTGATCTATGCCGACGGCTCCAGACTGTCCGGCTGGTCACGTCGGCACCTGCGCCTGACGGTACCCCGCTCGTTGAAAGCGACAGACGTCGCCCTGTTTGATACCGCGTGATTGGCTTCTGCGTCTGCGGGGTTCATCCAGAGCGGGTGGTACTGATAGCCGTCGGCGCCTCTGATCTTGCAGGTCTCGATCTCCCTGAACCAGGTGACGTCGTCGTGTTGGGAGTGCACCCCCCACCTGGGGTGGTTGCTCATGACCAGCAGCGGATACTTCTTCGAGCGCTTGGTCCCGAGCGATTCCTCATGCGAGGGACCAAGCGGGATCCACTTGGGTACCGGCGGGCGCTCTTCGTCGTCGGGGAAGTGCTCGGCCAGACCCGTGGCGTAGAACTCAATCTTGCCGGTGGGCGTGGAGAGAGGGTTCTTCTCCGGGTCCTCGTAGAAATCGATGAGCCCAGCAGGGATCTTCTCCCAATCCGGATCA
>CAWFCN010000003.1:0-49469 GCA_963814415.1 uncultured Actinomycetes bacterium | reverse complement strand
AGCGCAATGGTGACCGGCGCTGCCTACTCGGTAGGTGCTCCGTTCAGCAGGGCCATCTCTGTGGTCGCAAAGCCGTGCAAGAAGCTGTAGACATCGCGCAGGTGCTTGCCAAAAGGCACGTCGTCGTCAGTAGTGCCGTAGCCACCCATGATGCCGCAGGTGATGTTGACGAAGTTGACGGCGATCTGGTCGACGAAAGCCTTGACCAACATGCCGCACTTGGGGTTGTACTCGTACTTGGCTGTGTACGACCAGGCCGACGACAGCAGGTAGGCATGCGCGGCCTCGTACTGCATCTTCATCTCGGCCAGCTTCATGGCCACGTGTTGATGCTGGAGTATGGGACAGCCTCCCTGGACGCGCTCCCTGGCGTACTGCAGCGCCTCTTCGTAGATGGAGCGCAAGGTGCCCAGGTTGGCGGCAGCGCCCAGCAGACCGAATGGAGGCGGTACTCCCTGCGGCGTCTTGGACCAGTCGAACTGCGGACCGCCCCACTCACCCTCGGTGCCCCAGGCCTCGCCCTCTTTGCCCAGCAGGTACTTGGCCGGGATGCGGCAGTCTTCGAAGATGAGCTCGGCGTTGGCCAGCAAGTCGGCGGCCGAGCTTGTTGTGGAACCTGCCGACCTTGAACCCGGGCGCGTCGGCCGGGACCAGGAAGCAGCTCAGGCTGGTGGAGATGGGACCCTTGCGGTCGGTGCGGGCGTACAGGAAGTAGAGCTTGGCTATGCCGCCACACGAGATGTAGTGCTTGGTGCCGTTGATGACGTACTCGTCGCCTTGCTTGACCGCGTAGGTCTGGATGGAGGCGCCGGGCGCGTCGTACAAGAAGTGTGAATCGGTGCCGGCATCGGGCTCCGAGCGGGCCAGGCCGATGAGGAAGGTGTCGTCGTTCATGAACTTGGTCAGCCACTCGTCGCGCTGCTCGGGGTTGAGCTCGCCCACCAGCCGCGGAGACTCCGTGTAGCAGCCCCTGATCATGGTGGCGAAACCCTGATCGGCCGCGCCCAGCTCCTCGAGGATGAGGGCCAGGGTGGGGTAGTCGGCGCCCACGCCCCCGAACTTCTCGGGGATGGCGGCCGTGCGCAGACCCAGCTCAGAAGCCTTCTTCAGCAGGTCCCAGGGGACGCAGTCCTTGGGGTCGGTCTTGTGGTCGTAGTCCATGGCCACGGGTCTGACTTCCTTCTGCGCGAAGTCCCGGACCATCTCTCTGATCATCTCCTGCTCTTCAGTCAGGCGGAAGTCCATGCGGCCCTCTCCTTATATGAGTGCTCGAGGGCTGCGGCCAAGGCCACAGCCTGACCATGATAGTACGAGCGCGGCGCCGGGAAGGGGGTCCTTTTCAAGAATTCATGGGTCGGGGCAACTATTCCTGGGGCGTATGGCAACCGCTAGCGGGCGTCGGGCGGCGCTCGGCCGCACCGGCGCGCACGTGCGCTACCAGCGCCCGCGCCACCGCCGAGAGCGGCCGGTCGCGCGGATAGATGATCACCAGGTCGCGATACAGCCGCTCCTGGAAGGGCACCGCGACCAGACCTTCCATGGTCTCTTGGTCTACCAGCATCTTGGGCATGGGGGCTATGCCCAGGCCTCGCCTGACCAGGGCCTTGGTGAGCTCGGGGTAGTTGGCCCGGTACGAGAAGCGGGGCTCGATACCCGAGCGGCGCAGGGCATCGGCGATCACGTTGCCGGCGTTCATGGTGCCTCGTGGCAGCAGGATCGACTCGCTGGCCAGCATGCTCACCGATACGGCCGGCTCCTTGGCCAAGCGGATGCTCGCGCGGCACCACCAGCAGGATCTCCTCGGTGAGCAGGTGGTGGGATGCGGCGCGGGTGGAGCCCCAGGGCGTCATGACGGCGCAGTCGAGTTGTCCGCTGATGACTGCCTCCTCCAACTGCGCGTCGTCTCTTTCGATGAGGTCCACGCTCACGCGCGGGATACGCAGCCAAGAAGGAGACCAGGATAGGGGTGAGCAGGGCGGCCATGACGTTGCCGACGGCGCCCAACCTGCACGATGCTGGGGCCGCGGCCGGCATGCTCGCGCATGAGAGCGATGGCTTCGTCGGTGCGGGTGATGATCGACCGGGCCAGGGGGAGCAGCACTTCGCCCGGTGGCGGTGCACTCCACATGGCGGCCGTAGCGCTCGAACAGTCGGACGCCCAGATCGCTCTCCAAACGGGCGATCTGACGGCTGAGCGTGGGCTGGGTCGTGTGCATGAGCTGCGCAGCCCGGCTGAAACTGCGGTTCTCAGCCACGGTGACGAACGACTTGAAGAGATCGAGTTCCATCTATACCGTATGGTAATAGCTGGCGCCGCTAATGAAAAGTTGCAGCAATAGAACACATCCACGGCGGAAGGGCATTATCATATACAGGCCTTGCGGACCGGCCGGTCGAATGACCCGCCAGATCCGCGCGAGTCTGGTGGGGCCGAGGCCCTGTGGTGACCGCGGAAGACTCCGCTTCGAACAAGGGGATGGGTGATCGATGAACATCGCAGTGTGCGTGAAGCAAGTGGTCGACACGGAGGCCGAGATCAAGCTCGACCCGGCGTCGTGGCGTCGTTGATCGTAGCGTCGACCTGCGTCCTCAATCCGTACGACGAGTACGCGGTGGAAGAAGCGCTTCGCATCAAAGAGGCCCACGGCGGCGAAGTGACGGCCGTCTGCATGGGCCCCGAGACGGCCACCGACGCCGTGCGCAAAGCTCTGGCCATGGGCGCCGACAAGGCCGTGCTGGTCAGCGACGCCGCTCTGGCGGGCTCTGACGTGCAGGGTACGGCCTACGCGCTTGCCGAGGCGCTCAAGACCCTGGAGTGGGACCTGGTCGTCTTCGGCGTGCGCTCCACCGACGGCGAGACCGGCTGCGTGCCGGCGGCCGTGGCCGAGCGCCTGGGGGTGCCTCTGCTCTCCAGTCTGGCCAAGGTAGAAGTCGACGGCTCGAAGCTCACGGTCAACCGCGAGACCGACACGGGCTACGTGCGGTACGAATGCCCGACCCCGGCCGTGATCTCGGTCATCAAGGGCATCAACGAGCCGCGGTTCCCGTCGATGAAGGGCATCATGACGGCCAAGAGCAAGCCCGTGGACACCAAGGACGCCGCTGCGCTGTCCCTGGACGCGGGCCAGATAGGCCAGTCCGGGGCCAAGACCCGGGTGCTCTCCGGCCGCACTCCCGAACCGCGCAAAGCGGGGGAGAAGATCGAGGACGACGGCACCGGAGCCGCGAAGATCGTCGAATACCTCTCGAGCAACAAGCTCGTCTAGTCAAGGAGATAGACCAGTGAGTGACAAGAAAGGCATCCTTGTCGTAGCCGAGTGCAAGGACGGCAAGCTCGCCAACGTGACCCTGGAGAGCATCACCAAGGCGCGCGCCCTGGCCGGCGCCCTCGGCGGTCCGGTGAGCGTGGTCGTGGCAGCGCCGACGCCAAGCCGTTGGTGGCGCTGGCGGGCAAGTACGGCGCCGAGCGCGTCTATACCGCCGAGAGCCCCGAGCTGGCCACCTTCCGGTCCGGTCCGTTCGTCGATGCGGCCATGGCCGCCATCAAGGCGGCCGATCCGGCCGTGGTGCTCTGCTCGGGCTCTCCCGACGGGCGCGACGTGGCCGCCGCTTGCGCGGCCCGCTTGGGCGTGGGCGTGCTGGTGGACGTGACCGGCATCGAGGCCGCCGGGGGCAAGGTCACCGTGACCCACCCCTGTTTCGGCGGCAGCGTGATCGTGGAGAAAGAAGCGACCACCAGCCCCGTGGTGGCGACCGTGCGTTCCAACGTGCTGGGGCGCGAAGAAGCTCCCTGTGAGCCCGAGGTGGTAGCTCTGACCGTGGACTTCACCGCGGCCGGTCTGCTGGCCAAGGTCGTGGACGTGGTCACCGAGAACGCGGGGTGCTCAGCCTCGAGGAGGCCTCGATAGTGGTGGCCGGTGGCCGCGGGGTGGGCAGTGCCGAGAACTTCAAGCTCATCCAAGACCTGGCCGACGTGCTGGGGGCCGCCGTGGGCGCCAGCCGGGCGGTCGTGGACGCCGGCTGGATGCATCATCAGCCGCAGGTGGGGCAGACGGGCAAGACCGTCTCGCCTCAACTCTACATAGCGTGCGGCATCTCCGGTGCCATCCAGCACCGGGCGGGCATGCAGAGCTCCAAGTGCATCGTGGCCGTCAACCGCGACCCGGACGCGCCTATCTTCTCCTTCGCCGACTACGGCCTCGTGGGCGACCTGCTCACCGTGGTGCCGGCGCTCACCGACGAGCTGCGCAAGCGCAAGTAGCCGCATGACTAGCAGGGAGCAGACGTGACTGAGCAGCGAGAGATCATGGAGGTCGATGTCCTCTTTGTGGGGGGCGGTATCGCGTCTTTGAGCGGTGCCCTGCACCTGTCGAACCTGATCGCCGAGCACAAGAAGCAGGGCCAGGGCAAGAAGCTGGACGAGCTCTTCATCGTGGTCTTGGAAAAGGGAGCTTCGCCGGGCGCTCACGGCATCTCGGGAGCGGTCATGGCCCCGGGTCCTCTAAAGGACCTGGTGCCGGACTTCGTGGCCAAGGGCGCGCCCCTGGAGGGCGAGGTCAAGAAGGAGAGCATCTACTTTCTCACCAAGACGGGCAAGATCAAGACGCCCATCACTCCACCGCCGCTGAACAACCACGGCAACTATGTGGTGTCGATGGCCAAGCTCAACCAGTGGATGGCGGGCCTGGCCGAGAAGGCCGGGGTCAACATCTTTCCTGAGTTTGCCGGCGCGGAGTTGCTCTATGAGGGCGACCGCGTCATAGGTGTGCGCACCGGCGACAAGGGCCTAGATGCCCAGGGCAACAAGAAGGGCAACTACGAGCCCGGCACCGACCTGCACGCCAAGGTGACGGTCTTGGGCGAGGGCTCGCGGGGCAACCTGACCAAGGAGGTCATCGCTCACTTCATGCTGGACGAGGGCAAGAACCCGGCCGGCTTCGAGGTGGGTGTCAAAGAGGTCTGGGAGCTACCCGAGGCCCGGCTTGAACCGGGCGAAGTGGTGCACACCATGGGCTACCCGCTGGCGGCTGACGCCTTTGGCGGGGGCTTCTTGTACGGCATGAAGGGTAACCAGGTGGCGGTGGGGCATCTCACCAGCCTGGACTACGCCGACCCGTTCTTGGACCCGCACCGGGAGTTCCAGAAGTTCAAGCTGCACCCCTTGGTGAGCGGCTTCCTGGAGGGCGGCAAGCTGGTGCAGTACGGAGCCAAGAGCGTGCCGGTGGGCGGGCTCTTCTCGGTGCCTGAGCTGACCTTCCCCGGCGGCATGATCATCGGCGACGCCGCCAACCTGTTCAACGCTCAGAAGATCAAGGGCATCGACCTGGCCATGCGGTCCGGAATGTTGGCCGCCGAGGCCATCTTCGCCGCCCTGCTGGATGACGAGGTCACCGACGAGCGGCTGGCCGGCTACTGCTGCGGCCATGGCCGCCACAGCCGAGATGAAGGCTCTGCGCAAGGTGCGCAATTTCCACCAGGCCATGACCCGCGGGTTGTGGCGCGGTCTGGCTACCGCCGGGGCGCAGTTCTTCTTGGGCGGACGGGTGCTCGCCGACCGGCTGGCGGCCGAGCCCGACCACAGCCACCTGGACACCATCGCCCAGCGGTACGGCACGACTGCTCCGTCTGAGGAAGCCAAAGGTGACCTCAAGTACGACGGCAAGCTGACCTTCGACAAGGAGAGCGACGTCTACTACTCGGGCGCCACGCACGAAGAGGCGCAGCCCTGCCACCTGAAGGTCAAAGACCTGGAGACCTGCTACGGGGTGTGCACCGAGCACTACGGCAATCCGTGCGTGCGTTTCTGCCCGGCGAGTGTCTATGAGATGGAGGCCGACCCGGTAACGGGCAAGAAGACCCTCAAAATCAACTTCTCCAACTGCGTGCACTGCAAGACGTGTGACATCAAGGATCCGTTCGAGAACATCGAGTGGGTCCCACCCGAAGGCGGTGGCGGCCCGAAGTACACGGTGATGTAGAAACACTGCGACCCGATGAGAAGGTAGGAAGGAGCTACGTATGCCACGGCCAGAGGAAGTAGAAGTAGTAAAGGCGATGAAGGCGGCCAAGACCGGCCCCGAGATCATGGCGTCTTGGGCCATGCAGCGTCCGGGGTACAAGCCCGGCGGCGCGGGCGACCCCACCCTGGATTTCTGGGGCGAGAACAAGGTGGAGATGCTGCACACCTTCGCCCAGAACCAGCTGATCCAACTGTTGGACCGGGGCATCCTAGACCCCAAGACTCGGTATCTGCTGCTGGTGGGCTTCTACATGATGACCAGCCATTGGGACGGCGTGCTGCCGCAGGCGTGCAACGCCAAGGCAGCGGGTGCCACCGATGAAGAGATCATGGAAGTAGCGTTCTGCGTGTGCTACTCGGTGGGCAAGGCCAAGATGCAGGAGAGCGGCGAGTGCCTGGACAAGGTCTTCAAGAACGATATGTACAAGAGCATCGCTACGCTCAAGAAGTAGTCCCGAGTCGGCGCCGCTGCCCTGTGGGCAGCGGCGCCGGTCTTCTCGCGCCGTCCGACGCGTGGGGGTGGGCGGCATACAGCTAGGGCACGTCGACCGGAAGGAGCCAGCGTCTTGAAAGGCACAGACAAGACGGTCATGAAAGCTTTGGGCCTGAGCGGAGGCATCTTCGGCGCGTGTCCGTGCGCTGTGGATGTGAAAGACGGCCGGGTGGTCCGCATCCGGCCTCTCCACTGGGACTCAGAGTACGACCCCAAGACCTTCAATGCCTGGAAGATAGAGAAGAACGGCAAGACCCTCGAACCTCTGTACAAGTCTGTGCCGGCCCCCTGGAGCCTGGCCTATAAGAAGAGGGCCTACTCGCCCAACCGCGTCAAGTATCCACTGAAGCGCGTGGACTGGGACCCCAAGGGGGAGCGGAACCCGCAGAACCGCGGCAAGAGCAAGTACGTGCGCATCTCCTGGGACGAGGCCGCACAGCCTGGTGGCCGATGAGATCAAGCGCATCTGCAAAGACTACGGCCCGCTGGCCATCCTGGTGCAGGGCGACGGTCACGGCGAGTGCAAGATGGTGCACGCCCCTCACGGCTGCTCCACCTTGCTCCTGGACAAGCTGGGCGGCTTCACTCAGCAGATCCGCAACCCCGACAGCTGGGAAGGCTGGTACTGGGGCTCCAAGCACATATGGGGCAAGGGCTTCATAGGCATGATGGCCCCCAACGACAACCTGGTAAAGGACATCACCGAGAACAGCGACATGGTGGTGGTGTGGGGCGGCGACCCTGAGACGACTACCTGGGGCTTCCGCGGCCAGTTCGCCAGCCGTCTGCTCTTCTTCTGGAACGAGATAGGCCTCAAGCAGGTCTACATCAACCCCGACCTCAACTACGCTGCCGCTATCCACGCCGACAAGTGGATCCCCATACTCCCCAACACCGACGCTGCCCTGCAGTTGGCCATCATGCACGTCTGGATCACCGAGGGCACCTTCGACCAGGAGTACGTGAAGACCCACACCGTGGGCTTCGACAAGATCAAGGCCTACGTGCTGGGCGAAGAGGACGGCGAGCCCAAGACCCCGAGTTGGGCTTCGCCCAAGTGCGGGGTGCCGGTGTGGACCATCAAGGCGCTGGCGCGCGACTGGGCCAAGAAGACCGTCACCATAGGTCACTACTTCGGGGGCGGCATGGCCCGCGGCCCGTATTCCACCGAGCCGGCCCGCCTGGAGTGCGTCCTCCTGGGCATGCAGGGCCTAGGCAAGCCGGGTGTCCATCAGGCGCAGATCGCCTATACGGGCATGCCCAAGAACGTCATCACCGGCGGCGCCGACCACATGGGTCCGTTCGCCAACCTCACGTCTCAGCCTTACGGCGAGCGCCTGCTCAAGCCGCACCGTGGTACCCCCACGGCGTGGGGCAAGCAGATGATCCCCAAGGTGCTCATCGAAGAGGCCATCAGGGACGGCAAGGTGGAGTTCTGGGGCACCGGCGGCCACGAGGAGCCGACCTCCGACCAGTACCGGCGGTACGTCTACCCCATCGAGAAGGAGAAGGGCGGCACCGAGATCCACATGATGTGGACCGACACCCCCTGCCGGGTGACCTGCTGGGGTGGCGGCGGCGAGGTCATGGAGGCCTTCCGCAATCCCAAGATCGAGTGCGTTGTGGCCCAGCACCCCTGGCTGGAGAACGACGTGCTGTGTGCCGACGTGGTGTTCCCGGTCACCACCACCCTGGAGTGCGACGACATCTCGCCCTGCATCCGTGAGGGCGACAGCTTCCAGAGCGTCGTCCTGATGAACCGGGCCATCGAGCCGGTCGGCGAGGCGCGGACCGACTACCACGTCGTGTGTGCCATAGCCGAGAAGATGGGCATGCTCGACAAGGTCACCGACGGCTTCAGCGACGAGGAGCTCATCAAGGGCACCTACGTGGGCATGAACTTCGAGCAGGTCACGCCCTGGGAAGAGTTCAAGGCCAAGCAGTATATGGTGCTGCCCGTGGCCCCCGACTGGGAGAAGTGGCCGGCCGGTCTCTACGAGTTCTACAAGGACCCGGTCAAGAACCCCATGCCCACGCCTACCGGCAAGTTGGAGTTCTGGTCGGAGAGCCTTGAGAAGGCCTTCCCCACCGACGAAGAGCGCCCTGGCATACCGAAGTGGATCGAGAAGGGCATCACCCACGACGAGCGCATCTCCAGCTATCGGGCGAAGGCCTACCCGCTGCTGGTCATGTCCAACCATGGACGCTGGCGCACGCACGCGCAGGCGGACGACATCCCCTGGACCAAAGAGACGGTCACCGGCAAGATCAGAGGCTGGGACGGCTATTGGTACGAGCCGTGCTGGATGCATACCAGTGACGCCGCGGCGCGCGGTATCAAGAACGGCGACATAGTGCGCGTGTACAACGAGCGCGGCAGCGTGCTGTGCGGTGCCTTGGTGTGGGAGCGCATAATCCCCGGTTGCATCTCCGTGGACCACGGTGCCCGGGCCGACTTCATCGACGATGACTTCACCCTGGACCGCGGCGGCGCCATCAACGTGATCTCGCCCAAGGGACTCACGTCCAAGCACGCCGGCGGCCAGGCCACCAGCGGCTACCTAGCCGAGGTGGAGCGGGTCAGCATGGCGCAGATGGAGGAGTGGAGGACCAAGTACCCGGATTCTTTCGCCCGGGATTACGACCCCGCCTCCGGTCTTAGGTTCAACAGTTGGGTCCTGACGGAGGGCAGGTAGCCATGGGCAAGAAGGTGTTTGTCATAGACATAGCCAAGTGCAACGGCTGCCACAACTGCCAGATCGTCTGCAAAGACGAGCATGTGGTCAACGACTGGACCCCCATCGCCAAACCACAGCCCGACATCGGCCAGTTCTGGATAGAGCTCACCGAGCGGGTGCGTGGCACGGTGCCCAAGGTCAAAGTGGCCTACCGGCCTCATCTTTGCATGCATTGCGACAAAGCCCCGTGCATCGAGTCCTGCCCGGTCCAGGGCGCTCTCTACAAGCGCGAGGATGGCCTAGTGATAGTCGACCCGGTCAAATGCACCGGTTGCCGGCTATGCATCGACGCCTGTCCCTATGAAGGCGTCCTTTGGTTCAACGAAGACCTCAACATCGCCCAGAAGTGCACGGGCTGCGCGCACCTCCTGGACGACGGCTGGACCGAACCCCGCTGCGCCGATGCCTGCCCGACTCTAGCCATTAGGTTCATGGAGGAGAGCGAGGCCAAAGACCTCATCGCCCAGGCCGAAGTGTGGAGACCGGAGCTCAAAGACAAGGTCAAGCCGCGGGTCTACTACCTCAACCTGCCCAAGAAGTTCATCGCCGGCACCGTCTACGACCCCATAGAAGAAGAGGTCATCATCGGCGCCGCGGTAACCCTGAAGCCCGCCGGCGGCAAGGCCCAGACCATCCAGACCGACAGCTACGGCGACTTCTGGTTCGAAGGCCTGGCCGACGGCGTCTACGACCTGGAGATCGCGGCCGGCAAGAAGACCAAAGCCTTCAAGGCCCTGGATACGGCGGTGGCCGACATCAACCTAGGGGATATCCCGCTCACGTAGATAGGGCGCACCTAGCTAGCGCCGCTCAAGGACAGAGACTTTCGCAGATGACCGAGGAGGCGGGGCCGGAAGGCCCCGCCTCCTCGTCACTTTTTCGCGGAACGGTCCCTCATGTTATCCAGACATATATATAGGGTACCCATGCATTTTAGGCATGAACGCTATACAGGTTGTCTGTTATCAGATAGTGTGTGGGTCAAGCGCTGAGGCGCTGGCAAGACAGGGGTCTCTGAGCGGTTCGTGGCAGGACTAGGGTCACGGGGAGGCATGATCGTCTTGACGGCTTACGAGGGCCAGGGCGGGAGCTCGGGAGATGCAGTCATGCGAATTGACGGCGTCTCGCTGTCGTTCGGCGGAGTCAACGCGCTCTCTAATGTCAGTCTGGATGTGAAGAAGAACGAGATCCTGGCCATCATCGGACCCAACGGTGCCGGCAAGACCGCCCTGCTCAACTGCATCAGTGGCTTCTATAAGCCGCAAAAGGGCGAGATCCACTTCCACGAGAACAAGATCACACGCCAGAGGCCCGACAAGCTGGCCCGGCTGGGTATCGCTCGCACCTTCCAGAACATCGAGCTCTATACGGGGCTAAGCACCCAAGACAACCTCATGGCTGCCCGCCACATCTTCATGAAGCAGACCTTCCTGGACGGCGCCATCTACTTCGGCCGGGCGCGCCGAGAAGACATCAAACATCGTCGGACGGTCGAAGAGATCATTGATTTCCTGGAGATCCAATCCATCCGCAAACAGGTGGTGGGGTCCTTGCCCTACGGGCTGCGCAAAAGGGTGGAGTTGGGCCGGGCCTTGGCTCTGGAACCCGAAGTGCTTCTCTTGGACGAGCCGATGGCCGGCATGAACCTCGAGGAGAAGGAAGACATCGCCCGCTTCATCATCGACGTGTACGAAGGCCAGGGGGACACCTACCCCGACACTCCCGTTCTCAGGGATGGCATCCGCAGCATCGTCATGGTCGAGCACGACATGGGCGTGGTCATGGACATAGCCGATCGCATCGCGGTGCTCAACTTCGGCCGGAAGATCGCGGAAGGCACGCCGGACGAGATCAAGTCAGACCCAGAGGTCATACAAGCCTATCTGGGCCAGGGAGCGTAGGCAGGCGATGCTCAAAGTCAACAACATCGAAGTGGCGTACATGGGAGTCATAAGAGTCCTGCATGGCATCTCTTTGGAGGTGGGGGACGGGCAGGTCGTGGCTTTGATAGGGGCCAACGGTGGTGGCAAGACCACGACGCTCAAGTCCATATCGGGACTGCTCAAGACTGAAGAGGGAGAGATCAGCAGCGGCGAGATCTACCTTGACGACAAGCGGATCGATCGCCTCGGTCCTGAGGACATAGCCAGGATGGGCGTCTGCCAGGTCATGGAGGGCAGGCGGGTGCTGGAACACCTGAGCGTGGAGGAGAATCTGCAGATAGGTGCCTACCGGCGCAAGGACCGGGCCGGCATCAAGCGAGACCTGGAAATGGTCTTTGACTACTTTCCCAAGATCCGCGACTACCGCAAGCGGGTGAGCGGCTACCTCTCGGGGGGCGAGCAGCAGATGATGGTCATCGGTCGGGCTCTTATGGCCGATCCCCGCCTGATGCTGCTGGACGAGCCCTCCCTGGGTTTGGCGCCCATGGCGGTGCAGGAGATCTACGAGATCATTCGCAGGATCAACCAGGAACGCCGCGTCTCCATGCTGATAGTGGAGCAGAACGTGAAGGCCGCCTTGGGCATCGCGAACTACGGCTACGTGATGGAGAACGGCAGGATAGTGCTGGACGGACCGTCCGACAGGCTGTCGGACAACGAGGACGTCAAGGAATTCTACATGGGCATATCGTCCAGCGGCTCTCAGAAGAACTACCGGGAGGTCAAGCACTACCGCCGACGGAAGAGGTGGCTCTCTTGAAGAAGCCGGTGACGGTAGCCGACACCACTGGACTGGACACCTGGCCGAAGGTGCTCGCGCACAACAGCGCTTGTTTCGGGGCCCGCGGCAAGGCGATGCGCTACAAGCACTACGGCATCTGGCAGTCCTACAGCTGGCAGGACTACTACTCCAATGTCAAGTATCTCGCCTTGGGTCTCCTGTCGCTAGGTTTCAAGCCGGGGCACAAGCTCCTGATCGTGGGTGACAACTCTCCGGAATGGTACTTCGCGGAGCTCGCCGCCCAATGCGACCGCGGCGTGAGCGTGGGCCTGTATTCGGACCTTTCGGCCGCCGAGATCGAGTATGTGGCGAAGAACTGTGAGGTCGAATTCGCCATGGTGGAAGACGAAGAGCAGGCCGACAAGATCGTGCAGATACGAGATCGGCTGCCCGCTCTAAGAACGGTCGTCTACTGGCGGTACAAGGGCCTCGGCAAACAGCAACATCGTGGGTTTGTGGGACTTCGCCAGGTGCTCGAGATGGGGCGTCGATACGAGCAAGAGCACCCCGGGGTCTTCGAAGAGAACGTCGCGGCCGGCAAGGCCGGGGATGTCTGCGCGATTATTCCGACCTCGGGGACGACCGGAGACGGCCCCAAGGGCGCCATGCACAGCTACGCGTCGTTGATGGCGGGCGCGACCTGCTACCGGGACCTCGGCGGCCTCCGTTCCAAGGACGAGCTGACCTGCTATCTGCCTCCCGCATGGATCACCGAGCAGTGGCTGGCCTTCGGTTGCCACCTTCTGTGCGGCGGCACCCTCACTTTCGCCGAAGGCCCCGAGACCCAGCAGGAAGACGTGCGCGAGATCGCTCCCAGCCTGGTGGTCTACAACTCCCGGCTCTGGGAGAGTCTTGCCGGCCAGGTCCAAGCGAAGATGCGAGGCGCCAGCCCCTTGAAACGCCTGGCTACGCGCTGGTTGATGCCGGTGGGTTACAAGCTCGCCGATCTCGACTACGAGAAGCGGAAGCGGGGCCTGCACAGGCGACTCCTGGGGGTGTTCGCTGATTTGGTCGTCTTTCGCCCTATCCGTGACAGTCTGGGGCTGCCTCGCGCGCGGGTCTGCTATACCTCTGGCTCCAAGCTTTCTCCCGAAGCTATGCGCTTCTTCCACGCCTTGAAAGTACCTTTGAAGAACACGTACGGGTCCGCCGAGGCCGGTTCCATCACCGGGGCAGCCGACGAGGTCCAGTCGCCGGGGACCGTGGGAGTGGTAAACAGGTGCGTGGAGATCATGGTGAGCGAGCAGGGCGAGATACTGGCCCGTCACCCCGGGGTGTTCCTTGGATACTACGGCGATCCCACCATGACCGCCAAGGTGGTTCGTGACGGTTGGGTCCGCACGGGCGACAAAGGCTACCTGAACGCCGGCGGAGAGTTGGTGTTCGTCGATCGGCTCAAAGATGTCATCACCCTCCCTTGTGGTGACAGTTTCGCGCCTCAGGACATCGAGAGCCGGCTCAAGTATGCCCCCTACATCAAGGACGCCTGGGTGCTTGCCGGACAGGACTGCGACTACGTCACGGCGGTGATCATCATCGATGCCGCGACCACCGGCAAGTGGGCCGACAAGCGGAAGATCGCCTACACGACTTTTGGAGATCTTTCCCAGAAACCGGAGGTCTACCAGTTGATCGATCAGGAGATATCCGCCGTCAACCAGGGTCTGCCGGAGAGCCAGCGGGTGAAGAGGTACGTCAACCTTCACAAGGAGTTCCACCCAGATGAGTTCGAGCTCACCCGGAATCACAAACTGCGCAGGGCATTTCTGACCAAGACATATCCCGAGCTTATGCGGGCCTTGAGCGGAGACCGCGAGACCGTTGAAGTCGAAGCGGAATTCACGTACCAGGACGGTCGCACCGGCAAGACCAAGACCGCCTTGAGGATAGCGACGATCGAGGAGGGCGACCGATGAACTTCTTCCTCCAATTGGCTGTCGACGGACTGTCGTTGGGCATGATGTATGCCCTGATCTCGATAGGCTTCGTGATCATCTTCAAGTGTTCTAAGGCCTTCAACATCGCGCAGGGATACTTCTGCATGTTGGGCGGCTATCTGGGCTACACGTTCTTGGTATCGCTCGGTCTTCCCGTCTGGGCCGCGGTCCTTGCCGCCATTGCAGCCGGGGTGGTATTGGGCCTTCTCATCGAGCGTCTGGCTCTCCGCCCGCTACTGGGCCAACCCGTACTCGCGGTCATCATGATGACGATCGCACTGGCGGGCGTCATCGAGGGGGTGGCCATGATGGCGTGGGGGGGCGAGTACAAGACCTATCACGGGGTGTTGCCTGAAATCGGCGTCAAGATCGGCGATGTCTCCATCTCTTCGGCCTCTCTGATGGGACTGATCGTCTCGGTCGTAGTCGTGGGCCTTCTGATAATCATCTTCCGTTTCACCAAGATCGGATTGGCCATGCGCGCCACTGCCGAGGACGAGCAGGTCACCCGCAGTCTGGGGGTCCGGGCCACCACCGTGTACGCCATCGCCTGGATCATCGCATGTGTGACGGGCGTAGTGGCCGGCATCTTGATGGGCGGTGTTTCGGGGGTCATGACCTCGACGTCGGAGATCGGGTTGAAGGCCCTGGCTGTGGTCATCCTAGGCGGTCTGGATTCCGTCGGCGGAGTCATCGCGGCCGGGCTGATCCTGGGAGTCTCGGAGAAGCTCGCGCTCGGCTATCTGGATCATCTGATGCCTTCCGGGGGAGGCCTGGCCAATGTCTTCCCCTTCCTCATCATGATCGTCGTGCTGATCATCAAGCCTCACGGTCTGTTCGGCTTGAAGAGGATCGAGAGGGTATAGCCCATGCGTCTACCGAGCGGAGTCTTCTCGCAGAGCTACGGCCAAGACGCGGCCCTGCTGCGCACCAAGACGAAGTGGACTTTCCTCGTCCTGTTCTTGGCGGTGCTATTTTTCGTCATCCCCCGATGGGCCTCGAACTCTGTCCTCACCATCATCACCTTCATGGGCATCACGATCATCAGTGTCCACGGACTGAACATCCTGACGGGCAACTGCGGGCTGCTCTCCATGGGGCATTCCGGCTTCATGATGGTGGGCGGCTATGCGGTGGCTATCCTGTGCTCCAAGGCGGGGCTGCCTTTCTGGGTCGCTCTTCCCCTCGCCGGGTTGATCACGGGGGTGGTAGGCATCTTCTTCGGACTGCCCTCTCTGCGCATCAAGGGCTTCTATCTGATCATGTCCACAGTGGCGGCCTTCTTCATCATCCATTGGCTGGTGCTGCAGTTCCGAGGTCTGACTGGGGGCACCGATGGCCTGGCAGTGCCCAGGGCCGATGTGTTCGGAATGACCGTCAAAGGTAAGGAGTCGTTCTACTATCTGATAATGGTCCTGGCCGTTGTCGCGACGGTGGTAGCCAAGAACATCCTACGCACCAGAGTCGGCCGGGCCTTTGTGGCCATCCGCGACAACGATCTGGCGGCCGAGGTGATGGGGGTCAACCTCTTCTCGTACAAGCTTCAGGCCTTCTTCATCGGCTGCGTGTTCGCGGGGGTAGCGGGCGGGCTATCCGCTCAGTACATCGGGTTCTGTAACGTAGAGCAGTTTCCGTTCTTCGATTCGGTCTGGTACCTGGGCATGCTCATAGTGGGCGGTATGGGCAGCACCTCCGGGGTCATCTTCGGTGTGGTGGCCATTGAACTTCTGCAACAGTTGGCCATCAAGCTGGGGCCTTGGCTGGCCAGCATCATGCCCCCCCAGGCTGCCACCGGGCTGAGCTTGGTCCTGCCCGGTCTCGCAATCATCCTCTTTCTGATATTCGCACCGCGCGGCATAGCGCACATATGGGAGCGGTTCAAGAACTACTGCCAATTCTGGCCGTTCTGACTAAGGCCTACCAGTCGGCGAGGGAGAGGGAGTCTCTGTAAGGAGGTGCGTCGATTCGACGGAAGGTACTGGTTCCCGGGTTGGTCAAGAATCGCAATTGAAAGGGGAAGGGGAATGCCAAGATTCAAGAGCATCTGGGTGATCTTACTGGCAATGATCATCGCTCTGGCAGCGATGGCCGTGGGCTGCGGCGGGGAAGAGGAGACAGTCGCCACCACTCCCGGCACCGGCGAGCCGGTCACACTGTACGTGGGCGGCACGTTCGCCTTGACCGGAGCATACGCAGAGGACTGCGCTGCAGTGCTCGCCGGTTTCGAGGACTACGTCAAATACGTCAACGACAACCACATAATCGCCCCCTGGTACCCGGACAAGACCGTTCCGGAGAACATCACCTTCGAGCTTCTGTGGGGCGATGACGCTCTCGATGCTGCAAAGACGCTCACCATCTACGACGACCTGAAGTCCCGAGGTCTGCTGGTCCAGAGAGTCAGTGGTTCTCCTGAGGGCATGGCCCTCAAGGACCTGCTGGCCGAGGATCAGACGGGCGCCACCAGCCAGTCCACCTCGCCTGCCTATCTTGCTCCCGGCGGGTGCATATTCACGAACGCTCCTATCTACACGGACGAGATGGCTGCCATCGCCGAGTGGTACATGGAGAGCTGGACCGACACGACCAAGAAGCCAAAGGTGGCTCTCTTCACAGCCGATAGCACCTTGGGCCGCAACGTCGATATTCCTGAGATGTCGGCGTATCTGGAAAGCATCGGCTACGAGTACGTGGGCATCCAGTTCGTGGAGATGGTCCCCACTGCTCCGCCGACCACGCAGTTGGCCTGGCTGAAGGACCAAGGAGTCAATCTTGCCATAGGGGTCATGATCAACCCCGGCACCCAGCCGACGATCAAGGAAGCCGTCCGTCTCGGTATGGGTCCTGGTCTGGACTATGACATCACCTTTGGCTTCGGCAACCCAGCTCACCTCCAGGTCTTCTGCCCGGCCATGGGCGCGAGCGGCGACGGAGTCGTGGTCGCCGGTGACTTCTGCGCGATGGATGCAGACGTACCTGGCATCGACTTTGCCAACCTTCTGCAGGAGACATACCGGCCGACCGACAAAGTGACCCACATGATGTACGTCGACGGCATCGTCGAGTGCATGACTCAGATCGAGGCTCTGCGTCTGGCCTCTCTGGAGGTAGATCCGGCCGCTTTGACCAGCGCCGACGTGCTGACCAAGGGCTTCTGGATGATCAAGGACTTCGACACCGGCGGTATCACCATAAGCAAGCTGACCTATGGTGAGGGTGACGTACAAGGCGTCGACTCGGTCCGTGTGCAGCAGGCCGAGGGTGGCGTGATCGCTGAGCGCGGTTCCTATCCGCTACGCAACATCGTCGCAGCGAAGAAGTAGAGGTTCGCGGGAAGCAGGCTTTCGAGGGGGCTCCGTTCAGGGGCCCCCTCACTTCTCTCGCCCTGGACTAAGAAGGACGGCGGGCAGTCTGCATCAGGCTTTGCACCTCCGATCCTTGGAGAGGGAGATGACGCCGATGAAGCTTGGTGTGACTGGGGCCAGTGGCAAACTGGGCCGCTTGGTGGTGCACCGCTTGCTGGAAACGTGGGAGCCCACCGATATCGTCGCCATCATACGCGACCCCGCGAAGGCCGAGGACCTAGCCGCCGAAGGCGTGGAGGTCTGCAGGGCGGACTATGAGGATCGCGCTTCGCTGGACTCTGCGCTGGCGGGACTCGACCGACTGCTACTGGTCTCTTCCAACGAACTCGGAAAGCGTGCAGCTCAGCACAAGAACGTCATAGAGGCCGCCAAGGCGGCCGGGATAGGGCAGTTGGTATACACCAGCGCGCCCAAAGCCACGACCTCCTCGCTGGTGCTGGCGCCGGAGCACAAGGCCACGGAGGAGTACCTAGCGGCCTCAGGGATCCCTTGCACAGTCCTTCGCAACAACTGGTACACGGAGAACTACACCGGGGCTGTTCGAAAAGCCAAGGACACCGGGGAGTTGGTGACCGCGGCGGGCGACGGC
Organism: uncultured Actinomycetes bacterium; assembly: GCA_963814415.1. Lineage (GTDB taxonomy): Bacteria > Actinomycetota > Thermoleophilia > RBG-16-64-13 > RBG-16-64-13 > RBG-16-64-13. The sequence goes on along the minus strand of CAWFCN010000003.1, from coordinate 31,604 downwards.
CGCGTCGCCAGCGCCGAGCGCGCCGACTATGCCGAGGCCGCAGCGGTTGTTCTGACCGGCGAAGGTCACGAGGGCAAGGTGTACGAGCTCACCGGCGACAGGGCGTGGAACTATGGCGAGTTGGCGGCGGCGATAGCGGCCGCTGCCGGTCGTCCCGTCTCGTACAAGCCGGTGGCACCCGAGGAGCTCAAGGCCGCGATGCTGGCTGCTGGCGCCGACCAGGGCACCGCCGACTTTGTGGCCGCGCTAGATGCAAACATCGCGGCCGGCTGCCTTGCCGAGGTCACAGGAGATCTGAAGGGGCTGATCGGCAGGCCGACTGCTCCGCTCGAGGAGATGGTCAAGAAGCTGCTGTAGCTATGCACGCCCGCAAGAAGAGAAAGGACCGAAATATGGCGCCGGTAGAGCATCCGAAGACGGTCGACAAGACCGTGATCAAGTCGCTAGGTCTGAGCGGGGGCATCTACGGCGCCGTACCTTGCGCCGTAGACATCAAGGACGGCAAGGTGGTGCGCATCAGGCCGCTGCACTTCGACCAGAGCTACGATCCTGCCACTTTCAACGCCTGGAGGATCGAGAAGAACGGCAAGACCTTCGAGCCTCTCATGAAGGCGGCGCCGGCCCCCTGGAGTCTCGCCTACAAGAAGAGGGCCTACTCACCCAACCGCATCAAGTATCCGCTCAAGCGAGTTGACTGGGACCCCAAAGGGGAGCGTAACCCGCAGAACCGCGGCAAGAGCAAGTACGTGCGCATCTCTTGGGATGAGGCCGCCAACCTGGTGGCCGACGAGGTGAAGCGCATCTGCAAAGAGTACGGACCGCTGGCCATCCTGGTGCAGGGCGACGGGCACGGGGAGTGCAAATTCGTCCACGCGCCTCACGGTTGCTCGACGCTGCTGTTGGACAAGCTGGGCGGCTTCACCCAGCAGGTGCGAAACCCCGACAGCTGGGAAGGCTGGTACTGGGGCTCGCGTCACATCTGGGGCAAGGGCCTGGTGGGCATGATGAACCCCGCCGACAACATCGTGAACGACATCAGCCAGAACAGCGACATGGTGGTGGTCTGGGGCGGCGACCCCGAGACCACTCCCTGGGGCTTCCGCGGCCAACTGGCCAGCCGCCTGCTCTTCTTCTGGAACGAGATCGGTCTGAAGCAGGTGTACATCTGCCCTGAGGTCAACTACGCCTGCGGCATCCACGCCGACAAGTGGATCCCCATCCTGCCCAACACCGACGCTGCCCTGCAGTTGGCCATCATGCACGTTTGGATAACCGAGGGCACCTACGACAAGGAGTACGTCAAGAGCCACACAGTGGGCTTCGACAAGATGAAGGCCTACGTTCTGGGCGAAGACGACGGAGTGCCCAAGACCCCCAAGTGGGCGTCGCCCAAGTGCGGCGTGCCGGTGTGGACCATCAAGGCGCTGGCGCGCGACTGGGCCAAGAAGACGGTGACCATAGGCCACTACTTCGGCGGCGGTATGGCCCGCGGCCCCTACTCTCACGAGCCGGCCCGTCTCGAGGTGGTACTGCTGGGCATGCAGGGCCTGGGCAAGCCGGGAGTGCACCAGTCGCAGATCGCCTACCTGGGCATGCCACGCAACATCCTGGGGGCGGGCAGGCAGTATATGGACATGTTCAACAATCTGGCCAGCTCGCCGGTGGGCGACCGGCTACTGAAGCCCCACCGCGGGACTCCGCAGGCCTGGGGCAAGCAGCTCATCCCCAAGACCCTCATAGAAGAGGCCATCAAGAAGGGTACCGTCGACTTCTGGGGCACGGGCGGCCACGAGGAGCCCACCGACGACCAGTACAAGAAATACACCTACCCCATCGAGAAGGAGAAGGGTGGCACCGAGATCCACATGATGTGGACCGATACGCCCTGCCGCATCACCTGTTGGGGCTGGGGCAACGACATCTTGGAGACTGCGCGCGACCCCAAGATCGAGTGCGTAGTGGCCCAGCACCCCTGGCTGGAGAACGATGTGATCACGGCCGACATCATCCTGCCCACCAATACCACTCTTGAAGTCAACGACATCATGCTCAACCTGCGTGACGGCGACAGCTTCCAGACCGTGATACTCATGCGCAAGGGCATCGAGCCGGTCGGTGAGTCGAAGAGTGACTACGAAGCAGTCTGCGCGGTGGCCGAGAAGATGGGCATGCTCGACAAGGTCACCGACGGCTTCACGGAAGCAGAGCTCATCAAGGGCGTGTACGACGGCATGGGCTTCGAGAAGATAGTGAGTTGGGAGGAGTTCCAGAAGAAGGACTACCTGGTCGTGCCCTACGAGAAGGACTGGCAGAAGCACACGGCCGGCTGGTATGACTTCTACAAGGACCCCGAGAAGAATCCCATCCCCACGCCCACGGGCAAGCTGGAGTTCTACTCCGAGAGTCTGGCCAAGTACTTCCCCAACGACCCCGAGCGTCCCCCCATACCTGTCTGGGTGGAGAAAGGCATCACACACGACGAGCGCATCTCCAGCTCTCGAGCCAAGGCCTACCCGCTGCTCGTTATGTCCAACCACGGGCGGTGGAGGGTCCACGCTCAGTGCGACGATATCCCCTGGACCAAGGAGGCGGTCACCGGCAAGATCAGGGGCTGGGACGGCTATTGGTACGAGCCGTGTTGGATGCACACCAGTGACGCCGAGGAGCGCGGTATCAAGAACGGCGACATAGTGCGCGTGTACAACGAGCGCGGTAGCGTGCTGTGCGGTGCTCTGGTGTGGGAGCGCATCAAGCCAGGAGTGCTGTCGATAGATCACGGCGCCCGCGCGGACTTCATCATCCCGGGCAGCTCGATCGGGGCGGTGCCATCAATGCCATCGCTCCCGCGGGTCTGTGCTCAGTGCACGCCGCGGGCCAGGCCACCAGCGGCTACCTGGCCGAGGTGGAGCGGGTCAGCATGGCGCAGATGGAGGAGTGGAGGACGCAGTATCCGGAGGCCTTCACCCGTGAGTACGACCCGGCCTCCGGTCTCAGGTTCGACGGCTGGGTCCTCAAGGAGGGGAGGTAGCCATGGGCAAGAAGGTCTTTGTCATCGACGTGGCCAAGTGCAACGGCTGCCACAACTGCCAGATCGTCTGCAAAGACGAACACGTAACCAACGACTGGACCCCCATCGCCAAGCCCCAGCCCGATACAGGCCAGTTCTGGATCGAACTCACCGAGCGGGTGCGCGGCACCGTGCCCAAGGTCAAAGTGGCCTACCGGCCGCACCTGTGCATGCACTGCGACAAGGCCCCCTGTATCGAGTCCTGTCCGGTGTCGGGCGCTCTCTACAAGCGCGACGACGGTCTGGTGATCGTTGATCCGGTCAAGTGCACCGGTTGCCGCCTATGTATCGACGCCTGTCCATATGAGGGCGTGCTCTGGTTCAACGAGGACCTGAACATCGCTCAGAAGTGCACGGGTTGTGCCCATCTGTTGGACGACGGCTGGACCGAGCCGCGCTGCGCCGATGCCTGCCCGACCCTGGCTATCAAATTCCTGGACGAGGCGGAGGCCAAGGACCTCATCGCCAAAGCCGAAGTATGGAAACCCAAGCTCAAGGACAAGGTCAAGCCGCGGGTCTACTACCTCAACCTGCCCAAGAAGTTCATCGCCGGGACCGTGTACGACCCCAAGGAAGAAGAGGTGGTCATAGGCGCCTCGGTGACCCTCAAGGCCGCCGGCGGCAAGGCCGAGACCATCCAGACCGACAGCTACGGCGACTTCTGGTTCGAAGGCCTGGCCGACGGCCTCTACGACCTGGAGATCGCGGCCGGCAAGAAGACCAAGGTCTTCAAGGCTTTGGACACTGCCGTGGCCGACATCAACCTGGGGGATATCCCGCTGACGTAAGGAAGCCGCGCCTGGGCCGCCCGGCCCCGGCCGGCAAAAGAAACGAGGCCGCCGGCCTTAGGGGCCGGCGGCCTCGCTCGTTCTATGGCTGTCTCGGGTTGTTGAGCGGCCGCTAGTTGTTCCTGGGGAACGTGAAGTAGGCCACGATGCCCGAGGCGATGATGACTCCGCCGGCCACCCACAGCGACCAACTCACGCCGTTGCCCACGGCGCTCAGCGCGGCGTCGGTGGCGTCGGCGATGCCCTTGGCTATGAGGTGCTGGTTGGGGTCGGTGAACTTGGCCACCTCGGCCAGGGCGGCCTCTCTGTTGGGGGCGTTGACTACCTTGCTGTACATGTCGAAACCCATGGGGATCTTGCCCAAGAGCACGGCGTCCTTGACGCTCTGGTGCATCTCCAACGGCACTTGGAGTTCGGTGAGCTTGACCGTGAGATAGGTGATCAGCCTGTTGTTGAACAGCGAGCCCAGAACAGCGACACCGAGCACGGTGCCGACCTCTCGCGTGGTGGTGGTGGCCGAGGCGGCCATGCCTGAGTGTTTGGTGGGCAGCGCAGAGAGCGCGACCGTAGTGATGGGCACCACTGCCACGCCGAAGCCGATGCCGGCCACGACCAGCGCGAGCACCAAGAAGGCGAAGTTGGGTTCGCGGCTGAGGGCCATCTCGGTGAAGAGCACGCCCAGACCGGCGGTGATGCAACCCATGGTCACCGGAGCCTGCGCACCCTGTGCCGCGACCCATCTACCGGCAAGCGCCGATGACAGGATCATGCAGGCCGCCATAGGTACGAAGAGCAGAGCCAGCCGGAGCGGCGAGTAATGGGCCACGACCTGCAGGTAGATGGCGGTCAGGAAGAAGATGGAGAACACGCCGAAGTAGGCGGCAAAAGCCACTGTGAGCGATCCGGAGAACGGAGGCCTGCGGAAGTACCTCAGCTCCAGCATCGGGGCTTTGGCGCGCTGCTCGGCCAGGATGAAGAGCACGAGGGCGACTACGCCGCCGCCGAACAGAGTCAACACCTGCCAAGAGGTGTAGCCCTTGGTCTCGCCGATGATGATGCCGAATACCAGCAGGCCCAGGAAGACCGGGCCAAGGACGTAGCCCAAGAAGTCGGTCTTGCCACCCTCTGGGTCGGAGCTCTCCGTGACCAGGGGGATAGCGGCGGCGAGCACCAGCACGCTCGCGGCCAGGTTGAACCAGAAGATGGCGTGCCAGCCACCTATACCCACCAGGATCCCGCCGATGACAGGGCCCATGGCGAGAGCCAGACCGGCCATGGCTGCCCACCAACCTACAGCGCGGGCAAGGTCCTTGCGGTCGGGGTAGATCTGCCTTATGACGGAGAGAGTCCCCGGCTCGCAGGCGGCGGCACCGACGCCCATGATGGCGCGCGCGGCTATGAGTTGCGGGATGCTGTTGGCCAAAGCGCCGAAGAGGGAGCCGGCGGCAAAGACCACGACACCCGCCAACATGACCTTCTTGCGCCCTATCCTGTCGCCCAAGGTACCAAAGGCGAGCATAAGTACGGCGAACAGGAGGGCGTAGGCGTTTATGATCCACTGCAGGTCGGACACCGAGGTATGAAGGGTCTGCTGCAGGTCATAAGCGGCCACGCTCATGATGGTCGTGTCCAAGAAGGTAAGGAAGAGGATGGTGGTGATAGTGAAAAGTACTAACCAGGCTCTCTTCTTGGACACTGTGACTGCTTGTTCTGACATGTCACCTCTCCGGTATGAGGACGATGAATTGTGGACTATTGGGGGATGAATAGGCATCACCATACCAGTCCCTAGGCCGGTGAGCAATCAGGCTGTCGAGGTCCTTACAGCAGCGTATGATGTTAGCGAGTCCGGCGGGAGGAGGTCCGTATGAGGTGGCAGGGTAGAAGGCAAAGTTCGAACGTCGAAGACCGGCGGGGCACGAGATTGGGCCCCATGGCTCTGGGCGGGGGCGCGACAGGTATCGTCGCCATAGTCGCCCTGGTGCTGGGGCTGGTCTTCGGCCTGGACACCGGTAGTATCACCGAGACCCTGACGCAAGGGAGCACGGAATCGACTGTCGCAGGACAGTACGATGCTCAGAGGGCCTTTGTGGGTGTGGTACTGGCCGACACCGAAGACTACTGGACCGGGCAGTTCGACTCCCTGGGCCGGACCTACCAGGCTCCCACACTCGTCCTGTTCAGCGGCATGGTGCAGACGTCCGCGGGCACCGCCACCTCGGCCACCGGTCCCTTCTACAATCCGGGCGACAAGATGATCTACATCGACCTGACCTTCTATAAGGATCTGCAGGACAAGTACGGCGCCGGCGGTGACGCGGCCCAAGCCTACGTGGTCGCGCACGAGGTGGGCCACGCCGTCCAGGACCAGTTGGGTCTTCTGGATCAGGTGACAGAACAGGAGCAGGGTGCCAGTGAACTGGTCAAGAGCCAGCTATCGGTGCGCACGGAACTGCAGGCCGACTTCTATGCGGGTCTGGTGGCCTACTACCAGGGCGAGCGCAAGTGGCTGGAAGCCGGTGATATCGAGGAAGCTCTGAACGCCGCCAACGCCATAGGTGACGACAAGCTTCAGAAGCAGTCTCAGGGGTACGTGGTCCCCGACTCGTTCACACACGGCACGTCGGAGCAACGCGTGCGTTGGTTCAGGCTGGGCTACGAGACGGGTGACTTCAGCAAGGGCGACACCTTCTCTATCCCGTACAGCCAACTCTAAAGCGCAACTTTAGATTTGGCGCGCGCTCCGGCACGCGGATCGCTCCGGCCCGCGGTCCCCGCGAGCGCCCAGCGCGCGTACTACTCGGTGACGACCGGCGAGGGCGCGTCCTGGAAGGGGTGCGTGCGCACCACCAGCGAGAACAGGTACGGGTAGTCGGTCTTGAGGTGCTGCACGTAGAGCACCCATTCGGCCAAGAGCGCATTGAAGGCGCGGCGGATGTCGATCTCCAGGTGGGCCTCATCGGCGGGCACCAGGGCGGTGAGCGTGGTCCTCGCCTGTAGCTCCTCCTCGAGATGATGCACGGCCCACAGTAGGTCGGTGAAACGCTCGTGCTCCATTAGGTTGGGGTTCTCGAGCAGACGGAGCACGAAGTGTCGCTGCTCCCTCATGTGGTCCCTCAGTGCCACCCTGTCGATCTGCGAGAGGTCGACCTTGCAGTCCAGGGCACGCGCGAAGCGCGAAGCCTTCGCGAAGTCGTTCTTGACCCACGATGCTTTGAGGTGCAACCGCTCCTTGATCTCGGGGGCCGCCTGCATGGCCGGCAGCAGTTCGGCCAGGAGTGGGGTCCCCAGTTCGCTGAAGAAGGTGCCCACCACCATGTTGAGCTTGTGCACCAACGAGCGCTTCTCTCGCACGGCGATGAGTCGCTCGATGATCACGCCCACTATGAGCACCGTGAGCGGCAGGAACGCTAGGTCTTGAAAGAGGTAGAAGAAGGTATCGGTGGTGCGGCCGAAGATGACCACCTGCAGGGCATATATCACCACCGCCGCAGCCAGGAGACCAACGGCCAGCGCCCACAGCCAGCGGCGACTACCCTTCTTCTTCATCGGGCGATCAGCACCCGGGCTCTGGCGTAGCTCATTCTGCCCATGCCTCTTCTCCCCCTTCACCGACCGGAGCGCTGTTGTCGGCGCCAATATAGCAGCAAGGTATACTTCCCTCATGGAGAAAAGCCCTAACACGCGCACTTCCGGGGGGGTGTCCGCAGGGGCGCCCGGAGAGAAGTACGGCACCGCCGCCATCAGAGATAGCAGGCTGGAGCGGTGGCCCAACCCCGAGCCCGGACGGCCCTATCTGGTCTCCATGGACCTGCCGGAGTTCACCTGTCTCTGCCCGCGCTCGGGCTTTCCTGACTTCGCCCTGCTCAAGATCCGCTACCAGCCGCGTGACTGGATCGTGGAGCTGAAATCGCTCAAGCTCTACGTCAACGGCTTTCGCGACCGCGCCCTCTCGCACGAGGCGGTGGCGAACCAGGTGCTGGACGACCTCGTGGCCCTGCTTCAACCTCGCTGGATGCGGGTGACGGCCGACTTCAACGTGCGCGGCAACATCAAGACCGTGGTGCGTGCCGAGCACGGCACTCGGGAGAGGTCGTGAGCGGCCCTTCGAGCGAGAGCGCTGCCGCGCCACGAGCGCACTGTCTGCTCCTCAGCGGAGGCCTGGATTCGGCCACTCTGGCTGCTTGGATACAGCACCATCATCCCGGTGAGCCGGTGACGGCCTACACCTTCCTGTACGGTCAGAAGCACGCCGTGGAGTTGGAGGCCGCGCGAGCCGTGGCCGCTTTCTACGGGCTGCCGCACGTGGTCCGCGAGCTGGAGCCCATCCGCGGCTCGGCGCTCACCGACCAGGGTACGCCTATGCCGGAGGGCCGGGAGCTATCCGCTGCACGGGGCGTGGCGCCCACCTACGTGCCGGCGCGCAACCTGTTCTTCTTGGCCCAGGTGGCCACGATGCGGGACGCCGACGGTCCGGCCGTCATCTGGCTGGGAGTGCACCACGACGACTACACCGGCTATCCGGACTGCCGGCCGGAGTTCATCGCGGCCGCCGATCAGGCGGTGCGGCTGGGCACCCAGTACGAGTTGCGCGTGCGGGCGCCGTTCGTGCAGCTCTCTAAGGCTGAGATAATCAGTTGGGGCTTGGAGCACCAGGTCCCCTATCACCTGACCCACTCCTGCTACCAGGGCCGCCGGCCCGCCTGCGGCGTGTGCGACACCTGCCGGGCTCGGTCCGCCGCCTTTGCGGCCGCCGGCGCCACCGACCCCTTGGTTTATGAGAAGGTGAGTGCATGAAGACCACCGTCACCATCTCGCTCACCTTCTCGGCCGCCCACCGCCTCCCCGACCACCAAGGCAAGTGTGCCCGTCTGCACGGCCACACCTACGGCCTGGAGGTCACCGTGGAGGGGACTCCGCAGGAATCGGGCCCGTCTGTGGGCATGGTCATGGATTTTGGCGACCTGCGCGAGCGCGTGGGTCGGTTGATAGTCGATCGGCTGGATCACCAGATGCTGAACGAGCTGTTCGACCAGGTGCCCACCACCGAGACCGTAGCTGCCTGGGTGTTCCGGCAGTTGTACGAGGACGGATTGCCGGTGGTGCGCATCCGCTTGGCCGAGGGGCCCAGCTCATATGTCGAGGTGACCGCCTAGTTACCCGGGCGCGCGGCCGGAGGGGAGGGCGCGGTGACACTGCGGGTGCTCGAGATCTTCGATTCTATCCAGGGCGAGGGCCACTGGACCGGCACCCCCATGACCTTCGTACGGCTGGCCGGCTGCAACGCCGTTGAGCTGGGGCTGGAATGCGCCGGTTGGTGCGACACCCTCGGTAACTGGCACCGCGACGACGGCTACGAACGCGAAGTGAGCGAGATCATCCTTAAGGTCGGCCTACCTCGCGTCTGCCTGACGGGCGGCGAGCCCCTGCTGCAGAAAGAGGAAGTGGCGCGCCTGGCCTCCGAGGCGCGGGGCCTGGGCATGAAGGTGCACCTGGAGACCAACGGCACCATCGCGCCCCCGCCGCCGGGCGCCTGGGCCCCCGACGGGCGGTCGTTCGACTGGGCGGTCGTGAGCCCCAAGCCGCCCGACTACGAGGTAGCGCGCGGGTGGGCAGGGCTGGTGGACGAGCTGAAGTTCATCATGGACGCCCACCTCACGGCGGCCACCGCGGAGCGCGTGGCCGCGGCTCATCCTGAGGCCCTCGTTTGTATCCAGCCGGTCTGGGGGAGCCGCCCGGCCGACGGCCGTCGCGCGGGGGAATCCGAGCTCAGCCGCTGGTCGACCGAGCGGGCCGTGACCATGGTCATGGAGCATCCGGACTGGCGTTTATCCCTGCAAACACACAAGTTTTTAGGAATCAGGTAAGTGTCAGCCTAGGGCGTGTAGAATGGGGTCTGTTCGACCCGTTACCTGGTCACTAGTGGGGAGGTTCTTTATGGCGACTCCAGGACAAGACGGACAGAACGCAGGCACCGGCCAGAGGGGGAAGCAATTCATGGACGGCCTGGACGCCACTGTGGAGAGGCTGCGCAAGAGCCCGCTGCGGGCCACCGCGATAGCCGTTCTCATCATCTGGTGGGGCATCTGCTTGCTTCTCTACGCAGTGGGCAAGATCGACACCCCTCAGAAGGGCTGGGCCATCTTCGCGTGGGGAGCCGGGGCAGTCGGCCTTGTAGAGGCACTCCTGCGGTTGATCGTTCCCAGTTGGCGCGAGCCGGCGATGTACTCGTTCGTCTGGGGGGTGGTGGGCATCGCCGTAGGCTTGAGCCTCTGGTACGACAGTTGGGACACCCTCGGACCTATCGGCATCATCGGCCTGGGGTTGCTGCTCGTCGCCACGGTGGCGATGTGGCAGAGAAAGGGTCTGAGCAAAGCCTTGGAGGAGCGGGTCAAGAGGGTGCGCGAAGCCCCAGTCCGCTTTGTCGCGGTCGCCGTGCTCATAGTGTGGTTCGGCGTGAGTCTGTTGCTCAACGCCATGGGCGCCATCTCCGGCCGAGTGACCCCGGAAGTCGGTGGCGACGTCTCGGCCACCCAGATAGGTTGGGCCTGGTTCGCCCTGGGCGGAGCGGCGATCTTTCTGCTAGAGACTCTCGTGCGGCTCACCGTGTCCCGCTGGCGGCAGCCGGTGGTCTACTCGTTCTTGTGGACGCTGGTCTGGTTGGCGGTCGGTCTGAGCCTCTACTACAACAACTGGAAGTCCCTTGCACCGATAGTGTTCATCGGCCTGGGCGTGGGCCTGGCTGGACTTCTGTTGCCAAAGCCGGCGAAGTAGGGGGAAGCCATGGTAGACCAAGAAGGACAGGGCCCGAACAGCGGCACGCCGCGGTACGAGAAGCAGGAGAAGGGCCAGGAGAAGCAGGAGGAGAAGGGCCAAGGGCTCGACGAGAAGTACGAGAAGAACCCCTTGGGGTTTGTGGTCTTCGCTATCGACCTCTTCTGGCTGGGTGTCTACCTGCTGCTTCGAAATAGGCACGTGTTCCCGGACACCGAACAGAGTTGGGCGTATCTGGTCTGGGGCATCGCCGCGCTCGGAGCAATCGAGATCGTCATAAGGCTCCTGGTGCCGCGCTGGCGCAAGGCCCTCACCGGCACCTTCATCTGGGCGATCATCTGGGCCGGAGTGGGTTTCGGGCTGTGGACCAACAACGACAACGCCTGGGAGATCATCGGCCCGGTGATAATCATCGCCGTGGCTTTGGCCCTCGTTCTGGGCCGGTTGTTGCCGCGCAAGTAGCAGGTCAGGGCAAGACTTCAAAGCCCTGCTCGGTGAAGTGCCGGTCGAAGGTGAACGCCCGGCGCAGGCCTAGGCGGCGCATGGCCGCGAAGCCGGCGCAGTCGGTGAGAGAGAGGTCGCGCCGCTGGGCAGCGAACACGCTCGCAGTGGCTTGGGCGTGAAGGGATTCGTCAACCCAGAATACGTTGACCCAAGGCAATACATGCGACGACAGGGCGTCCACCGCGCCGAGTCCGAGTCGCCTTTGGAGCAGAGAAACCAGTTCGACCAGCACGTAGTTGGTGGTGTGCAGCGGTACGTCGCTCTCTGCCAACGACCGCCAGGTCCGTGCGCCGAGAGAGTGGCGCACATCATCTTTGTGGAACACGGCGAACAGCCCTGAGGTGTCAAGAAACACACCACCGTTGGTGGTCATGAGTCTTGCTCGCCATCTACAGCCTCGAAATCCAGCGCGAGCGTCTCTTCGGGTGGAAGATAGGCCTCGTCCAAGTAGTCGTCATGGCGGTCGGCTATGTCGGCCGAGCCCACAACTCCACTTGCCGACCACTTCAAGCATGGCAAGCCGGCTGGCGCCTCCGGGCGTCACGGCCTCTTGCTCAAGATATCGGTCGACACTCCGCCTTATGACCTCCGCCGCGGAGACCCCCGTGCGGCGCGCTGCTTGGTGCAGGCGCAGGCTTTGCTCCTCCGTGAGCTGTATCTGGGTGCGGATCACGGCTCCACCTCCGCCCGCGAACTAGTGACGACAGTGTAATCACCTACGGCGCACATGATAACACTTGCGGCGCTACATCCGCCTCTGGCGTGCACGAGTACAACACCAGTCATTTGCCGCTGCCGAAACTCCGAAGTCGCTACTCAAGCAGGACTCGCTGCATGTGCTATTGACAAGAGCCTAGTGAAGTGGGAATGTGAACGGGTCAACAATGATATGGTCGTCTCATCTGACGAACCAGTCCCATGACGGCACACAGGACAGACGCGGAATGGGGGCAGACCACATGAGAGCCGCAGGCCGTTTCGTGGTGGAGGCTCACGGGCACATAACCACGCTCTACAAGTCCAAGGGGAAGCCACCGGGGGACTATTTCGGTGGGCTGACCAACAGCTTCAGCGAGGGCGAAGTGGAGTACTTCGACAACTCTCCGCTCACGCTCTACGACATGGAGCGCTACGGCGTGGACATGTGCCTCCTCAAGCCTAGCCAGGTTGGCAACACCAACGAGAGCCACGCCGAGTTGGTCGACCGGTATCCAGACAAGTTCCGGGCCTTCTGTTCGGACGGCAAGCTGAGGATCAAGTGCTCCCGAGGCGAAGCCAAATGGAACTTGGACGACGCTGCCGCGGAGGTAGAGGCGGCATTGAAGACGGGCAAGTTCATAGGCATCGGCGAGTTCGTGCCGCGGGACATGGACGAGAAGAAGATCTACACCTACGCCGAGCGGCTCAACGAGTACCGCACCTTCTGTGAGTTGGCGCAGAAGTACGGGGTCTCCATCGACTTCCACGATTTCGCCTGGGGCTTCGAGTGGGATGTCTACGCTCTGCTCACCCGTATCTCCATGGAATATCCGGAAGTGCCTATCATCTTCAACCATGGTGGCTACTCCATCGGCTCCTACATCCAGGGGGCCGATGTTGTGCGCAAGGCCTGCGTGGTCGCCGGCCGGGCGATCGGCCCCGGTGGCAGTAACGTCTATTTGGAGACCGGTTCCTGGCCCGCAGAGTGCTACGAAATAGCCTTGAAGGATCCCAATGTCGGTGTGACTCAACTCATCTGGGGTGGGGACTACGGGCATGTGCCCCAGTACATCGTGGGTGACAAGGGCGGCGACCCGTCCACCTATTCCACCGCGATGAAACGCTGGCCGCGGGTACCCACCTACCAGATCGACTGGTGGGGATGGTCACTTCACCAGATCGACCGGCTACGCGACTGGGTCACCCAGGACGAGATCAACTTGATCCTCGGAGGCAATGCGGCCCGTCTCTGGGACCTGCCCGTGCCGCACGAGCGCATGTTCATGAGTGGGCGGCCCGACGTCTGGGGAATCCACTGGGAAGACTCGGTGCCAAAGCAGGGCAAGAAACTGTAGGCATCTGACGGACTCTGCGGGGCGACGGGAGGTGAGCACCTTGATCGAATGCGATGTTCTGGTGATCGGCGGCGGGATGGCGGGGTGCTTCGCTGCCGTGAAAGCCCGAGAGCAAGGGCTTAACGTGCTGCTGGTGGACAAAGGCTATGTAAGTCGCTCCGGCGAGACGCCCTATGCCGGTGACACGGCGGTCTTCGACCCGGACTGGGGTCACGATCTCGGCCAGTGGTCGACCCAGGTGAACGTGATCGGCGAGTACCTCAACAACCGGCACTGGAACGAGCTGGTGTTCCGCGACTCGCGTGAGCGCTTTGCCGACCTGTGTTCTTGGGGCGTCCAGTTTCTCCAGAAAGACGGAGAGTATGTTCGTCTGCCCCACCCCTACAAGAACAGCGACCTCCCCGACAAGGACAAGTTCCCGCCGATCGTCAGTGAAGTGGTCCATTGGCTGCCCGGTTTCCCGGACATCCTCAGGAAGCACGTGATACGCAGCGGGGTGAAGTTCAAGGACCGCTTCATGGTAGTGGAGCTGCTGAAGCAGGAAGAGCGTGTGGTCGGCGCGATCGGTTTCTCGATCGAGGGCAATGAACCCCAGGCGATCAGCGCCAAGACTGTGGTCATGTGCGCAGGCGGCGGCGGCTTCCGGCCCGTCGGTTACCCCACGCACGAGCTGACGGCCGACGGACATGTCATGGCTTACCGGGCGGGAGCAGTCATCACCAGCAAGGAGTTCGTCGCGCCGCATTCCACAGACCCGGAGCAGCCGGCGTGGCCGCCGATGTACCTGTTCTTCTCCTCGGGAGGATCTGCTGCCCTGCCTGGCATGTGGCAGGACCCCAAGCTTTACAACGCCGAGGGCGATTATGTGCCGGCTCGGGGAATGGCCTGGCACGGCTGGCTCGACGCGGAATGCGAGGCCCACGAGGGCCGCGCCCCCCTCAGGGCCGATCTGGGGCGAAGGGGCGTGCGCCCGGTGAGCGGTCCGGGCGCGCACGGATCGATGTTGGGCCACGCGACGGGCGGCATCGTGCCTATCGATGACGATTGCGCCACCGATGTCCCCGGTCTCTACGCCGCCGGAGACAGTCTGGGCACGTGCTTCATAGGAGCTTCCTATTCGGGGTTCGGCTTCGCGACCATGCACGCGGCAGCCACGGGAGCACGGGCCGGTCTGGGCGCGGCTAAGGAGGTCAGGCGCCTGGCGGCAGTCAGCCCCGACAACAGATTGGACGAGCGACTGGTGGCAGCGGCGACCGCGCGGCTGCTCGCGCCCCGGGAGAGAAAGGGAGGCTTCACGCCGCATTGGGTCACCCAAGTGCTGCAGAATGCCCTAGCTCCCTATTTTGTGCTCTATGTGAAGCACGGAGACCGTTTGCGAACGGCCCTCGATACCGTGGAGTATCTGCGCGACCAGATCGTTCCGAAGCTGTATGCGCGCGATGATCATGAGCTGAGGCTCGCACATGAGACGAAGAGCATGGTGGCGAACGCCGAGATGAAGCTGCGCGCGTCACTGTTTCGCACCGAGAGCCGAGGCACTCACTACCGCGAAGACTATCCCGGCAGAAACGATGCCGAGTGGCTGGCCTGGGTGCGTCTGAGACACGAGGACGGCGGGATGAAGGCTTTCAAAGAGCCGGTCCCGCTCGAGTGGTGCCCCGAGGTCACCAAGTCATACGAAGAGCGGTACCCCATGCGGTTGCCCAACGAGTCGCCTGGCGTCGAGGGCGGCGCCAGCGATGCCGGCTCAACGACCGGCCGCAGGCAGGGGAGGTAGCAGGCATGGCCATCGAAGCCATAGACCCCGCACTCTGCAACGGCTGCGGCATCTGCGTGCGCAACTGCCCCATGGATGTGATCCGCATGGATAAGAAGACCCGCAAGGCTCAGATCTGCTACCCGGTCGACTGCATGCTATGCGGCCAATGTTTGGAGTGTCCGGAAAAGGCCGTCTACCTCAAGCCGGGTTGGCTCAAGCCTACCCTGCTGGGCTGGGGGTGAGAGGAATGGCCGAACCGGCCTGGCCCTATCCGGTGCGGTACGGCGTGGAAAGCGAGGCGGAGTTCGATGTTCTGGTGGTCGGCGGCGGCATCGCCGGCTGCCATGCAGCCATCAACGCGGCTCGGAGCGGAGCCCGGGTCGCCGTGTTGGACAAAGGCCCGGTGATTCGAAGCGGGTCCGGCGGAACGGGATGCGATCACTGGCACGGAGCCTGTCTCAACCCTCGTAGCAGAGTCAGCCCCGAGGATCTGGTCAAGATCGTCGACGATTGCCCATTCGGCGTCACCACCGAGTACGGCAACGGCATCACCTGCTACATCATGGCCCAGGAAAGCTACGAGACGCTTCTCGATCTCGAGAGCATGGGCGTACGGGTACGGGATGCGGGCGATGAGTTCGTGGGCGCGGAGTTTCGCGACGAAGCGACCAAGCTGCTCTTCGCCTACGACTACCAGGGATGCCACACGCTTCGGGTGTTCGGATGGGAGATCAAGCCCGCCCTTCACCGGGAGCTCAAGCGGCTCGGGGTAGCCGTCTACGATAGAGTGATGGGCACCAGCCTGCTTACCGAGGGGGGAGTGCAGGGCTCTCGGGTGGTGGGCGCGACGGCCGTGAACGTTCGTACCGGTGAGTTCCACGTCTTCAGGGCTAAGGCCACGGTGCTTGCCACCGCGCAGCCGCTACGCATGTGGGTGTTCTCCACCGAGCTACAGGGCTTTGCAGCGGCCCACGACGATCCCAACTGCGCCGGAGACGGTTGCGCGATGGCCTGGAATGCGGGCGCTGAACTGACCCTGCTGGAAAAGAGTGCGCCCCACTCGGGCGGCTTCCGGTATGTGCCCTACGGGACCGGCAACGCCCATAACACCTGGTATGCGTGCACGATCGTCGATGCCGACGGCAAAGAAGTGCCCTGGGTAGACAGAGACGGTCGCATCCTGGAAACGGTATCCGAGCGCTACCGGCCCGCTCCCGGCCAGGAGTTCTTCCTCTCCGACGGACGCGGCTCCGACCGCTTCAGGGGTCCCGGGCTCACGCCGGACCTTCCCGAGCGCATAGCTCGGGGCGAGTTCAAGCTACCGTTGTATGCCGATCTTCCGTCCATGCCTGCTCATGAGAGGCGAGCGATCTTCGGCCTGATGGTGGGGCAAGAGGGCAACACGCGCATCCCGGTCTACGGAGTCTATACGCAGGGCGGCTTCGACCCCGACAAGGATCTGCTCCAAGCGAACATCATGCCCCCTGACGGCTATACCTTCCGGCCCTGGTGGGGCGGCATGCCGACCAGGCAGTGGCGCGAGGGAGCCTTCTTGGTCGACGGCGGCGGGCTGGTGTTCGACTGGGACCTCCGCACCACTCTCGAAGGTCTCTACGCTGCTGGAGTGCAATTGGCCGGGGGCGCCAACCACGCGGCCTCCGCCGCTACCGGCAGGTACTCAGGACGCAATGCGGCTGCGTACGCGCGAGGTGCGAGAGAGCCGGTCGGCTGCCGGGCTCAGATCGAGCAGGAGAAAGCGCGGGTGTACGCACCGGTGGCGCGGTCGACCGGCATAGGCTGGAAGGAACTCCAGGCGGGACTTTGCCGGATCATGCAGGACTACTGCGGCGAATACCGCAGCAAGGAGACCCTGGATCTGGGGCTGGAATGGCTGGGCAGCATCAGGGAGGGTGAGCTCGCGAGGGCCTGTGCCAGGAACCCCCACGAACTGATGCGCACTTTGGAGTGCGACGTGCGCCTGACTGTGGGGGAGGCGATGATGCACGCGTCATTGGCGCGCAGGGCCAGCAGTGCGGGCCTTGCCTTCAAACGCCTCGACTTCCCGGAGGTCGATCCCCCGGGCTGGGACAAGCTCGTAACCGTCCGGCAAGAGGACGGGGCTGTCAAGACGCGAGACCTTCCCTGGGACTACTGGCGGCGCCCTCCCTACTCTGCGCTCTACGCCGACAACTACGCGGCGCATTGCGGACGGCCGGCGGCCTCGCCGACAGGCGGGGGGACCTAGAATGGCGGACGCCTACCTGGTCAACAACCCCGCGACCCCCTGTAAGGCCATTCAGTTCGATGCCGACGTCTGCATCTCGTGCAACATCTGCGTGGACGTCTGCCGCACCGATGTCCTGGCGCCCTGCCCTAGGCCAGGGGAGACTCCCGTACTCGTATATCCCGACGAATGCTTCTTCTGCGGTTGCTGCGTAGGCCACTGCCCGGTCCCGGGGGCGATACGCATGGAGCATCCACTGAGCCAGCGGGTGGGGTGGAAACGTAAGGAGACAGGAGAACGCTTCAGGATCGGCATGAACGATCCGCCGCCTCCCAACAGGAGGCCCCCAGTTGGAGGATGGTAGCCGGTGAACACCAAGGAGAATGACAAATGAGAAGAAGTATCGCTAGGTTCGTCGTCGACACGCACTGCCATATCTCCACGCTCTACCAGCCGGCGACCGAGGCCGGCTGGGAGATGGCGGAACGCGAAGAGTGGAACGGTCTCACTGAGGAGCTCGCGCCGTTCGACAACTGTCACTTGGCCATGTACGACATGGACCGGTACGGCGTGGACATGGCCGTCCTGCTTCCCAGCATTCCGGGGACGCTCAACGAGACCCAAGCCAAGCTGGTGAAGAGGTTCCCAGACCGGTTCAGGGCCTGTTGCAGCGACCAGAAGACCGTCCTTCGCGCGAAGCAGGGCAAGGAGCCCTGGACTTTCAAGGCCGCCCTCGTGGAGGTAGAGGAAGCTCTGAAGACGGGCTGCTTTGTAGGTATCGGCGAGTTCGCGCCCGGATCCAGCGCAAGGAATCTCCAAGTGCCTGGAGCCGAAGGCGCCGTGAGCCTCGAGCAACGCTTGGATGAATGGGCGGCCTTGTGCGAGCTAGCGGTCAGATACGACGTTCCTGTGCTCTGCCACGACCAGTTCACATGGCCTAGAGAAGGGGGCTGGACCCTCACTCAACTGCTCGCAAAGATATCGGAGATGAACCCCAAGGCGAAGATAGTCCAGACTCACGGGTGCGTGGAGGACGAGTCGAAGCGAGGGTTGGACGCCATCAGGGACATGTACACGGTGGTGGCGGAGCTGGACAACGTCTACATGGAGACCGGCGGCTGGTGCGAGAAGCAGTTCGAGGTCGCCTTCGAGGTCGGCGTGACGGCCAACCATCTTATGTGGGGTCACGACTACGGAAACGTCCCTCAGCACATCGTGCGCCGCGGGGTCGAGAAATGGGGTCCGAGCCCCAAGGCGCTCGAATACCGCAACACCATGTCCCTCATGATGTTCGGGTACAAGGACTGGCCGGCGGTGCCTACCTACCAGCCTGACTTCTATGGATGGGGTCTTAGGACCGTCGATAGGGTGGGGGACTGGCTGACTCAGGACGAGATCAACCTGATTCTAGGCGGCACCGCGGCTCGGCTGTACAAGCTGCCGGTGCCCTATCCCAGGATGTTTCCCGAGGGCAGGCCCGACATCTACGGCGACAAATGCGAAGAGAGCATCCCCTTCATACCGCGGGAGCGGGTGCAGAATCCCGATCCGGAGGGTCTGAGGATGTCCGCGAAACCCTGCAAGACTCCGCCTCACTAGAACGTTGAAGAGAGGTAAGGCGCGGACCGTCATCCGCGACATGAGCTTCTTGGGAGCCAGTTGGGGGGCCAACGCCTGCATGGTGGATGTCGAAGACGGCAAGATCCTTCGCATTCGTCCGGCCCATTACTACGCGCAGTACACCAAGGAGGAGGTCAAGCCTTGGGTGATGCATGCCCGCGGCAGGACCTTCGAGCCCGGAGAAAAGACCCTTCCCCCTCCGCTGAGTATCGCCTACAAGAAGCGCGTGCACTCGCCGGCCCGCATCCTCTACCCGCTGAAACGGGTGGATTTCGATGCCTCGGGCCCCCCGGGCTCTGTCGGACCAGGCGGGCGGAACGTCCAGAACCGGGGCAACAGCAAGTACGCCCGCATCAGCTGGGACGAGGCGCTGGACATCATCACGAGCGAGATGCTCCGGGTCAAGGAGAAGTACGGTCCTACCGCCATTCTCTATCAGAACGACCAACACGGTGAGAGCAAGGTGGTGCACGGCCCACACGGTTGCGGTCGCCAATTGCTGCGCCTCTTTGGCGGTTTCACCCACCAGGTACGCAACCCCGACAGCTGGGAGGGTTGGTGGTGGGGCGCGAAACACGTGTGGGGCTGCGAGCCGCTTGGTCAGCAGACACCGCAGAAGAACCTGCTCTGGGATATCGCCAAGAACGCCGAACTCCTTCTGTTCTGGGGCTGCGATCAAGAGACCACCACCTGGGGGTGGGGCGGCCAGTTGTGTAGTCGGCTCTCCTACTGGTGGACCGAACTTGGCATCAAGCAGATATACATCGCTCCCGATCTCAACTATGCGGCTGCGGTGCACGGCGATCGGTGGATACCCATCCTGCCCAACACCGACGCGGCTCTCTACCTCGCCATCGCCCATCGGTGGTTCGAGGCAGGCACCTACGACAAGGCATACCTGGAGACTCACGCATACGGAGTCGACAAGTTCGAAGCCTACGTCATGGGCGCGGAGGACGGGGTTCCCAAGAGTCCAGAATGGGCCGCCTCCATCACCGGCGTGCCCTCGCGCGTAATCAAAGCACTGGCCGATGAATGGGCCTCGAAGCGCACGACCGTGGTCATCGGCAACGGAGGTCCCGGCATACGCGGCCCGTACTCGACCGAGCCGGCCCGGCTGCAGGTGCTCTGCCTGGCCATGCAGGGCCTGGGCAAGCCTGGAGCCAACCAGGCCAAGATGATCGAATGGGCCCTCGAGCGCAACCCCGAGTTCATGTCGGCGCCGCGGTCCCAGGTGGCTCCCGACCTTGCTGCCGCGTACCGGGGGGATGGGCCGCCCGAGTTCGGGCGGGATTCTCTGGTGCCCAAGACGCTCGTGCCCAAGTTGATCCTCGAAGGGGCGGGGGAGTGGTACGGCAACAAGTACGGCATGCGCAGCGACCGGACAGAACAGTTCGTTAGGTACAAGTATCCAGCCGATGGCTGTTCCACGATTCACATGATCTGGACCGATTCTCCCTCCTGGATCACTTGCTGGAACGACGGCAACCAGTTCATCCGGGCGATGCGTGACGAATCAATAGAGTTCATCTTCTGCCAGCACCCCTGGATAGAGAACGACGCGCTCTTCGCCGACCTGATCTTGCCGGCCAACACGAAACTGGAAGAGGAAGACATCGGAAGCGACATCTTCAGCGGGCAGATGGATCTTCTCTACCCACAGCCTCAGTGCATCGAGTCTCTGGGAGAGTCGTGCAGCGACTACGAGATAGTCTGCAAGATCGCCGAGCGCTTGGGGATGCTGGAGGAGTACACAGGCGGAATGACCGTGCCGGAGATCATCAAGTCGGGCTACGAGAACTCCGGTCTGGCGGACAGGATCACCTGGGAGGAGCTGAGCAGAAAGGGCTACTACGTCGTCCCGCCTGATCCGGATTGGGAGAAGATCCCTGCTGGGCTCATCGATTTCTACGAGGACCCGGAGAAGAACCCTCTCTCCACGCCCACCGGCAAGATCGAGTTCTACGCCACGGGTCTGGCCGAGCACTTCCCCGACGACGAAGAGCGCCCGCCGGTACCCAAGTGGATCCCGCAGGGTCCCTCGCATGAGGAATCGCTCGGGACCAAGCGCTCGAAGAAGTATCCGCTGCTGGTCATGAGCAACCACCCCAGGTGGGGGGTGCACTCCCAACACGACGACGTCACCTGGTTCAGGGAGATCGAGACCTGCAAGATCAGAGGCGCCGACGGCTATCAGTACCACCCGCTCTGGATGAACCCCGCAGACGCAGAAGCCCGCGGTATCAAACAGGGCGACGTCGTGGCGCTTTTCAACGAGCGGGGAACCGTGCTGGCGGGTGCCTACGTGACCCAGCGGATCATGTCTGGAGCCGTCGGCATAGATCACGGGGCGAAGTACGACCCCATCGCGCCGGGGCTGATCGATCGGGGCGGAGTCATCAACACCATAGTGCCAAGCAACACTACCTCTCAGAACACGGTGGGCATGGCGGTATCAGGTTTCCTTGTGGAGGTTGTGAAGGCCGATATGAGAGCGCTGCAGGACGAATACCCCGCGGCCTTTGCCCGCGAATGCCACGTGGCCGCCGGTCCCTGCATCGCCGGCGTCATGGAGAGCGATGACGAGTGTTGACACCATGGTGTGAATACTGCATAGTATGGCCTGTACAAATGATACTGCCGTCTCATCTGGAGAGACATCATAAGGACAGGGAGTGGTGGAGGGTGCAGGCTGCGGTCCGACTAGGTCTCCAAGCCTACTGTGCCAGGCTCGCCCAAGGGGTCGGCGGCGGTCCGCTGCCGACTACTGCTGGGCGCAAGAAGACTTCCTGAAATGGACCCTGTCGCCCTAACCAGCGTGAAGATCGTCTTAGTTGACGGTCGCAACATCGCCGGGCCTTGGGACGGTCGCTCGTGGTCCACGGCCTACATGACCGTGCAAGAGGGGCTGGAGGAAGCCCGCCGGCGGGAAGCGGGCGCTCGCGAGGTCGGTGGCGGCAACACGACGGAGGTCTGGGTGGCGGTCGGCACCTACAAGCCGACCGATTCCGGCGACAGGACCGCGGCTATTCGCCTTGTTCCAGGGGTGGGGCTCTACGGGGGTTTCAGGGGCACCGAGACAGAGCGTGACCAGCGCGACTGGAAGCAGCATGAGACGATTCTGAGCGGAGCCCTCACCGAGGATCCGAAGGGACACTCAGAGCACGTGGTGATCGGCGCCGATGATGCCCTTATCGATGGTTTCACCATACGAGAGGGATATAACCTCCCCGAGGGACCGCGACCCCATCACATGACCCCCAGCATCTTGGTCGGATCGGCAGGCCATGGCACCGGAGCAGGCATGCTGAACTTGGGTTGCGCTCCCACCGTGCGCAACTGTTCGATCTGCGACAACAAGGCCTTTAAAGGCGCGGGCATGTACAACATGGTCACGCGGTCCTGGCCTGCGGGTAGCGTCGAGAGAGCTCCCTCGGTGGAGAATTGCACCTTCGCTCGGAACTTCTCCGAAGCCAGGGGCGGAGCCGTGTCCAACGACCTGGAGACTCATCCGACCTTCATAGCCTGCACCTTCGTCGACAACCGCTGCGACGGCAAGGGCGGCGCCATGTACAACGACTTTGACTGCTCCCCGGAGCTGGTGAATTGCCTCTTCGCCCGCAACGAGGCCTTGAAGGGCGGGGCGATGGCGAATGACGGTCGCTCGAACCCCACCATCACCAACTGCACCTTCGCACATAACCACGCCTCGGATATGTACGGCGCCCTGTACAGCGGCACCGGTCCCACTAACGTCCCCAACGTCCCCGTAGTGACCAACTGCATCATCTGGGGCAACACGGCGCAAGGCGGGCCCAAGGGGATCGGCAACTGGCATGACTGCCGGACCGTGGTGACCTACTCGTGTGTGGAAGGTGGCTACGAGGGCGAGGGCAATATCTCCGCCGACCCAGTCTTCGTCGCTCCCGACAAAGGTGACTTCCGCCTGGGGGCCGGTTCGCCTTGTGTGGACTCCGGCGACGGGCGCTTCGCACCTCCGACCGACCTAGAAGGCAACCCGCGGTATCACGACAAGGGCAGCCCTACGGGGCCGATGGCGCGAGTACCGTTCTCTCCCAAAGGAGCCCACCTCCCGGAACCGTCTATGGAGGCTCGATTCCAACCCCCGGTGGACATGGGAGCGCTCGAACGGCAAACGGACTCGGTCCGTGCCGATCGCGCCTCGCATCGGAGGGCTGGGTCTGGCGAGCCTGAAGGGGTCGTGTACGTGAACGCTGCCAACACCTCGGGACCCTGGGACGGGACAGCTTGGCCTACGGCCTACGCAGACCTGCAGGAGGCGCTCGCCGATGCTTATCAGGGGGCCACGGAGGTGTGGGTGTCCGCAGGTACGTACAGGCCGGCGCGGG
The DNA here is from genome assembly GCA_963814415.1 of uncultured Actinomycetes bacterium. Classification (GTDB taxonomy): domain Bacteria; phylum Actinomycetota; class Thermoleophilia; order RBG-16-64-13; family RBG-16-64-13; genus RBG-16-64-13. Next base: position 8,444 of record CAWFCN010000003.1, on the reverse strand, counting down.
ACGGCGACCGCAGAGCCTCGTTCCGTCTCAAGCAAGGTCTGGCCCTATTTGGCGGCTTCAAAGGCATTGAGACAGACCGCGAGCAGCGAGACTGGGTGGGCAACCCTACGCTGCTGTCCGGCGACCTAGGCAGTCCTCTGGGGCAGGAGGGCAATTCGTATCACGTCGTGACCGGCGCCGACGGGGCCGTACTCGATGGTTTCACCATCGTCGGCGGCAGCGCCGATGGCGAGGGGATCTACTCGCACGGCGGGGGTATGTTGAACTACAACGCCTGTTCTCCGACGGTCTCGAACTGCCTGTTTACCAGGAACGAGGGCCGGGAGGGTGGCGCCATGTACAACTACAACCTTTCGGCGCCCATAGTGACCGGCTGCGCGTTCCACGGAAACCGGGCCGGCAAGGGCGGGGCTATGGTGAACCGGGTCGGAGCATCGCCGCTCGTGCAGGACTGCCGGTTCGTCGGCAATGAGGCGCTGTGGCGGGGCGGTGCCCTAATGATCGACTATGGGTCGGGCCCCAAGATCACCGGCACCGTCTTCGAGGAGAACCGCAGCGGAGGGCACGGTGGCGGGGTGTTTCTGGAGAGCGTGGCCGCACAACTCGGCATCGTCGGGACGCACTTCGATGGCTGCGTGTTTCGGGGGAACTCTGCGGCGCTACGCGGGGGGGCTATCAGCTCCAGTGACGCCAGCAACCCCACCATCACCGGTTGTAGTTTCAACCGAAACACGGCTGCCCAGGGCGGAGGAGCCATCTCCAACGACTACTTCGTGGTCGCATCCATACGGGATTGTAGTTTTGCGGACAACCGTGGCGGTGCCGGCGCGTCAGATGTCGACACCGATGCCACGTCACAAGTGATCGACGGCGACAGGGGACTCGAGCCCGTACGAGGGGAGAGCGAGGTGAAAGAGCAGGAATAGGTGCTAGGGTGCCCGCTCTTCTTGAAGCGGGCGCGCAGGCGATGGGCAAAGACGAGCAAGGAGAGGATCGCAATGAGGCAAGGCAAGAAATGGGCATGGATGGTGGGATTGGCCGCCGTGCTTGTCGCGTTGGCCATGGTCTTCGTGGCCTGCGGCGGCGACACCGAAGAGACCACGCCGAGCGACGGCACTGGAACTACCGCCGCCACGGGCGAGGCGCAGGTTCTGAAGATCGGGATGGTACTGAACTACAGCTTCCCGCTGGATGTAGACTGGCAGAAGGAGATGGAGGCCCTGATCCCGGCTCTCAACGCGGCCGGCGGGCTGGACATCGGTGGCCAGAAGTACACCATCGAGTTGATCATGGAGGACAGCAAGGGCAACGCCGAGACGGCCCGCGCCGCTGCTGAGAAGCTGGTCAATCAGGACCAGGTCAAGTTCATACTCGGCGACGAGACCGTGGACGGCTGGCTGACTGTCACAGAACCGGCCGGCGTGCTTGTGGTGGCCAACACCCCGACTCCCGGCGTACTGATGCCCCAGAACAAACTGTCGTTCAACGCGGGCTATTTCAACACGCAGGCACCCATCATCTGGGACTGGTTCGCCAAGAACTTCACCGACATACAGTCCTTTGCCGGGGCGTACATAGATGCCCCCCAGGGGCAGGCTGAAGCGGGCAAGCTCCAGGCTTTGTCCGCGGCTTTTGGCAAGGAAGTAGTGGCTTCTGAGTTCTACCCGCCCGGCACGCAGGACTTCAGTGCCATCGCCACCAAGATCGCTTCGAAGAATCCCGACGCGTTCACCACTCAGGGTGGCGGCCCTGTTTCCGACTCACTTCTCTTCAAATCGCTGCGGACTGCCGGCTGGACGGGCCAACTCTTCAACACGGTGCCACTGAGCCCACCGCAGATCGCCAAGGTCATCTCGCTTGACGACGTCCAGGGGCTCGTTGGGGCTGTCGCAGCTATCGATACCGACGTTCCTCCGGCGATCGCCCAACAGTTGAAGGATCTCTATGTGGCCAAGTACGGAGAGTGGACCAACCCCGACGTCGGCTTCATCAACACCTTCTACTGCCTCAAGGCCGCTCTTGAGCAGTCCGGCAGCATCGATCCGCTCGTAGTCGCGGAGACGATCGCGGCGGGCATGACCTTTGAGACTGCCAACGGCACGGCCAAGATGATCAACCGTCCCGACATGGGCAACGACCGCTGCGTAGACGCCGTCTACGAGACGCGGGTGGGCCAGATCGAAGGCAGCAGCATGAAGATTCTCGCCACCATCTCGCCGGCCGACGGCGAAGCGGCGGCCCGGATCCTGTTCTCAGCCGGCGCCCAGTAAGAGGGGCGCGGCCAGCGGATAGGCCGAAAATGGAGCGCACGGCGCTGGCTAAGCGCGGCGCCGTGCGCTCTAATGCATGAGTAGCAGTCAACTCGCGAGGGACTGAGGAGACCTATGGGGCGCACATTGCTTCAGCTCTTCATCGATGGCATATCGATCGGCATCGTCTACGTGCTGATGGCCTCGGGCTTCAATCTGATCATGTCGGTGGAGAAGATCCTCTTTCTCCCCTTCGCCCAGTTCTACATGCTGGGCGCATATCTGGCTTGGTATCTAATGGTGCCGCTGAAGCTCAACTTCGCCATTGCGCTCGTGCTTGCGACCATCGGGACGGGAGTGCTTGGCGCCATCACGTACCTGCTGTCTTTTCTATGGGTCCAATACAAGGAGGGGCAGTTCCTCACCAACCTTCTGATCGGAGTGGGTTGGATGCTCATCATCACCCAGGTGGCGCTGAAGCTCTTCGGCACCGAAGCCAGGGGCATCCCCACAGTCTTCAAAGGGACCATCCGGATAGCCGGGCTCAACATATCTGTCGAAAAGGCCGTGGTGATTGTCGCCGGAGTGGTGATCCTCGTGGCCATGCACTTCTTTCTGCAGAAGACCCGTCTCGGCCGGGCGATGCGCGCAGTCTCGTTCAGCTCCGACGTGGCGGCCCTGCAAGGGGTCAATTCAACCAGGGTCTTCACTCTCACCATGGCTTTTGGCTGCGGGCTCGCCGGATTGGCCGGCGCCTTGCTGGCACCCGTCTTCGCGGTCACGACCGAAGTGGGCAGCTTCGCCTTCCTAGTGCCTCTGGTGGTCCTTCTCGGAGGCCTGGGGAGCATGTTGGGGGCGATCCTTTCGGGACTTCTCTTCGGCATGGCCCTCAGCTATGGGCAGTACTTTATCGGCGGGGGACAGGCGCAGATTGCTTTCTTCGTGATAGTCGCGATAGTACTCATGCTCAGACCAGGAGGGATCCTTGGCAAAGCCATGGGCGACATACCTCTCTAGGGGGATGGGAAGTCCCGACCTGACCGCAGGCCTCTGGCGGAAGGGGGCCACTGCCCTCTTCTTGATCCTTCTCCTCCTGCTGCCGCTGGCGCTGAGGAATCAGTACTACCTGCATGTGCTCATAACGGTGGTGGTCAATGCGCTTTTGGCCATGACCTTCATCCTCACTCTGCGCACCGGTCTCATCAACGTCGCCATGGCGGGTTTCTGGGGCATAGGGGCGTACATCACGGCGCTTCTCGAGACCAAGGCCGGCCTGTCCTTCTGGCTGGCGCTGCCCATCTCGACAATCGGCGGGCTTATCGTGGCGTTACTGCTGGGTCTCGCGGTGGTCCGGTTCGCCGGGTTCGGGTTCGTCATCCTGACCCTGGTGATCGCCTCCATCGTCCCGGTGTTCTTTGGAACGTTCCAGTATTTCGGTCGTTACGTAGGCATCCTGAACATCCCGCGCCCAGATGCCATCCCGTTGCCGGGTGGCGCGCAGATCGAGTTTGTCACTAAGGCGCCCTACTACTATCTGATCTTGGCCATAGCCATCTTGAGCGTTCTCGTCTTGCGGGCCTTCTACGCCTCCTCTTTCGGTAGGGCGTGGAGGGCCGTCGGCCTCAGCTCCCAACTGGCACAATCGGTGGGCATCAACCCCTTTCGCTACCGGCTGGTCGCCTGGACGCTCAGCTCTACCATCGCGGCCGCTGTCGGCAGCTTCTACGCGGCCTACTCACAATCGGTGGTGCCGGGGACCTTCGGACCCTTCAAGTCCATCAGCATCCAGATCTACGGCATCCTCGGAGGAATGGGCTTCGTTCTCCTTGGTCCCATAGTAGGCGCCTTCGTCTTGACCCTGCTCCCGGAACTGCTGCGCTTCCTCAAGGGCAACGAGCCCATCTTCACCGGAGCGCTGATAATCCTCATCGTCATCTTTCTGCCGCAAGGTCTGCTGGGGCTGTTCGCTTCGGTACGTGATAACCAGACCTTGAACCGCCTCCTCGATCGGTTGTTCCCTGGGAGGGCAAAGCGAGCGCCCGTCGACAGCCAGGGGCCGCCTGGGGGCTTTGAAGGATTCGCCGGGGCAAGAGAGGTCCCCTCGGTGGAGGAAGAAACATGACCAACATCCTTGAGATAAGCAATCTGACCAAGCGCTTTGGCGGAGTGAGCGCCGTCAATGCCCTAGACATGGTGGTGCACGAGGGGGAGATCCTCGGGCTCATCGGTCCGAACGGCGCCGGGAAGAGCACGGTATTCAGCATGATAGGGGGCTTTCAGAGTCCCACCGCGGGCAAGATCCTCTTTCAGGGCCGGGACATCACAGGAATGCAGGCGCATGACGTGGCTCAATTGGGCATCGCCCGCGTCTTCCAACAGTCGCTCATCTTTGGCAAGCTCTCTGTGCTGGAGAATGTCTTCGTCGGCTACCACAAGGCGTACCAGACTTCTCAGTGGCAACGGGTGCTCCGGACAAGGGGAGCGCGCGCCGAGGAGAGGGCACTGAGGGCGAAAGCGTCGGAGACGCTTGAGTTCATGGGTCTGGGGCCGGTGAAGCACGAGCAGGCCCGCAGCCTCCCGCACGGCTTTCAACGGGCGCTAAGCGTGGCCGTCGCTCTGGCCACCGGACCGAGCCTGCTTCTGCTAGACGAGCCCGTGACGGGCATGAACGCCAGCGAGAGCAAGCACATGACCGACCTCATCAAGAAGATCCGAGACCTAGGCGTCACCATCATGCTTGTGGAGCACGACATGAAGGTGGTCATGGGTGTCTGCGAGCGCGTGGTGGTGATCAACTTCGGGGAGAAGCTCTGCGAAGGTCCGCCCGAGTACGTGCAGTCTCATCCCGACGTGTGCACGGCCTACCTTGGCAAGGGGGCTTTCGATGTTGCTTGAGATCGACGACCTGACCGTAAACTACGGGACCGCCCACGCTCTCAAAGGGGTGTCGCTGACGGTGGGCGAGGGTGAGGTGGTTGCTCTGATCGGAGCCAACGGTGCGGGCAAGACCACACTGCTGCGTACCATATCCGGCCTCAAGACCCCAAGGTCGGGTCACATCGTCTTTCAAGGCAAGCACATAGAGAGCGCGCCGGCCTACGACATAGTCAAGAGGGGCGTGGCCCACATACCTGAGGGACGGATCGTCTTCGGGCCGATGAGCGTCTACGACAACCTCAGGATGGGTGCGTACCTGCGCAAAGACAAGAAGGCTGTGGCCGCCGACCTGGAGCGAGTCTACTCGCTCTTTCCCCAAACTGAAAGAACGACGCAAGCAACTCTCCGAGAGTCTTTCGGGGGGTGAGCAGCAGATGTTGGCCGTGGGTCGGGCACTGATGGCGGCTCCGAAGCTGCTCCTCATGGATGAGCCCAGCATGGGACTGTCGCCTATAATGGTCGAGAACATAGGGCACATCGTAGAGGACATCCACCAGGCGGGCATCGGCATCCTTCTTGTGGAGCAGAACGCCTCCATGGCCCTGGCACTGGCAGACCGGGCGTATGTGCTGGAGGTCGGCAGTATCGTTCTGGAGGGCCAGCGTCGACAGTGGCCAGGGACGAACGCGTGAAGAAGGCGTATCTGGGGGGATGATCTACTGAGATGGCAGAAAACGGGATATCTCGGCGCAAGGCCAAGCAGGAACCAGTGCGCCAGAACGTAGGTCACGAAGAGTCTGACGATCAGTTCGTTGTCCGCTCACTGTCACGGGGGCTCAGGGTCTTGGCCCTTTTCAGCGTGGATTCTCCTGAGTGGAGTCTCTCTGACCTTGCGCGAGCTACCGGCCTGCACAAGGCGACCACCTATCGCATGACGAGGACTATGGAATCCGAGGGGTTCCTGATCTTCGACGCAAGTACCGGCAACTACCATCTGGGACCGTCGGTGATCCCCATGAGCTACCTAGCTCAGAAGTCTTCCGAGTTCGAGAAGATGGGAAAGCCATTCTTGGAGGAGCTGGCTGCCGAGACCGGTGAGACGGCGAACCTCGGAACCGAGATCGAAGGTTCGTTTGTCATCATCGGCAGCGTCCTCACCTCTCACGCTTTCAAGCCTTCCCTGCCCACGGGCAGGGTACTCACCGACCTGGCGACCTCCCACGCCAAAGTCTTTGTCGCATTCAAGCCATCGGCCGAAAGAGCCAGGTTCTTGGCCAAAGAGCAGGTGAGATTCACCGAGCACACGCTCGTATCTCCAGCCGAGATAGAGGCTGAACTAGAGCGGGTGGTCGAAGAGGGAGTGGCCTACGACTTGGAGGAGCACGGAGCCGGGGTGTGCTCGGCGGCGGCTCCTGTGCGCGGCCAGAGCGGCGCGCTCATAGCGACGTTGTCAGTCGTCGCGCCGAAGGAGCGCTTCGGACCGGAGGACAAGAAGCGGCTGGCCGAGGCCGTGAGACGGGTGTCGGACGACTTCTCCGCCTTCATGGGGTACGTGCCCAAGTAGCTCGAGGCCGAAGCACCCTTTCTTTCCCCTCTACAGACGCCCCAGATTCAGGCTGGTGAGTTCTCGCCAGTAGTAGTCGAGCTTGGTCCACCAGCGTTCGCGCCCGATGCAGCGGAAGTAGGGGGCTTAAGGGCCAAGATCATGTCGCCAATGCGGTAGCGGGCCAAGATGGGGGTGGACACCACCAGACTGCCGATCTCGCCGGGCCGCATCTCGTGCAACATCTTGATGCCGCGAGCGGGTGAGCACCTCGAAGAAGAAGAGGTCGTAGTTGGGCACCCAGGCGCGGCGGTCGTCGCGCTGCTGGCCGAACATGCCCTCGGTGGCCCCGTAGATCTCGCGTATCGCCACCGGTCCGTACATGGCGGTGAGTTGGGCCGCATGGCGGGTGTTGATGCCGGGCGTGCTGCCCAGGGTCATCACCTGCGTCTTCCACAGCTGCTTGGGATAGACCTTGTGCCGCTTGCTGAGATAGCGCCCGAACTCCACGCGCGGTCTGGCAGACGCCGCCCACCAGGGTGACGTTCTGGTCTCGGCACTGCTCCAGCGCCAGCTCGAAGCGGGCATCCCAGGCGGCGCGGCTGGTGCCGCCGCCGAGGGCGTCGATGTCCTCCTGGGAGGGCACCGACCTGATAGGCGTGCTCTTGCTGACGAACTTGGTGTAGATGCCCGAGCTGTAGCCGTACTCGATCTGTCTGTCGCCTACCTTGACGGTGCCCACGACCGAGGGGAAGTTGAGGTTCAGGTTGACTCCGGCGAAGAGATCCAGGCGCTTGGTGGCGGCTACATAGGCCATCATGGCCCGGCCGGCGCTGACGCGCATCTTGATGTCGGTGAGGGTCATGGGTATGAACTTGGGCTCGTCGGCCGTGGTGCCCCGGGTGATGGCCCAGCCAAGGGGCTCCTCACAGAGAAGGGCCTTGGTGTCACCCGCGAGCACTGAGGCGATGAGCGGCTTGTAGTCGGCGTAGGTCATGACGGGGAACGCCCGCCGGTAGGCTTCGACCAGGGCACTCCCCGAGTCGCCCTCTCGGGGACGGGCGGCGCCGCTGGCGGCGGCCGCCTCGGTCACGCTCGCCGCCCCGTGGCCGGCACCATAGTCAGTGCGGGCGTAGTCGGCGAGAAAGCGGGCGAGCACCTGGGCCTGGGCGGGGGCGGGCTGCTCGACGGCCTGCTGCCAGGGGTCCAACTGCGCCGCGAGGGCCTGCATCATCGGTTGCTGGCGCGCCGGATCGGCGGCGGCGTCGTCGGATGCCCGTTTCTGATCCACCTCGGCCCCCCTTGCGCGTCGAAAAGGACTAGCGGTCAGTGGCACGTTCACGTAGTTTGTACCACACGTTCATGTAGCGTTCAGTGAAGCTGCGCAACAATGAACGTCCTGGCCAAACCGCAGAGGGGAGAGGTGCGATGCGCGTGCCGGCAGCACTGGGTGGACTGTCCCTGGAACTCGCCTATTTGCGTGTACTCTACGAGATGGCCGGGGGGAAAGCGATGCACGCGGTCTTCTACGGCGACATCAGCCGTGAGCTCGACTGGCCGCCCGATCGCGCCGACGAGATCGCCTACTTCTGGGTGGACCGGGGCATGCTGGAGTGGACCACCTTCGGTCATGTCGCCCTCACCCACCTGGGTCTGAAGAGGGCGCAGCGTCTGGCCACCCACGGTTGGTCGTTGGCCGCCCTTTAGATGACGCCCTATGGAGCGGGCACGCCCACGCCCCTTCCCGAGGCCGAGGCCCCGCCGCAGTGCGGGGC
>CAWFCN010000002.1:0-634367 GCA_963814415.1 uncultured Actinomycetes bacterium | reverse complement strand
AGATGATCCAGGCCGAGTCGAGGTAGGGCTCCACGTCGTCGGGCCGCCGCACGAGCGCGGACGTCAAGCCGAACATTGAAAAGATCTCTATGATGCTCTGTGCCAAGAGCGCGATGCCGAATACCCCAAGATCGTCCGGTACTAGAAGGCGGGCGATGATCGCGGTCCGCACAAGGCCCATGACCCGACGCAGAGATGTTCAGGCCGAACATCCAGGCCGCGCCTCGAGACGCCAGTCGTCCGACTCCCTGGGCGCCTGGACACTCTTGTTATCTAACGGCTCGTTCACGTCCGCGTGATTGAGTCATCAATTCCGGCCAGGGTTGCGAATCGCCCACCGCTCGCAACGATCCCCCGGAACGCGGCACGCATGTCGTCGAGCGCGGCAAGCACTCGCTCTTCGGAGTCTGCATTGGGACTGCAGCCCGCGACGAAGTCCACGTTGTGGAACATCATGTTCAGAACGCCCTGGTATTCACCTCGGGCGGCCCTCCGCACGAAGCCTAGAAGAACACGGCGTGACCCCCACCCGGGACGAAACCATAGGGGTCCCCGCGCCCACTTGGCCCAATCGCGCGCCACCTTCATACCCGAGCGTGCTAGGACACCGGGTCACCCAGCGGACAACACCGAGGTGCCGGCGACGAACAGAGCGAGATGGGTACCTCCAGCAGACCACCAGCGGGGCCCTCCGCGCTGATGTCATCCTCCGAGGGATAGTAAGGAGAGTCGGGCGCGTCCTGAAAATCCAGTCCATAATCCCACCGCTTGTGCGGAGTGACGCTCGTATCCACGACGTAGCCGAAGCCAGCGAGAACCCTTATCGAGTGAGCGCCGGCTCCGTAGCGTCCAGCCCTGTATGAGCGGGGCACCCGGCCAAACGTATCGACAAACGATTGCGTGAGCGTCTCCAGGAGCCGCCGCTCCTCCTCCTCAGGCAACTGACTCGGCACAATCGTGGTCTGAGCAACCCCTTCCGAGCCATGCACGAACTCAGGATGCAGGTGCGCGCCCAGCTCGCAATCAGCGGTGGCTTTGAGTAGAGCCACACTCGCTTCGTCTCGCATCACCTCAGGACTGACGAGATACGTAGGTCGTACCCCAAACTCGCGAAAGAGGGGCGCCAGCCTCTCGCCGATGCCCTCTTCGACCCCCCGGAACGAAAGGGAAGGCGCACATTCCAGCACTCGTCCTTGTCACACTCGACATCTATGGAGACAGAGACCAAGAAAGACGGGGTCATCCCGTCGCCTTGCGCAGCCCGTTGAGCAGTGCGGAGCGGACCGTGGCCTTGTTGCGCACTCGAACAGTCAAGAGATTACGCGAGGTTTTCGTCCACTTCAGCTTGTACTCGGTGTCCCTCGCATCATGTTGAACTCGTGGACGCTCTCATCCTCAAAGCAGCCCTCAATCGCGCTGGCCCACAGGACCTTCCCCGGAGACGCCGCGTTATATTCCGGGTTGTGTGCCATATTCCAAGCGTAGAAGACACCCCCTGTCTCAAAGCCAATGATATACGCACCGATATCCTGCCCCATGTGCAGAGTCCATACCGAAAACATGCCCAGGTCCTCATCCCCTCAAGTGCTTCGGCCAGGTAGCCCACTACTGGAGTTCATCAACAAGACCGCTTTCTCCGCAGCAGTTCATCTTGGCGAGCCCGGTGCACTGGACGGCCAATCCCAGAAGATCGCCGATCGCCACATCGCGCGCGTGGTATTGCGAACCCACCTGATTCGGCCAGCCGGCGGCGCACACGCGGTAGGTCCCTCTGCACGAACTTCTTGCTGGTCGTGGCTCAGATAATAGCGGCCAGTCGCCGGCGGAGTCGATGTAATAGCTGGGCGACCGCTTGACACTTACCGCGCACTTCAGACCATCGCGCAGTGAGTCAATCATCGCGCGTACCGCCTCGGAATCCTCGGGGACGGACTCCAAATGGATCTCGTCCCACATCCTCCGGTGGTGAATGAGATAGCGCGCCACTGCGGCGCCGACCGGCCCCGCCGCGCCGGATGAGAGCACGTCGGCTTGGTCGCTCGGCCCTGTGGCGAGCCACTGAACCTCACGTAGCTGGCCCCCCCGCGCACTCGGCGACGCTCATCATAAGCGGAGCAATACCCACAACCCGTCGCCCCGCCTCTCGACCTGAACAGAGAACAGCTTGTGACACGACGAGCCCACAAGACGCCACCAAGGCTCGACCCACTCATACAAGTACTGGGGATGGCTTGTTGGACATTGCTGGCCAGCTGATTCCATGGCTGCCGAAGCCCGGCCAGGGAATCAAGCCAGGTGGACTAGCGTTTGACCCGCGTCCAATCCGCCACCCATGCCCCTACCGCCGCGAAATCTGACAGAGTCTGTGCAACGATGCGAGTTGAAGCGACTGTTGTGAAAATGGTGTCGTGCATGTTCGACCTGGCCACTGTAACACCACAACCTGGTGGCTAGCCCACTCCGGGATGTAACCGCACGAAGGTGGTCTGCTAGAAATGCGGTGGCCTTCTCTCCACGCACGAAGGACCCGAAGACAGACCGTACGCAAAGACCCCTCCGTCCTGGTCAACAACCTTGGGACAAGCTACCGCGTTCTTGACCTTCGCTTTGTCCTCGCCGCCAGTCTCCCTCTGAGCTACGCTGTACTCCAAGCCGGCTTCTGGGTCATCGTCGGGGGTCTGACCGTCATAACAGCGACGATCTTCCTCTTCTCCTCTCCGCGTACGCTCGTCTGACTGTCTTCGTAGCCAAGCCGCTGGTGGACATGCTTTGGTTCGCCAGCGTGAGCGGAGGCGGTCCTTCACTCAATGCCGAGTCGCTCGTAAGTGTGATGATACTGGCCTCGTAGCGTTGATCACCTTCGCCGTCAAACGAATAGCCATGCCCAGGCGACTCGTGGTCCCAATGCTCATAGTCTTCCTTGAGCAATGTCTGGGCCGTGTTAAAGACGCCGGGCCAGCTAGGATGCGAGTACATCTGACCCGAGTTATCTGCGGCTTTCCCCTGCTGTTCGTAGTGCCTGCTGTCGTGCGGCAGCTTCCTACACCCCGCACGATGCTCAACTCTTCTTCGTCGTCATGGCGTTCGTGCGCTTGACTGTACTCCTTCAACCCCTGGGAGTGCTCGCCTACCGTGAATTCGATCAGGGGGCGAATCGACCCAGAGCTACTGGCTTCTACTACCACCCCTGGGACGTAGCTCCGCTACATTGTCATCTTCATACCGCTTCTGCTGGCGGCCCTGGATGACCCGGGCAGTCCAAACGTGCCGCGGCGCTTGCTCTACTCGCTTCTGCTCGCTATGGGTCTTGTTGTCACCTTCTTCACCTACTTGAAGGCTGCCTGGCTTGCGGTCGTATTCCAGATACTGCTCTGGTTCTTTCTCACTGGTCGAAAGAGGATAGCGTTTGGACTACTGGTCGCGACTGCCTTGGTCGTCGCGTTTCCTCTGCGTAGTGGATTCATTTCGGTCTTCGCGGATTTGTGGAAACTGAGCAGTGCTGAGACCCGAGGTCAAGCTCTTAGCGGTCGAGTCTTCCTGTGGGGTGAGTACTGGAGCGGCCTGAAGACGCCACCGGCCTGTCGGGAGATACTGCTTGGGCAGGGATACAGAGCCTCGAGGTTGGTCTACCACAGGAGGGGCCGTACACGACGACTATCTGAGGATTCTTGTCATGAATGGCGTCGTCGGCCTGCTGGCCTACGTGGGCCTCCTTAGTCGCCGCCATAGGTTCTCTGGCTCGTGCTGTTCGACGGTTGGCGGTGAAACGCGGCCTTGAGTGGCGCATAGGCATTGCCGTACTGTGTCTGCTGGGAGCCTACCTGCTGATGGGTATCACCGCCGATCCCTCAAGCTACCCCAGCCTGACCATCTACATTTGGCTGCTCGTTGGCCTTGTATTGGGCTACGCCAACACTGAGGCCGAAGGGTCAACGGAGGCGCGGAACGTGACCGAGTCGCTGAGCGTGGTGCACGTCATCTGGGGGGGCGGCTTCGGCGGCGTCGAGACTTTTGTTTCCGACCTCGCACGCGTCCAGGCAGCTATGGGCATCGGGGTAGGTATCCTCGTCTGCGGAAAGGACGCCGGCGCCGTTGAACTTGATCGATACAGGGCGCAGGGGGTGACAGTCACCACCGGCGGTCTGCGTTCTGGGTTCGATCTGCGACCGAGCGCACTCAAGACCATCACTAGGATCCTATCGACGGCCCAAGTGATCCATGTGCACGGCTTTACGCCTTCGGTGTCCTTTGCCATCCGACGCGCAAAACGCCCCGTAGTATTTACCGAACACGGAATGTTGGGCCTCGAGCACAGATTACTGTCTCTGGCGCTGCGAAACATTTGCTCAAGGGTTCGTTCTTGCGTCGCGAAGCCACAGTGGTCGCTGGAGTGTCCGAATGGACCACTGAGAGGACTAGCTGCAAGTACAGAGTCGCCGGTGACCGTCTTCGGACAGTGCCGGATGGCGCCAACCTAGACGAGATCTCGGCTGAACGCCCTAGAGCAAAGGTCCTTGAAGAGGAGGGGTTGGACCCTGGAACATGGGTCGCCGTCGTGACGGCGCGCCTAGTCTACGCAAAGCGTATCGACCGGCTACTTGAGGCCCTGGCTCTGCTCAGCAACCGTGACCTCTCATGGACGCTTCTGTTAGTGGGAGCCGGCCCTTTGGAGCGGGTGCTCCGAGAACAGTGCGCTGCCCTCGGCATAGAACAGAGGGTGCGGTTCTTGGGCTACCGACAGCGGGTCTGGGACCTCGTCGGGTCGGCAGACCTCGTACCTGTGCCATCTGGCACTGAGGCATTCGGCTTGGTGGTGCTCGAAGCCATGGAGCTGGGCCGGCCGGTGGTGGCTTTCGCCGATTCTGGTGGACCAGGGGAGATAATCCGAGAAGTAGGCGGGGGGTGCCTCGTCGATAGCATCGAAGCACTGGCGTCGGTGATTGACTGTAGCCTGCGCGGCGAGCCACTCCCGGGATTCCGGCCCCTAGATCGGGAGCGCTTCGAGAAGCTCTACGATATACGCGCGACGGCGACAGCGTATTCTGGTCTGTATGCAACCGCCATTGATCTTGCCCGGCATGGAAAGAAGATCAGACGCCATGGATGCTGACCTACAACGCCTCGACCGCTTCGCATCTGTCGGCCTTTGCCCTCAGTGCCGAACCTCACTGTATGGCGCACGTCCTACTGGAGAGGGCCTGATATGTGCCACCTGCTCCGGCGCCATCCGCGCACTGGCCGGAGTCGTTCTCGCACTGCCGGCGACGCAGGATGGACGGCGGACGGCGGGCATCATGGCAGATATGGATGCCAAGAGCGAGACATACGTGAACAAGTACGAGCGCTGTACGCGCGCCAGCAGCGGGTTCTTCAGGCGGCGCGAACTCGCTCTCGAGATGGCAGGCCCAACCCCAGGCAGAGTGCTCGAACCCGGGTGCGGCCCCGGGGTAGTGGCCCCATTGCTGGCAGAGCAGGGGGTTGATACCCACGGTGTCGATCTCTCTGTCGGTCAGCTCGCTACCGCCGCACGACGCGACCCTCTAACTCTCTACGTCCAGGGCGATCTGGAGACGCTTCCCTACCGTGATGACACGTTCGACACGGTGGTGCTCTTGGGGGTGTTCGAATATCTCGACCAGCCCGGAAGCGTAGCCCTAGAGTTGGCTCGGGTCTTGAGACCGGGCGGGCGACTCATCATGTCCGTCCCCAACTCCAGAGGGTTCGGGCGACGTTGGTCCCATAATGTCTACCTGCCGCTCTCGACCTTGGCAAAAAGGGCTCTGGGCAGACCGGTGTCTGACTATGGACGCAAGCTCTACTCAAGCAAAGGTCTGACCAGATTGCTCGAACGGGCGGAGCTGCGAGTCGGCGAGATGCGGTTCTTCGATCTCGTCCTTGCCCCCCCTCCCCTGGACCGTATGCTCAGACACAGCACACCCCGCCTGGCCGAACGATTGGAGAGAGACCTTCGAGGTAGGCTGCGCCAAGCACTTGCCGGGCAGATAATGGTGAGCGCCACAGACGGCCGCCGGTGAACGGACGAGTCGCACTGGTCACCAACATCCCGCGCCCCTACCGGCGGGCCCTGTTCGATACGCTACGGGAGCAGCTGGCACCGAACGGGCTGGAGTTGAGGGTCTTGTATACCTCCGATCCAGGCAAACATGTGAGACGCGGGGTCACCCCGACAGACATCTATGATCCCGATACCGAAACCTTCGTGCCCGAAATCTCACTCCGACTCGGGTATGAGAAGGTATTGGCAGTTCCTACCGGTCTGGCTCGGATTCTCGGTCAGCACCAGCCCGTATGCGTTATCAGCGGCGGGTTTGGTCCCAGCGCGTTACTATGCGCGAGTTGGTGCCGACACAAAGGGGTTCCGCTCGTGCTCTGGTCGGGGGCGTGGCCGAGAGGTGAACCCGAAGTAGGCATGGTCGAATCGGCCCTGCGGAAAAGGCTAGTAAGACGGTGCGACGCATACGTGACGTACGGAACTGATGCTGCTGACTATCTTGTGTCGCTCGGTGCGCGCAGCAGTGCAATATCCTGCGGGTGGAACACCGTGGACCTTGAGGGCGTTGCGAGCCTCGCCCAAGCAGCGACCGCCCGTCGACGCGAGTTCGAGACAAGATACGGACTTGCCCCCAAGAATCTGCTCTTCGTCGGTTCACTCGTGGAACGCAAGGGTCTGCGTGAACTCGTCTCGGCTGCCTTGAGCCCGCGCGTCCCTGGCGTCAACTGGGCCCTCCATCTTGCGGGAGACGGCCCTCTGCGCCGCGAACTCGAGAGCGCTGTGCGTTCAGCAAACGCAGAGGCGCGATTCCGCTTTCACGGACTCATACCCGGGACCAGTGTGGCCGAACTACTGGGGCTGGTGGACGGTCTGGTCTTGCCTACAAAGCAGGAGGTCTGGGGTCTGGTAATCAACGAAGCCATGGCCTGCGGCGTCCCGGTCGTCGCCTCCCCTTGGGCCGGAGCCACCCGTGACCTTATCGAAGACGGCGTCACCGGCTATGTGGTAGACCCCACGACACCGGGCTCTGGCGGCCATCATGTCACGCCTCCTGGCAGGCGACCCTGACTGCAAGGAGGTGGGCCGCGCGGGTGCTGTTGCGATCCGCGCCAAGGCCTCCCTCGAGAGATCGGCCGAGGGTTTCGTCGCTGCGATCCACGATGCCCTGGAAAGCCCTCATCGTGCGTAGCCGGCAAGAAGGTCGAAACACACCGGCCACGGCTGACCGGCACGGCGCACCCGGAGGGTCCCCAAGGTGCTTGCTCATCGGGCCCCTGCCGCCGCCGCATTCGGCGTAGCCAAGGCCAAGAAGCTCATGCTGGACTCCCCGATCCTGGCCGAGCGCGTCCGGCTGCTCCACCTCGACACCAGCGACATTCGCGGACTGGCCAACATGGGCCGGTTCGATTGGCGCAACGCTCTCCTGGGCGTCAAGCACGCATTCCGGCTGGTGCGAGCTGCTCGCCAGAGAGCACCCGGACATCACCATGCTCACGGCGTCTCAAGGGAGACTCGGCCTTCTGCGCGACGCGCTCTTTGTACGCCTCGCCCGGCTCTTCCGGTCCAAGGTCGTCGTCCACCTGCGCGGAAGCAGGTACGCGAACCTGCGGGAGACCGAGGGACGTGGCGCAGCGCACGAACTGCGTCACATCCTCAGACCAGCTCGCTTGTCATCGTCTTGGGCAACAGCCTGATAGACATGGCCAAAGCGGTCTACCCACCATGCCGAGTCGCTGTGATTCCCAACGGTTGCCCTCCGGCCGTGAAGCCGGAGTTGGTCGGCACGCGCGATGAGTACTCGACCCTCTGCTCGCCTACATAGGTCGTCTCGGAGCCGCCAAAGGCCTCGAAGAACGCCCTGGAGGCGGCCCGAAGCGTAGCCGACGTGGTGCCGTCGCTTGAGTTCGTGCTCTGTGGAGAATGGGATCCTCGCCCAATACAAGACGGAGATCATGCAACGCGTGGCAGAGCTGGATCTCACGGACATCGTCCGCTTCCCCGGTCCCATCGACGGCGACGAAAAGGAGGCGCTCCTCGGCACGGGCTTGGGTGCTTGTTGTCCCTTCCCATTCCGAGGGTCATCCCTGGGTGATAATCGAAGCCATGAGCGCCGGCCTCCCCGTGGTGGCCACCGACACCGGGGCCATCGCGGAAACCGTGGAGGACGGCGCTGACCGGGTTCGTGGTCCCGGTGGGAGACAGCGCCGCGCTTGCCGAGCGCATCGCGCCCTTCTTGCCGACGACGATCTGTGGAAGAGCATGGCCGAGAAGTCCGTGCAGCGATACCAGGAGCTGTTCACTGCCGAGAGGAGCCACAGGCTTCTCGCCGACGAGCTCTGCCGGGTCGCGGCGACCGCCAAGCGCCCCGAGGAGGCGCGCTGAATGTGCGGCATATGCGGCATGACTGCCCCCGGTCGATCGCCGGCCCTGCAGAGCATGCTGGTGGTGACCGTCCACCGAGGCCCAGACGATGGCGGCACCTATCTGACCCCCGACGGGGCCGTCGGCCTGGGAAGCCGCCGCCTGAGCATAATCGACCTCTCCTCCGCCGGCCACATGCCCATGATGTCCGACGACGGACGTGTCGCCGTGGCCTACAACGGCGAGATCTACAACTACCGTGAGCTGCGCGAGCGCAGCTCCGAGCGGCCGGGCACAAGTTCCACACCCAGACCGACACCGAGGTACTCATCCACGGATACGAGGAGTGGGGCACTCGAACTCTTCGCGCGACTCAACGGCATCTTCGCCCTCGCCCTCTGGGACGCCAGGGAGCACCGCCTCTTGCTGGCTCGCGACCGGTTCGGTGTCAAGCCGCTCTATCACACGGTGGACGATAGCTGGGCGCCTGCTGGTTCGCCTCTGAAGTCAAGGGCCTCCTCGCCGGCGGCTACCGCTTCGCCTCCTGACCCGCCTGGCTATCCACAAGTACCTGGCCTTCCTGTGGGTCCCGGGGCCCGCGACCATGTTCCCAGGGGTGCAGAAGCTGCCGCCTGGGCACTGGGCCGAGTGGCGCGACGGCCGGCTCGAGCACGCGCAGGTACTGGGCACCCGACATCGCTTCGACTGCCCGCGGGCCGATGGACAGCGGCCGAAGCAGCCGCTGAGCTGCGCGAGATCCTGGAGTCCACTGTCTCCCGTCAACTAGTGGCCGACGTCCCTGTGGGCGTCTTTCTGAGCGGCGGGCTCGACTCGACCGCTCTGGCCGCTCTCGCCACCCGGCTGGCCGGACGGCCGCCACCTGCTTCACCATCGGCTTCAGAAGCGAGGACTCCGCCTTGGAGCAGTCGTCCGACGACGCCCGCTTCGCCCGCCTGGCGGCCGACACACTGGGGGCGGAGTTGCACGACATCGAAGTGGCCCCCGATATCGTCGATCTGCTGCCCAAGGTGATCTGGCACCTGGATGAGCCCATCGCCGATCCGGCGGCTATAGCCACCTACCTCATCTGCGAGGCGGCCCGCCCCACAGGTGACCGTGCTCCTGAGCGGCCAAGGCGCCGACGAGATCTTCGCCGGGCTACCGGGTGCACGCCATGTCCGCTTGGGCTGATCGCGTCG
The DNA here is from genome assembly GCA_963814415.1 of uncultured Actinomycetes bacterium. Classification (GTDB taxonomy): domain Bacteria; phylum Actinomycetota; class Thermoleophilia; order RBG-16-64-13; family RBG-16-64-13; genus RBG-16-64-13. The sequence continues at coordinate 624,794 of CAWFCN010000002.1, read as the reverse complement.
GGCGCCTGCCCCCGTTGGCGTACGAAGGCATGCACTGACGCCTGCTGGTGGATGCGCTCCCGGCGCTGCAGTACGCTTGTCCCGGTGCGCACCCGGGGCTTGGTGCTTGCCGGCCACCGCTACCTCAGCAAGATGCTGGCCGGGGTCGACCTGCCTCCAGACGAGCGGTACGTGTTCTACCGCTCGTACTACACCGACGAGCAACTCACGCAGCTCTACTCCCCGAGCTGAGCCAGGCCCTCAGCGACGCCGAAGCCGGGAGTGAGCACCTTGCCTACTTACGAGAGGCGCCCGCGCGGACTTTCTCAACCGCGAACTCTATACCGACTGGTATCACCTTCCTTCCCGAGTTGAACCTGGCCTACTGCGACAAGATGAGCATGGCCGCGTCGGTCGAGGCCGCGTCCCGTTTCTTGACAACGAGATCGTGGACTTCATGCTCACCGTCCCCTGCGAACTCAAGCGGCACGGGCGACACCTCCAAGATCATCCTGCGCGAGGCGGTGCGAGACATCGTCCCGGCACCGATACTCGCCCGGCGCAAGGCCGGATTCGGTGTGCCGCATTCGCACCTGGCTGCGTCGGGACCTGCGCGAGATGGTGGACGACCTGCTGGGCACTGAGACGGATCAACGCCCGCGGGTACTTCGAGCCCGAGGCCATCCGGAACCTGGTGGACGATGACCGTGAAGGGCGCGCGGACAACACCTACCGCATCTGGGCACTTCTTACCCTGGAACTGTGGCACCAGGTGTTTGTGGACGGACGCTCTCGCTAGTGGACGAGAAGCGGACAACGCGATCCTAGTTCGGGAATACAATTGACGCACGTGAAACCTAGGGCGAGGAGAACCACGGTGAAGCAGGTGGCCCAATCGATCAAGGACGGTCGCATCCAGGTACTCGACGTACCTCTCCCGACCCTGCGGCCGCACGGCATACTTGTCCACAATGCGTGGTCACTCATCAGCGCCGGCACCGAGCGCGCCAAGGTGGATATGGGTCAGAAGAGCCTGGTGGGAAAGGCGCGTAGCCGCCCCGACCAGGTAGCCCAGGTGGTGGCCAAGGTGCGCCGCGACGGCCTGCTCGCCACCTATCACACCGTCAAGACCCGGCTCGAGGAACTGGGCCCTCTGGGCTACAGCTGCGCAGGCGTGGTCACCAGCGTGGGTGAGCTGGCCGGGGGCTTCCGGGTCGGCGACCGGGTGGCCTGCGGGGGCGGCGATTTCGCCAACCACGCCGAGATGGTCTACGTGCCCGGCACGCTGGCCGTACCGGTGCCCGGCGAGGTGGGTCTGGACGAGGCCGCCTTCGCTACCGTGGGAGCCGTCGCCCTGCAGGGCGTGCGGCAGAGTGGGGTGGTGCTGGGCGAGCGGGTGGCCGTCATCGGATTGGGGCTGCTGGGACTGCTCACCGTGCAGCTGCTTAGAGCGGCCGGCTGCGAGGTGGCCGGCATGGACCCGGACGAATCCCGCTGCGCCCTGGCCGCCGGATTCGGCGCTGCCTGCGTGACGCACGCTCAGGGTGGCGCCGCCGCGCGCGAGCTTCTGGCCTTCACGGGGGGTCAAGGATTCGACGCCGTCATCCTCACTGCCGCCACCAAGGATGCTGGCCCCGTGAGACTGGCCGGCGAGATAGCCCGCGACCGCGGCACCGTGGTAGTGGTGGGCGACGTGGGCATGGATATCCCCCGCTCGCCCTTCTACGAGAAGGAGCTCACTCTCAAGCTATCGCGCTCCTACGGTCCCGGCCGCTACGACCCCGTGTACGAAGACCTGGCCCTGGACTATCCGCTGGGCTACGTGCGGTGGACCGAGCAGCGCAACATGGCCGAGTTCCTGCGCTTGGTGGCGGAAGGGCGAGTAGACGTCAAGTCACTCATCACCCACCGCTACGCCGTGGAGGCCGCGGCCGAAGCCTACGCACTCCTCTCCACCGGCGGCGGCGCAGCGGTGGGAGTGCTGCTGGAGTATCCGCAGGCGGCGCCGGCCTATCCCAAGATGGTGGTCTCTCGGTCGGCCTCAGCGCCGGCCGCCGGCCCTGCGACCGCGGGCGACAAGGTGGGCGTCAGCCTGCTGGGGGCAGGCAACTTCGCTACCGCCACCCTGCTGCCGGCTCTCGCCGGCGATCCGCGCTTCGTCCGCCGGGGTGTCTACACCCTCTCGGGCCTTAGCGCCCGCGACGTCACCGACCGCCACCGTTTCGCGTACTGCGCCGGCTCGGCCGACGACATCCTGGCCGACGCCCAGACCGACGCCGTGATCATCGCTACCAGGCACGCTTCGCACGCCGAGTTGGCCCAGAAGGCTCTGCGGGCCGGCAAGACGGTGTTCGTAGAGAAGCCGCTGGCCCTCTCGGAGGACGAGTTGTCCGCTGTGGTCCGCGCGCAGCGCGATACCGGTGGACGGCTCACCGTCGGCTTCAACCGCCGCTTCTCGCCGCTCACGCGCCAGGCGGTCGCTGAGTTGACGCGGCGCTCCTCTCCGGCGACCATACTTATCCGTGTGAACGCCGGGGCCATTCCGCCCGACCACTGGATCCAGCGTCTCGAAGAGGGCGGCGGACGCATCGTCGGCGAGGTGTGCCATTTTGTCGACCTCGCCGCCTGCCTCGCGGCTGCCCACCCGACCAGCGTGTACGCTGTCTCGGCCGATCGCGCAAAGCCTGCCGCACTGGCCGACTCGCTGAGCATCACCCTCTCGTTCTCCGACGGCTCGGTGGCCACCATCATCTATGCCGCCACCGGGGACACCACCTACCCCAAGGAGCGCGTGGAGGTCTTCTGCGAGGGCAAGGTCATCGTCATAGACGACTTCAGGACCTTGACCGTGGTCCAGGACGGCAAAACCCGCACCACCAAGCTCGCGCGCCCGGACAAGGGCCATCGGGCAGAGATGAGGGCCTTCTTGGATCTGGCGCAGGGCAAGAAGGTCCCCGAGCTCACTTTCGCCGACTGCGTCACCTCCACCGCGGCCACCCTCAAGGTGATCGAGTCACTCACCACGGGCGCACCGGTGCGCGTGCCCGAGGTCTCGGTGGAAGGCTAGGGGCCACGGCCCGTGGCCCCGGAACGCGCAGACGCCGCGTGGGCCCACCAGAGCGGCCTTTGATATCTGGGTCCGCCTGCTCTCCCGAGACTTCCGCGGCTGGGATCCTTACGATGCGCTGAACACCCGGCTGCTCCCCGGGTTCGTCACCAGACCGCGCCTGGCCGGCAGGCTGCTCACTCAGACCGTGAAGCGTTGTCCGGTGCCTCTGCAGCCCCTGCTGGCCATCAAGCGCGAGACCGACGCCTACACGCTGGGGCACGCGCTGCTTGCGGGGACCCGGCTGCAGGGCGCTGCGAGCACGACCCGACCCGGTGGGGAGACTCCCCCAGACCTCGCCGCCGCCTGCCGGCAGATCGTGGAGCGACTCCGCTCCATGGCGGTGAGAGACGGTGACAGCGTGGCTTGGGGCTACCACTTCCCGGTCCGCACCCGCTTCTTCTCGTACTCACCGCCCACGCCCAACCTGATAGTCACGGCCTTCGTGGCCAAAGGCCTGGCCGCCGCCACGCGGGCCGGTGTCGCCGACTGCCGCGCGGAGGTGTGCGGCGCGGTGGACTTCATCCTTCATCGGCTGCCCCGCGTATCCGACACCACTGGCGACTGCATAGGCTACGTGCCCGGCGAGACCGCGGCGGTACACAACGCCAACCTGCTGGCGGCGCTGGTGCTCTGCGAGGCCGCGGACCTGAGCGGCGGGCCACACGAGAGCGTTCGCCAGGAGCACCTGGCTGGACCAAGCCCTGCGCTGCGCGCGGTTTACCGCCGCGCGCCAATCCCCCGACGGCTCGTGGCCCTATTCCGAAGAGTCGTACGGCCGCTGGGTCGACGGCTTTCACACCGGGTTCGTGCTCGAAGGGCTCGCGGCCGTGGTGCGAGCCACCGGCGACCAGGACCTGAAGACGGCCCTGCTCCGCGGTCTGCGCTTCTACGTAGCCCAACTCTTCGGGCCCCACGGACAGCCCAAGTACTATCCGGCCCACGGCTTCCCGTTCGACGCGCTGTCGGCGGCCCAGGGAGTGGAGACCCTGCAGGTCGCGCTGCGCGCTACGGCCCTCGGCGTCGGCGCGGCGCAGGCAGTACCCGGACAGCTGGAGTGGGTGCGCGACCATCTGCTCCGCCCCGGGGGCAAGGTGGCCTACCAGGTGCACCGCGGCTGGACCGACCGGCGCGAGTTCCCGCGCTGGGCGAGTGCGCCGCTGATGTCTGCGCTTGCAGGGGTGCCTTCTGAAGAGCTGTGCAAACTGCCGACGGAATCACGTACAGAGTTCCGTACAGAATTCTGTCGGCAGTCCGCACACGGTTTTTCGAGAGCAATGACAACGACTCAAGAAGGCCCGACCCCCCCAGCCCCCCCCGCGCACTCCGCGCACTCCGCACCCCCGCGCATCGCCGCGCGCCCCAGGTCCGCCGGCCCCATCTGGATCGATCTGGCCAACTCCCCGCACGTGCTGTTCTTTCAGCCCGTCATCGCGGAGCTTCACCGCCGAGGCGTGCCCACAGTGGTCTCTGCGCGCGATTTTGCCCAGACCGTCGACCTCTGCCGACTGCTGGGCCTCGAGGCCGAGGTGGTAGGCGGCCACGGGGGGTCCGGGCTCGTGGGCAAGGCGGGCAACCTCGCCGGCAGGGTCCGCGCCCTTTGCGCGTTCGCGCGTGCCAAGGCCCCCTCGGTCGCCGTCAGCCACAACTCTTATGCCCAGGCTGTGGCCGGGCGCTTGCTCGGCCTGCCGGTGGTCACCGCCATGGACTACGAGTTCCAGCCGGCCAATCATCTCGCCTTCCGCTGCGCCACTCTGGTGGCAGTGCCCGATGTGTTCCCGCTCGACGTGCTGCGCCGCCAAGGGGCCAAGCCCTCCAAGGTCTGGCGTTATCCCGGGCTCAAAGAAGAGATCGCCCTAGCCGGCTTCGTCCCAAGCCCCGGGTACCTTGAAGAGGCCGGGGTCGTCCCGTCTCCGAGCGGCCAGGGCGCCGCGGGGGCCACCGCGAGGTCCGCGGCGGGGGCGCCAGCGGGGCCCGGCGCGGGCGCCACGACAGGCGTCGCCGCGGGGCCTGCGGCCGGGGCGACCGCGGTGCCCGGCGCGGCCCCTCCGGTCGTCGTCGTCCGCCCACCCGCCGACATGGCTCTATACCATCGCTTTGAGAACCCCCTTTTTGGCGAGCTGCTCGCGAGACTCCAAGAGCTGCGGCGCGCGGGCCGGGCGCGGGTCATCGTTCTCGCGCGTACGGCCACCCAGGCAGGGGCCCTGCAGAGCGGGGGGTTCGGCGATCTGCTGTGGAAAGGCGCGGCCCTGGACGGCAGGCAGGTCATCGCAGCAGCCGACGCCGTGGTGAGCGCTGGGGGCAGCATGAACCGCGAGGCCGCGGTCCTGGGAACACCTGCCTTCTCCATCTTTGCCGGCAGGCTGGCGGCAGTCGACCGGGCCCTGGTCGCCGAGGGCAGGCTGAAGCTGCTCAGGTCGGCGGCCGACATCGCGGCCCTCGAATTCCAGAAGAGACCTGCCTCACACGGCTCTGAGAACACCGCGGGTCCGGCCGCGGATGGCTCTCTTCTCATGCAGTTTGTCGATAGGTTGCTCGGGGTAGCAGACAGGTGAGATAGCCCGGCGGAGCCCGGGTATTCCGGTGTATCATGCTGTTCAAGAGCCACAACAACGGTCCTGTCTAGGGACCCTCGAGGTCACTTCAAGTGGATGTCCCGTTCGTCGATCTGAAGACCCAGGGGCGCGGGTTGCTCCTCGAATACCAAGCAGCCCTCGCTTCGATCGTGGGCCAGTCGGCCTACATCATGGGCAAGGAACTCAAGGACTTCGAAGCAGCGTTTGCGAAGTTCTGCGCTTCGCCTCACGCCGTCGGCGTGAGTTCCGGCACCGACGCCCTTCTCTTGGCCTACAAGGCCGCCGGCATCGGACCCGGGGACGAGGTCATCCTCCCGGCCAATACCTTCATAGCCACGGCCGAGGCAGTCACCCATGCGGGCGCCACCCCGGTGCTTGTGGACGTGCTGCCCGACACCGCCAACATCGACCCGGCGGCTGTAGAGGCGGCGGTCACCCCGCGCACCAAAGCAGTGGTGCCGGTGCATCTCTTCGGCCAACCCGCCGACATGGACGCCATCGACCGAGTGGCGAAGAAGCACGGCCTGCTGGTCATCGAGGACGCCTGCCAGGCGCACGGAGCTACCCACAACGGGCGCCCGACCGGCTCCCTGGGCGATATTGCCGCCTTTAGCTTCTATCCGGGCAAGAACCTGGGCGCCCTTGGCGACGGCGGCGCCGTGACCACCGCCGATGCGGACATGGCAGAGATGGTCCGCGTACTGCGCAATCACGGTGAGAAGAGCAAGTCCAACCACACCGTGGTGGGCCACTGCTGCAGGCTGGACAACCTACAGGCCGCGTTCCTCACCATAAAGCTCGACCATCTACCTGAGTGGAACAAGGCCCGCCGTGAAGCGGCGGGCCAATACGGCCGCCTGCTCGCGCAAGTATCCGGCCCAGGTGGAGCCCCCGCGGCGACGCCTATCGCGTCGCGCGCCGACGTCGAAGCCGTCTACCATCTCTATGTGGTCCAGGTGGACGACCGCGACGCCCTCCGCGCCAAGCTCGACCAGGCCGGCATAGGCACCGGCGTCCACTACCCGGTACCCATGCATCTGCACCCAGCCTACGAGCATCTGGGCTACAAGCGCGGGGCCTTCCCCGTCGCCGAACGCCTGTGCGACCGCATCCTCTCCTTGCCGATGTTCCCCGAGATCACTCACGAGCAGATCACGTACGTGGTGGAGCGCTTGGCCGAGGCGGTGGGAGCATGAAGACTGTCGCACTGGTGGGATACGGCTATTGGGGTCCCAACCTGCTTCGCAACTACATCGAACTCCAGGGAGCCTGGGTGCAATGGGTCTGCGACTCCGACCCCGAGGCTCTGAAACGGGTCGCGACCCGCTATCCGTCTGTTCCCTGCAGCAGCGACTATCAGCAAGTGCTCGATGACGCTACGGTTGACGCCGTAGTGCTGGCCACCCCCATCTCCTCGCACTTTCCCCTTGCCAAGCAGGCCTTGCTCGCCGGCAAGCACGTCTTCGTCGAGAAGCCGCTAGCCGGCAGCACCGCCGAAGCGAAAGAGCTTGTAGCATCTGGCCGCGGCCAAAGGTCTGACTCTCATGGTCGGCCACACCTTCGTCTTCAGCCCTCCCGTGCGACTGGTCAAGCAGATCATCGACTCCGGAGAGTTGGGCGACATCTACTTCGTCACCTCCACGCGAGTGAACCTGGGCCTTCACCAGAAGGACGTCAGCGTGATCTGGGACCTAGCCCCGCACGACCTCTCCATACTTCACTACTGGTTGGGCGAGACGCCCAGCAGTGTGTCCGCGATCGGGAGGGCCTGCATCAACCCCGGCGTGCCCGATGTGGCCTTCATCAATGTGACCTTCCCCTCGGGAGTGGTGGCCGAAATGCAGGTCGCGTGGCTCTCTCCGGTCAAGCTGCGGCGGACGGTGGTCGTGGGCAGTAAGAAGATGCTCATGTACGACGACACCGAAAGCGTGGAGAAGGTCAAGATCTTCGACCACGGCGTCGATTTCCGGGACCCCCAGACTTTCGGCGAATACCAACTCTCTTATCGCACCGGAGACATACTTGTCGCCCAAGGTCTCCGGCACCGAACCGCTCTTTGTAGAAGCTCAGCATTTCATCGAGTGTCTGGAGACCGGCAGCCGGCCTATCACCGATGGAGCGGACGGACTCACTGTGGTCGCGGCGCTGGAAGCGGCCGACCTTTCCCTGCGCAGCAACGGGGCCCCTCAGACCATCAGCCTCAGGGGGTAGCGTCATGGTGGCTCCGGGTGAGTGGCCGTCCGAGGTGGTCATTGCCAAGAACGTTCAGGTCGGGCAGGGAGCGGACCTGCAAGCCCCCTGCATAATCGGCAAGGCCCCCCGAGGCGCCGCCGAAGGGGAGTTATCCCTTCGCATCGGCTCGCAAGCCACTGTCCGCCCCTTTACCACCATCTATGCGGGCAGCGTCATGGGCGACCGGCTGCAGACCGGGCAGGGCGCCTCTATCCGCGAGGATAATGTGTTGGGTGACGACGTCTCTGTGGGCACCAACGCCGTGTTGGAGTTCGGCAATCGCATCGGCGACCGGGTGCGCATCCACTCTGGGTGCTTCCTGGAGCTGGTCACCATCGAAGACGATGTCTTTGTGGGCCCCAACGTGGTCTTCACCGACGATCCCCACCCCATGAACTGTCCGCGCTACAAGGAGTGCAAGGGCGGCGCCCTCGTCCGGCGACGCGCCCGTATCGGAGCCAACAGCACTATCCTGCCGGGCGTGGAGATAGGTGAGAACGCCCTGGTCGGGGCCGGCTCGGTGGTGGTGGACGACGTCCCCCCGGCGACCGTGGTGGCAGGGAACCCCGCCAAAGTGATCAAGAGGGTCTCAGAGCTTAAGTGCAGCCCCGGTTTCTTCGATCGACCGTATGAGTGGGAACCATGGACGCCGTAGAAGAGACCAGCACCGCGCCAAACGCGGACGGCAAGCTCTCCGCAAGGCGGATGCGCCGGCGCCCGAGGCGGGCGCTCCTTCTCGCTGATGTGCTGGCGGGGTTGATCTCCCTTGGGGTGGCCTACCTGCTCCTGGCGCTGCGTACCGAGACTCAGCTCGGAGAGCTCGATGTCACCATGGTGCTCGCACTCCTGATCGTGGCGATCACTATCGGGGTGTTGGCTTGGTCGGGCTCGTACAGCAGCCGGCAACGCATATCCCGCATCTCCGACACCGGGGTCATGACCCGCGATCTGCTCATTGCCTTCGCGGTCGCCAGCCTCCTCAGCCTTGCCACCAAAGGCTTCTTTACCGACGTCACCGCCCCATCTCGTCTGACCCTGGGTTCCTTCCTGGTTCTCTATTGGGCCCTGGGCATCGTCGCGCGGTTTGTGACCAGTCGTTATCAACGCCATCTGTTTGCTCACGGCATAGGCGTTCGCAAGATCATGGTGCTGGGCACCGGCCCAGAAGCGTCAGAAGTGATCTCGTTCGTCCAGGCCCGCCCTTGGCTGGGCGTCGTAGTAGCTGCGCGCTTGTGCATGGAAGGCTCAGAGGGATGCGTTGACGGGCAGCTCCTCCAAGAGGCCGATGCCGACCCTGGCCAGACCGCACCCGAGTCGCCTCCCCTGATCACCATGGCCACCAGCCTGAAAGGCCTCAGGCGTCTCAACGAGATCATGCGCACCCTGGGGGCCGACGAAGTGGTGGTCGCCCTGGAGCCGGAGGAGAGTGGCCAGCTGCCCCAGTTGACCAACTTTCTTTCGTTGGTCCGCATACCGTTCAAGATCGTGCCTTCGTTGTTCGAAGAGACTGCGTTCGCCAGCAGCCCAGACGACATAACCCCGGCCCACGTACTGGAGATGGCGGTGGACCCGCCGGACCGGCTTGTGCGCGCCGTCAAACGCACCTCCGACGTGGCCATATCGCTTGTGGCTCTGCTTTGCCTCGCTCTGATCACTCCGGCCATCGCGCTTGCCATAGTCATCGAGACAGGTCGGCCCGTCTACTACCGGCAGGAGCGTCTGGGCAAGTACGGCAGCCGCTTTCACATACTCAAGTTCCGCACCATGGTGGTCGACGCGGAGTCGCGTCTGGCCGAGCTCAAAGATCAAGACGAAGGCGACGGACCGCATTTCAAGATGGCCATCGACCCCCGGCTCACTCGCGTGGGGGCTTTTCTCCGCCGCTGGAGTCTGGATGAGCTCCCGCAGTTCTGGAATGTCCTCAAGGGGGACATGAGCGTGGTCGGTCCGAGGCCCCCGCTGCCCCGGGAGGTCGCGCAGTACGAGGCCTCGCAACTGGTCCGTCTCAAGGGCAAGCCCGGCATCACCGGGCTCTGGCAGGTGTCCGGCCGCAAGACCCTCAGCTTCGAAGACATGGTGCGGCTCGACCGCTACTATCTCGAGAACTGGTCGCTCAAGATGGATATGAGCATCATTTTGCGGACTTTCTCGGCAGTGTTCACCCGCAAAGGAGCCTACTAGCAGAGCATGCACGCACCGGCGCTAGACACACCCATGATGATCAGACTTCTGCACGTGGTGGGCACGCGCCCCAACTTCATGAAGGCGGCCGCCGTGATCGCGGCCGCCGATCGTTGGAACCAGCGCGAAGACTCGGCGCGGTTCGAACAGCTGCTGGTGCACACCGGCCAACACTACGACGAGAAGATGTCTCGGGTGTTCTTTGACGACCTCGGCCTGCCCCGTCCAGACTACGACTTGGAGGTCGGCTCCGGCACGCACGCCGAGCAGACCGCCAAGGTGATGCTGGCCCTCGAACCGGTGCTGCTCAAGGAACGTCCTGACCTGGTGCTCACCGTGGGCGATGTGAATTCCACCCTGGCCGCGGCGCTGGTGGCCGCGAAGCTCGGCCTGCCGGTAGCGCACGTGGAGGCGGGCCTGCGCAGCCGCGACCGCTCCATGCCCGAGGAGCTCAACCGTCTGGTGACCGACCAGCTCTCCGACCTACTCTTCACCACCTCCCGCGACGCCGACGACAACCTGGCGGCCGAAGGGATCCCGTCGGAGAGGGTCCGCTTCGTCGGCAACACCATGATCGACTCGATGCAGGCGCATCTTCCTCGCGCCCTGGCCGGCACGACCGTGTCCGACCTAGGCCTGACGCAGGGCTCATACGCGGTGGTCACCCTCCATCGCCCCTCGAATGTGGACGAAGGCGCAGGTCTTCGGTTGCTGGTGCAGGTGCTGTGCGAGGTGAGCGAGCGGCTGCCCGTGGTCTTTCCGGTCCACGCCCGCACCCGCGCCCGCCTCGTCCAGTTCGGGCTCCATGACCGGCTGAACGCGAGATCGGTGCTGCTCACCGAGCCGCTTGGCTATCTTGGACTTCTTGGGTCTCATGGCCAAGGCGCGTCTGGTGCTCACCGATTCCGGCGGCATCCAGGAAGAGACGACGGTGCTGGGCATCCCCTGCCTGACTCTGCGCAAGAACACCGAGAGACCGGTGACCATCACCCAGGGCAGCAACCAGCTCGTCGACCCAGGCGACCTGACGGCCATCATCGCGGCGGTAGAGAGCGTGCTGGCCGCTCGGCCGACCGACGCCGCACCCCGGCGACCGGAGCTCTGGGACGGGCACGCGGGCGACCGCATAGTCGAGACCATCGCCGACTGGGCCCGGTCTGCACGCGCATAGCATGTTCAAGTCTTTTGTTCGAGAGCTTCGCAAAGGTTCCGCGGACGTGGCGGATGGTGAGCGTCTTGACGCCCTGACCGAGGTCAGCCGTCGACGCCTGGTGGTCAATGCCTCCTCCAACTACGCCCGCTATGGTGTCGCCCTGCTGGTCAACCTCTTTCTACAGGCCTATCTCATCAGGAGCATCGGCCGAGCTGAGTACTCCATTTGGCCGCTCGTCACCACCGTCACGGGGTTCACTTACCTCATACCCTTGGCAGTCAGCGGCGGAGTAAGCCGCTTTCTTGCGCACGCCTTCACCCGCAAGAGCCTGCAGGAAGTAGAAGAGATCACCTCGAGCGTGTTCGCAGTCGTGCTGGTGGCCACAGGCCTCTACGTTGGCGTCGCGGTCGTCTTCTGCGTCTACTTCGAGCGCATCTTCTCCATCCCCGCCGGCGTCGCCGGCGTAGGGCCCTGGGTCATGCTCCTCGCCGGCATCGCGGGAGCCTCCGGAATCATCGTGTCGGTCTTCAAGGGAGCCCTGGACGCAGCCCAGAAGTACGTAGCCCTCAACGTGCGCGAGATCGTGGTGCTGATCACGTACGCGGTGCTCGTCGTCGTCGCCTTCAACGTCACCACACCTCATCTCATCTGGGCGGCGGCGGCGACTTTGATCACAGAGCTCCTGGGAGCTCTTGTGACCTGGCGGGTTGCGCGACGCCTCATACCTTGGCAGCGGATAAGGTGGAAGTCGTTCAGATGGGCCACGCTCCGCATGGTGCTGGGCTTCGGCCTCTGGTCGTTGCTTGGCACCGTCGCCTTTCTCCTCTACTGGAGAACCGGCAATGTCGTCATCAACAAACTTCTGGACCCCTTGCTGGTGACAGGCTATTCCGTGGTCGTGGGGATACTTTTGCAGGGTTACTCACTGGCTTCCCTGGGGACGGGGGTGCTCTTCAGCGCGGCGACTGTCTTGCACGCCCAGCACGACTTGGGCCGCATGGCGCGGATGATCTACCGCTCAAGCCGTGTGACTACCGCGCTGGGCACGCCGGCCATTCTGTTTCTAGCCATTTTCGGCAGATCCATCATGACGCTCTACCTAGGCGACAGCCACTATGGGCAATATGGCATCTACTTCGCGGTGCTCGGCGCAGCCATAATCGTCCAGCTGACGCAGATACCCAGCAGGACGGTACCTCAAGCCTTCGGCAAGAACGCCATGAACAACGTGGTTGCCCTGCTTGCCGCTGTGTTCAACTTGGCCTTGAGCCTTCTACTTGTGATGGTGTTCGATTGGGGGCTCATGGGTGTTGCTGCCGCGGCAGCTATCGCCATCGGCCTCTACAACATCTCCTTCTGGCCCTGGTACTCGGCCCATCTGCTCGAGATCAGTTGGCATAGGCACCTCCTTAACGGCACACTCATACCACTTGCCCATTGCCTGCCGGCCGCGGTGGTCATGTTGGCGTTCTGGCTTGCGAGGCTCGGTGACACGTTCGCACAACTGCTGGGCATCGCGGCCGCCGTCGCAGTAGTCCACGCCGCCTACATGCTCACCTTCGGCTTGCAGCCCGAAGACCGGAAGTCGATACTCGCGAGCGCAAAGCGCATTCTGCACATCCGCAGGAAATGAAGCGACAGGCCCGAATGCATCTAGCAGAGGCTCGCAGTGGCAGCCCGTTTCGAAGGGAGTTCAGGGTGAAGAAGACCATATTGTTCGTCGTCCTCGCGGCGATCCTGTTCCTTAGCGTTGCCGGCACAGCTTTCGCCGCCACTGCTGACGACATCTGGAACGACTTCAAGGACGACGGCGACTTGGATGGCACCTATACCACCGGCGAACTGAGGGCCTTCCTAAATGACGCTACCCTGCACCAGTACCCGCCGGACGCCAGCAAGGTAAGGACTCTGGACACTCTCATCAGAGGATTGCTGAGCGCGCGCAATAGGTTCCCGTTCACGGGCACCGAGATAGCCTTGGTGGCCGTGGGCGCCGTCGTCCTGCTGGGAGCAGGACTGGGACTACGCAGGGTCGTTCGTACACGCAAGTAAGCGCGCCGACGCTTAAGGAGCGAGGGTATGCTGCCTCCACTTTTTGGAGTCTCCTGGGGGATGTACGCGGTCGTTGCGGCGGTGGTCGTACTCCTCATACTTCTGCTCGTGCTCATGGCGCGACGCAGGAAGAGAGACGGGCTTGTCCACCCAAGCGAAGTCCGCTGCTGCAAAGACCAAGGGCAAGGGCGCCAAGGGCGCACCCAAGTCGCCTCCCACCCGGGCCGACAAGGCAGCCGAGTACGCGCGACGCAGACAGGCCGGCGGTCCGGCTCCCCTGGCGCCGCTTGAGCAGGATCCCTACGCGACCGGCGTTGCCGGGGTCACGCCCGAACTTTCACAGATCTCCCCTGCCCCCGGCGGGCTATGCCCCTTATGCCCCTCAGACGACACCACCCGGACTTCCCATCGCTCCTGCTCCGCGCGCCGACTCAGTGCGTTTCGAGGACGTACTACCGGGCTCCGACCCCCTACAGGCAATGGTCGTGGAGGTACTGAGCGGGTGGGGCGATCTGACGCAAGAAGACACCAATCGACTCGGGGTGTTCCGTCCGGAACGTGTCATGGCCGCAGTCGCCACTGCAGAGATACCCAGGGAACTCAAGAACAACGAGCACGCCCGCGCCAGACTGGCGCAACTCAGGCGTTGGGCGTCCGGTTTGGAGCACACCGCGGCCAGGCAGGCGACCGTAGCCGCGATCCCTGTCCCCGAGTACGCAGGCATAGTCCCCGTGCAGCAACCGATGCCTGCCCCTCTGGCGCCCGCGTACCCCGCACCTGCACCTGCGCCTGTGGCGCCGGCTTTCTCCTACGCACCGGCGCCAGCGCCCGTGGCGCCCGCGCCGGCTTTCGCCCCTGCGCCCGCGACGCCCGCTCCCGGGGTGCCCACGTCCGAGCCCTTCAATATCCCGCCGGCTCCGACCCCAGAGATGATCCCGCAGCCTGCCCTACCCGTCTCATCGGCAATACCCCTGAGTAGGACTCCGTGGCAGTCCGACTTCGCCGATGCCGGCAAGAGTACCGAGGCTGCCATCGCCGCTGCGGCCGCGGCCTTCTGGGCGAGACCCGAACTCGGCAACACCCTATCGGAGCGCTCCCTCGCCCCCGCCCCCGCCCCCGCCTCAGACGGCGCCGTTCGCGCGGGTCCAGGTCATGCCTCAGGCGCCTGCGTTCCCTCCGCTGGGGCAGGAGCTACCGACACTGACTGAGTCCGCTCCAGTCGCCGAGGCACCCAGAGCAGTCCCGCTCCAGCCGGCCGCGCGCCCAGCGCCCTTCGGGGGACTCGACTCCGACACCTTCTTGCAGGATCTGGGAAGCGGCGTGAGCACAGCCGAAGCCCTTCTTGCGGTTCCGGCTGCCGAGCAGGCCGGCCTACTCGCTTTTCTCAAGCCCGCGGAGTTGGCCAAGGTGCTTCAGGGCACCAGCGACAGCGAGCTCAAGACGGCGGTAATAGACACGCTGGAGAGCGTGGGCAGCCCCTCGGCGCTTGACATAATCTATCGCTGCCTGGACGACCCCGACCCGCAGATACAGGCGAAAGCCCTGGCAGCCGCGGACAGGCTCCTAGGGGCACAGTAGCGCCTACGGCGCAGAAGCGGTCGCATACCTCACGACTCAGCCTCAACCGCACGGCGGACCATTTGCCTAACGCGCCCCCCCCTGACCTCAGCAAGTCGGATCAGACGGGCGGGGGTCGTCACCCCGCGACTCAGTGCCTGCTGAATGGCGCTCAGCACCAGCTCTTCCGACAGACCCGAACGGGCCACGTCGGCGATAGTCCGTTCGACCCTGGTCACGGAGACTCCGTCCCAGGTCGTGACGTCTTCCTTATCGAGACGACCGGTGTGGAATCTCACCCCACGTCTGCGTCTCGACGCAGTACGAGGAACAGTGACATGTACCTCGTCGGGAAGAGCATCCGAGAGGTCATACAGCTCGAGTGCGCTCTCGTGTGATACCGCGCTACCTGGGCCGGCGCGGAGCTCGGCGATGATCAAATCGGCTCGCCTAACCTCGGGGAATCTCTTTAGCCGGTAGATGCCCCACTCGACTCGTTCGAGCAAGCCGGACTTGACGTGATAGGCAAGGAGGGCGCGGGAGTAGCCGACGCCCCCAGCCGCGCTCGCGGCGAAGTACCCGCCATGCGGCTCGGCAAGGGCATAGAGCGCGTCTGCATCAGGCGCTGGCGCCTCATTGTGTGCGTTATGTCTTATACCGTTTGACATTATGCACACAGTATACCACCTCGGTTTGCCTGGGATGCCCCCGCACCCCCGCTACACAGGCGAAAGCCCTGGCCGCCGCGGACAGGCTCCTAGGGGCTCAGTAGCAGGGTGGAGCAGGCCCGGCGCGCCCGGGCGACGATCTCGTCCCCATCCAGCCCCGCCCGCCAAGCGACGAACGGGCTCCTCTTCTCCAGGTCGAGCGGCTGTGCCCAGACGTCGGTGTCGGTAAGGGCCGCTACCCCTCCACCCGCCTCTGCCAGAATCAGAAAGCCGGCGGCTAGGTCCACCGACCGCGCGCGTACCGCCGCCACCAGCACATCAGCGACGCCCGTGGCCAGGTAGCACAGCGACAACGCTATGGACCCTATCTGCCGCACGCGCAGGTCGGCGCTCCGGCCGCAGGCCGCGATGGCAGAGAGGTCGTGATACTGAAAGTGATGGCGGTCCGGCCTGCCGGCCTCCAGAAGCACCAGTTCCACCAGATCGCTCTCGAAGCGTTGCGGATCGAGGGCCGTCGCGCCGCCCGCCAATACCAGCCCCTTGCCTTTGACCGCTGCGAAGGCCTGCGGGCGGACGTAGTCTTCGATATACCCGACGGCGACGTCGGCCAGAGTCCCGCCCTGGGCCACGGCGATGGACGCTCCGAACGGCTGCAGGCCGTGCTTGGCGTTGAGACTGCCATCCACCGGATCGACCACCACACACCACGGAGCGTCTGCCGGTCCGGCCAACCCCGCCTCCTCGGTCACCAACCTATGTGCGCCGGGAGCTTCCGCCGTCAAGACAGTGCGAATGGCCTCTTCGCAAGCGCGGTCGATCTCCAGAGTGTGGTCGCCGCCCGCGCCCTTGCCCAGGGACGCGCGCCCGGCCGCCGTGCCGTACAGAGGCCGCGCGGCGGCTTTGCCGGCCGCGGCCATGTGGGCCGCGCAGGCCAGCCAGAGGGTTTCGGAGTCTGTCGGGGTCATAGTGTCCATGCACGGGTACCATAGCATCCGGTTGGGCGATGTTGGGGTGGCTGCTGGCCAAAGACGGGTGCTTAGAGGGCCGTGCTAGCATAGGGCACCAGGTAAGTGGGGGTCCACAGTATCAACGTCCCAGAGGCCATCATCCGTGACCAGTGTCCAGCTTGACTCGCTTGAGCAAGTCGTCGCCAATGCCCTCTGCCATGGCTGCGGAGCCTGCACGGTAGCGTGCGCCCATGACGCGGTCGCCATAGTCGAGACACCCGCCGGGCAGTTGGTGGCTAGGGTCTCCACCGACAGGTGCCGGGAATGCGCGCGTTGCTCCGCTTTGGCCGTGTGCCCGGGAGCAAGCTTAGACTTCGCTCTACCCGATGATGTCCATCCGTGTCGCGGAACGACGCTGGGCGCTTTCATAGGCCATGCCAACGATCCGGCGGTACGCGACGCTGCGTGCAGCGGAGGTGTGGTGACTGCGATCCTCCTCAATCTGCTGGAGTCAAACAGCATCGACGCGGCACTGGTGACGGCATTTCCGCACGATGGGAGTCTCCGCCCCAAGGTACTGCTGGCCAGGTCTCGAGAAGAGATCCTCAGCGCGCGCGGGTCGAAGTATTGCCCCGTCGCCCTAGACGCGGCCTTTCGGGAAGTCGGAATAGGGCAACGCGTAGCGGTGGTGGGACTGCCCTGCCATCTGCACGGTCTGAGGCGTCTGGAGGCGGCGTTCCCTTGGATAGAGGCTAGCGTCCGCTGTCGCATAGGTCTCTTCTGTGACCGGACCCTGCTGTTCTCGGCAATCGACCTGCTGGCGGGGGACGCGCGCCTCAAGATGGAGTCTTTGTCAGGTATCGACTATCGCTCCGCGCAACGCAATGGCTGGCCCGGCGAGGTCTGCTTCATCACGCGCTCGGGACAGCGCGTCTTTATGTCGCCTCCAGGCCGAGTCCACAATGTCGCCGACTGGGCGACACCTCCCCGCTGTAGGGTCTGCTTTGACAAGACCAACGTCCTCGCGGACCTCTCCATCGGCGACCCCTGGGGCATATCCCAGTCGCGAGAAGGGGAGTCCGCCGTCGTTGTGAGAACCAGCGAGGGAGCTGCCATCCTTGAAGTCGCGAAAGCCGAGGGCTCTTTGTCTTTGCGCCCGGTAGCCGCGGAGGATGTCTTCCTCAGTCAAGGAGTGGACACCAGAGCCGAGAACTACCTGGCATACCGGGAGGCCTGGTCCGGGACTGGGCTAGCGTTGCCCGAGTATTCAGGCATCGGAGGCTTTGCCGGACGGCGTCCCACTGACGCCGCCAGCAAGAAGGCCCGCAGCGCCCTGGCCTCCGACTTCAGAATAGCCAGCGCGACGACCCTACGCGGCGCACTGGCCTGGATGCGCGTTGTCAGAGGGCTATCACGACTCCGGCGGGCGATCTCCAGGCGCATCCGGCGCTCCAGAGGCTAGATTCCCGATGAGACTGCGACTAGACGCGAGTACCATCTTCGACTCCACGTCCCGCTCGACCGATCTGGCCAAGCGGTCCGTCCGCGGTGGCATGTCCACCCTCGGGGGCCAGCTGGTGCGGACGGTGGTCCAGACGATTGGCACTGTGGTCTTGGCGCGCATGCTGGTACCCAGCGACTACGGCCTGGTCGCGATGGCGTCAGTGGTCGTAGCTCTGGCCCAAGTGGTCAAAGACGGTGGCCTCTCCATGGCTACCGTGCAACGCGCGGAGGTCACACATCCACAGGTGAGCAATCTGTTCTGGGTGAACATAGGCGCCAGCATCTTGGTCGCGGCGTTCGTTGCCGCCATCGCCCCCCTGCTGGCCATGTTCTACGGGCATTCCGAACTGACGTGGCTGACAGCGGCCCTCTCTCTGACGTTCCTTCTGTCGGGAGTCGCCGTGCAACACGAAGCGCTACTTAGGCGACACATGCGCTTCTCCGCCATTGCGACAGCCCAGGTGCTCTCCCAGGCCTGCAACGTCGCGGTAGCCGTGACCACGGCGTACCTCGGGGCACGATACTGGTCGCTGGTGTTCGGGACGCTAGCCGGCGCCTTGGCCTCGAGCATCGCCATCTTCTGGTTCTGCCCCTGGATGCCTGGTCGGCTCCGCCGCGGGGCAGGTACCAGGTCCATGCTCCGGTTCGGCGGGCACGTCATGGCCTTCAATATCATGGACTACTTCTCCGCCAACAGCGACTACATCTTGATCGGCCGCTTCATAGGCGCCCAGCCCCTAGGCCTCTACACTAGGGCCTACCACCTGTTCACGCTCCCCCTCGCCCAGGTTCGGTCTCCTCTAGCAGCCGTGGCCGTGCCCGCGCTCAGCGCGCTTAGAGACGAGCCGGAGCGATACAAGTCCTACTATCGCCGGTTCGTGGGCGTGCTCGGCCTGTTCACCGTCCCCATAGGCATCTACTGCGTGCTAGAGGCTTCTCTTATCATCCGGCTGCTCCTGGGAGACGAGTGGATGGGCGCGGTACCGGTCTTTCAGTGGCTGGCCGTGGCGGGGGTGATACAGGCAGTGGTATCCACGCGGGGGCTGATCTTGGTGAGCTACGGCTGTACCCGCGACTACGTGTGGTTGGGCGCCTCGAACATGGTGATGCGGGTGGGCGCAGTGCTCGTCGGACTCCCGTTCGGTATCAAGGGAGTGGCAATTGCCGAGGCTATCGGCATACTGCTGTTTATGGTGCCGTCCGTCTGGTACTTCACTAGGAACACACCCGTGAACCCCAGCGACTTCTACCGGGCCCTGGTGAAACCGCTCGCCTTTGGCTTGGTGGCGGGCGCCGCGGCCTTTCTGCTTCGTTGGCTGCTGCCGGACGTGCTGGTCTCGCATCTAGGCGTCTTGTGTGTCTTCCTGGCCATCTACGCCGTTCTCGCCTACCTCGACAAGGCCGTGCGCGCGGATGTCACCCTCATGGTGCGAGCGTGGGCTCCCCCCTCCGCCGGCAAAGCCGAAGCCCGGGAGGAGTGACACCCTCTTCCTGGAGGTTGAGATATTCCAGCGAGTCTGGCATGGTATCTGAGAGTCAAGAGAGGCACGCGGCCTTGCGCGCACCGTCGCCCTCGAATCTGTCCGCGCAATCGACCCAAATGATCTGGGGGGTCGCAGTCTTGGATCTGCAGCTTCAGCAGCAAACGTCCTGGGAGAGAGGCTCTAGGGTCTGGTCACGAGGCCGGGCGTTCCAAGACGGAACCCTCCTCGATGCCAAGCGGTTGGCAGACGTGTTCGAGCAGGCCCAAGACGTTGGCGCCCTCGCAGAGTTGGCCAGACAGCTCAATGGCCATTTCGCGGTGGTGGGAGAGAGCCAGCAGGGTCTCTATGCGGTGGTGGACAGAGCTAGAAGCTTCCCTCTCTTCTACAGCACTCACGATGGCCGGGCCCACTTTTCTGATTCAGCCTTACCGCTGGCCCCGAAACGGCCGGTACGCCCGTCTCTGGAGACACTCTTGGAGTTCGCCTATTGCGGCTACGTGACGGGCGAAGATACGTTGGTCCCCGAGGTGAGTCAATTGGAGCCCGCGTCCCTAGTGTGGGTGCCTCGCACAGAGGAGAGGGGCGCCGCCGCGCAGGTGGTCACCTACGACGCCTTCGTGCCGACCATCCGCGGCACCGGGCTGTCCGAGGACACCATGCTTCAGAAGCTGCACGCTACCATGGTGGCTTCTGTCGGCCGACTGATAGAGGTAGCGAACGGGAGGACGATAGTCATCCCGCTGAGCGGTGGATATGACAGTCGTCTGATAGCCATGATCTTGCGCCTGGCCGGATATGAGAACGTGGTCTGCTTCAGCTACGGCCGGCCCGGCAACAAGGAGTCTGCCATCAGCAAGACGGTGGCGGAGGAGCTGGGCTACCGGTGGCTGTTCGTGCCCTACGACGAGCAGAAGTGGAAATACTGGGTCGCGTCCCCTGAGTGGCGAGACTATCTGGAGATGGCACACCTAGGCGTCGCTCTGCCTCTGGTACAAGGGTGGCCCTGTGTCGGTAGTCTGCTAGAGGAGGGTGTCGTCCCCAAGGACTCGGTGTTCGCGCCCGGCTACTACGGTGGGGGTCTTTTTGCGGGCTACTTCTCCAGACCGGACCTCGTAGGCAGCAGGCGCGTGTCTGCCGACTCCGTGGCCGAGAAGCTCGTGACCAGGATGTTCTGGGCCTGGGGTGATCCTGATAGACAGCGTTCCGATCTGGCCGACGCGCCCAGCCACATAGCTAAGCAACTGCTGCCGCCGGACGGGGAGACCTGGGAAGCCGAGGCTGCGGCCTACGAATCCTGGATCTACCGCAACTACGAGGTCAAGTTCATGGGTAACGCGTCCAGGTACTATGACTACTGGGGCGTGGACTGGTGGTTCCCCTTCGCCGACAAGGATGTCTTCTCGTTCTGGCAGTCGGTGCCCTACTCCAAGCGCCTCTACAACGCGCTCAACATCAAGTATGTCACCCAACACACCGCAGACTTGCTCGACATCCCCCAAACCAGCATCATGCGCCAGATCAAGGCGGGCCACCCTCGCCCTTGGGGGCTAAGAGCTCAGGCTCGCACAGTGGCCGACCGCATAGACAAGAGCGGCGTTCTGAAGAGACTCAAGAACCGTGGGCAGCAGGCATCCGCGCCCCTTGACTTGGACCAGGCATACAACGGACACCCGCTGGCTTGGTGGGGCGCGGTGGACAGACAGATGTTCGATACGTACTACACCGGGAGAGAGAGCGCCTTCCCGTTCATGGCCCGTCAGATGTTGCAGGAGCGCTATGACTGGTCGTTTGAGACAGGCTTCGGCGGGGCCGAACGATAGGGCGCACGGCATGACAGCACGCATAGTCATCGTAGGCGCCGGCTACGCCAACAAAGGCGCCGAGGCGATGCTGCGAACCGTGCAGGTGGAGCTGGGCAAGAGGCTGAAAGTCCCGCGGTTCCTGCTGTGGTGTCCTCAGCCCTGGGAGGATGAGTTGGCGGCCGCCGACCTGCTAGCCCCGCTTAGACCGCCCTTTGGAAGCGGCCCGGGCCCCTCGTACCCCGGTGGCCAAGGTGACCCGCTGGCGCGGCTGGTCAGACGCGTGAACCGCCACACCAAGGCGGGGCGGCGCCGGGCCGAGGCCGCCCAAGCCCGAAGCGCGCAGGAGTGTCTGGACTACCTGAATGCCGAACCCCGGCTGTTCGACGCGGTGATCGATGTGAGTGGGTTCGCCTATGCCGATCAGTGGGGCTTGGCCGGATACAGGCGGATATCTCCTCTGGTGCAGCACTGCCGACGTACTGACAAACCGGTGATCTTCATGCCGCAAGCCTGGGGGCCGTTCGACTCAGCCGGAAGTCAAGAAGCGCTCGGAGCCATGCTCGACGGCGACAACGTTCACTACTACTCGCGAGACAGCGAGTCCTCTCGTTGGCTGCAATCGGTGTTGGGTGAGAGCAACCGAGCCACTACCCCCTATCCCGACATAGCGTTCCTGTTCCGCGGCGCCTCCGCCGAGACTGGCACAACCTTACTCAGAGATTTGAGTTTCAGCCTGGATAGGCCGGTGGTGGGCATAGCGCCCAACATGCGGGTATACGAGCGCGCGGGCTCGCCGGGACGAAACAACCCCTACGTGGCGGCCTTGGCTTCTCTAGCCCAGCATTGCCTGGACCACTGGGAGGTAGATGTCCTAGTTCAACCCAATGAGCTCAAGATGTCCGAACACTCAGACGACCGTTTGCTGTGTGGGCTCATAGCCCAAGCGGTAGCGCGACCTGACCGCTGCAGGGTGGCGAACGAGTATCTCTCGGCGGAGTCGACCTGGGCACTCCTGGGCCGTCTCGACTTTCTCTTCGCCTCCCGGTTCCACTCTCTGGTCTTCGCCTTGTCGCAAGGGGTACCGGCCATGGCCCTCGGCTGGTCGCATAAGTACGAGGAACTACTCTCCCTCTTCGGCTGGGAGGGCGAGGTGACACGTCAGGCAGACCTAGATGCACGCCGGCTACTGGCTACCGCCGATCGAATCTGGGACGAGCGCGCCTCCAGGCGAGAGCACCTTACGGCCGAGCTCCCTGCGCTTAGAACGAGACTGGGGCTGCTCTTCGACGAAGTGGCAGACTACCTGTCTCCGGGCAGATGACGGAGAGAATGAGTACCCTGCCTCCCCTTAGCATCGGTCTGGCGGGTCCAGTGAGCCTCGACCTCCTGGACTATCCCGACGGACTACCCACGGACCTGCCGAAAGGCTATCCCGCCCCAATAGTCGCCCACTTTGCCAACGCACTCCTGCGGCGGGGACACAGCGTGGTGATCTTTACTTCGTCCACCGGACTGGAGACGCCCCTAGTCATCGAGCAAGGGCGTCTGGTCGTGTGCATCGCTCCACGCTACCGGCCTCGTGCGGTCCTTTCTTTCTATGCGCGGGAAAGGCGCTGGCTCAAGTCGCTCATGCGTCAGCATCCATGCGACCTTGTTCACGCGATGTGGTCATATGAATTCGCACTTGCGGCACTGGGCTCCGGGAGGCCCACGCTGGTGCATTACCGGGACAACGCGTGGACTATCCTCAAGCACACGCCCGACACATACCGTTTTGTAAGGTGGCTGCTCAACCTGTGGGTGACAATTAGGGCGCCGCATCGTCTAGCCAACTCTGAATACCTCAAGAGCAGCCTTGGTCTTGCTGGCCTCCGAACGGAAGTAGTGCCCAACTTCCTGCCTTCAACCGCCGCCCCCCCCGAAAATTTGCGGCCCGCTGTTCGCAACGGCTCTCTACTCACTGTGTCGAACGGGTTCAGCGGTCACAAGAACGTCTCCGTAGCACTTCGTGCTTTTTCCGCCCTTCGGCAGAAAGGGCTGGCGCGTGAGTACAGGCTGGTTGGGATGCGAATGGGACCCGGCGAAGAGGCTGACTTGTACGCCAGAGCCAACGGGCTCTCTGATGGAGTGGTCTTCGTCGGTCCGCTTCCATTTCAAGAGACAATGAATGAGATTGCATCTGCCACGCTCCTGGTTCATCCTTCGCTAGAGGAGTCTTTCGGGATGACCATCCTGGAGGCCATGGCTTTGGGAACACCGGTGGTAGCCGGGGCAACAGTAGGAAACATCCCCGACCTCCTCGCTTCTGGCGAGTGTGGCACCCTATGCCGATATCCGTGACCCCGCAGCCGTCGAGCGGGCTGCAACCATGGCCCTCACCGAACCTGACAGTACGCAGCGCAAAACCGCAGCGGCTAGGCTTCGGTACGAGAGACTGTATGCGGAAGACGCGGCAATTTGCCAACTCGAGGACTGCTATGCTCGACTATGTGGGCTCCAGCCCGTTCGCAATCCCAAGCCTTCCCTGGGGGATGAGTGACCTCTAGAACCGTCGCACAAATAACGACCCGCTTGCAGCCGCATCGCGATTTTCGAAACCGATACAAGACGGCCGCAACCTTGCTGGCGTTGGCCACAATAGGGGTCCTTCTGGGTCTCCTTGCTGGAATGGGAGGGCCGCTCGTCGCGCTGGCAGGCATCGGCCTCGTGTTTTCCACTTGGGTCGCCTGGAGACTCCCAATCCTGGCGTTGGCACTTGCATTGGTTCTAGTTGGGGCTTACTCGCTATTTCGAAATGCGCCTGGCTACAATCCCTACGGTCTGTATCTCGGGGGCGGAATGAGCGCCCCGGATTTGCTTCTCATCGGCATGGCGGCAACCGTCACAATGCGCGCCCTGATCCCAACGGTGCGAAGGAGGCTTGGGCCCCTGCTTGTCCCAGTTGCATGTCTCTCGGTCTGGTTTCTGATTGAAGCTCTGCGGAACTTTTCGACCATGGGTCTGTCAACCTTTGGGGAGTTTCGCACTCGTTATCTCATACTGATCTTGCCTCTTTTCGCTGCCACTGGCCTGCGAAGTGTTCGCTCGGTGAAGATAGCCCTTGCGCTGTTCGTGTCTTTCGCTCTCGTATTGCCGGTCGTCCTGTCCCCGATCGTCCTCTATCTAAACGGTTGGGCGCTCTCGGCCGCAGGTTCGCTTTACAACGCCCACATATCTCTGGGGATATTCCTGGGTCTGCT
The DNA here is from genome assembly GCA_963814415.1 of uncultured Actinomycetes bacterium. Taxonomy (GTDB): domain Bacteria; phylum Actinomycetota; class Thermoleophilia; order RBG-16-64-13; family RBG-16-64-13; genus RBG-16-64-13. The sequence goes on along the minus strand of CAWFCN010000002.1, from coordinate 600,315 downwards.
GGTCTTGTGGACTTGCCCCACTTGGATAAGATGGCCGAAGGCCGCTGTGTACGCGCTTACCGCACTCGGCGCACTGGAGATGGCAGTGGATGCACACCGCTCGGTCTGGGTGGCGGCTATCCTGGCCATCAGCCTGCTGTGGGCCACCAAAGCCAGCGTAGAATCCACAGTTCGCCGGCTGTGCATCGTTCTCCTGGGACTGCTTGGCGTGGCTTTGCTGCAGATGTTCTCCCCGCTCCACATATGGGACATAATCGTCGATCGTGGTGGCGCGGCCCTCGCGCTCGAAGACACGGCGGCTTGGCGTGCGGCGGTGCAGAAGGCTTCGCTGCGCATATTCGCAGAATCCCCTGTCGCGGGACGTGGTCTCGGTATGTACTGGCAGACCTACGTGCCTGAGCTGGGTAGAGTCATCACCGTCTTCCCCCACAGCATCTACGTCATGGTGTTGGTACACCTGGGGGCTGTTGGGGGAGCACTCTTGGTCTGGCTCGGTCTGGCCTCCTGGCGCGGTCTGCACCTGCCGTCGGCCATGACCACAAAGGGCTCCACGACGTGCGACCCCGCCGAACTCTCCAGAGCCGGGATGGCTGCGCTTGTTGGCTTGGTAGGCTTCGGTTTCGCCTATGGCTTCGAGGCCTACGTACTTCTACTTATCGGCATCTGTCTCGCAGGGGTCCTGCTGACCAAGGCGAGCCGGAGACCGGCCCATTGAGCGAGAGGCAGATAGCAGTAGTGCTCACCTGCCACAATCGTCGCGCGAGCACTCTGGCCTGTCTGCAGAGCGTCGGTCTGTGCAGGCCGCCCGCGGACACCGATACGCTAGTGGTGGTGGTGGACGACGGCAGCACCGACGGCACCGCGGAGGCTATCCAACGGGAATATCCCCACGTAGAGCTGGTATGCGGAAGCGGTGACCTCTACTGGAACGGGGGCATGAGACTGGCTATGGAGGCCGCCCTTAAACGTGGCTGCGATTTCTTTCTGTGGCTCAATGACGACACTCTGCTGGCCCCGGACGCGCTAGGTCGCCTGCTCGCCACCTATCAGGCGGTGGCCGGCGACAAGGCTGCTGACGCCCTAGTGGTAGGCAGCACCAGTGACCCTGATACGCGTGAGACCACCTACGGAGGTCGGGTACAGAGGTGGCGGGGCCTGCTGCGCGAATACGAGGTGCTCGAGCCGGGCATCGAGCCGCTGCAGGCTGAGACCATGAACGGCAACTGCGTTCTGGTCCCCGTCTCTGTGGTTGAAAAGATCGGATCGACTCGACCCGGCGTTCACCCACGGTCTGGGTGACTATGACTACGGCCTGCGTGCCCGCAAAGCCGGCATCAAACTGGTGGTCTGCCCCGGCTACGTGGGCACCTGCGCAAGGAATGTGAATACCGGACTGCCAGTCGGCGAGCGCGCAAGCATCAAGAGCCAGCTGGCCGCCATGTCAGACAGCAAGAGGCTCCCCTACAGCGAATGGCTCACCTTCACGCGACGCCACTCGCCTCTTATCTGGCCGCTCCACTGGCTCCGCCCCTACGCGGCTGCGATAATGAGAGCCATTGCCTGGAAGTTCAGACACTCGCTTTCGTGGTTCGGCCGGGCAATCGATGCTAAGCGCCACTGAAAGGTGAACCTTGAGGATCCTGCTCTCAGCTTTTGCCTGCACGCCCGGCCTTGGGAGCGAGGGCGGGTGCGGATGGAAATACGCGGCCAGGCTCAGCGAAAACCACGAAGTTTGGGTGATCACTGACGCGACTCGAAGGGCTCAGATCGAGGCCCATCCTCTGCACGACAGACCGAACCTCAACTTCGTCTACTACCGTCCGGCCGCTCTCAAGGGAGCCCCCCTTAATTCCCGCACGGCCCTGCTGGTCTACGAAGCTTGGCAGATGGGCGCATGGCGAGTCGCTAGGGCGCTGGACCAAGAACACGACTTCGATTTCATCTGGCACCTCACGTACGGGAGCTTCCGGCACCCCAGTCACTACTGGCGGGTGGGCAAGCCGTTCGTCTTTGGCCCCTTGGGCGGAGGCGAGACCTCACCCAAGGCCATTCGTAGAGGGCTGCGCCTGCGCGATCAAGCCAAAGAGTGGGTGCGCGACGCAACCAACGCACTCGTGCTGGCCCGACCGGGTCTGCGCGCTAGCTACCGCAAAGCAGCCCTCATAATGGTCAGGACTGAGGACACCCGCGCCGCGTTGCCGGCCGCCGATCAGGGCCGACTGCCCCCTGCAGCAGGACATAGGCGCGTATCTGACTGAGCGAGCTCCTCATGAAGACCCCGGGGGCGACCATCCGTTTAGAGCACTCTTTGTGGGCAGGCTTCTCTGGTGGAAGGGGATCGACCTGGCCCTGCGCGCCACCGCCTCCGCCAGAGAGCAGGGAGAAGAGATCACCCTTACCATCATCGGCGACGGGCCGGCGGAAGAATGGCTTAAAGCACTGGCCGCCGACCTGGGGCTTGGCGACCTGGTCACCTTTGTGAAGCGAATGAGCCAGGAGCAGTTATTTCAGAGATACACCTCATACGACGTACTGCTCTTCCCCAGCCTGCACGACTCGGGCGGCAACGTGGTCTTGGAGTCGCTCTCCTACGCTTTGCCGGTCATCTGCCTCGATGTGGGCGGTCCGCCTACGTTGGTGAATGAGCGTTGCGGCATAGTCGTGCCTTCTCGCAAGAGCGACACGGCCGAGGTGGCTCGGGCCCTGGGTTCGGCCTTGGTCACAATGAGTAGGGACCGTGACCTCCGGGCCTCCCTGAGCCAGGGGGCTGTGCGCAGAGCGGCAGAGCTAACATGGGAGAAGCAGATAGACAGGTGCCTAGACCTGATACAGACAAGAGTATTCCGCCACCAGGGGGAGACAAAGAGCTGATGAACACGTATGCGGAACTCAATGAGGCCCAGGTTCTGAGCGAACTGGACGGTTTCACTGAGAAACGCTACCGGCAGTTCGCCGGCAGCCTCAATCCGGGGACCCACACCGTCCTTGATCTGGGCTGCAACACAGGCCGAGGCGGTGCCGTGCTCAAGAGACTGGACCCAACGCTCGAGTTGATCGGCCTGGACGTGGTGCCCAGCCGGATAGACCGCCTGCCCAAGGATGTCTACTCTTCTGCCGTGTGCGGATCTTGCGTGCAGATAGACCTCCCCGACCGATCCGTGGACGCCATAGTGGCAGGGGAGTTCATCGAGCATCTCCAGGAGAGCGACGTGCTCCTTACCCTGCGGGAGTGCTACCGCATCCTGCGCCCCCACGGCAGTCTGCTGCTTACCACGCCCAACCCCGGCTACCTCAAGCTCAAGCTGAACGGCCATTCTGTGCTTGGCGGCCCCCATCTCTCCCAGCACTACCCCAAGGACCTCAAGTTGACCCTGCAGGAGGTTGGCTTCTCCGAGGTGCGGATAATGGGCAGCGGCCGCATGACTCGACTGCTGGGTGCCCACTGCCCGATACTTGCCCTCTACGGAAGCTATCTGGCCAAAGCGTTCCGGGACGCCGGGCGCACTCTTCCCATAGGCTCATGACCGCCCTCGACCGGTCGGCCGGTGACCCTCAGCCCCGAAAGGTGCTGTTCGTGTTCGATAGGGTGGCCCATTACCACAAAGACCTCTTCCAGGCTCTCGACGCAGAACTCCCAAAGCACGGCCTGGACCTGCTGCTGCTCTCCGGCCAGGTGGCCTCCACCGCCCGAGGGCGCGTGGGGCTGAAAGAGAAGGTCGTACCGCAAGAAGAGAAATACCACTTCTACGAATATCATCTGGGCAGCTTCATCCTGCGCCGCCACACCGGCGTTCGCGCGCGACTGCGCGAGCACAGGCCTGACATAGTAGTCACCCTGAGCCATGTGGGCAATCTCTCATGCTGGAATCTGTTCCGGTTGAAGCGGAGACTAGGGTTCCAGCTGGTCGCCTGGCAGTGCGGATATGAGTACAACGAGAGCCGCTGGAAAGACCGGCTGCTCAGGCGTTTTCTCGCCTCTTTCGACCTCCACCTGGCTTATCACTCCAACGCTCGCCGCTACGCCCTCGATCACGGCGTGCCAGCGGACAAGATCGTCGTGATACACAACACCATCGATGAGCGAAAGATCTCGCTCATCGAAAAGACAGAAGCGGTGCGCAAGATCGAAGCGCTGCACCCCGAGGTCGTCGGTAGACGGCTGGTCCTCTTTGTCGGTGCCGTGCTCCAAGAGAAGAACATCGAAGTCATCCTGGAGGCGCTTGACCTTCTGCGCCGACCCTCGCTGGTTCTGATGGTGGTGGGAGATGGTGACCACCTCCAGGTTCTAAGGGCGCGATACGGCTCACGCCCCGACGTGGTGTTCGCCGGCGCCGTGTTTGAGGGAGTCGGCTCCTACTTCGATGCCGCCGACGTCTACGTACTGCCCGGTACCGGTGGCTTGGGCATCAATGAGGCGATGACTCATTCTCTGCCGGTGATTTCTGGGTTCGCTGACGGCAGTGCCGACGATCTGGTGCTTGACGGCCAGACTGGATACCGACTGCACCTAGGCACGGCCGGTGAACTGGCCGAGAAGCTCGCCTTGGTCTTTGACCATCCCGACCAGGCGCGGGACGTGGGCCGACGAGGTCGAGACCTCATAACGGGTCCCCTATCCTTTGGGCAGTTTGTCAATCGGGTAGTCACCCGCACTCGCAGGTATCGACCCCGTTCCCCGTGCAATCGCCACCGACCCTGCGAACAAAGGGGACGCGTCATGACTCTACTTCTTTCCGCGATGGCGCAGAGGGCTATCCGTATCTACTCGGTACGAGAAAACGTCCACCTGGGGGATCGCGTGCACGTCGGCCCGGGCTCCATTCTTTGGGCTCCCGTCAGTCTCACCATAGACGACGACGTCTACATCGGCAAACGCTGCACCATACAGTGCAATGGCACGATCGGTAGGGGGACATTGATAGCCAATCACGCCGGTCTGGTAGGTCGATACGACCACGACCCTCATGTCGTCGGGGTGCCGATGCGCTATGCCCCGTGGGTGGGAGAAGACCCGGCTCTGGCGGCCAGCCCCGAGTCTGAACTCGTTGTCGGAGAGGACGTGTGGATAGGCTATGGAGCTATCGTCCTTTCCGGCCTTCGTGTGGGAAATGGGGCGATTGTGGCGGCTGGCGCCGTCGTGACTCACGACGTACCGGACTATGCCGTGGTAGCCGGGAATCCGGCCCAGGTCGTCGGCCAACGCTTCAGCCCAGAAGTCCAGGCTAAGCATTCCGCCGGCATAGGGGTGTGGTGGCAAGAACAGACTGCTGCGCGAGTTGGCACCCCTACTGCCATGGATCATCCCACTTCTTGATGTCGACAGCACCGCAGACACACCGTACCAAGATGGGGCTCCCGGCAGCTGCAGATTGTAGTGTATTGGGGTTTCGCCTGAGTCAGGTCGATGATGGTCAGGCGACCCAGATGATCTGCGATTGGGCGATGCGCGCCGAGTCTCGGGTGGTGCTTGCCGCCAACGTGCACATGGTGATGTCCGCCTGGGACGATTCCGAGCTGCGGGTCCTTTTGAACACGGCCGACCTGGCCGTCCAAGATGGACGACCCTTGGTATGGGCGCTTCGCCTGCTGGGCAAGAAGGCCACCCACGTCCGTGGCACCGATCTGACCCTCAGGGTCTGCGAAGTGGCCCAGAGTGCCAAACTCCCAATGGGCCTCTACGGCAGCACGCCCCAGACCCTGGCAGTGCTTCGCGAGACTCTTGCCCGGACCTATCCTTCGCTGCAGCTGGCCTTCGCTGCTTCACCCCCTTTCAGAGAACTGTCAGAGGCTGAAGACAAGGCCATGCTCGATTCGATCATACGCAGTGGCGCTCGCATCCTGCTGGTCGGCCTGGGCTGCCCCAAGCAAGAACGCTGGATGCTCCAACGCAGAGGCGACCTGCCCTGCGTGATGATGGGTGTCGGCGCCGCCTTCGATTTTGTCGCCGGCACCATCCCGCAGGCTCCGCGATGGATGCAGCGTGTTGGCCTGGAGTGGGTGTTCCGCCTCGCCACCGACCCCCGCCGCCTGTGGAGGCGCTACCTGAATCACAACCCCCGGTTTGTCGTCCTGGCCGGAGCTCAGTGTGCCGGCAGACATTTCCGCAGGCTGTCCAGAAAGAGAGCGGCGACCCCAGGAGTGAATCCCGGCGACGAGGAGGAGCGCGACCCTTGAAGTCGCATATTCAGGACCCTCGCGGCGTTGGTGAGCAATGAAGGTGCCCGCAGACAATCGATCAAGTGAGCGTTTGAACGTTGGTGGAAAGCCGGTAAATCCGTCGGGCTCAGGTACGGTACCCGTCGCCGCCACAGAGACCATCATCGCGAAAGCGGGTCGGCAGTGACGCGGCTGACTAATGGCCGCGACATAGACCTCGCCCGTGCCAGCTGCTATACAGACTGACCCCCGCGGCCTTTGACCCCGAGCCTTCCATAATCTATAGTTATGGACTACTAAGCCAGGGGGGCTCTGAATAGACTCTATCTCCGACAACGCAACCTGGATCCGGCCCGGCGCGCCGGTCCGCCGGTTTCTTTGGCCACGCCGGCTCTTGCTCGGCTGCCGATGTTCTTGGCGCCGTTGTGGCCTTTGTGGCTATGTACCTCTACAGGCGCTTCCAGCACACGCCTGCTGACCAGATGGGCATCACCCTGCTCTACGGTGGGTTCATCGTCGCCCTTGCTCTCGTGCTTCTTGCTTGTCACCCGTCAATACTCCATCTCCAGACGCCTCACCCCCCTCCCGGCCATCGGCTATCTGTTCCGGGACACGCTCATGGCCGCCGCCATCACTGCCCTGCTCGGCTACGCCACCAAGGGCTTCTTCACCGGTCATACCACCCCTTCGCGCCTGGGTGTGGGCATACTCATAGTCGTCTTCGCGTTCTGGGGCACAGTCGCCCGCCTGGTACTTGGCGTGGTCCAGCGCCGTCAGTTCGCCGCCGGCCGCGGGCTACGCCGGATCCTTGTCGCCGGCAGCGGCAGGGCGGCTGCCGAGCTGCTCGTGCTCATCAGCGACCGTCCCCAGATGGGGGTGGTCGCTGTGGGCAAGCTTCGCCTGGACATCCCCGAGTGGCCCCACCCCGAGGCCCCCCTTGCCGGCTCCTCCCGCACTTCCGCCGATGACGGTGCCCGCGACCCGCTTGAGCTGTCTGCCGAGTTCTGGCCCACCGTCAAGGTCGCCGACGATCTCGAGGGGCTCAGACAACTTGACCAATTGCTCAGGACTACGCAGGCCACCGAGGTCATCGTGGCCCTGGACCCCGAGGCGCAGGGCGCCCTGCCCAGGCTGGCTACCTTCTTGAGCCTGGCCCACGTGCCCTTCAAGGTCATGCCCTCCCTTTTCGAAGACACCTATCGGGCCGGCGAAGCGCTGGGCCAGACCGCTATCCCCGTGGTCGACTTGGTGGTCAACCCCTTGGATCGCGTGGGTCGCATCTTCAAGCGGGCCATGGATATCTGCATAGCCGCCCTGGTGGTCGTGGTGCTGTTCCCCGTCTGGTTCATGCATCGGCCTGGCCATCCTGGCCGAGACTGGGTTCCCCGTGATCTTTGTCCAAGAGCGGGTGGGCAAGAACGGGCGCCACTTCAATGTCTACAAGTTCCGCACCATGGTCAAGAACGCCGAGGCCAAGCTCAAGGAGCTCGAGTCGCAGAACGAGCTCGACGGCGCCAGCGGGCGCATGTTCAAGATGCGCCGCGACCCCCGCATCACCCGCGTGGGCCGGGTGCTGCGCAAGTGCAGCCTGGACGAGCTGCCGCAGTTCGTCAACGTGCTCAAGGGCGACATGAGCGTGGTGGGCCCGCGGCCTCCGCTGCCTCGCGAGGTGGCTCAGTACGAGCGCGACCACCTATATCGGCTGCGGGTGCTGCCCGGCATCACCGGTCTGTGGCAGGTCTCGGGCCGAAACGAGCTCAGCTTCGAAGAAATGGTGGGGCTGGACCGCTATTATGTTGATAACTGGTCTTTGGGACTAGACTTGCGCATAGTGTTCAAGACCTTCGCCGTGTTGCTGAGCCGCAAGGGCGCCTACTGACCTTCGCCCCCTCAGCCGCGAGCAAGGCCGTGGGGAGGGCTTTATGACTGACAGACGATGGGGCCCTGAAAGACACCACCGTGTCACTCGCGGACGCAGCGACGCCCGCCCGCGGTGCCAAGGTAGCCGGCCTGGGGCTGGTGCTGCTGCTCTTCGCCGTCTCCGTGGGCTGCGCGCTGCAGGGTGGCGCCTACGGTCCCTCGACCTGGCTCCCGTTGATGGTCGCGGTGGGGGCCCTTCTCCTCGTCGTAGCTTTCGCCGGCCCCGTGGTGTTCTCCGGCCGTTTTCAGAAGGTGCTGCTGGCCTTGTTCGCCCTGCAGACCATCTGGACCGCGGCCAGCATATTCTGGGCCGGCAGCCGCAGCAACGCTTGGGAAGAGACCGAATCGCACTCTCTTCTATGCGCTCGTGCTGGTGTTGGTGTTCATGGCGGTGCGCTGGGCCGGTACCGCGGCGCTGCGGGCCCTCGCCGCCGCGGTGACTGTCATCGCGGGTATGGTCGCCGTGGTGGCCCTCGCCACCCTTACGTTTGGCTCCGACCCTATGGGCCTCTTCGTGTCGGGCCGGTTGAACTACCCCATCACCTACTTCAACGGGCTCTCCGCTCTACTCATGATGGGGTTCTGGCTTGCCCTGGGCATGGCCAATGGCGCGCGCTGCAAGCCCAAGGCTGGCGCCGCGGACCTTCAGTCCGCCGACGGCTCGGAGGCCTCCGAGGAACCGAAGTCTCGCGTGGCCTGGCGCCGCTCCCAAGCTGAGGGCGGCGCAGCCGGCGGCTTCCCGCGCTGGACCCAGCCGCTCCTACTGGTCTTGGCAGTGGTGCTCATGGAGGTCGCGCTGCTACCTCAGTCGCGAGGCGCCCTCTGGGCCTTCTTCTTGGTGGTGCCTTTCTTTGTCATCCTATCGCCCCACCGCTTCCGCGCCCTCATCGACCTGGTCGATAGTGGTGTGCCCCGTGGTGCTCTTCTGGGGTGACTTGAACGCCCCCTATCTGGCCATAACGAGCGAGACCTCCCTCGATGCCGCCATAAGCTCCAATAACCTGGCCATCGCGTACTCCGTGGCCGTGGTCATAGGCGGCTGGCTGGTCACCTGGCTCATCGAGCGCTGGATAGGCTCCCTGCGCCGCAAGGTGGTCGTGTGGCTGAGCGTCGCTCTTGCGACGCTGGCTGTGTTCGGGGCGGCCGGCGGCATCATCTACGCCGACGTGCGCACCGGAGGGCTGGATACGTACCTGAGCGACCAGTGGCAAGAAGTCACCGACGACGCCGTCGGCAGCGCCGAAGGCGGCACGCGCTTCAGCGGAGTGGGCCTGAACGGCAGGTGGAGGACGTGGAAGGTCGCAGCGGACGCCTTCTTGAGCGAGCCCGCTCTTGGTTTGGGCGCCCAGAACTTCGAAGCCTACTGGTACGAGCACCGCCCTATGGCCTTCACCATCAAGCAACCGCATAGCCAACCTCTGCAGCTTCTCTCCGAGCTGGGTCTGCCCGGCGTCATCCTGTGGTTGGTGTTCGTGGTCGCCGCCTTGGTGCATGCGGCCGTGGTCAGGTGGCGCTCGCCCTCGTGGGCCACGCGCGTTCTCATCGCGGCCACCATGACCGCGGTGATCTCCTGGTTCATCCACTCCTCGGCCGACTGGCTGTGGCAGCTCGCAGGTGTGACTCTGCCCGCCATGATGCTCTTCGGCGCCCTGATCGGCGCGAGCAAGGAGACCGGGCGGCCGAGAAGCGCACTAGAGCCCACGATGACACCTCCGCGGAGGAAGACGAGGTCGCGACCGAGCCCGACGCCCAGGCGACCGCCGACGCCCAGGTGGCCTCGGCAAGCTCGAGACTCCCACCGATGAGCTGGTAATCGCCGATGCCCAGGCGCCCACCGACGAGCCGGGGGTGCAGCCTCAAGGCCCGTAGATCCGCGCGCACTGGACTTTCGGGGCGCTCTGCCCTCGTCAGGACCTTGGCTGTGCTTGTCGCTCTGGCGGCCATCGCCTCCGCGGCTCTGCCCTACATCTCGGCGCGCTACTCGGCGCTGGCGGCGGGTGCCCCTGACCTGGAGCAGATGACCGCGAGAGCTCAGACCGCCGCCACGCTCGATCCCACCACCGCAGAGCCCTTCGGGGTCCGAGCCGACGCCTACATACAGACCGCCTCCCAGGCGGCCGACGCCACCGAACGTCTGCGCCTGCTAGCGCATGGCAGTGACCGCCCTGCAGGAGGCTCTCGAGAGAGAGCCCGGGAGCTGGGTCTACCACTTCCAGGCGGCCCAGACGCTGTTTGAGGCTCGCGATGCCGCCCTGGATAGCAGACAGGGCCTCCGTTCCGACGCTGGAACAGCAGGCTCGAGCGGAGCTCGCGGAGGCTCTGCGTCTCAACCCGCTGTCACCAGAGGTTTCGGCGCTGAAGACCGCACAACCCGGGTTTTGAAGTATTGGCGCGAGCCCTGTTGACACAACCAAGCGCGTGTGAGTATTCTAGTAAGGCTCGCATATGTGTCGCGGGGCCTTTTTGGGTCCAGCAGAGCATTTTTGGTGTTGTGAATGCAAGAAAGCCGAGGGGTGTAGCGTGAAAAAAGTTCTGCTGATGGTGGTAGTAGCCGCTGTCCTGTTCTTGGGGGTGACTGGCACGGTCTTTGCCGCCACGCCGCAGGACATCTACGACGACTTTAATGACAACGGCAAGCTGGATGGTACCTACACAGACGCAGAGTTGAGGGCTTATCTCAACAACGCTACTCTGCACCAGTACCCGCCGGATGCCACCAAGGTCAAGTCGTTGGACGCTCTGGTCCGGGGGTTGCTGGCCTCGCGCGATCAGTTCCCGTTCACGGGCACCGAGATCGCTTTTGTGGCCGCTGGTGTTGTCGCCTTGTTGGGGATAGGGCTGGGACTTCGCCGCGTGGCCCGCGCGCGCAGCTAGTCACACTAGCTCCAGAAAGATTCGACCTTTGGCCCCGTCTGCAGAGATGCAGGCGGGGCTTTTTGTTAGCGGGCAGGTAGCCTGGGCGGGCCGAGGGTGAGGTCGGTATCCTTCTCCATCTCTCCGTGCTGCTCGTCGCCATACCCATAGCCGTACCCATAGCCGCGCTTGCGTCCGTAGAGGGCGCTCCTCTTTGCTTCGAACGCCACGGCCCCTACCACTCGAGTGTTCGCCCGCTCGAAGACCTCGCGCACTTCGTAGATCTGGTCGCGAGAAGTAGAGCCCAGGCGCGCCACCACTACCACGCCGTCCGCGTAGCGGCTCAGGGTCACCGCGTCGGAGACTGCCAGCACCGGAGGAGTGTCGATTATCACGCAGTCGCACATGTCGCCCAGTACCCGTATCAGGTCGGCCATGTTCGCAGACGCCAAGAGTTCGGCCGGGTTGGGAGGTACCGGGCCAGAGGCCAGCACATAGATGTTGCGATGCAGCGAGCTCGACTTCGTTTCCCCAGGCCGGCGACGGCTACTGGGAGGCATGAACTCGTCGGCCTTGACCAGTTTCAGCGATTCCTCGAGTCTCTTGCTGCCCGCCAGCAGGTTCGAGAGTCCGGGTGATTGCGCCACCCCCACGTACTCGTGCACGGTGGGCTTCCTGAGATCGGCGTCGATGACCACCACGCGCTTGCCCGAGATCGCCATGCTTAGCGCCAGGTTCACAGCGGTGGTGGACTTGCCTTCTTGCGGCTCGCAGCTCGTGACGAGCCAGGTAGAGTGCCGCTTCTCCACGACAAAGAAGTCCAGGTTGGAGCGCAGCGTCCTAAAGGCCTCCAGCAGCACGGGGCGCTTGCTGAACCCCACCACCTCCAGCCTCAGGTCGTCCCTGCCTCCCTTACCGTGAGGCTCAAGAAGCGGTACCTTGGCCAGCACCGGGGCACCCAGCAACTTCTCAAGCGCTTTGTCGTCTTTGACTGCCTTGTCCAGGTAGTCCAGCAGGAACGCCAGCCCCACGCCCCCTATGAGTCCCAGAACTATGGCTATGACGCTGTCTCTCAGGGGGTTGGGCGAGAACGGCCCCGTGGGCACGCTCGCCAGCTGCACCACCGTGAAGCCTCCGTTCTGCATGGCCTCGATGATGCGCAGATTCTCGTACTTCTCCTTGAGCATCAGGCCGTACTCGCTCATCTGGTCGGCCCTGCTGAGCGACTTTATCTCGGTGTCCACCAGCTCACGAGCCGCGGCGATGGTGGCTCTGTCCCCGTTCTGCCTGAACAGTATGAACTGGCCGGCGAACGAGTTGGCCACCGCGGCGGCCTCGGCCGCGTCTGGCCCCACTGCTATGACGTCCACCACGTTGGAGGTGGTCTGCGACTTGGTGCTTACCATATCCAGGAGCGACGACGTGCTGCGCGAGCTGCTGAGCTCCTCTTTGACCGCCTGGGCCACCGGCTCCAGCTTCACCAGCGCGGCGCCCGTCTGCACTTCGCGGTCCTGGTTGGTGTTGGTGAACACCTGGGAGCCGAAGAGCGCCTGCTCCAGGTTGTTCTTCTGGTAGAGAAGCCGGGCCGATGCCCGGTACTGAGGGGTCGAGGTGAGTGACACAATGAGCGTCACCACCAAGACGACTATCACGGCCGCGGGGATGATCCAGAACCGCTCTCTTATTACCCTAAGGTAGTCTCTCAGTTCGAGAGCTTCTCTGGTCTGAATGCCGTCTTCGTCCATCTGCATAGATTATCACGCCGTCAGAGCCGCTTACCCCGCCACGGCCCCAGCCGCCGAGACGTGCTGCCCTCGCGAGTGCGCACCTTGAGCAGGGCCTGTCCGGCGAGAAGCCGGCGAGGGTTCTCATCCACCAAGACCGCCAGGTCTTCTTCGCTGACGGTCCCCCGAAGGCTCTCGAGCATGGGGTCGAGCGTCCAACCGTCGGTGCGGTAGGCGTGGGCATCGGAGGCCAGGAGTCCTATCGCCCCCATAGACAGAAGCTTGGCGAAGGCGCGCTCCGGAGCCCGGCCGAACTCGCCGGTCAGACTCGCCGCGGTGGCCTGTGCTACCGCGCCCGCCTTCAGGCAGCCCAACAGTAGCTCGGGAGACTTCTGCACCCTATCGTTCCTCTCCGGATGCGCCAGGATCGGCTGAAAGCCCCCGGTGGCCAGACGAAAGAGAGTCTCCTCCAAGAAGCGGGGCCACCCTTCGTAGGGCATCTCCAGCACTATTCGCTCCCTGAGACCTCTCTATGGTCAAGGGCCCTCAGCTCCTCCAGTAGGCCGGGTCGCGGCGACCACCAGGTCCACTTCGAAGCCCAAGAGAAGCTCTAGCGCGATGCCCTCTTGGGCTATGGCGACCCTCACCTGCTCTATGACCTCTCGGGCGTGCGCGATGTCCTCCGGCACCAGCTCGGTAAGGTGGGGGGTGCAGACCACCGTGCGTATGCCCGACGTGGCCGCCTCGCGGGCCATGAGCAGGCTCGTGGCCAGATCGGGGCAACCGTGGTCCACCTCGGGCAGCAGATGTGAATGCGTGTCTATCAAGGTGCTCACATACTACCTGACCCGCCCAGCCGGGGTACCATGACAGTCATGAAAGCCCCTGAGCACAGCCGGAGTCCCCTCCTTCGCGCGGCTGCGGGGCTGGCGGCCGCCGGCGCAGCCGCGGCCTCGTACATGGCCTACGAGACCCGCTGGGTCGAGTGCCGCCAGAGAGATCTGGTGGTCCCCGGGTTGCCGGCCGCCTGGGCGGGCCTCACGGTGCTGCATCTCTCCGACGTGCACGCCGGCTCTTTCTCCAGCAACGAACACTGCCTGGAGCGCGCCGTCCGTTGGGCGGCTCCTCTATCTCCAGACCTGGTGGTGCTCACCGGCGACATCGTGGGCCAGCCTGAAGGCAGCCGCGAGTGTCTGAGGCTGCTGGGCCGCCTGCGCCCCCCTCTGGGCATGTTCGCGGTCACCGGCAATCACGAGTACGGACTGAGCAAGGCCCCGCTCGCTCGGCCCCGGGACACCACGGCCCTCTGGCGCCAAGCAGGCGCCACCCTACTCTCCGACACCTGCGCGACCCTGCCCGCCCGCGGAGGCAGCTCTGTCACGCTTTGCGGAGCCGACTACCTTGACGGGCGGCTACGGCCTTCTGCAGTCCGAGTCTCTCCAAGAGCAGCGGCCTCCTCAGGACTTCCGCATACTTCTCATCCACGACCCGCCGCCGGCCGACTCCCCGCTGGCTGCCCACTTTCCTCTGGCCTTTGCGGGCCACACCCACGGGGGCCAGTTGCGCGTTCCCAGCCGGAGCGGGCTGACCGCTCTGCACAAAGAGGACTACGAGCATCTCGCGGGAGTGCATGCCTGGGGGCAGGGCAAGATGGTGATAACTCGCGGCGTAGGGGTGAGCTTTCTACCCGTCCGTCTCCTCACCAGGCCCGAGGCGACCCTTTGGAGATTGTTATAAACTTCTCTTGCAGCCACGCGGCGGCGCACTACTAGACCCGAATAGGGGGCAACATGGTTGAACCAGAGGACGAAAGACTCTCGGGAGACATGCCGGTCCCGCTTGGCCGCCTCTCGCAAGAGGAGCGGCCGCTGGTCTCGCACTTGGTCATCGCGAGCTACGTGGCCGATGCGGCCCGGTCGGTGCCGGGTGTGGTCGACCTGCACGCTTCTCACTGGAAGAAGCTGTCGTCCAAGGTCCGCGAGACCCGGTCGGGCGGAGTGGTGGTCAAAGACTCGGCTCCTGGAGCAGTGGATGTGGAGATCCACGCCCGAGTAGCCTGGGGTTCGGTCATTCCTGAGTTGGCAGGCAGAGTCGAGGTGGCCGTCCGCGAGCGCATGACCGCCCTGCTGAGCATAGACCTAGACTCGGTGACCCTCTTTGTGGACGAGATAGCCGGGCCCCCCGAGGCCCACGCGTCGGCCGAAGACTAGGCGGTCCCCTGGAAGCCGGGCTCCTTCATGAGCGGCGACGAGATCATGAAGTCGGCTGTCGCCCTGTTGCAGGCCATGGGGATGTCATAGACCACCGCTATACGCAGTAGCGCCTTCACGTCCACGTCGTGTGGATGCGGCTCCAGCGGGTCCCAGAAGAAGATCACCAGGTCTATCTCTCCGTCTACGATCTTGGCCCCGATCTGCTGGTCGCCGCCCAGAGGGCCGCTCCGCAGCTTCTCCACGCGAAGACCCAGCTCCGTTCGAGCTTCCCGCCCGTGGTGCCCGTGGCGACCAGGTGATACTGCTTCAGGGTCGCCAGATTGAAGCGGGCCCATTCGACCATGGCCTGCTTCTTGTTGTCGTGCGCGATGAGCGCGATGACCTTGGCTGCGAGCGGTCGAGGTCACTGCTGCGCTTGGTACTGCTGGAGAAGTCATGTCTCTCCTAATCCTTACTCGTTTTCCCTAGCTTACAGCACGTAGTGCATGGACTGCGCGGTGGCCTCCGGGTGCAGGCAGCGGCCCCCTGTGCTATAAATACGCGGCTCGTCCATCTCGGGGCGGGCTGTTCGTCGACTGGGGGTATAGCTCAGTTGGGAGAGCGTCGCGTTCGCATCGCGAAGGCCAGGGGTTCGAATCCCCTTACCTCCACTCTATGCCTGTCGGTGGAAACATCCAGCCGAGAGGTCCTGGTAGACATCACCGCTCGGGTGCAGAAAGTCTTGGCCGAGAATCGGCCGGGCCTGACCGGAATCGCCTACGTCTTCGTCCCGCACACCACGGCGGCGGTCACCATCAACGAAGGGGCGGACCCTTCCGTGGCTCAGGACCTGATCGCCGGACTGGCCAAGCTGATACCCCGAGATGCCGGCTACCGTCACAGCGAGGGCAATTCCGACGCCCACATCAAGACAAGCCTGCTGGGCAGCCATGTAGCCGTGCCGGTGCAAGATGGCCGGCTCGGACTGGGCACTTGGCAGAGCATCTACCTCGCCGAGTTCGACGGGCCCCGCACCCGTAGCGTGCGCGTGGTCCTCTTGGAGGCCGACCAGTGACCGAGAGTGACCTCCGTGGCTTCATTCAGAATTTTGTCTCTGAGTACCTCGCCGAGCTCGAGAACAACAATCTTGGGCCCGGGACGCAAGAGAAGGCCTGGCAAGACTTCGTCGTCGGCTATTCCCGCGGCGATGATGACCTCTATGACTTCTGGAAGGAACACATCGGCGAGTTCCACTGGACTCCGGCGGAGGCGTTCGCGCTGGGCATGAGCGCCGAGGCCCAGGCGGCCGGAGCGGCGGCGCTGGCGGGCCCGGCACGCGGGTACCCCGGACGTGGATGCCCCGCGCGGCTCCGACCTGACCGTGATCAGTTGGGCGGTCAGCCACACGCCGGCCACCAAGGCCGACAACCGCGAGCAGACCCAGATGCCTTCGGAGCGTTGGGCGCGCTCACGCGTATACGGCCAGAAGGGCAACCGGGCGCTACACAGAGCCCTGGTCGCGGCACTGGCGGCATCCGGCTACTCGGCGGTGGCGCCGGCTCTACTGCCGGAGCATGGCGAGAAGCACTCGGAGAGGCAGGGACGCTCGTCCAACTGGTCGGAACGCCACGTGGCCTACACTTCGGGGCTGGGCACCTTCAGTCTGTGCGGCGGCCTCATCACCGAGCTCGGCCAGGCCGTCAGACTCGGCTCGGTGATAGTCCGCGCGCAGATCCCGCCCACCGCGCGGCCGTACTCCGGCCCGTTCGACTACTGCCTCTATTTCGGCGACACCGACTGCACTGCCTGCGCCGACCGGTGCCCGGTCGGCGCGATGGATCACGCGCGCGACAAGGTCGCCTGTGCCCACCACCTGGAGGTGACCACGGCGGAGTTCGTAGAGCGCGAGTTCGGCTTCAAGGGATACGGCTGCGGACTCTGCCAGACTGGGGTGCCCTGCGAATCAGGCATCCCCGTCGTTCAGTCGCGCGGATAGTCCTCTTCGAAGTCCGGGATGTGCTGGTCGTCCGGCTGGTACAACCCCGGCGGCGCGACGTACCAGTCGCCAAGTTCCTCGCGACTGGCGCGCAGGTAGTCAGAAGCGTCTTCTTCGTCATACCCACCGTACACGGGCAGCGCCGGCGGCACCATCGGGGCCGCGTCACTCGGTCCTTCGGGCAGTGGGCTCCGACGCTTCTTGTACCAGACAACGAAGCGCCAGATGGTGACACCCAGGAGCAGCGCCCACGCGATGACCTCGAGCGTCTGTCCCACCGTGTTGGCCGTGGTCCTGCCGTAGTAGAGCTCCACGTGACTCTCGGTCGGTATGACCATCATTATCGAGGGAGAGGCCAGGAACGGCCCCTCAGCGCCTTTGACGTGCCAGTTGGGGAAGTACGAGATCTTGATCCAGTGCGGCACGCCGATGGCCGTCGTGTCGAAGGACAGACTCTCGTTCTCCAGCTTGACGTTCGAGACGGTCCCGGTGGTCTGGATGGCCCTCTCGGGGGGGTCCACCACCTGGTCGGCGGTCACCGGCGCGAACTGCGCGAGAGCCGCCTCCCCGTTGTCCCAGACCAGCGGCGTGTCCAGAGCGTCCGTGCTCTTGTACCACTCCACGGCGGCGTCCTGCCACTCGCTCTGCGGTACCGTCAGGCGCACGGGCTCGTTCTTCATGATCTCCACGTAGCCGCTAGCAGTCCTTGATGTGGTAGATGCGGTAGTCGCCGAAAGTGGCCAGCAGTTCCGCACGCGGGTCGGCATCGACCTCCGGGATCACTCTCTCGGTGGCTTCATCGTTGTAGAAAGCCAGAAAGTACGGGATGTTCATCAACTGCAGATGCGTTATCCCACGGGTGACGTCGATATCGGGTGGGTACGACACCCCGATGATGGCGTTGCTGGACTGTTCGGATAGCTCGCGTTGGTTGATGAAGTGGAAGGGGGCAGTGATGGAAGCCTCCATCAGAGTGCCTTCCATGGTATCCGCCTGCGTCCAGTAGGGGATGATCTCGAAAGCCCTAGGGGTGCCGAACTGATCGATCTTGTCCCCGTGCTCCACCATAACGCGGGCGTGTGGCTCTTCGACGCCTATCTGCTCTATGTAGTCGAGCATCTGCCGGTATTCCGTCCACGCCGGCTTGCCCTCATACCCCGAGTAGTTCCAGCGTATCCAACCGCCGGCCACCGTAGAGGTGGCCGCCACGCAGGCCACCACGATGACGGCGACCACAGGCACGTACACGCGGCGGCTGAAGAAGGTACGGACGCGCAGATGGTCCCAGAGCAACACCATGAAGCACCTCACCATCCACGTCACGGCGTAGGCCGACCAGGCGTAGAACGAGAAGTACCAGAAGCTCAGGAGGCGTCCGTTCCAGAGTGACATGTCGTTGGGCAGCAGCGCATACATGAGGAATGAGACCACCGTCAGCCACACCAGAGGCAGCAGTCGCACTTCCCCCCGGGCCAAGGCGAAGGCCATGCCCACTATGCCTATGACGAACAGGGGGATGAAGGGACCCGGCAGTAGGTAGCTGCTGAGGAAGGGTATGCAGATGAGAGCCATCACGACGAGCGTCCCGGCCACCGTCCCCGCCACCATGGGGAACACCCGCCGTCTCGTCTTGTCCGCAAAGATGCCGAGAGCCACCGCGGACGCGAGGCCCACAACACCGACCACCAAGAGCGCCAACTGGGCCTGCGCGTTTATGGGCTTGCCCAATAGCGGCAGCTGATCCCACGCCATCTTTGCATGCCAATGCAGGTTGGCGACAAACGGTAGCGACCAGAACGCCGTAAGACAGAAGCCGATAGCGCCCACTACCACGAGATAGGCAAGCGGGCGTAGCAGCACCTCCGCCCTCTCGCCCCGCACGACCCGATACAGGAAGGGCAGCAGTAGGCCAGGGACGACAGCTACCAGGACGATCGTGGTGACTATGTGCGAGAGGGCGAGCGCCATAAGCAGCAGACAGTTCACTACAAAGAGCATGTTCGGCCGCGGCTTCTCCATGCCCCGGTACATCGTCCCCAGGAACAAGAAGAGCAGGGCGAAGCTGAGCATGTAGCCGAACTCACCGGCTAGGGTACTCAGTATGTTGCCTCCGTAGATGGAGTAGAGCTGACCGCCTCCGGATTTCTCCATGAGCAGGAAGCCGGCGGCGAACACCGCCGCTATCACCGGGTACGGACGCCGTATGCGCCACATCCTGGCCATGCCATATGCCGAAAGGGGCAGAAGGAACACGCCCAGGGCCGTGACCAGCTTGAAGGCCACTGTATAGGGGAGGATGTAGTTCAGGAGAGCTATCAGCAAGAACGGGAACGGGAAGTAGAAGGTGAGCATGGGCATGCCCGCGTACCAACCCGGGGCCCATCCGGTCAGGCGCCAGTGCGGCAGCAGTTCCTGGATGAGGTACTGAGCGGGATAGTGATGCGCCCCAGTGTCACCGCCGGAAGTGGTGGTCTGGCTTAGGAGCAGGCCAAGCGGCTCATACCAACGCTGCGTGTAGAACCCGATGAGAAGGCCATAGATGGCCACGAAGGCCACCGCTGTAGGCAACCATTCCCACACGTTGCCGAACCAGCGGGACCTGGGCGGTCCATATTCCTCTTCGACTTCGGACGAGGTCTCTAGTCCCTCCAGATTACGATCCAGCGCGACCCTCCTTGAACAACGCCACCCTGAGTTTGAGCAACCCCCGTATTGTACGTGGTATGCGACGCAACATCGACGAGCGCGGTTTCCGCTTTTCTTCCACAGTGACCGGCAGCGCCTTTACGACCACACCCTCACGCCGCGCGCGGATTATGAGTTCGGTGTCAAAAAGGTCGGTGGTCATTATGGTCTGCGGCGCGAACCGCTGCACCATCTCTCGCTTCAGCACCTTCATGCCGTGGGTGTCGTCCATCCGACGGTCGAAGAGCACCCTGAGTATGGTGGTGAAACTCTGAGATACCAGGTGACGCACCCACGACCTGCGATCGTCTGCACCTTCGGCGAGCTTGCTGCCCACCACGATGCCCGCCTGAGCGGGGGAAGCGCCTGCGCCCAGGATCTCTCCGGCCTTGAGCATGAAATCCACGTTGTAGTAGTCGATGTCGAAGTTCACGATCAGGGCGCCCCGGCCTTCGAGCATGCCCGCCTTCATGGCCGCCCCGTAGTCGGCCACGGGCACCCGCAGGACGCGCATGCGCTCGTTGGAGGCCGCGAGTGACTCACCTATGGCGGCAGTGTCGTCCGAACTGCCGTTCTCGGCCAGGAGCAGCTCATAGTCCACGTTGTTGGCCTGCAGGCCGCCCACGAGCTCGCTGACCTCAGCGGCCAGACACTCGGCCTCGTTGTGGATGGGTATGACGATGGAGTAAGTGGGCGCCACCTTGCTCACTGCTGCTCCTTCTTGCCGGGATCCTCGAGAGCCGTATGCCGAAAGGCCAAGTACCTGCTCCCCAGGAAGTTCCAGGTCACGACCGTAACGGCAGCTCCAAACGCTTTGCCCAGTTGCGCCCAGCGAGACCCTGAGTCTATCCAGAGCCCGAGCGCTGTGAAGACGACCACGTTCACAAGCAGCGGCGGCAGGTTCACCAGGCAGAAGATGCCGAACTCACGCCAGCCTCTCTCCGATTTGGCCGCTTTGAAGGTCCAGTGCTTGTTCCACATGAAGCTGTTGCATATGCCGAGTACGTAGGAAACGGCCTTCGCCGCCACCTCGGGCATGCCTGGAATCTGCTCCAGAAGCATGAACACCCCTAAGTCTACCGTTGTGTTCATGAAGCCTACGATGATGAACCTGGCGGCTTGGCCGGTGATCCGGTCACGGTGCAGCAGTCTGCGCAAGAAGTCCATTGCTCTCCACAGTCGAAACCACAGAAGCCCGCCGGCTGTGGCGAGCGGGCTATATGCTAGCATCCCACCCGGTTTGGTGGCTGCGAAGGGGCTGCGTTGCCCGGTCACGGGGGGCCCTTGTGTTAACATCGGGCCGTGCTCGAGCGTCCCCCCCAGACACCTGCAAGCACCTCCGTGGCTTTCCGCACCGTGGGCTGCCGGCTGAACCAATGCGAGACCGCCCAGATGCAGGACTCGTTAGCCACCGCCGGCTTCCACTTGGTCGAGTGGGACCAGCCCGCCGAGGTGCGCATAGTCAATACCTGCACCGTCACTGCCAAGAGCGATCGCAGCTGTAGGCACGAGATCCACCTGGCCAAGCGTCTGGACCCCGGTTGTCTGCTCGTCGTCACCGGCTGTTTCGCCCAGGTGGCCGCTGAGTCCATCGCCGCTATGCCCGGGGTAGACCTTGTACTTGGCAACCCCGACAAGCAAGTACTGGTCCAGCACGTCGCCACAGCCCTCCAGGAGAGGGCAGTCGCCGCCCTCCAGGAGAGGGCCACCGGGCCGGAAGACGCGCGCGCCGCACGCCGCGCGCCCGCAGTCTCTGTGTCGGACTATCCGGAGAGAACGAAGTTCGAGAGTGAGTCCTTTGCTCACTTTCACGGCCGTACCAGAGCCTTTCTGAAGATCCAGACCGGATGTGACTGTCACTGCGCCTACTGCATAGTCCCACTCGCGCGGGGGCCCGCGAGAAGCATGCTCATGGACGACGTCCGTGCCCAGGTTCGCCTGCTCGCCACTCACGGCTACCGAGAGATCGTGCTCACAGGCATAGACCTCGGCAGTTGGGGGAGAGACACGGGCGAGGGACGCCTCTCAGATCTGCTCACGAGGCTGCTGGGTGACGCCTCCGCCGGCGACCTCGGCGACCGCGACCTCGGCGCCCGCGACCAAGGCGCCCGCGCGTGCGGCGAAGCGCTGCCACCGGGCCGGCTGCGGCTCAGCTCCGTCGAACCGCTTGAAGTGGACGCCGGCCTACTCGACGTGGTCGAACGCTCTGGCGACCGCATCGCCCGGCACTTTCACCTACCGCTGCAAAGTGGCTCTGACTCAGTCCTCGGCCGCATGGGGCGCCCCTACTCGGCCGCCACCTACCTTGAGGTGGCGACTGGGCTTGCCCGCCGCCTCCCCGATGCCGCTATCGGCGCAGACGTGATAGTCGGCTTCCCCGGCGAGACCGAGGCGGAGTTCCAGGAGACCCTCACGGTTGTTGAAGCCTCTCCGCTCACCTATCTGCACGTGTTCGGCTACAGCGACCGCCCAGGCACCGTCGCAGCATCCATGCGGCCCAAGATCACTCCCGAGGTCATCAGAGAGCGTAGCGAGCGCCTGCGAGCGCTAGGCGCGCGCAAGAAGGACGCCTTCCGCGGTAGGCTTGTAGGTAGCAGCCAGACTGCGCTGGTGTTGGAGGAGCGAGCGGACGACGGCCGTCTGGTGGGCCTCACAGGCAACTACATGGAGGTACTCGTGCCCGACGACGGAACCTTGCCTAACCGGTTCGTGCGCGCACGACTCGACACGCCTCCTCCGGGCGGACGCTGGGAGGTCACCATACTGGACCGAGAGGCGTAGCCTTGCGTGCCGTAGTCCAGAGAGTAGAGCGCGCTTCGGTGCTGGTGGACGGCGAGACCGTCGGAGCCATCGGCCGCGGCCTACTCGTCTTTGTCGCCGCGGGCAGAGAGGACGCCTCGACCGACGCGGCCATCAAGCCGGTGGAACTCGCGAGCAAGCTCGCGGACAAGATCGCCAATCTGCGCATCTTTGCCGACGAGTCCGGCCGCTCCAATCTGTCTCTCTTGGACACCGGCGGTGCTGCTCTTGTGATCAGCCAGTTCACTTTGTACGCCGACACGCGGCGCGGCCGCCGCCCCTCGTTCACCGAAGCGGCCGACCCAGGACCGGCGGAGGCCTTGGTGGAGGAGTTCCGCCGGGCGCTCGAGGGCCTGGGCGTTCCGACCGCTTCTGGACGCTTTGGCGCACACATGACTGTCGACTTGGTGAATGACGGCCCCTACACTATCGTCCTCGACACGGAGGCCTGACGTGCGCCTTTCCGACTATCACACTCACAGCGCCCGTTGCGGTCACGCATCAGGCCGGCCCGTCGACTATGTGCGCGCGGCAAGAGCGCTCGGCCTGGCCGGCATAGGCATCGCCGACCACCTGCCCCTGCTGCCCCAATACCAGCCGCAAGTCACCATGAAGATGTCCGACCTGCCCGGCTACGTCGACGAGGTCCTCGCCCTGAAGGCGGACTTCCCCGGCTACGTACTGCTGGGGGTCGAGGCCGACTACCGTCCTCATACGGTCTCGGACGTCGGTGCCCTCCTGGACTCGTGCCCCTTCGACTACGTCATCGGTTCGGTGCACTGTCTTGGCGACTGGGCGGTCGATGACCCCCGCGCCATATCCGGTTACGCCGACCGGGATATCGACGAAGTGTGGGTGGAGTATCTCGGGCTCGTGGGGGATGCGGCCGAGTCCGGGCTGTTCACCCTCATGGGGCATATAGACCTGGTCAAGAAGTTCGGCTACCGCCCGACCCGCGTACTGGACGAGGAGTTGGGACGTCTGGCGGAGCGCCTGGCGAAGTCCGGCGTGCTGGTCGAGATCAACACCGCCGGTCTCCACAAGCCGGTCGGAGAAGCCTACCCTGACCCCGACCTCCTACGCCGGCTCCGCGAGGCCGGCGTCCCCATCACCTTCGGGTCAGATGCGCACCAACCCGAACATGTGGCGCGCGACTTCGACCATGCGGTCCGGCTGGCTCAGGATGCGGGCTACACCCAGTTCGCGTCTCTGCGGGAGGTGGCGGGCGCCAAGAGGGCACAGGTGCTCATGCAGGACTTCGTGCACATGCAGGACTTCGTGGCCGGAGACGGCGCTTGAAGGCTGCCATCGTCTACAACCCTCACTCGGGCAAAGCCAGGGGAGAGACCACCGCCCTCGCGGTGCAGCATCACCTGCAGGCCAGAGGCCTGGATGCCGACCTGCACCCCACGCAGAGTCCGCAGCATGCCACTGCCCTCGCGCGCGGGCTGGCGCCGCGCACCGACATAGTGGTCGCCGTGGGCGGAGATGGCACCATCCACGAGGTGGTGACCGGCCTCGCCGAAGCGGCCGACGCGGCCGCAGCTGCTGGCCGGAGCAAGCCCACCTGCCGCTTGGGCATCGTGCCGGCGGGCACCGTCAACGTGGTGGCGCGAGAGCTCAAGATCCCTTTCAGCCTGCATGAAGCCTGCGCGGTCATCGCTGCCGGTAAGACCCGACCCCTAGATCTGGGCAAGGTCAATGACCGGCGCTTCGTACTGATGACAGGAGCGGGAATAGATGCCGTCACCATCCGCAATCTCGACCCCCGCCTCAAACGGCGCCTGCGGTCGCTGGCGTTTCTGGGCACGGGCCTGACCAAGGGCCTTGCCGAGCCGCCTCCCGAGTTCCTGGTGACCGCCGACGGCGCCACCCACCGCGCGACCTTCTTTGTGGCGGGCAACTGCCACTACTACGCCGCGCACGTCACTGTGACCCCCACCGCCGACCCCACAGACGGCCTGCTGGACCTCCTGCTGTTCCACGGCAGCACCAGGCGAAGCCTCCTCGGCTTCTGGCTGGGTGTGGCCTTTCACGTGCACACCCGCGCGCGCAATGTCACCTGCCTGCGCGCGCGACGCGCTGAACTCACCCCCCTCGAGGGGAGCGGCCCGGTCTGGGCACAGGCCGACGGCGAGATAGTCGGGCAGTTGCCGGCCACGGTGGAAATCGAGCCGCGGGCCCTAGAGGTGTTGGTGCCGTAGCGCCCGGCGGCGCCGGACCGCGCGCACGGAGGCCGGACCGCGCGCACGGGACATAGTGTGCATATGTGTCTGGAGAAAGCTGTGTAAAACACCGCGTGTTTTCTGTACGGAGTTCTGTACAGAATTCTGTACGTAATTGGCGCAGCGCTCCACATACTTCTCGCGAACACATGTGCAATGTGTCCACTTCGCCCCCGCAAACCCCGGCGCAGCTACGCCTTGGCCACCTCGATCACCACGGGTAGGCCGTTGACCTTGAGCTCCTCGCGGTAGCTGGTCGCGCCACCCACGCCACCTGCGCCACCCGCCGCAGCCACGTCTAGAGTCACGGCAAGAGTCTCTTTCTGCACCCAGTCGCCGTGCACCGCCAGCATCTCGGCTATCTCCGCCGCTCCTGCGATGCGCAGCGCGATGCGGTCGTCTATCTGAAGCTCCGCCGCCTTGCGGGTGTTCTGGATGTGATGCACCAATTCGCGAGCCAGACCTTCGCTCACCAGCTCCGGAGAGAGCGTCGTCGCTATGGCTACAGCCAGACCGCCTTCGCGCTCCACTTGATAGCCCTCGCGCTGCCGCGTCTCTACGACGAAATCATCGGGGGCGAACTCATACTCTTGGCCATCCACCGTGACCATGACCGGCCGGCCGGCCGCGATCTGGTCCCCGGTCTCGTCGGCCGCCAGCGCAGCCACGGCCGCGGACACCGCCGGCATGTTCTTGCCGAACTTGGGCCCCAGCGTCCTGAAGTTCGGCTTGACCACGTAGCTCACCAACTCGCCGGCCGAGCTTACGTATTCGAGCGTCTTCACGTTCAGCTCTTCTGCCACTACCGCCGCCAGGCTTTCGATTGCCGCCTGCTCCTTCTCGCGACAAGCGATGACGGCCTTGGCCACGGGCTGGCGTGTCTTTATCTGAGTCGCGTTGCGTGCCGCA
This sequence comes from uncultured Actinomycetes bacterium, assembly GCA_963814415.1. Lineage (GTDB taxonomy): Bacteria > Actinomycetota > Thermoleophilia > RBG-16-64-13 > RBG-16-64-13 > RBG-16-64-13. The sequence goes on along the minus strand of CAWFCN010000002.1, from coordinate 574,856 downwards.
CGACCAAGGTTGACCACCTGGCGAGCCACACCCATACGGAACGACAGATCGACATCCATGAGTGCCTCGTCGGCCTCCGGCCAATCCACTAGGTGCACCGACTCCGGCGCGCCCGGTGAAAGTTCAGCCACCAGATTTTGATATAGCTCTTCAGCCAGGAAGGGAGTGAACGGCGCCAATAGCTTGCTGAGCGTCACCAGGCACTCGTTCAGAGTGAGGTAGGCCGCGACTTTGTCCGCGTCGGCCTCGCTCTTCCAGAACCGGCGGCGCGAGCGCCGCACGTACCAGTTGGAGAGCTCGTCCACGAATTCCGCAATCGCCCGTCCGGCAGCGAACGCATCGTACTGGTCCAGCTCGGCCGTCACCTTCTTGATGAGCAGGTGCAGGTCGCCCAGGATCCAGCGGTCCATGAGGGTGCGCTCGGCCACCGGCACGTCGTGCTCGGCGGGCGAGAAGCCGTCGATGTTGGCGTAGAGCGTGTAGAACGAGTAGGTGTTCCACAGAGTCAGCATGAACTTGCGCACCACCTCATCCAGGTTCTCGGGACCGAAGCGCCGCGGGAACCAGGGGGAGCTGGACGTGAACAGATACCAGCGCAGAGCATCGGCGCCTTGCTTGTTCAGCAGGCTCCAGGGATCGACGACATTGCCCACGTGCTTGGACATCTTTCGGCCTTCGCTGTCCAGGATGTGCCCCAGACACAGCACGTTGCGGTAGCAGCTGTGACCTGTCAGCAGCGCGCTGATGGCCAGCAGGCTGTAGAACCAGCCACGCGTCTGGTCGATGGCCTCACAGATGAAGTCCGCAGGGAAGCGCTTCTTCCAGATCTCCTTGTTCTCGAAGGGGTAGTGCCACTGAGCCACCGGCATAGCGCCCGAATCGAACCATGCGTCTATGACAGAGGCCACGCGGCGGGCCTCGGCGCCGCACTCCGGACACGCGAAGGTCACCTCGTCCACGTAGGGGCGATGCAGCTCAAGTCCCGATAGGTCCCTGCCCGCCAGTTCGCCCAACTCCGCCTTGCTGCCCACGATGGTGTCGTGGCCGTTACCGCAACGCCACGCAGGCAGAGGGGTGCCCCAGTACCGGTCGCGCGAGAGCGACCAGTCGATGTTGTTCTCCAGCCATTTGCCGAAGCGCCCGTGTTTGAGGTGGTCCGGATACCAGGTGACCTCCTCGTTGGCGGCCAACACCTCTTCCTTGCGGGCGGTGGTGCGGACGTACCAAGAGCTCTTGGCGTAGTAGATGAGCGGTGTGTCGCAGCGCCAACAGAACGGGTAGCTGTGTTCGTAGGGCTGCCGCTTGAAGAGGATGCCCCTGGACTCGAGCTCGTCCTGGATGCCCGCGTCCGCGTCCTTGACGAACACTCCGGCCCAAGGAGTGATCTCGGCTGTGAAGCGAGCTTCTTCGTCCACCGGCATGATAACCGGCAGGTCGTTGGCCTGCCCCGCCGCCATGTCGTCGGCGCCGAAGGCCGGGGCGATGTGCACGATCCCAGTGCCTTCGTCTGTGGCAACGAAGTCGGCTGCGATGACTCGCCAGCACGGTTTGTCCGGCTGAACGAACGTGTAGGGCGCCAGGTACCTGCGCCCCACCAGCGCCGAACCCGGGAAGGTCTCCTCGACCACAGCGTCTTCGCCGAGCACCGCCGAGACCAGATCGGCCGCGAGTATCAGATACTCCTCGCCCAACCGGGCTCGGGCGTACTGGACGTCAGGACCCACGGCCGCCGCCACGTTGGAGATGAGCGTCCACGGGGTGGTGGTCCAGACCAGCAGGCTCACGGGTAGGCCGTCGGCCGCGAGCTCCCGCGCGGCGTCTGGCGTCGCGGCGCCATCCGGACCCTCGCCGTCCGCCGCGCCGGCTCCTGGCGCCGCACCGTCGGCCGCTGCGGCGCCCTCCGCTACCAACGGGTAGCGCACGTACACCGACGGGTCGGTCACCGTAGCGTAGCCCTGGGCCACCTCGTGCGACGAGAGCGCGGTGCCGCACCGCGGGCAGTACGGCACCACCTTGTAGCCCTCGTAGAGAAGGCCTTGCTTGGCGAACTCCGAGAGTATCCACCACACCGACTCTATGTAGTCGTCGGTCATGGTCATGTAGGGGTCTTTGAGGTCCAGCCACATGCCGATGCGCTCGGTCATGCGGTTCCAGTCGTCCACGTAGGTGGTGACCGACTCCCGGCAGAGCTGGTTGAACTCGGCGACGCCGTAGGCCTCTATCTGCTCCTTGTGGTTGAAGCCCAGACGCTTCTCTATCTCCAGCTCCACCGGCAGACCATGGCAGTCCCAGCCGCCCTTGCGCCCCACGTAGTAGCCGCGCATGGTCTTGTAGCGCGGATAGATGTCTTTGAACACTCGGGCCAGCACGTGGTGCACACCGGGCTTTCCGTTGGCCGTCGGCGGGCCCTCATAGAACACCCACTCAGCAGCACCGGTGCGCGACTCCAGGCTCTTGTCGAAGATGGAGTGCTCTTTCCACCAGCCCAGGATCCGCTCTTCCATCGCGGGAAAGCTCTGCCCTGCATCCACCGGTCGATACTGACCTGCCACGCGACCTCCCGGTGCGTAGGGACGGGACGTTACCCGCGGTACGATTCTCGCCGGGCTCGCACGGTCCCCGGCTCGCTAGAGACGACAGAGTGACGCCTACCCGTTCCCGTATCGCCTTCGTGCTGCCGTAGTCTAGAGTCAGCCGGGCAAACTTCAAGCCGAGCCGGACTCGCCGGGCGACCGCCGTCCCACCGACCGGCGCGCGAAGAACACGACCCGATTCAGCCGGTTCACCCAGCCGGTACGGACCAGCACCGCGACCACCGGACCCCACCTTCCCGCGCCGAACCAGACCGGGCGACCGTTGCGCTCGACCGCAGAGACTATCGCCAGGATCTCGTCGACCGAGTGCTCGCCGTTGTCCACGCTGGTGTTATCTCCGCGTAGTAGCAGCCGGCCGCTCCGCACACGCACCACACGATGGACTAGCAGACCGCCGCCCGGCATTCCTCGAACGGCCACCACGTCTCCCAGCCGCGGGGCTGCGCCGTCGGGTCGCCCTAAGATCACCCCGTCACCCGGACGGATGAACGGAAGCATGCTGCGACCGTCCACGCTGAAACTGGCCACCACGCCCGTCTCAAGGCAGGACTCTACTAGTTCGGACAGGAGTGACCCCGACTGCTCACGCACCTTCGGCCCCTAGTTCATGAGCCAGCTCGCCGAGCAGACCCACCACATCTGCACGGGCGCGAAAGTGTAGTTGGTAGCAGGGAGTGTTCTCGATTACCTGAGAACACGTGTCTAACACCGACGGTAGACGCCCGGCATCGTACCAAGGGCAGCTGGCCACCCGCACGAGGCTCCGAGCAGCTTCACCAGCGGAGAGGCGCACCACTTGGTCTACCTCGGACTTGACCAAGAAGAGGAGCGCGGCCAGCGGGGCGCCAGCATTGCGAGCAACTCCGGCATCACCGGGCCAAGGGGTGCCCCAGGCAGTGATGTCGGCCCGTGCTTCCCGGTCGCGGCCTACTCGCATTACCAGTCGATCATCACTCAGCAATGACTCTCCCAGACCAGACCGGATGAACAGCCTCGCCAAAGTGGACTTCCCCGCCCCCGATACCCCGGCAAAGACCAGGGCTCTCCCGTCCATGACCACACCGGCGCTGTGAACGATGACCCCACCTTCTGAGGCCAAGTGGTTCATGAGCAAGAGCTGATCCAGGGGATAGGTGACCGGGCCGAGGCCCGCGCCTGCATCCCGTTCGTCAGGGCTTACGTAGACCACCACCCGGGTCGTTTCTGTGTTCGAGCAGGCGACGGTGTGACAGATTCCTCTGCCTTCCAGGAAGAAGTTGAGGCGGTAGCCTTCGTCCCCCGCCTGCATGTTCCACGCGCCCCCACTGTCGAACACCATCGGCGAGCGGTCGACCGGCCCCGGCCCACGTGCCACCTCGATGTCTATCACCGTGTGGTCTGAGCTTCGGTCGGCGTCTTCTACCAGGAAGGGCTTGTGAGCGGAGTCAAAGGCTGCGGGCACTCCCGGATGCGAGCGTACGACCAGATTCACTCCCCCGATTGTGAGCGATGCCGATACAGGGAGATTCACCACGATGCCGCCCAAAACGCCCGGGCCTCATCTACCGCAAGACGGCCCTGCAGCGATCACGAGCCGGCTGCAGTGCAACTCTGAACCATACAATTGGAGGTCGAGCCGGGTCCTGAGCTGTATCTCGCCTGCTTGCAGCCCAAAGCAAGAACCTCGTCCGCCGCCAGGTCTATCCGCGCCAGCCGAGGAGGCTGATATGGCCTACGCCTGTGTGCCGCGGCCGAAGGTCTTGACTTCGATTCTTCTAACACTGGTCAGCCCCTTGTTCACATCTCGCCGACAAGACTATACCTGCTTTCGCCCAATCTACAAACGTACTCCGGTGGGTTGGCCGCCGTAGCTCCCTCCAGTTCGAACAGAGCCGCGCAGTACCCGCAGATGAAGATCTTGGAGCACCCGGAGCACTCCGGTCTCCCTTCCCACGTGGCTTCATCGACCGCGGAGACCACTCTCCTCCACGCTTCGACAAACCCCGCTCCCAGCGCATCAAACGCGATAGTGCGACTCATGCTGCAAGGATGAACGCGCCCCTGCGGGTCGATGCTGAACCCTGATAGCCCCGCGCCACAACGAAACACGCGGTCGGCCGACATTCCGCCTGCGGAGCCTCCTGGGACTCGCTTTGCGTGCAGCAATCCCGCCAAGTCTTCGCGACGTCTGGGCGTGGATAGCTCTATCGCCGCCGCCACATCCGGCGCGACTCTGTGCTCCAAGGGACTAAGATCGCCGTCCAGCCTGGGTGTGATCAGAGGGTCAAGCCGGAACTGGACTCCCAGCTCTTTCGCGTAGTCCTCCATAGCCGGGACCTCATGCATGTTGTCCCTGAGGATCATGGTCTTTAGCACGACGTGCACTCCACCTTCGAGCAGCAGCTCAATGCCTCGCCGAGCGCGCCCAAAGGACCCCGGCGCACCGGTGACCCGCTCATAGGTCGTCTCGGTCGCTCCGTAGATGCTCACTTCTACCGAGTGCGGTGGCAGGTCTGCGAAGACCTGCACATGGCGCCCGTTCACCAGGCTGGCGTTTGTGAACACGGTGACTATCATGCCGAGTCGCTTCGCCGCCGTGTAGATGTCCAGAAAATCGGGGCGTAGAAGCGGCTCGCCGCCGGTAAGGAGCATCATCAGGCAACCAGCGTCCGCGGCCTCGCGCAGTAGGCGCACGGCCTGCTCGGTATCGATCTCGCCGGCCGCTCGGCCGGGCCGCCCGACCAGGTGCCCCACGTAGCAGTGCACACAACCGAAGTTGCACCGGTAGGTGAGGTCAAAGACCCCATTCATCGGCACTCTGGCCGCGCGCGCATTCCCGAAGGCCCGTCCGAGATACTCGGGCGAACCGAACTCGACCTGTACGTCGCAGTCCATCAAGTCTCCGTGGCCTGCTGGGTACCCTCAGCCAGTCCCGCCTCGATGAGTTCATTCACAAACGATTCGGCATCGCCACGCGCACTAGCAATATCTACGTCAAATTCCGCCGCGATCCCCTCGGCCAACCGCTCAAGGGTGCATCCATCGAGATGCTCCCACACCCAGCCACCGACTTCGTCCACCACGAACAGTTCTCGTAGGTGGGCCATCTGCCCGCGGATCGGCACGAGAAAAGTCTCGCCCGCTACCTCGCGCTGCACCACATCCGAGCTTCGGATGAAGGTCTTCGTTTTCAAGATCACTCCCGGCTGACGGTCAGCGAGCTACCATCTGACTTTAAGAGCCGGATCGCCCAACAGATTGTAGGTGTTCAGCATGGTCACCGGCACATGCTGGCCTGCTCCGGCCCTGAGAGTCGCTTGGATCACGCTTCCCAACCTGACCGTGCGGGCTTTGCCGAACATGTTCTTGAGGAACAGAGAGCCCAGTCTGACCGAGTCAGCGTTCTCCTCTATGGTGGTGGGAGCCCACACGGCAATGGCGCCCGCTTTGGCTCTCATCGTCAAGGCCTCACCCAGACTGTCGAACCCCGGGATGCCGAACTGACCAGTGGCGCACGTGTATGCGGTCACCACGGGCAACCGCCCGCTCATGGCCAGATTCGGCACATCGGCCGTGGAGAGTAGCGACTCTTCGGCCAGCTGTCCGACGCTGCCATGGCCTATGTAGTTCACCAGCAGGGTGCCATTGGAGAAACTCGACAGGAACGAGGAGCGTACTGCCGCCAAGTTGGAACTATCCAAGTAAGCCGAACCGACCCTCACTGTCTTCGGTATCAACGAAGCCAGGGCCTTGCTGTCGGCCACGAAGTCACCTGCGTCGTCGGCATTGTCCGCGACCATGAGTGCCCTCTTTAGCGTCCAGCCAGCGATGCCCTCATACGCTTTGATCTTTGCGAGCACGGCGTCCAGTTCTGCGTTGCTCACCGCTGGTATGCGGCCGATGGCCACCTCTGGTACTCCGTCTGCTCCCTTGTAGTCGCCAAGGGCGACGTCCGAGGACACCAGTCCCACGACGCTATCGACCAGGAGGGACGGCACCAGAGAGTCACCGTTGCCCAAGTTGTTCTTGTAATCGTAGCTTCCCTCGCCCGCGAGCACGACAAAGCGAGTCGCCGGCTTCCACTTGGTAGCCGCGTACTTTATGAAGTCCTGGATGGCCGAAGGGCTCGCGATACCGTAGTTGAAGTCATCGTATATCTGCTGCGTGGTGACGACCGCGGTGCGAAGCCCATCCTTCGCCCGATAGGCGGCCAAGCGTCCCGCGGATGCCGTCAGGCTGGGCGAAGTGATGACTACATATTCGGCGCGCTTGCCGGGGCCGCGCAATCCGGGAGCCGCCGCCGCCACTATCGACTCCGGTCGCATGGCGCCGGCCGCAGTCGCGACAAGATAGTCACCCGACGGCGCATTGAACTCCAACCAAGCCGCTCCGGCGTCTCCCCCCACAGCCGAACTACTGATAACACGGGGCTGCTTCGCATCGGTTACGTCGAGTATCCATGCGTCCGCGGAGCTGAGTCCTTCCACTCGTGCTACACCTTCATCGGCAAGCGTGAACACCAACTGGTCCATCTCGACGCTCAAGGAGCGTTCGTAGACCACCTCTACCGATTCGATCGCCACCATACTGAAGTCGATGCCGTCATCCAGGAGTGCGAGGATCTCCACCTCGTTGTCACCCTGTCGCAACAAACCATCGGGGATGTCGAACTTGGCGGTGTGCGGAGTAGCTCCCATCCACCACGTATCGCCTAGCGCCGTGCCGTTCAAGGCCACCCGAACATGATGTTCATTCTTGGTCTCTGTCGTCACGATGCCCTGCAGCTGCACTTCAAGGTTCTGGCCCGCTACCGCCCCTGGGGTAGTCACGGTCAGCGTCTTAGAAGCGAGGGGGTCATATCCGGCCACCAAGTAGTCCCACAACCAGAAGTCCGCGCCCGGGTCATGGAACAGTGCCGGCATCGCCGCCAGGTCCTCTTCGAAGTGAACGGTCTCTACGAAACTCGACAGCGGTGGTTCCGGTTCAGCGACAGTAGTGGTCACAGGGATGGTGGTCTCCGTGACTTCACTCTCCCCGGTCGAGGTCGCGAGCTCTTCGCCCGGAGCACCGGAGCCCACTTCGGTGGTCGTGGTCGAATCCGTGGTGGTAGTCGATGCGTCGGTCGTAGTAGTCGATGCGTCGGTCGTAGTAGTCGATGCGTCGGTCGTCGTGGTCGGGGCCTCGGTCGTCGTGGTCGGGACCTCGGTCGTCGTGGTCGGGACCTCGGTCGTCGCCGTGGCTGACTCCACGGTGACCGCCTGCATGGCTGTACCCTTGCCGGCCTTCAGCCAGTAAACGTTGGCCGAGGTGTAGACGCTGTCGATCGACTGGCCGTAGAAGTAGAGCGCAGACCCGTCGGCCGCCGCCAGATAGGCCACCGCCTTGCCCCCAGAGGTCAATTCCACACCGTTGGTCTTGATGAGCTGGCGCGCACGCGCATCCGTAAGCCGCAGGCCGGCGACTAGGTCAGCCGCCGTCACGCTGTAGAGTCCCTCTCCGGTCACCTGCATGCGCAACCGGTCACCCGTCGCCGCCGAGGTCCTGATCGATGCGCTCGCGAATCCGGTAAGGTTCATATGGCCTAGGCCAGATGACTTGCGGACTCGTGCCATCGGCGCCCCCTCGGATAGTTCGGTGTTGGCCTGCCCCTTGGGCAGAGACTCCCGAGCGCTTGCCTGATACGGACCGTGTGTAACGATCGTACCCGAGGTCTCTACTTCCACAAGACGGTACATGGTCTTCGTGTTCGCTCGTCCGGACGCATCCACCACTGAGTAGGTGCCTCCGTTGGGAGACTCGAAGAGCGCGGGAACCAGAGACTCGTTGACCACCACCCACTTGCCCTGGGTCCCATCGAAACGTTCGACGTTGAACCCGGCCGTGCCTATCTCACTCGCGGTGGTCCAGTTGATAACGACCTTCCCTCCCAGCTTGTAAGCTTTGAAGGAGCTGATCACGGCCAAGGTCGGCTTCTTGAGTACTATGCCCGCGTCGGCATCGAGTTCTTCTGTCCACCGCCCAACGTCAGCAACGGCCGTCTGCCCGTAGGTGGTGCCCGCGGTCGGGTTCGCGTCACTGTCGTTGGTGTCGTCGGACCCTACCGCATCCTGCGCCGTGAACTCTGTGCCGTCAAAGGGGACGAACTGCACTATGTACGAGCCCGCCGGGAGTCCGGTGAAGAGATACTTGCCGCTTGCGTCGGTCTTCATCTCCATGATGCCGTTCTCGTTGTAGAGCTGTTCGCCCGAGGCATTCAGCAGACGCACGGTCATGCCCTCGATCGGCGAGTCACCGGCGTCCTGAATGCCGTTCTCGTTGGCGTCGAACCACACGTAGTCACTTATGCGCCCCTTGAGAAAAGCCTCGTCACCTACGGGGTCGTCCCAGCCGAGAGCCCGACCTTCGCCGCCGTTCACTATGGCCACAGTCCCGGATGCCACCGGGTCGGTGATCTCCACCCGGAACTTCACAGTTATCTCTCCGCCCACGGCCAGTGAGGTAGTCACCAACAGACCGTTCGTCCCGTCCAGTGGGAAGGGTGTTCCGGAGGTGTCGTCGGCCACCGCAACGCCGTCCTTGGTGGTACTGTTCGCCTCATACGTGGTGCCCGGGGGTATCTCGTCCCATATGTACACGTCGGGAACAGGCAACCGGCTCACGTTGTATACAGTGATGGGGTACTCGATTATGTCACCGGCGCTCAAGTACCCGTCTTCGTCAATGTCGCCGTCGACCACACCGACCGTGGAGGGGTCGTCCCACAGCACCCCGTCCTTGGCTGCCTGGAACTCAGGCATGGGCGGCACACTGGTACCCACGTCAAGCCCTGGGACCCCAGCGGTGGCCGTCAGCGGGTCCTGACCCCAGGCAACTGCGAGCTTGTAGTTGGTGTTGAGCGTGTACAACAGGATGCCGGTTTGGTCGTTCTTGGCGCTGGCATCCGGGTCGCGGTTGATGGCAACCGCACCGATGGCCCAGGGATAGGTCGTCCCCGAAGTCCAACTCATAATGGTAGAAGAACCGCCGGCCGTCTCTATGCTGCCTGCCGTCTGCACCCGTAGGTCGTTGTTGCCGTTCTCAGTGCGCGGCCTCAGTTGCCACAACTCGGTCTGCCCGGCACCGACCGTGAGGGGATCCGTGGGATTGGTCCTTCCGGTCGCCTGTGTCGAGACAACGTCGTAGATCAGTTGACCTGCGGTCGTAGAGACATCGACGCTCTGCGTGGTCCCGCTGGCCGCGCTGTTGCTCGCGAACGTCCCCAAGGCTGATGTCAGATTGCTGCTTAAGTCGACCCCGACGAACGTCGATACCGCCACCGCCATGGCGGTGGGGCTGGCGACGGTTGCCACCACGTTGGCCGCACCAGAGGGCGGATTGGCCATGGCCCATATCTCCACATGAGGCCGCGATTGCGGAGTGCCTCCCCCGCCGGCCGGAGCCGTGACCCTACCTACAAGAGTCAGGGCTGTGCCGCCGTACGTGACAGTGGATACGTTCTGCGTGTCGGTGGCGCTGTCGGAGATGGTCACACTCACCAGCATCAGCCTATCGCTCCCAGTGCCGGTGGTATGCGCTACCGTGAGATTGTTGACACTAGCGCCTCGGCCTGAATCGGCGGAGGTGGTGTTGTCCTCGCCGAAGGGGGTGCCGGTGACATAGACCTTCGCCTGGTCAAGTTCTCGAAGGCTGTAGGACGCATCGTATTTGGCCCCGCTGGGGTCGGTGTACGGACCCGTTGACGGATCGCTGTCGTAGTCCACGTAAACGGTAGTCGCAGCACTGTTACCCACAGTGGTCACCCAGACCGGGTTGCCGTTCTCATTGGGATTCGTGCCCGAGGTCGGGTCGCGGCCTATGCCCAGACCGATCAACGCTTGCGTGGTCAGCATGTCCTCTGGGATCATGGTGAAGCTCCAGTCCCAGGCCTGGTTGTTGGTGGTGGTTGCGCTGGCCGAGTCGGTGGTGGAATATGCATAGAAAGGCGTGGCGGCAAGGTTGTTGCCCGAGCTGTCGGTGGCGTAGAAACACGCGCCTGTGCCGTTGGTCGGTTGCACCAAGATCTGCTTCACCACGCTGTTCGCCGTTATCGTCACAGGCGCGTTGGTCACCAAGGTCCCGGCGTTGTTCCGATACTGGTAACGAACGTAGATGGAGCTGGTACCGGCGTTGTACAGCCAGACAGTCGTCCTGGCATCGCCAGTGCTTGCTGCCGGCGTGGACACCGGCGTGTAGTAGCGATCCGCCCACATGGTCGTCGGCAGGAGAGCCGAGTCGCGGCTCTCATAGTTGGAGCCGACGTCACCGCTGAAGATGTCCACCTGGACGGGGTGCCCCGCATTGGAGACTACGCGGGTGCCGACATTGACTTCCGACACGAAGAGGCTTGCCCCTTCGTTCAAAGACACCCCATTGACTTCTCCGGCACCCGTGGCCGGGACGTAGGTACCGTCGACGTAGTCGCCGTCGTTGTTCTTGTCGATGTAGACGAGGGTCCCGTCTTCGCTGGCCATAACCGTCAGTGCCGTATATTCGAACATCTGGTAGTCGGTGCCGTCGGCAAGGTTAGCGCCCACCGGAGCACGGTAGTTGGTGCCCCAGTTGTTGGTATCGAACACCTCGACGCAGCCGGCAAACAGTGTGCCCGTAGTGCCGGCCCAGGTGGTGCGGGTAACCGCGATGGTCTTGTTGGCGGCGAACTTGTCGCCCCCATCGAAGTCGATTACCGACTGCCGGGTGGTCGAGGTGACATCGTTCTCAATTTGGACCACCGTGCCCGCGTCTATCAGGTCGGTGGCGATGCCCGGAGCGGTGCCGTTCGCGGTGTTTCCGTCCCCCCAGATCTGAGTGCCATCGGGGTTGCTGGTGGCGTGGTAGACGTCCAAGGTTTCCGCCAGATCAACGTCGAAGTCATTCTCCCACTGGTCCCAGTATATGATGGTGCCATCGGCTACTGCCGTTATGGTGATGTAGCTGGTGATGGGATTGGTGGGCGCGTCGCTTGGTCCGCCGTTCTCGACGGCGGTGAGCATAGTGAGCACTTGGTCTTCAGGGAACGGTACGTAGAAGAACTGCACTAGAGGCACGGATTCTGCACTGGCTGCCGGAGCAAGGCCGAACACGGCGGCCGCGGCGAAGACTACTCCGACGGTTAGGCCCAGAGTTCGCCCCATGCGGACCCGCGCCCGCAAGCCTATGCGACCGTGACTCTCAGATGATGATCCGGCTGCGCGCCGCATGGTACCTCCCATGGCTTCAACCCTCACAGATTCCACAATATGACCCGCGCGGACCTTCCTCGTCCGCCCAAGTGCAGTGGACAAATTTACACCACTAGAGGATTATCGGTCAGAAGCCGGAATCCTTGAGATTTACAGGCATGACGGTGGCGGCTCGTTTGGTCCGGACACCAGCGCCTCTGGTACCGGTCTCGGTCTGGCGGTAAGCTTGTCTTGAGTGGGCGCTCCCAGCGCCGCATGTACCCAAGGAGCAGTCGTGCCAACAAAGCAACCAGCCCAAGGGAAGACGCTCCAGCAGCGGAGACAGCGCCTCTGGATGGCGGCCAGCGTGCTCTTCGTGGTGGTTGCCGTCCTCGCGTCTTGCTCTCTGTTCTCGTGGGGCGAGACCGTTCGAGCGTCGGCTCCGCCGCCGATGCAAACGGCAGTGCCACCCAGGTCACTTCCCCCTACGACCTTCACGAGCTCCCCGCCGGCACCGGCCCCGGTGACGTCGGCCACGCATCGCTCGTGAGCATCTCGCTTGCTGACCAGAGTGGAAAGTCCGCGTACTATAGCCTCAGCGCCGATACCGAGGAGTTCAAGGCCCTTGCCGAAGCCGTCTCGGGGGCAGACGAGGTCGGTGCTGCCGACGTCGTGACCACCACCATAGCGGGCACATCGTCGGGCACCACGACGGTCACTCCTACGCTCACCTTCCTCTTTACGGACCGTACTACTCTCGCCTTTGACCTGTACCTGAAGCAGGGGATAGTCGGCAGGGGCGGTGACTTCTGGAAAGCCGAGGGCAATCTGGAAGCGCTGGTCCAGGCGGCCGTCAAGGCGGCAGGAGCCTCCCAGTAGCCGCGTCCTCACACGACTGAGCGGCGCCTAATATACAATTGGCGCATGCCTACCAAAGACCTTGCCAAGAAGAAGCTACCCATGTTCACGCTCGTGCGCTGCAAGCAGTGCAATATCTGCAGCCATTTCTGCCCGCACGAGGCCATTGTGGTCCGGGGCGACGGCACCCCATTCCTTGCTCGTCCCGAAGTGTGCACTTCGTGCGGACTGTGCGAGGACATGTGCCCCGATTGGGCGATTTGTTTAGGCTTCCTTGTACAGGGGGATGCCGAAGAGGGCACAGCCTGACCGAGCCTTCGAGGTTCTTCTCATGGGAAAAGTGATCTATCTAGACCACGCCTCTACCACCCCAACCGACCCCGAGGTGGTAAGCGCGATGCTCCCCTGGTTCACAGAGGAGTACGGTAACCCTTCGACCGTCTACAGCCTTGGCCTCACCGCCGCACAGGCCGTGCAGAACGCCAGGGAGTCCATCGCCGACCAGCTTGGCGCCGAGCCGGAAGAGATCTACTTCACCAGCGGCGGCACGGAATCCGACGACTGGGCGATACTTGGCACCGCGGACGCTCAACAGAAGAAGGGGCGCCACCTCATAACCTCAGCCGTGGAGCATCATGCCGTTCTCGAGAGCATGGACTACCTAGAGAAGCACGGATACGAGATCACCCGGATCCCGGTGGACGGAGGAGGGTTGGTCGACCCCGAAAGTGTCCGCAAGGCCATACGCCCCGACACCATATTGGTATCGATCATGCATGCCAACAATGAAGTGGGGACTATCCAGCCCATCGCCGAGATCGGCAAGATCACGCGAGAGGCCGGCGTGCTATTTCATGTCGATGCTGTCCAGACGGCGGGCAAGCAACCCCTCGATGTCAAGGAGCTGGGCGTAGACCTGTTGTCGGTGAGCGCCCACAAGTTGTACGGGCCCAAGGGCGTCGGCCTCATGTACCTGCGCAAACGCACCCGCATCAGCCCGCTGTTCCACGGCGGGGGCCAGGAGAAGGGGCGGCGGGCCGGCACGCACAACGTGCCGGGCATCGTGGGCATGGCCAAGGCGTTCGAATTGGCGTCCGCCCGCATGGCCGGCGACGCCGTCCGTGAGGCCAAATTGCGCGACCGGCTCTGGCAGGGCCTTAGCGACAACATCGAGGCCATATGCCTCAACGGTGATCCGATCCACAGGCTGGCAGGCAACTTGAATGTAAGATTGGACGGCATCGAGGGCGAGGCCATGATCCTGATGCTAGACATGGAGGGCATCTGCGTCTCCTCCGGATCGGCCTGCACCACTGGTTCGTTGGAGCCCAGCCACGTGCTCCTGGCCATGGGCATACCGGCCGAACATGCCCACGGGTCTCTGCGCGTCACCCTCGGGCGGAGCACCACCGAGGCGGACATCGACCACTTCATCAAGGTCTTTCCACCGATAGTTTCCAGACTCCGGGAGATGTCCCCGGTCTGGTGTGCAAACTGCGCCTGCAAGCAAAGGAACTAGAGATGTACTCCGAACTGGTCATGGAACACTTCCGCAACCCCCGCAACATGGGCTCGATAGAGGACGCCGACGGTGTGGGTGAGGTCGGCAACCCGCAGTGTGGTGACATGATGCGCATCACCATCAAGGTCAAGGACGATGTCCTGGAAGACATCAAGTTCCAGACCCTGGGTTGCGGCGCCGCGGTAGCCACCTCCAGCATGGTCACCGAGATGGCCAAGGGTAAGAAGCTCGACGAGGCCATCACCATAACCAATAAGGCCGTCGCCGAGGCCCTCGGCGGACTTCCTCCTGCCAAGATGCATTGCTCCAACCTCGCGGCTGATGGCCTGCGCGCGGCCATCGACGACTACAAGGCCCGGCACGCCGCCTAGCGGCGGCCTCTGTCTGGGCGGGCGGCGCCCGCAGGGCGCCGCGTGGTGGGCCGTGTGGCGCGCCAAGCCATGGTTCTCACTCACTGTCGCTGCTGCTGCTTTCGCCCTTGGGAGCGCCATGCTCCTCGCCTGCTCGACGCAGGGCCATGCACCAGGGCCCGTCTCTCACGGTGAGTTGGTCGCGGGGCTGCCGGCGGCAGTCGACCTCGACGGAGACGGGAGGGAAGAAGAGGTGCTCTTCGACCCCGAGGACCGCTCTCTCTCCATCACCGACGGAGAGGTCTCCTATCACAGCCGCGCCAAGTGGCTGGTCGTCCAGGCAGCCCTGGGAGATACGGACCACGATGGTCTGACTGAGGTAGTCGCCTTGCTCGACTCGACCAAGGGCCGACACCTTGGCTTGTTCGCCTATTTCGGAGGGGAATACCGCGAGCGTCTGGTCACGCAGGCGATCGTCCCTCGTCCCTTGGAGATAGAGGTTATGTCCCTTGCTCAGGGGGATATCGTCGTACTTGTCCAGGAGGTGACCACCGACGCCACCAGCACTCAGAGGACCTTCCTGCGCTGGAACGGATTCGGCTTCACCCGCATCGAAACGACTGCCGACCCCTGAGCCTCATCGCGCGAGAGCGGGCGGGCCGCGCGTGCTGGTTGTAGAATCTTCGCAAGGGCTACACAAGAGGAGGGGATCCATGAACAGGCGCCTTGCTCACATCATTCTCGCCATGGCAATGGTGGTCGCCTCGCTAGCGCTCGGTCTGCCAGGCTGCGGAGGCACCACCGCTACCACTGTCCCGCCGACCACTCCCCCTCCTACTATCGCGGAGGTCGAGTACCTCGACACCCAAGCGGTAGACCTCGCGTCCATAACCAACCTGGACAAGGCCGGTCTCTCCGACGCCGAGAAGGAGATCCTCTCCCTCCAGAGCTTCGTAGCCGTAGCCAAACCAGCCCAGGAGAGTGCCTGGAAGTTCTGGTCTATCTATGAGGACGCCCGGTACCAAGGGCTGCCGGTCTTGATAACCACCGATTCCATGCTGAACGCCTATCACAACATGTTCAACACGATCCTCCAGCGCGTGGAGGAGGCGGCTCTGTTCGACCAAGCGGTGATGATGACCAAGGAGCTCTACGCAGCTACCTACGACCAGTGGACCACTGCGTCTGACCCCACGGTCAAGGCCGATGCTCGGCTAAACCTCGTTTATTTTGCCGTAGCCGGCGCGCTCCTGGAGCCCGACGCCTCCAAGCCGGTGGAGCTTGAAGAGATGGTTCAGCAGGAGGTCGGCCTCATCGAGGCCGCCGCAGGCCCGAGCGAATCGGTCGTCTTCGGCTACACCGAGGACTACAGCCAGTACAAGCCACGCGGACACTACACGCGCAGTGAGCGGCTGGAGCGCTATTTCAGGGCCATGATGTGGTACGGCCACACGGGTTTCTTCATCAACGCACGTGAGCCCGATGTAACCGCGGCCGAGGCGACCAGCCTCACGCGACGCGCGATCCTCATCTCTTCTTCACTGGTGGGTGCCGCCAAGGACGCGTGGGCTGCGATCTATCAGCCGACCAGTTTCTTGGTAGGCCGGGCAGACGACCTCGGGGTGGACGACATGCAGCTGGTGGTAAGCCAGGTGTTCGGCAGCTCCCAGCCTGCCCCCGACCTGTTGGCAGACGAGGCGAAGATAGCCGCCGTCCAGGCTGCCCTGAACAGACTGCCTGCACCCATGATCCGATCGGTGGTCGTACCCGGCCCGTCCGATGAGACCAGTGGGGTCACGACCCGCGAAGAGGGCGAGCGCAGCTTCAGAGTCATGGGCCAGCGCTACATACCTGATTCATATGCGTTCCAGCAACTCGTCTGGGACTACGTGGGCACCCAAGAGAACAAGCGCACCCTCCCCATGGGCTTGGACATCATGACCATCCTTGGTTCTGATCAGGCCTACCTCCTAGCGACACAGGACTACGGTCAGCAGCAGTACGCAAACTGGGATGCTCAGCTCGTCAAGATCGAGCGGGAGTTCGCCGACCAAGAGTCTGGCCTGTGGCCCGAGAACCTTTACACCGGCTGGCTGGACTCACTCCGTGAGGTCATCGCCATGCCCGGCACGGGCGCTCCGGCCTTCATGCGGTCGGAGCCGTGGGCCCTCAAGAGCCTCAACGCGGCCCTGGGCAGCTGGACCGAACTGCGACACGACACCATCTTGTACGCAAAGCAGTCGGTGACGGCTGAAGGCGAGGGGGGCGAGGAGCCGGTCTCGGCCGGCTATGTTGAGCCCTACACTGCCTTCTACGCCAAGATCGCAGAGTTGGCGAGCTCACTCAAACAGAGTATGACCGCCTACCAACTTCTGGACTCCGAGTCATCCGCCAAGCTGGACGGCATGATCTCTTTGGCGCAGAGACTCGCGACCATATCCCAGAAGGAGCTGGCCGGCACGGCGCTCACCGAAGAAGAGATCTCGCTCATCCAGACATACGGTCAGGAGCTAGAGGGTCTCGAGCAGTTCGGCACGGACGCGCAGGGCCTGACCCTGTCCCCTGTCCCCGAGAAGAGCCCGTTGGTCGCCGATGTGCATAGCGACTACGTGACCTCTCCTGCTAGGGCGCTGGAAGAGGCGACGGGCTACCCGCTCTACTTGTTTGCAGCCTTCGAGCTCGACGGCCAGCTGCAGGTGTTCGTGGGGGCCTCCTACTCCTACTACGAGTTCACGGCCCCCATCGACAAACGGCTCACCGATGAGGAGTGGATAGTGCTCCTCGATACCGGCAACGCCCCGCCGCGTCCGCAGTGGACCGATGAGTGGATCGTGCAGCGCTAGCAGCTACGAACACTTGGAGTAGCCGCAAGCCCGACATACCATGCAGCCGCCCTCGTGCTCGATGGCGCCGCCGCAGTCCGGGCATGCGCCCTGCGCGGCTTTGATGGGCATCTCGAGTTGCCCGACGACCGCGTGCGCTCCATTGCCGTTGGCCAGGCCATACTTGTCGGCCAATGCCTTGCCGATGGCATCCGGGCAAGAGAGGATCTGGTTAGGCCCGAACCCGTGAGGTTCATGACAGCGGATGCCCCGCAGCTGCTTCACTATCTTCTCGGGCGGCACTCCATACCGGAAGGCTAGGGATATCAACCGGCCGATCGCCTCTGTGGAAGCCGAGGCGCACCCACCGGCCTTGCCCATGTTCGCGAACACCTCACGCGGGCCGAAATCGTCTTCGTTCACGGTCACGTACAGGCTGCCACAACCGGTTGTCTTCTCGCGAGTCTCTCCGCGCAGCACCGGCGATCTGCTGGCCCGCACCGGCATCAGACCCTCCTCCACGTCCAGGTCCACATCCCCCGAGCCCTTGCCGTTGGAGCCCTTGCGCTTGACCTCACCGATGTTGAGCACCTGGTCTTGGCGGGAGCCGTCGCGGTATATGGTCACGCCCTTCACCCCAAGCTCGTACGCGAGGCGATAGACGCGCTCCACGTCTTCGGGAAGAGCATCCTTGGGGAAGTTCACCGTCTTGGATACGGCGTTGTCGACATGATCCTGGTAGGCCGCCTGCATCTTGATATGCCATTCAGGAGTCACATCGTGAGCGGTCACGAAGGCCCTCTTGAGATCCTCGGGTACGTCTAGGTCGTGCAGTCCGCCGACCTCGGCGATGCTCTTCATCAGCTCTTCGGAGTACAGACCACGCTCCCGCAGCACCCGCTCCAGAGCCGGGTGGGCCTCGGGAAGTTCGGTGTTGTCCATGACGTTACGGATGAGAGCGAGTGCGAAGATGGGCTCCACGCCGCTGGAACAGCCGGCGATTATGGAGATAGTGCCCGTGGGCGCGATGGTGGTGAGTGTCGCGTTGCGGACGCGCTTGCCCGATCCCTGCCAGGTACTGCCTTCGTAGTTGGGAAACACACCGCGGTCTTTCGCCAGCTCTTCGGAGGTCTTGATGGCCTCCTCGTGTATGAAGCCCATCACCTGATGCGCCAGGTCGATGGCCTGCTTCGAATCGTAGCCCACACCCAATTCCACCAGCATGTCGGCCCAGCCCATGACTCCAAGGCCGATCTTGCGATTGCCCTTGGTCATCTTGGCGATCTCGGGCAGCGGGTACCGGTTCATGTCGATGACGTTGTCCAAGAAGTGCACGGCAGTGTGGGTGACTCGGCGCAGACGTTCCCAGTCCACGTCGCCGTCTTTGATCATGATGGCCAAGTTGATGGAGCCCAGATTGCAGCTCTCATAAGCCAGAAGCGGTTGCTCGCCGCAAGGGTTGGTCGACTCGATCTCGCCCAGCTTCGGCGTAGGATTGTCACGGTTGAGCCGGTCAAGGAAGACTATGCCCGGCTCTCCGTTCTTCCAGGCAAGGCAGACGATGAGGTCGAAGACTTCGCGGGCGTTCAGGCGCCCCACTTCCACTCTGTCTCGCGGATTGCGGAGCGCGTACTCCTCCCCCGAGAGGACGGCCTCCATGAACTCCTCGGTCACTCCCACGGACAGGTTGAAGTTGTTGAGTATGTGTTCGTCCTCTTTGGCCCGGATGAACTCGACTATGTCGGGATGGTCGACCCGTAGGATGCCCATGTTGGCCCCGCGCCGTGTGCCACCCTGCTTGATGGTCTCGGTGGCCATGTCGAACACCCGCATGAACGAGACCGGTCCACTGGCCACACCCATAGTCGACCGGACCAGATCATTCTTGGGACGCAGACGGCTGAAGCTGAAGCCGGTGCCGCCTCCCGACTGGTGGACCAGGGCGGCGTCCTTGATGGCGCCGAAGATAGACTCCATGCTGTCTTCCACGGGCAGCACGAAGCAGGCGGATAGCTGCTGAAGCTCCCGGCCGGCGTTCATGAGAGTGGGGGTGTTGGGCAGGAATTCCAGCCCGGCCATTACCGCGAAGAACTCGGCGACCGTACCGTCCAGTGGTTGCTTGGGGTGATAGAGACGATCGGCCTGGGCGATGTTCTCGGCCACCCGCGCGAACATGTCGGCGGCCGTTTCCAGGGGCGTGCCGTCCGCGTCCCGCTTGAGATAGCGCTTCTCCAGGACTTTGACGGCGCTGGGGGAAAGTCTCCCCTCCAACTCAGCCGACAGCGCCTGCAGTTCGGCGACGGTCATCTGATCCCCTCTTTCGCAAGTTGCTGTAGTTCCTGCTTGAACTCTTCGACACTCTCGAACTGGCGGTAGACCGACGCAAACCGCACATATGCCACCAGATCGACCTGTTGCAGCCGTTCGAGCGCCATGTTACCGACCCGCTCGGACGTGACCTCGTACGCCGCTTCTTCTCGGAGCTCGCGCTCGATGTCGCACACGATCTCCTGAAGCCGTTCCACCGGTACGTGCCGCTTTGTACAGGCCTGCGTCAGACCACGCAGCAGCTTTTCGGGATGGAACAACTCGGTACTGCCATCGCGCTTTGCGACCGTGATGGGGATCTCTTCGATCTTCTCGTAGGTCGTGAAACGCTGACCGCAGGCCATGCATTCCCTCCTGCGCCGTATGGCCTCTTTGATGTCCGTCTCTCGAGAATCGACGACACGGCTGTCCGGAGAGCTGCAGAACGGGCAATTCACAGGGTTCCGCCTCCTCCAAAGCAACGCCGCGGCGCCGCTACCTCCAGCGTACACATCTTCGAGCCCCCCGCATACTTGGCGATTCGGAACGCATACCATATATAGTGTGCGTGGTGATGCTAGCACCCCATATATCGCATGTCAAAGTCCATATTGGCGGTCTTTGCGGCAATTTCTCTGCCCGCCCCGATTTCTCGTGTACGCCGATGGCGGCCGCGCGCGATGGCCGCGGCTGGACGCGGCGTCCCTCTGCGTAGATAATCCAGGAGTGGACCCACTGTTGCTGACGATCGAGGACGACCCCTCCCTGCGGGAGGTCATCCGCCTTGGGCTCGAGGCCGACGGCTTCAGGGTGATCACCGCCGCGGACGGCCCCTCGGCTCTGTTGACCTTTGCCTCCCAAGACCCGGATCTGGTTTTGCTGGACGTCATGCTGCCGGGATTGGACGGCATAGCCGTCTGCCGCGAACTGCGCCGGGTGTCCACGGTGCCCATAATCATGCTGACCGCCCGTGCCTCCACGTCGGACGTGGTCGAGGGTCTCGAAGCAGGCGCCGATGACTACGTCACCAAACCGTTTGAATTCCCCGAGCTGGTCGCCCGAGTGAGATCGGCCTTGCGTCGTGCCTCTGCGACCCACCCTGGACCCTCAGGCGAGCCGCCGAGCGCGACGACTGACCGCGAAGGTCCCGTGGGTGTCGCTTCAGTGGAGCTCGGAGAACTGACCATCGACCCGGTGGCTTTCGTGGTCCACCGGCAAGGGACGGAGATACCCCTGACGGTCACCGAGTTCCGCTTGCTATACGAACTCGCTCGCCACCCCGGCCAAGTGCTCACCCGCGACCAGCTGTTGGAGTCTGTTTGGGGCTACACCTACCTCGGCGACAGCCGTTTGGTGGACGTGCACGTACAGCGGCTACGGGCCAAGGTAGAGAAGGATCCTGCGCGCCCACTGCTTGTCCAAACGGTGCGAGGAGTCGGTTACCGGGCAACCCGCCGGCCCTCCTGAGATGGCCGTCCGTGCTGCTACACGCATGCGGCGCTCTCTGCTCGCTCGTCTGGCCCTCACCTTCGCCTTTGCAGTCGCCGTTACAGCCCTCGCTCTGTCACTGGCCGCCTACTACCTCACGAGAGACGCCCAGAACGACAGCGCGCTGAGCGAGGCCCTGGAGCAATCCCTGCAGAACCTCACGGTGGCGGACAGGATGTTACCGCCAACACCGACTTCGGCCGACTACGAAGCCCTGATGCCGGCCTTCAGGATACGCGGGGACTTCGACACCCTCGTAGAAACAGGGTCTGAGACCTACCGGTCCGGCCTCGACGTCACCACCGCTCCGATCACTGCGGAGCTAGCCTCCGCCGTGGCCCAAGGGAACATCCGTTACCAGACAGTGGTCATCGGCGACGAGCCGACGATCATTGTCGGTTCGCAGCTACGTTCCGGGAGTATCACCGTCTACTTCTTCTTCCCCCAAGGGGAGCGTCTCGGGGAGCTGGCCGACCTGCGCAATATCCTCATCATCGGAAGCCTGTTGCTTGCCATCCTGGGTGCGGTAGCCGGTTATCTACTGGCGCGCCGGCTTCTCCGTCCGGTCCGCGAGGCCAGTCGGGCAGCGCTGCAGATGTCACGCGGAGACCTGAGCATCCGCCTGCCGGCCGGTTCGGACGAGTTCGGCATCCTCTCCGCCTCCTTCAACCAGATGGCTGCCAACCTACAGGCGGAGATGCTCAGTCTGGAGGCCGGCCAGGCACGGGAAAGACGCTTTGTGGCCGATGTGACCCATGAACTACGCACGCCCATCTCGGCGCTGGTCGGGGAGGCCTCGCTTCTCAAGACGCGGGTCGAGTCCGACCAGTCCGCCTGCTCCCCAGAAGTGGCGCAGCTCGTCCAGATGTGCACCCGCGACGTCGGGCGCCTTCGTCAGTTGGTGGACGACCTTCTGGAGATATGCCGTCTGGATGCCCAGGCAGCGGAGAGCGTCATCGAACCGGTGGACGTTCTTTCGTTCCTCACCCGTTTGGTGGACGCCCACGGATGGTCGCAAAGCGTTGCCGTGGCCCTTGCTCCGGGCGGACCCGCCGGCGAACCCGCGCAGGACCCCCGGGTTGGGCCGCTGGCACTTGCCGACAAGCGCCGTCTCGAACGCATCGTCGTCAACCTCGTCGAGAACGCCCTGGTGCACGGGTGCGCGCCTATCACGCTGGAGGCACGGGCCGCCGTCTCGCCGCTGCCGGGGGGACCGGGCATGGTGACTATCGCGGTCACAGACAGTGGTCGAGGAGTCCCCTTGCATGATATGCCGCATGTATTCGACCGCTTCTTCAAGGCCGACCCCAGCCGCTCGTCCAGTCGGGGCAGTGGGCTGGGTCTCGCGATCGCCCGCGAGAACGCCCGACTGCTGGGCGGCGATATCACGGTCGCCAATGCCCCGCACGGGGGCGCCCGTTTCGTCCTCACCTTGCCTCCGGCCAACCTGTGACAGAATCGTTACGCGACCGCGGCAGGCCTGTTAGATAGGCGGTCGAAAATGGGGCCGACACACAAGAAGGCTCCCATGGGGGGTCGCACGCGAGGGAGGAGATTGCTGTGAGGTGCTCGACGATAATTGCGCGCAGACGGCCTTGGCTTTTGGTGCTGGGAGCAACGGTGCTGGTCTTGGCAGCGGTCCTGGCGGCAGGCTGCGAAGTACCCGGCGTCGTCGGTGACGCCGGCACACTCCCAGGGGCCGACGCTACTACCACCACGACGCTGCCAAGCGTTACGACGACGGCCAACGGACAACAGGAGCCCACCACCACGACTATGGGGGCAGATACATCCACGGTGAAGGTCTACTTCTCCCGGGACGAGAAGATGGCCTGTGCCACCAGAGTGGTGCCTAAGACGACTCAGCTTGGCGCTGCCTCAGTGAAGGCCCTGCTGGAAGGCCCTACGGCTGCCGAGAAGGACGCCGGCATGGTCAGTTGTATCCCCGAGGGCACTACTTTCTTGGGCTTGGACATAAAGGGCGGAGTCGCCACCGTGAATCTGTCTAAGGAGTACGAATCGGGCGGGGGCTCGCTCTCCATGTTCACCAGGATCGCCCAAGTGGTCTTCACCCTCACTCAGTTCGAGTCGGTCGATGGGGTCCGCATCAAGCTGGATGGCAAACTGGTGGAGATGCTTGGCGGCGAGGGCATAATCATCGACGAGCCGCTTGACCGCGCAGACTACGAGGACATGTCACCGGCCATCTTGGTCGAGTCCCCCACGGTGGGGGCCAGTGTCGCGAGCCCCATGCGCATCACCGGCAGCGCCAACGTCTTTGAGGCCGTGTTCAAGGTGAACATCGTCAACTGGGATGGCCTCATAATCGCCGAGAAGATCGTACACGCTACTTCAGGGACGGGCACCCGAGGCACGTTTGACGTCACCGTGCCCTTCTCCGTAGACAAGTCGGGCCTGGGCGGACTCATCGTCTTCTCCGAATCGCCCAAGGATGGCTCTCAGATCAACGTGGTCGAGATCCCGCTTCACCTTACGAAGTAGAAACAGCGCCAGATCGCAATCTGGTCTCAGACGCCCCCGCGGGCATCCGCCCGCGGGGGCGACGCGCTACTTGCGGCGGTTTCGCAGAGCGGTTCCAGCCGCGAGCGCCCGCTGGTGGCTTTGAAAGGCCAGAGTGGCCTGCAGACGGTTTGTGACCTCCAGCTTGCGGAAGATGTGGTTGGCGTGGGTCTTGACGGTCTTTTCGGAGATGAAGAGACGCGCGCCGATGACCTTGTTGGGCATGCCTCCCGACATTGCTTTGAGGATCTCGCGCTCGCGGTCGGTGAGCAGGCCGATACGTGCGGCGACCAGCGCGTTGTCGTCTCCCGCCGGTCCGGCGCCCACCGTCCACTTGGGGGGTGAGCCGGAACCGCGCCGAGGGGCTCCCAGAACGCAGTCGGTCGGGTACATGTCCCCCTCAGCCAGAGCGAAGAAATACTCCTGTAGACGCGCAGGCAGCAGGGGGATGACCCTCTCCCTCAAGAACCCCCCGGTCCCGAACCTTTCGCACAGAGCAAAGATCGGTACCGCGACTCTGGCCTCCTGGTTGAAGAAGTGGATGTGATCGTGTTCTTCCGCCACACGCATCGTCTCGCTCAGGCAACAGGCGGCTTCGTGCTCCCGCCCCTGCTTCGCGTGAAGCCATCCTAGGTACAGGAGCGAAGGCACCAACGATGCCTTGAGACCCCACTGACGGCTGATACGAATGGTCTCTTCAAGCACAGTTCGAGCCTCGGATTCCCTGCCCAACAGCACGAGGTCCATCGCCTGCCCTGCCTGGGTCCGGGCGCGCTCCGCCACACCCAGGCGATTTGTGAGAGCGATCTCCAGCGCGGCCCGATGGTGTTGCAGGGCGCGCTCGGAGTTGCGGTTGCAGCGGCAGAGGTCTCCCAACATCTGCTCGGCCCAGTAGGCCCCCTCCGCATCGCCGGTCTTCGCGACCAGTCTCTGGGCCTCTCTGCATTTGACCACCGCCGACCGATAGTCCCACCTGCCCAGGGAGACGTCCGCCTGTCCGAGCAGACACGAGCCATCCATGAAAGTGAGGCGGTGAGCAGCTGCCAAGCGGCGGCACTCCCCACCAAGTCTCTCTGCCGCCCCGTAGTCGCCGGTAAGACACGCGAGCAAGGAGGCCCCGTTCAGAGCCATCACGCGCGTAGCCGGGCTCGGGGTACCTTCGGTGCTCGTAGCCTTGTCGGCCCACTGCTTCGCCAACCGGTAGTGGCCCAGAGAATGAAACAATCTGGCGCGCCCCAGATGAACGCGAGAGATCAGCGACGCCCGGCGATCTTCCGGCGCTAGGATTATCGCTTTCTCCCAGTCCTCCACACCCTCGTCCCACCTACAGAGGCTGATCAGGACGTGCCCCTCCGCTACCAACACCTCAGCCCTCTCTCCGGCTGTCCTCGCGACGGAGCGGCAGCGGTTCAAGACTGCGAGACTATCCTCCCAGCGACCATGCATGTACAGGCAGAAGGATGAGCCAAGCAGAGCGAGCAACAGCCCCTCTCTGTCGCCCTCTGCTGAGAGAAGACGCGCCGCTGTCTCGTAGAGTTGCGATGCCTCTCGGTACTCCGACCGCTGTTGTAGAGCCCTCGCCCTGCCCACGAGGAGCCACGGGCTTCGCGTACCCTCATCCCCCGCGTGTTTGGGCGCCAGACCCGACCACTCCTCCCAGGCAAAACTTGCCGCTGCGTTCAAGGAGGCGAGGGCCAGCAGGCGCAGGGGCCGGCACGCTTCGTCCAAGCGCCCTATGCACATGTACAGGTGAGCGGCGTGGTAGTTCTCCCCGGTCTTCTCTAAGTGTCGTGCCACTTGCTCGGCTAGGACGGTGCCTTCGCGGCTGCGAAGAAGCTCGCGCTCGGCGAAGGCTCTTACCAAGGGATGGACCACGTAGCTGTGCCGCCCGAACCTTGTCACCAGGAAGCCTTTGGAAACGAGATCCTCGAGCACCGCGCCACAGTCGGACTTGCTGTGGGCGAAGACGCAACGGTCGCGGGGAAGTGTGACCCGCGGCAGCAGGCCCGCGGTCAGCAGCACTTCCGCTGCGCCGGCGCTCAGACCCGAGACGATATCGCGCTCCAAGTAGGTGCGTAGGTCTCGGCCCTGGGCTATGACGTCTACGACCTCTCGACGGGTCACCGGCGTGCCGGCCGACAACAGCCGTTGCCCTAACAACACCAGCGCCGCGGGCCAGCCCTGGGTCAGCCGCCACAAGGCCCTTGCGTCTGCCAGTTGAAGACTGGCCCCCCAATTGTCCTTGGCCCAGGCCCCTATCTCGCTCGGGGTCAGCCGCAGCGAGCGAGCGTCCAGTCTGATGTGACGGCTACCCGTGACAAGTCCGTCGAGCCGCGATGACAGCGGCTGCCGCGATGACAGGACGAGCGTCCACGTCGCGGGGAGCCTACGCATGATCAGCTCGATAGCGAGGGATGCGGTGGGCGACTCGTCCACGAAGTGAAGGTCGTCGATGGCCAAGAACGTCTTCATACCGGCCTGCTCTTTGATCGTCTCCACGACGCGCTCAATAAGTTCGGTAAAGGAGTCATCCATCCCCTCAGCGCCCGGCCAGTCCAAGGAGCGCGCCCTGCTGGAACCGGGAGCGAGAGCGCCAAGGCTGGTGAGCAGATAGGTGAGAAACCGGGCCGGATCGCGATCACCCTCGTCAAGGGCCAGGAAGACCCTCCGTGCTTCCACCGAGGACAGAAGCTCCATGATGAAGGCGGACTTGCCGCAGCCGGGGCCGGCCACCAGACTCAAGACCCCTCCAGCGCAGATGGGCTGTACCGCAAGGCGAAGGCGTCTGCGGTCGAGCAGGAAGCCGGTCTGAGGTAGACCCAGCCGGGCCGTCATGGCCCTTGCTTGATTCTCCGAGACCTCTGGCGCGTTTGCCACCGAACCTCCCCCCATGGGCCGGCATAGCGGGCGCTCCGCGAACGTGTGTTTGTCCGCGGGAGTCATCGTATCAACAGGAACCAGGCTGTCAACGGCGTGCATTTTCTCGCCTCTCGTCCCCTCCGCAGGAATCTGCTCAGTTTCGCTACTAGTGCCCGCCGGAGCGCCGGCGCCGCGCGGGGCGCCGGGCTCTCACACAGGCAGCTACCTACAGGTACTCAAGCCTCCTGGCCACCACGGAGACCGCTTTGCGTTCTTCTCCCTCTTTCTCGTAGACGTCCTGACGCAGGGAGCCTTCAACCGCTATGCGCCGCCCTTTGCCCAAATGGTCACCGGCCGCCTCGGCCTGAGAGTTCCACGCTTTGACTCTGAAGAAGTCGGCTTCTTCGGCGTTGCGGTCGACGGCCAGTATGAAGCTGCTGACCTTGGAGCCACCGTTCACCTCCTTGACGTCTACGTCCGTGGCCAGCCTGCCTATCAAGTGCACACTGTTCATACTCTGTCCCTCCACTCGGCTTACTACTTGTTCCCCAGCTGGGAAGTGCAAAGTAGCTGTGGGAAGGCCCGTATTGAATACAACCAAGGGTGTAACATCGCCCCCGATGAGAGGTTCCTTCCGCTTTGCGATGATGCGCGCGTCTGCCGTGGCGCTTCTCTTGGCCCTCACCGTGGGTCTTTTCGCCTGCGGCAGGGCCACGCCGACAACGGTGCACACCTTCCAACAGGAGCGAGCCACCGCCAGAAACGTCATCGTGATGATCAGCGACGGCTGTGGCTATGGCCACGTACAAGCGACCGACTACTATCTGGGCGTTAGGTCGGTCTTCGAGGGTTTCCCCGTCCAACTGGGCGTCACGACCTATCCCTACGAAGTCTCGCTAGATGTCCCTGGCTATGACCCGGCGCTCATGTGGCAGGACTTCAGCTACTGCATGGACTCTGTGGTCACCGATTCCGCGGCGGCTGCTACTGCGTTGGCCTCGGGCGTCAAGACCCTCATAGGGGCCGTGGGCGTGGACCCGAGCGGCGCCCCCGTCCGCACGGTCACCGAACGCGCGGAGGCTTTGGGCAAATCGACTGGCGTCGTGACCACAGTGCCGTGGAGCCACGCGACGCCGGCCTCATTCGTAGCCCATGCGGCTGATCGTAACGACTATGCGGAGATCGCGAGACAGATGATCATGGACAGCGCGGTGGACGTAGTAATGGGTGCCGGGAACCCCGACTTTGACAACGATGGCCGCGCGTCCGTCAACGACGCTTCCTATGTAGGCGGCCAGTCATTGTGGGCGGGATTGAAGAACTCACATCCGGAGAGCCTGTCCGTGGCCGACGCGGACGGGGACGGCAGGCCCGATCCGTGGACGCTCATACAGACCAAGGCGGAGTTCGAGTCTCTTGCCACAGCCACAGAGACTCCTGCGCGGGTCTGCGGGACCGCCCAGGTGTTCTCAACTCTCCAGCAGGCTCGCAGCGGCAGCCTTCTGGCCGCGCCCTACGCAGTGCCGCTCAACAGCACTGTCCCGGACCTCAGCACCATGGTTGCCGGCGCTCTCAACGTCTTGGATGAGGATCCCGACGGGTTCTTCCTCATGGTGGAGGCCGGGGGTGTCGATTGGGCGGGCCACCTAGGCGAGACCGGCCGAATGATCGAGGAGCAGGCGGCCTTTGTCGATGCGGTGCGCAGTGTCACCGATTGGGTGCTCGCCAACGGTGGGTGGCGGGACACTCTCCTGATCGTCACCGCCGACCACGAAACGGGCATGCTCTGGGGACCAGGAGCTGGTACCGTTGACGGCCGCCCGATCTTCGCGCCCGTAACCGATAGAGGCCCAGGAGCGATGCCGGGGGTGACTTGGCACAGCGCCGGCCACACGAACCAGCTAGTCCCTCTCTACGCCATCGGCGTCAACAGCGGGCAGCTGCGAGACGGTGCCAAGCTGATAGACCCTGTTCGTGGCAGCTACATAGACAACACGGCTATAGGCGACCTCGTCTTGGGTAGTCTCTAAACCTATGCACCGTTTAGTCGATATATGGGGTGTGAAGCATGAAGGAGACAGCCCCATCTCAAAGCTCGTCACGCCCAACGTGTTCTGTCGGTCGTGCAGTTCGCCTCTGGTCCAGGCGGTTGACTGGAGACAAGAGGGCGAGTCATCTTGGCACGTCGTCCTATGGTGTCCTGAGTGCGGGTTCGGGCAGGAGACCACCCTCGAGCGTCCGCAACTGCTCTATCTCTCTTTGGCCATCGAGGAAGGATTCGTCTGGATGTTGGAGGCTCTGGCGGAGCTGAGCTCCCTCTCCACCGAGCCTGGCGGCCTGGACTTCGCCCACCGCGCGCAGACCGATAGAATACGGTCGGCCGGGCACTAGCTTCTCACCGCGCTACGTCTTCACTTGCCTGCTTGTCCACTGTGACCTTTGGCTGCGCTATGCTCTGCTTGATGATCAAGTAGCCTTCTAGCAGGAGAACCGCTGTGGACATGCAGATCTCTTTCCCAGGCAAGATGCGCGTCGACGCTCAGTACAAGGGTTTTGTCATCCATACCGACCAGCCCGTCAGTGCCGGCGGCGAAGACAGTGCCCCGGCGCCGTTCGACCTGTTCCTCGCTTCTTTGGGAACCTGCGCGGGAGTCTATGTGCTGAGCTTTCTGCAGCAGAGGGGCCTGCCGACTGAGGGAGCCGGCATCGTCATGACGCAGGAGCGCGACCCCCAGACCAAACTGGTCTCCAAGATCTCGATGGAGATAAAGCTGGCCCCCGGCTTCCCTGAGAAGTATCGGGATGCCGTGATCCGTGCGGCCGAGACCTGCGCCGTAAGGCGCCATCTGGATGCCCCACCGGCGTTCGAGACTTTTGTGACTCTGGCTTAGCTCTTGTTGGATACCGCTCTGGCCGCGGCCTCGGCCTTGGCTTTCGCCAGGACGTCCTCAAGACGAGCAAGGTCCATCAGCAGTTTGACTCGGGTGGCCTCGTCGACCTTGCGGCCGCGGTGCTGGTCATAGGTCAGATAGCCCAGTTTCTTCGCGAGGCCATCCATCTGCAGCTCGGTCTGGAGTTCCTCGACCTTCGTCTTGCCCTTGTCGAGCGCCTTCTCGGCCTCTTCGCCGAATCTACGGAGTCCGGCGGATATCGTGTCCTTCAACCCCATTGGTGTGCCCTCCCTTGTGAGGCTCCAAGCCGCCCGATCCTGAGGCGAGGCGGTCCGGCCGATTCCATTCTCTTTCCAATCTAGCGGCAGGCGAACGCCCGCGCAACCTATTCCGCCGTCACGTCTCCAGGCCTGCGTGGAGAGGGCCTTACCCTCGGTGATATCATTCAGGCACTGCCGGTCGGCAACCCCGCATCCGAGGAGACCTATCTGGACACTGTGGTCCCATTCCGCGCTTGGCGCTATTCGCCGACTGCTGGCGACCTGTCCAGCTTGGTGGCGCCTCCCTACGACATCGTGAGCCCTGACCTGCAGTCCGCCCTCTATGCCCGCAGCCCGCATAACGTGGTCCGCGTCGACTTGGGCGTCACCGACCCTGGGGACACCGGTTCAGGCAACCAATACACCAGGGCGGCGGCGCTGCTGGCCGACTGGAAGCGCACGGGCGTCT
Organism: uncultured Actinomycetes bacterium; assembly: GCA_963814415.1. GTDB lineage: Bacteria > Actinomycetota > Thermoleophilia > RBG-16-64-13 > RBG-16-64-13 > RBG-16-64-13. The sequence continues at coordinate 544,740 of CAWFCN010000002.1, read as the reverse complement.
TGGTGCGAGACTCAGACCCCTCCGTCACCTTTGTCGAGGAGAGCTTCACGGGACCCGATGGACAGGCAGGGCGCCGCCACGGCGTACTCGCGGCTATGAGACTGACTGAGTTCGGGGAGGGTGTGGTCTATCCGCACGAGCATACGCTGACCGGTCCCAAAGAGGACCGCTTCCAGTTGATGGACGCGACCGCCATGAGTCTCAGCCCGGTATTCATGCTGTACGACCTTCCGGGGGACGAGATAACCGCGGCGTGGAAAGCGTCGCTTGGTCCGGATGAGCCGTCCGCCACCACATCGGATGAGGCCGGCAATATGACGCGGCTGTGGCCCACGGCCGATCCTGACCTGTGCGCCCTGGTCACGCGGGTCCTTGCGACGGAACGCTTCCTGATCGCGGACGGGCACCATAGATACGAGACCGCGCTCCGCTATCGACAGGCACGCAGCAAGGTGGCCGGCGAGCACCACGAAGCCTCTCCTGCCTTTGACTACTGCCTTGTCTACCTGGTCAACAAGTGCGATCCCGCCCTGGCCATCTACCCCACACACCGCCTGCTACACGGCCTCCCCGAAGGCGCCGTGGCCGGCCTGCCGGGTTCACTGGCGGCTACCTTTGAGGTGGAGAGGCTAAGCGCCGGCGCCCCTGGTACGGCGCGCGCTGGTGCCGGCGCCGCGCGGGACTCCATAGCGGCCTACCTCAAGAGGCACGCGCAAGGCGCATTCGGTGTCTGGGGTACTGTGCTGGACGCTCCCTACGGTTTCTGTCTCGCAGATAGAGCCAAAGCGCATGTGTCCACCGACCACAGTGGCGCCTACCAGGAATTGGACGTGGCCATCCTCCAGACGCTTGTGCTGGAGAAGACCCTGGGCGTCTCCGCCTCGGACATGGCTGCCGAGAAGCATGTGACCTACTTCAAGGACGCAGCCGACGCCTTCGCGCGGCTTGAGGCCGGTGAATATCAGGTGGGCTTCTTTATGAACCCCACCGGGCTCGATCAGGTATGCGAAGTCGCCTTTGGTGGCGAGCGCATGCCGCAGAAGACCACGTTCTTCTATCCCAAACTGCCGACCGGGTTGGTCTTTCATGACCTGGCGGGAGAGCTGTAGGACACCCGCCGCGGCACTCCGGGCTAAGCGGCCGCTCCCACTTCAAAGTACTCTATCCGCAGAGCATGACCGTCGGAGCCGATCTCGACCACGACTCCCTCCAGCCATACGTCACCGTCGGCCACCTCGAACCGCACCGGCATCTGGGTGAGAAAGCGTTCGAGCACGAGCTCTTTCTTAACTCCTATGACCGAGTCTCTCGGACCGCACATACCTGCATCGGTTATGTAGGCGGTGCCACCGGGTAGCACTCTCGCGTCCGCCGTCCTCACGTGGGTGTGAGTGCCGATGACGGCGCTGACCCGACCATCGAGATGCCAACCCATGGCGACCTTCTCGCTGGTCGCTTCTGCGTGCAGGTCCACCAGCACGCAGCACACCCCGTGCAACTCTTCGAGCGCTTGGTCAACGGCCTCGAAGGGTGACCGCGCCGGATTCAAGAACAGCTGGCCGCTGAGATTGACGACTCCCAGCCGGCCGGCGGTAGTGTCCACCACCGTGATCCCACGGCCAGGGCTAGAGGCCAAGAAGTTGTAGGGTCGTATGAGTCTGGGCTGTTCGTCCAGGTATCGGTAGACATCGCGCTGCCGCCAGATGTGGTTGCCCGTGGTGATGACGTCCACGCCGGCCGTCAGAAGGGCTTCCGCGTGGCTGGGCCGTATGCCCGTGCCATCGGTGACGTTCTCGCCGTTAGCGACGACGGCATCGGCCCCGAAGCGCTTGCGCAGCTCCGGCAGCCGCTTGATGAGCAGGTCCCGACCGGGCTTGCCTATGACGTCCGCGAAGAATACGACTATCACTCGCCCGGCCTCCTGCGCGCTGATACAGACCGTGTGAAGTGTATCGCAACGCGCGCCCCGGCCCCTCGATCCCTAGCCAAGGGCTACCGCGTGACGATCACTATGTCGGCCGCGTCCACGCTGATGTACCTTCCGGCGGCGTTGTCCTCCGACCACCTGATAGTGACGTGGTGGGTGCCTGGGTCAAGCAAGCCCGTCGCGAAGACCTGTCTCTTGTAGGCGTTCCTAGAGCTGTAGAGACTCACAGTCGTGGGCTCACCGTCGTCGACGCTCACCAAGGCCCGGCCGTATGTGGGGCCAACCTTGGCCACCCAGGCAAAGAACGTGCCGTCGAACGTGACTGTGACCGCTGCCCCAGGGGAATTCGCGTACTTGAAGCTGCCATACGAGGCCGCTGAGATGTAGCGGGTGGCCCAGCGGCCCTCGTACGCGAACATCGGGTTGGTCTGCTGGACACGAGTAGTCTTGGCGGCCTCGGTCATTGTCCCAGTTATCTTGAGCGCGTCGATGCTGAGTGCGTACCCGCCTGACGTTGCGTCGTAGCCGGTTGCTTGGATGGTAAGCGTGTGCTCCTTGTACTCAAGGGGGCTGGGATTGCTGTAGATGGACTTGAACTCGTTCGTGTCGCCGTGGAGGTCGACCAACTCGGGGCCTGCTCCGTCCAAACTGATCAGCGCCGTGCTGTAGGCTGGCCCCGTCCTGCCCAGGAGCTCGATCGAAGTGCCGGTGAACTTGACCACAGCCACGGCCCCTTTGATGCAGGAGTATTTGTGGCTACCGCCAGAGGCTAAGCTGGTGAACCCGGTCGTCCATGGCCCGAGATAGCCTATCCTCGAGTCTGTGTTCTCGTACAGCCAATTGATGGGCACCGGATCATCGAGAGCCGCAGTCAAATCGACCTCGGCGAAGTCAGCACCGAAAACGTCGAAGGCGTCCACGTTGATCTTGCGGGCTTTGTCGTCCCAGTAGATGCTGAGAGTATGTTCCGTGTCTTCCAGGAACCCAGTGCCGTAGACGCTCTGCTTGAACGTGCTGTATGGGCTATAGAGGTCGACGGTGACCGGAGCACTCCCGTCGAGGCTGACGCGGGCTTTCCCATAGTATGGGTTCTTCTTCGCGATCCAGGATAGATAGGTGCCTGTGAACTTCACGCTTACCGCTGCACCCGGCGCGCCCGCGTATGCGAAGCTTCCGTTAGAGGCCGACCCACTCCAGCTCGTAGCCCACGGGCCGACATAGCGGATGGCAGGATTGTCCTGCTCATGCCTCTTGGGCAAGGGGGCTTGGGTCAAGTCGCCCGGGTCTCCGTCAGCCTTCAACACTCGCAGCGCATCCACGCTTATCAGTTGACCAGCGGAGTTGTTCTCATAATCCCATTCGATGAGCAAAGTGTGCGGCACAGTCTCGTCCAGTGGAGAGCCACTCCGCCAGACCGTCTGCTGGGGCAAGGTAGTGGGGGAATAGAGGTTCACTACCTCCGGGGCGTTCCCGTCCACGCTTATTTTGGCTCTTCCGTATTGCGGGCCCATCTCGGCAACGACCTCGATGGTGGCGCCTGTGAACCCGGCCAGGATAGCGTCCCCCCTTGACTTGGCGGTGACAAAGTTGCCGTACGAGGCTGAGCTCCTGTAGACGCCCGCCCAGCTCCCTAGACGAGTCAGTCTGGAATCGTTCTGCTGAAACATCGCGGGGTCGTGGGCCGTCGGATCTATGTAGCCACCGAAATCGATGGTCCAGTAGTACTCGTACTGCGAGCCGCTACGGAACACCTGAGATACGCCCACCACCTTATAGCTGGGGTTCAGCATGGCCTCGTTGTGGCCCATGGTGGAATACTTGAAGTCGTCGAACACCCACTGCGCGGTAATCTGGCCCGCCGCAATGTTCTCGCCCATGTACGTGTAGTAGCTGTAGCCGCACTTCTTCATACGATCCCACGGGTAGGAACCGACGGTGAACCAGTCTGACTTCTTGGTCTTGTGGTCGAAGAACCAGTACTTGGCCATGTCGGAGCTGTGCCGGTCCGCGGATAGCATGAGTTTGTCCGAGATAAGCAAGGGTGCGACGCCATTGGCGACACGGTAGTCGTTCATCAGAGAGAGGAACTCTAGTTCTTCGCTGCTGAGAGCGGTGGTGGCGGCTTGGGCCGGAGCAGCCCAGAGTCCGGCCACGGAGCACACACCCAACACCAACAATGTGACGAGGACTGCGAGGGTACGACCCCCGCGGATCGATGGGGTCGTCTTGGCCTGGCGGCCGATAGCTGACACGGTAGCCTCCTCTATGCTCGGCCCGGACATCATCTCATGTGCGGCTGCAAATAGCCCCGTTATCCTATCGGCAAAACCGTCTGCGCACCTGAGCCGCCGGCTCTGCACATAGAACGAAATGAGCGCTGGGCCCACCACAGGGTGGGCCCAGCGCTCAGACTATTCCGCCTGAAAAGCCGCTCTACGGCACAAGGGTTCCGATCACGTCAAAGGCGTCGCTACTTATGTAGGTGTTGGTAGCTGAGGCGTTCTTTGTGCCTGTCCATGTGATGACGACTGTGTGATTCCCCGGCGCCAGGATGCCTGTGTCGTATACGTTCACCTGGTCGAGCGAGGCCGATCTGTATAGGTCGACAGAGATTGGCGCTCCGCCGTCAAGGGTTACGGTGGCTATTCCGTAGACAGGGTGCTTTCTGGCAACCCAGGAGAGATATGTCCCGTTGAAGTTCGCAGTCACCGAGCCGGCGGCGTTGAGGAACCGGAGACTACCCCCACTCGCCCAGAAGGAGTAGGCGCCAGCCCAGGCGCCGCTGTAGACGAGTTTCGAGTTGTTCTGCTGATAGCGCGACGGCATAGCTGGCGGGGCGGGAGCCGGGTTGAGGGTCCCCAAGATATCAAAGGCATCGAAACCGACGTTGGTTGCGTACGACTTCGGGTTTTTGAACCCGGACCATGAGATGCATAGAGTGTGCGTCCCAGGGGCCAAGACTCCGGTGTTCCAGACCGTCTGCTTGTACATGGTGGTCGCACTGTAAAGATCGACCGATTGTGGTGTTCCCCCATCCAGACGGACCCACGCGACCCCATACTGGTTGCTCTTCTTCGCTACCCACGCGAGATAGGTGCCGTCGAAACTCACTGTCACCGACCCACCTGAGTTCAGGTAGATGTAGCTGCCGAGGGAGGCGCCCGCTGAGTAGCCGGTCCTCCAGGACCCCACGTACGTGAGGTTCGACTCCGCCTGCTGGTAGCGCGTCGGGGCCGGAGCGGCCGTCAGCTCGCCGAAGATGTCCAAGGCGTCTATGTCGATGGCATAGCCGCTGGAAGCTGCGTTCTTGGTTCCATCAGGCTTGATTACCAGGGTATAGTCGCCCTCGGGCAATGGTCCGGTATCGTAGACCTCCTGTTGGTACAGGGTGCCTACGCTATAGAAGTCCACCGGCGGTTCGGGCACCCCGCCCAGGGTCACTGCGGCGATGCCTAGATTGGGGCCTGTATTGGCCAGCAAGGCTAGTCCTGTGCCGTGGAAACAGATGGTGACTTGGCCGTCGGTGGCGCTCGAGGAGATGATGGAGCCACCCGAAGCTGAAGCCACGCTGCTACCGGCCCACGTGCCGAGGTAGGTGATGAGCGCGTCGTTTTGTTGGTAGCGAGTCGGATATGCGGGAGCAGGAGGCGCGAGCGTCAGCGTACCGATGACGTCGAAGGCGTCGGCGCCTATCTGATAGTTGCTTGCTGCTCCGTTCTTGGTGCCGGTCCACTCTATGGTCACTGTATGCGCACCGGGGGCGAGGAAGCCTGTGTTGTAGACGATCTGTCTGTTCGCCTCGGCGGCACTGTAGAGGTCGACCATAGTCGAACCTCCGCCGTCCAAAGTCACCTTGGCCTTGCCACAGGTGGGCGCTGTCTTGGTCACCCAGGCCAAGTAGGTGCCGGTGAACGTAGCCGTCACAGATCCGGGTGAATTGAGTAGCTTCAGCGAGCCATCCGTCGCCAGCGAGCTGCTGGTGACACTCCACGGTCCCCCATAGGCCAGATTGGTGTTGGCTTCCCCGTATCGCGGAGGGATGTCCGGGCTTGGGGTGATCGTCCCGACCACATCCACGGCGTCGAGGCCTATGATGGTACCCGTCGCGAGGAAGTTCTTGGTGCCGGTCCACTCGATAGTGACGGTGTGTGCCCCGCTGGTGAGACTACCGGTGTTGTATACCTGCTGCCCGTGCTTGACCGTCGGGCTGTAGAAGTCCACCGGGACTCCCGGCCCACCATCCAAGGACACCAAGGCCTTCCCGTTGTTGGGGGCCGTCCTGGCCACAAGCGCCAGGTATGTGCCATCGAAGCTCACGGACGCCTTGGCAGGGCCGTCGGCGAGCGCGTAGCTGCCCCCGAATGCATAGACATTGTAGGCCGTCGACCAGGCGCCAAGATATGCGATGTTGGAGTTGGTAGAATCGGTGCGAATCGGGCTTCCATAGAGCACCACATTGAAGAGGGTGGAGCGGAGGCCCAACGCGGCTTTGAAGTTACGCCCGGAGATAGTGTCGATGCCCAGGGTACCGGTGACCCGTACGGCGGTGACGTGGCTCTCCGGGTCCGTGGTGTCTCGCGCGATGATCTCCAACTGGGTCACCGTGCCCACGTTGTCGATGTACCCGCTACCTATCAGCTTGGTACTCAGATCGACGGGAGTGTAGGTTACGCTCCAGGAATAGCCCGGAGCTATTCCGGTCACCAGACCAGTGGGCGGAGCGGCACGGCTGTACGGGTCAGGGTTCGACTCCAGGTAGAACGGCGGCGAGTCGTTCCAGGCACTTGCGGTGGTGTAGCCGCCGGAGTGGGCAGAGAAGTATGTCTTGTAGAGGGTGCCGCCGTAGGAGAGTATCTCGCCGGCGGTGTCTGTGGCTGCCTGAGCCGCCCCGGGGTTGGCCACCTCGAAGGCATAGCCCCTGTAGTAGATGTCCCTGGTGTCGTCGTTGACGTAACCAGCATTGAGGTATTCGGCATAGGCGTAGGTGCGAGCGGCCACGGCCTGGGCCTTCACTGCCTCGATGGCATAGAGATTGGTGTAGCTGCTGTTCGCCCATTCGGGTTTGATCTCAGCTACGCCCCGAACGTACTTGTCCAAGAGCACGTAGTTGTTCAGGTAGACTTCCCCCTCACCCATGGGCTCGACATTCATGCTGCCCCAGTACTCTCGGTATGTGGTGGCGGGGGCGACACTGCTCACCTGCATGGAGACCGCCACTCTCCCTGTGTCGAAATCCGGGATCACGTAGACATGGTCATACGCGCCGCGGCCGGCCACCCAGACATGTCCCACTCCGGACACCGGGGCATACAGAGTCTCGACGACTTGTCCCACCGTTAGGGGCACGTCCACGTCGGGCGACCCCAAGTTCTGTAACCGGAGGACCGCTGTGGTCGCAACCGGTTTCAGATAGACACGGTAGTAGTGGTCGTCGTAGGTGGTCGTGGCCGGATCCTTGGAGATGCGCACTTTGATCGTGGTTCCGCCCGGGGCCGTGTCCGGCATCGAGCCAGGGTAGTAGAAGGCAAGGATCTCGGCGTACGTCTTGCCTTCTCTTGCTGCTTCCCATGCTCCCCATTGACTCATGCCTACCCCGTGGCCGTACCCGCGGCCCTGGATAACAAAGTCACCCGTGGCTGCCGAGACCGGCTGGGCAAACACCGTAGTGAATGCGACAACAATAGCCACAGTAAGGACCGAGAGAGTTGCTCGACGCAGGCGGCGCGAGTGATGCCAGTCCGATCCAGGGCGTCCGTGTTTGACGAGAGGGTTTTGAAGCTTCAACTTATCTTCCTCCGTTGTTCAGGGCGCGCAGCCGAGACAGGTGCGGTGGTGGTATCCGACGTCAGGCGATGTGATCGTTTGGAGTGCGGAGCATACCCACCCCCATCGGACTGTTCAACCACAGTCCTAGTTCCTTACGTCGGCGATGTGAGTTTTCCTGCCTGTTTGAGAATCAAAGACCCGGAGGCCGATGCTCTAGCGCTGAGCATTCCTCGCTAGCGCTGCCTCTACCAGAGCCGAGATATCTGCTACCCGGCGATCCCAGGAGTTTTCCGCCGCCAGAGAGACTCTCTCGGCGCGTTTGGCGGCAGTGTCCTCGACGATAGCAGCACGGACAAGTCCAGGGTAGTCCTTCGCGCTCTCGGCCAGCCACACCATACCGGGGTAGCGCCTCAGTTCCGGCAGCCCACCTGCGATCACGGGCAGTCCGGCCGCCAAGTATTCAAACAGCTTCAGGGGGAAGATGTTGCGAGTCAGTTCACCAGGCTTATACGGGATAAGAGCGGCGCTCAACCCCTTGAGGTACGACGGGAGTTCTTGCCGTGGTTTCGCGCCAAGCACATGAACGCTCGAAAGGCGTCGCAGCCTGATGTCGTCCGCATGACTGACCCGCAGGGGCCCGATGAGCAAGACCTGCCACGAAGAGTCGGCCTGTTCCAGTGCTTCCAGCGCATCTACGTCAAGTCGATGGTCATGGACGCCCACCACGCCCAGTCGAGGCGACGGGATACCTACCAGGTCGGCAGGCTCACTGAGGTCTGGGGTGAGCGCCTGGTTGAAGAGCTCCACATCGGCCGCGTTGAGCACCGTGTAGGTGCGCGGGTTGAGAGCCTCGCGCGATTCGCGGAGACTCTCAGAAGTGGTGATTACCAGGTCGACTTCTTTGGTCAGTGCGTCGTCGTAGGCCTTCACCAGCTCAGGTGAGATGAAGTGACCCGGGAAGGCCGAATGTTCATCCACGCAATGGTATATGGCGAGTGCGGGCGCACTGCCTCCACTCGCGCGGCGCAGACGGTGGAGCACAGCCAGGGTCTGGGGAAGATATGTCCACAGTATGTAGTCACTCGAGAACGACAGCTTCTTCATGGCCCAGCGCACGTAGCTCGCCACGACGGCCTGGTTGAGGCTGTTGATACTCCGACTCTTGTTGCCGAACGGAAGGAGCGGAGGGAGGGTGAGGGTCCAGAGTTGCGCGCCCTGCCGACGAATCCGCGGAATGAGCGCTTTCCATCGCCTCCAGTGAGCGGGCACGACCAAAGGCGCCAGCATGGTCACCGGTTCCTCGATATAGAGCACCCGATTGGATTCAGAGAGCCTGTACATGATCTGTTGCTTGCTGGTCCAACAAACGTCCCAGTCAAGCGATGACAGACAAACGATCTCTCTTTGTTGGATCATCTTGCTCATGTGGTTCCTCGTGCAGTATCGCATAAGACTTTCGTGGTATCTGCGAGCCACTTCTGCATCGAACACTTCTCTTGCGCTGCGCGCCTACCCGCCTCGCCCAGTCTCGCCGCCAGAGAGTGATTGTTGATGAGGGGCACTATCGCCCTGGCCAGGGCCTCGGGGCTGTAATCGTCGGCCACCAAGCCTGTCACTCCGTTATCCACTTGCTCCGGCAGCCCTCCGCAAGGCGTGACCACTACAGGCTTGCCGTGCAGCATGGCCTCAGCGACTGCGAAACCGAATCCTTCGCTCTTCGATGGTTGAACGTAGATGTCCACACCTTCCAGCGCGTCCCCCATGTTCTGCGACTCGCCAGGAAGTGTGACCCTATCGCCTAGCGCCAGGGAATCCACAATGGCCCGGAGCTTCTCCCTCTCGCCTCCGTCGCCCCATACCGTCAACCGCACCCGGGCCGGCAGAAGGGACATGGCCCTGATCAGGCCATCGAAGTTCTTCACCGGGTGCAGTCGCCCCACGGAGGCGAGTAGGATCGCCTCCTCTGACTCTCCAGTCTCGCCGCCGGCCCACGATTCGCCTGTTTCGCCCGCGGCGGGTCCGCCGGATGAGACTCGGATCGGTCTTGGCATTCTGCCCGCGGTGTTCACCCCGTTGTATATGACTGTAACGTCGTCGCCATTGATTCCCGACTTGACCATCTTCGACTTCAAGTTCCAGGAGACGGCCACGTATCTGGTGGTCAAGCGACGTAGGCATCGGTCCGAGAACTTGTAGGCCCAGCGCGTGCTCGACGGATAGTCGAGCGCCATATCGCTGTGTACGACCACTAGACTCGGTGCTCTCGCCACCAGGGCGGCTAGCCTCGCGTAGGCGTTCGCTACAGTCCCATGCGAGACGACCAGCCCGAGGTGCTCGGCCCGGATGAGTCGCGACAGATCAAGGATCGTCTTGGGCCTTATCCTCCTGCCCGGCAACACTCTTAAGAGAGGTGACAGACCTGCTTGACGGAAAGCCCTGGTCAGATCCCACTCCCCCAGGCTGATGAGGACCAGCTGCATCTGCTTCCTGTCGTACAGTTTGAAGAGGTTCGCAAGATACGTCTCGATGCCGCCCCAATGACGGCCCCCGCTGTAGAGCACAGCGATCTTCTTCATATGGACTCCCGTGCCTCAGACCTGGGGCTTCCATGCTTCAGCCTCCATTGAATCACGCGGCACACGAAGACAGGCACCGCGTTCCAAATCCTGCGGGCCCTGGAGATCGACCCAGTCCTGTTGCGGTTCATGAACAACCGCCAGAACCACTCGAGGCCAAGGGCCTGAAGCCAGTCGGGCGCCCGACGGAAGTCACCCGCTATGAAATCCAGCGATCCGCCCTCTCCAACCGCTACCTTCACGCCACGCAGTTTGCTCAGGTGGTCGCGCATCCAGTACTCCTGCTTGGGACTTCCCAGCGCCACGACCAGCAACGCTGCCCCAGAGTCGTCTATCTCTCGCAGGACGGCGTCGCAGTCTTCGGAATAGCCATCGCGTCCTCCAGCGATCTTCAGCCTTGGCATCCGCGCCTGAATCTCCATCCTGGCCTTGGCGTTGACCTGCTGCCCCGCGCCCAAGAAGTACACGGACACGTCGGCCTCTTGAGCCGCTTGCAGCATCACGTAGAGCGCGTCCACGCCCGGGATGCGCTCAGGTATGGGCGTGCGGCAGAAAGCGGGGAACATGGCGAGGCTGACGAGTGAGTATGCGGCCTGCCATAGCACCTGCAGGTGCCGCAGCCCTGGCATCTTCGTGCTCTTGAGAGTCAAGAACCGGGCGGCCCACAATACTCCCACGCCGTCCGCGATGTTGACGCCGGTGCTATTCAGAAACTGTTGGAACTCTTGGTCATCCAAGGCCCTAAGCAAGAACTCGGCGTTTACCTTGGCCACTGCCATCGACCGCGACCCGCGAAGCGACTCGACTACCGCCGTACGGAATTCGTCGCTGGTGAGCGCGGCTATCTCCACTGCAGTGACTCTTATCTTTCTCATCGCGAGTCCGCCGGAGAGACCTCTGCGTGACCCCGGTCCGCACCGGACGCAAAGGCGGCCGAGGTAGCCACACCCGACAACAACCAGAAGGCTGCCCCCACCGACAGTGTCTCGAAGACACTCACGAACACGTTGATCACGATGGTCGCCACGAACGCCCCGAACACGCCGGCGGCCAATGCCCGTGCGAACGGGTCTCCGGCCACTCGGAATCCCTTTACGAGACCCTTGCCCACGCGGGTCAGCAGCCACGCGAACGATGCCAGCAACAGGAGTCCGCCTTCGGCGCCCATCTGCAGATAGTAGTTGTCCACCCAGATGGACCAGTACTGGAACCTCTCCGCCGCCGACCCTCCGAAAGTGCCTAGGCCCATGCCGAACCAAGGGTGTGCGGCTATCTGATCAAGGGCGGCGGTCCACCTGTACGTACGGCCATCGACCGCTGATTTGCCCAGGTATGTTCCGCTGAATATCAGCAGGAATCTGTTCACGAACACGCCGGGTGCGGCGAAGACTCCCACCAGAGCCACCAGCCCCGCCGGTACCAAGTACTTCCTGTAGGCCAGCACCAACAACGCGACTATGCCACAGACCAGCCCTATCCAGCTCCCTCGACTGAAGGTCACCGCCACTCCGCCCAACTGGATCACCAACGCGATACCCAGCACGAAGCGCGACGCCTTGCTCACGCTTGGCGAAAGCAGCAGAGCGAGGGCCACCAGGCAGCCGATGACCAGCACTGCTCCCAGCCCGTTTGGATTGCCGATCACGGAGAAGGCCCGGGTGATGATGTCAGTCTCGGTGGCATCTACCCAGCGCGTTGGCGTTTGGATGCGCGCCGCATACTGGTAGAGTCCATGTGCCGCCAGACCCACCGTCGAGACCTGGAACACAGCCACGATCCACCGCAACCAGCGCGCGGTCGTGAAAAGCAGGAAGCCCGCAAAGAAGAAGAGCACAGGCTCGCAAACGACTCGCAGAGCAAACACGCCCACGTCTTGCGGTACCCCGTTCACAACGATGGACCCGACTGCGGCCGCCAGAGCGACCATCGCCGGGAGGGTTATGGGCACGGTGCGCAGGCGAAGCCTGCCTGTAACCAGGGCCCCCCAGACCACCAAGAGAAGGGACAGCAGAAGCAGACCCTCGTCCCAGCCGGCTCCTAGTCCGCCTAGCTTCCTTCGCGCCAGCCAGTCCAGCCAGGGGAAGGCGGCTACCGCGAGTAGCACGGCCTCCGGACGTTTCAGCAGGAGCACGGCCGCGCTGATCGCCAGGACAAGGACCACGAGCCAAACCGGACCTGACTTGCCTACCAGGCTGGCCAGCAGTCCCAAGGCGGCACAGACCGCGATCCCCGTGCCCATAACCAAACGGCCATGATGGGCGAGAACGGTCTGCTCGACCGAGAGGGGTCCACCCCCTGGCGAAGCGAAGAATCTGCGGAAGACCAGACTATCTCTAAACGACAGCGCTAGGCGCGGTCCCCACACCAGGGCCAGCAGTCCCGCCAGTATCAGGACAACTGGGACAAGTGCTGTGGTCGCCCTTCCGAGGCCCGCGAGTATGACGCCGCCACAGCCCGTTCCAATCAGAGCCGCGCCGACTAGGCGAATCCATGCGCCTTTGCTGAAGGTCGAATGCGCGCTCCAGATCCCCAGCCGGCGTCTGAAAGGATCGATAGCGCCATCCGCCAGTGCTGCGCGCACCCGTACGTATGGACGCGAGATGACCCGAACGCTGAGTGGCAGACCGTCGGCCGCCAGCGGTAAGGACGAGAGGCGGCTGGTACCAAACACCAGGCTGGAAGCGAACACCCTGCCTAACGTCCGCGTTGCTCCGCGTAGAGAGCGCGCGGTAAGCGAATGACGAGCTGCGTTGGTAGACCAGGTGAGCAGGCCCCCGCCGGCTCGGAATAACAACGAGTTCGTGAAGAGGTGCATTGTCGCGCGCTACTTGGTGGGCGCCGCGCCTCGGTCCACTTTGACTATCTGGGCGATGCCTTCCCACCCAGGTCCGATGAGCCTCATCTCGGCACCTACACGCAATACGACAGAGCCGACGTGCACATCGGTACCGGACACGGTCCCTTCGGCCGACACCAGCAGTAGTACTTCAGGTGCGGACGGTATGTACAGCTCGTAGTCCTTGTCGGTGTTGCCAAAATGCACCGGGTCCGGTTGTACGATGTCGGCCTTCTCGATGGTGCCAAGGGTCCGGCCGGCTATGTCTTTCAAGGGGCCAAGAGTCGTGAACCCGGCGAGGGCTTGAGATTCCGTAGGCTGTACCAGAAAGCTGATACTAACCGGCACGGTATCCACTCTGTCATCAGTCGCGCGGAGACCCACGAAGACAGCCACGGCGATCACGACGACCAGCACCAGGATGTCCACGATATTGACCTTGCCGAACAAGCGTCCGCGATCGTCGATTATGCGGGCCATCGTGCCTCCCATCGGGCTGTGGCATAGAAGGGAATGCGGCTATTCTAGCGGAAAGCCTGTGCCGCTTCCAACCGGACTCTGCTCAGGTGACCCGGCCGCGAGCTATCAGAGCCGCGAGTGCCCCCGCGCCTATTCCATTGTCTATGTTCACCGCGGCGACCCCAGGAGAGCAGGTCTGGAGTATCGAATACAGTGCGGCCGTGCCGTCTCCTCCGAGCCCGTACCCGGTGGAGGTCGGTACCCCGATCACGGGCACGTCCACTAGTCCCGAGACCACGGAGGGCAGAGCTCCCTCCATGCCGGCCACTACCACCAAGACTCCGGCCCCGCTTCTCAGCATACGGCCGAGAGGCTCGACCAGCCGATGCAACCCCGCGACGCCGACGTCGTAACCTCGCTCCACTCGGCACCCCATGTGGGTAGCGACCAGGGCCGCCTCCTCCGCGACGGGGATGTCCGAAGTTCCTGCCGTTAGAAGACCCACACATCCTCTCTCCTCCGGGGGCCGGTAGGCAGGTGTGCGGCACGAGAGCACCCCTGCGTCCGACGTGTAGTCGAAGGCCAGGCCGGTCACCGCGTTTTCACCTTCTGACAAAGCCAGGCGGAGATTCTCAGCGCGGACGTCGTCCAGGCGGCTGGCCAACGCCAGCCCGCGGGAGTCGAGTAGCCGGCGCACTATCGCTTCGAGTGCCCGGTCGGTCTTGCCCGAGGCATAGATGACCTCAGGTACGCCTTTGCGACGGTCGCGATTGACGTCAAGGCGAGCGAAGTCATCCAGGCTGTCTATCTGTAGAAGGCGCAGACTCTGCAGTGTCTCTTCCACACCCGCCTGTCCAGAGGCCAGCTTCTCCAGAAGCTCGCGCGTGCTGCTGTTACCCGGGTCTTCACTGCTCATAGCCGGAAGATCCTCCTAGCGTTGTCTACCCGTATCGCCTGTTGGTGTTCGAGTGGCAGGCTTTCGAGACCCTTGGCACATCTGGACGGATGCACCAGCGGGTAGTCACTCCCAAAGATCAGCTTCTGCGGACCGGCGGCCAGAAGGGCGACCTCGTAGACCTTCGGCGAGTAGAGATAGGGTACCGCGGCGGTGTCGTAGTAGACGCTGGCCAATGTCTCGCGCACTTCGGGCATCAACTCATACACGAACACGCCACCTCCCAGATGGGAGAGAACGAGGTCCAGACCCGGGTACGCGCGGGCTAGGGCCACACCGGCCTCGGGCGTGAACCGGCCCTTGCCGGGATACTCATGGCCGACAGGTTCGCTCGCGTGGACCACCAGCGGAAGGCCTCGCTCGCGCAGATATCCAGCGACGAGAGCCAGGCTCGCGAGTTCCTCACCGTCTCCGGAGGCCGGAGCCAATTCCCCACAGCCCCGCAACCCAGCATCCAGACACCGCTCGAGTTCTCTGCCCGCACCAGGCGAGGCCACCGGCACGCAGGCCAAGCCGGCAAGACGCCCGGAGTGAGAGCGCACTGTCTCGATGACGTAGTCGTTGACCTCTCGGCAGAGCCCGAGGTCTCTGAACGCGAACCCAAAGACTATGGAGAGGTCGGTGCCGCTCTCGTCCATCTGCTCCAGCACCTCGTCCGCGGTGGCCATACGCGCCGTCGGGGAGGCGTAGAGCGAGGCGAAGCGCGGGTCCTTGTCGAGGTAGGCCTCTCTGCGCGCGATCAGATCGGGAGGGAACACGTGCACATGCGCGTCCACCAGGCCTGCAGGTGACAAACCACAGTCAGCGTCCACGTCAGGCAATAGCGGTGAGAAGGATGGTCTCCACCAAGTCTTCATACGAAATACCAGCCGCTTTGGCTTGGGCGGGCAGGTCGGAGGTGTCGGTCATGCCGGGGAGAGTGTTCACCTCGATGAACCAAGGCTCGCCTTTGTCGTCCACCATGAGGTCCACCCTGGCGTAGCCCCGGCAGCCGATGGCCTGGAAGGAAGACACCGCAAGGCGCTCGGCCGCCGCGTACACGGCAGGAGGCAGGGGAGCGGGAAGTACGAACTCGGTCAGACCCTCGGTGTACTTGGCTTCGTAGTCGTAGAAGTCGTTCTTGGGCACCAGTTCAAGAATGGGTAGGGTCTCGAGTCCTACCGGCCGCTGCAGCACACCCACCGTGATCTCCCGTCCCGGGACAAAGCGCTCCGCGAACACAGGCCCGTAGTCGGCGCTGGCAGCTTTGATTGAAGAGCTCAAGGTCACCTGGTCGGAGCACTTGGCGACACCCAGACTCGACCCCTCCTCTAGAGGTTTCAGCATGACGGGCAGGCCCAATTCCGCTGCGACCCGCGCAGCCGCGGCCGCGGCAGGTTCGTCCCTGCCGATCTCGCAGTACGCAGGAGACTGGAGGCCACTGCTCATGACCACCTTCTTGGCGGCGACCTTGTTCATACCCAGGGCGGACGCGAGGACACCCGAACCTGTATAGGGGATGCCCATGATCTCCAGAAGACCCTGGACGGTGCCGTCTTCCCCATAGCGCCCGTGCAGGGCCAGAAAGGCCACCTCGATCTGCTCCTCGTCCAAGCGCTCGGCCACGTCGCGGATCGCGTCTATGGGTACGGCATCATAGCCCTTTGCGCAGAGCGCGCGCAGGCAATTGGCACCCGATCGTAGCGACACTTCCCGCTCGCCCGAGAGACCGCCCATGAGGACGCCGATCTTCTTGTGTTTCAGGTCTGGGGGGTCCATTCGGGGAACTGTACCACAGGCCCCGCAACGCGCGACTATCCCGCGACCGCGCGCTTCCTCTCTGGTTCCGCGACGGTCAACCGGGCTCCGCCGACCCTTCGGAACGCGGCGCTGCTCAGAGCCCCGCTCTCGGCGGCGTACATGAGGTCGTCGGCGGTGGTCCCGTCGGCCGGGGCGGACGCCCACCCCACGACGCACTCCACCGGGCGTCCTCTTACGGCATCGTCGCAGGCCTTGCGAGCCAGAGCCATCGCCAGACTTTCGACATCGTAGGGGTCTATCCGGGCCGCATCGCGGTGATCCGCCGGACGAGCGCGCTCCGATGCAGAATCAGTCGCGAAGACAAAGGCCATCCGGCCCCCGGGCAGCACGAAGAGTTGAGCGTCGGGACCTAGCAAACGCAGCCCTCTGCGTCCGATCTCCCGTAGCAGCTCCTTGCTGGCATCCAGTCCGCGGCTGGCCACCAGCTCGTCGTGCCCGGCGACTCTGAGGAGCACGATCGCGAACCTGGTCTTCTCCAACTGCAGGGCCCGCAGCCGCGCGCGGATCGAGCGCTCCAATGGGGCATCCTGCCCGCCCGCTTTTGCGTGTTCGTGGTGCAGCCTGTGCCGTGCTGAGTTCGCGAGCTCTCGCGAGCGCCTCTTCTTTCGCGAGGCTTGCTCTTCGGCCACAGCTGTTCTCCAGGTGGTCGCGGCACCGGCCGCCCAGAGCACGACCAGCACCACCCGCATCGCAATGCCTATGCTCCAGACCAGGATAGGGACCAAGACGACGGCATCGGTGACGCACAGCACGTAGCCCAGATGCCTATCGCGCTTCCCCGTTCGGGTGATGCGCACGGTCCAGAGTGAGTAGAGGACTACTACGACGAGGTATACGCCCCACACAGCAATCGACTTGGCCGCTGCCAGCGGAGGGCACACCATCCCCACGACCGTCAGAAGCGCCAATCTGGCCCAGGCCTTCTGACGCTCGGTCACGTGTGCTTTTCTGGCTGTCTTTAGTGCTTTCATTCGAGCCTAATGTGAGTATAGGCGAACGGTCTTACCATTGCAATGTACATTGCTGTTACCGGACTATGAAACGAACTGGTACGCCAACAGCGTACGATGGCAACGTGTCTCTGCGGGTCTGCTTGACGCCCGGGGTCAGTGTCGTCCACGCCCGATCCGGAAGGTGGAGGATACCGGGGTCGAACCGGCGACCTCCGCCGTGCAAAGGCGGCGCTCTCCCAACTGAGCTAATCCCCCAAGCGGATCGAGCAGGAGCGTGGCGACGTGAGAATAGTGGTGGGCCTAAGTGGATTCGAACCACTGACCTCACCCTTATCAGGGGTGCGCTCTAACCAACTGAGCTATAGGCCCATGCGCCGGAAGTTTACCGGCATTCCAGTTGATGTCAAGAAAGGCGCCCGCCCGCCCCGTCGGGTTCCCGGCCTGGTACCCACCGCCTGATGACGCCGGGACTGCCGCGCGGTAACCTAAGGTCAGGCGCGCACGGGTGCCAGCGTGAGGAGACCATGGAAGACATCGAGAGAGTCACCATCTACGGGGTAAGTTTCGATGTGGCCAGCAAGCAGCCCATCGTGCTGCTGAAGGTCGAGAACAAGAACCGCTTCTTGCCCATCTGGATCGGTCACCCCGAGGCAGCCGCCATCCTCATGAAACTTCAGAATGCCGACCTCCCCCGTCCCATGACCCACGACCTCCTTGCCTCTGTGATCGAGAGGCTATCGGCGGCCGTCACTGCCGTGGTGATCACCGAGCTACGCGAGAACACCTTTTACGCCCTTATCCAACTTGAGGTGGAGGGTCGGGAGGTCCAAGTGGACTCTCGCCCGTCAGACGCGATCGCGCTGGCCGTCAGAACCGACTCGCCCATCTACGTCTCCACGGCGCTGATAAACGCCAACGGCATAGAGTTCGAGCAAGAGATAGGCGACGTCGAGGAAATCGTCAAGGAGTTCCGTGAGTTCCTGGACGAGGTCTCACCACAGGACTTCTAGGCTACTTCTCCTTGGCTTCGTCGGCGACTGCCGCTTCCGCCTTGATCCGCTGGAGAATCAGGGTGTATATCTCGCGGAGCCCATCGTTGGAGAGAGGACCACGATTCGCGCGGGCCAGGTAGGTGACGACCCAGTCTTCCTGAGCTGCGTCGTAGAAGCTGATGCCGTGGGATTGTTTGTACTCCCACAGACTCCTGACAAGAGATAGCCTCTTGTTGAGTGCTTCGAGTATCTTCAGATCGTTGTCCGAGATCTTCTCGCGGTAGTTCCGTATTACCGGATCGATGCTTCCTTCGGCCACTTTCCCTCCTTGTGATTCCCGTTCCCTACTGCCCTGCGACCCTAGACCAGGAGCCGGTGCCCTCAGAGCAGACTGCTATTCTACTGCCCCTTTAGTGAACTGCCCCCCCGATCGCTTACGCGACCCCCGCCGCATAGACCTTGCAGTGCTCTACATAACGGCTCGCCATGCCGCGCTCTGCCCCCAGGTGCACCATCGCTGGAGAACACAGGAGGGCGTCATGACCGAAGGTCTCGCGCCGTTCTGTGTTCGTCCCCGCCCCGCGAAGCGATAGCGGAGGCTCCCAGGACTGTCCTTCTCCGGTGAGTTCGACCTCACTGAAGGTCCATCCCGTCAACTTCATGCCCTTCTTCAGCAACACGTTGTCTTGGAGGGTGTTCACCTCGACGTATGCCGGGGATTCCAGATCCCAAAGTATCTCGCCTTGCGCCGGGATCACGCCCGCCAACTCCGAGGTCCGACCAAAGGTGTCCTGCAGTCTGCTTAGAAGTAGAAGCATCCCTCCGCCGAGAGCCAGCGTGGGAAGCCCGCCTTTCACCTTGGTGGCTACGTCTTCTAGGAGCGTCGTGTTCATGGCTATGTCCTGGATGGTATCGGGCCAGAGAGTGCCCGCCAGGATCAGACCGGAGGCCTCGGTCGGCAAGACGGAGTCCTCCAGAAGATCCAACCGCCGGACCTGTGCCCCGGCAGACCGAAGGATCTCTACCGAGTCTCGGCTCCACTGCGTGAAGCCGTTGCCGCTTGCGACAAGCACGACCGGGCCGTCAGTACCGTGATCCGACAGACGGTTATGGGCAGCCAGGAACCCGCGCTGACCGGCCAACGCCAAGAGCCCGGCGACGTCTACTTGTTGGGCCACCGCTTGCTGTATGTCGGCGGGTATGGGGAGACCCCAGGCCGATGGTGCAGTCGAGTCCCACCCGAGACCTTGGCCCTCGTACAGACAGCCGAAGACGCGGATGCCGTCCTCCGCGAGCGTCTTCTTGAGCAGTGAGTAGTGCTCCTGGTCCGACACGCCGGAGAGGATCGCGCCCAGCAGGCCAGCCGTTCGGGCGTGAGTCTTGATGCCCGTGGTCTGCAGCTTAATCCCGGTACCCCAACCCCTGCAATCCATGACCACCACCACCGGGCAGTCCAGCAGGCCGGCTAGGTCGGCCGGCACCCAATCGACACCCGCGGTGCGGTCCAGGAGTCCGGTGTCCGATGAGAGCAACGATATATCGGCATGCCGTGCCGCGACCTCATACAGGCTGAGCAGGGTCTCTTCACTCGTGAGCGCGGGGTCGACAAAGACCGCACCCCCCCACCTGTCCCAGGCCGCGATCGGGGCTTGGGGTCCGATATGGTGATAGCGAACCTCGCGCCCCTTGGAGGCCGCGATCTCCGACACGACCGCCGCGATGGCGTCGGCCAGGCCGGTGTGATGCGTCGGAATCAGCAGCACCCGGGGCGCTGACATGTCTATCCCCCTTCCCGACCGTCGGCGCGCTAGACCGGGTAGCCGACTACCTTCGACTTATGAGGATAAGCCGCAGCAAGGTCAATATGGCCGTGAGCGCGGCGGCCACATATGTAAGAGCGGCCGCGCTTAGCACCTTCTTTGCACCTTCCAACTCGGCACCCATGAGGATGCTCTTGTTCGTCAGCTCCTTGATCGCCCTACTGGAGGCGTTGAATTCGACCGGCAGAGTGACCAAAGTGAAGAGCACGGCCGCTGAGAAGAGCACGATGCCTACGTTCATGAGCCAGGGCACGCCCTGCGAGGCTCCGAAGATTGCGCCCACTATGAAGATGAGAATGCCCAGATTCGAACCTATGTTGGCCACCGGCACCAACGCACTCCTGACTCTGAAGGCCGCGTAGCCTTGAGCATGCTGCAAAGCGTGCCCTGCCTCGTGCGCCGCCACACCGAGAGCGGCCAAAGACGTACTGTTGCCGACGTCGGGGCTGAGGCTGAGCGACCTCGTGCGCGGGTCGTAGTGGTCTGACAGACGCCCGCCGGCCACCTCGATGCCCACCTGATAGAGCCCTCCTCCGTCCAGTACGAGGCGAGCCGCCTGTGTTCCAGTGAGACCTCGGGAGGAGGCAATCTGTGAATACCGTTTGAAGGTCGAGGTGACCTTGGCCTGCGCGTAGAGTCCGAGAACGAACGCCGGCAGCAGTAGTATGAGTGTCCAATCCCAAAAGACCATTAGCCTTGCTCCTTCTTGCCGCGAGTGGCTGTCCACCCATCGTGCGGCGAATGATAGCAGAGCGTACTACGGCTCTAGGTCTTCTCCGGTCTCGTCGTCGTCGGAGGGAGCTGAGTCGTCAGCGTCTCCCTCATCACCTAGAGCGTCCGACATGGAGTCTTCGTCATCGAACGGCTCGTACTCGCCGGAGGCTTCGAGACCGTTTGCGTCTCCGTTCCCCTGCCCGCTGGTAGGAGTGTCGCCTACGAGCCGGGCCATGCTAGAGACCTTGTCGGCTCCCCGCAGGTTCATCACCCGGACGCCCATGGTGTTCCGTCCTGTGGTGCGTACGCTCTGCACCGGCACTCGTATGACCGTGCCCTCTTGGCTCATCAGCAGCAGTTCATGATTGTTACGGACTGTGGCAACACCCACCAGGTCGCCCCGGTCGGGACTGTCCTTGATGGTTATGACCCCTTGACCCCCCCGCTTCTGCGTCGGGTAGCTGGAGACAGGGGTGCGCTTGCCGTAGCCTTCCTTGGTGGCACAGAAGATATCGGCGTCATCCTCGGCGACCGCCATGCCGAGAAGAGTGTGGGCTTCGGGAAGGCGCATACCCGTGACCCCCATGGTGTTGCGCCCGGTGGGTCGTACGTCATATTCGTGGAAGCGGATGGCCTTGCCCTCGCTCGAGACCAAGATCAGGTCATCATGACCGCTGGTATGGGCCACGGCGACGAGCTCGTCGTCCTCTTCCAGGTTGATGGCTATGATGCCGTCGGCCTTCAGGCTGGTCGCGTAGTCGAGGAAGCGGGTCTTCTTGACGATGCCCCGGCGGGTCGCGAACGCCAAGTACTTCGCGTCTGAGTAGTCTTTGGTCGCGATGACGGCCTTGATCCGCTCCCCCTGAGCGAGAGGAAGTAGGTTGGCGACATGACGGCCCTTGCTCTGCCGACTGCCCAGGGGCAGCTCGTGCACCTTCTGCCGGTAGATCTTGCCCCGCGAGGTTATGAACAATAGGAAGTGATGCGTCGTGGTGATGAAGAGGTGCTCTATGTAGTCGCCCTCTTTGTGGTCCATACCCATGACTCCGACGCCGCCGCGATGCTGCAGGCGGTAAGTAGACACGGGTAGCCTCTTAACGTAGCCCGAGGCCGTGATGGAGATGACCATCTCTTCGACGGCGATCATGTCCTCGATGTCGATCTCGTCCTCGGACGGCAGGATCTCGGTCCGGCGATCGTCCGTGTACATATGCTTGATCTCCAGCATCTCTTCCTTGATGACACCATGGATGAGGCTTTCGTCGGCCAGCAGCCCCTCCAGGTATGCGATGCGCTCCAACAAGTCGCGGTGTTCCTCTTCCAACTTGTGCCGCTCTAGGGCGGTGAGGTTGCGCAGACGCAGGTCGACAATAGCTTGGGCCTGCTCGTCACTCAGACCAAAGCGAGTCATCAATCCCATCTTGGCCGCTTCGGTATCCTCGCTCGACCGGATGATCTTGATGACTTCGTCCAGGTTGGTGATGGCGATCAGCAGACCTTCAAGGATATGAGCGCGCTTCTTGGCCTTGTCGAGCTCGAACTTGGTGCGCCGGACGATGACGTCTCTTTGGTGCGCCACATAGTGGCGGAACATGTCGCGCAGCGACAGGGTCTTGGGGACCCCGTCGACCAACGCCAACATGTTCATGCCAAAGGTAGTCTGCATGGCGCTGTGTTTGAAAAGCTTGTTCAGAACCACCTTGGGGATGGCTTCACGCTTGAGTTCGATCACCATGCGCATGCCCGATCGGTCGGACTCGTCGCGCAGGTCGGATATCTCGGGGATATGCTTGTCCCGCACCAGGTCTGCGATCTTCTCGATCAGTTGCGCCTTGTTGACCTGGTAGGGAAGCTCCGTGACTATGATCGCCACTTTGCCCTGCTTGAGTGGTTCAGTGTGAGCCCTCGCCCGCACGACCACCCTGCCTCGGCCGGTCTCGTAGCCTTCGCGGATACCTGCGCTACCCATGATGAGACCACCGGTCGGAAAATCAGGGCCCTTTATGAACTTCATCAACTCCGCGTTGCTCAGCCCCGGGTCGTCGATGTAGGCCACGGTGGCCGCGATCGCCTCACCCAGATTGTGGGGAGGGATGTTGGTCGCCATGCCCACGGCGATACCTGAGCTGCCATTGACCAAGAGATTCGGGAAGCGGGCCGGCAGGACTTTCGGCTCCTCGCGACTCTCGTCGTAGTTGGGGGTCCAGTCGACCGTCTCCGCTTCGATGTCGCGCAGCAGTTCCATGGCGATCTTGCTGAGGCGGCATTCGGTGTAGCGCATGGCCGCGGCCGCGTCGCCGTCGACCGACCCGAAGTTGCCGTGCCCATCGACCAACGGGCAGCGGATGGCGAAGTCTTGGGCCATGCGGACCAGGGCATCGTAGATAGAGGAGTCGCCGTGGGGGTGGAAGTTACCCATGACATCGCCGACGACACGGGCGCACTTGCGATACGGGCTTGTCGGCCGCATGCCCGAGTCGTGCATGCCGAAGAGCACGCGCCGGTGCACGGGCTTCAGCCCGTCTCTTACGTCAGGCAGAGCGCGGCCGACTATGACGCTCATGGCGTAGTCGAGATACGAGGCACGCATCTCGTCCGCGATCTCTATCTGCTCCACGCGGCCTTCGAGTGTCTCCATGGCTCCGTTCCCCAACCTACACGTCCAGCGTGCGCACGTAGCGCGCGTTCTCGGTGATGAACTCTCGGCGCGGCTCGACGTTGTCGCCCATCAGCGTGGTGAAGACCTCATCGGCGATGGCAGCGTCATCCACCGTCACCTGCAGCAGCGTGCGCTTGTCTGGGTTCATGGTGGTTTCCCACAGTTGCTCCGGGTTCATCTCGCCCAGACCCTTGAAGCGCTGCAGCACCATGCCGGTGCGCCCGATGCGCTCGAACAACTCCTCAAGTTCAGCGTCGTCGAAGGCGTAGTAGTCCTGGCGTTTGTGGGTGACCCTGTACAGCGGGGGTTGCGCGATATAGACGTAGCCGGCGTCGATGAGCTCCACCATGTTGCGGAACAAGAAGGTGAGTATCAGGGTGCGGATATGAGCCCCGTCGACGTCCGCGTCGGTCATGATGATGAGCTTATGGTATCGGGCCGCGGTCAAGTCGAACTCGTCACCTAGGCTAGTGCCGCAGGCGCTGATCATGGCTTGGATCTCGAGATTGGAAAGGATCTTGTTGAGTCGGGCTCTCTCGACGTTGAGGATCTTACCTCGCAAGGGCAGGATGGCCTGGAAGCTCCGGTCTCGAGCCTGCTTGGCCGAGCCCCCCGCCGAATCGCCCTCTACCAGATACAGCTCGCAGGAAGCTGGGTCGCGAATGGAGCAGTCGGCCAACTTACCTGGCAGGGTGGTGTTCTCCAGCACGCTCTTGCGGCGGGTGAGGTCGCGGGCCTTGCGCGCCGCCATGCGAGCGTGCGCGGCCTGGACGGTCTTGCTGATCACCAGCTTGGCGTCGGAGGGATTCTCCTCCAGGAACTCCGCGAACTTCTGGTTGACGACGCCCTCAACGAAGCCACGTATCTCGGAGTTGCCCAGCTTGGTCTTTGTCTGCCCCTCGAACTGAGGGTCGCGCAACTTGACACTCAGGATAGCCACCAGACCTTCGCGCACATCCTCGCCGCTGAGGTTCTCATCCTTTTCTTTGAGGAAACCCTTCTGTCGGGCGTAGTCGTTGATGGTGCGGGTGATGGCGGCCCTGAAGCCCGAGAGGTGGCTGCCACCCTCGTGCGTGTTGATGTTGTTGGCGAAAGAGAAAACGTTATCGTTGTAGCCTGCGTTCCACTGCATGGCCAACTCCAGGGAGTGGTCGGCCTCTTCTCCCTCGAAATGGATCACCCGTGGGTGGATAGGCTCCTTCTGCTTGTTGATGTGCTTCACGAAGTCGACGATGCCGCCGTCGTAGCAGTACGCGACCTTGCGCGGCCCTGAGCGCTTCTTGGCGGGGGCGAGAATGCCCGCGGGCTCGCTCTCCGTTTCGACCGTTGTCTCCCCCGCTAGGGGCATCTCGTGTTCCGCTGTCTGATCCAGGAATTCGCGGGGGTTGTAATCGTCATCCGCCACACCGGCGTCGCTCTCTGCGGCGTCCTCTCTCTCGTCCGTGAGGGTGATGCTCAGGGACCGGTTGAGAAAGGCAACCTCGCGTAGACGTTGCGACAGTACCGTGTAGTTGAAATTGAGATCGTCAAAGATCTGGCTGTCGGGCTTGAACCGGATGGTGGTGCCGCTCTGCTCGCTGTTGCCGAGCTTCTTCATATCGGCCACCGGCACCCCGCGCGCGTAGGTCTGGGTGAATCGGTGACCATCGCGACTGACCTCCACGGTCAGCCATTCGGAGAGTGCGTTCACAACGCTGACGCCGACTCCGTGGAGGCCGCCCGAGACTTTGTAGCCTTCGCCGCCGAACTTGCCCCCGGCGTGAAGCTTAGTCATGACGATCTCGAGGGCGGGCTTGCCGTAATGCGGCATCACTTTCACAGGTATGCCGCGCCCGTTGTCGACTACCGTGACCGAGCTGTCCTCACAGATGGTCACATCGATCGCCGTGCAGAAGCCCGCCAGGGCTTCGTCGACAGAGTTGTCCACCACTTCGTAGACCAAGTGGTGAAGGCCGCGATGGCCGGTCGACCCGATGTACATGCCGGGTCTCTTCCGAACGGGCTCCAGTCCTTCTAGAACCTGGATGTCACCGGCGTCGTATGAATGCTCTGCCAAACTACTCGGCCTCTCTCCTTGCCGCCAGGCCAGCGCCCCGCTGCTTGCTAGCGAGACTGCCACCAGCGGTCAGCTCGCCGCCAACTGGCTTGCGTCACCGTCGCGGTCTTGGGCGTTCGCTGGCTCCTAGAAATGCTCTCGGAATGCAGGGAGAAATGCCCACCCGTCGCTGCCGATGACACGAACCACGACGCTTACATGATATCACACGGGTTTTCGGCCCGGCCGCATTGATACGCTGTCAGCGAACGGAATCTCGCTGTGTGCGGACAAATGATGCCCGCATAGCACGCTCGATCTGGCCACGGACGGCAGGGGGAAGATCCACTCGGTCGAGGTCGTCGAGGGCCTGTTGTTGTTCCGGCGACAAGGGCCCGGCTTCATCCGTCTCACGCCTCTGACGGTCGGCCGTCTCTCCCGGCGGCCGCTCTTCCCAACCCGCGTGGCGGAAGACTATCTGCCGCACGACTCCCTCTCCCAGACGCTCGTTCAGGCGCACGGCCAGGTCGACGCTCATGTACTGCAGAGTCTGGGCCCAAACGCTCGAGGAGGTGCTGACCACCAGCCTGCCTGCCTTGAGTTGCACCGGCGCAGCATTGGCGGCCACCTCCGCTCCGACGACGGCGGGCCACACTCCGGCGAGTGCCCGCGACGCATCGCCAGGGGTCGTCCTGGCACCGCGCCCTACGGAGCGCTGTTCGTCGTTCGCCTGGCCATCCACCGGGGCAGGCGTAGCCGCGGCTTCGCAGAACTCGCCCAAGAGACTACCGACGCGGTCGAAGTCTTCAGGGCCGGGCATCGATCGGCTCTCCCTGCGACAACTCGATCACCCTGGCCGCGTCAAGCTCCTCTTGCGAGAAGTAGCGCAAGTCAGTCGTGGTGACCAGTACTTGTCCGCCTCGCCTTATGATCCTGAGTAGGGCTCGGCGACGGGTCTCGTCCAGCTCACTCATCACGTCGTCCAAGAGGAGCAGCGGTGTGGGGCCGGCGCTTCGCAGGCTGTCCCATTCTGCTAGGACGAGGGTGAGCAGAGCCGCCCTCTGTTCCCCCTGAGACGCACAGTCACGCATGTCAAGTCCGGCCCGCATCAACCTGAAGTCGTCCCTATGCGGTCCGAGGTGTGTGAATGTCCGCTGGCGGTCTGCGCTCCTCATCTCAGCCAGACGTGCCTGGTAGTTCTCGGCGTCTAGTCCCGCGGCGTTGGTTCTGTACGTCAAGCGGAAAGCGTCGACCGGTTCCGCCGTAAGATCCTGGTGCATCTCTTGGAATGCGTCTATGAACCCCGCCAACGTCGCGGACCTCCGTTCGCATACGGCCAATCCGCTTTCGGCCAACATCTTCTCCCAAGGAACGAACTCAGCGTCGTCGCCTCCGCCCCAAGTGGAGCGAAGCAAAGTGTTTCGTTGGGCCAGCGCCTCGTCGTATTGTTTCAGCACTACCGGATACGCGGGGTCTCGCCTGCCGGCCAGAGTGTCCAGATAGGCCCTGCGCCTTCGTGGGCTCCCTTTGATGAGCCGGAGGTCGTCGGGAATGAAGGTGCGCACGGGAATGGCCTCGCGCCACCTGGAGTTGTCGGCCAACGGTAGATCGCCCGCGCTCAAGCGTCGCTCGCCGTCTCTCGAATATGCCGCAGCGGCTGTGACCGAAGCGCCCGCCTCCTCGAGGTCTAGCTCGACTCTCAAGTGATCTTTGCCGTGGCTGATGAGATCGCGCAAGGACCCAGGGCGTAACTGCTCGCCGTCGAGGGCCAGGACCGCTGCCTCCAGGACGGTGGTCTTGCCGGCGCCGTTGGGTCCCGCCAGTATGTTCAGACCCGGGCCGAACTCGACAACGAGCGATTCCTTCGAGCGGAGATTCGACATGCACAGTTTCCTGAGAAGCACGGGGCCCGCCTACGCCTTGTTTGTGTCGGGCGCGACCAGGACCGGGCTGCTATCGGCAACCGCGACAATGTCTCCAAAGACCAGGTTGCGTCCCCTGCGCATTTCGCTCTGCTGGTTCACCGTGACCTCACCGGATAGGACGAGGTGCTTGGCCTCTCCTCCGGTGCCGGCGAGACCGGCCACCTTGACGAATTGGCCGAGGGTGATGGGCAGCTCGACAGCGACCGGTGTGGGCGGCTGCGCTGCCGACGAGCGATCGGCAGGCGCGCCCATGCTAGTCGTTCAGCCTGATGGGCATGACCAAGTACATGAAGTCGTCACCAGCGCCCTTTACCAGCCCGGGCCGAAGAGGGCTGATGAAGCGCAGATAGACGACCTGCTCCTTGACAGAGGCGACACCCGCTTCGAGAAACTCTGGGTTGAAACCTATCTCGATCTCTTCGGCCGTGTACTGGACGGGGATGGTCTCTTTGGCTTTGCCGACGTCTTGAGATTCGGCGGAGACCGACAGGGTGTTGTCGCTGAACCGCATACGGATGGGCGTGTTCTTCTGCGCGAGTAGGCCCACACGACGCACGGCTTCGAGGAGTTCGTCATGGTCGACGGGTACCTCGTGGTCAAACGTCTCGGGGATCAACTGGCGGTAGTTGGGGAACTGGCCGTCGATAAGGCGAGAGACCAGAGATATGCCACCGACCTCAAAGAGTATCTGGTTCTCGGTAGGCAAGATGGAGATAGTCTCGTCGGGCGCCGCGGCGGCGATTCTCGAAAGTTCGAGGAGGGTCCTCGCGGGGATTATGACTTCGACGGAGGAAGCGACAGAGGACTGGAGTGGGGTCTCTTTGACGCTGAGGCGATAGCTGTCTGTGGCGACCATCCGCACAGACGTCTTGTTGAATTGAATCAGGACTCCGGTGAGGACCGGGCGAGTCTCATCCTTGGAGGCCGATGGAGCCACCCGGTCGACAGTCTCCACGAAGGCAGCCTTGCTCACTTCGAACCGGTCGCCCAAGCAGACGGGCAATTGTGGAAAGTCGCTGGCGGGTAGTGAATGAAGATCGAAGACAGAGCCGGCGGCCCTGATCTCCATCTGGGTCTCACCCGGGGACTGCTCAAGAATCACTTCCCCCACGGGAAGACTTCTCGCAATATCTGCGGCGATACGAGCTGGGACCACGAGTGAGCCAGAGCGCTCCACCTTGCCGGCCAGAGGAGCGCGCAACGATATCTCCATGTCGGTGGCTGACAGGACGATGCCTTCGTCTGTCGCTTCGAGGAGCACGCCTGAAAGCACCTGTATGGATGTGCGCGACGATACCGCTTTGCCGACGATCCCCAGACAGTCGACCAGGGCTTGTTTGGTGGTGATCAGTCTCATCGCGACTCCTCAGTCTTGCGTTGGAGGGCAGGCTGCTCGCTATTACCATTATTAATCTCTAGTGAGAAATATAGTCGGTGTAATAGGGATTGTGGAAGATGTGGAGAGTGCTTGTCGAGTGCAGAGACAGCGGGTCGAGAAGACGAGATGGAAAAACCGTCCTGTGGAGAGAATGGGGAGAAGTCCGGAGAAGTGGGACGCCCAGAAAGAAGAACTGCGAGAAGGCCCGGATGTGAACACTCGGTGCACCGGGTATCTACAGGGGGGTGTGGGTAAGTGATCACCGCGCACTCTTGAGTTTGGCGGTGAGACGCTGGACACGGTTGTATAGGTCGCGGTCCTCACGGAGAAGCTTCGAAACCTTGTCGACCGCATGAAGGACAGTGGTGTGGTCACGACCGCCGATGTGGTCGCCGATTTTTGGAAGGCTCGCGTCGGTGAGCTCGCGAGTCAAGTACATGGCAAGGTGGCGGCTTTCGACAACCGACCGCGAGCGTTTGTCACCAGTTATCTCCGTAATAGATACACCCGTGGATTCCGCAACGGCCGAGAGGATCATGTCGATGGTGATGCGGGATGTGGGTGTCTCGGGAATGTCCTTGAGAACCTCGTTTGCAAGAGGGACGTCGATAGGGCGTTTTGTGAAGGATGAGAAGGCGACCACGCGGGTGAGACAACCCTCGAGCTCGCGGATGTTCGTAGGCACACGAGACGCTATGAGCATAAGGACGTCGTCGTCGGTGAGGGGGATAGCTTCAGCTCGTACCTTCTTGCGGAGGATCGCAACCCGAGTCTCAAGATCTGGAGGTTGTATGTCCGTGATGAGTCCCCACTCGAACCTGGAGACGAGACGGTCTTCGAGCGTAGCGAGACCCTTGGGGGGTCTGTCAGAAGTGATGACGATCTGCTTCTGAGCGTCGTAGAGAGCATTGAAGGTGTGAAAGAACTCCTCTTGAGTCTGCTCCTTCTTCTGTAGGAACTGGATGTCGTCGATGAGGAGCACATCGATTGTGCGGTATCTGTTCTTGAACCCCTCGATGCTGTCGTCACGAAGAGAATTGATGAAGTCGTTTGTGAAGGTCTCTACAGAGAGGCAGCGGACTTTCATGCCGGGGTGATTGCGAAGGGCGTAGTTGCCGATGGCCTGAAGGAGGTGGGTCTTGCCGAGGCCGACGCCTCCGTAGATGAACAAGGGGTTGTACTGAGTACCCGGGGTCTCGGCAGCCGCCAAGGAAGCGGCGTGGGCGAAACGGTTAGATTGGCCGACCACAAAACTGTCAAAGGTGTTCTTGGCCATGAGGCCGGCGGCCGCGACCGGGTCGTTGTTGTGCGCCGGTGAGGCGGATGCGGGACTGGCGACAGCGGGTCTGAAGCTAGCCTGCCTGGTCGAGTTGTTAGAGGGCCCAGAAACCCCCGCGCGTTGGTGCGCAGGAGAGGCCGGGGGGTTAGCGGCCGAGGCCGGAGGGTCGTTGGACGCAGTGAACGCGGCGGATGGGTCAACAGACGGGGCGTGAGAAAGAACCGGAGAGACGACTATGTCGAAGGCGGTGGGCTGGCCGACAACTTGGGAGACAGCATCGGACATTATCGTCCTGAAGCGGGAGTCGATCCAGTCGCGGGCGAAGTCGGAAGCGACCCCCACAGAGTAGGTGCCGTTGGCCAAACCAAGCCCTACCGTGGGCTCGAACCAGATGCGGAAGGTCCCTTCATTGACCTGGTCGGCGATCAGGCGCAGGGCCTGTTCCCAGATCGGGTCTCCGCTTGCTGTTTCCACCACTGCTTCTCCCCGCCCTTATAGAACGCTAGTCAGATATGCCAACCCTTGGTCTGTGACCGAACGGTGGCCGGAGTCTCCAGAAGCGACATAGCCCGCCTCTTCCAGGGAGACAAGGTCTCGGTAGGCGGTTGAGGTGGACACGCCTAGCTCCTGGGCGACGCGAGTGGGACCGACTGGAGCGAGCTCGACCGTCAGAAGCAGAGTCTTGAGTTGCCGCTCGGGGAGATTATATGACGGGAGCGGCGTAGGCGTGAGAAGGTCGTTGCTGTCGGCCGATACACGCGCGGTGACGACCGTGCCCGTCCCGAGGTTGTCCTCTATCTCGAGCGTGCCCCCCAGGGTGCGCAAAGTCTCGGTCACTACCGAGAAACCGGAGCCCACGCCCCGTATATAGCGGCGGGCGGACGCGTCGGCAGAGGTGAAGCCTGGCCGGAGGGCGGCCTGCTTGTCGGGTATACCCGGTCCACGGTCGCTGACGCGAACGGTGTTCCCACTATCCAGGATGGTGATGATGACATCGGCGAAGGAAGCATGGACCAGATTCGAGACGAGTTCTCGAAAGACACCCAGGGGCAGACGCCCCCCCTGCTCTTGGGCTAGGGTGTGGGCTCTGACCGCGATGGCTTCGATGAGTTCGGGCAGCGGACCCTCCGCGAGTTGTCTGTCTACGATCGAGACTACCGTGGGCGGTGAGTGAGGATCAGAGTAGACGGCGATACGCGGCGGGTCGCCGGGAGTTGGGGCGTCGTGGGATACGGGCGCCGGTTTGCGTCGGGATGGGGATGAGTCTTCAGCGGTCACAGGTCGACAGTGGCCTCGCGGATCGGCTAGGAGATTGTGTGTCGGAACCCCGGCGCCATTGTACCCAGAGGAAGGGTGTTTTTCCACAGGGGTTGGACCAGTTGATGTGCGGAAAGTGCAGTGCTTTGGGCTGTGGTCTGGGTTTGGCGCTTAGGGTTTCTCGTTGCAAAGACCGTAGGTTTGCAGGTCGAAGATGGAGGATATCCACAGGACTATCCACACCTGTGCAAAACGTGGAGAAGCCTGGAACAGTAAGGCCGCATAGTCCCAGTTTTCTGTTGAAAATGGGGAAATCCATTTCGGTGTCTGTGGTTTGCCTGCGTAATGTAGGTTTCTTCGCTTCTCGGGTTACTCAAGAGATGGCGAGTTTGTTCGGAGTACGAACCTCGAGGGGGCGTGACGGGAACATAGCCGCTGGCCGAAGGGTGCTGCTGCTCAGATAGGGTGCGCCAGTGGCGTTCGGGTATTGGTAGCAGTCCACAGGCGCATGGCGCGTCCTAGGCGAATCGTGCGGCTGGAGACAGTGCTTTCCACAGTATCCACAGGGGGCCTGTGTACGCTTAGAGCGTGAGGGGGAATTGTGGGCCCGCAGGTGGCGAGTTTGGGCGATTGACGGGCGCTCCTGACGCTTGGTATACTGCGGCGCTCGCCCGTATAGGCATTTCGCGGAGCGGTGTCCCGGGTGAGACAGGAAGCTGTCTTGGGGACGGAGATCGCACTTAGAGTCGGTGTAAGCGTGCCGTTCGACCGGCCGTGATAGCACCGCTGTCCGGACGCAAGTGAGGAAATGTGAAGAGGACCTACCAGCCGAACAAGCGCAAGCGCAAAAAGACCCATGGTTTCAGGGAGCGGATGAGCACGCGCGCAGGGCGTGCCGTGCTGAAGCGCAGACGCTTGAAGGGCCGTAAGCGGCTGTCAGCCTAGCCAGTGTGAATCGGTCCCGAGGCCGGCTGACGCGCTCTGAGGACTTCACCCGCGTCTACCGCGCGGGCCGGAGTGTTGCGAACAAGTACCTAGTTCTATACTACTTCGAGCGGCCAGGGAACAGCGTGTCGGGCGAGGACTCCGGCCAGAGGGTCGGTTTCTCTGTTTCGAAGCGGTTGGGCGGAGCGGTTGAGCGGAACAGTGTGAAGCGGGTCTTGCGTGAAGCGTTCCGTTCGTGCAGTGAGTCTCTCAAGGGTGAGTGGGACCTTGTGTTCGTGGCCCGGACACCGATGATCGAGCTGCTCCAGACGGGTGGTCTTGGAGCGGTGAAGGAGAAGATGGTGGAGGTATTCGGTAAGGCCTCTTTGACTGGTTCCGGGCAAGAGCGGCGGCCCACCACGTGAAGTACCATTGGAATCCCATTAGATCCTTGTTGATCGCCGGCGTGAAGGGTTATCAGACGCTGCTTTCTCCCCTGGTGCCTAGGCGCTGCAAGTACTATCCGTCGTGCTCGCAGTACGCGATCGACGCGGTGCGTGAGTTCGGGGCCGCGCGCGGCATAGTTCTCGCAGTCTGGCGCTTGCTGCGGTGCAATCCTCTGAGCTACGGCGGGTACGACCCGGTCGAGAAGCAGAAGGCTGTTTCTGGCCCGCGGCGCGAAGAGAAGCGTCTGCGGAACAACTGGCGGAGCGTAAGCGGGCATGACGACACTGAGCAATTTCTTCTTCAGCATACTCGACTTCCTTCACGGGAGTCTGGGGATAAGTTGGTCTTGGGCGATAGTGCTTCTGACAGTGATCATCCGCATAGTGCTGATTCCGCTTACCTGGAGGCAGATCAAGAGCATGCGGGCGATGCAGGCTCTCCAACCACACCTCAAACTACTGCAGGAGAAGTACAAGGACGACCGGGCTCTCCTGAATCAGAAGGTCATGGAGTTCTACAGGGAGAACAAGGTAAGTCCGTTCGGCTCTTGTCTTCCGCTTCTACTGCAGTTACCGGTGTTCTTGGGTCTCTACTACATGCTGCGGCACCAAGGGTCGGTGAACGCGTACATTGACGCGGGCGCCTTCTCCACGGTCTGGCACGGACAGCCGGTCTCGTGGTTGTGGATCGGAGACATCACCAAGTTCGATCTGTGGCTGCTTCTGGCCTACGTGGCGAGCCAGTTCGCGTCCTCGTGGCAGATGGGGCGAAAGAGCGCTGGGCAGCAGCGGGTCATCGCCTTCGTCTTGCCGCTGGTCTTTGGTCTGTTCAGCTTCATGTACAAGTGGCCGGCTGGTCTGATGCTGTATTGGTTCACCACCAACGTCTGGAGTGTCGCGCAGCAGTTCGTAGCGGAGAAGATCATGCCGGTGCCGGTCGCTGCGGCCGCGATTCTGGAGAAGGACAAGGCGAAGGAAGCCAAGGCCAAGGGAGGCGGCAAGCAGTCCGCTGCACAGGCGGCGGTAAAGAGCGGAGGTAAGAGCGGTGCCAACAGGAAAGGACAGAAGAGCTAGGCAGCAGGTCGCGCGGGCCAGCGGACGGACGGTGGAGCTGGCTACACAACGTGCACTTGCGGAACTGGACTTCGCCCCGGGCGAGCTTGCCGACGACCAGTATGAGGTGACCATCGTTATCCCGCCCGAGGAAGGTTTCATGGGGGTGGGCGCGGTTGACGCCGTGGTCGAGGTGGCCTTGGTAGGGGAGGACTTTGATTTCTTTGGGCCGGAGAAGGACACACAGCCCGGAGAACTCCTCGAAGACGACTACGCCGACGAAGAGGAAGACGACGATGGCCCACGCGAAGGATGGGGCGGACGCTACGCTGGATCTGAGGACGACATGTCCGCAGACAAGCCGGTGGCGACCCGCCTGAGGTACTTCGTAGAGCGCGTGCTTTGGGGGATGGGTCTCAAGGCTCAGGTGCGGGTGACCGAAGGTGCCGAGGACTTCCTTGTAGATATCAGCGGGGACGACTTGGGCATTCTGATCGGTCGCAGGGGCCAGACGCTGGATGCTTTGGAGTACCTTGCCGGGATAGCCGCCTTCCCCGGAGGAGCGACCCGGAAGCACGTGGAAGTGGACGCGGAAGGGTACAAGGAGAGGCGCCGCAAGCAGATCGAGAGAGTTGCGCTTCACAAGGCTGACGAGGTGGTCAAGAGGGGTCGTCCGGCACAGCTCAACCCGATGACGTCGGCCGAGCGGAAGATCGTGCACCTGGCCTTGCGGGACCGGACGGATGTCAGCACGGAGAGCGAAGGTCGCGAACCAAACCGCGCGGTGGTCATATCACCGGTTCGGTAGGTGGCTGCGCTAGGCGGGAGAAGCCGGTGTGGTCAGTCCAAGGGTCACGGCGCGCGCGCGCCATGCCCCCGCGGGGCTCCTAGGGTGGCTTTGGCTTGCGGGCAGTGATGAGGCCATTGGCGCCGCGTGACCCACGAGGGGCCTAGGTCTTCTAGGGAGACGAAACCACAGCGGTTGATGTTTCACGTGAAACAATCGCCAACGTTCCACTGTGCTGCAAGCGCGATCTGCCCCCTCCGCAAACGACCGAGAAGGACCACCCCGTGGAACTGAATCTCATAGCGGACTACTCGGATTACGGTCTTGACGGGGCAGCGCAAGAACGGCTCGCGGTCCTTGGTGAGGTGATCCAGGGCGCAGGGTTGAATGTCACCGGGGTCAAGGACCCGGAAGAGATAGAGAAGATGCATTTTCTCGACTCGCTCTCGCTCCTCAAACTCGCCGTTGTCAGAGAGGCCGACACGATTGGCCGACATCGGGTCCGGAGGTGGCCTTCCCGGCCTGCTTCTCGCACTTGCGTTGCCACAGGCCACCGTCACGTGTATCGAGTCGGTAGGCAAGAAGTGTGCGTATATCGAGCGCACGGCAGCTGCTCTGGGACTGGTGAACGTCAGGGTGTGCTGCAAGAGGGCAGAAGAGCACGCCAGGTCCGAAGGTCGGGACGCGTACGACGTCGTCGTATCGAGGGCCGTTGGGCCTCTCTCGGTGGTGGCCGAGTACTCGGTGCCACTGCTGCGGGTCGGAGGAGCCATGGTGGCGATGAAGGGGCTCATATCAGACCAAGAGCGGACGCATGGGCTCGCCGCGCTGGGTATACTGGGTGCCGATGGTATGGAGATAATCCGACTGGACCCCTTCTCCGGAGCGCGGGAGCGTATGGTCTGTTTGGCGACTGAAAGTGCGCGCCACACCAAGCGCCTATCCGCGCCGTGCAGGAATGCCGCAGAAGAGGCCCCTTGGCCGACCGAGCACAGAACGAACAGGAGAGGCACGACCTTGATCTACGCGATCGCCAATCAGAAAGGCGGGGTCGGCAAGACCACAACAGCGATCAACCTGGCTGCCAGCATCGCTCAGTCCGGAGAGCATGTCCTCCTTGTGGACATGGACGGCCAGGCGAATGCGTCACACGGCCTAGGGGTGCGCATCCCGAGCGGTGAACCCGCCATTCTGGATGTTCTCCTGGGCGAGAAGACCGTGGCCGAAGTGAGTCCGCCCGTGTTGTGTCAAAGGGCTGGATGTTGTTCCTTCGTCTCCGGACATGGCCGGGGCAGACGTGCTGCTCCCCGACCTAGAGAATCGAGAATTCCGTCTAAAGGCCGCCCTCACCGGGGTAGGCGGTCCCAGCTCAACATACCGGTACATCTTCGTCGACTGTCCCCCCTCTCTCGGTCTTCTCACGGTCAATTCACTTGTCGCTGCCGACCAGGTCCTGATTCCGGTACAGACGGAGTACTACGCTCTTGAAGGGCTTGCGCAGCTCATGTCAACGATTGCAGCTGTGAAGGAGCGACTGAATCCTGATCTCAAGATCGCCGGTCTAGCCCTTACCATGGTGGACAATCGGACGATGTTGGCCAGGGACGTCGAAGAGGAGATCCGCAAACACTTTCCCGAGCTGACCTTCAAGACCATCGTCCCGCGCAATGTGCGCCTGGCGGAGGCGCCTAGCCATGGACTGCCGGTTTCGGTCCTAGACCCGAGTTGCGCAGGATCAGACGCATACTTCTACCTTGCGATGGAGGTCGTTGAACATGGCTAAGAAGACGGGGTTGGGCCGGGGCCTCGCCGCTCTGCTCGGCGAAGATGGTGAACTAGCCTCATTCGAAGGCGCGGAGCCCACGGCGGAGCATGAGACAGCCAGCTCGGTAGGCGTCTTGGACCTTCCGGTGAATCAGATTCGCCGGAATCCCCGCCAGCCACGCCGCGCCATAGATGCAGCCCCCCTGGATGAGTTGGCTACATCGATCGCCGCGGTTGGAATCGTCCAACCTGTGATAGTGCGCGCCGTCGATGGCGGTTACGAGTTGATAGCCGGCGAGCGTCGATGGAGAGCCGCTCAGAAGGCCGGGTTCACCGTGATACCGGCTATTGTAAGGACCGCGTCTGACGTAGAGAGCCTAGAACTCGCCCTCGTCGAGAATGTCGTGCGTCAGCAGCTGAACCCCGTAGACGAGGCATATGCCCTCAAAGTACTTCTTGAGGACCTGGGGGTCACTCAGGAGAACTTGGCGTCGAGGGTAGGTAAGAGCCGCTCCGCCATCGCCAACAAGGTGCGCTTGCTGGATCTGCCCGCGGCTGTGCAGGAGTCTCTCGCCAGCGGTTCCTTGAGTGAAGGCCACGGCCGTGCACTTCTCGGTCTATCCGAAAAGGGAAAGCAGCTTCAGTTGGCCCGCAAAGCCATCGAAAAAGGGATGTCTGTGCGGCAGGTCGAGGATGAGGTGCGACGCGCGGCCGACGTGTCCAAGGTGGTTGCGAAGAAGCCTGCCTTCTCACTCGACAATGATTTAGTCGACGAAGTGAAAGAGGCTTTCGTGGGCCTCTTCGGCCTGGAGGCCAGTGTGAAGAGCAGAGGGGCCGGCGGCGTCGTCGAAGTGCCCTTCAAGGACGACGGCGAACTCCGTCGCATAGCCCGCGCACTGCGTTCCTAGCGACTTGAGAGCGGTTCACCCGGAACCGCAGGCGGGCACCGCCCGTCTGGCGAGCACATCACACGCGGACGCTGGAGTCGGACCGCTGGTACTCGGAACCCGGTGCTAAGTGGAAAGGGGTGCTCATGTTAAGTTCGGACGAAGCTACAAGGGGCGAATCTTCAGGGAATCGTGCGGTGAGGCCGCACAGCCTCTGCTCTCGAAGGGTCTCGGCGGCAGGGAACGCCATGATCGTCGTGGCAGCCGCCATCATGGCTATGACGCTCTTGTTCGCTCTACTGGGATGCTCGGATTCTCCTCGTAGCACTGTTGTAGTCCCAGGGACCTCGGGAGTTGCCACGTCTCTCGACACTATCAGCGTCATCGGCAACGCGACGGTCAAGAGTGCTCCTGACGAAGCGGTTCTCACGCTGGCCGTGGAAAGCGACGGAAAAGACCCCGCGGCAGCCATGAACAAGAACGCCTCGTCGGTGTCCGAGGTTGTCGAGCGTGTCAAACGCGAAGGCGTGAAAGAAGAAGACATCAAGACTGCGAACGTCTCCGTATACGCCATCCGTACCTATACCGAGACGGGTCAGGAGAAACTGACCGGCTATCGCGCCATGAACAGTATTCTCGTGACCGTGTCGGACCCGAAGCTGGTGGGCAAGCTACTCTCAGCTGCCATCGAGGCAGGCGCGAACAACGTGTCTGGACCGGTCTGGCAGTTGTCAGATGACACGAAAGTCGTGGCCGAGGCGCTCAAGAAGGCTGCGCAGAACGCCCGACAGAAGGCCGAAACGCTGGCGGATTCTCTGGGAGTCGATCTAGGCGACGTGGTCATGATAAGCGAAAGCGGCGTTCAGACGCCCGTCTATCCCTTGTACTCGGACACGTCTGCAGGTAAGGGTGACTTCGCGGGCATCGTCGCGGAGACTCCTATCAGCGCAGGAACCCTGGACGTCACGGCCACGGTGACGGTGACGTTCGCACTCAAGAGGTAGCTGAGTCCTGGAACGCCGGCCGCTGACTTGCTATAACATGGAGATATGGGCTATTCGACAGCAATCATCCAGGATGGTGGACCGGGGCGCTGGAAGGTGTCGGTGAGGGTCACCCTCAGCCGGACGGAGACGAACGAGTTGTTTCTTTCGGGCGATTCCATGGTGTCTTGGCCAACTGAAGGCCTGCTCCCCATGGCGGCGGACGATCCGATACCCGAACGTAGTGGGATGTTCGTCTCCGAGATCGCCGCGCAAGCCGGGGGACTGGCTATCTGCTATTCAGATCGAGCGCATGCGGACCGCGCCCTCGCCCTGTTGAGGGCGCAGTTCTCTCAAGCTGGGATCAACGAGGAGGTCTGAGTGGAAGAGCAAGCCGAAGCCCAGCAAGACAATCCGCTTAGGGCGGCGCTCGCGGAGTACCTAGCCATTCCGGGCATGCAGGCCGCGCTCCTGGTGTCGGACCAAGGACTGGTGATCAGCCGCGCCGCGCGAGACGGAGTCGATACCGCCAGCATAGCTGCCCTGGCAATAGACACGGTATCCACCGTGCAGCGATTCGGTCTCCAGGTTCAAGCGGGGTACCTTGACGCCATGAGGATCGAGTTCGACAAGCTCACGGTTGTCCTGGCGCCGTTCGCACCGGATGTCATGCTGGCCTTGGTCGCCTCTGCTGGTTCTTTGGGCGCGATGTCCGGTGATCTCACCCCGGGTCGTCCGGGTGGAGCAAGCGGCAACAAGGTGGCGCCGAGCAACCCCTCCAAGGACTAGCCGGGATACCGGCACGGCCCGGCGCTCTTCCTTGCGGCCGACGAGTCTTGGGATCGGCGCTGAGCAAGAGCGCGAGGCGCGCAAGTGCAGAGGAGGCCTGCAGAGAGCATGCTTGGTCAGGGTAGGGTCATCGTCTACACGGGTGACGGCAAGGGCAAGACTACCGCGGCGTTCGGGGCGGTGGTGCGAGCCGCAGGGCATGGTCTCAAGGTCGCCGTGGTGCAGTTCATCAAAGGGAACTGGGACTACGGCGAGGCAAAGGCACTCAGCGGTCTTGAGAACGTCGAAGTAACGCGCATAGGTTCAGGCTTCACGTGGATGGCGGAGGACCCTGGCGAGTGCCGAGCGCTGGCCGAGGAGGCATGGAGGCTCTCGCGCGACCTTTCTCTATCTGACCGGTACGATCTGCTTGTCCTGGACGAACTCACCTGCGCGATAGCCGAGGGCTACATCCCGGTTCAGGACGTAGTAGCACTTCTGGGAGAGAGGCCCCCGCGACTGTCTGTGATCATAACTGGTCGGAACGCGCCGCCGGAACTGATGGAGCGTGCCGACACGGTCACCGAGATGCGCAGTGTAAAACACGCCTTTGATCAGGGCGTTCCTGCCCGCAGGGGTATCGAGTACTAGGTAAGACCATCAGACCGTGACGCTTGCGGTTGATCCACCCCCACGCAGTACGACGCCTGCCTTCCCGCTAGTTGCCCGCAGGCGGCTTCGATGTCTGCCCCCCGACTCTCACGCACGGTGACTTCGATCTTGGCGTCGGCCAGGGTGTCTCGAAAAGCAGCGACGGCAGCTGGAGGAGAGGGAAAGAACGCCGGGCGACGTTCTTCACGGGCTTCCGCTCGCCGAGATGAGACCGTGCGACTAGGGCCACCATCTGTACGTACGGGGTTCCATGAGAGCAAGTTGACGGTGACCACGTGACCACGCAAGAGCGCCGCCAACCGCCGAGCGTCGTCGGTCGAGTCGTTGACCCCACGCAGCAGCACATATTCCACCATCAACTTGCGACGGGTCATGGCAAAGTGCTCCCACGCGGCAGTCAAGATCTCGTCAAGAGAATGCCTGTGCCGAGGCGGGACAAGCAACTCGCGCGTGTGGTCGGACGACGCGTGTAGTGAGAGTGCAAGGTTGACTTGGGGCTCAGCGTGGCCCAACTTCAAAATGCCCGCGGGTATTCCTATCGTAGATACCGAAAGAGAGCGGTGACCCAGTGCCATCCCGCGCGGATGTGTGAGCACCCGAATAGAGGCGAGCACTGCCTGCAGATTCAGAAGAGGTTCACCCATGCCCATGTACACGACATTTGACAGACGCTTGCCAATCTCGCCGGCTAGAGCCGCGGTCATGCGCACCTGGTCCACTATCTCAGCGACCGTCAGGTTGCGCCGGAACCCGCCTGCGCCGGTGGCGCAGAAACCACATCCAACGGGGCAACCCGCCTGGCTGGAGACGCACACCGTGGTGCGCCTTTGGTAGGGCATTAGTACCGTTTCTATGAGAGCGCCATCGCGACAAGCGAGGAGAAGCTTGACCGTTCCATCGGTCGCTGTTCTTTGACCGGCAAGTTCGAGGGTACTCGCCCTCGCGGCGTCCAGGAGAGTCCTAGTCTCCCCGGGGAGTGGGGTGGCCTCCGCAAAGGCTCGTGTGCCGGGGCGCATAAGGTGCTCGAGAACCTGACCGTGTCGGTAGGAGGGGGAACCGTTCCCACTGAGAACGACGGCAAGATCCGGCCTGTAGAGGGCCAGGAGAGCTTCAGGAGTCAACGCTGAGGCGGGAGGACTCGGCGCGGGACGTGCGGGCTTGGGGCGAGTGTTCGCGATCCTGGGGCTAGGAGTCCGTGCGGCAGGCCTGGAGCGGTCCGGGGTCCGTCTCTGGCTCCCCCTTGCTTTTTTGCTGTTCATGCTAGCTGTGAAACTCCTGAGCGGTTGCTCGCTTTGGGCCTACACGGACAGTCAAGCTACCACGTGAGGAGCAAAGCGTCCTTGTTCGACTGCCATGGAGCACTCGTCCAGGCCCTCGAAAGAGAGGAGGACGAAGTCCAGGGAATCCGGTGTGAGCTGACGGAGGGGGACCATCATCACTGCCTTGGCTTGCAGCAGCCTTGTGCCGCAACTAGTAGCATACCCGACCCCCTGTAGCCGATGCATCTTGCCTGCTCCTGTGTTACTTTGCATAGCTGCACGCCAAACACGAGGACAAAAGGCAGGGAAGGCATGACCACCAAGTTCCTTCTGCCCGAGGACAGAATACCGACCGCCTGGTACAACCTCGCGGCTGATCTAACCGTTCCCCCGCCCCCGCCCCTGCACCCCGGCACGCTTCAGCCGGCAGGCCCTGACGATCTGGCCCCACTCTTTCCGATGGGTCTGATAATGCAGGAGATGTCAGCGGAGCGGATGATAGACATCCCGGAGGAAGTGCGCGACATCTATCGGCTCTGGAGGCCTACTCCCTTGTTGCGGGCAGCGCGGTGGGAGAAGGTCCTAGGCACACCAGCCAAGATCTACTACAAGTATGAAGGTGCCAGCCCCGCAGGCTCACACAAGCCCAACACGGCTATCGCGCAGGCCTGGTACAACAAGCAGGAGGGCATAACCAAGCTCACCACCGAGACCGGTGCCGGGCAGTGGGGCTCCGCGCTATCGCTGGCCTGCCAGCTGATGGGCATGGAGTGCCTCGTCTACATGGTCAAGGTTTCGTATCACCAGAAGCCATACCGCCGCAGCATGATCCGTGTTTGGGGCGCGGAGGTAATCCCCAGCCCCTCAGACACGACAGCCAGCGGTCGTGCCGTCTTGGCTGAAGACCCAGACTCCCCAGGTAGCCTGGGTATTGCCATCAGCGAGGCGGTGGAAGTCGCCGCTCAGCGCGACGACACGCACTACGCCTTGGGCTCGGTGCTGAGCCATGTCCTGCTGCATCAAACGGTGATCGGGCAAGAGGCGTTGGAGCAGATGGCTCTGGCCGACGCCTACCCTGACTTCGTTGTGGGTTGTGTGGGCGGAGGATCGAACTTTGCAGGCATAGCCTTCCCCTTCGTCGGCGAGAACATCACAAAGGGCA
This sequence comes from uncultured Actinomycetes bacterium, assembly GCA_963814415.1. Taxonomy (GTDB): domain Bacteria; phylum Actinomycetota; class Thermoleophilia; order RBG-16-64-13; family RBG-16-64-13; genus RBG-16-64-13. The sequence goes on along the minus strand of CAWFCN010000002.1, from coordinate 502,704 downwards.
AGAAGACTCGCTGCATAGCGGTCGAACCAGCCGCCTGCCCGAGCATGACCAAAGGTGCTTACGCCTTCGACTACGGAGACACGGCCAAGCTTACGCCGCTTGTCAAGATGGACACTCTAGGCCATGACTTCGTGCCTCCCGGTATCCACGCCGGCGGCCTCAGGTATCACGGAATGGCACCCATGGTTTCGCATGCCTATCATCTCGGTCTGGTCGAGGCAGTATCGGTCATGCAGACCGACGTCTTCACCGCCGGCGTCAGCTTCGCTCGGTCCGAAGGAATAATCCCGGCGCCCGAGAGCAATCATGCCATCGCGGCCGTGAGGCAATTGGCGGAAGAGTGCAAGCGGACGGGCGAAGCCAAGAACATCCTCTTCAACCTGAGTGGTCATGGGCACTTCGACATGGCGGCCTACGACAACTACTTTGACGGCAAGCTTGAGGACTACGCCTACCCCGAGGAGAAGATCAAGGAGGCCATGAAGCGCCTCCCAAAGATCTGACGTCAGTCGGGCGCCGGCCTATTCTGGTGGGCTGCTGGGCGGTACCCCGTCGAGGTCGTCGAACAGCGTGAGCATCTGCTGGGCGTTCTTGGGCGCGTAGTCGGCGAAACAGTTGTTAAACATCAAGTAGGTGGTGGTGGCCTGCTCCGTCAAGTGGCGGACGGGCTGCACCCACTCCTCCAGTTCACCAAGCGAGTAGAGGTATTTGAACCTCTCCGCCGCGGAACTGGTGCGCACGTTCCAAGTTGTGCTGTTTCGTCCGTGGAAGCGCACGTAGGCCGTGTCGGCGGTTACGGCGGCCAGGGGGGGTAGCACGTTGGCCGCCTCCACCTGGGGTTCGTCGACGCAAACGTAGGCGGCGCCGAGGTCGGTCAGCAAGCCTAGGGTGTGGGTGGCGGCTTCCCCCTGCAACCATGAGGCGTGCCTGAACTCCACGGCCGCCCTAAGCGGCGTCAGAAGGCCGACGCTGTAGGACACGTAGTCCCGGTTGGACGCGTTGGCATCGAAATATGGGGGGAACTGCATGAGCACAAGACCGAGCTTGCCCTGAGCACGCAGGGGCTCCAAGGCTGAGACGAAGAGGTTGAATACCTCTTCTCTGAGCTCCACCGACGGGTGGATGACGCGGCCTTGCCGATCCAGCTCGTACCCATGGCTCGCCCGCAGGACCGCAGGCAGTTGTTCTGGTCGCACGCCGTGACGAGTCATCATGGCAAAAGCTTTGATATGGAAGGTGAAGTCGGCCGGGGTCCGCTCGGCCCAGGCGGTCGCTGTCGCGGCAGTGGGTAGGCCGTAGAAGCTCGAGTCGACCTCGACGGTGTCGAACAGGCTTGCGTAGTAGCGGAGCCTATCCTCGGCGGTTCGCGCCGACGCGGGGTACCAGGCCCGCACCATGGTGGGGTCGGTCCAGGAACACGTGCCCACTCGGACTCGTCCGTGCATAGGTAGAGGATATACTGACTGCGTATGGGAATGAGGAGGCAGTCAACATGACAGGGATCAAGAGCAGGCGCGCCCTCTGGCGCGGAATTGCGTTGATCGCTTTGGCGGTCGTCTGCGTCTTTGGAGCGTCGGCCTGCGGCTCGACAGGAACCCGGTCGGGCTCCGCCCTCTCGAGTGGCGGCTCTTCGGGCGACGTCAGTGGAGGCGTCGGCCCCAACGCCAGCCTGTCTGTCGGAGACGCCGTCATCACGGTCAACTCGCTCCAAGCGGCTTTCCAGCCAGTCTCTCCCGCTCAGAAGCTCAGCGACGAGGCTCTCGTGGCCCCGGCGGCTGGCGTGACCTTCTACCAAGCTTATGTCCGCGTCGAGAACCGAGGCCAGTTCCCGCTGCGAATCGATCCCGAGGACTTCGTCTGTCGCATAGGCAACACTATCAGCACCCTGGAGCGCACTCGGTCCGGCCCCGCTCCCCGAAGCATCATATACGGCACCTCGATCGACCTGGTCTTGACTTTCCGAGGGGCCACCGGAGCAGAGCCGACTCTCATCTACACCCCCGCGTGGCACTCGGGACTCATCTCCTTCAATGCCAGCACAAAGGGTCAAGGTGTGGGCGAGGTCACCACGACTCTCGTCGGCATACCCATGGAGACCAGTACTACCGCGGAGACCTCCGCTACGCTTGCTCCGACTCAGTAGTACGCCAAGCTACCGCTCTCAAGGGGGCGGCATCCGTTCCCACCAATGCCAAGGGTAGGAAGGCGCAGTTGACTGGCCCCGCACCGAGACGGGCCAGGCCCCATAGGTTCTCGACGATGAGTACGTCACTAGCCAAGAGGTAGCGGTGCACCGGGTAGGGCTCCTCGTCCAGGCTCGGAGCGTCTGTGCCCACCAGCCTCGTCCCAGCCCTGATCAGGAGGCAGGCGGTCTCCAGGGTCACGAGAGCACCCTCTGTCCAGAGCAGCACTGAACCGCCGCTTGGGAACGAGAAACGGCGCAGTTGCTCCGCCACTCCTTCGCCGGTCTCTGCGTCCGTCGTCGAGCGGCAGTCGAGCACCACGCCGGGCCCTATGAATCGGTCAAGCGAGTAGTGGTCGAGCGTCGCAGCCTGGGGATAAAAGTGCCGGGGTGCGTCCACGTGTGTGCCGGTATGAGACCCCATGCAAACTTGGGTCACCTCGTACCCATGGATCTCGTGAGACGAGGTGCGCAGGAGGGTCAGTGGCGGATCGCCGGGTTGGATAGGAAGGTCCGGCCCGAGAGGTTGAGTCAGGTCGAACAGTTCCACCGTCAGTAGGTGGTCGTGAGCCCGGTGGCCTCCCGGGCCTTGTGCATGACCTCTTGGGCCACCGCTCGGGCGCGGGCTCCACCCTCCTTGAGTACGTCCATGACAAAGTCGGGTGAGGCCGCCAGTTCGCGGCGGCGCTCCCGGTATGGAGCAAAGTGTTCGTCCACCAGCTGCAGCAGGCGGGTCTTGACCTCGCCGTAGCCCATGCCGCCCTTCTTGTACCTCGTCTCCCACTCAGCTGTCTCATCAGCCGAGGCGAGAAGGCTCAAGAGTTGGAAGGGGGTCGACTGCGCGGGGTCTTTTGGTGCGTCCACCGGCGCTGAGTCGGTGACGACGGACATGATCTTCTTCTTTAGTTCCTTACCCTCGTCGAAGATGCCTATCTCATTCCCGTAGCTCTTGGACATCTTGCGTCCGTCGAGGCCGGGGACAACAGCCGTGGAGTCCAGGATGTAGGGCTCCGGAAGGACGAAGACTTCGCCGAACTGCTGGTTGAACTTGCCGGCGATATCTCTCGTGATCTCAAGGTGCTGTTTCTGGTCCTGCCCCACCGGGACGATCTCAGATAGGTAGATGAGGATATCCGCTGCTTGGAGTACGGGATAGGCGAACAGACCGTGATTGGGCGCGAGCCCCTGGGCGACTTTGTCCTTGTAGCTTACCGCTCGTTCCAGGAGACCCATCGGTGTAACACAGGAGAGCATCCAGGCCAGCTCTGTGACCTCCGGCACGTCCTGCTGGGCGAAGAGAGCACTCTTTGCTGGGTCGAGGCCCAACGCGAGGAAGTCCAGGGCCACACCAATCGTGTACTCACGCATCAGCTCAGGATCTTGGACAGCGGTAAGAGCGTGATAGCTGGCTATGAAGTAGAAGGGGTCGTTGCCCTCCTGGAGGGATATATACTGGCGCAAGGCGCCGAAGTAGTTGCCCAAATGAGGCCTGCCCGAAGGCTGAATACCGGAGAGAACGCGCATGAACCCCTCGAGTCCCGTAACTGTGCATGGCTTCACATCGCGACGACGGCGTCGTCGCGGCCTCTAGTGTACCGGAGAGAATCGTACGCATCGAGCGTGTTTTTGGTATACATATATCGTTTCATTCCACACCGATCCAGGGAGGACAAGTGAGGGAACTGGATGTCGCGCGGGTTACCGAGGCGGTCGCCAAACTGGCGATCGACGCCTGCAACTACCTGGGCGACGATGTGGTGGCCTTTTTCGAGAAGGCTTTGAAGCGGGAGGAGTCGGAGACTGGTCGCGACATCCTTTCCCAGCTTCTGGAGAACGCCAAGCTTGCTAAGGACACCAACCGCCCGCTGTGCCAAGACACAGGCCTAGCGGTCGTGTTCCTAGAAGTGGGCCAAGACGTCCACTTGGTGGGCGGTAGCCTCGAGGAAGCCGTGGACGAGGGCGTCCGCCGGGGCTATGCCGAAGGCTTCTTGCGCAAGTCCGCGGCAGCCGATCCAATCGGAGCCCGAAAGAACACCACCGACAACACCCCCGCCATGCTGCATACCCGCATCGTGCCGGGCGGCAAAGTGCGAGTGATCGTGGCCCCCAAGGGCGGCGGCGCGGAGAACATGAGCGCCATCGGGATGCTCAAGCCGTCCCAGGGTCGGCAGGGCGCCATCGACTTCATAGTCGACACCGTCAGCAAAGCCGGTCCGAACCCCTGTCCCCCAATAATCGTGGGTGTGGGGTTGGGCGGAACTTTTGAGAAGGCCGCCTATATGGCAAAGCACTCTCTGCTCCGCGAAGTGGGCTCGACCAACCCCGAACCCCGCCTAGCCGAGTTGGAGGACGAACTAGAGAAGCGCTGCAACGCTCTGGGCATAGGACCGGCCGGTCTGGGCGGCACAACCACCGTGATCGATGTCTTCATAGAAGAGCTGCCCTGTCACATCGCCAGTATGCCCGTCGCGGTGAACGTGCAATGTCACTCGGCTCGTCACAAGGAGGCGGTGCTGTAATGGACCGCGTTGTCACCACTCCTATCACCGACGAGGTGATCGAAAGTCTGCACGCTGGAGATCGTCTACTCATAACGGGCATCATCTACACAGGTCGCGACGCAGCGCACAAACGCCTGGTCGAACTGATAGACAAGGGCGAGCCGCTGCCTGTGGACCTCAGAGGCCAGATCATCTACTTTGTCGGCCCCACCCCCCCCAAGCCGGGCGAAGCGATCGGCTCCGCCGGACCGACCACCTCGGGTCGCATGGACATATACTCGCCCAAGCTCACCGCGCTAGGTCTGAAGGGCATGATCGGCAAGGGCTCGCGCAATGAAGCCGTGAGAGAGGCGCTCAAGCGTGACAAGGCCGTGTACCTGGGCGCGACCGGGGGCGCCGGCGCCCTGCTCGCGCAGCGTATAGTCTCGGCCAAGGTGGTTGCCTACGATGATCTCGGGGCCGAAGCTATACGAGAGCTCGAAGTCAAGGAATTCCCCGTGGTGGTGATAAACGACATGTACGGAGGCGACCTCTACGTAGAAGGTCGCAAGAAGTACGAAAGGAAGGGAGACTCTTGAGCGGTAAACCTCGCGAGACGGCCAACGTGGGGGCCGGTCTCTGGAAGGCGACGGGCATGTGGGCCTGGGTGCTCTTCCGGATAAGCGGCCTGGTGCTGGTCTTCTATCTGTTCGTCCACATCGGCGTCATCTCCACAGCCCGTTTCGGTGAGAATGGCGAGACTCTCAATTCGATAATGGAATTCTTCGAGAGCCCGATAGCCATCCTGCTGGACCTGCTTTTGGTTTGGGCAGTGCTCTATCACGCGCTGAACGGCGTGCGCATCGTGTTGATGGACTTCGGTGTCGGGATCAAGCAGCACAAGGCGACCTTCTGGGTCTGTATGGCCGTCGCCGTGATCTGCCTCGTGTTCTTCGCCTACGTGGCCTTTGACTATCTCATTAACGGCCTGGGGGTGAAGTAGTGAAAGCGGAGACTGCTACCTCACACAAAGGCGGCATGCTGGCCTGGCTGTTCCAGCGCATCACAGCTGTCCTACTAATCGTCTGCCTAGCCACTCACCTGATCTTCACGCACATCTTCAGCATCGGTGACGTCAACTACGACACTATCGGACAACGGGTAGCTCACGGGGCCTACACGGCCGTGGATCTCATCCTACTCGTCGCGGGCATCTACCACGCGCTGAACGGCCTGCGCATGGTGCTGATGGACTACTGGTTCGGCCGTCGCAAACTGGCTCTGGGTCTCAATATCGTTCTGTGGGTCGTCGGACTTGCGGCCGCGGCGTACGGGGCCTGGGCACTCTGGCCCTGGATCGGCTATGTGCCGGGGGTGAACTGAACATGATTCATCACGACGTAATCATTGTGGGTGGGGGTCTAGCTGGTCTCCGCGCCGCGATCGAAGCAAAACAGGCTGGGGTGGATGTCGCCATCCTCTCCCAGGTGCACCCGGGCCGCAGCCACTCCGGACAGGCCCAGGGTGGTATCAACGCCGCGCTTGGCAACCATCCTGACGGCAAGGACGACGGCCCAGAAAGACATGCGTTCGACACCGTCAAGGGCGGCGACTACCTGGTCGACCAGGACTGCGCCATCCAGATGGCCAAGGACGCCCCGGGTGTCATCTACGACATGGACCACTGGGGTTGCCCGTTCTCTCGCTTCGAGGACGGCACCATCGCCCAGCGTCCCTTCGGCGGCGCCGGGTTCCCGCGCTGCTGCTACGGCGCCGACAAGACCGGTCACTACTTGCTGCATACCCTGGTCGAGCAGGCCTACAGGCTGCAGGTCAAGATCTACGTAGAGCAGTTTGTGGCCAAGCTGATAGTTCACGAAGGCGTCTGCCAGGGTGTCGTGTCGTACGACATGACCCGCGGCGGTTTCGAGGCGTTCACCGCGAACGCGGTCGTCATAGCCACCGGCGGCGCCGGACGCACGTACAGCAACACCACCAACAGCCTTATAAGCACCGGTGGCGGCATGACCATGGCCTTCGAGGCGGGCGTACCCCTCAAGGACATGGAGTTCGTCCAGTTCCACCCGACGGGCCTCTACACCACACAGATCCTCATGACCGAGGGTGCACGCGGCGAGGGCGGCTACTTGCTGAACGACAAGGGCGAGCGGTTCATGGCCAACTACGCGTCCAAGGCGATGGAGCTGGCGCCCCGCGACATCACGGCTCGGTCCATCCAGACGGAGATCAACGAAGGTCGTGGCATCGGCGGCGGCAACTTCGTGTGGCTGGACCTCCGCCACCTGGGTGCAGAGAAGATCCTGGAGCGCCTGCCGGGCATCCGCGACCTAGCCATCCACTTCGAGGGTGTCGATCCCATCGAAGCGCCGATCCCGGTCGTTCCCAGCCAGCACTACTGGATGGGCGGCATCGACACCAACGTCGACGGGGCCACGGTCATACCGGGTCTCTACGCGGCCGGCGAATGCGCTTGCGTATCTGTTCACGGAGCCAACCGACTGGGTGGCAACTCGCTGCTTGAGACCATCGTGTTCGGTCGCCGCGCAGGCGCCGAAGTGGTGCGCTACCTAGCTGGACTCAAGGACAAGAAGGTCAATGCGCGCTCCGCCGATGAGGCTACTCAGCAACTTGAGCAGAGGATCCAGAAGCTGGCAGGCACCACCGGCACGGAAGACGCTTACGCCCTGCGTGGCGAGATGACCACGGCTATGAAAGAGCACTTCTTCCTGTTCCGCGATGAGCCCACGATGAAGGCCGGTCTGGAGAAGGTCATGTCGGTCAAGGAGCGGGTCAAGAACATCGGCCTGCGCTGGACGGGCAAGGTCTTCAACGTGGACATGATCCGTACAGTGGAGTTCGAAGGCATGGTCGACCTGGCCCTGTGCGTCTGCTTGGGCGCGTTGGAGCGCAAGGAGTCTCGCGGGGCCCACTTCCGGACCGACTTCAACACGCGTGACGACAAGAACTGGCTCAAGCACACCCTGGCCTACTACCAGGCAGGTAAAGATGTACCTCGTCTGGAGTTCAAGCCAGTCACTCTTGGCCCCTTCGAGCTACAGGAGCGGAAGTACTGATGCCTGACATCAAGTTTCGTCTCAAGCGCCAAGATCCGCAGGACCAGAACAACCCCGAGCCGCATTGGGAGGAGTACACGGTCCACTACGAGGGCGAGAACCTCACCGTGCTCGAGGGTCTGTTCTACATCCAGGAATACCTCGACGCTAGTCTCTCGTTCAGGTACTGCTGCCGCGCATCTGTGTGCGGTAGTTGCGCGATGTACATCAACGGCGCATACCGGCTGGCCTGCCAGACCAACGTGAAGCATCTTCATGTCGACGAGATCACAGTTGGCCCGATGCCGCATCTCACGGTCATCAAGGACATGGTCGTGGACATGGACGCCTTCTTCGCCAAGTACGAGTACATCAAGCCTTGGCTTATCCGGAACTCTCCGGACCCGGAGAAGGAGATCCTCCAGTCGCCCAAGGACCGCAAGAAGATCGACATGCCCGTGGACTGCATCCTCTGCGGTTCGTGCTACTCGAGCTGTCCGTCGGCTTGGGGCGAGGAGAACTACATAGGCCCGGCGGCCCTGTTGAAGGCCTTCCGTTTTGAGGTGGACTCGCGGGACGAGGCCAACCGGGAGCGTATGCCGCGCTGGGACAACGAACGTGGCATCTATCGCTGCCACACCATCATGAACTGCGTCGAGGCTTGTCCGAAGGAGCTACTACCCACGGAGGGTATCCAGTGGCTCAAGAAGGCCGCCGTCCGGCGCAAGCTGTTCCGGAAGGCAAAATAGAGCCCCTACATCCGGGCATCAGCCCGCGGCATAGAGGTGAGATGACGTGCAGCCGGCCGCCAGGCCGGCTGCACTCGTAGGACACAATCGGGACTTGGAGCGCCACGAACGACGCCGGCGCATACGCGGCGCACAGAGGGAGGCCCCGCAATGCCACTAGTGATCGTGAAGATGCTCGAAGGACGAAGCGTCGAGCAGAAGCGCCTGCTGGCTCGCGACATCACCGCTGCTGTGGTGAAGCATGCCGGCACCACCGAGAACCAGGTCGACGTGATCATCGAAGATCACCCGCGAGAGAACTGGGCCAAAGGCGGCGTGCTCTACAGCGACAAGTGAATCGTAGGCTGACCGCAGACAGAGGGCCGACATTGTGACGATCGATCTAGATCCGATCATCGGCACGCTTGGGCTCGGCCGAGACTCGCACCGAGGCATCGACCGCGGTCTAGACGCCGTAGGCCGCCGCCAACAACACGACGGGGTGCACTACAGGGAGACCGGTCGCGTGGGCAAGTTGCATCCGACAGGTGCTGCACTCACTTGCCAGTAACGCCGGGCTCGCTTCGACGATCCGCCGGAAGAGCGGCTCTCCCACAGACATAGACAGATCGTAGCTCCGCTTCTTCATGCCGAAAGTCCCGGCCATGCCGCAGCACCCGGCCGCGAGGTCGACAATCTGCACGCCGGGGATCTCTCGCAACAGATGGAGACCTGGGCTGTCGACAGATTGCGCCTTGAGGTGGCAGGGCTGGTGGTAACCCACAAGCACGGAACCGGTGTTAGTTGACCGCGATTGCCCAGTCGTGACTATCGCGTTGATGTCGACCGGGCCTGCCGCGGGTGCAGACTCCGGGTGGGCTCGTCTCTCCGCGGCCAGGAACTCACCCAAGTCTCGCGTGGCGTCTGCCACCAGGGAGCAAGCGGCTCTGTGCAAGTAGTCGGGATAGTGGACTTTGAAGGCGAAGCTCGCGGTCGGCTCGGCGCTGACCAGCATCGCCCCTTTCTGCACATGTTCCAATGCGCCCTGGATGTTGGCCCCGGCCACCTTCTGTGCCTGGCGGGCGTATCCGTAGAGCATCTCCGGGATACCACTGGCCCTCTGGTGTGGCAGCACGACGCGGCAGCCGTGCGCGTCCAGAACTCTGAGTACCGCCTCCGGGAGCCCCGGATCATAGTAGTCGGCGAATAGGTCGTAGAAGTACGCCACGGTGCGGTCTGGACCCGGAGTGGCGGCGGCAGGCTCCACACCGCTTGGGCTCCGGAGGGGCGCCGGAACCCGTAGGCCGGCGGCTGCTCGGTGAAAGGGCGGACGAGCGAAGCGACCGAGAGGTCTGCGTCGGTCGAGGCCCGTGAACAGTTGGGCACCGAGCCGGACGGCGCGAAGACCGAGCAGTGGATTGACCACGGGAGCGAGAGCGGCTCCGACGCGGACCACCGTTTCGGCGCGGCCGAGTAACGCATCGACCAGGGCAGCATGGTGTGCCAGGCGATACCTGCTCCTGGCCTCTAGTACCAGCTTGGGGATATTCACACGAGAAGGGCATTCCACCGCGCACATGCCGCAACCTATGCAGAGATCCATCACTTCCTTGGCGACGCGTCCTGCGTCGACGCCCTCGGAGTCAAGGCCGCCCGAGATGGCCGCGCGCAGCAGGTTGGCCTTGGCTCTGGGTGAGGCCTGCTCTCGAGCGGTTGCCTTGTATACGGGGCACATCGTAGTGCCTACAGCGCTCTTGCAGGCGGCACATCCGTGGCATCGCTCTATCTCGTTCTCGAAACCGTGCTCCGGAAAACACAACACTGTCCGCTGAGGATTCGTCTTGTACGTGGCACCGTACCGAGGCTGCGACATAAGCTTGTGGTCGGATAGTTGCTCCCCCGTCTTCTTGCCGGGGTTGAGGACACCGCGGGGGTCGAAGGCCTCCTTGATGTGGGTGAACACCTGGTACACCTCAGGTCCGTACATGGCCTCCAAACGAGGAGTGTGAACCAGCCCGTCCCCGTGTTCACCCGACAGGGTCCCACCCACACCCAGCACGTACGTGGCAACCTCGTCATAGACCCGCTGCATGATCACCCTGTCTTGAGGGTCTCTGGGGTCCAGTAGGGGCCGGGTATGCAGGTTCCCGTCGCCGATGTGGCCCACCATGACGGCCTGGATCCCTTCCCGGTCAAAAAGCCTCTGCAAGAACGCGATGCACTCCGGGACCTTGGTAGGGGGCACGGTGATGTCCTCCACGAACGGGAGGGGTTGACGGCGTCCGGGAGACCGCTGCATCAAGGGCACAGCCGATCTGCGCATCCTCCAGAGAGACTCGGCCTCTGACTCGTCAGCCGCGCGAACGAGTCGCAAGGCCGCGCTCCCGTCGAGATTTCGCGCGAGCGTCGCGAACTTCTCGTCCAACTGCTTGCCGTCGGCGCCTTCGAATTCGATCAGGAGCGCGGTGTCGGCACCGTAGGGAAGCATGGCGTCCACCTTGGGATCATGTCTCCTTACCAGGTCGAGGAACCGAGAGTCCATGATCTCCACAGCTGAGGGCAGCAGAGCAAGGATGCCGGGCACCGCTTCTCCAGAGGCGAAGACCGTCGGAAAGTAGGCCATCGCAACGCCGCGTCTTGCCGGCAAAGGCAAGATGCCCAGCGTTGCCTCTGTTACGATCCCCAGAGTGCCCTCGGCGCCCACGAAGAGCTTCTGAAGGGGTATGTCCGCAGACGGAAAATGGCCCAGGAGCGTCTCGACTCGGTATCCGCAGGAGTTCTTGACCACCTTGGGCAAGCGCGAGGCGATGAGGTCACGCTTCTCGGCCAATTCAGCGAGCACGGTCGAGAAGGCGGCCGCGGCGAAAGTGCGCGACTCTGACCTGGAGTCCGCCGATAGGTGGTCCAAAGTGGCTGGCCGGGAATGGTGTAGGCTACCGTCCGCCATCACCACCTCTAGTTCCCGCACAAAGTCTTTGGTCGCGCCGTAGGCAACGGTCCGTGCGCCGGAGGCGTTGGTACCGATCATGCCGCCCAGACTGCAGTGGTTCTCGCTGGACGGATCGGGCGGAAAGAAGACTCCCCTGGGACGAAGTAAAGCGTTCAGTCTCGCAAGGACCACTCCTGGCTGCACTCGGATCCAGGAGCCCTCGGGGTCGATCTCCACTACCGAGTTCATGTATCGGGAGAAGTCGATCTGGATGCCCGGTCCCACGGCGCCGCCGTTCAGTCCAGACCCCATGCCCCGGGGGATCACTGAGAGACCGACCTCGGACGCATAGGTCACGATCCGAACGACATCCGCGGTGTCCCGTGGCGAAACGACCCCGAGAGGCAGGATCTGAGTCAGGCCCGCGTCGGTGGAGTAGAGGTGTCGACTGACCGAGTCGAACTCTACGTCCCCGCGGACCAGCGAACGCAGGTCACGCGCGATAGATTGGGGAGCGGCCACCATGGGGCAGAATGATAGCGCGAGCAGGAAGTTCGTGAGAGAATGCACGGGACCTAAGAAGCCGACCGAGGGGCCGTCACGGCCCCAGACCAGCTAAGGATGGAATCACGTGGAACGCGGTGCGTCCGCCTATCCGTTGAAGGGGGTGAGTCATGCTTGCCATTCTCAAGACGACCCCAACGGGTCTGAAGCGATTGGAGGAGTTCGAACCCGGCTCCTGGATCGATCTTGTAACTCCCACTGTGGAGGAACTGGAACAGGTCAGCCGGGAGCTGGTGATCCCGCTCGATCTTCTCAAAGGCCCTCTGGACGAAGAGGAGAAATCGCGTATAGACGTGGAGGATGGGCTGACTCACGTCATCGTGGATATCCCCGTGTTGGTCCGGGAGGAAGATCAGCAGGGGTATGAGACCATCCCGCTAGGGATACTCATCCACCCTGACTACATCATAACCACGTGCTTGCGGCCCAATCCCATCCTGGGTGAGTTCGAGCACGGTGTCGTGCGTGGCTACGCGACCTTCTGGAAGACTCGGCTGCTCCTGCAGATCCTTCAGCGAGTGGCAGCGTTCTACCTGCGCTACCTGGGCCGGATCGACCGAGAGACCGACAAGATCGAGCGCGAACTGCGCGCTTCTATGAAGAACGCCGAGATCTTCGATCTGCTGAGTCTGCAGAAGTCTCTGGTCTACTTCACTACGTCGCTCCGCTCGAACGAGGGTGTGTTGCAGAAACTCAACCGCACCAAGACCGTGAAGATGTACGAAGAAGACCAAGAGCTACTCGAGGATGTCCTTGTGGAGACCAAGCAGGCTTCCGAGATGGCCAGGATCTACACAGACATCTTGACCGGCATGATGGATGCGTTCACCTCGGTGATCTCCAACAACCTCAACCGGGTCATGAAACTCCTAACATCACTCACCATCATCCTAGGTATCCCGACGGTGGTGTTCTCGTTCTGGGGTCAGAATGTCAAGGTTCCCTTCGGGGACTGGGCCTACGGCTACCCCATAACTCTCGGCGTGGCCTTTGGGATTTCCGCCATCCTGGCCGTGGTGTTCTGGAGGAAGAAGTTCTTCTAGCCCCAGGGTGACAAAGGCGGATGCAAGTCGCCCCTGTTCTTGTCACGATCCTTGCGGCGCCTTGAGCGGGGCGTGGGCAGTTCGAGCATGCTCATCTCGTCTCGCGAGTCAAGCGACTCGACGGGGGCCACTCTCATGCGCCGTACCCCCAGTAGTATGGCGAAGCCCGACACCAGGAATATGAAGCCGACTGTACCGGCAAGCCCGTATGCGCCCGACATCGACTGGACCAGCATGAACCAGCCTGCGCTGAACCAGCCGACGCCTCGCCACGACGAGATATAGGCGTAGAAGACCAGGGGCATCACCAAGCCGATTATCAGCAGCGGCAGGTTAGTGAAAAGCCTACGTCGGACGAACACCCCGCGGTATATGGGCTCCGCGAAACACGTTACAAGCGGCCAGGTCCAGGCCAGACTCAGACAGACGAGCATGAGAAAAGGCGAGCGCGCAGTCATGAGCATCAGTCCCATGAACACCGCAAAGAGACCCGAGGCCAATTTGGCCATCTCCGTCACCGGCCTAGCCTCCTTGGGACGCAGATAGCCCAAGAAACGCCGGGACAGTACGAACGAGACTATGAAGACGAGTAGCAGGATAAGAATGGGTCCCACGCGTGGCTCAGTCGCGTCACCCTCCGTGGGGACCTGGAAGCGATAGTTCGGTATGAGGCGGCCCAGAGACAAGAAGTACGCCATGAGTAGCGTAAGCATCAGGGGCAGAGCGAACGAGGCGAGATTGCGTAGATGATGGACGATCGCCACGAACTTGAAGCGCGCTGTGCCCATCCAAATCAAGAAAGCAGCAAGCGACGGCAGCAGACACAGAACCGCCAAGAGGGCGATGGCCCCGTTGGTCAGATAGCGGCCTGACTTGAGCAGCAGCGCGGTTCCAGGATCGCCTGGCAACTCCGCGCCAGCGTCTAGCGAAAGTATCAGCCGCTCCAAAGAGGGTCCGTGTGCCTGGAGGCCTGTCGTGTTGGGGCTGCCGGGAGAGTCGTCATAGAGCCTTATCGAGGGGATGCCCCTGGTCAGCCCCGCGATTTGGTCGCCTTGTGCCAGAGCCATGGCCCGGTCGGCCGCCTGCCGCCAGAGGCCGGGCACGACCAATTCGACCTGTGATTTGTCGAAGGCCGCAGCGACGAGCTGCAGTAGCCATCCTGGCGTTGTGTTGCGCGCGGCCGTCACGCCGGCCGAGAGCGAGTGCGCACGTTCCGTGCCTGCGGCGACCTTGCCCAAGCCACTGATGGAGATGATCACCGACACATTGCCGGCGAGCTCGCTGGTCGCTAGGAAATGAGAAATGCCAAGACCACCGTTGCCGGAGTCCTCGGTGGACAAGAAGACCAACGTCTTCTGGTGGGGCCGCGCCGAGTACACGTTGATGAGTTCCAGCAGCACTCCAGTGGCGCTTGTGTACGTGAGAGGCTGCACCCTGACCACAGTAGGCATATCCCTGGGAGCGGCGATAAGGATGATGTCTCTTGTCGCGCCGTCAAGCTTGACCAGGTAGTTGGTCAACTGCTGGGTCTTGGTGCCCATGGGCGCCTCGAAGGTCTCGCGTTCCACCATGTTCGGCCCCGGCATCTGCTCTTCAAACCACGTGTAGACGTCAGGGGTCGTGCCGTCCGTCGTGGGCGTAGAGATGTAGGTCCACATATCCTCGGTGGCACGGTAGGCGCGGCCCGCATCGAAGAAGGGCTCTCCGGAAGCGAGCCCCACGACCGCACCAGGTGAAGAAATGGACACAAAGACGCCGGCGCTTGCGAGCACGGTCAGGCCGAGGCAGAGGCTATAGGCGATCTTACGCCACTGCCTCACCAGGTCTATGAGACTACGGCGGATTGTGAGCGGCATTCGCGACTCCGGTTCGCTGGGGGCGTCAGCGATTCTATGCCCCCAGGGACCTAGAGGCAAATCAGGATTCTGTCCCTCGCTTGTCGACCATCATGCGCTCGATGATGCAGTCGGCTATAGCAGAGGCCGGCACGTGGTAGTCGCCCGATCGAACGAGCTGGTAAATGACCTGGAGACGCTCCGGTTCGCCAGGTGAGCCCTGTTTGAACTCTCCTGTCATACTCCGGTCAAGATGTGATTCTCGTGTACTGAAGATCATGGCTCGCTCTGGCTTCGGTCTGTGGCCCATATCACTCATGCTATCCTTCCTATCGGCCAAACCCTTCAAATGGTTTATACAGAGAGTGCAAAACTGGGCGGAGGGAAGGGGCTGATCGGAGGAGAGGACCTTGCCCGCTCGCTTGATCACCATCGAAGAAGCTCTGTCCACAGTGCTGGCTGAAGCCAGGCCCCTGGGGGCCGAGTCGCGCCCTCTAGCGGAGAGTCTGGGTCTGGTGCTGGCTGAAGATCTAGTCGCGGCTCATGACGTTCCCCCCTTCGACAACTCGGCCATGGATGGCTTCGCCTTGGTAGCTTCTGATACAAAGGGGGCCACGCCTGAACGTCCGGTGAGACTTCGAATCACCGAGACTATCGCGGCGGGGCATTGTGCCGGTCAACCTGTCTCCAGAGAAACGGCGGCCAGGATAATGACTGGAGCTCCGCTGCCCGAGGGGGCGGATGCGGTGCTGCGGTCAGAGTCGGCCAAGGAAGCTGACGGCAGCGTACTTGTCTTGGAGCCGGCGAGTCCAGGCGACCATGTCCGCAGGGCGGGCGGAGATGTCATGGCTGGGGCGACGGCACTCCAGAAAGGCACCGTTCTTGGCCCCGCCGAGATCGGATTGGCTGCAAGCCTGGGATTTGCCGCAATCCCGGTTTACCGGCGACCAGCAGTGGCTATCGTCTCCACCGGCAGCGAGTTGGTCGACGTAGGCCAACCCCTCGGTCCGGGACAGATCTACAACTCGAATGGATACTCGCTGCGGGCCCTCTGTCAGCAGCTCGGCATCGAGCCGGATGTGCTGGATATCGCCGCAGATGATCAGGCGACCACACGTGAGCTGGTTTCTCGAGGGCTCGAATACGATGTGCTGCTCACCTCGGGCGGTGTGTCGGTGGGCGCCTTCGACTTTGTGAAAGAGGTACAAGAGGAACTGGGTGTGCAGCGCCTCTTGTGGGGTGTCGCTATGAAGCCCGGTAAGCCTTTGGTGTTTGGCAAGAGGGGTGGCACGCTGGTCTTTGGTCTCCCAGGCAATCCCGCATCGGCCATGGTCTCGTTCGAACTCTTTGTCCGGCCGGCTCTTCTGAGCGTGATGGGCTACCGCAGGACGGCTCGACCCTTGTACCCCGCCACTATCATCGATGACCTCGCGGCGTTGAAGGAGCGGGTCAATGTGGTGCGGGTCAGGGTCCGCCGCAGGGGACAGGGTCTCGAGGCCACCTCCACCGGAGACCAAGGCTCCGGTCGCCTGAGGTCCATGGTCGGCGCAAACGGACTGGTCTTTGTACCGGCGGCCTCCGCCGGGTTCAAAGCCGGGGACCAAGTGGACGTGCTGCTGCTCTCCGAACCTCTCGAAACAGAGTAGCGGCAGGGTGGCTTCCTGAATAGCCGAGTTGTTATGAGAGGGCCATGGGGATAGAATGATAGCGATGAAAGTTCCCATCGGACATCGACGGGGGAGTGGTGCCAATGGCACCCTCAGGTCGGTGTCCCGTGCGGACTCGTGGGGCTCGGTGGCGTATGCCGCGGAGCCCTTTTTTGTTGGTCGAGCACCCCGTGTTTCCACCGCAACCCTTAACTAGGAAGGAGACCTCATGGCCAATCACTTCACCCCCGAGGAGCTGGCGGAGGAGCTGGGCATGGAGACCGCACAGGTCATCCGGCTGTGCGTCACTGAAGGCATCCCCATCTACAAGGGGAAGATAGATCGTAGCCTGCTTGCGGCGGTGATGAAGTCCAAGGGTCTCGCTCTGCCTCAGGCGCAGGCCGCGGCCTCCTGACCGGGCCGCGCGGTTACGCGGATCAGTCTGTTTCAGCGTGTGAAGAGCGGCTGACAACCAGCCGCGACTTGAACACGCGCTTTCTCTAGAGTCTCTCGCCCTGAGTCCGGTATGTGCACGAGCACGTCCGCGCCGTGCGAGTCTTGCTGTACCCAGCGGCCTACCGCCAGCAAGGAGTCGAGATCACTCTGCGGCACCGCGACCAGCGGCCGGTGGCCGTCCTCGCGGGCAGGCAGCATCCCCACTCGTGCCAACTCCATCGCCTTGACGATCTGCTGATCAGAGGTGTGGGGGCTGAGCGACTCCGCCATAGCAAGGGCCCCGTTCAGAACTAGGTTCAGGCGCACGGTGGGCACCTCGTGCTCGCACCCCAGCCGGCTGAGGTAGACGAAGTTGAGCCCTCGGGCTGTCGCCAGAGCTTCGTAGGCCCGTCGCACGGCGTCCAGGTGTTCGACACCGCCCCTAGCCTGTTGGGCTTCCTTGTGGAGTCTCAGTTGGGAGAACCGGCGTGCGACCTCTTCTGCCCGCACTTCTGGGTCGAGGCCGCCCTCCGACGGCCGGCCGGCGAGCCATCTGACCAACTCGGTGACCAAGCGGTCATGCTGCTCGATTGTCGACTTATCCGCGACGCAGGGCCGGAGGCAAAGGCCCAGAGCACCCCGCTCGCAGGGCCGGCTCTCAGATTGACGCGGGCAATGGCGTATAGGGAAGCAGTGCTGAAGCAGCGCGACCGCTGCCTGCACGGACGAGCGACGGCGAAAGGGGCCCATCACGAGTTCGCCGTGGAGTGCCCGCGGCGAACCACTCTTGTCTTGTAGATATCGAGGAGCACGGCGTGTGGCCGCCAGACTGAGTCCCGACCCCCCACCGGCCGCTCTGATGTAGAGATAGCCCTCTGGCGCCACCCAGAACGAGTTGTACGGCGGGCGATGCTCGAGGATGAGTTGCTGCTCCCTAACGGCGGCCTCGAGTGAGGTGGCAGAGCGCTCGTAGTCGATGCGTTCGACCAACCCTACCGCGGTCCTTGTGGCCCGATGGCGGCGGGGACCGGCCACGAACAGCGACCGGACGTCGTTCGCCAAGTTGTCGGCTCGGCCGACCATAAGTGCGTGGTCCCCGTCACCCATGAAGACATACGCTCCGGGTCCCTCGGGAAGATCGCGGGTGAGCGCAAGCTTGCTCAAGTGAGACGGTGGTGAGCCGCGCCCGTGCGCTCGCATTTCGCTAAGGCTGGTAGCACCACGGCTCTGCAGGACCTCCGCCAGACTCATAAAGACGTGGGCCACCGCCTGTGCATCGGCGAGCGCCCGATGACAAGCGGCGACCGGCGCCTCCAGGGCCTGGGCGACAGTACCCAGCCGGTAGTTGGCAAGGCCAGGCAGCAAAGCCCGAGAGAGCGGCAAGGTGTCGATCGCGCCTTCACCCAGTCTCCGGCTCCGGAGCCTATGAAGCTCATAGTTCAGGAAGCCTACATCGAACGGTGCGTTGTGGGCCACGACCACTGCGCCTTCGATGAAATCAAGGAGTGACGGGATGACTTCCTCGATGCGAGGGGCGCCCGCCACCATGCTTTGAGTGATGCCGGTGATGTGGGTGATCATCGCCGGGATAGGTCGCTGAGGATTGACCAGTGTCTGGAACTCCCCGACGATCTGTAGACCCTCTATGCGGACCGCTCCCACCTCAGTGATCTTCCCCGCGCCGGCCTTGGCGCCAGTGGTCTCGAGGTCAAGGGCCACGAACGGCACAGAGGCAAGGGGTGGATCTTCGGTCTCCCAACTACTTAGAGTCAGAAGCCCCCCAGGGCTTGTGGCCCAGCGGAACCGGCGGTCGTCGCGGACCAGGACCTCCAAGACGTCAAGTGCGACAGCGGGCGCAGCGAGCGTGCCGAGAAGCACCCGCGCAGCCTCTGACGCCTCAACGGGCCGGCCACGGACCAGCAGGTCGTGGTGGAGTCTATCGGCTATCTTCAGAGACAGTTGAAGCTGCATGCAGGCCGGGATTCGAGAGATATGCGGCAGTTTTCCTTGAAAAGGGGCGGCTCATCCTGGACAATACTAGCACTCAAGCGCCGGGACACGCCCTTTGGGCCCGATTGGGGGAACGTGCTGGACAAAGCTCAGATCGAAGGGATCCTGCCTCACAGGGAGCCCTTTCTGCTCATCGATAGGGTGACGGAACTCGTGCCCGGCGAGTATGCCGTCGCCGAGAGAGACATCCTCCCCACGGATGATGTGTTTCGGGGGCATTTCCCGGGCCATCCCGTGTACCCCGGAGTCCTGATTCTGGAGGCGCTGGCTCAGACAGGGGCCGTCGCCGTCCTTTCTGAGCCGGAGGCCCGTGGAAAGATCATCCTGTTCGCTCGGGCCGACGAGGTGCGATTCAAGCGTGCGGTCGTGCCCGGTGACACCCTCCGCCTCGAGATGCGGCTCACCAAGAGCCGGGGTCGGGTGGGCAAGGGCGAAGCCCAGGCCTTTGTCGGATCAGAGCTAGCCTGCAGCGGAGTCTTGACCTTCGCGGTCGCAGAGCGGTAGCTGATGTCTGTCGATAGCTGCGTGTCCCGCCTGGGGCGACCCATCACAATTACCGGCCTTGGAGCGCACGTTCCCGCGACTGTGGTCACAAATGACGACCTCGCGGCCACGCTCAATACCTCCGATGCCTGGATCCGTCAGCGCACCGGCATAGTCGAACGCAGGGTGGCCGAACCAGGTCTAAGCAGCTCTGACCTGGGCATAGTCGCCGCCCGTCAGGCGCTGGCCGACGCCGCCCTCGAACCAGCGAGCATCGATCTGGTGATCACAGCCACTATCTCTCCGGACCAGTTGATGCCGGCGACAGCCGCGCGCATCGCTCACGAGTGCGGATGCGGTCATGCGGGCGCATTCGACGTATCCGCCGGTTGCAGCGGCTTCGTGTATGCGCTCGCCATGGGGTCTGGTGCTGTAGCGAGCGGTCTGCACGAGCGCGTTCTCGTCGTAGGCGCGGAGACGATCTCGCGCATACTCGACTGGGAGGATAGAGGGACGGCCGTCCTTTTCGGCGACGGCGCCGGCGCCGTGGTCGTCGCCGCTCAAACCGGATCCTGCGAGGCCGAAACCGCCCCCGCCGGCATCCTTGGCTTCGACCTTGGAGGCGATGGTTCTGGGGCCGACTTCCTCTCCATACCCGCCGGCGGTTCGCGGTTGCCGGCCTCTGCCGCAACGGTGGAGGCGCGACAGCACTACATGAAGATGAACGGCAGCGAGGTCTTCAAGTTCGCGACGCGCGTGGTCGCGCAGTCGGCAGGCCGCGTACTTGAGAAATGCGGCAAGACGGTGGCAGATGTCGATCTGTTCGTGCCCCATCAAGCCAATCTTCGCATCATAGACGCGGCTGCCTCCAAGCTGGGCATCGCATCCGACAAGGTCTACACCAATCTCCAGAAGTACGGCAACACGTCGTGCGCCTCTATCCCCCTCTGCCTGAGCGGAGCCCGGGCTGATGGGCGTCTGCACGAGGGCGACCTAGTCTTGCTCATGGGTTTCGGAGCGGGGCTCAGTTGGGGTGCCTGCCTGTTGGAGTGGGGCCGATCGGCCGCTTGAATAACGCACGGAAATGACCGGTAGGAGAGGAAGAGAAGTGGGAGGAATGTTGACACTGTTCCCGGGTCAAGGCAGCCAGGCCCCGGGTATGGCGGAGCACCTGTGGGGATCCTCGGCCGCCCGTGAGGCCTTTGCCGAGGCGGGGGACGTTCTGGGCTGGGACATAGGAGAGCTTTGCCGCCACGGTGCGATGGAGGAGCTCACCCGGACCGACCGGACGCAACTCACGATACTGACCTGCAGCGTGGCCACGTGGAAGGCACTTGAGGCAGAAGGGGCGAGCTTCGAAGTGGCCGTAGGTCACTCTCTTGGTGAGTACTCGGCTCTGGTCGCCGCCGGGTACATGAGTTTCTCGGACGCCCTGAAAGTGGTGGACGTGCGTGGCCGCGGCATGCAGGCATGCGCTGGAGAACGCGGCGGGACCATGGCCGCAGTGATCGGCTTGGACACGGAAGTCATGGAAGAGATCTGTGGGTCGCTGGAAGATGTCTGGCTGGCCAACTACAATTCGCCTGGTCAGCTGGTGATGTCGGGTGCGGTGGAAGCGGTGCGCAAGGCCGGGGAACTCGCTCAGGAACGGGGTGCAAAACGAGTGCTGCCGCTCCCGGTCTCGGGGGCTTTCCATACGCCCTTCATGGCCGGCGCGGCCGAGTCGTTGGCCGAGGCGCTGGCAGGTGTGCAGTTCAAGCAGGGTGCGCGTCGCTTCTTCTCGACCACCGAGAGTCGGTACCCGCGACCGGAGGAGCTTGCTGAAGTCCTGGCCAGGCAGTTGATGTCGCCGGTGAAGTTCGTGCAGAGCATGGAAGCTCTGCTGGCGGCTCCCGAGGCACCGAGCGAGGGTCTTGAGTGCGGACCGGGCGCAGTGCTCGCCGGTCTCACGAAGAGGATCGCCCGCGACTTCAAGGTGGCCTCCACAGGGGACGCGGGTTCGTTCGAGGAGGCTCTCATGGCTGTGAGAAAGACGGGGGACGCATGATGTCCGATATCAAGTGCACTCTAGAGGGCCAGGTGGCCCTGGTGACCGGGGGAGCGAGAGGCATCGGCAAGGCCATCGCCCTGCGCTTGGCTGCCGAGGGAGCGAAGATAGGCATAGTGGACTGGGCCGACAATGGAGAGGAAGCAGCCCGGGAGATCGAGCAGGTGAGCGGTCAGCAGTCCACGTTCTTCAAGGCCGACATATCTAAAGAGGCCGATACCCAGGCGGCGGTGGCTGCGGTGGAGTCTGCGCTGGGTCCGGTGGACATCTTGATCAACAACGCCGGTATCACGCGAGACGGCCTAGCCCTCACTATGAGCGAGGGTGACTGGGACGCAGTCCTGGCGGTCAACCTGAAGGGCGCGTTTCTCATGAGCAAAGCCGTGCTGCGCGGAATGATCAAGAGACGGCGTGGCTCCATAGTGAACATCTCGAGCGTGGTCGGCCGCCGCGGTAACGCGGGCCAGATCAACTACTCCTCAGCGAAGGCAGGCCTGCTGGGCCTGACGAAGTCCTTGGCCAAGGAAGTCGCCTCTCGCAATGTGCGCGTCAACGCGGTCGCTCCCGGATACATAGAGACAGACATGACCGCCGCCCTGGATGAGCCCGCTCGCAAAGCCCTCATCTCTCAGATCCCCCTTGGCCGCATAGGCACGCCCCAGTGCGTCGCAGATGCGGTAGCCTTTCTCGCCGGCGATTCGGCCTCGTTCATCACGGGGGCGACGCTCGCGGTGGATGGCGGTCTGGGTATCTAGCTCAAGGAGGCAGAGAATGGCCGCTACTAAGAAGACAGTCGAATACAAGAGGGTGGTAGTCACCGGAATAGGCGTGGTCTCGGCGCTGGGTATCGGCAAGCAGCCGTTCCTTGAAAGTCTGATCGCCGGCCGCTCCGGCGTGCGGTTGATAGAGCGCTTCGATACTACGGACTACCCGGTCAAGATCGCGGCTGAGGTGCGAGGCTTCGACCCTCTCGAATTCATCGACAAGAAGATGGTCAAGAGAATGGACCGTTTCGCCCAGTATGCCGCCGCCGCTTCTAGCATGGCCTTGGCGGACTCGGGTTATCGCGTCGAGGAAGACCCGTACGCCATCGGTGCGCTGATCGGCTCCGGCATCGGCGGTCTGGATACCTTTCTGGACCAGGTAGGCACGCTCTTGAACAAGGGGCCGGAGCGAGTGAGCCCCTTCTTCATCCCCATGATCATCGCCAATATGGGCGCCGCCATGAGTTCCATCTTGCTTGGCCTGAAGGGCCCCGTCAGTGCCACTTGTACGGCCTGCGCAGCTGCCACCAACGCTCTGGGTGATGCTTTCAACATCATCAGGCGTGGCGACGCGACGGCCATGCTCGGAGGCGGCGCCGAGGCGGCCGTGAACGAGGTGGGCATGTCGGCCTTCGCCGCATTGCGGGCTCTATCGACTCGCAACGACGCACCTGAGAAAGCGAGCCGCCCCTTCGACTCAGGCCGCGACGGCTTTGTCATGGGCGAGGGCAGCGGTGTGCTGCTTCTGGAGGAACTCGAGCATGCGCTCAAGCGCGATGCCCACATCTACGCTGAGATGGTCGGCTACGGCATGACTGGCGACGCGTTCCACCTCACAGAACCGGACGAGACCGGAGAGCCGGCCGGACTGGCCGTGAAGAAGGCCTTGGCCGATGCCGGCCTGGATGCCAGCGAGGTGGACTACGTCAACGCGCATGGCACTTCGACGCCTTTGGGTGACATGATGGAGACCAAGGCGATCAAGTTCGCGCTTGGCAATCACGCCTCGAAGGTCATGATCAGCTCCAACAAGAGTATGTTCGGACACTGCCTGGGGGCGGCTGGTGGTCTTGAAGCGGCGGCTACTATCCTAACCATGGAAGCGGGCAAGGTCGCTCCGACCATCAACCTGGACGACCCTGATCCGGCGTGCGACCTAGACTACGTCCCGAACGTAGCGAGGGACGCGCAGATCGAAGTGGCAGTCTCGAACAGCTTCGGCTTCGGCGGACACAACGCGACCATAGCGCTACGCAGGTGGCATGGCTAAGTACGTAACCATACAAGTAACGCCCAAGGAACCTGCTCCGGGACAGCAGCCCGAGGGTGAGCGCTGCAAGAAGTGCAACACTGCCCTGGAGAAGGGCGAACTCAAGCGCTCCCTGCGGGTCTGCCCCCACTGCTCTTATCACTACCCCTTGCCCGCTCACGAGCGCGTGGCCCAGTTGGCCGATCCCGGCAGCGCCACGTTCATCGGTGAGGACCTGCGCGCTGGGGATCCGCTCAGCTTCAACGACCTGAAGTCGTACCCAGATCGCATGTCTGAGGCTCAAGGCAAGACGGGCCTCACCGAGGCTTTCTTGGCGACGCTGTGCACGGTCTCCGGCCATCCGACGGCGCTAGGAATCTTGGACTTCAATTTCCTGGGCGGCTCCATGGGCTCTGTCGTCGGGGAGAGGTTCACTCGGCTAGCCAAGGCCGCTATCGCGGATCGCCGCGCCTTTGTAGTCATAGCCTCCTCGGGAGGGGCCCGCATGCAGGAGGGTCTGTTCTCCCTTATGCAGATGGCCAAGACCATCTTTGCCGCCAGCATGGTGGGCGAGGCAAGGCTGCCTTACATAACCATCCTCACTCACCCGACCACGGGCGGCGTCTTTGCCAGTTGGGCGACCACTGCCGACATCATCTTGGCTGAGCCCGGCGCGGTCATGAGCTTCGCGGGGGCTCGAGTGATCGAGCAGACCACACACGAGAAACTACCCGCGGACTTCGGCTCTTCGGAATCGCAGTTGCAGCACGGCCAAGTAGATCTGGTGGTGGACCGCCGTGATTTGAAGGCCAAACTTTCAGAGTGCCTGGAGCTGTTGTCAGGAGGCACCGGTGGCTACTGACAAGGGCTACTCAGAGGCGGCATGGGAGACAGTCCAGATCGCGCGCCATCCAGAACGGCCGCAAACCCTGGACTATATCGCTGAGACGCTCCCAGACTTCATGGAACTCGGTGGAGACCGACTTCACGGCAACGACCGGGCCATCGTGGCGGGCCTAGCCACTCTCGGCAAGCAGCGGATCGTGCTCATCGGCCATCAGAAGGGGCACACGCTGAAAGAACGGCAGGAGCGCAGCTTCGGCATGACGAGGCCGGAGGGCTACCGCAAGGCCATGCGGTTGGCTAGGTTGGCCGAAAAGTTCGGCTTTCCCGTCGTGACGCTGGTGGACACTCCTGGCGCCTACCCTGGCAAAGACGCCGAAGAAGGTGGCCAAGCAGGCGCGATCGCGCGGAGCATCGAGACTTTTGCCAACCTCAAGGTGCCGACTGTGACCGTGGTCATAGGTGAAGGCGGCTCGGGCGGGGCCTTGGCGCTGGCTGTCGCCGATCGGGTGCTGATGCTGGAGAACTCGTGGTACTCGGTGATCTCGCCTGAAGCGTGTGCGACCATCGTGTGGCGTGATTCTGTCGAAGGCCCAAGGGCCGCGGCGTCATTGCGACTCACCGCTCGCGATCTCTCGGAGCTTGGTCTGGTGGATGCCGTGGTGCCCGAACCCCCCGGAGGGGCGCACACCGACGCGCGGGTGACGGTCAAGCGGGTGATGCACGAGGTCCAGCTCGCTCTACGCGAGCTTACGAAGCTGGACACGACCAAGCTCGTGACAGCGCGGCGAGAGAAGTACCTGAACATGGGAGTCTACATAACCGCGAAGACCAAATAGGGCTCTGCCCTCCGCCCGCGCTGATAGAATCCGGGCATGAAGGAAGAGGACCTCTTCGGGGCTGGACTCAGGGCTGATCTTGCGGCCACGGGGCCGCTGGCGGCGCGTATGCGCCCGCAGCGGCTCGAAGAAGTGGCCGGGCAGGAACATCTACTTGGCGAAGGGGCCGCTCTGCGCGTGGCCATCGAGACCGGGACTCTCGGCTCGATGGTCTTCTTCGGCCCTCCCGGTACCGGCAAGACCACGGTCGCGCGTCTCGTGGCAGCAGCGACGGGATCGTCTTACGAAGAACTCTCAGCGGTCAACTCCGGCGTTGCCGAGGTGCGCAAGGTCATCGAGGCCAGTCGCGATCGTCGCGCACAGACCGGGCGCCGCACAATCGTCTTCATCGACGAGATCCATCGTTTCTCCAAAGCCCAACAGGACGCACTTCTTCACGCCGTGGAAGACGGCGTTATCACGCTCATCGGTGCTTCAACCGAGAACCCCTACTTTGAAGTCATACCCGCCCTGATTTCTCGCTGTGAGCTGTATGAGTTCGAACTACTGTCCAAAGCGGACATCCGGCGTCTGGTGGATAGGGCCTTGGACGAAGGCACCCGCGGGGCGGAGCGCGCGGGCCCACAGGTAGCCGTGGACGAGAGCGTGCGCGATCTCATCGCCGATAGCGCGTTGGGAGACGCCCGGCGAGCATATACGATGCTGGAGCGGGCGCTCGTGCTGGCCCAAGCGAGAGGCCTGAAGACACTTGACGAGGCGACAGTAGAAGAGGCGGCCCAACGCAAACTGGTTCTCTACGACAAGAGTGCAGACGCGCACTACGATGTCATATCCGCCTTCATAAAGAGCATGCGCGGGTCTGACCCCGACGCAGCTCTCTACTACCTGGCTGTCATGGTGACGGGTGGCGAGGACCCCAAGTTCATCGCCCGTCGGATGGTCATCTTCGCCTCCGAAGACATAGGCAACGCAGATCCGCACGCTTTGGAGGTTGCGATAGCCGTTTCGCGAGCAGTGGAGTTCGTGGGAATGCCGGAGTGTCGTATCAACCTGGCACACGGGGTCACATACCTGGCGTGCGCTCCGAAGTCCAACGCCTCATATGCCGGCCTGGAGGCGGCCCTCGCCGAGATCCAGGAACACGGGGCCCTGGCCCCTCCTGTGTTCCTGCGCAGTACCGGATACTCCGGGGCCAAGAAGATGGGTCACGGAGTCGGCTACGAATATCCCCACGATAGGGGTGGATACGTGGGGCAGAGATACCTTCCCAAAGAATTGTGGACCCGGGAGTTCTATCGGCCCGGCTCCGAAGGCCATGAGGATGGCATCGCCCAGTTCCTGGCGCGGATGAGGGCCTTGAGGCAGGCAGAAGAGAAAGACCCGCAGGACTGACGCTGGGTCAAGGTTCCGGGCAACAGGCCGATACAAATTTTGTGGCCGGCCGCACACGGTTGGGGTCAGAGCAGGCAGGAAGCTGGCCGGTGGGGGTAGAATGAGTCTGTTTGGGCGGGACCAGCCGCGATAGTACGGGGCTAAGGAAGGGTATCGCGATGGATGGCACTGGAAGATTCCTCTTGGGTGGCGCTCTGGGCGCAGCTTTGGGCTACCTTCTTTCGCAGAAGAATCTGGAGAAGAGCCAGCCGACCGACCAAGTGCCCGCACCTTTCCCTGTCGCTGGAGGGTCGCCCGCGCCTGTTTCGACGACACCGGTCATCAACCCGGGTATCCAAACCGCCATGCCTGCGGCCCCCCCCGTTGCTCCCACGCAGGATTGGAGGGTCCCTCCGACCCCGCCAGCACAGACGCAGCCGCCTGCAGAGCCCAATCCAGCCTCCGCCTACGCCCCGAGGGTGGTACTGCCTACGCCTGCGCCCGCTTACGTCCCGCCGACGGTAGCTCCCACACCTGCGCCCGCTTACGTCCCGCCGACGGTAGCGCCCGCTCCTGTTCCCGCGCCTGCGGCGGTGACCCCGCCCGTCGTGGCACCCAAGACGGACGTGGCTCCGACTGAGCCGATCTTCGATGTAGAGACTCCCGTTGAGAGTGTGCTTGAAGTCCCTGTTGAGACTGAGACGGTCGATTCCGAAGTGGTCTTGACCAGGGAATTCCTTGAAGAACCTATTCCGGGCTCCGGGTGGCGCTCGTCCGCACCCATGGTGGAGGACCAGACCAGCGAGACCGCCGTGCATGAGCTGCCGAGGGTAGAGATCTCGTCTCTTGGCCCCGAACTTTCGCGACCGGCGACGGTCGCCGAGCCTATCCCAAGCGTAGCGATGCCCGCGGAAAAGGTGCTCGAAGTACCAGTAGCAGAACTCTCGGTCATGGAAGACGTCGTCGAGCTGCCGGTGATAGAGGACATCGTCGCACTCCCAGAGGTTGAGGAGCCGATGGCCGAAGCGATGGGCCCCGGAACCGCTGGGACGGAAGCCTTGGCTCAAGCGGCTACCGTTGCGGGGCGACTACCTATGGAGCCCCCGTTTGCAGGCGATAGCTCGCGAGTGGACGATCTCAAGTCACGCATCGAAGAGACTCGGCGTCGTATAAGGCACGAGCTGGAACAGCCGTTCGACGTCTCCTCGCCGGCGAGGGCTCCAGAACGCGACTGGACATCGGCGCCGGCGGTTTCCCTGGCAGAGCCGGTGGTGGTGCCAGAGGCCACCGAGACGGAGCCGCTGATGAAGACAGCAGAGCCGGTCGTGCTTGCTCCCGAGCCGGTATTGGTGATGGAGCCAGCCGAGATGGAGCCGGTGGTCATCGTGCCGACAGCGCCTGAGCCGGCGATGGACGACCAGGCCGTGGCAGAGCCGGTAGCGGTCGATATCCTGCCCATGGAATCTCTAGAGATTGAGATGCTGCTGGAGGAGCCGGTAGCAACGGAGTTGTCGGAGCCCGAGCCGATCATAGTACTGCCCATGGGGCCGGACTCGACTGCGTCCGAACTGCCTGTGGTCGAATCTGAGCAGACCGCCATCGCGGAAGTCGAACCCGTTGCGGCACAGCCTCCAGTGAGCGAGCCGATGCCGAAAGAGGCCGTGAGGCCGGCGGTGGAGGTCGCGGAGCCGTTAGAGACAGACCATGACACGGTCGAACCGGTGGGCGCTCCGGATGCTGTGCTACCTCTGGAACTTGAAGTGGCCGTTTCCGACGAGGATACCGAAGTGGCCCTCGGCCTTGAAGAGCCGGTGGACTACGACTCGATGAAGAATCGGATCGAGAGCACGCGCAGTCGACTCAAGGCCAAGGCCTTTGACGCGATGATGACGGGTGAAGCCGCTCTGCTTGGTCGAGATGTCGAAGGAGCCACCAGTGGGCTGAGCAAGGTGACCGGCGTGGACAGCGACATCGACGAGACCATCGAGACCAGCCTGCGCGAAGAAGAAGAGTAGACCTTCTAGGTCAGGCTCCCATCCGGGCCATCCTCGCCCGGGGGCAGAAAGTCATCCTCTTGGTGCGTCGCGCGCGGCACGTGCAGGGGCCTGCGGAACAGGTTTCTGAGGTCGGTCCAGGCCGCCTCTCGTGAACCTTCGACGATCTCTAGAAAGCCCTTCACCTTGGCATCCAGGTTGTCGACGTGATGCAGGATCAAAGCCTCGATGGTCTTCGGTCTCTTGGGAGAGCCCCACTCGAGCTCTCCGTGGTGGCTCACCACGCAATGAAGCAGCTGCTGAAGCTTGCTTTCGGGGAAAGCTGGCAGCTTGGCTGCCTTCTCAGTTATGAACGTCACTCCCTGGATGACGTGGCCCAGAAAGCGTCCGGCATCCGTGAAGTCTATGGTGGTGTCGAACGATAGCTCGCGGGTCTTGCCCACATCGTGAAGGAGTGCGGCGGTGAGCAGGAGGTCGCGGTCGATGCGCCCGTACTGCTGCCCGACGAAGTCACACATCTCGGCGACGGCCACGGTGTGCTCCAGCAGCCCCCCCAGGTAGGCATGGTGATAGACCTTGGCGGCCGGCGCGGTCGCGAACACCTCGAAGAAATCGGCGTCTCCGAAGATAAGGCCAAGCATGGCTGCGTAGTCCGGGTCGCGGACCGAATCGAGATGGAAACGCAGGAAGCCCTTCAACTCCTCGACGTCACGATAGGTGGAGGGCAGGAAATCGCGAGGATTGGCGAGCCCAGGCGGAGCGACACCCACCTTGGTCGCCTCCACTTGTGGACGCCCCTGGTACTCCGATACCCTTCCCGTGACTAGCACCAGATCCCCCTGCTTGGGTGCCTGGTCCATCAAGGCGGTGTCCCAGACCATGCAGTCCATAGTGCCCGTGCGGTCACTCAGACGCAACTTGAAGTACGGCTTGCCTGCCTTCGTGGTGCGGGTCTCCTTGCTCGAGAGCAGGTAGACCGACTCGATGTTCGTGCCGGCAGTCAGACCAGAGACGGCGCCCCGCCGCAGACCGTCAGCGGGCAGGGAGGGCATCGGCCGGCGGCTTGTGTCATCCGGGTTGAAGGTGTCCCCAAGATCGAGTTGATCACCAGTCACGTCGTACCACCTAGTGCGGAAGGAACGAAAGGCGGCCGGTGCCTCGCTCCCTGTGGTTGTAGAAGAACAGCGCTGGGATGACCGCGATGGCTATGGCGACCGCGGCGATCAAGAAGAACTCGCTGAACACATGGTGAAGTGCATCCATGAGCCTTGCCGATGACAGAGCGCTCTGGTAGTCCAGTTCGCCCATGCCGGGGGTGCGAGTCACCGTTACCGTTGACTTCGCCGAGAGCGTGCTCACCCGACGTACTCCCCAAGACATGATCGCTGCTAGACCGACGGCCATGCCTATCATCCGCGACACGGTGACCAACGCAGAACCCGTGGCCATCCACTTGGGCCCCACAGAGGACGTGGCGCTGGTTGCGATGGGGCCTACCACCAAGCCGAAGCCCAATCCGCTGATGACAAGAGCTATCAGACGGGTAGAGAAGGTTGGGTCCACCGGCCAACGGCTCACAAGGTAGTAGCCCGCTGCCGCCATTAGGAAACCCAGAACGGCCGTGATCTTGCAGCCGACCAGGTCCGCGAGCCAACCACCGAGGACTGCGCCTACGGGTATGGGCAGCGTCAGTTGGACCAACAGGAGCCCGGCGCCCCATTGGGAGAGGCCGAACAGCGTTTGCGCATAGAGCGAGATACCTGCCATGCCTATGATCAGCGCAACGCCCACCAAGAAGTGCGCGATATTGGCGGCTGCGAACGCCGGCTTCTTGAAGAACTCCAATCGCACAAGTGGTCTGCGCTGCAGCCGCTCCCACAAGATGAAGGCCGCCAAGGCCACAAGACCGCCCACCAACCAAGGCCAACTGACGAGAGGGCCCAAGTTCTTGGTGTCGCTAACATCGACGATCTGACCATTGCGGCCGAGCCCGATGGTCACCCCCGCCAGCGCAACAGCCATCAAAGCGGCTCCTACATAGTCCACCTTAGCCCGCTGCCACCAACGCACCCGGCCTCCAACAGGGTGGGGTCCATCAGGATCCGGTTGCTCTTCGGGCTCAACAGCTGCGAAAGAAGCAGAAGCATCGGGGTGGCTCAGGTCACCACGCAGCCAACTCCAGCATCCAAACATCAGCAGCACACACAAGGGGATGTTGACGATGAAGATGAGAGGCCAAGACCACAAGGAGGCCAGAGCCACTCCATACAGCGGCCCGAGAACACCGCCCGCCTCCGCAGCGCCGCCCACGACCCCCAAGACGAGGGCCCTGCGCCGCAGGGGAAACATGTCGGCGGCGGCTGACATGGCGATAGGCACAAGCGCTCCACCCCCCGCCGCTTGGATGACTCTACCCACAACGAAGAGGTCGAGCCGGCGAAGAAACACGCAGAGCACACTGCCGACGAGGAACAGCGAAAGGGCCACGATCGCCATCGACCTCCGGCCCCGCACATCGGTCAATCGACCGAACAGTGGCATGGCCACTGTATAGCCGAGAAGGTAGCCCGTGATTATCCAGCCCGCCCGCCCGATGTGCTCCACATCGATGCCGAGCGCATACATGAGGTCCTTCATTATGGTGTAGACCATGGTCTGGTCGAGAGCAGCCACCAGCACCGCGGCGCATAGCGCGATCATGGCAAGAATCGCTCGGCGGGAAGACCTGGTGACCACGGCCCCTTTGTCGGCCGTCTTCCTGAACACGGCTATTGCGGCACCTTGATGTCAGGAGCCGTGTCCATGGCGGTCAGCAGGATGACGCGCCAGACACCAGCAGGCTCACTGGGCTGCGCAGACCCCTTGATGTCGACTTCGTAAACGCGGTCGTCCTCGACGCCGACCCAGACATCGGTAGGGAAGGGGCTGGTGGTGTCTGTGGATCCGGCGATCGCCCGGACCTCAGCGGCGGCCACCGTGCCGGTTATGTGATAGCACTTCGCTCCGGCCCTGTTCTCTACGCCGACATACTCGGTGTCGGTGATGCGGTCGAGCACCTGGATGGTGCCGGTGGCCAGGTTGAGCGTACCCACCGGGCTCTCCGTAGCCGAGACGGCTGTCCAGGAAAGACTGAGCGGATACCTGATGTAGTGCGTGTCGCCCACCGCGATGAAGTCGGCATTGACCAGAAAACCGCTCGCATAGATCT
This sequence comes from uncultured Actinomycetes bacterium, assembly GCA_963814415.1. Lineage (GTDB taxonomy): Bacteria > Actinomycetota > Thermoleophilia > RBG-16-64-13 > RBG-16-64-13 > RBG-16-64-13. Next base: position 470,980 of record CAWFCN010000002.1, on the reverse strand, counting down.
TCACCGTGGCCTGCATATCGCCATTTGGGCCGACATCCCCAGTGATGCTGACTATGCCGTTCTGCTTGTCGACGCCCTCTGGCTGGTGGACCTCATAGACGAAATGGAGACCGGCAAGCTGCTTCATCTGGGCAGACGCCGCAGCAAGGACCTGGCTTGGATCGACATTGACGGCTTGTTGGCCGCAGCCCATTATGCTCGCGCATGTCAAACAGGCTAGAAGGAGTGCGCCCGCCGCAACGAGCCTCTTTCGGACGATTCTCATGCGCTCATTATGAATGCTAGCCAGAATGTGCACAAGTTGTCGGCCTCTGGGGCACCCAGTTCTTGCGCACTGATACAATGACCGTCAGAACGCGACCACAAGCACCACAGGGGATGCAAATGGCGCCCGAGAACCGACATGCTCATCCCAACTATGCGTCCGGTGAGGACTACATCCTTGAGTTCCGCAGCTTCCGCTACGGGTTCAATAGTGTGGACTTCGCCCAGCGTGCAGAGATGGCGGCTCTGGAACTCGGAGTCGTCGAACCGGGCACTCTCCGTCACGACGAATGCGCCGACCTGGTGCAACTCGTGGCCGGAGGCAGCATCGAGTTCCCTGTCAGCCCGCTCGGTGAGTACTTGCTCCAGCGAGGCGAAGACGTGCTGACCCTGCATGGCGAGAGCCTCGTCTACTGGCTTCGTGAGCTTGTGTTCCGCAGTGCCTGGCTGGACCTGAGGCTCATGGAAGGACAATTGGAAGTGGCGTTCGACGAAGAGAGCGGCGACTTCGTCTACTTCCCCGCAGGCCACCGTACTCGGCGCATCGGTCCCCCTCCCCACCCTTCGTGGCGCGAGGTGGCCTACACTCGCTGAGAGGTGTCATGAGCCTCGACTCTACGGAGTCGCTCAGACTCGCGTTCAAACGGGTCTTCGCGAAGTACTACTTGGACCTTCACTCACCGATGATCGCCGACCCGACGGAAGCCTTCGGAGCGTGCCGTGCTTACCTGGGCACGCTCCGGAGACAACTAGGCCGTGACGAGTTCATGAGACGTCTTGACGACGAGACCACACACATGATCGGTCATCTGGAACAGGATCTGCGCCGTCGGCTGCGAGACAAGGAAGTGAGTCTTTCCTATGAAGACCTGGAAGACCGTATCAGAGAGTGCTTCGAGAATGCCCTTGCCCGACTGGACGACGAGTCCCAGGAAATCCGGGTAGAATAGCCAGCCATGGGTTTTCTCGAAGACTGGCTACTTCCACTGCTTAGGGACTACGGGCTGCTGATCATCTTTCTGACGATGGCGGCCGAAAGTGCCTGTATCCCCATTCCTAGCGAGATAGTGGTGCCGTACGGCGGCTTCCTGGCCGCCACCGGACACGCGGACTGGTTGGCAGTCGTCGCCGTGGCGACAGCCGCCAACGTAGTCGGCTCGGGTATCGCCTACGCCGTTGGCAGGTATGGTGGCCGGCCGCTATTCATAAAGTATGGGCGCTACGTGCTGATCCAGAAGCACCACTTGGACAAGGCCGATGCATGGTTCGAAAGACGGGGCGAACTGACAGTCTTCTTCACACGCTTGATGCCGGGTGTGCGCACCTTCATCTCGCTGCCCGCGGGTATCGCCAAGATGCCCGTACTCAGGTTCTTCGCCTATTCGGCGCTAGGCGCTCTGCCTTGGAATGCCGCGCTGGCGTACCTGGGATGGGCGGCCGGCAGAGCGGCCGGAGGCGAAGAGGCCAATTGGGCGAAGCTTCAGGAGCAGTTCACCCGGTACGACCACATCTTCTACATAGTGTTGGGCGTGCTCGTGCTGGCAGTAATCGGCTGGGGAGTATGGCGGTGGCGCAAGCGCCGCGACCGCAAGGCCGAAGAGGTCTAAGAGAGGACTTTCGAGAGAAAGACCTTGGTGCGCTCTTCCCGGGGATCGACCAGTACATCCTGCGGGGCCCCTTGCTCTACTATCACCCCGTCGTCTATGAGCGCGACCTTGTCGGCCACCTCTTTGGCGAACCCTATCTCGTGGGTGACGACTATCATGGTCATCCCTTCACGGGCCAACTGCTTCATTGAGTCGAGCACCTCGCCCACCAATTCGGGGTCGAGTGCCGAGGTGGGCTCGTCGAACAGCATCAGTTTGGGCTTCATAGCAAGGGCGCGGGCTATGGCGACGCGCTGCTGTTGGCCACCAGAGAGTTGGCCAGGATAGACATCCAGCTTTTGCTGGAGACCTACGCGGGTAAGCAGGGCTTCCGCTTCTGCCTCCGCCTGGACCCGAGGGATCCCCGCGACTCTCATCGGGGCCTCCATGACGTTCTGGATGGCCGTCATGTGCGGAAACAGGTTGAAACGCTGGAAGACCATGCCGATCTTGGCGCGTTGCCGGGCTACCTCGCGAGGCTTCATCTCATGCAGTGCGTCGCCCCTTTGCTTGTAGCCCATGAGTTCGCCGTCGACCCACAGGCGTCCGGCGTCGATACGCTCCAGATGGTTTATGCAGCGCAAGAGGGTCGACTTGCCGCCACCGGAAGGGCCGAGGAGCACGAGCGTCTGCTGTGGAAAGACCTCGATGTTGACGCCCTTGAGCACCTGCAGCCTTCCAAAGGACTTCCACACTCGCTCAGCTTTGACCATGGGCGCGAGATCAGAAGACACCTGGATCTACCCCCGTCTTGCGTTCCAGCCGCTTCATGGCGCGCTTCTCAGCCGCCGCCGCTTCTTGCCCCCCCAGGCCCTTGCTGAAGTACGACTCAAGAAAGTGCTGGCCGATGGTGAGCGCCGTGGTAAAGAGGATGTACCAGAAGCAGGCAACCAGGAGAAGAGGAATGACCTCGAAGTTCTGAGCGTAGGCGTTCCTGACGTTGGTCATGAGCTCATGAGCAGATATCACGGAGACGATGGAGGTCGTCTTGAGCATGGAGATGGTCTCGTTGCCCATGGGCGGGATGATGACGCGCATGGCCTGAGGAAGGATGATACGACGCATGGTGAGAGCGGGAGACATACCCAGCGAAGCAGCGGCCTCAGTCTGACCCCTATCCACAGAGATGATACCTGCCCTGACCAACTCGGCCGCGTACGCAGCCTCGTTCAGTCCCAGGGCAAGCACAGCTGCCACAAAGACGGTTATGACTGCGTTGGTGTCAAGTGACCAGAAGATGTGACTCGTGAACGGGATGCCAAGCGAGAAGCTCCGGTAGAGCAGGGCGAAGTTGCCCCAGAAGATGATCTGCACAAGGACCGGTGTCCCTCGGAAGAACCAGAGGTAGAACCAAGAGACCGCTCTCATGACATAGTTCTTCGATTGGCGCATGACCGCGAGGATGGTGCCTCCCACCGCGCCAATGAGCATCGCCAGGAACGTCAGTTCCAGCGTCACCAGCGCACCGCGCCAGACGAAATCAGAGAAAAGGTACTTCCATACTATGTGCCACCGCAAGTTGGGGTTCTTCCCCAGCGAGATGGCGAACATAAGCGCGACGATCAAGATGATGGCCGAAGCGGTCCATCGACCCCAATGGCGGATGGGGATGGCCTTGATCGCGTCCGGCCTTTCGTGGTGGCGGTGTGCGTCAGAGTGGCCGGCCCCCCCGGATGTCAGTTGAGTGTCTGGGGGAGTCAAAAGGTCGAGCGCCGGACCCGGGCCATCGGCCTCGGGTCCGGCGCTCGAATGAGCGTCGTTGTTCCGGTGTGCTCGCCTTGACAATCGCACGCGACCGGAGCTCTTTCTCAGTTACCGGGGTCGGTACCCTGGTTGATTTGAGCGGAGTCGACGGGAATCAGTCCGTAGTGATCGATGATCTGCGTGTATACACCACTGTCTATCAACTTCTGCAAGGCATCCTTGATGGCGTCGCGCAACTGCTCGTTGCCCTTCAGTACGCCTATGCCGTCGATCTGAGGATTGTACCCATGCTCGTTGGTCGGGTCGGTGATGACTGCAAAGAGCCCACCGTCCTGTGTGGTCTGCGCAGTGTACACGGCGACGGAGTTGTCGGTGAGATAGGCCACGACGTTCCCACTCTGCAGCGCCAAGATAGCGGCGGGCCCATCATCGTACTGGTTGATGGTGATCGGGGCCTTGCCCGCGGCCACGAGAGCCTCACTGGTGTTCTCGAGCAACGTGGCCTGTGTCGTTCCCGACTCGCAGGCGACCTTCTTGCCTGAGAGTGAGTTCAAATCGGTAAGACCCTCGGGATTGTCCTTGAGGATAAGAAGTGACGAGCCATCCCAAGCGTAGTCAACGAAGTCGACTATCTCGCGTCGCACGAGCTGGTCATACATGGCGGACATGACGATGTCGTTCCGGCCGGACTGCAGCGACGGGATAGTGTCGTCAAAACCGGTCTGCACAAACTCAAACTTGACGCCGAGCACGGCCCCAAGAGCCTGTGCGAGGTCATAGTCGAAGCCGGTGATCTCGGTGCCGCCTTCAGTCACGAACATCTCCCACGGCGGCCAAGGTACGTCGCTGGCGACCTTCACACCGTTGGTCTGGATGGCCTCGGGCAGCGCCGCGTTCAACTGCGCGTCGGTCTCGATGCCGGCCAGGATGGCGTCGATGTCGTAGGCATCGGCTTCGGTCGCTGAGGTGCTGGTCGTGCTGGTTCCGCAACCGGCCACTAGGCCCATGAGGACCACGACCGAAAGCGCAAGCACGCCCAGAAGAACCCTCAAATGCACCCGCTTCATACACACCCTCCTTGATCTGTGTTCTGGCGCCCCTACCAGATGGCTGTCACGTGACCGCGCGGCCCTGTCGTCCGCACGCAGGCGCTCGACCGCTATTGATACCACAGACTGTAGGCAGATGTGCGCTGTGCGCAGGCAAAATCCGTGATGAGCACAACCAGGAGCCAACTTTCGCCCGCGCCCGCCTCAGCGACTCAGTCAGCTGTTACGCCCCACTTATCGCAGAGAAGCTGATAGACACTCTTGGTCTGTTGGGTGCTCACTGAAGTCGTAGTGGTCGCTCCGGCCGTGGTGCTGGTGGCACCGGGTGTGGTGGTAGCAGTACCACCAAGCGTCGTCGTGGTCGCGACTACTTCTGGGACCTGCCTCAGCTCCTGGAGCGCCGCGTTGACGGCGGCCACGAGCGCCTCGTTGCCCTTCTTGCACCAGAAGGCATAGCCTTGCTCGGTCTTGATGGTGCCGGTGACAGCAAGCGCATCCGCATAGCCGGTGTCCAGTATCCAGTCAGCCACGGGCTGTTCTACTACCACCGCTTCCACCTTGCCATCCTTCAGGTCGGCAAAGGCGCCCTGTATGCGAGGGTAGGTCTTAGGCGCTCCCACTCCGTCGATGGCAGCGACCACCGTCTGCGCGGTCGATCCTTCTTGGACAGCGACAGTCTTGCTCTTGAGTGCTGTGCCGTCGGCCAACTGGACGCCGGCTTTGGTGCAGATGGCTAGGTCAGCGGAGAGGTAGGTGTCGCTCGCGCTTAGGGACGCGAGAAGTTCTGCGCCGGTGACCATGCCCGAAGCCACGATGTCGATCTTGCCCTGGTCCAGCGAGGCCGCCAGTCCATCCCAGTCTATAGTGGTGAAAGAGACCTCAAGACCGAGCTTCTTGGCCACCGCCCTTACGAGATCGATCTCAAATCCGACGGGCTGTATGACCCCGTCCTTGTTCTCCGCGGTGATCACCTTCGCAAGGTACTCAAGCGGCGGGTATGACGAGTCTGAACCTACAAGTAGCTTGCCGCCTTCGATAGTGGACGGCACCTCGATATTGGCGGATCTGGTGAGGCCGGCTACCGCGGCGTCGGCAGCCTTGGCGGCGGCGGTCATCTGATCCGTCCCCTCTCCGTAGAGAGTAGCGCTGGTCGGCGCTGTCGCGGCCGAGCAAGACCCGATCATCGGCAGAAGTGCGATCAAGAGCAGAACAAGAACCTTGACCGGAGAGAGATGCTTCTTCAACTTACCTACTTCCCTGGTTTGTACGGGGATAGATAGCATGCAAAGGCGGTTGTGTCCAACGCGACGGTATACTTCGGTGTCCATTATGGAACAAGTCAAGACCACAGCAGCTCTCACCGCGGGAGCACCTACCACCACGACTCTCTTCTGGGATGATCTGGGGGACGGCAGATGCCGGTGCACGTTGTGCCCGCATCAGTGCGTCGTATCCGAGAACGAGGAGGGGCTCTGCAAGGTGCGTGGCACCCGTGGCGGTCGCATGACGGCTCTCACGTACGCCAGACCGGCGACGATAATAAGCGACGAGATAGAGAAGAAGCCACTCTTTCATTTCCACCCCGGCACCCGGGCCCTTTCGCTGGGCAGTCTTGGATGCAACGTGCTCTGCGCTGGATGTCAGAACTGGCAGATATCGCATGCCAGCGCGCGGACCGAGACCACCCGGCTCCCCGTGTTGCGGCCGGATGATGCGTTGGCCATGGCTCGAAAGCACAAGCTTGCGGGGGTAGCCTTCACGTACAACGACCCCGTGGTGTGGGTAGAGTACGTGCACGATGTGTGCGCCGCCTTCAGGGAAGCTGGGCTCTACACGGCCATCATCACGGCCGGCTACATCAGCGAGGTCGCCCTCGACTATGTTGCGCCGGTAGTCCAAGCGTTCAAGTTCGATCTCAAAGCGGCCACGCCTGAGGGTTGGGGCAAGTTGAGCAAAGTCAAAGATCCCGCGCCGGCGCTAGAGGCCGCTGTACGGGCCGCCACGGTGCACGGGTGTCACGTGGAGGTGGTGTCGAACATCGTGCCCGGACTGAACGACAGCGCCGAGGACCTGACGGCGATGGCAGTATGGGTGCGCGACAATCTCGGTCCGGCGACGCCCTGGCATGTCACCCGCTTTCTTCCTGACTTCGAGCTCTCCTATCTGCCGGCGACGCCCATCAGCGTACTGGAGCGGGGAGTCAGCCTGGGTAAGCAGAGCGGTCTGCGCTTCGTGTACGTGGGCAACGTTCCGGACCACGCCGGCAGGCACACAGTGTGCCCCGATTGCGGCAGGACTCTGATAGAAAGAAGCGGGGCGACTATCGAGATGCGGGGAGTCGCTCAAGGCATGTGCGTCACGTGCGGCGCCGACCTGGGGTTGGTTTTGGACTAGACTGCATCATGGGTCGCTGTTTAGAGCCCCAAGGGGGCGGGTAGCGTATCACCTGGCAGTATTAGAGAGTTTGGGGGAAGGTCTTGGCCTCGGAAGCACGACAGACGACAGACCGGGGGCAGATCGGCAGACAGCCGATCTCTATAGTCATACCCTGCAAAGCGGAGTACGTCGGCCTGTGTCGACTGCTGGCAGGGGTCGTGGGTGCCCGAGAGTCGCTGGAGGCTGAGGACATAGCTGACCTCAAGTTGGTTGTCACCGAGGCCTGCACATGTTTCCTCGGGGGACTCGACGGGGGTCCAGGCTCGACGGAGCAATGCCAGGCCGCCGATATGCCCGAATCACTGCGCGTGGACTTTTCGATAGAGCCGGAAGCCTGGGAGGTCACGGTGGCGGACTCTCAGGGCCGCTATCGCATCCCCTCCGATAGCCGATGCTCGCCCACCGGATCCGGTGGGCTAGGCCTCATGATAATCGAGGCGCTCGTGGACTCTGTAGAGCACACGGACAGCGAGACCGAGGGTAGCGTGATCCGGTTGGTGAAGCGGATAGCGCCCCGGCCTTCGGGCGCCGGCAGCGCCTAGCCCTCCACCCACCAGCAAGAGGACCGCGGCGGCGCCGAAGGCAAGAGGGTTGGTGCTACACTGAGACGCCATGAGGCCTGCCTCTTCCCGAAGGTACTTCCATTTGATGGCCCCTATGGCGTCGGCCATCGCGGCGTTTCTGCTCGTCTCTAGCTCGATCATCGTGGTTTTGTGCGCGCCGGCGGTCTTCGCCGAGAGCGCGGCCGTGTCAGTATCGGCAGACCGGAGCCTCAGTACCGTGGGCAAGCCGGTCACTCTCACCATCGAAGGACTGATTCCACAATCACTCGTCGGCAGCCGCTTGGTGGTTTCGATGCGAGGACCCGTGGTCGCCTCACAGGTGGGCCAGGCCGAGGTCGATGCGAAGAAGGTCAAGGAAATCACCAAGTGGCTCGGGACCAACACGGACGCGGCCGCCACTGGGGCCAACACGGCCACCACGCTCGGCGCTTCCGGATCAAGCACCGACAAGGACTTGGAAGAGGGCAGGCTCGACACGAAGGTCACTATACCCGGCGCTTCGCCGTCGGCGCCTGGGGCGTATATGGTTTCTGTCGAGGTGCTTTCTGGCACTGAGCTCCTGGCGCAAGGGTCGATGTGGATGGGCAAGGTGGCCGTCCGGAAGACTCCTCTGGACGTCTGCTTTGTGCTGCCGGTGTCTCTGGGCATCCATCGTGATTGGACGGGCAAGTTCGTCGACCAAGTGCTGGAGAACGCAACGCTGCCCGTGGAGTCCAAGGCGGACACCTTGCGCGGACTCGTTCCCATGATCGACAGGCTTTCGCAATGGAGACTGACCCTAGCGGTTGAGCCCGTCCTGCTCACGCAGTTGCGTGACATGTCCGACGGATACACCTTCAGCGACGCGACCGGCAGTCAGACCGAGGTCGGCAAGAACGATCTCGCAGCCCAGAACGCCGGCGCGACCATAACAGACCTAGCAGGCCTGGCTGCGCGGGAGTCGGTGGAGATCGTGGCCAGCCCTTACACCGGGGCGGACCTGAGCCTGCTGGCGGCCGAGGGGTGGCGGGACGGTCTCGAACAAGTGCAAATGGGCAAACAGGAGCTTATGTCCACACTGGCGCTGTCGGCCCCTCTGGTCGGCGCGTATGCACCCGATCTTGGTATCACTGCCAAGAGTCTCGCGTACTACGCCGATGCGTCCGTGGAGTACGTGGTCGTAGACTCAGACGTGCAGGGCTCTCTCTCTGAGACGTTGGCTCCCGGAACGGTCGCGGTGAGGGCAGAGAACACCGAGGGTGATCGAGCCACCTTGTTCTTCGCCCCGAGTGACCTGAGCAGCGCCGTAGGAACGCCGTGGGACGCGAGCATGTTCAGCGCAGCGCTTGCCGCCGATTTGGCCGCGAATCCGAGAAGCGCGCTGGTGATTGCGCCAAGAGACATCTTCGGGCAGATGCCCCTGCAGTATGTGCAGAAGATAGGCGAGATACTCACCAGTCAGAGCTGGATAAGGACCCAGAAGTTGCAGGATCTTCTCGGCGCTCACTCCCCTGACAGCCGGCCAGTGTTGCTGCAAGAGACGGCTCCGCAGACGGACGACTACATCGAGACGCGTCTGATGGCGAGAGTCAGGCAGGCGCACGTACCGGTGAGCGACTTGGCCGGGGCAGCCGATGCTACAAATAATGCAGTGGACGAGGCCTATCAGTTCCTCTACATGGCAGAGAGCAGGTGGTGGTCGCGCGCGGGCACCAGTCCGGCCGAAGCAAGCATGGGTCTGGAGTTCGCTCGGCGGGCTCAGGAGAGCGCTGAAGAACAACTGGCAAGAATACGCTTCTTGAGCGCCGACTCCCCGCTGATCTCGAGCGGTGAAGGCACGGTCCGCCTAGCCATTGAGAACGCCACGGACTATCAGGTGAAAGCCGAGGTCAGGCTCGCTGGTGAAGGACTCAGTTTCCCCGATGGTGAACGGGTCTCAATGGAGTTGCAGCCGGGCCGGACCGACCTGCAGGTGAAAGTCGCCAGTAGCGGTGGACAGCAGACGATGAGCGGATCTTTGGTGGTCGGGACCACAGTGGTAGATGAGCTCACTCGCACCACGCGCTCCATCGCACTGTGGGAGATCCTTCCTTGGGTGCTTGCGGCGGCGGGCATCCTTGCAGTCGGAGGCGGCTATCTTCTGGTGCGCAGGCGCCTGAGGAAGACCCGCAGCGCCGGGGGAGAGTAGGGACTGCTCAGACTTCCGCCAAGCGCCGGACTGGTGCTCGGAGCCCCGTCTTCGGCATCAGAAAGGCCCTCTGATGCTAAACTCGCTGGTAGATATGGAAGAGTGGCACGGGCACCTACTGCGAGAACGAGTCGATCAAGCCAGCCTGCTTATACAGGGCAATCGCGCCTGCGCACTGGGCGCTCTTGACGCCGGGGTCCGTTTCTTCGCCGGATATCCCATCACACCCAGCTCGGAGATCATGGAAGCGATGGCGGAAGAGCTCCCCCGATCTGGGGGAGTTTTCATGCAGATGGAAGACGAGATAGGTTCCATCTGCGCTTGCATCGGTGCCTCGCTCACCGGCGAGCTTGCCATGACCGCCACGTCCGGTCCCGGTTTCTCTCTTATGCAGGAAGCCATCGGCTACGGGATCATGGTAGAGGCGCCGCTTCTCATAGTGAACGTCATGCGGGTAGGTCCTTCAACCGGGCGGCCGACCGCACCCTCGCAGGGTGACGTGATGCAGGCTCGTTGGGGCACGCACGGTGACCATCCGGCGATCGTTCTGGCGGCCTCGAACGTCGCCGACATGTACCGCCTTACAATGGCGGCGGTGCGTTTTGCGCAGCGATTTCGCACGCCGGTCATACTGCTGGCCGACCAGATGGTGGGTCAGATGCGCGAGAGCTTCTCGCCCGAATTAGTGGGCCGGTACAGGCTGACCAGTGGCGACTTCAACTTCACTCCGGGGTACGTGCATCCGGAGGTGGCCCCGGAAGTGCATCATCCCGTCGTCCTGGGCTCGGGCGAGAATCCCCATGTCACCGGGCTATATCACGATGACACCGGCTTTCCGACAGACAACCCTGATAAGTGCAGCGAGTTTCTGCGCGATCTATACAACAAGGTCGCGCATCACCGCAATGAACTGTGCTTGTACGACGTCAAGAACGAAGGCAAGGGTCGGGTCTGCATCGTGGCCTACGGTTCGTGCGCGCGCACGGCGCGCGCCGCCTGGAAGCTGGCCGAGCAGGAGGGGCTGCCGGTCGAGGTGCTGCACCTCTACACCTTGTTCCCGCTGCCCGTGGAGATCATCCAGCAGGTGGCCAGACGTGTGGAATTCATGCTCATCCCCGAGCTCAATCTGGGTCAGTACGCGCACGAGGTGCGCAAGATGGCCGAGAACTGGACCACAGTCATAGGAATGAACAAGATCGACGGCACCCTGTTCACTCCGCGCGAGATCTTGGACCGTGTCGCCGAGGTCATAGGCAAGTACGAGACCGTCTAGCGATGACCCTCGAGATCGAACAACTACTGCGTTCTGAGAAGTTGCCCCACATCTGGTGCCCCGGCTGTGGCATCGGCATTGTCACCGCGGCCGTGCTGAGAGTCATCCTAGATATGGGTCTCGCGCCCGAGAAGACCGTGCTGGTCAGCGGCATAGGTTGCTCCAGCCGCGCCCCCAACTACACCACTCTGAACACCGTGCATACGATTCATGGTCGCGCTTTGGCGGTCGCCACGGGCATCAAGATGGCCAAGCCTGAGTTCACCGTCATTGTCTTCACCGGAGATGGAGACGGAGCGGCTATCGGGGGCAACCACCTGATCCATGCGTGCCGGCGCAACATAGACCTGACCTGCGTGCTGTTCAACAACACCACGTACGGAATGACGGGGGGACAGACGTCACCGACCATGAGGGTGGGCGATAGATCCACCACCGCCCGTCAAGGCCAGGTGGAGCCGCCCTTCGACCTGTGCAGGCTCACCCAGGCCGCTGGAGCGAGCTTTGTGGCCCGGGGTACCGCCGGCTACATCCGCGAACTGGAGAAGCTCATCAAGCGGGGGGTCGAGCACAAAGGGTTCTCCTTTGTTGAAGCGGTGGTCCCTTGCCCGACCGAATTCGGTCGGCGCAATGGTATGAGCAAGGCCGTGCAGATGCTCGACGACGAGCGCAGCCGCTCGCTGGCCAAGGCAAAGGCCGACAAGCTCCCGACCGAGGAGCTGGTGGGAAAGATAATCACGGGCGTACTGCATGACGATCCCGGGGCTCCGGAGTACCAAGAGACCTACGCTGCCGCGGTGCGGGGACAGAGCGAGGCAGTCGCCCAGGATAGAACCGTGGCGCTGGAGAGTCCTCCCATGGGTGATCAGAAATGAACCAGACGCCGCGCTTGGCTCCAGGGCAGTCGGACGACCAACCTTCGGTACGTGACTCAGTGATGGTGCGGGCCGGGATGCTTGCCGGCCGTGATTCTCTCGAGATCAGAATCGGGGGTAGCGGGGGCCAAGGTGTAGTGCTGATGGGAATAATCCTCGCCACCGCGGCCAATCACGACAGACGGTGCGTGGTGCAGACAGAATCGTACGGGCCGGAGGCCCGTGGTGGGTACAGCCGCAGCGATGTCATCATCGCAAACGACCCTATCGACTACCCCAAACTAGTGCAAGCCGACCTGCTGGTGGCGCTCTCGCAAGAAGCAGCCAACGCCTATGTGGAGGGTCTGTCGAAGGAGGGGGTCTTCATCTACGACTCCGACAACGTGACCACACCCCCTCACTTCAAGGGCACCACGATCGGCATACCCTTCACTCGCTTGGCCAAAGAGGAGACCGGCAGGGAGCAGACCACTAACGTACTTGCGCTTGGCGCGGTCGTGGGTATCACGGGGATAGTCACCTTGGAGTCGATACACCAAGCTGTTCTGGAGGAAGTGCCAAAGGGCACCCAGGAACTGAACAGCCGTGCTCTGGCAAGAGGGTTGGCCATCGATAAATCGGAATGGGACTCTTCGCACAACTAGTATTTGGCCGCGCTCCATCAGGTCACGGCCGGGGAACAGGCTAGGCAAGAGGAGGCGAAATGAGCGGGATCAAGAGCGGCTTCTCACAGCCGGCCATCGGTGAAGGGCCGTGCGCCCAAGCGTGTCGGACTCCTGGCGACGCGAGACTTCCTGGAGGTCCGCCTCGGGGGCACGGCTGAGCAAGGTGTCGTCCTGATGGGGCTGGTGCTTGCGACTGCCGCGACCCGCGACCATCGCTACGTGGCTCAGACCCAGACGCATGGTCTGGAAGAGAGCGACGCCCAGGGCCACTGTGATGTGATCATCTCCGACGACCCCGTAGACTATCCCGAACTCCTGGGAGCAGATCTGTTGGTGGCTCTCTGCCAGAGCTCAGCGGATGTCTATGCGCCCATGGTCCGCGCCGACGGGGTGTTTGTCTACGACTCCGAGAACGTGACCGAAGTGCCGTGGACCGCTGGGGTCACCTACGGCATACCCTTCAGTCGACTGGCTCAAGAGGCAGCCGGCCAGGGAGAATCCGCACCCGACCTGTTTGCGCTGGGTGCTGTCATCGCGATAACGGGCGTGGTATCGGAAGGTTCTCTTGAGAAGACGATGGACGAGATCGTCTTGCCTGGCTCCAGGGAAGCCATGTCGAGAGGTCTGTCCTCCGGCTTGAAGCTGGACGTCAAGCAATGGCAGAGGGGGTCTGAGTGCTCGTAGCGGGAATCGACGTCGGCGCCAAGAACGTCCACGCGGTGCTCATCTCGGACGGTGAGGTGGTCGCAAGGGCGGCAGTCCCTTCCGGGTTCGACCAGGAGGAATCGGCGGAGCGCGGGCTGGCGGAAGCCGCGAGAGCAGCGGGCGCCAAGCGAGAAGACATCAGGTTGGTCGCGGCCACAGGTGCCGGCCGCAAGGCCATATCGTTCGCAGCGGAGCAACCTACCGAGATAGCGGCCGACGCCCGCGGTGCTGAGGCCCTGTATCCGGAGGCCCGGACGGTGATCGACGTGGGCGCAGACGAGGCTCGGGCAATCAGGGTGGACGGCAAGGGCAAGGTGCTGGACTTCGCCATCAATGAGAAATGCGCGGCCGGAGCCGGGGCGTTCGTGGAGGCCATGAGCCGAGCGCTGGAGATGCCGTTGGAGGCTTTCGCCGAGGCCTCTCTGGAGTCGTCGCAGGTGATCCCTATGAACGCGCAGTGCACTGTGTTCGCGGAGTCCGAAGTGGTGAGCCTTATTCACGCCAACACTCTCCCTGCCGACATCGCTCGTGCCGTGCACGACGCTATGGCCAGCCGCGTGTCTACCATGGTTCGGAGAGTGGGCATCGAGGACCCGGTGATACTGGCCGGCGGGGCGGCGCTGAATGCCGGGTTCGTGAAGTCGCTGTCTGAGGCCTTGGGCGGCGTGGACATCAAAGTCCCCGAGGAAGCTGCATACCTGGGAGCGCACGGAGCGGCCCTCATCGCCTGGGAGACTGCTCAGCGCCTCTAGGTCTCGCTCTGGACCTTGTTCATCCTGGCGTAGTGCCCGCGCAGGGCGATGAGCTCAGCGTGCGTGCCGCTTTCGACGATGTGTCCCTTGTCGAAGACGTAGATGCGGTCGGCGCTGCGCACACTGGAGAAGCGGTGACTGACGACCAGAACCGCCTTTTCGCGCGCTAGCTCTCTCAGATGCTGGAAAACGTCCCATTCGGCTTGCGGATCCAGAGCGCTCGCGGGTTCATCCAACACCAGGATCCGCGCCTGGCGCAGGAAAGCACGCGCGAGCGCGAGTCTCTGCCACTCGCCGGCGCTGAGTTGCTCACCTCCGTCGAACCACCTCCCCAGGACTGTATCGTAGCCGGCCCGTAGTCCCATTATGGTCTGGTGTGCGCCGGCGTCTCGCGCGGCCTTCTCGACCGCGGGGTCGTCCGCAAGCATGTCCACGTCACCGAGGCCGATGTTCTCTCGGACCTTGAATTGATACTGGGCAAAATCCTGGAACATCACGGTCAACTGGCGCTGAAACGCCACCAGATCGAGGTCACGAAGGTCGATGCCGTCCAGCGTGATGCGACCCGCGCTGGGATCGTAAAGACGGCACAGTAGCTTGATCACGGTGGTCTTGCCAGAACCGTTGGCGCCCACCAAGGCAGTCACCTGACCTGGTGAGATGGTGAGCGAAACGTTCTCCAGGGCCGTGCGGGTGGTGCCAGGGTAGCCGAAACACACATCCTCAAATGATATTCCCTTGCCGATAGGCAGCTGCAGAGGCGTGGGCTTCAAGGTCGACACCACATGAGGCTCCAAGGACATGAACTCGTCGTAGTCCGCGAGAAAGAGGCTGTCCTCGTACAGAGCGGCGAGGCCTCGCATCACCGCTTGAAGCGAGCCAAGACAGGTCAAGAAGGCTTGGTAGTAGAGCACCATCATGCCGACGGTGATGGCGCCCTTGAACGCTCTCCACGCAACGTAGGCGAAGGCGCCGAAGGCAGCAAGGACCGCGAGCCCGCCCGCCAGAAGCTCCGCGAGCGACCGCGTGCCTGCAAGCGCGAGCGACTCGTGTCGCAGTTTCTGGCGCAGTCCCGCGTAGCGATCGCGCAGCAGTCGACCGAGGCCGAGGGTCCGGATCTCCTTGGCGTGGCTGCTATCGGTGAGGAGCCAGTGCACGTAGTAAGATCTGCGCTCCATCTCTGTGCGCCTGCGTTTCCACGAATACAGCTTGCCGGAGAAGTGCACACGGACCACGGCGGCGGGGACAGCGGCCACCAGAATCACCAGGCCGATGAGCCAATGAAGAGTGAAGAGCAGCCCTACCATGGCTCCCAAGGAGACAAGAGCCTGACCCGTGGAGGTAAGGTTCTTCACTATGCTGGAGGGACGGTATGGAGCTTCCTGCTGGGCGCGGTATAGTGCATCGTGATAGCGGGGGTCTTCGTAGTACTCCAGGTCGACGGCGACCGACCTAGCGTGTATGAGGTCGGTGACGTGGTCGCTGACCAACTGGCCCAGCGTCTCGTCCACCAAAGTCTGTGCTGAGCGCAGAAGCACAGCGGCCAGAGCCACTGCGCCGGCCAGCACGATGAGGAGGGCTATGTGTCGGAATGAAGCCCCAGGACTCGGCGTGCCGGTGCTCTGGGCCACTGCATCGACTATGAGTTTTGTCAGCCAGACGGCCGCCGCGGGCAAGGCACCTTGGAGCACCGTGAGCGCGACGCTGGCAGAAGACCATCCGCGGGCGACGGACCAGACAAGCTTCAGTGCTCGGCCGACACGCGGTATGTCCAGCAGCCTCGGTCTGGGTCTCTCGTCAGGCAATGTGGCCCTCCCCTTGTATTCCGCACCGCCAACTATAGCCAAATCGAGGAAATAGCATCGCCACACCGACCGACACTACCAGCCTTTCACCGGAACTGCTCGCATTGCTTGCCTGTGCGCGGGCGGTCGTGGATGGGAAGCAGCTGAGCGGGTTGGCGTCCGCACTAGCGGCGTGCCCGTCGACGGACGAGTTATGCAGGGCGGCGGTGAAGCACGGCATGCTTGGCCATGTGTATCGCCTGCTGACGTCGGAGACACCCATTTCCTGGGACGCGGGAGTGGTCCGGCGGGTCTCAGAGCTGCAGCGGGTGCTCATGGTGCGCAACCTGCGCTATGCAGCGGCCCTGCTGGAGATACTGAAGCAGCTCGATAGCAGGGGAGTGCAGGCCGTGGCTGTCAAGGGGCCTGTCTGGGCAGAACTGATTTATGGCGACCTGACGTCGCGCACCTGGTCGGACCTCGACTTGCTGGTCGGGCACGGCCAGGTCGCTCGGGCGCGCGAGGCGCTACAAGAGATGGGCTTTGAGGATTGTCGCCCCTTCGGCGAGCGGGCCACGCGCTCGCGATGGGGGGATACGGGGCAGATCGCTCTCGGCTCCCAAGACCTCGGACTGGTGGTAGATCTACATTGGAAGCTGACCGTGGCGGTGAGTCCGCGAGGCCTAACGTCGGAGCCGGTCTTAGCGCGGGCGGCTACGGTGCTTGTACTAGGCGAGCAAGTACAGTGCCCAGGTGAGAGCGACGTGTTCATCATCACCTGTCTTGAAGGGACTCGGGACCTCTGGAGCAGTGTCGCGAGAGTCCTGGATCTGGGCATGCTGATTAGCCGCACGACCTCTGACGGATGGACCGACCTGCTCGCCGCTGCCAGGGAGGCGGGTTGTGAGCGGAGGGTCCTTGTTGGTGTCGGCTACGTGAGCCGTCTGCTGGGCCTGGAGATACCGGACCTTCTTACGGCGCGCATACAGACCGACCGTCGCGCAAGAGCTGTGCTTGGCTACCTGCGGCCGTCATATCTCCGCGGGGCGCCACCTTCAGGCCTTCGTGGCCGGCTTGCGCTGTTTTGGGTTCATGTGTCGGGAGAAGACCGCCGCCGAGACGGTCTGCGGTTTGCGCTGGCCCGCCTGTTCGCTCCGACCGCGGAGGACTGGGATGTCTTCTCTCTTCCGCGGCAGATGGACTGGCTGTACGTACCTCTGCGCCCGCTCCGGCTCGCAGGCAAGTGGTTCGTGCGCATGTTGCGGGGAGGCAAGACGAGGAACGGTACAGCATGAGAGCCTGCACAGCGCGGGACTATAGTAAACTGACGCGGTGTCCTGCGAGTACCACGCGGGGCAGGCAATAGGTCTTCCCGACGCCGCTGGCGCGAGGCGATGGCTGATATGAGTAGTGAACGGCACGATACTGTCCAGCTAGAGGACTACCTGAGGATACTCAAGGAACGTGCCTGGGTTATCGTGCCCTGCGTCCTTGTGGTGTTTCTGGCCGTCCTCATCTCCTCTCTCAGGACTACTCCGCTGTACAGTGCCTCTGCCGAACTGCAATACGACAGGGCCAGCATGAACACCGTCGTCTTTGGATACGAGGTCTTTGGCTATGACTACGACCGCGATCGCACCATCCAGAGAGCTATCGCCGTTGTAGGGAAGAACAGGGATATCTCGGACGATGTCAAGGCTCGGCTGGCGGTCCCCGGGTCGCCTGGAGCAGATCTCTCGGCCGACGCCCTGTCGGGCATGGTGAGCACTTCGGCTCAGCAAGATCAGGTCAACATCTCGGCCACCAGCCCAGACCCCGCCGTCGCAGCCGCTGTCGCCAATGCCTTCGCCGAGGAGTTCGTCGCATATCGAAAGGAATCTACGCGAACGCTCATCGAGGAAGCCAGAAAGACTCTCAACAGCGAGCTCTACAGTATGACCCCCTCCGAGCTGCAGTCCGACTACGGTGTGCAGCTGCAGGATAGGGTCGCGTCGCTCCGCACAGTGGAAGCCATGCAGGACAGTGACTTCAAGCTTCTGCGCAGGGCGTCCACCCCGGGGGCACCGTTCACTCCGCAGACAAGACGCGACGTGACTCTGGCTATCGTGCTTGGCTTGGTGCTGGGCGTGGGTCTGGCGTTCTTGCTCGAGTACCTGGACAAGCGCATCAAGGACGAGAGGACGCTGGAGAAAGTGTCCGGCCTGCCGGTTCTCGCGGGGGTACCCGTTGTCGGAAGGTCATGGCGGCGTACCAGGGGTGAAGCGAGAACCGGGGATGTGGTCGGCTTTGCCGGCGATCGCTCGCCATTGCTTGAATCGTTCAGGACGCTGCGTTCCACCCTGCAGTACTTCAATGTCGACGGCAATCTGCACAAGATCCTCATCACCAGCGGTCTGCCGCAAGAAGGCAAGACTGTCACCACCGTCAACCTGGCGATCAGTCTCGCCATGTCCGGCAAGCGCGTCATCGTTTTGGAGGCCGACCTGCGCAGACCCATGGTCCACGAATACTTGGGCCTTGCCAACGAGATCGGGCTCTCCAACGTCCTCGCCGGCAACGCTTCAGTGCCTGAGGCTCTTCAGCTCGTTTCCATGGACCCGTATATCCCCGCCAGATCGCGCAAAGGTGAGAACGTGCCCGCCCCCTCGGTACTTCGCAAGAACCTATACTGCATCACTTCTGGTCCGCTGCCACCGAATCCGGCGGAGTTGCTCCAGTCTGCTCGCATGACCGAGACGATCTCGGAACTGGAGCATCTAGCCGACTATCTCCTCATAGATACTCCGCCTGTACTTCCGGTCTCGGACGCTGTCTCCTTGGCGCCTAGCGCGGATGCCATCATCATAGCGGCGAGGCTGCATTCGACCACACGTGACGAGATCGCCCAAGTGCGGGGGTTGCTTCAGAGAGCGGGCGCTCACGTCGTGGGAGTCGTTGCCGGCGGGGTCAAGATCCGTCGGGGGCGCTACTACAGGAGGGGCTACTACTACCGCTATGGTGGGTATGGCTACCAGTAACCCGGCGTCTGCGCAAAGGGACTACTGGCGATGGAGCGACACAGCCTGGCAGGCCCCAGAGACCGACTGGCGGGGCGCTTCGGTGGTCGCAGTGGGTATCGACGTCGGCTCGGTGAGCTCACAGGCGGTCTTGCTCTCGGATGGTCGCCCCCTTTCCTACTACTCGACTCGCACCGGATCGTCCAGTCCGGACAGCGCCCTACGCGTATTCAAAGGGGCGAGCGAAGCGGTCGGAATCACGCTGGACGACGTGAACTACTGCGTGGGGACCGGGTACGGAAGGGTCAATGTGCCCTTTGCCCAGCGCACCATCACCGAGATCGCATGTCACGCCAGAGGCGCGAATCACATGGCGGGCTCCGGGATACGCACCATCCTGGACATGGGTGGGCAAGACTGCAAGGTGATCCACTGTGATGAACGCGGAAAGGTGCTGAACTTCATCATGAATGACAAGTGCGCCGCCGGTACAGGACGGGGCATGGAGGTTATCGCCGACGTTCTGTCGGTGCCTATCGAGGACATCGGGCGAAGGTCGTTCGAGATAGACGAAGAGCCGCCGCCGGTGAGCAACGTGTGCACCGTGTTCGCCAAGTCCGAGGCGACTACTCTGCTAAGGGCGGGCTGGAGCGTCAACCGGGTATTGGCCGCCTACTGCGCAGCAATGGCTCAGAGGGTGAGCGGCCTGATCGAACGCATTGGAGTAGAGCGCGATTTCTTCATCACCGGGGGGATCGGCAAGAACATCGGCGTCACAAGGCGTATCGAGAAGCTGATCGGAGTCGAGGCGGTCAGACTACCTTCGGACTTGGGCCTCGATCCGCAGATCGCGGGAGCGCTGGGCGCCGCCCTGTTCGCCTATTCCCTCTATCGCAAAGAAAACCGTGATAGCTAACTACGGATACGAAGACGCTTCTGGTTTCTACTACATAACCATCGATGGAGATACGTGCGCGACCTGCACGGAGCACGGTTGTGTGTCTGCATGCCCGCAGGGCGTCTATGCCGTGGAGATGGACGACTACGACGACTACGTAGCGGTGGTAGTGGAGACCGCACGCAAGAAGCTTCGCGAACTTTGCTCGGTGTGTAAGGGCAAAGGGAAGGCCGAGGATGAGATCAGCCAGCTACCGTGCGCCGGCGCCTGTGCGGGGGGCGCCCTGAAGCACAGTTGGTGAGGGCGGGCTCGTTGTACGCATACGTGGACGGCGTGCGAGTGAGCCTCGAGGTAGGGGCCAGTCTACTCCAGGCCTGCGACGTCGCCGGCAGGTATGTCCCCAGACTGTGCTTTCATGCCGCTGCAGGCCCGCGCCCTGATGGAGATGGTAGCCGTGCGCACTGCGGGCTCTGCCTAGTCCGCATAGACGATGGGTCCACGGTCCTGGCCTGCCGCACCGAAGCCCACGATGGCGTGGGAGTGTGCACCGACGACCCGGAGCTGCGGAGGCTGCGGACAGAGCGGCTCGCCGCTGTACTTGCGCGCCACCCTCATGTCTGTCTGAGTTGTCCGGACCGTGAGGGCTGCTCGAGGGACCAATGCGTTCACGGCAATCCGTCTGAGGCGCGATGCTGTGACGAGTTGGGCCGTTGCGAGTTCGGCAGAATGGTGGCGTCAGTCGACCCCCAGGTTCTTGTTCCCCGGCGTGCCGTCTCGGTGGACCGGGCGGCGAGGATGGAAGGTCGCATCCGTCGCGAGTCGGGACTGTGTGTGGCTTGCGGGCGCTGTGTGAGGGTATGCAGCACCTTTGCTGAGGCAGGCGAAGCGCTGGAGCTTTCGGATGCGGCGCTTCCCAAGAAGGGGACTCTTCGCGAATCGGGTTGTACGTTCTGCGGCCTGTGCGCATTGGTCTGCCCGACCGGCGCCGTGACGGCCCCCGGCCCAGCGGGCGCGTCGTGGCTGGCCTCCAGGCGGGAGAAGTACCAGCTAAGTGTCCAGGTGTTGCCGCCGGATCAGCAGCGACTCAGCATACCCGGTGACCTGGCCTCGCTTCCCGGAGCGGCGGGCGTGCTTACCCTCTTTGACACCTCGGGGAAGGTGTTGCGGATCGCCGGCGTGGCCGATCTGGCGCGAGGATGCCGACAGGTGTTGGACGAACTTCCTGGAACCGGCGCAGCCTGGTTGCGGTACGAAGTCGAGCAGCTGTACACGCAGCGGGAGACAGAGTTGCTGGCGTTATATGCGCGCGAGCACGGGCATCTTCCTGCCGGCAACGACCTGGGCGACGATCTCTTTGCCGATGACCTTGACTGACCAACGAACCGTAGACGGGGAGCCTGCAGAAGAACGCGACCAGATCGTCGTGGGAGTGCTATCCGACACCCACGGTCACCTCTACCCTTCAGTACGAGCGGCGCTGGAGGGCGTCGACCATATCATCCATGCCGGAGACATCGGCTCGCCGCAGGTGCTGGCCGCGCTCGAAGCCATTGCTCCCGCGACCATCGTGCGGGGCAACTGTGACTACGACGAGTGGGCCGCCTCGCTTCCGGTGGAGGCTCGGGTGGAGCTGGGCGGGGTCAGTATCCTTGTGGGCCACATAGCCGGGCGGCTGCGGGACAGCCTCTCCCGCGAACAGAAGCTGCCTCAGTATGGGGGTGGACCAGGCGGCGCACCGGGCCTTCAGACAAGGGTCGTCGTGACCGGGCACACCCATCGAGCGGAGAACTATCTGCGCGACGGCGTCCTGCATGTGAATCCCGGCTCGGCCGGGCCGGAGCGCTTCGGCCACTCACGTACCCTGGCGCGGCTGCGCATCACGCCGCCCGCGCAGGACGGAGCGCCTGCGCAGGTCGACGTGGAGTTCGTCGTGGTGCCCCAGATTTAGAGGCTCTTGGCCACGTGGCTGGTCAGTTGGCCCAGCCGGTGAGTGTAGCTACCCATCTCATTGTCATACCAGCCGAACACCTTCACGTGAGTGAGCGGTATCCGTTCGACGCCGGCCGAGAGCTTCAGGTCCACGAAACCGGTACGGGTGTGGGTCTCTACCCCTTCTATGACGACGGCAGCATCCTCACCGATCATGTCAGTTGACACGTTCTGCTCTTCGCTGTACTTGACCAGGCCCTTGGCTTCGCCCTCGGAGGCCTCGCGGTAGATGGTGTTGATGGCGTCTCTGTCCACGGAGACTGTGCCGTCGGGCAGCATCTCGGTCTGGAAAGTCACGTTGAGGATCACCAGGCTTGCAGTGACGGTGGGTATACGCACCGAGTCGGCCATAAAACCGATATTGGCGATCTCGGGCATCACCTGCTCCAAGGCTTTGGCCGCGTTGGTGGAAGTGATGACCACGTTGCCCATTGCGCCGCGGGTCTTGCGTAGATCCTTCGCTCCTGACTTGGGGACCGCGTCGATGACAGGCTGGCTTGCGGTCGCCGCGTGCACCGTGCTCATGCCGGCGGTGATCATACGGTGAGTGAGGTCCCGGACGAGAAGGGGCCGCATCATGTGCGCCAGCGCGGTCGTGGTGCACGAAGCGGCCGAGACCAGCTTGTGCTTGCCCGGATCATAGTCCAGGTGGTTGATGCCGTAGATCAAGAAGGCTGAGTCGTCGGGCAGTCCGACACCTTCACGCTTGCTCTTGAAAGGCGAGCTCTGGACCACGGCGCGCGCGCCCGCGGCTAGGTGACCGCGGAGCGCACCCTTGGGGTCATGGGCCTCGGCGTGAGGGTCCTGGAATTTGCCGGTGCAATCCACAACCACGCTGACCCCATTGTCTCGCCAGGGGATGTCCTTGGGGTTCCGTTCGTCTCTGAGCACGACGATCTCTTTGCCGTGGGCGCGGATGAGGCCCTTGGCGTCATCCACTACCTTGATGTCAGGACTGGCCTGGCAGCCGCCCAGATAACGATGCAGAGGACCGTAGGTGCTGTCCTTCGCCATGTACTCGGCCACGGACTGAAGCGACGTGCCCACAGGACGTCCCACGTTGATCACGATGCGGTCGAAACTATCGTGAGCCAGGTGGTACCAGAGGGTCAGCTTCCCAATGCGACCCAAGCCGTTGATTCCCAGCGTCCGCGGAGCACTCATCTAGGGTCCCTTTCTTGATTCGATGTGGGGTGATCACGTTCTACCGTTCCTGAGGAAGGGAGCCCCTCTTTCTGAGCGGCACACGCCCCAGGAACATGTTACCCGTTCGGCCGTCGATGGAAAGCCAATCGCCGGCTTTCAGTTCGACGCCCGCCAGTCGGGCTATACCCTGATTCTCAAGAACCTCCAATGCCCGGCAGTCGACCACGGCGGTCTTGCCGAGACGTTTGGCAGTGACAGCAGCATGAGAGGTGGCTCCCCCCCGCGCGGTCAGGAGGCCGTCAACGCGGGTGATCATGGCGATATCCTCGGGCACCGTATCCGGACGCAACAAGAGGATGGGATCTTCAGGGGCCCGTTCCAGAAGCATGTCGATCTGCACCATGTCTATTGCCACACGGCCTGAGTATGCGCCTCCCGACACGCCCATGGCGACAGCCACTGTGGCCGTGAAGAGCGGTGAGGAAGCATCGAAGTAAGGAGCATCGTCCTGCTGTTCATGCACCATGGGTCGCTTCTGCAGCACGTATAGGTCCTCGCCAGAGGCTGATTCGAAAGTGAACTCGATCTCTTGTGGCTCGTGCTCTCTCTTGCCCACCAGATCCTTGGCCACCGTCAGCAAGGACTGGTAGACCTCCGGAAAGTCCTTCTCGAGCGAATGCTCGATGTCTCGATAGGTGGGGCTGCCCAAACGCTGGGCCTCAGATATCGGCCACGGGAAGACCAGACCGCCCACCAAGTCCTCACCCTGGCTGCGGACCGTGAAGTCACCGAAGAGCCGTACCTGGCTGCTGTATGGCTCGAGCGGGTTGCGTGTGAACGTGACCCCCGACCCGGATTCGCGGCTCAGATTGCCATATACCATCTTCTGGAGCACCACGGCTGTGCCCCACTCAGCCGCGAGGCCTACGTACTTTCTGTAGAGTCGGGCCTCAGGGGAATCCCAGGAAGCGAGGACTTTGCGCACACAGCCGACTACCTGGCGGAAGGGGTCGTCGACGAAGCGTACTCCCATGTCTTTGGCTCTTGTCTTGTACTCGAAGGCCAGCTCCCGCATCTTCTCCGGAGGGAAGTCCAGCTTGCGCTCGATACCCGCGCGGTCCTTGAACTCAGTCATGATGCCGTCGAAGAAGTCACGGTCTATCCCCGAAGCCATCGCCCAAGTCTGAAGGAAGCGGCGGTAAGAGTCCCAGGCGGCCCATTCGAAGCCTGGTCGCTGAGAAAGGGCCTCCGCCAGCCCGTCGTTGAGGCCGACGTTGACGAACGTGGTCATGAGTCCCGGTAGGGAGATAGCTGCCCCCGACCTTATTGAGAGGACAAGCAACTTGTCGGGGTCGCCGAGCCGCAGACCGGTCTTCTTCTGCAGACGGGCGATAGCCGCGTCCAGGCGCTCGAGGGTGTCGTCAAACAGCGGGCGGTAGGCCATGGCCGGCATGGCGCTGAACAGCTCTGTGGTAAGTATGAAACCTGGGGGGACGTGGTGGTTGTAGGAGGCCATCTGTTTGAGCCCCAGGCCCTTGAACCCCAAAGTCATCTGATCGTCCGTGCCAGGTTTGACCTCGTAGATATGGGATACGAGCCGCTCGGGGTCGTAGTTCATCATGCGCGTCAAGGCCGCGTTCCCCAGCCGGTCGGTGAGTTTGGCCATCTGGCGCAGGGCTGCGGAGACATATCGGTCGAGAGTCTGCATTCCCAGAGCAGAGACCAAGACCTCGCGAAGGACCATCTCCGCAACCGCGTCCAGGGACATGCCTCGTGCTTCGCACTGCCTGGGGTCATGCTCAAGGACGGTGTGGAGGACCTGGTCATGACTCAAGATCGAATTGCGAGACAGCTCTGCCACGGATCCGGCGATGAACTGGAAGACATTCTGGTATTGGTGGAAGGTGAAGTTCTGGCTGCTGAAGCTCGACTCGAGTAAACGGGTGTTGGCCGCCAAGTTGCGGGAATCCACCCCGTCGGCAGACAAGGCGCGCTCAAACCGCCTTATGGTCGAGGCCATGCCCCGCAGTGAATCCCGGGTGATGTAGGGGTCTACCCCCTCGGAGACCAAGTCCTCAAGCAGTCGCGCCACCAGGTTCTCCACGCGAAAAGAGAGCCCCAACGCGTCGAACTTGGGCTCAGTATAGGTGCCGTACATCGAGGGTATTCCCGCGGCTATGTGGCGCTTCTGGTAGATGTTCTCCATGGCCATTGACGCGCCCGGGCTGAGTACTATCTCCTTCAGCTTCTCGAGCAGATCGAGCGCGCAATCGAGCAGGTGCTCGCGAGTGACAGGGGTCGGCCGCTTCTGCCAAGCCTCCAGCGCCTTGATGAACGAGGAACGGGAGGAGGTCGACAACTGCAGGCTCCGCTCGACCGCGTGGCTGATACCGTCGGCCGACAAAGAGTACTTCTGGGCGAGCAACTGGTGAGTGCGGATCATGAGCACCACGCGTCTGGGCGCGCGAGCATCGGCGTCGACCTGGCAGGGAAGCTTCGCCAAGGCTTCTTCGAGTTCGGCTACAGACAACTGAACCAAGCGGTCGACGAATCCCTCAGGGTCGCAGGGGTCTTCTCCGCACAACACCGGCCGCAAGGCCATGAGAACATCGTGGGGTCCTTCCGCCCACTCCCGCTCTGCCTTCACCGCCGCCAATGCGTTGGTTGACAAGTACGGCTCCAGCCCCCCTGTGTCCAAAGCCACCCAATACGCCAAGACTGCACGCGAGAAAGCCACGAGCCGGTTGGAGGACTCAGCGTGCGACTGCTTGCGGAGGTAGTGCATCAGATTGTCGTGGCGTCCGCAGATCTCGTCGAGTTCGGTCGAGACCGCCCGTAGCTCGCCCTCGGCGCCCACATCGTTGAAATAGACCGGGAAGGCGCGAAGGAGCTGCTTAGCCACAAAGTAGATGGGTCTTATGTCGGCGTTCAAGAACCGGGTGACATCGCGCTGAAAGAGGTCGGTATCAGCTATGTAGACTCCACCGAGTCGCAATTGGACGTTCAAGGCGGCCGCCAGCCTCTCATAGAGGGCCGGGTTGGACTCGATGATGTGCATCCAGCAGCGGATCTTGGGGAGGTGATAGGGGTTTACCACCGTCTCCCACTCGTCGGTAGCGCCCTTGATGTCAGGGTACTGGAACCGCCAATAGAGCACGTCCTCTATTAGGTGGTCGGCGGCGGCTACGTTGCTGGCCTCGCCGATGGCTACCCCGATCGCTTCGTAGCATTGAAAGCGCATCAGCAGGAACTGGTTCGCTCGCGCGCGGAAGAAGCGGGTCAGGCGGCTCAATACCACGTCAGCGTCCATATGGCTGTCGGGTGCCATGAGTTGGCGGACCACGGCCAGGAGATCGACCATCACCTCGTTCTGTCGGTAGCCCAGCGTGTCGTCTTTCAGAAAGTAGAGACAGACCGCGAACCGGTCTTCCAGATCGTCGATCTTGAAGACCTGGTCAATGGCCGTGTCGATCATGCTGGAGAAGGTGGGAAGCTCGTTCGACAGCAGCTCATCCAGAGTCGCTTTCTTGGCCGCCGCTATGAGGCGCTGCAGTCGTTCGCGCTCGAGGTCCGAGAAACTCGAGGCCACAGATTCGCGGTCCGTGAGTTCAGCTTCCTCGGATGTAGCCCACTCTGGTACCAGCAGTCGCTGGAGAACTCGTTCGTAGCCCATGAGCAGAAGAGACCTGTAGAGGTCAGAGAAGGCAGACGCTAGCTTGGGGCGCGTGGCACAAGCTTGGACGAGGTTGCGCAACAGGTTGTCGCGTTCCAGGGCTGCCAGGGTCTGACTGGGGATGAATCTGACGAGGCAAGAGGCCACTTCCAGCAGAGGCTTGTCGTAGGTATCGGAGTGGGGACCAGAGACGACCGCGATGCACCAAGTGAGCAACTGCCGCAGCAGCAGCGACGCTTGCTGGTCGGTGAGTTGCCCATGAAGCAGGTCTATGACAAGTTCCGACAAGAGAGTGAAAGCCTTAGCGCGGTCTTCTGAGCGCTCGAAGTAGCTCCAGTTCCGGAGAAGGATCACCTGAAAACCGTCCACGAGAAGGTCGACGTTGCGGTGGACGTGATGGTACTCAGTCAGAGTGTCGGTGAGAGGTCCCTTAACGCCCAGATACTTGTCCACCGCCTCGATGAGCGGCCGGAACTTCTTGGGTATCACGACCGGCTGGGCGTTCCGGTCGATGTTCGCCCTGAGGGCGTCAGAATCTAGAAGTACTTCGACCGAGGCCATCAGTCCTCCGGGTCACCGGCCGAGTCGCCGGTACCCCGCTTGTCCTCCGTCTCGACGTCGGTGTCGGTCTCGGTCTCTTGGTCACAGGGAGTAAGCAGCACTCGGCAGATCCTCATGCCGTCGACCTCAGTGACCCTGGCCAGGTACTTGCCGAGCAGCACCTCGTCCCCCACCTTCGGACGGCGCTGGAGCTGTTCGAACACTCTGCCCCCTAGCGTGGGGAAGCCCTCCTCGATGAGTTGCAGGCCCAGGGACTCCTCCAACTCGTCAACACGGGCGGCGCCGTCGACAGAGTAGGCAGCCCCGTCGACCACCTGAACCACGGGAGCCTCTTGGTCGAACTCGTCTTGAACCTCGCCGATGAGTTCCTCCACCACGTCTTGGATGGTGACTATGCCGGCCGTGCCACCGTGCTCGTCCACAACGATAGCCAGAGGGGTCCTTGTGACTTGGAAGCGCTGCAGTGCCAGCTCTATGTTCGATGACTCCGCGATGAAGCCGATCGGGCGCAGCAGGCGGCGCAAACCCGCGTCGCGCGGCGCCCGGTATAGGTCCTTTATGTGGATATACCCGACCACGTTGTCCACGTCGTCCTCGTAGGCTGGGTAGCGGGTGTGATTGGTCTCCGCGACCTCGGCTATGGCCTCTTGGACCGTCAACGAAGTGGGCAAGGCAGCCATTTCAGTGCGCGGCACCATGATGGCGCTGATGGTCTGATCACCGAAGGTAAGGGCCCGGCGCATGAGGGTCTGCTCGATCTCGTCGATGTGCCCCACCTCTTGGCTGGCCTCAAGTATCATGCGCAGCTCTTCTTCGGAGTGAGCGAGTTCGCGCTCAGAGGCTGGCTTGATGCGGAACAGATGAAGCACCGCGGCGGCTGTGATGTACATGAGCCACGTGAGTGGCCTGGTCACGAGGTAGAACCACCGGAGGGGTATAGCGACGAGCAAGGCCGAGCGCTCGGCCTTGCGGATGGCCACCGATTTCGGCACCAACTCGCCGAAGATTATGGTGACAAAGGTCACCAGCACGAAGGCCACGACGGCAGCTACCACTGGGTTCATGGCCGTGCCGAAGACCCTCGAGAAGGCCTCGGCGCCCAACCAACCGAGCCCCATGCTGGCGACGGTGACGCCCAATTGTGTAGCCGAGAGATAGGCGTCGAGATGGTTGACGATGTGGTCGGCAACGGCTGCCTTGCGGCTGCCCAAGGCCTTGAGTTCGGCGACGCGTGTGTCGCGGACCTTGACGATGGCGAATTCCGCCACCACAAAGAAGGCGTTCAGGATGACAAGGAGTACTACACCGGCGATTTCGGCCGCGGTTACGTTCATACTCGCCTGGCCTGAGGCCCGGCTACGGGCGCTACGTGGTGACTGCGGGGCTCGTGAAGCGTGTCCATATCGCTAACAGCAAGGATAGCATGCTCGGACGCCGTGACCACGCGCCGGACACCAGACTCTGAAGGCTACTTCTTGCCTGAGTTGTCGTCCAGCACCGGTTCGAGCAAGCGCCAAGCCTCCTCGGCCGACTCCACGTACGAGAAGATGTCCAGGTCTCGGGACTCTATGACCCCCTCCTCTACCAGGGCCGGGAAATTGATGATGCGCTCCCAGTACTCGCGTCCGAAGAGGAGCACGGGGATGCGTTCGATCTTGCGAGTCTGAACGAGGCACAGTACTTCGAACAGTTCGTCGAGCGTGCCGAACCCGCCGGGGAAGACCACCAGGGCCTTGGCCCGCATCATGAAGTGCATCTTCCTAAGGGCGAAATAGTGGAAGTTGAAGCAGAGATGAGGGGTTATGTAGGGGTTGGGCGCCTGCTCGAAGGGCAGGACGATGTTGAGTCCCACCGTCTCGGCCCCGACATCGTCTGCACCGCGGTTGGCAGCCTCCATGATGCCCGGGCCACCGCCGGTGACCACTACCACCCTGCGCCTGTGCTGTCGCTGCTCCACGGAGCAGGCCAGCTCCGGGTCTCCGTACTCCGCGGAGATGAGCTGGCTCAGCTTGCGCGCCTCCTCGTAGTACCTGGCCTTCTCCGCAAGAGCCCTGACCGTCTTGACCTCTGCGCGCAGCGTCTGGGTCGTCTGGAGCCGCCGCCGCAGCGCGTTCGGCGTCTTCGATCAGAGCCGGCGACTCTGTCCGGGTCGGGCACGCGGGCGCTTCCGAACATGACCACCGTCGCAGTGATGCCTCGGTCGCGCTGCATTATCTCGGGCTTTAGATACTCGAGCTGCAGACGGGCAGCAGCGGAGCTCGTCCCGCATCATGAAGTCCAAGTCGGCGTACCCGAGCCGGTACGCGGGCGAGAGCGTTTGCGGGGTGTCAGGGTCTAGGCCGGCGTGACCGTGGTCTTCCCGGGCCGAGGCGAACGCGCCCCGGCGCTCGTGTCCGTTCGGTGTCACGCCCTTACCGGACTGCCGCTCTGCCATCTCTTCGGCCTCCTACTCGGCCTTTTCCTTGCGCAGGTCTACGACGCGCTGGGCCTTGCCTTCGGTCCTCTCGATGGAGCCCGGCTCCTTGAAGGTCACACTGGTGTTGACCCCGATGATGTCCTTGATGTTCTTCTGGATGTTGTCCTTCAGTCGCACCAGAGTCTCATGCTCGGTGAACATGGTGACGTCACTGAGGGAGAGGATGGCATCCGAGACCTCGTGGTAGAGGTCTGGCTTGATCTCCACCTGCACCTCGAGGTTGTCCATGGCGCCTTTGCGGCTGACGACGAGGCGATAGTGGGGCTCTACCTGCGGGGACATGAGCAGCACCGACTCCACCTGGCTGGGGAACACGTTGACGCCCCTGATAATGAGCATGTCGTCCGTGCGTCCGGAAACGCGGGCCATCCGCACTGTGTTCCGTCCGCAGACACAGGGTTCGTAGTTCAGGCTGCAGATGTCTCCGGTGCGGTAGCGCACGAGAGGGATAGCCTCTTTGGTGAGCGTGGTAAAGACCAACTCCCCCATCTGACCTTCGGGAAGAGGGACACCGGTGTCTGGGTCGATGATCTCAGGCAGGAAGTGGTCCTCGTTGATGTGCAGCCCGTCCTGGGCGGCGACGCACTCGCAGGAGACCCCCGGACCGACGATCTCACTCAGGCCGTATATGTCGCAGGCTTTGATGTTCCACTTGTGCTCGATGTCCTTGCGCATGGCTTCCGACCAGGGCTCCGCGCCGAACACGCCCACCCGCAGAGGAAGTGTGGTGACATCGACCCCCATGTGCTGGGCTACGTCCCAGACATAGAGCGCGAAGCTCGGGGTGCAGCAGACCACGGTGGTGCCGAAGTCCTGCATCAACATGATCTGCCGCTGCGTGTTGCTGCCTGAGATGGGAATCACTGAAGCTCCGAGAAGCTCGGCTCCGTAGTGCATGCCCAGGCCGCCCGTGAACAGGCCGTAGCCATAGGCTACCTGCACCACGTCTTCGTCGGTAGCGCCGACCCCAGCAAGTGTGCGTGCAGCGCAATGGGCCCACATGTTGATGTCGTTCTGGGTATAGCCGACCGTGGTGGGCTTGCCGGTGGTGCCAGAAGAGGCGTGGATGCGGACGACTTCTTTGAGAGGCGTTGCGAACAGACCGAACGGGTAGTTGTCGCGCAGGTTGTACTTGCGCGTGAAAGGCAGGCGTTGGAGGTCGTCGAGGCTCCTCACCTTGTCGGGCGGAGTACCCGCCTTGTCAAGTAGGTCGCGATAGAAGGGCACTCGCTTGTAGACGCGGTCTACCAAAGCGGTAAGACGCTCCCCCTGCAGGCGCCGCATGTCCTCTCGGCTCATGCACTCGTGTTCGCGATCAAAGATCATCTCGGCTCCCCTTCTCTGGCTCCCCCGTCTCTACCCGGCGAAACGCGCTGACGATGCCGTGCGATGGTATAGGCAGCGGCTGCGGGCGTCAACTGGAAACGCGTCTCAGGTCGTGAAGGCCGAAGGACATATGTCCTGCAAGAGGCAAACATCGCAGCGCGGCCGTTTGGCATCGCAAACGGCGCGACCATGCTCTATCAGCAGATAGGTGAGCTGGAACCAGTCCTCCCGCGGGACTATGGCCATCAACTCCCGCTCGATCTTCACGGGGTCGTCGGACGCGGCAAGGCCGAGCCGTCTACTCAAGCGGTGGACGTGAGTGTCGACCGCTATGCCCGCGTCGGGGTCGGTGGCAAAGGCCTCAGGATGCGCGTTACCCAGGACCACGTTCGCCGTCTTACGCGCGACCCCCGGCAGGGTGAGCAGTCCCGTGATGCTCGCAGGCACCACGCCCCCCTGTTCGGAAAGTACCTTCTGTGCCGCGGCAATGATGTGCTTGGCCTTGTTGCGGAAGAAGCCCGTGGAGCGGATATCGGTCTCGAACTCCAGGGGGTCCGCGCCGGCGTAGTCCTCGATCGTTCGGTACCTGCGGAAGAGCTTGGCGGTCACCTGGTTGACCATCTTGTCGGTGCACTGGGCGGACAGGATCACGGCTACCAACAACTCCCAGTCGTTCCCGAAGTCGAGCACGATGCGTGCATCTGGATACTCGGTTCGGAGCCTAGCCACTATCTCTTCGGCGTGCGCGGCCGGCTGGTCAGGTCCTGTGTTCTTGGTCACAGTGGTTCTCCCTCTCTTACATCGCATCATACGTCATGGAAGAGCCGGCGGACCCGGACCATACGGCCCGGGACGCCTTGGTAGAATGAATCTGCAGCAGTGTCCGCGACGACGATAGAGAGGGGGCGCCGCGCCATGTCTTCTCCCAAACGGCTGATCGTAGGTATCTCAGGGGCTTCTGGAGCGATATACGGCATCCGGTTGCTCGAAGCCCTCCGAGATACTGCCACAGAGACCCATCTGGTCATGAGCGAAACCGCCAGGCGAGTGGCCTTTCTCGAAACCGGGCGCGCTCCCGAGCAGGTTGAGGCACTGGCGGACTTCTCGTATTCCAACCACGACCTGGAGGCCTCCGTAGCCTCTGGTTCGTTCACCACGCTTGGCATGGTTGTGGCCCCTTGCTCCATCAAGAGCCTCTCCGCGATCGCCCATTGTTTCAGCGAGACGCTGCTGGTAAGGGCGGCCGATGTTGCCCTGAAGGAGCGGCGGCGCTTGGTGCTGATGGTGCGGGAGACGCCAGTGCATCTGGGACATCTGCGTCTGATGACCACGGTGACGGAGTACGGCGCGGTAGTCTTGCCTCCCTGTCCCGGATTCTACAACGCACCGCAGAGGCTTGATGACATCGTGGATCACACTGTCGGCAAGATCCTGGATCAGTTCGGCCTAGAGCACAGTCTCTACAAGCGCTGGGAGGGGGCAGATGGAGGGACCAGAACGGGATGACCTGCGCGCGCGGATAGCTGACTACCTGAGTGCCCACCACACGATGACCGTAGCCACTGCGGCGCCTGCCGGAAATGGGCCGCACGCGGCGCACGTGTTCTACGCTATGGACAATGATCTGCGACTCATATTCTTGAGCCAGAAGACCAGCCTCCACGGGCAGCACATCGGTGAAGCGGCGCCCGTCGCCGTGACGGTGAGCGAAGACTACGACCAGTGGCGCGATATCCAAGGAGTGCAACTATGGGGCATGGCCCGGCGGCTCACCAGGACCGCTGAGGCGCGTGCTTTGGCGCACTATCTGCTGCGTTTCCCCTTCGCCCGCGATCTTCTAGGTGACCCAGAGTTGACTGCGCGGTTGCGTGACCTTGGGGTCTATCGCTTCGAACCCGAGAGGGCCGCTTTCACCGACAACACGTCAGGCGTGTTCGGTCGCGAGACCCTGGAACTACCGACCCAGTAGGTACCTGCGACGGGTAGCTGACGGCCCGTTCGACGCTCTCCCAAAACGCTCATGGGTCGGCCCGTACGGACCGATACAGACAATGCGGGTCGCTGTTCACCATCAGAGAAGGTCCCGGTTCGCAGAGCATGGATTCATCGATCACCTGTACATGTCCGAACTGTGGCGCGGCTGTCGCCTTGCCGGCTTACTGCCGGGTTGCTCCCGGCGAGTCGCGCACTGAGCGCCTGTGCCAACTGGCGCGCGTGGTCTGTGGATGCTGGGTCTCCGACCTCTCCGAAGAGACTACTCTACGCCTGCTTGGGGCTCTTGCTGCCGGTCGGCGCGATGCTGAAGCACCTATGGATGCGGGGATTGCGTAGAAAGTCGAGCGGCAGGGTCTGCTTGCTGATATCTGCGACCACGAAGTCCTGTTCCAGATCTGGGTCGAGCTTGAACCTGCGGTAGTTGGTTGAGAACAGCATGACCCCGTCCCTTGCGAGAAGACGCACGGCAGCCCTGACCAACTGAGCGTGGTCTCTCTGGATGTCCAGGGCATCGCCCATGCTCTTGGAGTTGGAGAAGGTGGGCGCGTCCATGAAGATGAGGTCGTAGCTACCTGCCCTTGCGGCCCCTGAGGCCAACCACTCCACACAGTCGGCGCGGATGAAGCTGTGCTCTGAGCCCGAGAAGCCATTGAGGTCCAGGTTCCGCCGGGCCCACTCCAAGTAGGTCTGCGATAGGTCGACGGTGGTCGTGGATGTCGCGCCTCCCGCTGCGGCGTACACCGTGGCGGACCCGGTGTAGGCGAAAAGGTTGAGAAAGCGCTTCCCCCGCGCGGAGTCTCGTATGAGTTGCCGAGTCGTCCTGTGGTCCAAGAAGAGACCGGTGTCAAGGTAGTCGGTGAGATTGACCAGGAAGCGCAGCCCGCCCTCGGTGATCTCCAAAAAGCGACCCTTCTCGTCCATCTTGCCGTACTGCTCAGGTCCTTTCTGAGGCCTGCGGACTTTGAGCACCACGTGGTCCGCGGGGACGCTCAGGCACTCCGGTATGACGGCCAGCGCTGCCCGTAGCCTGCGCCGGGCACGGACGGGGTCGACCGTGCTAGGGGGCGCGTATTCCTGGACATGCACCCAGCCGGCGTACAGGTCTACGGCCAGTGCGAACTCAGGCAGGTCGGCATCGTACAGCCGGTAGCAGTGGATGTCTTCCCGTGACAGCCACGCGCGCAGGTGCTTCTGGTTCTTGCGCAAACGGTTGGCGAACATCTCAGCCCCGGCGTCCCTTGGATCACTCGGGGTTGGGCCCTGGGCCGGGGTGCCGCTTTCGTGAGGGCTACCTATGTGGAAGAGCAGAAGCTTGCATTCCAGAGGTCCGTTGAAGAAGGTGTTCACACGATGGGCTCTTAGACCCAGATGGGCGCCCAGCTCCGCATTACCGGTGAACACGGCCGCCTCCCACCCCGAGAACGAGTGCTTCAGCTTCTTGCCCAGAGTCTCGTAGGTGGGGACCAGCGCCTCGACATCACTGAGCCGTTTGCCGTAGGGGGGATTGGTCACGACCAAGCCGCTTGACGAGGCGCCACCGGAGGGCATGGCGAGTGCTTCGACGGCGCGCTGCTCCAAGATCAGCCGTCCGGCCAGCCCGGCACGTCTGACGTTGGCGCGAGCGGTGCCGACGGCCTTCTGGTCAAGGTCGGAGCCAATGATGGGCGCCAGGGTGGGTAGGCCTTGATCACGCCGCTCGCGGGCCTCCTCAAGCAGCTGCTCCCACGGAGCGGGCTCGAATGCCCGCCAGCCCAGAAAACCGTAGTACTCGCGCTGAAGTCCGGGGGCCACGTCCGCGGCCATCCAAGCTCCCTCGATGAGAAGTGTCCCCGAGCCACACATGGGGTCCAGGAGCGTGCCGCCGCCGGCAGCGATGCGCGGCCAGCCTGCCCGGAGCAAGATGGCAGCCGCTAGATTCTCCTTGAGCGGGGCTTCGCCACCCTCTAGGCGATAACCGCGGCGATGCAGCCCGTCCCCCGAGAGGTCCAGGCTGACGGTCGTCTCAGCAGGAGCAAGATGGAGATTAATGCGCACATCAGGCTTGGCCAGATCGACGCCAGGCCTGGATCCGACCCGTTCCCTGAAACGGTCTACTACCGCGTCCTTCACCCGCTGTTCCGCGAAATGGGTGTTCAAGTTGGCCAGAGGGCCTTGACTTATAGCCGAGGTGACTTCGACCGCCAGCGTGCCGGCGGCGGCCAGATGGTCCTCCCATGGGAGCTCATGGATGGCGGGATAGAGGTCCTCCACCGCGGATACCGGAAACGAGGCCAGCCGCAGCAGCACCCTACTCGCTACGCGAGACCAGAGACACGCACGGTAGGCCAGGGGAAGGGGTCCGGAGAACCGTACGCCAGCTCTGGTCTCCGCCGCGTCTGCCGCGCCGAGGGCACGCAGCTCGTCCAGCAGCAGTCCCTCCGTATTGCGCGGGCAGGTGGCGAAGAAGGTGTAGCCTTGAGTCGGAGGGGTTCCCATGATGATGCCGAGTATAGCCGGAGGGGCGGGATAGAAGGCCCGCCCCTCCCTGTATGTTCACGCTTTTGGGTCCGCCGGCAACTCGGAGGTGCATTGCGGGCACCGTGTGGCAGTCAGGGGTATCGCACTGATACAGAAGGGGCAATCCTTGGTGGTCGCGGCCTTAGGCTTGGTCACCTTGGAGTACGCTTTGACCACGAAGAAGAGCACTATGGCGACTATAAGGAACGTGATGATGGCGTTCACGAAGACGCCGTAGTTGATCGTCACCGCGCCGGCGTCTTGCGCGGCTTGTAGGGTCGCGTACGACCCGGCGGGGTCTCCATCCTTGATCACCACGAAAAGGTTGCCAAAGTCCACGCCACCGGTGGCGAGGCCCACGGCAGGCATGATGATGTCCTTGACCAAGGAGTTGACCACAGTCGAGAAGGCGACGCCCATGATGAACGCCGCGGCAAGTTGGATTAGGTTACCTCGGTCGATGAAGGCCCTGAACTCCTTGAGCACGCTTGCCTCCCTTACCTTCTTGAGCAACTTGCGTGTCATGTCATCCCCACGTGGGTGTCATGTTGCCGGAGGCATCCTTCCAGTAGGGCATCCAGACGAGACCTAACGCGTCCACTGTTATGTCACTCTTGCGGGGCCTCATGAGGATCTTCTCTAGATTCTCCGTCATAGGGTCGATCTTGGCGGTGAGGGCATCGGTCTCGGTCTGTAGCTGGGTCTCGAGGTCGGCCAGTTTCTGCTTGGCGTCGTTGACGTTCTGGTCGGCCCGCTTCACGTCGCCGGTCTGGTCGATGGTGCGCCCGACATCGCGCATCGCAGTGGTGGCCCTTCCGAGCGTGCTTGTGCCGAACTTCTTGCGTCCGAAAAGGCCCGCCAACAGCGTGGCGCCGAAGGAGATGGCCGTCTGCATCTTGCGGCCGCGAGCCTGTTCGCTCTCCCGGTCCCGAGCTTGTTCGGCCTTCAGAAGCCTCGATTCAAGCGTCTGCCTCTTGGCCTCGTACTGCTTCTTCAGCTTGTCCACCGCTTCGGTCTGCTTGGTCGTGGCAACGCCCAGCAGACGGTTGCGGAAGTCGGCCTCAGTCTCCCCCGCGTTGGAGGTCAGGCCGAGACTCGGGCTCTTGAGGATCTCCATGGTCTGGGTGCGGAACGCCCAGTCGGCGAAATCGGTGCCCCAAGAGCGATAGGAGACGACCTTCGTCATGGCCGGGGGCAGAGGAGAAAGAGTCGCCCCTGAAGCCGGCTGCCGCTCGAGGTCCTCCAGGGTCGGCTCAAGAGTGGTGGATTTCTCCCAATCGATGGCCAGAGCACTCTCAGGTGCCGGTGCGATGCGCCGGACCCTGGTCAAGGTACTTGCGCCGCTGCCGGTGCTGACGAAATTGACTGTGGCCGCTGCCAACACCCCGGCCTGATAGACGAGGGTCGGACCCGTAGGGATGGCTCCTCGCAGTGGCAGGAAGTACTGTGGGACTTCAGCGGGGACTACCGCGCCCCCTTCGCCCGAACCTTGGGCATCCATAGGTCGTTCTCCTCCCGTGTCGTCGTGCTGCTTTGCTAAGCTCCCGTCCACGCGCTTGTCACAGAACCGGATGCGTCTTTCCACTGGGGCATCCAGACCAACCCCAACGCATCGACCGCTATGTCGCCTTTGCGAGGTCTTACCAGGACCTTCTGTAGGGTCTCTTGGTCTGGGTCCAGCCTGCTCTTGAGCGCGTCGATCTCGGCCTGCATCTGGGCATCGATCTCGGCAAGCTTCTGCTTTGCGGCGTCGACCACTTGGCCGGCTCTCTTGACGTCGCCGGCTTCGTCGATGCTACGGCTGACGTCACGCATGGTGGTCGTCGCCCTTCCCAGCGTGCTGGTGCTCAGCGTCTTGCGCCCGAACAGGGCGCCGAAGACAGTCGAGCCGAGAGAGATGGCCGTCTGCATCTTGCGACCGCGGGACTGCTCGGCCTCTTTGTCTTTGGTCTGCTCGGCTTTGGCGAGCCGATCCTCATAGGTAGACTTCTGCAGCGCGTATCGCTTCTGCAACTGGTCTATGGCTTCCTGTTGTTTTTCCGCGGAGGCATCCCGGACGCGACGCCGGAAGTCTTCTTCGCTCTCTCCCGGGTCAGAGGTCATCTTGTAGAGGGAGCTCTGGAGGACTTCCAAGGCCTGGGTACGGAACGCCCAGTCGGAGAAACCGCCGCCCCATGTGCGATAGGAAGATGCCAGTTGCATGATCGCCGGCACAGGCGAGAAGGTCGCTCCAGATGCCGCTTCCCTGTCGAGGTCTTCCAGCGTGGCGTCGAGGGTCGCGGCCCTATCCCAGTCGATGGCCAGAGCACCCTCGGGCGCCTGAGCCACGCGCCGAACACGAGCCGAGGCACTTACCCCGCTCTTCTCGCTCAAGAAGCTCACGGTGGCGGCTGCCAGAACGCCCGCCTGATAGACCAACTCGGCCCCCTTCACCTTCTCACCGCGCAAAGGCAGGTAGTACTGCGGCACCTCCGCCGGTACGTCGATGGGTCCCCCGGCTGACGCAGCCGCCTGTGCCGCGACCGCAGCCGGGAGCGGACCCTCAGGGAGTGGACGATTGGGCGACGTGCCCACCGGCATAGCTGGTGACCGTGGCTCTGCCGCGACCGGGGTCGGCTCCGCGGTCCTGGCCGGCTGTACCGCGGGCCGGCGACCGTCCATGAGGGCCTTGATCTGCAGCCGAGTCAGGGGACCCGCGAGGTACGACAAAGTCCACCTGGTCTGAAAAGTCACAGGCTCGTCTTCGTGCACGTTGTAGAGCAAGAAGACCCGCTTGCCCAATCCTGCGATTATCTCCTCGGTCTTGCCACGGTCGAACTTGCCCGCGGAGCCGGCGGCCACTCCCTCGAGCCCTTCGAGCAGACGCTCTTTGTCGCGCTCCGTCTGCAGCCTTCCGATGAACCAGGTGCCCGCATTGGCTAGGCCCTTATAGTCCAGGTCCACGGGGTTCTGCGTGGCCAAGAGGATACCCACCCCGAAGGCGCGGGCCTGCTTGAGCAGCGTAAGCAGCGGGCGCTTGGAGGGTGGCTCCGCCACCGGTGGGAAGAAGCCGAAGATCTCGTCCATATAGATGATGGCCCGAAGGCTCCCTGAGCCCGACTGGGCTCGTACCCAGCCAAGCACCTCGTTCAGCAGCAGAGAGACAAAAAACATGCGCTCGCTGTCGGATAGATGAGAGATGGAGAAGATAGAGACGCGGGCCTTGCCCTTTTCTGTGTATAGAAGTCTTTGGATGTCTAGGGCTTCACCTTCCAGCCAAGCCTGAAAAGTCGGTGCCGCGAGCAGGTTGTTGATCAGCATAGCCAGCCGCGTACGGTCCTTGGACGGGTAGAACGACTCCAGGTCGACCACCCCCACCTTCTCGAACGGTGGCGTGATGATCTCCTGGATGAGTGCGGGAAGATCGAGGTCTCGACCGGCGGACCAAGCGTCGTTGAACAAACTTGAAAGCAGGATGTGCTCTCTGTCCTGAACCGGGTCGGCCGAGATACCTACGATGCCCAGGATGCTCGTGGCCGCCGTATTGATGCGGTCACGCAAAGCCTCTTCGTCTTCGCGTACGGCCTTCGCTGGAGCCGCGAAAGACTTGAGTATGCTCACAGGTAGTCCGGCGTTGGAGCCAGGCGTGTAGATCGCGAAGTCGGCGGCCTCCTTAAGCCGCTCTATGCGGTCTACGTCCTGGCCCCACTCGGCCAGGCCGGCCTTCCACATCTCCGCCTGCTTCTGAGCGAATTCATCCGGGCTCAGGTTCTGCTTGCCGGCCTCCTCTTCGCTCACCCAAGGCCGGAAGTCCTCAGCGTTCAGTCCGGGGAATGTGAGTAGAAGGTTGGAGAGGTCACCCTTGGGATCGATTACGATCGAGGGGACTCCGTCAATGGCCGCTTCTTCGAGCAGCCCGATGCAGAGGCCTGTCTTGCCGCTGCCCGTCATGCCCACGCACACCCCGTGGGTCACCAGGTCCTTGGAGTCGTAGAGCAAGAGATCGCCGAGCTCTCTCTTAGCCAGGTCATACTTGCGGCCGAGGTAAAAGACGCCCTGCTTCTCGTAATCGTTCATCGAGAACGCTCCCCGTGGGTCATTCAGCTGCCGGTCTTCACAATATGCACTGCGAAGGGAAAAAACAAACTGCAGAGACACCGGGGTAGCCACAACTGCTCGGGGTCGCGGCTCCGGCGTAGAGCGTTAGGTCACGCGCTGCGATGGGTAGTTATGGAGAGCGTGATCGACGATCACAGGCCTTGACTCCAAAGCGCGGAAAGGGGACATGATGGCCGACAAGAAGGTCGATCGCTACCGCCCAGAGCGCGCCCTGGATCCCACCCAGCAGTCGCGGTCCGACCTGTCCAGCCCAGGTGCCGTTGGCTTGGGAGACAGCACGCATGACAAAAGGAAGCTCGCCCTGTTCGACAAGTTCCGCAGGCGCGAAGAGCGCTGGCGACGGGAGCAGTCTTTGCATGACAGGGAGGCTGCCGATACGGCGGTGCTTCTGCGTGGTAGGGGAGCTTCGACGTCGGCCGGATCCGCGGACGACCCCGGGACC
Source organism: uncultured Actinomycetes bacterium (assembly GCA_963814415.1). Taxonomy (GTDB): domain Bacteria; phylum Actinomycetota; class Thermoleophilia; order RBG-16-64-13; family RBG-16-64-13; genus RBG-16-64-13. Next base: position 431,001 of record CAWFCN010000002.1, on the reverse strand, counting down.
GGAGAAGGCGGTGTGATGTGATCGACGATCTACCCAAGGCCAGGGAGAAGCTGAGGACCTTGGCCAAGACGCGCTCACCGGAGGGTGACATTCTGTCGGTGATCGTCTCCACCAGTCGTCTTGATGACTGGCGACAGTCAGCGCCTGTCTACGTGCACAGTGAGTTCAACCGGGTGACCGAAGAACTCGGGCTGGGATCGAACGACAAACGGAGGCTGCACGCGGGTCTCGACTACGCGTTGGACCTACTCAAGTACGATGTGACCCCCGCGACGCAGGGTCTGGCGGTGTTCACCGACGGTGCCGCGGCAGTCCGAGAGCGTGTCGAACTACCCCTGCGCCTCGCTAACAGCCTCGCCGTAGAGCCGAGGCCCTACGTGCGGCCCCTGGCGCACGCTCTGAGCCTGCTGGAGCCGTTCGTGCTTGCCGAAGTCAGCCGGGACGAATCGAGCCTCTACGTGGTGGACGAGTGGGGGGTAGCCAGCGAGGATGACCTAACAGGCCCGTGGTTGCGGACCAGCGATCGGGAGACCGGCGAGGTATCCATCAAGAAGTACTATGCCGCCGCCCGTCGAGAGACCTTGGTCGAGCAGCACTACAAAGAGGTCGGTAGCTCTCTCTCCAAATTGCTCGAGGTCTCAGGAGCGCGGCGCATCGTACTTGCGGCGCAGCACGACATAGGTGCCGCCTTTCGCCGTGTCCTACCCCACGCTACGGCGAGTGCAGTGGTGGCGGCGATACCTCTCGATGCTGCGTCCACGGTCGGCCAACGGGTCGCGAGCGCGCGCAAGGCAGCGGAGCAGGCCCGACAAGATCAGATCGCCGCTCTCGTGGCACGGGTCAAGGAGGGAATGGGACCCGGCGGTCACGGGGTAGCTGGTTTTGAGGCCGTGCGCGACGCACTCGAGAGCGGTCGCCTGCATACGCTGGTGGTAGAGCGTGGCTATCGACCGCCGGGTTGGCGATGCGGAGCGTGCACCTGGGTGAGTCTCGAGCAAGTCTCGCGATGTCCTCGATGCGGGGCGGAAATGGGCCGCACCTTCGACGCTGTAGGAGAATTGGTTCGGCTGACCATCCTCGAACACGGTCAGCTGGAGGTAGGAGAGCAGGTAAAGGAACTCGACGGACTCGGAAGTGTGGCCGGACTGCTGCGCTACGCGTAGAATCTGTGAGGATGACTGACAGGGCCCCGATCGCCACGACCCAGCCTGCCTGCCCACAATGCGGGGCTCCCGTCTCGCTGCCCGATTACGCAGACGGCGCTGTCTGCGCCTACTGTGGCAGCACCCTGCAGAGAGATCTGGTGCGAGTCTCGGAGCAAGCAAGTGAGCGGGGCTCAGAAAGACAGCCTCTGCGCTCGGTCCGCTGCTCTCAGTGTGCCGGATCTCTGAGCGCTTTTGAGGGCAAGCGCGTGCTCGTTTGCGATCACTGTGGGGTCCGCGTCGCGGTTCTTGAACATGGCGGGCTGACCCGTTGGCATTTTCCCGCCCGTGTCGATCGAATGGGGGCGCTGGCGGCCGGAGCTGCTTGGCTGAGTGACTACCCTGGCATCGCCGCCGAGGTCCGCGGTGCGCAACTCATCGAAGCGAAGCTGGTCTACGCTCCCATCTGGGAACACAAGGTACTCACCGCCGGTTGGGAGTTCGGATCGCAGCATCGTACTCGCGTGGTTGCGGGTCGCAATCTCGTCACCGGAGAGGTCGACGACACCATGGAGTTGGAGCTTCTCCACGAAGGCGTTCAAGAGCCGCGCCTGCAGGAGAGGCGGTACTATCTACCTGCCGCTGACTTCGTCAAGTTCGAGGCCTGCCGGCCGCGGATAACGGGCAGGGAACTACTGGTGCCCCTTCTCGCCGGAGAGATCGAAGCGTCGGCCCTCGTACTCGATGCTGAGGGGGACCCCGCTGAGGTTATGGAGGGCGGAAGGTCGGCGGCACGTATGCCCCTGACCGGGGCGCTGAACCCCGATGTTCACCTCTCTCTGTTCCGGGAGGCCGTGGCCCTGCTGTACTATCCGCTGTGGTTACTTAGGTTTCGCCAAGGTGAGAAATACTGCCGGGTTATCGTGGATGGTCGCGATGGCAGCGTGAATTCGGGCCATGCGCCAGCCGACCAGAGAAGGCGCATAGTCGTACTGACAGTCAAACTTGTCGCCCTGGCGATCACCGCGGTGCTGCTCGCGTACTTTGGTTCTACTTTTGAGCCGGGGCGGGTGCCGTTGGGCATTGCGGCCGTGATAGTGTCAGCGGTGGCGGTAGTGTCGGGGGTCCGGTTCCGGCCGGAGAAGGAGGTGGAGTATCACGACCCTTTCTCCAGCTGACCTTGTCCCGCTTCTCTGCAAGAACTGCGGGTCCGCTCTGCAGGGGGGCGATGAAGCGGCCATCTTTCTGTGCCCGACCTGCGGGCTGGCCTTCGAGGCGGTCGAGGGGGAGCTTGCAGGGTTTCGTCCGTTGACGGCATCCGAGACCACAGAATTGGCTGTGTACGACACCACCCAGTACCTGGCTTTCTGGAGGCTGAGTATCGATTTCGCTCCTGCTTTGGACAGTGCCTGGACGCGACTGCGTAAGGCCACAGCTCCCGACCCCGTCTACCTGTACGTCCCTGCCTTCACACTGGCCAGAGCCATGTTGCAGCGGATCGGAGTGAGTCTTGCTGAAGCTCAGCCGGAACTGGAGTTGGCTCCGGGACTAGCCGCGGATACCAAACACAGGCCAAGCTTGGTGGAGGTAGGAGCCATTCCGGCCCCGGGATCGCCCGGACTGGCACTCACCGGACCGGACTTCGGCACTCTATCGCCGGTGGTGGTGGGCAGGAAAGACAGTCACGTGCTGGCGCATTTCCTCTTTCTCGCTGTAGAGTCATATCAGGAGCCCAACCTGACCTCGGTGGACTACCGACTGGAAACACTGGGCGAAGAACTGGTGTTTCTGCCTGCCGTCTGGGATCCGCGCTATGTGCACGATTCCAGTTGGCGGTTGTTGTTGCGCGAGTTCGACGGTCGAGTAGCATAGACTAGGCACGCGGGTTGACTAGCCGCGGTCAAGCAAGGAAAGGGGAGACCATGGCCGGCATCGAGGAGCGGATACAAGAGGACAAGAACTGGCTCGAGCGTCTGCTTGAGAAGATCCCGGGGGTCAAGGGATACAAGCAGAAAGAGATCCGGCGCGAGGGCGACAAGATCGAGCGCTTGTATGTGGGTGCGCGTCTTGGCTCCTGCCTCGGCAAGCTGGACTCCCTCAAACTGGATCTGATCAAGACCTCCGCCATGGACGCCTTGGGAGAGGTCGACGTCTCCATGCGCAAGCTGCGTACCGTTCGGGACCGTGTGCAATTCGCCGACTACGGGTACTCGGGCATGATGGACCCTGTGAAGGTCGGCGTCACCAAACTGGACGAACTCATGGCTTTCGACAAGTCCCTGGAGGCTGACGCGGCCGCTATCGCGGAACTGGTGGCGAATCTGTCGGCCGCAAGCCCCTCTTTGCGTGCGGACATCGGTCTCTTGAACGGCAAGATCGACGCACTGGACGCTCGGTTCTCCGAGCGGGAGCTACTCATCACGGGAGCTGGAGGTAACTGATGGCGCTCATGCAGCTGATCGAGTACGTAGATGAAGAAGGGCAGGAGATGGCTCACCGCATCCCCGAAAGGGGATCCGGTGATTTCAAGATAGGTTCTCAGCTGGTCGTCCGCGAGAGCCAGTGGGCCGTCTTCTTCAGGGACGGCAAGGCTTACGACGTCTTCGATACAGGACGTCACACCATAGCCACTCAGAACATCCCCCTGCTGACGGCTATCCTGACAAAGCCACTCTACGGCGATTCTCCCTTCCGCTGCGAGACCTACTTCGTAAGCAAGCGGACTTTCACCGACCTCAAGTGGGGCACGGGCGAGCCCATCGCTTTCCGCGACTCAGAGTTCAAAATGATCCGGCTGCGTTCGAACGGCATCTACACCTTCCAGATCACGGACCCCAAGCTCTTCGTGGTCAAGATCGTGGGTACCAGGGGCATCTACCGGAATAGTGAGATAGAGGACTTCTTGCGCGGCGTGATAGTGGGTCGACTCTCGGACATCTTGGGCGAGACGTTGGATTCGGTGCTCGATCTGCCTCGCTACTTTGACGAGTTGGGCGCCGGCCTCAAAGCCCGTGTCAGGGACGACTTCGCGCAGTATGGCGTGGAGATGGTCGACTTCGTCATCAATGCCATTACTCCGCCCGAGGACGTGCTGAAGCGCATAGACGAGCGCTCGGGCATGGAGGCCATCGGCGGCATGGACCGCTACTTCCAGTACAAGGCCGCGCAAGCTCTCGGCGACTTGGCCAAGGGGGGCGGCGGCGGCGGAGAAGGCGGAGATGGCACCAGCATCGGTTCTGCTGCCACGGCCGGCATGGGCTTGGGCGCCGGTGCCGGCATAGGCATGATGATACCCAGCATGCTTCAGCAGGCAATGGCCGGCGGAGCGCAGCCCAAGGTCCGTTGCCCCAACTGCAAGGCCGACATCCCGTACGGCAGCGCCTTCTGTCCACAGTGTGGCACCAACCTCAGCGCCACCCAGAATTGCCCGCAGTGCAAGGCCACCTTGCCGGCGGGCTCCAAGTTCTGCCCCAACTGCGGCGCTGTCCAGGGTGCTCCGGCCGAAGACAAGAAGGAAGGGAAGAAGGAAGATAAGAAATGAGACGGCTCCGGACAGACCGCTCCGCGCGGCCCCGGATATCTAGACCGAGAGGCCGAGGTCCTTCGTGGACCTTGGTGGCTTTGGCAGTGCTGCTCGCCTGTGTTGTGGCGCTCTTCTCCGCGCCCTCCGTCGTGGCGGACGATACTTACCCGCCGGCCGTAGGCGTGAAGAGCTGGGCCATCGATAGCCTGGATGTGACATTGGACGTCCAGGAGAACGGCGACGTTGTGGCTGACGAGACCTTTGTGTACGCGTTCACCGGCAACTACCACTTCGTCGAGCGGAATGTGCCCCTGGAGGCCTGGGAAGGCATATCGGAGATCGAGGTCCGAGACGCGACAGGTGCCCTTCTGACCAAGAGCGAGTCCGACACTCCCAACACCTACCGCTACTACAAAGAGGGCAGCACTGAGTGGATAAGGGTGAACTTCGACATCACCGATGCCGCGGCCACCTACACCTTCCACTACCGAGCCAAAGGTGCCGTGTCCTTCGGCTCCGAAGATGACGCGCTCAAGTGGTACGTCCTTGGCGCTGAGACGGGTGTTGATATCGGGAGAGTCCGGACCACAGTAAGGCTGCCCGGCGCTGTGCCCTCCGACCAACTCCAATACGCGGTGGATGTGGGCTATGGCGTGCAGGCCGAGACCTACTCGCCGGGGCCGTCCACCGTGGTCTATGTGGCCAACGATGTCTACGCCTATACGCACTTCTGGACCAACACCGGTTTTCCCAAAGGCGTGGTCACCTACAACTGGACCGTCAAAAGGGTGTTCAGCTTCATCGTGCCCAAACTGGGTTTCATGTTGCCCATGCTCACGTTTCTCACGGTGCTCTTGATCTGGATGCGCGTAGGACGCGACCCCAACGCTCAGGTCTATGCGAAGTTCGTCGATCAGCCGCCCTCGGACCTCTCGCCTGGTCTGGTGGGCGCTCTGGTGGACGAGAAGGTGGACACCAAAGAGGTGATCGCTACGATTGTGGACCTCGCGCGACGCGGGTATCTGGAAATAACGGACGGCAAGGTGGAGGGCAAGAGCGGCACCGTTTTCACGCGCCTAAAGAGTCTCGACGATCTGCAGGGCTTCGAGAAGATGGTGGCCGACTCGCTGTTCGACAAGGAACATCCGGACCAAGTGACCACAAGTGAACTGAAGAACCACTTCTATGTGCATGTCGGTCCGATCGTCGCCCAGGTGTACAAGGACGTGACCACCGCGGGGCTGTTCCGCAAGGACCCCAAGAAGACGCGGTCCGCGTGGGTCGGATACGGGGTGCTCATGATCGTCATCACCCTTGGCTTGCGGTTCATCCTTAAGTGGGTAGACGTCGACGGCTACAACTGGATACTGGCGGGAGGCATCTGCTCCGGCATAGTGATGTGGATCTTCAGCTCGCGCATGCCGGGACGTACGGCCAAGGGTGCCCAGGAACAGAAGAAGTGGGAAGCGTTCCGCGAGTACCTAAAGGATCTCACCCGTTTTCAGGACATGGAAGCGGCCAAGGAGAAGTTCGAGGCCGCTCTTCCCTACGCCATCGCTCTTGGTGTCGAGAGGCAATGGGCCCGTCGGTTTGAGGAGCTTACGGTGCCCTCCCCCACCTGGTATCACCCGCCTGTGATCATCACCGGCGGCCATCCTGGACCCGTGAGCCCCGGCATTCCGGGCGGACTTGGAGGAGGCGGGGGCACCGGCGGCGGTTTCAGCCTGGATGACGTCTCCAGCAGTCTGTTCGGAGCCCTGGGCAAGATGTCCAGCGTGCTGACCTCCGCACCTTCCAGCGGCGGCTCAAGCCGCGGTGGGTGGGGCGGTGGAGGGTTCTCGGGAGGTGGAGGCGGATTCTCGGGCGGGTTCTCGGGAGGTGGAGGCGGCGGTGGTATGCGTGCGGGTTAGCCGGTAACAGGAGGAGGCAGCGATGCGCACCAGGACAACAGGGATAGTATTGCTGGTGGTCGGCCTGGGCATTGCCGCATGGTTGATCACCGGGCTGGTCGAAGCGACCAACCAGAAGAGCACCATCAGTGGCTACGTGCTCGGTCTTGTCCTCTTCTGCCTGCCTTGGTTCGCGGTCTCCCTGTATATGCTGCTCACCTCCCGCGGCGAGATCAAGGAAGAGACTAAGGCCGACAAGCAGCGGACCATCCTAGGCGCTGTGATGACCCGAGGCCGCGTGAGCGTGGCCGACCTCGCAATCGAGTGCGACCTCACACGCGAGCAGGTACGTGACTACATCTACGACATCATCGGCAAGGATCTCTTTCGCGGCTACGTGAATTGGGAGAAGGGCGAACTCGTATCGGCGGAGGCCGCTCAGATCAAGTCCGACACCTGTCCCAATTGCGGCGGCAAGGTAGAGATCGCCGGCAAAGGGCTGGTGCGGTGTCCCTTCTGCGGCACTGAGACCTATCTTTCGCCGCCCACCTCAGGTATCAAGGCGGTCCACACGAGAGATGCGGCTGAGGCGTCGAGTCCGCCCTCGGACACGGCGGCAGCCGAGGTCCCCGGGTCAGCCTCCCCTCAGAGCCCTCAGCAATAGATCGCGGGCCTGACCTTGGGGGCGTATTAGATGACTCGTATGCGCCTCATGGCGAAGCTGTGGCTTGACTACGACGGCAGGGCTTTCGGTGATGGTCCGGCCCGGCTCCTGAGCGGCGTGGAGCGCGCTGGTTCGCTGAGGAAGGCTGCCCTGGAGTTGGGTATGTCCTACAACAAGGCCTGGCGGATATTGCACGCGGCCGAGGAGCGACTCGGCTTCGCGCTGCTCGACCGTAGCGTGGGTGGCAGTCTCGGCGGCGGGTCGCACCTGACTCCCGAAGCGCGCGATCTCGTCATGCGGTATCAGGCCTCGGCGGCTGAGGTCGAGGAGGCTCTGGGGGACATCTTCAAGCGGCACTTCGCCGACTGGGAATCGCCGACGCCCGCCGGTGCTCCGAGCCCAGAGGCCTGACATGCGTACTCTCGAAGAAGATCTCGCCGCCGCTCAGGCGTTCCACGGTCATCTTTGCCACGGCATGGTCATGGGGGTGCGCATGGCACGTCTTGGTTGCCGCGAACTTGGCATAGATGACCCCAAGGCCTACAAAGATCTGCTGGTGTACGTGGAGATGGACCGCTGTGCCAGCGACGCCGTCAGCGTGGTCTGTGGCGTCACTCTCGGCAAGCGCCGGCTCAAGTGGGTGGACTACGGCAAGCTCGCAGCTACGTTCTATGATCTCCAGACTGGTCGCGCTCTCAGAGTGGCTCCCAGGCTGGAGGTGCCTCACGTGGACAGCGAGGCAGACCCCCTCCTATTCTGGAAGGACTGGACTGACGAGCAGCTGTTCACGTGCAGGGCGGTCACGCTGGTAGTACCAGAAGAAGACAAGCCCGGGCGCCCGATTTGCCGAGCGGTGTGTGACGACTGCGGTGAGCAGATACAGGACGCGCGCGAGCTGGTGAAAGACGGACGGACCCTCTGCCGAGCTTGCGCCAACGGTGCCTACTACCAACAGTAGAGTCGCGCCTTGATGGGGTTAGGAGGAAAGATGCGGGAAAGAGGGGCGTACTATGTGCTCACAGGCGAGCGCAACACCGGCAAGACCCTGCTCTGTAACGACCTAGCCGCCGAGGCCCGTGCGCGAGGTCTGGATGTGGCCGGCATTCTGACCACACGGTCGGGTCCTGGACTGCACAGCGCTCGCGAGGTGATCGATCTGCGCACGGGCTCTAGCCGGCTTTTCGGCGCGCCCAGTGAGGCCGGCACGGACCCGCTCATTCCCAGCTGGGAGTTCGCGCCAGATGTGTTCGAATGGGTCACGGAGGTGCTCTCTGTCGCCACACCCTGCGACCTCTTGATAGTAGACGAGTTGGGGCCTCTGGAGCTGGTGGGCGGGCGTGGTTGGGCGCATGCCCTGGACGTCCTGCGCATTGGCGACTTCCACGCGGCCCTGGTAGTCTGCCGTCCCAGCCTTTTGGACGAACTCGAAGCCAAACTGGGCGTCCCACCCGCGGGGACCTTCGAGGCCGACCCCGATCGGAGCGACACGCTGCCGGACATAATCATCGCGAGGATGTTCGACTAGCTAAGGGGCCAGTGTCGTGCTGGTCGTCGGGGCGGCGGTCGTGGACGTGCCGCCGCTCGTGGTCGTGGTCGCCGGCTTGGGATTGGTCTCGATCACCTTAGGCATCATCGACCAACGGCTCGCCCATGTCTGGCTCTTCTTTGTGCCGTCGGCGTATATGATCGTGCGAGTTATGGAGCAACTCCTGGCTCTCTGGCCGGAGAAGATCTCTTCCGTGGAACCGAGCGGCAGTGACTTGTTGATGATGGTCTGCGTGGGGTAGGCGCTGCCGACCGAGAAACCGCTGAACGCTATCGGCAGCACCTTGCGTCCGTCATCAACTCCCCAGATCCAGAAATGAGTCTCGATGCCCGTTGACCAGCCGGCGATGAAGATGTAGTTGCTGGTGTCGTTGCGGAAGCACATGTTCTTGCCTCCCGCAGTCACGGTAGCATCGCGCCCATCTGGGTAGTGGTTGATGAATATAGAGTGGTTGTAACGCTTGGTGATCTCCAGGCCGGACACCAGCGCCGCGTTGAACAGCGTGGTGGATACCTGGCAGATGCCGCCGCCAAAGACATCCTCAAGCTTTCCGGGACCGGTTATGCCGGGGGCCAGGGCCCACCCGTGGGCCTGGTCGCGGATGCCCAGGCGCTTGTCTGTGTTGAACTCCTCGCCGGGGGCCAAGAACACCCCGCTGCACAACCTCGTGGCTAGGCGGACGTTCTGCTGTCGCCCCTTGCTGCCCTTGTACGGAGTGGTCTTGTAGTCTCCCAGGATGTCCTTGATGCCCATGGCCTGGACTTCCGCGGTGGTTATGTCAGGGTCGATAGACTTGAGCACCACCTCGGCTGTCCGGCCGTCGGGGCTCATAGCAGCCTGCGTAAGCGCGGCGGCCGTGGCTTCGCGGTCGAGACCCTCACCATTCACACCCTCGACCAACTTGAGAGTGTACGGATCGGTGTCGAAATCCATCTCATACGTGGCGTTGACGCCAGGGGTTGTGACTTTCTTGTCGACAGTGTCGAAGACGGTGGTCATCTTCGAGGCCGCAAGTATGGGGACGGTCTTGGAGTCTCCATCCCCCGTGCCTTCGGCGACGTCTACGTAGGTAACGATCTCGGCCGGGGTAAGCGTAGCCACGGTCTTGCCCTTGAAGGTGAGCGTCAAATCACCGCTGATCATGACTTGCGCCTGAGCGAGGGCCGGTTCGATGTCCACCTTGGCCAGATCAGGATCAGTAGTCAGCATCGGGACAGCGAGTTCCGTGCTGTGGAAGGTCAAGAGCAGATCCGTGAGGCCGGTGCGCAACGAGTCCTGATCGACAACGCGACCCTGTTTCCCGTCCACCACTTCTATTGTGCCGTTGTTCACCGCCAGAGTAGCGTTAGTCGCGGGCACATCTAGAGCGGTCGCGATCTGGGCTACCAGTGCTTCCACCTTGGCGTTGTCGACGGTGCCCTCCAACGGGAGATCCTTGTCCACGAAGTAGAGTTGGAGCTTGTTGGACAGATCGGCGAAGACATTGCCCTTCCGGGTGAAGGCGAGGGCCTTGTCGACCGCCGCCGGCACATCGATCGTGGTGCCCAGCGCGCTGGGCAAGACCTTCCAAGTACGCTCGCCGTCCTCACTTGTGAGGACTATCTGGTTCTTCTGCGCCTCTTCCGCGAAGGCGGTCAGCGTATCCGAGGCCTTGCCGCCGCTCATCCCGCTGAGATCCTGCCCGGCCACCTCTATGCCGTGGTGCACCTTGTTGTAGTAGAGTCCAGCATCTACGGCAATCAGAACGGCAAGAATGAAGACTACTGTGGCCACGCCTATGAGGGCCCACTGCCAGGTCCTGAGACCCCAGTGCCTGGGTTTGGCCACCGGCGCGGCGTCGGCAGTCGTTTCGTCCGTGCTGCCACCGCGTATTCCGGACCTGAGGTCGTGCAGCCAGCCCCTCAGTCCTCCACCCGTGTCGGTGAAAGTGACGTCGGTCATAGTGAAGTCGGAGGTGTCGCCTAGCGTCTGGTCGAGGTCTGTCGGCGGCGGGACCAGTACCTGATCGGGCGCAGGTCACCTCAGTTGATGACAGCTGGTACCCGCGGCATGACTTCCGTGGGCTGCTCTTGTTCTGGGACAGTCGGGGTCACGGCCGTGGGTTGTTCGACTGCGGGGGCTATCGGCTCGACGGGCGGCTCGGTCTGTTCGGTGACGGCGACCGTGGACTCCTCCGCCGTGACTTTGGGAACCTCCAGAGTCTCGTCAAGCGACCCGTCTGCGCTACTGTCAGGCGACTCGGCCGTTTCAAGTGATGCGGCGTCATCCTGAGGCGGCAATATGCCATCCTGAGCAGGCTGTGGAGCGCCTGGCTGTTCTGGTGTTTGGTTCGGGTCTGTCACGAGAAGTCAGGCTCCTCAAGCAATCAAAGTGGATGCTACAAAGTACCAGATGCCGCGCTACCCAAAAAGGTTTCCGTGGCTCGGGGCGGGCGCCGCGACAGCGGCGGCCCACAAAGCGGCCCTTCTGTCTTCGTGGCGCGGGCAGGGTATTCCTTTGCCGAGCCTCCAAGCAGCTAGCATCATGGGTAAGGCAAGGTGGTCACCGTCGAGCTGGTGGTGGGCGGTTTGTACACTGTGGTGGTGGTCGTACCGGTGCCCACCTTGACTATCATGTACCGGTGCTTGTAGTTGCTCTCGAACTGGTCCTTGGCCTTCTTGCCGCCGGGCCAAGTGATCGTCCGGGTAAGCATGCACATCTTGGCGGTCTGTCCTTTGTCCATGATGAGGGTGAGTCCAGTCCTCAGGGTCGGGTCCAGAGTGGTTGAGGTGTAGGGCCCCCACACTCCATACCACTTGCTCACTTCCAGAGATACTTTGCGGCCATCACTGGTACCCCAGATCTGAAGGGTCGTGGTGATGCCGTTCGACTTACCCGTGACCCAGATGTAGTGGTCGGTGTTGTTGACGAACTTGAAATCGGGGCCATCGTCGGTGACCGTAGCGTCCCGGCCCTTGGGGTAGTGATCAATGTAGAGACTGTGGTTGCGGCGCTCGGTGACTTTGAGGCCCGACAGTAGGACCGTATTGAACAAGGTCGTCGAGACCTGGCAGATACCACCGCCGTAGACGTCCTCGAGGACTATTCCGGGTACGATGCCCGGAGCCTTCTTGAAGCCTCGTTCAGGAGTGCGAGGCCCGACCACATTCTTGAAGCTGAACTCCTCGCCGGGCTTGAGATAGAGCTTGCCGTCCTTCAGAAGATACTTGACCGTGAGCGCCACGTTGATGCTACGGTTCTCTACACCCGCGTACTTGGTGGTGTACTCGCCCAGGAGGTCTGTGATTCCCATGGCCTCGGCTTCCGCGGTGGTCACCTCCGGCTCCTGCTTGGTCCCTTGTACCTCGGCCGTGCGTTCGGTCGTCTTGAGCGCCGCCGTGGTGAGAGCCTCCGTGGTCTTGCTGACGTCAAGCACCACACCTTCCACCCCAGGGATGACAGTGACCTTCTTGTTGACGATCTTGAAGGTTGCATCAGCAGGCGTGGCGGTGGTCTGAGTGCCTATCTCCTGAAGCTTCGCCGTCATCTTCTCAGCTGAGAGGGAGGGCGCCGGCTTTGCGGACCCGTCAGTTTCCGATGAGGTGAAGACTATGTAGCTGGCGATCTCCTCCGGGGTGAAGGTCCAGCTCTTCTCGCCCCATGTCAAGGTCATAGGCGCGCTCACCATGGTCCTAGCTTGAGCCATGGCGGCAGTGTTGTCTGACGAGACTATATCGGGGTCGTCCTTGATCATGGGTATGGTGATATCGGTCGCATGGAGCGACAGAAGTGTCTCCATCAGCGTCTCTTTGAGTGCCGCTTGGTCGACTATGAGCCCCTCCTTCTCTGGGACCGCGGCCACTGTGGAGCCTCTGATGGTCAGGCCCGCATTGACCGCAGGCTTATCCAGGGCGGTGGCGATCTGAGCGATGAAGGTGTCAAGGGCCGCCGAATCAACCGAGCCCTGGAGCTTCACGTCTTGGCCGCTGAAGTAGAGCTTGAGCTTGGAGGTCATATCCACGATGAAGTTGTTCTGACGCGTTATGTCCATGGCCGTTGTCACGGCTGTCGCGACATCCACCTTGGTCCCCAGGTCGCTCGGCTTGGTCTGCCAGGTCTTGCCGCTGCCGGTAAGCGTGATCGTCTTGTCTTGGTTCTCGGCGAGATACTGATCGATCTTGGCAACGGCCGCATCTTGAGTGAGGCCCGACACGCTCTGGCCTTCGATGGTGACCCCGCCGTGGATCTTGTTGGTGTATACGGCTGCATCGATGATCATTGACAGCAAGACGAGCGCGACGATGCCCAGCAGCCCCCAACGGAGCGGGCGAGGAAGCCTGCCCAGAGTCCTGCGCCACAGAGAAGGCTTGCGAGGCCGCCCGGATTTGGCTACACGCTTGGAGCCACCTGACCCTCCAGAAGCTCCTCGTCTATTGGTGCCGGTCTTGCTGTAGCTCGTGCTCTGCCCCGGGTTTCGTGAGTGTTCCCCGGAGTGGTAGGGGGCGGCGGGCCTTGGAGTCGAGTAGCGGGTCGACGCAGGTACGCTCGAGGGCCTGCCTGAAGTTGAAGAGCCGGCCGGACCGGCTGTGGCGCGTGGGTGGTAGACACCCGCTCTGACGGCCATGTCATTCGGCCGATGACTATTCGCTAGAGGAGCGGAGCCGCGTTCTGCGGGCCCTGCGCTCTCTGGATTGCGTATCGCCCGCGCGAGCTCGCGGTCGCGCCGGCTCCAGTCGCTCGAATCTCTCGCCAAACTCATGCTCCTGAAATCGAGGGTGCTACAAGATACCAGATGCGGCTTGGTAGCAGGAAGGTTCCCTGGACCGGGATTCTGACCTCGGTCGCTGGTCTGGTAGAACGGCGACGGTCCGGCGTCAAGGTCCTGCGACGGTGGTGGCCGTGGTCGGGGACTTGGGCGCCGTGGTAGCGGTTGTGGAGGTGGGGACCGCCACGACCCTTGGCTTCTCTTTCCACGAACTGATCCAAGTCTCCGAGGTGGTGCTGCCGTTGGGCCACTCGATCACGCGCGTGAGCCGTATGCTGAAGCTGTCCTGTCCGGCAAACGCAACGCTGGTGGAGCCCCAGCCCAGGTTGGGATCCAAGATAGTCAGAGTCGACGAGGACCGCACCACCAGGTCGTATTTGTCGGAGTGGCTGAGCGTCGTCACCTTGCGCCCATCGGGCGTACCGAAGATGATGAAGCGTGTCGTCGTGCCGTCGGACTCACCATGGATCCATATGTAGTTAGGCGTGTCGTTGACGAACTTGAGGTTCTTGGGCTCACCGCCGCCCGTGATAGTGGCGTCGCGCCCTGGCGGGTAGTGCGTGATGAAGATGGAGTGGTTCCACCTCTCGGTGACCTTGAGTCCCGCATCTAGGACGGCGTTGAAGAGCGCTGTAGAGACCTCGCAGATTCCACCGCCGAGCACGTCGTCCTCTATCACGCCGTTGACGATACCCGGTGCAGGGCGGAAGCCCGCTTGCTTAGTGCGGGGGCCCAGGGTCGCCGTGACGTTGAACTCCTCCCCCGGGGCCAAGAAGTGGCCGTCGAGCTTTTCGGTGGCGACCCTTACGTTCCACTCTCTCTGGTCCGTGCCCTTGTTGTAGTAGGCCTCGTAGAAGCCGAGCTTGTCGGTGATGCCCCTGGCCTTCGCATCTTCGGTGGTGAACTCAGGCTGGATGTCCTTGAGTACCGCTTCGGCGACGCGACCCTCGGCGCCTAGAGCGGCAGCGGTGAGAGCCGCCGCCGTGGCTTCGTGATCCAGTCCCTTGCCCGTCTTTCCGGAAACGACGATCGGGCTGGCCCCATCGGTCGTGAACGAGGCGTCTACCGCTGGCACCGTCATGGGACCCTCGATCTTGCTGAAGAACGGCCTAAGCGCTTCGGCCGAGATGTAGGGCACCAGCACCTTGACCCCGTCACGTTCTTCGGTCTTGTACTGCAGCAGGTACTGGATCTGCGAGGGAGTGAACGAGCGGGTCTTCCAGACGAACGTCAGGTTGCCGGCAGAAGTCTCCACGATGGTAGTGCTGGTTGTCTCGGCAGGCGCTTTGGCAGGCGCTGTCTCGCTGGCGCCAGCGGTCTGTCCGTCGGCCGCTGTGGCGGTGGGGACGTCGGCGGGGCGCGGGGCCAGGTACATGAGCGTGACATCTCCACTCAGCATGGTCTGCACCTGGGCCTTGGCCTCGTCGACGCTATCCGCCATGACTTCGGGATCCTTCTTCATCATGGGGACTTTGATCTGCGTGGTGTCATGCGCGAAAAGCGCGTCGGCCAGCATGGTCTTCAGCTTGTCTTGGTCGACAACATAACCGCTCGTGCCCGGCACCGTTTCGATGTTGTCGCCGTCGATAGCGAATGTTTGGCCTACGGGGTTGATATCCAGCGCTGCCGCGATGCTTGCCACAAAGGAGTCGAACTTCGTTCGGTCCAGTTCGCCGACAAAGCCAAGGTTGTCGCCGCTGAAGTACAACTGCAATCGCTTCGCCAAGTCGGAGATGACGTTGCTCTTGCGCGTGACCTGCATGGCAGCATAGACGGAGGCGTCCGGATCGATGATCTGTCCCAGAGCGTCGGGGGTGACAGTCCAACTCTGAGAGCCGCTCACCAACGTGATGCTCTCGGCCTTGAGTTCGTCGATCCTTTGGCTGACCGCCTGGAGTGCCTCGTCGTAGGTCTTTCCACCCATGCTCTCGCCCGCCACGCTGACACCCGCATGGACTCGGTTGTTGTAGAGAGCCGAGTCGAGGATCATGGTGAGAACGACGAAGAAGATCAGGCCCCCGATGCCCAAGAGCAACGGCTTGGGCAGTCTTGCCAGTCTCTTGAAGAAAGAACCGCTTCTAGCTCCGACCTTCGACCCACGCGTCCGTTGTGTACGTGCAGCGCTAGGACTCCGTGTGGAGCCGACCGGACGACCGGACGCACCGTTTCTGACAGGTCCCCGGGCTTGCCCAGAGTTGCGCGGTCCCTGGCTACGGGCGGTAGAGGATGCTCTGTATGGCCGGCCGGAAGCCGCTGGGCGGGTAGGACGCGCGGACCCTCCCGAGCGCGAGGCGTCTCTTGGCTGGCTATAACCGCGGGGATTGTTGACATCGGAGGGGACGTTTTCCCTGTTCCCTCGCCCCGAAGTACTATCGACCCAGTCGAAGTCGTCGAAATCTGTCACAAGTATTCGTACTCCTGCTTCGAGGATGTTACAAAATACCAGATGTGGCAAAGGTGAAAAAGGTTTCGGAACGCTGTCGCGACCTCGCGGCGCACGGCCTGCTGGGCGCTGAGGAGGCAGGACGAGTCGTCTTGGTGGCGGCTCTGATGCCTACCCTGGCCGATGCGGGAACGGTCGTGCCGGCTGAGTTCCTGGCGGATGCGGCAGGCTGGTCGTCCGCTGAACTGCTGAAGCAGATCGAGCTTCTACGCACTCGTGGGTTCGCAGTGGAGGCGGTCGGCGACTCAGGCTATCGACTCGTCCGCCCCTTCGACGACCTACTGGTTCCCGAGGCGGTGGTGCCGCTCCTGTTGGACCGGCTGGGGTACGTTCAGTCGCCGACCCTTGGGCTGCCCTACCGTTACCACGCTCGGTGCGGTTCTACCAATCTAGGCCTACGGCAAGAGGCTGCCGACTCCCCCGCGGGCATGGTGGTGGTCACCGACGACCAGACCGAGGGTCGCGGACGTCTTGGCCGCTCTTGGTCGAGCGGACCAGGGGAGGACCTCACCTTCTCCGTGCTACTGCGTCCCTTGACCGCTCCCGCTGAGGTGTCGCTCTTGTCCTTGGCGGCAGCCGTAGCCGTGGTGGAGGTACTGGAGATCTTGCCGGGGCTGGAGGGCCGGGTAGGTGTGAAGTGGCCCAACGACGTGCTCATAGATGACAAGAAGACGTGCGGCATCCTTCTGGAAAGCTCGTTGGTGGATTCTCGGCTGGAGTGGGTGGTGGCCGGTCTGGGGCTGAACGTCAACAGTGATCCCGCCTCGCTCATGGCCAGTCTCACCCCCACCGAGCGCGAGGCCTGGCGTGGGAAGCCGCAAGCCACGTCTTTGCGCGCTGAACTGGGTCGGTTGGTGCCGCGGGGCGCCCTGCTCGCGGATCTCCTGGCCCGCCTCTCGCTCCGCTGGGCGGATCCTGGGTCTGACATGCTGGATGAGTTCCGGACGCGTGACGCCCTGTTGGGACGTCGGATGCAAGTATTCGCCGGACCGCCAGATGGGACCCTGATCGCGGCCGGCAGGGCGGCAGGCATCGGTTCGTCCGGCGAACTCCTGGTGCAGGGCGATGACGGCGAGACAGTGGCGGTATTTGCAGGGGAAGTCACTCTGAGCGTTGACAGCGCTGCCGAGTGACGGTTAGACTGCCGGGCACATCGCTGACGGTGAAGCTAGCAGGGAAGGAACGCCAGTATGGGACGGACATTCAAGACCGCGCACTCTGATCGCGCTCCATCTATCGCTGCGGACACGCGTGGCGCAAGGGCTTTGGCGGCGCGGTCGCTGCTGATCAATCTCGCTCTGGTGGCTACCGGAGTCGGCGTGCTGGTCGCGAGCGCACGCATCTCCGTGCCCTTCTATCCGGTGCCCATAACCATGCAGACGCTCGCCGTCCTCCTGGTCGGAGGTCTACTGGGCCCACGGCTGGGAGTCGCCGCCGTGACCAGCTACATCGCGCTTGGTCTGGCAGGGGCTCCGGTCTTTAGTAGCCCCCTAGGCTTGGCTGGGCCCACGGGTGGCTACCTTGTAGGGTTCATCCCAGCTGCGTACCTTATGGGGCTGGCCGGCCGCAGAGGCTGGACCAAGTCCACCGGCAGATTCGGCGTGTTTTCGAGGGTTGCGCTTCTTGTGGGCGGCGCCTTGGTGGCCGAGGCCGCCATCTACGCACTGGGGCTGCCCTGGTTGGCGTTCACCACCGTGAAAGGCGCGGGTACGGCTGTCTCAGTCGGCCTTGTCCCGTTCCTGCTGGGCGATCTCGTGAAGACGGTAGCAGCCGTCGCTGCCGTGTACGGGGGCAAGAACCTGCTGGCGCGCAAAGGATCGCTGCCCTTCTAGGTGACATTCCGTCCGCCGGCATGAGTGGCACGGGAAGGTGACTGACCAAGCTTTGAGCATCCTAGAGGCTTTCATACTCGGATTGACACAGGGGCTGACTGAGTTCCTGCCCGTGTCCAGTTCAGGTCACCTGGTACTCGTACCCGAGTACTTCAATCTTTCCCAACCCACGCTGGGCTTTGACATCGTCTTGCACCTAGCGACACTGCTCGCGGTTGTGGGCTA
Source organism: uncultured Actinomycetes bacterium (assembly GCA_963814415.1). Classification (GTDB taxonomy): domain Bacteria; phylum Actinomycetota; class Thermoleophilia; order RBG-16-64-13; family RBG-16-64-13; genus RBG-16-64-13. Next base: position 412,993 of record CAWFCN010000002.1, on the reverse strand, counting down.
TTTCTTCCGCGATCTGCAGAAGATAGTCGTTGCTCTCTTCGCCCCCACTCGGATGAGTACTCCGGAGGCGAGGTTCTGGCGCCGCCTGTTCCTGTGGCTGGTGATAGGCTCGGTGCCTGCCGCCGTAGCCGGATTCGGCTTCAGCCGCTTCTTCGAGGGGATGCTCGATAGCACGATCGCGGTAGGCATCTTTCTTGTCGTCACCAGCCTGCTTCTGTTCGGATCCGACTTCGTGTTGGACCGCTCGGTGAGGCAGCCTGCACAACTTGGGAGGATGAAGGCTTTGGATGCTCTAATCATCGGGTGCTTCCAAGCTCTGGCCATCGCCCCCGGTCTCAGCCGGTCTGGCTCGACCGTTTCCGCCGGTCTGCTTCTAGGCTTTGACCGGCCTACTGCCGCCCGATTCTCTTTCTTGCTCAGCATCCCGGCCATCTTGGGAGCTTTCGTAGCGGGTCTGGGCGGCTTGGCCGGCGGTTTTGCAGGCGCCAGCGTGTGGGCCTATCTGGTGGGCGCTGCGGCCGCGGCGGTGAGCGGGTTCCTCGCAGTCTTCCTGCTTATGCGCTTCGTGAAGAACCACCGCTTTCGGGTGTTCGCCATCTACACGGCCGTGTTGGGGGTCTTCACCATCATCGTTTCCGCTTTGTAGGCTGGGGAGCGGCGTGCTGCTCCTCGTTCTGGGCAGTCCGACCCCGCGGGCCAGGAAGACTCACCGTCACCCGTAGGCCTCCCTCCTTGGGGGCCTCTAGTCGCACGGTACCGTCGTGGGCGGCGACAACTGATTTGACGATGGAAAGGCCCAGGCCGAAACCGCCGGTCTTGCGGCTTCTTGATCTGTCAGGCCGATAGAAGCGCTCGAAGAGGTGCTCTACTTCGTCTTCGGGTAGCACCGGACCACCGTTGGCCACCTCAAGGAAGGCGCGGCCGTCTTTTGTCCAGGTCTTTACCGAGAACCATCCGTCTTTGGCATTGTGGCGGACCGCGTTCTCGATGAGATTTGCGACCATCCGCTCCAGCAGGGCCCGATCCCCAAGCACAGAGGCGAGGATGAGGATCCAGTTCCAGTCTGAGTCCTCGGCCATCTGCCTCGGCAGACGCCAGCGCCACTTCGGCCTGCGCTATATCGGCTAGATCGAGTTCGGACATCGCGGGCGATTCCTCGGCTCTAGCCAGAACGAGCAGGCCGTCAATGAGCCGCTCGCTCCGGCCTACCGCTTCAGAGATCGCATCGCCCATCTCCTGCAACTCCCGCGATGAGACATGCGGGTCGGCCAGGGCGACGTCTACCTCGGTACGTATGATAGTCAGCGGGGTGCGCAGTTCGTGCGACGCGTTGGCGACGAACTCCCTCTGAGCGGTGAAGGCCGAGTCCAAGCGCCCGAGCATAGCGTCAAAGGTGTCCGCGAGGTCCTTGAGTTCGTCGCGGGGCCCCTTAAGGGCTATGCGCTCGTGCAGGGTCGCACCAGACAGGCGGCGCGCGGTAGCTGTGATGGCGTGGAGCGGCCGCAGCATACGTCCGGCGAGGAACCATGCAGAGCCGAAGGTGATAAAGGTCATGATAGCCAGTGCGACCACCGACCATATCCAGAGTTGTCGAAGTGCTTCCTCTGTCAGTCTGTTCTGAGCGTCGTCCAGGAGAGCCTGCATAGGCACCAGACCTACTCCCTCGACCTCGACCAGCAGTTCGTGCCACGCGTTGGGTCCCGGGCGATCATCGTCTCCAGGCGGCTCCAGCATGCCCTCCGGAAGGCCGTATAGCTCCTCGACGTACTCTCGCGCCTTGCCGTGGGCGGGGACTAGGCTGTCGCGAACGAGCACGAAGTTGATCGCGATCAGGAGCACGCCGGCCAGCAGGAACAGAGAGCCGTACCAAAGTGTCAGCTTGATTCGGATAGTGAGGCCGCGCTCATGCTTACGGTCACGAGAAAGACGCAGATTCATATCTTGTAGCCGACTCCGGCGACTGTCTCCACCAGAGGGGGATCGCCGATCTTGCGGCGCAGAGTCATGATGGTCACACGAACGACGTTGGTGAAGGGATCGGCGTTCTCATCCCAGACCCTCTCCAGCAGTTCCTCGGCGCTTACCACGCGGCCCTCTGCCGAGAGGAGCACCTCAAGGACGCCGAACTCCTTCTTGGTCAGGCCAAGATCTTTGCCTGCGCGCTCTGCGACATGGCGAGCCGGGTCGAGCGTGAGATCCCCAGTCGTCAGCACCGGAGCCGTAGGGGCAGCGGTTCTACGGCTGAGCGCTCGGATGCGTGCGACCAACTCCTTGAGGGCAAAGGGCTTGGGCAGGTAGTCATCGGCGCCCAAGTCCAGGCCGGTGACACGGTCCTGGATAGACCCAGCGGCCGTGAGCATGAGTATGCGCGACAGCGATTGGCGGGAGACCAGCTCTCGACATACGTCGTCGCCATGGACAACCGGAAGGTTGCGGTCGAGCACCACGACGTCATAGCTGTTGACCGCGGCTTTGGTGAGAGCCGACTTGCCGTCAAACACGACATCCACGGCCATGCCTTCATGGCGCAGCCCGCGGGCGATGGTGTCCGCCAAACGCTCTTCGTCCTCGACCAGTAGGACCCGCATGAACTCTCTCCTGCTCTAGACCCTTGTGGATCGAAAGTGTACGCCCAACTCGGTAAGGCCGCTGTAAAAGACCAGGTGCCGTCCGGACCCGGCTTGACGAGAACTGCTAGGCGGCCGTTCATCCGTAGAGCCTTACGTCGTTCTTATACCTGTTGGCATAACATGTCATCCAAAGTGACCGAGTGTCCCGCGCATGGTGCCTCAACGGCATGAGTAGCGGCCACTGCGGGTAATATATCGGCACGGAAAGCGGCCATTCCCGGGAGGAAGCAGACATGGCACAGATAGAAGACAAGACCCGGCATTGCGTCAAGGCAAGGCGGGTCTCGGCAAGAATGACGGCAGTGATGCTGGTGAGCGCTGCTTTGGTGATGGTGCTGGCTTTGGGGAACCTTGGCTGCGATTGGGGCGGTACGAACGGCCCAGGGTCGGCGACCACCAGCACGGCAGTGAACACCGGCGAGCCAGGCGGTTCAGCCACCACCGTATCCGGCGACGACGGTCTAGTCAGTCCGGCAGCAGAGGTTGCCCGCGTGCTGGGCCCCAGCGTGGTCAACATCAAGTGCACCGGGCAGGCGAGCGTACCCGACTACTTCCAGATTCCTGGTCAGCAGCAGTTCTCCAGCGAGTGGGAAGGCTCGGGGGTCATATACTCGACCGATGGCAAGATCATCACCAACAACCACGTCGTCACCGGCGGTTCGACGACTCCCTCCGCCGACATTCAAGTGACGTTGGCCACCGGCGAGAAGCTGAAGGCCACCGTGGTGGGCACCGATCCCTTGACCGACCTGGCCGTCATCAAAGTCGACGCCGGATTGGATCTCCCGGCGGCGACTTTTGCGACCGACCTTCCGGTGCTGGGTGAGTACGTGATCGCACTGGGGAGCCCGGATGGCTTTGAGAATTCCGTGAACCTGGGCATCGTATCGGGCCTAGACCGGACGGTGGAAGTGCAGGACAACACCGGTTCCACCTTGTACACGGAGCTCATCCAGACCGACGCAGGTATCAGTTCGGGCAACTCGGGCGGCGCCTTGGCAAACGTCAAGGGGCAGGTGGTAGGTATCCCCTCGGTGGCGGTGCAGAGCGTGCAGGTGGAGAACATCGGCTTCGCGATACCGTCTGCGCAGGTGGTCCGAGTGGCAGATGAGATCCTCGCCACGGGCAAGGCGACGCATGCCTACATCGGTGTGAGTACCCGCACGGTAGACGAGTCTCTACAGCAGCAGTTCGATCTCGCAAGGTCGTCGGGCATCCTGGTGGCCAATCTGGCCGCCGGCGGCCCAGCGGCGAAGGCGGGTATCAACCAGGGCGACGTCATAGTCAAGGTGGGCGACCAGGAGATGATCGAGTCAAATGACCTTCTGGCAGCAATCCGCAACATGAAGCCCGGCGACCAGGTCGAAGTCACGATCGACCGGGAGGGCGAGACCAAAATCATAAAGGTGACGCTCGAAGAGCGTCCCTCCGGATACTAGCCGGCCGGCCACGTCAGCTTGAGGGCTTTGGCATCAGCTGATGCCAAAGCCCTGCTCTTCTTCGGGCACTTCGTCGTACACGGCTATTCCCGTGACTCGAGCCCAATCAGGTCCGTGCCTCGTCCAAGTGAGCATCTGCTCAACGGCTTCGCGAGACCCCTCATAGACCGCTTCGACCCGGCCGTCCGGCAAGTTGCGAGCCCAGCCGGCCACTCCCAATCGGGCGGCCTCCTGATAAGCGCTGTAGCGGAAGTTGACTCCCTGGACCCTGCCCTCCACCAGCACTCGCACGCGCACGAGCCGCTCGTCGCTCATGGGGGGTAGCCCTCCTCGCCTATCAGGGGCACAAAGACGCATCTGAGAGCGACGGTCTCACGATAGGAGTGCTCGTCAGTCCGCTCTACCAAGAGAAGCTCTTGAGAATGACCCTCCGTCACTGGTATTACCATCCGACCACCAATGGCAAGCTGCATGCGGAGTGCGGCGGGAACGTGAGGCGCAGCGGCTGCGACAAGTATGGCGTCATAGGGAGCAGCAGCGGCGAATCCCAAAGTGCCATCGCCCGCGATCACATGTACGTTCGCGTGACCGCGCTCAAGAAGAAGGACCTCTGCGCAGCGGGCGAATCCGGGAATCCTTTCCAGGGTCCAGATCTCAGCCACAAGCAAGGAGAGGACGGCCGTCTGGTAACCGGAGCCGGTCCCGACCTCAAGGACGCGTGAAGACTCTCGAAGGTCGAGGAGCTCCGTCATGCGGGCGACGATGTAGGGCTGTGAAATGGTCTGATCGGAGCCGATGGGCAGGGGGCCATCATCATAGGCATAGGGTCGTTGAGCGAAGGGCACGAAGAGTTCGCGTGGCACCGTCTGCATGGCGCGGAGGACTCTATCGTCCGCTATGCCGCGGCGGCATAGCTGCTCCTCGACCATGCGGCGTCGGAGGGCGGCGTAGTCCCTATCGGTGGATGCTCTGCTCACCACTACGCACCGCAGTCGCTCGCGGCCTACCCCTTCAGTATGCGCAGTCCCTTGTGCTTGCGTCGGCGCCTGCGCTCCACGCGGTAGAAGAACAGGACAAGGAAGCAGGCGACGAGAGCCCCGATCAAGGGCACAAGCACGAATAGCAGGGTACCGACGAGGACGGCTATGTCCTCGTAGATGCTCACCAGCACAACGGCGGTCTGGTTCGAAGTCATGCCCGACCGAGTCTGGCGCCTCGCGCGATCGGTAAGACCTGCAATCACGAATCCGAGGACCGCGCCCACGACACAGGCCACCCAACCTCCGGGAGACACCGCGACAGCGAATACCAGACCTCCGAGGGCTATGCGGATGGGTTGCATGATACGGGCGAAGAGGGCGTTCTTCGGGAAGAACTTGTCGAGCAGCAGCTCCGCGACGGCAAGGACCAAGAGCAGCACGACAGCCCAGGTCTTGTCTAGAAAGGCGAACGCAGTACCCTTCAATACAGGAGCGCTGGCAAACTCCACCCGTGAGTAGAGGGCCAAGAAAGCCACAGGCAGAAAGCCGCGCACACCCGAGAGCACAGCCAAGCCAGCTCCCATACAAGCGCGCGCATAGACACTATCGAAGATTACATGCACGCCCGATTCGGCCTCTCTGCTCCTCAGGAATACCCGGCCTGACATCAGTATACACAAGGGTTCTCAGCACGTTCGGCCGCCCCCTGGCGCGGGGGGTGCTAGAATCTGCGCGCCGTTTGCTGCGGTTCGTGCCCCCGTAGCTCAGGGGATAGAGCAGAGGTTTCCTAAACCTCGTGCGTAGGTTCGAGTCCTACCGGGGGCACTTGTCGCGCCATGAGCTCAACGATAGGCCTAGGTCGTGATCAGGTACGTCGACACCAGAGGCACTCTCTCAGCACCGGTTCCTTTCACGGAAGTGGTACTCCGGGGCATCGCCCCCGGAGGTGGGCTCTTTGTGCCCGAGCGGCTGCCCAGTATGACCCATCTTGATCTAGAAGCGCTGGCCGAACTACCCTACTGGCAGCGCGTAGCGAGCATCTTTCGAGCTTTCGAGCCTGACATCGCCAAAGAGCGGGTGTCTGCCATAGCACAGCAGGCCTACGGCAAGAATTTCGGGCACAGAGACGTCGCCGCCCTCAGAGACTTGGGTGTGGACCAGTTTGTATTGGAGCTATGGCATGGGCCGACGTTGGCCTTCAAGGACATGGCTCTGCAGTGCATGCCTCTGTTCTTCTCCGAAGCCGTCGATATCTCCCGGAGAGAAGGGCGGGGCGACGCAGAATACTTGGTGCTGGTAGCCACCTCGGGCGACACCGGAGTTGCGGCTCTGAACGGCTTCTCGGACCGCCCGCACACCAAGATCGCCGTTTGCTATCCGGAGGGGGGCGTCTCGCCTCTACAGGAGCTTCAGATGGTCACCCAGCCGGGAGCCAACCTGACCGTCTTTGCCGTAGGTGGGGATTTCGACACCTGCCAGTCGTGTGTGAAGGCCGTCTTCACCGATGAGGCCTTCTGCGAAGACCTGCATGCTCGTCATGGTCTCAGGCTTTCGTCGGCCAACTCCATCAACTGGGGCCGATTGCTTCCGCAGATCGTCTACTACATAAGTGCCTATGTGGATATCGTCCGTCGCGGGCGACGCCGCATGGGGGAGCCTATCGACGTGTGTGTTCCCAGTGGCAACTTCGGCAATCTGCTCGCGGCCTTCTACGCGAAGCGGATGGGGACGCCGATCGAGCGTTTGCTGTGCGCGTCGAACACCAACAACGTACTGTCCGACTTTCTGGCGACCGGGAGGTATGACATCTCCGAGCGCAGACTGGTTAGGACTCCTTCGCCCTCGATGGACATCCTGGTGTCGTCTAACCTTGAGCGTCTGCTGTACGAGTTGACTGGCAACGGGACCCAGGTGCGCTCGTGGATGAGTGGTCTCGCGGAGTCAGGAGTCTTCTCGCTTGACGAGGTGACGTTCGCTCGGGTGAGACGCGAATTCGTCGGCGATTGGGTCGACGACGATACCAGCCTTGCCACCATCGGCCGTGTGAACAAGGAACAACAGTACCTCATGGATCCGCATACCGCGGTGGCCTGGGAGGTCGCTGAGAGGCACATGGGGGATCTGCCGATGCTGGTGGTCTCCACGGCTCACTGGAGCAAGTTCCCAGCGGACGTCGTACGCGGTCTGACCGGATTAGGGCCGGGAGTTCCCTTCGAGGAAGACGAGATGGAGCTGCTTGCCAGTGTCGACCGTCTGGCGCCTGGTCATCCGGTCCCCGATTCCATACGGGCGGTGTGCTCTCGCAAGGTGCGTTTCACAGGCAGGGTCCAAGGCGACCCGAAGGCGCTCGAACAAGGGATAAGTGACTGGCTTGAGTCGGCCTGACGCCCTTATCTTCGATCTCGACGGCACCCTCTGGGACGCCGCGGAGCCCACGACCCGCGGCTGGAATACCGCGTTGGAGTTGCTGGGAGCGCGGACTCGGGTGACGGTAGAGGGCATCCGCTCGGTGGCGGGCACCCCTTTCGTCGGCTGCGTGGAGATCCTGGTGCCGGAGCTGTGTCCACCCACGGAAGCGACTCTTCACGCCTTGGACGTTCACGAGAAGGCGGCGCTCGTGGAGACAGGCGGGACTCTCTTCCCCGGCGTAGACTCGGGTCTTCGTGGATTGGCCGCCGCCTATCCACTCTACCTGGTCAGCAATTGTCAGGATTGGTATCTCAAATTGTTCCTCGAAAAGAGCGGCCTGGGCGGTTGCTTCGCTGGTTGGGACTGCAACGGGATGTCCGGTCTCGGCAAAGCCGACATGTTGCGGAATCTCGCGCAGAAGCACGGAACGGCGGCCGCCGTGTACATCGGGGATACTCAGGGTGATCACGACTCCGCGACCGGCGCCGGCATGCCCTTCGCCTTCGCGCGCTACGGGTTTGGCTCGGTGCCAGAGTCGGGCCTGGCGTTTGACAGCTTCGACGGACTGGCGGACCACTACTTGCACGTCCGCTAGACCAGGTTTCTTTCCCCGCGCGGGCACTCTTGCGGTATATAGTGTGCGTCTAGGGGGCCGTGCACAGAGGGAGACGTAGATGTCCAGTCTTAACGCGGGCATCATGCTGGCTTACTTGGCCGGTACGGCCGTCTTCGTGTGCGCGGTCATGTTGGTCTACTGGGCGACGCAACGTGTACCTCCCGGCTATGGGTTGTGGGCGTCTAGCTGCGCGCTCATAGCCCTGGGCTGCGTGGTGCTCGCCATTTGGCCAGGATTCCCCGCCCGAGCTCTGCACCTTGTCGTGTGCGGCTTGGTAGCGGTGGCGGCGGTCCTCCGTCTCCAAGGTATGCTGAGGTTCCTGGGCAGACGTCGTTTCTTGCGTTGGCCTCTGCTGTTGCCCGTCGCGGCGATTGCTCTGGCCGCTGTTTTCACTTTCGCGTGGGATAGTGCCTCGGCGAGGGCTATAGTCGTGGCTGCGGCCGTCGCTCTGGTGTTCTGGCTGATGGCGCTTGTGTTGTTTGTGGAAGCCAGAAACTCGCATCCCACATATCTGCGGTCTCTCGCTGTACTCTTCGCTCTGTACGGAGCACTTTGGCTGGGGTCCGGCATACACTGGCTTATCAAAGGTACGGGCTTTCCCACCGGGGATATCGATACCCATGGCGTGTCCTTCTTGGTGGCCATCACGGCCTTCGAGTTCTTGTGGCTGATAGGCTGCCTGATCTTCAGCACCAAGTGGAGTACCGAAGCGCTGGAGACTGCCCACAGCCTGGTGGACAGCGAGCGTCGGCAACTCGCCGATATCATCGCCTTCTTGCCGGATGCCACCTTCGCTTTGGACAAAGACTGCACAGTCATCGCTTGGAACCGAGTCATGGAGGAGAAGACGGGACTGCAGGCCTCGCAGGTCATCGGTCTCCCTCGAGACAAGGGTCCTCTGGGGGCGCTGATGCAAGGAGACACAACCCTGTCCGAGACTTTGCTCGACCCGATGAAGACCATACCTGCCCGATGTCGCAACGTCCGTCGGGAGGTAGATAGCATCTCGGCCGAAGAGGAGTTCCATCATCCCGACTTTCCTGAGAAGTCCGGACACTTCTGGCATCTGGCCACCCTGCTCAGAGACGCCGATGGACAAGTGACGGGCACGATCGAGTCCATTCGTGACCTCAATTGGAGGGTAGAGGCAGAGCGCAGCGTGCGCGAGAGCGAGGAGCGCTACCGGTCACTGTTCGAGCACAGTCTTGACGGGATACTGGTGATCGCACCTGGTGGGGCGGTAGTCGACGCGAATCCTTCTGCTTGTCGCATGTTGGGCATGACTCAAGAAGAGATCTGCGCGGCGGATCCGGGGAGCCTCACCCGCAGGCCTGGGCAGGAGGAGGACGGTATGGACGGGGACTCCATACTGGGGCCGTCACTAAGGGAGTTGACTTTCATCAGGGGAGACGGGTCGGTATTTCCTGCGGAGTGCATGTCGGTGGTGTGGAACGATTCGAGCGGGCACCTGCACGCCTTCGGGCAATTCCGGGATATCAGCGAGCGCGTCGAGGCGCAACGCATACTCCAAGAGAGCCAAGCGAGGTTGCGCGACACTCAGGCCGGCCCTCGCATGGGCAACTGGGAGATGGACTTGGTCGGTCGCAGCATCTGGCTGTCGCCCGAGGCCCTGAACATCTTCGGTCTCGACTCTCGTTCGCCATACTTCCCGCTTTCGCCATTGGACTTGACCAATCTCGCGGAGGACCCTGTCGGACTGCGAGCCTCTCTCACGCGAGTGATGACCCAGGGCGGATCATACGATGTGGAGTACTTCATCCACAGGGTTGACGACGGAGTGCTTCGTAAAGTCCATTCAGTCGGGGCAGCGATCTGCAACGACGATGGGGTTCCGACCAAGGTGGTCGGCGCTACTCAGGATGTCACCGACTCGGCTACGGACTCGGGTCTACCGGATCTCGCCTTCTACGCCATGAACCACTCTGAAGACCAGGTGTTCTGGGTCGACTGGGAGGGCAGGATCACCAACGTAAGCGAATCGGCGTGCACTCAGCTCGGGTACACCCGCGATGAGTTGCTCAGCATGACCATATACGATGTCAATCCCTCTCTTTCGCCAGGCGCGGCCTCCGCGCTTGACGAGGTGAAGAGCGGGGGATCCCGCCGCCACGAGACCGTCCATAGGACCAAGGACGGAAGGGATATCCCGTACGAGGTCACTGTCAACTACGCTCAGCACGGAGACAGAGACTACAAGTTCGTGGTCGCGCACGATATCTCCGAGCGTAAGCGCCTCGAAGAGACCCTTCTGAGGACCCAACTCTCGTTGGAGCGAGGGGGCGAGATAGTCCTGTGGGCTGACCGTGACGGGCGGCTTGAATTCGCCACTGATGTGGCTTGTGCGAAGCTCGGGTACACCCGCGATGAATTGCTCGCGATGACCCTCTTCGAGCTGGTTCCAGCCTTGTCTCGAGACTGGAAGGGCTTCTGGGCGGAGCTCCAAGACTGCGGCGTGCTGAGCCGCGGAGTGGTCTGTCGCGGCAAGGGTGGCGTGGGGATGCCCATGGACGCTGTGTTCAACTGGGTGGAGCACGACGGACGCAACTTCGCCCTGGTGGCAGTGCGCGAACTTCCCGAGGAAATGGGCACCGCTGACAAGAATGCCGGTGTTGATGTGGCGGGACTACAAAACCAGAAGTTGGAAGCTGTCGGACAGCTCGCGGGGGGTATCGCGCATGACTTCAACAACCTGCTCACGGCCATCATAGGCTACGGCAACCTGATCCTTGCCGACGAGGACGCGCGGGGCCTGAAGTCACTACGCAGGGACGCTGAGGAGATCAGGAGTGCGGCGGAGAGAGCTGCCGCTCTGACCAGCCAGATCCTGGCTTTCGCGCGGCGGCAGCCCCTTCGCCCCAGCAAGGTGTGTCTGGGAGACTTTGTAGCCGGCAACGAGGAGCGATTGCGCGCTTTGATCACGGACGATATCCAGTTGATCGTGACCTGTGCGTCCGAAACCGGCGTGGTAGAGGCAGACACGGAGCAGTTCGAGCGCGTGCTGATGAACCTGGCCAAGAACGCCTGCGAGGCCATGCCGGCGGGAGGACGGATGCTGGTCCAGGTCGAGAACGTCGAACTGAGCGAAGAGGCCTGCATGGCCTATCCTGAGCTCCGGGCAGGCTCGTACGTCGTGCTTTCAGTGTCCGACACAGGTGTGGGCATGGACGCCCACACTCGTATGCGTATCTTCGAGCCGTTCTTCACGACCAAGCCTCCGGGCGAGGGCGCTGGACTGGGTCTGTCGGTGGTGTACGGCGTCGTGAGGCAGAGTGGCGGGCAAGTGATCGCCTACAGCGAGGTGGGCAAGGGGACGACTCTTAAGATCTATCTGCCCAGGGTCGCCGAGCCGGCCGATGTTGAGCAGGCCAAGACGGCACCGGCCGCCCCGTCGGGGAGAGGTGGCGAGACCGTCCTGGTGGTGGAGGACGAGCCGCCCCTACGGCGCCTAGTGGCCCGGGTGCTTGGTGAAGGCGGATACCACGTGTTCGTCGCCGGCAGTGGGCCGGAAGCTCTGGAACTCTTGCAGGACATGGAAGAGCCTCCCGACCTTCTTATCACTGACGTCGTGCTACCAGGCGGTCTTCAGGGTAACGAACTGGCGGCGGCGTTTGTCGCCAAGATGCCGAACCTGCCGGTGCTCTACATGTCCGGCCATCCGCGAGACGCTATCGTTCATGCGGGCAGGCTTGATGACGGTGTAGCGTTCTTGGGCAAACCCTTCACTCCACAGGGACTCTCGTCAAAAGTACGCGAGGTCTTGGACTCTCACCCAGAGACGTTCTAGGCAGGGTCGCCTCACACTGACAAGGCTGGTCTTGCGGCCTAGGGGCTACCGAGCTACAATGGCGGTGAACAGTGTTCGTAGCAATGTCTAGCGTTCACGCCTATAAATAGCGTTCAGTGGATTGGTCAGTGATCATGGAAGATGAACCCCGTCTATCTCGTCGTGACCGACGGCATCGCGACACCCGCGAAGAGATCTTGGGGGTAGCGCGCGAACTCCTGTTCGAAGTCGGTCCGGAGGCGCTCAGCCTGAGACAAGTCGCACGGCGGGCGGACTTCAGTCCTGCCGCACTCTACAACTACTTCTCGAGCCGTGACGAGATAATCGCCTCTCTGTTTGCTGAGTCGTTCGCGAAACTGAACACCTATCTGGAGCGCGTTCCCAATGACCTACCGCTGAAGACGCGGGTGGTCGAACTGGGGATGGCGTATCTGGATTTTGGCCGCGAGAACCCTATGGACCTGAGGTGCGTGCTCGTTGCGACCGCCCAGGAGGGACTGTCGTCCTCTGACGCCATGGCCTCGGGATTGGAGGCCCTCCGCATGATCGGCGACACCGTGCGTGGAGGCATAGAGGAAGGCCTGTTTGCTCCAGAGCTGTCGCTCTCAGCCGCGGAGTTGGCGTACGGCGTATGGGCCCTCGTTCACGGTTTGGTCTCAGTCAGCTCTGTTGATGTGAGTCTAGTGGCCGACGTTCTCTCGGCGGACTCACGTAAGGTGCTCGAGGCGTTCGTCTCTCTTCTCGTACCTGCCAGGCCGGAGTAGCAGCATGTTCGAAGCGCTCGGCAGGTTCTCGCACAGGTTCAGGTGGTACGTGATCGCCTTCTGGGTCTTGTTGTTCGCGGTGAGCATTGTCGCTACCCCTCATCTGGAAGGTGTTCTGACCGGCGGGTTCGCTGATCCCAATGCTCCAGCGGAGAAGGCCGGGGCCCTTATCGAGGAGAAGTTCAACCAGGGCCCCACCAACCTGGCGGTGATCTTTCAGAGTGACACCTTGGAAGCGGACAGCCAGCGATTCCAGGACCTGGAGAAGCAGGCCTTGGACAGACTCATGGACGCGAACGTCGCTCAGCTGACCGGCGCCGACACCTACGCTTCGACCGGCAACGACCTTATGCTATCCAGGGACGGCAAGAGTTCGGTCGCTGTGATCTACTTCTCCGCCGACCTGCAGACGGTACAGGACGAGGTCGGGCGAATCCGCCAGATCCTGCAGAACGATGAACTCAAGACGATCGTGACTGGGGAGCCCGCTGTCTATGCTGATCTAACCAGCCATTCTTTCAAAGACCTGCGGAAGGTGGAGGTCTACGGGCTGCCCGTAGCGCTGGTGGCGCTCCTCCTGGTCTTCGGTAGCCTGGTGGCCGCGGCGCTGCCCGTCGTCACCGGCGGCTTGGCAGTGACGGTGACGTTGGGGGCCATGTACCTCATAGGCCGCGCGACCAGCATGTCTATCTTCGCCATGAACGTTGCCACTCTCTTAGGTCTAGCAGTGGCTATCGACTACGCGCTCTTCATCGTGTGGCGTTTCCGCGAGGAGTTGCATCGCGGAGCCTCGGTGAAGGACGCTGTGGTAGTCACCACGGCACGGGCCGGGCGCTCAGTCTTCTACAGCGGGGCCGCCGTGATGGTGGGTGTCGTCGGGTTGGTCTTCTTTCCTTCCCCGGGTCTGCGCTCGCTCGGCATAGGGGGCGCGCTGGTGGTCTTCTTCTCGGTGGTCGCGTCGATAACGTTCATGCCCGCCGTTCTCTCAGTGCTGGGTACCAAGGTCAACGCCATCCCGGTCATCCGGCTGCACAGCGCCCACGAGAGCAAGCGGTGGAAGTGGTGGTCCCGCGTAGTCCTGCGAAGGCCGTGGGTCTCGATCGTCGTAGCGCTCGTGCTGATCGGGCTGGTGGCATTCCCAGCTCTTGACATGAAGACGCAGATGACCGCGGCCACAGCTTTGCCGTCCAGCACAGAAGCCCGCCAAGGCTTGGACACTCTGGAAAGGCAGTTCGATTGGGAGGAACTGTCGCCCACGCTGGTGCTCCTCACCTGGGAGGGTGACGGATCGGTAGACGTGCTACGCGCGGCCAGCCTGTTTCTCCACGGACAGAAGCTGGCTGCAGTGGAAGGAGTGGAGTCGGTACAGAGTCCCTTCACCATACAAGGCTTCAGCGATCCCAACGCCCTCGCGACTCTCTGGACGCAGTTCGAGAGACTCCTCAACGATCCGGACGGATTCCAGATACCCGCGGAGGGGATAACGCTCGACTCCGGGTTCAAAGTAACGGCCGCACAACTAGAACAATTCAAGAAGCTAGTGCAGATGACCGTCGCGCCCGGGGCGGTGGTGTTCCGGGTGGTGGCCAAAGACGGGTTATCCAACGCCGAGACCAATCGACTTGTCGACCAGCTTTCGGCCGTGACTCCCCCAGCGGGATATGACATGTACCTGGCGGGTGAGTCGGCCTTCAGCCACGACTTCTTGCAGCAGCTCAATCGCTGGCTTCCCTGGGTGGTCCTATGGATAGTCATCTCCAGCCTGGTGGTGTTCGCACTCATGCTACGTAGCGTGGTGTTGCCCATTCTCGCGGTGGTGGTCAATCTCCTGACCATCGCCATGAGCTTCGGTTGGCTTGTGATCCTCTTTCAGGGGGATGCGCTGGAGGACGTGCTGAAGTTCACTTCCACCGGTGCAGTCGACGCCATAAACAGGGTGCTCATGCTGTGCATACTCTTCGGCATCACCATGGACTACGCCGTGTTCATGCTCACTCGCATGCACGAGCGTTGGCATCGGACCGGAGACACTCGAGAGAGCGTGAGTGCCGGCCTGGTGAGGTCTGGTCGCATCATCGTCAGTGCCGCCTTACTCGTGGTGATCGTTACAGGTGCGTTTGCGTTCACCAACATAACGACCACCAAGACGCTGGGCCTGGGCATCGCACTGGCGATCATCGTGGACACGTTGTTCGTTCGGCTGACTCTGGTGCCGGCTGTGATGGCCTATCTGGGCAAATCAGCCTGGTGGTGGCCCAGATTGCGGCGGCGCAAGCACTAGCGAAACAGAGGCAGAAAGGAAGCCGCATATGGCCGCCAAAGACGGTGTCGTCGCCATTGTGCCCGCGCACGACGAGGCTACGCGCATAGGTCCTGTAGTGCGGGCTCTAGTAGCGCACGGACTGCCCGTCCTGGTGGTGGACGATGGGTCAAACGACAATACGGCTGACGAGGCGAGCGCCGCAGGCGCGCGCGTGCTCAGTCTGAGCCCTAACCGCGGCAAAGGCGCCGCACTCAAGGCCGGGTTCCAGGAGGTCCTTGCTCCGGCCGCCGCGCCGCGGTGCGAGGCGATTCTCACCTTGGATGGGGACGGTCAGCACGATCCGGCCGAGGTGCCGGCCCTGCTGGGCGCTTGGAGGGATTCGGATGCGGACCTTGTGGTAGGTTCTCGGGACTATCTACAGATGCCGCCCATCCGCTGGTTCACCAACAGCCTGAGCAAACTGGTCTTCTCTTGGGCGGTGGGCGTGAAGATCCCCGACAACCAGTCGGGATATCGTCTGCGCACTCGCCGTCTGGCCGAGGCCGATCTGGCGAGCACGGAGCAGGGTTTCGCGTTCGAGGTAGAAGAGATAGCCATCTGCGTGGGCCGAGGCTACAGACTGGCCTGGGTACCCATCAAGACGATATACGGGAGTGAGACCAGCGACATAAAGGTCTGGTCGCACTTCGTGAGTTTCATGCGGGTCACAAGGCGAGCCCGCCGCAGGGTCCGCCAGGAACGCAGGTCGTCTTCTACTTGATCTGACCTCTTATGGCGCCGGTCGGCTGGCTCGCGGTGCCGATGGTCGCGTATGCCTCACCGCTCTCTATGAGCAGTATCAGGTCGGCCAGCCTGCTCCCTTTGAGCGAACCCACGAGATCGGCAGCCTCGATCTGTCCCTCTGCCAACACCCCAGAGAAGTTCCCAGCGATCGCCGGACCAGGGAACAAGGTGAAGACAGTGCCGCCGCTTTGGGAGGGTCTGCCGCGGCAGATGGCCGCGACGCAGGGTACCTGCAGAGAGCTGGTGATCTGCAACTTGAAGGTGATGGTCTGTGCTCCTGCATCGTATCTCAGCGTCAGGAAGGCTCGTGGATCCCCCGACAGAGACCCTGATCCGCCACCTCTGAGTTCGGCGGTGTAGGTCGCAGAGACCAGTAGAGCCGCGGGGTCCAGAGTCGTGCTCGGAGTAGCCTCGATGGCTGCGGGCGAAGTCTCTGGAGTGGTGGCCTCGACCCTCGAGGAATACGAGGCGACGGCGGTAATGACGACCATCGAGGCGAGGAGGCATACGCAGAGGACGAGGCGCCGAGTCTGCACCCGCTCCGCCCTGCTCGTCCGTCGGTGATGCGATGTCCGCCGGCTATTGCGCCTATCCGCCTGCATGCAACATCCTCCGCACGCTCAAGATGGTCAGTACAAGCACATACTTTGGCGGCGAGAGACGAAGTTCCTGCAAACGGCGCGGCGGAACAAGGTAGGGCCGCCCGGCTCAGAGGTGCGGGGGGCCGGGCGGCCCTGGGCGAGTCGGGCTCGCCAATGTGAGAGGCGGACTGACTTGGGGGGACTTGCGGTCCGCCGACGGTTCAAGGAATACCAGTAGGGACATAAGCAGGGCGTAAGGTCTGCGCGCGCGGCGGCCGCCGCGCAATCGCATCCGCCGTCTAGACTGCCGCGTCGGGCAGGCTCCTCGGGACGCGGGCTTTGTGGGTCACGCTACTGGCATTCTTGTCCCGCTGTCCGGGCTCCGGCGAGGGTTTCACCGTGTGGTTCCGCTTCATCCCCTTGAGGAAGTCCGAAAGCACGTCCACCTCCATCGGGCTGGCCACGTAGTAGCCTTGAGCCAGGTCGCAGCCCGCTTCTCGCAGGAGCTCCCATTGTTCGGCCCTTTCCACTCCTTCGGCTGTGACCTCCAGGCCCAGAGTGTGAGCCAGAGCCGCAATGTGACGCACGACTTCCAGGTCGCGGTTGCCGGGCGCTATCCCCGAGACGTACAGAGGGTCGATCTTGAGTTCCTGGACGGGGAAAGTGGTGAGATGCTGAAGCGATGAACGGCCCGCTCCGAAATCGTCGAGGCAGAGTCGCACTCCCAACCCCCGCAGCCTCTTCATGGCTTGCTTGGCCTTTGGGGGGTCGCGGACAAGGGCATTCTCGGTTATCTCAAGCACCAGACGTTCGGAAGGTATCTGCCAGGCAGCCAGGCGGCTGAGCACCGAGGGGACAAAATCCGGCTCGGTGAGCTGTCGAGGTGACACGTTGACTCTCATCGGGAGTAGGGCCACAGCTTGATTCTTCGCCTGCCAGTGGTTCATCTGGCTGAAGGCCTCGTCCAGGGCTATCTCGCCGAGGGGGAATATCAGTCCGCTGTTCTCGGCGACAGTGAGGAAGTCTCTAGGAAAGATGGTGCCCCTCTCGGGGTGGTGCCAACGCAAGAGTGCCTCCAGGGACTGCACCGTGCCGGTCTTGAGATCCATCACCGGTTGGTAGATCAGAGAGAAGGCATGCTCTCTTATGGCCGCGCGCAGGTCGGTCTCATCGTTGAGCGACCGGAGCACGGCCTTGTGCATCTCTTCGTCGAAGACCCGGTAGCAGTCCCTGCCGTTCTCCTTGGCCTGGTACATGGCGGTGTCCGCAGCCCGGACTATGTCCTCCGGGTCGTCGTACGAGTGATCCCAGATGACCACGCCCACGCTGCACGCAGCTACCATCTCCTGCTGCCGGAAATACACCGGGCTCCGAAGTTCGTCTCGTATGCGGGCAAGTATGGGCAGGAGGTCCCGCTGGCTGGCTATCTCATGCAGCAGGATTATGAACTCGTCTCCTCCCATGCGGGCGACAGTATCGGCCTCACGGACGCAACGCCGCAGCTTGCCAGCCACGCTCTGCAGCAGCACATCGCCTGCGAGATGCCCCAGGCTGTCGTTGATGAGCTTGAAGCTGTCCAAGTCGAGCACCATCACGGCAAAGAGGGAGCCCTCATGCCTCTTCGACTGTCGTATGGTGTTACCCAGTCGGGCCATGAAGAGCGCTCTGTTGGGTAGTCCGGTAAGGCTATCTGTGAGGGCCTGATCGCGCAGGCTATCCTCCAGGAGAACCCTGTCCGTGATGTCGCTCATCACCAGAAGATGGGCCATCACCTGACCGCGGTGCGCGAGGGGCGATGAGCGGACCTCATAGTGGCGCTCGCTGCCGTCGACCTCCATGCGCAGCTGGGCCTGGTTTGCCCCGGCCGCGTACGGAACCGCGATCTGTTCCCAGGCACCCCAACTCTCGATGAGCGGTCGGCCGAGGATATGAGCCTTGGGTTGCCCGATGAGCCTTCTAGCGGACTCGTTGAGGTCGACGACCTGGTTGGTATCGTCGAGCACAAGCACGCCGTCTCTCATGTTCTCGACGAGGGCATGTCGGGCAACCGGGACCAGATTGAAGATGCGGACGCGCAGCAGGCCCCACGCAAGAACCAAGACCGCCAGTATGAGAAGCGCAGGGGTCGGATCGTCCAGGTACGACGACGAGGGGACGAGGGTCTCCACCAGACCGCCCGCTATGGGGATCATGGTGCCGACCGCCACGCCGAAGAGCCTCTTGCGATGTATGGGCACAGTGGAGAAGAGGGCTGCGATCAACAGGCCCAATGCCGACAGTAGGAGCGCAAAGCTGTAGCCCGCGTGCACCCAGAACCAAGGTCCCCAAGAGCCGGCGACGACCGGGTAGGTGCCCCGGGTGTCCATCCAAGCCGTCGCGCGCACCAACGCGCTGTGGTCGGCCCACAGGAGGATGTTTGTTACGAGCGGGACCACACAGAACGACAGTATTCTGACAGGAGTGAGCCATGGCCGACGCCCGGTGTAGTCGAGTGCCATGGCCAGGAATACCACCGGCAACAGTGTGATGGCGACGAACTTCAGATTGGAGAAGACGAGCTTGTCACCCAGCTCAGGGACCAGCAGCTCGATCGCGAACCATATGGACCACCAGAGGGACAGGGCAACGATCACAAAGAACGCGCGGACTCCGGGTAGTGAGCGGCCTCTCCACGCGAAAGCCAGCACAACGAGCGCGATGGGCGCTGTCGTGCAAAGCACAGCTACACCTGTCAAGACCCCCAGATTCATATAGCTCCCTTGGATGTATGTCGGCAAAACCCCCCAGAACTGAAGTTGTCCAGGGAGGCGAGCCATCCGAAGGGGTGTCGCTGGCTAGGAGTGTATGTCCTTACGCCTGAAGATCAACCAGGCCAGGATGGTAGTGGCCGCTATCCAGACAGCAAAGTTGAGCAGGGCATCGCGTATGGGATCCCAGATTATGGGGTCGCGGAAGAGGTTGAGCCAAGCCGTGAAATGATTGGTGAAGAGGTACGGGTCCAGGAAGTCGAGCGCCGGTACGTTGCCGAGCACGATCATTATGATGATAAGCACCATGGACCCGGCCATGGCCGTGAGTCCGGAGTCCGTGAGGACGGAGAAGAGCAAGGCCAGAGAGACGGCCGTCGCCATGGCGATAAGAACGAAGAGGTAGCCAGAGAAGATGAGTGCCAGACCGTGTTTGATGCTGACCGCCTCTAGGCTCAGCACAACCAGTGGCTTGAAGCCGAAGAAGGCTCCGCCCGCTATCAGCGATGCGGCAAGCAGTATGACAAGACCTATCGCCACGTACAGATTCGCTATGGCCCACTTGGCCAAGAGCAATGCGCCTCGTCTCACGGGCTGCATCAAGGTCGTTCGCAGCGTTCCCTTCTCAGCCTCTCCTGCCAGAGTCTGGCTGCCCGATACCGCTGCCAATAGCGGCAGAAGGAAGACAGAGAGGGCGGTAAGCGCCGCGATGGCCACGTACAGGCCGTTGACCGCGATCACCCCAAAGTAGAAATCGGCGGGGTTCTGTTGCCCGTTTGCGTGCATACCGGGTCCAGGGCTGAAGTGCACTGCGATCGCTATCAAGAAAGGCACCACAAAAAGACCAGCCCACCCGAAGTAGGTCCGCTTCTGGTATAGGAGCTTGGTGAACTCGCGCCGTAGGTTGCTCACGATCGGCCCTCCGGCCCGGGCGGTCCGTCAGAAGCGGTGAGCTCCAAGAACATCTCCTCCAGGCCCTGCTCGCTTGCGGGGACGACCGCCTGCACGTCTATGCGCTCAGCAACCAGACGGCGGACCAGCTCAGGAACCATGTCAGGGGGGGTCTCCAGGATGACATAGCCCTCCTCGCTGGTGATCTTGCCCGCCGCGGCCAGGGGCCTCAGTGCCTCCAGAGCGCGTCCCTGGTCGCTGGTGAGGACTTTGACGCGATTACTCGCCGGCCGCAGTTGCGACACCGGTCCTTGGACAATCATCTTCCCTCGGCGGAGGATCGCGGCCCGGTCGCAGACCAGCTCTACTTCGTGCAACAGATGCGATGAGAGAAAGACCGTCGTACCCTGGCGCCCTAGCTCTCGTATGAGCTCCCGGACATCCTTCATGCCTTGAGGATCGAGCCCGCTGGTGGGCTCGTCCAGGATTATCAGATCAGGCTTGTGGATAAGGGCCAGAGCTATGCCGAGCCTCTGACGCATACCGTGAGAGTAGCTGCCGACCTTCGACTCAGCTCGGTCGGACAAGCCTACGGTCTCGAGGACCTGGTCGACACGCTTGTCGGTGACCTTGCCGTTCATGCTGCCGATAACGTGCAGGTTGCGGCGGGCGCTCATGTTGCCGTAGAAAGTGGGGTCATCGACAAAGCCGCCGACATGCCGCAGGGCAGCTCGACGGTCACGGGGCACTTGGTGGCCCAGGATCTCCACATGTCCGTGAGTGGGGTAGATGAGTCCAAAGATCAGCCGGATGGTCGTGCTCTTGCCCGCTCCGTTGGGTCCCAGGAATCCGAACACGTCGCCGCGATGCACCACAAGGTCGAGTTCGTCTACGGCCCGGAGCTTCTTGAAATCCTTTGTGAGTCCGTGTGTGGAGAGGATGACAGGACGTTCGTCGGGCTTGTCCTGCCCCTCCGTTGCGACTGCGGCGATTGGCTGGAGAGCGTTCATCATAGGACTGTAGCACGAGAAACACCGTCCAAGGCGTTCAGGATTAGTTCAGGAAGATAGTGCGAGCATACGGTCATGGAGTCACACAGCGGTGCTCAACCCCCCTCCTGAGCTGTGGCCCCAACCCTGTCCGGTGGATGTCGGACCCAGCCGGGGCGAGACATCCCCACGCCCACACGGCGGAGACGGCGTATGCGGCGTTCGGCCTAGGGCCGAACGCCGCCCCGTCGTGTGAGCTTGTGCGGAACCCCCCAGCAGGCGATACTACATGCACCATGCTGGAGCCCCGCATCTTCGTTCTTGAAGACGACCCCCAGATGCGCTCCTTGCTCATTCGCGGTCTCCGCGAGGAGGGTTATGAGGCGCATGGCTACGCCACGGGGTCTGAGCTTCTGCAAAAGACGGCCGATACGGCCGTGGACCTCTTCGTCATAGACATCGGACTACCCGATACGGATGGTCGCGACGTGTGCCAGGCCCTTCGCGCCCAGGGTGTCGCGGCGCCGGTGCTGTTTCTCACCGCTCGGGATTCTCTCTCCGATAGGCTGTCAGGTTTTCGTGTCGGTGGCGATGACTACCTGACCAAGCCCTTTGCCTTCGCGGAGCTACTGGCGCGGCTGGAGGCGCTGATACGACGCAGCGGTGCCGAGCGCAGCGCCGAGGTGGCGGGACTGGTGCTTGATCCTGCAAAGCACGCGGTCACCTGCGGCGGCGAAAGCGTGCGACTCACCCCCACCGAGTTCCGGTTGCTCGCAAAGTTGGCGGCATATCCGGGCGAGGCGGTAAGGAGAAAGGTGCTCGTGGAGACCGGTTGGCCCCACGGAGCTATCGTGCACGACAATACGCTGGACGCCTACATGGTGCGGCTGCGCCGCAAGGTGTGCGACCTGCCCGGCGCTCCCCAGATAACCACCGTAAGAGGAGTGGGTTACTCCCTGCAATGAAGTGGCAGTTCGCCATCCCAAGGTGGAGATCGTGGCTCTCTCGCATGGGCGTCAGGGATCGTCTGCTTGTGGTGGTGCTTTGCACGGTGGCCATTGCTCTGGTCACCATGACCGTGGCTTTCAATGTTCTCTTGGATGTTCTCCTAGCGTCTGACGTGGATGGTCGACTGAACGCGCTGGTCACCGACGCCAGCCATTCTCTTCGTATAGAGACCGGCAGCATCAGCCTCCCGCGCCCCGCCGGTGACATCAAGGAGTTGGGCTCGCAGATATGGGTCTTCGCGGAGGGCAAGACTGTGAGCACCCCCGCGGTCGATCCGGCTATCGAAGAGGCTGCCAAGGCTCTCCAGGACAGGCCGTACACGTATGCCGACGTTCCCGGGCATGAGGTACGGTTGCTGGGCGCTCCTATCGTGGACAGCAAAGACAACACCAAACGCATCGGCACCATAGTGGCCGGCTTGGACATGGGCTCATACTCAAGGGTTCAGAAGATGGCTCTGCTGGGCACGGTATCTTTCACCGCTCTGATGCTGTTGGTGGTCGGCCTAGTGGGTCAGTGGGCCCTCAACGCCGCCTTCAGGCCGGTGTCTCAGATGACTGCTGAGGCCGAGGCCTGGAGCACCACCGATCTTGACAAGCGGTTCGAGATGGGCGATCCGCACGACGAACTCACTCAACTGGCGCACACTCTTGACGCACTTCTCGATCGTCTCGCCGCCAGCCTGCGCCGCGAACGACGCTTCTCTGCCGAGATCTCCCATCAGTTGCGCACCCCGGTAGCCAAGATTAGGGCGGAGGCCGAGCTCGCGTTGCGTCGCGAGCGTGACTCTGGCTACTACCAAGTCGCGCTGCAGTCTGTGGTGCACAGCGCAGATCAGATGGCGAGCACGGTAGAGACGTTGCTCGCCGCGGCCCAAGAGAAGGGCAGTCTGACCAAGGGGCGGGCCGAAGTCGCAGACGTCCTGGAGGATGTGGCAGTGGGCGTGAAAGTACTTGCAAGAGAGAACGGTGTGGAAGTCGAAGTCGGGGCTCCTTCCCGATTGCTCTTCGTGGGGGTAGGCGTTGACATAGCGGCGCAGATTGTCCGCCCTGTCGTCGAAAACGCCTGTCGTTTCGCCAGCAGCAGGGTGTCACTTGGTGCCGAGCGGAGAGGCAAAGAGGTGCGCATTGTTGTGGAGGATGACGGGCCAGGAGTGTCAGAAGAAGAGAAGGACAAGATTTTCGAGCCCGGCGTACGTGGGTCCGCCGCCAGCGGCAAACCCGAAGGGTCCCGCGGGGCAGGGCTGGGACTATCGCTGGCCCGTAGATTGGCCCGCGCGGCTTCCGGTGACGTCGAACTGGAGCGCGGCGAAACCGGGGCCAGGTTCATCATCCGGTTGCCGAGCGGTTAGACTGGCGGTGTCAGGCTTCGCCTAGCCACTGATGGGTGGTCAGTCGAGGTAGTCGGGTTCTTCTTGCTCTTGCCCGGTCTGGATGCGATAGACATCGAAGGTCTGAGCTTTGGCCCCGCATATCACCAAGCCGAGAGGTTCGATCTCGGCCCGTGCTAAGAGTTGCCTCACTTGTCGAGCCTCCGACGTGGTCTGTTTCGCGAGCGCAGTGGTCATGACGACGGCGTCTACCGAGCGGCCCAACAGCAGCGAGTCCGAACCGGGAGCGACGGGGGGTCCTGTGACGATCACATAGTCGGAGTAGCCGCGAAGATCGGCTATGAGCATCCGAAGGGCGGAGGAATCCAAGAGCGCGGCGGGATCGTCCGGCAGAGAGCCACTGGTCAGGCAAAGGAACTTTGTCACACCGGAGGCCGCCTCGTCTGCCGTCCTTTCCGACATCAGACGCGGATCGATAAAGGGGACAAGGTCCACGGCCTGTATGCGCTCCGACCAACTGAGGTCGCTGTCGACGAGAGCATCGCCAAGGCCCTCAGAGTTGGGGATTTCCAGATATCGGTCGATGCTGGGGTTGCGAAGGTCGGCGTCGACCAGGATGACACGATCACCGGCCAGCGCCATGCTGAGGGTCAGGTTCACGGCCAGCGCGTTCTTGTCTTCTCCCGGGGCCGTTCCGGCTATGAGCAGGCTACGGTTGGTCTCGCCGAAGCCGAGTGCCTTGAGGTTCGAGCCGAGCACTCTGACCGACTCGAGCAACAGCTCGTTGCCCTTCCTGAAGCCTATCGACGCTCGCCTGTCTCCCTGCCTAGCCGGTGCAGTGGGTATCGCACCCAACACTGGCAGTTCGGTCACGTCTTCCAGAGTATCTCGGTCCCTGATCCGGCGATCGGTGGAGGTCAGAACAAGCGCCAGCGCGAAGCCCAGGATCAGGCCTGCGAGCAGACCCCAAAGCAGATTCACCAAGGGTCGTGGAGAGTAGGGTGAAGCAGGCACGGTGGCCTTTTCGAGCACCCTGTAGTCGGCGATAGGGCTGGCGATGAGGGTGGTGAGCGCGATTCTCTGTCGATCCAGCGCCGGATCGGAAACGGTGGTCTGGCCTGGGGCAGTGAGTGACTCGATCCTGCCTTGCACCAAGTCGAGGGCCGACTGGAGCAACCGGCGCATCTCGGCCTGCCGTGCCTTGATGAACTCATCGGCGAACGCATTGGCGATCGTGGCCGCCATTTCCGCATCCGTCGCGCTGGCCCTGATCTCTATTACCTCCACCCCAGTAGCGACCGAGGTCTGTAGCGAGGACCGGAGAAAGCTCGCGTCCACCGACCCGCCCAGGGCTTCACTCACGCGCTGGGAGAAGTCCGAAGTCTGCAGGACAAGAGCGTCGGCGGAAATGGTCTTTGGCAGATCAGCCGTCCCGGCGTCGGTGAGAGCTTTCGAGACGACGTCGGCATCGGTCTGAGAGTAGGCGACCCGGGCGCTAGCAGCGTAACGTGCCTCCAGCGCGAAGAACGAAACGGCAGCGGCTACAGCGCCCAGCACTATGGCAGTCACGA
This sequence comes from uncultured Actinomycetes bacterium, assembly GCA_963814415.1. GTDB lineage: Bacteria > Actinomycetota > Thermoleophilia > RBG-16-64-13 > RBG-16-64-13 > RBG-16-64-13. Next base: position 388,187 of record CAWFCN010000002.1, on the reverse strand, counting down.
CGATGACCCACCACCGCTCGCGCAAGGCACGCACAAGCCTCTTTGGGCCCTGGACCCTCTCTCTTTGGCCGGTACGCGCCCTCATGCCCTGGTAGTCCTCATCGGTGGTTGCATTGTAGTTGAATATCGGCGCGTTGGAAGAAGTCTAAAGTGCTTGCGCACGACCAAGGCGCAATAGACCTGCGGCTCGCGGGGCGCTTTGCGCCCCACGAGCCGCAGGGGGATCGGACACTATGAGGTCAGTGAGTCTCTACCTGGAGGAGACCACCACTCGCCGTGAGGTCTTGGAGATGACGGCGCCGTACTTGTTGTACGCGACGACGGTGAGAGTGTGGACGCTGCCCGGAGAGACCTTGCGGGTGTTCCAAACGAACCTATAGGGCGCTTGATAGTCCCTGCCGACGCGCTTGCCGTCGATGTAGCAGACCAGTTTGGCCACTCTCTGCGTAGAGGAGACGGTCGCGCGGACCGGGACCAGTCCACGGGACACGGTGCTCCAGCGGCCCGGACTCCTGATCTTCACGTACCCCGAGGGTGTAGTGGACTTGGCGACCGTGGTGGTTGTCGTGCTGGGAGACTGTGCAACCTGGGTTGTCGTTGTGGTCGCCTCGGGCAGGGTGGTGCTGGTCGTCTGCTGGACCGTGGTGGCGGTGGTGGCGGTGGTGCTCGTCGTGCTAGCCGCGGTGGTGCTGGTGGTGCTGGGGACCGTCGTGCTGGTGGTGGCGGTGACGCCGGTCGCGACATTGGACACAGTCAGGTTGCCTATGCTGCCGCCCGACTGGTCGATGAGCTTGGTTCCACTGTAGGTGCCGTTCTTGAGGGAGACGTTGTAGTTGGTTGCGCCTGCCCAGCACTGCAAGAAGCCGGTGCCGCCCGTGGCGGTGAAGCCGTCGATCACCACGCCGGAGAGTCCGTAGAGTCGCACACACGAACGCTCGGTTCCGCCCCCGAAGACCGCGTTGCGGATGCGGACGTCGGAGAAGTCGTATCCGAGGGCCAGTGGGCCCCAACCGGCGACATCCAGCCCGTTGAACTCGATATTGTCGGACGCTTGAGTGGGGCCGTAGTCAGACCAGAGTTGTATGGTCCAACCGCTGCCTCCGCGAGCTCTGAAGTTGTTGAAGACCAGATCATGGTTGCCCGCACACAGGTACAGTGCGCTGAAGTCGACGCTATACAGGTACTGGGTGATCACCTCGACATCGAGGTTCTCAAACAGGCCTCCGGTAAGGTTCGAGATGTAGCACTGACCGCTCGCTCTGACCTTGAAGTCCCGGACCGTTAAGTTGGAGCCGGCGGTGTCTGCCTTGAGCCCGTACTCGCAGCCGCTCACGAATACGCGCTCGATAGTCACGTTCGAGTAGTTGGAGAGGTGAAGCGCCAGGACTTTGCCGGTCGCCGCGGGGCTGGAAAGGGTGAGGTCTTTGATGCCCACATTGCTCACGTTGACCAGCGCCAGCAGGTTTGTCTGAGTGCTCTTGGCCGCCATGCTGAGGATGGTCCGGTCGATGCCCGCTCCCTGAAGCGTGATTCCGCTCTTCAAGGAGACTTGCGAATCGAAGTTGTAGGTGCCGGCTGGGATGTTGACTGTGCCGCCGGACGGACAGGCATTGATAGCGCTCTGCAGGTTGAACGCCGGAGCATCGGCGGCAGATGCCCGCGAGGGGCTGAGGATCAGTAGGACGAGGGCGACCACCAGGATCGATCCGACAAGGGCGCCGGCGGCGCGGGGACTCAGGCTCTTCAACGTATCCTCCAGATGAACCGGAGCTAACCAGAAAAGACACCGCTTCTCGGGTCAGCTCCGTGAGCTTTCGGTAACCCGGCCGACTCTGAGAGTCCCGTGGCTTTGCGTCCCCGCCTCGCGGCGAGTGTGCCTTTTCGTGGCTACGCTCCATCTGCGTGCTACGCAAAAGTTATCGACAGCCTGTGGAATATCTTGAGGGAAAGAGAGGGCGGCCAGCGGCCGCGGGAGAAGCGTGTACTACTCGGCGATGCGGTGGCCCTTGTAGTGAGCTCGGTAGTAACCCCCGCGCTTCTTGCCGACCCCGTTGACTACTATGCCGAGGGCACGGCAGCCACTTCTGTCGAGCATGGTGCGTACGTCGCGGGCTTCGTCGTAGGTGGTGCCCTTCATCTTGGAGGCGATGATCACGCCGTTGGTGTACTCAGCCAGGTTGATTGCATCGGAGACCAGCAAGACGGGAGGCGTGTCGATGACCACGTACTCGGCGTGGCCGGCTGCTGTCTGGATGAGTTCCTTCATGCGGGGGGAGGTGAGGAGCTCCGCCGGGTTTGGCGGGAGAGGGCCCGAGGTCATGCATAGCAGCGCCGGCTGCATGGTGGAACCCTTGCTCTGGCCCCGCGAGCGCAGGCGAGGATCTGGAACGAAATCGGGCACGCGGACCACCTGCAAGGATTCGCTGAAGGTCGAAGTACCCGCCAGCACGCTGGAGACTCCCAGCCTTGTATCCAAGTTGAGATACTCGTCGATCATGGGACGGCGTAGGTCGGCCTCGATCAAGATGACCCTTGCTCCGGACAGCGCGAGGCTCAGGCAGAGATTGATGGCTGTGACCGTCTTGCCTTCGCGAGCAAGACCGCTGGTGACAAGCAGAGTCTGTGAGCGGTGCTCCAATTGGTAGAACTTCAGATTGGACCTAAGGGTCCTATAGGCCTCCAAGAAGGGCGAATCCGCAGAAGCAAAGCCGATCATGCCCCTTGGGTACCGGCCCGGGCTGCGCGACCAACCATGTCCGATCTTGGGGACGCTGGCCAAGACCGGCAGGCCGAATTCCTTCTCCATGGTCTCCTCGTTCTTGATCCGCCGGTCGATGTAGTCAGCCAGGAAAGCAAGAAGGATGCCCAGGATCAGTCCACCCAGAAGGGCGAACCCTGTGTCGCGGACCGGCCGCGGCGAGATGGACGAGACGGGGAGGATCGCCTCTTGGGAGATCTCGAACCCACCCGTCTGAGTGGCAGAGAGATTCTCCAGTTGATTGCGGAATTGAGCTAGAGCCTTGCCTTCCTCAGACTGGCGTTCCACTGCGGACATCTTGTCCAGCGTCGTCAGGACGCGCTGATCCGCGGCCTCGAGGATGGCCTGGTCCGCCTCGAGACGGTACTGTATGAATTGCCTGGCGAACGAGTTGGCCACATCGGTCGCCTCCTGCGGGTCGGTGCTCACGACCGATATTCTGATGATGTCGGTGTTGGCCACCGCGGTCGCGTTGGTCATCTTGAGGAGTGATGTGATCGAGCGCGCCGACTGCAGCTCTCGCTGCACCCTCTCGGCGACCGTGTATTCCTTGACCATATTGGCGCCCGTCTCGAGCTGCCGGGTGGCATCCGAAGAGAAGACCGGGCTACCGAACAGGATCTCGTCGAAGTTGACGGTCACCCGCTTGATGGAGGATGTGGACCTGTAGGTGGGGGTCTTGACGAACGAATAGGCGGCGACCGCGGCGACGACCACTAGGACTGTGGTGATGAGGACCCACTTTCGCTCGCGTACCACGCGGAAGTAGTCCGCAGGCTGTGGCCCTTGTCCTGCCTGCAGTAGAGTGTTGTTGCCTTCAGTCACCCCTGAAGTCTACTATCGGCTGGTATCCACATACAAACAGGACTTTCGAGATGGCTCTTCCCAAACGTCTGACACGCAAGCGCTGGGCCGCCATAGCCTTGTCCAGACTGGGCCCGTTGGTGGCTCCGCAAAGGGGCAATGCCCGAGTGGTGGACGATTCGGCTCTGTTGGATATCGCGCCTCCGTTACGGGTCTCTTGGCCGGCCGGCGATCGCCTGCCGCGCGTGGGGCTCGTTGAAGATGCCGCCGATGACCCGTATTGGACCAAGTATCGTCGCTTCTTGCAGGCTAACGCGGTCCCGTTTCGGACCGTGCAGATGCACGGGGACGACTGGTTGAGCCGGCTGACCGACCTGGAGTTGGTGGTCTGGCGCCCCGGTGCGCAGTTGTGCGAGCTAGAGGAAGCGCGGCGTAAGATCTTTCACATGACCGAGTTCCTGGGGTTGGCAACGTACCCCAGCTTGAAGGCGGTGACTCTCTTCAACGACAAGATCCTCGGGTCTTGGGCGCTCCGACAAGTCGATGCCGATTGTCCCGAGACGGTGGCCTCGTTCGACGAGGCCGACGCACTCGCGAGGGTGACCGGTTTGGGACCGGAGGTCGTCTGGAAGACCGCGGCGGGGTCCGGCTCGGCGGGAGTGGAGCGCTTGAGCGCGCGCCGGGCAAGAAGGGCGGTGCGCAGAGCCTTCTCTACACGCGGAAGAAGGACTTACTGGCCCTACAGCAACCAGAAGGGCTACGTCTATGCGCAGACACTTGAGCGTGAGCTCACGACCGACTTGCGCGTCATCGTGGTGGGGCCGCTGGTGTTCGGCTACTACCGGGATGCGCCCAAGGGAGAGTTCAGGGCGTCTGGGATGGGGCTCGTGCGCAGGGAGGGACTTCCGCCCGAGGCGATGGAAGAGGCGTGGCGCATCGCGCAGCGGCTTGGTGTCGGGGCAGTGGCGATAGACTTCATCACCGACCCAGCGCTGGAGAAGCGCAAGGTGATCGAGTTCTCGAGCTACATTCGGGTGGATGACCCGGAGGAGCTTCGGGTGGATGATGCTCCCGGCGTGTACGTGCGCGAGAAGCCGGGGAGCTTCGTGTTCCGGCAAGGCAGGTTCTGGTTCCCGGAAGTGGCGCTGGCCGAGGCGCTGTGCCGGACGATGGGCCTGGACCCCGGCCGCCTCCTGGCCGACGCGGCGGAGGCCTGCGGCTCGCTGAGAGAAGTGAAGTGAGTCACGCCCGCCTGCACGCCCTGTCTCTGGTCGATTCGCCGGCAGAGCGGGCTGGGCAACGTCAACCGGGCATGGTCCTGACCGCGGCTCTCATCTGTCTCTACATACTGGTTCTGGTGCTGTTCGGGCAGAATCCCAAGACAGAGACCTTCGTGATGCCGGTCGCCGTGGCGTTGATCGCCGTGTATCTGGTCGAGCTGACGGCTCTACGCAAGGGCTTCTCGGTGCCGGTGCCTCTGGTCTGGTTCGCCGCCTATCTGGGCTTCAGCATGTTCCAGATGATCTGGGCGCCTGGTTCGATCGGCACACTCATCTTGCTTGTCGAGGTCTTCTTCCTTGCTTTGGTGATAGCCAACCATGAGGCGTACGGGGGCAACGGCAGAGTGGTCGAGTACTCCGTGTACTTCGCGGTGCTCTGCACGTTCGTCTACAACTTGTTCTCTCACGAGGTTCCCCTGGATGGCCGGATCGGGTCGACCCTAGTCAACGCCAACGCCTACGCGCAGGTGCTCATGTTCGGAGTCATCTTTGCCCTGCGGCAATGGCTGGTGGAGAGCGCCAGACGCAGGGGGGGCTGGAAGATGGCCTTAGTCCTGCTCGCCTTCGTCGCACTCTGCCTGTACGGGATAGTGGACCTGACCGGTTCGCGCAAGGGCATCGTGATGACTTTGGCCGCGGGTCTTCTGGCGGCCGTCTACTGGGTTTGGCATCAGCCTATGCGCCGCCGTCTGCTGGTGACCGCGCTGTTGGTGGTGGTGATCGCAGGTATTGGAGTCGGTTTGTACTTCTCGCCTCAGACAGAGCGGATCACCGAAGTATCGGCCTTCATAAGGGGCGAGAATGTGGCGGACACCGGTCTCGCAAAGCGGGGCGGCATGCTGGAAGACGCCTTGACCCTGTGGCAGCAACGTCCCTTCACCGGCTGGGGGCTGGATGAGTTCAGGAACGTATCGGGCTGGAACACTTACGCGCACGACAACTACGTGGAGCTGCTGGCCGACCAGGGCCTGGTCGGATGCTTCCTGTACTTGATGGTGTACGTCTCGACCCTGGTGTCCCTGGTGCGGTCTTTCGTTCGGTCGAAAGACGCGGCCCTCAAGGCCGACGCCTTCTGGGCCGTCGTAGTGGTGATCGTCGCCATGGGTTGGGATATCGGAGCCGTGAGCTACTACGACAGACTTGCATGGGTGCTCACCGGCATGGCGATAGCCGTCTCCCTGCGGTCGCGGCATCTGCTCCGCGCCCAAGACGTGGCCCGCGGATCGTCCATGCAGAGTCCGCTCCTGGCTAGACTGCGCGTCCGGCGGTAGGAGGCCGGCGCATGGAATCTCCGCGGGCCCTATTCCGCAACAAGTTCCTCAGGAACGTCGCCGTACTTATGACGGGCACGGCGGTGTCTCAAGTCATCCTCCTGCTGGCCGCCCCTGTTCTTAGCCGCCTGTACGACCCCGCGGCTTTTGGCGTGTGGAGTCTGTTTGTGGCGGTCGCGGCAGTCGTCTCACCGCTGATGCACATGCAGTACGGTCCGGCGTTGCTTCTGCCCAAGGACGACCGTGACGGCGCCGCTGTCTTCTGGCTGGGCAACACCATAACGGTGTGTCTGTCTCTGGTCTCGCTGGTGGTGGTGGCCTTCTGGCGTGATCCCATCGCGGATAGGCTGAACGCACCGGAGTTGGCCGAGTGGCTCTGGTGGATACCTCTCCTGCTACTGCTCAGTGGTTCGAGTGAGGTGTTGGAGTACTGGGCCACTCGCCGCAAGCGCTACTGGGGGATATCCACCCGGCGTATCGCGCGCTCAGTGGGCCAGGTGGCCGTGCAGATGCCCGCGGGGGCGGCAGGCAAGCAGGCGGGGGGGCTCATAGCGGGCACCATCGTAGGACAGTTCGTGGAGACGGCGACACTTGGCCTCCAGGTGGTACGCCGCGATGCCCGTCTTCTCCGCGAATCGTTGCAGGCCTCTCGGATGCGCAAGGTCGCCGCGGAGTTCAAGACGTTTCCTCAGTACGGGGCCCCGGCTACGATGCTCAACAGCATCTCGCAGAGCATCCCTACCTTCATACTCTCTGGGTTCTTTGGGACGAGTCTTGTGGGTCTCTACGGCATGGCCCTAAGGGTGCTCGTGTATCCGTCCAGCTTCTTGACCTCATCTCTACGGCAGGTGCTGCTTCAGGAGGCGGCGGATACCGAGGCTCGGGGGGAGAGCAATCTGCCCAGGTTCCGCAAGACGACCTTGTGGCTGGCCTGCCTGGTTGCTCTGCCCACCATCGTAGTGATGGCTTTCGGACCCTGGCTCTTCTCGGCGGTTCTGGGAGCCGAATGGGAGGAGGCGGGCGTGTATGCACGGTGGCTGGTGCTCTGGATCGCCTTTGGCGTGGTCAACGTGCCGGCGAGCGCCGCTCTGCAGGTTCTCAAACGGCAGAGATTGTTGTTGGGGCTGGAGGTCGTCCTTCTGGCCGGTCGGATAGTGGCCTTGGTGATCCCGGGTGTCCTGGGCCGAGCTCACCTGGCTATCGCAGCCTACGCCGGAGTGGGCATAGCAGTGAACCTGGCGATGATAGCCAGCGCCGACGTCATCCTTCGGCGCCGCCGGGGTGCGTCAGGCGGCTCCAGTGGGCCGAACGCGGCGCAAGTGGATGCTTGAGTAGAACTGCTCGAGTGCCGTCTTCACCTTCTCCCGGCTGAACGACTGAACCATCTCGGCGCGCGCCTCGGCGCCGAGACGCGCGCGTAGCCCGGGGTCTTCGGCCAACCGGACCAGGCTCCTAGCAAGGATGCCGGCGTCGTCAAAGGGGACCAGGAGCCCCGTCTCGGCGGGTCTTACTATGCGGCGAAGATCTCCGGCCTCGGTGGAGATGACAGGCAGTCCGGAGGCCATAGCCTCCAAGACCACGTTGGGGGTGCCCTCGCTGACTGCCAGATGCACAAAGATGTCGGCCTCGACATATCGCCCCGAGGGGTCGTCCAATCTTCCTGTGAACTCGACCCCGTCAGGCAATAGTCCCAGGCTGTCCGCTTGGCGACGAAGGTCGGCGTAGGTCGGGCCCTCCCCCACTATCACTCCGCGCAGGCGGGGCTCAGTTACTCTCGCCTTGGCGAGGGCTTCTAGAAAGAGGTCCATGTGTTTGTTCCGATCGAGACGGCCGACCGTGAGCGCGGTCACGGCGGTCTGAGCCTCCACGCGTTTCCGGCCTTCTTCAGTGTCGAGGGGAACGTCGACCAGATTGGGGACGTACTGCACCAGAGTCTTCGCGGGAAGCCGCGGTGCGATCCGGGCCATGGCTTCGCGGGAGTTGGCGGTCATGTGATGCACCAGGGAGAGCACGGGGCGTCGGTAGGCGGAGCGCAGTGCCTGCAGATCGGCGAGCCCGTCCCCTCGCACCGAGGAGGCCGGCACCGCCCGGCTGGAAAGCGAGGCGGCCACGGCAAAGGGCGAGAGATAGCAACTGAAAGCGTGCACCACATCGATACGGTGCTTCCTAGACAGCGCCACCACACCCAGCGCTCTCTTGGTAAGACTCTGGTCTCTACCGAGTAGCGTCACGGGGACGTCCAGCTCTCTCAGTGCTTGAGCCCAGTGGGTGCGGCCGGAATCGAAACAGGCCACTTGGACTGATGCTCCCAGGTCCGCCTGCATGATCTCCGCCCAGGCGACCAACTGCTTCTCGGCGCCACCCTGTCCGAGGGTGGAGATTAGGTAGAGGACGTTCATCGCCCGGTCTGCCGGCCGGCAGCCACTAGGTCCGATGCCCTATGACAGTGGCCGGGTTGCCCGCCACGATGGCGTACGGCTCCACAGACTTGGTCACCACCGAGCCCGCGCCGACGACCGCTCCCGTGCCCACGTGCACGCCGGGCAGAAGGATACACCGGGTGCCTATCCACACGTCGTCACCCACCACTATCGTCTCTGTCCCGAGGTAGCCCTGGTCGCGGATGAGTACCTTACTGTCGGCGAAGGCATGGTTGCGGGTGAGAAAGAGCACATCTTCGCCCATGAGTACGTTGTCGCCTACGATGACCCCCGGAGATAGCTTGGCGTTCACCCCGATGCCGGAGTGGTCACCCAGACTTATCTCGCGTCCGGAGCCGAAGAATGCCTTGCGTTCGATGTTGGCGCCTGCCCCGCAGCGCTCGAAGAGTCCACGGCAACACCACCGCCGGAGGCGGCCGGGGAGTCCACCACAGCGTCGAGAGCACGGGAGCCACTGCAAGACGCAGTAGTAGATGACAAGCAGAAAAGCTCTCTTCACGGGCCGAATCCTAGCATAACGCCCTTCATTGCCGAACTCTGCTTCAGTCGCCGCACGGCAGGCTCGTAGATACCGAGACGAGCAACTCCTCCCAGGTGGTGAGCACGGTCTCGCGGTCGAATGCTAGTGCCGTGGCCCTGGCGTTGGCCGAGAGACGGGCAGCGAGGGAGGCATCCGTGAGTATCCGTCTTACCGCGGCCGCCATGGCGGCGGCATCGCGAGGCGGGACCAGCAGGCCGTCCACCCCGTCGGTGAGCAGCAGCGGGACTCCTCCGACATCGGTGCTTACCACGCAGCGCCCGCAGGCCAGCGCTTCGACGACGGTGACAGGGGCGTTGTCGATGTCGGTCGTATTGAGAAAGATGTCACCCTGCGCAAGCATGCTCGGCACCTCGCCCTTAGGGACCGCGCCCGACAAGCGCACCCGATTCTCAAGCCCATGCTTTGCCACTGCCGCCGCGGTCTCCTCGTAGGCGCCATCGCCCTTGTCAGGGCCGACCATCAGGAGCAGCAGCTCGGGGAAGTCGGCAGACAGCAGGTGGACTACCTCGACCGCCAGCACCGGGTTGTAGGTCTTGTGGAACGCGCGCAGCCAGACCAGCCGCGGCCGCGCCGTGTTCAGGACGCGTGGTTCGCAGAGGCTGAGATCCACTCCGTTCCGAACGACCTGGATGTCGGGACGAAGGTGCCGGAGACCCTCCTGATGGTGGCCCGAGGGGGCGGTCACCGTCGCCGCCGACCTCAGCAGACGCTCCACTCTGCGCGGAGAGGTCTGGGCCAGCTCGCTGAGGGCGCCCCCGTGGAGGGTCAGGATGAAGGGACGACGCAAGAGCCTCAGACTGACCGCCACCACCTCGGCGTAGACAAAGGCCAGATCGGCATACACATCTATCTGAGCAACGGTATAGCGGGCCCGCTTGCGCCAAGTGACAGCCAGCATCTGAAGCAGGCGGAGGACGCGGTTCTCTGCGCTGGAAGCGGTGAAGACTCGCCATCCGCGGGAGCGAAGGCCTTCGGCCAAGTCCTCGCAGACGCAGCGGACGCCCACGGAACCCGACAGAAAGTTGCCTATCATGAGGACGCCAGGCTTGCCTCCGGGCACGTTTGGATCGAGTGGGCTCATCCGTCCTCGGTTGTCGCGACAAGGGCCAGCCTTTACAGTGTACAGGCAGTGTGGCCGCTAGGAAGCGTGGTCGGGTAGCGAGGAGAGACATGCGGGCCAAGAGGGTCATGGACATAGCCATCGCGGTGCCGGCCCTCCTTGCCGCGACTCCGCTGCTCCTGCTGGTCGCGGCAGCCGTGGCCTTGGCCGACGGCCGCCCGGTCCTGTATCTGGGCACCCGGGTTGGTCAGCAGGGGCGGCTGTTTTCTCTCTACAAGTTCCGCACCATGGCGACAGCCGAGCGTGCGCCCGTGCAGGGCGCGTCGGTCACTGTCTGGGACGATCCGCGTGTGACTCCGCTGGGAAGATGGCTAAGGCGCCTCAAGTTGGACGAATTGCCCCAACTGCTCAACGTGCTTCGCGGCGAGATGAGCCTGGTGGGACCTCGGCCGGAGGACCCCGAATACGTCTCTCTCTACACCCAGGAGCAGAGGCGTATTCTGGATATCAAGCCGGGCATAACCAGCGTGGCGGCGCTGCGCTACTGGGACGAGGCGGAGTTGCTCAAAGGAGACGACTGGGAGACCGTGTACCGGGAGCAGTTGGTGCCCGCCAAGCTGGCGCTGGAGTTGGAGTACGCGCGCACGCGGACTCTGTGGAGCGACCTGGGTGTCATAGCGCGCACCGCGCTCGGTCTGTTTCACCACATGGCCGGAGGTAGATAGAATCCATGCCGATCGACCCGGGCTATCGCATCTCGATGTCGTCTCCGGACATCAGCGAAGACGACATCGCGGGAGTGGTCGAGGTGTTGCGATCGGGGCGCCTTGCCCTGGGACCCCGGATAGCCGAGTTCGAGCGCCTGATGGCCGGCTACGTGGGCGTGCGCCGCGCGGTAGCGGTGAGTTCTGGGACCGCGGCGCTGCATCTCTTGGTCAGGGGCCTCGGCATCGGCGAGGGAGACGAGGTGCTGGTGCCCTCCTTCACCTTTGCGGCCAGCGTCAACGCCATTCTCTACGAACGAGCGACCCCAGTGTTCGTGGACATCGCATCCGACACGTACAACTTGGATCCGGCTCACCTGGAGAGCCGCATCACCTCGCGCACCAAGGCGATCATGGTGGTAGACGCGTTCGGCCACCCGGCGCCGTGGGACGAACTCGAAGACATAGCTGAGCGCCACGGGTTGAAGGTCATCGATGACTGCTGCGAGGCCTTGGGAGCGGAGTATAGGGGCCGGAAGATCGGGCAGTTCGGCGCTGCGGGCGCCTTCGCTTTCTACCCGAACAAACAGATCACCACCGGCGAAGGCGGGGTGATAGTGACCGACGACGAACACCTGGCCGACCTGTGCGTGAGTCTGAGCAACCAGGGTCGCGAAGGCGGGACGTGGCTGAGTCACGCTCGGTTGGGCCATAACTACCGGCTGGACGAGATGAGCGCCTCTCTGGGTTGCACTCAGATGAAGCGGCTGGACGAGTTCGTGTCCAGGCGTGCGGAGGTGGCGCGCAGGTATACCGCGCGCCTCTCCCGGATCGCGGGCCTCAGGACCCCTGTAGTGCGGCCGGAGGTCCGCATGAGCTGGTTCGTCTACGTGGTCACCTTACCCGAGGGCGTAGACGGGGCGGCTGTGATAGCGGGCATGGAGCGGAGGGGCATCCCGGCTCGCGTCTACTTCGTGCCCATGCACACCCAGCCTTATCTCAGGCACCTGCCCGGGGCCGACCCTCGGGACCTGCCGGTCACCGAAGCGGTGAGCGGGCGTACGCTCGCCCTGCCCTTCCACAACAACCTGACGGAGCAAGACCTGGAGTCGGTAGCGGTCAGTCTGGAGGAGAGCTTGGCCGAGGTGGCCGGCTAGTCCTTGGCGCGCGGAAGAACCCGGATCATTCCTGCCAAGAAGCCCGCTCCGTAGCAGATATGCAAAGCGGCGAAGGCCGCCGGGAGCACGGGCAAGTAGTGCCATTCGGTGTGGGCCGCGGTACGCAGGGACGCCGCAGCCGAAGCCGCGGCGTAGAGCCCCACTACCGCCAACAGGGCCCAACGGGCCCACGACCAGAAGCCGCTGAGTATCCCAAGCGCCAGCAGGCAGGCGACGAACCCGGCCGGTATGAACTGGCGAAGCTTCATCTGGCGAGGATTCTTCCAAAACACCCAGGGCTTGTACAGCCCATAGCCGTAGTACTGCTTGGCCAATGACCTCAGGGTCGCCCGGCTGTAGTAGCGGGAGTGGACGTCCGCGGCCAGCAGGAGCCTGCCTCCCAGTCTTCTGATGCGGTAGTTGTACTCATCGTCCTGGTTCTTGGTAAAACGCTCGTCGTAGGATCCGGCGATTTCGATTATTCTTCGCATGTAGGCGGGGAAGGGCACCGTATCGGCCACCATGGTCACGCTTCCGGCCGTGCGGAAGGCCGCGCCACCCACACCGAATGGCGAACTCATAGCCGCGGCGATCGCCTTGGCGCGCTCTGTCTCTCCCACCGTCACCAGACTCCCGCCCACCCCATCGACGCCATCGTCCACAAGATGGGCCACGCATCTGCTCACGTAGTCGCGCGCGATCTCGCAGTGCCCGTCCACCCTGATTACCACCTCTCCCTTGGAGACCGTGGTGGCCAGATTGAGGGCACAGGGAGCGGTCCGCTTGGGATTGTCCAGCAGCGTGATTCTGTGGTCTTGCGCCTTGAAGCGCTGAAGTACGTCCTTGGTGCCGTCGGTGGACATGCCATCGGCTACGACTATCTCCAATAGGTCCCTGGGGTAGTCCTGTTCAAGAACGGCCCGCAGGCTGCGCTCGATGTAGCGGCGCTCGTTGCGCACCGGCATGACCACACTGACCAGCGGCAGACTCGAAGGCATGTCTAGTGCAGCCGCGGCCTGGCGGCACCGGGAAGTCTTAGTCTCGTGCGGAACTCCCACGTGCGCATGGCCTTCACCAAAGACGACAGCGCATCTGGCAACTCCGCCGCCTCCGTGCCCGGTCGCTCTGAATAGGTGAAAGGCTGGACACGAGCGAACCCTATAGAGCGTACAAAGTCACAAGTATCCAGAAAGTCCTTGCGGGTCTCACCCGGGAAGCCCAGGATGACGTGGGAGACGACGCGTAGCGAGGGGGCAGAGCGGCGAAGCGCGAGTAGGCAGTCCTTGCTTTCGGCGGCGGTGTAGCCGCGCTTCATGAGTTCCAGGATGCGTTCGCTGCCGGACTGCACCGGGAAGCCGACAGTGCCCAGCTTGCCCGCGTTCAGGTCGATAAGCCTCAGTAGGTCCTCACGCTCCTCGATCAACCAGCGAGGACCGAAGTCTCCCCAGGTCACGCGAAACTCACCCTTGTGTTCCAGGATGGGCTTCAGCAGGTCTACCACACTGAGGCCGATGTCCCGTCCGTAGGCGCCGACATCCTCGGCTGTGAGGTTGAAAAGACGACTGCCGCCGGCGAGTCCGGTCTCGAACTCCCGTATCACGTCGTCGAGCGGCTTGGAGCGGAGGGGGCCGGCGCCAAGGCGGATGGCACAGTAGCTGCATTCGCTCGCGCAGCCGCGCGCGACCCGGATGTGAAAGGGCTCGCCCCACTCAGACTCCGGCGACTTGGGATCGAGATGAGCCCAGTGACGTAGACCAAGGAGTATCTGAAGCGGGATCTCCTCTCTGTCGGCCAGAGTAGCCTTGAGGCGGCTGATTCTGCCAAGGGAGTGTTTCGCTTGCTCCAATCTGCTCTCGACCAAGTTCTGATCGGGGACGCTGGCGAGGGGGACGGTAGCCCCTATCAGGGTGTCGAGTTCGGTCAGTCGCTCGGTCTTGAGGGCGATGCTGTCGAACTTGTCCGCAGCGCCCGGGGAGATGCCGGCCAGGCAGCCGACCGTGATCAACCTGGCCTCCGGTGTCATCTCGCTGCCGACCAACCGTAGGTAGCCCTCGCTCGTCTGTTGTTCATGAGCGGTGAAAGCGCAGGCACTCACCACCACCACGTCGGCTTCTCGAGGGCTCGACGTGATCTCCCAGGAGTTGGCCTCAAAGTACGCGTGGAGTCGGATAAGGTCGATCTGTGAGCGAGAGCACCCGCGGGCGAAGACCAGACAGGCTTTGTTGGCCATGCAGATCCTTTCCGACCGCCGCAGACTACTTGCGCTTGCGCGGATGCGAGAAGTACCAGAGCAAGATGCCACCCACCAACAAGACGAAGACGACGACGGCGAAGATGACGATCTGGGTGCCCGTGTGAGGGTAGGCGGAACGGTCCCCCGGCGTGTAGGCCAGGACCGTTGTTGAGAATGCCAACATCATGGCCAGAGCCGCTATTATCGCCAGAGCCACTTTCCTGACCACTTGCCCTCCTTAGTTCTGCATGGCAAGGATTTCCGGCTGCCGGGTCTGATCGGCAGGCGCCTGCTGGGACCGATGATACTAGGAACTAGTTGGCCGAAACAGGCGTATCGAGGGGCATGCCGTGGAGCGGAGTGTACTCGGGCACGCAGAGCATAAGCCCGGCGACGATAGCTCGTCTGTCGGCGTGTTCCTCCGCGACGGCTATGAGGTCACGCAGGGCCTTCTCGAAGTGCGTGCCGTGGCCGTTCACGCGGACGCCTGCCTTCGCGCAGACCTCTTTCACAAGTGGGTGTTTGGTCTGCATCTCCGTCTCGTACGGGTAAGTCAACCGCTCGTCCAACTTCTCTCCCGGGCGAAGCCCGGAGAACTCGACTCCCAGTGAGTGCCCGTTGTCCTTCCAATAGAAGTCGATCATGCGCTGGGCTAGGTCGATGATAGAGACAGGGTCACCCATCTCCAGGACGAAGGTGGACAGCGATCGCTTGTGGTCGCCACAGCACTCCTCGTTCATGATGGCCGCCTGGAGGACCAGCTGGACTGCCTCCTCGATAAGCATGAAGTAGCGTGTCATATCCGGATGCGTGATCATCAGCGGACCGCCGCTCTCGATCTGACTTCTGAATACCGGTATCACGCTGCCCTGGCTGCCCAGGACGTTGCCGAAGCGTACAGAGGCGAACTTCGTTTCCGGATTACGCGCGCCGACCATGCGCACGATGAGCTCACTCACCCGTTTGGTAGCCCCCATCACATTCACAGGCTCGACTGCCTTGTCCGTGGAGATGTTGATGAACTGCTGTGCCCCGTACTTGGCAGCCAGCTCCGCGACCAGGAGTGTCCCCTTGACGTTGTTGAGCACCGCCTCATCGGGACTCAGTTCCATAAGAGGAACGTGCTTGTAGGCGGCTGCGTGGAAGACCAAGCGGGGGCGATGAAGGGTGAAGATCTTCTCCATCTTCTCGCGCTGGAGGATGCTCGCCGGGTAGAGCACGTAGCGCCGGAAGCCTTGGCTCTGAAGCCGCTCGTGCAGGTCATAGAGCGAGGATTCGTCGTGGTCGATGACTACGAGGCGTCGAGGCGAGTAGCGGGCGATCTGGCGGCAGAGTTCCGAGCCTATCGATCCGCCGGCCCCGGTGACAAGGACCGTGTGTCCCTGGATGTGCTCGGATATCGCGCCGATGTCGGTCTCAACGCTTGGCCGTCCGAGGAGGTCCTTGATGTCCAAGTCGCGCGCATCGCGAAGGCTCACAGTGCCGCAGACCAACTCAGCCAGGCTGGGCAGTATCTTCATGGGTACGCCGGCGGGCTTGCAGACTCGATAGATGGAGACGACCTCCTCCACCGTGGCGGAGGGGACAGCGACGATGACCTGCGTGACGGCGTTCTTCTTCACCAACTCAGGCACATCCCTGACTCGGCCAAGGACTGGGCAGCCCTGGATGTTCATGAACTGAAGATCATCGCGGTCGTCCACCAGGCCGACGACTTTGAGCCCGAGCCCTGGCGTCCGCCTGATCTCGCGGATGAGCATGTCGGCCGCCTGGCCGGCACCGACCAGAAGTAGACGCTCGGTCGTCGCTGCGTGCTGGTGATTGTGCTCGCAGCGCAGCCTTTGCGTGAAACGGACCAGAAGCATGAAGAGCATGGTGGCGACGCTTCCTCCGAGGACCACCCAGCGCGGCATCAGGTAGCTGGTACTACCGGTGAGGGTCGGCCAACCGAGAGAGATGAGGAACATGGCTATGAAGGAGATCGCGTTTGCTTCGATGATGCGTATAGCTTGAGCGAGACTTACGTAGCGGCCCACGATGGTGTAGACGCCCGCGAACCAGTTGACCAGCAGGTACAGCGGGACGGCGATGCCCGCGAAGATGCCGAAATCGCCAGGCCAAGCGGTCCAAGCGGAGATACTGGTGGCGAAGCGGAAATTGAAGATGAGGTAGTAGGTGACCACCACAATCGCAGCATCGAGCGCCATGGCGATCAAATGACGCGTGCGTGGCCGTATGAACGTCCTGATGCCCATCGCCTACCCTGACCGGTTGTCTCGCTTCGTCGGGATCCCGCGGGGGTCGACTCGACGGGTCCCCCCCGGAGGCAAAGCGCTTGCGCAAGAGAAAAAAACATACACCAACAGTGGGAATAACGCCAGAAGCAACAAGAGATCGGATCCTCCCTCAGCCGGTCCCAACGTTGACAGCCGTACGGACGCCACGTACCTTGTAGGCACGGGATGACTGGTGAAGAGGAGGCGCCGTGGCAGGCGAGGTGAAGATCTGCACGAAGTGTGGCAACCAACAACCTAGCGGCGATTTCTGCGCCGCCTGCGGCGAGCAGCTGTCGGGCGCGATGATGATATCCCAGCTGCCGGGTCCTCTGCGCAAGCTGTTCGACTTCTCGTTCCAGGGTTACATAACAAGGGATTCGTTGCGGACCATCTTTGTGACGACCCTTTTCCTGCTGGCCCTCTTCTGGCTTCTCACCTTGATATTCGGCATCATCGCCGCTGCCGAGGCGAACGCCTTCTGGTGCATAGTCATCTTCTCGAGCTTCTTCCTAGTCTCTCTGATGATCATCTGGACCAGGATCATGATGGAACTCACCATGACGGTCGCGAGAATACGTGAGGACCTGGAGAAGGCTACGGAGGAGAAGGCGGCCGTCTCGGCGACCCCCAAGGTCAAGAAGTGAACGTCTGAAGCGGCGCGCCGGCGGCTACTGAGCGCCGTTGACAGGGGCCGGCTTCTTGCCGACGCCCTCATAGATGAAGCCGAGTTCCTCGAGCCTCTGGCCGTCCAGGGCATTGCGTCCGTCGATGACTATGGGCCGATTCATTGAGTCTTTGACTTCGCTCCAATCCAGGCCCAGGAATTCGTCCCACTCAGTGACCAGAACACAGGCATCTGCGTTCGTGAGTGCGCCCTTGGCGCTAGCGGCGTACTCCAAGTTGGGCAGCACAGCCCTCATGTTGTCCACAGCCAACGGGTCATAGCCGACGACCTTGGCTCCCTCTGCCATCAGTCTACTGGCGAGCACGATTGAAGAGGCCTGACGGATATCGTCGGTGTTGGGCTTGAACGACAGACCCAAGAGCGCGATCTTCATGCCGCGGAGTTCGTCCCCGAGGTAGCGCTTCAGCTTGCCTATGACCCGGCGCTTCTGGAAGTCGTTCACCTCGATGACCGCGCTCAGCAACTGGAAGTGATAGCCCGAGTTGGAAGCTATCTGCTTGAGCGCCGATACGTCTTTGGGGAAGCAACTGCCGCCGTAGCCAATGCCGGCCTGCAAGAAGTGAGGGCCTATGCGGTGATCCATGCCCATGCCTTGGGCCACCACGGTGACGTCAGCCCCGGTCATCTCGCATACGTTGGCGATCTCGTTGATGAAGCTGATCTTGGTGGCAAGGAACGCGTTGGCGGCGTACTTGATCATCTCGGCCGAGGCGACATCGGTGGTCAGCACCGGGCAGTCGACACCCTTGTATAGCGCCGCGACCTGCTGCGCCGCCTCGGGGTCGTTGGAGCCGACCACCACCCGGTCGGCGTGCATGAAGTCGTCGATGGCCGTGCCCTCGCGCAGGAACTCGGGGTTGGAAGCATATCCGATGCGGTTCAGGCCCTGGTCGCGGAGTCTTGGCCTGGATCAGCGCCCCTGTTCCCACCGGGACCGTGGACTTGACGACCACGATATGGTCATCGTGGGCAACGGTGAGATTGGCCACCGCCTGCCAGATGCGCGACAGGTCCGCATCGCCAGAAGGCGTAGGCGGGGTATCCACGCAGAGGAAGAGGAACTTGCCGAAGGAATAGGCCTCGGCGGCATCGGTGGTGAATTCGATGCGCTCGCGATTGGCGGCGACTAGTTCGGTCAGACCGGGCTCGTAGATGGGGCTCCCCCCCGACCTCAGGAGCCTGACCTTTTCGGCGTCAACGTCCATAGCCAGGACCTCGTGGCCCAATTCGGCCATGCAGGCGGCCGTGACCAGCCCGACATATCCCGCGCCAACCACAGTCAACCTACTCAAGACGCACGAGCCTCCCTGACAGCCGACACTGAACGTTCGCCTAGTCTAGCTCACTCCAAGGTACTTAAGTATGGCGTTGGTGAGGCCTTGGACGATCCTGTCCTGGTAAGCATCGGTGGCCAGCGCCTTGTCCTCTGCTCGGTTGGTCATGAGACCGATCTCGGGGAGGATCACCGGGACATCGGACCAGTTGAAGCCGCTCAGGTCACTGCGGGCGCTCAGGCCCCGGCTAGAGGCGCCGGTCGCTGCGACTAGTTCTTCGAGCGCCAGCTTGGCTGCGCGCTTTGATTCAGCCGCGATGTCGTCGGTCCAGCCATTGATGGTGGCCGGATAGAGCATGAGTATCCCGTGGATAGATGAGTCGGCGGCCCCATCGGCGTGGATGCGGACGAAGAGGTCGGCGCCGGCGTTGTTGGCCAGTTGCGCTCTCTGGACGTTGGATATGTCGACATCCTCGGTGGTGCGGACCATGATCACGGTTATGCCATGGGCCTCCAAGGAGTCTCGGAGCTTGAGGCTGACGGCCAGCACCAACTGGCTCTCAGGAGCGCCGGTGTTTATGCTGCGAGTGCCGCTGCTCACCTTGGCTTTTGTCGAGGCCGAGCCTGGTCCCACCGGCTCTTGGGCATAATTGGCCTTGGCCTGGTGACCGGGGTCGATCACCACTACATAGCCGCCCTTAAGGCGCACTGCCGTCGTGGGAGTAGAAGCCGTGGGCTGGATGGAGACGGTGCTTGAAGTAGTCGTAGTGCTGATGGGAACTGCCATGGAGGTCGTGGAGGTCGTGGTGCTCGAAGTCGTGGGCTCGGCAGTAGTGGAGGTGTCCACTACGCCGGTGGTAGAGACGACTTCGACCACCTCTTGAGGCGAACTGGGGAGGGTGAGCGCTAGGGCAGTACCGACCGTGGCGACAATCACCACAGCGACTGCGTAGGGCAGGATCATGCGTGTCTTCCGGCGTCGGGCCGCCGCGGTCTGAAAGCGTTTCACGGGGTATCCACCTCTGAAGCTCGCCTTGCCGCCTGGACGGCCTCTTGAGGTGAAGACGCGTAGATGAGCTCGTGGGTGCCCTCGCCGCCCTCGACCTTCCAGCCTCCCAAGATGACCACCGGCCGGCCGACCTTGGCGGCCAAGCCTATCTCGGAGAGTGTGCCGTACCCTCCCCCCACCGCGATGACAGCGTCGCCAGAGCTGACGACGGTCAAGTTCCGTGCGTAGCCCATGCCGGTGGTGAGGACATAGTCCAGGTAGGGGTTGGCCGCGGAGCGGTCGTGCCCAGGGAGGATTCCGATGGTGGTGCCGCCGGCCGCCTTGGCTCCTCGGGCGGCGGCTTCCATGACTCCGCCCAGCCCACCGCAGACCAGCGTCGCTCCCTCCTCCGCCACCAACCTGCCGACCTGCTCGGCGAGCATCAGCTCGTCGGCCCCACAGCGGCCCCCGCCGATGACCGAGATGTAGAGGGGCTTCATGCTTCTAGCATACCATCGGCTTCCAGCACGGCCCTCAGAAGCCGCAGTGCTGCCTCTTTGTCCAGCGGCTCGTTCCAATTGCCGCACTTGGGCGACTGGATGCACGACGGGCAACCGGCCTCGCACGGACAATCACGGATGAGGTTGCGGGCGTCGCGCGCCCACTCCTCAAAGCGTTCGAAGCCCTGCCGCGATATGCCCACGCCACCAGCGTGCCCGTCGTAGACGAAGATGGTGGGCAGTTCCGTCTGGTTGTGGACGGGGGTGGAGAGGCCGCCTATGTCCCACCGGTCGCACATGGCGAACAGGGGGAGCAGAGCGATGAGGGCATGCTCCACGGCGTGGATGGCGCCAGGTAGGCGCACCAGGTCTTCGGGCGCAGGGAACATCTCCAGCGGCAGCGTGAACCACATACTTTCGGTGACGAACTGCTGCTGGGGGAGGTCTAGTTCTTCGGTGCCCAACACCTCATCACTGCCGGTCCGCTTCTTCTGGAACGCTACCACTCGGGCGCTGACGGCTATCTGTCCGAGGTGCAGGGACACGCGTCCCAGCTGCGTCCGTAGGTCTTCTCGGATTATGCGGGTCTCGGTCTCGCGACGGGGCAGCGTGTGGTAGTTGTCCCAGAACGGCCTCACGAAGGCCGTATGACTGTCGAGGTCCAGAGAGGTGACCAGGTAGGCGTCGCCCATGTGCAGGTAGACCGCGCCCGGATGCAGCGCAGAGAAGGCTGTCTCCGCGCCTTCAGTGCCGATGATGTCACCCGTGTCCTCTTCGACGATGGTGTACTGCGCGCCGGCCGTGGAGCGCAGGCCGATCTTGGCCGCGGGGAAGTCGGTGCCGCGGTAGAACCACGTATCGCCCTTGTGCCGGAGTGACCCTTCGGTCACGCCGAGTTCGAGGGCGGAGGTGAGACCAGGTCCGAAGAAGAGGCTGTCATCGGTCTTCAAGGGGGCTTCGTAGGCTGCCGCCGCCAGGTGGCTGCCGTGGATGAACGGGTTTGCGAAGTCAATGGTGGCCGCTTCGACCTCGCGCCCCAGGAGTTCGTCGGGGTGCTTGACGAAGAACTGCTCCAGGGCGTCGTTGCCTGCCACAAACACCGCCAAGCTCTCTCCTTTGCCCCGGCCGGCGCGTCCCCACTGCTGCCACAGACTGGCCATGGTGCCCGGGTAACCGACCGTGAGTGCGGCGTCCAACGCGCCGATGTCAATGCCCAACTCAAGGGCGCTGGTACTCACGACGGCCAGCAGACTGGCCTCCGAACAGCATCTCTTCGATAGTGCGGCGCTGCTCGGGCGTGTAGCCGGCACGATACGGGGTGATGCGCTCGGCCAGCTGCGGATCGGTGTCTTTGAGCAGATCGACAGTCTGCTGGTAGATGACCTCAGCGGCCCGCCGTGACTTGGTGAAGCAGATGGAGCGCACCCCGTTGCGGACGAGCTCGGCGAGCAATTCGGCCGCCTCGGTGTTGGAGCTCCGGCGGAGGTTCATCTGGTCTTCCACCAAAGGCGGCTGCCAGAAGACGATCTTGCGCCGTCCGAGCGGCGCTCCGTCGCCGCTCACGTGGGCCACTTCGAGGCCTGTCAGGTGTTCAGCATGCTGGAGGGCGTTGCGGATGGTCGCGGACGCGAGTATGAACTGCGGGGCGGCCCCGTAGAAAGCTGCCACTCGCCGCAGCCGTCTGAGGACGTTGGCCACGTTGCTGCCGAAGACCCCGCGGTACGTGTGAGCTTCGTCTATGACCACATACTTGAGGTTGAAGAAGAAGTCGTCCCAACGCTCATGCCTCGGCAGTAGGCTTACATGCATCATGTCGGGGTTGGTGAGCAGGACGCGGGCCTTCTCGCGCGCCACCTGGCGCGCAGCCGTGGGTGTGTCGCCGTCGTAGGTGGCTATCTCGATTTCGCGACCGGCCAGAAGACGCAGCCGGCGCAGCTGGTCTTGGGCGAGAGCCTTGGTGGGGTACAGGTAGATGGCGCGTGCATGAGGATCGCGCAAGAGACCGTCCAGTACGGGCAGGTTGAAGCAGAGACTCTTGCCCGAGGCGGTGCCCGTGGTGACTATCAGGTGGTGATGCGCTTGGGCGGTGGCCCAGCACTCGGCCTGATGGGTCCACAACTGGGTGATGCCTTGGGCGGCCAGCGCGTCCACGACGCCCAGATGCAGATCGGTGGGCATGGACGTGGGTTTGCCAGGGCGGCCGGGCAGCACCGTCTGGGTCTCCACCTGAGGAAAACGCTCGGGAGACAAGAGCTCGAAGAGAGCTGGCTTCACCTGTGTCCGCCTTGAGAAGAGTCCTGCCACTGACCTGCCCTGCCCATGCTAGAGATTATCGCCGTTGGTCCGCGAAGCCTAGCGGCCCGGAGTGCACGGCGGCATGCGACTAAGGGTGCACCGAGGCGGTCGGCGCGCTACGAAGAGTGACTATCACGATCTGAGCCGGGGCATAGAGGCGGATGGGAAGGGGGGTGCTCACCCCCACACCGTTGGAGACGATGACGGTGGTCACGTCGTTCTCGACGATGCCTGTGCGGTACTTCTGGCCGTATTCGGAGGGCACATAGAGAGCCCAGGCCCCGAAGAAGGTCACCTGGCCGCCATGGGTATGGCCGGAAAGCACCAGATCGACCTCGCCCTCGGGCAGATCCTCCGAGAAGTCAGGGTTGTGGGACATGAGCAAGCACGAAGTCGTTCTCCTGGGTGCCCTTCACGATGGGTGCCAAGTCTCGAAGTGCTTGCCCTGTAGTCGGCCACCCCGCCCAGGCGTATGCGCTGGTCGCCCCTCTCCAGCCAGACTCCTTGGTTGCGGAGCAGGGGTATCCCGGCCGAGGCGGCGGCCTCGACTGCACAGACTGGGGCCCGGACTCAGCGCTGTCGGGCCGGCCGTAGTCGTGGTTGCCCAGTATCGCGAAGCATCCCAGTGGAGCCGTGAGGCCGGCGAGCTCGGAGAAGCACGACGCCTCATACTTGGTGCCCGGCATAAACGTAGTCGCCGCCCAGCAAGACTAGGTCCGCGCTCAGCGCATTGACGCGCTCCACCAGCTGCCCCACCTGCTCTGCGGAGTAGAACGGACCCCGGTGGATGTCGCTGACGAAAGCTATGCGAACGCCATCGAACGCTGTGGGCACGTCAGGGCTCTCGCAGGTGTACTGGACGGTCTCGATGTGAAAAGTGTCGAGCAGGCCGCAGGAAGTCGACCACAAACCTGCGGCAACCACTGCGACCGTCACGAGCAGCCGTAACCTGGCTCCCGGCCTCCGAGTCCTTTGGGACCCGAGACGCACGGCGAGATCGGTCCTAACGAGGCACGCGCACTAGGTCGCGCTCCGCGAGCAACTCCGCGATCTGGACCGCGTTGAGGGCGGCGCCCTTGCGCAGGTTGTCGGCCACGACCCAGAGGTTCATCGCGTTCTCGGCGGTGTCGTCGAGCCTGATGCGCCCCACGTAGGTGTCGTTCTGGCCTGAGGCGTCGATGGGCATCGGGTAGACCTTCGCCGCCGGGTCGTCCACGAGCCTGACGCCCGGTGCCTTCGCCAAGAGCTCGCGGGCACGCTCCACGCTGAGCGGCCGCGCGAACTGCAGGTTGACCGATTCAGAGTGGCCGTTCTGCACGGGGACGCGCACGCAGGTGGCGGTGACCGCGATCGAATCGTCGCCCATGATCTTCTTGGTCTCGTCCACCATCTTGCGTTCCTCTTTGGTGTAACCGTCTTCGAGGAACACGTCGATGTGCGGCAGGCAGTTGAAAGCGATCTGATGCGGATAGACGCTGGGCTGCACGGACTCACCCGCCATCACCTTGGGGGTCTGCTCGAGCAACTCGACGATGGCCTTGTTGCCGGTGCCGGACACCGCCTGGTAGGTCGAGACCACCACTCGCTTGATCTGGGCCTCATCGTGCAGGGGCTTCATGGCCACGACCATCTGGATGGTGGAGCAGTTGGGGTTGGCGATGATGCCCTTGTGCCAGTCGACATCGTCAGGATTGACCTCGGGTACCACCAGAGGTACCTCGGGGTCCATCCGCCAAGCCGAGGAGTTGTCCACCACGACGCAGCCGGCGTCGCGAGCGATGGGCGCGAACTTCTGCGAAGTGCCGCCACCGGCCGAGAACAAAGCCAGGTCGATGCCCTTGAAGCTATCGGGAGTGAGCTCTTGGCAGGTGATCTCTTGACCACGGTAGTCGAGCTTCAGGCCGGCCGACTTGGCAGTGGCCAGGGCGACCAGCTCTTTGACCGGGAAATCCCTCTCGGCCAGGATGCTTCTCATCGCTCTGCCTACCGCGCCGGTCGCGCCGACGACAGCTACCCGGTATTCCTTGCTCATGGCCCCTCCTTGGGCGACTTCTTCGGCTGAAGATTCTACCATCCGGGCGACTTCGGCTCAGCCGGCGGAGTGGCGAGGGGCTATTCGGGACGGTAGCGCCAGATCGCCAGGCAGGAGACCGCGACCACCCATGCCCAGACGATACCCAGCGGAACGAGCACTTCGCTCACTCCCCAACCTTTGAGAGTGATGCCGTGCAGCGAGTCCATGATCCAGGCGGAGGGGAGAACGTGGGCCGCCTTTGAGAAGCCCGCGCCGGTGATCTCCAGCGGAAACCACGCTCCACCCATGGCGGCCAGCATTTGAGCAGATATGACTGTGGTGGCGATGACGGCCTGCTCGGAACGGAACAGCACGGAGATGAGCAGTCCGAAACTGGCCGCCAACGCGGAGAGAGAGACCATCACCAGGACGAGGGCCAGAGGGTCGGCGAAGTAGTCGACCCCAAGAGCGAACTTGCCCACGATCACCAAGAGCAGTTGTTGCAGCAGTGTGATCACTACCATGGCGATCAGCTTGCCGCCGACGACCTCGCGGGCCCGAACGCCGGCGACGTCGAGCCGCCTGAGGAGACCCTGGCGCCTCTCCCAGACCGTCATGCCGGCCACTCCCATGATGCCGAAGAGCACCCAGTTGACCAGGCCGCCGGTGGACGACTGGTCGAAGCCTTGGGCGTGGATGGCGGCCTCGTCGGTGCCGGCGTCGACAACGGCTACGGTGATGGCCGGGGAAGCCAGCTGTGCGTCGGCCAGCGCGGCGGCCTCCGCTGCGCAGGGCGTCATCGGCCGCGACGCCCGTCGCTTGCGCCACCTGCTCCGCTGCTGTCTGGGCCGCGAGCAGACTGGCGTTGGACTTCGAGACTACGGCTGTCACCGCTTGCTGCACCGACTGGGCGCCACTCGAAGTCTCCACCCGGACAAGCTCGAGAGCAGGGGCGCCCCCGGTGGTAGCCTGCAGGCCGTCTCCAAAACCCTCAGGGATGATCAGGCCGGCCGCCACCCTCTGATCTTTGACCGCGTCGTCGATCTCGTCTGCCTGCATCTCCTGGATCCTGAGCAGAGGAGAGTCACCCAGCCGTTCCACGAGTCGCGATGAGGCCGGTGAGACATCCGAGTCCGCGACCGCCAGAGGGAAGGTCTCAGTGACTGCTCCGCCGATCAGCACCCCCAGGAAGACGGTGAAGACGACCGGCAGGATGATGGTGAACAGAGCTGCCAAACCGTCGCGGCGGTTCTCCAGCAGCTCCTTGGCGGCTATCTGCCAGGTGCGTCTCATGCGTATCGCCTTCTAAAGAAGAACGTGGCCGTGCCGAGGAAGGCGAGGGCGAAGGCGAGCGATACCAAGGCCGGCAGCCAGATGTCTGCCCAGGAGCCTCCGAACAAGAGAGAGCTCCAGCCCTCCATCAGCCAACCCAGAGGGCTCACTCGCCGCACGATCGCGAAGGTGCCGCTCAGGCCTACGGTGCCGGTGAAGTTGCCACTGATGAGGCCGAGGAATACGAAGATGGCCGATCCGACAGCTCCGGCCTGCGCCGGAGTCTTGGCGAAGGACACGGTGAGCAGGCCGAGCGAGGCGGCTACCAGCGCGCTGCAGAGAGCCAGCGCTATGACCGGCCCCACTTCTCCCCAGTGGGCACCAAGGAGCAGGCGCCCGCCGACAAGGAGCACCGCGATCTGAGCCAGCACCACCAGAAGTACTGAGAGGTACTTGCCTCCCAGGATCACGCTGCGTGGTGTGGGCGTGGTGAACAGGCGCGGCAGCGTGCCTTCGCGGTGTTCATCAAGAATGGTGCGGGCCGGTGTGGCCGCGCCGAACAGCATGAAGAACAACATCATGCCGACTAAGACCTGGCTGGCCACGTTGGGGTTGGCCTGGTCCTTGGCAGGGTCGACGAGCGGGCTGCGCTGCTGGAGCGTGATGGGGGCTGCCTGCTCGGCCTTGACGGAATAGGCCATGGCGGCCGCCGTGGCGAGCTCGGTCAACCTGGTGATGTCTGTGACGCCGCGAGACGCGCCCAGCTGTGCCGCGGTGGAAGCGGCAGCTCGGGCGCCATCAAGCGATTGCACCACCGAGACGACCACGGCTTGGACTATGGACGGCCCTACGGTGAGGGCCGGGTCTCTGTAGATCTGGACCTCGACGGCCGGCGCCGAGGAAGTCTCGCCCGACGCGGTGACGGCCGTGGACAGGTTCGCGGGTATGATGACGGCCACATCGGCCTCTCCCGCATCGACTGCCGCGCGGGCCGCCTCGGCGGTGGTGACCAGCGAGACGTCCAGGAGGTCCGACAACTGCTCGTCTTGCAGCACTCCGGTGAGTGTCGCGCCGGCGGCGGGCATGCCCTCCCCGGCGCCTTGGTCCAAGTCGACCACGACCGTCTTCACGGCCGTGATGGAGAAGTTGTCACCCGAGCCGAAGGCCGAGCCCAGTACGAAGGCGAGCAGAAGAGGCGCGACGAGCATCATGGCCAGACCCGCCGGACTGCGGAAGGCCCGGCGCAAGTCTTTCCACGCGATACTGAAGGCTCGCACTACGCTCTGCCCGGTCCCTTGCTCTCGCGCCCTAGTCTCTCAGGGCTCTGCCGGTGAGATGCAGAAACACCATCTCAAGGTTCGGCTCTGCGAGGCTGATCTCGGTAATGCGCGAACCGGCCGTGCGCGCGGTGTCAAAGAGCTTGGGCATTAGCGTGTTGGCATCTTCGACGTCCAGCCACATCTGCTCGTTCTCCGGCTCCGAGACGGCGAACACTCCGGGAACCTTAAGCCACTGCTCCTTGAGGCCCTCGGCGCCGTGGTCCAGTGCTAGGTCGATGCGGGTGCGCTCCCCCACCAGACGCACCAACTCGTCCTGCGTGCCAATGGCGATCATCTTGCCCTTGTCCATGATGCCTATTCGGTGCGAGAGCTCCTGCGCTTCTTCCATGTAGTGAGTGGTGTAGAGGACGGTGACTCCGCCGGCGTTGAGGTCCTTGACTCCGTCGAGTATGGATCGGCGGCTCTGCGGGTCGATGCCCACCGTGGGCTCGTCCAGATAGAGAAAACGCGGGTTGTGCAGCAAGGCCGCGCCGATGTTCACGCGGCGCTTCATGCCCCCGGAGTACTTGTCGACGCGGTCCTTCTGCCGATCCGCCAATCCGATGAGCTCCAGGACTTCGTCGACCCGCTTGTCGAGGGCTGCGCCCCCGAGGCCGTACATACGTCCCCAGAAGGCCAGGTTCTCCCGCCCCGTGAGGTCTTCGTACAGGGCGATGTCCTGAGGTACCACTCCGATGAGCGCCTTCACTTTGTCCGCCTGTTTGCCGACCGAGAACCCACCGACCGTGGCGTCTCCGCCGTCCGGCCTCAGCAGGCAGGAGAGCATGGAGATGGTGGTGGTCTTGCCTGCCCCATTGGGACCTAGGAGGCTGAATATCTCGCCTTCGTTGATCTCAAAGGAGACGTCATCGACGGCGACCGGTCCCTTGGGCGGGTCGAACTGTTTGCGCAGTCCCTGGACTACGATGGCCTTCAACTAGACATCTCCCCCGTGCGCGCTTCTGCGCTTCCTAGCCCAGGATCTCCTCCCGGCTGGCCATGCCATCGTGCAGCTTGAAGGCTTTGTGGACGGCCTTAACGGCCTTCTGCGCGTTGGCCTGGCGGATGACGCAGCTGATCTTGATGGAGCTGGTGGAGATCATCTCGATGTTGATCTTCTCTTCGGCCAAGACCTCGAACATCTTGGCGGCGATGCCGGGATAGGTGCGCATGCCAGCGCCTACCAGCGTGACCTTGGCGATGTCGGAGTCGACGTCGAATGAAGAGAAACCGATCTCACCCTTGAGGCCTGCGAGCACGGACTCGACCTTCGCCAGGTCAGACTCAGAGGCAGTGAAGGAGATGTCGGCGGCACCGTGTGCCGATACGTTCTGGATGATCACATCGACGTTGACGTTAGCCTTGGCCAGGGTCGCGAAGACCTTCGCCGCGACGCCGACCTTATCCGGCAGCTCGTGGATGGTGACCTTGAGGTCGTCGAGCGCGTATGTGACTCCAGAGATGATGGCCTGTTCCATATTCTTTTCATCCTTGCCGATGAGAGTACCCGGGTTGTCGGTGAAGCTCGAGCGTACCCATAGAGGCACGTCGAAGCGGTTGGCGAGCTCGATGCTGCGGAGCATCATGACTTTGGCGCCGCTAGCCGTGAGCTCTAGCATCTCGTCGTTGGAGATGAAGTCGAGCTTGCGGGCCTCCGGCACCACACGTGGGTCGGTGGTGTAGATGCCGTCCACGTCGGTGAAGATGACACAGGCTTCGGCTCCCAGTGCGGCCGCCAAGGCGACAGCTGTGGTGTCGGAACCACCGCGTCCCAGCGTGGTGACATCCTGGTCTGTGGACACCCCTTGGAACCCAGCCACCAGTACGATCTTGCCCTCGTCCAGGGCCCTGCGGATGCGGTCGGGCTTGATATCAAGGATCTTGGCCTTTGTGTGAGCCGTGTCTGTCACGATGCCGGCCTGCGAGCCGGTCAGTGAGATGGCGTCAAAACCTAGTTCGTGTATGGCCATGACCACCAGCGCCGCCGAGATCCGCTCTCCTGTGGAGAGCAGCATGTCCATCTCTCTGGCGGGCGGGTTGGCGGAGATCTCCTTGGCCATGGCTATGAGTTCGTCGGTTGTATCGCCCCTGGCGGAGACCACTGCGACGACTGGGTGCCCCTGCTTGCGGGCCTCGACGATGCGGTTGGCCACGCGCTTCATGCAGGTGGCATCTGCCACCGAAGTACCTCCGAATTTCATCACCACGGTGTTGGTGCGCTCGGCTTTTCGCTGCGTACCGTCGACTACGACGTACTGCGAGCCCAGCGCATCCTGCGTGGGGGGTAGGCCTGCCTGGTTGGGTCGATCTTTTTCCGCCACCTGGATCAGCGCTCCACTGTTGGGGTCCTACGGACGCCTGGATTTTAGCGGATTTCTACAGCTCCCGCCGCCCGGTGAAGGCGCGGCTGAGAGTGACCTCGTCGGCGTACTCGAGGTCTCCGCCCATGGGAAGCCCGGCTGCCGGGCGGGTGATGCGCAGGGAGCCGCAGGCGGTAAGCTCCTTCAGCTCCTCGGCGATGTAGAGAGCGGTCGCTTCTCCGGCCATGTTCGGGTTGGTTGCGACTATCACCTCTTGGACCTCGCCGGAACGCACCCGCAGGAGGAGCTCAGCGAGATGGAGCTTCTGCGGGCCGATACCGTCGAGCGGGGACAGCGCCCCTCCCAGCACGTGATACAGACCCCGGTACTCGTGGGTGCGCTCGATGCTGACCACGTCACCCGGCTCTTCCACCACGCAGATGATGGATCTGTCCCGTCTCGCGTCCACACAGATCTGGCAGAGCTCTTCTTCAGTCAAATTGAAGCAGTCGGCGCAGAAGTGAACGGTCTCCTTGACTGCGACAAGAGCCTGCGCTAGGGGCAAGGCTTCTTCGGGGGAGAGCTTCAGTAGGTGAAAGGTCAGGCGCTGAGCGGTCTTGGGGCCTATGCCCGGTAGTTTACTGAGCTCGTCGATGAGTTTCTGGACTGTGGGGCTGAACATGTGTGGTGCGGGGGATCCGTCCAGGCTCTTGGGTCTGGGCCGTCCGGAGCCCTACTAGAAGGGCAGACCGGGGATGTTGAGGCCCGAGGTGATGCCGCCCATCTTCTTGCTGGCCAGCTCCTGCGCCGAGCGGAGGGCCTCGTTGGTGGCCGCAAGGATCATGTCCTCCAGCATCTCCACGTCCTCGGGATCCACAGCCCCGGGGTCGATCTTGATGCTCTGGACTTCCAAGCCACCCGTCACCCGGACAGTGACCATGCCGCCACCCGCCGAAGCTTCCACGGTCTCGGTCGCCAGGTCTTCCTGGGCCTTGGCCATGTCGGCCTGCATCTTCTGGACTTGCTTCATCATCTGCTGGTAGTTCGGGTTCATGGCGGTCACCTCCGCGCGTCTAACGGTGAGGCTCATCCTCGACGACTTGGGCGTTGAACTCCTGCCTGAGCATCCGTATCAGCTCGTCATTGGACAGGATTCTAGCATCTTCCTCCACCGCGGCCGGCGCCTCCTCGGCCTCCTGCGCCAGCTTCGTGGACACCCGGAGCGGCTTGCCGGTGACCTCCTGCAAAGCCTCGGTTATCACCTTGGGGTTCTCCCCACGCGCTACTTGGTTGGCTTGAAAGCCATAGCCTGCCGGGAACTTGATGACGAGCGTGTCCCCATCGAGGGAGTCAGGCGAGCCCTCGCCTAAGACGGCGGCCAGCCCGGCCTGCCGCCTCTTGACGGCGTCTAGCACGATGGGCCAGGCGCGCTTGAGATGGTCGATGTCGGGCCGCACTGCGCCGTGCTGGTCCGGATTGGTTGGAGCGGGCTCCGTGGAAGCCGCGGCCGCCTCAGGCGCAGCCTCCACGGCCGGGGACTCGGCCGTAGCTGGAGCCGCCGGCGGGACAGGGTCCGCGGCCGCGACAGGAGCCGCGGCGGCGAGCGGAGGGCTGCTGGGTGCGGGAACTTGGACCGGCTTGGGCTCCGCGGGTCTGGCGGGAATCGCCGGAGACGCGGCTCTTGCGGGCGCCGCTTGCGCCACGGCGGGTGCGGCGCCGCTCCCCCAGGTGGTGAACTTGATCAGCGCCAACTCCAACTCGAGCCTGGAGTCGGAGCCCTGGCGGATAGAACGGAGCGCATCGCCCAAGAGGTCCAGCAGTACGACCACTTGCTCCGTGGGAGTCTTGGCCGCCTGGCTGCGCAGTCTCTCCAGTTGTTCCTCGGTGGCGGCGATGCTGGCCGGAGTCTCTTCGGTATGCCTGACGACATAGATGTCCCGCAGATGGCTGAGAAGGTCCTTGATGAACTGCCCGTAGTCGGTTCCGCCTTGGCTCAAACGCTCGACGAAGAGTAGAGCGCCTTGGGTATCGTGCTCGCGCGCCAGATCGACGATCTCGAATAGAAGGTCGTGACGGACCACGCCCAAGATGTCGAGAGTCTCCTGGAGGGTGACCTTGCCGCCGGTGTAGGTGGAGAGTTGGTCCAAGATGCCGAGCGCATCCCGGAAGCTCCCCCCGGCTGCGCGGGCTATGACCAGCAGCGCCGCTGGTTCGGCCTGGATGCTCTCCTTCGCCGCCACTCCGGAGAGGACTTCTACCACTTCGCTTACCGAGGGGCGGCGGAAGTCGAAGCGTTGGCAGCGGGAGAGGATGGTGGCCGGCACCTTGTGCGGCTCGGTGGTGGCCAGCACGAATACCGCGTGCACCGGCGGTTCTTCGAGGGTCTTGAGCAGGGCGTTGAAGGCCTCTGGCGTGAGCATGTGGACCTCGTCCACGATGTAGACCTTCATCCGGCCTTCGACCGGGGCGAAGTGCACCTTGTCCCTGAGATCGCGGATGTCATCGATGCCGCGGTTGGACGCGGCGTCCATCTCCACCACGTCCATGGAACTACCTCGCCGGATGGACTCGCAGCGCGCGCAGGTGCCGTCGGGCGCGGTGGTCGCTTTGCCCTGGCCGGCATCGCAGTTGAGGGCCATGGCCAGGATCTTCGCCGTAGAGGTCTTGCCTGTGCCTCGTGGTCCGGCGAAGAGGTAGGCGTGGCTCACTCGATCGCTCTCTATGGCGTTGATGAGAGTGCGGGCCACGTGCTCTTGGCCGATGATGTCCTCGAAGCGCGTCGGCCGGTACTTGCGATAGAGAGAGACAGACATGCGCCGAGCGACTCCTTGACTCATGACTCGCGGAAGGTGCCGCGATTATATCAGTCGCCTTGGCGCGTCCCTTGGCCGCGGAGCAGGGCGTAGTGGTCGGCGCGGATGCTCTCTTCGAGGCGCGTCACGTCGTCTTCGGGCAGGGCGAAGTACTTGGCGGTTCGTCGAAAGATCTCGACTGAAGTCTCGAACTCTTCAGGTACCACGTCGCTGGCGCCCAGATCGAAAAGCGGCTGGACCTCCGAGACGAAGCGGGTGCGCGCGATTATGTGGAGCGACGGGTTCAACCGGCGGAGTTGAGAGACGATGCCACGGGTGGCAACTGGGTCTCCGATGACCACTGCGGCAGCCCTCGCCCTAGCGGCCCCCGCCTGAGACAAGACTGCTTCATTGGCGGCGTCGCCGAAGTGCATCGGTTCATGGTGGGCGATTTCTTTGCGCACGGTCTGCGGGTTCATCTCCACCACGGCGTAGGGAAAGCCGAACTCGCGCGCCGCTCGGGCGAGATTCCTCCCATTGAAGCCGTAGCCGATGATAAGAAGGTGATCGGCAGGGCTGGAGGCCCCATCAGTTGCCGCGACGTGGCCTCTGGCCCGCCGGCTGCGTACGCCTAGTTTCTCTAGCAGCCGGTACAGAGGCGCCGAGAGGGCCATCAACCCAGGGGTCAAGGCCATAGAGAGGACGGCCACGGCGAGGAAACCCTGGCGCAGATGCTCTGTGAGCAGAGAGCTGGCCGCAGCCACGGCCGCCAGGACGAAAGAGAATTCGCCGACCTGCGCAAGCGCCAAGCCCGTACCCAACGAAACGCGCAAGGGGTACCGCAGCACTTGGACGGCGATCGTGCCGGTAAGGGTCTTGACTACGATCAGACCCAAGGTGGCTATCAGGACCATCCACCAGTGATCGGCCAGGAAGGAAGGGTCGAGTAGCATGCCTACCGACACGAAGAAGAAGCTCACCAAGAGATTGCGGAAGGGTGTGACCAGTCCCAGCGCCTGATGACCGTACTCGGATTCGGAGATTATAAGCCCAGCCAGGAAGGCGCCCAGTGCGAGCGAGAGCCCCAATTGCGCCGACGCGGCTGCCACAGCGAAACAGACGACCACCACGACCATGAGGAAGACATCGGCGCTACGGCTTCTCGCGGCCTCGTACAGCATCCAGGGGACGACCCACTTGGCCAGCACGATCACTACAGCGATGAGTCCCACGGCTGTGGCTATCAGGAGCGGGGCGCTCAGAGGCAGTTGCGGCTTGCTGCCTCCCATCAGCGGGAGCACCAGCATCAAAGGGACCACCAAGATGTCCTGGAAGACCAGGATCCCGAGCGCGTTCCTGCCCAACGGTGTGTCGATCTCTCCCCGTTCGGTCATGGCCTTGAGAACCACCGCTGTGCTGCTGAGGGCGACCAGCATCCCCAGGACAAGCGCATGAGTGACTGCGAGTGAGAATGCCGCGGCCACCCCGAAGGCCACGGCACCGGTAAGGACTACCTGCAGAGGGCCGGCCAATGCAATAACAGGGGCCAGTCGGGCCATCCGTCTGAACGAGAATTCAAGACCGAGCGTGAAGAGCAGAAAGACCACCCCGACGTCGGCCAGTTCCTGCACCTGCTCGGGGCTCTCGATGAACCCCAAGGCGTTCGGTCCGATAAGCACTCCGGCCACGAACAATCCGACGAGCGGAGGAAGATGCAGCCTGACAAACAGCAGCGTGATTATCACTGCCGCCGCCATGACGATGAGGATGTCGGTGAGAGTACCGGTCATCGCCGCGCCCTCCGTCAGGTAGAAAGAGCGACCGTGCACCCACCGTCGAAGACAAGCCTCCGGGCGTACGCAAGTAGCAAGCTCAGACCAAGCTACCCCGCGGCACATGAAAGAGTCCGCTTAGGGCTGCTATCTTCCGATCCTGACCCGGTTCACGGATTTCCATTGCGCGAGACCTGGCCGTCAACACCGCACACCGGCGTCAGACCCCACAGACCCGCTCCTCGGGTGGGAATTCAGCCCCGCTAAAGCGGATTGCGGGTACAGGGCACCGCTGGCTCCCCACCTAGCACGGTCGGTGCGGAGTATACAGGAGGCGGAGTGGGAGGGATTCGACGCGCCTGCTTCGCAAGCGCCGTCCTCGCCTCGCCTCCGGCTCGGCTCAGAGCTGGTTTCGGAATGAAGCTCCGCCGCAAGGGACGCGGTGGGCGCGCGAGAGAGGAGGACGCAGGGTGCGGGAATAGCAGAGCTATTGGCGCGACCGAGGACATGCTATCTCGCCTCACAAGGCGCACTGGGCGGCCGCGGCTTCACTCCGAAACCAGCTTCCAGACCGCTCGCTACTCGACAGTCCAAAGGGACTGTCTCCCGGACGCTCGCGCCCTCGCGGGTTCGGAATCCGGGCCGGATGCGAGATGCACCCGATTTGCCGCGGGAATTGGCGGAGTGGGAGGGATTCGAACCCTCGAGACGGGTTTAAACCGCCTACACGATTTCCAGTCGTGCTCCTTAAGCCATCTCGGACACCACTCCGCGCGGCCGGCTAGGGCCTGGGGCAAGGCGCGATTATAGCCCAGCGGGCGGCTGAAGAAGGACGCTTCGCCGCACTAGCCGAAGGTGGGCTGTCCCCCCACCACCAAGGTCCAGATGAGGACTATCAGGCACGCCGCGGCCGACCCGGGGACGATGAACGCAGTTATGGGGTCGTAGGTGATCTCAGCGGGAGGCACCAGCAAGAAGCCGGCCACGGTAAGGGCGGCCGTGGCCCCGATGGTGGCGATGTACAGGTGTGCCCCCACGCCGATGACGACGCCCAAGACTCCGAAAGTCGCCAAAGAGCCGAGCACGAATAGGACCCTCTCCCCGCCTGAGAGCCGTCGCGCGGCGCCGTTTCCCAAGAACAGAGTGGCCGCTGTGACCAGAAGGATTCCTAGGCCCAGGACGGCATATCCGAAGCTGACGTCCATGAACTCGACCTGGGCGGCGAACGTGCCCATGACGATGTCTGGATCCAGTTGCCGCCGGATGGCATAGCCCGCCAGATGAACGCCCTGCCCTAGCATGGCAAGGCAGAGACCCAGCCAGAACACCCAAGCCCAGGGGCTGGAGAGAGCAGCGTACACGTTCATCGTGCCTCGTGCGGACTGAGTCAGAATAAGGAAGAGCCTGATGAAGGCGAACGCGCACAGCGCGGGGATGAGTAGCAGGAAGATGGCATCCACAGCGCTGAGAGGCCACGAACCGGTGGGTACCGCCGCGCCGATCCTGAGTCCCTGGAAGAGTTCCCAGGCCACCATGGAGATCATCACCCAGAAGATCGGGCGAGTGATGGGGGCCGATACTCCTACTCGGCTGGAACGGTATCTCACGTGCTCGTCAGCTCCTTGCGGTAGATGTCCGGACAAGTCACTACGAGCGCAATTCTATCGCGCGCGCACGGGGCAGACCACGGGGACTGGTGCCGCGTCAAACGATGTAGGGCAGCAGTGCCTTGCGGTGTTCGGGATAGTCGGGAAAGGTGTCCCGGTACCAGCGGTGAGTCTTGATCGCCCGCGGAGCGAGGTTGGCGACGGTCCAGACCAAGAAGGCCAACGCCCCCAGGTTCCAGCAGGCGAGTGCCCAACCTGCCCACTCCAGCATCTCGCCCAAGTAGTTGGGGCAACTGACGAGGTTGTAGGGGCCGCCATAGGGCACCTTGTAGCCCGACCCGCCGTCGGCGCGCAGTCCGATCAGCACGCGGTCGGCGTACTGGTTGAGAGCGTAGCCGCAGATGAACAAGACCGCTCCGGCTATGAAGCGCGGGTCCCATAGCCACGAGACCGGAAGCTCCGGTCCCAGCGTGAAGAGATAGCGCCCGTTCAGGTAGCCGTTGCCGACGTTGAAGAGCGCGCCCATGGCGATCACCGGGATAGTGATGCTGGGACGGCTGCTGCGGACCCTGAAGGGGTAGATGAGCGCGCGGTGCACGTAGTGCGCGGCGAACAACACCACGAAGACCAGGTTGACCACGTTGGACTTGCGGTCGCTCAGCCCATAGAGCACCAAGAAGGTGATCAGCACCGGGGTCTCCATGAGGACCCAACCCAGGCGGGCGCTGATTCGGGGTCCCCACCCGCCGCGGGTGAAGCGTCCGTAGGGAGCGTTCACAAAGAAGAGGGCGACGAAGGTGACAACGGCCAGCCCCATCCAGGCCAGCACATACCAGTGATAGAAGGTTGACTCGCTCATCGTCTGCACTTATACCACCTGGACCGGTTTGGCGCTTGGAACGCGGCGCGTGTACCCTGGTCGGATGCACCAGATAATCACCATCATCGGCCCCACCCTTTTCGCGATCGCGCTTGGCTACCTGTTCGGCAGAGTCAGCCGAGCCAGCGAGTCGACTCTGGTCAACGTGAGCATGTACATAGCCACGCCCTGCCTTGTCTTCAGCTCCATGTACTCCAGCAAGATCGTCATCGCCGGCGCGGCCAAGATCTGGGCGTCCTGCCTGATAATCATGGCGGGGACCTTTCTCTTGGCCTGGGTGGTCTTCGGCCTCATCTGGAAGAGACATCGCGCGCTCTACATGCCTATCGTCTTCCAGAACACCATAAACATCCCCTTGCCCATAATCACGCTGGCTTTCGGGCCGGAGGGGGTGGCGCAGACCATGATCTTCTACATCCCCTATGCCCTGCTCATCAACACTCTGGGGGTGTACATGGCCTCCGGCCGCAAGGGGCTGAAGGAGGGGCTGTTGGTCATACTGCGCACGCCGCTCATCTACGCCGTGGTGCTGGCGCTGACGCTCAACCTCAGCGGGGCCGTGCTACCCGAAGTGGTCAACAAGTCTTTCAGCCTGGTGGGGGCCGCGGCCGTGCCGGTGATGCTCATAGTGCTGGGGATGACCATGCGCGGCGTCCGCTTCACTCAGCTGCCGGCTACGCTGACGGCGAGCGTGATCCGCATGGGCGGGGGTTTCTGCTTGGGTCTGCTGGCCGTGTGGGCGTTCGGGTTGACCGGCATCCCTCGGGCTATAGTGCTGTTCGAGGCGGCCATGCCCAGCGCCATGTTCGCGTCGGTACTCGCCAGCCGTTATGAGAACGAGACCGAACTGGTGTCCTCGGTGGTGCTGACCACCACTATCATGAGCATAGTGGTGGTCCCCCTGCTCATCTACTATCTTACCTAGTGGGGGCCGGGGTCTTCTCGGCCGCTCACCCTGCGTCAGGCGTCTGCTCGGGAGGAGATGAGCTTGAGCGACACAGACGGTGACCGTAGCATCACGGCCCGTGCACTCACGCGGAGCTTCGGCGACTTGAAAGCTGTCGACCGGCTTGATCTGGACATCGCGTCAGGCAAGGTGTTCGGCTTTCTCGGACCGAACGGATCGGGTAAGAGCACTACGGTCAAGATGCTCACCACGATTTTGGCCCCCACTGAGGGTTTCGCGACGGTGGCGGGCTTTGACGTCACCAAGGAACAGGATGAGGTCCGCTCGCGCATCGGTGTCGCCCTCCAAGAAGTGGGCATAGACGGGTTGATGACCGCCCGTGAATTGCTGAAGCTGCAGGCCCGCCTCTTTGGGGCCTCGGCTTCGGCGGCTGACGAGGCATCGACACGACTCTTGGACACAGTCGGGTTGGGGACGGTGGCGGTCAAGAAGCGTGTGGGGCAGTACTCCGGTGGGATGAAGCGCAGACTTGACCTGGCGCTCGCGTTGGTGAACCGGCCGCAGATCCTCTTCTTGGACGAACCCACGACAGGTCTGGACCCTGCCAGTCGATTGGAGATCTGGGAAGAAGTGCGGCGTCTGAACGCAGAGCAGGGCATGACCATCTTCCTGACCACTCAGTACCTGGAGGAGGCCGACAAGCTCGCCGACGAGGTGGCGATAATCGACAAGGGCCGCATCGTCTCGCAGGGAGCACCGGCCGCGCTCAAGAGGCAGATAGGGAACGAGGTCGTCAAGCTCACCTTCTTCTCGCCGGAGGCGGCGGAGCAAGCGGCGGCCGTACTGATGTCTTTGGCACCATCGCAGCGGCGGTCGGGTCTCGAACTCCTCTGCTACTTCTCGACTGCAGCCGACAGGCTTCCGGGCCTGGTGAGGGCTTTGGACGCGGCAGGAGTCGCCTTCGAAGGCCTCACCATGACCGAGCCGACTTTGGACGACGTCTTCTTGCAGGCGACCGGCCAACGCATGGCAATACAGGAGGAGACGGCATGACCGACGTGCTGCTCTTGGTGAAACGTTCCTTGCGCAACAGTCTCAGGACCCCAGCCGCCCTGATTCCCAACATCGCAATAAGCGTCTTCTTTCTCTTCGTCTTCAACTCCGGTTTGTCTTCGGTGGCGAGCCTGCCCGGGTTCAAGGGCTCCTATCTAGCTTTCATCATCCCGGTATCCATCGTGTCGGCCTCAGTCGGGGGGGCAGGCTCGGCCGGGCAGGCACTGGTTCGTGACATCGAGTCCGGATACTTCACCAAGCTCCTTCTGACCCCAGCCTCACGTCTGGCTCTCATCTGGGGACCGATGATCGCCGGAGCCATTCTGCTTGTGGGACAAGTGGTGCTGATCCTCGCTCTGGGGCTGGCTTTGGGGCTGAAGACGGCCGCAGGGCCTGCCGGGCTACTGATGGTGCTGGTGTATGCGTTCTTATGGGGGATGGCGTTCGCGGGCTATGCGGTGTTCGTGGCTCTGAAGACAAAGAACGGGGCTGCGGCTGAAGCCGCCACCTTTGCCTTCTTCCCCCTTATATTCCTGTCGACCACTTTTGTCCCGAAGGAATACATCGGCGCCGCGTGGCTCAAGTGGGCCGCGACGGTGAACCCCACCACCTACATATTCGATGCGATGCGCTCGCTACTGATCGACGGCTGGAGACTTCGACCGCTGCTCGTGGGTCTTGGCGTGGTGCTCGCGTTTGCCACCCTGACAGGGTTATTGGCCCTGCGTCAGGCCCGGCGTTCGACTCAGTTGGGCTAGACGGGGCGGCCGAGATGCCTACACCTCCTACACGAGAACCCACAGCGGAGCGCGCCGGGAACAGAGGGCCGGCCCGCTTGCAGCAAACGCTCGGGGGGAGGCCGTTTCGCATCGCCGCGGTGGTCTTCGACTTCGATGGCACCCTCACCCAGCCTGGCGCGATCGACTTCGCCGCCATACACAAGGCCGTGCGCTGTCCAAAGGGCATGGGGCTGCTCGAGTTCCTGGCCGCTATAGACGATTCCCAGAAACGGCTGAGCAAGGAGGCCGTGCTGGTGGAGGCCGAGATGCGGGCGGCCGAGCTTTGCCAGCCCAACGAGGGCGCCGAGGAGTTGGTGGCCCTGTTGCGGGAGACAGGGGTCCCCATGGCGGTGATCACGCGCAATCGGCAGGCAGCTGTCGAGCGGGCTCTTCTGAACCTGGAGGGCATCCGGGAGGAGGACTTCGCCTGCATGGTCAGCCGCGACCTGCCACTGAGCCCCAAGCCCTCACCCGAGGGCGTGATCCACGTGGCGCGGGAGCTGGGGGTCCAGCTGGGAGAACTTCTGCTCATAGGCGACCATGCCTACGACATAGAGGCCGGGGTCCGTGCCGGCACGCTCACCATGTACCTACGCAACCACCCCACGAGGGGCGACAAGTCGGCGGTGGCTGACGCCGACTTTGTGGTGAAGGATCTCGCGGAGGCTCGGCACGTCATCCGCCTAGGTCTGCCCCTGCCGGTGGGCAAGTTGCCTGTCGATCTGCTGCGGCAAGGGCTGACGGACATGGCAGACGAGCACGCCGCGGTTCTGGTAGGAGCTGCCATCGGGGAGGATGCGGCGGCCGTGGATGTGGCGGCCGCGGAGGTGCTGGTGCTCGCCTCGGACCCGGTCACGCTGGCCTCGGACTCCATGGCGGAGTACTTGGTGTTGGCCAACGCCAATGACGTCGCCGCCAGCGGGGCCACCCCTCGCTGGCTGCTCTCCACGTTGCTGTTCCCGCGAGGGACGAGCGCGTCGCAAGTGCTCGCCTGCATGCGGGACGTATGTGCCGCCTGCGCGGCTAACGGCCTGGCCCTGGTGGGAGGGCACACCGAGATAACCGATGCGGTCTCGCGAACGGTGGCCGTGGGCATGGTGGCAGGTACCGCAACGGCCTCTGCTCTGCGGGACAAACGGCGGATGCGGGAAGGGGACCGTCTGCTTCTCACCAAGGGCGTCGCGGTGGAGGGGACCGGGCTCATAGCCCGCGAGTTCGGCGCCAGCCTGACGAAGGCCGGCATCCCGGCGGCGGAAGTGGCGGAGTGCGCTGCTTTCTTGGAGAAGATGGGGGTACTCGCAGAGGCGGGCATAGCACGGGGTTTCTCGGGGGTCAGCGCGATGCACGATGTCACCGAAGGAGGCCTGGCGACGGCTGTCCGGGAGCTGGGCGCAGCCGGCGGCCGCCGGCTGCGCGTGCATATGGAGAAGATCAACGTCTTCCCGCAGACCCGTAGAGTGTGCGAGGCCTTGGGGCTGGATCCGCTCGGACTCATCGGCTCCGGCAGTCTGCTGATCGCCTGCAGCCCCTCGGATGTCGCGGAGTTGAGCCGAGCGATCTTGTCGGCAGGTGTCGACGTGGCAGAGATAGGCGAGGTGCTCGGCAGTGGCGAGGGTGTAGAGGCCTTGGAGGGTGTCCAACTGGTGGAGTGGCCTGCCTTTACCCGGGACGAGGTCGCTCGGCTGGAGCGCTTGAGGCGGTGACCGCAAGTCTGGAGGGTATGTCCGAGGTAGCGGCAGTGGTCGGGGAGCGACAGGCATGAAGCTCCCAGTCCCGCGCGTCCCCGGTCAAGCCTTCCGCTCTCTGAAGGGCAGGAACTACCGGCTCTTCTGGTTTGGACAACTCATCTCCCTTACCGGCACGTGGATGCAGGACACGGCTCTGAGTTGGCTGATCCTCAGCCTGGTCGAATCCTCTGAGGCGCCGGTCGTGTTCGGCACGGCTATGGCTATGCGCTTCTTGCCCATACTGCTGTTCTCGCTACCCAGCGGGGTACTGGCCGACCGCCTGCGCAAACGGCGGGTGCTCATGGCCACCCAGAGCACTCAGATGGTGGTGGCCCTAGCTTTGGGCCTGCTCACTTCGACTGGGTCAATCACTGTGGCCATTATCTATGCGCTCGCGGCTCTTCGCGGCATCTTGGACGCCATAGACGGACCCGTCCGGCAGTCGTTCGTGCACGAGATGGTGGGAGCCGAGAATCTGCCCAACGCGGTGGCCCTAAATGCCACCCTCTTCAACAGTTGTCGGATGATCGGGCCTGTTGTGGCGGCCTTGGTCATCAAGTTCGCTGGTATGGCCGCGTGCTTCTATGTGAACACGGTGAGCTTCGTCGCCGTGGTCATCGGACTCGCGTTCATGCGGCCCTCCGAACTGCATCTTCTCCCCCGCGCTCCGCGAGAGAAGATCTGGACGCAGTTGCGCGAAGGTCTGCGCTACGCGCGGCGCACGCCCGAGGTCATGATCATCTTCATGGTGATGACCGCCCTTGGCACCTTCGGCTACAACTTCCAGACCACCGTGCCGCTGATCGCCAAGATCCAGTTCCAAGGCACAGCGACCACGCTCGGCATGCTGCTGGCGTTCAGCGGCGCCGGCTCGGTGCTCGCGGGACTGGTGGCCGCCTATCGGTCGAAGCCGAACCAGAACCTCCTGCTGGCGTCGGCGGTCTGTTTCACTGTTCTGCTGGGGGGCGTGGGCGTCTCGCCTTGGCCTTGGCTGACGATGACCCTTCTCTTGCTGGCAGGGTTTGCTGGAGTGCTCTGCATGACCTCGGCCAACACTCTGCTCCAGCTGGGCGTGCCGGGGGACCTGCGTGGGCGCGTGATGGGCATCTACGTGCTCCTCTTTGTGGGCACGACCCCGATCGGAAGCTACCTCTGCGGTCAGCTGGCCGCGCGCCTGGGGGGCGGCGGAGCCACGGGGGTGCGAGAGATGATACTGGTCACCGCCGGCCTCACCGGTGCAGGTATCCTACTGGCCCTCATCTATACCGGCCGCTCTCGTGGGAGGGAGCAGTGTGAGCTCGATCTGGATTGAAGTATCGTGTGACGCGTAACCGTCGAAGCCAGCGAGGGGAAGATGAGCCTGCAAAGAATACGCACGCCAAGAGGGGTCGTTCTGACTATGACCGTCGTCGCGCTTTCCATCGCGGCCTGCGGGGGCACCGGCGGTGTTGTTGCGACCACGGCCGAGCAGGGACCGGTCGATGCGGAGCTGGCCAAGCTGGGTCCGCAGAGCGGGCTTGGCGATGAGTATTTCCCGTTGGCCGGTAACCAGGGGTATGACGTGCAGCACTACGACATCACTCTGGACATCGACCCCACGGTCGGAGACCTCTCCGGGACGACCGTCGTTGAAATCAAGGCGCTGGAAGATCTTGACGAGTTCGATCTCGACTTAATAGGCCTGGAGGTCCAAGGCGTGCAAGTGGATGGGGTAGCGGTCGACTATCAGCGGATCGACCAGGAGCTCATAGTCGATCCACCGAAGACGGTGTCCGCGGGAAGCACCTTCTCGGTGGCGGTCACCTACTCGGGCACACCTCAGGCCCTGACCTCGGCAGACGGATATCCGGAAGGTTGGCAGCACTCCGGTGACACCATCTTTACTCTTGACGAACCGGAGGGAGCGGCCACGTGGTATCCGCTGAACGATCATCCCAGCGACAAAGCCACCTACTCGTTCCAGCTGACGGTCCCGGAGCCGTATGTGGCTGTCGCCAACGGGTCCCTGGTAGACACACAGGAGCGCGGAGGCCGGCGGACCTACGTGTGGGAGATGGAACAACCCATGGCGAACTACTTGGCGTCGGTGGTCGCCGGGGATCTGGTGTTGGAGCAATCGACCTCCCCGGGTGGTGTGCCTGTCCGTGACTACTTCGCTCGCGACGTGGCTGAGGTCGCGCACACCGCCTTCGCGAGCACGGGTAGGGCGATCGACTACTTTGTGGGGCTATTTGGTCCATATCCTTTCGAGGTCTATGGCGTGGTGGTTCCGGACGCCTCGACCGAGGGCGCGGCGATGGAGAACCAGACCGCATCCCTGTTCGGGCGCGATGTCGTAGAAGAGCGGATGCTGCGCAAGTACAACCGAGAGATGTATGTCTCACACGAACTTGCGCACCAGTGGTTCGGTGACAGCGTCACCATGGCGGAGTGGAAAGACATCTGGCTCAACGAGGGCTTCGCGACCTACGCGAGTTGGCTGTGGCTCGAGAAGGAGTACGGATCGAGGGCCATGCAAGTGTGCGTCCAGAGT
The DNA here is from genome assembly GCA_963814415.1 of uncultured Actinomycetes bacterium. Classification (GTDB taxonomy): domain Bacteria; phylum Actinomycetota; class Thermoleophilia; order RBG-16-64-13; family RBG-16-64-13; genus RBG-16-64-13. The sequence goes on along the minus strand of CAWFCN010000002.1, from coordinate 344,966 downwards.
GCGTATGCGGCAGTCGCTTCCAAAGAGGTGACTTTTCTGGGCGATCCCGGCGTAGGTGAACTGTTCGGCCGGGTAGTCTACGAACGGGGCGGGCTCACGCTCTACGCGCTGCGCGACGCTGTCGGAGACGAAGTCTTCTTCGGCATCCTACGCGATTGGGCGAGCCAGCACAGCTACGGCGTCGTTACGACCGAGGACTTCATCGCCCTCGTCAAGCAGAAGACCGTCGGCCTGGCGGACTTCGATGCCGAGGCCTTCTTTGACGCTTGGCTCTATCAGAAGGCACTGCCCGAAGTGCCTACTGGTGTCACGGGCAGTCTGTAGCAGGCGGCCGAACCGGGTTCAGACTTCGGCGAACTCCGGCCGATACCGGACGATACCCGACACGCCTCCAAGGGCTCCCGAAGCCAACGCCAGCGCCATGAAGTCTTCTTCAGGTACCTGCAGCTCGGCTTTCAGCCCCCAGCGTCCCGCCTGGATGAAGCCGAAGCGCCGGTAGAACGCCGGTGCACCAACTACCACCACGCCGCTGTGGCCGCGGGCGCGCAGGTATTCGAGGCACCCTGAGATCATCATGGTGGCTATGCCCTGGTGCTGTCTTGACGGGAGCACAGCAACGGGGCCCAGACCGAGGAGTGCCACGTCACCCTCTGGGGCGGCCACGACCACAGGGGTGAACAGCACGTGCCCTACCACCTCACCGCCGACTATGCCGTCGCCGCTCATGTTGTCCCGTGCGTCCTGCGCGGGTTCCTCGGAGTCCAGCCTGGTAGCGTCGAGCACGGCGACGGCTGAGAGAGTAACGGCGTTGGCGGCACGAAGAGCGTCGACCAGGCGAGCCTCAGCATCACGACCGAAAGCCGCTCGGTTGATCTCGCGTATGGCCGAGGTGTCTTCCGGTCTCTCTACGCGGAGACTGACGTTGGGTGAAGAGAGCCCGCTCACGACTCGCCCCCCCCTTCCCGGGGAGAGTGCTGCGAGGGCGACTCTTTGCCCTCGAGGGCGACAAAGGATGCTCGGAGGTCCGCCGGTATAGCGGTGCGCCGGCCGGCGGAGTAGTCGTATGCGACGACGGACGCCTCGCCTACCGCGGCGAGCCTATCGAGCTTGTGGCTGTACGCCGCGTGTTGGAACACCAGCCCGTCGTCTCCCAGTGAGGAGATCCTGGCCCCCACGGAGAGGGTGTCGGGAAAGGTGACGGGCGCTTTGTACCGGCAATCGACGCTGGACAGGATGAAGCCGAACTCTCTCCAAGCCGCGCCGGGCGCCTCCATGCCCGCCCGCATCAGGTACTCCACCCGCGCGCTCTCGAAGTACTGGAGGTACTTGATGTTGTTCACATGGCCGAGAAGGTCTATGTCCCCCCATCGCACGACCACCTCGACAACCACCGGATAGTCATTCAGCACTGGCTCGTCCTAGTCTAGCGGTCGCCTGGACCCCGATTGTACACTCAGTAGGTGCTGGTGAAACGGCGTGCGGCCGAGAGGGCGTGCGTGAGAAAGGACCGTGAGATGAGAGACCCGCGTCTGGACGTCATGGCCGGAAATCTGCTCGACCACTCGCTGGGAATCAAAGCCGGCGAGAAGGTGCTCATCGAGGGCGAGGCCGGCTCGCTGGACCTCATGATCGCTCTCGTTGAAGCGGCCTATGAGCGGGGGGCGGTGCCCTTTGTCGACTACGCCGAGCCACGTTTGCGGCGGTCGTGGTTGCTGGGCGCCGACAGAAAGCAGATGGACCTTCGTGCCGCCTGGGAGATCGAGCGCGTCCGCGACGTGGACGCCTCCCTCTTCATCATGGCGGGTGACAACGCCTCCGAAATGGGCGACGTGCCGGCCGCTACGCTCGAGGCCTCCCATCTGGCCAACGAGCCTCTGATGGATCTGTATCTCACCAAGAAATGGGTACTGTTGCGGTACCCGACTTCGGCGGCAGCTCAGGCGGCCGGCATGTCCACAGAAGCCTTCGAGGACTTCTGCCTGGCAGTCTGCGGGCTCGACTACGCTCGCATGGACAAGGCCATGGATCCCTTGGTAGACCTGATGTCGCGTACGGACCGGGTGCGCATAACCTCTCCGGGGACCGACATAGCGTTCTCGATCAAGGGCATCCCCATACTCAAAGCCGCCGGGACCAACAACATCCCCGACGGTGAGGTCTACACGGCTCCTGTACGTGACTCTGTGAACGGCACGGTGCTCTTCAACACGCCCTCGTTGGAAGACGGGACTACCTTTGAGAGGGTGCGGCTGACTCTGAAGGACGGCCGCATCGTCGAGGCCGATGCGAACGAAGCGGTGCGTCTCAATCACAAACTGGATACCGACGAGGGAGCACGTTATCTGGGTGAGTTCGCTCTGGGTCTCAACCCTCTGATCACCAAGCCCATGAAGGACACTCTCTTTGACGAGAAGATCTGTGGCAGCCTCCATCTGACTCCGGGCCGGGCTTACGAAGAGGCCGACAACGGCAACAGGTCCAGCGTCCATTGGGATCTGGTGCTCATCCAGACACCGGAGTGGGGCGGCGGCGAGATCTACTTCGACGATGTGTTGGTGCGCAAGGACGGGCGTTTCGTTCTACCGGCTCTGGAGGGGCTCAATCCCGAGCATCTGCTCTAGCCCGAGGACTGGCACCACGAAGGGGCGCCGGCAGTGAGCTAGCCCTCTACTTCTACGCGCGCAGCGGCCTCTCTCCAGAAGGGGAGCCGTTTGCCTATGCGCCAACCCAGGCCGACGAACAGCCAGGCAAAGAGGCAGCAGCCGGCCGTGGCCCCGATGACAGTCCAGTCCGGCAGATCGAGGGCGAAGAACCCTCGTCCCCAGGGGATGGCGAACGGCAGCACCAAGCAGACCATCATGGCCAACACCAAGCCGAGCCGCCAACTCCGCAGGGGCCGTTCGACCGCGGCTATGACCCTCCAGCCTATGAAGCAGAAGATGATGGTCTCCATGGTCTTGGTCTCCTCGGCGCTTGCGCCCAGTCTGCGGAGGAGCAGGTACGAGGCGAGCATGGTGGCGGCCGCGAGTATGCCCGTGGGTATGACGAAACGGGCCACACGGTAGACGAAGCCCGGGACGAAGCGCCGCGGGTTGGGGGCCAGAGCGAGGAAGAACCCGGGTATGCCGATGACCAGAGCGTCGATGATGGTCAGATGGCGCGGCAGGATGGGGTACGGCATGGCGATGCCCGCGACGGCCAGGGCCAGGAGGGCCGCCCACACGCTCTTGGTCGTGAACAGATGGGCCACCCGCTCGATGTTGGCGGTCACGCGCCGGCCCTCGGCCACCACTCCCGGCAGTGTCTCAAACCGAGAGTCCACCAACACAAGCTGAGAGACGGCTCGGGCGGCGGCCGTGCCGGTGCCCATGGCGATACCCATGTCGGCCTTCTTGAGGGCCAGCACGTCGTTCACGCCGTCGCCGGTCATGGCCACCACGTGTCCACGGCTCTGCAGGGCCTCCACCATGGCCCGCTTCTGGTCGGGGTGAACGCGTCCGAACACGGTGGCTGTCTCCATGAGCTCCGCAAGCTCTTCGCCCTCCGGCAGGCTGCGTGCATCCACAGGATGGTCGGCGCCTTCTACTCCCGCCTTGGCGGCGATGGTGGCCACCGTGGCAGGGTTGTCGCCGGAGATGACCTTGATCTGCACCCCTTGCTTGCGGAAATAGGCGAGAGTCTGTGGGGCGTCGGAGCGCACCCGCTCACTGAAGATCACCAGGCCCGCGGGCTGCAGCCCCGGCGGCAGCGTGTCTCCGGCCAGAGGCGCGTCGGTGTGCGACAGGAGGAGCACCCGCAGGCCCTCGGCAGCCAGAGAGGCCGCCATGGGCGCAGTGCCTCCGGCCCCCACTATCTCGGGGGCGCCGAGCACCCAGGCAGCCTCGTCCAGCGATGCGGACGGCGCTCCACTTGCGCGCGGACGAGAACGGCACCGAATCTTCCACCGTCCAGTCACGCGGCGCGGGGAGGGCGTCCCCAAGGGCCTGCAGCGTGGAGTTGCGGGTATGCGCGGTCGCGGCCATGCAGCCCAAGACCTCAAGCGCCAAGGCCTCCGAGACGGGCGCAGGCCCGTCTGAGGCTGCGCCGGCGGCCCGGCCGGCCGGCGCCAAGACCTCGAACCGCTCGTACGCGGGGTGCGGCTCGGTGATGGTGCCTGTTTTGTCTATGCAGAGCACGTCCACCCGGGCCAGACCTTCCACGGCCGGCAGTTCGCTGGTGAGCACGTTGCGCCTAGCCAGAGTCACGGCCGACACGGCGAAGGCGATGCTGGTGAGCAACACCAGCCCTTGAGGGACCATGGCCACCAAAGCCGCCACGGTGTTGGTGACTCCGTGCTCCACAGTCGCTCCCAGGCGGAACTGGGCCCAGATGAGCAGGCCCCCGACGGGCAGTATCCCTATGCCTATGACCCAGAGTATGTCGTTGATGCCTTTGACCAGGTCCGAATGTAGACGCACGTAGCGCCTGCCTTCTCCGGTCAACTGGTTCGCGTACGCATCGGGACCCACGGCAGTGGCTCTGAACACCCCGTCACCCGCGATAACGAAGCTACCCGAAAGCAGGCGGTCGCCCGGTGCCTTGACCACCGGCACGGACTCACCGGTGAGCAGCGACTCATCCACCTCGAGACTGTTGGACTCGAGGACCTCTCCATCGGCTACCACCTGATCGCCCGAAACGGTCCGCAACAGGTCTCCCAGGACCACCGAGGCCACCGGTATCTCGACGTCCAGCCCGTCGCGAATGACCTTGGCTGAGGGGGCAGTGAGCACGGCAAGGCGGTCGAGCGCGATCTTTGCGCGCAGCTCTTGGACTATGCCTATGCCGGCGTTTATGAAGATGATGGCGCCGAACAGGCCGTCCTTCCAGGAGCCGAAGACCATAACCGCTACGAAGAGGACGCCCAGGATGAGGTTGAACCAGGTGAAGACGTTGCCGCGGACGATGTCCCACACAGAACGTCCGCCCGGGCGCGGCGCGGCGTTGGTGTGCCCCGCGGCGACCTGTTCGCGGACTTCGGCTTCGGTGAGGCCGGTCAGGGCGTTGGTCGACCGCGACTCCGCGGGGCTGCCTGCGTCAGTCATCCGTCACATCTCCTCTGATAGAGGGCTACATTCAACCAGCGGTCGAACTTGAACCCGACCTCTTCGAGCAGGCCGGCACGGACGAAGCCGGTCTTTTCGGCCAGTCGTATGCTGGGTACGTTCTCCTCGGTGATCCGGGCCAGCAAGAGATGCAGGCCGTTCTTGCCGCCAAGCACTATGAGTTCGCGCAGCAGCGCCTCTCCGATGCCCCTTCTGCGTGCGCCGGTGGCTACGTAGACCGAGGCTTCTCCGGTGAACCGGTAGGCAGGACGGGAGGCGTAGGCACTTATGGACCCCCAGCCCAGCACTATGCCACCCTCCTCGAAGACGATGACCGGATGCGGCGGGGTGTGTTCCGCGAACCAAGCGTGCTGGTCCGCCAGGGAGCGGATCTCGAGATCGAACGTCGCCGTGGTGTTGACGACGGCTTCGTTGTAGATCTCGCGGATGGTCTGCTGATCAGCGTCTGTCGCCGTACGTATGCTCATGCGGCGCAGTTACAGGCCCAGGCCTCGGGAAAAGCGGGAGGCTCGCTCGTTGCGGTCGCCCTCGCGCCCCGTGATATCCAGATGGAACCACTTGCGTCTGGTGGCGATGGCCACCGCCTCGTCCAGCAACTGGCGCTCGACGTCCTGGCCGCGATACTCGGGGCGCACGTAGATCTCGTCGATGAACCCGTACTCGCCGCCGGCATAGAGGGCGAAGCTCTCCACCAGGGTGAGCACTCCGACCGCGACCCCGTTGGGGTCCTTGGCCAAGATGGCCATCAGCCTGCCGGGGCCGCACTTGGTGCCGACCTCGGTGTCCAGATTACGTCTGATATCGGTGTGCAGCTTCTCGCGATTCACCCAGGGGATAGCTACTCGCTCGTCCTCGAGCTCCATCAGGAGCTCCTCGATGAGCTCGAGGATGGCGAAGACCTCATGGGGTTGGGCGACCTCGATGCTGAGCTCAGTCATGCAGTCATGCTAGCACCTGGTCCGAAGTATGGCTGCGCGGCGGTCTTGCCGGCTATCGCCTGCGGCGAGCGCTCCCGTTGTAGACGAGGCGTGGCTTGAGCTTGACGGCCGTGCGATCCGGGCTGGGGATGAGACGCTCCATGTATGCGAAACCCTCGAGGTCCTGGCACGGGATGGTCCGCCCCAGAAGCACCTCGATCTGGCGCAACTCCGCAGCCTGTTCGGCGGCCAAGAAGCTTATCGCGGCGCCCGATGCACCGGCGCGCGCTGTGCGTCCGATGCGGTGCACGTAGTCCTGCGGTTGCGACGGGAGGTCATAGTTGATGACGTGCGAAATGCTGTCCACATCGATGCCGCGGGCGACTATGTCCGTGGCCACCAGGACTCGGTAGGTGCCGTCCTTGAACCCGTCCAGCGCCTTCTGCCTCTGGGCCTGGGTGCGGTTGGAGTGGATGGCAGCCCCTCTTATGCGGTTGCGCTCGAGGTGGCGACACACTCGGTCGGCCCTGTGCTTGGTCCGCGTGAAGATAAGAACGCGATTGGACTTCTCTTCCTCCAAAAGGCGGACAAGCAGGTCTATCTTCTGCGGCTCGGCGACCGGGTATACGGTCTGCGTGATGGCTTCTATAGGCGTGGCGCTGGGGGCGACTTCGACCCTCGCCGGGTCGGTGAGAGTCGGGCCCGCCACGCGCATGACGTCCTTGGAGAGCGTCGCCGAGAACAGCATGTTCTGGCGGCTGGTGGGGAGCAGTCCCAGGATCCGGCGGACGTCGGGCCAGAAGCCCATGTCCAACATGCGGTCGGCTTCGTCAAGAACCAGGATGCTGACGTGCGAAAGGTCGACCTCACCCTTCTGGTGAAGATCGAGCAGGCGTCCGGGAGTAGCGACCAGCAGGTCGACACCCCTGCGCAGCTTCTTGAGCTGCGGCTCGTAGCCTACGCCGCCGTAGACCGCGGCGACCTTCTGTCCGGTGTACTTGGCACAGGCACGAGCGACCTCGTCTATCTGGCCTGCGAGCTCTCTCGTGGGGGTCACCACTAGGGCCGCGGGGTGCTTGCGCGCTCCGGAGTGCGCCTGGCCTGGGTCGGCGGCCCGTGCTATGCGCTGCAGAGTGGGCAGCACGAAGGCGGCCGTCTTGCCGGTACCGGTCTGAGCACAGCCCAAGAGGTCGCGGCCTTGCAGGGCGAGCGGGATGGATTGTTCTTGGATGGGAGTGGGGTCTACATAACCGAGATCATGTACAGCCCTGAGGAGGCCTGATTCCAGGCCGAGTTCAGAAAAACTCATAAAACGGTAGCTCCTTGCCGTGCGCCTCTAAGGATGCACTGCGATTGTAGACGCAGTTGATCCTAGTCGAGTCTTCGGGAAAAGAGCGCGGGGACAACCGAGTCTGTAGTAATGTAGGGCCAGTATAGCGCATAGATGGCGCACGGTGAGGACGGCGCGCACGACGCGGAGGGGAGCGATATGAGACAAGTCCCGAAATCGAGAGTCTGGGTGTTGCTGGCGGTCGTTGTTGTCGCAGTGCTGGGTCTGGCCGTCGCGGGATGCAACGACCTTAGCCCGGTTGTTACGGACAGCAGCGCGACTGACACCGGAGTCACCACGACAGAAGTCGGTGTGGCCACCACGGCTGCGCTCGAGACCACTACGACCGAGGCGCCAGTAGTCGCTACCACGACTGTCGAAGTGGGCGCGTCGGAGACGCTGACATCCAGCGGCACCATCAAAGCCTGCGGTGTGATCAAAGAGGTCTGGGTGGACGGCGGCGTCCGCAAGATCAAGATCGACTACGTCGACTTCCTGACTGGAGCGGCGGCTGACGCAGCGGCCGTGGCTGCCGGGGAGATAGCTCCGGGCGAACACGTGGACAACGACTACTACGTGAGCAACGTCAATCCCAAGCTGCGCACCTTTGTCGTGTCGAACTCGGTGCACATCACGACCTATAGCAGGGTGATGCCCATCGACGCCGCCGACCCGCCGGTGAGTTGGAACACTTTCTCTGGCTTCTGGAACCTGATCGGCCCGCAGTTGCCGGAAGACATGGGTCTGTTCGAGGGGCTCTGGTGGATAGAGAGAAGCTCGACAACCGATGCCGTCGTCAGCATCGAGCAGCAGTGGGTGCCGTGAGGGCCAGCTAGCCGTTAGGCCCGAAGGAGACATTTTGCTCGCACGGGCAACACGGACTCACGTGTCCGCTCCGGCTGCGTTCTACGACTCCTCCCCCGGACACGCGAGTCCGTGTTGCGCATACGCCCCGCTTGGCTTTCAGGCCGACCTACTATCCGTCTGAGATGTGGGGGAGCCGAGACCGGGCTTCTGACGCTGAGATGGCGCCTGGGGTCGCTGGGGTTGTGGCCGCTCAGTTCTTGGCAGCCCTCTTGCGGTCCTCGACGGTAAGCATGGTCTTTCGCACCCGCACCGACTTGGGAGTGACTTCCACTAGCTCGTCGTCGGCGATCCATTCAAGAGCTTGGTCGAGCGTCATCTTGCGAGGCACCTTGAGACCTGCGTCGATCTCTTTGTTCTCGGAGCGGTAGTTGCCCAGCTGTTTGGCTTTGGTGGGGTTGCATACGAGGTCGCCTGAACGTGAGTGCTCGCCTACTATCATGCCCACGTATACGGGGTCCATGGGCGATACGAAAAGGGTGCCGCGGGCCTGTAGGCTCTCCAACGAATACCCCGTGGCCGGTCCGGTGGCCATGCTCACCAGGGAGCCCCTGTCTCGGTGGGTGACTTCGCCACGCCAAGGCTCGTGCCCCACATATCGTGAGGACATGATGCCCAACCCACGGGTATCGGTGAGGAACTCGCTCCTGTAGCCGATCAGACCGCGAGTGGGGATGCTCATCTCCATGCGAACAATGCCGGTTCCGGCGTTGTGCATGCCGATCAGTTCGCCCTTGCGCTGAGCCAGCTTCTCGATGACCACACCTTGGTACTCGTCGGGGACATCGATGGTCAGCTCTTCCATTGGTTCGAGTAGGCGGCCTTTGTCATCCTCACGGGTGATCACCTCGGGGCGAGACACGCACAGCTCGGCACCCTCGCGCCGCATCTCCTCGATGAGGATGCCCAGGTGCAGCTCGCCACGGCCGGACACCTTGACGCCGTCGGGGCGGCCAAGGTCCTCGACCCGCAGCGCCACGTTGACGCGGAGCTCTCTGTCGAGGCGGTCCTTGATCTGGCGGAGGGTGACCGCTTGGCCATCCTGGCCTGAGAACGGACCGTTGTTGATCAAGAACAGCATGGAAACGGTCGGCTCCTCGATCTCCAACGGCGGCAGCGCCGGAGCGGTCAAGTCTGGAGCCGAAAGCGTGTCGCCGATCATGAGGTCTTCGGGACCGTTGATCCAGACTATGTCGCCCGCGTGGATCTCTTCCACTTCTTCGCGCTCCAAGCCCCGCGTGACCCACAAGTGGGCGCTACGCGCGGTCTGGGTGCCGGTTACCTCCCAATCGGTCTCTCCACGGTCACGGCCCGTCCAGTGAGTGGAGGTGCGCACCAGCTCCTCGCCGCGACGATGGGTGCCCTCAAGCACGCGTCCGCAGCCGATGCGGCCCAAGTAGTCACTCCAAGCCAGAGTGGACACCTGCATGCGGAAGGGGGCATCGGGGTTGGCGCGAGGCGGCGGGCACTCTTTCACGATGGTCTCAAAGAGGGCGTCCATGCCCTTTCGGACTTCGGTCTCGTGGTCGTAGACGATCCAGCCTTCGAGAGCCGAGCCGAACACGACCGGGAAGTCGGCCTGCGCTTCGGTGGCGCCCAACTCGAAGAACAGATCAAAGGTCTTGTTGAGGGCGTCATGCGGGTCGGCGTTGGGGCGGTCGACCTTGTTGACCACCACGATGGGGCGCAGGCCAAGGCGCAACGCTCGCATCAGCACATAACGAGTCTGCGGCATGGGGCCTTCGTTGGCATCCACCAGCAGAAGGACGGAGTCGACCATGGAGAGCACCCGTTCGACCTCGCCGGAGAAGTCGGCGTGCCCTGGGGTGTCCACGATGTTTATCAGGTAGTCCTCCCACCGCACCGTGCAGTGCTTGGACCGGATGGTGATGCCGCGCTCGCGTTCCAGGTCATTACTGTCCATCACCCGCTCTTCGATGCGCTGGTCTTCGCGGAAGACCAGCGTCTCTCTGAAGATGGAGTCGATCAGGGTCGTCTTGCCGTGATCGATATGGGCGATGATGGCCACATTCCGGATGTGGTCGGCCTGGTGAGCGTTCTTTGCGCTGTCTGCGGGCGTCATGGGTCCTCTGGTTCCTGCCTGGCTTCGGGGCGGATCGCTGCTCTAGAAGAAAGACACGGGATTATAGCGCTCAGCAGCCCGAGCGGCGCAATCTATCCGCCAGGCTCTTGGCGGCGGGCTAGTGTAGAGGTGCTTCCTCTGGTGCCCCGTCTGAGGAGTCATCCTTCTTTCGTCCCAAGAGGACGGCCACCACGCCGATTGCACACAGCACCGCGAAGATGGCGAACGAGACACGCACGCTCGTGAGCAGGTTCGGGTAGTCCGGCGGCTGGAGATGTTGGCTGCGCCCGACGAGCAAGGCGATGACCAGTCCCGAGATGCCCATGCTGACCCCTTGCCCGGACACCCGCATGGTCGCCAAGGTAGCCGAGGCCGTACCGACATCGCGTCTGTCCACGCTACCCATGACCATGTGAGCAACGGGCGAGGCAAAAAGGCCGAACCCTATGCCCAGCACGCCCAGGGCCGGGATGATGAACCAGTATGAGGTCGTCGCTCCCAGGAAGACGAAAGCAAGCAGTCCTATCACACAAAGCGCCTGGCCTGTCGCCGCAACCAGCCGGGGCTGCAGGCGGTCGGCCAGCCTTCCTGCAAAGGGGGAGACGATGGTCTGCAGCAGGGGGGCGGCTACCAGCACGTACCCGAACTCCTTGGCGCTGAGGCCCCGGTTGTACTCCAGGTACAGGGCGAGAAGGAAAGACATGGCAAAGGTCGCGCTGTAGTTGATGAGCGCAGCCGCGTTGGAGAAGGCGAACGCTCGGTTGTGCCGCAGGAGATTGACTCTAAGCAGAGGATCGTCCGCCCGCGTCTCCCACCACAAGAAGAGGCAAAGCCCCACGAACCCTCCAGTCGCAAGGAGGATGCCCAGCAGGTCGGGCAGGAAGGTGAACCCCAGGAGAAGGGCCGGCAGAGCCACCGCCCAGACGATGGACCCCAACACGTCGAACCGACCCTGTTTGGGCTCTCTCCAGTCGACGCCGTGCAGCTTCCACAGAGTGAGCACGGTGGTGATCAGGACGACGATGCCCACGAAGACAAACAGGGCTCTCCATCCCCCCAGGTGGTCTACGATCACGCCTCCGAGGATAGGGCCGGCAGTGGACCCCAGGTAGACACCCGAGGTGAGTATGCCCAGAGCCCGCCCCCGGACCTCGGGAGGGTGCGAGAGGCTGATGAGGGCGATGTTGGTCGCAAAGAGCAGGGCGGCAGTCAACCCCTGGAGCGTGCGGAGCGTGATGAGCATGGCGCCTGAGGTCGCGAAGGCGGCAGCAAAGGAAATGACAGTGAAACCTACAAGCCCGATGATGAAGACCCTCATGCGGCCGAACAAGTCGGCGAGCTTGCCCATGGCCATGAGGATGGCCGCCGCGGCCAGAACGTAGGTCAGGGGTATCCAAGAGAGGACGACTGCAGAGAGGTGGAACTCATCGCCGATATTCCTGGTGGCCACAACGATGCCCGAGGCAGCGAAGGTGGCGGCGAAGCCGGATAGGGTAGACACAGCCAAGACTATGTTGCGGGTGGTTCTATTCATCGTCCATACAGTACCAGTCCTGCGCTCTCTTGGCGGATGATGGTCTTTGCCGGCCGGCGCCGTCCTGTATACTGGCTCTTCCTTGCCAACGCATCTCGGGGAGATCTGATGAGAGCCGATCTGGTCAGCCCCTCATCGGCGCACCTCTCGTACGCGATTCGAGACATCGTCAAATTCGGCGAGTTGGTGCGTCAGCACGGGGTCGACATCACGTGGGAGAACATCGGAGACCCGGTGGCCAAGGGCGAGACTATCGAGCCCTGGATCCGCCAGATCTTCCATGACGTCGTCGACCGGGACGTCTCCTGGGGCTACTGTCCTACGGAGGGCTTCTTGGAGGCGCGCGAAGCGCTGGCGGAGCACGTCAACGAACGGCCGGGCGCTCGCATCACACCCGCGGACATCATCTTCTTCAATGGCGTGGCTGACGCTGTGGCCAAGGTCTACGGATTCCTGAGTCCGCACGCACGCGTGATAGGGCCCTCTCCAGCGTATAGCACTCATTCGTCCGCGGAGTCGGCGCACTGCGCGCTACCCCACATCACCTATGACCTGGATCCCAATAATGGGTGGCTTCCGGATATCGCCGACCTACGTCACAAGATCCAGACCTATCCCTCGATTGCGGGCATCTTGATAATCAATCCGAACAACCCGACGGGGGCGGTCTACCCCGTCGAGGTCCTCGAGCAGATCGTGGCTTTGGCCAGGGAGTTCAACCTGTTTGTCATCGCCGATGAGATCTACATCCACATGGTCTTCCCCGGAGTGGAGACCGTCCATCTCTCTGAAGTCGCTCCGGACGTCCCGGCCATTGTGATGCGAGGCGTGTCCAAAGAGCTGCCCTGGCCGGGCTCACGGTGCGGCTGGATAGAGGTGCTCAACCGGTCGCGCGACCAGAACTTCTCGACCTATGTCGATTCGTTGCTGGCGGCCAAGCGTCTGGAGGTCTGTTCTACCAGCGGTCCACAACTGGTGGTGCCGCGGGTGTTCGGCGATCCCCGCTATGCCGCTCACCTGGAACGTCGGGCCGGCATGTATGCCCAGAGGGCCGAAGAAGCCCACCAGGCGCTCAGCGGCATCCCCGGCATCAAGGTCCACAAGGCGCAGGGCGCCTTCTACATGACGGTTGTGTTCGAGCCCGGGGTGCTGAACGGCAAGAACACCCTGCCCATAGCCGACCCGGCGCTACGGGAACTCGTCGAGAGCCAATGCAAGGGTGCCGCTCCGGACTGGTGCTTCGTGTATCGCCTGTTGGGTTCCAAAGGCATATGCGTGGTGCCCTTGACCGGCTTCTACACGCAGCACCCGGGTTTTCGCTTCACCTTGCTGGAGACCGACGATGCCAAGCGGGCATGGATCTTCAAGAGCCTGGCCGACGCCCTCAGGGAGTATCTGGCCAGCGGCAACGGCGTGGCCTGAGCCGCCGGTCTTCCATCTCTGGTTCCGTGCCGCCCAAAGGAGGCGTTCTCCGGCAGGCGCTGTTCCTGGTGGCGGGGTGCCTTCTCTTGGTGACGGGAGTGGTAGGGATCGTGGTGCCCGTGTTGCCGACTACCCCTTTTCTGTTGCTTGCTGCTCTGTGCTTTGAGCGGAGCTCCGTCCGCTGCCATCGATGGCTGCTGGCCAATCGGTTCTTTGGCCGCTACCTGAACGACTATCTTTCCGGCCGGGGCGTGCCGGGTAGGGTGAAGGCCAGCGTCTTGGCCTTTCTTTGGCTGGTTATCACGCTGAGCGCGGTCTTCCTCGCTCAGGATCTGTGGCTGCGGATAGTGCTATTTGCGGTGGCCTTCGGGGTCACTGTGCACGTTGTGCTACTCAAAGCGCGGCCGCGCGACACGGAGACAGAAGAGCGGCGGAGTGACGGGGACAGGTCGAGTATGGAGGGACGATGAGCGAGAAGATACGCGATTCGCGAGCTTGGGGAGTGTTTGTCAGTGTGGCCGCATATGTGGTCGCCATTGCTGTGGCCGTCTTTGTCACCAGGGCCGCGGGGTTGGACCATCCTTTGGCCGCTCTTGGTCTGGGGACGTTGGTCGCTACGGTGGTGGTGTTCGCGTTCTCCCTGCTCGCCGACAACTCAAGCATCTACGATCCGTATTGGAGCGTGCAGCCTCTGGTCATCGCCCTGTACTACGTGTGGATCCGCTGGGGCCATATCGACGTCCGGCAGATCGTCGTGACGGTTCTGGTGGCGTTGTACGCCACGCGTCTGACCAGTAACTTCTACCGGGACTGGCCGGGGCTGCGCAAAGAGGACTTTCGCTACGTGGCCTTCAGAGAACGCTTTGGGAACATGTACTGGCCTGTGAGTTTCTTGGGCATCCACCTCTTCCCCACCATCATGGTGTACCTGGGCTGTCTGCCCCTGTATGTGATCTCGCGGTCCGTGACGGGGGGGTTCGGTTGGCTGGACGGACTGGCCGTGGTTGCGACCCTGGGTGCCGTCCTGCTGGCCTTTGTCGCCGACGAGCAGTTGCGGCGGTTCCGTAGCGACCCGAACAACCGTGGCGCCGTGGTGGGAGACGGACTATGGTCGGTCAGCCGCCACCCCAACTACCTGGGCGAGGTCACTACTTGGTGGGGCGTGTGGCTCTTCGGTCTGGCCGCGGATGTCACTTGGTGGTGGACCGTGGTGGGTGCGCTGGCCATCACCGTGATGTTTGTGTCTGTGAGCATCCCATGGATGGAGAGGCGGATGTTGGCCACTCGCGTAGGGTACGCGGAGTATCGGGCGAAGACACCCATGCTCCTGCCCCGTCCGAGCCGCTGAAAGAGAGAGCCTCGCCGGCCCCTGGGGCCGGCGAGGCTCTTCCGGTCCGGTCGAGCTACTTCTTCTCTTCCTCCCAGTCCTTGCCGACCTCCAACGCGGTGGCCTCCAGGGCCCGGTACACGTCACGGATGAAATCGATCAGGGAGAGGATGAGGAATACGAGCGAGAGGATGAACCACGCCGCGATAAGCCACTCGACTTCGTGGCCGGCGAGCATGGTGATGAACAGAGTGATTATCAGCAGTGCCGCGAAGAGGACGCAGAAGCCGGCTTCTGCTATCGAGCGGCGAAGCAACCGGCCACGCCGGGCGAGGATATGCAACTGAGCTCTGATGGGCTCCGGATCTCCACCCTCGCCGTCTCTCAGACGGGAAGCCAGAGAACGAGCCCGATCGACCAGCCGGCCGAACCGGTTGGTCATTGTGAGCAGAAGCAGTCCCACACCGGAGATCATGACGACCGGGGTCACGGCGGTCTGCAAGACCTTCACGATATCGGACGTTTCCGCAGCAGCCATTGGTTGAACCTCCTGGTTCTCTTCTCTCTTTGTGGGAGAGATTCTACCAGCCTGTCAACCGGTGAAACCCGCACGCACCGTGCCCGCGGGCCTCTAGCGCCTGCTTTCAGCCCGCTTGTGGATCAGTTGGCTGAATAGGGCACAGGCGATCGCTGGGATGGCCACCAAGGCTAGTGCCACCCTGAAGCCGGCGGCATTCGCCAGGGGACCTACAACGTACGGCAGGACCACACTCCCCACCGAACCGGACAGGATGAAGAGCGATATCACCACGCCGGAGCGCCACTCGGGATAGTTCTGACCGTAGCTGCTTATCAGTCCGTAGCTGGCAGAGGCGCCCAGCCCGGCGCCCACCGCCATGGCGAGCGCTATGGGTTGCGAGGGGGCGAGCGCGAGCGCCACCGAGAACGCGGCCATCATGGCCATGCAGACGAGCAGCAATCGCGTGGCGGCGTAGCGCTTGGTAAGCGGTATGAACACCAGCCGGCCCACGACCAGGCCGATCCAGAAGAGGGTCACCGATAGACTTGCCCACGTCGCGCTTGAAGAGAAGACGTCGATCTGGAACTTCGGCAGCCACACGTTGATCACCGATTCGGCCCCTGTGTACGTGAAGCCGGCACCGAGTATCCCCACAAGCAGCCAAGGTTCATGGGACGCTACGCTCTTGAGGTGACTCAACCGCACATTCTGTCGGTCGGGGATATCGAGCAGGGGCATAAAGGCAAAGATCGCCGCAAATAGCAGCGCAATCATCCCCTCGACCAGCAGGATCCAGCGCCAGGTGGCCCCCATGTCGATGGCTTGGCCTATGATCACCGGGACGACGATCATGCCCAACCCGAAGAAGAGGGTCATCGCCACGGCCGAGGCGGCCATGTTCTCCTCTATATGCGCCGAGAGCCACATCCATCCCACGGTGGTGGTCAGGACTCCAGCTATGCCCACCACAAAGTAGGACAGAAAGAGTGCCCAGAGGCCTCGTGAAGCCGCGCCGCCGGCCATGAGCCCAAGTCCCAGCAGCGCCGTGCCCCCGCTTAACGCCCACTTGGCCGGGATGCGAGCCTGAGCAAGATTGAAGACTATGAGTCCTAGCGCCCCACCCGCAAAAAGTCCACCGCTGACGAGGCCGCCTCGTCCGAGCGGAACGCCGAGGTCACGCATCATGCGATCCAGCAGTGGACCCAGTGAGGCCATGGGCATCGCGGCGATGAAATAGTTTGGGTACAGCGGCAGCCTGTGGCGAAGACTCGGGTTTGCTGGGGAGGCGGAATTCATGACCCTCAAGATGCCACGATGCCCGAGGAAATGCTACCTTGCGAGTGGCGGACCGCTGAGTCGATGGACGCGTCGAGTCAGCAGGAGCGAACAGGCGTCAAGCTGCCAGAGGTGACCGCTCAGTGTCGTGGTTCAGTAGTCTAGATCCGATCTTGCAGGCCCTCTTGGCCACTCTCTTCACTTGGGTCATGACGGCCGTGGGTGCGGCCTTTGTGTTCGGGTTCAAGTCCATGCATGAGCGCCTCGTGGATCTTATGCTGGGTTTCGCGGCCGGAGTTATGATCGCTGCGAGCGTATGGTCTCTGCTCATACCGTCCATGAACATGGCGGCCGCTGATGGTCTGCCCCGTTGGATGCCGGCCTTGGTGGGTTTCCTCGCCGGTGGGCTCTTCTTGTACGGCGTCGACCGCGTACTCCCCCATCTTCATCCTGGGTTCTCCTCTGACCATGCGGAAGGCATCAAGACCCATTGGAGCCGGAGCGCTCTATTGATCGGGGCTATCACTCTGCACAACATCCCGGAAGGACTGGCCGTGGGGGTGGCATTCGGCGCGGTTGCCCATGACGGCGGCACCACCACCGCAGCCGCGCTCGTGCTTGCTCTGGGCATAGGGCTCCAGAACCTACCCGAAGGCACGGCCGTCGCGCTTCCGCTACGAGGCATGGGCATGTCGCGGGCCAAGAGCTTCTTCTTCGGCCAACTGTCGGCCATCGTAGAGCCCATCGCGGCGGTGGTCGGCGCCGCGGCGGTGGTTTTCGCGCGACCTATACTGCCGTATGTGATGGCCTTCGCGGCTGGCGCCATGATCTACGTCGTGGTAGAAGAGGTGATCCCCGAATCGCAGAGGGGCGACAACAACGACCTGGCCACCGGTGGGGCCATGTTCGGTTTCGTACTCATGATGGTGCTGGACGTAGCGCTCAGCTGACCTGGGAGGATCTGGTGGAAGAGATGGTGGACATCGCCGTCGTTGGCGGCGGACCGGCAGGGTTGACGGCCGGTATCTACGGGGCGCGTGCCCGCGCGAAGACGGTGGTGTTCGAGACCGGGCTCACCGGAGGCCAGATCGTCTCGGCGTCCTGGGTGGAGAACTATCCCGGGTTTCCAGACGGCATAAGCGGTCAAGACCTAGCCGACCAGATGTCCCAGCAAGCGCTCAATGCCGGCGCCGAGTTTCGCACGATCTCGCCGGTGGAGGCCATCCGAGCAGTAGGGCGCGACTTCCTGCTCGCGGTCGGCAAGGAAGAGGTGACGGCAAAGACGGTCATCTTGGCCACAGGTGCTATTCCGCGCAGATTGGGCATTCCCGGCGAAGCCGAGTTCACCGGCCGAGGCGTTTCTTGGTGTGCCACTTGCGACGGGCCTCTCTACCGCGACAAGACCGTGGCGGTAATAGGCGGGGGTGACTCGGCGACCCAGGAGGCGCTGTATCTGGCCAAGATAGCCAAAGAGGTGCACCTGATACACCGGCGCCCTGAGTTCAGGGCGACGCAGTGCCTTCAGGATGAGTGCTTTCTCGATCCTCAGATCGACATGCATCTCTCGCGCGTGCCGATGGAGATCCTGGGAGAAGGTGGCAGGGTGAGCGGACTTCGGCTGCGGTCTACGGAGGACGAGAGCGAGGAGATCCTCGCTGTGGACGGCGTGTTCGAGTTCGTGGGCATCGACGCCCAGAGCGCGCTGGTGGCCGGCCTGTGCGATTTGGACGAGCAAGGGTTCGTCAAGGTGGACCGCAACGGTCTGACTTCACGCGTGGGCCTATATGCTGCCGGAGACGTGGCTGACTACGAATTGAAGCAGGTGGTCACCGCCTGTGCCAGGGGAGCGTTCGCCGTCTACCACGCGCTCCACTATCTGGACCACCGGGACGCGGCGGCTATCTAGGTCGCCGTCGCGAACCTGCTCTAGGAGCTCAGGCCCTGACCCGCAGTCGTTTGGGCAGCACCTCCACGGTCAGCGGAAGCGAACCCAGGTAGTCACCGTCTACGTCGAGCAGATAGCGGCGCTCCGCACGCTCATCTGCGAGGCTCAGTTCGAGGCGCTCGCACGGGAAATGGTCCACGGTGGGCTCGTCCAGATGATGCCCCGGATAGACCTTGCGTATCTTGGCTGCCAGATAGAGGCGGTTACGATCGGTTATGGTGAGGACCTCCAGACGCCCGTCATCGGGAAGTGCCATGGGAGCTATGTCCATGCCGCCGCCGAACCAGCGACCGTTGCAGATGGCTATCAGATACGCCGGGATCACCTCCTCGCGCGTCTGGCCCTGCCACGTCACGTGGGCCAGGATGGGGCGCTCTTTGCTCACCGCGACGGCGCGCAGCGAGGCCAGATAGTAGGCGCCGCGCCCGCCGAGGAACGCGGGCGCGGACTGGACATAGCGGTCGACCTGGCCGCCCAACCCCGCGGAGAGCACGTTCACGAAGTACTGCTCGAGCGGGGCGCCGTCGACGCCGATGAACGAGGCGCGGCCTACGTCGAGGACACGCTCTCTGCCAAGGGCCAACGCTTCGAGGCAAGCCTTGTACCCAGGGCCGATGCCCAGACTTCTGCGAAAGTCTCCGCCGGTTCCTGCGTCGATGAGGCCCACCGCTGGTTCAGGCGGCGCGGCCCCAGCGGCGCCGGGCACCGCGCCGGCGGTCAGCACTCCGTTCACGACTTCGCTGAAGGTCCCGTCTCCGCCCACCGCCACAACCAGGGGATGACCCTCGCGGGTCCCTGCCTCCGCCAGCTCACGGGCGTGGCCGGCGCGGGCCGTATAACGCACCACCGTGTCACCCAGGGTGCTCTCGACGGCGGCAAGGATCTGAGCAAGGGCCGGAGCGCGGGTGTTGGCGCCGGACTTGGGGTTGACTATCAGCAGGGGTGGCTTCACGGCTATTGGGGATAGCGATCTCCGCGGTCGCTGATCTGGAACTCGGGCAGACACCAGTTCCTGGCGTGAACGATCATGCGTCTCAGCGAAGGCACGTATAGTGCATTGCCTGCGACGAGATCGGTCTTGCCAAGTGACTTCCCGTTCAAGGTGAAAACTACCGAACCGAGCACCGTGCCCGCCTTGATAGGCAAGGTAGGGGCGCGGGAGAGGCTGACGGTGCCAGTGGCAGTCTCGCCTTCGCGGAGGCGGGCAGTGAGTAGGTCCTTCGGCACCAACTCGACCTCTTGTCCCAAGGGGTCGCCTACCGGGGCTCGCGCCAACACGGCGCCGGGTTGAGCCAAGGCTACTAGGGGGGTGAGGCGGAAGCCGTACTTGAACAGGGCTTCGACCTCAGTCCAACGCGTCTCGTCGTCCTTGGCTCCCAGCTGGACTGCGATGAGGGAGATGCCATCGCGCGTGCCAGAGGCCACCACACAGTAGCCGGCCGTCGGGGTCGAGCCGGTCTTCACGCCGGTGATCCAGTCGTACTTGGTGAGCAGCGCGTTGCTGTTGTGAGGCTCCGCGGGGGTGTAGGCGCCTGGATGGGGGAGGTCGTAGACGGGCGTACTCACCACTTTGCGGAAGGTCTCGTTCTTCATCGCGTAGCGGGTCATGGTCGCCAGATCGGTGCACGAAGAGTAGTGACCTGTCCGATCGAGCCCGTTGGCATTGGTGAAGTGCGTGTTGGTGAGGCCCAAGGCCTTGGCCTTGTCGTTCATCTTGACCACGAACTGGTCCACGCTGCCGGCTGCCTTCTCTGCGAGGGCGACGGCTGCGTCGTTGCCACTGAAGACCAACAGCCAGTACAGCAACTGTTCCACCGTGAACACGTCGAGCACATGCAGGCCCACCACCGAGCCGGACTGAAAATGGGCTTTGCGGGACACCATGACCGTGGCGTCCAACTCCAGCGACTCCAATACCACGATCGCGGTCATGATCTTGGTGGTGGAGGCCATAGGTAGCCTGTCGTCGGGATTCTTCGAAAAGAGCACCTGGCCAGTGTCGGCATCCATGACCAAGGCAGCCTTGGAGGTCAGTTCCGGGGGTGTGGCCTCTTCGGAGGAGAGGGCGGCCGTCATGGAGATAGGCGGCACGGCGGGCTGGGCGCCCATGACGGAGCCCGCGCCCAACAGCGGAACGCCCAGAAACGCCCAAAGAATCAGCAAGACCAAGCTCGCTGCCCGGAGTCGCTTTGCGTGCACCTGTGCCATGGTGGCTTTCTGACCGCGCCGGTGTTACTGCAGGACCATGGCCTCACTTATAGTCACGGGCTCGCGGGGCACATCGGAATGGGGGCCGTGTTGGCCGGTGGGCACCTTGACGATCTGGTCGACCACCTCGAAACCTTCGACTACCCTACCGAATACCGCGTAGCCCCAACCCTGGAGGTTCTTGGCCGTGTGGTTGAGAAAGGCGTTGTCCGCGACATTGATGAAGAACTGGGCGGTCGCACTGTTGGGTTCAGATGTCCGGGCCATGGCCACGGTGCCGCGATCGTTCTTGCAGCCGTTGTCGGCCTCGTTGGCGATGGGAGCGTTGGTAGGCTTCTGGGCCATGTCGGCAGTGAAGCCGCCTCCCTGGATCATGAACCCGGGGATGACCCGGTGGAAGATGGTGCCGTCGAAGTGGCCGGAGGTGACGTACTCAAGGAAGTTCTCGGTGCTCAGAGGGGCCTTGACTCCGTCGAGTTCCAGGGTGATGTCCCCTAGAGAAGTGCTGAGTAGGACTCGGGGGTTCTCGGTGGGCTGCATGCGGTCCGTCCTCCTCGCCCAGCCGGGAGTCCGGTTGGGGCGGATCCGTGGTGAGTATGCGCCACTTATCTTCGCATACAACGAAGTATCGGTTAGCATGCATACGTCGGCACCGACGGGCAAAGGAGTCAATCATGCTGGATGTCCCCGAACTAGACTCCGCTGGGCTTTCCGAGCACGCGGTGGCCAACCGCGAAAACTGGAACGCCGATAGCGACAAGTATCAGAGCGATCACGGCGCTGAGTTGACGGTCTCCGGCGGACTTGCCTGGGGAGTGTGGAGGGTGCCCGAAGCGGAGCTCCAGTTGCTGGGAGACGTCAAAGGAAAGGACATCCTGGAACTTGGCTGCGGTGGGGCTCAGTGGTCGATCGCTCTCGCCAAGGCCGGCGCGCGGCCGGTGGGTCTGGACCTCTCCGAAAGACAGTTGGAGCATGCACGACGCCTGATGGACGAAGCAGGCGTGGACTTTCCCCTCGTGCATGCCAGTGCCGAAGCGGTGCCTCTACCTGCCCGCAGCTTCGACATAGTCTTCTGTGACTACGGAGCCATGACGTTCGCCGACCCCTACATGACGGTGCCGGAGGTCGCCCGGCTGCTTCGGCCTGGAGGCCTCTTGGTCTTCTGTGGAGCGACACCGGTGATCGAGATGTGCTATCCGGAGGACAGTGACCACGCGCAAGACCGCCTGCTCACCGACTACTTCGGCATGTGGTCCATACCGTACGAGGAGTACGTCGAGTTCATGCTGCCCTACGGGGCCTGGATCAGGCTGTTTCGTGCACACGGATTCGCTATCGAAGACTTGGTGGAGACGCGACCCGGACCGGACGCGGTTACCAGCTACCGAGACGCGACCGACAGGGAATGGTACCGGCGCTGGCCGGGGGAGCAGATCTGGAAGGTGCGGAGAGAAGACTGACGCACAGCGGCTCCTGAAGCGGTGAGGTCGGCTCTGGGCGCTCAAGTGCTGCCGGTGGACGGCCGATAACCGCCATGTGGTTGTCGATCGGGGGCTGGTGGCCCCAGGAGGATATGTGTCTCTGCGCCGGAAGACCTGCCTATCCATATGGGGCGGCGTGCTCGTCGCTGCAGCAATCGTGGTTGCCGTGGTCAAGGCCGTCCTTGTCGGTAGCGGAGAGTGGACCGGCAGTATCGTAGCCTCGTTGTCAGCGGTCATCGGCGTGCTGCTGGCTTTGGGTGTTGTTCTCTCTGCCGTCTTGGGGCTTTGGATCCTGCCTCGGATCTCTCGGACCGGCGAGCAGGCGCGTGCGAGGGCCGCGGTGGCAGAAGAGCTGGTCGAGGATCATGCACACGACTCGAAGTCGTTGGCCGCGGCTCTGGAAGACCTGCAGGTGAGGCATTCCGACCTGGAGACGGCCTACACGCAACTGCAACAACTCCAGGAAGCCAGCGCTTCGCTGGGTAGCTCGCTGAACATCAACGACGCGTTCGTGCAGCTGGAAGACGCGGCCTTGGGCATATTCGATGCCGAAGAAGTCTGGGTACTCGCGCTCAACTCCGAGGAAGAGCAACTGGTGGGCATGCGTGCCTTCTCCGATCATCCCGAGGGCTTCTCTCGTCTGCCCGCGGCCTTCGGCTGTTGGGGACCACAGGCGAGCATCCCGACCGAGGCGAAGAGCATCATCAGTGTCGCCCTCGAGCAACTGGAGCCCATCTTCATCGAGTCCATCACCGAGATACCGTCCAATCTCGTGGAGAGACTGTTTGATGGGGAGAAGCCGGAGCTGGGTGGATTCCACTCGCTGGCGGTAGTTCCGCTGGTGGCCGATGGCTTCGCGGTGGGTCTAGCTCTCTCGGCCTCTGTCCTGCCCACCAGGTTCAGCGAAGACAGAAAGTCCATCATCATGCTGTTCGCCGGAAGGCTGGCGCGGGCACTGGTGAACAACCGGCTGTACGAGGAGACGCGGGCCCTGGGAGAGATCGACTCTCTGAGCGGCCTCTACGACCGGCACAGGGCCCTGGAGCAGCTGGACGTCGAGATTGCGCGGGCCCGTCGCTACGAGGGCACCTTCTCCATACTCCTGGCGGACGTAGACAACTTCAAGAACTTCAACGAGACCTGGGGCCACGCAGCGGGGGACGAAGTGATCAAGAGGGTCGCCGCGGTCCTGCGCCATCGCAACCGCACGACTGATTTCGTCGGACGCTATGGCGGCGACGAGTTCCTGATGATCCTTCCGGCGACTACGCGCACAGGCGCGGCCACGGTGGCCGACCATATGCGTCTGGCCCTTGGCTCCCAGCCCTATGCCGCGCCGAACGGCTATGCCGTTCCCCTGCGAATGAGCTTCGGGGCTGCCGCCTTCCCCGATGACGGCAATGATTCGCAGTCCCTGATCGCTATCGCCGACGCCAACCTATACGAGTCCAAGCGCTGGGGCGGCGACACCGTCACTCTCAGACGAGAGACCTTCATGGCCGATGCTATTGACTCGTCGGGCTTCAGCACACTCGACGCTTTGGTCAATGCCGTCGACAACAAAGACCACTACACCCGCAAGCATTCTGCTCATGTGGCCGAGTACTCGGCCTCCATCGTGGAGTCCCTTGGTTTCAGCAAGGAGAAGCAGGAAGTGCTCCGGGTCGCGGCTCTGCTGCACGACGTGGGCAAGATCGGGCTGCCCGACAGGATCCTGCGTAAGCCTGGTCCGCTGACTCACGAAGAAGAAGACGCGGTGCGCCAGCATTCTCTATTGGGGAGCCTCATGGTCTCTCAGCATATGCCGGGCAACGAAGAGGTGCGCGAAGCTGTGCTGCATCACCACGAGCGCTATGACGGCAGCGGGTATCCCGCGGGCCTGAGCGGCCGCAATATCTCCATGCTTGGGCGCATCTTGGCGGTGGCAGATGCCTATTCGGCCATGACCACCGATAGGCCGTATCGCGCGGGACTCTCACTTGACACGGCTATCGAGGAGCTCAAGAAGGGTAGCGGCAAGCAGTTCGACCCAGAGGTTGTCAACGTCTTCTTGACGTGTTGCCACGGCGACGACAAGAGCGCGGCACCAGAAGCACAACCCGTCGCTGAGAGCAGATAGACAAACGCGCCGGGCAGAAGCCCGGCGCGTTCTTATCACCACCGGCCGGCGTACCGGCCTCCGCCTAGTCTCCTACTAGTACGCCTCGCACCAGAGCTCGTAGTGAGCCTGTGGATGCTTGCAGGCTGGGCAGATCTTCGGAGCTTCCGGACCCTCGTGGATATACCCGCAGTTGCGGCAGTGCCACTTGACCGTCTGCTCGCGCTTGAAGACCTGCTTCTTCTGCACGTTGGCCAGGAGCTTGCGGTAGCGCAGTTCGTGCTGCTCCTCGACCTCTGAGATCTCGGTGAACGAAGTAGCGATGGCCTTGAAGCCCTCCTGCTTCGCCACGGTGGCGAAATCGGGGTAGAGGGTGCTCCACTCCTCCTTCTCGCCCTCGGCCGCAGCCAACAGGTTGTCGGCCGTGGTGGACGTCTTGCCGGCGGGGTAACTGGCCGTGATCTCTACCGGCCCACCTTCGAGATAGTCGAAGAAGATCTTCGCGTGCTCCCTCTCGTTCTCCGCAGTCTCGAGGAAGATGGCGCTTATCTGCTCGAGACCCTCCTTCTTGGCCACGCCGGCAAAGTAGGTGTAGCGGTTGCGGGCCTGGCTCTCGCCGGCGAACGCCTTCAACAGGTTCTGCTCGGTCTTGCTCCCTTTTACGCCCATTGTGCTCGAACTCTCCTTTCCTTTGAACACGCACCAAAGCATTGGTTCGGATGCGTTTGACGCGAATCTTACGGACTCGCGGTTAGCATGCCAGCTACAACACATAAGGAGTCTACTCGACATGAAGAAGAATCAGAAGATGATGATATCTGCCGCTACCTTCGCGGTGTTGGCATCTTCGTTGGCCGGAGCGATGCGGCTCGCAGAGCGAGTCTCTCAGCATGGTGGCCTCCGACCTCACCGGCGAAGCCGATGTCCAAGAGACCGCTTCCGTCGACACCACGGTAGCCGTAGACGCGAACACCGCCACCGCGACCGCTGCCTATACCGACGGAACCTATACGGGCGACCCGGCTCCCACTCGCTGGGGTGACGTGCAGGTTTCGGTGACCATAGCCGACGGCTCCATCAGTGATGTGCAGTTTCTGACCTACCCCGACGGGGATACCAGGTCTGCTGAGATCAACGCTCAAGCCACCGGGATGCTGATCCAGGAGGCCATCGAGGCGCAGAGTGCCGACGTGCAGGTGATAAGTGGAGCCACCTTCACCAGCCAAGCCTTCATGCAGTCGCTTGATTCCGCCCTGTCGCAGGCGCTCTAGGGCGTCCCGGCTGGTGGGATACTGGTGCAGGGTTGTCGCGAAGGAGAGTCAGCCGGCGATGAAGCAGTGGCGCATAGTGATGGGCATGCCGATCACCATAGAGATCACGGGGGGCAACGTGGACCCCGCCCACTTCGAGCGGCTCTACTCGTACTTTGAACACATCGAAGAGGTGTTCAGCCCGTATCGTGCCACCAGTGAGACGAGCCGCATCAACAGCGGCCTCCTCCGGGCCGAAGACAGCTCGGAGGAGATGCGGACGGTGATCCGTTTGGCGGAGAAGACCCGGGTCGAGACCAAGGGCTACTTCGACGTCAACCGAGACGGCGTGTTCAACCCGGTGGGCATCGTCAAAGGATGGGCCGTGTACCAGGCCTCAGAGATGCTTCGTCAGGCGGGTGTCTGGGATTTCTATGTCGAAGCGGGGGGAGACATCCAACTGTCCGGTCGCAACGCGTTCGGCGAGGACTGGGCCGTCGGTATCCGCAATCCCTTCGACCAAGAGGAGATCGTGAAGTCCCTGCGTCTGAGCGACATGGGCATAGCCACCTCGGGTACCTACGTCCGGGGCGGACACATCTACGATCCACTTGCCGCGGATGGGGGGCCCCCGGACGAAATAGTGAGCGTGACCGTTGTGGGGCCCAACGTCTACGAGGCCGACCGTTTCGCTACCGCGGCCTTCGCCATGGGTCGCCAAGGTATCCACTTTCTCGAGAGGGAGCGGGGCCTCGAGGGCTACATGATCGACAAGAACGGGATTGCCACCATGACCAGAGGCTTTTCCGAATACGAAGAGGGCAGCACCGCCCGCTGAACTCACCAGGCCCTGTAAGACGGCCGCTGAGGTCTACCGGGTCACCCAGTAGACCATCTTGCTAACATGTTGGTCATAGGACACTCACCGGGCCGCGCACAGGAGGATGTCTCGTGACCACAGGTATACAAGGCAAAGTAGCCATAGTCACGGGCGGTGCATCCGGAATCGGTAGGGCGACGGCCCTGGCCTTCGCTCGCGAAGGGGCCAAGGTGGCCATAGTGACGGCGCGCAGTATTGCCAAGGGCGAAGAAGTGGTCCGCGAGATCGAAGGGCAAGGCGGTCGCGCTGTCTGCATCCCTTGTGACGTGTCCAGGGAGGCAGAAGTGGAGTCCATGGTCGCTCGAGTGCTGACGGAGTTCGGCTGCTTGGACTATGCCTTCAACAACGCCGGGGTAGGACCGGACGGCGTGACTATCCCCTTCGCTCCTTTGACTGAAGTGACCGAGGCTGACTGGGACGCGGTCATCGACACCAATCTCAAAGGCGTCTTCCTCTGCATGAAGCATGAGCTACGGCATATGACACAGCGGGGCTCGGGCGTTATCGTCAACACCTCTTCGACGGCGGCCATGTTCGCCAAGCCGGGTCTTGGCCCCTACTGCCCGGCTAAGGCGGGCATCAATTCCATGAGCAAGGTAGCCGCTCAAGAGACTAAGAGTCTGGGGATACGAGTGAACGTGGTCTGTCCCGGACCCACGAAGGACACCGGCATGTCTGATCGCCTGCTGAGCAGCATGAAGAAGGATGGGTCGGCCGCCTCACCTGGTGGGGGTGTCTCTCATGCCCCGCTGCCCGGCCCTTCCACTCCTCCGGGCGGGGACATGACGGCGGCCATGGGCACCCCTGACGATGTGGCCCGGGTCGTCATCTGGCTGTGCTCCGATGAGGCCTCGTTCGTCAATGGACAGGTGATATCAGTGGATGGCGGTCTGGATCTGGCCTGAAGCCGCCGGGCAGAGGGACCCTCAGAACAGAAAGTAGGAGGGACGTGAACGACTCGATACGAGCTGGCGAATCCAAGTACGCGAAGTTCATCGTCACCGAGCCGCTCAAGGAGGAGCACGGCTACGAGGTGAAAGACGGACCGGAGGTCATGGCGGCGATGGCCTACTTGGATGGCGGGGTCATCAAGGATGCCTTCTACGTGGAGACTCACTGGTTCAAGAAGCCCACCAAGTATTCACCGGAGCAGCACGCGCATGACTTCGACGAGACTCTGGGCTTCTTCGGGGGTGATCCGGAGAACCCGCTGGAACTGAATGGCGAGGTAGAGCTCTGGATAGAGGATGAGCGGCATCTGCTGACCAAGAGCTGCCTGGTCTACATCCCGGCGGGTGTCAATCACTGCCCCATGCACGTGCGCCCCGAGTCCCTGCCCATCTTTCACTTCTCGACCGGGACGACCAGAGAGGCCTACCAGCGGGAGGACTGAGACGTCCGGGTGTGGACCTGGAGCCGCGATTGGACTAGAGTGGGGGGCATCGGGGACCGAGTGGTCCCGGCCGTAATGGAAGTGGAGGGGCCATGGCAGTATGCAGTAGATGTGGCGGGCAGCTGAACCCCCAAGAGAGGTTCTGTGGCAGTTGCGGTCTGGACACGCAGGCGGCGCCTCCGCAGCCAGCGCCTCAGCCCACGGTGCAGCAACCGGCATTCACGCAGCAGACGGCGCCTCAGGTGATCTATACGCCGCCGGCTGCGCAGGCGGCCCCTGGAAGGACTTGCGGATGCACCGCACGGGCCGCTATGGGCCTGGGAATCGGTGGAGGTCTCATGGGCATCCTCTGGGGTGGTCTGGCTCCCTACCTCAGCGTCCAGTTCCCCTCGAACATCCAGTGGGGCGTGTACACCACAGGCCTGAAGGACATCATCCTGCTTATCATCGGGCTGGTCGCGGGCGCACTCGCCGTTGTCGGTGGGGCCTGCGCCACCAAAGCTCTCGGTCTGGCTCGGATCCTGTTGGTGGTCGCCGGCCTGGCAGGGTTCCTGGTCGGCGTGCAATGGATGGTCCCAGGCGCGCTTATACTCGCGGCCGCCGGGCTCGCCATCGCTGCCAAGCCGCAGCAGTGAGCTAGGTCCGGAGAACAAGAGCGGTGCCCTACTAGCGGTGCCCCACGGCCAAGGGCCGTGGGGCCCCGCTCTCCATCTGCGGGTGATCACACTTACGCGAGTCTGCTTCCGGATACAACAAGGCCGCCTCCGGGGAGGCGGCCTTGGTCATCGCTGGTTGTCTCGAGATCAGAGACTCTGGGCTACGGTCACGGCTCCAGGGTCGTGTCGGTACCGCCTATCGTTTGAGTCTCCTCGGTGTCGATGGGGATGGTCTCTTCCGTGGTGGCGGAGTCCTCGTTGACACCGTACGACCAGGTGTCCTGCGCCACGTCCGCGCCACCCACAAAGCCGCCGAACAGTATCAGGTTGTTCGAGATGGCGCTGTAGATGAGCGAGCTGCTGTCACGCGCGGACGGACCGTCGGTGAGATTCATGTTGGTCCAGGTCATAGTGCCGATGTTGTAGGTCCATGTGTCGTTGAAGTACGACGTACCGTCCCATCCACCGAAGAGCACCATATTGCCCGACACTTGGTCGTAGGCCATCCTGGCGCCGGCACGCAACGAAGGCGATTCGCCGGCGGGGGTGACCTTGGTCCAAGCAGTGGTAGCGAAGTCGAATACCCAGGTTTCGTTGAAGTAGGTGCTCGTCTTGGAGTCTACTCCGCCGAAGAGGACCAGCTTGTTCTCGAACTGGTCGTAGGCCATAGCGCACCCGCCGCGCGCTCCGGGCACGTCGCCGGTGGGCGTGACCTCTGTCCAAGTATTGGCGGTCGAGTCATACGACCAGAGGTCGTTGAGGTCCGCGCCGGAGGCCTTGGAATAGCCGCCGAACAGGTAGATCTTCTGGTCGCTGTCGTTGAACACCAGCGAGAAAGAGCTACGGGCCGGAGGCACGGTGCCGGCCGGCTTTTTGTCGGTCCAAGTCTTGGCGGTGGGGTCGAAGGCCCACGTGTCGCTGTACTGGGTGCCCTTGGGCTTCGAGATACCGCCGAACATGATCACCGTGGAGGTGTTGGGGTCGTAGATCATCTGGTGTTGAGCCCTGGCGGCCGGCAGCTTGCCGGTCGTAGTGACTTTGGTCCAGGTGTTCAGATTGGGATCGAAGGTCCAAGTGTCGTTGAACGCCACGCTGTCCTTGCCCCAGCCGCCGAAGACAAGCATCGCGGCGTTGGCACTGTCGTAGGCCACGGCATGCTCGCTTCGCGCCTGCGGTAGGTCGCCGGCGGGGGCAAGGTCGGTCCAGACGGCCGTCTGCGAGATGACTTCCGTTTCGCTGGTGGTGGTCTCAGCTACGGTGGTCGGCGGCGCCGAGGTGGTAGTGGCGGCCGTGCCTCCCCCTCTGATCACGCCGAAGTAGACCCCGACGATTATGCCTATGACGACCACGGCTCCGATGATCATGCCCCAACGAAGCCAAGACCGCTGCCCACCGAAATCGGCCGGCTCGCCATCGTCCATGAAAGGATCATAGGCGGAAGAGGGACGAGCTTCCTGACGCGGAGCTGGCTGGATGGCACCCGGCCGCACAGCGGTGGGTTGCACTGCTCCAGGCCGCACGCCGGTCTGCCCGAGGGGCGGAGTGCCCATCTCTTGCGAGGTGTCCCTCATGCGAGGTAGCGGCGGGGCCGCAAGGCCAGGAACCTCAGACACAGTCACCCACGAGGGGAACTGTGGGTTCCAGACTAAGTCTGTACCAACAAGGGCACCAGTCTGCACGAGCGAAACGAGCTGCTCCCAAGAGACTGGGCCAACCTGCTGTCCATCAACTGCGCCGGTCTTGGCGTAATACCAACTTGGGGTCGTAGCATCCCCGTTCACAACAATCTCCTAACAGTTCGCTCAGCCCTCCAACCTGCCAAGTATATGCCAGAGTGCCGTATGGAAACAGGTCTGGGCCCCAGGGCGGCCCGGAACAGGGCTATCTGGCGCCCTTGGAGGGGGTCACGGGACGCTGCTGTTTTGCGCGGCTCCGTATACCCAGGTGTCGCCCAGATCCAAGCTGGCAACCGAATCAAAGCCCCCAAAGAGGACAACTGCCCCGGCAGAGCTGTCGTACGCCATCTGGTGACCCTCACGAGGGCTCGGACTCTCACCGGACGGTTGCTGGGGGTACCAGTAGCCGTCGTACATCCAGAGATCGTTGAGGTCGGCATTGCCGAAGCGGCCGCCGAACATCAAGAGACCACCGAAAGCCGGTGCTGCTGCGAGTGCATGGCCTTGGCGCGCGGACGGGACGACCCCGGAGAGCAAGAGCTTGCCCCACACCGTGGCCTCCGTACCGCGGTCGAAGATCCACATGTCGCCCAACTCAGTGTCCGCGTCATCGCCAAGAGAGAGTCCGCCAAAGATGAGCACTTGCAGACTGTCGGGGTCATATGCCATGGCCGTCGACTCGCGAACGGCGGGAGCCGGCCCTGTGGGGTCGAGCTTCGTCCACGCATTGGCGGTCACATCGTAGGCCCAGAGGTCGTTGAACAGAGTCCCGGAGTCGCTGTTCAGGCCGCCGAACACCAGCACCTGCTTACTGTCCAGTTCATAGGTCATGGCATGACCCTCTCTGGGCGGCGGCAGAGTGCCTGAGGGCGAGAGTCGCGTCCAGGTGTTGGAGGTGACGTCGAAGGCCCAGAGGTCGTTCCGATCGCCCGAGTCGTCGGCTCCACCGAACAGGAGCAGGTCGTTCCCCACCGGGTCGTAGACCATCTGACAGTAGTCTCGGGCCGAGGGACCTCCCCCGGTCGCCGGTATCTTGGTCCAAGTCTTGGAGGTCAGGTCGAGCGCCCACGTGTCGCCGAACTTTGTGTCGCCGCCGGAGCCGCCGAAGAGGATGGTCCTGTCGGTGGTGGGGTCGTAGGCCATCGCGAAGTAGCTTCGCGCGGCGGGGGCGTCTCCGGAAGTCGCCAGATTCGTCCACACCGCCGGCTCCAGGTTCCCCAGCGTGGTCGTGGTGGTCATGTCCGCGACGGTGGTTGCAGGTGACCCCGCGTTGCCGCCGGTGTCGCGGAAGTAGAGGAAGTAGGCGGCGACTGCCGCGGCCGCTATCACCAAGACCAGAAGTACGATCAGCCACGGAAGGCTGCGGTTCTGTTTCCCCGTCTTTGGCGGCTCGAGTCCTTCAGGCGGCAGCTCCTCGCCCCCGTTCTCTTCGAGCTTCTCGGCGAAGAGGTCGTGCACCTCGGGCGTGGCCTGCACCTTGGCGGGCACCGCCGTAGCCTGTATCGAGGCGGGGGTGACATCCCACAAGGGGTCACGGGACGTCGCTGCTACCGGCTGTGGCGGTATTGCAGGTTGTGGCACGACGGGCTGAGGGGCCGCCACAGGGGCGGCAGCGGATGGGATCACGACCGGGATCGCGGCCACGGGTTGCGGCAGAACGACAGGCGGCACAACGGGTTGCGGCGTCGGTGCGGGTGGTGTAGCGATGGGTGATGGCGTCAACACAGGCTGCGGCTCCGGCTGCACCGGGGCCGTTTGAGAACCCGTCAGTGCCGGGAAAAGGCCGGGGACCAGCCCGGCTGTGACCCCGCGTGGCAGTCTGGGGTTCCAGACGATGTCGCCGGGGTTGAGCGTGCCACCGTGCGCGAGCACGCATAGCTCCTCCCAAGTGAGAGGGCCTATCTCGTTGCCCGCCGCGGCTCCTGCCTTGGCGTAGTACCAACCCGAAGTCATGCAGTCCGGGCTCACCGCTATCTCCTATTGGGTGGCTCATTTGACTATGACTGCAAGTATAGGACGGACTACTGCGCGAGGATAGGGCCGTACGGCGGGAGCGCCCCGCTTTCTACCGAGGCTTCAGAACTCCAACACCGATCCGGAAGCTCCCGGCCGTAGCTTCCCGCAGAGAGTAGCGGCGAGGGCCTCTAGCGCCCCGGCTCCGGTGCAGTGGCAGGGAAGTACCAGAGGGACGTTCGCGGCTAGGAGGGCCTGGGCGGTCTTCTCCAGTCTTTCCGGACTGGCTTTGCCCAGGTGCAGGCCTCCGATGACGGCTCGGATCTTCTTGCCCGGATCGAGCTTCTGGACGTAATCCAGGGTGTTGACCACCCCCGAGTGGGCGCAGCCCAGGCAGACGACCAAGCCCTCGTCAGTGCGAATCCACAGAGCCATGTCGTCCTCGAGCGGGTCGGGACGCCGGCCGGCGGTGTCCAGGTAGAACGGGCCGCCGGTGTCCTCGTAGCCGGTGAGGCGCGGGATAGGGCCGGTCAGGCCGATGCTGTCGGACAGCATCGTGGGTCCTAGGACCCAGCGGACTCTGCTCGCCTCGAGTCTCTTCAAGGCGCGCCGAGGTCGACGCGGCATGCCGATAGACTTGGCCCTGCCGTCTTGGACCGAGTAGCGAGTCTGCAGTACGGCCGGGTGGCAGTACACGCGCGCACGAGGGGAATGCTCGAGCGCGTAGGTCAGGCCCCCTGAGTGGTCGTAGTGGCCGTGACTGAGCACGAGAGCGTCGGTCGCCGCCAGGTCGATGCCCAGAGACGGTGCGTTCACCTCAAGCGAGCGACCTTGGCCTGTGTCGAGCAGGACGTGCTGTGCCGCGCTCTCTATCCAGAAAGATAGACCGTGCTCAGAGGCCAGGCCTGCCGGCACGTTCGGCAGGGCCGCCTGGTCAAGGGCGTTGTTGTCCACCAGGATGGTGATCTTGGTGCTCGTGGAAGCCAAGACTCCTCCCTTCCTAGAGTCGCCTACCGGCCGGCCGGATATCGCGATGTGGCGAGCAGTCACAGTATCGCGCAAGCCGCAACGATGCGGGAGGGTTTTCCTCCCGCCGCCCCTGTACTAGCCGCCCACTCTCTGGCATGCTGAGAGGGTCGCCGCCCGGCCAGCGCGAGCGCGAGTCCGGCGGCGCGTGGGAACCCGAGTAGAAGGGCGGAAACCATGGCCAAGACGACCGGCAAGCAAGCACTCATCGACCTGCTGCGCCGCGAAGGCGTGGAGTATGTGTTCGGCATGCCGGGTGCGACCGAGATCCACTTCATGGACGCGCTGGAACTGGCGCCCGATATCGGTTTCATCCTGGGTCTTCACGAGGTGGTATGCGCCGGCATGGCTGAGGGCTACGCCCGGGCCTCTGGCAGACCTGGCTTTCTCAACCTTCACACCGGCCCCGGTCTGGCCGCCGCTACTCCGATGCTATACAACGCTCTGGCCGGCAAGGTCCCGCTGGTGGTGACCGCAGGGCAGAACGACACGCGGCTACTGCAGAGGGACCCTCATCTGAGTGGCGACCTAGTGGGCACGGCAAGGAACTTCACCAAATGGGCCACCGAGATCGTGCACGCGCAAGACCTGCCGGTGGTCCTGCAACGGGCGTTCAAGATGGCGATGCAGCCTCCCATGGGACCGGTTCTGGTGTCGATACCCCAGGACGTGCTGACGCAGAGTCTGGACTACGAGCCCAGACCCGGCGTGCCGGTCTCCGGCCAACTTCGACCTGACGAGTCCGCGCTGGCGCGTGCGGCGGAGATGCTGGCCGCGGCTGAGCGCCCCCTGCTGCTGGTGGAGAGCGGGGTCTCGCGCTGCCATGCTCTGGAAGAGGTCGTTGAGTTCGCCGAACTGACCGGTTGCCGCGTCTACCAAGGATGGATGGCCGACGTCAACTTCCCCGTAGGGCATCCACAGTATCTGGGTGATTTCGATCCCGGCGCCGTCTCAGCCAAGAAGGCTCTCCAGGATACCGACGTGTTGGTCGCGGTGGGCTGCTCGGTATTCTCGGACAGCTTCTTCGACGCTGAAGCGCCCACGCTCGCGGGCGCAAAGGTGATCCACATAGACGATGACCCCTGGGAGATCGGCAAGAACTTCCCGGCCGACTGTGGTCTGCAGGGCGACATCAAGGTCTCACTGACCGAGCTGAACGCTTCGCTTCACAACGCTATGACTCCCGCGGCGCGCGAGACGGCGCGCCGGCGGGCGGAAGACATAGGGCGGCAGAAGGCGGCGGCTCTGGCCCAGTCGCGAGCGGAGTGGGACAAAGAGCGGGACGCAAAGCCCATCGCCGTCTCTCGACTGATGACCGAGATCGCCGCGGTGGCCACACCGTCTACCGTGGTCGTGGACGACTGCTGGTCGTCCTCGGGGACTTTGCGGACCATCCTGGATCTCTCGCGGCCCGGGAGTTACTACCGCGGCCGCAAAGGAGGGAGCATCGGTTGGGGTCTGCCCGGCGCCCTGGGAGTGAAGTTGGGTGCGCCGGACGCTGAGGTGATAGCGGTGGTGGGCGACGGCAGCGCGGCTTGGTCCATGCAGAGCCTCTGGACGGCGGCGCGTTATCGGATCCCTGTCACCTATGTGGTCACCAACAACGCCACCTACGGTCAGGTCAAGCTGGTCCGCCGCATTGTTCTGGGGGATTATCCCCTGGGGGAGAAGCACGAAGGAATGGAGCTGGACCGTCCGGTGATGGACTTCAGCCTGTTGGCGAAGAGCCTGGGTGTGGAGAGCGAGCGAGTCACCGGACCGACCGAACTGGGCCCGGCGTTGCGGAGGGCGACGACGGTCGACTCGCCCCGTTTGGTGGAGGTAATGGTCCGGTGGTGATGCGCCGGAGGCTTCGACACGACGGGAGCGATGGCTTGGCGCCGTCCGCCTTGGCCTCCGAGGGTACTGACGGCGCGCCGTCAGAGAAGGGCGCCGTGCCGGAGCCCCCTCGGGCGACCAGGAAGCGTCTCATATTGGCACTGCTCGGGGGCCTGGCAGTGATCGCGGTCGCCTTGGGCGTCTTGTTGCCGCTTGCCTTGCGCTCTGAGGAGCCTGGCTATCTGGAGGTAGACCCCAAGACCGGTCTGCATATGACCGGCACGCCCACGGAAGTGGACATCGCGACCTACCGGCTCAAAGTGACCGGCAAGGTGGAACGAGAAGTCAGCCTGGGCTACGAGGAGATCCTCGGACTGAAACCAAAGATCAGCGGTTCTCCCGACCTGGTCTGCCCCGGCTACTTCGTGGACAAAGCTACCTGGTCGGGCGTGCCTTTCAAGACTATCCTGGACACGGCAGGGCTCGAAGCGGACGCGGCCTGGGTGAGGATGAGGGCCGCTGACGGCTATTCGATCAAAGTGGAGCTGGAAGTGGCTATGGCTCCCGATAGCTTTCTCGCCTACGAGCTGGAGGGGAAGACGCTCCCTGTCTGGCAGGGCTTTCCGCTTCGTGCGGTGTTACCGGGGCAAGAGGGCAATCGGTGGGTCAAGTGGATAATCGAGTTGGTGGTGGAGTAGCGCCTTATCAACCAGGCTATTGACCAAGTAGCATACTGATGTATCTTCGGCATGGCGGCCAACCAGGTTAGAGCGACACTCGGAGGTAGTGATGGAGTCCCCGGCCCAGTACGAGCACCTCTTCTCGCCGTTCAACATCGGCAAGGTGGAGCTCAAGAACCGGATTGTCAAGACCGCCGCGCAGACGTATTTCTTCGACTCGGGCGAACAGCGCGTAGGACCCATAGCCAAGGCCTTCTACGGGGCCGTGGCCAGAGGGGGTGCAGGTCTGATCATCACCGAGACCCCCGCCATGGAGTGGCCGCTCCTCGAGGAGGGTGACCGTCGTTTTCGCGTCGATCACGACAAGTACATCCCGCAACTGAGCGAGCTCTCTGCTGAGGTCCACAAGTACGGCGTGCCCATCTTCACGCAGCTCTATCACCGCGGACCTTGGGGTGGCATATACGCCCTCATCGCCAAGCCGATCGCGGCCTCCGCCGTCGCTTTTCCCTCGCCTTTCGACGTGCACGACGAAGAGCCGCCGCACGTGCTCACCATCGCCGAGATCGAAGAACTGGTCGATCGCTTCGCCTCCGCGACTGTCCGCCTGCAGAAGGCCGGCTGGGACGGCATAGAGATCAACGCCGCCGCCGACCACCTGTTCCACGGCTTCCTGTCGCGCTTCTGGAACAAGCGCGATGACAAGTATGGCCCTCAGAACATGGAGAACCGGACGCGCTTCATCGTTGACGTGATCAAAGAGATCAAGAAACGCTGCGGGCAGGACTTCCCCGTGCAGATACTCATGAACGCCGTAGAGGTGGGGCTACCGGGAGACGAGGCGCTGAGCTTGGCCGAAGGCAAAGAGATCGCCAAGATCTACCAGTCTGTGGGAGTCGACTCACTGCACGTGCGCTCGCACTGGGCGGGTATGCATCAGGGCTCCTACAACCAGGAGAACATGTTCTATCCCGAGCCGCATATACCGCTCAAGGATTTCCCGAAGGAGTTGGACTGGACCCACCACGGGGCGCTGGCCCAAGTGCCGCTGGCGGCGGAGATAAAGAAGGTCGTCTCCATCCCTGTCATGACGGTGGGTCTCATAGACGCTGACTCGGGGGAGGCCATCCTGCGCGACGGCAAGGCCGACTTGATAGGCATCAACCGCCGGTTCTTCGCCGACAACAACTGGGCCAAGAAGGTTCGCGAAGGGCGCAAGGAAGACATCCAGCCCTGCACTCACTGCGGCACCTGCAACAAGAACTACAACGAAGTCCGGTACTGTCGCATCAACGCCTGCTTTGGCAAGGAGTCGTACGATCCGGTGCCGCTCGCCAAGAAGAAGAAGGTGGTCGTGGTGGGAGCCGGACCGGCCGGTATGCAGGCCGCCCGCGTCGCCGCCATGCGCGGTCACGACGTTACCCTCTACGAGAAGGGGCTCTATCTCGGGGGGGCGGTCGCCCTCGCGGGCATGGTCAAGGGCTTCGATATCGAAGATCTGCGCGATTTCCTGCGCTTCTTCCGGACGCAGGTCAAGAAGACCGGGGTCAAGGTCAAGCTGCACAAGGAGTTCACCCCCGCGCTGCTCGCCGAGGAGAGCCCGGACGCGCTGGTGCTGGCTGCCGGTGGTGTGCCCACGCTGCCGGACATCCCGGGCATCGATGGCCGGAACGTCATCAAGACCAACGACCTCTACGGCATCCTCAAGTTCTTCATCCGCCTCGTAGGGCCTAAGACGCTACGTGATCTCACCAAGATATGGATGCCGGTGGGCAGAAGAGTGGTAATCATCGGCGGAGCTATCCAGGGTTGCCAGTTGGGCGAGTACCTGATCAAGAGGGGACGCAAGGTCACTATCGTCGAGACGGGCGACGAGCTGGGCAAGTGGCTGGTGCCCGAGCGGAAGATCCGTCTCTTCTACTGGTTCGACAAACGCGGCATCGAGCGCCTCGCGGGCGTGAAGCTTGTGAGCATCGACAAGAAGGGCCTGACCGTGGTCACGAAAGAGGGCGAGACCAGGTTGCTCGAAGCCGACAACGTCATGCCGGTCCTGCCCTTCTCGCCGAACAAGCAGATGGCTGAGGCTCTCAAGGGCAAGGTCGCCGAGATCTACACCATCGGCGACTGCGACGACCCGGCGGTGATCCCAGACGCTACCGCTGCCGGTTGGCGGGTCGGCAACGCCATCTAGGAGCAGAACATAGAGCTGGACAAGGAGGAGGTTCGGAGCAGGCTGCGGGCGGTATGTCCGCCGGTAGACCTCGAGAGTCTGTCCGCGGGCCCGGGAGTGCCGGCCGCCGTGCTGATAGGGCTGGTCGGCTACCCCGAGGGCCCGAGCGTGATCTTGACTCACCGGCAGCCCTTTCTGAAGAACCACGCGGCTGAGATAAGCCTGCCGGGCGGCAGAGTGGAGCCTGGTGACGGCCACCCGCAGATCGCCGCGCTACGCGAGACCTACGAAGAAGTGGGCATAGCGGCCGAGAACGTCGAGGTGCTCGGCTGTCTCGCCCCCTATATGACGGTGTCGTACTTTCGGGTCTATCCGTTCGTGGGCTGGATCGAGCCACCGGTGGAGCTGACAATCGACACGCGTGAAGTGGCTGAGGCCTTCGAAATGCCGCTGAACTTCGTGCTGGATCCGGCCAACCACCGGCGCGAGACCTCCTTCCTACACGGAGAGCATCACGAGTACTATGTGCTCGACTACCCGGGACACAGGGTGTGGGGAGCTACCGCCGGGATACTGATCGGCTTGGCGAAATCCCTTGCCGCGTAGGACTGGGCCTCGGCTCATCCGGCCTTGCTGGTTCCGTCTGGGGTATCTCAGGGCCCCTGATTCGGGCGGAACTGCGTCTCATATAGCTCGGCGTAGAGTCCGCCGGCGTCTACCAGCCCTTGGTGCCGTCCGCGCTCCACTATCTGGCCCTCGTCGATGACAAGTATCTGGTCGGCGTCTCTGACCGTGCTGAGGCGGTGCGCTATGACCAGAGACGTGCGCCCGGTCAGAGCAGTCTTGAGGGCTGTCTGCAGAGCGGCCTCCGATTCCGAGTCCAGGTGAGCGGTGGCTTCGTCCAGTACGACCACGTCCGGTGCCTTGAGCAGCAGCCGGGCGATGGCCATGCGTTGCTTTTCTCCTCCGGATAGCCGGTAGCCTCGGTCCCCTACGATGGTGTCCAATCCGTCGGGCAGGGAGGCGACAAAGGGAAGAATCTGGGCAGCTGCCAGCGCCTCGTGCAGTTCCTGCTCGCTGGCGCCCGGCTTGGCGTAGAGAAGGTTGGCGCGGATGCTGTCGTGGAACATGTGGGCATCCTGAGTCACTACGCCGACGACCGCGCGAAGAGACTCATAGGTCGCGTCGCGCACGTCCACGCCGGACACCCGCACGTTCCCTTCGCGGACGTCGTAGAGACGGGGGACGAGCTGGCTGATAGTGGTCTTACCGGCACCGGAGGGACCCACCAAGGCGATCAACTGTCCGGGTTCGGCTCTGAAAGACACATCGGAAAGCACGCCTTTGCCGGCGTCCGCGTGGCTGCGAGCGGCCACCTTTTCCAGTGAAGCCAGGGAGACTTCCTCGGCAGTCGGGTAGCTGAAAGACACATGCTCGAACTCGATGGAGGCGGGCCCGCGCGGTATGGCCGTGGCAGAGGGCTTCTCGGCCACCGAGGGTTCGAGATCCAAGACCTCGAACACCCGGTCGAACGATACCAACGTGGTCATGATGCTCACGTGTACGTTGGAGAGGGCGGTGAGCGGTCCGTATAGCCGGCCAAGATAGGCGGCCAGGGCGACGAGTGTGCCCACGTCCAGCGCCCCATCGATGGTGAGAACGCCTCCCCATCCATAGACAAGGGCCGTGGCTAGAGAACCTGTGAGCATGAGAGAGATGAAGAAGAAACGCGCGTACATCATCTGAGTCACGCCGATGTCGCGCACGCGGCCGGCTTTGGCGGAGAAATCGGCCTCTTCCTCGGCCGGTCGGCCGAAGAGTTTTACCAGCAGCGCTCCGGCCACGTTGAAGCGTTCGACCATAATGGTGTTCATGTCGGCGCTTAGGTCGTATTTCTCGCGCACGATGCGTTGGAGACGACGCCCCAGCCAGCGCGCGGGTAGTACGAAGAGGGGAAGAAGGACGAGCGCGAGCAGCGTGAGCTTCCAAGAGAGCACGAACATGGCCGTTAAGACTAGGCTAACGCTGATGACATTGCCGACCACGGTAGAGAGTATGTCGGTGAACGCCTGCTGCGCGCCCAGAACGTCGTTGTTCAGACGGCTCACCAGCGATCCGGTCTGTGCGCGGGTGAAGAACGCTAGGGGCATGCGCTGCACGTGGGAGAAGATCTTGGTCCGAAGATCGCACACCAGGCCCTCTCCCACCTTGGCCGCCACGTAGCGCTCTCCAAGAGTGCTGACGGCATCCAATATCGCGAGGCCGGCCACCGTCAAGGCGAGCGCGATGACCAGTCCCGGCCGGCGCCCGATGATGCCTCGATTGATGATCTCCTTGTAGAGGAGAGGATTGGCCGCGCCAATTGCTCCGGTGAGTATCACCAGCCCGAGGAAGACGAATAGCAGGTACCTGTAGGGCGCGGCGAGGTGAAAGATGCGCCTTGTGGTCCCGCGGGGGACTTTCAGCCCTCGGATGTCCTCGCCTCCGCGTATCGCACGCCCCACCGGTCCTCCGCCGCCTGCGCCCTGCATCAGGCGTGCTCGGTGAGGGAGCGGAGCAGCCGAAGGAGTTCGGCTCTATCCGCGGCTATGAGGGGGGCGAACAGCACTTGGGCGGCAGCATTACGCTCGGCTCTCACTCGCGCGACAAGTTCCCGGCCCCGCTGGGTAGGAGTCACAAGTATGGAGCGGCGGTCAGTGGGGTCCATGCTCCTGCTGACCAATCCGCTCTGCTCCAGTCCGTCAACCTTGGTGGTGGCCGAACGGGGGACGATCTCCAGCAAGTCGGCCAGGTCGCCGATGCGGATCGTGCCGGTGTCGACGATCTTGCGCAGTGCTCTTGCCTGGCCGTGGGCGAGCCCGAAAGGCTCAAGCTCTTGGCGTTCCCGTCTCTTGAGGCGGTGCCAGGCCTGCGCTAGGAGCTCGGCCAGTTCGGCGGGGGTACTCTCATCTTCTTGGACGGGCTGGGTGGCGTTTTCCATGATGTGGAGTATACAGCTATTTGAGCATAGCTCAATATTGCCTGCGCAGAGTCTGTCCGCGAACGCCGAGGCGGCAGCCCCGGCCCCCCAGGGGCGGGGCTGCCGCCTCGGCTGCTGTCTCTGGCTCTGCTGCGGTCTAGTTCGTGGTGACCGTCCCCGAGCCGCCGGCGGGAGGTGTAGCGCCCAAGGTCACGGGATCGCCCAACCGCATGCTGGCAGCTGTCACCGTACCGTCGTCGTTGGTAGTGCCGGCGACGATCACCTTCTCGCCGACCTTGAGGTCAGACGCACTGCCCGCGGTGGACAGGGTGATAGTGGCCGACGAACCGAACAGCACGATCTTGGTGCTGCCGTCGTTGGTCTGAACCGTGATGCTGGTGCCGTCGACAGCGATGATGCTGCCGCTCACCATGCCTCCACCATTCCTGCCTCCCTGCCCGCCGGGCAGGCCGGATCCATCACCGGGCGCGCCTGAGGGACGGTTGCCGTCTCCCCAGTCCTGCCCCGCGACCTGGCCGTTGATGCCGCCGTCACTGGCACCCCAGGCTCGTCCCCCGAAGAGGCACCCAAGGCCCACGGCGATCACCACGACCGTCGCTACCGTCCACATCTGCCATGTCTTCATCTTCACGGTTCAGTTCCTCCTATTCGTATCTGAGTGCTTCGATCGGATTCAGTCCGGCCGCTCTACGGGCCGGGTAGTAGCCGAAAATGATTCCTATGAGAGCGGACAGTCCGAAGGCCAGCAGCACCCACTTGAGGGTGACCACGGATTCAAGGCCTGCGAAACGGGTCAGCACCATGGAGATGAGCCAGCCCAAGACGACTCCGATGATGCCGCTTGCGAAGGTGAGCACCACCGCCTCCAGCAAGAACTGGCGGCTGATGTCGCTGCGCTTTGCCCCTATGGCTTTGCGCAGACCGATCTCGCGAGTGCGCTCGGTGACTGTGGTGAGCATCATGTTCATGACGCCGATGCCGCCCACCAACAGCGATATGCCGGCGATCGCCGCCAAGAGCAGGGTCAAGGTGCGGGCCGTGGAGGTGGCGGTTTCGGCCAGATCCGACTGGTTGAACACCGAGAAGTCCGCCGCGGTCGAGTCAGGGATGCCGTGGCGCGTCAGCAGAAGGTTCGTGATATCGGTCTGCAACTGGGTCATGCCGTCTTGGCTGTCTGCCTGGACACTGATGGTGGAAAGGTATTTGGCCTGTCCGGCCAAGACTCGCTGCCCGGTTGACAGGGGCACGTAGATCGCCCTGTCGGCATTGTCCGGACCGGTGCCGCCCTTCTCCGCCGCCACCCCCACCACGGTGAACTTGGTGCTCTTGATGCGGATGGTCTGCCCTAGGGGGTCGGTGCCTCCGTCCGCCGGATCGCCGAAGAGGTCGATCGCAGTGCTGTAGCCAAGGATGGCTACCTTGGCCTTGCTGTCGACCTGCTCGTCTGTGAAGAACACGCCGCTCGACAGCGTGACATTGCGCACCGTCTCGTAGGACGCCGTAGTGGCTATGACCTGGACGTTGCTGTTGGCCGAACTGGATATCACCTGGTAGCGCCCGGTCACCTGAGGGGCTATGGCCGCGACGCCACTGAGTTCGCTGATGGCGGTGGAGTCGTCTGGAGTCAGGGTGGTGCCGCCGCCGAATTGGCCGCGAACCATGCCCGAGCTCCTCTGGGCTCCCGGCGAGACTGTGAGCAGATTGGCGCCGGCTGATTCGATGCGCGAGGTTATGGACGCCTGGCTACCCTGTCCCACGGCGGTCAGGGCTATCACCGAGGCGATGCCTATGACGATGCCGAGGATCGTAAGACCCGACCTCACCTTGTTG
Source organism: uncultured Actinomycetes bacterium (assembly GCA_963814415.1). Classification (GTDB taxonomy): domain Bacteria; phylum Actinomycetota; class Thermoleophilia; order RBG-16-64-13; family RBG-16-64-13; genus RBG-16-64-13. The sequence continues at coordinate 302,545 of CAWFCN010000002.1, read as the reverse complement.
GTGGAGATTGCCGTAAGGGCCTCCTCGGCTATGTCGCCGATCTTCATACTCTCACCTTCTCTCGCGTCCCCTGGGCGGCCGCTGTGTCTTGCGAGGTTTGGCCGTGGCCGTTGTGCTGGTCGCTCACGATCAAGCCGTCCTGTATGCGGATGGTCCTCTTGGCGCTCGCGGCGACTGTAGCCTCATGGGTGATGATCACTATGGTGTGGCCGGCTTTGTTCAGCTCGGCGAACGTGGCCATGATGACTTCGCCTGTCATGGTGTCGAGGTTGCCGGTGGGCTCGTCGGCGAGGATCAGGGCCGGGTTGTTGATGAGTGCCCGTGCGATGGCGACGCGCTGGATCTGTCCACCCGATAGCTGGTTGGAAAGGTGGGTCCAATGGGACTCTTCTAGTCCTGCCCTGCGGAGCACCTTGGCTGCCCGTTCCTCTCGCTCTTCTCGCGACACGCCTGCATAGGACAGAGGGAGCACCACGTTGCGCATGACCGTGGCCCGAGGAAGCAGGTTGAACGACTGGAAGACAAAGCCTATGCGGCTTCGCCGTATGTCCGCTAGTTCGTCGTCTGTGAAGGTGGCGATGTCACGATCCTCAAAGAAGTACTCGCCACTGGTCGGGGTATCCAAAGCTCCCAGGATGTGCATGAGAGTGGACTTGCCCGAGCCGGACGGTCCCATGATGGCCACGAACTCGCCTGGGTCGATGGTCAGGCTGACGCCACGGAGTGCGTGGGTCTCGTTCTCTCCTGAGAGGTAGACCTTGGTCAGCCTGCGGCACTCGATCATGTGCCCGCTCGAAGCTTCGCTGTGGTCGGTGATGTTGCTCATGCTGAGCTCCATCTCACTGGCCGGGAGGAGCGAAACCGCCGCCGCTAGGGAAGCCGCCACCCGGCATGCCGCCGTCCAAGATGCTGTTCTGGTCGCGCGAAGCGGCAGTGGTGGCGGTAGTAGAGCCGGACTTGGAGGTGGAGACGATGATCTCCTGTCCCTCGGTGAGACCGCTGGTGATCTGGACGTAGGAATCGGTGGTCATGCCCGTCTCCACCGTGACGTTGGTGGGCAGGCCGTCATCGCCCAGCACCTGCACGTAACTCGTGCCGTCGGTAGCGGTCTTCACAGCCGCGACTGGAACAGCCAGTACATCGGTGGCCACATCGGTGATGATGCTCACCGACACCGTCATGCCTCCGCGCACGCTCTCGTTGGGAGTGTCTGGTGTGACTGCCACGGTGAAGGAGACGACTCCGGACGTGTTGGTGCCGGTGAAGTCGACGCTGGTCACTTTGCCGGTAAGTGTGAGATCGGGCAGCGCATCGAAGGTGATGACCGCCTTCTGGCCGACTGTGACCGAGGCGATGTCGGCCTCGGCTATGGTGATGACCGCCCGAAAGGCGTCAAGATCGATGATGGTGGCCGCCGGGTCACTGGAACTGGAAGTGGAGCTGGAGCTCGACGAAGTGCTCGAGGCTGCCGCGCTTGAAGAGCTGGACGAGCTAGTCAGTTCGTCGCCGTTGGCGACGTTGAGACCGGTGATCGTGCCAGCGATGGGCGCGGTGACCCACGAACTGCCAACGACAAAGAGCTTCTGATCTTCTTCCACCACCTGGCCGAGCTTCACTCGCAGGTGGCTGACGGTGCCTGAGCGGCTCGGGGTGACGTCCTCAGAGGAGACCCACTCGATGTTGCCCTCACCCGACACCGAGGCGGTGATGGTCATCTTCTCGACGGTTCCCGTGTTATAGGTCACTTTGGCCGTACCGTCACCGGCGACGGCGCCCTGGACGAAGTAGGCCACCAGGCCTGCTACGATCAGGATGACAACCACTGCGGAGATCCGGCCGCCTCTTGTCTTGGGGATGCGCAGTGCCTTGGGTAGTTTCATCTTGGACATGAGGCCTCCAGTCCTCGGTGCCACTTGGTCATGGGGATGCTTTCCAACGCTTGGACTGTAGATGCGGCCGCGTAAGGCAGGCGTAAAGCTTTCGTGGTAGAAAGTCTGAGTCTGGAACAAATGAGTTGAGGGTATGCATGTCCGTGAGCGGGTGACATTTCGCCCTGGGCGCTCTGTGGCTCGGCAGCTTGTGAACTGGAGGAGGGACGATGAACGCGTATGACGTCATGCGTGAATGGGACAGAGAGACGGGCCGGGCGGCTCGCTCCGAGGAGGAGTTGGACACCGAGGTACCCGCCATGCTCTCTGGCACGGACTACCAAGACTGGAAGAGCCGCATCGAAGCACGCGATATCGCGGCGATCAAGGCAGGCATGCGGGCGTGGGGTCTACCGATTGGCCATCTGGGCCAGTTCGAAGTGGACGACGCCATCGGGACGGTAGAGAGGGACGACCTAGGCAAAGGAGACCGATGATGGGCTACTTCAGAATGTTGGCGGCGATACCGGGCTTCTTTCTCAGCTCGCTCTTCTTCATGCTGCTGTGGGACCCGATCTCAACGAAGCTGGGACTGCCCGATATCGACTACGTCACCGCCATGCTGATAGTTGTGACCCTCTGGATAGCCTTGGCGCCGTTGGCCGCTGTCGGCAAGGGCGGAAAAGCGTAGCAGCGTAGCAGCTCTCAGCCTGCAACGAGTGACAGCAAGACCCGCCCCCTCGGTCGAGGGGCGGGTCTTCTTCTAGCCGACGTCCGCGTGGTCAGTCGTCCAGGACGAAGGTGACCTTCATGTGGACGCGGTACTCGGTCACCCGGCCCTTTTCGTCCACGAGCACCTCTTGGCTTTCGATCCAAGCCGACTTTACGTTTCGCAGGGTCTTGCTCGCGCGCATGACGCCGGACTTGACGGCGTCGTCGAAGCTGGCGGTAGATGAGGACTTGATCTCGGTGACACGGGCGATAGACATGGGCGACTCCCTCCGCTTTAGCCGATCAGCGTGTTCGCGAACACCTGCCAGGACAACAGGGCCTTGGCAGTCAGGCTGAGGACGATGTAGACCTTCTCGCCGAACAGATAGTCGCGCCACTTGCCCACTTGCTTGTACTGAAGCAGCATGTTGACGGCGAAGACGTTGAAGAACACGAAGAGCGAAACGATGATGCCGTACACGAACCCGGGCGGGTTGGCCCCTTTCAGTCCTGGGCTCCACACGTAGATGGCCAGGGCTATCCAGGGGATGATGCCGGCGAAGCAGCCGAACAGGAACGAGAGCCAATTTGGTTTGCCGGGCTTCTCGTACTTCTCCATCAGTGCGCCGAAGAGGATCATGCTCGCGTTGACGCCGAAGATGGCGATCATGGCGGCGATGTCGGTGATGCCGCAGATCATGGTGATCAGCAGGATCATCAGCGACGAGGTGATCGAGTACTCGATCCAGCGCCCGTAGTTGCGCTGTTCTGCCAGGTGACGCTTGTACCAGCCGAAGATGCCCGGCGAGGCTATCAGCAGAAGTGCCAGGGCCGAGAGGGCCATGAAGGCGAACACACCCCAGGCCAACCGGAAGTCGCCGATAACGACCTGAGTGGGCTCGGTCCCCGGGGGGCCCTGCATGAAGTTGCCGATGACCGGCAGCGAGAAGTCGTTGGCCAAGACCGCTATCACCACTGCCTGCGCGGCTAGCACAAGGCCCACGCTGACGTTCCACCACCTGAGCTTGCGTACCCGGGCGTCGAAGTCCGCGCCGGTGGCCGCCGTGACTTTGGTGTCCTTTTGTTTTGCCATGTACTCCCTCCTGGGGATACCTCGTTTGGCCTCTGTGTACCACGATAGCCTCGCGATTCTATGCCCTCCGGCCAGCGTGGTTGGTACGATAGATCGAAAGACCGAACCTGAAGAGCGACCACGGGAGATTCGCGACATGAGCAAGAACCCGACGACCAAGGATGCACCTCGCGCAGAACGTTCGCATGCCGCCGAACTCAAGTTCAGCGAGCGCTACGGAACGTGGGCGCTCATAGCGGGTGCTTCGGAGGGTCTGGGGGCTGCCTTCGCGCGGGCCTTCACCAAGCACGGTGTAAACGTGATCATGGTGGCCAGGCGCAAGGAGCCGCTTGAGGCGCTCGCTAAGGAGTTGCGCGACACGACCGGTATGGAGGCGCGCTGCTACGAGGGCGACCTTGCCTCCGGACCGTTTCTGGACAAGCTGCAAGACGGAGTGCCACGGTCTTGATCTGGGCGTCGTGGTCTGCAACGCGGCTCAGTCTCCCATAGGGGACTTCGTCACCAGGGACGTCAACGACCTCGAGCGAGTGGTTGACGTGAACGTGCGTGCTCCTCTTCTTTTGCTGCGTGGTCTGCTGCCGGACATGGTGGCGCGCGGGCGAGGAGCGGCCATCCTTATGACCTCCATGACCGGTCACGTGGGCACCCCCCGCATCGCCGCCTACGCGGCCAGCAAGGCTTTTCTGCTGATTCTGGGCGAGAGCCTCTGGTATGAGCTCAAGGACAAGGGCATAGACGTGCTCGCCTGTAGCTGCGGAGCGGTGCGCACTCCCGGGTACACCGGCGCGGCCGGCAAAGAGGCACCCGGCACCCTCGATGCCGACCAGGTGGTCAAGCGGGCTCTGTGGGAACTGGGCGCCGGACCGGTGGTCGCTCCGGGGTTCATAAACAAACTCGCCACCCAGGTGTTCGGTCGGCTTCTGCCCCGGCGCACGGGTATCGCCATCTTGGCCAGGACCACCAGGACTCTGGCCGCTGTTAGAGACACCAAGGCGGCCGCGAAATGACTGGGTTTGTCTCCGGTTTCTTCGCGCCTTGGATCATCTATGCCTTGATGCTGCTCCTGCACGTGGCCTTGCCGGCCCGTAGGGTCGACGGCTATGTGCAGGACGAATCCACCGGCAAGGTACTCAAGTACCGTCTCAATGGGCCGCTGGTATTGGTGGTGGTGGTGGCTTTGTGGGTGGTGCTCGGCGTCACCGGTGCTCTGCCCTGGGATTGGCTCTACACTCACCGCTGGTCTGGCCTGATAGGGTCCTGCGTGCTGGGGGTGGTGTTCAGTCTGGCTGTGGTGCTGCCTGCCCATCGCACCGGACGATCGCTGGCCGCAGAGCTCTACTTCGGGCGCCGCTTGAACCGGCAGTTCCTGCGCGGACGGGTGGACGCCAAGATGTTCCTGTACCTGATCGGGGCGGCCATGCTGGGCCTCAATCTGCTCGCCTTCACGGCCCACCATGTGCTGCTCTATCCAGGGACCTATTCACTGGGCCTCGTGCTCTACTGTGCGCTCTTTCTATGGTTCGTGACGGAGTACCTGGTCTTCGAGCGGGTGCACCTCTACACCTACGACATCTTCGCCGAGCGCCTGGGCATCAAGTTGGGCTGGGGTTGCTTCACCTTCTACCCGTACTTCTATCTCATCGGGCTCTGGGCGGTCGCTCACCGGCCCGACCCCGGGACGCCCGCATGGGCCTTGGGCATCTACGTAGCGATCTTCTTCGCGGGCTGGGTGTTCACCAGGGGCGCCAATCTGCAGAAGTACTGGTTCAAGACCCGACCCGAACAGCCGTTTCTGGGTTTCATGCGACCCGAGACCCTCAGCGACGGAGATAGCGCCCTGCTCTGCAGCGGGTTCTGGAGCGTCGCCCGTCACGTGAACTACCTGGGCGAGATAGTCCAGGCAGTGGGGCTGACTCTGCTACTTGGTTACCCGGGCGCGTGGCTGGTCTGGCTCTACCCGCTCTACTACGTCGCCCTGTTCCTCGCGCGAGAGAGGGCCGATGAGCGTCGCTGTAGAGCCAAGTATGGCGACCTGTGGACCGACTACCGAGAGCGTGTGCCTCGGCGCATCATCCCCTGGCTGTACTGAGGCGCAGGCTACTACTGCACTATCACAGTCCCGTCCATGCCTGGGTGGATGGTGCAGTGGTACGGGTAGGTGCCGGCCTTGGTAAAAGTGAAGCTGAAGCTCTGGCCTTGGTCGAACAACTGGCTCTGGAACTCGCCGTTGTCGGCAACGACGTCATGCCGAGGCGCGTCCTGATTCACCCAGGTGACGGTGTCGCCTACGTTGACCGTCACTGTCTGCGGGTCGTAGCTGCGGTTGGTCATAATGACCTGGGTGCCGGTGCCGGTGCCGTCGCCCTGGCCGGTCACCGCGGTGGTCTCCGCGCCGGGGGACGTCGTCGCTGTCGTGCCCGACCCGCAGGACGCCAGGAACAGGGACAAGGCCATCGCCAAGACCGCCAAGACCGCAGGGGCCAAGGCGACTCTGGAGCGATGACCGAATTCGACTCGAGACTGCCCGTTCATGCTCAACTACCTCCTATCAGGCGAAGCGCGTTCAATGCCACAGGTACCAGTACAGGTGAACACCCAGCCCCAGCGAGACGGCCCAAGCAACCAGGGTGGCGCGCATGATCCAGGCGAACCGCTTGGGCCTCTTGAAGACGCCGGCGAATGCCAAGTTGATGTAGATGGCAAGCAGCAGCGCCGCCACGCCGAAGGCATGATGGACCACGAGTTCGGTGGTGAAGCTGGAGAAGCCGCTCCACCCTGAGTAGTAGCGACCGACCTGCGGGGCCATGATGACGCCTATCAGCAGCAGCTGGGCGACTATGGCCCCGCGCATCACGGAGCAATGCGCGCGCAGCTTGCCTCTCCAGGCCAACAGGCTTCCGACAAGCAGCGCAGCCATGAGCGCCACCTGCGCCGCGAAGTTAAAGGTCGCGACTGCGCCGGTCGCTTCCAAGTGAGGCTCCCGCGGGAGGGGTACCGCTACTTCAGGAGGGTCGCAAGTCTCTGGGCGAGTGTCTGCTGGTCCGGCACCTGCCCGTCGGGCGTGAGCTTGTTGATGAGCTGCGGCAGGGCACCCGCGACCTTGGAGGCGGCAGCGTCTTCAGAGACTCCCAGTTGGCCGGCGATGCCGGAGAGGGTCTTGGAGTCGAGGGCAGACTTCACCTGAGCTGCGCTGAGCGGTAGGTTCTTGCCCTTGCTGACCCAGGACTGCACAAGGTCTCCCAGACCACCGGTGGTGAGCTTCTTGAGGAGCCCGGGTAGCTGGGCTCCGTCGTTGCCGAGCAGACCGGCGACCACGCTAGAGAGAGACTGGCCGCTCAGTCCTGGTATAGCGCGTCCCTTGAGTAGACGGAAGACCCACTTGACGATGCGAAGCAAGAACATGACACGCTCCTTTCGCGGGTGCACTAGAGACCATTCTCCCACCGATACCGCGATTGCGAAACGCTACGGCAGGGGCCTGCCTGCCTGCAGAGCCTCGATCGCGGCGGCCACGCCGGGTTGGCTCGGTAGTCTCGCCTCCACGGACTCGAGCAAGGCCAAGGCTTCAGCGCTCATGCCCCGGTCTTGGTAGAAGCTTGCGAGTGCCAGAGCCGCGCTCCCGTCCGCCGGATCGAGCTGCACGCAGTACTCGAGCGTCAAGACGGCCTTATCGGTCTGGCCGGTCGCGGCCAGTGCCTCCGCGAGCCGTTCGCGGAGGTCGGTGGCGAAAGGCATCACCTCAAGACCCCGTTCGGCCGAGGTGATGGCGTCCAGGTAGTACTTGGAGTGCAAGTCGGCGCCCGCCAGGTTGTAGGTCGAGGCGAGATTGACATAGTTCGCATAGTCATAGGGGGTGAACGCGATGGCGTCCTCGTATGCCGACACAGTATTTGCGAAGCTCCGCTCAAGGGCCTCGGTGTAAGGGGCGGTGTCCTTTCCGGTGAGTCGCGCCTGAGCCAAGGCTCCCAGGTCGTAGTTCATCTGTTCCAGAGCGAGGGCGCCCAAGACGCTCCGATATTGGGGCACAAGGGGGACGAGGGCCACGGCCCGCTCGGCCGCGGCGACGCGTTCGGCCAGGGGGCGCCCGGAGAACTCCTCGGCGGCCAGGGTATAGGCCCTGTCGGCGGCAAGTACGACGCCTTGCCCGGCGATGCCCACCGCGGCTACCAGGGCGATGGCCACGGCGGTGACCGTACCCAGTCGGCGGGCCGGCACGGCTATCGAGCGGGCGGTAGGTGCCAGGACCACGGCGAGGGCTATCCACAAGAGAAAGGTGCTGCCGGGCACCGAGATGCCAAAGACCAGGTGGACGAGATATCCCGTGGCCGCCGCCCAAAAGGCCCCCACCAAGAGGCGGGTGGGATCATCAGGGCGCTTGAAGATCGTCTTGAAGGAGCGGATCCCCGCCCAGACCCAGATGGCATAGAAGAGGACGGCTCCCAAGATGCCCAGGCCGCTGGCGAGGTGAAGCGGGTAGTCGTGGGCGTTGTCCGTGCCACTCGCGCCCCCCGCGTCGCGGACGTACTCCGCCGGCTTGAACCTGGGGAAGATGAGTCCGAAAGTGTCCGGGCCCCATCCGAACAAGGGGCGGTCTTTGATGGAACTGGCGGCGGCCCGCCAGATCTCGGTGCGAGTCTGTGCGCTGCCGCTGCCGAAGTCGAAGATGGAGGCGATGCGGCTGGCGAAGTTGGTGACCTCGGTCTTGCTGGAGAGGCTGCGGGCTATGAGCCCTATGCCGGCCGCTCCGAAGATGCCGGCAGGAACCCAGTCCACCCGTCTCATCTTGGTGCGCTGTCGCCAAGCGATCACGGCCAGCAAAAGCAGACTTGCCAACCCACCTATCCACGCGCCGCGGGTGAAGGTTACCAGGAGCGCAAGGCCGTCCAATCCGAAACCCACCCAGTAGACCAGGCGCCAGGCTACCTTGCGTTCATGTAGCGCCAGTCCCAAGGCCACCGTGACCGGGAAGACCATGAACCCGCCAAGCATGTTGGGGTTGCCGAAAGTGGCGAAGGCTCGGTCTACTTCGTTCCACGGCAGGTCGGGGGGTGGCGCGATCACCCCGGCGTACTGCAGGAGCCCGTAGACGGCTACGATCGCACCCGATGCGAACAGGACCTGGGCCAGCCGCAATACTCGGTGGCCTTCGCCCGCCAGTTGGAGCGCGAGGAAGTAGACGAGGGCGTAGGCGACAACAGTGACGAGTCCCTCGAAACGCCCCTGCGCGCCCAAGAGCGCGGTGGGCAGGTGGACCGAGGTCAGAGTGGTTATGACCACCCAGATGATCCAAGCCAAGATAAGCCAATCCACTGGGGTGTGACGGATCTGTCCCCCGTTGCGGAGAAGATCGGTGGCCCAAGCGGCGAGCGACACCAGTCCCAAGATGAGGATCAGCGAGAGCTTCACCAATTCCAGGTTGCTGAAAGCCAAGCGCTCCTTCATCCCGGGTAGGGTGAAGTCGCTCATGACCAGGGGTACCAGGAACACCATTACGAGCAGAGACCACCAAGCGACTTGGCGAGCTAGGCGGCTGGTCTCGATCAAGCACGGCCTCCGTTCTTGCTAGCGAGACGCTCGCTTTCGGGACACCCGTCCAAGCATCCGCAGCACAGGTCCCACTACCACCGGATGGCTGGCGGCCGCTCGGATCAGTCTCCGACCCAGGACCATGGCCTCTGACGACTCGATCTGCTCCTGCCGTTGCTCCATGGCCGCAAGCTGGTGTTCCAACTCTCGGACACGGGCGACCGGAGGCCCGAGGGAAACGGCAGATTGCGGCTTGCCCCTGTCTCGCGCCCGCCCGATGGTGATCGGCCACGCGTGGAACCATGAAGAGGAGTTGTCGATATCCATGACCCGTGGCGTCAGTCCGGCCTCGCGAAAGGCGAGGTTGACCGCCAGTTGGTCACGCCGGGTATATCGAAGTACGTTGGCGTACCAGATCTCCGACATGGAGCGGACTTGGGGATCGCGGTGGTCGCGCAGCAGGATGGCGCCCCAATAAGGCCTCTCGCTGAGGATCTCTGGGTGCGCGAGCGAGTAGTGGTTCATCTGCTCGAAGACTCGGCTCTGGTCGTCCAAGCCCAGCCTTGCCACCTCTAGGAACTCATCCAGCACCGATTCGCGGAAGCTATGCCTTCCGATCCAGAAGCCTTTCCGGGGGTCGTATCTGTCAAAGACCTGTTCCGGTGGCTGGGTCAGCAGCACGGGGTTGTCTATGTACAGAGAGAGGTCGAACTCGGGCAGATGGACATGCGGGCGGAGCTTGAGATCGCGCTGGCTGCGCGCGGGGTCCATGCTGAAGACCGGGGAGACGAGGCGGATCTGCCAGGTATCGCTGCGCAGGCCAGGGTCGTCGGTGAAACAGATGAAGGGGATCTTCGACTGACGCGCCAGGGGTTGCTCGTTGAGCTGCTCGTAGCCCCCGAAGAGCGCGGTGTAGACGCACAGCTTGGAAGTGTCAGCGACGGTGGGGCTACCGGTCGAGGCTTTTGCTTGGGTGTCCACGCAGCAATTGTATGTGAGCAAGACGGTGGGTGCCAGTATGGGCTTCGTGGCGGGCGCCGGGACCAAGCGACTCGGGCGACCGTCTACCTCGCGCCGCGCCCCGTGAGGACGACGCGGAGGGTCTCGGTGACGATCTGGATGTCCATGATCGGGTTCTGATGGTAGATGTAGATGAGGTCGTACTTGAGCTTGCGCTCAGGAGTAGTGGCGTAGCTGCCGCTGACCTGAGCTAGTCCGGTGGCCCCCGGCTTGACGTTGAAGCGCTCGCGGTAGCCTGGGACGTCCTTGAGGTAGCGCTCCACAAAGAAGGGGCGCTCCGGTCGCGGACCTACGAAGCTCATCTCTCCTCTGATGATGTTGACCAACTGAGGTAGCTCGTCGATGCGGAATCTCCTAAGGAAGCGGCCCACGACGGTGATACGGGCGTCGTCCTCGCCGGCGAGCACGGGACCGGTGGTTTGCTCGGCGTCCTTGACCATGGTCCGGAGCTTGTGCACGCGGAAGGGCTTGAGATTCCGTCCGACCCGTTCTTGGGAGAAGAAGGCCGGGAACCCGTCGCCCAGAGCGACCGCCGTCGCGGACACCAGTAGCAGGGGGCCGGTGATCACCAGAAGGACCAAGGAGGCCAAGAGGTCGGCCACCCGCTTGATGAAGGCGTAGTAGCGGGGCACCGTGGCTCGCGAGATCTCCATGAGCGGCACGTCGCCTACGATCGCGTCCACCGTGCCTATGAAGATCTCGTAGAGGTCGGGGACCACGTCGATACGCACCTTGAGCTCGCCCCCGAGCACGAGCGATTCCACGAATTCACGGAGTGCTATCGGGCTGGCGATGATCACTCGGTCGGCCCGGAGTTCGCCGGCGATACTGGCCACATCTTCCACTGTGCCCACCACCGGGAAGCCCCCTACTATCACCGGAGCCGGATGGCGCGGGTCGACGCACTCGTCCACCAGACCGATCATCCTCCAGCCCCAGCGCCCCCGCTGGGCTACCTTCTCGGCCAGTTCCACCGAAGCTCTATCGGTGCCGACTATGAGCACCCTCTGCTCGGGCCACTTGACCTTGGTGAGACGCAAGAAGGCCAGGCGCCAGCCGGTGAGGAGCACCAGGTCCAGAGCCCAGGCGATGACCATGGTCGAACGGGCGAACGGCGCGGTGCGCGTGCTTCCGAAGAAGGCGATGGCGGCCGTCAGCAAAGTGCCGATGGTGACCGCGGCCAGGGCGCCCCGGGCTACGGCCCAAGCCGTGTCGGAGCGCTCGGGGTCGTAGAGTCCGTACACCCAGGCTGCAACGACGTACAGCACCGTGAGCACCGGGATGAGGATGAGGTAGGCCTCGAAGTTGTAGGAGGGCAGGCGTCCGGCGAAGCGGATGAGAAAGCCGAGGACGAACCCGGCGTTGACCAGGAGGGCGTCCACGAGGATCGAGAGGGCAACGAAGCGTCCCCGTGACATCTAGGCTCTCCTCGCGGTGTGCAAGTCACGGGCCTCGGCGTAGACGGCCAGGGTGTCGCTGACCATGCGGGTGACTGTGAAGTCACGGAGCGCGCGCGCCTGGGCCTGCCGGCCCAGGCGCGCGCGGAGCACGTCGTCGGACAGGAGTCGCGCAAGCGCCGCGCGCAGCGCGAGCGCGTCGCCCGGGGGCACGATGAGGCCCGTTTGCCCGTCCAGGTTGGCGAACGGGACCCCCGTGGGCAGGGCGGTGGAGACTACCGGCGTGCCGGCGGCATGGGCTTCTATCTGCACCAGGCCGAAGGCCTCGCTACGCGCCACGCTGGGCAGGCAGAACACGTCGGCGGCCTGGTACCAGCCGTGGAGCGCCTCGTCCTCCAGTGGGGGGAGAAAGTACACCCGGTCTGCGATGCCGGTCTCGGCGGCCAGTCCGCGCAACTCGGCTTCGAGCGGACCGGCCCCGACCAGCACCAGGTCGGCATCGACTCCCTGCATGGCTCGCAGCAGGACATCGATCCCCTTGTAGTAGACCAGGCGGCCCACGAAGAGGACGATCTTGCGCCCCTGATGCTGCGCGCGCAGCTCCGCGGCGCGCCGCTCGAGGCCGGGCGTGGCCGCGAGCGGCTCCAGAGGCAGACCATAGGGCACAACGCGGCATTTCCCGGAGTGCGGCGCCAGGAACTCGGAGCCCTCGATCATGTTAGGCGAGGAGGTCACAATGAGATCGACTCTATCAAGAAACCGCTCCAGGAACGGCCGGTAGGCGGCCAACAGCCGCTTCTGGCGCACGATGTCACTGTGGTAGTGGAGCACACAAGGCACATCCAGGCGGGCCGATAGGAAGCAGAGCTCACCCCAGGGGTAGGGGGAATGCAGATCGATCAAGTCGGGGCGCTCGGCGCGGAGGGCACGGCGCATACCCAGCGCCACGGGGGCCGACGACAAGCGCAGTTGCCTGGCGAGGCGAGTCACCTCCACTCCCGCGATCACCTCCGTGGCGGAGTTGGGGCCCTCGTTGCAGACCAAAGCGCGGACCCGGGCATCGGCGTGCTGCACCAGGCCCTCAGAGAGCGTGCGGACGATGGTCTCCACACCGCCCACATGCGGCGGCGAGTAGTACTTGTTTACCATAGTCACCCGCAGAGGCCTGTCTAGCGGGCTCACGGCAGATCCCCCCAACCCGATACAGAAGCCTCGTGGTCTTCCAGCACCGCAGAGTACACTGCCACGGTAGCGGCAGCCGTTGCTGCCCACGTAAAGCGGGCGGCGCGTTCGCGGCCCGCGGCCGCGAGGTCGTGGCGCAGTATCGGATCTCGCAGCACGTGAGCGAGGGTGGTTGCAAGGGTGCCATGTTCGCCCGCGGGAAAGAGCAGAGCGGCGTCGCCGGTGACCTCCGGCAGAGAAGCCGAGTCAGTGCATACTACCGGCGTGCCCAGCGCCATCGCTTCCAAGACGGGCAGACCAAAACCCTCGTATCGAGATGGACACACGAAGGCCGTTGCCGCAGAGTACAGGGCCCGCAGCTCCCCATCGCTCACCGGACCGGTAAAGATCACTCGGGCGCTGACATCTGACGGCACGCCCGCCAGCTGGGTCTGGAGATAGCCTGGTGGCTCCGGGCCGACCAGTACAAGACGCACGTCAGGAAGCGACGCGGCGAGTATGCCGAAAGCCCTCAGCAGTGTTGGCAGATCCTTGTGCGGTCTGGTGTTGCCCATGGCGAGAAGGTAGGGTGAAGCAGTCAATCCGGTCAGCCTTTCGGGGAGGGGCGCCGTGGGACCGGATGAGAAGTCGTCTGCGGCGTAAGGGGTTACGGTGAGCTTGCCCTTGGCCGCCTGGAAGATATCGGACACGTCTTGCGCAGTGGCTCGTGAAGGCACTATCACCCTATCGGCCAGCCTAGCGGCGCGGGCGATCCATTGGCGGTAGGCGGCGCGTTTGAGCATCGAGGGCATCGAATCAGGTATTCGAATAGGTATGAGGTCATGCAGAGTGACCACCAGCGGTACCTGGAGCGGCGCGGGCGTAGGAAAGTGTAGGCAATGCACTACCTCAGGGTCGGTTCTGCTTATGGCGCGCCCCAGCTCCAGTGCTCCGTGCAGGCTGAGGGGATGTGCGGACACGGTGACTGTGCGGACCAAGAAACCCGGCGGGGCAGGGGGAGCTTCTCCCGCGATGCAGACCTGCACAAGCTCCACGTCCGCGCGTGCAGCCAGAGCCCGCGCTAGCCCGACCGTGTACCGGCCCACCCCGGACCACGAAGCCATGCGGCAGTCGAGTAGCACCTGCATCACTAGTGCCTCCGGAGAAGCCGGCGTAGGGCGAGTCCGGCTCGAGAAACCGCCTTCAGCCCCCACAGTCCGTATAGATCGCAGTAGCGAAAGAACGAGGTCCGATAGGCTTCCGAGATGGCCGCTCTGGGACCTTCCGATCCGCCCAGATGATGCACTACCTTGGCCGCGGGCTCCAACAAGATTTCCCACCCTCCAGCGCGCATTCGCCTACACCAGTCGATATCTTCGTAGTAGAGGAAGAAGCCCTCATCAAGCCCCCCCACCTCGGTTATTGCTGCTCGACGTACCAGCATCGCGGCTCCCGTGACCCAGTCGACTGGAGCCGTGCGCCGCGGGGCTTTGGGCGAGAGTTGTGTGTTGCGCCGGAGGCGCTGCGCGAGCCTCCACAGATGCAGGCCGGCCACCGCGGGCAGTGACGGGAACCGGCCGAACGAGCCGGACTGCACACCACCCGCAGGGCCCCGTATCAGAGCGCCGACAATAGCGGCCTGTGGCCACGCCTCCGCGGTGGCCAGCAGCGCCTCTAGTGCGCCTGGGCCCAGCGTAGCGTCTGGATTGAGTAGGAGCACGAAAGGCGCGCTGCCTGCGGCGATACCCCGATTGTTGCCCGCAGCGAAACCGTTGTTGGCCACGCGCATGATGTGAACGGCGTCGCGGCTTCCCTTGCCGTCGACGCCCAGTGCTTCGACGCTCCCGTCTGTGCTCTGGGCGTCCACCACCCACACGCTTTCAGCTCCGGCCTGGGAGACGGCTGAAGTCACGGCCTCAGCCAGCCTAGGGCCGGAGTTGTGAGCGACTATTACGACGTCGGGACGCATCTCGGGTTCTGACTCGGCGCGCTGATGCTTGAAGCCGGTGTGCGGAACTGTACGCTGACGCAGATGCGCATGGGGAACTCTTCATAGGGAAGCTTGTCTCGCCAACGGTTGTGGCTCTCTGCTGAGAGGTAGTAGGTGTCCGTGTCAGCGGACATCGTCGCCAACATGCGATCGAGGCTCTTGGCAGACGCCCCCAGATCGGCCGCCATCAGCCTGAGAGCTGCCGAATGATCCTCGGCGCCCCTGCCGCGATGGATGTAGTCCACGGCATGCAGTGACAGGCCGTCTGGTTTGAGGAAGCGGCTCATGCCCATCATCAGCCGCGACAGATCCATAGTGGTGACATGCTCCAAGACCGATATGGAGTAGATGCAATCGAAGGAAGCCGGATCCAACCCCGGAGTCGATTCGGTGAAGCGGTCGCGAACAAATGTCAGGCGGGGGTAGGCTCGGCGGAAGCGCTCGAAATCGCGGGGGCCGTTGCCAGAACCGTCATAGGGGTCTACGACCCAGACCTCATGTCCCAGTCGGCGAAGAAGATCGGCCACCAAGGGCTCGCCTGCACCGATCTCCAGCAGCCGGGCGCTCTGTCGGCCAACGCAGGACAAGACCGCCTTGAGCATCCAGGGGCGCTGGAGATCCTTGAGATCGCCGTTGGCTGTTGCCAGGGGTTGCAGATGGTCGAAGCTGTCGCAGAAGTCACGCACCGTGCCGTAGCTCAGTGGAGCTACCTGGTAGTCACGGTAGTGCTCCGCGGCAGCGGTGAGCGTTGAGTCGTCGACGAAAGTTCGATGTTTGAACATCAGCGTCCCCGCTGGCCTTGGTGGGTCTGCAGGTCCTTCTTAGAGAGCGATATCACGCCCTGCTCCGCAAGGATACGCCCCATTGTCGGCTCGGTGACCAAGAAGCCTCGGCGGGTGAAGTAGTCAGCCACCCCCCGACACAGCGCGCGTCTTGTCGCTTCGAGGCGCGCCCGCCCGTTCTTGCCGTCTGGCTCCAGGTAGGCGCCCTCGCCCCATTCGTTCCAGGCATTCAAGAACACGAGCGGGTCCTGTACTTCGGCCCTCACCATGCTTTGCTCGACCATTTTCTCCAGCCATGCTTGGTAGCGCTCCGTTGAGGAGTTGACGTAGATGTAGGCACGGTTCTGGCGCCGGGGGGTGTTATCCCAGTTGGGCATCACCCCTCGATAGCGCAGGTACGGAGCAGGTGGGTCCTCGATCTCCATGCGCATCGCCTCCTCGTAGTCGGCAAGAAACCCATGGAAGTCGGCGATCGTACGCCTGTATGTCTTGGGTGAGATGAGCGCTTGGTGAGTGGTATGCGGAGGGAAGTCCACTGCGGCGTCGGCGCCGAACGGACGAGGGTCGGTGGTGCCGAAGCTCTGGATCGCAGCAATATGGATTTCGGGGATGCCTTCTTCGGCGCATACTCGCCGCCAGGTGCGAATGGCTGCTTGAGGATCCGGAAGTAGGTCCATGCGATAGACAATCAGGATGGGGGCGCCTCCGACCTTCATATAGCGTCGATCTTTCATTACGGGGATCAGGTCACGAATGAGCTCTTCAGCATAGCCAGGCCCGTACTTCTGCTCCATGAGGATCTTGTCTTCGGACCCATCCCAGCGCCTTGTCCAATTCTCGTTGGCCCAGCAGACGCAGAACGGAAAGTCAGGCTTGTCCCGAGCCAGCATCTGGTCCAAGGGCCGTTCGAGCAGGCGGTGACCGTTGAACCAGTAGTAGTAGAAGCAAAAGCCATGGATGCCGTGGGCCTTGGCCAACTCCACCTGCTTGTCCATGACCCCTGGGTCGCGCAGGTCGTAGTAGCCCAGTTCGGCGGGCACCTGTGGCTGGTAGTGGCCGGTGAAGATGGGTTTCGCACGCCTCACATTGGTCCACTCGCTGAAGCCCTCACCCCACCATCTGTCATTCTCCGGTATGGGATGGAACTGGGGGAGGTAGAAGGCGATAAGCTTGGGGCACCAGTCTCTCTCGGGTCCTGCCGACGTTGTATGCACCTGCTTGTCAGCCCTTCCGGATGTGGCGCTCGCTTTGGGCGCGCGGGCGACTCGTCGGTGGTTGTCCAGCACCTCGTCGTAGAGTTCTCTGATGTGCCCCACCGCCTTCGGCCAGGTCAACTCGCGCAGTGCGAACTCACGACCTGCGGCACCGATGCGCGCGCGGCGCTCCGGCTCCTCCAGGAGGGTCTCGACTTTTGCAGCTATCTCCAGAGCGTGCCCTTGCTCGAGCAGCACGCAGTCGACCTCGTCCTGCAAGAAGCGGCCTATGTTCGTTCTGGGCAGCACAACCGGTCTGCCCGAGGCCAGGAATTCGGGAAGCTTTGAGGGGAAACGGTAGTCGTTGAACAGACCGGGACGCCCTGGCTGTACTAGGACGTCTGAACTCGCAACCAGTCTGGGGAGGTCTTCGCGCGGGCAGTACCCGAGTTCGATGACGTAACCCTGCTCCTTGCCCTCGTGCAACAAGGGAATGATCGCATGGTCCACGCCGGTCTTCACCAGAACGATCGGCAGGCCGCGACGGCGGAGGGCAGCGACGGCGGTCACCAGGCTGCTGACTTCCGCCAGGTTGGTTTGATGCACGGTGCCGTTGTAGACCAGTACCAAATCAGAATCACCTAGCCCCAGACGCTTTCGTGCGGACGGGTCCGGCCGGGCCTTGGCGAACGCCGGGTCTGACCCTGGCCAAAAAACCACCGACGGCACGTCTGCCCGGTTGAACTCAAGCAGCTTGTCAATGACCACTGTCATGCCTGCGGCGCTTGCCAGGAACTGGGGGTAGTGGAAAGGGTGTGAGCGGTAAGAAGGCACGAGCGCGTCGCAGAGTGGAGGCGGAAGGGTCCTCAGTTCTGCGAAGGAAGGACCCCGGAGTTCGTTCTCCAAGATCACCTCTTCGTTGTCCTCCATATGAACTACATAGGGCACCCGATATCGATGCACAAGCGCCTCGGTGAGCCCGCGCACCGACTCGCGCGGGGTCCACGCGTGTATGAGGTCCGGCCCGCGCCCGTCTGGGAACACGATAGGGTCTCGCAGGGCGTCGTTGCTCAGGATGGCGCGGAAGCGGGCCGCGCCGTGAGCGTGCACCGTCTCGGGGTCGTTCGGCACCAACACGGCCGAATGTACGCCCAGTGTCTCCAGCTGGTTCGCGATGCTGAAGATGTGCATCGCGCTATTGCCCCTAAAGTCACAGTGACTGACGAAGACGATGTTCATGTCTGATACCCGGGCGCAATCGGCAGAAAATTCCGATTGTGGAAGGGATCGCCCTTGTCGACCAGCGGCCCCCAGGCGCTCGAAAACAAGAGTTGGTCCAATCGATCTGGATGGTCGGAGTCTGAAATGGCTCCCAGATGGCGCACCACTACGCGCGGAGTGCAAAGATTGCGCAGTCCTCGGGAATGGGCTCGTATCGACAGGTCGACTCCCTGAAAGTAGTCGCTGGCGAAGTAGGGGTTCAGCCCCCCAAGGTCGTCAAGAACGCGACGAGTGACGGCAAAACACTCACCCGACACCGCGCTCACTTCGCGCACGCAAGAGAGCGACCCGGCATAGCCGTCGACATCCGGTTGCCAGCCGCGCATGGCGGGGAAGACGGCCTGGGTTCCTCCGATGATCAGCCCTGCGCTGGCGACCTTCCCGTTGGTGGACAAGACCAGTGGCGTGGCGCACGCTACTCCGGGCAGATCACAAACGAAGAGCAGGTGTTCCAGCCAATCCGATGTCTGGACCTCGAGCTCTCCCGACAGCGAGACGATCAGGTCGCCTCGAGCTCCCTTCAGAGCTGCCAGAACGGCTGTGTCCCCACTTGTACTCTGACCCTTGAGCACGATGCCCATGGTGCCCAACCGACTGGCCAGGTTGTCCGGCAGACAGCCGCCGGCCACGATGACTTCTCGATTCGGGTATCCGCCTGCGGCTACGATGCGCTTGCAGGCCGTCTCCAGATGGGCCTCGGCCCCCGAAGCTCGGACAATGACGCTTATCAGCGGATAACGGCTCCGTGGTATGGGCGAGATCAGCAGCCGGTGTGTGTGCCTGGGATTCGACAGGGCGATTGCGGCGACTCCGCAGCGCTCCAGATGGGCGGTGACCGCCGCCGCCTGCAGTGGCTCGATGTCCCTCTTCTCGTTGGCGTCCCAAGCTACGCTTCCGGGTGCCTTACGCCAGTGGTAGAGGATCCTGGGGATGTGGGCGATGCGGTCGGTCGTCTCCGCCACTCTTAGCATGAACTCGAAGTCCTGGACGTTGTCAAAAGCAGGGTCGAAACCCCCGACGGCGTCGGCGAGCGACCGCCGGACGACGAGCAGATGCCCAACGTACATGACTCCACGGAACATCTCGAGAGACCAGTCCGGCTTGTAGAAGGTCTGCGCAACACTGCCGTCCACATCGATGTAGTCCTGGTCTGTGTAGACCACGTCCAGGGTCCGGTCGGCTTCGAGCGCCTTGACCACTTCAAGCAGGGTTGCCGGTAGCAGCTCATCGTCATGGTCGAGCATGGCCACGAAGTCTCCATGCGCCTGAGCTAGTGCAGCGTTAGTCGCCTTGGCGATCCCACTGTTGGTCTTGAGACGGTGTACGCGGACTCGTGAGTCGAGAGAGGCTATGCCCTCGAGAACGTCGAGCGTCTCCTTGCGCGTCGAGCCATCGTCACATAGTACTAGCTCCCACACCGGATAGGCCTGAGCGATGACGGAGTCGGCCGCAAGGCGGAGATAGCGCGGCGCCGTGTTGTACACGGGCACGAGCACAGAGATGAGCGGGCGATATTCCAGTCGTTTGGCCTCTGCGGCCAGGAG
The DNA here is from genome assembly GCA_963814415.1 of uncultured Actinomycetes bacterium. Lineage (GTDB taxonomy): Bacteria > Actinomycetota > Thermoleophilia > RBG-16-64-13 > RBG-16-64-13 > RBG-16-64-13. The sequence goes on along the minus strand of CAWFCN010000002.1, from coordinate 282,979 downwards.
CAAGGGGTCGCCCAGGATCTCGGGCTGGGCGACTACGGGCCGCGGGATGCCCCGGCGGCGCAGCCGCCACTCCATGAGTCCTGGTGCCCTGTCCCACAGGAAATCGCCTGCGCGTCTGCGCAGCGTCCCGCTGCGTAGGCCACGAAACGGGAGAAAGGGCCCTAGCGGCATCGTGCTCCTTGCGGCTCTTCCGTTGGTCGCATCGACTGGCAATACCGGCGGAAACAGTGTACCGCACCAGGTATTCCAGACCTCACCCGGCTTCTCGGGCAAGACCGCGCTAGCGCACCAGGACCCGCTCCCCTACAATCGAAGCGTGAGAGACTTCGTAAGGCACATGCGCACTCGCTACCGCTATCCGGCCATCATACTGCGGGCGATGGTGGTCAGCGACTTCAAACTCCGGTATCAAGCTTCGCTGCTGGGCTACGTATGGACCATCCTCAAACCGCTGGCGCTCTTCACGATCCTGTTCATCGTATTCGCCAAGTTCCTCAAGTTCGGGGTAGCTCTGCCTTTCTACGCGGTCTACCTGCTCTTGGGTGTCGTTGTCTGGGGCTTCTTCACGGAGGTGACCGGCCAGGGCATGGCGTCGATCGTTCAGCGTGCCAGCCTGATGCGCAAAATCAACTTCCCCCGGTACGTCGTGGTCCTGTCGGTGGGTGCGTCGGTGCTCACAAGCTTCATCTTCAACATCGTCGTGGTCGCAATCTTCATGATTGCGATGCGTGTGACAGTCGGCGTCGAAGTCCTATGGCTGATTCCCTTGTTTCTGCAACTGATGGCCCTCTCGATGTCGTTGGCGTTCTTTCTGAGTGCCCTCTACGTGCGGTTTCGCGATATGAACTACATCTGGGAGGTGTTCGTGCAGGCCGCCTTCTACGCCACTCCGGTCTTCTACCCTTTGGCCATGGTCCCGGAAAGGTGGGCTCGGGTCCTGCTGCTCAATCCCATGGCCCAGATCATCCAGGATGCACGACACGTCCTGATCACCGACCAGGCGCAGACCATCTCTCAACTCTGGGGCACGCACTGGGTCCGCGTGGTGCCGGTGGGCATCACGGTCGTCCTGGCGGTGACATCAGTGTTCTTCTTTCGCCGCAGATCGCGCACTTTCGCCGAGGAGACGTAGATGTCCGAATTGGCAGTCGTCGTCGACAAGGTCTCGAAGGACTTCCTATTGCCGCACCTGCGGCACGCGACCCTAAAGGGTCGCCTTCTTGATTTGGGTAGGAGGTCGCATACCGTCGAAGTGCAGCATGTTCTGCAGGAAATCAGCTTCACTGCTGAACGGGGTGAGTTCCTGGGAGTTCTTGGGCGTAATGGTTCAGGCAAAAGCACGCTTCTCAAGATCCTGGCCGGCATCTATTCAACTACTAGCGGTAGTGTCTCCGTTGTCGGCAGGTTGGTGCCTTTCATCGAGATCGGCGTGGGTTTTCACTACGAGTTGACGGGCCGGGAGAATGTGTACCTCAATGCGGCGCTGTTGGGGTTTTCCAGGCGCGAGGTGGCCTCGATGTACGACGACATAGTCTCCTTCGCCGAACTTGAGGACTCCATGGATCAGAAGCTGAAGAACTACTCGTCTGGGATGCAGGTGCGCATCGCCTTCTCGGTGGCCGCCCGCGCCGAGGCTGATATTCTGCTCGTGGACGAGGTTCTGGCCGTGGGTGACGCCGCCTTCCAGGCCAGGTGCTACGAACACTTCCACGCTCTCAAGAAGAAGGGCGTGACCATCGTCTTCGTCACGCATGATATGCGCGCTGTGCGCGAGTTCTGCGACCGCGCGCTTCTGATCGAGGGGGGAGGATAGTCGCCGAGGGTGGGGCTCAGGAGATTGCGGCAAAGTACCTCGAGGTCGTCACTCCCAGGGTCTGACTCAGGTTCTAGAGGGGCGGAAGGGCCTGGCTCAACCCGCCGTCGGTCGAAAGAGCTTTCGTACCTTCTCCCCTGCGCGCCTCCCGACGTCCAAGGCTGCGCGCATCGGCCTGGTGAGCCGCCAGGAGGTGGAATCGAGCACTTCGAGCAGAAGCATGACCGCATCTTCAGGCCTGTGCATCCGAATCCGGAGTTCGAGCGGGAGGAGGGTTTCCGGCCCGCCGTAACCGTCGCTCCAAGGGACGCCAAGGTGTCCATCTGCACCCAGCGGAAGTCGAGATTGCAGGTCCGCGTGCACGCACTTCTGCAGTCTATCCTCTTCGCGCAGGTGGGCCTCGAACCGGGCACAATCGAACTCAGGCCACAATTGAGCGAGCAATCTGACGATGGTTTCGCGGACTTCAATCCCCAACACCGGCGATACGTCCCATTGCAGCCAGAGTAGGCATCTGAAGAGAACGTAGTCAGCGGGCACCGGTCGAGCCGCCGTCCACTTCCTGTCAAAGAAGACCAGGGAACCGTCGTCACGACGTATGACGTTCCAGAAGGTAAGGTCGAGCGCCGCGCCATCGAGCATTTCAAAGGGACCATGTTGGGGCGTCGGCACAGCGGGCAGGCAAGAGTGCGCGAGCTCCAACAACTCCTGGCAGAGAATGCTCAGCCGCTCGAACCAGTTCCATGACATCAGGGCCGTGTAGGCCTCCACCATCAGGAGCGATCCTGGTGTGTAGTCGCTGTGGGACAGCTCGAATCTGTATTCGCCCAGATCTATGGTCGACTTGCCTTCACGCAACGGTTCGCGTTCGACCCGAATTGAGCCGCTGCGCTCGGCAAGAGTGATGACGTGGTGGAGTTCGGGTCGCAGAGAGTTGGAGAACTTCTTTGCCAGCCAATCTTCAGCAAGTCTCGGTTTCGGCGATGGCGAACACAGTACCAGGAAGGAGTTGGAGAAATGCCACAACAGTCCAGCGTTCTCGACGCTCTTCATGAGCAATGGGTCGGGCACGAAGTACTTGCGCCGGTGAGCGTAGTCCTCAGCGAAGCTCGTCATCCATTGGTGCAGGGAGATCTCCTTCGGCAAGCGTGTCTCGCGGACTACCGTGGTCGGCAACTTGTAGTCCGGATGGAGGTGGTAGAACTGCTGATGCTCGAAACCCGCATCGCGTAGTAGAGCTTCAAGCTCGTGCCGACTGAAGGTTATGGGTGTGTCATCGGGGTAGCCCACGATACCGTCGAACATCCGGGATGAGTGGTCCTCCGTGCAGCCAGTCCAGTACTTGGCGCCCAGGCGGTTCTCTATCGCCAACATGAGCACGCCGTCTTGCGCCATCGAACCGCGGATCTTCTGCAGCAACGTCAGGCATGCTTGGCGTCGGTTGCTGTCGGGCTGAGCCGGTGTGTACTCAAGTACTCCTATCAGGGTGACCAGGTCATACACATCCGGGAAAGGTGTGGCAACCATGTCGCCCACGAACACCCGAACGTTTGAGTCGTCTCGGGTGCGGATCCTGTTCACATGTGCGCGTTCTATCGAGCCTTCCAACACATCCAAACGGGCGACTGTCTGCGCCAGCCACTTGGTCAGCACACCCGTTCCACCACCGAGCTCAAGGGCGGTCCATGAGGGGTCAAACAGCGAGCGCAGTGCTTCCAAGAAGTTCACACGGGTGTGAGAAAGGTGGTACCGAGACGGCCAATCGCGTATGGCGCCAGCAAGATCGACGGGGTAGTCGCTCACAGTCCGCGCTTCATCGAAGACTTGTCGCAGGTATGTCTCACTGCCGTCGGCCCAGTTGATACCTTCGAATCCGTCGGCCAGCCAGAGTCCGCTGTCTGTGTCAAAGGTGAAGCCCTCGGTAGACATCTGCTCCTCTCTGGCGGCTGAGATGAGGCTTGGCGTGGGCGCGCTTGCTGGTATCGATGATACCCTGTCGACTCTGTGGACGGAGGCGGCATATCAAGGTTCACCTTCTGCTCTCTGTCTCTTGCACTGAGCCGAGGCAGGCCTTCTCCGGACTACCAGGCTGCTGGTAGCATCTGTACCCAAGAGGCAGCAACCGAAGTGTGGTGAACTGAGACGTGAACCTGCTGAAGGTCATAGGCAACACCGGCAAAGGGTCGTGACCTCGCACCCATATTGGGCGGAGACTCTCCGGCACAAGGCAGACAACGGAGTGGAATGCTGACTAGTAGCCAAACTTCAGGCCCTGAAGCCACGGAGAGGATCCAGTACCTAGACGCACTCAGAGTGCTGGCCATGCTTGCCGTTGTGTTCCTTCACTCGTCGACCGCCACGCTCGGAGTGGGTGACGGATCGGCCGTGTGGCACTTCTCCAACGTGATCACCTCGTTGTTCAACGCGAGGGTGCCTCTGTTCTTCATGGTCTCAGGGGCGCTACTCCTGGATAGCCCGAGGACGCTTTCAATCGCATACACGCTGAAGAAGAGGGTTCTCAGGCTGCTTGTGCCCCTCTTGGTCTGGTCGATATTGTACTTGGCGTATCAACCTATCGCGGATTGGGTGGTCGGCGGATCTCCAGATTGGGCCGGTGCTATTGACAAGCTGAAGACCCTCCTGGGGCGTCCCGCGATCGTCCCTCTATGGTTTATGTACGCCATGATTTGTGTGTACATTCTGTCACCCTTGCTCAAGGGTCTTGTGGACTCTCTATCCAGGAACCTCGCTATCTTTATGATGGCGCTGTGGGTAGTCTTCTCCTGTCTGCTGCCAACTGTTGCGGCGCTCGTCCCGGATTATCTGAGTTCGTCGTTCACTCTGATGCCCAACTACGACTTCAACTTCATTGCGGGCTATTTGGGCTACTTCCTAGCCGGCTACTACCTGATGAAGACGAAGAAATCGGTCCCCAAGAAGTGGTTGATACTGGCCATATGCATCAACGCGGCGGTGATTGCGCTCGGTACCTGGTGGAAGACGGACGTCCTCGGGTTCTATTCGGATATCTTCAAGCGCCACACCTACGTGTTCACGGTCATCATGGCGTGCTCGCTGTTCCTGCTGTTCAAAGAACTCATGCGCGAGAGACGATTGGGGCGGGTCGCATCAAGGGTCATCGGATTCCTGACCCCACTGACCTTTGGGGTCTATCTAGCACACTCGCTGATGGTCGCGCTGTTCACGTCGTGGTCGCCGATTCGATCTATCGGTCTGTTGATCGCGTACTACCTGGCCGAGCTGACCGCCAGCATACTTCTTGTCGCCGCGCTGTCCAATATCAAGCTGCTCTCCTACGCGTTCGTGGGTAGACCCTACCGGGCGTGGCGATGGCGCGCTAGGCGCAAGGACGACGCAAGGGCGCGAAGGGAGGATCGTTGAACCTGCTGCAGGCCATAGGCAACACCCCTTTGGTGGAGCTTGCCAACCTCAACCCGAACCCTCGGGTCAAGCTGCTCTGCAAGCTGGAGGGGTGCAATCCAGGTGGCTCGGTCAAAGACCGTCCGGCCCTCTACATGATCGAGAAGGCTGAGGAGAGCGGGGAGCTCACCAAGGATAAGGTCATCCTGGAGCCCACCTCGGGCAACACCGGCATAGCCATCGCCATGATCGGCGCCGCCAAGGGATACGAGGTGCAGCTCTGCATGCCCGAGTGCGTGAGCACCGAGCGGCGCCTGATACTCGAAGGGCTTGGCTCGCACGTCATCCAGACTCCGGCCAAGGAGAACATCGACGGCGCCATCCGCGCCGCGCAGGCCCTCATGCAGGCCAACCCCGGCAAGTACTACATGCCCAACCAGTACGACAACCCCGCCAACGTGATGGCGCATTTCGAGACCACCGGGCCTGAGATCTACCGGCAGACCGAGGGTGAAGTGGACTACTTCGTAGCCGGCATGGGCACCACGGGGACGTTGATGGGCACGGGCAGGTACCTCAAGTCGGTGAAGCCCTCCGTGAAGATCGTTGGCGTCGAGCCGGTTCAGGGCCATACCATCCAGGGCCTCAAGAACATGACAGAGTCCATGGTGCCCGGCATCTACTCGCCGGAGCAGTTGGACCTCAAAGAGATGGTCGAGGACGGCGAAGCCTTCGACACCACCAGACTCTTGGCTACCAAAGAAGGCCTGTTCGTGGGCACCTCGGCGGGTGCGGCGGTGGCCGTCGCTCTGCGCGTCGCCAAGATGATCGATCACGGCACCATAGTCGTGATCCTCCCCGACCGCGGTGATCGCTACCTGAGCACCATGCAGTTCCGGTCGGTGTGCGCCAAGTGTCCCCCGTGACAGAGGCGTGTCGCCGCGGCGAGGGGCGGCCCACCGCGGTGAGGTGGGGACCCCGCCTTCGTTTCGCCGTTTCCGCGCGCTGCGCTGGGCCCTGTGGCCGTTGCGAGGCTTGGCGCGGCTCGTCCTAGACCTGATGGCGCCGCGAGGACGTCCGCCAAGGTGTGCGCCTGCTGCTTGACCGCGCCTCTGCGCGCTAGGATACTTCGGCTCTGGAGGTGACGCGCGAATGGAAAGCGCACGCGCATTCGCCGAACTGGAGCGGGGGGTCCTGATCGCCCTGGAGCACTACTCGAACGTGCACCGTGGCACGGGATACAACTCTATCGTCTCTACGGCACTCTACGAGAAGGCTCGCGACGTCGTGCGCGAGCATTTGGACCTGGACGGGCGATATGTGGTCGTCTTCCTTACGCCCTGGCGTTTGCGCGCCCTGGAGAGCCGGCTGCCGCACGGCGCCGACCTGCAGGTGGTGTCCAGCGCGGACCTTGGGCTGCCTATAGGCCTAAGGGCTGTGGCGGTCCGGCGGAGTCACCTCAGGCGGGGCGTGCCCTTTCAGCCCGGCGGCGGCACGGTGCGTATGGTCTCGCCGGAGTTCGTCGACTGGGCGGAGACACCCGCGCGACTGGAGGCGGGCACTCCGGACATCATCGGAGCGATAGCTCTGGCCAGGGCGCTGAGCCTGCCTGGCTTCGTGAAAGAGGGCACCCGGGCCGGCAGGAAGTCACCCGCGTCCGAGCAGACGCTCCCGAGCCGCGAGTCTGCCCGCTACAAGGGTAAGGCGCTGCTTGACCACCTGAGGTCCACCTCTATCGGTCGCGACGCCTTGGTGCCCACTGCCGCCGGTGACCTGACCTACGTCAATCTGGACAACGCTGCCAGCACTCCTACCTTCCAGGCAGTCTGGGACGTGGTGCGGCACACCTGGCGCCGGCCCGAGTCGGCGTGGCCGGGCATCGTCCGCGAGACCAGGGAGGCATGCGCGCGCTTCTTTGGCGCGCCGGCCAACGAGTACGACCTGGTGTTCACGTCGAACACCACCGAGGCCCTCAACATCGTGGCCGAAGACATGAAGCGCAAGCTTTGGAGCGATTCGACCACCGTGGTGCTCAACACTACCTTCGAGCACAACTCCAACGAGCTGCCCTGGCGGTATGTGCCGGGCCTCAGCCACGTACGCCTGCCGGTGGATTGCGAAGGCTTCGTGCAGGCCGAGAAGCTGGTCGTGCTGCTGAGGGAGTACAACGAAGAACGCCGGCACGGCGACCAGCGCGTCAGGCTGGTCTGTGTCTGCGGGGCCTCGAACGTGATGGGCACCTACAACGACCTTACGACCATAAGTCGAGTGGTGCACCACTTCGGTGCCCGGCTACTGGTGGACGCTGCACAGCTGGCGGCCCACAGGCCTATACAGATGCTTCAGGACGAGATCGACTTCTTGGCCTTCTCGGCGCACAAGATGTACGCGCCCTTCGGCTCCGGCGGTCTCTTTGCGCGGAAGGGCGTGCTGTCCTTCGAGGGCAAGGCCCTCGAGGGCATACGGGAGTCGGGGGAGGAGAACGTCGCGGGCATCGCTGCCCTGGGCAAGGCGGTGGAGCTGCTGGAGAGAGTCGGTCTGGACGTCATCGCCCAGGAGGAAGAGCGGCTGACCTGTCACGCGCTGGAGGGGCTGGGCAAGATCCCCGGCGTGAAGGTCTACGGCCTGTCGTCGGAGTGCTGGGAGGGGCTGCCCCGCAAGGGTGGGGTCATCTGCTTCGAACTGAAGAGCGTGCCGCACAACCTGGTCGCGCAGGAGCTGGCCGAGCGCGCCGCGGTGGGTGTGCGGAGCGGCTGCTTCTGCGTGAACATGTACATCAAAGGGCTCTTGGGCATAGGCCGGGCCAAGAACGCCGTCGCCCATCTCGGCCTGCGTCTGTGGCCGCGTCTTACGGAGCGCCTGCTTGTCGGCCTGGTGCGGGTGAGCTTGGGGTTGACCAACGACGAGTCCCAGGTGGACCGCTTTCTGGAGACCGTGGCCCAGATAACGCGTGAGCGCGTCCGTCGGGTGGACCGGCTGCTGGCCAGGTTGCACTTTGGCACGCCGTTCCTGCCGCGCACGCCGGCAGGCAAGCGCATAAGTGAGTCAGCGCGGCGGGTGGTATCCGAGGTCTTTTCAGAAGAGGGCTAGGCGACCCACCGACCCAGTCATTCGGGGGCTCCTACCCGCCTACGTTGGGATAGCCTCCCCAGAGAAGGTACTCGTCAAAGCCCAACTCCGCCGCGGCCTTGATCTCCTCTTTGACCATCGCTGGTGTGTAGTCGAGCTTTCGGGAGAGGATGTCATCGTGGGCCTGGAGCCAGGGGCGGCACTTTGCGCCCGTTCCCGCGACCCAACCGGGGGTCTTGGCCATAGCCTTCTTGATCAGCTTGTAGGGCTCCGCGGGCGGATACTCGATACCAAAGGCTCCCAACTGGTAGTGGTCTGGGTAGACCATGGGGCAGATCAGGTCGATATTCCGGCACATCATCCTGAGGTCCTGCCCGATTCCCTTGACCGAACCGGTGTCGACCACATAGCCGAAGACGTCGGCGGACACCCATACCCCGAGAGACTCCAAACGCGGTCGGGCATAGGCCAAGAAGTCCGCGATGGCCTCCGACTTCTCGCCGTACTTGCCGGGGAAGCTGGCGGTGCTCAGGTCGCCGTCTTGTCCCGCGGGAAAGCGTACGTAGTCGAACTGTATCTCCCGAAAGCCGCGCTTGGCGATATCCTCTGAGACCTCGACGATGTACTCCCATACCTCATGCTTGTAGGGATTCAGGTAGCTGTCGCCCTTGTAGTCCTTCCAGGGTTTGCCAGTGTTCTTGTCCTGGATGGCAAGGTCGGGACGCTTCTTGGTGAGAGTGTTGTCCTTGAAGCAAACGACTCGGGCGATGGGGATTATGTTGCGTTCGGCCAAGGTAGTGAGCAGGCCGTCCAGGTCGCCGCCCCATATGGCGGCCTCGGCCGTGCCGTACTCCAGAGCCATGGGAGCTTGGGAGTCGTAGGCGACCCTGCCAGACTCCTCCTTGACGGCCACCACCATGGCATTGAGTTCGCTGTCGTCGATGATGTCCATGATCCGGCCCATGGACGCCTTGTCTCTGGTCTTTGACACGAAAACATGCACGCCCTTGACCGGGATGTACGCCGCGTCGCGGAAGGCGGTCAAGTCCACCAGAGGTTTGACCTGGTAGTCAGCGCCCAGGTACCCAGCCGCGCCAGCCGCGTCACCCGTTTCACCTGAGGCCACCGTGGTATCGCCTGTGAGAGCAGCGGTAGCCGCGGCTGCCTGCTCCGGCCCCCCGCCTATGAGGCCTTTCACGCCCCACACCAACCCGACAAGGCTGCCCACCACGACCACTACCACGGTCGCCAAGGCGGCGAACAACATGACCAGGCGCCTGCGGCGGGCACGGGTGGGATACATGCTCACCGGCCCGTCGACGCGTCGGGATGGAGTCGATCGATACTGGTTCCTGTAGTACTCGGTCATCTCTCCCCTGGGCTTGGAGACGGCCTCAGACAGTATGCGGGGTCAAGTATATCGGGCTATGGACGCGGGAGACGTGGCGGGAGTGCCCGAGCCTGGTGTCTGCCTGGTGGGAGTGTGAGTGACCCGTACCGGATTCGAACCGGTGATCTCCGCCTTGAGAGGGCGGTGTCCTAGCCGCTAGACGAACGGGCCGTACTGGCTGCCCGGCAAGGATTCGAACCTCGGCTAACTGGTCCAGAGCCAGTCGTGCTGCCGTTACACCACCGGGCAAAGCGCGAGAAAGTGTACCACCGAGCAACGGTGTTGGCCCACCTTCGACTCGGTGTGCACAAGCTTGATATTGCCTATTGACTAACAGAGGAGCTTTCTGTCACATTGCGCAGGAGGAATCGCTGTTTCGTGGGCACGCGATGCTTGTCGAGGAAGGAGCGGCCATGGTGTGACTGGGCTGGGCCTGGCCGACCTCAAATGCGCTGGTCACCTCGGGCACGAGAGGCCTGCGCGCGTATTTCTAGGGAGCGGCGATGGAAAACAAGGGGGAAATCACCTTCGCGCGTAAGGCCAGCGGCCTGGTGCGCGGTCTGAGCATGTGGGACGCGTTCGGCGTCGGTTTCATGAACCAAGGGCTTACCCCCAGCATCTGGGTGATGATGAGCCTTGGTCTGGGTGTTTTCATGGGTGGCAACCTGATCATCGCCACCGTCCTTTCTCTGGTGTTGGCCGGCATCGGCTTTCCACTCGTCTGGGGCATCCTGGGCGGGTCCATGCCGAGGTCCGGCGGCGAGTACATCTATAACTCGCGCATCCTCCATCCCTTGATAGGCATCGGCGAGTCCTTCGGGAACGCCTTCATCTGGCTGATGTGGATCTACGTGCTGGCTCCTTGGATGGCGGATCCTGGATGCGTGATGATGTCGGAGTTCATGGGCTGGGATTGGCTCTACAACGCCGAGACCGAGACCTTCCTGGGCGGGCTCTCCTACCAGTGGGGCTCGTTCGTGATCGGTACCATCTCCAGCATCATCGCCTTCCTGTTCGTTGTGTTCGGGGTGAAGGTGTTCGCCCGCGTGCAGAAGGTGGTCATGGGACTGGGCCTGATCGGCGCTGTGATGATCGTCGTCGTCCTCTTCGTCTACAGCAAGCAGGACTTCATCAGCTCGTGGAACTCTATGGCCTCGCAGTACGGATCGCTGAACTACCAGGACTTCATTACAGCTACCGGCACTGCGGCGGGAGGCGCCATACCGACCACGTGGAACTGGTACGACACCTTGGGGGTTATGGTCGCGGGCTCCTGGCTCTTCGCCTATAGCTACTGCATAACGTTCATAGCAGGCGAGGTGAAGCGGCCCGACAAGAGCATCATCCTGGGCAATCTCTTCGCCATCATCGTCCCGGCAGTCTTCATGATCCTCATTGCCGTCGGTCTCTACCGGCTGGTCGACTTCAACTTCCTCTCTGCGACTGCCTGGGTCGACAACAACGGTGGCCTGGACGGCTACACGATGCCATGGAGCCCGCACGTAGTGGGACTGGCAGCCGTAGTCATGCACAACAAGTTCATGTTGTTCATGATGGCGCTGTCCTTCCTGCTCTTCACCATCTGGTGGCTGGCGCTGTCGTATCTGGCCTTCCCGCGCATCCTCTTCGCCTGGGGCATGGATCGCATGGGACCCAAGTGGTTCACGGATGTCAATGCGCGCTTCAAGTCTCCCATCAAGAACTACATACTCGGTTTCGTGCTCGCCGAGATCCTGATCGCTTTGTATGTCTTCTACCTGCCGTTCTCCGAGCAGGGACTGACTGTCACCGCGCTGGAGATATTCTCCGTGTTCGGTATCACCGCCATCGCCGCGTTCTTCTTCCCGTTTTCCAAGCGGGCCAAGAGTATCTGGGAAGCGTCCCCTTACCGGCGTTGGAAGATATTCGGTATCCCGGTCGTCACCATCGGCGCGTTAGTCAATATCGTGTACCTGGTGATACTGGCCGCGTTCTTCTTCTTCCAGGGTGACAAGAGCGAAGGGCTGGAGGGCTTCACCTTCGGCACTGGCATGCTGATACTGGCAACCTGGGTCTTGGGCATCGCTTGGTATTTCTTCTGGAGTTGGCGCGCCAAGAGGACGGCCGGCGTGAGCACCAGCATGCTGACGGGAGAACTGCCTCCGGAGTGATGTCCGGTATTCTATGAAGACCTCCTAGGAGGTCTTCGCTGCGGAACTTAGGATCGCCGCCGCGCAAGCGGCGGCGATCCTCTAGTTGGGCCGGTTTCTGAGCACGCCAGTCGTTGTGGCGCCCGAGACCGCCTGGAAAGAGGGCGATAGTGCTCAAGCTTTTTCACGTTACCGATATCCACGGATCCAACGTCTGCTACCGCAAGTTCCTCAACGCACTGCCGATCTACGACGTAGATGTGGCCGTCCTCAACGGTGACCTTCTGGGCAAGGTGCTGGTCCCGCTGGTGGAGAAGGCGGGTGGGGGTCGAGAGTGCCATCTCATGGGGCAATACACCGAGATGAACACGGCCGACGAAGTCGCCGCCACCAAGAAGACCATCGAGAATGCCGGCTACTACTGGGTCGAACAGTCGCGGGACGAGTATGAGGCCATGAAGGATGACCCCGCGGCTATCGACAAGCTCTTCAAGAAGCGGGCCATCGAGCGGGTAGAAGAATGGCTGGCTTTGGCCGATGAGCGGTTGCCGGGCAAGAAGACCGCCGTCTACATCTGCCCGGGCAACGACGACTGGTGGGAGATCGACGACATGATCGCCCAGTCCAAGACGCTGCACCCCTGCGACGGCACGACCGTGGAGTTCGACGACTACGTCATGCTGTCTTGCTCGCGCTCCAATCCCACCCCGTGGGACACTCCGCGCGAGGAGTCTGAAGAGGCGCTCACCGAGCATCTGGAGCAACTCTGCCAGAAGATCGGCAGCTCACCCAAGGACTTCGAGAATGTCATCTTCAACTTTCACGTGCCGCCGTACGGCTACGCCCTGGATCTCTGCCCCAAACTAGATGCCAACATGCGCATGGCGGCGGAGGAGAAGATCCACGCCGGCAGCCTGGGGGCAAAGCAGGTCATCGAGAAGTATCAGCCCCTGCTGGGCCTGCATGGCCACATCCATGAGTCGCGCGGCGCCCAGAAGGCCGGTCGCACGCTCATGATCAACCCAGGGAGCGAGTACTCTGAGAGCATTCTCAAGGGTGTAGTCGTCATGCTCGAGAAGAAGAAGGTGAAGGACTACATCTTCACGTCGGGATAGACTGAAGCGGCGCCGTCACCAGCGACCGTGAGCCGGCATCTTGAGTGCTCGCGGCATAGCCAGGGAGCGAGGAGCGTATGACCAAGGAGTTCATCCTACCCAAAGAGATCCCCCTCGACCGGTACCCGGGCCCCGAGGTGTTTCTTGCTGAAGGGAAGAGGATCGTCGAGGCTGCTAGGCAGGCGGGATTCCCCCTGAGGGTCATGGGTCCCCTGGCCCTGCACTACTACTTCCCCGACCTAGTGGGTCTCTACGCGAAGCTGGAGCGGCTGGGGGAGCGCTATTTCACCGACATCGACTTCGTCGGCTACGCCAAGAGCGGAGGCAAGCTCAAAGGCTTCTTTGAGAAGCTCGGCTACCAGTGCGAGCTGAACACTCTGATGACGACCGGCAAGACGCGCCAGATCTACTATGGCGGCGCGGTCCCCATGATCGATGTCTTCTTGGGCAAGCTTGACTACTGCCATGAGGTCGACTTCAAGGGTCGCCTGGAGTTCGACGACTACTCCATCTCGCTGACCGACATCACCCTGCAGAAGCTGCAGATCTGGGAGATCAACGACAAGGACCTCAAGGACTTGGAGTTCTTGTTCACCGCTGCTGAGGTGGGCGACGACGACATCAAGAAGATCAACCGGTCGTACATAGTCAGACGTCTAGCCGACGACTGGGGCTTCTGGTACACGGCCACCACCAACTTCGGTCGGGTGAAGGACCACGTGGACGGGGTGCCGGCGTTCGACGCCGCGCAAAGGGCTCACGTGAAGCAGCGGTGCGAAGAGTTCCTGGCTCACATAGAGTCCGAGCCCAAAACCAAGGATTGGGAGAAGCGGGCCAAGAAGGGCACCAGCAAGATCTGGTACAACCAGAACTTCTCCGACTGGTAGTCGCGGCTAGCCCTGCTGGCGGCCCTCGATGCGGGCCCAGGTGTCCTTGAGCGTCACCGTGCGGTTGAACACGGGGGCACCGGGGCGAGAGTCTTCAGCATCGGCGCAGAAGTAGCCCATGCGTTCGAACTGGTAGCGAGCGCCGGGCTCCGCGGAGGCCAACGAAGGCTCCAACTTGCAGCCCCGCAGCACCTCGAGCGATTGCGGATTCAGCGTCTGGGTGAACTCCTGGCCCTCGGGAACATCTTCGGGCACCTCCACCGAGAAGAGCGTCTCGTAGAGTCGCACCTCGGCCTCGACCGCGTGCTCCGCCGAGACCCAGTGCATGGTCGACTTGGGTCTGCGCCCGTCGGGGGCGTCTCCGCCCTTGGTGGCCGGGTCGTAGGTGGCGTGCACCTCGACGACCTCGCCGGTTTGGGGGTCCTTGACCACGCCTGTGCAGGTTATGAAGTAGGCGTAGCGCAGACGTACTTCTACGCCCGGGCTGAGCCGGTGATACTTGGGCGGCGGCACTTCGCGAAAGTCGTCTTGCTCGATGTAGACCACACGCGAGAACGGCACTTTGCGGGTGCCCGCGCTGGGGTCCTCGGGGTTGTTTATGGCCTCGATCTCCTCCACCTGGCCCTCGGGGTAGTTATCGATGACTACCTTGAGGGGGCGTAGCACGGCCATCGCCCGCGGTGCGCGGAGATTGAGGTGCTCGCGCACGCAGTGCTCCAGGTACTCGATCTGCACCAGGTTCTCGCGTTTCGCGATGCCGATGCGGTCGCAGAAGTCGCGGATGGCTTCGGCCGGATAGCCCCGTCGCCGCATGCCCGACAGGGTTGGCATGCGCGGGTCGTCCCAACCGCTGACGTAGCCCTCTTGCACCAGTCGGAGGAGCTTGCGCTTGCTCATGACCGTGTAGGTGACGTTGAGCCGCGCGAACTCGCGCTGCCTCGGCAAGGGGCGCGGCAGGTAGAGAGCCTCCAGCAGCCATTCGTAGAGCGGGCGGTGCACCTCGAACTCCAAGCTGCAGAGGCTGTGGGTTATGCCCTCTACGTAGTCCTCGAGCCCATGGGCGTAGTCATACATGGGGTAGATACACCATTCATCGCCGGTATGGTGATGCGAGGCGTGGCGGATGCGATAAAGGATAGGGTCGCGGAGCCAGACGTTGGGCGCGCCCATGTCTATCTTGGCGCGCAGGGTGTGGGCGCCGTCTGGGAACTCGCCCGCGCGCATCCTCTGGAACAGGTCGAGGCTCTCTTCTATCGAGCGATCGCGATAGGCACTGGCCACGCCGGGCCGGTCGGGGGCGCCACGCATATGGTCCACCTCATCGGCGGTGTGATCGCATACGTAGGCCTTGCCCGCGCGGATGAGCGCCAGCGCGAACTCGTACAGGGCACCGAAGTAGTCGGAGGCGTAGAAGGGTTCCAACTCCTTACCGGCGCTGTCGGCGGGCATGACCGGCGCCTGGTAGAAGTCGTCGCGGCCCTCGATAGTCGCCTTGACGGGCAGTGCGCCCAAGGGCTTCAGTCCCAGATGCTGGTCGGCCCAGCCGGCGATGAGCCACTTGATGTCGGCGGTGATGGAATCGACATACTCAACGTCTTCCTTGGTGGGGTTGGTGTCGTCCATGCGTAGGTTGCACTGCCCGTCGAAGTCGCGGGCGATGCCGAAGTTTATGCAGATGGCCTTGGCGTGGCCTATGTGCAGATAGCCGTTCGGCTCTGGAGGAAAGCGCGTGACGACTTTCTTGATGCGGCCCGAGTCGAGGTCCTGCTGCACCAGTTCGCGGAGAAAATCGTGGCGTTCAGGCGCCGGTTCGCCCTGCGCTGTCCGCTCTCGCGATTCTGATGCCATCTTTGCCTCTCACTCCTGGTTTCTCGTCCGAATCGATATCAGGATACACGCGTTCAGGTGAGGTCGGCGGTCACCTTGAGTCTGGCCAGCGTCCGCTCGCGCCCCAGCAGGGCGACAGACTCGAACAGCGGCAGCGAGACCAAGGAGCCGGTCACGGCGACGCGGACGGCCTGGAAGACGGTCTTGGGCTTTGTCTCGAGTCTCTCGGGGACAGTGCGCAGGGCCTCCTCCACCGCGCCGGCGGTCCAGTCGCTCAGCGACGCCAGCGCCTCGGCGACGGCCGCCAGGATCGGGGCGGCGTCGGCCTGGGCAAGGACCTTCTCCCTGGCCTGGGGTTCGATCTCCAGGTCGTCCGCGAACAGGAACCGCACCAGCGGCACCACTTCGGGCAGCAGCTTGGTGCGCTCGGCGACCAGGGGGGCCAGTTCCCGATACCAGTCCGGCCGGGCCTCGAGGTCGCCGGCGGGCGCGACTCCGGCCTCCACCAGCCAGGGGAACATGTGGGCGGCGAAGTCTTCGGGCGTCATCTCGCGGAGGTAGGCTCCGTTCATCCACTCCAGCTTCTCGAAGTCGAAGATGGCTGGGTTCTTGGAGACGCGCTCCAGAGAGAACTGCGCCTTGAGGACGTCGGCCGAGACGATGGTGGTCTCGCCGTCCAGCGACCAACCGAGTAGGGCCAGGTAGTTGAGCAAGGTCTCGGGCAGATAGCCCTCTTCGCGGAAGGCCTCCACCGACGTGGCGCCGTGGCGCTTACTGAGCTTCTTGCCGTCGGCTCCGTAGATCATGGAGAGGTGGGCGAACATGGGCACCGGACGGCCCAGGGCCTCATACACCAGTATCTGGCGCGGAGTGTTGCTGAGGTGGTCGTCGCCGCGGATGACGTGGGTGATCTGCATGTCGGCGTCGTCCACCACGGTAGCGAAGTTGTAGGTGGGGGTGCCGTCGGCGCGCGCCAGCACGTAGTCGTCCATGGCGCTGACGGGGAAGGCCGTGTCGCCGCGGATGATGTCGGCCACCACGATATCGGCGCGGTCGTCAGGGACGGCCAGCCGCCAGACGTGCGGCTCGCCGGCCGCGATGCGCTTCGCGACGGCGGCGGGATCGAGACCTCGGCACGTGCGGTCGTAACCGCGCGCACCTTCGGTGGCGGCGGCCTGTTCGCGCTTGGCCGTCAGCGCCTCGGCCGAGCAGAAGCAGGCGTAGGCGGTGCCGTTCTTCTTCATGTGCTCAAGGGCGGCGACGTAGTTGGCGGCCGCGCTCTGTCTGAAAGTACGGCCCGAAGGCGCCGCCCACCTCGGGCCCCTCGTCCCAGTCAAGCCCCAGCCACTCCAGCGACCGCAGTATCTGCTTGGTGTTGGCCTCGATGGAGCGCTCGGGGTCGGTATCGTCGATGCGGAGTATGAAGACGCCCCCCGTGCGACGGGCGAAGGCCCAGTTGTAGATAGCCGTGCGGGCGCCCCCGACATGCAGGGCGCCGGTGGGGCTGGGGGCGAAACGTACGCGGACTTTGTCGTTCATACGTCCAACTATACCGTGAGTGTCGCCGCGCGTCCGGGAAGGCGGCGTGGCGGGCGGTCGAAGTCCAGAGAGGGTTGAATCTCCGAGTGGAGCGTTATACTATGGCGAAGATAACGCAGGCTGGCCGGCCCGTGTCTACAATCAACACTGAATCGAAGGGGTGGATCTTGTCACATGCAATGCGCCGCGCTATAGCGGTCTCACTTTGCCTCGCTCTACTGTTCGCCGTGCTGCTCGCCGGTTGCTCGGGCTCTGACGCTTCGTCGACCAATCCCTCCGGCTCGGAGGGGCAGACGCTTCTGATGTACGCGGGTTCTGCGAGTAAGCCCCCTACCGAGGAGGCCATCAGCGTCTTTGAGGAGAACACCGGCATCAAGGTCGAGGTGACCTTTGGAGGTTCGGGCAAGGTGCTCTCGGAGATGAAGCTCGCCAAGCAGGGCGACCTCTATTTCCCGGGCTCCTCGGACTATATGGAAAAAGCCAAGAAGGAAGGCGACGTCATCGCCAGTACTGAGGCGATCGCCGCATACTTGGTCCCGGCCATCAATGTCCAGAAGGGCAACCTCAAGAACATCCAGACTCTGCAGGATCTGACGAAGCCCGGCGTCAAGTTCGCCATCGCCAACCCAGAGACGGTGTGTGTGGGGCTCTACGCTGTCGAGATCATCGAACTCAACCTGTCGGCCGAGGAGAAGGCTGCCCTGCGCGACAATCTGCTCAACTACACCGAGAGTTGCGAAAAGACGGCTACGGCCATCTCTCTCAAGCAGGTGGACGCTGTTCTCGGCTGGAGCGTGTTCCAAGACTGGGACACAGACAGCATCCAAACCGTGGCCCTTCCCGCCTCGCAGATACCTCGCGTAGGCTACATTCCTATCGCGGTGGCAAGCTACACTGAGAAGCAAGCGCTAGCTCAGCAGTTCATCGACTTCTTGGTGAGCGAGGAAGGACAAGCTATCTTCGCGGACTACGGCTACTTCACCACTCCCGAGCAGGCCTTCGCGTATCTGGGCGAAGAGAAGCCCGTGGGCGGCGAGTACACCCTACCGGCGGATTGGTTGACCGAGTAGGGCTGCGATGCGGTTCAGACGATTCACGATACTCTGCGCTTTCACGGTGCTGGTGATATATGGGCTGCTGATCGCCTCGCTGTTCTACTTTTTCGACGGGTCGGCGGTGCTGGATGCACTGTCGTCCAAGCGGGTGTTGTTCTCCATACAGCTCAGCCTCGTGGCCGCCACCGCGGCCACGGGGCTGGCTCTTATTCTCGCCGTACCTGCCGCCTATGCGCTGTCCCGTTATCGCTTTCGGGGGCACCGAGCGGTGGATGCCATACTCGAGTTCCCCATAATCGTCTCGCCGGCGGCGCTGGGGGCCATTATCCTGATCTTCTTCAGCAACCCGCTCGGCACCTGGGTGCAGGAGCACACTATCCAGTTCGTGTTCGCCTTCGCCGGCATCGTGCTGTCGCAGTTCATCACCGTCCTCGGTGTCGCAGTCCGTTTCATGAAGTCGGCCTTTGACCAAGTGCCGCCGCGGTACGAGACGGTGGCCCGTACTCTGGGGGCCTCGGCGACGCGGAGCTTCTTCACTGTGACCCTGCCGCTGGCCCGTCGCGGGTTGATAGCTGCCGGAGTGCTCTCTTGGGCGAAGGCCATGGGCGAATTCGGGGCCACCATCACCGTGGCCGGCACCATGGCCATGCGCACTGAGACGCTGCCCATAGGCATCTACATGCATCTCTCCAGCGCCGACA
Source organism: uncultured Actinomycetes bacterium (assembly GCA_963814415.1). Lineage (GTDB taxonomy): Bacteria > Actinomycetota > Thermoleophilia > RBG-16-64-13 > RBG-16-64-13 > RBG-16-64-13. The sequence goes on along the minus strand of CAWFCN010000002.1, from coordinate 264,073 downwards.
TCAAAGGCACTGTGGCTCTGATCCTTGTGCTGCTGGTGATTGGGCTAACCGCTCTCTTTGCCGCGAAGCTGCTGTTTGGAGAACGACGTGCTCGAGCTTGACGGGGTGTGCGGACAAGCGGGAGCGTTCCGGCTGCGGGACATCACACTGAGCGTCGCCGAGGGCGAGAGCCATGTGCTGCTGGGTCCGTCGGGCGCCGGCAAGACCACTCTACTGGAGGTGATCGTCGGTCTCCGCCCTCTCTCGGGCGGGGCGGTGAAGTTCAAGGGACGCGACCTTGCCGGTGTGCCCGCCGAAAAGCGTGGCATGGGCTACCTGCCGCAGCGGCTGGCGCTGTTTCCGCATCTGACAGTGCGCGACAACATAGCCTACGGTCCGCGCTCGCTTCATCTGCAGCCGGCGGAGTATCAGCCGGTCGTTGACAGATTGGCCGAAGCCACGGGCATAGGGGAACTGCTCGACCGCCGGCCCGATACGCTTTCGGGCGGTGAACGTCAGCGAGTGGCGCTGGTGCGTGCGTTGGCTGCGCGGCCGCCCCTGCTCTTGCTGGACGAGCCCTTCTCGGCGCTGAACGAGTCACTGCGCCATGAGTTGTGGAGGCTGCTGAAGACCCTGCAGGCCGAACACGGCTTTGCCGTGCTCATGATCACCCACGACCTCTCGGAGGGCTTCTTCATGGGCGACCGCATCACCGTGCTCATCGACGGAGAGGTACGGCAGAACGGCGACCGCGAGTCGGTGTGGTGGCATCCGAGCAGTGTGGCGGTGGCGCAGTACCTTGGTATTCGGAACCTGTTCGCAGGAACAGTGACAGTCGTCGAGCATGGTGAGGTTCTCGTGGAGTGTCCTTCGCTTGCGGGAAGTCTGCGGGTGCCGCTCACCCCAGGTTGTCCGGTTCCGCAGCCGGGAGATTCCGCGTCGGTGGCCATCCGTTCGGAGTTCGTCGCCCTGCGCAACAAGGAGCACCCGCCCAAGAAGGGTGAGTTCGTGCTGAAGGGCCGGTTCACCTCGGTCTCGGTCACCGGCACCGACGTGTTGGTGTTGTTCAAGCCTGATGGCCTGGAAGTGACCTTGGAGATGACCATCGGTCGCCGCGTCCTGCGCTGGTTCGGTCTTGAGTCGGGGCAGCCGGGCACAGTGGCCCTGCCCGCGGGTGATCTGCTGCTGCTTCGGAGTTGAGTCAGCCGATCCAGCTGACCTCGTACTCCCAACCCGCGGCGGAGACGTCGATGCTGGGCTGCGCGACCGTCCAGCCGCCGCCCAGGCCGGCCTCCCGAGCCGCCAGCTCGAAATGGCACATGGCTATGCCGATGTCCACACGCTGCAGGTCGGCCAGCTTCATGAGCGACTTGAGCAGGCCCCCGGTGTAGCCGGGCGTACGCGCGAGGTAGAAGTGCCAGTTCTCGCCGGCGCGGACCACCCGCCATGGTTGTTTGTTAGACGCGGAGGGAGCCCACCTGACCACCTCCAGCATCCGGGTGACAGCGTCGGCAGCGTCGGGCGTCAGCGGCGTAGCGGGGTCGCCCTCAAAGAAGAGCTGCTCTGCCGGCAGCCTGCGCTCGGCGCCGATCCTGGTGCGCATCCAGTGCTTGCGGCTGTCTTCTGTCGGGTAGCCGGTGGCCACCACAGCCGGCATCGCCTCGTCTCTCTGGACGTCGATCTTGCGGGCAAACGAGCTCTTGCTGAAGGTGCCGCCAAGCCAGCAGGTGCCCAGCGCGAGCTCGGTCGCCTCCAGGACTGCGCGTTCGAGAAGGTAACCGTAGTCTTCCATGTCCCCGGGTCCGGGTGTGACCGCCCCGACGATGAACCCCGTGGCCCCCTTGATGAAGCCGTAGGTGCCGAGCCCCTTCAGAGCGGCACGGTCGTCCTGGGTGGCCGCCAGTAGGGCGAACCGGCAGCGGCTCCCCAGCGGCCCCGTGCCAAGGGCGGCGAGAGCGGCGGCCAGAGCCTCACGGTCGGCCTCTTCGAGCGGCCGGTCAATGTAGTCGCGGCAGGAGTATCTGCGCGCGGCCAGGTCGTGGATAGAGGTCTTCACAGGCTGTCGAGGGTGGAGAGGATGTCGTCCCAGGAGGCGAATTCGAACTGGATGCTCGCCACGTGCATGAAGCGGACCATGCCCTTGGCGTCCAGGACGAAGGTGGACGGCCGGGCGATGTTGATGGACTCGAAGTTGGCCCGCACATACACGCCGTACTGCTTGACCACGGTCCGAGATGCGTCGGACAGCACTGGGAACGGGTAGGGGGAGTCCTTGAGGTCGGCGGCCGCGCTGGCGGACTTCTGGGCCACCACGCCGACCGCCCTGACGCCCCGTTTCTCGAGCTCAGGCAGGCGTTTCGCCATCTGGTCCATCCACCTGCGACAGGTGGGGCACCAGGTGCCGCGGGCGAAGTAGAGCAGCACCGGACCGCCCAGCAGGTCGGCGGAGCTCACGGTCTCGCCCGTCAGCACGTCGGGCAGGGCGAACTCGGGGGCCTTGTCGCCTACTTTGAGGACTGCGTTCTCGTGAGGCATGGTGGTCTCCTACGCCGTCAGACGTCTGACGGCCTCTAGGTACTTCTCGCGGGTCTTCGCGACCACCTCGTCCGGGAGCACCGGCGCCGGAGGCTCTTTGTTCCACTTGATGGCCTCCAGGTAGTCGCGCACGTACTGCTTGTCGAAGCTTGATTGTGGTCCGCCGGCCTTGTACGACTCGGCCGGCCAGAAGCGGGAGGAGTCCGGCGTGAGCATCTCGTCGATGAGCAGCAACTCGCCGTTATCCAAGAGGCCGAACTCGAACTTGGTGTCGGCGATCACTATGCCGCGCTCGCGGGCGTAGTCGGAGGCGAACTCGTAGAGGGCGATGGCTTTGTCGCGTACCTTGGTGGCGACTTCGGTGCCCACCAACGCTGCGGCCTTCTCGAACGAGATGTTCTCGTCGTGTCCCGCCTGGGCCTTCGTGGAGGGCGTGAAGATGGTCTCGGGCAGCTTGTCCGATTCCAGCAGCCCTGAAGGGAGTTTGATGTCGCACACCGTGCCGTACTTCTGATATTCCTTCCAGCCCGAGCCGGAGAGGTAGCCGCGCACGATGGCCTCGATGACCAACGGCTCGGTCTTGCGAACCAGCACGGTGCGTCCGTCGAGCTCGGGGTAGTACCAGTCGACTTCGGGGAACCACTTGGGGCCCGGGTTGGGGTCGACGATGTGGTTCTGGATGATGTGCTCGCTCTTGGTGAACCAGAAGTTTGAGATCTGAGTGAGGATCTTGCCCTTGTCGGGGATGGGCGTGGGCAGGACGCTGTCGAAAGCCGAGATGCGGTCACAGGCGACGATGAGCAGGTACTCGTCGCTGGGCTGCGTATACGTCGCGCACCTTGCCCCTGCGTAGCAGGCTAAAACCCCGCTCCGTGGAGTTGAACATGGCGTCAGATTGCATTATCTCTCCCCTTTGCCGGGGTCTTCGCCGGCAGGCGCGCCCGTCTTCAACACTAAGCTTCGTGCCGGTAATTCTAGCGCGACGACTGGCGCTCGCGGGAGCCTAGCGCTAAATTAGCAGGGTGGACGCCAAAGAGATCATAAAGCTTCAGAAGGAATACCTCTTTCCTTGCGTCTCCACCCTGTACGAGGAGCCGCTTGTCGCCGCGCGCGGCGAGGGCATGCGGGTCTACGATGCCGAAGGCACCGAGTACCTGGACTTCTTCGGCGGCATACTCACCGTGAGCGTCGGTCACTGCAATGACGTGGTCACCAAGGCCGTGGTGGAGCAGAACCAGACCCTGCAACACATGTCCACCCTATATATCAACGAGCCGCAGGTGCGCTTGGCCAAGAAGATGGCCGACCTCACGCCGGGAAAGCTGAAGAAGAGCTTCTTCACCTCCTCCGGCACCGAGGCCAACGAGACAGCCGTGATGCTTGCCCGTCGAGCCACCGGGCGCTCGGACATCATCGCTCTGCGTCACGCCTATTCCGGGCGCAGCGAGGTGACGCTCAACATCACGGCGCATGCCCCCTGGCGGAGCATTCCCAGCAGCATCCCCTATATCAAGCACGCCCACAACGCGTACTGCTACCGCTGCGCTTTCGGGCTGAAGTATCCGGATTGCGGCTTGCGGTGCGCGAAGGATGTGGAGGAGCTCATCCAGACCACCACCAATGGTGAGGTGGCGGCTTTCATGGCCGAGCCCATCCAAGGGGTCGGCGGGTTCGTGGTCCCGCCCAAGGAGTACTTCGCGGAGGTGCTCGGCATCGTCCGCAAGTACGGGGGGCTCTTCATCTGCGACGAGGTGCAGACGGGTGTCGGCCGGACGGGCGAGACCTTCTGCGGCATCGAACACTGGGGCGTGCAGCCCGACATCATGACCTTCGCCAAAGGCCTCGCCAACGGGCTGCCCATCGGGGCGACGGTGGCGACGCCCGAAGTGGCCGACAGCCTCAAGGGTCTGTCCATATCGACCTTTGGCGGCAACCCGGTTAGCAGCACGGGGGCTTTGGCCACCATCGACTACATCGAGAAGAACGACCTCATCCGCAACGCCCGCATCCAGGGAGACCGGCTGCGCGAGGGCATCTGCGAGCTACAGAAGAAGTATCCGTGCATCGGCGATGTGCGGGGCCTGGGTCTCATGTTGGGCGTTGAGGTAGTCGATCCGGCCTCCGCCGACGGCAAGGCGCCGGACCCCGCGACGGTACTCAAGGTGTTCGAAGCCACCCGGCGGCTGGGCCTGCTGATAGGCAAGGGCGGGCTCTACGGCAACGTGATCCGCCTTACCCCACCGTTGATAGTCTCGGCGAGCGAGGTAGATCAGGCGCTGGATACCATCGACAGGGCATTCGCGGCCGCGCGCTAGAGCCGCGGCTCGGGCCGGAGTCCCTAGCCAGCCACCTCGTCGGCTCCGGGCGCGCGTCGCTTGCTGGGCTTGACCTTGAGGGCTTCCTCTACGGCACTGCCGTCCAGGGTCTCGTGCTCCAGCAGGTCGGCGGCCAGCTTTTCCAGAGGAGCCCGGTGCTCGCGCAGTAGGGCTTGGGCGCGCTCATACTGCGCGGTGACCAAGCGCTGCACCTCGGCGTCGATGATCTCCTGGGTGTGCGGGCTGATGTTGCTGTTGTCCTGGGCCACGCCGCCCATGTACTGGAGCTGCTGGCCTGCGTAGCGCACCGAGCCCAACTTGGAGCTCATTCCGAACTCAGTGATCATGCGACGCACGAGTTCGGTGGCCTTCTGGATGTCGTCACTGGCCCCGGTGCTGATGGTCCCCAAGACGGTCAGTTCGGCCGCTCGTCCGCCGAGCATGACCGCCACGCGGTCGGTCAACTCGGCCTCAGTGAGCACGTAGCGGTCTTCAGTAGGCATCTGCAACGTGTAGCCTAGGGCGCCTCTGGCCCGAGGGATGATGCTTATCTTGGCCACGGGGTCGGCGTTGGGCAGTAGTCCCGCCACCAATGCGTGCCCCGACTCGTGATAGGCGACCGTCCTCCGCTCGTTCTCGTTCATCGCGCGGCTCTTCTTCTCCAGGCCGGCGATGACGCGCTCCATGGCTGCCTCGAAATCCTTGATGTCTACGGCGTCGGCCTTGCGGCGCGCGGCCAACAGGGCAGCTTCGTTCATGGCGTTGGCCAGGTCGGCTCCGCTGAAGCCGGGGGTCATGCGGGCGGCTCGGCCCAGGTCAAAGCCGTGCCTCAGCTTGATGCCCTTGCTGTGGATCTTGAGGATCTGCTCCCGGCCTATCAGGTCGGGGTTGCCGACCTCTACCTGGCGGTCGAAGCGCCCCGCGCGCAGCAAAGCTTGGTCGAGAACCTCCGGCCGGTTGGTCGCGGCCATGATTATCACCGGCCGGTCGACGTCGGTACTGAACCCGTCGATCTCGGCCAGCAGCTGGTTGAGGGTCTGCTCCCGCTCGTCATTGCCGCCGCTGAGGCCTAGGCCCATGCCGCGACTCTGGCCTATCGCGTCGATCTCGTCGATGAAGACTATAGCCGGCGCCGTTTTGCGCGCTTGCTCGAAGAGGTCGCGCACTCTGGCGGCGCCTACTCCTACGAACATCTCCACGAACTCGGAGCCGCTGCTCTCGAAGAAGGCCACCTCCGCCTCGCCGGCGGTCGCCTTGGCCAGCAAGGTCTTGCCGGTGCCGGGGGGCCCTACCAAGAGGACGCCCTTGGGGATGCGGCCGCCCAGACGCGCGAAGCGCTCGGGGGTCTTCAGGAACTGAATGATCTCCTGCAGTTCGGCGATGGCCTCGTCCGCGCCACCTACGTCCTTGTAGGTCACGCCCACGTGCTCGGGTTCCACCTTGGTGGCCTTGCTCTTGCCCACCCCGAAGATGCCGCCCGCACCTCCGCCCCGCGCCATGTTGGCCATTCGCTTCCAGATGAAGACGTAATAGAGCACGCCTATCACCACGAAGAACAACACGTTGATCAGAAGGCCGGCGTAGGGACTGGGAGGAGCGGAGAACGTGAAGGCGACCTCCTTAGCCAGCAGATCAGAAACCAGACCCGGATCGGCATCTGCCTTATAGCGCGTGTGGAAGGCAGCGGACTTGGAGTCGGCGCCGGCGGCCTTGAGGGTGCCCGTTATCTGAGTCGCCCCGATCTCCACACTGGCTACCTGCCCCGCGGCCACCTTGGCCTTGAACGCACTGTATTCAAGGGCGCTGGACGGGTTGGCCAAGGGTGCATAGATGAACTGGTTGAACAGATAGGCGACGATGAGGGCGATCAGGACATAGGTGACCAAGTGCCGCGCCCGCTTGGCCTGCGCGCGCTGGCGATCTTCATCGTTCGGCTTCTGCGGAGGAGTCCGGTTGTCTTGTGCCATTTTCTTCCACTAGTCTAGGGTGGGGACGGAAGATGCTACTACCTCTTGCCCCGGGTGCCAATAACGCAAACGCCCTCAGGGTGAGAACTCTCTGGGTCAGAAGGCTCCCAACTGGCAAGGCTTGATCTTGATGCCCAGGGTTTCGCAGGCGGCCGCGACAGAGATCTTCTGAATCCCCGAAGCCTCGGCGACCTTCCAGCAGGCGGCACAGGATATCCGCCCCTGAGGGGCGGCCTTCAGGATCCTGTCGCGCAGGTCGTCGGATACGGCCGCAGCGGGCTTGACGATCTTCTTCTCGGGCTTATATCCGAAAATGCCCATCTGACATTTGACGATGCGGTATTCCAGCAGGTCCATGGTCCTGCCGACCGCAGCCGGCGTGACGGCAAGCTCATCGGCTAGGTCGTGCGCCACCGCGCAGCCGACACGCTCTTCGTCGGCCACTTCTTCGATCGCGGCGGCAACGGCAGGGTCAGGCCTCGTCCCCTCAGGGTGTTTGCGGCTGTACTTGCCGGCGTGTTCGTCGGTCACCTAGTCTCCTCGGTCGCTGGCTGCACGGTTGCCACCCCTAGTCCTTGGTCTGCGCCTCGACCAGGGTTCCCTCATAGTACTTGTGGCGCAGCTTAGGCTTGTCTATCTTGCCCGTGGCGTTGCGGGGAACGTCGTCGAAGATGATCATGCGGGGTCGCTTGTAGCGTGGCAAGGGTTGGCAGAACTCCATGATCTCGGCCTCGGTGGCTTTGTGGCCGCGTTTGAGCTGTATCACGGCTGCTGCTATCTCGCCGAGGCGCTCGTCGGGCAGGCCTATGACCGCCACGTCTTTGATGGCGTCGTTGTGGTGCAGAAAATCCTCCACCTGCACGGGGTAGATGTTCTCCCCGCCGGTGATGATCACGTCCTTCTTGCGGTCGACCAGATAGATGAAGCCTTCGTCGTCTTCGCGAGCCATGTCACCGGTAAGCAGCCACCCGTCCTTGAGCACCGAGGCCGTGGCCTCCGGGTCCTTGTAGTAGCACTTCATGACGCCCGGTCCCTTGACGGCCAGCTCACCCACCTCACCCACGGTGACGGGCTTCAGCGAGCTGTCGACGATCTTGGCCTGCCAGTCGAAGCCTGCCTTACCGATGGCGCCTACCTTGTGGACGTTCTCGATGCCCAGATGCACGCATCCCGGACCCACCGACTCGGTAAGCCCGTAGTCGGTGTCGTACTTATGGTGGGGAAAACGCTCCAGCCAGCGGTGTATGAGCCGGGGCGGTACGGGCTGAGCTCCCACGTGCATGAGTCGCCACTGTGACAGTTCATAGTGGTCGAGGTCGATGTCGCCGCGCTCGAGCGCTTCGAGGATGTCCTGGGCCCAGGGGACCAGCAGCCAGACGATGGTCACCTTCTCGTCGGAGACGGCTCGCAGTATCCACTCCGGCTTGGTGCCGCGCAGCAGGACGCCCTTGCTCCCGGCCAGCAGACTGCCGAACCAGTGCATCTTGCCACCGGTGTGGTAGAGGGGCGCGATGCACATGAAATTGTCGTCTCGACCCTGGCCGTGATGCTTTTGCTCGGTCACGCACGAAGACATGATGCTGCGGTGATCGTGCAGAATCGCCTTGGGGAAGCCGGTTGTGCCCGAGGAGAAGTAGATGGCGGCTTGTTCCTCCTCGGACAGCTCCACCTTGGGTGCCTCGGCGGAGCACTCCGCGACCAATTGGGCGTAGGGCTCGGCGAAGGTGGGGCAGGTGCCGTTGACGAAGAAGCGCTCTACGTGGGGTATCTGGTCCACGATGGTTTCAATGCGGCCTATGAACTCGGGGCCGAAGATGAGGGCATCGACGTCGGCAAGCTCGAGGCAGTACTCGATCTCGTCTGCTGCATAGCGGAAGTTCATGGGCACTGCCACCGCGCCGCTCTTGAGCACACCGAAGTAGATGGGCAGCCATTCGAGACAGTTCATCAACAGGATGGCGACCCTCTTGCCCTTGCCGAGACCTCGGCCAATCAGTAGGTTGGCAAGACGGTTGGCGCCCTCGTCGAACTGGCGCCAGGTGATCTCTCGGCGGGAGTGCTCGAACGGATTGGTCTCCATGAGCTCGTAGTCGCGCCAGGTGACCTCGTGCTTCTCTTCTAGCTCAGGATTGACCTCCACCAAGGCGATCTCATCCCCATAGAGGGCGGCATTTCGTGCGAGTACCTCGGTGATAAGCATGGGGGATAGACTAGCATGCATGCGAGGATGCTCGACCGGCAAAGGAGGCACTCGATGAGCAAAAGGAGCGTCGCCCGCTCAGTGGACCAGCACATCGCCGACGCACCTCCGGAGGCCCGGCCGATGCTGGAGGAGCTGCGCGCCCTCATCAAGGCGGTGGCGCCTGAGGCCACGGAGCGCATCAGCTATGGGATACCCACCTTCGATCTGGCCGGCAAGCACCTGGTGCACTTTGCGGGCTACGCCAAGCACGTGGGCTTCTACCCCACGGGTAGTGGCATCGAGGCGTTCAAGGAAGAACTCGCGGCTTATCCCACCAGCAAAGGGACGGTGCAGTTCCCGCTGGACCGTCCGCTGCCGGCCGACCTGGTGCGTCGCATCGTGGAGTTCCGGGTGCGTGAGATCGGCGCGGGCAAGGGGCGGCGCTAGGCTTAGGCGAACCCTGGGAAGTAGTCGGTGCGGATGCGGCCGGGCTTGACCCCCAACGCTCTGACGGCTCGCTTGGCGGCGGATACCATCGCCGGCGGACCGGAGATATAGAAGGTGCGCTCCTTGTAGTCCGGCAGGACCTCGCTGACCATCTTGGCGTCGACGAACCCCACGCAGCCCTGCCAGTCGCCAGGCACGCACTCGGGCGCAGACAAAGCGTGCACGGTGCGCAGGCCCAGGCGCTCGTGGGCCTCGCGCAGCAGCGGGTCGTAGGAGATGTCGTCCGGCCGCCAGTTGGCGTCGAGCATCACCGCGTCACGCCGGTCTTTCGTGTCGAGCATATGGCGGATCATGCTGGCGAAGGGAGTTATGCCTATGCCGCCTGCGATGAAGGCGAGCTTCTCGTGGGGGTCGCGCGGCAGGGTGAAGTCGCCCGCCAGGTGGCAGACGGCGATCTTCTCTCCCGGCTGCAGGGCCAGAAGACGCTGCTTGAAAGTGCTGGGCTTGGGATAGAACTTCACACCCATTCGCACCTCGCCATGGTTCGGCGCCGAAGACAGTGTGAAGAACCTGCGGTTGCCCCGACTGTCCTCGTGGGTGTGCGGAAGTGTCCACTCCATGTACTGGCCGGGCTGGAACGAGAACGGCGCGTCGCTGGCGAAGACGAACTCGTAGGTGTCGGTAGAGAGCAGTTCCGCTCGTTTTAGGGTGAGCAGGGGATTCGTCTTGGGACCGGTGAGGTAAGCGAATAGGTTGCCTATGACTAGAGCTATCTCCGGCGAGCTGTAGAAGCTCCCGAAGTGGACCAACGGGACGAACAGCACGCCCACCAGCGCTCCGTACCACATCTGCAGCCCCCTGGTGGCCGGCGCAGTCAGGGGTTCGGTGAGCATGACGAACGCGAAGAAGAACATCGGTGAGTACAGAGTCACCAGCTTGGCGGTCAGCACCAAGTCAGCACCGCCGAAGACGGCGAAGCCCAACAGAGTGACCGCTATCGTCATGAAGAACGCCCAAACGAGGTCGAACCTGCGTATCTGGCGGATCACCAGCACACCGCCCAGCAGGACCAGCGGCAGCATGGGCACGCAGCCCACCCACCAACTTGCCGACTGTCCCAGGAATAGCGAGGTGATCACCACCGCCAGAGCAGCCGGATTGAAGATGTGCCGGCGCCGCCACGCCAAGAGGTACTTGGAGGCATTGGCCAAGAAGGCCGCCCAAGCGAGAAACGGCAACTGGGAGAAGGGGTCCGTGGGCGTGATGATGAGCGCTAGTATCAGGGCGGTCACGTAGACCGAGTCACTGGCGGGGGCCGCGCGGAACACCCTGGCGAAGATGGTGTTGGTTATGAGGGAGACCGCGAGTAGGAAGACAGCCGAGACCAGAATATCCAGAGCGTTGTAGGGCACCCATCCCACGAGGCCGAAGACCATGCCCGCCAGGATCAGCGCCAGTAGCCAGACCAGCAAGAGCCTGTACATGGTTATCCTGCCCAGCATGCGGTCGACCTTGGCGACCACGCCCCGTATGCCCGCCCCGCCGTTCATCTGAGTGGTCCTAGGCCTGGCTCAGAGCCGACTGCAGAGACTGCATGAACGCGTTGCTGGTGAGGGTCGCTCCCGAAACCACCTGTACGTTCGCGCTCTGCACGGCGATGGCCTGTTCGGTGAGGAGAGGCACCGCGCGGGCATTGATCTGATCCGAGTTACGTCCGGTCGGGTGGCTCAAGAATTGAACATTCGTGATCTTGCCGCCCTGTATGGTTGCCTGCACCTGTACCACTCCATAGAGTGCGCTGGCCTGAGAGCCCGTGTAGGTGCCATCCGCGTACCCGGACGAGGGTGCGGACGCGGCGATGTTGTTCGCCGTCTGCTGGGCCACCACGGATTCGCCTTCGTCGTCATCGTCTCCGGTGACCACAGGCAGCGTGGAAGCTGGGCCGGACGATGATCCTTCGCCATTGCCTAGGGCCAGCGGTGCGGTAGTTGTGTTGTCTCGAGAGAAGATCGCATAGAAGGTGAACGCCACTACGACGATCACGGAGGCAATTAGTCGCTTCATGGATACACCTCTGTCGTGTTTCCCCTTGCACTGCAGAGAGGGTAACCGAGTCTGGATAAGGTGGCCGTAAACAAGTCTCGCAGCGCTAGAGCTGGACTCTGACCGCCTCGTCTTCGACAGTCACCACGTAGGTCCGGAGAGCGGCGGGCGGCATCTCTGCGGGTCCGCCCTCGGCCGGAGCCACGTTGGCCCCGGTCCGCAAATCGAAGCACGCCCCGTGTCGCGGGCACTTGACCACAACGCCGTTCAGCTGGCCGTCGGCCAGGTGGCCACCCATGTGAGTGCAGATGTTGCTGACGGCATACAGCGCGCCGTCACAGTTGGCCACCAGGACCTCGGTGCCTTCGACCGTGAAGGCCTTCATGGTGCCGGCTGGGAGTTCGCTCGTGGTCGATACTTGGACCGCGCTCATAGCTCCTCCTCCCATGCGGGACACTCGCCTGCCGAGGTTGCCCCTCGGCTTGGGGTGACGCGGATCACCCTCTCCTTGTGATCACGCGAACGATCTGCCGGTGATAGGCCGCCGACAGTCGTACCAACCAAGCCACCAGACCAAGTGCGATAACGGATAGCCCTATCCAGATCGCTTGGGCACTGAAGTCGAAGAAGGGGCCGCCTTCCTGGACGTATGCCATGACGTGATCCACCAGCCACATAAGCGTTGCGCCCCAGTAGACCAGGCTGAGGAATCCGAGCTTGTACTTGTCACCAGGGGCGTCCTTGCGCCAGAGGGCGGTGGTCACGAGCGCCGCGCAAGCAGTCAGCAGGAGCCACATCACGCACCTCTGTCCGTCACCTTGGGCTCAGTGGCCCGGAGGTTCGACCTACACCTCAGCTCGTCCAGCAATACCATCAGTCCCCAGACCGCGATAATGGCGGCGGTCATGGCCGTGCCGTAGGTAGCGATCTCGCGCAGCATCGGCCCTACCTGATCCGGCGATTGCATTGCCGTGAGAAACGGCGGCCAGGGAACCAGCTCTCCATGCCACACGTGTTCAAGGGCCAGGAGAAGCGCTCCGCCCCACAGCATGGTGTTCAGCCAGCCCAGCCTCTGCGTCCATTTGCCCACGACCTTGCTGGTCGTTCCCTCGGGGCGCTGCGCCGCGGACTTGCCCTCTTTCTTCTCCACCACCTTGCGGGTGATGGTTGTGACGATTGCCACAGTAGCGGGAGCTACGAAACATGCCATGGTACGTCTCTCCTTTCGATGACGGCGCGGTTGGCCGCGCACGTTGCTGTGCCTACTGTACCAAGTGATGGGTCTGGTCATAACCTACGCCGGGCGGTTGGAAGCCGGCGCGGTCAAGACCCAGACCCTGGCTGCCGATGCTACCGGCATGACGGCGCCGCGAACACCCAGCCAGAGCGTGCTCACTTGGAAGCTTACCTTCCAGTGGGTGGTCGCCATCGCGGTCACCTGTCTGCTCGCGGCGCTCACCTTCTCGCGTGGCGGCTGGGTGCCGCTGCTCTCCAGAGCGGACCTGGGCATCCACGAGTTCGGTCACCTGCTGGTCTGGTGGACCCCGGAGCTCATGGTCCAGTTCGCCGGCTCTGTCATGCAGGTCGGGTTGCCGCTCGCCCTGGGGGCCTACTTCCTCTGGCGGCGGGACCGCATGGCTGTCGTGCTTATGCTGGCTTGGGCCGCCGAGTCGCTCAACAACGTCTCGGTGTACATCTACGACGCCACGCGCATGGAGCTACCGCTGGTAGGGGACGATGGTTCCGGCGCCGGGCACGACTGGCACAACATCCTCAGCCGATTTGGAGCCTTGTCGCACACGGACGCGATCGCCTACACGGTGCGGGGACTATCAGCAGTCCTGTTCGTCACCGCGGTAGGGTTGGCTGTCTGGTGGTGGGTGCGCTGCCGGCGGGAGGCGCGTGCCAGCGGGCTCGGAGCACCAAGCTAGAGCTCAGACCGGTCCCCGGGTCTGGATCATCCGGACGTTGTAGACCGCCGAAGGCACCTGCGCGTCGCCCAGCGTGCCCCACATGTCCCTGAGGGCTTCCAGCTCAAGGGGCTTCAGCGTGAACATGATCCTCTCCAGGCCCTGCGGGAAGGGGTTCTGGGGATGGGCATCCGCGGCGGTGTAGCCTGGCTTGGAGTAGAAGAGCTGCAATGTCCGGTCGAGGTGCATCAGGCTGGTCTTGTAGTGCGGGAAGCGAAATGAGACGAGGATGGTGAGCTCCAGCAGGTCTTGCCACCCTGGCTGCTTGAGCACACTGCCCTGGTAGGTGCTGACCCCGACGTTGATGAGGGTGATGACCACCCCTCTGGTGTCCAAGGCCTTGGAGGCAGTGTGGGCGTTGTCGAGCGCCACCTGGTCGTCCGCCAAACCCAGGCGGAAACACAGTTCGCGGCGGATGAAGTCCAGTGTCTCGTCCATGGGCGCAGTATAGCCGTTTGGTCCTCAGGTCACCGAAGTCCGGAACGCCCGCCCGTCGGCATGGCAGAGCAGTTGCGTGACCTGGCGTCCGGTCATGACGCCGGACGGCAATCCGGGCTGGGTCGCAGACCGCGTCGCGATATTCGGGTATCTTGGCGGCGTGTATTTGCGCCGGCGCCTGCTCGGGAGATCTGGTGGAGATCCTCATAATCGAAGACAACCGTACTCTGGCCAACAACGTCCGGCGGTATCTCGAACTTGAGAGCTACGCTGCCTCGGTCTGCTTCGATGGCGCGGAGGGCCTGCAGAGGGTGCTCGACCGCACCCCTGATTGTGTGATCCTGGATCTCGACCTTCCCGGGATGCACGGGCTTGAGGTCTGTCGAAGGCTGCGCGCGACGGGAAACATCTCACCGGTGCTTATGCTCACCGCCAGCGGCTCGAAGCGGGAGATCGTTCAAGGGCTGGATGCGGGCGCGGACGACTATCTAGTCAAGCCCTTCGACATGGAAGAACTGGTCGCGCGGGTACGCACGCTCCTACGACGGCGAGGCACCGTGCTGCAGCCGGTCGTGCGGATCGGCGACGTGACGCTCGACACCAACACCCACGAGGTGCTAAAGGGCGCCGAACCGGTGCATCTTGCCCCCAAGGAGTACGCGCTCCTGGAGTTCCTCGCCAGGCACGCAGGCGTAGTGCAAGACCGCAGCACGATCATCGCCCATGTCTGGGGTGAGCACAGCGCCTCCATGTCTCTGGAGACTGTCGACGTGCACGTAGCCTACCTACGTCGCAAACTGGGCAAGCAGGTAATTGGCACCGTGGTCGGCAAAGGCTACCTGGTTCCCTCCAGCTGAGATGTTCCGCCGTCTTCGCTATCGCATAGCACTCCAGTTCACAGGACTGGTCTTCGCCCTTATGTTGATAGTCGGGGGCGCTTTCATCGGTGCGCAGTACCTTGGTTCGCACCGCGCCACCAACGATCGGCTCAAGGCGGACGCTGCTCAGTTCCAGGCCAAGCTGGCCGAGACCGGAATGGACGATGCCGGCATAGGGGCTGCGGCCGTGACCATGGATGACGTTGCCGCCAGGGTCTTCTCTTCGCAGGGCGAGATAGTCTATGCCAGTGAACTCTTTGGGCGCCTAGCCATCGCCACGCCTTCGGACGCGGCGGCTCGATTCTTCACGGTCAAGGGCTCGGTGGGCTACTACCGCGTCTATCAGGTGCCTCTGGGCAGCTCGAGTGACAGGACGCTGTTCTTGCAGATCGCGTACCCAGAGCGGATAGACCTCCACGAACTCCCAGGCGAGGTGATCCTGTTCGGTGTGGTGGCCATCGTAGTCACGTCGCTCACCTTCGCCTTCGGGCTGCTTTTCGCCAAGCGGAGCCTGACCCCGGCTGAGGCGATGGTGGGGCGCCTGAGACAGTTCACGCACGACGCGAGTCACGAACTACGTACTCCGTTGGCAGTCGTGGGTTCTTCGCTAGATTTGGCGCTCAAGACCGGTGACTACGAGAACGAGATCCGCGCTGCCAAAGAGGAGCTGAGACAGAGCTCAAGCGTCATCGACCGGCTTCTGCAGTTGGCTGAACTCGATGAGCTGGCTCTCGTTCCCAAGCCCATAGACATGTCGGCTTTGGTCATCAGCGAGGCCGAGCGCCATCGGCCCGAGGCTGCCCTAGCCGGTCTTGAGCTGGTGAGCAACGTCACCAAGGGGATGGTCGTCCATTGCGACGAGGGGACCGTGCGGCAGCTCATAGACAATCTTCTGGCGAACGCCATAAAGTTCACGCCACGCGGCGGCAGCATCACTCTCGAGCTCACTTCGCGGGGTCTCGCGGTCGGCGACACCGGGGTCGGCATACCCAACGAGGCTCTCCCGCACGTGTTCGAACGCTTCTACCGGGTCGATCACAGCGGCATCGCCGAAGGGTCAGGACTGGGTCTGGCCATGGTAGCCCGCATAGTCGAGGCGCACGGGTGGGACATCCACGTGGACAGTCGTCCCGGCAAGGGAAGCACGTTCACCGTGACCTTCGAAGGCTAGCGGGACTGTCTTAATCCGTCCTTAAGCCCTCTCCCCGCATAATGTGGGCCGATGCTAAAGAACGGGACCACAAGCAAGGGCGCCTATAGGGCCCGAATCATTCGCCAGGACGCGTGTTTTGTAGTCAGCGCGCTGTTGGCCCTGGCTACAGTCGCAGCGGTGCTCACCAGCCTAGGCGGAGATGAGTCCGAGGTGTTCGGTCTCGGCGACGATGTCCACGCTCTGGCTGGTTGGAGCATGGCGGCGCTGGCGTTCGTGCACATGCTTCTCCACGTCGGTCAGATGATGCGCTATGCGAAGCGAAGGACGCGTAGTCTGTTCGGGGTCGGGGCCGTGAGCCCGGTGGGCTGCGAGGGCGGCCTCGAGGCTGAGCGATGGGACCAGGGGCAGGCCACTCAGGGCGAGAAGACCGAGTAGATAGGGCATGGGGCTGCTCCATTACCTCCTTGATCCCAGCGGGCTGTTGTCTGACATGGTTGTCCATGGTGGCATATGGGTCTACGTGGTCGTCTTCGCGATAGTGTTCGCGGAGACTGGGCTGGTGGTCACGCCGTTTCTGCCGGGAGACTCACTGCTGTTTGCGGCGGGTGCGCTGGCGGGTGCCCAGCGCTTGCAGATCTGGGTCGTGGGCATCGTCCTGCTTGCTGCGGCGGTAGCCGGAGATGCGGTCAACTACCTGGTCGGCAGATTGTTTGGGACCCGTATCGCGGGAAAGGACGGCAGATTCGTCAAGCGCCGGCACATCGAGGCCACGCAACGGTTCTTCGAAAGGCACGGCGGCAAGGCTCTGGTGTTGGCCAGGTTCGTGCCTATTGCCCGCACGTTCGCCCCGTTCGTCTCAGGTCTGGGCGGCATGAAGCTGGGGCGCTTCTGGCGCTACAACGTCGCCGGAGCCGTGGCCTGGGTGACTCTGTTCGTCGGTGCAGGCTATTTCTTCGGGACCATCCCCTGGGTGGAGAAGAACCTCACCGTCGTCATGCTGGCGATAGTCGTGGCCTCGGTGGTGCCGCTCGTCCTGAAGGCCGGGCGCGGGTACTGGGTCACTCGACGTAGGGCAACAACAGAAGACTAGAGGGAGGATCGATGGACTGTCCGGTCTGCGGAGAGAAATTGAAGGAGATAGAGAGGACGGCCGTGCTGATAGACATCTGCCCTTCCTGCAAGGGCGTATGGCTCGACCGGGGTGAGATCGACAAGCTCATCGCTGCGGAGGCCAAAGAAGGCGTGGTCGTCCCCATCGCTTCGGGGCGGACGAATCAAGTCCAAGACGACCACCGTGAGCAGCGCAAGCACGACGACGACAGTCATGACTACGACAACGACCATGGGCGCGACTCGCGATATCGCGAAGACGACCGGTCGCACAACTACGGGTCGGGCAGCCGGCCGCGGAAGTCATCGCTTCTGTCCGATCTTCTCGGCGGATTGGGTGGAGATTGACACCAGTCACCACAGATACGCAGACGGGCCTCACGCCCGCGGATGCGGGCGAGAGGCTCCGCGTCGAAGGGTTCAATGAGCTGCCTTCCGGCAAGAAGCGGGGCTTCCTGGCCATAGCGCTAGGCGTGGTCAAGGAGCCCATGTTCTTGCTGCTTGTGGTCTCCGGGGCGCTCTACGCCGCGCTGGGTGATCTCCAAGAAGCCTTCATGCTGCTTGGCTTCGTTTTCGTGGTCATGGGCATCACCATCTATCAGGAGCGCAAGACGGAGCGCGCGCTCGAGGCTCTGCGCGATCTCTCCAGCCCTCGGGCTCTGGTCATCAGGGGCGGGGAGCAACTTCGCATACCCAGTAGAGAGGTAGTGCGCGGCGACATGATCCTGGTGTCTGAAGGTGATCGCGTGCCGGCCGACGCGGTGCTTGTATGCAGTGAGAATCTGCAGGCGGACGAGTCGCTACTCACCGGCGAGTCGGTGCCCGTGCGCAAGGCGGCGTCAGTCGACATGGCGGCCGACTTGCTGGCCGCGGCCCGGCCCGGGGGCGACGATCTGCCCACTGTGTATGCGGGGACGCTCGTGGTCCAGGGCCATGGTATCGCCCAGGTGGTCGCCACCGGACCTCGTACCGAGATGGGCCGCATAGGTATGGCGCTCGAAGCCACCGAAAGAGAGCCCACCGATCTGCAGCGGCAAAGTGGACGCCTGGTACGAAACATGGCTCTGGTGGGTCTGGGCGTGTGCGTGCTTGTGGTGCTGGTCTACGGGTTCACCAGGGAACGCTGGACCGAGGGGCTTCTGGCCGGTCTGACTTTGGCCATGGCCACCCTGCCCGAGGAGATCCCGGTGGTGCTGACCGTGTTCCTTGCCCTGGGCGCGTGGCGCATCAGCCAGAAGAACGTTCTCACTCGCAGGATCCCCGCGGTGGAATCGTTGGGGTCAGCCACCGTGCTGTGCGTCGACAAGACCGGCACCCTGACGCTCAACCGCATGACCATCGCGCGACTGTTTGCCGGTGGCAGGTTCTTCACGGTCTCCCAAGAGGCCTCTATGGAAGAACCGGCGCACGAGGTGTTTCACGAGCTCCTGGAATACGGCATCTTGGGCAGCGAACTCGACCCGTTCGACCCGATGGAGAAGGCCTTCAAGGAGTTGGGGGCGAGGTGCTTGGGGAACACGGAGCATCTGCACGATGACTGGCGCATAGTGCACGAGTATCCCTTGTCCCGCGAATTGCTGGCCATGTCGCACGTATGGCGGTCACCTTCGGGTGACACTCATGTGATAGCGACAAAGGGCGCTCCGGAAGCAATCGCCGACCTGTGTCACTTCGACGAGGCCCGGCGCGCCGAACTTGCAGTTGCCATCGACGCCATGGCAGAGGATGGTCTGAGGGTGCTGGGCGTCGCCCGTGCCATCCACAAGGGCGAACAGTGGCCGGGCGCACAGCACGACTTCGACTTCACCTTCTTGGGTTTGGTGGGTCTTTCGGACCCACCGCGGCCGACGGTGGCCAAGTCCCTTGAGCAGTGTCGCACCGCCGGGATCCGGGTGATCATGATCACAGGCGACTATCCCGGTACTGCCAGGGCCATCGCCCAGCAGATCGGGCTCGGACCCGTGGACAACGTCATCATCGGACCGGAGCTCGAGGCCATGTCCGACCAGGAGCTCGACGCCCGCATGGGCGAATGCAACATCTTTGCCCGCATGGTGCCGGAGCAGAAGCTCAAGCTGGTGCGGGCTCTGAAGGCTCGGGGTGAACTGGTGGCCATGACGGGAGACGGCGTGAACGACGCGCCCGCCCTAAAAGCCGCGAGTATCGGGGTAGCCATGGGTCAGCGCGGCACCGATGTAGCGCGCGAGGCCGCCTCGTTGGTGCTCTTGGACGACGACTTCTCGTCCATCGTAGCGGCGGTGCGGATGGGCCGCCGGGTGTTCGACAACCTCAAGAAGGCGATCGCGTATATCTTCGCTGTGCATACACCCATAATCGGGTTGACCATCATCCCGCTGATAGCCAGGTGGCCCCTCATATTCTCGCCGGTACACGTGGTCTTTTTGGAGCTGCTGATCGACCCTGCCTGTTCGGTAGCCTTTGAAGCGGAGCGCGAAGAGAAGAACGTCATGAACCGTCCTCCGCGGCCGGTGAAAGAGCCGCTGTTCGGTCGCAAAGTGCTGGGACTGAGCGTACTGCAGGGTACCGTGGTACTAGCAGTACTGGCCGTGCTGTACGGGGTATGGCTGGCGTTGGGGCGGGCGGCCGAGGAAGCGCGGGCCCTGACTTTCACGGCGCTGATAGTCGCCAATCTGGCCCTCATATTCACAAATAGGTCGTGGAGTACAGGCTTCCATTCGATGTTGCGCGTACGTAACACTGCCCTCTGGTGGATATTCGCAGGCGCGATAGTGTTCCTAGGGCTGGTCCTGTATGTGCCGGCGCTCAGGGGCTTGTTCGGCTTCGGTTTCTTGCACGCCTCTGACCTGGCGATCTGCGTGGCCGCCGGTCTGCTGAGCGTGGCCTGGTTTGAAGTGTTCAAGATCGTCCGCGCGCGGCGTACTCGCCGCGCGCCTCTCCCTTCGGCGTAGATCCGCCGACGGCACTGCTGTGTGGGCGGTTCGCTCCCTCCCCCCAGGCCGCCCACGCAGCAGTGCCGGAATCGGCCCGCCGGCCTACGGTCCGCCCACTCGGCCTTCGGCTGGTAATAAGTCGGGCGTACCGTTTTGCCGATATACTCTCTCAGACAGTCAGCCCTCGTTGGTGTGGGGGCGCTTGCGGAACCGTGCTGTGCTGTCTCTAGGTAGGACCAAGTTGTAGCAAGGAGACAACATGGCTGGTCTCGCTCGTTGGTGCTTTCGGCACCGGGTGATCGTAGTTTTGGTGTGGCTCGCAGTCCTCGTCACGGTATTTGGCCTTCAGCGGGCCTTCGGCAGTGCGTATTCCGACGGGTTCAGCCTTCCTGGAGCCGAATCCACACAGGCGCTGGATCTCATCAAGGCGTACCTTCCCGACCGAACCCGCGACTCGGGCACCATCGTCTGGCAAACCACCGCGGGCAGGCTGACCGATCCTGAGGTCAAGACCCAGGTGGAGTCTCTGCTGAGCCAGGTGGCGGCGGCGCCTTCGGTGGCCGCCGTTGCGAGCCCCTACGGCACGGATGCTGCCTCACAGATAAGCGAGGACGGTAAGACTGGCTACGCCACCGTGACTCTCACGGGCAAGAGCCGGATCGTGTCGAAGAAGGACATCCTCCATCTGATGGATCTTACGCGAACAGCCTCCAGCGCCGGTCTCCAGGTAGAGATCGGCGGCGAGGCCATCGAGGGAGCCACCGAGGTGTCTCTCTCCAGCAGCGCGGCCATAGGTTTGGGCGCGGCCGCTCTGATAATCTTGCTCGCCTTCGGATCGCTATTCGGCATGCTCCTGCCGCTGATCACGGCGGGGTTCGCTCTTGGGCTCACACTCCTGGGCATCGACCTACTGTCCCACGGCGTGGCTATCAATTCGGTCTCTCCGACCATGGCAGTGGTCGTGGGGTTGGGCGTCGGCATCGACTACGCACTCTTTATCGTCACCAGATACCGTCAGGGACTCAAAGAGGGGATGGAGTCAGAAGCTGCGGCGGTCAAGGCGCTCAACACGGCTGGGCGTGCCGTGCTCTTTGCAGGCGCGACCGTCTGCGCGGCCCTGCTCGGCCTGCTCATACTTCACGTGAGGATCCTCGACGGGTTGGCGTACTCCACGGTCTTCGCAGTCGGTCTCACCATGGCGGCGGCGGTCACTCTGCTTCCTGCCCTGTTGGGCTTCATGGGTGCCCGCGTGCTCAGCCGACGGGAGCGTCGGCAGCTGGCCGAGTCCGGTGCACAAGAGGCTCACAAGAACGGCTTCTGGACGCGCTTGGGAGGATGGGTTTCAAGGCGCCCGGCGATGCTTGCGGTCAGTGCCGGCCTGGTGATGCTGTTGCTGGCGGTTCCGTTCATCTCGCTGCGGCTTGGTTTCTCGGACGCCGGCAATGGGTCCTCTTCCTCCACGACCCGCAGGGCGTACGATCTGCTGAGTGATGGCTTCGGGCCAGGGTCCAATGGTCCCTTGTTGTTGGTCGCTCAGATGAGCTCATCCGATGACAGCGAGGCCCTACAAGGGCTGGCCAAGACGCTCGAAAGCACACCAGGTGTGGCCGCGGTGCAGGCGTACCCGTACCCGGAAGGGTCACCGCTGGGCGTGATCCAAGTCATCCCGACCACCTCCCCGCAGGACGCTCGGACCAGTGAGCTGATCTCTCGTCTGCGTACGGACGTTATCCCGGCAGGCGAGGCGGGCACGAGTCTCCAGGTTCTGGTGGGAGGGTCGACGGCGATCTCCGACGACTTCGCAGGAGTCATCACATCCAAGCTGCCACTGTTTCTCGTGATCATAGTGTCCCTTGGGTTCCTGTTGCTGTTCGTGGCCTTCCGCAGTCTGATAGTGCCTTTGACCGCCGCCATCATGAATCTGCTTGCCGCGGCGGCCAGTTTCGGCGTGGTGGTGGCCATCTTCCAATGGGGTTGGGGCGCGGAGCTGTTGGGTCTGGGCCGGCCCGGACCGGTGGAGGCTTTTCAGCCGGTGCTGATGCTGGCCGTGCTCTTTGGCCTCTCCATGGACTACCAGGTGTTCCTGGTGAGTCGCATGCGCGAGGAGTGGGTGAACACCCGCGACAACCGTCGCGCCGTCATCATGGGCCAGGCTGCCACGGGCCGCATAATCACCGCCGCCGCTGCCATCATGATCTGCGTCTTCGGAGCCTTCATCTTTGGCGGCCAGAGAGTAGTGGCCCAGTTCGGAGTCGGCTTGGCCACGGCGGTCTTCTTGGACGCCTTTGTGCTCCGCACGGTATTGGTGCCGGCTCTCATGCATGTCTTGGGCAAGTCCAATTGGCACCTGCCTCGGGTGATCGACCGCTGGCTGCCGCACCTGGGAGTGGAGCCCGCGAAGAAGCCGGATCCCGTCGTCACCTGATCCGGACTGTGTCTCAGTCGGTCTCCAACCGGATGTATATGGTCTTCTTCTGCGCGTAGTGCTGCAGCGCCGCCTTGTGGACCTCGCGGCCGTAGCCAGACTTCTTGTATCCACCGAACGGAGTGCCGGAGCGCGCCTCGAGGAAGGTGTTCACCCACATGGTCCCGGTGCGTACGCCACGGGCGACGCGGAAAGCCCGGTCCAGATCCTTCGTCCAGACTCCGCCACCCAACCCGTACTGGCTTTCGTTGGCCATGCGGATGGCGTCCGCTTCGTCCTTGAATTTGATGAAGCAGGCGACCGGCCCGAATATCTCCTCTTGGGCGACCCTCATGCGGTTGTCGACCTCGGCAAGGATGGTGGGTCTGATGAAGTACCCCTTGTCGAGCCCGTTGTCGGTCACACGGTAGCCGCCACACGCGACCTTGGCTCCTTCGCTCTTGCCGATCTCTATGTAGGTGAGGACCTTGTCCATCTGGCTCTTATCGACCAGCGGGCCCATGGAGACTCCCTTCTCCCAGGGCAGGCCGACCGTCATCTTCTCGAAAGCGGCGACGCAGTCGGCCAGAAAGCGGTCGTAGATGTCCTGGTGCACCAACACTCTGGACCCGGCGCAGCAGACCTGTCCGGAGTTCTCTAGGATGGCATTGCGCACCCCTATGACCGCCTTCTCCCAGTGGCAGTCGGGAAAGACTATGTTGGCGGACTTGCCTCCCAGCTCGAGGGTCGCGGGGATGAGCTTCTCGGCGGCCGCGCCGGCTACGGCGCAGCCCGTCTCGGTGGAACCTGTGAACGAAAGCTTCTGCAGACCGGGGTGAGCGAGCAGATATGCGCCGGTGGTGGCACCCGGACCCGTGAGCACGTTCACGACTCCCGGCGGTAGCACCTGGTCGAGAACCTTCGCGAGTTCGAGCACGCCCAGGGGCGCCGCGGACGAGGCCTTCATCACCACTGTGTCGCCGCTGGCCAACGCCGGCGCTATCTTCCAGGCGGCCAACATGATGGGCGCGTTCCAGGGCACGATCTGCCCGACAACCCCTATCGGCTCTGCCAGCGTTATACGCAGGGTGGACTGGTCGAGCAGCATCGCTTCCTCTTCGTGGGTGCGCACGGCGGACGCGAAGTAGCGGAACTGGTCGGCGGCTCCCCCGACCATGAGGCGCGAGTCGGCCAGGGTCCGGCCCACGTCCATAGTCTCGACCAACTGAAGGCGCTCCGCATCGGCCTCGATGAGATCGGCGATCTTGTTCATCATGGCGGCGCGCGCCGGCGGGTCGACCTGGCTCCAACCGGGCAGAGCCCTGGTCGCTGCCTCGACGGCTTGGTCGACATCCTCGGCGCTCGCTTCGACGCACACGCACAGATGTTCTCCGTTCGCGGGGCAGGACACCGCGAACGTCTTGCCGCCGGTCGGCGTCACCCAGTTGCCATCGATGTAGAGACCGTAGCTTTCGTCTATGGGCTTCCTCGGACTCACGGCAACCTCCTTGGCGACGACAGGTAAGACGGCCCCGCTACGCGCCACCATACAGGGTCAGACGCACCGGCTTCAACGTTCTATGATGGGTCTCAGTCATGGAGCGATCGCGACAGCGCATGGTTCTCACCGTAGCGGCGACGGCGGAGTTCTTGACTACCTTCATGGCCTCGTCGGTGGTGGTGGCCCTCAAGGACATCGACGAGCAGTGGCACATCTCCACAGTGACCACGAGTTGGCTATCGCTGGCGTACATCCTGGTAGTGGCCGCGTTCCTCATGCCGGCGGGCAAACTGGCGGATCTTGCCGGCCGCAAGCGCCTCTTTCTGATAGGCATGGTCACCTTCACGCTAGTGGCTTTCGCCTCGGCCTTCGCGCCCTCAGCTCCCGCGCTCATCGTCTTTCGCCTGCTGCTGGGCGTGGGTACGGCGATGCTATACGCCTGTGCCACGGCGCTGGTGGCTCTGGCCTATCCGCCCGAGATCCGGGGGCGAGCTTTCGGCCTTCAGGCCTCCGGTGTGTACTTGGGGCTCACCACGGGTCCGCTGCTGGGAGGCATGATCACCGGTCACTTGGGGTGGCAGTGGGTCTTCGTTCTCACCGGCATCTTAGGGACGGCCAACTCGCTGCTCTCCTGGTGGGGCCTGCGGGGTCTAGAGTGGCGCGAGGAGAAGAAGGGCCGCTTTGACATCGTGGGCTCACTGTCGTGGGCGCTGGCGCTGACGGCACTCCTGATGGGGCTGTCTCTGCTCCCCGATGTCCTGGGCGCAGTGCTCATCGTCATCGGGCTCGCCGGAGTCGGTGGCTTTGTCTGGTGGGAGGCCCGCGCTTCTGACCCAATCCTCAACCTCGACCTCTTTCGCAAGAGTCGTGTGTTCGCGTTCTCCAACGGAGCCATCTTCATCAACTACGCGGCCAACTTCGTCCTGCCTTTCCTGCTCACCATCTACCTGGAGTTCAATCGCGGCCTCAGCGAGCAGATGGCCGGTCTGCTGCTTGTGGCCGCCCCGGCAGTGCAGACCGTCGTCTCTCCCGTGGCTGGCCGTCTGGCCGATCGGGTGCAGCCTCGTCTGCTGGCCGCCGCCGGTATGGTCGTCTGCGCGCTGGGGCTGTTGTCATTCGTGTTTCTGAGCGATGACACGCCCAAGTGGTACGTCGTGCTGATGCTGGGCGTAGCGGGATTCGGATTCGCCTTCTTCTCCTCGCCGATCATGCATTCGGTCATGGGCAGCGTCGATCGGCGATACTCCAGCGTCGCCTCAGCGACCATCGCCACCATGCGCATGACTGGTCAGAATGTGAGCATGGGGTTGGCGACGGTCATCCTGACGGTGTTCGCGGGGCGCGGACTCATCAAGGACGCGGACCCCCAGGAGCTACTCACCAGCGTCCGGGTCACCTTCGCTGTCTTGGCGGGGTTGTGCGTTCTGGGGGTGGCGGCGTCGCTCGTGGGACCCGGGAAAGGGGAGGCCACTCAGGTGCACCCCGAGGACGGGGACTCCCTCAGGCGTTGAGCTTGGGCTTGCGGGGTTTGGGCGGTTTGGGTGGCAACGCGCCAACGAACTCGATCGCCTTGGACATCCACTTGTCCAGGTGCTCCGGACTGCTCCATACCGATTCAGGCACGACCACGTACTCCTTCATGACCCTGCCCGGCAACGGCTCGAAGGGAAGCGCGCCTGATTCCGCCTGTGCCTCCCTCCGGTCTTGCTCGGACATGCGCAGTACTATCTTGGCGCCGTGTATGGCGGCGCTCGACAAGCGCGAAAGGCTCGGCGGCACTAGTCAGGAGTTCGCTCAGTTCGGCTGAGGCCTTCTCCCATTCCATGCGCGTCTCCCCTACGGTCTGACACGCGGGCGGTCCCGAAGGACCGCCCGCCGATCTTGGTCACTACTTCGTCACACCTCTTCGAGCATGGTGGTGAAGAGGTCGTGGTGGTCTTCTTCGTCCTCAAGTATCTCCTTGAAGATGAAGGCGGTGGTCACGTCGCCCTCTTTGGTGGCCAGCTGGATGATCTGGCGGTACATCTCGACGGCCTCCACCTCGGCCTTGGTGTTCAGCTCCAGGTACTCCTTCAGACTGTTACCCACGACTATGGGCGTGGGCTTGGTCGTCGGGGTGTCGCCGAGATACCAGAGCCGCTCGGCGATCTTCTCGGCGTGCTTCATCTCCTCTATCGCGACCCGCCTGAACTCGTCCTTGACGGCCACGCCCTTCACTCCAGGTGCTTGGACGTGCTGCCACATGTACTGGACTACTACCTGGATCTCTCTCGCGATAGCGGAGTTAAGGAGCGCCTTCAGTTCGTCGCTGACCTTTGTGACCGGTTCCAACGAGGTTGCCATGCGATACCCCCACGGGTCGGGTTCTACCATTTCGGACTTGCGGTTAGGTAGTACCCATCTGGCGCCTCGCCGAAAACCGAACCCCACTATCAGGCGGTCTTCTCGCGGTCGAGCCAGTGCACCAGCGCGGGCACCACGGTCACGGTAGCCACGAGGGCGAAGATTACGTCGGCCACGACCACGATTCCGAGATCGCGCAGAACCGGGAACGACGAGGCGATCAGGGCGCCGAACCCGGCGGCCACCGTAAGCGCTGAGGCCGTGATGGCCCGGCCGATCTTGGCCATGGCCTCCTCGAGAGCCAGGTCGTGCGAGACGCCGCGTGACCGCTCCTCCCAGTAGCGGCTGAGCAGCAGCACGGTGAACTCCGTGCCGATGGCTATCACGAGAGAACCCAACACCGCCGTGAGCGGGTTGAGGTCCACCCTCGCGACCCACATGAGCCCCGAAGACCAACCCGTCACCAGTGCGATGGGCACAACGGCGATGAGGGCCCGTCGCCAGCTGCGATAGAGCACCAGCACGCCGATGAGTACCACCACGATGCCCAGGATGGTCAGGAGTCCTCGGTTCCGCGAGATGGCCTCTACGGTACGAGCCGCCAGCGTGATGGTGCCGCCGGGCGTGAGCGTGACTCCGGACGGCAGGTCCGCCTTGGCCACCAGGTCGTTGATGATGTCGTTGGCCTGAGCGATGGGCATGTGGCTGACCATGAAGCTTATCGAGGCTCCCGTTCTGTCCGCTGTGATGAGTCCCGCTCGGATATCCGCTGGCAGTGCCGCCAACGTGGTCTCCACCGTCTCAGACGGGGGGGCCGCGTCACCTGGCTGGAGCCCCAGGGTGCTGGCGAGGCTGCCCGAGACCGCGAGTTCGGGATGGTCTTGCACCGCTTGGCTCTCAAACCCCGCCATCCACTCCAGTACCGAAGGCGCAGTGACGTCGGCGGCCGTGACCATGAAGGGTAGCTCGGTGCTTCGACCGATAACGCCGCGGGCCTCGTTCACGGCCACGACAGCCGGGGTGTCACTGGGGATGAGCTTCTCGATATCGGTCTGGACCGTGAGGTAGTGGTCGGCCACAAAACCCAAGGCGGCCAGCACCACGGCCGCCGACACTACCCATATGGCCTTGCGCCGGCACCAGCGGGCCACTTTGGGCAGGGCTGTGCCCAGGCGGAGCCAGTCATGGCTGAGTAACGCGCGCGCCCGGCCCCGCGGGCGGGCCGCGGCGTCTCCACCGGACGGCGCCCTCAAGTCTGTGACCCTGGCACCGAGCGGCCTCCTGTCAAAGCGGTACAGAGCGGCGTTGAGGCAGAACAGAGCACCGAGATACAGCACTGCCGCGCCTATGGCCAGCAAGACCCCGAACTCTCGCACCGCGGGTATCGCTGAGACGAGCAGGGTGATGAAGCCCAGGATCATTACTATGACGGCGACGCCTACCGCGGGCGAGATATGAGTGACGGTGTCGACCACAGCCTGTGAGCGCGAATCGCCCCGGCGTATCTCTTCCTCGTAGCGGTTGTGGAACTGCACGCCAAAGTCAACGCCCAGGCCTATGAGGATAGGCAGGCCGGCCAGGGTCACCAACGTCAGCGGGACGTCGGCGGCGGAGGCGATGCCGAACGACCACAGGACACCCAACAGCACCACGGGCAGCGACAGAAGGCGCCAGCGCACGGGAAAGACCAGGAACAGGATCACGACCATGAGTAGCACCGCTATGCCGCCGGTCCAGGCCAGGTCGGAGAGGATAGAGGTTCTGATGTCGGCGAGGATGCGGGGCATGCCGGCCACGATGGCGTGGGAGGTGAACGAGTTCCCCTCCACCGTACTCACGATGAACTTGACCGCCTCCGTCTGCTGGTCGGTGGTGAGGCCTCCGGCCAACCGGACGACCAGCATGGCGTGGCTGGTGTCGGGGAAGAAGTGGGCGAACTGCGAGCGCACTGCCCCGTTCTCGTAGACGGCCATGAAGGCTAGCCCGGGAGTGGAAACGTCCAAGCCGTACTGGGCCGCCGCCGGGCGAAGCAGTGTGAGGGGGCTGAGGACCGAACGGATCATCTCGTGGGCCGTGAGGTCTTCTTCCAGTTGCGCGTAGGCCCGCAGCGCGTCTGCGCTGGTGAGCGCGAGCGGCTCGCCGGGGACGAGCACCATGACCGAGTCGCCTCCGAAGGCCTCCTCGCAGGCCAAGTAGCCCTTGTATGCCTCGCTGTCACGGGAGATGAAGGCCTCTTGGGAGGTCACCAGTGAGATGTTGCTGACGCCCCAGGCGGCGGCCCCGGTGAGCAGCAGGGCCACGATGAGTATTAGCAGGGCACGGCGCTCGACGAGCTTGCCTAGCCACCTGGCGGTCTTCACGGGTGAGGCTCCTCTCTGCTTGCGCGTCGTCTTGCGACCCGGCGGGCGTCAACAGGTATTCTCTAGAGGCGGCTGAGAACGAGATCAGCGCTACCGCCCCGAGGCTCAGCTACAGAGAAGCATTTTATATCATATCCGGTGTACTATTCGCCATAAGTGAACTAGAAAGATGGAAGTGTCGCGGGTGTCCAGGAGGAGGTCCCAAGACCATGAGTGAGCGCGAGAAGCTACTGGACGAGATAGGTGCTCTTGAGTTACGCGTGCTCATCGGGGGACTGCCCGAGGAGACCGTGTCCCTGCTCGACTACGACCTCACCCTCCAGCAGCTCCGCGCGTTCGCGCTGGTGTTCACCCGCGGGCAGACACCCATCAACAAGCTGGCGGAGTCTCTGGGCATAAAGCCCAACGTGGCCAGCGGCATAACCCAGCGGTTGGTCGATCGAGGCCTGATCGGGCGCACGGAGGACGCCGCCGACCGGCGCGTGCGCCTGCTAGCTCTCACCGAGCGCGGCCATGCCTTGGTAGAAGAACTCAGGGAGTTGCTCTTTGCCAGGGGTCGTACGGTGCTGGAGCGTCTCACCGACGAACAGCTACGGCAACTGCGAGATATCCTCGCCACGCTGGGGCAACCCGTCCCGGAGCGGTGAGGCGGGGCCGCGCGACCGGCCAGGGGTGAGCGGCGCCTTGCAGAGGAGCCTACTTGCGCAGGTCTACCAAGAACTCCCTGACCTGCTCGTCGGTGCGGTACTTGGCTCGGTCGAAGCGCTCCTGGTGGATCATATCCGCCCTCTCCCGCACCAGCCGTGGTTTGGGCTGTCCGGCAGGATAACCCAGGACCATGGTGTCGTAGATGACCAGACCGTCTGGGATGTCGAGGGCTACCTTGATCCGCGGCATCACGAAGGGATCGCTGGTGGCGCTCACCCAGTGCGCACCCAGCCCGAGGCTGGTGGCTGCCAGGGTCATGTACAAGAAAGCGTTGGCCAGTGAGGAGTTGAAGGTGAGGTCACCGCGGACGAGTTGAGTGATGAGCGGGTATGACTGCTTGGTGCGCGGATCACCACACACGACTATGAGCACGGGAGCGTCCTTCCAACTCGGCTCCGTGACGGGCCGCGCCACCGCAGGCCATCTGAGCTCCTCAGGACGCGTCAGTTCGACCTCGCGTACGAGTTGCCCATGGGCCGGGAAGAAGCCGGCCAGCCGGTGTTTCATCTCCTGATCTCGCACGACCACGAACTCCCAGGGCTGTGAGTTGGCCCCGGAAGGAGCCCAACGGGCGGCCTCGATGATCTCTTGCACGACCTCATCCGTCACCGGCTCTGCCGTGAACGCGCGGGTGCTGCGACGCGCTTTCACCAGTTCCAGGAACTCCTGGTAGTCCATCGTCGGCCTCTCTTCTCGATATCAGATCGGTACGACCCACGATACCGCAAGTGAGCGGGCAGGCCGGCGTTATCATGGGTGCATGGAATACCTGTCCCAGTACGCTCGGAGGGCTCATGACTAGGACGAGCTACTCGCATGGTGATCTCGGTACCGAAGTCCAGGCTCCCTGGGGCTACTACCAAGCACTCGAAGAGGGCCGCGTCGCCTACTCTGGGCGACAGATCCTCTACACGCTGGGGAGCGCCTGCATCGAGGCCTCGTGCTGCGGCAAAGGCAGTTGGAGCTACGCTCGCGTAGAGGGGTACTTGGTCGAGGGCGGCTCAGAGCGTGGTCCGGGCGACCCGGAAGCGGGACCCGTGCAGATCGACACCGTCGAAGACCCACGGGAGAGGGCCGCGATAGCCAAGCTTCTCGTGGAGAGACACCCCGGGGTGAGAGTGGAGTTCCGATAGAGGTTTAGGCGGAGGCCGTTTGCGTGCAGAACTCCGGCAAAGAGGAGGTAGGCGCGTGAAGACTATCGATCTGAGCAACTGATGGCTGAGGAGTCCAGGCCCGGCTTGGGCCAAGAAGTCAAGGTGACGTCGCTTGTGGACGTGCAGCCCGGCGCCGTCGTGAGCCGCGAAGTGATCAGCAAGCCCCAAGGCACGGTGTCCATCTTCGCCTTTGACAAGGGCGAGGGCTTGAGCGAACACACGGCTCCGTTCGACGCTCTGGTGTACGCGCTCGAGGGTACCGTGCGCATCACGCTTGGCGGAGTTGCGCACGATGTCTCGGAAGGCCAGATGATCATCATGCCTGCGGGCATACCCCACGCCCTTTCGGCGCTCACGCCCTTCAAGATGATGTTGGTGCTCGTCCGCGCCTAAGTCATCCCATCGCGAAAGGTGACGGTATGGCCTTTCGATCGGCCCATGCGAGGCAGGAGGGCACCCGAGCCGCGGGTCCGCCGGCCTCCTCCAGGCTGCGAAGGTACCTGCGGGAGCATTGGGTCACCTGGGTGGCCTACGGCATATCTATCGGCGGGCTCGCCTATGTAGTCTGGAATCTTGATCTGCCGCAGCTCTTGGCCGATCTGTCGAAGACGATCTGGTGGCTTGTGGCGGCGGCTGCTCTTCTGGATGTCGCGCCACGTCTATTGGAGGCAGCCCGCTGGAAATACCTGCTCAGACCGCTGGACGTGAGCTATCGCTTCGTTCTGCAATCCGTCTATGTGGGGACCGCCTACAGCGGGATACTGCCGTTCTCGAGCGGTGAGTTCGTGCGAGGGGTTATGGTGTCGTCGCGCGCTCGGACATCCATAGCCTCCGTGTTCTCGACGCAGGTGGTCGAACGCGTCGCCGACATCATGGCGCTGATCCTGCTGGTCTGGATCACCATCGGCGGGCTGTCCCTCCCTCGATCTCTACAGATAGGCATCGCCGGCCTGGAGACACTCGTGGCCTTGGCTCTGGTCGCCGGGCTGGTCGTCTACCTGCGAAGAAGGGGCCTCCGGGCTCGAGTCGACGCTTCGCAGCCCTCGGGTAGAGCGGGTCGCTGGCTCAAGTCGGTGGTGCTCAACATGCGGGCCAGCGCAGTGCGCGTCACTCCCAGCGGTCTCCTTGTCGCGGTCCTTGCCGCCATCGGCCTGGTGTTCGTGCGCGCAGGCGTTCTTTGGGTGCTCTTGACTGCCTACCGTATCGACCTCTCCTACCTGCAGGCAGCCGGGCTCTTCGCGATCATCACCGTAGGTTCAGCGCTGCCCAGCGGTCCCGGCAAGGTAGGGTCATGGCAGTTCTTCTGCGCCCTGGGGCTGTCGTTGTTCGGCGTGGCTGAGCCGGAGGCCGCGGGTTTCAGCCTGGTCGCATACGCCATCTGGGCTCTGCCGCCCACGCTCATAGGTCTTGGAGCGTTGGTCGCGTCGCCTTTCTCCTGGTCGGAGCTGCGTCCGAGGCGGAAGATGAAAGTGCTGGAGACCGACCAACCACGGGTAGGCCGGGAGGCAGTGAAGGTCCGAGTGCAAGACAGGCAGTGACCTGATATGCCCCGCGTCTATATCTTGAACTCGGGGAGCTTCCTCGCCAGCGTCTCGTTCCGCAGCGTCACATAGGCGGGTAGCCCGTCCTTGTACGGCGGGTAGTCCTCGCCCTGGATGAGTGGGGCCAGGTACTCGCGGCAGGCCTCGGTGATGCCGAAGCCGTCGGGAGTGATGAAATCGGCGGGCATCTTCTTCTCCACATTGGCCACCTCAGACAGGTGGGCTTCGCCCACTTCCCATACGTACGGCTTAGACGACCTGCGCACTATGGTGGGCATCACTGAGTTCTTGCCGGCGAGCGCCGACTCCACCGCAGCCTTGCCCATGGCGTACGCCTGGTCGACGTCGGTCTTTGAGGCGATGTGGCGCGCGGCGCGCTGCAGGTAGTCGGCCACGGCCCAGTGGTATTTGAGCCCCAGGTTCTCGCGCACCAGGTTGGCAACCACAGGGGCGACGCCTCCCAGCTGCGCGTGGCCGAAGGCGTCGGTGGAGCCCTGATCGGCCAGGAATCTGCCGTCTGTGCCCTTGGCCCCCTCCGATACCACCACTGTGCAGAAGCCGTGCTCTTTAGCCAGCGAGTCCACCCTGGCCAGGAAACGCTCTTTGTCAAAATCCACTTCGGGGAACAAGATCACGATAGGTATCGGGGTGATCTCGTCGGAAGCCAGGCCGCCCGCCGCGGCTATCCAGCCGGCGTGGCGGCCCATGACCTCCAGCACGAACACCTTGGTGGAGGTCGCCGCCATAGAGCGCACGTCGAAGCTGGCTTCGCGGGTGGACACTGCTATGTACTTGGCGACAGACCCGAACCCTGGACAGTTGTCTGTGATGGGCAGGTCGTTGTCCACTGTCTTGGGGACGTGGATGGCCTGAAGGGGGGCGCCCAAAGACTCGGCGAGCTGCGAGACCTTGAGGCAGGTGTCGGCGGAATCGCCTCCACCGTTGTAGAAGAAGTAGCCGATGCCATGGGCCTTGAAGACCTCAAGCAGCCGTTCGTACTCGCGCTTGCTCTGCTCCAGGCTCTTGAGCTTGTAGCGGCAAGACCCGAAGGCGCCGGAGGGCGTGTAGCGCAGGGCGGCTATGGCCTCGACCGACTCGTGCGAGGTGTCTATGAGGTCCTCGGTCAGGGCGCCGATGATTCCATTGCGCCCGGCGAGCACCTTG
This sequence comes from uncultured Actinomycetes bacterium, assembly GCA_963814415.1. GTDB lineage: Bacteria > Actinomycetota > Thermoleophilia > RBG-16-64-13 > RBG-16-64-13 > RBG-16-64-13. The sequence goes on along the minus strand of CAWFCN010000002.1, from coordinate 230,969 downwards.
CCGATGCGGTCGCCGTGAGCGCGCGCGGTCTCGATGACCCCGCACGCGGATGCGTTGATGACGGCGCTTACCCCGCCCGACTGCGCGTAGAAGGCGTTCGTGGTGGCCATTGTCTGTCTCGCCTCCTCCTTCGTGATTGTTCGAGGCAATGATACGCTGGACGGCGGCAAGTCTCGACAAGGCGGCGGGAGCCGCGGGGAGGGGTCCGACATGCGGGGTTGGACATTGTGGTTGGTCATCATCGGTGTGGTGAGTATCGCAGGCGGCGCCTCCGGCAAGATGGTGTTGCGCGGCACCGACAGCAGCCTGGGCCTGGTCATCGCAGGCGTGGTGTTTGTGGTCCTGGGGGTCGGCCTCTACGTGTGGGATCTCAAGAAGAAGAAGGCCGCCGCGCCCGCCGACAGCGAAACCGCGAAGAAGACCGAGTAACGTAGGCGCTTGGCCGAGCGCTTGGCCGCCGTGAGCGCGGGCATCTGTCCCCAGTAGGTTGCTGTAATCTAGATAGGGACCGTAACAAGTCAGGACCAGAGCGGAGTGACGCGTGGAACTTCAGCGTGACAAGAAGCCCAACAAAGAAGTCAAGAAGCCCAAGAAGCCCAAGGCCCCGAAGAAGCCCAACACCATCAAGGCCTGAGGGCAACGCACCTACGAGAGGCGGTTCAGCAGAGTCTCCTCCGCAGCCCTATCTGACCACTCGCCTCTTTCGCACCGGTACCACCTGCTCGGGCCGCACGGCGCGGGAGCCATCGACACCCAGCAGGTGCAGGCTGACCAGTCCGGCCTGACTCACGCTCGCGTACCTGTAGGTGAATATGCCCCGTTCGCCCTTGATCTTGAGTTTGGCGCCGCGCTCGTAATGGTCCTCGGTGCGGCTGCCGGGCCCGGTCACCGTCGCGCCTAGCGACAGTTGTTCGAAGGGTCGGGGAGAGAGCGACGATGGCTCCGCAGGCGGGTCGGCGCGGCGGCCGTCATCGGTGGGTTTTCTGGTCTTGTCGGTCACGCCCAATACCTTATCGCAGCAGGGCATATGTGGTGGCCATCCTTTAGGTAGAATCAGGAAGATCCCGGGGACTACCCGGCACACAGCTGCATAGGAGGGTGAAATGCGTGCGGGCAAGATAGTGGCTCTGGTGGCGGGTATCCTGATGGTGCTCATCTCGCTCGCCTTGCTGGTCCCAGGCGGAGTACTCCTTGGCCTCTACGGTACTCAAAGGGACGACGCCGGCTTCTTCAATACTTCTGAGCGAACCCTCACCAGCAACGGGTACGCCCTAGTCACCCCAGATGTCGATCTGAACATGGGACACATGGCCGGAGCCTGGCTGCCCACCGGTCATCGGGCCGCGCTTCGTGTCGGTGCGACCTCGGATACTGGGACTGCGGTTTTCGTGGGCATCGGGCCGAGCGACGAAGTGGCCGGCTATCTGGCCGGTGTCGACTACGACGAAGTGACCGATTTCGGCTGGGCCTGGGAACAGGTCAAATATCGGCACCTTGACGGAGTGGCCCCGGCCGCCCTTCCGGGCGCGCAAGACTTCTGGGTGGCCGAAGAAGAGGGGGCGGGCGCCGTCACGTTGGACTGGGACATCCGCGACGGCAACTGGACGGCGGTGATCATGAACGCCGACGCGACCGCCCCGGTGAGCGCCACTGTGAGTCTGGGAGCACGCTTTGACATCCTCTTCCCAATAGGTCTGGGTCTGGTCATCGGCGGCGTGATTCTGCTGGGAGTGGGCATCTTGCTTATAGTCCTTGGGGCGCGGCGTCCGCCGGCTCCGCCGTATGTGCAAGGCCAGATGCCGTACGCGCCGGCTGCGCCTTCGGCGCCCACCGCTCCCCAGCCGCCCGCGGGGTCGCCGCCCAGCAGCTGAGCGGAGGACGCTGTACGTTGTCAGCAGCGAAGAAACCGCTCGCATGGGAGGACCCGTTGAAGACAAGACTCGAGACAGCAATCAGCATACTCGCGAGCCTCATTGTCCTGTGCTTTGCCGCGTCGGGGTGTGGATCAGAGGTCGATGAGCACGAGCCGAACGGCGATTTGGAGACAGCGACGCCGCTCGTACTTGGCACCGTCCTGCGGGCCTCCATTGGCTCTGCAACCGACAATGACATCTTTCAGTGCGACATGTCGGACTCCACGGGGTCTGCCCCGTTCCTGCTGGAAGTGAAAAGCGATCGCTCCGAGGATCTTGAGGTGGAGGTGGGCATCAGCCTGCCTGACGCTTGGGAAGGCATTTCCTGGCCTGGCTGGGACGTCAAGACAGAGAATGGTTTGATCTCTTTGCGAGGAGAGGCGACAAAGGGGACGCTGCTGATCTTCATCTCCGGCGCCGAGGGTGTCGGCTACTCCGTACGGGTCATACGGGAGACTTCAAGTGACGGGGTGCTCGGGACTGAGGCCGCAGCCATATGGGTACGCTACCTTGAGTGAGTCCGTGCTCGCGACTACGAAGGGGGCGACCGTGGACAGACTGGTGGAAAGAGAAGACGTATGGGCGGCTGGTGTTGACGACAAGGCCGGGGCCTTGGCGGCCAAGTTGGCGGCGCTCTCCGCCGCGGGCGCCGATCTGGACTTCATAATCGTCCGTCGGGCGCCTGAAAAACCCGGCACGGGAGTGCTGTTTGTCACCCCGCTACGCGGGGACCGGGAGGTGCAGGCGGCCGCGGCCGTCGGCTTCACGGTCACCTCCAGCTTGCACTCCGTCCGCGTAGAAGGTAAGAATGAGCCCGGCATCGCCACCCAGATCACTAAGGCGGTCGGCGACGCAGGCATCAGTATGCGAGGCTTCTCTGCCGCGGTGCTTGGCACGAGGTATGTGGCGCACATAAGTGTCGACTCCGCCGAGGATCAGGAGGCGGTGGTCAAGCTGCTTGCGCGCGCGTAGAAGCGCGCGAGAAGGGACCTTCTGTGTACAAAGAGGAGCAACGCTTCCGGCAGTCGTGGGTGTGGGGGATCGTGCTCGTGGTCGCGGCACTTGGCTGGTGGGGCTTCATACAACAGATAGTTCTCGGCAGGCCGTTCGGGGAGAACCCGGCTCCTGACTGGGGAGTGTGGCTGCTGTGGTTGTTCATAGGCGTGGGGCTACCGGTACTCTTCGTCCTTATCAGACTGGTGTTGGAGGTCACGGTCGACGCGGTGATCATCCGCTATCGGCCCCTGAAGAAGCGGCGTATCCCGCTCGCGGATGTCGACCAAGCCAAGGTGCGCACCTACAACGCCATAAGGGAGTACGGCGGTTGGGGTATCAAGGGCTGGTCGTTAAGGAACGTAGCCTACAACGTCAGCGGTGACCGGGGGGTCGAACTGACCCTGCTTGACGGCCGTCGGGTGATGCTCGGTTCGCAGCGTCCGGAGGAGCTGGCTCAGGCCATCGAGACGCAGAGAGCGGCGGCGAATAAGCACGAGGCCTAACGCGGCGGACCGGCGCGTATGGCGTGGTCCTATGGGAGCCTGCGGCCCCCGCGGAAAGTCTTCGGCCACACGTCGCTGATCTGGACCCTGCTGCCCGTGGCGTTGATCATCTTGCCGTTGCCTATGTAGATGCCCACGTGCCCGATGGGGGTGAAGAAGAACACCAGGTCCCCCGGCTTGAGGTTGGCCCGGGAGACCGGCGTGCCGAGGTTGAACATCAAGCGACTGGAATGCGGCAGCGAGACCCCCACCTTGGCGTATACGTACTTGACCAATCCGGAGCAGTCGAAGCCTCTGGGACTCATACCCGCCCAGACATAGGGCACTCCCAGATACTGTCTTGCGATAGAGATAACCTTGCCGGGACGGCTCTTGAGGAAGGCTTGGTAGGCTCGGGCCTCAGCCGCCAGTTTGGCCTGTCTGGCTGCCTCGGCCTTTCTGAGCTGCTTGAGCTGTGCCTCTTTGCCTTTGAGGGCCTGCTTCTGTTTCTCCAGTTGAGCAAGTACCTTGTCCTTGGCTACAGCTGTCTGATTCTTGTACTCCTCAAGTTCATCAAGGCTGGCATCCAACTCTGCCAGCTTCTCTGCCTGCTGGTTCTTGAAGACGAGGATCTCATCCACCAAGAGGGAGTCCTCATTGGCGATCGACTCGAAACCTTCGATCAGGCTGAAAACATCGATGATGCTGTCTGAGCTGAGCAGGGCGTCCAGCAAAGGGATGTTGCCCGACTTGTACATGCCCACCAGGCGTTCGGCCAGGCGCTCACGCGCCGCGGCTAAGTCGGCCTCTGCCTGCGCTACCGCTGCCGCTGCTTTGTCGGCCGCCGTCTTGGCGTTCTCATACTGCTCGTTGGCATAGTTGTAGTCCTCGGCGGCCCTCCCGAGTTCGGCGCTCAGCCTGTCGACCAGATCGCTGAGGGCCTGCAGCTCCGCTTTGGCGGCACTGATGGGGGTGGTCTCGGCGCTCGCGGAATCCGAGACGGTGAGAGCTAGGAGCCCTGCTACGAAGACCAGCGCGAAAAAGCGCCAGATGCGAGTCTGCTTGCCATTCCGGTAGCCAGACATATCCTCTCCTGGTTCGCTTTGACTTCTGAGCCGGCAGAACCTAACCGGCCATCAAGTCTTGCCCGGAGATTATACAGACGACCGGAGGGCAGGGTCCCGTTCCGGTGGTCGACTGCGAGCGGGGATCGGGTTTCTTGTGCCCACAGCCTGGGAATAGCATCGTTTGCCTATAGTGTGGGTTCCTGGGGAGCGGGGTAGATTTTCATGGAGATCAGCACGGACACGCTGGCCGGCGTCCCTCTCATCGCGGTCTCGGGGGACCTGGATCAGGCCTCCAAGCACGCCGTCCTTCAACTGGTGGACAAGCTCTTTCGTACGCCCGACCCTCCTCGCGCCCTGCTGCTCGATCTGAGCGATAGCGCCTTCATCGACAGCGGCGGGATAACCGTCCTACTATCTGTGCTCGACCGGTTGCCCGCGGACGGCTGGATGGGTCTCATCGGTGTCGCTTCCGGACCCGGCAGGGTGCTCATGTACACCGGGTTTCTCGACCGCGAGAGAGTGCGGTTCTTCTCTTCTGTCGACGAGGCGGCGGTGACACTCGCCGCGGAGAGAGGGCTCGCGAGGGCCCAAGAGCGGGTAGACCGCACGGAGGCCGCTCGCGCGCAGACAAGAAAGCAGTGACGGCTTGTCGGCGGCAATGCCGCCAAGAGCCTCCGTATATGCCTCGGGCGAGTACTCAGGCGGGCAGAGACTGCTCCCCCGCGGTCTGCGGATAACCCGCCCAGGGGTCGCGGCCGAGCCTGGCCAACCTTTCTGCCAGCGTCGCCAACGTGTGGGCTTGGGGACGCTCCGCAGCCCGCAACTCCTCCCATCCTAAGGGGAACGCGACGGTGGCGGCCTCTCTTGCGCGCGTCGAATAGGGCGCCACGGACGTGGAGCCCCTGGTGTTGCGAACGTAGTCCACGTAGATCTTGCCCGTCCGCTTTGCCTTGGACATGGTCGCGGTGAAGTTGTCTGGAGCCTCGCCCACGACCTCGTCGGCCACTCCCTTGCAGAAGGTATGCACCTGTGCCCAGTCACCTGACGGCCGGATGGGGACCACCACGTGCAGGCCTTTTCCGCCAGTAGTCTTGACGAAGCTCTCGAGGCCCCTTGCGGCCAGCACCTGCTGCACCAACAGCGCTCCGGCACTGAGTGCCTGCCAAGTGACGGTCTCGTCGGGGTCGAGGTCGAGCACCAGCATGTCCGGGCGCTCGAGGTCGGGCAGGCTGGACCCCCAGATGTGTATCTCGAGCACGCCCATCTGAGCGAGCGCCGTCAGGCTGCCCGGCTCCGTGATTACCAGATAGGGTGCCGTACCACCCGACTCGGTGATCATGACCCTCTGGAAAGGCCCGGGGAAGTCTGCGGCCGGGTGCTTGTGAAAGAAGCAGGCGTCCACGCGGCGGTCGCCGCGACGCACGCCGGCCGGCAGTTCGGCAAGCCCGCCCGGACACCTGACCATAGAGACCGGCCTACCGAGCACGTAGGGCAGCATCAAGTGAGCGACCCGGTCGTAGTATTCCGCCAGGTCCCGCTTGGTGAGGCCTGCCTGTGGCCAGTAGACGCGGTCTGGGTGGCTGAGCATCACTCCGTTTATCACCGTCTCGTTAGCCACGGGCGTCCCTTTCTGCCGGATTCTCGGCCACCACTTCCGTCGGTGGCTTGTCATCGCGCAGGCCTTTGAAGCTGGCATGCCGCAGGCCTCCGCCACTTGTCCACTCCAAGAACGACACCTGTGCCACGAGTTCCGGCCTCACCCAGTGAGCGGCGCGCAACTCCTTGGCCGGGTTCTTGGGCAGGTTCTGGGCGAACGGCGGCGAGTCGGTCTCGAGCTCGCGAAGCCGCGCGCCCAGATCATGAAGCAGACGGTCGTCGAAGCCCGTGCCGACCTTGCTCACGTAGCGTAGCTCGCCCTCCCGGTAGACGCCAAGCAGCAAGGCACCGAAGCCTGCTCGGGTGCCCGCAGGGTCGGTGAAGCCGCCTATGACGAACTCCTGCTCGTGGCGGCACTTGGTCTTGACCCACTCGGGTCCTCGCGTCCCGGGCCGGTAGCGGCTGGTCGCCTTCTTGCTCACCACTCCCTCCAGGCCCAGGCCGCAGGCCTGCGCGAGCACGGCCGCGCCGTCACCGCTGATGTTGTCGGACAAGAGTATCCGGCCGGCCGGCCCGGCCTGCTGCAAGAGGCGCCTGAGCAGGTCGCGGCGCTGCTCGATGCGTACGTCCAGCAGGTCGTAGCCGTTCAAGAAGAGCAGGTCGAAGGCGTAGTAGGCCAGCCGGCCGGCTATGCCGCCGGGACCTTCGGGGGCGCCGCGCAGCGGCGCCCCAGCTCCGGCCACCCGAGCCACATGTCTGAGCTCCTCGAACTTGGTGGTCCCGTCGGGCGACAGCACCACCACCTCGCCGTCCAGCATGGCGCTCTGCACGGGCAGCTTGGCGGACTCGTCGGCGAGCACCCGGTAGGCGTCCGTCCAGTCCTTGTTGTTGCGCGAGCGTATCTCGCTGGCGCCGTCCTCCACTCGTATGAGGGCTCGGTAGCCGTCGAACTTTATCTCGTGCGACCAGTCGTCGCCGGGCGGCGCCTCCTCCACCAGTGTGGCCAACTGCGGGCTGACGAAGCGGGGCAATTCCGGGGCGCTCTTCGCGCCGGGCAGCTTCGACGGGTCAAGGGACACGTCAGGCCCCGGCTCTCTTCTTCTGCTCGTCGACGCTCTTCTTGAGCAGACCCATGATGTCCACCACCTCAGCCAGGGGTTCCACCGCCTCCGGCTCCGGGGGCAGAGTCACCTCGCCGCGCTCGACCCGCTCCCTTATCAGCCCCAGCAGGTGATCGTGATAGGTGTCGTGATACTGCTCTGGGCTCCAGGGAGTGGCCATGGTGCTGACCAACTGTTCGGCCATGCCGAGCTCCTGGGGGCTGAGGTCCAACTCGGTCAGATCCTCTCCCGGCAAGTCGAGTTCCGCCGTCTGGCGTAGCTGGTACGGCCAGCGTAGCGTATAGGCAAGCATGACCGATCCGTGCGGCAGAACGGCGCAGAGGTGTTGGCGCTCACGGATGACTACCTTGGCGATGCCCGCTTTGCCCGTCCGCTTCAGGGTCTCGCGCAGCAGGGCGTAGGCGCGGCGGCCGATCTTGGCCGGTTCTGTGTAGTACGGGGTGTCGTAGAAGGAGACATCGATGTCGGCGCTGTCGACAAAGTGCATGATGTCGATGCTCTGGGTCGCCTGGACCCCGGCCGCCGCTAGGTCCGCTTTCCCCACGACCACGTAGCGGTCCTTCTCGTACTCGTACCCTTTGACGATCTCGTCATACGGGACCTCATGGCCTTGGTCGTCGACCCAGCGGCTGTGTACCCGGCTCAGGTCAGGTCCATGGAGCATGTGAAAAGCCACACTGTCTCGGGCATCCTTGGCTGGATAGAGCGAGACGGGGATAGTGATCAGCCCGAAGCTGATGGCTCCCTTCCAAAGTGGCCGCGGCATAGCTACCTCACCCTCTGAACAGTCGGAGTCTCCGACTATCGCGGTACCCCAGAGGCGCGGTTCTCAATCCCGGGATTGGCCACGCAGATTCTGGCTGGAGGTACACTGACGCAGTCGATGAAACAGCGACTCTCGGCTCAGCGAAGAGTCTCGTCCGGTCGATAGGATCCGCTTTGCCTGACACTTCTGCGCTACGTGTGCTTGGCTACTCCCCCCGCTGGGAGGCATTGTTCGCGCCCCATGCCGACAAGGGTCTTACTCCTGCCCGCGTGATCCGAGGTGACCGCGGCAGTCTTCTGATAGCGGCGCCGGACTGCGTGCTGCATGCCAAGCCCTCCATCCGTCTGACGAAGTCCGCCGGCAGCGCCACCGACCTGCCCGCCGTCGGCGACTGGGTGGCCGTGCAATTCGCCGACCATCTCGAGGTGCCTCTGGTCGAAGCGGTGCTGGAGCGAGCCAGTGCCATCACGCGCGGTGACTCGGGTAAGACCTCCGACGTCCAGGTGCTGGTCGCCAATATCGACACGGTGTTCGTCGTCCACCCGATTGCAGAGCCGCCCAACCTCCGCCGTATCGAGCGCGAGCTTTCCGCGGCCTGGGACTCGGGAGCCGTTCCCGTGGTGGTACTCACCAAGGCAGACCTCTCTGCCGACCCCGACGAGGCGCGCGCCGCGGTGGAGTCGGTCGCGCTCGGCGCCGACGTGCTCGTGGTGAACGCGCTTGCCGGTGACGGCACTCAGCGGATCCTTGAGTACATTACGGACCATCGCACCGCGGTCCTGGTGGGCCCCTCAGGTGCCGGCAAGTCCACGCTGATCAACTCACTACTCGGCGAGCAGCGGCAGGCGACACGCGCGGTGCGGGTGAGCGATGGGCGTGGCATGCACACCACCGTCTCCCGCGAACTCATCCAGATGCCGGGCGGCGGGGTGCTCATAGACACTCCGGGTCTGCGGGCATTCGGCCTGACCGGGTCGGAGGAGGGCATCACCTCGGCCTTCTCGGAGATAGACGAGCTCTCCCGAGGCTGCCGCTTTCGCGACTGCACCCACAACGAAGAGCCGGGCTGCGCAGTCCGCCTCGCTGTCGATTCAGGGACACTGCCTGCCGAGAGGTTGGCCAGCTATCACAAACTCATGAGCGAGGCGCAGGTCTTCGCCGCCAAGACCGATGCGCGCCTGCGCGCCGAGAGGGAGCGCAAGCGCAAGGCCATAAGCAAGGCGGTCAAGAACTACCACAAGCTGATGGGTCGCGACTGAGCGAACCTATGAGTGTCCAGACCACGAAAGGATAGCCATGTTCAGGTCTCCTAGCAGCGCCATTGCAGTTCTGGCCGCACTTCTCGCTCTCGTCGGTTGTGCAGGGACTGAACCGAGCACCGTCTCTGTGTCCAGCTCTACACTCGCCGCCGCGACCATATCGAGTGGTCCCTACCTGGGCCAACAACCTCCCGGGATGACACCTGAGGTGTTCGCCCCCGGTATCGTCTCCGACCCCAGCCTCTTTGAGTACTCCGGCACCTTCTCTCGCGATGGTAGTGAGTATAGTTTTGACCCGATGGCCGGAGGGGCATATGTCTCACCCGACGGGCAGTACCTCTTCTTCGGTCTGAAGGACGATATTTGGTGGGTCGACAGCAAAGTGATCGACGAGTTGAGGCCTGAGGAATGACAGACGACAAGAAAGCAGCACAGGAGCGTTCGCGTAGATGGGTTCGGCCTCTGGTCGGGCTCGTGCTCACCATCGCCTGGATAGCGGTGGCGGCCTGGGGTGGACCGTACTTCGGCCGGGTCGACGAAGTGTCGGTGAATGACCAAGCCTCCTATCTGCCCAGCAGTGCCGAATCGACTCAGGTACAGGAGCGGTTCACCGACTTCTTCGGAGACAGCACCATCCCCGCTGTGGTGGTGGCCGAGCGCGCTGGCGGGACCACCGCGGAAGACCAGACCTGGCTGCAAGACCTCACCGCCCGGCTTCCTCTGGAGGTCTCCGCTATCTCCGGCGGTGTCTCGCCGGCCATCGCCTCCGCGGATGGTGAGGCTGCGCAGATATTCGTTCCCCTGTCCGCCAGGACGGATATCAAGGACTCCGTCGCCGAGCTGGGCACCAGCCTGGAATCCGCTCCGGAGGGACTTGACGTCTACGTCACCGGCGCTGCCGGACTGAGCGCCGATCTGGGCAGCGCGTTTGGCGGGGTCGACTGGCTGCTCTTGGCCGTGGCGGTGGCGGCGGTGTTCGTGATCCTGGTGGTCGTATACCGTTCGCCTTTGCTGCCGGTCATCGTGCTGCTGGCCGCTATGTGCGCCCTGTGCGCCGCGGTGGCGACCAGCTTCTATCTGGCGAAGGCCGATATCCTTAAGATCAACGCGCAGGTGCAGGGCATCCTGTTCATCCTGGTGATCGGGGCTGCGACCGACTATTCACTCCTGTACGTGTCCCGCTTCCGTGAGAGTCTGCGCGACAGCCGGTCGGTCTGGGAGGCCACCAGGGCAGCGTGGAAGGGTTCTTTGGCGTCCATAGTGGCCTCGGGCAGCACGGTCATCGCGGGACTCTTGTGCCTGCTCCTATCGGACCTGGCCTCCAACAAAGCCCTGGGACCGGTCGGCTCGGTGGGCATTGCGTTCGCGGTGCTGGTATCTCTCACCTTTGTCCCGGCGGTGCTGCTCCTGGCGGGACGAGCAGCGTTCTGGCCTCGACACGTCGCCTACGGCAGCGCACACAGCGAGAACAGCCCCAAGGGGGTCTGGGTCAGGTTGTCCGGGGTGGTGCGTGCGCGCGCCCGGCTTGTGTGGATAGTCGTCGGTATCGTGTTGGTTCTGGGTTGTGGGGGCCTCTTCGGTCTGCGGGCAAGCGGGGTCTCGGCCAGCGAGCTGCTCCTCGGACCGTCGCAGGCGCGTGATGGTCAGAACGTCCTAGCTGCCCACTTTCCTGGTGGTTCGGGCCAGCCCGTACAAGTGATCGTGCCTCAGGAGAAGCTTGGCTCGGCAGCGGCTGGGGCCCTGGAGCTGGCTGGGGTGAGCAGCGCCTCGGTGGTGTCGGCGGACTCACCCAGCGGTTCGATCCCCTGGCCGACTCCGTCCGCGGGTCCGTTCTCTCAAGCTACACCCACGGTCGCAGACGGCGACGTCATGCTGCAATTGACCCTGAAAGACAAGGCGGATTCGTCTGAGGCCGAGGCGACTGTCAAGCAACTGCGCGCGCTACTTCACACGGAGGATCCGGCGATCATGGTGGGCGGTCAGACGGCTACGGCTCTCGACTCCAACCTTACCAGCGCGCGCGACCGCGACCTGATAATGCCGGTGGTCCTCGCGGTGATAACACTCATACTCATGGTTCTACTGCGCAGCATTGTGGCTCCGTTGCTGCTGACCATGACCACGGTGCTCAGCTTCGGCACCGCCCTTGGCGTTTCCAGCCTGGTCTTCAACCATCTCCTCGGATTCCCCGGCGCCGACCCCTCCGTGCCGCTCTACGGGTTCGTGTTCTTAGTGGCGCTCGGCATCGACTACAACATCTTCTTGATGACCCGCGTCCACGAGGAGTCGCGCACTCGCGGCACGAGAGAGGGCGTACTGCGTGGGTTGGTGGTCACAGGGGGAGTCATAACCTCGGCGGGGGTGGTATTGGCCGCGACCTTCGCTGCCCTGGCGGTCATTCCCATCCTCTTCTTGGTTCAGCTGGCTATCATCGTGGCCTTCGGCGTGTTGTTGGACGCGCTCATCGTGCGCGCTCTCTTCGTACCGGCGCTCGTGTATGACGTCGGTGACAGGGTATGGTGGCCCTCACGGTTGGGCAGGCAGCAGCGTCCGAGTTCGACGGACAGTGGCGAGGGGGCCGCGCCGAAGGACTACCGGTAGCTTTCTACGGGTAGTCCGGCTGCCAGCCAGGCCTGGATGCCGCCGGCCACGTTATATACCTCCGGGTATCCCAGGTCGATAAGTATCTGGGCGCCTGTCTGACTGCGGTTCCCACTGTTGCAGATCACGTAGACCGGCAGGTCATTGGCCAGTTCGAGGGGCGCGCGGTCTCTGAGTTCTCCAAGCGGGATGAGCACGGCATCGCGCGGGACACCCGTCTCGGCCCATTCGTTGGGTTCTCGCACATCGACTATCTGTACTTCTGAGTTCATTACGCTCGAGCGCTCGAAGGTCTCATTGACGCTCAAGGTCACGTAGCCGGATAGGGTCGTGGTGGTCTGAGGATCCGAAACACCCGGAGTGGCAACAACTGGGTTTGACGTCGTCCCAGATGATGCCTCCTCCGAACAACCCGAAGCCATCGGCACCAGCGCGAGGCCGAATACCAGAGCCACAAGCAATAGGGTCCTAGTTCTCACTGTAGATACTCCTCTCTGCGCGTGCCGGTCACCCGCTGCATTCTTGGGAGAGGTTACCCAGACAGAGTGAGGTCTACACGGCCGGGACTGCCGCACCGCTGTCACTGGCGGACCCCTCCTGAGTTTGTCCCCGAAGTCGAGTAGCATGTGGGCACCTATCCATCACTCATTCGGAGAAGCGGCTTGAAGAGAAGCGATGGCCCCCCAGCGCTAGGTCAGGGATCCTGGCGTCGCACCTTCGCCATCATCTTCGCAGGGCAGGCGTTCTCGCTGTTGGGAAGCGCCGCCGTGAACTTCGCACTGGTGTGGTGGCTCACCGTGCAGACGGGGTCTGCCGCTATCCTGGCCTACGCCTCCATCGCCGCCATCCTGCCGCAAGGCCTGCTCGGGCCCCTCGCAGGTCCCTTTGTCGACCGCTGGGACCGGCGCCGGACCATGATCACCGCCGACCTGTTCATAGCCGCCACTAGTGTGGTGCTCATTGTGATGTACGCCCTCGGCTCGCCCTCAGTGGGGACCGTGATTGCCATAATCGGCTTTCGCTCGCTGGGTGCGGCCTTTCACACACCGGCGAGCCAGGCGGCCGTGCCCATGTACGTGCCGGCCGAACAGCTCATGCAGGTCGCGGGCTGGAACTTCTTTCTCGGCTCGGGTGCGGCAATGGCCGGTCCGGTGCTCGGCGCGTTCTTGATGGGGGTCGCGCCTATGACGGCCGTAATAGCCATAGATGTCGGCGGCGCACTGTTGGCGGTCGGATCACTGCTTCTAGTCCGCATCCCGAATCCGCAGAGCCCGTCCGCGGACGAGCCGCAAGGCGGGGTCGTTGCGGCTTTCGCCGCCGAGTTCGTCGAGGGTTGGCGAGAGCTGGTCCGCATCCGGGGGATCCTGTGGCTGACGCTGATAATCACAATAGTCACCCTGTTCTACATGCCGCTTAACGCCCTCTTTCCGCTCATGACGCTGGCCCATTTCGAGCGGGGTGTCCTTGCCGCCAGCATGATCGAAGTGGCCTTCGGGGCCGGCATGCTGGTGGGCTCGTTGGCGATAGGCATTATGTCCAAGAAGTTCTCGGCCACCAAACTGATCGCCGCCGGCATCTGCTTGGTGGGGTTGATGATCGGAGTCTCCGGGCTGCTGCCGGCCTCAGCCTTCTGGGCCTTTGCGGTGTTCTGCGTGGTCATGGGCGTGTCGGTCCCCCTGTTCGCAGCGCCGCTCACAGCTCTGTTCCAGCTGCTCATCGACCCGGCGAAACTGGGGAGGGTGATGGCGCTCTATACGACCCTGGCGTTCTTGGCCGCGGTGCCGGGCCTGCTGCTTGCCGGACCCCTGGCCGAACAGACCGGGGTCGCGGTCTGGTTTGCCATCACAGGTGCACTTGTCCTGATCACCGGCCCGCTCCCGTGGGTCATACCTGCGGTGCGGCGGCTCGACAGCGCGTTGCCGCTCAATCCCCCCGACGCGGAGTCACAGATGTAGTATCGGATGACGGCACTCGTGGGACCCCACGAAGAGGAAGACCCTTGCAGGACAACCGAGTCAAGTTGAGGGACGGCAGGACCATCGGCTTTGCGGACCATGGTGCACCGGAGGCCACCCCAGTGATGGTCTTTCATGGTACGCCGGGATCCCGTATCTATGTCTTAGATGATGACCCCTTGTTGGACAAGTTCGGGATCAGAGTCGTCTGCCCGGAACGCCCGGGCTTCGGCTTGTCGGATCCAAGCCCGACTCGCAAGATACAGGACTGGTGCGCTGATGTGGCGGAGTTGGCCGATCAGCTTGGACTCGACCGATTTCATGTAGTCGGTGAATCGGGGGGAGGCCCCTACGTCTTGGCTTGTGCCCTTCAGATGCCCGACCGGATCATGTCTGCGACGCTGATCGGCACCGTTGCTCCACCAGAAACGCTTCGTCTGACCAAAGACATGGACCTGGGGAATAGGCTGGGCTTCTTTCTAGCACGGTACGCGCCGTTCTTGACGAAAGCGCTGTCCGCGTCTTTTGCGAGCGCGATCGCCAAGCAGCCCGACAGGGTGCTGCACCAGATGATCTCCCGGCTCTGTGAGTGGGATAGGCGTGTCCTGGAGGATGCGGAGGATCGAAGGCGCGCCTTGCTCCTACTTCACTTTCAGGAGGCGTTCAGACAGGGCGGGGACGGACACTATCGCGACACCTTGCTGGTATCTCGCCGGTGGGAGCTGGACTTCAGCAGAGCCACCGTGCCTGTGTTCATGTGGCATGGTGAATGCGACAACCTCGTGCCGGTGAAGCCGGCGGAAGAACTCTCCAAGATGATCCCTCACTGCGAGTATCACTTGGTCACCGGGGCGGGTCATTTTCTCCTGGAGTCGGAGGAGATCGCTGCCGAGATCTTGACTAGGCTGCTGTCGGTCCAGAGTTGCGGTCAAGCTTCTAAGGCCACCCCATCCACTCCTTTGAGCCTGCTCCAATGACGTGAAGACCCGGTCTGTGTGACCGGATCTTCGCAGGTGAAGCTCAGCAGCTCAAGGACGACTGATGCTCTTGCCGGCTCTTCTGCAAATACTCGACGTACTTGCGGATGTAGCGCATGAAGAGGATAGCTCTGTCTTGGGCAAAGAAGGTCGCTGTGCCTGCCTCGCAGATAGGAACGGGGAACTCGAACCCGCACTCAGTGCCATACCACAGCTGTCCCTCCCGATAGAACAGAAACGAGACCTTCTGGTTGTCTTTGACCATGTCCTTGATGCTTCTTGTGTTAAGGCCGCTTATGCCACGACTCCTGTCCGTGATATCAGATGGATCAAGGGGGAGTAGGCGGCCCGAGGCCTCGGCTTTGCAGGATGCGGCACCCAGCGCGAAGTCAGACTCTTCGAGCTGTCACTCTAGTTGAGTTACGCGCAGGCCGGAGGGCGGCGAGCCGCCGGCGAATCCGGAAAGTCGTCCGGCAGGACGACTGCACCTCGCATGAAGAACAAGCGATGTGTATTCGCTGCGCGCATGGTCCCCGGATCATAGTCAGCAACCCGTCGAGCGTCAAAGCTCGGACGGAGCCTCCGCTTGTGCGCGTGAGGTTCTGGTTTTTGGAGACTGAAGAGAAAGACAGGCCTGCCTATTCTTTTAACTCCGCCTGGAATTGACGGCCGCCAACCCGCAGACGGCAGAGGGAGTGACCGCCCTCGACGCAAGCGACTCTGTCTCCGCGCAGGCGATAGCGAAGACCAAGCCTACAGTGGCCGCCGGCGCAGCGGTCAAGGCGAAGAGCCCAGCACAACTCGCGGCGTTAAGAGCGGCCTCCAAGGCCTTCGCCGGGACGGTAGTCCCCGGCAAGCCGATAGGCAGGATCGTCATTCCCAAGATCGGCCTCGATCTGGTGATGGTGGAAGGTGCGACCACGAACATCCTAAGGAAGGCACCGGGACACTGGCCTGAAACCCTCTTCCCCGGACAAAAGACCAATTTCGTGGTGTCGGGGCACAGGACTTCGTACGGGTCTCCATTCCGCAAGCTCAACCTGTTGGAAGCCGGGGATAGAATCGATCTGGTCATGCCCTACGCGCGAGCGCGCTACACGGTCACACGGGTGATCATCGTGCAAGGCGATCTGACCGACTACGAGTTGACCGGCAAGTAGCCCGAGCGCGGCGGACTAGACGGAGGGAGGGGATTCGACCCTCGGTACCGCTTGTGCGTCACAACGCTGCAGCAAGACGCATGTGGGCCCAGACTCAGTCTCGTCTCATGCGGCGCCGAATAGCCTTTTCGATCTCCACTATCACGTGTACGCCGAGCGCCGCGCTGACGATCCAGGCCCAAGCAGTCAAAGACAGCGGCGCAGCGCCAAACAGTGTGTTCATTCCAGGTAAGTAGGTGTAGAGAAGTTGCAGAGCTAGCATCAGCCCCACGCCACCGAGGACGAAGTGATTCGTCCGCAGACTGACCCTCCAAGACGGAGCTGTCAGCGATCTGCAGTTGAAGAGGTAGAACATCTCACCGAGGACGAAGACGTTGACGGCGACCGTCCGAGCCTCCTCCAGCGAATGCCCGGTCTGTACTGCCCACTCGAAGAGACCGAACGCACCCGCGAGCAGGAGCGTGCCCACCAGTGCGATGCGCCCGATGAGTACCTTGGTCAGAATAGGAGCATCGGGAGTTCGCGGCGGTCGCCTCATTATCCCCTTCTCCTTGGGTTCGAAGGCCAACATAAGGCCGAGCAACACAGCGGTTGTCATGTTGATCCACAGTATCTGGACGGGCAAGATGGGCAGAGCGACCCCGGCGAAGATGGCCGCCAAGATGACTAGACCCTCTCCCAAGTTGGTGGGAAGGGTCCATGTGATGAACTTGGTGAGATTGTCGAAGACACTGCGACCCTCCTCGACGGCTGCCTTGATAGACGCGAAGTTGTCGTCGGTGAGAATCATGTCCGCCGCTTCCTTGGCCACCTCGGTGCCGGTGATGCCCATCGCCACCCCGATGTCGGCCTGTCGCAGGGCAGGAGCGTCATTGACCCCGTCACCGGTCATTGCGACCACTTGGCTTCGGGCCTGAAGGGCGTTCACGAGGCGCAGCTTCTGTTCGGGGGTCACGCGGGCGAAGACGGTGGCTTGCTCAGCCGTATCCATAAGATCAGCGTCGGTGATGGCAGCCAGCTGCGTCCCGTCGATTGGTCGAATGTCGTCTATGCAAGTGCAGTTCGGCGGTCTCAAGTTGAGCTGGTAGGCAATCGCAGCCGCAGTGAGGGCGTGATCACCGGTGATCATCTTGACCCGGATGCCGGCAGTATGGCAGGCTGCAATAGCCTCCATGGCCTCCGCCCGCGGAGGGTCGATCATGCCCTGCAGACCAAGGAAGACTAAATCCCCCTCCACGTGTTCGTGGGTGATCTCATCGGTGTCTGGCGGCAGTTCTTTTCGCGCGAACCCGAGCACGCGAAGGCCTTGAACGGCCATCTCGGTGGCCGCGTCTTCTATCCAACTCCTGTTGATGGGAGCGACGGAGCCGTCGGCGGTGAGTTCGTGCGAGCAACGGGCCATGACCTTCTCTACTGCTCCTTTGACGTAGGAAACCCGACTTGCCGTCATGTGCACGGCGCTCCCTGAGCCGGGCAGGGCCTTGGAATCATATGCGATCGCAGTCGAGTGCAGGGTAGCCATGTACTGATGAGAGGACTCGAAGGGCACGGTGTCAACGCGGGGAAAGTGATTCGCCAGGTCTTCTTGGCTAAGCCCTGCCTTGGCGGCCGAGACCACCAGCGCGCCTTCGGTGGGATCACCGCTGATACGCCAGTGGCCGTCCTCCTGGTACAGGGAGCTGTCATTGCAGAGCGCTCCGGCTCGCAGGACCTCCAGCACGCCTGCTCCCAGAGTTGCGAACCGTCCCTCCGTAGACTCCCCTGCCGGAAGGTCCGCGGGACCGACGATCTTTCCTTCCGGTGCGTAGCCGCCACCCGACACCGTGTAGACGAGCCTCCCGGACGCGACCCGCTGCACCGTCATCTGGTTCTCGGTAAGCGTCCCGGTCTTGTCAGAACAGATGACGGTGGTGCTTCCCAGGGTCTCCACGGCCGGCAGCTTGCGGATGATGGCGCGGCGCGCGGCCATACGTGATACCCCGATGGCCAGTGTGATGGTCACCGCCGCCGGTAGGCCCTCTGGGATGGCACCCACAGCCAATGCGACTGCAGCAAGAAACATGTCCACCAGCGGCTCTCCGCGCAACACGCCCACAATGACGGTGAGCACCGCCAAACCCAGAATGGCGAAGAGGAGCACCCTGCTGAACTGAGCGATCTTGCGGGTGAGCGGGGTCTTGATCTCGTGTGTGCCGGCGATGAGACTCGATATGCGTCCGACCTCTGTGGCGTCTCCGGTCGTGGCCACGATGCCTGTCCCCTGCCCGGAGGTGGCCAGTGTCGATGCGTAGGCCATGTTGGCGCGATCTGCGAGGGCCGTCTTCTCGGGCAGGGGGGCGACGAGTTTTTCGACGGGCAGGGACTCACCGGTCAGGGTAGACTCATCTATCCGCAAGTCGCGGGAGTGGGTGAGCCGCATGTCGGCGGGGATCTTGTCTCCGGCTTGAAGGACGATGATGTCGCCCGGCACCACTTCAGAGGCAGAAAGGCGCATCCGTTGACCATTGCGGACCACAGTGGTCTCGGCGGTCATCGACCGAGAGAGCGCCTCGATGGCCTTGACAGCCTTCGACTCCTGCAGATAGCCGATGATGGCATTGACAAGCACTACGCCGAAGATGACCCCTGAATCGACCCACTCGCCGAGAGCCGCCGTAACAGCTCCTGCGATGACCAGGATTATCACCAGGGCCTGATTGAACTGTGCCATCGCGCGGCGTAGCGGACCTGGCCCCTTATGTGGAGTGATGACGTTGGGACCGTGCTCGGCCAGCCGCTCCCGTACCTCCGAGGAGGTAAGACCCTGCTCTAGATCGGTTGAGAGTGAGGCCAGGGTCTGTTCAACTGTGAGTGCGTGCCACTGCACGTTTGGTCCTTCCTGTAGGGCACGGCTGTTGGCGAGAGAACCCACCAGCGATCTCACCTCTCGTCCCCTTGGCCAGGGACTTGCGTTCCGTGAACCAAGTGCAGCAAGGCTGAAACCTGGCGATGCTGTTCGGCGGGGTGTCTGAGTGGTAGATCGGCGTGGACCTCGTAGTAGTTGCGGCGGCCCCGATGCGCCCGAGTGACGTATCCGGCCTCCTCCAGTTCCGTGAGAATCCGCTGCACGCAGCGCTCTGTAACACCCACGGACTGCGCCACCTCCCGCACGCGTATCCCCGGCCGCCGCGCTATGCACAAGAGCACATGCGCGTGATTAGTGAGGAAAGTCCAGGCGGGTTTGGGTTCGAGTCTCGTGTCTATCTCCGCATCAAGGCGTCGCCGGTGGACTGGGCCGCTTTCGTGCTCCTCGCTCCGGATGATCCACCTCCTCGCCCGTTTGCCCTAGGGTGCGTGCATGCATGATACCAGAACACCGTTTCAGGAATGCCATAGCACATAACATATGGAGCTTGGGTGAGACACGAGATCCCTCTGACCTCTGGCCGGTCTTGGTTGTCGAAGGCCGGGACCTTGGAGTCAGCTCCGACCTGCCCCCGAAATACCCCACCCTTCTCACCACCTGCCCAAGGCGCAGAAACAGTCTCGACGCCGTTGGACCGGTCAGTTGACCGGCAATTAGCCCCAGCGGGTCGGTCAGAAAGGGTTCAGTTACGGCGAAAACGGGCATCTCTCTAATGGTTCACTTCGAAAAGGAGACATCATGGCTGGTGAGGTAGGCCGCCGATATAGCCCGGGAGACCGCGCGTAAGAAGTAGGTCGACCGCGCAAGGCTTCTTCCTCGGGAGTTCGGGTCGGAGATCTTGGGCCCCTCCTGAGGAGGGCTCCTTTGTGAACTCAGTCTGTCCCGCGTCAGCGAGTTCGCCCTCGGGTGGCATCGGGGTCGGCCTCTCTGGCTAGGTCAGCCGGGGCCGGCGTCTGCCAAATCCTCCAGCCAGGCTTCGACGAGCTCGAGCTCCTTCTCCGGAAAGAAGCCGCCGCGTACGAGGGTTTCATAACAGGTTCTCAGGTGGGCGCCGGTCGCGCCTGGACCGGGGACAAGTTCTGTCGCCGCCAGCAGCCGGCATAGACGGAAGTTGCCGATATATCCGGGAATCTCGTCTTCAAAGTCCTTCATCAGGTTGTGGCTGTTGCGTTCCTGTAGTACTTCCGCCGCGTGGAATACCATGCCGCGGTCCATCGCCCATAAGCATCGCTGGGCGACAAAGCTGCGCCAGATGTCGGTCATGCGGAAGGAGCAGTACGCGGGCAGGTACAGCAGGGGGTAGGCTTCGGGCCACCACCACGTCGACTGGCTATTGAACGGGCACCAAGTGCCAGGCGGTAGCCACAGGCTGGGCCGCCGGTTGAAGTAGTGGGAGGCACCGGCCACCAGTCGCCACACCGCGTCGACATCGGGGGCTCCATCCGCGAGCCCCTGCTGCACTGGCGCGAAGACTTCGACTAGGTGTGCCGGCTCGTGGCAATAAGTCGCTGGGTCATGTACGAGATCAAGCGGGTAGCCCCTTGGCCAAATCACGGCCTCAGGATCGAAGATGCGGTATACGTTCGCCCACTCCCTCGCCTCCAGCGGCTCAACAGCCACTGTGGCTGACCTGAGCGACCAGTCCTCGTTGGGCGCGTTGTCATCATCGGTCTCGTAGATTAAGGGCGCCCCTTTGCGGATAGCCATAAGGTAGCCCAAGTTCTTGCGCACATAGTGGTTCTCGGGCAACAGCGAACCAAGCCGGGAATCCAGCCCCAACTGGTCGTCGATGCTTAGCAGGGTGCAGCCTGCCAATTCGAACCGCCGCGGACCCTTTCAGGTGCTGGCGGAGTAGCAGACTGAGCCAAGCACGAACGCCAAGGCTAGTGTCTGCCGAAGGTGGTAGCGAATCGTGCCGGGGCGATCCGGAAGGGCTTCTCTCAGCGGATTGCGTCCCACCGTCCCCCTTTGATATGGCGTCGACATGCCGCAACCAGAGGTGATCCCAGCGGTTGAACGTTGGGAACTCGGTCACAGTTTACACAGCGAGGGACAGGTCGTGTAGCTGAAACCGTTCCACATCCTACGCGTAGAGGGGGGTTCGGACCCCTGGTACTCTGTGCTCGAGAGCAAGTACGCCGATAGTGCGGGCATAGTCGCCTCGCTGCTCTACATACTGTCTCGCCGCAAGGACGGCCAGATCGATGTGGGAGCGTTGCGCGTGTTCTATAGATGGATCTTCCCGCTCAGTCTTGTCGGGGATCGGCTCTGCAACAAGTTGTTCGGCAAGAACGCATATGTGGTGGCAGTCCGCGGGTCACAGTCCGCGCTCGGCACGTGACACCGACCTGGCCTGTCAGCGGGACCGCCTCCAATACAGCAGACTCTTCACGATGCCGAACAACGCGAGCACTGCAACGATTCCGGAAAGGGCCCAGACGTTCAACGGTGTTCCGGTGTCGAGTTCTGGCCCCGGATCCACTCGAGGCTGGTATGGCCTGAGTACGAGCGGGGCGGGAATGCCGCTCGAGGTGTTTTCGGCAAGTAGGACCTGCTCGAGACCAGGCGAAGGCGAGGGCTTCGATGAATCTGCGGATCGACGCGTGTCACCTCCCGCTTCAAGGATCAGCTCCGAGAAGGGCCGGAAGGCGGGAGTGGCCTTTGCGCCTAGGTCGATCTCCGATATCGTGACGCGGTCGGAGTCGTAGCCTGCGGAATAGGTGTCAAGCACCCGAAAGCGCGCCCACTCTGCTTCGCCAGAGATCGCGAACCTCTGCAAAGTCGGCTCGTCCTCCAGAGCGATGACGGTGCTGGTGCCGTCGGACAGGTCTACCTTGATCGACTTCGGGCGCCCTGCCCGATAGAAGGATACGTCCCCAATTGCGAAGTCCCCAGGCAAGATGCGGACCTCGCCCAGGTGGTGGTCTCCCTCGATGCCGAGTTCCAGCCACGCGTCTTGGCCGGACGTCCACGTCCAACCTCTAGTGAGAATCCCGTTGACCGCAGAGCCAGGCATGTCGCTGGTCGTAGGATCGGAGGCTGCTCGCAGGGTGGCTACCGTGCCGTAGGCCGCCGGAAAGGCGTGAGCAGTACGCGCGAAGACGATTTCGTCGCTGGGACTGTACCCCGTGCTGAGGCCGATCTCCGACATGGAGGCGAGATTGGAGGGGTCGGTTCCGGGATAGACCTCCAGCACCTGCAGGCGTACCCACTCGGCTTCGCCGGAGATCACGAACGTCTGCAGCCTGGGCGTGTCCTCCAGAAGGATGACCTCATTGGTCCCGTCGGAATATTCGACCCTGACCGACTTCGGTCGCCCGTACCGGGCATATTCGCCCACAGAGGAACCGTTGGCGCCGGACAAGATGCTGATCTCCTTCATCTGTTGGTCTCCGTGGATGTCGGACTCCAGCCACGCCTCCTCGCCCGCAGGCCAAGTCCAAGCCGTGTCGGGGTTCCCGTCGAACGCCAAGCGCGTTTCTTCAGAGTCGGACGCAGAGGTCGCGCGAAGGGTGGCAATGGTGGCGGAGGGGCTCGGTAGCACAGGAGCCGTGTACGCGAAGACTATGTCGTCGGCGCTCGTGGGTTCGAGATCCTGGAAGACCCACTGGTAGGTTCGATTGTCTAGCTTCTCGTAGGAGCCCGGGCTCGTGACGAGAGCTCCATCCTCCGGCCCCTCCCCGGCACTGGCATCGACCGCCCATCCGGCGAAGTTGTCCGCCAGGTGAAACCGGATGACCGCCTTGCCGATCGTGCCCTTCCATGCCGCACCTTTGCTCAGCGAGTACTTGTAGTACTCGCCGCGGCCGGGAATGCCGAGAGCGGCGAACTCCTTGGGAGTGGCGTCCGCGAAGCGAGGGCCCTCCATCACCTTCGGCTGCGTGAGGTACTCGACGGCGACCATCGTCTCTCCGGGGGGCAACTGGACCTGGAGCAAGAGGACGTCGGGTGAACCCGGCATGGAGTCCGTGGATAGAACCTCCAGCCTCCCCATTGAGCGGTCGTCCTGCCAGGCGTGGAATCCTACCGGCTCGAAGGGATACGGCGCTGGGAAGCCAAGGCACAACGACTGGGCGGGTCCGGAGTTCACGAACCTGAGGTCTACCCTACACTCGGCGAACGACCGGTAGCAGACGACCTGGACGGTCTCCTCCTCCAAGCGTATGTCGATGTTCTCGGCCGGAACGATGGCAGGCCCGCGGTACTCCGTGGTTGGTGGCATGGCCAGGCCGGGCGAAGGCGGAAACGCGATGGAAAAGACGACCGAAAACGCTACCAAAAGCGACAGCATGACCCAGTTGCGGATCACCCCCTCATGCGGCCGCCTCATGCGCCACCCCCGTCTGATTGCCGGCCTGCGACGCGCATTTGGATGCACGGATGCCCTTGCACGTTCCGCCGCGACTACCCGCTGTCGTCGACCGCCGGTGAGTCCGCCTCGGCTGACCCACCGCGCTGGAGGCGCAGCACCAGGCGTTTGTCCGCCCAGCTACGCTATGTTAACGTGAACATCCGATTGAGTGGGCATGACCGAGGGCCCGCTTTGTCCCAATGGTGTCCCGGTCGACCAGGTCGGAGGTAGGGCCCCTGTGTCCCCCACTCGCCTAGGTATTAGGGTGCTGGCGCCGCTCTTCGCGGCGATTCTTCTCTTACCCGTGATGGTGGCCGGGTGCGGGACACCCGACCGGGCCGACATGACTTCCGAGGAGCTCGCCGCGACATACGCCGGCATCATGGAAGACCGCTACGACGAGGTCTTTCCCGACGACCGGGTCCAGACTGTGCGCATCTCCATGGACGACGCCGACTGGGAGGCGATGCAGAAAGACGTCATCGGCAAGGTGTTCTACCGGGCGGACATCCAGATCGACGACGAACTGATGCAAGACGTGGCTGTTCGTACCAAAGGCAGCAGCTCCCTCATGGGGGCGGCCTCTGCCGAGGAGTTCCGGGCCGGCATCAAGGTCGACTTCAACTTCTTCAACGCTGAGCAGGCCTACCACGGCATGAACAAGCTGGTCTACAACAACGGCTTCAGCGACCCGACCCTGATGAAGGACTTCCTTGGCTGTGAACTGATGGCGCTCATGGGCCTCCCTACCCCCAGAGCGAGCTTCGTGGATATATGGGTGAACGAAACTCATGCCGGGGTCTACACGCAGGTGGAGGTTGTCGATCTCAATTTCCTGGTGGCCAACTTCCATGATGGCTATAACAACCTGTACAAGCCGGAAGTCAGGGCGGGCGCCCTGGACTGGACCGCGGCCGACGTGGCGGCGGATTTCTCTGATGGGGGCTCCTACTCGGCCACGACAACCGCGGAGTTCTACCACGTCGGCGGAGGCGAGTTGTCGTTGATCATCGATCGGCTTGGCGAAGACGCTGGTTGGATACCCGGGCTGAATGGCGCGGACAATACGACCACCACAGCCGCCGTACAGACGGGCGGCATGGCCGGGATGCAGAGGATCTTCAACTTCAACACTGACTATCTGACTTCAGTCGGGCTGAGGACCAACGAGGACTACCTTGACTACTCGCGGTTGTTCGAGCTGCTCGAGGTCCTCAACCGCGACCCCGCCGAGGTGTCCACTGACGACCTCGAGGGGGTGCTGGATGTAGACGAGGCCCTCCGTTTCCTCGCCGCCTCGGTCGTCTTGGTGCATCTGGACAACTACATCGGCATGGCGCACAACTACTATCTCTACGAGGACTTGGGCAAGTTCTCCATAATTCCCTGGGACCTGAACATGTCGTTCGGCGCGTTCAACTCCGGGTGCAGCGACGAACAGATCATAGGCTTCTATATCGACGAGCCGACTGCGGCGCCCGTGGCCGAATACCCGCTCGTCCAGCAACTGCTGGACGAGCCGGAGTACCTCGAGACCTACCACACCTACCTCCGACAGATGATCGAGGGACCCTTCTCGGTGGAGCGAATGACTGCCAGGGTCCATGAGATCGCGGATCTCATCCGACCTTGGGTGGTCCAAGACACTGCGAAGCTCACCTCCACAGCGGCCTTTGAGGGGGGTCTCTCCGCTAGCGCGTCATCAGCGGCAAGTAGTGTCGTGTCCGGTGGGGGCAGGTTCATCAACCTTCTCTACTTTGTTGAGCAACGCACCGCCTCGATCGCCGCCCAACTGAATGGGGAGTCACCGGCAGGCAGCGGCAACGGGAGCGGCAACGGTGGCGGGAAGGGTCTTGCGGCCTTCGGTCACCGGCCGGGGGCGGGCTTCGGCCCGCCGGGAAGGCCCCCGACTCCCACAACTACCGCTCCCATCGCTGGAGAGTCGGACAAATGACGCCTGGCCTGCCCGAGCGCGTGGAGCAGAAGTTCTTCGTGGCCCCAAACAGAATGATCATGACACTCGCGCTCTTGCGCCGAGTGTGCCGCTGGGACCCCCAGTATCCCGAAGAGCAGATCAACAGCCTGTATTTCGACACACCCGATCTCGAGCAGCACGAGGACTCAGCAGCCGGGCAGTTCGCGAAATCGAAGGTACGCATACGCTGGTACGGTGCGGAGTACGACCCCCACGGGATGCGAGGCGGATCGCCAGAGGTATCCGGCGAGGGGACGGCTGTGCCTGTCTGGCTGGAGTTGAAGAACCGGCGTGGTTTTGCGTCGACCAAGCAGAGGTGGTCGCTGGATGTCCCGGCGGTCGCGCTTGGACCGGAGGCGCTGGCCGCGGGCATAGTGCCGAATGTCATGCTGACGAACACCATGGCGGGCTTTGGGTTTTTCGCTGCCAAACGCCTGTGCCCGGTGGTGGCCGTCTCGTACTGGCGGTGGCGGTTTGTGGAACCTCGCTCTGGGTTTCGGGTCGCTTTCGATGCGCATATCCGGTCGTCAGTGGTTATGCCTGGCCTAGGGCGTGGAGAACGAGGACTAGAGCTTCCGGGGGCTGTGATCGAGGTCAAAGGGCCGACTGCCGATGTGCCGGCCGGCCTTCGGCAGTTGAGTGGTCTCGGCACCTCTTGGACCCGGTTCTCGAAGTATTCGTCCTGTGTGGACGCGCACGCGAGCGACTTGTGTAGCGTCTCCCGGCTATGGCCGTCTGGAAGCGCGCACGCTGGGTAGTGTCATGGGCGTCAACATCTAACAGAGAGGCCGCGAAATGTGGGATCGGTTGACTTCGGTGTGGGAAGGAATGCAGTCTACGCTCGGGTGGACGGAGGTTCTGATCGCGTTGGCGTTCTCTCTTCTGTTCTCGCTGGTGATCTACTTCATATACCTATTGTTCTACGGGTCGAGACATATCGGCGCCGGCGTGCACCGCATGTTCCTGATAGGTGGGCCGGCGATCACTGTGCTCTTCTTGGCCATCCAGACCTCCATCCCGCTCTCCCTGGGACTTCTGGGCGCGTTGTCGTTCGTCCGCTTCCGCACACCGGTGAAGGACCCTGCGGAAATAGGGTTCCTTCTGCTACTGATCGCCTCGTCCATCGGCGCGGCGACCGGCAATTTCATGATGTCAGGAGTGCTCCTTGTGGCCGCCTTCCTCGTGCTGGGCGTCAAGTGGCTCTTGCGTGACCGGGTCACGGTCGGGAGCCGGGGTAGCCTGATGCTCTCGCTGGACCAGGCCGACTTTGGCGCGGTCGAGGCCAAGCTGAAGGCGCTTCTTAGCGAGAAGCTGACCGGCCTTAGGCTTGAATCCATGTCCGTGGTCGACGGGAAGGTGAACCTGCAGTACCAGTACCGCAAGCAGTCGAAACTCGACTGGCCTGCGCTGACCAAGGAGCTGACAGCTGCCGCAGTTCCTGCTCGACTGGAGATATTCGTGGGCTGAAACCGGTCGCCTGACGGTTTCGGACGACACGGTGCCTCGCCTTCGGTCGCTGTTCGCGAAGGCCGGTCCTGCTATCCGCCGTTCTCGCTCGAGCGGACCCGCTGCCACCACTTGTAGTGGTGTTCCTTTGCAGTCTCCTCGTCCAGCCTGCCGGTGAACATGGAGGCGAGATACTTCGTCCCCCCCTTGAGCAGGACAACATGCGCGACGTGCCCAGCCAGAACGACCAGCGCACCCACGACAAACCCCACATGGGCGCCCAAAGTGGTGTCCAAAGCGCCCTCGCTCAGGCCGCCGCGCCCTACGAATAGAAGGAGGCATCCGGTGATCACGATGCCTAGGGCCAGCAGGCCGGCCAGCATAGTGGCCAACTTCTGCCCCGCGTTGAGTCGGCCCTGCGGAGGCATCTCTCTGCGCAATAGGGCTGCCCCCAGGGCTGCCTTGCGCAGCCAGAGCCGGTCGTCGGCATCCCAGTGAGTGATCTCCCTAACGTTCTCGACGAGTCGCCTTCCTGCGAAGAGCAGAAGGAGCACCAGTGGGAGCCCCACCATGACCAAGCCGATGACACCGTGCAGCAGGGCCGCGCCGCCGGCCGACGCGCCGGACTCTTCAGCCCCTTCGCCGGCGGCCTCCGCTGAGATAAGCGCCGCAAAGAACAGCAGCGCGTATGCCCAGTGGCCTATCCTCTCGACTAAGAACCACCGGAACAACCCCTGCTTCTTCATGCGTCACCCTCCACATCGATCGACTTCTCCGGGGTCTTGCCCGAGCTAGACGGAGATTACCCGAGCACCGCCGGTTTGACTCCCCGAAGACGCGAGACGGGTCCGCGTTAGGGGGGCCGACGCGATACAGTTGGTGAAGAAAACCGTGACCGCGAGGAGAGTCCTGATGCCTAGACGTTCGGATGTGCGAAAGGTGCTCATCATCGGCTCCGGCCCGATCGTGATCGGCCAAGCGTGCGAGTTCGATTACTCAGGCACACAGGCGTGCAAGGCGTTGCGGGGGCTCGGCTACGAGGTCGTGCTGGTGAACTCCAACCCAGCTACGATCATGACCGACCCGGTGATGGCCGACGAGACATACATCGAGCCGCTCAACTTGGAGAGCCTGACCGAGATCATCGCCCTGTCGAGGCCGGATGCTCTGCTGCCGAACTTGGGGGGGCAGTCGGGTCTCAACCTTTCTTCCGAACTGTACAACTCGGGCGTCCTCACCAAGTATGGCGTAAAGATCATCGGGGTGGGCCCGGACGCCATCGTGCGCGGCGAAGACCGGCTTGCCTTCAAAGAGACGATGACCCGTCTTGGTCTAGAACTGCCTCGCAGCGAGATCTGCTACTCGGTCGACGAGGCGGCGCAGGTGGCTGCCGACCTCGAGTATCCAGTCGTCATCAGGCCCGCATACACGATGGGAGGTACGGGCGGCGGCATCGTCTACAACCGCGAGGAGCTGCAGGTGGTCGTGGAGCGGGGCATCCGCGCCAGCCTGGTGGGGCAGGTGCTCGTGGAGCAATCGGTGGTCGGCTGGGAGGAGCTGGAGCTCGAAGTCGTCCGCGATGCGAAGAACCAGATGATCACCGTCTGCTTCATCGAGAACGTCGACGCGATGGGAGTGCATACGGGCGACAGCTACTGCACGGCCCCTATGCTGACGATCACGCCCGAGCTGCAGGACAAGCTCCAGCGCTACTCGTACGCGATCGTCGAAGCCATCGAGGTGATCGGTGGCACCAACATCCAATTTGCACACGATCCAAAGACCGGGCGGGTGGTCGTGATAGAGATCAACCCCCGCACCTCCCGCTCTTCCGCTCTGGCCTCCAAGGCCACCGGCTTCCCCATAGCCATGGTGAGCTCGCTGTTGGCCGCGGGCCTGACCTTGGACGAGTTACCGTATTGGCGCGATGGCACGCTGGAGAAGTACACGCCGTCCGGCGACTACGTGGTGGTCAAGTTCGCCCGCTGGGCCTTCGAGAAGTTCCGAGACGCAAAGGACCGTCTAGGGACCCAGATGCGGGCGGTCGGCGAGGTGATGTCGATAGGCAAGACCTACAAGGAATCGCTGCAGAAATCCATCCGTTCGCTCGAACGGGGCCGATTTGGGTTGGGCTTTGCCAAGGACTTCAACGCTCGCTCTCTGGACGAACTGATGGCGATGCTCGTCTACCCCACCAGCGAGCGGCAGTTCATCATGTACGAAGCGCTCCGCAAGGGCGCAGATACCCAGGCCCTCTATGCCCGCACTTTCATAAAGCCCTGGTTCATCGAGCAGATGCGGGAAATCGTCCAACTCGAGGAGGAGATACTGGGCTACCGCGGGACGGCGGGCAGCGCTGCGGGCGCAGGCTCCTCCGAAGTCGCGTGCCTTCCCGACGAGCTGCTGGCCCGGGCCAAGAAGGACGGCTTTGCCGATGCCTACCTGGCGAAACTGCTCGGGACCCCGGAGAGCCAGATCCGGGCCCAGCGCCTAGCGCTAGGCCTCGTGCATGGCTATCACGCAGTGCCGGTCAGCGGCGTGGAAAACGCCGCCTACTACTACTCCACGTACAATGCGCCCGACACGGTCCCTGTCAGCGATCGGCGAAAGATCATGGTTCTGGGAGGTGGCCCCAACCGGATCGGCCAGGGCATCGAATTCGACTACTGCTGCGTCCACGCGGCGTTCGCTCTTCGAGAGGCCGGCTTCGAGTCGATCATGGTCAACTGCAATCCGGAGACCGTGTCCACCGACTACGACACGTCAGACAAGCTCTATTTCGAACCCCTGACGGTAGAGGACGTGCTCGGCATCTACGAGAAAGAACGGCCCGAGGGCGTCATCGTCCAGTTCGGCGGGCAGACTCCGCTCAACATCGCGCGCGAGTTGGAGAAGGCCGGGGTGCCTATCATGGGTACCTCGCCCGATACGATCGACCTCGCCGAGGATCGGGACCGCTTCAGAGAAATGATGGAACGCCTCGGTATTCCTATGCCCGAGGCGGGTATGGCGACTAACATCGAGGAAGCCCTGCAGATCGCGGGCCGCATCGGCTACCCTCTCATCGTGCGGCCCAGCTACGTGCTGGGCGGACGGGGTATGGAGATCATCCACGACGAGGACATGCTTACCCGCTATGTGGCCGCGGCGGTCGACGTGACGCCCGAGCGCCCCATCCTCATCGACAAGTTTCTCGAGAACGCCATGGAGTGCGAGGCCGATGCCCTGTCCGACGGCACCGATGCCTTCGTGCCGGCCGTTATGCAGCACATCGAGTACGCGGGAGTCCACTCGGGCGACTCGGCCTGCGTGATCCCGCCCGTATCCATCCCAGAGAAGCACCTGGCGACAATAAACGAGTACACCAGAAGGATGGCTATCGAGTTGGGCGTTGTCGGGCTCATCAACGTGCAGTACGCGATCCTGGACGATGTTGTCTACGTCCTCGAAGCTAATCCTCGAGCCTCACGCACGGTACCTCTGGTGTCGAAAGTCTGCGACGTGCAGATGGCTGCTCTCGCCACCCGGCTGATACTGGGCACCAAGTTGGGAGAGCTCGGTCTTAAACCGAAGCTCGTTCCCTACGTCGGTGTCAAAGAAGCGGTCTTTCCGTTCAACATGTTCCCGGAGGTAGACCCGCTACTCGGTCCCGAGATGCGCTCGACCGGCGAGGTGCTCGGCATGGCCGAATCGTTCGGCCTCGCGTTCGCGAAGGCAGAGGAAGCGGCGGGAGGAAGGCTGCCTCTCGAAGGCACCGCGCTCATCACCGTGGCCGAGCACGACCGGGAACTGATACTGAAGGCCGCGCAGCACTTCTACGCGCTTGGCTTCAAGATACGGGCCACGGCCGGCACCCATGGCTTCTTGGCTGAGCACGGCATAGTGTCGGAGCCGATACTCAAACAGCACGAGGGACGGCCCAACATCGTCGACGCCATCAAGAACGGCGAGATCCAACTCGTGGTGAACACCCCCGCGGGTAAGTCGAGCGCGTTTGATGACTCCTACATCCGCAAGGCAGCGATACGCTACAAAGTGCCCTACATCACCACCACGACCATGGCCGAGGCGGCGGCCGAAGGCATCGAGGCGCGACGTGCTGGCCGAGGCCAGGTGCGGTCTCTGCAGAGCTACCACAACAGTATCGGCACATAGAGAAGGGGGCGCGGAAATGAGCAACGAGATCACGGCACAGGAGCTCGACACAGAGCGTTTCATCGCGGACAAGGTGGAGCAGATACGCGGTGAGGTGGGTGAGGGGTTGGCCATCAACGCACTCTCCGGCGGTGTCGACTCGTCTACTGTGACGATGCTGGGGCATCGCGCACTGGGCGACCGTTTGAAGACCATCTTCGTCCAGAATGGGCTCATGCGCGCGGGCGAACCGGAACAGGTGGTCGACATGTTCCGTGAGCTCGGTGTGACCGTGGAAGTGATGGACGGGCAGCGCGAGTTCTTCGCGGCCCTAAAGGGTTTGACCGACCCTGAAGCCAAGCGGGAGGCGATCACGCAGACCTTCTACCGCGACGTGTTCGGTCGAGTCGTCCGGGAGAGTGGGGCGAAGCATCTGCTCCAGGGGACGATCCTGACCGATGTCGACGAGACTGTGGCCGGCATCAAGAGGCAGCACAACGTCTTCGAGCAACTGGGCATCGACCCACAAGCAGCCTTCGGCTACAAGATCCTGGAACCGCTGGTTCAGCTTCGCAAGGACGGGGTGAGGAAGCTTGGGCAGGCGCTTGGCTTGTCAACCGAGCTGTTCCGGCGCATCCCCTTCCCCGGCCCGGCGCTCGCCGCCCGGGTCATAGGTGAGGTCACGCCGGAACGCATCGAGACGGTGCGGCAGGCTACGCAAGTAGTGGAGCGGTTGCTGTCTTCATATGGTGCCTTCCAATACCTCGCCATCCTCCACGAGGACCGCGTGACCGGGATGCGCGACGGCAAACGGGAGTTCGGCCAACAGATCGAAGTGCGCTGCTGGGACAGTGTCGATGCTCGCACGGCGACGCCTACGAGGTTGCCGTTCGAGGTGCTGGAAAGACTGGGTGCTGAAATCGTCGCCGCGGTGCCTGGGGTGGTGAGCGTCACCTACAACATAGCCTGCAAGCCGCCGTCGACAATCGAGGCCGTTTGATCAACAGGCACCCCTAGACGGAGAGGGGGGATTCGCGCATCTTGCTCCGCAAGCTGCCGTCCTCGCCTCGCCGTCCGGGAGACCCTACGGAGAGGGGGGGATTCGAACCCCCGGTGCTGTTGCCAGCACAACGGTTTTCGAGGGCTCCCTCATAGCTCTGTTGACTACCATCTAGTGCGCATCAATACCGTCCTGCAGAACAAGCATAGCCGTCTGGTGGTGACGCGTCCGACGAATGTCAAACAGTCTGCCACCGAACCGCCACCGAACTCGTGAGTTGTCTTCGCTCGCCCAGGGATGAACCCAAGAAACCTAGGTGGGGCGCCACGGCCAGTTGAAGGGCAGAACAGCAACCTGCGACCCTCGGGTCACAAGCCGATGAAATCGGGTCTTTGTTGACTCCTGCCGGTCGATATCGGTGCGCCGAAACCGCGCCGGAAAGGGCCCTTCACCCAGTTAGGGCAGACGAAGAGAGACGAACGGAGACCAGTGTCGAGATGCTTTCGTGGGCAGCTTGTGGGCAGAGCGGCTGCGTACCGTGTGACCGAGGGCGGTTCCACCCCTTAGTACAACAGTTGGACAGGCCGCATATTGCCAGACAAGCGCTGGAGTTCGTCAGCATCCACCGAGTGGCCAAAGCTCCATACTGTCACTGCCCACCAGTTGGTGCCGGGCGACGAGATGGGTACGAGCTAGACTCCTCGGCATTGTGACGGTGCCGCTCTCCGGATTGATCTTCGGAGCCCCGTCGGGATTAACAACGACGACGAGGTCTTCCACTCGCCAGCCCCCTACTATCTCTCGACTGATGTGGCCCAACACATCGCGCATAGCCTCCGGCCTATGCGCCTCGGTGCGCCAGTCTATCGTACGTCCTTCAGGTGGATGCGCTCCGCACGACTGAACCGCCTCAGGTTCATGATAGTCTCAAGCGGGCCCAATGAGGCAATACGGTGTCCATAGTGTGCCATGGCCATCCTCAAGTACTACAGGCAAGGGAGACATCAGCATGCCAGCAGCGTTTGAGCGAGATTGGAGCGTCGGAGAGATAACTGCTGATGGGTTCAAGAGACCAGTAAGCGGCGCCGATTTCACGGCCGCTATTGAACGTCTTGTGTCCTCGGGTTTAGACCGCGCGGACGTGACTGTGGGGTTCATGCGCATGATCATGGCAGAGGGTGACCGTTGCGCAAAATCGGTCGCTGGTCTTCCGGTTGAGCCATTTCTCGCAGCCCTCAACACCATCCTCGTGCGGGATGACTTCTCGGTGGGGATGCTCATCAATGCCATGAGTTATTTCGGATGGCAGGGAACCGCCATAGCTGACTACATGAAGAGCGAAATTCCGAGGTGGGAGGATGTGACGCGGAGGGTCGCCGAGTCAGGCGGCATACAATACTGAACGCTTCCGGAAGACCCGGTTGACACGTGGTTGCGAACGTCACGGGACAAAGGCCCAATCCGGCACGGCCGTCGCGCATAGGCATGAGTCGGGGGAGGGTCGCGCCAACCTTCCCCCCGACCTGGGCTGTTGGGTCGCTACACCTCCACTTTAAGACGACCATTCATGCCGACGTCTGCTTGGTAGCCGAAGGTTCCGTGACAAATCACAACCTCCGTTGGATTGGTGAGCGCAATACAGCAGTACATCGGACCGTCCTGCTGAATGCTCGCAGACAGCAGGCGTTTGGCATTCACATCTTGCCATGTGGCCATGGTCTCAAATAGCCCTCGCATGGACTCACTTTCAAAGTAGACAAGGTTCTTCTTGTTGGAGTCATTCATGCGCAGCACTCTCCTTCTGTTCGCGTTCTGTGTTGTCCATAGTTTCTTAGTCGTCCGCGCCTCCGCAGGACGCTTACGCCTACCACCAGACTACATGTGCGGTAGAACGCGGGCCATCTCCTCCAAGCTCGTTCCACGGACCCCTCGGCGGCTGCACCGACCATGTGCCTCCCCGAGCCTCAGGCTCCACACATTCTTCACCCCCCACACTCCTCCCCCCGCTACCGAACGTACGGCGCGCGGGATTACATCGAATCCGTGACCGCGGGTACTCCAATACTGAAGCAGTACATTCACCAGTCGGGCAACGCCCTCGTTCGGCTTGAATGCGATCTGACTCCGGACCAGGCGGCAGAGTACGAGACTGTGCTGCTCCCCCTTGCAGAGTAGCAGTCAGCACTGGCCACCTGGCCCGTCATCTACGCTCACCTAGCTACGCGTCATGCGCTCGCATAGATCTCCGCGGGCATAGAAGGTGTCTCGAAGTTCTGGGCAAGCGTGAGTCGTGTGTGGGTTGTCATCGCCCCGCGGGCGTAGGGACCCACGAAACGTAGGTGGGGTGGCGCGACGTGCCTAGGGTTCACCCAATCAGCTACCATAGGCGAAGAGCGCGGGCGACGCACTGAAACGCCAGCCCCATCTAGAGAAGGCAAGATGACTGGAATCACAGGACGTACGCAGGATTTGGCCTTGGCTCTAGTCTTGCCGAGAGCAATCGTGGCATGACCATGATCAAGTCAAAACAGCGTGTTGCAGACCATGGGGAGGTGTTCACTTCCGAGTGGATGGTCAACGCGATGCTCGATCTCGTCGAAGGCGAGACCGAGCGCATCGACTCTCGGTTCTTGGAGCCCGCGTGTGGCAGCGGGAACTTCCTCATCCGTATCCTTCAGCGCAAGCTTGCCGCAGTTGAACTCAAGTTCGGCAGATCAGACTTTGAGAGACGGCAATACGCCCTTCTTGCCGTGATGTGCACCTACGGAATTGAGTTGTTGGCAGACAACATTGCGGAATGCCGCGCCCAAATGCTTGAGATTCTCGCAGACTACCTGCAATTGGAGGATTCGGACGATCTCTATCGAGCTGCCTTCTATGTGCTGTCGCAGAACCTCGTTCACGGTGATGCTCTGACGATGCGGACCACGGACGGGCAGCCGATAGCCTTCGCCGAATGGGGCTACCTCGGCAAGGGCAAGTTCCAGCGTCGGGACTTCCGCTATGACGTCCTCACTCAGATGGCGGATATGAGCAGGGAGGGTACGCTGTTCTCTCAACTCGGCAGGCACGAGGTCTTCACACCCAGCAAAACCTACGCGCCAGTGATGCTCAGTGATCTTGCGGCACTTGCAGAAACCGATGCCTCGAAGGGGGCGGAATGAGCGGCCGGGTACGCTATCTCGCTTCGCGGCCGTAACCCGGATGTGCTGACGTGTATCGCGAACCTCTCCAATGATGAAGTGTTCACGCCTCCCGAGTTCGCTGGGAGAATGCTGGACACTCTCGCCGAGGCGTGGGCGGCCGACAACAACGGAGCTAACATATGGATGGACCGCTCGGTGCGGTTCCTTGATCCGGGCACCAAGTCGGGGGTCTTCCTTCGCGAGATCACCAGCCGTCTCACCGCTGGTCTTGAAGCCGATATCCCGGACCTTGAAGAACGCGTTGGCCACATTCTCACCCATCAAGTATTCGGCATTGGTATCACGAATCTCACCAGCATGCTTGCGCGCAGAAGCCTGTATTGCTCGAAGCATGCCCAGGGCAAGCACTCCATCGCCAAGTCCTTCGCAAGCGACGATGGCAGCATCTGGTTCAAGCGTACCGAGCACTCCTGGGCTGACGGCAAATGTACATACTGCGGAGCCAACCAGCGCGACTACGACCGAGGACAAAGTCTGGAAACCCACGCGTACGCATTCATACACACGGACAACATTGAGGCTCGGCTAGGAGAGTTGTTTGGAGGCGCCATGCAGTTCGACGTGATCATAGGGAACCCCCCGTATCAACTCGGCCAGAGCGGCGGCGAGGCAGTGGGCAGCTTTGCGATGCCTATCTATCAGAAGTTTGTGCAGGCGGCGAAGTCGCTGGAGCCGCACTATGTGGCGATGGTTACACCGTCGCGATGGTTCGCCGGAGGGCGTGGGCTGGATGCTTTTCGGCAGGAGATGCTTCAGAGCCGCAAGCTCAGGGTCTTGGTCGACTTTCCGAACGCCGCTGACGCCTTTCCTGGTATCGACATCGCCGGTGGGGTCTCCTACTTCCTTTGGGATCGCTTGCACGAAGGTCCGTGTGAAGTCCGTACGATTGCGCCAGGCATCCCCGAAGCCTCTGAATTGCGAGAGCTTGGTGCCTACGACATCTTCGTCCGCTACAACGTTGGAGTATCGATTCTTCAGAAGGTCTGGCCCCAAGGTGTGACCAGGGACACGATTGCCGCGAAGGTGTCCCCTACTCAGCCGTTTGGGCTTCGAACGGACTTCCGAGGCAAAGAGAACCCGGAGGGGCTAGAGAAACCTGTGGTCTTGCGTACTTCTCAGGGTGACACATTCATTGAGCGGGCGGAAGTTCCGCGAAACGACTCCTGGATTGATCAGTGGAAGGTGATTCTCGGCCTTGCTTACGGTGAACGCGGACCGTTTCCGTACTGGATTACCTCGGAGCCTGGCATTCTTGGCCCTGGGACCGCCTGCACCGAGACGTATCTCGTAATCGATCGTTTTGACTCAGAAGACGAGGCGAATCTCTTTGCACGCTATTTGAGGACTCGTTTTGTGCGGTTCTTGATTTCGTTGCGCAAGAACACACAGCACCTTTACAGTGAGCGCTTTGCGTTCGTTCCCAACCTTCCCATGGATCGTGAGTGGACCGACGAGATGCTCTATAGGCAATACGACATCACGAAGGACCAGATCGCGTTCATCAACAGCATGATCCGTTCGATGGACGAGGGCAATGGTTAAGCCTACGATTGACGAAATCCTTGCGCCGAAACCAGTCGCGCGGCTGCGTATCTACGCATACTCGATTGATGATACGGCGCACAAGGGTCTTCTCAAAGTGGGGCAGACAACGCGAGACGTGAAGTGGCGCGTTGCCCAGCAAGTCAAGACTGCCGCGATCAAGAACTACAGGATCGAATTGGACGAACCCGCCGAGTGCGATGACGGCAGGATTATCAGTGACCACCAGGTGCGCGTGGCCCTTGCGAGAAAGGGCTTCGAGAACGTCGAGTTGGAATGGATGGCGTGCTCTGTAGCCGATGTGCGAACAGTGATAACTGAGCTTCGTACGGGGCAACGGTTTACAGGCACGCACGGTGCGAGGTTCTCGATGCGGCGGGAACAGGTGGAGGCCGTCAACAAGACGCATGACTACTTTCACTCCATCTGGAAGGAGGACATGCACGCAGTCCCGCGGTTCCTGTGGAACGCGAAGATGCGGTTCGGCAAGACCTTCACCACCTACCAGTTGGCAAAGAAGCTTGGGGCCAGACGAGTGCTTGTGGTGACCTTCAAACCGGCAGTCGAGGACGCGTGGCAAAGTGACCTGGAGAACCACATCGACTTCGACGGCTGGCAGTATCTCTCGCGCAACTCCGACATCGATCCTACCAAGGCCGACCGCAAGAGACCGCTGGTCTATTTCGGCTCCTTTCAGGACCTGCTGGGCCGCGACGATGCGGGCAACATCAAGGCCAAGAACGAATGGGTCCATAAGTTGGAGTGGGACCTGGTGGTGTTTGACGAGTACCACTTCGGCGCCTGGCGGGAAACCGCGAAGGAGTTGTTTGAGGGCGAGGATGATGCGGTCGCCAAGAAGGAGGCCAAGCTTGAGTATGCCGCCGACCTGGAGCTGCTCAACGATGACCTCGCTGTGCTATCGGAGAAGGAGACTGAGTTCCTCCCAATCACCGCCAAAGCCTATCTCTACTTGTCCGGCACGCCGTTCAAGGCCCTGGCGACCGGCGAGTTCATAGAAGAGCAGATCTTCAACTGGACCTACAGCGACGAGCAGAGAGCAAAGGAGCAGTTTGCCGCTCAGAACCCGGGCACATGGAACCCCTACGGGGCTCTGCCTCAGATGCGCCTGCTCACCTACCAGATGCCCGATGAGTTGCTGGCCATCGCAAGTGGCGGAGAGTTCGACGAGTTCGATCTGAATGAGTTCTTCGCTGCATCCGGGGTGGGAGCGGGCGCCCAGTTCAGGCACAAGACGGACGTGCAGAAGTGGCTGGACATAATACGGGGGCAGCACGCGCCCCAGGTGATCGAGAGCCTCAAGACCGGCACGCGGCCGCCGTGGCCGTATTCGGATGTGCGCCTGCTGCCTTATCTGCAGCACTCGCTATGGTTCTTACCCAGTGTCGCCGCTTGTCACGCGATGGCGAATCTGCTGACCGAGAAGCACAACACGTTCTGGCGAGACTACAAGGTCATCGTGGCGGCGGGCGCATCGGCCGGCATAGGTCTCGATGCTTTGCCCCCGGTGCGCACGGCCATTGGGAGTGGGTTCGAGACGAAGACCATCACGTTGTCGTGCGGCAAGCTGACCACCGGTGTGACCATACCGCAGTGGTTCTCCATCTTGATGCTGCGCAATCTCAGGTCTCCCGAGACCTACTTCCAGGCGGCGTTCCGAGTGCAGTCTCCCTGGTCCATAAAGAACCCCAACGGCGATGACCCGAATGAAGAGGAGATACTCAAGCCCGTCTGCTTCGTGTTCGACTTTGCACCTACCCGTGCCCTGAGACAACTGTCCGACTATGGGCTGGGGCTCTCGCCTGGCGAGCCGAATCCGGAGAATGCGGTCAAAGACCTAGTGTCGTTCTTGCCTGTGCTGGCCTACAACGGCGCCAACATGATGCAGATCGATGCAGGAAGCATCCTTGATATCGCCATGGCCGGCACCTCGGCCACACTACTTGCCCGTAAGTGGGAATCGGCGATGCTGGTGAATGTTGACAACGACACCCTGCGCCGCCTCTTGGACGACCCCGAAGCGATGGCTGCCGTTGAGCGCATCGAAGGGTGGCGCTCGCTGGGTGACAACATCATCGAGACAATCATCAACAAGAGCGACACGGTGAAGGATCTCAAGAAGAAGGCCAAGAACGGCGACCTGACTCCAAAGCAGAAGAAGGAGCTGACGGACCAGGAGAGGGAGTACAAGTCGAAGCGCAAACTCGTCCAGGAGAAGCTGATCAAGTTCGCTACGCGCATCCCTGCCTTCATGTATCTCACGGATTTTCGCGAGAACACGCTGCAGGATGTTATCACCAAGATCGAGCCGGACCTCTTTTTCGTCGTCACCGGTCTTACCGTCAAGGACTTTCACGTGCTCGTGCAGTTGAGGGTATTCAACACGGAGAGGATGAACCAAGCGGTGTTTGCCTTCCGCCGGTATGAGGACGCATCTCTCCGGTACACGGGCATCGAGAGTCACCAGGGTCTGACGCACTACGGACTCTACGACACGGTAGTGGCGAAGGACTGAAGGCGATGGTATTGCCCAGCGAGTCCAGCGGACGATAGGGCTGCTGGGGGGGTCTTATTGCGTCTGACTACCCGCGCTCGCTCTTGAGGTGTATTTCCCTCGGTCGTCTTTAGGGGCGGCATGCCTTCCCGGCGCGCTTAGCGCCAGGTGGGAAGCCTCAACGCAGGTGTGTTCCCCGCAGGCAGAGGTGATAACTGTTCCCGGTGGGATCGGACCGTTGACCTCTTCCCACACCAGGCGCTTCACGTAGTTGGTTTTCCCGTTGTGCTTGGCAGCCGGGCGTCCATTGGCCAGGCCACCGGTCCACAGGAGATGACCGTCAGGAGTGCGGGTGGTCCGCTTCATGAGCCGTGGGGTCAGCATGCCCGCGATCATTTCACGACGCGGGCTAGGACGCCACCGCTCTGGGTGCTCGGCAGCGTCGCATGGCCTTCTCCAGCTCCTCGTCGTGCTACGTGGGTGTAGATCATCGTTGTCGCCAGGTTGGCGTGCCCGAGTCCCTTCTGCACGAGCCGTATGTTCTTCGTTTCCCGGAGAAGGTCCGTCGCGAAGGTATGCCTGAGCGTATGCGGCGTGACCCGGTCTGCCTCGGAGATCCCAGCGGCCAGAGCCTTGCGCTTGACGAGTTCACGCACGTATCGCGTATTAAGCTGGGTGCCGTACCGGGTAGACAGGAGCCAGTCGGAGGCCGGGCGGCGCTCCAACCAGCGGGCGAGCAGGTCTCGGAGGTCATCGCTGAACCACACGACGCGGTCCTTGCCTCCCTTGCCCTCGCGGACCAA
Organism: uncultured Actinomycetes bacterium; assembly: GCA_963814415.1. Taxonomy (GTDB): domain Bacteria; phylum Actinomycetota; class Thermoleophilia; order RBG-16-64-13; family RBG-16-64-13; genus RBG-16-64-13. Next base: position 191,202 of record CAWFCN010000002.1, on the reverse strand, counting down.
CAAACGGCAGGTGTCGAGATCCACGTGCTCGGGGCGTACGGCGACTACCTCACCGCAGCGCAAGCCGCAATACAACATAAGTTGTACGGCGAGCAGGTTGCGGAGAGCAGACGGATAGCGTCGGTCAAACTTGGCCAGCAGTGCCCGCTGCTCGTCGGGGGTAAGGACCTTGGGAAGTCGTCCTTGGCCTGGTCACGGAGCACCTCACTTGCTCGGAGTGCAGTAATACCGAGTTCATACAGTCTCGGTATCAAAGAACGTACTCTAGGCTGGGAGGGGTGACATAGGACAAGAACGGTATCGATGCACTCCTGGTGAGTAACAGAGCTTCTGCAGATATTCGCGAAGGGTAAGCGGCTACGGATTTTGGGTCATAGCTCGAGCGACTACTCCAGTACCTACTAACCTGTTACTACTCCCAGATCAGCCCCGGGACCTGGAACCAAGGGCGGGGATGACAGGGAGGGGGTCACCAAACTCACGCAATAGTGCAACACCTGCCTAGCCCTTGCACCATTGCACGCTTACTCGGCACCCCCACACCCTCGGACCAGTCCTATCGCCCGTCCTTTGAGAGTAGCTCATGGACCTTATCGGCGGTCAGGCTCATCGTCACGGCAATCTCCTCCTCCGCCAGGCCTCCATCCAGAAGCGCCCTAATGCGCTGCAGGCGTCGTAGGTCCCTCTGGTTCTGGGCTTTGGCACACTTGTTGTCGCAGAAGTAAACGCCCGCCGTTCGGTACTGGTTGTGCTTCGCGCGCGCCCCTCTGATGGACGAAGAGGTCGTCTGCACTTCTCGTCCTGGCAAACGCGGTATCTGGTCTTGACTGCTATGTCGAGACGCCAGCTGGAGACACATCGCCTTGGTAGGTCGTATAGAACGGCTGCGGTTTGTAGTCCCAATCTTCCAGGACCACGCGCACGTGAAACGGGCGCAGTGCGGCGGTGAGGCTGCCAAGAGAGGCGCCGGGCGCAGTGCTCGGTAGTCCTCGAAGGTAGCGCGGTCGAGAGTCGTTCGCGGTCCAGCCCGTCTTGCAGTGCTTGCTAGGTTCGATTCGCTCAGCTCAGGTGGTCCCAGCTCAGCGTTAGGTTCCGACATACGTGCGAGGCGCAGCCTGATACTCGTCGATGTGGATAGACGTTGCGTCTGCCTCAAGATCCTCTGACGGAGGCAGGCCTTCCGGACCCTGTGTCCTGCTTGATTCTGTCCAGTACTTCGTTGTCTAGCCGTGCTCTCGCTCGGCCTGGTTGTCGCCGTGGGTACGAACGGGCCGTAGACCAGGTCGTCCCAGCGTGGGCTCGACCAGCGTTGCCCCACTGGTTGACGAAATCGGTCTAGGTCCTTGTCACTGGAAGAGATGTCTACGTCGCGAGCTTCGCGAAGATAGAGCTCCTCCGGTAGGTCGCCGAACTCGCCGTCCGGGAATAGGTACGACGAATTTGCCTTCCGCCCTGTAGACGCGCTGGATCCGACTTCGGCCCGCCTTGGGCGGAGTTGAGCGGCCAGACCGTGGTACGAAGTGAGGCCAGAGTGTGCGTTGCTCTCACGTCGACTCATTTGCTATGGATGATACAGGGTACGAACATGGAGTACAGCGTACCATGAATCCCCTGGTTTGTGAGGGAGGCGAGCGCCGCGATTATTGAGCCGGATTTCGTAATCTAGGAGGCGGCCGATCGGCTCGGAGTCACCTACGCCACGCTGTAGCGCATGGTCAAGGAAGAGTAGCTGCCAGCGGTCCGGGTTAGGTCGCTTGTGCGTATACCAGTTAGGTCACTGCCGCCAGCTGCTCACCAGTCGAGCCAACAGAGGAGCGGAGAACACCGGCTGGGTGTGACGTGTGATGCGCGGTCCATCCCACCGACGCATCACGGTCAACGGCTGCTGCAGCCCTCCGGGGTGTGCTGTAGTACAGCCTACGAACAGTGCCGACGGTTGCAGAGTCGCCCACGGTGCCATTCCAGCAGAGCGTCGGACTCGCCGTGTGTAGGTGCCCTTCCTGATGTAAGCTGGGACTGGAGGACTAAGACGGTCGGCCACGAAAGCGGGCTCTAGGATCAAGTCAAAAGGGCGGCGCCCTCTCGGTAAGAGCAATGCGCCGCCCCCGAATGCGCCCAGGCATAGCCTGAGCACTAGGTAGGTTACATGATGAAACAAGTCAGTGACTCGCGAAATAGTCGCGACCAGAAAAGCACCCCGCCATCCAGCACGCTCGAGGCAGCCCTGGGCTACTCGGAGCAAGGATGGAGTGTGATACCGGTTCACGGGGTCCAAGACGGTCGGTGCACCTGCGGCAGGGCTAACTGCCCGAACAAGGGCAAGCATCCGGCGCTCAGGTCCGTGGAAGAAGTACCAGGAGGAGACAGCCACCAACGCCGAGATTCGCAGGTGGTTCACTGACCGGCCCAACCGCAACGTCGGAATCGTCACGGGGAGGGTGAGCGGCATTGTCGTTTTAGATGTGGACGGCGAGGAAGGCCATGCGGCCCTTGCTCAAGGCTGGATATGAGATCCCACACACGATGCATGCCCATACTGGAGGCGGAGGGGATCACTACTACTACAGCTATCCGGAGAGTGGGCTGGGCAATTCGGCCAGCACGATAGCTGCCAAGGTAGACGTCAGAGGCGATGGTGGATTCGTTGTCGCCCCTCCGTCAGTACATCGGTCGGGGTGTCCCTACGAATGGGTGGAGGCACCGGATATGAGTTGATCTCACCGATCCACCTGCCTGGATGCTGGCGACCAAGGCGGGCACCAAGGCAAAGGTGACCAACGCGTCACCTAGTCGACAGGGTCAGTCCAGGCGAGTGGACGATGCCGGTCGAGCCAGGCAGTCGTAACAACACCGCCGCACGTCTCGCGGGTGCCTCTGCCAGAGAGGGCGAGGGCGAAGAGGAAGTCCTAGATCGGCTAAGAGAGTGGAATAGCCAGTGCTGCCAGCCTGCGCCTAGAAGATGGCGAGATTGCCCAGGTAGTGGCCTCGGTCTTCAAGATGGAGCACGATCGTCGTGAGGTGCGCGCGTAGCAGCATCGCTCAGATGATGAGCTCAGACTGGAGACGCTGGAACACGGAGCCAAGCTGACCTTCGTTGAGAAGTCGGTGCTTCCTCACCTGGCTAAGCTCCGCCCCTCGATCGCGCCTCGTATTCCAGGATGGTCGCCAAGAGTCTGGGTGTGCAGACGAAGGACGTTCGTGAGCTGCTCCGTCCCAAGGTGGTACCCGAAGCGGCCAAGCCGGAGGCTGACCGAGGAGACACTGAAGCTGGGTCATGAGTTCATGGCCGACCTGGGCGACCGGGCTCTCGAGCGGGTCGAAGAGGAGGTCAAGAAGGCGGGGCTGGCAGGCGAAGCGTCCAACGCCAAACTGCTCTTCCTTGCACTCACCTCCCGTCTGCACGCTCGGCCGGTCAGCATGGTGGTGAAGGGCACAAGTTCGAGCGGCAAGAGCTACACGGTCGCGACAGTCCTTCGCATGTTCCCCAGGAGCCAGTACATCGAGCGCACCGGTTTGAGTCCCAAGGCCTTGGCCTACAGCAACGAGGACTTCAGGCATCGGACGATTGTTCTTTTCGAGGTCGAAGGCATCGGCGATGAGGGCGAGTATCTCTTGCGCAGTCTGCTCTCGGAGGGCTGCATCCTCTACGAGACGGTCGAGTCGACTCCCATGGGGCTGATGCCCAAGGTCATCACGAAGGAAGGTCCAACCAACTGCATCCTGACCACGACTCGGGCGCTCCTTCACCCGGAGAACGAGACACGTCTTTTGAGTGTCGTCTCCGACGATTCTCCGGCACAGACGAGAAGGGTGCTCCAGCGCATGGTGACTCCGGCCGACGACCGGGATTTTGCGAACTGGCACGCAGCTCAGCACTGGTTGCGTAGCTCGGTGGCGGAGGTGACCATCCCATTCGCAAAAGCCTTGGCCGAGAAGTCGGTCGCTTCCGCACCACGGATGCGGCGTGACTTCCGGTCGCTGCTCTCTCTGATCGAGACACACGCCCTGCTCGTGCCAAGCGGCCAGGGAAAAGGACGCGGATGGTCGGATCATCGCCACCGTCGACGGAGACTACGTCGTGGTTCGCGAGCTTGTGGCTGACGTGATCGCCCAGGGCATGAGAGCCACGGTGAAACCCGAGATCCGAGAGACGGTGGAGGCGGTGAAGTACCTGCTGAGCGGTGGTAGGGAGCCGATCGAGCGCAAGGGGAATAGGGTCACCATGGTCCTTTCCGAAGACCTGCTCTACAAGGTGACGGGCGACGATGACGGATCTGGGATGAGCCTCACCCAATCTATCCGACGCGCTCAAGCTTGACCGTTCCAGCGTCTCCCGGCGAGTCAAAGAGGCCGAGGCTCTTGGCTACGTGGTCAACCTGGAGACGCGCGCGGGTCGTCCCTCCCGCGTCCATCATTGGGGAACCGATGCCCGACAGACGACTCGGTGTTCCCGTCGCCTGAGCGAGCTGCGCTAGTGGTCCGACGTGAAGCTCTGAGTGGCCGCGTCTAGCTGTGCTGCTGGCGCTCGGTCACTCGGGGTTTCTCGGCGTGTTGACCAAAGAAACTATGGTTCTCCACGACCAGGGGCTTGAGCCTGGGGAACCCCGCAGAGAGGTAGGATTCGCTGAGCGAGTGCATCGAGAGTAGGGGTAAGGACCGTGAAGGACGCGGCATTTGGCGTATTGCCATCAACCACGGCACCGACGCCTACGGCAACCGCATACGCACTTCCCGCACTGTTCACGGAACACTCAAGGAGGCCGAGAAGGTGCGGGACCGTCTTCGGCATGAGAAGTCAGAAGGGACCCTCACTGCCAAGAGCGGCCTCCTGTGCAAGGACTTCTTCCTCGACTACCTTGGAGTACGCCCGGACCACCACGGCAGCTTCGACCTTCAGGCGCTACCGGCAAATCATCACCACCGAGCTAATTCCGACCTTCGGCTCGACCAAGCTGGCCGACCTCACCCCGATGCAGATCCAGAGCTTCCTCGGCCGTAGCCTTGCCCGCAAGTGTAAGCGCAAGTCCCAGGGCGATCTGTCAGCCCGGACCGTCTTGCACTTCTACCGGGTCCTCAAGCGGACTCTGGGGCAGGCGGTAAGGTGGGGCCTGGTACCGCGCAACCCCTGTGACCTTGTCGACCCACCGCGGGTGCAGCAGGTGGAGATGAAGGCCTTGGACGAGGAGCAGCTCCTAGCCCTTCTCGCCGCAATTCAGGGCACCAGGCACTACGCTCCGGTCGTAGTTGCGGCCACCACCGGCATGAGGCTGGGTGAGATCCTGGCCCTCAAGTGGCTCGATCTGAATCCTGGATCTGGGGAATGCCAGGTGGTGCGATCACTTCAGCAGACCGACGCGGGGCTATCCTTCAAGACGCCGAAAACCCGGCGGAGTCGCAGGAGCGTTCTCTTGCCCCAACTGGCTGTTGCCGCTCTGAAGGCGCATCGAGTCCAGCAGAACCAGGAGCGCTTGCTGATGGGGGCGGGGTACCAGGACTTAGACCTCATCTTCGCCCGCCCCGATGGCTCGATGTGGCCACCGGTACAGTTCTCAAGCGACTTCCGGAGGCTGATCCGACGTCGGGGACAGCCCGCTGTCCGCTTCCACGACTTGAGGCACAGTCATGCGAGTCAGCTCTTGAAGGCTGGGGTCTCGGTCAAGGTGGTCAGCGAGCGGCTAGGACATGCAACCGCCTCAATTACCCTCGACGTCTACAGCCACGTCTTGCCGGGCATGCAGGCCGAGGCCGTTGCGAAGATCGACGCCATGCTCGGCAAAGCTGTGGGCGAGTAGTAGCAGTTTCCACCGCCAGGCTCCGTGGTCAACACTCCGCCTGACCATACTCCAACAGAAGGAGCCCGCAATGACCAAGACGTACAAGCTGACCGAGAGCCCGATTCCCGTGCGTCGTTCCCAGAGCCTCTACGCGGACATGATCGTGGACTTTGTCGTGGCGGGCGTTGACTCGATGAAGGTGACTGTGGAGGGTATGAAGCCCGCCACGCTACGGGCCGGACTGAGGCGTGCGCTCAAGGACGACGCAGAGGTGAAGCTGGCGCAGAGAGGGGAAGAAACGTTCCTGGTGCGGCTGGCTGCGAAATAGGTGTCGGTGGTGTTAAGGGATGACCTTGGGGCTTTGCTTCCGCCCCTCTACTCGCAGGAGGCCTTGGCCGAGGACGCCATCGTCTATGTGCACTTCTTCAACCCCTGCGGCGTCGGTGATTGGTGGATCACGGAGGGTTCGCCGGAAGGCGAAGACTTCATCATGTTCGGCCTCTGCGATTTAGGGTGCCCAGAACTCGGCTATGTGAGCCTGAATGAAATGCAGGACGTACGTGGGCCGCTTGGCTTGGGCATCGAGCGGGACCTGCACTGGAGGCCGAAAGCACTGAGAGAGGTGCGGCTTGACCAGTGACGGACACTCAAAGGCAGCGAGGACGTGAAGCTCGTACAGAGAGGCGAGGGGACGCTAGCACAGCAGGTGAAGGAATAGCTCCTGGTCGGTCACTGCCTAGCTCGCCCGTTGGGGCTTCCCTGCGCGTGCTTTCTGGTGAAGTTGAAGAATTCCGTCTGAAAACCGTATAAGTAGCGTCCGTGAAGAATCGCGGACTGCCCAACACGGAAGGAGCGGACGATGATTCGCAAGACTGACGGGGTTCGAAAGCTGGTGGAAGAGATACTTCAGACCATAGATCCGCCGTACGGGGAGGACATCACCGAGGATGTATTTCTTGCCCTTGAAGAGAACGCCGATTTGAACGAGCGTCGCCAGCGTGTGGAGATGGAGCTCGGCCACCGCGGCCACCGAGTATTCAATCAGTGGCTGGGACAGTACACTAAAGCAATCGCGGGGATGAAGGTGCTTCGCAAAGGTGTTCCAGCACGTAGGACCGGGCTAGCACGAACCTACTCGAAGCTCTGCTAACTGACGAAGAAGCCCGCAGGAATCACGCGAGCCGAGGGGGACAATGTACGCTGCCTCGTACTTCAACTCGGTAGGCATGTTCCAGAGGTTCGCCGCGTGGGCACGAGACCGGAGGACAACCGCATCACCCTACCCGCAGGAGATACTGTTCCGGGCCACCGCTGTGATGATGGCCGTCCGGAGCGCGTCACAGTCAGCAGCCCTCTGCGCTTCGAAATTGGATGGAGTCCAGTTCGACACAGGCGACGACAGCCGGGAGGTCGCCTTCTGGTGCGACGATGTGGTCGGGCTGGTCGGGATGGTCTGCCACGCTCTCTCGTCCCTCGTCGTCTTGCAGAACCAGGTGATTCGTCTGGTCGGCGATACTGTCGAGCCAAGAGTGGAGGACCTCCCGAAGAGCCTTCACGGAGTCATGAAGCAACTGGACAGTCTGACTTGTTTGCCACCGGAAATCAGGCGGGCGACCAGGGTGTACTGGGAGACGATTGGAGGGCGGGTGCGCGACTTCCGTGTCCTCGATCAGCACTACCGGCTCGTCTCTGACGCTGTCCGGCTGGTCGTGGGCGAGACGCCACGGATTTCGGTGCTCCTACCCGATAACCCCGAGTCGCACGCACGGCGCAACTGTACATTTTCTCAGCGAACGGACGCTGTTGCCTTCATCGACGCGGCACTCGCAGGAGTCCACGACTACATAGAGAGATGCGCCGGAATCCTTGGTTTCGAGCCAGAACCGCTCCTCCTTTCCCTTCCAATTGGTGGGATGAACCTCGTGTCCGGACCGCGGAGGCTTCTTGCCGTCGCGGCAGACGTACCGCGCCAAGGAGCGCAGACACTGCTCTATCACCTTGAAGACGGAAAGGTTAAGGCTGTTGTCCAGAACGCCAGCCCCGGAGACACGGTTCACCTAACGATAGTGTGGGAGGACCTGGGCGGAGCGGAACACGAACGCCAGATGGAGGTGTGAACTCGCTACCGAGCGGTGCTGGGGAGCGAGGGCGACCGAAGTGCCACAATGCTGCCGCACGGCCTCGATATCCTGGTCATGCCTCCGATTGCTACCAAGTTTTGCCGGCGGGGGCCTTCAGACTGCTACTATTCCCTTGAAATGAGTGCGACCACAGCTATCGCGATTGCTGGACTCGTACTTGCCATTGTCAGTCTGGCCTGGCACGTCTACTCTGGCAGGGTGGCCAACGCCACCAGGGTGCGGATCGAGCTTTGTCCGGGCAAGAAGATCATAACCGAGCACTCCTCGCTCGCTATCCTCTCCGTCACGGCTGTGAACAAGAGTCCGCACGAAGTCAAAGTGGAAGAGATTGATTTGCGGCGAAGATGGTCGGACAGGAGGTTGACCCTCGTGTCCTTCAGCACAGGGCTTGGTTCTGGCTTGGCCCAACTGCCAGGCAAGATCCCGCCGCGTAGCCGAGCAACCACTGAAGTTGCCATGGTGTATTTCGAAGAGATGGGTTACGACCTCGATGGACCCATCAGAGCAGCGGCGAGACTTGCGACGGGCAAGACCTTCTACTCGAAATGGCAGACTCTGCCCTCTGAATACCGGAAGCCAAGGCGAGCGCATCGAGACATGAAGGCGTCTGGCGAGAGGGACACCTGCCCCGACCGCGTGGTAACGCCATAGCGTCGATTCTGTGAAGCTTCTGACTGCCCCCGATCGGCCGCTGCCAAGCTTTGCCAGCGCGGTCCTCTCTGTGCCGGGTGGCTGCCCGGATCTGCGAAATAGCGCAATAGTCAGCCGGGTATTGCAGCATTGCGCGCGTGCCGAGACCCCTACCCCCATGGTGGTGCAGGGTGGTCATGGAGCGCAAGCCGGAGCTGGTGCGCAAGATCTACGAAGAGGTAGGCAGCTAGCCCTCCGGCGCGCGGGCGAGCGTCCAAGGGTGAGCCTCCCCCCCCCTCTTCACAGGAACTCTCCGGACCCTACACTACCACCCTGCCGTTACCCCTACTCAGGTGACATATCGTGCCACTGGTCAGCTCGTCGCTGTGCTGGCTAGGTAGTCTTTGATGCCACTGATCTCCGGTTGAAAGCCTTTCTCCGGCAGGTACCGAAGGGCCTCTCCGAAACAGGAGATGGCGTCGGCTTTCGCCGCCGAGTCAGGGGATTGCGCATCTATCTCTGCGTAGATGTGCCCGATGAACATCATGACCTCGCCGTGCCGCCACGGGTATTCGGCGGCAGAGTACGTCTTGAGGGCCGCCCGCAGGCAGGCGATTCCGCGCCTTAGGGCTTCGGCGTTCCTTGTGTACCTGCCAGAGTCGTACTCTAACATGCCCTGCTGGTACTTCGCCCTCGCGTAGTCGATTGGCCACTTCTCGAACGAGATGAGCGCTTCAGCTTCGGCGGCACAATTCTGGGCCTCAGTGAGAGACGCCTCCCACAGACCGCTGGCGTTGAACCGATTGTAGGCTTCCTCCTGGTATGCGTCTGAGAGGTTTAGCAGAGCCGAGCAAAGAGGACGACGACTCGACGGCGATCCGTCGCTTCTCAAGCTGTCGCATCGTTCTCGGTAAAACGCAATTGCGCCCGTAACCGTGAGATCTTGTGCTTTTGCAGTAGGATCTTTCATCCCGATGTCGACATCCAGAGACTCATTCCATAGGTAGTGGCCCGGGTACACGCTCCCCGACACAAGTGGTCTCACCTGCGAGAGATAGTCCTTGGCTTTCTGTCTGTTTGCTTCTCTGTCCTGGTACTGCGAGAGATTGCTGTAGGTTGATGCCAGGCGAGATAGCGTGTGATTCTTCAATTCTGTGAGGGAGGCGTTCTCGCCCGACGCAGATTCCGTTTGAGTCATCCTTTCAAGCGCAGTCTGCAAATCATCGATCGCGGCACCGAGGTTGTCGACTGGGTTCTCGACCTCGGAAAGCTGGCTATATCCGTCCGCGCGCATTTGAAGTCCCCAAACGGCCATAAGCTCTTGCTGCATCTCGCTTGCGAGCTCGATGGTCCTTCGAGCGGCGTCGATGCAAGCTAGCGCTTCCTGGCGTGTGTTTCTGACACCAGCGAGGTACTCGTGGGCTCTGGCCGAGATGGCATACGCGCTGTACAGCGCGCTCTTCTCGCCCTTAGATGCCGCAACTGCCGCTTCGACGCACTTCAGTGAGACGCGCACAAGAATCTGGTTCGTCTTGCTCCAAACCGTCTGACACATATGCGTCGGCCATCGTAGTCTGTAGGTGCGCATACCACGGTGCGTCCTCGGTCGTCATGGGATCGGCCTCCACGCTTGCACACGCGGACAGCGCGGCTTGATATTGGCCTGTAGACACAAGCGAGCCTGCAAGGGCTAGGCGGGCGGTGTTCGATCGGTTGGCTCGATCCGTGTCCCGGGCGGACTGGTACTGCACCACCAACAGGCCAGCCAGAACTGCGACAGCCAGGCTAAGAACAGCCGTACCAAGAACCTTGAGCATCCTATGACGACTTGTCAGTTTGCGCGACCGTCCGCTAGCTTGGCTCTCCAAGAGTTGCACCCCCTGTCCCACATACCGCGATAAGCATGAGGCATGCCATGTGCGCGTTACAGGACATCAAGCAGCCTATTTGAACATTACAGGATTCGGCCGCAAGCGTGCCACCATATTGCTTGTCGAGAATAGCTTGCCCCCCCCGGGGTCACGATCCAAGCCGCGGCCACATTGGTGCTGGCCTGACAAGCATCTTAGCAACCGGCCCAGAAGAAGAAGGACTCCCACCGGCGAACCTCGCCAGCCGTCAGCCGGGGTCTGGTGGTCGGGGGCTCTGCTGGATTTGAACAAGGGAACCTGACGTCGGCGAAGCGTGCGGGCCGTGCTATCCGCTGCCTTTCTGTTCGTCCGGTGCGCGTAGCTGCTGTTGAGTTTGCCCCCGAATTGCCCCCGAACTCGCCCCAAAGACGCGAAAACCCGGTCTGACTGACCGGGTTTCAACTGCCGTTCTTGGCTTTCCTGAGCGGAGAGGGGGGGATTCGAACCCCCGGTACTCTTGCGAGCACAACGGTTTTCGAGACCGCCGCATTCAACCGCTCTGCCACCTCTCCGGATTGTTGCGCCGGGCGAGCCTTTCCCGAGATCTCGCCCAGTGCAAGGGGATTGTAGCCGATGAGCGGTGCTAGTGCTGGTGCCCCGCGTGCCCGTGCCCAGGAGCTTTGCGGGTGCCTTTTAGGTTCTGGGGCGGTACCGCGCAGGTGCTGCCGGCGCACTCGCCCTCCTCGGTCTCCAACTCCAAGGTCGCGTGGCCTATGCCGAACTCCTGGGCCAGCAGATCCTTGACCGCGGTGAGTACGGCCGTCGTCTCGGAGAGCGTCGTGTCGTCGACTTCCACATGCGCCGAGAGCGCGATGTCGTTCGAGGACAGTGACCATATGTGCAGGTCGTGCATGCCCTTCACGCCGGGGACAGCCGTGACCGCCTTCTCCACGGCATCGTACTCCAACCCCTCAGGGGTGCCTTCCATGAGCACGTTCACTGTGCTCTTGACGATGGCGAAGGCCTCGCGCCCGATCCAGAGCGACACCAGGATAGAGATGATGGCATCGGCGTAGTTCCAGCCCCACAGGTAGACGATAAGGCCGCTCGCCATGACGCCCAGGCTGGTGAAGGCGTCACCGATAAGATGCAGAAAGGCGCTGCGCAGGTTGAGGTCGTGACCATGCGAGCGCAACAGCAGTGCCGCCAACCCGTTTATCAGCAGGCCGCCGGCAGCGAAGGCCATGACCCACAGGCCGTCTACGTCGCTGGGAGCAAGCATGCGGCGTATGGCCTCGACGATGATGTAGACCGAGATGGCCACCAGCACAGCGGAATTGAACAAAGCCACGAGGATCTCGGCCCGCTTGTAGGCGAAGGTGTGGCGGCGCGTGGCGGTCCGCCGGCCCAGGCGGACCGCCCAGAGGCTCAAGCCCAGGGCGACCACATCGCTGAGATTGTGCGCGGCATCGGACAGTAGGCCCAAGCTGTTGGCTATGAGTCCGCCGACGAACTGCATCAGCGTGATCAGGAGATTGAGTATCAGGCTCACGATCAGGCGCGCATCGGGGGCGCCCAGGTGATCGTGGCCCTGGTCTTGCGCCCTGGTCACAGTAGGTCCTTCTCTCGGCGCTCGGCAAAGAACTCGCGCAAGAGCCGTGAGGCCTCCAGAGCCATCACTGCCGACCGTACCTGGGGGTGATGGTTCAGCGCCGGATGGTCCGTGACGTTGAAGATGGTACCGGCGGCGCCCGCCTTGGGGTCGTCGGCGCCGTAGACCAGTCTCTTGATGCGTGCCAGCACCATTGCGCCGGCGCACATGGCGCAGGGCTCCAGGGTCACGTAGAGGGTAGCCTCGCGCAGACGCCAACCGCCCAAGAGGCTCGCGCCGTCGCGCAAGACGAGCATCTCGGCATGGGCAGTGGGGTCGTGGCGGCGCTCCCGCTCGTTGCCTCGGGAGGCGATGACCTCATCCCCTACTACCAGCACCGCGCCCACGGGTACCTCGCCTTGGAGCGCGGCCAACCGGGCTTCCTCCAAGGCCAGTGCCATGAGGCGATGATCTTCACTTGGGGCTTGATCCATGCGGCCATGATACAGGCGCCCGGAGCGCGAGGCTCAGCCAAGATGGGGGCACGCCGGGCGCCGGCACGGACGCCCGGGGTGCATCAGGCAGCGCGAAGCTCGCGTACCTCGCTGACCGTGCCGTCTTTGTGGAGGATATGGAGGCCGCACACCGTGTCTTCGCGTATGTCTAGATAGATGGCCGCCACGCCGTCCTGGGGCGCTTCGAACTCTATCTGCTGCCTTGTGACCGAGAACTTGCGATAGAAGACGTAGGCCACGCACGCTGCAAGGATCGTTGAGCCGATGATCACTGGTACTAACATGGGACTCCTCCGGTCTCGTCTGTCCACCGTGAGAAGCAGCATAGCCGACGCACCGGACAGGAAACCCGGCCGGCGCCCCCCTTGACGTTGGCCAGACTTCGCTGTTAGGTTGCCTTGAGCCTCATATCCACACGCGCGACCTCTCACGGGGGTGCCCTATGGCCCGTATCGAGTTCACCGACAACTACGAAGATCAGTCGACCAGTTCCGGATATCAGTTCAAGTTCTGTTGCGAGAGCTGCGGCAACGGCTATATGTCAAGCTTTGTGACCAGCAAGGCCGGCATGGCCACCGGCCTTCTGCGCGGGGTCGGTAGCATAGCGGGCGGCTTCTTGGGGAACGCGGGGTACGGCGCCGAGCAACTGCGCGAGGTGGTCGCCGGACCCGCCCATGACAAAGCGCTGCAGAACGCGGTGGAAGAGATCCGCCCGCTCTTTGTGCAGTGCAAGAAGTGCGGCAACTGGGTGTGCCGAGAGGTCTGCTGGAACGCCGAACGCGGACTTTGTGCCTCCTGTGCTCCCATTGCGCAGCGCGAGATCAGCTCCCTGCAGGCCCAGATCACCGTCGAGCAAGCCGGCGAGCAACTCCGGCAGCAGGATCTGACCTCGGGACTCAACCTTGCCTCAAAGGCCGTGGTCATCTGCCCGTCATGCGGGGTGGAGAACGACGGAGGCAAGTTCTGCCAGGAGTGCGGCGGGCCTCTGCTTTCCGAAGCGCAATGTCAGCGCTGCGGAACCAAGTACAAGGCGGGTGCCAAGTTCTGTCCGGAGTGCGGCGCCAGGACCAGCTGATGACGGGTTCCTGCCAGTTCAGCTTCGGAGAGCGCTCTGGAGCGGCTGCGTGGTCATACGACGGTGTGTCACTCGCGGTCACTTCCGAAGGCGCAGCGCCGCTCAGCTTCGCGGTCAAGGAGATCGAGGGGCTCTCCGGTGACGACTACACGCTCAAGGTGCGCGTGTCCGGCGGGGTCGCCGGGGCCGGGGCCGCCGCCGGTGCCGGGTCTGCGGAGCTGGTCCTATCCATGCTGGGTCACGATGGTCCCACCCTGGGTGAAGCGCTGAGGCGCGATTGGGTGCAGGCCCGCCAAGAAGTCCTTCGCCTGGGCGGTTCGGGTGAGGGCTGGCTTGCCCTCGGGCAGGTGGCAGGTATGGGTGGAGATACCGCTGAGCCGTTCCGCGCTCTGTTGCACGAAGACGTCCTGGTGATCGCCCGTGAAGGGTGCGACCTGGAGCCGGTGTTCCTGGCCCTGACTGAGAACATGCTATTCGACGAGGTCTCGTACACGGTGCGGCTGGAAGAGTGGCCGGAGCGGCGTATGGTCATCTCCAAGCTGGCCAAACAGACGGATGAGTTCATCAAGCGTCTGCGCGAGAACCGAGCCCTGTTGGCCAAGGAGGCGGCGATGACTCTCTCTGAGGTCGTACCCGGGCTCTCCGCGGAGGGTAGGGGGGTCTTGGCCGGAGCGTGGCTACCGGGCAGGTTGCTCGAGCTGGAGCGCATGGACGCGTTGTGTCCCGGCTTCGCGGCGAGCTTTCGCGGCGGTTGGCTCGCGGGAGCGCTTCGTCACGCGGAAGGGGCGCATCTGCTCGACTGGGCCACGCTGGGGTGCACTTGGTTGGGATGCACACGCGAGCAGGGTGACTCCGCGGGCGAGTCGCGGGGGTCGGATGACGTCGCCGTGGCAGCGCGACCGCTATGGATGCTGGCGGGCAAGGGCGGTACCTGGTATCTGGAACCGCTCTCCCTAGAGGATCACGCGACGTACTGCTTCAAAGGGGGCGACGAAGTACCGGCGCTGGTGTCGCGGCTGCTGTGCGCTCCCCAATTCTCGAAGCAGGCTCTCTACAGTCCCTTAGCCGAGCTGACGGGTGACGCCGCCGACCTGGCCATACCCGCCGGTAGTCTGGACTTTCTCATCCGGCTTAGGGCTCTATTCAAAGGACGGGTGATTCACCAGAGCGTCGAATCTTGGCTCCAAGAAGTGGAGAAGTTGGGTTAGAGGCCGGCCGGCGCCGGGTACCCGGGCAACAAAAAAGCGAGCCCCGAGTGAACTCGCTTTTCGCCTTTCAACGGCGCCCACTGCAGATCTGGCTCAATGTACCGCGCGGCCGTTTACCTCCGCGTTTCCTCCCCAGATCCCCTTGTGAGTTCCTCAGACGCTGCGTGTGAACTCTCGGGACTCTGTATTCGATTCTAGTCCGATCACCTCAGTAGTCAAGGCGCCTTGACCATGCGCGCGACACGAAAACATCGGTCTGTGCGCGCGGCCCGAGCGGCCCTATTTTCGCTCCCAGCGGCCCTCAATCCAGAAGCAGGTTTGAGGGTAGTCGCCGCAGCCGGCCTCTCACAAGGGTCGGTCTCGGAAACTACTGTTTGGTGCTTCTTATCTGCCGGACCAGAGCCCTGATCTCCGCAGAGAGATTGGGGAAATCCTGTTCGCAGGCCTGAGCGTAGGCTTCCAAGGCAGGGAGGGAGTAGGGATCGTGGATGTAGTCCAACACGAAGTACTTGGAATCGGCTCGGTCCCCGTCGGCGCGGTCGCGTTCGTCGATGCGTTCCACGTAGTACTTCTGCTGGAGCTTGTTGCGTTTGTCTTCCACGGGTCTCCTCCCCCATCGGACCGGGTCACGATTCGCGGTCCTGCCTGCCATTCACTCTTTCGTCACCCAGTTTAGTACGCGGTGGACGTAGGGCGCCAGTTGCGTGAGCGTCGAAAAGAGCTCCTCTAGCCTGGGTTATTCAGTTCTTGTTATGGGAAGACGATACATATGTGAGGCACGGCGCAAAGGAGAGTACATGAACCTGCAGGACCTATTCGTCAGAGACCGGCTACCCCGGTGGGCGGTGGCGCTCGTCGGTCTTCTGTTGAGCGCCGTCCTGGGCGTGGTGGATTACTACACCGGGCACGAACTGGTCCTCTCCTCGTTCTACTTGCTGCCCATCGGTCTGGTGGCTTGGTTCGGCGGTCCAGCGCTGGGAGTCAGCACCGCGGTTGTTTCGGCGGGCATATGGGTGACGGCCGACATAGTCGACCGGGTGTATCCGGATGCCCTCACCTTGGTCTTGAACTCGGCGATACGGCTCGGCTTCTTTCTCATAATCGTCTACGTGTTATGGACGCTCCGCAAGACCATGCAGCGCCTGGAACACTCGTCCCGTTTCGACAACCTGACCGGATCCGCCAACTCCGCCTCGCTGTACGACTATCTGGACAAGGAATTGGAGAGACTCAGCAGGTATGGCCACCCCCTGACGTTGGCGTACCTGGACCTGGATGGGTTCAAGGAGGTCAATGACGGATTCGGTCATCTGGTCGGTGACCGGGTGTTGCGCGTGGTGGCCGAATGTGTCAAGTCAAGGCTGCGGAAGACCGACGTCTTGGCGCGCCTGGGGGGCGACGAGTTTGGGATCCTCTACCCAGAGACCGACGAAGAATCGGCTCGGGCGGCCGTCGATGAGATGGTGAGCAGGCTGGGCGAGGAGATGCGGGCAGGTGGTTGGCCGGTGACCTTCAGCGTAGGAGTGGTGACCTGCCACGAGGCGCCGGCCACCAGCGAAGAACTGGTGAAGCTGGCCGATGACCTGATGTACTCCGTGAAGCTGGGCACCAAGAACGCCGTCAAGTACGCGAGCCTTGGCTGCGCTCGCGCGGACAGCCCCCTGTGTGACGAGCAGACTCTGCTCGACGCTCGGAGAAGCTAGAGCGCGGCTATTGCGGCAGGGTAGTGGTCGTCGTTCCGCCCGCGCCCGCCACGGTGGAGTCTGTGGTCGCAGACGGCTCGCCTTCGGATGCAGTGGTGGTGGTCGAAGCGTCCTGGCCACCGGGGACTCCGGTAGCAGCTGCGACATCCGCCGAACCGCTTTTTGCGGACCATAGTCGGGACTGGTCGGTGGTCACAGTCACCGTCTGCACGACCCTCTCGCGCAGTATGGTCGTTCCGGCGTCCAAGTGGGAGAGCGAATAGACGCTCCCGGCAAAGGCCAAGAAGGCCAGGGTTGCGGCCGACCACTGCAGCGCCCGCCCCGCGGGACGCGGACTCCGGGGCGCCGGCGGTTCGGGGGCAGGAGGCGTGGCAGACTCCGCGGGCAGCGCTGCACCGGCCTCCGCGCTTTGCGCCGCTTCATCCGCCGCTGTGGCTTCAGCCGTGGCCGGGTCGTCGCCCTTGCGTACCCGGCGGTGCGTCCAGTCGCGCAGGCGCTCCAGGCTGGCGTGCGAGCAATGGGTCACGATAGTGTAGATGAGCGGCATCGCGGCGGCGCCGGTCAGCGTTCCGGCCAGACGCCAGCGGTGAAGTACTAGGAAACCGGCGGTCGAGCCGATCATGGCCGACAAGATACCTACTACGCGCGGACGGTTCATGAGACCTCGTGGGTCGTTGACGGGGCATCACAAAGTCTGACTCAGACCGACCGGGGCTGGTTCCGAGGTCGTAGATGCAGGACAAGTGATGTTCGAACTGCGCGGCTAGCGGCCAGGGGATGACATACTCTCTAAGGTGCGCCGGAGAGGATTCGAACCTCCGACCTTTGGTTTCGTAGACCAACGCTCTATCCAACTGAGCTACCGGCGCACATTGGCGGAGAAGGAGGGATTCGAACCCTCGATAGGAGCATTCACTCCTACACTCGCTTAGCAGGCGAGCGCCTTCAGCCTCTCGGCCACTTCTCCCTAGGGCGGCGAGGTATTCCGCCTTAGCGAGCGATTATTCTAGCAGAGCATAAGCTGGAGGATTGGCGCACCTTTGCCGCGAATCTGGCACATAGGGACCGCGCTCGAAGCTCACGGAGGCGAAGATGAAAGGCTTGCTGGTGTTTCTTAGGGTGGCTGTGATCGGCTTTGCCGTGCTCGCGGGCGGCAGGGCGCTATATCGCAATCGTGACAAGTTCAGGGGGAGTTGGAAGTCTGTAGGCGGGGTCGCGGCGCTCAAAGGCTATACCGATAGACTCACCGTGGGTAGACTACTCGGATCCGCGGGCTCACTCAAGAACCTCACCGGACAGCTGGCCCGTTTCAAGTAGAACGGGCGGTGCGTTCCGGAGTCAGTCCTTGGCGGTCTTGGACTTGCTGGTCTGCTCCGCGTCGCTCTTGGCGGTAGCGTCGGAGTCTGCGTCGTCGTCGGCGGTCACGTCTTCTTTGATGGCTTCCTTGACGTCGTCAGCAGTCTCGCGTAGGCCCTTCTTGAAGCTGGTGAGCGAGCGACCCAACGACTGAGCCATCTGCGGCAACCTGGCGGCGCCGAACAGCACCAATATTATGGCCACGATCAAGAGGATCTCACCCACGCCTATGTTGCTAAACATCCCGGCATTCTCCTCGTATGCTGGTCTGCACGCTGGGCCGCCACCAATTATGACACATTCCCGTACGTGGCGGACCCCTACAACAAGGCCTTGAGGCGCCGCCGTATGTCCTCGGTTGTGACCACGCCCGGGGAGTCTCTAGGGACTTCGCTATCCTTGCCCGCGGACTCGGGTGCCAAGAAGTCCAGGGCCGCCGACGAATCCATGGTAACGCGCACACCTGTGGACGCGAACCGCGTGGGTTGAGCGTATCCGTGGGTATCGCTGAAGCCGCGTGCTTGTACGTAGTAGCGGAGGGGATAGCAGACGTACAGCCAGTCCTTAGCTCTCGTAAGCGCCACGTAGAACAGCCGGCGCTCCTCTTCGATCTCTTCCGTATTGCCGGTGGCCATGTCGGAGGGGATATTGCCGTCGGAGGCGTGGATCACGAAGACAGCGTCCCACTCCAACCCTTTGGCTGAGTGGATGGTGGAGAGGATCAAGAAGTCTTCGTCAAGCAAGGGCGGCCCGGCCAGGTCTTCGGTATATGCGGGCGGGTCGAGGGTTATCTCGGTGAGAAAGTGCTCGCGGTCGGGGTAGCGGCAGGCCAGCCACTCCATCTGCTCCAAGTCCATGAGCCGGGCGCGCGCGTTGTCGTAGAGACGCTCCATGAGGGGCGCGTAGAAGAGCCGGATGCGCTTAAGCTGCGAGGCCAGGTCGCCTGGATCGTGACCCGAGATGGACTTCATCAACTCCACCAACCGGGGCCAATCGTCGGCTGCAGCGGGAGAAGGCGCCGGGCTAGCCGACCAAGAGCCAGGGTCGACGGCGAGGGTATCCATGAGGGTCCGGGCCTTCTTGGGTCCGACCCCAGGCAAGAGCATCAGCACCCTGGTTCCGGCCATGAGGTCGCGAGGGTTCTCCGCCAGCCGCAAGAAGGCGAGCAGGTCCTTCACGTGGGCGGTCTCCACGAAGCGCAGACCCCCGTACTTGCGGAAGGGGATGTTGCGTCGCGCGAGCTCCATCTCCAGGGCCAGACTGTGGTGCGAGGCTCGGAACAGCACGGCCTGCCGGCGGAGGGCGAGCCCCGCCTCGCGGTGCTCGAGCACCGACCGCACCACGAACTCGGTCTGCTCGTTCTCGTCGTCGCAGGAGACGAATCGCGGTCTGGCGCCGCCCCGGCGTTCGGACCACAAGTGCTTGGCGTGCCTCTCGGTGGCGGCGGCTATGACCTCGTTGGTCGTATCCAGGATGGGCTGAATGCTGCGGTAGTTCTGCTCGAGGGTCACCGTGCGGGTGTCGGGGAACTGCACCGGGAAGTCGAGTATGTTGCGCACCGTGGCCGCTCGGAACGAGTAGATGGCCTGCGCGTCGTCACCCACGACGGTGAGGTTCTTGCCCCCAGGCGCCATCAGCTGCAGTATCTCGGCCTGTAGGCGGTTGGTGTCTTGGTACTCATCCACCAGGACGTGATCGAAGCGGGCTCGGAGCGAACGGGCGACCCGTGGCTCGGTAAGCAGCCCGTGCCAGAAGAGCAACAGGTCGTCGTAGTCGAGCACGGCCCTCTCCTGCTTGTGGTCGACGTAGGCCTCGAACAACCGCCGGAGGTCCTCTGCTTCTTCTTTGCACCACGGGAAGTGGACCTCGACGGCAAGTTCGACCGACTCGCGGGCATTGACGCAACGGCTGTAGATGTCCATGCAGGTGCTCTTGAGGGGGAAGCGGCGGTCGCTCTTGGAGAGGCCGAGTTCGGTGCGGAGCATGCCCATGAGGTCCTCCGCATCCGCGCGGTCGAGGATGGTGAAAGACGGCTCGAGCCCTATGGAGCGGCCATGCAGACGGAGCAACCGGGCGGCGATGGCGTGGAAAGTGCCCCCCCAGGTCCTGCCTGAGGCCGGCGCCCACGAAGCGGGCGCGACGGCGGTCCGGGCGGCGCCGGTGTCGGGGGCACCTATCTCGGCGCCGAGGGCGCTTGCGTCGCAGGCGCTCGGACCACACGAAGACTCGCTCTCCAAGCGGCGGAGTATCTCGTCGACGCGCCGGAGCATCTCGCCCGCGGCGCGGCGCGTGAAGGTGAGCAGCAATACGCGCCCCGGATCGGTACCGGTGCCGATGAGGTGGGCCACACGGTGGGCGAGCGTAGCCGTCTTGCCGGTGCCGGCGCCGGCCACTATCAGCAGAGGCTCAGAGCCGTGCAGCACGGCCGCCCGCTGCTGCTCGTTGAGTCCGGCGAGTAGCTTGCCGATGGGCGTGGCGGCAGTGTCGTCGTCCATGTTGGGCAGTAGTCTCCCCTGTCGTATTCGAGGCATTTGTCGTCTCGCACAGCGTAGCTGCTGCGTCGGACAGGAAGGCTGCAGGGCCTGCCTTTGCAGCAAAAGTGGTTGGCTGCACCCAGTAGTGACCCTGAGCGATCCAAGCTGACGAAGCTGTGCCGACCTATGCCCGGCGCTTCGATGGTTGTATGCTCGTGCGTTGGAGGTGCCGGGGAGGGCCAGTCGCGCGATGTGCTTTCGCGCGGTCGGGCCATAACAAGAAAGGCATGTTCTATGGGGGAAGTGATCTTCAATTGTGTCGGGTGCAGCAGACCTCTCTCTGCACAGGAAGGACAGGTTGGGATGTCGGTCAGCTGTCCTCTGTGCGGGGGGCAGATGGTTGTTCCGAGCGGACCCACCGTGTGGACTGCGCCGACTTCCACGCCCGGTCCCGCGCCCGGTCCTGCGCCAGCGGCATCCCGGGGCGCGACCTCTTTTCTTGCCGTGGGGGCGTTCGTCGCGCTCTTCGTGGTCTCGGTCCTTATACCGAAGAGCCCTCCGCTTCTTGGCTTCACGAGCGGCGTGCTCGGATTGCTGGGGATCTGCGGAGCTGTGATCTCGTTGATGCGGGCACTTAGGAGGCGGCCGTAGGGTCCAACCTTCGCCCCCGACGCGCACCGGCTAGCGCGAGAGGATCTCCGTCTGGGTCATAGATCTGACGCGGATGGCGGCGCCATTGTTGACGGGGCAGTTGTATTCGCAGTTGCCGCAGCCGATACACCGGTTAGCAATGACGATGGGGAGCTTGGCTTGGGCGGCCTGTCCGCCCTCGGACTCAGGTAGAGCGCTCAGCACCTTGCCGGTGCTGAAGACGATGGCCTTCTCGGGCACCGGGCACATCTCCTGGCAGACCAGGCAGTCATGGCCTTCCGACCACGGGATGCAGGTGTTGTGGTCTATGTAGGCTCGGCCTATCACCTTGAGCCGCTTTTGTTCCAGAGGCATCTCGCGGATGGCCTGGGTGGGGCAGACCTTGCCGCACTCGTTGCAGTTCCAGTCGCAGTAGGCGCGGCGATAGTCCATCTGCGGCGTCATGAAGCCCTCAAGGCCGGCGTCGAAGACCGCCGGCTGGATGACGTTGGTGGGGCAGGACTTCATGCACTGGGCGCAGCGGGCGCAGGTGGATAGGAAGTCCAACTCGCTCCGCGCTCCCGGGGGACGGATGAGGTAGGTCTTACGCTGGATGCGGCCCAGACCTGTGTAGAGGAAGAACCCTCCGACTACCGCCAGGCCGCCCGCTTTGAGTAGAGCGCGGCGGCTGGGGTCGTGCACATGTTGTTTGCGAGGCCGGCGGCCCCAATGGATGGCGTTCTGCGGACAGGCGTCGGAGCACTCCAGGCCCCCCTCGCAGCGGGAGCAGTCGGTGGAATGGCCGCTGTCGCGCACTGCATCCATGGGGCAGGCGTCCGTGCAGGCCCCGCAGGTGGTGCAGACATGCTCGTCTATGACCCGGCCAAGAATGGCTCCGCGTCCGACTAGGCCAAGGAGCGCTCCGAGCGGGCAAAGGTGGCGGCACCACAGGCGCCGCTCTATCCACGAGATGGCGATGACGCCTACAAACATCAGCAGGATGACGATCTGCAGTCGGTAGACGAGGCCGTTGTTGAACACCAGTCGGCCTGTGAGGAACTCGGTCACAGAATCCACGCCGCCGCGCAACGGCGGAGCCAGGTAGAAGAGATCTCCGGCCAAGCGTAGGGTGCGGTCGAGAGTGGGGTACACGAGCGTGGAGGCCGAGCGTGTGAAGAGCGAGAGGGGGTCAAAGACCAAGAACACGGCACTGCCAAAGATGACCAAGGCCAGCATCGTCATCAGTCCGATGGCGGGGAGCTTGCGGAGCACTTTGCGCGTTCGTGGCCCCGGGTGATGCTCGCTGCGCGGCCCGAAGAGCTCGATCATGAATCCCATCGGGCAGGCGTACCCGCAGAAAGCGCGGCCGATGAAGAGCGGGCTGAGCAGCACAGGCACGGCGAGCAGGAACTCCCACCGGACCACACCGTTCGCCACCGAGTTGATGGACATCAACGGGTCTGCCAGCAGGAAAGCGCTCATGAGCAGTGTGCCAAAGGGCCAGAAGGTCAGGGTCAAGAGGACGAAGAACACGAGCAGAAAGAAGACCTGAAAGAGCCGCCTGTAGCGGTGCAGGCCACGCCGCCGACGCGCGTGACGGGCCATCAGGTAGTCCCTTCGAAGATGGTGTAGTGCGACAGGTCGGCGTCTCCTAGGCCGCGCTTGGAGGCGGCCGCCACGACGGCGAGGTCCAGGGGCTTCCAGCCCATTATGGTGCAGCCATAGGCATCGATGGCCACCTGGTTGGTGCCCGCGACGCAGGTCTTGCGCAGCACCACGTCCTTGAGGCGTCCGCCGCCCGGGCCGTTGCGTATGAGCGTGCGGTAGGCGTCCAAGACCACCAGTTGAGGCTTGACCAGGGTGCATAGGTCGGCCAGCTTGGTGGCCATCTTGGTGTGGACCTTGCCGCGGTTGCCGCCCATGATGCCCATGAGGTTCTTCATGGACAGAGTAAGGCCGGCTCCGCTGTGGACCTTGCAGATAGGCACGTTGATGAAAGTGTCGGCTTCGAACACATCCGTGACCAGCGGCCACGATGTCAAGGCTTCGGCATCGGGGATGTTCACCGTCTCGAAGTTGCGGTTGGTCAGGTACTTGACGGTGCCTCCGGCTTCCTGCGTAGCCTGGGTGATGCCTGCCTCTTGGAAGGCGCCGCGGGGGCTACTGGTGGGGTTGTCAAGCACAGTAACCTGAGCCGCGCCGGCTTCGTAGCACATGCGCACGATAGTCCCGATCACTATGGGATTGGTGCAGACCGCATACTCGGGTGCCCGCCCGGTGAGGACGTTGGGTTTCACGACCACCTTGGCGTTGGGCTTTACGAAACGCTCCATGCCACCCAGTTGGGCTATGGCGGCCCGCACGTTCAGGTCCGGAGAATCGCCCTTCAAGACCGCGAGGTCAGGGGTGGTCGATCCGGCGGTCGTGGTGGTCGATCCGGCCTGAGACGTCGCTGTGGTGGAGTCCGGCCCGCCCGTGGAGGCGATGTCGCTGTCGTTGAGACCGCCCTCCGAATCCGACCACCTCAGCAGACGAGCACAGCCGGACAACGTGGGGGCGAGCGCCGCCACAGCCACCCAGCGCCCGGTGGCAAGCAGAAAGGTCCTGCGGTCCATGTCGCGCATGCCCCATATCTACCTTGCCGGGGCAAAAAGTATGCAGCCGGGTTACGCGGCGACTCGCAGTGTCAGCCCTGGTGGTTTGACGGACGCCCTCGAGGGAAAGACTACTGGCATGAGTGATGTGGACAAGCCTATCGGACGCCGGGCCTTCATCGTCCTGATGGTGGGCGGCATCGCCGCGCTGTTCCTGGGTAGGGATCTCTTCGCGTCGATCTTCAGTCGAGGCAAAAGGGCGATCGGCACCGAAGGCTTTCGTATCAACAGCATCGCGCCCGCTCCAGCATTCGACGAGAGCGCATGGCGGCTCTCGGTCGAGGGGCTGGTGCAGAGGCCGCTCAACCTCACCTTTGCCGAGTTTCTGGAGCTACCCCAGACAGAGCCGGTGCGCGACTTCTACTGCGTCGAGGGGTGGGGAGCGGAGGACGTCACCTGGACCGGCGTACAGCTGAGCGAGCTGATGAAGCTGGCGGGAGTCGACTCCCAAGCGACCCATTTGGTGTTCCACTCGGGCGACGGCACCTATACTGACTCGCTCACCATGGAGGAAGCCCTGCGGTCGGACACTCTTCTGGCCCATCGGCTGAATGGGGAGCCACTGACCAAGGACATGGGGAGTCCGCTCAGGCTGATCTTGCCGGGCAGCTACGGATACAAGTACGTCAAGTGGGTGGTAAAGATCGAGGCTCAGGCTTTGGGACCCGAGGGCTATCAGGGCTATTGGGAGCAGCGTGGATATCCGGCAGACGCGACTATCTGACCACACGGCCCCAGGGGACCGTATCCGACGCTTCGCCTTGATCGAAAGGCTGGCCCACTGGGTGTATGCGCTCCTCTATCTGGGCGCTCTACTAACAGGACTATTCATGTGGATCCCTGCGACGAGGGTGTGGATGGCGGGTGATCGGCAGGAGTTCGCGCAGCACCACGCCGCCGCCGGCATCGCCATGGTCGTCCTGCCGCTGCTCCTGTTTGTCATCTTCGACAGGCGCAGCCTGAGAGCCGGTCTTCGCGAGGTCGACACCTGGAGCTCCTACGATCGCCGCTGGTTCTGGGCTGCGCTTCGGGGCGACCTGCTCCGAGGGCGCGAGATGCCGCCTCAGGGCCGGCTGAACGCGGGTCAGAAGGCATACAGTGTGGTCGTGGCGGCGATGAGTCTGGGGTTCGTACTTACCGGCGCGCTGCTCTTGAGCAAGGCTCGACTTCCGGCCTGGCTGGTGTCGAGGGCCCTCTGGCTGCATGCGGCTCTGGCCGTTGTGGGTGCGGCTCTACTCCTTGGGCATCTGGCCAACGTGTTCATCACCAGGCATGGACGCGCCTCACTCTTGGCGATGTTCCGGGGCACCTATCCCCAAGAGTTGGCCCGCCGGCATCATCGTCTGTGGTGGGAGAGATCCGCGGAGCGAGGTGACCAGGAGTGAGAGGGAGGCTTCTCAGATCGATGGTGGCGGTGGCTCTCGCGGCCGCAATCCTTTTGGCGGGCGGCTGCGGCGGCACGAGCCTTGAACAGGTCCGGCTGGACAGCGGTCCGATATCGGGCTCCCGCGAAGAGGTGGCCGGCCGCCAGATCTGGACCTTCAAGGGCATCCCCTACGCGGCTCCCCCGGTGGGCGATCTGCGCTGGCGGGCTCCGCAACCCGTGAAGACCTGGGAGGCTCCGCGCGTCTGCACCCAGTTCGGCCCTGCTTGTCCGCAGCTGTCCATGCTCGAAGGGTTCTCTCTCTCAGTCGGGCCCACGTCTGAGGACTGTCTGTATCTGAACGTCTGGTCACCCGCTGAGTCGCGCGCTCAGCTGCTGCCTGTGATGGTGTGGATACACGGCGGCAGCTTCGAGACCGGATCCGGGTCTATGGACATCTACAACGGCGGCTACCTGGCGGCCGAGGGCGTAGTGGTGGTGACCATCAACTACCGCCTGGGACCCCTGGGCTTCTTCTCCCACCCGGCCCTGTCGGGCGAAGCAGCGAGAGGGGTGTCGGGCAACTACGGTCTGCTCGACCAGATCGCGGCGCTGCAGTGGGTGCAGCGGAACATAGAGGGCTTCGGCGGTGACCCCGACAACGTGACCGTCTTCGGTGAGTCGGCCGGAGGCATAAGCATCTTGGACCTCATAGTCAGTCCTCCGGCCGAGGGCCTGTTCAAGCGGGCCATCGTGGAGAGCGGCGTGCTGATGGACCAGGGCTTCGGCGTCAAGATGGCTGCTACCAAGGAGCAGGCCGAGGCAGCGGGTGAGGTGTTCGCCGATAGGCTGGGAGTGGATCCGGCGGGTGACGCCGCCGCGCAACTGCGGGCCGAGACGGTGGACGATCTGATGTCGGTCGGGGCAGACATGAAGGGCGAAAAGCAAGAGGTGGCACAGGTGCTCTTCTGGATGCCGGTGGTAGACGGCTACCTCCTCCCCGACATGCCGACCAAGCTGTGGGCGTCCGGTCGATACCAGCGCGTCTCGCTGCTCATAGGGTCCAACGCCGACGAGGCCGACCTGTTCTTGCCCGGCCTCGTCATGACCAAGGAGCGCTACGACACCGCCATGCGAGAGATATTCGGCGACCGCGCCGGCGAGGTCGCAGCTCTCTACCCGGGGACCGGGCCCGGCGGTCCCACGCAGGCGATAGGCAGGATGCTCACCGAGGTGGGCTTTGCCTCGACGGCCCGTTTCGCGGCCCGGGTCATGAGCACGGACGTGCCGAATGTCTACCTGTATGAGTTCACTCGCGCGCCTCTGCCCCTGCTCATGGGCGCGTTTCACGCGGTGGAACTCCCCTACGTGTTCGGCACCACCGACCTCTTCGCATGGCTGGGGGTGATCGGACAGGTGGACACCGATCTCTCGGCCACCATAAGGGGCTACTGGACCAGGTTTGCCGCCACCGGTGATCCCAACGGTGGCGGCGCTCCAGGCTGGCCCAAGTACGACGAAGCGTCAGACTCTCACCTGAGGCTTGGCGAGACGCTCGATTCGGCAAGCGGGCTCTACAAGGAAGCCTGTGACTTTGCAGACCGCGTGCGTCTCGGTCACTAGGCTTTCACGTGCCCTAGGCCCCTCGCACTCCTTAGGAGAGCGAGAACGGCGGATATCTGTCGGTGATCAGCAGGAAGGCGTAAGCCTCGACGCGCAGTGACCACCGCATCACGCCTACCACGTAGTCGAACAGGCCACGCGGGTATCTGCCCGTGAAGAGGATGGCGAACCAGGCGATCACCGTGCAGAAGCAGACGCCGATACCGAGGAACGCCAGCACGATGTAGTGGGGTATAGCCAGCAGCCATTTGAAGATGGGTAGGACGCGGTCGAGCGTCTGTGCGTCGGGGTAGTCGAAGTCCAGGTGGACCGCCTGTTCTTCGTCGGTGGAGGGGTACTCGTCGCGGAGCAGCAGGGCGTACGTGCCCACCCTGGAGCTGAAGCGCGAGAGGTTGAGGTTCCAGTCGAACCACCAACGGGGGTACTTCGCGCGGAAGACGAGCATCAGCAGCACCGGCAAGAAGACCATGCCTGCGCCACCCAGGGATAGGTAGAAACCGGACTGCGCAGCGCCGTGAGGTCCGCGGACGCCGGTGGAGAAGGCCGCGGCGCTGAGTGCTCCGATCACGATGGCGATGGGGATTATCCAAAGGAACCGGAAGAAGCTGCTCAAGCGGTCGAGCTGCCTGTCTGGATAGTCGACCCTGAAGGTGAGAGGATACGATTGGGCGCTCCTGGGAGCGGCCGTGGACGTTTGCGGGGCATCTTGCACTGGCATCGAGTACCTCCGAGGGTGTCGAGAGCGGGTCGCCTCATGATATCTCTGCTCGGACCCTATCGACCAAGCTGTTCCCTGCCGATGTAATGGACAGGGCACACGAGCCGGGTGATAAGATTCTCCGTCGGGTGCAGGCCATCTCTTTCCGGGGGCCTAGGGGGATGAGTTCCAAAAGAGGACCGACATGACTAGGCTGGTCAGCTCCTCTGTGGTGGTGGAGTCGGCTAGGAAGGTCTGTGCGCGCTTTCACCAGAGCTATCGCGATCACCGTCTGTATCCGGCCGACCACCCCGCCAGCGCCAATACCAGAGAGCTCCTTGCCAGCACAGTGACGTCCCACCTGGAATCGCTGGGACCGCTCGTGCTGCAGGTCACCGAGGACAGACTCCTGGTGGAAGGCGAAGAGGTCTATACCTACACGGAAAGCAGGGACAACCTGGCCTTTCTGATGTTCCGCGACGGCATCCGCTCCCTCACGTTGACCCCGGGCGTCGAGTCGACCGAACTTGAGGCCTTGGTCGACTGCCTGGCACGCGCCGATCAGCTGCAGAGCACAGACCACGACCTCAGTACGACACTTTGGGAGCACGAGCTGGTGCACATACGACTAGAGGTGGTCGACCCGTTCCTCGAGGGCGAGGGAACCAGCGACGAGACTTTTGACGAGCTTCGTGACACCGTGCTTCGCCGTCTGAACGAGTTGGGCTCGGTGGACAAAGCCGAAGCGGAAGCCAAGAGCGCTCCTGACGAGGACGCCGACCCCACGGTGGTCGGACGCGGCATCACGCGGGAGGAGCAGGCCCGGGTGGATGAAGAGAGCCTTGCCCTGACCGCGGAAGAGATCACGCGGGGCGAGTGGTTGGCCGCTCACCCCGTCGACCCGCTGGACGAGTTCGTCGTGGTGCTGCTGGAGATCGTCGGCAATCCGGTCACGCTGCCAGGCGGCGAAACCGCCGTGTACCACTCGCTCTCTCTGGTGCTGGGGCACTACCTGGAAACCTTGAGCTACGAAGGGCTCAGTATGGTGGTAGGCCAACTAAGCACCCTCGAGGCCGAGGGCAGGGTCGCCCGCGGGACCGTCGAGAAGATATTCAGCGAGGCTGCGACGGCCGAGCGCCTGACCAAGATGATCGAAGCTGCCGCGGCACAGTCTCCAGAGACTCTCACGAGTGTGGGAGAGTTCCTTGCGCAGGTGCGCGTATCGATATACCCGGCGCTTGTTGGAGACGCTCGCCACCAGCAATGACAAGGTGGTGCGCAAGACGGTGCTCGATCTGCTTCATATGGAGGGCGGCGCTCCGACTCGACACTTGTGGCCACTCATGAAAGACACTCGCTGGTATGTGGTCCGCAACGCCGTGCAGCTCGCCACCGCCTCTGGAGACCCGGCGGTCGCGACCCATCTGGAGCCGCTGCTCCGTCACCCCGACACCCGGGTGCGGCGTGAAGTGGCACGAAGCCTGGCCACCCTCGGTGACCCCAAGTGCCCGCCGCTATTGGTGAGGGCCATCCTGGACGATGACTCGGCAGTCCGTATCCTCGCCGTACGCGGTCTGGCTCGTCAGGGCAGCGTCGCCCAATATCAGGCCGTGCAGACGCAGGTGGAGTCTCGCGATTTTGAGTCGCGGTCTCCCGAAGAAGTGGAGGCCTTTCTGGTGGCCTATGCTTCTCTGGGCGGGGAGAGGACCTTGGAGTCTCTGAACAGGATCTGGAAACGCAAGATGTTCGGCACGCGGCCGCTCCCACTACGCCTGGCAGCCGTGATGGCTCTGGGTGCCGTCGGCGGGCCCGAGGCGAGACGCGCTCTGACTGAGGCCACGCAGAGCGGCGAGACCCACATCCAGCGAGCGGCCGCGCGGGCTTTGGGCGAGGCGCAGGCGCGGGCAAAGGGCGGCGGCTGATGAACGAGTCAGAAGGAGCACTGTCGGCCAAGAGTGGCCAGCAACTGGCCACGGCCTTCTCGGCGGCCGTGCGCACGGCGGGCTACTACGATCCGGGCAACTCGGTGATGCAGCAGACCAGCGCCGAGTTCATGAGGCTGCTCGGTGAAGCGGGCCCCGCAGTCGGGGCCGTCAGCTTCAGCGTGCACAGTCACTGTGTCTTTGTGAACAAGGTCCGGGTGCCCACTTCGGTCTCCACCTACGGCCGCTTCGCCAGCCTGATGCAGTTGTTCGACGAGTGGCGAATAAACACGCTCACCTTCGACGCGGGAATCACCGAAGTTGAGATCCAGGAGACGCTCCTGCTGCTATCGCGTTCGCGACCCGCGGAGGCCGAGTTCCTGGGCGACCTGCTGCGCAACCGAGGCCTGGGCAAGGTGCACGCGGAGAACGTGGAGCAGGGTACGGGACGCGAGAGTCGTCCGGTCACTCCCCTGTTGGCCTATTCTGCCGCCATGCACTTGGGGCTGAAGCTCAACGGCACGGCAGGAGTGATAGACCAGGGCACCATACGTCAGGCCCGGCACGTGACCCAGAACGTAGTCGACGAGATCCTGCACGACCCGACGACGTTGCTCACGCTGACCACCATCAAGGACTTCGACCGCTACCTGATACTCCACTCCACCAACGTGGCCGTGCTGTCGACAATACTCGGTCAGCGGCTTGGCTTGGACAAGGCTATGTTGGGCGAGCTGTGCCTGGCCGGTTTTCTGCACGACGCGGGCAAGATGGGCGTAGACCCAGACGTGCTGAACAAGCCGGGCAAGCTGGAACCCAAGGAGTGGGAGAGTATGCGCCTGCATCCGGTCATGGCGGCCAACGCCCTGCTGGGCGGACAACGGCTGACGCCTTCGGTGATGCGCTCGGTGCTGGTGGCGTTCGAGCATCACATGAACTACGACCTCAGCGGCTATCCGTCCGTGAGGATCAAGAAGTCCATCTCGCTGTTCGGGGGTATCGTGTCGCTGGCCGACCGGTTCGACGCTCTGACCACCGCGCGCGTGTATCGCAAAGTGAACCTGACGCCGCCGGAGGCGGTGGTGATACTGGTCAGGGGTCTGGGGACGGACTTCGACCCGGTGCTGGTCAAGCTCTTCGTCGAGGTGATGGGACTCTATCCCACAGGCACCGTGGTCGTCCTGGGGAGCGGTGAGGCCGGTGTGGTCTGCAAGCCGCCGGTGGTGGGTACGCCCTCTGGATCGTCCCCAAGTGCGGGTGATCGTGGGGGGCGAGCCGGGCACGGTGGTGGATCTGCAGGAGCGTGTCCGCGGCAGGTACAAGCGGAGTATCATCGGCGTGCTCAACCCCTCGAACAAGGGCCAGATACCCGCGGTGGACCCGGCTATCTTGAACGCGATTGTCTGAGGCACCACAAGCCCGCGGCGGCGACGCCCTCGCCGTGGTTCTGATGCTCTTCTATCTCATGTCCACGCTCACCCTGGCTCTGATGGCCGTGGTGACGGCCGATCTGCAGGCTCGCTTTCACTTCTCAGCTTCGGCGCTGGGTCTACTTACCTCGGTGTTCATGTTCGCCTACGGGGCCGTCGGCATGCCGGCCGGCATCTTGGCGTCCCGTTGGGGCGGCAGGGTCTTGGCTTTGAGCTGCGCTCTCTTCGTGGCCGGCTCCCTGGTGTTCGCGCTCTCTTCTTCATACGCGGGCTTCTTGACCGGCCGCATACTGCAGGGCCTAGGAGGCGGGATGGTTCTTCCGGCCAGCAGTCCGGTGATGGCCAGGCATCTGGCGCCCGAGGTGCGGACCAGAGGCTGGGGTATCTTCGCGGCCGGCAAGGGACTGGGGGCCCTAACCGCCTTGGTGGTCATGCCGGGAATAGCAGCGCTCGGTGGTTATCGGGCCGTGTATCTGGCCACCGCCGGCTTGGCCCTGGTCATGGGCGTGGTCGCCTTCGGCCAGCGGGCGGTGCGGGCGCTGCCCGACGAGCCTCTGGAGCTGGTCTCGCCGCAGGCCGTAGGACGGCTGCTGGGCGGGGTCACGCTGAATCGCAACGTGCTCTTGCTGGGACTCTTCAACGCGGCTTCGCTGGCCGTGGGGACAGGCGTCCTCATCTGGACTCCCGATTTCTTGTCGGCACAGTATGGATCGAGCGCCGCCGTCGCCGCCTATCTGACGGCCGGCCTGGCCGTCTCTCAACTGGTGGGAGCGCCGGCCGGCGCCGCGGTCACCAGACGGGTCGGCAGGATGCCGGTGATAGCGGGTGCCATGATCGCCATGACGATCTGCACGGGCGTGGTGCCGCTCGTGCCCGGGCGGGCTCTGGTCTTTGTGATGGTCGCCCTGGTGGGCTTCTTCAGCCTGGCCTACTTCTCCCCGCGCTTCGCCGTGATACCAGAGGTGGTGCCGAGTATCGAGCACGTGGGCCCTGCGGCGGGTCTCATCAACCTGATCGGTTTCGGCATCTCCACCCTGGCGCCCTGGCTGTTCGGCCTAGTCCTTGATCACAAACTGGGCTACGTCACGGGCTACCTCACGTTGGCAGCTTTTGGTGCCGCTGGGGCATTGGGCGCGGCCTTCTTCAAGGTACCCGGCCGCTCGGGGCGCGCGCCCTAGGTCTCGAGGACTATCTCTCCGTCGAGGCCGACTATGGCGGTGTGCATGGTGAGGCCCGATCCCGGAGAGCTCGAGAGCGCTCTGTACGATGCGCTGTAGCCCGCCGCAGCAGGGCACGGTCATGAGAGCGACTGTCACGGACTTGGGCTGAGCAGCGCGAAACAGCTCGGCCAGCTTCTCCACGTACGGTCCGGTGTCGTCCAGTTTGGGGCAGGCGATGACGAGCTTGCGTCCGCGCAGTAGGTCCGCGTGAAAGCTGCCGCGGGTGAAGGCGACGCAGTCGGCCGCGATCAAGAGGTCGGCTTCTTGGAAGTAGGGAGCCTGGGGCGAGATCAGATGGAGTTGGATGGGCCACTGCGTGAGTTCGGAGGGTGCGGGTGTCCCGGCCGCTGCATCGGTGCCCGTTGTGCTGGGCTCGGAGGCGCCGTGCACGGCGGCGACCGCCTCGGGACCGCGTGTCCGGGCGACATGTTCGACGGCAGCGTCGACATCGTAGGCTTCGCTATCCCGTGCGACTATGGTCAGCGCGCCGGTGGGGCAGACGTCCAGGCAGACCCCCATACCGTCGCAGTACAGCTCGCGAACCAATACCGCCTTGTTCTCACCGTCGAGCGCCAACGCGCCCTCGGCACAGGCGGTGGTACAAAGGCCGCAACCGTCGCAGAGGTCGCGGTCGATCTCGACTATCTTACGGACCGGCATGTGTCCCCCCTTGGTCTCAGCATTCTCCTCTCGCAGGCTTCTTACCCCCCAGGGCCCAGGCGAAACACTCCTGATATGCTGAGCTCATGAGCGATCCTGGGATGGAGAATACGAGCAGGCCAACGCCGCTGCGTAGGGCACTGGCCGCGGCGCTGGACCAAGCCGGAATCCAGCATGCCTTGGCGCCGGTGGGCGTGGTCGCTTGGCTACGGGAAGAGATCCTGGACATTCGCCAGCGGGGCCTACTGGCGGACCGGCTGTTCGACTCCTACCAGGAATACTGGCGCTTCGTGGCCCCCGACGGTGTTGCCGAACCCCGGACCCTGATCGTGGTGGCCTGGCAGTCGCTGCCGCTCAAGATACGATTCCACACTGAAGCGGGTCCGCTGGACGCGATCGTCCCTCCCACCTACATATCCGCCGACGGACGCTCGCGGTGCCTGGAGATAGTGAGTTCGGTGTTGGGCCCTGCCAGGCACGGAGTTGGCTGGGCACGCCTGCCGGTGAAGTTGTTGGCGGCGTGCACCGGTCTGACCCGCTACGGGCGCAACAACCTGGCCTACGTGCCCACCCTGGGCAGCTACGTGCGGCTGGGCGCCCTGTGCACCGACGCGGACCTGGGCGCAACCGACTGGGAGGGACCAGGCGCGGGCGACGCCGGTCTGAAGTTCTTGGACCAGTGCGAGCATTGCCATGCCTGTCAGCGGGCCTGTCCCACGGGATGTATCCCCGAGGACGGCACTGTCATAGACGCAGCGCACTGTCTCACCGAGGTCAACGAGAACGAGGGTGAATGGCCGGCGTGGGTCCCCCCGCAGAGTCACAACAGCTTGGTGGGCTGTATGCGCTGTCAGGAAGCCTGCCCGGTCGACCGGATGTACTTAGGCAAGGAGGCGGAGCTGGTGGCCGAGTTCGATCGCGGCGAGACCGAGCTCATCCTCCAAGACCTGGCGCTCGACGACCTTCCGGCAGGTCTGAGGGCCAGACTGGCCGCCCTTGACCTGGAAGGGTACTCGCGGGTGTTGGGTCGCAATCTTCGCGCCCTCAGGGCCGCCGCCGCGCGTTCTTCTCGCTAGCCCCTGCTTCGACTCCCCGCACCCGGCTTGACAGCCTATGCGTGGTGGAGTATATAAGCAATTATGCAAATACAGGATAACAGAGGTAATGAGGCCGACGTCCCGTCTTCGGACATGCGCCCTCTCTACGAGATGCACGCCGACATGTGCCAGGCTCTGGCCAACCAGTACCGGCTCGCCATAATGCACATACTCAAAGACGGCGAGAAGTGCGTCAGCGACCTGGCGGCCGAACTCGGCATCTCGGTGCACAACGTGTCTCAGCATCTGCGCATCCTCAGGGAGCGCCTGCTGGTTCGTTCGCGCAAAGAGGGCCAGACCGTGTACTACGCGGTCACCAATGTCAAGTTCGTCCAGGCGTGCGCGCTCATCCGGGAGGCTCTTCTGGAGGAGCATTCGGCTGCGGGGCAAAGTCTGCGGGCGGCTGCAGGTTTGGATTCTTCACATCAACCCAATACATGGCACGAGACATAAGTACGCATCAAGGAGGCGATCACGTGGATCTCAGTGGACTGCAGGGGCAGAAGGTCGTAGATGCAAGGGGCACTTCGTGCCCGGGTCCCATCCTGGCGGCCAAGAAGGGCATGGCCGAAGTCAAGGTGGGCGAAATAATGGAAGTGCTCGCCACCGACTCCGGCACGCAGAAGGACCTACCCGCGTGGGCCAACAAGATGGGCCATGAGTATCTGGGCGTGGTCGAAGAGGCCGGCTACCTGAAGCTCTTCGTCAAGCGAGTCAAGTAAGGGCCGGAGACCCACGTGTCCACGAGCGAGGGCTTTGCGCCCAAGATACTGGTCTTTTCGACCAACAACATCTCCGACCCCGGCATCGATCTGGCGGGTAGCTCGCATCTGCACTACTCGCCTACGGTGATGGTCATCAGCGTGCCCTGCACCAGCGGCATCAAGCCCAGTTGGATAGCCTATGCCATCGAGCGTGGTTTCGATGGGGTGTTCGTCGCTTCGGACGGTGAAGAGTGCGCCTACCTGCCCGACTGCAGCGAGCGCTCCTCCAAGATCATGGCGGATGCCCAGGATCTGCTGCGCGGCAAGGGATACGACCCCAAGCGGGTCAAGATGGCCGCCATCTGCTCGGTCTGCGCCGACCCGTTCGTCAACTACATGCGCGAGTTCTCGGCCTTGCTCGCGGGGCTGGGCCCCTCCCGGCCCTCGGAGGTCGAGGCGGCATGAACTACGACGTCCTGGTGGTCGGCAGCGGCATCGGGGGCATGGAGTCGGCCCTCAAGCTCGGGGATATGGGCTACAAGGTCCTCTTGGTGGAGAAAGAGGGCAGCGTCGGCGGCAGGATGATCTTGCTCTCCAAGGTCTTCCCCACCCTGGACTGCGCCAGCTGCATCTCCACTCCCAAGATGGGAGCCACCATCCACCACCCCAATCTGACCGTGCTCACCTACAGCGAGGTGGACGGCATCAGAGAGGGCCGGGGCGGAGGCTTCGTGGCCAAGATCCGCCAGAAGCCGCGCTATGTGGACATGGCTGCCTGCACCGGTTGCCGTCAGTGCGAGATGGCCTGCAGCGTGGCCGTGCCCGATGAGTTCAACGCGGACATGGTGTCGCGGCGGGCGGCCTACATCGCCTTTCCGCAGGCGGTGCCCAAGAAGGCGGTCATCGAGCGGGCCGGTACCTCGCCCTGCGTGGCGGCGTGCCCGGCGGGCATCAAGCCTCACGGCTACGTGGCCCTCATCCGCAGGGGTGAGTACGAGAAGGCCTTCCAACTGGTCTGCGAGGCCACTCCGCTGGTGGGAAGCCTCGGCCGGGCCTGCTACGCGCCCTGCGAAGAGGAGTGCACCAGAGGCGAGTTGGAGGGGTCGCTCTCCATCCGGCGCCTCAAGCGCTTCATCGCCGACACTCACTACGCCAAAGGCCACACCCCCATAGAGGTGGCGGCGCCGAACGGCAAGAAGGTCGCCGTGGTGGGCTCGGGGCCGGCCGGCCTGACGGCCGCCTGGCATCTGGCGCGCAAGGGCTACTCCGTGACCATCCTCGAGGCGGCCTCGCAGGCGGGCGGCATGCTGCGCCTGGCTCTGCCGCCCTTCCGCCTACCCAACGAGGTGGTGGACGACGACGTGGCCAACGTCACCGACGCCGGCGTCAAGATACTCACCGACACCAAGGTCGAGAGCCTCGAAGCCCTCAAGGCGCAGGGCTACGACGCCATCCTGCTGGCCATCGGCACGCACCAGGCCACCAAGCTGAAGGTCCCTGGGGAGGGTCTGCGCGGCGTGATGCGCGCCGCCGACTTCTTGAAGGCGGCCAAGCTGGGCGACCCCTTGGAGGTGGAGGGCAAGAAGGTGGTGGTAGTCGGGGGCGGCAACGTGGCCATAGACGTGGGCCGCACCGCCCTCAGGCACGGCGCCAAGTCGGTCGAGCTCATGACTTTGGAGTCGCAGGACGAGATGCCTGCCCATCCGCAGGAGGTCGCGGACGCGACGGCGGAGGGCGTGAGCTTCCGCAACTCGTGTGGCGTGGCCCGCTTCTTGGGCGAGGGTGTGGTCACAGGAATCGAGCTCATGCGCTGCGTGGCCGTGTTCGACGACAAAGGCCGCTTCAGCCCCAAGTACTCCGACGGCACCGCTGGGCGCATCGACTGCGACGTGGTGGTGGTGGCCGCGGGCATGAGGCCGGATTCGGGAGAGTTCGAGTTGCCCATCAACCCCAACGGCACCATCCAGGTGGACGCCGATACGCTGCAGACCGGCGTGCCCCATGTCTTCGCCGCCGGCGACGTGGTGCTGGGTCCCTCGATGATCACTTCGGCCGCCGGGCAGGGCCGCAGGGCCGCGTTCATGATGGACCGCTGGCTGCAGGGCCTGCCGCTGGACCCGGCCGAGTTCGACGGGGGTCCGGAGACCGTGGACAAGACCGCCGTGCTCGCCCGGCAGAACGAATACAGCGCGCTAGCGCCGGCCGCCGCGCGTGAGGCGGCCAAGTTGGTACCAGGTGAGTTCTACCCAGACGAGCAGACCATGACCGAAGAAGAGGCGCTGGACAGTGCCGCCCGCTGTCTGGACTGTGGAGTGTGCTCGGAGTGCCAGGAGTGCGTCAAGGTCTGTCCGCCGTCCTGCATCCACATGGATGCCAAGGGTGAGGAGTCAGAAGTGGAAGTGGGCGCGGTCATCGTGGCCACGGGTTACACGCTCTTCCCCGCCGACCTGAAGCCGCAATATGGCTATGGCAGATACAAGAACGTCATCACCGGCATGCAGATGGACCGCCTGTTGGCGCCCACTCGGCCCTTCAACGCCGTGGTCCGTCCCGGCGACGGCAAGGTGCCCGACAGCATCGCCTACATACTCTGCACCGGCTCGCGCGACCAGACTGTCGACAATCCTCTCTGTTCCCGCATCTGCTGCATGTACTCCATAAAGCAGAACCAACTCATCATGGGCGCCCTCCCGCTTGCGGACGTGACTGTCTACTACATGGATGTGCGCGCGGTCGGCAAGGGCTACGACGAGTTCTACGAGCAGGCCAAAGCGATGGGGGCCAACTTCGTGAAGGGTCGCGTGGCCGAGGTGACCGAGAAGGAGAACGGCAACCTGGTGCTGCGCTACGAGGACATAGAGAACGGACGCATTGCGGAGGCCGAGCACGACCTGGTGGTGCTGGCGGTGGGCGTACGGCCCAACAACACGGCGCAGGCGTTGTTCCCCGAGGGCGGACTGGCACTTGACGACTACTCGTACGTGGGCGAACCGGAGGAGGACCTCGATCCGGGGGCCACGAGCATACCCGGGGTGTACGTGGCCGGCTCGGCCTCGGGGGTCAAAGACATCCCCGACTCGATACTTCACGCAGGCGCCGCTGTGGCGCAGGCGGCGGCCCATCTCGAGCGGGCCAAAGCCAAGTCCGACGCAAGAGCTAAGTCCGACGCGAAGGCCAAGGTGAAGGCATGAGTGCGGCGACCACGGGCGGAGTGGCGGTGGCCGGCGCCAAAGGCACCTCGAAGACCGGCGGGGCGCCCGACGCCAAGCGGCGCATCGGTGTGTACGTCTGCCACTGCGGAGGCAACATCTCCGACTACGTGGACGTGGACAAGGTAGTGGCCTCGCTGGGCGGCGACCCGGAAGTGGTGGTGGCCAAGACGGCCATGTTCACCTGCTCCGACGCCAGCCAGCAGGAGATCATCAAGGACATCGAGGAGCAGAAGCTGGACGGCATCGTGGTGGCCTCGTGCTCGCCGAAACTGCACACGTTCACCTTCCGCGACGTGGCCAGGCGGGCCGGGCTATCGCCCTTCCAGTACACGCAGGTGAACATCCGCGAGCAGTGCTCTTGGACCCACACCGACGACCACGAGGGCGCCACCAAGAAGGCGGCGCAACTGGTCAAGGCCGGGGTGGGACGCACGCGATTGACCGTTCCGCTGGAGCCGATAGTCGTCGAGACCATCCCCAAGGCGGTAGTGGTCGGCGGCGGCATCACCGGTCTGAGGGCGGCACTCGGGTTGGCCGAGATAGGGCTGGCGGTGTTCTTGGTGGAGAAGGAGGCCAAGCTCGGCGGCTGGGTAGCCGGCTTTGGCGACATGTATCCCAATGGTAAGAACGGGCGCGAGCTGATCTCCAGGCTCGAGAAGAAGGTGCGGGCGCATCAAGGCATCACGGTGTTCACCAACGCTGAGGTGGTCGAGAAAGCGGGCAGCTTCGGCAACTACGAGGTGTCCATCAAGGTCGGCGGCGCGCGCCCCGGGCGGACGGCCGGGCAGCCGAGCGACAAGGCTCCTGAGATCATTAAGGTGCAGGCCGGCTCGCTGCTAATTGCCACCGGCTTCAAGGCCTATGAGCTGGCGGAGGGCGAGTTCGGCTACGGGCTGGACGGAGTGCTCACCCTGGCGGACTTCAAGAAGCTGCTCGATGAGGGTGACGGCCCGCTCGTCTATGCCGGGCGGCCCGTGCAGACGGTGGCCTACATCTACTGCGTGGGCAGCCGGCAACGCGGCGATGTCGAGAATCCCAACGAGTACTGCTCGCGCTACTGCTGCGCCGCCGCCGTGCACGCCTCGCTGCAGGCTTCGGCCAAGCCGGGCAAGGTGCATCAGTACCATCTGCACCGCGACATCCGCACGTACGGCAAGTACGAGTTGCTTTATGACGAGGCTCTGAGCAAGGGCTCGGTCTTCTTCAAGATCCCGGACGACGAGCCGCCCACGGTGCGGCGCGACGAGAAGAGCGGCAAGCTGCTGGTCACGGCCCGCGACTTCTTGAGCGGGGGCGAAGAGGTGGAGATACCCGCCGACCTGGTGGTGTTGGTCACCGGCATGGCGCCGCGCGCCAACGAGACGCTCACCAAGACCCTCAAGCTGCCCGTCACCAAAGCCGGCTTTTACAACGAGATCCATCCGAAGCTGCGCCCTGTGGAGACCGTGGTAGACGGCGTGTATATATGCGGCGCCTGCCAGGGTCCCAAGAACTCGGCGGAGGCCGTGGCGTCAGGGCTGGCGGCGGCCACGCAGAGTGCCTCCATACTCAAGCGCGGTTTCGCGGAGTTGGACCCGCTGGTGGGTGTGGTGGATCAGGACGCCTGTACTTGGTGCGGGCTGTGTCTGGCAGCCTGTCCCTATGAGGCGCCCCGCGAGGTGCAGGTGGACGGCAGGGCCGTGGCCTTCATAGACAAAGCGGCGTGCAAGGGCTGCGGCGGCTGCGTGCCGGTCTGCCCCAAGGATGCTATCGACCTGGAGGGTTACACCGATGCCCAGATGAGAGCCATGATCGACGGCATGGCAGAGGAGCCGGTGGGATGTTGAACGCCGGCCGGGAGATACGCGAGATCGTGCGCGACGAGCACCTGATGAGGAGCCGCATCCTGGGTCTGCTGGCGGCAGGCCCGCTGACCATACCCGAGATAGCGGCGGGTCTGGGCCGTCCCTCGCACGAGGTGACCTACTGGGTCATGGGTATGCGCAAGTACGGCTACGTGCTTGAGGAGAAAGAAGTCACCGACGAGGGTTACTTCCGCTACGCGGCAGTAGAGAGAGACGAGCCATGACCACCAGACTCAACCCGGCCTTCATAGACGACCTGGCCCTGTACGGAGCCGAGGATGTGCAGAAGTGCTACAACTGCGGCAACTGCACCGCCACCTGCTCCTTGGTGGATGAGTCGTACAACTTTCCACGCAAGTGCATGCATGCCCTGCAGATGGGCATGGAGGAGAAGCTGGAGGGGAGTCTGGAGCCCTGGCTCTGTTACTACTGCGGGGAGTGCTCCAGTGAGTGCCCGCAGGAGGCTCAACCCGGCGAGACCATGATGAGTCTGCGCCGCTGGCTGA
Organism: uncultured Actinomycetes bacterium; assembly: GCA_963814415.1. Taxonomy (GTDB): domain Bacteria; phylum Actinomycetota; class Thermoleophilia; order RBG-16-64-13; family RBG-16-64-13; genus RBG-16-64-13. Next base: position 151,323 of record CAWFCN010000002.1, on the reverse strand, counting down.
CCTCGCGCTATGACTTCACCGGCATCGGGCGCATGTTCTACCGGCGCCCCTGGACCGAGATCGTCCTGGTGTTCGTGGTGGCGCTGCTGACCGGCCTCGGCTTCACTCTCTTTGGGGTGTACGGCGGGGATATCCATCAGTACACGGGCGAGAACGCCTTCCTGCCCGCCGAGGTGATACACATCTTCGACTGGATACTGGCGGCCGTGCTGCTGGTCTTCTTGCTACCCAACTGCGGGCGCATGTGGTGGTTCAGTGTGGGACGCGACACCTTGGGCAAGAACCGCATCGGACGGCTGCCGCTGCTGGCCTACGTCAAGGCCGTCTACCTGTTCCCGCTACATTTCCTCACCCAGAAGCGCTACGCGCAGTGCGACCGTAAACGTCCCTGGGTGATCCACCTGATACTCATGCTGAGCTACGTAACCATGCTCGTGCTGATCATGTTCTTCCTGAAGCGCATGTGGGCCGGACCGCGCATCGACTGGTGGGTTCATGCGTTCGGCTACGCGGCCAGCGCCGGCCTCTTGGGCGCGACCATCTGGGCCCTGCGCGGGCGCCTCAAGAAGGTAGAAGAGCACTACAAGCATTCGCACGAGAGCGACTGGATGTTCCTGATACTGCTCATAGTGGTGGCTGCGACCGGCGTGCTTCAGCACGTTCTGCACCGCGCCGGGGCCGACGTCGCCGCCAACGTGTCCTACGTCGTCCACTTGATGGCGGTGGTCCCCATGCTGGGGCTCGAGGTGCCGTTCAGCAAGTGGTCGCACATGGCCTATCGACCGCTGGCCATGTATTTCTCTGTGCTTCGCGAAAAGATCGTGCCTAGTGAAAGGAACTGAGGAATGAGCACCGACAGCAAGACGATCATCCTGTTCAGTGGTGACTTTGACAAAGCCATGGCCGCTTTCATCATCGCCAACGGAGCCGCGGCGATGGGCGACAACGTGACCGTCTTCTTCACCTTCTGGGGCCTGAACCTGCTGCGCAAGCCCAAGAAGGTCAAGGCCCCCGGTAAGAAGACCTTCTTGCAGACCATGTTCGGCATGATGATGCCCAAGGGCCCAGGAAAGCTGGGTCTCTCGAAGATGAACTTCCTCGGCGCCGGCGCTCCCCTGATGAAGGTGGTCATGAAGAAGGCCAACGCCATGTCGCTCGAGGCTCTTATCGAGAGCGCCAGAGAGCAAGGCGTCAAGCTCGTCGCCTGCACTCTGTCCATGGACATCCTGGGCTTCAAGAAAGAGGAACTGCTGGACGGAATAGACTACATGGGCGTGGCCGCCTACCTGGCGGAAGCCGACAAGTCGAACGTCAACCTGTTCATCTAGAGACGGCTACGTCTCCCGCGGCTCCCGCGCCAGTAGCCTGCGTAGGCGGGCTTTGGGTATCAGCCCGTCAATAGCGAGCGCTGCCCAACTGGCAAGCACTGCAACGATCAGATAGCAGACGATCGCCGCCGGCAGGGGGACTCCGTACCGGCGGAAGTCGCCTATCAGGTACAGCAGCGGGAAGTGGATCAAGAAGAGTGGGAACGAGAGGGCGCTCAGTCCTTTGATCACAGCGCCCGCTACTCCCCAGTCGCGGTCGGACGGGGCCGTCCGACCGGCTAGCACTGAGCCCAGCCATATGCCGAGAGAGAACTCGAAGATTCTGCACAAGGGGAACCAGCCCGTAATCGGGCTCCCCGGGTCTTCGTACCTGCCCAACACGAGCCGGCACACCACGCTGACCAGAAGAGTGACGGACAGCCATACGAGCGGCCGCTTCTTGACCCAGAGCGACAGGGCAGGGAAGAGAAGGTACAGAGTCACTATGAGCCCGATGAACCAACTGGTTGCCACGAAAGGACCACCCCATCTTCCGGCAAACGCGTAGAAGCCGGTTAGGCTCAGCGGGATGTCAGACCAGTTCAGTACCGAGAAATCCTCGCGGATGGCATAGATGGCGACAGCCATCACTAGGCTCAACTCGTAGATGGGATAGATGCGAAGCAGTCGCCTGAAGACGAAAGAGCGATAGGAGGGCGGGGTGGAACCGTGTTGGAGCTCGAGTACCGCGCCTGACACGATGAGAAAGAGAGTGACCCCCACTCCGCCTATGGACACGTAGTAGAAGCCCGGAAGCCCGAACCTATCTCCCATCCGCGCGCCCAGCACCTGCGCGACATGTGAGGCGACGACAAGGACGATGGCGACGCAGCGCGCCAGGTCGAAGAGCATGGATCTCCGAGAAGCGCCTTCCACTCTTACAGAAGCGAAGTCGGAGACGAGCTCCCATTGCAGGGTGGGTTCACTGGACTTTCACGCCGCAGATCTTCTGGCCGCGGGTGCCGACCACGATCATGTTGCCGAAGGCCGCCGGCGAGGCCTCGATGTTGGTGCCCAGTGTGAGCGTATGAAGGACCGCGCCGGTGGTTCCTTCGATCAGGAACATGTTGCCGATAGAGTCGCACTGCACGATGTACGACTTGCCCTGAGGGGTGTAGACCGCCACGGGGGAACTCCAGGCGTAGTGCGTCATGGGTGTGCGCCAGACCTCTTTACCCGTCTTCTTGTTGAGGGCTGCCAAGAGGCCGGAGTTGAGGTTGGGCGTGCGGGCGATGGGGTAGATGACCAGGTCGGCGATGTCGTTCTTGCCCAACACCGGCGTGGCCTGCACGCCGCCGGATACGCCGCTTACCGTATAGCACTTGTAGGGTTCGGTCTGCCAGACTATCTCGCCGGTAGCTGCGTCGATCTTCCAGATGGGGATGTCTCCCTTGCGGTTCACCCCGTTGCTGGTGGCGGTGATGTGAAGAGACGTGGAGATGTAGATGTACGCGGTGCCATCCTCCGGCGACTCTTCGAAGACGGGGGAGCTGTTGGTGTCGTCCAGCACGTTCTGCACCCAGACCAGCTTCATGGTGTTCAGATCGAAGCACATCAACTTGCCGCCGTTGTCCGTGACGTACAGGTAGTTGCGCCAGGTGGCGGCGGAGTCTTCCATGCCCCACCAACGATGGTTGGGCGAGTTGTCACCTGACTCGCTGTAGTTGGGCGCCGTGTAACGCAGCTTGACCAGTGGGTCAGGTTCGACCGAGAGCGTGCCGGCTGACTTGTCGAAGGCCGTGTTCAGCTTGACCGTGTAGAGGATCCCGTTCTCGCCCGGTTGGATGAGAGTGTCGGAGCCCACGTCGTAGAGGGCGCTGGAGTCGTAGGCGTGAAACTTGCGGAACGACAGCGGATCCGGCTTCTTGCCGAAGGTATAGAGCAGCGACTGGTCGATGAGGCTGTATAGCCGGGTGCGGACCGCTTCCTTGCCGGGAGCGCTCTCCCCGTGACCCACAGTGAGTATGGGGGTGCCGTCGGGATAGATGCTGCCCGTCCCCTTGAAGGGCCCACCTCCGCTGGTGATAGCAGAGCGAGTGGCACTGCCGTCCTTGAGGTCGAGAAAGTGGATCTTCCCGTCCAGACAGGGGTAGATGACCTCCACCAAGTCAGGGTCGGACTTCTTCGCGTCCTTGAGGTTCATGATCTGCTTGAGGTCTTCGGGCCACTTGACCAAGAGTGGCTGACCGGTCCAGCCGCTCCCGGTCCAGGAGCCGGTGCCGCTGCTCTTGGGTAGGCTGCCGGAAGTCACACTCCACACCAGAGTCAGGGTCTTCTGCTGCACGTCCGCGGTGCCGTAGCTGGGCGAGTCGCGGTAGTTGTTGCCGCGAAAGGTGATGACGCCCTCGAGGTTGGTGTAGGCGCTGCCGCGCACGAAGTCGATGGGGTCGGCGCGGTTGTACGAAGACACCTTCTTGCCATCGACGTAGGTGCCCGTGGCCAGCTCGAACTTGGCGGGAGTGGTGCTCGCGGCCGCGGCCACGGTCATCGCCAGCGGCGCGTCGGCGCCGTCGGTGGTGCTTGTAGACGAGGAGTCGCTGGGGTCGGTGGCCCCAGAAGTGTCATTGGTGAGAGAGGTCGCGGAGCCGTTGGCCTGGGTACTACCGGTGGACGAGGGGCCCCCGCGCGACAGGGTGATGCCGGCCACGGTCGCCGCGCCGACGATCATCAGCAGAATCACGACCACCAGCGCGCGGCGCAGTAAGATCAGTCGCCTGCGACCTCTCGTACGGTAGACGCGCTTGCGGTTGTCGCTCATAGCCTTGAAGTGTATCCCACAGAGGCGGAGCGGAGGGGATTCGCCGCGGGTCTAGGCGGAGGGGAAGGGATTCGAACCCTTGAGGCCTTGCGGCCTGCCGGTTTTCAAGACCGGTGCGATCGACCAGACTCCGCCACCCCTCCGCGCGGACGGGAACGGCGCCCAGTATAGCCTCAGCCGTGCGTGCTGCCCACGTCCTTCGGGCCTAGACCGTACCGATCACCGCGAGCACTACCACCCAGAGTACTAGGCCTGCACAAAAGGCCACCCAGCACCACATCTTGGCCCGTCCAGCGGCCCTCTGGGCGCTGCGGATGTCGCCCGCGGCGAGCAGCGACTCGGCGCGGGCCGCGTATGCCAACGCCGGCACGGCCGCCCAGAAGGCGGGCCAGCAGAGCGCCAGCAGCGCCGAAGCCCAGCCCAGATAGGTGGGCATCTCCGGCACCTCCGTCGCCGCGGCCGTGTATGCGGGGGCGGTCGCCAGGACGGGTGTCGCGAGACCGGTGGCTGGGGGCGCGGTGACCGCGGCCAGGGGCGCGGCGCCGTCATTCCAGAGGCGGCGGTAGGAGAACAAGTCCTGGCCGCAGAAGCTGCAGAACCTGTCGGAGTCGGGGTTGGTCTCCCCGCAACGCGGGCAGTACATCTCTAGTAACCCCAGAACTGTCCGACCCCATACATGAGCCGCAGGAAGAGCACCACGTAGAGGGCCAACCCCGTGATCATGCAGATCCAAGCACACAGCCCTGCGAAGCGCGAGTAGCGGTAGGCCCGGGCGTCATTGCCCAGGGTGTGCTGCGCGCGCACTCGCGAGGTGAAGAGCAGCGCAAGGATGCCGATGGGCAGGCAGCAGATGGTGAGGATGGCTACGATGAGCCCCAGGCTCTCGGTGTAGAGCACTCCCCGGTAGAAGAGTATGGCGTGGATGATCGTCGCCGGAGTGCCCACAATGAGAACGGTGAGTATCCAACTTAGGTGCGGGGTGTAGTTCGCAGGCGGTACGAACGCAGACATAGCGCGTGGCTTGTCGGAGCGGCGTGCTGGGTCCCACTGCGCTGAGGCCGCGGCCACGTCGGAGGGTTTCGTAGGGGCCGAACCAACCTCGGGGCCGCGCCACTGCTTCCGGTCCTGCGGCAACTCCTTACCGCAGGAGAGGCAGTACTCAGCAGCCTCGTCGTTCTCTTTGCTGCAATAAGGACAACGCATGCTTGCTCCGGGGTCGCTCTTACGATCGACTCCGACAGCATACCGTATCGCGCATCGCAGGAGTGCGAGACCTCTCGCCGAACTCAAGCTGACATGACCGCGAACGAACGAACTGCCTACGCTATCTCTTCGGACAGCATGATCCGCCACTTCGGCATCCAGGTGGACGAGACCTCGGAGCTCATGACGCGCGTCTCGGCCACCGTCACAGAGGACTGTCTGCAACTGCACGACCTTGCCCACGGGGCATTCATCTTCGCCCTGCTGGACGTGGCCTTTGCGCTTACCGTGAATGCCGACCGCGACGCGGTGGCGGTGCAGTGGAGCATAAGTCAGTTCCGCTCCGCCAAGTTGGGCGACAAGGTGACGGCTGAATGTTGCCTGCTGCATGGGGGGCGGAGGCTCATAGTGGTGGAGCTTCTTGCCTCGGACGCCGGAGGCAAGGTGCTGGCCAAGGGCCAGGCCACGGCGCTGCCGCTGGAGGCCTGAGCCTCCCCCTGCGCCCGTTAGGTCGAACTCGGCCCGGTTGCCAACACGCCGGGCGCCTGCCTGACCAGCCGTACTTTCTCCGCCGCCAGCTCGGGCGAGAGACCCACCGCGTAGATCTCCGGGTTACGTAGACGCCGCAGCTCCTCGGGCAGTGCCGCCACCTGGGCTTGGGCCCGCGACCGGATGCTCTCGAGACTCGGCCCCTCCGCTATGCGCTTGCCGTCACGAACCACCGGCTGCAAGCAGTGGCTCGCAGCGGGTGGCGTCCCAGACGGCCCGAAGGAAGGTCAGGTCGTGCCGCTCGGCGAACGGCACCGGCTTGGCCGGCTGCCCGGGGTCGATGACGTCGGGAGCCTCGTCCGCCAGGCGGATGATGTCGGCCAGCGGCCGGCCGGCGCCGTCGTAGTAGCGCACTACTCGTCTTGCAGCCCGGGTCGGTCATCTTGGCCGGGTTGGAGGACAACTTGATGCGCGGCACCCACACGCCGTCGCTGCCGCGGACGGCGGCCAGCTTGTACACGCCGCCCAGCGCCGGGTAGTCGGACGAGGTGATGAGGTGCGTCCCCACTCCCCAGGCGTTGATGGGCGCGCCCTGGCGTTTGAGGTCGGCGATAAGGTCCTCGTCCAGCTCGTTGGAGGCGACTATGAGCGGGTCGGTGAAGCCGGCCTCAGCGAACATCTTGTGGGCCGCCTTACTGAGGCGGGCCAGATCGCCGGAGTCCAGCCGGACCGCCGGACGTACGTCCCGGCCCGCAGCGCGCAGCTCTGTGAACACGGTCACCGCGTTGGGGAGGCCCGAAGTCAGCGTGTCGTAGGTGTCCACCAGGAGGACGGGCTTATCGCTGTTGGCTGCGAGGGTTCTGAAGGCTTCGAGCTCGGTGTCGAAGCTCATCACCCAGGAGTGGGCGTGGGTGCCCTGCACCGGGATGCCGAACACCTTGCCGGCTAGGACGTTGGACGTGCTGTTGGCGCCGCCTATGAAGGCGGCGCGGGAGCCGCTCAGCCCGCCGTCCGGCCCGTGGGCCCGGCGCAGACCGAACTCGGCCAGGTTGTCGTCGCCGCAGGCCAGGCGCAGACGCGCGGCCTTCGTGGCGATAAGGGTCTGGTAGTTGAGCGTGTTCAGGACCGCGGTCTCGAGGAGCTGGGTCTCGATGAGCGGCCCCTCCACCTGCAGAATGGGCTCATGGGGAAAGACCACAGTGCCCTCGGGGATGGCGTTGATGGAGCAGGTGAGCCGGAAGCCCTTGAGGTAGTCGAGGAAGGCTGGCTCGAAGGTGCCCAGTCCGGCCAGATACGCTAGGTCTTGGTCGTCAAAGCGCAATCCGTCTATGAGGTCGAGCAGCTGCTCCAGACCTGCGAAGACGGCGAAGCCGTTGTGCGGAGGCAGCTCGCGGAAGGTGTAGTCGAAGCAGGCGTTCAGGTCTTCGCGCCCGGTCTTCCAGTAGCCGGCCATCATGGTCAACTGGTAGTAGTCGGTCAGCAGGGCAAGGCTCTCCCGCTCACCCCAGCGCTGGGAGACGTCGGAGCCTTCGTGCACAGCGCGGCGAGGGCCGGCTCCGGCGGCGGGGATCATCGTCCCAGCTGCTCCAGACCGGCCGGCATGAAGGGCTTCAGCACCGCCGGTACGTCGATCAGGCCGTCCTCGGTCTGGTAGTTCTCCATTATGGCGATCATGGTGCGGCCCAGCGCTACCACGGTACCGTTGAGCGTGTGCAGCAGATAGGGCGAGCCCTTGTCACCCTTGGCGCGGACCTTGAGGCGGCGGGCCTGGTAGTCGGTGCAGTTGGAGCAGGAGGTCACCTCGCGGTACCGCTCTTGTGTGGGCAGCCAGGCCTCCAGGTCGTACTTCTTGGCGGCCGGGGCGCCCAGGTCGCCGGCGGCTATGTTGACGGCGCGGTAGGGCAGACCCAGGTCCTGAAGCACCTCTTCTTCGATGGAGCGCATGAAGTCGTGCTCCTCGGCCGACTTCTCGGGGGCACAGAAGCTGAACATCTCCACCTTGTCGAACTGGTGCACCCTGAAGATGCCGCGGGTGTCTTTGCCCGCCGCGCCCGCCTCGCGGCGGAAGCAACTCGAGTAGCCCACGTAGCGCAGCGGCAGGTCGGCTTCGTCGATGATCTCGTCCATGTGCAGAGCGGCCAGCGGCACCTCGGAGGTGCCCACCAGGTTCAGTCCGTCGTTCTCGAGCCGGTAGACCTGCTGCATGTCGGTGGGGAAGAAGCCGGTGCCGTACATGGCTTCATCGCGCACCAACACCGGCACGATCACGGGCCTGAAGCCTTTGGAGGACAGCTTCTGCAGAGCGAACTGAACCAGCGCGAACTGCAGAAGCACCAGGTCGCCCTTGAGGTAGGCGAAGCGGCTGCCCGAGGTACGGGCGCCGCGCTCCATGTCTATGAGGTCGCGCGGAGTGGCCAGGTCGAGGTGGTCGAGCGGCGTGAAGCTGAATTTGCGGGGCTCGCCCCAGTGGTGCAGCACCGCCGAGTCTTCTTCGCCCCCCTCGGGAGCCGTGGGGTCGGCCAGGTTGGGGACCTGCAGCAGCATGTCCTCCAGAGAGGTCTCGATCTCTTTGAGTTGCGCCTCGAAGGCCTTGATCTCCTCGCCCACTTCGCGCATGTGCGCAACCTGCGCGTCGGCGTCCGCTTTGTCACGCTTCAGCTTGGCTATCTCTTCGCTGACGGTGTTGCGCAGGCCTCGCCGTTCCTCCAGCCGCACCAGGACTTCTCGCCGCGAGCGGTCGAGCTCCAGCAGCTCTTCGAGAGCCTCTCCTGCCTTCGGTCCTCTGCGGCTGAGGGCAGCTCGGACCAGGTCGGGATCGCTGCGGATGAGCTTGATATCGAGCATTCGACTCTCCTCGGACTCGGTGGCTCTAGGCGCCGGCAGTGCGGGCGAGCGGCTTGCCCACAGGATAGCTGCCCAGAACGGTCAGACGGGGCAGTTTGCAGCACAGGCACCGCAGGGCGTCGGCGATGGTGGGGTCGTCCACCTTGCCCTGCATGTCTACGATGAAGACGTAATCGCCCAGCCGCCGCTTCGACGGCCGCGACTCGATCTTGGTCAGGTTGATGTGCCGGAACGCGAACTCCTGCAGGATAAGGAGCAGGGCACCAGGCTGGTCTTTGATGATCTCGCAGACGACCGTGGTCTTGTAGGGCTCGAACAGATCCTGACGCTCTCGCTGCCTGGCAAGGAACACGAACCGGGTCTCGTTCTCCGGATGGTCCTCGATGCCGGCCTCCAGGATCACGCAGCCGTAGGTCTCGGCGGCCAGCCGGTTGCCTATGCCCGCCAACGGCTCTTCGCTGAGCGACACGCGTTCGGCCGAAGCGGCGGTGGAGCTGGCGGACTCGATCGGCCGCCCGGGCAGGTGGTTGCGCAGCCAGATGCGGCATTGACCGCTGGCTTGCGGATGTGAGACGACCTTGGTCACCTGCTCCAGAGACACCCCTGGGCGCGTTATGAGGCAGTGCGAGATGGGTAGCGTTATCTCTCGCACTATCTGCAGGTTGTCGATCTCGTGGGCGAGCACGTCGATGGTGGTCGAGACGGAGCCCTCGATGGAGTTCTCTATGGGCACCAGGGCGCAATCGACCTCTCCCGAGGAGACGGCCTCGATGGTCTCTCCCATGGAGAGAAAGGGAACGAACAGTCGCTGCCGACCATCGGGGGTCTTCTCGTCGATATTGGCGCGCAGCGCCTCCTCGGTGAAGGTTCCCGCCGGTCCGAGAAAGCCTATGGTCGCGGCCGCCAGCGGCAGTGGCTCAGTGAGAGCGGACACCGGCCAGCGGGCCGGGCCCGGCGACTGGCAATCAGTGCTCACGGGTGTCATCGTCGATGGGTTCGTCGAAGCCCCAACCGTCGTCACGCCGAGAAGCGGCCCAGTGGTCGTCGCTGCGAACTTCGGTTGCAGCGGTCCATTCTGCTTCGTCCTCTTCGAGGTAGGTCTCGCTGGTAGCGTCCTCAACGGGCTGTTTGGACTTCTTGCCCCGCTTGCGCTGCTGCACGAACTGTTCGGCCATGCTCACGCCCGCAGGGACCGGCGTCTCAGGCTCCGCCCAACCCTGGGTGGAAGGGGCCAGATCGGCGTGCTCTATGAGCTCCATGCCCTCCCGCCTGCGTCTGCGGTTCTCGCGTTCGGCTTCGCGCGCCGCTTCGTCGTCGCGCTCATAGGGTCCCGGCAGACTGACTACCATGGGCTCCCCTTCGGCCAGCATGCCTATGTCGCTGTCGCCCAGGGCCGCGACCGCGCCCGTCTCTAGCAGCGGCTTCACGACGAAAGGCGTGGCGCGGCGTGCCTGCTGCACGGCCTCGTTCTCCTCGGGAGCGAGCGGTATATCGCCCACGCCGTCCCTGACCAACTTGACGTACATGCGGGCGAACTCCCGGCTGACCACGGTGGTGATGACCACGCCGTCGTTGTGTGAGCTCATGAAGGCCACAGATGTGCTCTGCCTCCCACCCAGATCGCGATAGGCGTCGAATCGCACGATGCCCACGTGGGAGAGAGTGCCGTCTATGCGCACTCCGTGGTCGCGGGCCGTCAGCGTGAGGTCCTCGACTGCCAAGCGCAGGTTGGTCAGCTTGTCATCGACGATGGCCATGTGCTCGGCCACGTCCACTGTGCCGCGGGAGCCCATGATGACCCGTTGATTGCGGCGGTAGCCTCGCAACATAACGCCGACCACCGCGAACCCGGCGATGGATATCAGCGAGAGCCCGATGGCCAGAACGGCGAACACCTCGTTCGATTGCACTAGGTTTCCTCCCGGCCTTTCACAGTTTGAAGATTACGGTAGCCGTGATGGTGTTGTTGTCGATGAAGCGCTCGCCGGTCACCGGACCCACCGTGATGGTGAGAGTGGCCAGCTCGCCGTAGGCGGTCGCGACGAGCCCCTCGATGGTGACGGCGCCGGTACCCTTTGCCTTGAGAGTGGCGATCTTCGCAGACACGGGCGGCTGGGCGGTGCTCTTGGAAACAAGCTTGACCGTCACCGGCACCCCGATCTCGTCCATGTTGCCCTGGTTCTCGACGGTCACCACAAAGGACAGGCCTGGACTCTGGGTGAGGTCGTAGGTGCCGCCTTGGATTATCTGTTTGCTGTCGGGCATGGCTATCACGTTCTTGAGAGAGACGCCGTGCACCGCCTGCAGATTCCCGGTGGTCTTGAGCGCCGCCACGATCTTGTTGACCCGCGTTGTGGTGGCTATCTCAGGGTCATCGATGAAACGGCTGGCGGGCACCACGACCCCGCCGATGGCTCTCTGGGTGAGCAACTTGGCCAACTCGACCTCGAAGACCTCTCTGTACATGAAGTCCGACGTGGTCAAGAAGCGCAGTGAGTTGATGATCTGCTCGGTCGATCCGGCGGCCGATACTGTTGCCGCTGGGAGTGTGGTGGTGGTAGCGCTGATCGTGGCTGTTGACACTGCCGCCCCTGAAGTGTCCTCCAGTTCAAGCGCGCTCATGAGATAGGTCTTGAGCTCGGTGACTCCCACGGCGCGGAAGTGCATGACAAGCACAAAGACCTGTTGGTCGATACCCGAGAGCACCGACTTGGGAGCGCTGAGTTCGGTGGCCTGCCGTTCAAGCGAACTACACACGGTCGCAAACTCTTCGAGCTTCGCCTGGACCTCGGCCCTGCTTATGTCGCCAGGGCTTGTGAGTAGGGTCGTCAACTGCTTGCCGATATCATCGGAGGCGGAGACGATCTCCTGGATCTCCGCTACGTACTCCTGATACGCGCCTTGCTCGCCGCTGCGGGCACAGGCCCGTGCCGAGAGGATGATTATAAGGAGCAGGGCGACGAATACGAGCACAAACCCACCGATGCGGACCACCGGCTTTGGTAGCTTGCCCTGCTTGCGTCGGTTCCGACCTCTTGGGACCGACCGAGGGCGCCGCTCGTAGCTGTCCTCGTAGGCCATACGCATCAGTGGTGTGTGAGTATTTTGGTGGGCGAGGGGGGACTTGAACCCCCATGAGCGTAAGCTCACTAGACCCTGAACCTAGCGCGTCTGCCAATTCCGCCACTCGCCCGAAGTGTCGTCGAGTATAGCATCGGCTGCGCTATCATGGCGCACTAGGCGCGGTCACTCGACACCGGCAGGGGGCTTATGGACCAGGAGTCGCATGTAGACACCAAGCTCGCTTTCTCCAGCGGTGATCGTGGACGTCTTCTCGAACTGCTGGCCGTCTTCTGCCTGCTACTCGCTCCCACGATCTTCTACTTCTTGACCGGTGGCACGCGAGGGTCCGAGGCCGATATGACGGTGGTCTCGCTCGTCCCCGATATGCTGATGCGAGTGGGCTGGTGTGCGCTGGTTCCCCTACTGCTCACCCGCAGGGACAGCTTCGACTGGAAGCTGCCGCGCTCCGGACGTGAATGGGGCAAGGAGTTCGGGTGGGGTCTGCTCCTCATACTCGCCATCTGGGGATGCGCCGCGGTCATAGGCATGATCGCCAACGCGTTGGGTGTGGGTGAGGTTCAGGACTTGGCGCAGCCGGCGCCCAACCGGTCGGCCCTCGCGGCTCTCTTGTTGTTCACGCCGGTGATCGGGCTGGAGGAGGAGTTGATGTTCCGTGTCTACGCCCAGACCAGGTTGACCCAGGTCTTGCGTAGCGCAAGAGTGCTCCCGGTGTTTTTGGCAGCGGGCGTGTTTGCGGCCGTACATGGCTACACGGTGGCGGGGACTCTGACTATCCTGGTGTTCGGCTTGGTGCTGGGCGCCTCGTATCAAGCCAACGGCAAGATCCCCAGGCTGGTGGTCGCTCACACACTCTGGAACGTCGGCGTGATCGGTCTGGGTCTCATATAGAGCAGAAGCCGCGCTGAGCGCCATCCTGGAAGACGGCATCTAGGCTCTTCGAGAAATGATGGGAGGGCACAGAATGACCGAGGACCTGCAAGAAGTCCTTCGATTGTTGATAGATAACGAGTTGGCGGTCAGACGCCTCTATCTCAAGTTTGCCGATGCATACTCGGGCCATCGTCCACTGTGGCAGAAGCTTGCGGGAGAAGAGGCCAGGCACGGCGCCAAGCTGGAGCGATTGCGGCTCGAGTTGGAGGAGAGCGGATACTTGACCGGCGGGATGCAGCCCAAGTGTCAGGCCCTGCGGTCGTCGATCGAGTACGTGCTGTCCTTGGTGCCAAGGGTCGAGAGTGGCGGCCTCACCGCCCTGCAGGCCCTGGTGGTCGCCAAGGATATCGAGAGCACCCTCATCGAGCGGCATCTACTTCTGCCCGACTTTCCGGTCGATTCAAGAATCGGGCAGACTCTCCTGGAATTGCGGGCGGAGAGCGAAGTACACCTCAAAGCCACGGCTGATGCGCTGGAAGAGGAGAAGCGCCGAGGTGGTGTCTTCTAGCGGAGACTGGCGCGCGTGGCAGGCGAGGCACTAGCTATACTGGGGCCATGCCTGAGACACCCCCCCTCAACGAACGGTACCGGATAGTCCGCAAGCTGGGAACGGGCGCCTTCGCCACCGTCTATCTGGCAGACGACCTGCAGATGGGTCGGCCCGTGGCCGTCAAGATCGTCCAGCACAGCATCGACGTAGAGGACCGCGTCCTGCGCGAGGCCCAGGCGGCCGCCAAGCTCAACCATCAACACATAGTCACCGTCTACGAGATGGTGCGAGAAGCGGACCGCACTCTGCTGTTCAGCGAGTACGTCAAGGGCAAGACCCTGCGCGAGCACTATCGCGAGCGCACGCTCAACGATGCCGACATCCTGGAGATAGGCATGCAGATGTGCCGCGCCCTGGAGCATGCCCACAAACGCGGGGTTGTCCATCGCGATGTCAAGCCCGAGAACATCATGCTGGCCGATGAGGACGTCATCGACGTAAGGCTGATGGACTTCGGCGTCGCTCAACTCGAGGACAAGGTCTCCATAACCATGACCGGCGACCTGGTGGGCACCATCGCCTACATGTCTCCGGAGCAGGCCGAATGTAGGAACATCGACTCGCGGACCGACGTCTACTCCCTCGCACTGACGCTCTATGAGGGCTTTGTCAGGAGGGACGCATCACAAGCCAAGAAACTTCGTGCACTGCTGCTGGACGCGTCGCGGCCTGCGATCGGGCCTCTTGCGAGCATCCGACCGGACCTGCCCCGGGAGCTGAGCGACACTCTGCGCAAAGCCATGGCCCGGGACCGTTACGCGAGACCCGACGCGGCCACCTTCGGACGCATGCTGTCTCAAGCAGCGAAGCTGCTCCCAGAGGGCGGACGAGCGCGTACGCAAGTCAAGCCCAAGGAGCCGCGGCGCGCGGGCCGCGACGAGCGCTTCGCCACCAAGGTCTGGCCGCGCGGCGCCATAGGCCCGGCCGAAGGGAGCCGCTTGGCCTACGTGGGGCAACATCTGGTCGCGGCGGTGCTGGCACTCTGCACGCTCACTTACGTGCTGCCCCGCGTGCCGTTCTATCCCGGCGCAGCCACCATCCCGCTCGTCGCGGTGCCGGCTTTCATCGCACTGCTGTGGCCGTTCGGGGGCGGAGTGCTCACCCTGGTCTTGATAGCGCCCCCCATCTTCGCCTACGGAGTGGGCTGGGGGGTGGTCTACGTGGTGCTGGCGGCGCTGACCATGGGCCTACTGCGGTGGAGACACAAAGAGTGGGCCGCCCTGTTGCCCGGCGCGATACCCCTGGCCGTGGCCGGCTACTTGGGGTTGGCTCTGATGCCGCTCGCTGGGGCTCTGTTACGGCGCTGGGGAGCGTTGACGGGGTTCCTGAGCGGCCTGGTGCTGGCGATAGCGGGCAACCTGGCCGGGTGGTCACGGTTGCCATATGCCTTCAACCCGAGTCCGGGGAGCACCTTGTCGGCCGCGAAGCACGTGAATTCCCCAGGCACAGTGCTGGCGGAGCTTGGTCGTTTCTTCCAGATCCGGCCGGAGCTTGCCCTGCAGATCGTTCTGTTCACCGTGTTCTCCCTGCCCATCTACTCATGGATAGGGCGCTCGCCCAGCAGCCGGGTGTGGGGCATGAGTGCGTATCTCATCCTGGTGCTTCTAGCCTTCGTGCTCGGTCCCATCGCGGTCTTTGGGGCACCTGTGCACATGGGGCCGCTTCTGGTGACCTATGCGCCGTGCGCTATAATCACTTTTTTGTTGAGTTTTCTGGCTCCATCTGTTCGTGGAGGGTCCCTATAGGAGGCAGCGCTGATGGTGTCGCCGCGAAGAAGTGATCCATCCGGCAAGAAGGTTTCCAAGCTGTATGTGGAACCGGCCGAATTGGCCCGCAAGCTCATCAAGGAGCTGGAGGGTACCAAGGTCTCGCAAGGTGGGCAGACGTGGGTCCGAGACCAGTACACGGTGTTCCTATGTCGCGAGGACTTCGGACGCTTCCGCAGCCATCTGGATGAGCTCGTGCGCAAGCTCGAGAGCCATCTGGAGAAGCATGTGCAGAACAGGCGCTATGCCACCGAGGGAGCCATCACCATCGAGCTGACAATGGACCCCGACCTCAAGCCCGGTTACTTCGGCGTTCTGGCCGAGCGGGCCGATTTTGACGGCGAGCAGCCGCGCGGCGGCGCTCCCGCTCCCTCCGGCCGCAGTGCCTGGGATATGGCCGAGGAAGCCGGCTACGAAGACGACTACCAAGCCTACGCCGGCGGCAGCCCGCGCGGTGTCCCCTCCTACGATGGCCGTGGCCCGGCGGCAGCTCCCTTCGGGGGAGCCTCTCCGTCGGCTCCCTCCTTGCCGCGCACCCCTGGCGTGGGTGTCCCCGGCGCCGGCGCTTCGCTGTCTGCGCCGCCCTTGCCTGGAGTCCCGCCGGCTCTGGGCCCCTCATATGGTCGTTCTTTCCCGGTCCCACCGGTCGGCGGGCCCACGTCCGGCCCTCCGCCCATCGGCGTGCAGCAACCCCCACGCATGCCCATGCAGGCTCCGCCCTTGGCTCAGCCACAGCAACGCATGGCCCCCCCTGTGCCTCCGATGGTCGGCACGCCCAGGGCAGCAGCGCCTGCTGAGGTCGCCCCAGCCGGTCCGGTCGCCGAGCCGCTGGTGCTCAAGGTCAACGGTCAAGAGCGGGTCTTCCCCCAGGGTAAGGTCGTCGTGGGGCGTTCGCGAGAAGTGGATATACAGATAGACAATGCCGATGTCTCGCGCAGGCACGCGGTCATCTACTGGTCCGAGGGGAGCGTCGTGGTCAAAGACCTGGGCTCTACCAACGGGACGATGGTCAACGGATACCCGATCGACAGCACAGTAGTCCGCTCTTCTGATGTAATCCGTATCGGGAACGCCCACATCACGGTCGCCTCTAGGTAGAGCGCGGGGAGTGTAAGAGGCCCTTATGGCTGAAACCCTGCTGCTGGTGGGCAAGATAGCGTTTCTGCTGCTGCTCTATGTGTTCATCTTCAGCGTAGTCCGATCGAGCACTCGCGATCTGCGCATGGCGGCCCCCGTCGCTGCCGGCAAGCATTGGCGCATGCCGGGTGCGGTCCCCGCGGAAGGCGAAGAAGAGGGGTCCGCAACTGCCACCGCCACGATGGGTGGCGTATGGACCTTGTCTGTGGTCAAGAGTTCATGCCTCCCGGTCGGCGCGGCCTATGCGTTGCCGGAGGACAGTCAGGCCCTTGCCGGCCGTTCTTCGGACATGGACATCTTCCTGGACGACACCTTTGTCTCCGCCAAGCACGCCCTCTTCGAGGCCAAAGACGAAGGGCTCACGGTAGAAGACCTGCGCAGCACCAATGGCACGCTGGTCAACGGTGCGTCCATCCACGGACCGACTCTGCTAGAGGTCGGGGACCGTGTCTCGGTAGGGGATACCCTCTTCGAAGTGAGGGTGCGCTGATGAGGCTCAGAGCAGGGGTGGTCAGTGACTGCGGTCACGTGCGCTCCGCCAACGAGGACTCGTTTCTTCTCAGGCCGGGACTGTACGCAGTGTGCGACGGTATGGGCGGGGCCCGCGCGGGTGAGGTCGCCTCGCAGATGGCCTGCCTGGGGCTGCTGGCCGTCGACCCGGAATCCTCGGGACTGGAGGACCTGCGCCAAGCCATCGTCCGGGCCAACAGGGCCATCATCCAGCGCAGCACTACTGAGAACGAACTCCTCGGCATGGGCACGACGCTTACCGCTGCTCTAGTCAAAGACGACGCCGTACTGGTCGCCCACGTAGGTGACTCGCGGGCATACGTCCTGCGTGACGGCGACCTGACTCAAGTGACCTCCGATCACTCCTGGGTGGGCGAGATGGTGCGCCGGGGCGAGATCACCCAGGCACAGGCGGCCCGGCACCCGCATCGCAGTGTCATAACCAAAGCATTGGGCAGCGACATGGAGTTGACGCCCGATGTCATGCAGGTCGCGGTGGAACCGGGCGACCGGGTGCTCATATGTAGTGACGGCCTCACAGGCATGGTGGACGACGAGACCATCGCACACATAATGAGCCTGGGAGCCGACGCGCAGAACACGGCTCAATCGCTGGTGGATGCCGCTTTGGAGAACGGTGGCGAGGACAACGTCACGGTCGTGGTAGTGGACGTGCAGTCCGCGAACAACGACACCACCGAGGATGACACCGCGTCTTGGGCCGAGACCCGCATACTGGTGGGGCCCAGCAACAGAGAATCGACCTCGGCGTCTTCGCATGGAGTGGAGCGCCTGAGCATGGCTGCGCGCGAGCGGTTGCGCCGGCGGGGCGCCGCCGTCGCGCGCCCGGGCTCGCGGTCGTCTGTGGGGGCCGCGTTCGGCTCCCTGTGGTCCGAAGACGGCGAACGGCCCGCGGAGGCCCAGGAACCGGAGAATCGCAGCGAGGAGCCGGCGGCGAAGCGGGCCAAGGGCTCGCAGGAGTCCGCGGTCGCTGAGGAAGCGCCCGAGACGGTGCCGCCGCCCACCGGCGAGGGGCGCGAAAAGAAGCGGGCCGCTCGGCGCGCGGGGCGGTCGCGGCGGCGCAAGGTGTTCATGGCGGTAGTCATCGTGCTGCTGGTCTTGGTGCTGGCGGTGGGTGGCTTCGCTTGGTACAACTCGACGGTCTACTACTTGGGCGAGAGCAACGGCAAGGCGGCGCTCTATCGAGGGCTTCCCTGGGAGTTCCTGGGCGTAGAGTTCTCCTCGGTCTACATGACGGCCACAGTCGACTATCAGTCCCTTACTCCCCTCGACCGAGCGCGTGTAGATAAGCACGACCTTGTCGGCAAAAGAGAAGGCGAACAGTTTCTGGATGGGTTGAGCACCGAGCTTTGAAGCCGCGTAATCGCGAACTTGTCCTTCTGATACCGGCCCTCCTTCTGACCATACTAGGGTTCGTGCTGGTCCACTACCAGATGCTGGTCCAGTACGAGGCAGGGTGGGGCGAGCTGGGCGTGGGCCCGCTCTTGTACGTGGCCATCTTCGTGGTGCTGTTCGTCATAGCGCATCTGGGCTTGCGGTTCCTTGCTCCCAGAGCGGACCCGTATCTGCTGCCGCTCACGGCCCTGCTTTCAACCGTCGGCATGGTCTTCATCTTCCGCTTGAAGTCGACTCTGGCCTTCAAGCAGTCACTGTGGTTCGTGGCCGGCATAGCGGCCTTCCTGGTGGTGTTGGCTCTCTTGCGAGACATGCGGGTGCTCTGCAAGCTGCGCTTCCCCGTGGGCATCCTGGGTCTGGTGACCCTGCTCTTGACGGCCTTCTTGGGCCAGGAGATCAACGGGGCCAGGCTTTGGGTGAACATAGGGCCGCTCGGTTTTCAGCCGGGTGAGTTCGCCAAGATCTTGCTGGTGGTGTTCTTCGCCGGCTACCTGGTGGATATCCGGGAGGCTCTTACCGTGAGCACGCGCCGGATCTTAGGGGTACCCCTTCCCCCGCTTCGCTACCTGGCCCCTTTGCTCATAGTCTGGGCCATCTCCATGGCCTTGATGGTGGTCATGAAGGACTTGGGCACCAGTCTGCTCTTCTTCGGGGCCTTGCTGGCGCTGGTGTATGCGGCCACCGGGCGCGTGTTCTACGTGCTGGTAGGGCTGGCGCTCTTCGCGGGTGGAGCAGGCCTTCTCTATCTGGGATTCGGCCATGTACGGACCAGGGTGGATGTGTGGGTGAACCCTTGGGCGGACCCGGAGAACAAGGGCTATCAGATAGTCCAGTCGCTGTTCGCTCTGGCGTCGGGTGGGCTGTTCGGACGGGGGCTGGGACAGGGCTACCTGGACTTCCCCTCGGGCAGGCCCCGTATCCCCTACGTGGAGACAGACTTCATCTTCTCCGCAATCGGGGAGGAGCTCGGTTTTGTGGGCGCGGTGGCCGTAATCCTGCTCTTCCTGTTCTTTGCCTATCGGGGCTTTCGCATCGCCACCAAGGCCGGTGACGACTTCAGGCGGTTGCTGGCCACAGGTCTCACCAGCATCTTCGCCCTGCAGGCCTTTCTGATCATGGGCGGGGTCACCAAACTGATACCTCTGACGGGCATAACCTTGCCCTTCATCAGCTATGGCGGTAGCTCCGTCGTGGCCAACTTCGTGTTGGTGGCCCTGCTGCTTCGCATCAGCGACCGCTCTGAGCTGGACGCGAAGGTGGCCGCCGCCGGCGGGCGCGGGCGGCCTCGCCACAAGGCCGCTGAGAGCCATAGGGTGGGGGCGTAGATGGACAAGCCCGTACGCAGACTCTTTCTGTTCTTCTGCCTGCTGTTCGTGGCCCTGGTGCTCCAGTTGACCTACTGGCAGGTGGTCAGGGCGCACGCGCTCAAGATCGAACCCACTAACACCCGTTCCATCCAAGAAGAGGCGAAGGTGGAGCGCGGCAAGATCATCTCTGCCGACGGAGTGACGCTGGCCGACAACATCAAGTCGGGCGAGAGCTACAGCCGTATCTATCCCGAGGGCACCTATACCTCGCCGTGGCTCGGGTACGTCAGCTTGATGTACGGTAGGGCCGGAATAGAACGGGTGTACAACGATGACCTCTCCGGTGAATCGGGCACTCAGGGTCTGGTCAACCAGCTCACCGGCACCAAGCAAGGCGCCGACCTTACACTCACCATAGACATGGCGGTGCAGCAAGCGGCAGCCAAGGCTCTGGGCAACCGCAAGGGGGCGGTGGTCGCTCTCGACCCGAAGACGGGGGCCATAATCGCCATGGTGTCTTATCCACGCTATGATCCCAATCATCTCGAGGACATCTGGAGCGAAATAAGCACGGACGAGGGTAGGCCACTGCTCAACCGAGCCACCATGGGCCTGTATCCGCCGGGTTCGGTGTTCAAGACGGTGGTCGCGGCCGCGGCGCTCCAGACGGGCAAGGTCACCGTCGACACCATCTTCGACGACACCGGCACGTTCAAGGCGGGCGGCTACGTGGTGTCCAACTACGAAGACAAGGTCTACGGCCAACACGACTTCGCTAAGGCGTTCGCAAGTAGCATCAACACCACCTTCGCCAAGATAGGGGTGGACCTGGGAGCAGAGTCGTTGGCCGGCTACGCCAACGCCTTCGGTTTCGGCCAGACTCCGCCGTGGCCCCTGGGGGGCGCCGACAGCCGCTTCCCCGCCCCGGGGGGCATGGACGCGGCGCACGTGGCGCAAGCGGCCTTCGGGCAAGGGGAAGTGTTGGCCTCGCCGCTGGAGATCGCGCTCATCACCGCTGCCGTGGCCAACGGCGGTACGATGATGAAGCCCTACGTCGTACAAGAGGTCACGACTGCCAAGGGCACGGTGCTCCGCAGAGCCGATCCTTCAGTCTGGGCACAACCCATCTCCAGCGCCACGGCAGCCACGCTTCAGGCGCTCATGGTGCAGGTGGTCAAGAGCGGCACGGGAACCGGTGCCGCTTTGTCCGGCGTCCAGGTTGCGGGCAAGACAGGTACCGCTGAAGTGGCGGACGCCGAATCACACGCTTGGTTCGTTGGCTTTGCGCCGGCCGGTGATCCGACCATCGTCGTAGCCGTTATTGTGGAGAACGCAGGCACCGGGGGAAGCATCGCCGCCCCCGTGGCGCGCAAGGTCATAGCGGCGGCTCTCGGGCGATGAGCTCCGCGGGTGAGATACTATCTGGGGTCGGGTGACTCCAGCCGGCCGTGGTAGGAGCGTCTTGGATGGTGAATAGGCAGTGATAGGGCGAGTCTTCGACAACCGCTACGAGATCATCCGCAAGGTGGGCAGCGGCGGTATGGCCGATGTCTATCTGGCCAAAGACCGGGTGCTAGGGCGGCAGGTGGCCCTCAAAGTGCTATCGGCCCAGTACTCGAACGACCACGAGTTCGTGGAGCGCTTCAGGCGCGAGGCCAGTGCCGCGGCCAGCTTGAACCATCCCAACATCGCACAGGTGCACGACAAGGGACAGGCCGACGGCACCTATTACATAGCCATGGAGTTCCTGGAGGGACGCTCCCTCAAGGACATCATAGTCAAGTACGCGCCGCTTAGCCCGGACCTTATCGTCTCGGTCTCGCGGCAGATAGTCGAGGCGCTCCGTTACGTGCATCGCCGCGACATAATCCACCGTGACATCAAGCCACAGAACATAATCATCGACAACGAAGGCCGGGTCAAAGTCACCGACTTCGGCATCGCCCGCTCGGGTGGCGTGACCTCACTCACAGAGGTGGGTACCAGCATAGGCACGGCGCACTACCTGTCGCCCGAACAGGCGCAGGGGCTGGCGGTGGAGGCGGCCTCCGACCTGTATTCCACCGGCGTGGTCATGTACGAGATGGCCACGGGCAGGTTGCCCTTTGACGCCGAGAACTCCCTGGGCATAGCCATGCAGCACGTGAACGACATTCCGGTGCCGCCGCGCGAGATAGTCCCCGGTATCCCCGAGGACCTGGAGACGGTCATCCTGCGGGCCATGGCCAAGCAACCCACCGATCGGTATCTGACCGCTCAAGCGATGCTGGACGACATCTGGCGGGTCCAGGAAGGCAAGCCGGTCGACCCGTACTCGATCAGGGTCGACCAGGCCACCAGGGCCTATGGGGCCACGGGCATGGCCGCGGGGGGCGGAGAGTGGACCACGCAGTCGCGAGGACGCGCCGGTCAACCCCCCAGGGGCCCCATAGAGGGCGAACCTCTGCCCGAAGAGTACTTCGGTCAGGACAACGGCAAGAAGAGGAACTGGGTGCTCTGGGGCGCGGTCACCGCTCTCTTGATAGCCCTGGTAGTCACGGCTGTGAGTATCTACAGGTGGGGCGGTCCCGGCGAACTGGCGGCCGTGCCCAACGTGGTGGGCCTGAGCCTGGAGAAGGCCAAAGAGGACATAGTGAACGCCGGCTTCAAGGCCGCGACCGGTGACCCAAGGCCCTCCGCCACTGTAGCCCAAGGCCTGGTGGGCGACCAAGATCCGGACGCGGGGACTCCCATGAGGAAGGGCGAGACCGTCAACATATATCTGTCGTCGGGCAATGCGGCCGGACCTCTGCCGAGCGTGGTGGGCATGGATCGCGTCACGGCAGTGGACACGCTCGAGGGGCTCGGCTTGAAGGTCTTGGTGAACGAGGAGCCCACCGACGACACCTCCAAGATCAACTACGTGCAGCGGCAGGATCCTGCGCCCGGCACAGTGGTCCAGCCTGGGCAGACGGTGACCGTCTGGGTGGCGGTACCCAACAACATAGTGCTGGTGCCCGACCTGGTGGGCATGAGTCGCACCGCGGCTGAGAGTGCTCTGACCGCTCTGGGTTTGGTGCCCAAGGCCACAGAGGTCGACTCCACGCTCCCCGGTGGCACGGTGCTCACACAGGATCCGGCTTCGGGTACTCAGGTGCAGGCCGGCAGCCAGGTGTCGATCGAGGTCAGCAACGCTCCGGTGCAGAACCTGGTCGCAGTGCCGCCGGTCGCCCAAGTGGGTCTGACGCTCGCGCAGGCCAAGGCACTCTTGACCCAGTTCCATCTCAAAGCCGACCCGAATGTCGAGTACTACGAGACTCCAAACACGTCCTTCTGGGACAAGGTCATCCAGCAGGACCCGGTGGCGGGCACCGTAGTACCGGCGGGCACCGCGGTGAAATTGACGGTGGGCAAGATCCCCACGACGACTACGGCGCCGCCGACTACATCGCCACCTACGAGCTCGCCGCCCGAGACGACGCCCCCTTCAAGCTAGCCCTAGACTGGGAGACCACGTGACCGCCAAGAAGCCCCCCACCTTTCAAGACGTCCTCTTGGGCCTGCAGGAGTTCTGGGCCAAGCAGGGCTGCATAGTGTGGCAACCGCATCACACCGAGGTCGGCGCGGGTACTTTCAACCCTGCGACCTTTCTCAAGGTGCTGGGCCCCGAACCGTGGAAGGTGGCCTACGTGGAGCCGTCCATACGGCCCACCGACGGGCGCTATGGGGAGAACCCTTACCGCTTGGGTCACTACTACCAGTACCAGGTGATACTCAAGCCCTGCCCGGACAACGTGCAGGACCTCTATCTGGCCTCGCTGGAGCATCTGGGCATAGACCTCAGCAAGCATGACGTCCGCTTTGTGGAGGACGACTGGGAGTCGCCCACTCTGGGCGCCTGGGGCTTGGGCTGGGAGGTCTGGATAGACGGCATGGAGTGCACCCAGTTCACCTACTTTCAGCAGGTGGGCGGGATAGACCTGAGTCCCACCAGCGTGGAGCTCACCTACGGCACCGAGCGCCTGACCATGTACCTGCAAGGGGTGGACAGCGCCTACAACCTCGAGTGGGTGCCAGGCGTGACCTACGGCGACGTGTACAAGAAGAGCGAAGCGCAGTGGTCGGCCTACAACTTCGAGGTGGCCGACATCTCGCTGCTGCAGAAGTCGTTCGCCGACTACGAGAGGGAGTGCGAACGTTGTCTGGAGCGCGGGCTCACGCGCCCGGCCTACGATTTCGTGCTCAAGACCTCGCACATGTTCAACCTGCTGGATGCGCGGGGGGCCATCAGCGTGACCGAGCGCACCGGCTACATAGCCCGGGTGCGCAACATAGCGCGCAAGGTCGCGGAGGCCTACGTGGCCGAACTAGCCCCTGCTGAGGGCGAGGCAGCCGCCGTCGAGGCGGCTGCGCCGGAGCCGGAGGTGGTCGCGGTCGATTCAGGCTGGATCTCTTCACATGACCACGACTCACACGACTTCCTGCTCGAGATAGGCGTAGAAGAGATGCCGGCCTCGGCCTGCCGCGCCGCGATAGACCTGCTGCCCAAGCGGGTGTCGGATATGTTCACCGCCGAGGGCGTGAACGTCGCCCCCGCGGACGTCAAGGTCATGGTCTCGCCGCGTCGCATAGCCGTGCTCATCAAGGACGTGCCCGGGGCCCAGGCGCTGCGCGAGATAGCGCAGCGCGGCCCGGCGACAGAAGCCGCCTTTGACGCCGACGGCAACCCCACCAAGGCCTGCGAGGGTTTTGCCCGCGCCAAAGGCATCACCGCCAAAGACCTGGTGGTGCGGGAGGAGGGCGGCCGGCGCTTCGTCTACTACGTCACCGAGAGCGAGAGCCGGCCCACTGCGGCGCTACTATCTGAAATCTGCCTCAAGATCGTACGGGACATGTACTTTCCCAAGAACATGCGCTGGGAGGAGCGGAACGTTCGCTTCTCGCGGCCCATACGCTGGCTGGTGGCACTGTGGGGCGACAAGGTCATCCCCTTCGGCATAGCCGGTCTGACCTCTGGGCGGGTCAGCCAAGGCCACCGCTGGTTAGGAAGGTCCATAGAGATCAAGCGCCCGGCCCAGTATGTCGAAGACATGGCCCTGGCGAACGTGGTGGTAGACCACGAACAGCGCGGCCGACTCATACGCAAGGAGCTGGACAGACTGGCGGACGAGCAGGGCCTCAAGTGGGTAGACCCCAACGGCAAGCTGGAAGAGGTGCTCTTCTTGAACGAGTGGCCCACGGTGGCTGCCGGACAGTTCGAGGGTCATCACCTCAGTCTGCCCGCAGAGGTGCTGGAGACCGCTATGCAGTCGCATCAGCGCTACTTCCCCCTCTTGGACAAGAAGAACAAGCTCTCCAACACTTTTCTCTTCGTCACCAACGGCGACCCGGAGTGCCTGGACCAGATAACCGCGGGCAATCTGCGGGTGCTCGAGGGACGCATCGAGGACGCTGAGTTCTCGTTCGAGAAAGACAAGGCCACGGGGTTGGAGCAGATGGTCTCGCAGCTGGGCAAGATCGTGTTCCACATCAAAGCGGGCACCATGGCCGACAAGACCGAACGCCTGGTGTCTCTGGCCGGGTATCTGGCCGACGCCGTCGGCGCTCCCGGCGAAGCCCGGGAGCGCGCGCTCGAAGCCGCCCGGCTCAGCAAAGCCGACCAGGTGTCGGTCATGGTGCGTGAGTTTGCCGACCTCGAAGGAGTGATGGGCGAGACCTACGCCCTCATGGAAGGTCATCACAAAGAGGTCGCGCAGGCCATCCGCGAGCAGTTCCTACCCGACGCGGCCGGCGGCGCCATACCCAAGACCGTGCCGGGGGCCATTCTGGCCACCGTGGAGAAGGTCGACAACATAGTCGCGGGGTTCGCCTGCGGAGAACCCCCTTCCGGCAGCAAAGACCCGCACGGCCTGCGCCGCGCCGCGGCCGGGATGGTGGCCATAGCCATGGAGCACGGGCTGCGCTACGACGTGCGGGCTCTTCTGGACAAGGCCTACGACCAGCTGGAGCGGTTCCCCGGCCTGGTCGAGCGCGCGACCGTGATCGCCGACGCGACCGCCTTCGTTCTGGACCGGCTGGCCAAGGCTCTCACCGACGAAGGCCTGGCTCGCGACACCGTGGAAGCCGTGCTGCCCACCTCCCGCGACTTCTTGGATCTGCGGGCCCGCGCCGATGCGCTGCAGAAGTTCCGCGCCGGCGACAAATGGGAAGACCTGGTGACCCTATTCAGCCGTCCGGCCAACTTGGCCAAGAAGCTACCGCCCGAGGCTGAGGTCGAGGCGGCCGCCAAACCCAGCGGCGGCGTGGAACCCGAATTGTTCCGGGTGGACGCCGAGAAGACTCTTTTTGCCGCGTATACCGAAGCAGCGGCCAAACTGACGCCGGCCGTCGCGGCCGGACAGTACGGAGAGGCGCTCGCGGCCCTGGCGGGCCTGCGACCCGCGGTCGACAGCTACTTCGATGACGTGCTGGTCATGGACAAAGAAGAGGATGTCAAGCTCAACCGCCTCCGTCAGTTGGCCGCCATCGCACGGCTGGTTAGCGGGGTGGCCGCTTTGGAGCTTGTGCAGGCTTAGTGTGAGCTGCGCCCGCGCTGGGCTTCTCCGTATCTACCTGCTCTTCTGAAGCCGGTCGGCTATCCAGACCTTGATTATCGACTGCCGGGTGACGCCCAGGTGAGCGGCCTCTCGATCCAGTGCTTCTACCATCCACACCGGGAAGTCCACGTTCACTCGCTGCTGCACCCGGCCCGGCCTGGTGGCCGTGGAAAGGTCGAGGTCGCCCATGATGTCCTCGACGCCGTCGTCGAACTTCTTGTCAAAATCACTGGCCTTCATATGACCGCACCTCCTCGACGCGGGATCTTCGCACTGAGATCAGGCGCACGGTGTTGCCTCGATAGGTCACAATCGCCGACCAGTGCTTACCTTCGATAGTCCCCACCACCATCAAACGGGGCTCATTCTCGGTTCTGGCAGCGAACGACACCCTGGCCGGGTCGAGTCACAATGCCTGCGCCTCGACGAAATCGATACCGTGCTTGTCTCGATTGGCCCTACTCTTCGCCTCGTCAAACACGAAAGCGAATAGCGTCATAGTATCACCATTTCCATACCAAATCTATCCGCTAGGTATCCCAAGGACGGCACACATGCGTTCGGGGGGATTGCTTTCATAGGGTGGCATGATCGACCATTCCGAGACATCAGCCAAAGGTCACAGCTAGGAGACTCGGTCTCGGGCGGTCAAACGAAGAGGGCCGGGTTTCCCCGGCCCTCTTCTTCTTGCTCGGTGACCTCGTCGCGGCTGCGGCCGCTCGCCGGTCGGGTGTCGTGGCGAGTCCCGCTAGACGCGGGCTCCCACCTTCTCAAGCTCCGCCTCTTCCGCCTCAGCGGCTTCGGCGACGGACGCGACGCCAGGTTCGCCGGCTCCATCAGGCTTGACCCAGCGCGCCTGGTACTCAAGATCGGTGGTGAGCCAGTGATGGACCCACGACATCTCGTTCTCCCACACCGGGTCGAGCACATCCCTGACCTGCTGGGCGTACTCGCGTATTCCGGGCTCCAGTCCGGCAAAAAGGCTCTCGGCTCCCTCGTGGGTGGGGTAGGCGCCGTTGCGCTGCACGGCCCACTTGAGTATCGACGGATGGTCGATTATGGGGCACGGCCGCATAAGGTTCTTGTGGTAGGGCTGCATGCGACGGAGGTCTTTGAAGAAGTCCGAGCAGAGGCAGTCCACCAGCGACTTGTCCTTGATGTTGTCGGCCGCGAAGTGGGCGAAGACGCAGGGCTCGACGTCACCCTTGTTGTTGATGTGCAGATACTTGCGTCCTCCGGACAAGCAACCTCCGGTAAGGGGACCATCCCCCCAGAAGTCCACCGTGAGCATCGGACGCGTGTTGCGGATGCGCACCACGCCGTCATGCAACTGCTTGCGCTGCTCAGGGGTGGGCATGAGGGTCAGGTCGGGCTCGCGACCCACCGGCATGTACAAGAAGTACCAGCCGTAGGCCGCACCCTTCTGCACCATAAGGTCGGCGAACTCGTCGCTGACGATCTCGTCGACGTTCAGGCTGGTGCCTGTGCAGGAGTAGGCGAAGAAGGCTCCGCGTTCGCGCAGACGGTCCATGGCCGCCATGATGCGGTCATAGGTGCCTGTGCCCCGGCGGGCATCGGTGGAGGCTTGGTTGCCTTCGATGCTGATTACCGGGGACACGTTGCCTAGCTCCACTATGCGGTCCGCCACGCGGTCGTTGATCATGGTGCCGTTGGTAAACACCATGAACTGCGACTGATGGTGGCGTTCGGCGATGTCCAGCAGGTGCCTATACACGAAGGGCTCGCCGCCCAACATGATGAAGAAGCGGCACCCGATATCCTCGCCTTGGGTGATGATGCTCTCTACTTCATCTTCGGTCAGTTCTTCTTCGTTGTCATACTCAGACGCGTAGCAACCCACACACTTGAGGTTGCAGCGCATGGAGGGGCTGATCAGCATGCAGATGGGTGACCAGACCCCCCTCTCCTTCAGGAGCGACAAGCTGAACTCTGGATCCCTGTAGAAGAGGTTGGCTATGGTCCCGGCTACGTAGCGTTTACGAACATTAGGATGAAGATGACGGACATTCCGAAAGAACGTGTTGCCGGGACTGCCTGGTGCTACATAGTTCTTCAGCCACTCGGCAGTCATGGTCTGCTGTGGAGTCTTGACCACCCGTTTGACGGCGGCGGCAAAGCCTCGCATAGCCAGATCGGAACTGCCGACTACGCCGAGCGCCGCCGATATGATGGAGGCACTCCTTTCGTAGTCACGTCGCTCCCGAGCTCTCTCCAGTGTCGGCTCGGGCATGTCGGACCCCCTTTCTCCAACGTGTTGGACGGGCATGCCGGAACACTAAGCATAGAACGCACGCGCGCGGCAGAAAAGGACTTTTTCACGCACTCACTCGCCGTTACTGCGACCATGAGCTCCGCTACGCGGGAGGTACCGATGTGGAGGTCTTCTCAGGCGCTTGACGCGCTGCTTGCTGCGCATATACAGTCTGCATAACATCAGCCACGGGGCGGACCATCTGCCCATACCACGGCGGCTGACTGGGATGCGGGGGGCAATGAGAATCAACGGTCTGACAAAACGCAGACACCTCACTGCTGCCGCCGCTGGTTGGTGCAGACCGCAGAAGTATTGTTAGGCTGAGGGCGAGACCGATCTACGCTCGTGGGGGTTCTGTGAAACGAAACCATGTGGCAGGCCCATTGCTGGTGGGGTTAACGCTGTTGTCTATGCTCATGTGCGGGTGCGACGCGAGTTCGGATTTTGAAGTGGTTCAGTTGCCCAGGAATAGCGATGTGGTCTGTCAGCCCCAAGTGTCGGTCGATCGTGTCGTATGGGTTGGGTTGGATTTCGGGGGCCCCGAGGACTTCGAGGTCTTCACGTGGACTCCCGCAGGTGGCCTTCTCCAGATAACTGACGACGATGTTGACCAACTGGTACCCCAGGTGTCAGATGATCGAGTGGTGTGGAAGGGCAACTTGGTCGCATGGGACAAGAGCGGCGGACAGAAGGCAGAGAACTTCGACTTTGAGATATTCACCTGGACACCCACTGACGGCACAGTCCGAATTACCAGCAATGAGTTGTGGGACGAGAATCCCCAGGTATCAGGTGACCGGGTTGTGTGGCGAGGACAGAGCATTGACCCAGGTGATAACTGGGAGGTTTTCACGTGGACACCAACCGACGGGGTGGTCCAACTGACCGACAATGATCTTGATAACGGGGCTCCCCAGGCCTCTGGTGACAGAGTGGTATGGGCGGACGATGAAGAGGTGTTCACCTGGACTCCCGCCGGAGGCGTGATACGTCTCGGCCAGGGATGCTGTCCAGATGTCTCTGGTGAAAGAGTGGTGTGGTGGAGGAGCGCAAACGACGACCGCTCCGAGGGCGAGATACTGACTTGGACGCCTTCCGACGGCGTCGTGCATGTCGCGAGCACTGACTTTGAGGGCTCTGGTATTCAGGTCTCGGGCGACCGGATAGTGTGGTCTGGAAGCGGAGGTAGTGACTCGGGCAGCGACAGCGAGGTGTTCACGTGGACGCCGGCCGTGGGCGTGGTGGAGGTCACCATGAACGACCTTGATGACATCTGGCCTCAGATTTCGGGCAATCGGATCGCTTGGGGGGTCTTGACCGGTGACTCCCTGGAGATTCTCACGTGGACTCCGGGTGCAGACCCGCCGGGAAGAGTTATCAGAATTGCTGATGAGTTTCTTACCGATGCCTACGCGCTGTCTGGCGATTGGCTGGTGTGGAACGCTTACGTTGAGGACGACGCCGAGATCTTCCTGACTGAGCTTGACCGCCCCTAGCCTAACCAGCGCGTGCAGCCCGACTTGCGGCGTTGCCTATCGCATGGAGTACCATGGGCAACGGGCGCGTCTGACGCGCTAGAACGTTAGGCGCATCAAGGAGGAATGGTGGAGGCTTCTTGCTCGAGAGCGATGCCGTATCTCAAGGCAGTTGTGCCTGACGATTCCTCGGGGGAGCCGTTGGCAGACATCAGTGATGCAGACGCTCCAGTCTTTCGCCCGTACTGCCATGGACTTGCGATTGCCTACCTCGTGGACCAAGGCATCTACTTCGAGTACATCGCACAACGCCATCTCAGGGACGAAGGGCTCACGGAGGAGACGCTACACCATATCGCCATGGGCAACCTCGTGAACTATGCCTCCGAACACGCGAGAGTGCACGCTGTCGGCAACGCTTTTGCGCTGCTCCTAGATGGCAACCTCGAGGCAAGTCTTCTGTTGGTCGACGGGCTCTGGGAGGAAGCTCTGACCGGCTATGCTCCGTCCGGGCTCATGGTCGCGGTCCCAGCCCGAGATGTTCTCGCGTTCGCTGACGCTGAGTCGTCGAAAGGTGTGCGCGAACTCCGCAAGATCGTGGCCCGGACGTTCAAGGGCGGCGACCACCTCCTCACGCGGGATTTGCTGATGCGCGAGTCTCACTCATGGGTGGTGAGCGCCTAACAAGCGCGTGCAGACCGACTCCGGCGCTGCCTATTGCATGGAGTACCATGGGCAACGGGCGCGGCTGACGCGCTAGAACGTTAGACGGACAGGGCGGAAGTTGAGCGTCTGTGACATCTCATCGGGCGGCACTTCTCTCCGAATCTTCGGAGCCGTGTTCCGATCGGAGGGGGACCATGGGGAACGATAAGTCTGCTTCTCGCTCGAAGAAGGCCCATCCTCCTGCTCGTCTAACAAGCGCGTGCTTAATGTCACTCTGTCCCTGCTGGGGTGCTTGACTTCGGTCAGGTAGTCTCGGATCTGGCGGCGGGGTGGCTCCAATGCGCGTGTGTCGCCCGTAAGGGCTGACCTTCGCCTGTTACGTCCCCCGCCGCCGGAAACCGAGGGATCGCCGTCGTGACCTGATAGGAGCCTGGCCTAGAGGCCCCAGTTAAGGCGTGTCCGACGACGGTCCCCCAGAAGTCTTTCGAGATCCGGCGGAAGGGGGACTTGCACATGATCATAATCGGAATCGACCCGCACATGAAGACCCATACCGCGGTGGCCGTCGATGCGGTCTCCGGGCGCAAGCTCGCGGAGAAGACCGTCTCTTGCGATAAGACCGGGCACGAATCGCTGCTCACCTGGGCGCGAGGGATGGACACCCAGCGCTACTTCGCCATCGAGGACTGCCGGCAGGTCTCGGGCCGACTCGAACGCCATCTCCTTCCGCGGGGTGAGCGGGTGGTGCGGGTGCCGCCCAAGATGATGGCGGGAGCGCGTTCATCAGCCCGCACCTACGGTAAATCCGACCCCATCGACGCGGAGTGTGTGGCTAGGGCCGCGCTGCGGGAGCCGGACCTTCCCACGGCGAGCCTCAACGGCCCCGAGCAGGACGTCCGCCTGCTTGCAGATCACCGCGACGACCTAGTCGGTGAGCGCGGCCGCAACCAGAAGCGCCTGCGCTGGAACTGCCACGACCTGGAGGTCCCCCTGGATCTGCCGCCCCGCGTCTTGGACCGCTACGTGTGGCTGGATCGGCTGGAGGAGCAGCTGGGCTTGCTTCCGGTGAGCACGCGCCGCCGCGTCGCCCTGGACCAGCTCTCGCGCTGTCGGAGCCTCACCGTCCAGATACGCGAGCTCGAGCGCGAGATCCGAGAGCTCATGCGCGAGCTCTTGCCGGAGCTCATGGCCATCCCGGGATGCTCGGCGCTCAGTGCGGCTCACCTGGTCGGCGAGACGGCGGGGGCTTCGCGCTTCAGCGGGGAGGCGGCCTTCGCCATGCATGTGGGCACGGCCCCCCTGCCGGTGTCCTCGGGTAAGAGCGAGCGCCATCGCTTGAACAGGACCGGCAATCGGAGACTGAACTCCACCATCCATATGATCGCGGTCACGCAGGCAAGGATGCACCCGCCGGCTATCGCGTTCATGGAGCGTAAGCGCAGCGAGGGGATGAGCACACGTGAGGCCTTGCGCTGCCTGAAGCGGCATCTCACCCGGGTGGTGTTCAAGACCATGCTGCGGGCCGAAGAGGCCCGCTGCGGCCAGGTCATCGAAGCCGACTTCAGCGCCCAGTGTGTGGCGGTCGCGGTGTAGGATTGACATAGGAGCAACAGCCGACATCCTGCGTTGGCTACTGCATGGAGTACCATGGCCAACGGGCGCGGCTGACGCGCTAGAACGTTAGGCATACGGGGGCTACGGAAGGCGAGGGTTGCTCTTGGTTCAGCTTCTTTCTGGTGGTCAGACTACTCTTCGGTTTCTGACAGGCACCTCGTGTAGACGGCGCCGTGACCCACGGAGTCTCGTCTGGAGACCAACAAGTTTGGGTGTGGGTGTCTCCCGGTGGCGTACCTGGGGTCGGTGGACCCCTGGCCTTGGGTGTGCGTCAGATCGAGCGACTCGCCTGCTCATCCTTCTTACCCGTCACGCTCGGGGACGCCTTGGTCATGGCGCTTTCCGACCTAATGCGGCCAGAGCGCGCGATTGCAGAAACGGACGTGCGCCGGCCTATCGGATACCATGGCCGGCTGACGCGCTAGAAGTTCGGACGACGGGTCACCGACAGTGATGGGCTGACTGATCGAACGCGGTCGGGCGGCGTGCGCAGTGCGAGGCAGGCGAGGGTCTGGCGGGCGTCTTTGGGTGGCATATATCATCGTCCCCCATGGTGACGATGGCTTCGTGATCCCTGTGATAGTGACCGGTGCTTTGGCCGCGCTTCTTGGTGTCGTAGTCTTTGCCGACGCTTGGTTTGCTGGCATACACAAGGTTGAAGGAAGCAAGTCCCAACTAAACATGTCGCCCATGGGCTGGGCGTTCACCGTGGCCTTCTGTTTCCCGATCTTCTGCCCGGTCTATCTATTCAATCGCCGCAAGTTGCGCACGCGAGAGTCCAATCCCGCCCTAGTTGTTGTTGCGGCTGGTCTATGGGGCTCGGCTGTCGTAGCGTGGGTTGTGTTGGTAATTCTGAGACTGACGGGAACTGTCTAACCAGCGCGTGCAACCGACATCCGGCGTTGGCAACTGCATGGAGTACCATGGCCAACGGGCGCGGCTGACGCGCTAGAACGTTCGACGGAACCCCAAGGAACTGTGTGACACGTGACCGATAATCATGTAATCTGATTATCTGAGACTAGCTGAAGGAGTTGTCACATGTCCGATGTCACAGTCACCCAAGTCGCACGCAACTTCGCCGAGTATGTCAACCGGGTGGCCTATCGGCGGGAGTCGTTCACGCTGGTCCGCGGGAAGAAGCCGCTGGCCGAGCTGCGTCCGTTGCCGGCCGGGACGTGCCTTTCTGAACTCCCCGGTCTACTAGCCTCACTGCCCCGGCTATCGGCGGCTGAAGCTGATGTGTTTGCCGCCGACCTTGAGGCTGCACGCGATGGGCTTGGTGAAGTGGGCGACGCATGGGAGTCCTGATAGATGCCAGTATCCTCATTGAGGCTGAACGCAGACGCCTCGACATAAAGCGTCATGTCGCTCGCCATGGAGAGGACGAAGCGTTTCTTTCGGTAATCACTGCGAGCGAACTTCTGCACGGCGTGCACCGGGCGACTGATCCAGACATCCGGGCTCGGCGTGCTGCATTCGTCGAGGCGGTGCTGGAGCGCTTCCCACTGCTCGCGGTGGATCTGGCCTGCGCTAGGGCTCATGCTCGGCTGTGGGCCGAATTGCGTCAGTCTGGCGCGATCATCGGGCCGCACGATCTGTGGCTGGCCGGCACCTGCGTGGCGCACGGTTTGACCATGGTCACAGGCAATGTGCGCGAGTTTGCGCGTGTTCCGGGGCTCGATATCGAGGTTTGGACTGACTGATGCGGGGTCCGTGTAAGTTCAAGTTTGAAGTGCAACGTTTCCTCTGAGTAGGACGCTCTCTTCTACCCGGCTCGTACATAGCATTCCTCCGGTGTTTTGTATCCCAGCCGCTTCCTGGGCCTTGAGTTCAGTCTGGCTGCGATGGCGTCGCAGTCAGCTTGGGTGAGCTGAGCGAAGCTGGTCTTCTTGGGCAGATACTGGCGGATGAGGCCGTTGGTGTTCTCATTGGTGCCCCGCTCCCAGGAGTGATGCGGGGTGGCGAAGTAGAACCGGGCGCCTGTGGCCGCTTCGATCTCCCGGTAGGAGTGGAACTCGGTGCCGTTGTCGGCGGTGACGGTAGAGACCCGGCCGGCATTGGCATCGATGAGCCCGATGACGCACCGGGTCGCATCAAGGGCGCAGTGCCTGTCGAGTTTGCCCATCACCAGATACCCTGTGGAGCGCTCCACCATGGTGATCACGCTGTTTCTTCCATGCTCAGTGCCCATGACCGAGTCTATCTCCCAGTGGCCTACCGTCCGCCGGGTCTCGGCCTCGCTGGGTCGCTCTGATATGTGGCGTCTACCAGGGAGTCTGCCCCGCGAGTCGTAGGCGCCGTAGCGCTTGCGGCGCTTCTTGCCCGACTGACGCAGATGCTGGTAGAGGTCTCCACCGGCACGTTTGTCGCTCCAGACGTGCACGTAGATGGTCTCGTGGCTGATATCGAGAAGACCCTCTTTGCGCAGGAAGCCGGAGACCTGCTCCGGGCTCCACTGCCGGCGCAGGTAGTGTTCCACGAGTTCCCAACTCTCCGGTCCGATGCGCTCGTTGCGGCGTGAGCGCCTTCGGCGGGCGCTCGTATGCTCGCAGGCGGCTTGGGTCCGGTACCCACCGTCGGCGCGACGGTTGCGGCGGATCTCACGCGAGATGGTGGAAGGGGCCCGCCCGAGCTCCCGGGAGATCTCACGAAGGGAGAGTCTTCGCCTCCGTAGAGCTGCGATGGCGTATCTTTCCTCTGAGGTGACCTGGTGATACTTCTGCAACGGTTCCCCTTTTCTTGGCGGAGTGGAGGAACCTGAAGTGTCCCAGGTCGCCTCGCCTTGAGTTCCGCGGGGTGTTGCAGTTAGTATCTGAATCCGCGCAAGCTAACACGCCGTTGCAGCTGACAGCCAACGGGCGCGGCTGACGCGCTAGAACGTTAGGCGTATTTCGGGCATCCGAGACCGGTGCTATAATCAGCACCAGGATATAGCTGCTGTTGGAGGTCTGGTATGACGAGCCCGGCGGTCAAGTTCTCAGAGGATGTCGTGCCCCTGGGCGACATGAAAGTCAACCCCGGCAAGATAGTCCGCCGGGTTGATGAGACTGGCCGGCCTGTGCTTCTCACGAGTCACGGGCGCGGCGTAGCGGTGCTGCAAGGGCTGGATGAATACGAAGCGGCCCAAGAGGAGCGCGATTTCATCCGAGCGGTGGTGGCAGGTCTTGCAGATGTTGAGGCCGGACGGGTGATGTCGCTTGACGAGGTCGTGCGTTCCCTCGGTCTGGAATGAGCGAGGTACGCTGCCGCATCGATTTCGCGCAGTTGGCGCGCGACGACTTGCGCGACATCCTCGACTGGTACGCATCTCAAGAGGTCCCGCAGGTGGGAGCGCGGATGGTGCTGGAGATCGTCGACCGTGTCCGACAACTGGCCGTGTTCCCGGACAGTGGCAGGGTGGTGCCGGAGCTTGAGACGCCGTGGCTTCGCGAGCTCGAGCATCCGCCGTTTCGAATCGTCTATCGGCGGGACGAGTCCGTCGTTACGGTCATACGTGTCCAGCGCAGCGAGCGCTTGATGAATCCGAGTGTCGTCAGAAACGCGTGAGTTCAAGTGTGAATCGCAACATCTTCTCCGACAGGGACGTTCTCTTCTACCTGCGTTGGCTATCGCATGGAGTACCATGGCCAACGGGCGCGGCTGACGCGCTAGAACGTTCGCAAGAGTGGGTTCGGTGCTGCGCGACGCGATTCGGGCCGCCACGCCAACGAATCGGACCATCGACGACCCTTTGCGGTACACGCGGAGCGGAATGGCCGACTAGAACGGGGAGATTGGATGGCACATGACGAGATGATGAGCGCGGTCGTCTGCGATAGGTACGGGCCGCCGGAAGTGCTGCGTGTCACCATGGTCCCGATTCCGGCCCCCAAGCCCGACGAGGTGCGCGTGCGCATCCACGCCAGTGCGGTAACGGCGAGCGACATCTTTATCCGCTCAGCGAAGGTCGGGTTGGCACTTCAGATCCCGTTCCGGCTCATGATGGGACTCACGAAACCACGTCACCCTATCGTGGGATTCGTGTTCTCGGGAGTGATCGACGAGGTCGGTGAGGAGATCTCGCGGTTCGAGCCCGGCGATCAGGTCTACGGTATGACCGGATTCAGACTCGGTGCGTACGCAGAGTATCGGTGCATGAAGGAGTCCGACTCACGCCAGCACGGATGCCTCGCAGCCAAACCCAAGAATCTCTCCCACGAGGAGGCCACCGCGGCCGCATACGGCGGTTCCCTGGCTCTCCAATACTGCGGCACCGGTGACATCCAGCCTTCGGACAACGTGATGGTCTATGGAGCGTCAGGGACATCTGGGACGCTCGCCGTGCAGTACGCCAAGCATCGGGGAGCACGAGTGACCGGTGTCTGCAGCTCGAGGAACGTCGACTTCGTCAGGTCGCTCGGCGCGGACGAGGTCCTGGACTACACGCGTGTCGACGCACCCCGAAGGGGGAACTCTACGACTTCGTTCTCGATTCCGTCGGCGGCACGAAGACCTCCGAGCTCAAGGTGTCCTCCAGGCGCGCACTGACACCGCAGGGAAGATACGTGTCGATCGACGACGGCGATCTTGAGCTGAACTCGGCGCGCCTGGACGTCGTGCGAGAGCTCTTCGATGTCGGAGCGCTGACTCCGGTCCTCGGACGGATCTACCCTATCGAGCAGATCGTGGAGGCGCAGAGGTTTGTGGAGGGTGGACACAAGCGCGGCGGCATCGCGGTGACCATCAAACCGAGATGAATGCCGCCGCACTTCTGCTGGGACGCGCACCCTGCGAACCAACGGGTGGAGCAGACAGGGCGCTCGGAAGCTAGACTAGGTCGCAAGCGGAGCGCTGCGCCCTGCGGCTCATGCGCTCAACGCTAGGCAGACCCCCAGAGACCAAATCCGACCGGGGAGGAACAGCGATGGCGCTGCAGTTTGGGGCGATTGCGAATATTGTCGGCGGCCTCGCAGAAGTGGCCAAGATGGTCTCTTCACGGATTCCGAAAAAGGAGCCTGGCGTGACGGATGCCAGCCTACCCAGCCTTGAAGGGAGGGTCGCCGCCCTGGAGAAGATTGAGGGAGAACAGACCCTGCTGGTGCAGAAACTAGCGGAGCAACTGGAGAACGTCGCCGCGGCTGCCGAGAAGCTGAGCCAGCGGGTCACACTGCTGCTTGCCGTCTCGGCCGGGGCGCTGCTGTTGAGCATAGTTGCCCTGCTCGTTGCGTTACTACGCTAGCTAGACGAACAGGAACACGGCGTGACTCTCAAGTACTCGATTCAGCTCGCACTGCCCGCACACGTCCCCTCGCTTCCCGGGATCGAACGCTCCGCCGCATCGCTCTTCGCTGGGATCCTGCCGCCGGATCTCCTTGATGCGACCACGCCGCTCCCCATGCTGGAGGAGGGGCAGCAGGCGGGACGCCTGTGGGTCGCGGTCGAGGCCGGCGGCTCACCAGCCGGCTTCGTGCTCGTGGAGCTGGTGGGCGCGCGGGTCCACATCGCTGAGTTGGACGTATCGCCCGATCACCAGCGTCGAGGCGTCGCTACGCGTCTGCTTCGGGCGCTTGCAGATTGGGCGGCGGACCACGGTTTCGCTGAGATCACTCTCACCACCTATCGTGACATCCCCTGGAACGCTCCCGCTTACCGCGGGATGGGTTTTGACTTCGTTCCGCCGTCTGAGCTGGATGAGCACTTGCGCAGTCACATGGATCAGGAGGCGGCGGCGGGTTTTGGTGTGGCGGCGCGGGTCGCTATGCGAAAGCAGCTGACCGCCGGCTCGTCGCGGCTGACGCGCTAGAACGACCGCGTCTCATTTTGCTGTCAGGGATTCACTCCACCACGGTGACGTCTTGTCTCCAGATGGTCTCACCGGTGCCGTCGCCGTGGTAGTACCGGACGAAGATATCGTCGTGGCCCGTGCCGATGGCCTCCACCTCGCAAGTCCAACGTATGATCCGTTCGGTGCCCTTGGACTTCATGCCATACCAGCCCGTCCGTTCTAGGAGTCCTGCGTCATATCCTATGGTGACCATGTGGACATTCTCCATGATGGTTGGAAAGAAGACGGCGCTCAGTTTGTCGCCCACGTGCATGGTCACCGACCCGCCATTGTCGCCGGCGTCAAGGTGGATGGTCTGGGGCTCTCGTTCGGTGGTGCTGGTGGTCGTCGGGCGACTCTCGCTGCGCTCCGCCGTAGTCACAGTGGTGGTGGGCAGCTCTGTAGAGGTCACCGACTCATTGGTGCTGGTGACAGTCTCCACGGTGGATGACGAAGGCTCGGCGGTGAGATCCCGGCAGGCCCCTGCGAAGAGACAGAGCGTCGCGAGTAGAGCGACGACTATGGCTATCACGGATCGGACTGCCGGGGACGCATGTGTTGTGCTTGTCACGGTCGGCCCCTCCCTTTGGCGCGGATCCATGCGGGTAGTGGGTCCAGTATATGACTCAGGGCCGTCGCCGTGGAGAAGCAGGCGCCAGCGGCTCACTTCCCTTAGCCGGTCTGCTTGGTAAAATACTTAGTCTTTGGGGGGAATGGTCCACATCCGGAAGTCGCAGCAAGCAAGCAGACTCGAAGGGAGCCTGGCCTGATGAGCCCGACTAAGTACGTGTACGATTTCGCCGAGGGCAACGCCTCTATGAAGCCTCTACTGGGAGGCAAGGGGGCCAACCTGGCGGAGATGACCGGACTGGGTATCCCCGTGCCCCAAGGTTTCACCGTCACCACCGCTGCGTGCGTCTACTACTCCGCCAACGGCAAGTACCCCGACGGCCTCGAGAAGGAGATGGAGGAGCACCTTCGCGCTCTGGAGAAGCTCACGGGCAAGAAGCTGGGCGACCCCAAGAACCCCCTGCTTCTCTCGGTGCGCTCCGGCGCCGTCTTCTCCATGCCGGGCATGATGGACACCGTCCTCAACCTGGGCCTGAACGATGAGACGGTCGAGGGCATGGTCAAGCTCACCGACAACCCGCGCTTTGCCTACGACTCCTACCGTCGCTTCATAAGCATGTTCGGCGACGTGGTCATGGGCGCCCCGTCTCAGGCTTTCGAAGACGCGCTCACAGCCAAGAAGGCTGAAGTGGGAGCCAAACTCGACACCGACCTCTCGGCCGATGACCTGCGCGACCTCACCGTGCGCTTCAAGAAGATCCTGGGCGAGAAGGCCGGGGAGCAGTTCCCCAACGATGCCATCAAGCAGATGCACATGGCCACCGTGGCCGTGTTCAAGAGCTGGGACAACCATCGCGCCAAGGTCTATCGGCGCACCCAGGGCATCCCTGACGAGCTGGGCACGGCCGTCAACCTGCAGAGCATGGTGTTCGGCAACAAGGGCGAGACGTCCGGCACCGGCGTGGCCTTCACCCGTGACCCCTCCACCGGCGAGAACTTCTTCTACGGCGAGTTCCTTATGAACGCGCAGGGCGAAGACGTGGTGGCCGGCGTGCGCGTGCCGCGCCCGCTGGAGGAACTCCGCGAAGTGATGCCGGCGGCGCTCGAACAGCTCTACTCCATCCGCGACACCCTGGAGTCGCACTACCGCGACATGCAGGACGTGGAGTTCACCATAGAGGACAGCAAGCTCTTCATGCTGCAGACCCGCAGCGGCAAGCGCACCGCCCCGGCCGCCCTCAAGATGGCCGTGGATATGGTGGCCGAGGGCATGATAAGCAAGGACGAGGCGATTATGCGGGTCGATCCCGCCCAGCTGGACCAACTGCTGCATCCGCGTCTAGACCCGAAGCAGGAGCTCAACGTCATCGCCACCGGCCTGGGCGCTTCGCCGGGCGCCGGTGTGGGTAAAGTGGTCTTCACCGCCGACGAGGCCGAGGAGTTGGGCTCCAAGGGCGAGCCGGTCATCTTGGTGCGTTGGGAGACCAACCCGGACGACATCCACGGGCTCATGCACTCCCAGGGCGTCATCACCAGCCACGGCGGCATGACCTCTCACGCGGCCGTGGTGGCGCGTGGCATGGGTAAGCCCTGCATCGCCGGCGTCCAGGATTTGAAGATAGACGACAAGGCCCGCCAGTTCAGCATCGGCGGCCTGGTGATCAAGGGCGGCGACTGGATAAGCATGGACGGCGCCACCGGCCGGGTGATCCTGGGTCAGGCCAAGCTGACGGAGGCGAGCTTTGACGAGAACGTGAGCACGGTGCTCGGCTGGGCCGATGCGGTGCGGCGCCTCAAGGTGCGCACCAACGCCGACACACCCGAGGACGCCCGCCAGGCCCGGGAGTTCGGCGCCGAGGGCATAGGTCTCTGTCGTACCGAGCACATGTTCATGCAGCAGGACCGTCTGCCGCACGTGCGCAATATGATCATGGCCGCCGACACCGCCGAGCGCGAGGTACATCTGGCGAAGCTGCTGCCCTTCCAGCGCGAGGACTTCGACGGCATCTTCAGGGCTATGGAGGGGCTGCCGGTGACCATCCGGCTGCTGGACCCGCCGCTGCACGAGTTCTTGCCCAACTACACCGATTCCGTTGTCGAGCTGCAGCGCCTGCAGCTGACCAAGGCGCCTGCCGCGGAGATCGCCGCCCAGGAGACCGTGGTGGCTACGGTGAAGTCTCTGGCCGAGGCGAACCCCATGCTGGGTACCCGTGGCTGCCGTCTGGGTATCCAGTGGCCCGAGATCTACGCGATGCAGGTGCGGGCCATAATCGAAGCGGCCGCCGACGTCATGGCCTCCACCGGCAAGCAGCCGCATGTGGAGATAATGATCCCGCTGGTGGGCTTCCAGGAGGAGCTGAAGCGCATGCGTGCGCTCACCGTGGAGACCGCCGACGCCGTGCTCAAGGAGCGCGGGGTGAAGATCGACTACACCGTGGGCACCATGATCGAGGTGCCGCGCGCTGCCCTGACGGCCAACGAGATTGCCGAGTACGCCGACTTCTTCAGCTTCGGCACCAACGACCTCACCCAGATGACCCTGGGCTTCTCGCGTGACGACGCTGAGGGCAAGTTCCTCACGCACTACCTAAAGAGCGACCTGCTCAAGAGCAACCCGTTCGAGAAACTCGACCAGGGTGGCGTGGGCCAGTTGGTGGCCATGGGCGTGCAGAAGGGCCGCTCGGTCAAGCCTGAGCTCAAGACCGGCATCTGCGGCGAGCACGGCGGCGAGCCGTCGAGCGTGAAGTTCTGCCATCGCACGGGTCTCACCTACGTGAGTTGCTCGCCGTATCGCGTGCCGCTGGCGCGGCTGGCGGCGGCGCAGGCGGTCTTGGAAGAGAAGACCGCGGCTAAGACCGGCGACTGACCGGCTGGTAGCAGATACTGGCTGAAGGGGCGGCGCGGCCGGAGGCCGCGCCGCCCCAAAGCCTCTGTTCCGGGGCCACCTGCCCCAGCGGGACCGCGCCGCCCAGGCCGGGCGCCGGACGAGCGGCTAGAGCGAGCGGAGCCGGCAGCGGGGCCGGCAAGGTCGGTGACTGATGTGAAGCGCGAGTACGCGGGAAAGGTCGAGTTATCTGCCGACCTGTACGAGGCGGGACTGTCCTCACGCGCTCAGCGCTCGTCCGCGTCTCGCGGCCGCGAGCGCGCCGAAGAGGTCTGCGGCATCCGCACCGAATACCAACGCGATCGCGACCGCATAGTCCACTGCAAGTCGTTCCGGAGGTTGAAGCACAAGACCCAGGTCTTCATAGCTCCCGAGGGCGACCACTACCGCACCCGGCTCACGCACACCCTGGAGGTGTCCGGCATCGCGCGTACGGCAGCCCGGGCGCTTCGACTGAACGAAGACCTGGCCGAGGCTATCGCGCTCGGCCACGACCTGGGTCACACCCCGTTCGGTCACGCCGGCGAGAGCGTACTTGACGAGATGCTGGGAGAACTCGGCTCGGGAGGGTTTCAACACAACGAGCAGAGTGCCCGCGTGGTGGAGGTCTTGGAGAACGAGGGACGGGGGCTCAACCTTACCTGGGAGGTGCGGGACGGCATCCGGCACCACTCCGGTGACGAGGCCCACCCGGCCACGCTGGAGGCCCAGATA
Source organism: uncultured Actinomycetes bacterium (assembly GCA_963814415.1). Taxonomy (GTDB): domain Bacteria; phylum Actinomycetota; class Thermoleophilia; order RBG-16-64-13; family RBG-16-64-13; genus RBG-16-64-13. The sequence goes on along the minus strand of CAWFCN010000002.1, from coordinate 109,383 downwards.
GTCCACCTGGCCGACCGCATAGCGTACGTGAACCACGACATAGACGACGCGCTCCGCGCCGGGCTCATCTCGGCACGCGACCTGCCCAAAGGGCCGGTCAAGCTGCTGGGTCAGACCGGCAGCGAGCGCATAGACCGCCTGGTGCATGACCTGGTGGATGCCAGCGCCGCCGGCTTTGAGCGCGTGGATGGCAGGGGCGGCGACTCCGCGCCTCCGGCCGGCGCGGTGCCCCCCGGCATAGTACAGACTCGCGATGTCGGCCAGGCCATGGCCGAGCTGCGCGACTTCCTGTTTGCCGAAGTCTACCGACGCTCCCAGGAACAAGCGGGAGCCGAAAGGATCCGGCAGCTGCTGACTCAGCTCATGGAGTACTTCCTGGAGCATCCCGAGGCGCTGCCGTCGCCGCCGCCGCGGGCCGGCGGCGCAGAGGCCGACCGCATCGAACTGGTGCGCGCCGTGACCGACCACGTGGCGGGCATGACCGACCGCTATGCGCAGCGTCTGTATCTTGAGCTGTTCATGCCGAGATGCTGGGGCGACCTGTGAGCGCGGCGCCGGTTCCTCGCGGCTGGGAGCGAACGAAGGCCGTGCGCTACGGAGCTTGGAGGCGCGCCGCGGGGCCGGCGGAGGGCCGTCGGTGAGCCCCTTCATCAAAGACGAGAGCGTGCAGGCCGTACTGAGCGCCGCCAATATCGTCGAGGTGGTTTCCGGGTACACCAGCCTGCGCAAGCGGGGTACCACCCACTCCGGCCTCTGCCCCTTTCATCAGGAGAAGACGCCCTCGTTCACCGTCAGCGCCGACAAGGGCCTGTACTACTGCTTCGGCTGCGGCGAAGGCGGCGACGTGGTCCGCTTCCTGGAGAGGACAGAGAATCTCACCTTCTCGGAGGCCATCGAGCAACTCGGGGAGCGTTTCGGGGTGCCTGTCCAGTACGAGGAGGGTGGCGGACCGGATGCGGGCCGCAAGGAGCGCGACGCCCGGCTTCTGCAATTGCTCGAACGGGCAGCGAAGTTTTACCAGAAGTTCTTGTGGGAATCGAAGGAGGGCCAGAGCGCGAGAGACTATCTGGTGAAGCGAGGACTGAACCAGCAGGTCTGCGAGACATACCGGGTGGGTATGTCGCCGCCGGAGTGGAGAGGGCTGCACTCGCGCGCGGCCAAGGAGGGGTTCACCGACCGGGAGATGGAGGACGCGGGTCTGCTGGTCCGGCAGAGCGGAAAGACCTACGACCGCTTTCGTGGAAGGTTGATGTTCCCTCTGGTCGATCACAGGGGCAGGGTGGTGGGCTTCGGGGGGAGGACGCTCACCGACGAGACACCCAAGTATCTGAACTCCCCTGAGGGGCCCCTCTATCAGAAGGGGCGTCTGCTGTACGGGCTGTATCAGGCTAGAAAGGCCGTGGCCGATTCGGACGAGGTGATAGTGGTCGAGGGCTACACAGATGTACTGGCGCTGGCACAGGCGGGCACCGGCAACGTGGTGGCCTCCATGGGTACCGCGCTCACCGATGCCCAGGTAGGTCTGATGATGAGATTCGCCAAGAACGTCACCTTCATGTTCGACGCCGACCGCGCGGGCACCGAGGCCATGCTGCGCTCGGGGCAGCTGGCCCGAGGCCACTCGCTCAGGCCCATGTGCGCCGTGCTGCCCGCCGGCAAAGACCCCGCCGACGTGGCGGTGACGGGCGGCAAAGAAGCCGTGGACAAGATCACCGCGGACAAGATCTCGCTTCTGGGTTTCGAGCTCCGCCAAGCGCTGTTCAAGGGGAACACTTCGACGGCCGACGGACGGGTGCGGGTGTTCGAAGAGGTCCGGCACATCATGGCGGGGGCTGCATCGTTCAAGGAGCGCGAGGAAGAGATCCCGTTGTTGGCCGACAGGCTCCGCCTGACCCCGGAGAGCGTGGGCCTGCTCTTGAAAGGGGAGCCGGGGCCGGCGCGCGGCCGCGCGGCCGCCGGCAGGGCCGAGGCCCGGACGGAGATGCCATTGGCCCAACGCGTGCTGGGCAGCGAGGCCTCTATCGAGCGGGATTTCCTGGTGGCCGCGGTGTGCAATCTGGAGAAGGCTGCGCAGTACATGGAGGTTCTCACGCCCGAGCACTTTGCCGGTCCCGCTACGCGCGAGGCCTTCGTGGTGCTGAAGGAAGCCCTAAAGGGTGGCAGGGCCGAGCGAGAGAAGGTGCTGGCCACACTGCAGTCCAAGGCAAGAGAGGGTTCTGAGGCGGGTCCGCTGTTCGTCCGCCTGGTGATGGAGACCGACCAAGTCCGTTTCGCGGCCACCGTGCTCGAGGAATTGCATCTACGTTTGCAGGAGCAGTATCTGGTACACGAGGCCAACAAGCTCCGCGGTGCCCTGGAAGGCGCTGACGACGTGGCCGATACGCAGCGCCATCTCGTCCGGCTGGAACGGCTGCTGCAGACCGTGCGCGCAAGCCTTACAGAACTGGAACCCGATGATCAGCGACTCTGACCTCACGCCCAACGAGACCAACCCGAGCGACGACCTGACCGTCGATGTGCTGCACGGCGCCCTGGAGCGGGCCAAGGAGCAGGGCTCGCTCACTCTGGACGAGGTGAATGCCCTAGTCCAAGAGGCCGATCTGTCTCCCGACGATGTGGAGTTCGTGTACTCGCTTCTGGGTGACTTGGGCGTCGAGGTGGTGGAAGAAGAGGACGAAGAGGTGGAGGACTTCGCCGAAGCGGAGGAGTTCCTCAGTCTCCTGGATGTGACCATAGACCACACCGTCGACGACCCGGTGCGCATGTACCTGCGGGAGATCGGCAAAGTGCCTCTGCTCACTTCGCAGCAAGAGATCGAGTTGGCCAAGCGCGTGGAGAAGCAGGACATGGACGCCAAGCGCAGGTTGACCGAGGCCAACCTGCGGCTGGTGGTCTCGATAGCCAAGCGCTACATGGGCCGGGGGCTTCTGTTCTTGGACCTCATACAGGAGGGCAATCTGGGTCTCATCCGCGCTGTGGAGAAGTTCGACTACCGTCTGGGATACAAGTTCTCCACCTACGCCACCTGGTGGATCCGCCAGGCGGTCACGCGGGCCATAGCCGACCAGGCCAGGACCATCCGTGTGCCCGTGCACGCGGTGGAGACCATGAACAAGCTCAATCGCATCCAACGGGAGCTGCTGCAGAAGAGCGGTCGCGAGCCGACGGTCAAAGAGATGGCCGACGCGCTGGGGCTGACCCCCAACAAGGTAAGGGAGATACAGAAGGCGGCCCAGGAGCCGGTATCGCTGGAGACCCCTGTCGGCGACGAGGACGACTCCGAGTTGGGCGACTTCATCGCCGGCAACGACGCCGACCAGCCCCTAGAAGTGGTCTTCAGGCAGCTACGCCACGAGGAGCTCTTCAAGGTGCTCGACAGTCTGCCCTCCCGGGACCGCAAGGTGCTGGAGTTGCGCTTTGGCCTCAAGGGCGAACGCCCCCGCACGTTGGAAGAGGTGGGCGAGCGTTTTGGGGTCACCAGGGAGCGCATCAGGCAGGTCGAGGCCAAGACGCTCAATCGCCTGAAGCACTATCGAGACGCCCAGGCGCTACGGGATATCGAAGGCTAGAAACTTTTCAAGATTCTGCATTTCTAAGCCTTGACCCAGCCCCCAGGTTCAGCTATTGTGGCGCCGCGGGTCCGGAACATCCGGACCGCGTGTTTTGAGTGGGGTGGGCCAAATGTCGCCCCGAGTACATGGAGGTTGTAGGGTTGGCTGAGGGGACTGTCAAGTGGTTTAGTCCCGAAAAGGGCTACGGATTCATTGAGCAGCCGGAGGGTGAAGATCTCTTCGTCCATTTCAGTGAAGTCCAGGTAGAAGGTTTTCGGACACTTTCAGAGGGTCAGGCTGTTCGATTCGAAGTAGTCCAAGGTCCCAAGGGCCTTCAGGCGGCGAACGTATCGCCCGTCTAACCCACGCAGAGAGAGATCTCTAGCTGAGACCAAAGCCCCGCTTCGGCGGGGCTTTTCTTTTGCCACGATGGTTTGTGGCTAAAGCAATCTGCGCGGTGGCCGATAAAGGGGGCGAGAGTTCTCCATTCAAACTCTCCTTTCTCCTCTCGGGCGCCTGGCCAGGGCGCCCATCTTTTTTGGCTATAATCCGGCCATCATGATTTCCCGCGAACAAGTCGAACACGTCGCCCGCCTGGCCCGCCTGCGTTTTGAGGAAGACGAACTCAGTCGTCTGCAGCCCGAGCTCAGCAAGATCATCGAATACGTGGAGCAGCTCTCGGAGTTGGATCTATCGGGGCTGGAGCCCACCTCGCACGCGGTGCCGCTCAAGAACGTGCTTCGTCCGGACGTGCCGGTACCTGGGCTCACTCAAGAAGAGGCGGTCGGCAACGGGCCGCAGGTCGAGCGGGGGCAGTTCGTGGTGCCCCGGATCGGCTAGTGGCCGTGAGCGCGGCACAGGCGGGGCGCATCTGGACGTCAAGGGGTTCACGGCCCACCAGTGCCGCGAGCTGCTGCAGACTGGAGCGGTCTCGGCGGTCGAGTTGACGCAAGCGTACCTGGACCGCATCAAAGCGGTGGACGGCGAGGTCAAGGCCTACCTGGCGGTGGACGAGGCGGGCGCGCTGAGCGCCGCCCGCGCGGTGGATGCCAAGCCGAAAGGTGACCGCGGCCCCTGGGAGGGTGTGCCGATAGGCCTCAAGGACGTCCTGTGCGTCAAGGGCATGGAGACCACCTGTGCCTCTCGCATACTCAAGGGTTACATCCCGCCGTACGACGCCACCGTCGTGGCGAAGCTGCGCCAGGCCGGACTCATCTTCCTGGGCAAGCTCAACATGGACGAGTTCGCCATGGGCAGCTCCACCGAGAACTCGGCCTATCAGACCACGCACAACCCGTGGGACCTCGAGCCGGGTGCCGGGCGGCTCCAGTGGCGGCTCCGCCGCCTGCGTCGCCGCCGGCGAAGCTCCGTGGGCCCTGGGCAGCGACACCGGCGGCTCCATCCGCCAGCCCGCCTCGCTGTGCGGTGTGGTGGGCATGAAGCCCACCTACGGCGCGGTCAGCCGCTATGGCCTCATAGCCTTCGCCAGCTCGCTTGGACCAGATAGGTCCGCTCACCCGGGACACCAAGGACGCGGCGGCCCTGCTGGACCTGGTCGCCGGCAAGGACCCCCGTGACTCCACCAGCACCGGCCTTACCGAGCCGGCCGGCGTTCCCGCGCGCACGGACCTCAAGGGCCTGCGGTTCGGCATCATCAAGGAGTACCTGGGCGACGCCGGCCGAGCCGGGCGTGCGCGAGGTGTTCGCCGCCGCGGTGAAGGCCATCGAGGCCTTGGGTGGCACCTGCGAAGAGGTGAGCCTGCCCAGCGTGGAGCGCGGCGTGGCCGCCTACTACCTCATCGCGCCGTCCGAAGCCAGCTCCAACCTGGCCCGCTTCGACGGGGTGCGTTACGGCCACCGGGCCGCGGACTCCCAGGACCTCTACGATATGTACGTGCGCACCCGCAGCGAGGGCTTCGGTCCCGAAGTGAAGCGCCGCATCATGCTGGGCACCTATGCGCTCTCCGCCGGCTACTACGACGCCTACTACGCGCAGGCCCAGCGGACCCGCACCCTCATCATCCAGGACTTCGACAGGGCCTTCGGTCGCTTCGACCTGCTTGATCTCGCCCACCTCTCCCACGGTGGCCTTCAAGATAGGCGAACGCACCGCCGATCCGCTGGCCATGTATCTCTCCGACCTCTGCACCATCCCGGTGAACCTGGCCGCGCTGCCGGGCATCAGCCTGCCCGCTGGGTTCTCCGAAGGCCTGCCCGTGGGTCTGCAGATAATCGGGCCGCACTTCTCGCGAGCGCGGGCTGTTCGACGCCTCTCATGCCATCGAGCAGGCGCTCAAGGTGGAGGTGGTGGCGCCGCTATGAGAGAACGGCTACGAGGCGGTCATAGGCCTGGAGATCCACGTGCAGCTGAACACCCGCACCAAGATGTTCTGCGGTTGCGAGGTGACCTTCGGCGAGCCGCCCAACACCAAGGTCTGCCCGCTCTGTCTGGGGCATCCGGGCGTGCTGCCGGTGGTCAACGAGAAGGCGGTGGAGTACGGCCACGCGCATCGCCCTGGCTCTTGACTGCAAGATAGCCGAGCGCACCATCTTCCACCGCAAGAACTACTTCTATCCGGATATGCCCAAGGCCTACCAGATCTCGCAGTACGACCTGCCCCTGGGTGTCGGCGGCCATATGGATATCGAGCTGGAGGATGGCAGCACCTACCGGGTGGGCATAACCCGCGTGCACATGGAAGAGGACGCGGGCAAGCTGGTGCACGCCGGTGGGGCTTCGGGCCGCATCGACGGCGCGGACTACTCGCTGGCCGACTTCAACCGCTGCGGCACTCCCCTGGTGGAGATAGTCAGCGAGCCCGACCTGCGCACTCCCGAGCAGGCCCGGGCCTACGCGACGCAGCTGCGCGACCTCGTGCAGCAACTGGGCGTCTCGGACGTCAACATGGAAGAGGGCTCGATGCGCTGCGACGCCAACGTGTCTATCCGCAGACCCGGGGAGCCGCTGGGCACCAAGACCGAGCTCAAGAACATGAACTCGTTCCGCTTCTTGCAGCGCGGTGTGGAGGCCGAGATCGAGCGGCAGATAGTCGCTCTGGAGATGGGCGAGAAGATAATCCAAGAGACGGTGCACTTCGACCCGGCCACCGGCACCGTGCAGGCCCTGCGCAGCAAAGAAGAGGCGCACGACTACCGCTACTTCCCCGAGCCGGACCTCACGCCCCTGGAGCTGGACCAGGCGTACGTGGACCGGGTCCGGGCAGGGCTGCCCGAGCTGCCGGCCGCCCGCAAGGAGAGGCTGGCCCGCGACTACGGGCTCTCCGCCAAGGATGCCGCGCTGCTCTCGACCAACAAGCCGCTGGGCGACTACTTCGAGACCCTGGCCGGCGCCACGGGTGACGCGCGGCTGTCGGCCACCTGGGTGTTGGGTGACGTCTCCGCCTACCTCAACGCCGCCGGACTGGAGGCCGACAAGTCCCCGGTGAGCGTCACCGCACTCGCCGAGATGCTGGGGTTGGTGCGCGACGGCACGTTGTCGGGCAAGATGGCCAAAGAGGTCTTCGAGACCATGACCACCACCGGCAAGCGCGCGGCGGACATAGTGGCCGAGAAGGGTCTGGGCCAGATCTCAGACGCCGGCGCGCTGGAGGACATCGTAGCCCGCGTGGTGGCGGCCGCCCCCGGGGTCGCCGAGGAGTTCCGGCAGGGCAAAGAGAAGGCCCTGGGCTTCTTCGTGGGCCAGGTGATGAAAGAGACCCGCGGTCAGGCCAACCCACAGCTGACCAGCGAGCTCCTGCGCAAGCATCTGGCCGGATAGGGCGCGCCGCTGTGGCCCGCGCGCGCCGGCGCGCGGCCGGGTCGATGCTCATCTCGCGAATACCCCGCAAAACTGCGGAAAATCCTTGCTTCAAGGTTGAAAACACAGGCGTTGTCTGGTACCTTGCCTTACCTTTTAGAGACCCGGTATCGCGCCGGTTCCCTCGGGTAGTCAGGTAATACTTAGTCAGTCGAGAGAGGTGCCGGCGTAGTGCAATCCCCAATTGCGCATCCAGAGTCGTGCCCTGTTCTAAGGACCGCGGACATCATCTCGGGCAAGTGGACTCTGCTTATCCTGCGTGACCTGGCCAACGGCATCAACCGCTTCAGTGTCTTGGAGCGCTCGCTCACGGGCATCAGCCCCAAGACGCTATCCGAGAGACTCAAGGGACTTGAGAAAGCCGGCATCGTCACGCGCAAGAGCTATGCTGAGGTGCCTCCCAGGGTCGAGTACTCCCTCACCGCCATGGGCCTCGACCTGATCCCCTTGATCGAGCACATGCGCGACTACGGCAAGAAGTGGCTTGGCAACGGCTGTCCAGAGCAGCGGACCTAAGTAACATGACGCAACCGCAAGCGGTCGCTCTTTGTCCATCGCCAGGGGTGGGGAGGTGGAAGATGACAGATGCCCCCGCGCCTGAGGGCTGGGTGACCAATCCAGAGGAAGTCGATGGCCTCATCGAGCTCGGACGCGGTCGTGGCTTCGTCACCACCGAGGACATAGCTGAAGTCCTCTCCGAACTCGATCTCACCACCGAGCAGATAGAGAACATGTACACCACGCTCTTGGACCAGGGCATCGAAGTGGTGGACGAGACCTCCATGGACCTGGACGACGAGCTCGAGCTCGACGGTCCGAGCGAGCGACTCGAGTGGCGGCGCGGAGCGGACGAGTTGGACCTCACCGTCGACGTGCCCACCACCGACCCCGTGCGCATGTATCTCAAGGAGATCGGACGGGTCAAGCTGCTCACCGCTCAGCAGGAGGTCTCGCTGGCCAAGCGCATCGAGCGCGGCGACCTCCGGGCCAAGCACGAGCTCACCGAGGCCAACCTGCGCCTGGTGGTGTCCATCGCCAAGCGTTACCACACCGACGGCATGGGCTTCCTGGATCTCATCCAGGAGGGCAACCTGGGCCTCATCCGCGCGGTGGAGAAGTTCGACTACCGCAAAGGCCACAAGTTCAGCACCTACGCCACCTGGTGGATCCGGCAGGCCATCACGCGGGCCATAGCTGACAAGGCGCGTACCATCCGCATCCCCGTGCACATGGTCGAGAAGATCAACAAGCTCATCCGCGTGCAGCGCCAACTCCTGCAGAACATGGGCCGCGAGCCCCTGCCCGAGGAGATCGCCGCCGAGATGAGCATGACCGACGTCGAGATCCGCGAGATCCTGCGCATCAGCCAGACCACGGTGTCATTGGAGACACCCATAGGTGAAGAAGAGGACTCTGAGCTGGGCGACTTCATCGAAGACGAAGACGCGGTGCGTTCGTTCGACGCCGTGGCTCTGCAGCTCGATCGCGACGGGGTGAACGAAGCCCTGGCCATGCTCCCCTACCGCGAGCGCAAGGTGATCGAGCTGCGCTTCGGCCTCAAGGGCGAGCATCCGCGCACGCTGGAAGAGGTGGCCAAGCGGTTCGGGGTGACCCGCGAGCGCATCCGCCAGATAGAGGCCAAGGCCTTGGCCAAGTTGCAGGCCATAGACAAGACGCGGAACCTGCGCAGCAAGGCACAGTGACTTTTCCGGCGGGGCGTCGCTGTATCGCCAGCGCATACCGCTGGGGCCTACCTGCGTCGACCGCGTGAGACTGCTGGGGCATACCCGCGTCGACCGCGTTCGCAGTAGCTCTCGATCACTCCGCGGGCATACCCCAGCACCCTATGCTCTTGCGCAGCGACACTCCAGCGGTCTGACTGATACTGCAGCGACGCCCCGTCGGTACTGACACCGCGCCGTGCTTCGGAGTTTGGTGCTTGCCGCTCCGGGGCAATCTCCCATGAAGACATCTACGGCGCCTCAGTGCGCCGGCTTGTGGGGAGACGGAGTGGCAGCCAAAGAACACGACAATCGCAAGCCCGAGCACGCGGGCCACATGCACGCTGAAGCCGGCGACCACGGCGACCACAGCGCAGGAGGCGCCGCCACGCATGATCAGGGCGCCGCGGCCTCCGACTCGGGTGCCGTCGACCACGAGACGCACCAGCTCCCAGGCAGCTACACGGTCCAACTGCCGGTAGAGGGAATGAACTGCGCCTCCTGTGTGTCGCGCGTGGAGAAGGCCATCGCCGGAGTGCAGGGGGTGACCAAGTCGGCCGTCAACCTGGCGGTCGAACGAGCCACCGTCACCTACAACCCGCATCGCACCTCTACCGGCGAAGTGGTGACCGCCATCAGGGACGCCGGCTACAACGTGCCGCAGACCACCGACACCTTTCCCGTGTTGGGCATGGACTGCGCCAACTGCGCGACCCGGGTGGGCCGCGTGGTGCAGCGGGTGCCGGGGGTCACTGAGGCGGTGGTCAACCTGGCCACCGAGAAGCTGACAGTCAGCTACCTGCCCGCCGCCGTCACGCCGGCAGAGATCGCCAAGGTGGTAGAGAGTGCGGGCTATCAGCTGGTGCTTGTCCCAGGCTGCGGCCGGCGCAAGCGCGGAGGCTGGCCCCGCGGGCGCGGCCGGCGACGGGGCGGTCACCGACCCCACGGCCATCGCCGAGGCGGCCCGGAGCCGGCGGGTGAGGGCGCTCTTGGTGAAGTTCATCATCGCCCTGGCGGTGGGCGCGGTTCTCATGCTCATGATGCTCATCCCCGAATCGTGGATAAGCATGAGATGGCAGTGGCGCATACAGTTCATCCTGGCCACGCCTGTGCAGTTGTGGGCGGGTTGGCAGTTCTATCGCGGCGCCTGGGCGGCGGCGCGGCACAAGACCAGCGACATGAACACGCTCATCGCCGTCGGCACCACGGCCGCCTACCTGTACTCGGCCGCCGTGACCTTCTTCCCCGGAGCATTCGAGTCGGCCACGGGCGCGGGCTTCAAGGCCGCGGTGTACTACGACTCGGCCGTGCTCATCATCGGCCTCATCCTACTGGGCCGCTATCTGGAGGCGCGGGCCAAAGGGCAGACCTCCGCGGCCATGCGGCGGCTCATTGGCCTGCAGCCCAAGACCGCCCGGGTGATACGAGAGGGCTCGGCCGGGCATGCCGCGGCCACCGGCGGCGCGGCGCTGGAGAGGGACATCCCGGTAGAAGAGGTAGTGGTGGGTGACGTGGTGGTGGTGCGGCCGGGTGAGAAGATCCCCGTGGACGGCGAGGTGCTGGAGGGGCGCTCGGCGGTGGACGAGTCCATGCTCACCGGCGAGTCGCTGCCCGTGGAGAAGGGCCCCGGTGACGAGGTCATCGGCGCGACCCTCAACCGCACGGGCTCCTTCCGTTTCCGGGCGACCAAGGTTGGACGAGACACCGCACTCGCGCAGATCGTGCGGTTGGTGGAAGAGGCCCAGGGCTCCAAGGCCCCCATCCAGCGCCTGGCGGACTACGTGGCCAGCATCTTCGTGCCGGTGGTCTTCGCGGTAGCGGTGACCACCTTCTTGATCTGGTACTTCGTGGGTCCGGAGCCCGTGTTCACCTTGGCGCTGTTGGCCTTCGTCTCGGTGGTCATCATCGCCTGCCCCTGCGCCATGGGTCTGGCTACGCCCACCGCGATAGTGGTGGGTACAGGCAAGGGCGCCGAGAACGGTATCCTCATCCGCTCCGGTGAGGCTCTGGAGCGGGCCCACAAGCTCGACGTAGTGGTACTGGACAAGACAGGCACCCTCACGCGGGGCAAGCCCGAGGTCACCGACCTGGTGGCGGCGGGCGGAAGGGACGGCGGCTCCGATGGGCCTGCCGCCGACGCCGCGGGGCCGGCCAACGCGGCCGCACTAGAGTTTCTGCGCTTCGCGGCCTCGGCGGAGCGGGGTTCGGAGCATCCGCTGGGCGAGGCCATCGTGGAGGCGGCGCGGGCCCGTGGTCTGGAGTTGCTGGAGGTCACGGAGTTCGCGGCCCTACCCGGGCGTGGTGTGGAGGCGACCTTGGCAACCACGAAGCCCGTCCACGTTCTCTTGGGCAACCGGCGTCTGCTGGACGAGCGCAAGCTCTCACTAGCGGGGATGGAGGCGACCGCGGAGACCATGGCTACCGACGGCAAGACCCCCATGTACGTGGTGGTGGACGGCAAGGTGGCCGGCCTGATAGGCGTGGCCGATGTGCTCAAGCCCGACTCCGTGGCGGCGGTCCGCGAACTCGAGTCCATGGGCCTGGAGGTCTACATGCTCACCGGCGACAATCGGCAGACCGCCGAAGCCGTGGCCCGAGCGGCGGGGATCAAGAATGTGCTTGCCGAGGTACTACCCGAGCGCAAGGCTCAAGAGGTCAAGGACCTTCAGGCTGCCGGCAAGATGGTAGCCATGGTGGGTGACGGCATCAACGACGCCCCGGCGCTCGCTCAGGCCGACATAGGTATCGCCATAGGCACCGGCACCGACGTGGCCATGGAGACTGCCGACGTGACCCTTATCCGCGGCGACCTGACACCCCTTGTGGCGGCCATCCGGCTCAGCAGGGCCACGATGCGCATCATCAAGCAGAATCTGGGGTGGGCGTTCGGCTACAACATCGCGCTGATACCGGTGGCTGCCGGGGTGCTCTATCCGGCCTTTGGCATTCTGCTCGACCCGGTGTACGCGGCGGTGGCCATGGCCCTCTCGTCGGTGAGCGTGCTCTCCAACTCGCTGAGGCTGCGGCGCTTCCGGGTATAGCCGCGGTCTTGGCGTGCCGCGGAACCTGCTGGTATCATTCGTGCCCTGTTTCGGGCGATTAGCTCAGTGGGAGAGCGCTGCATTCACACTGCAGAAGTCACTGGTTCAAATCCAGTATCGCCCATCAGGCGACCCTCAGGGTTCCACTGTTCCGCCAGCAGACTACTTCGGCGCTGGTCGTCTACAATCGAGGACGTGTCGAGGCATATGATCTCGGGGGGAGGAATGCCCATGTTCAGAAGAACAGACCGAATCGGGTCGAGCAAGGTCTTGAGGGTTCTAGTCCTTCTGGCGCTCCTGGAGATGCTCATTCTCACAACCATCGCCTGCGAAGGGGGGACTCCCGGTACCTCAGCGACGGAGGACCCTATAGCGGAGACCACCTCATCTAGCGCACCCGAAGTCACCGTGACCATACGCGGGTTGGCATTACAGCGGGCCGTGTTCATGCCCGATGGTCTGGTGATCAGCGCACACGGTCAATATGAGCTGAAAGCCAGCGTCAGCCAGTCGATCGTCGTGACCATCTTAAACCAGGGCAATGTGGCCGAGAGGGAGGTGCCCGTCACTGTGATTCTCTCGTCGACTCCATCCTCCGAACGAAAGAAGACCGTCACGGTGGCAGAGATCAATGTTGGCGAGACCGTGGAAGTGCGGATCGGCGGCCTGGATATCAGCGAGTACAGCGGGGTCACGGTCACGGTCGAGGTGGGGCCAGTTCCAGGCGAGAAGTACATCGGCGACAACTCTATAGCGGCCAGAGTCATCCCTCAGCGATAGACGGTGAGGGTTCGAAGTCTGTCCAGTATCGCCCCAATTCACATCGACCCACCCCTAAGTTGCACCCCTTGTATCCAGCGCCAGCTCGTTGAGACAATGAACTGCGTGAGTGTGGTTGCCGCTGACATGCCGATCAAAGGTAATCTCTAGTTGGATTCGACGTGGCTGGGGCTTCTGACGATATCCGGGGTGTCAATAGTCGCGCTGCTGCTTGCCCGAGCGCTTGCGCGATGGAAGCTACCTGAGGTTCTGGTCTACCTATGCGTCGGCATCATTCTCGGGCCGCAGCTATTGGGTGTTTTGAACGTTCAGCTGCTCGCACGGAGTGCTTTCGTCCCACACCTTCTGCTTGGATTTGTGGCCTTCATGTTGGGTGAGTATCTTGCACCAGGTGCTTTGCTGGGACGCAGGACGTTTCCCGTCACCACGACTGTTCTTTCCGTGTCCATACCGTTGGCAGCCGTGATTGTGGGCACCATGTTGCTGGCCAACGTTCCGGGGCGAGAAGCGATCACACTGGGTATCCTCGCCATGGCAGGAGCGCCCGCGACTGTTCTTGCAATCAAGAACACTCTTGCCGACAGAGGAAGGCTCAGCAATCTTCTGGCTACCCTGGCGGCGGCTGACAATATGCTGGTCGTGCTTCTGTATGCAGCGGCAGTCCCTTTTCTTGCAGCATCCGTCACCACTGACTGGAGCATATGGTCTGCAATCTGGGAAGTAGTGGTCACTATCGTCGGGGGCACGGCGCTTGGTGTGCTCGGCATGTGGGCGCTCAGGCTGTTGCTTGCGGCCGAGAAGGATAATCCCGGTGCTTCCCTGGCCGGGGCATTGCTTATTGTGGTAGCGCTGGTTGCGTCGTCGCTCCTCATCGGGTCCTCACCACTAGTCGCCTGCGCTGTCGCGGGCATAGGTACGGCGATCAGGAAGGAGAGGGCTGAGCGAGCCCCAGACGTCTTCTCGGCACTGCGATCACTAGAACATCTAGTCTACGTGTTCTTCTTTGTGTTTGCGGGCACGGAGATCGTCTTCGGACATCTGCTCGGTGCGGGCTTGGTTGCAGCCATCTACATCGTCGGACGGGCGTTGGGCAAGATCACGGCTGCATTTGTGGGCGGACTCGTGACTCGCCGAGGACCCATCGAATCACTACGTTTCGGCACTGCACTCCTTCCGCAGGCTGGGGTGGTCGTTGGACTGGCAGTGGACGCCAGCACCAGATTCCCCTACGTGGGTGCAGACATCTTGGCCGTAGTGCTTGCAGCACTCGTCATCTTCGAACTCGTTGGTCCGTTTGCTGTGCAGCATGCGCTACACCGAGCACCTGAGTGAAATAGGAAGGACCACTCTCTCCTATCGGCTGTAAACTCTGGGTGAGGGTGGTCCGAGATCTCGTCTGAAGGGGGCCGTGTGAGATTGTCCGATCAGGCAGAAGGGCTTAACGAAGGGTTCGGCGTGGCGCTACTGCAGGACGAAAGACTAATGCGCCGAATCGACGCCTTCGCCTACCAAGAATACGACAGCGCAAACCCTCTGGACGCATGTCCGACCTGTGGGACCATACAGCCCGGCTACCGTCGCTGCAGACGCTGTTCTGAGCGGATTCCCCGCAAGAGGGGCATAGACAACGGATTCTGGATCCAGGAGGTAGTGGGCGAAGGGCACTATCAGGATGTGTTTCAGCGGATCGTCGCGCTTGTGTCTCGAGAGCAGGTAGGTGGAGTACACCTGTGGGTAACCGCGACACTTGTTCCTAGCCATGACGATAGCAGTACCGTCCGAGTAGCAGTGGTCACGGATGGGCCCGCTGAACAGGTGGGCCTCATCCCGAAGGAAGATGCTCGGGCCATACGAAGGGCCTGCCAACAAGTCTCTAGGACACACCGGAGCATCGTAGCCTGCAAGGGACTGATCAACGGTGGCTTCATGCTCGACGGCGGGGCGACCGCAACCTACGGCATCAGTCTGTTGTTGCCGCCGGTCTCGAGGTTCCTTGGGGCGACCGCCCAGCCTATGCCCGACGAGGACAACGGCGGCAAGTGAGTGTGAACGATTCTGAATATGTTCCTGTGTCCAAGAGTGAACAACGCGCCCGGTCGTGGACGCTTGGAGAGACGGCAGGACTAGACCTCTGACTTTCGAGCAGGGCTCCGGCAATCGCCAAGATGCAATCTGCCTCCGAGTTCTCTCTCACGTTCGGAATCTGTCCAGTATCTCCCATGGCTCCGGCTAGCCCTGGTCGCCGAACATCCTGAAGCTGCGGAAGTGTCGCCAGTCGCGCTCGTCTTCGGTGACCTTCTTGAAGATGGCCAGATTGCCAGCCTCCGAGGGCTGCCACTCGAAGTCCGAGCGGTTGGTCCTGATGAAGCTCGCTGCGGTATGGATGCTGCTCATCCACATGTCGTGCAGCATCACGTATCCACCAATGACGCAGAGCGGAGCACACAGATAGAAGTCTGTGAGCACATCGTCGAATCGGTGGTTCCCGTCGATGAAGATGACCTCGAACGTCGCGCTAGCTCGAGCCAGATCGATGGCGGCGCGATCGGAGCGCTCTTCGATCAGCCGGAACGAACAAGCATCCTGCCCGTTGTCACGCAGCGCGGCCTGCGCCTGCAGAGCTCCCACTCCGAAGAATATGGACGACTGGAGCGGGTCGATCGCCGTATGAGTGCCCTGCCCGTTATTGGCCATTGCCGCCAAGAAATAGAGGGTGCTGTACCCAAAGGCCAAACCGATCTCCAGAGTCGCCTTGGGTTTGGCGGAGATACACAGGTTGTAGAGCGTCATCCCCTCCTCTGGGGACATGCCTGCCACGTTGCCTATGGGGTGCTCCTGTCCGTCGGCCCCGAGCTGCGGCTCGGCCCGGTACATGGAGAGTAGTCGGGAGCGAGTGTGGGCGTCGAGGGGAGCGATGATATCTGTCCTCAGTGGGGCAGGCGCCCAGCGCTTGGGATGGATGCCGACATTGTCCAACACGTGGATGGCGGCCCTCTTGGCCAAGTAGCTCAGGCTCTTGTCGGTCCATCGCGACATGTGTCATCCCCCGTGTGTTCGCCGAACTTTGCAAAGAAGAGTTCCGCGTAGCGCTCGTAGGTGTCCACCAGGGCGGCGGCGCTGGCCTCCGCGGTGGCCTCGTCGGTGCCGTAGCTCCACCAGTGGTCGGATTCTCCTGGTTCGTGAAGGAGCGTGCGGAAGGTGCAGTCGTGGTGCCTGAAGCGCCCATCGAGGGCCTGGACGCCCCCGGGCCGGCCCGCCGGAGGCAGAAAGGCGTAGTGCACGCCTAGGTTGACGCAGCACTGTCGCCGGCTGCGTGAGCCCTGAAGGCTGATGATGTCTATGCGGTCGCCCCGGATACGTTTGAAGACGCTGCCGCTGGGCTCGAAACCTTGGGCGCAGACCACCGGCACGAAGTGTCGTCTCAGCAGTTGGCCAAAGCGCTCCAGGTCGTACATATTCTCTCTCTGTCCGGGTTCAAGCGGCAGGAGAATGCTACCGTCATGTGCGCAGAGCGTCCAGCCGATTCCAGGCATCGAGTTTGTGGACCCTCTACTCTACTGCCCGGCGCTCTCCACGTACGCACGTACGTCAACGATCTCGAATCCATACACTTCAGTGAGATCTCTGAGCCGCGTGTCCAAGGATGTGCCCGCCGGGATGCCGAACTCCTGAAAGAACGCCGTCATGTCGACGCCCAGCGCCTGCACGTCTGCCAGCGTGGAGCTGCCGCGGATAGTCTGGCCGTCAAGAGAGGTGCCCGCACTTGGGTCCACCGACTCCTGTCCTTGTCCTCCGCCTCCGCCTCTGCCGCCGGTGATCTGGAAGTCGCCCGAGAGGGTGGTTATGAGGATGGGGAGCACGAAAGCCAACACCGCTAAGCCTGCGAAGACCCAGGTGGAGACGGAGCGCCGTTTCTTCGGACTCGTGGCCGCGGTCGCATGAGGGGCGGCCGACTCCACGGTGGCGGTGTCGCGCCTGGGGTTCTTGAGGCCACTGAACCACGTGTGCAGCTTGAGGGTGTCGCTGTCCCTGGAGTTCTGGGGGCAGACGTCGATGCACTTGAGGCAACGCGTGCACTCTATGTTGCGGATGGTGGTGCTGGCGCAGAGGTCTATGTTCACCGGGCAGACCTTGGAGCAGCGGCCGCAGTCGTTGCAGGTCTGCGCGTCGCGCTTGATGTTGATCAAGGAGAAGGAGTTGAAGATGCCATTGAAGGCTCCCAGTGGACAGGCGTACCGGCTGAACGGACGCGGGATGAAGAGAGCCAAGAGCACGGTCAGGCCGGTGACCACGTAGCCGCTGATCGCGACTTCGTCGGTCCAGATGCGGTAAAGGTTGTAGTAGGGGTCCCAGTCCTGGAAGACCAGCGTGGTGCTACGCGCGGTCTGTACCAAAACCCAGGCAAGCACGGCCCACTTGAAATATTGGAGTATCCGCTCAAGCCAGCGCGGTACCTTGTTGTAGGCACGCGGCCAGAGATGCTGCCCGATCCAACCCAGGCCCTGCTGGATCGAGCCCAAGGGGCAGATCCAACCGCAGAATGACTTGCCCGTGAGCACCAGACCGATGAGCAAGGCGATGAGCATTATGAAGACGGCCGAATGGAGCTTGGCCACGTAGCCGCCATCTGAGAAGTAGGTGTAGAGGTTCACCACTCCGCCGAACGGGCAGATGGTGTGCTGGTTGGCAGCCCAGCTCTGTCCGGAGCTGTTGGCGAGCACCAACACCAGCACGTAGCCGGCGATGATGGTCTGCACGGCGTAGCGGAGCCACTGGATCGGCTGAGGCCATCTGAGCTTTGTGCGCTTCATCGGCGTCCCTTTCGTGCCTCTCTGTTAGTGGTGTTCTCCGTGGTCGTGCCCACAAGTGGCTTCGGAGTGCTGTAGTTCCCGGCGAAGCAGAGTCTCAATCGCCGCGATGGCCGGGCCTGCTACGCCACAGTAGAGCTCGAACCCTTGAAGCTTCAGCGCCTGCTGCATAGGAGCGCCCATCCCCCCGGCCAGGATCACCTGCACTCCTTGCTCTTTGAGAAAGCCGGCTATGCCGGCGTGGTTGTGCTGCATGCCCTGCACCTCATAGATGGAGGTCTGGGTGACCTTGTCTTCGGAGGTCTCGGCTATGAGAAAGGCCTGTGTGCTGCCAAAGTGGGCACTGACCTCTCCTTGCAGATACGGCACCGCTACTATCATCTTCACTCCTTGTGTCGAACCCTCGAGTGGTCTGGGGACCGTCCGGCGTCATACCCAGCGGACCTTTCACCTTCACGACCGTAACCGGTCCACCCTCTATGCAGAGGACCTTTCCGAACACCAGCGCTTCCGTCACCGAGCGGTGAGCCTTCTCGGCCATCCGGCTCACCGTCGAACGCGAGACCCCGAGCTTCTCGCCCGCTTCGGTTTGGGTGGCCCCGTCCAGGTGCAAGAGACGCAAAGCCTCCAGTCCGTCGAACGAGACGACCACTCGCTCCAACTCGCGCACCGGGACCCCTGCCGGCCCGAAGACCCTCGCGCCCGGCGGGCACTCAAGACAACGCCACTTGGCAGGTCGAGCCACGGCTCTTCTCCTTGGGAGTTTTGGACAGATGTGCATTATAGCGCAGCGGACCGGGCCCGCGGCGAAACACGCCAGGGGTGGGCAGACACCTCGGCCGCGAACCCCGCGTAACACTATTTCGCCCCGTTGCGATAACTGGCGTGCAAGTAGCGTGATACTAGGAGGTCGGACAATGTTTCTAGCAACGATCTTGAGCACCAAGCTCGCGGCGGTCATCGCCTCGGTGATGGTCGCCGGTGGTTCTCTCACCGGAGTCGGGCTGGCAGCGGATGCTGCCGCCCCGGGTGACGTACTGTACGGCCTGGACTGCGCGATGGAGAGGATAGGCCTCGGAGACGGCGGAGTGCAGGAGCGGATACAAGAGGCCACCAAGCTGGTTCAGAAGGGCCAGGTCGACAAGGGCCTGAACCACGCGGCTGAGGCGATCCAGAAGCAAGCAGGTCTGGACGAGAACGGGCAGGCCAACGGTGCGTTGGTCGCGGCCGCCAACGCCGTGCAGAACGCTCTGCAGACCACAAACCAAGGCGACGCCGACCAGATCCAGGCTCGCGTGGCCGAGATGCTACAGTGGATGGCTGCAGCCATGAATCAGGGCACTGAGACCCAGGGCCAGGGATTCGAGTTGGGCTTGACCGAGCGCGCTCGCGAGATAGCGGGCGTCGCCGAACAGCTTCGCACCCAGACACAGGATCGGACCCAGGACCAGACTCAGACCCAGGACCAGACTCAGACCCAGGACCAGACTCAGACCCAGGACCAGACTCAGACCCAGGACCAGACCCAGACCGGCTCCACCTATCAGAACCAGAATGGTGAGGGAAGCAAGGGCGGCAAGTAGCCCCACTTGCTCGACCGAGAGCATGGCTCTCTCCTCGACCTTGACCGTAGAGCAGTGCCACAGCCGCTTGGGCGGCTGTGGCACTGAGTGCAGGAGGGCAGCAAAGGCGCTCGGTGTGTTTCTAGTATCTTCTTTGTGGTGACTGTCTAGGTTCAGAGTGCGTTCGGAAGCCTCGCCGGCGGGTGAACATGGTCTTAGGTCCCGATTTCCCGAAAGTGCTTATCGCCGCCAAGGGCGGCGCCGAGTGGGCCTGGGCCTCACTCTATCGAGACCTGGCGGGTGCAGTGCGGGGGTACTTCAGAGCGCGAGGAGCGACCGAGCCCGAGGACCTCGCCAGCGAGACGTTCTTTCAGATTGCCCGCGACATACGGTCTTTCGAGGGTGACGAGCCGGGATTCCGCTCTTGGGTGTTCGTGATCGCGCACAGGCGGCTCGTCGATTCATGGCGTATAGCGGCCAAACGACCTCGACAAGCCACATTCGAGGAGGCGATGCCCGACGTACAGGGCGGCAACACAGAGGACGACGCTTTGGAACGGATCGCGACCGCCGGGGTGCTTTCGGCGCTCGGGCGACTCACCGAGGATCAGAGTGCCGTGTTGGCCCTGCGCATAATCGGTGGACTCAGCGCCGAGCAGACCGCGGAGGTACTTGGCCGGCGTGCCGGAGCCGTCAGGGCCCTCCAGCATCGTGGGTTGTTGGCTTTGCAGGAGATCATCGAGAGGACCGAGTAACAGAATGAGTTCGTTCGCCGCTTACTACCACGAGCGAGCATGTGTAGCCCCCGCGGAGGCGATGTGGTGAAGAAGAGAATCGGCAAGAATAGGAATGGCGCCCAGCGGGGTCTCAGCGAGGCCGATGTCGACCGCCTTCTCTCCAGAGCGTCCGGAGGGGAAGAATTCGGTTCCCTCGCGGCGACGGTGGAAGCCTTGAGGCGGGCAGGAGAGCCGGGCCCCACTGAGGCAGAAGTCGAGGCGTTCGCCGCCCGGGCGGCTAGGCTGGTGCCGGACGAACCAGCTCGTGCCGCCGCGCCCGCGCGGGGCGCCTATGCCGGTCGCAGGCGTCGCCTACGGCTGGGCTTTGCGGTGAGTTCTCTCGCGCTGCTGGTCTTAGTTTCAGGATTTGGTGGACTAGCGTATGCAGCCAACGGCGCCGTGCCCGGCGATGCCCTGTACGGAGTCGATCTTGCCCTGGAGAAGGTGGGTGTCGGTGACGGCGGACTCACCGAGCGCCTTACCGAGGCGGGCCGGCTGGTGGAAGAGGGCCGGGTTCAGGAAGGCCTCAACCACGCTGGTGACGCCATCGCCGCAGCGGCGCAGGATGACGAAGCTCTACAGGCGACCGCGGCGACTCTGCGAACGGCCGCGGCGGATGTCGCAAGCAATCAGAACCTGCAGTCGGCCGAAGGACGCGCTCTTCTGGCCGAGGGTCTGCGAAAGATGGCCGCCAAGGCGTCGAGTCCGGAGGAGTTCGGCCGGGCCGCCCAGGAACTCGCCGGTAGTCTGGCGCCCGACGGTCAAGACGGTGGAGGTGCGGGCCAAGGGCCGTCACCTGACGGAACTGACTCAGGGGGCGGTGGCACCGGCGAAGGGTCTACCGGTACCACACAGGGCTCTGGCCCCGCCGGCGGTAACGGGGGGCCGGGCGGTAGCGGTCAATCTCCGCGCTGAAGTAGGGCCTAGTCGCGCCCCGGCTCGCCGGGCGCCAGCGCTGCCGGCTCGCCGATATCGGTGGTGGTGAGGAGCTTGTCCTCGAAGCGATCGAGCCTGCGCTGCGCGTCCTCGTACTTCTTGTGCGCGTTCGCGAGGTGGGTGCCCAGGATGTCGAACTCCTGCCTGAACCTATCCTCATCCACCTTTAGGCGGCTCAGGTAGTCCATGATCTCGCGGGCCCGCTCCTCTATCTGCAGGCCCTTGAGCCCGTGGATGATCACCTGCAGGTAGGCATAGAAGGAGTTGGGGCTGACCGGGATGACCCGCTTTTCGAGGGCGAAGGGGAAGAGGCCGTCCTCGCAGTCATCTTTGAGGATGGTCTCGTAGTAGACGTTTTCTGCCGGGATGTACATGAGGGCGAAGTCGTAAGTGCTCTCGTCGGGCAGGATGTACTTCCAGGCGATCTCGTCGATGTGGTTCTTGACCGCCCGCATGAAGACCTTGCGTTCGCGCGCCGCCTCGGCCCCGTCTTTGATCGCGGTGAGCCGGCGGAAGGACTCCAGGGGGAACTTGGCGTCTACGGGCACCAGCGCGTCGCCCAGACAGATGACCGCGTCCACGCGCTCTCCGGAGTTGAAGCGATGCTGCAGCTTGTAGGCCTTCTCGGGGAGGATCTGAGCCAGTAGCTCGGCCAGCAGGGTCTCGCCCATGCCGCCACGGAGTTTGGGTGGCCGCAGCAGGTCCTCCAGGCTGGACACCTTGTGGCCGACATCCACCATCTGCTGCGCCGCGGCCGCGAGTCCGCCCAACGCGTGCGAGATCTGGGCGTACGAAGACCGGCTGGTCTCGCTCACCTCCCAGAGGCGCCGCGACAGAACGGCGAAGTCCTCGGAGTCGGGCAATCGCTCTGAGACAGAGCCTACCTCCGAGCGCAGACGGGTCATGCCGAGCACGGCGATAAGGGTGAAGCCGCCCAAGATGGCGACCAGCACCACGAGCACCACCAGGACCAGCGTCGTGGCATCCATCTTTCACTCCCGGGTCGTCTGGGTACTTACCTCACCAGACATACATGCTACCCGGGCGTTCGGACAGGTAGCATCTACCGCACGCTGTGACCGGCTGCCCGTAGGGTCTCTATGGCCGAATCCAGTGAGGACGTCTTGATCAGCACGTAGTCCGTGTCGTAGGTGGACACGGCGAAAATGGCGACGTCGGCCTCGGCGAGCGGTCCCGCCAGCGAGGCCAGGATGCCGGTGAGGCTCAATTCCAGCGGTCCCATGACCTCTAAGGCGCGCCAGCCGGAGTCGGCCTTCACGTCGTCGGGGACGAGTATCGAGGCGCAGACCGCCGAGGTCTCGTGGATGGTCCACGTCACCGAGGCCAGGGGGCCGCGCGCCGCGCTCGCGCCGGGTACGGCCCAAGCAGGCAGTACCGACCCCGCGGGCAGGTGGCAGATAGAGAGCTCGCCCGGCAGTAGGACCAGTTCTAGGCTCGGCTTGCTCATCAGGGCCCGCTGGTACGCGTGGCTGACGCCACCGTGGTCGTGGTGGGCGGGGCGGCCGTGGTCGGGTCGACGCAAGAGAGGGCGACCGCCAACAGCTGCTCGCGCGAGATCTCATACATCAAGGTGTTCGCGACCCAATAGAGCACTTCGTCCTTGACCCACCAGACGTGATCGGCTTTGGTGCTGGTGCCCACGACGGTAAATACTATACCGTCCACGGTGACCTGCTTGCCCGGGCTGGCCAAGGGCGCGTCGAGCCAGGTGGTGGCGCCGACACCCAGGTACTGGTCCTTCTTGGCGAGCCGGTATCCCACCCGGATGGCCGGCCGGGCCCGGCTGCCCAGTGCAATGGAGTAGCTGCGTTGGTAGGAGTAGACGCACTTGGGCGGCAGGTACGTGGGGGCCATGAGAGCGAAGTCGGCCTTGGAGGCCAGCTTGCGCCAGGCGGAGCTGCCGGGGAGCGCTCCGGCCTCCCTGGGTGAGCAGCTTCTGGGCCGCGAGGGTGAGTTGCTGAGCCGAGAGGTCGGTAGTGTCGGAGTCGGTAACCGGCGGGGTGAGAAAGTCCTTGACCGCCTTGGCTATCTGCTTGTCGGTAGCTAGTACGAACGAGATGCCGTCAAGGGTGCCGGTGGTGGTGACTATGCTGGCCATCTTCATGCGACTTCCCTCCAGCTTGACCCCCCAGAAGGCCAGCTTGAGTATCTCGTTGGCGGAGAGGTCGGTGTCGACATTGTCAAAGGTCGAGTCGATCAGCGAGGGCAGCCTGAGGGCAAGGTTCCAGCCCATGGCCTGTTCGCGGACCGCCGAGATGAACCGCTGCTGCCTCTGCATCCGGCCGAAGTCGATGTTCTTGTCGTGGCGCGTTCGGCAGAACCTAAGGGCGTTCTGTCCGTCCAGGAGTTGGTAGCCGGGCTTGAGTTGTATCTTGCCATCGTCGTAGGTGCGGTCGACATCCACATAGACGCCGCCCAGCGCGTTGGCGATCACCTTGAAGCCGTTGAAGTCGGTCTCGGCGTAGTGCTCCAGGTCGACCCCCATGGCCGACTGCACAGTCCGGATCAGCAGGGCGGCGCCTCCGTAGGCGTAGGCGGCGTTGATCTTGTTGTAGCCGTGGCCTGGGATCTTGACCCTGAGGTCGCGGGGTATGGAGAGCATGGAGAGGAAGTCGTTCTTGGTGTCTATGTGAACCAGGATGATCGTGTCCGAGCGCCCGCCTTTGCCGTTCTGGGAGCGCGTGTCGGAGCCCAGTATGACCAGGTTCATGCTCTCGGGAGCGGGAGGCGCAGCGACCGTGGTGGTCGACGCGTCGGCGGCAGTGGAAGTCCCATGCCGCCGGCTCCGACTGCGGACCCGGCGTGCTCTCCCAGTGCCGCGATGACATCGGGGTCTACACGGGAGTTGGAGGAGCCGACCTCGCTCTGGTACCAAAGATAGAAGCCCCCGGCCGCGACCAACATCAGTCCGCAGAGGCCGATCAGCGTCCAGAGGACGATAAGCCCTGCACGTCTCTTGGTCTTGACTGGGGGCTTCTCCTTCTGGCTCAACTGACCACAGGTTGATCCCACATTATGGCCACATTGCTGGGGTCGGACTGGCTTACCAGGACCGGTAAGGTGGCGCCGGCCTGGAGCCGCGCCAGGTGCTGCATGGGCACGACCAACTGTTGGGACACCGGCCGCGGCATGCCGCCCTGCTGCGTCACCAGCAGATCCACCTGCATCATGGGGTTCATGTTCATCATGCCCGTGCTGGGGCCGACGGTGACCACCGTGGCGGTGCCCGGTACCCCGTCGGTCATGGCCTTGTTGGCCTCGGCCATCGACTCATTGAGGGCCTTCATACGGCCGAGGGCGTCCTGCATCTGCGCCCCCGGATCCCAGGTCTTGTTGATCTCTTTGGCCTGCTTGTTCAGTTTGCCCAGGTCGCCGATGAAACCCATCACGCCCGTCCGGTGTAGAGAGCGTTGAAGCGTTGTGCTACTGCCGGATTGGATTTCATCCGAGCGTTCCAGGTGTCGGACGCTGTCTGCCAGGCATCGGCGGCGATGCCCTTCATGCCTGCGATCTGAACGGCCATGCTCTGATCGTAGTTGTACGCGGCCAAACCCTTGGCCACCTCGGCGTACAGCTCCAGGCTCACCCCGGCTACGGGTTCGAAGTCAGGTCCGACCCCGGGGGCCGCGGCGGCAGTCTGCTGCTGGGCCATCATCGCTGCGGCGGCCTGCTGCTGCTGAGCGGCCATGGCTTGGGCGTTGGCGGCCATCTTCTGAGCTTCTTCTACCATGTCGGGCGCCGCGGCGACCATGTTCTTCATGTCCTTGATGTCTTTGAGAAGTCCCATAACTGATCCTTTCCCGTTGACGCGGTGCGGAACCACCTGGAGCGTTACCGTGAGCTTATACCCAAAACTTTGCTGGGGAAAGCGCGAGGAGGCCGCTACGCGGGCAGGGTCCGCACCGGGCCGGGCATGGGGGACGGTGGGGCGCGCCGTCGCTTGCGCGGCGCGCACGGCTCAGATCTGCGCGGTCCCTGGCTTGAAGCTGTTGAAGAAGGCGTCGAAGGCCTTCTGGCGGTCACCCCAGCTGTCGGTGGGGGTCATGACCACGAGCTCGTAGAGGCGGGTACCGTCGACCAGGAACCGGTACTCGACATCGACAGAGGTCAGACCGGCGGGGAAGCGAACCGTGACCTTTACGCCCTGCAGACTTGCCATTGCCACGGAAGTCATCGGCTCCAACAGACTGTAGGTGCCGCCGCTCTCTTGGACTGCCTGCGCAAAGCCCATTTCCCATCCAGCCTGGAGGTCGGCAGCGCTCATGGCGATCTTGAGGTCGAACAGAAACACGCCCACCGCCGCGAAATCATCGCTGAAGTCCTCTCCGTAACCGGCTAGCGAGGCATCCAGGAAGAGCATCACGTCGGCGAACTCGGGGGGTGTACCGACGGGCATTTCACCGTCATCCGCGGTATCCCACCTGCCTGGGTAGGTGAACGAGTATCCGTACTGGTCGTCGGTGTAGGTCTTGGGAGCGAAGACGAACTTCCACACCAAGAAGGCGGCAGCGACGAGCACCACAACGGCAAGCGCGGAGAGGAGCCAGGTCTTGGAGGTGCCCGACGCTCGAGGCGACTTGACGGGCGTCACCGACGTGACTGTTTGCGTGGCCGGCCGCGAGGAGGTCCACGCAGCGATGATCTCCTCGTCTGGGGTGCGGGCAGCGCCCCCCGTCGTTTCTGCCATGTCCTGCCAGGAGCGAGTCTCGCTGGGGGCGGCACCGCTCGCGCTGGTGGCGCCCGCTAGGCCGGAAGAGGCTCCACCTAGGGGAGTGCTCGTCACGGTGCCTAAGGAGGGCGACTGAGTAGGCTTGGCCGCCGACCCCAACCACCCGGTCTGACCAGCGGGCTGAGCAGGAGGACCTCCCATCCAAGCCGAGCGGGTAGAGAGGAGCGCCTGGGGGGAGACGCCGGTGGGCGCCTGCGGGGTCATCGGGTCAGGTTCCACACTTTGGAGTGGCTCGTCCGCGACCGTAGGCTCCGAGGCCGCCGCCGGCGGTGTGGGAGCGAGTGACTTGGCCTTAGGTGGGGGCCACTCGGGATAGTCCTGGTCCAGACCGGCGGTGAGAGCCGGCTCGGCAGCGCTCTCGATGGCGGTCCATATTTCGGGCGTCGCGAAGCTCGCGTCCACGAGGCCTTCGTCCACGGGGCCTTCGTCCGCGGGGCCTTCGTCCACAGACGCAAGCGGCACGTCCGTTAGGTCTTGCTCTTGGAGTTCCGGTTCGCACAGCAGGTACTCGGGGTCGGCGAGGTTCACTCGTACGTTGACCTTGCCGGGATGCTCCCACGAGGCGGTCAGGTTGCCTCTCGCCCGCGCCACCGCTCCGTTGAGTTCGCAGGCCTTCACCGTGGCTAGGACTTCCGGGTCGGTGGGCTGCAGGTAGCCGACATGCTCGGCACCTATGAACACGCCGACGCACTGCTGGCCCTCGGAGGACTGCACCACTCGCAGATAGGGCACGGCCGGTCGCGACGGGGCGGCACCCAGGAGGCGCGTCAAGAACTGATCGGCCCCCTCCAAGGGCTCGATGTCCTGGTCACGTCCCCCATTGAATATGATCGCCTTCTCTTCCATGCCCCTGGCCCGGAGATGCGCACAATGTCGACAGGTGAAGTATCGGCCCCCCTCCGGGGAACTTGAGCGGGGGCGGCCTCGCTGAGTGCCAAGCGGAAGGTACCAAAGGGTCGAAGTATGAGAGACTTTTTAGCGTGAGCAAGCGCACGGTTCGCTGAGGAGGAAGAAAGATGCGTTTTCTAGTCTGGGTCTGCCGGGTGATCCTAGCGGCGACGATAGCGGCTTTTGTGGCGACGATCTTCTATATGACTCACGACGTGGGTACACAGATGGACAGCGCGAAGCCGGCGCTCAACCTGATCACGGTCATCGGAGCGGGGGTGTTGGGCTTGGCGTGGCCGCTGATGCGCCGATATTGGCAAGCGCTGCTCCTGCTGATCTCGCTTGGCGTGCTCAGAGGGCTGTTCGGATTCGAGGACTTCGTCAGTCTCAAGACCCACCTGCTCACCCCATTCCAGGTGGACTATCTGTGGATCCCCATAGGCATCGTGGCGGTGTTCTTGGTGGTGACGCTGGTTACGCGGGCGGTCGTCAGCGACAAGAAGCTCCGCGCTCTAAGACATGCTCAGTCGCCTGGTATCCGCGTTCCGACGCCTCCGGTGGCAGCAACACCCGCGGCCCCCGTGGCGGTCTCCGGTTCAGAGCCGGAAGCGCCGGCGCAGCCCGCGGCTGCGACCACCGAGGAGCCGGCCGGCAAGTAGGGTTCACAACGGGAGCGGACGGCCATGTGGGAGATCTTCAGGAGTCTCAGCCTTGCAGGCCGTATCGGTGTGGTCGGGGGCCTGCTGGGCGCTTTGGCGGGTGCGGTCGCCGCGATCGTGGCCGAACCGTTGGTGGGGACGATCATGGTGGTCGTGTTCTTTGCGATCATCATCGCAGCGTTCTGGTTTGCGTGGCACCCTCAGGTGCAGCGCAACCGGCTTGTGAAGCAAGGAGTCGCGGCCTGGGCCACCATCGAGTCCATCCGAGAGACGGGATGGACCGTGCAGGGCAACTACGGCATCGCGAAGCTTCGACTGAGCGTCGAGCCGCCTGACGGTAGTTCTCCCTACGAGGCAGAGGCGCGGGCGCTCATCAACCGCTTCGATATCCCCCAGTATCAGCCGGGCAGCAGGGTGCAGGTGGTCATCGACCCGCGGGACCCGCGCAAGGTGGCGATCAACTAGGGCGACGCCCGGGGTACAAGACGGGCTGTACCCTCTGCTCGAGACCGCGTTCGAGTAATCTCGACCACTCTCGCAGAGAGCACAGCCCGTCGACTGTCTCGTAGGGGCGTCTTGCCTTAGCCGATATGCTTCCCTCGGTTCACGTAGTGCGTGTGTAGCAACTCGTGGCTCTTGTGGCCGCAGGGCCCGTCTGTCAGGAATTCCTGGTACACGCGCAGCACCGCCGGGTTCTCGTACGACTTGCGCACGGTCATCTGCCTGTCTTCGCCGTAGATGGCCTGCGCTCGCGCCGCCCGTATCTCGGCGTTGGTGGGCATGGGCTGGCCACCGCCACCCAGGCAGCCGCCCGGGCAGGCCATGAACTCGATGAAGTGGCACTCGCTGAACTTGCCACCGGCTTTGATATCTTCCATCACCTTGTGGGCGTTCGCCGTGCCGTGGGCCACGGCGACCTTCAGGGTGGCGCCCTTCAGCCAGTTCCAGTTGGGCACCAGATGGGCCAGCAACTCGGGTACCGGGCCGACCTCTTCGATCTTGAGCTCCGCGTAGCGGACGCCCTCGAAGCCGCGCACAGGCGTTATGTCACCGTGCTCGTAGATGGACTCCACCTTCTTGCCGGTCACGATCTCGAGCACGGTGCGCAGGGCCGACTCCATGACGCCGCCCGTAGCCCCGAAGATGAGGCCCGAGCCGGTGGCGCCGCCGAACGGGTCGTCGAAGTCAGAGCGAGGCAGCGACGGTATGTCCAGGCCGGCCTGCCTGAACATGGCGCCCAGCTCGCGGGTGGTAAGGCCGAAGTCGACGTCCTGGTAACCCGAGGCGTTCATCTCCGGGCGACTGCACTCGAACTTCTTGGCTGAGCAGGGCATGATGGCCACGCTGACGACGTCCTTGGGGTCTACGCCCATCTTCTTCGCGTAGTAGGTCTTTATCAGCGCGCCGAACATCTGCTGCGGCGACTTGGCCGTGCTGAGGTTGGGGATGAACTCCGGATAAAAGTGCTCGCAGTACTTCACCCAGCCCGGGGAGCAGCTGGTGAACTGGGGCAGCGCGGCCGACGCGTCGCCCTCCACCAAGGCCTTGTGCAGGCGCAGGAGGAGTTCGGTGCCCTCCTCGATGATGGTGAGGTCGGCGGTGAAGTTGGTGTCGAACACGTGGTCGAAGCCCATGCGGCGCAAGGCCGTGTTCATCTGGTAGGTGACGGTGGTGCCCGGCGGCAGCCCGAACATCTCGCCCATGGCCGCGCGTGGCGACGGCGCCGTCTGTACCACCACATGCTTCGTGGGGTCGTCCAGGGCCGCCCAGACCGGCGCCAAGGCCGGATGCGCGTATAGCGCGGCGGTCGGGCAGCGGTTGATGCACTGCCCGCAGTTTATGCACACGGCCTCGGCCAACGGGATGTGTTTGAAGGTGGAGACGTCCACTCGGTTGGAGCGGTTGGTGGCCTCCAACACGCCGACCTCCTGCATGTCGATGCAGGTGCGCACGCAGCGGCGGCAGCGGATGCACTTGTTCATGTCGCGGACGACCGAGTAGCTGGATTCGTCCACCGGGACGGGGATCTCCACGTGACCGAAACGGAACTTATCCACGCCGTACTCCTCGGCCAGGGCCTGGAGTTCGCAGTGACCGTTGCGGATGCAGGCGTAGCAGTCGCCGCAATGCTCGCTGAGTAGCAGGTCGAGCACGTGCCGCCTGGCTATGCGCACCGCCTTGGAGTAGGTGTTCACCTTGATGGGCGCCGTGATGGGGTAGGCGCAGGCGGCCTGCAGGTTGCGCTGGCCTTCGACCTCCACCACACAGATGCGGCAGATGCCCGCCACTTCTAGGTCAGGGTGGTAGCAGAGCGTGGGTATGCGGATGCCCAGTGACTTGGCTGCCTCGAGGATGGTGGTGCCCATGGGTACCTTGGTCTCGATGCCGTCGATGGTGACCTGGATAGTCGCACCAATAGCATCAGGCCCCTGGCTCTCGGGCTCGAGGTCCGGTTGAAAGAGCTGGCTGAGCGGGGCGCGTCTGGTTGGGAGAGTGGATTTATCGGGCATGGATCTCATCTCCGAAGTGCTCGAGTATGGAAAGTAGCGCCACTGAGCTGGATTGGCCCAAGCCGCACTTGGAGGCAACCTGCATGGTGTTGGCCAGGCCCTTGAGCTCGCCCAAGTATTCGTCGGTGCAGGTGCCGGCCTGGAGCATCTCCACCCCCTCCAACAGCTTGCTGTTGCCCACCCGGCAAGGGGTGCACTGTCCGCACGATTCGTCTACGAAGAAATGCATCAGATTGCGGGCGAGTGCCAACATCTCGCGGGCGGGCCCGATGACGATTATGGAACCGCCCGTGGGGATGTCTTCGAAGGCCAGTCTGCGTTCGAAATCCTTCCTAGGCACGCAGCGCCCAGAGGCTCCGCCTATCTGCACGGCCTTAGCGTTGGCCCCGCCCACCTCTTCAAGCAGTTCGGCGATGGTGATGCCAAAGGGGAACTGGTAGACGCCTGGGCGTTCGCAGTCCCCGGAGACGCTGAATAGTTTGTGGCCCGCGGAGGTGGCGGTGCCTGCACTCTTGAACCACTCGACCCCCCGGCTGAGGATGCAGGGCACCCAAGCCAGAGTCTCGACGTTGTTGACCACCGAGGGCCGGTTGAGGAAGCCCGAGACCACCGGGAAGGGCGGCCGGTTGCGCGGCTCACCCCGGAAGCCTTCCAGCGACTCGATAAGGGCCGTCTCTTCACCGCAGACGTAGGCCCCCGCGCCCATGGCCACCATGATGTTGAAGTTGAAGCTCTCCACACCGCCGATGTTCTGGCCCAACAGACCTTCGGCTTGACGCTTCTTGATGACCTCCAGCAGGTGGGGCCGCAGGTAGGCGTATTCCGCCCGTAGGTAGATGAGCCCCAGTGGCGCGCCGACGGCCCGGGCGCCGATGGTCATGCCCTCCATCACCAGGTCGGCGTACTGACTGAGTATGAGCCGGTCTTTGAAGGTGCCGGGCTCGCCTTCGTCGGCGTTGCACATTATGTACTTGGGGCGCCGCTTCTCGGCGGCGGCCAGGTCCCACTTGATGCCGGTGGGGAAGCCGGCGCCTCCGCGCCCCTTGAGCTTGGAGTCACGCACCAGGTCGACTAGGTCGCCGCGGCTCATGGCAAGCGCCTTCTGGAGGCCGTCGCCCGGGGTCGCGTAGGCGAAACACAGCTCGTTGGCGGCGTCGGGCAGCGAAGCCGCCTCGCCTCCCGCCTTGGCGGCGCCGCCGGTCTTGGCGCGCTTGCGGTAGTCCTGGACGATCTCGTGCACCTTGTTGGGAGTGAGCTTGGTGTAGATCTCGTCGTTCACCAGCATGGCCGGACCCTGGTCGCACATGCCCATGCAGTTGGCGAACTCCAGGCTGAAGAGGCCATCGGCCGAGGTCTCACCGAAGCTGATACCCAGGTCTTTCTCCAGCTGGGCCACTATCTCTTGCTTGCCGGTGAGTTCGCACGAGTAGGTCTGGCAGAGGCGGAACACGAACTGCCCCTGAGTGGCCGGGTCCAAGAAAGAATAGAAAGTGGTGACAGCGTCGACCTCCACAGGGTGGATGCCCAGCACGTCGGCCGTGATCTGCATGGCCTCGCCGTCGATGCCGCGGTACTTCTCCTTGATGAAGCGCAGGATAGGTACCAACGAGGCGCGGCTGAAGTTGGTGTGCTCCGCTATTTGGACGATCTCGTCGCGAAGTACCTTATGCTCCGCGGTGGTCATGACACTGTCTCTCTCGCGTCGAGCAGAGCCTTGACCTTGGCCGAGAGGACCGCGGGGTCTACGGGCTTCTCGACGAACTCGTCGACCGGGACCATCTCTTCGTCCTTGCCTATCTGCAGGCCCAGGGCGCGGTTGACACTGGTGAGCATGAGAATGGGCAGCTTGTTGCCCACGCGGCGGACCTGGCGGGCGAAGCGCAGACCGTCGTCGGGCTCCTCCATCATCACGTCGAGGATAAGCAGGTCGGGATTGACTTCCGTCAGTCGCTTGAGGCCCTCGTCCACATTGGAGGCATGTTCTACGGAGTGGCCGTCTCTTTCGAGCACGATCCGACTCGCCTCCACCATGTCCGGGTCGTCGTCAACAATCAGGATCTTCACCACTGCAGCACTCCCTCTATAGAACAGCGGTCCTCCGGTGAGGGTTCGGCGCACTTGCGCCTGGCCCGAGCGGATAGTGCGAATAGTACCTCAGGCATGCGGGCGAGTGCGGCGACCATCTAGGCCACCGGTGCGGCGTCGCGCAGGGTCACGGTGAAGGTGCTGCCCACACCCTTCTCACTCTTCACCGAAGCCTCGCCTCCGTACAGGTTGGCCAGCTTGCGGACGGTGGAGAGCCCCAGTCCACTACCCAAGATCTTGAACGTATCCTCGTTCTTTATGCGTACGAACTCGTTGAAGAGCTTGGCGCTCTCCTCCGGAGTCAGACCTATGCCGGTGTCGGTCACCTGGATGCGTACGGTGTCGTCCTTGCGTTCCAGGCTGACGGTCACGCTGCCGCCGTCGCGGTTGTACTTGACTGCGTTCGAGACCAGGTTGTTGAACACGATCTCGAGTTCGCCGGGGTCTGCCGTCATCTTGACCGGCTGGGGCTCGCTGAGCATGAGCTTGATGCCGCGGTCGGCGGCCTCCGTAGCGAAGAGGTCTATGGTCCGCTTGGGCCACGGTCGCTACGTCCACTTCGGCGAACTGGCGGGCCTTCTGGCCCGACTCGATGCGGGTGAGGTCCAGGAGGTCGAAGATGAGCTTGCGCATGCCGTCCAGACGGATGAGGCTGCGGTCGATCATCTGGCGCTGCTCCGCCGGTTGGTCCTCCTGCAGCAACTTGAGGTAGCCCTCGATGGCGTTGAGCGGGGCCTTGAGTTCGTGCGACAACACCGAGATGAAGTTGAAGCGCACCTGCCGCTCTTCTTCGGCCAAACGACGCGCTTCGCGGCTGATGATCAGCTGGTTGGTGGCCTTACGTAGCGAGTAGCGCAACTCTTCGGGCGAGAAGGGCTTGGCCAAGAAGTCGAACGCGCCCAGTTTGGTGGCCTGGACCGCGGTCTCGAAGGTGGCGTACGCGGTGATCATTATGGTCACCAGTTCGCGCTCTTGCCTGCCCAGTTCCTCCAAGATCTCCAGGCCGCCCATGCCGGGCAGCTTGAGGTCCAAGAGCAGCAGGTCGAACGCGGCGCCGTCCGCGAGGCTGCCCAAGAACTCCTCGCCACTCGCGAAGTGGGTAGAGGCGTAAGTGACATCCACGTCCACCGCGTCGACGTGTCCTTTGTACTTGGCCAGGATGCGCTTGACCGCGGAGCTGAGGGGGACCTCGTCGTCCACCATGGCCACGCGCAGCACCTGGGCCGGGCCGGCCATCTAGAGCCCCTCCTTCTCTTCGCGCCGTGGCAATGTCACGGTGAACGTGCTCCAGGTGGGACCCGCGGCCGGGTCGTGGTTCGACTCCGCCGTCACCTGCCCCTTGTGCATCTTGACGATGCCGTGAGTCACGGCCAAGCCCAGACCGGTGCCCATACCCAGAGGCTTGGTGCTGAAGAACGGGTCGAACATGTTGGGCATGTGCTCGGGCGAGATGCCCACTCCGGTGTCGGTGACCTTGATGGTGACCGTGTCTGGCGTATCGCTGAGGTCTATGGTGAGCCGGCCGCCGTCGGGCATGGCCTGCTGCGCGTTGGTGAACAGGTTGGTGAACACCTGCACCATCTGGTCGGGGTCGATATCGGCGATCGGGTCGGCCAAGCGGTTGTCGATGGTGACCTGCACGTTGTCGGCAAAGGGAGTCGTGCGGATGGTCCGTTCGACCAGTTTGGCCACATCGGTGGGCTGGCGGAGCACGCGGCTCTGGCGCGCGAAGTTAAGGAGGCCGGAGATTATTCGTTTGCAGCGGTTGGCTTGGTCGACGATGGTCTCTAGGTCTTCTTTGACAGGCGAGTCGGTCTCGCACTCCTCCAGCAGCAGGTTGGCGTGCAAGAGCAGGGTGCCCAGTGGGTTGTTGACCTCGTGGGCGATGCCGGCGGCCAACTGGCCCATGCTGGCCAGCTTGCCCGAGCGCTCAAGGGCCTCTTTGGCTTCCTCCAGCGAGCGGTGTGAGACCTCGAGTTGGCCGTAGGCCGTGCGGAGCTGCTCTATCGTGTGCGGCAGACACATATCCGAGTCGGCCAATTCGGCGTAGACGGCGCGCGCGTGTTCCAAGCAGCCATCGTAGCCGCAGGCGCCGCAGTTCAGCAGGTCCTCCGACCGGAACTTGCCCATGCGGTGGAGTATCTCGTTCAGCTCTTCCGGGGTGGGTTCACCGCCCAGTGTCTGCTTGTCCACCTCGTGCTCGCGAGAAAGGTCGATGCCCGCGTATCTCTCTGACGTGGAGCCGACCGCGGCCGACTCCGCCACGCTGTAGCCGGCGAAGCGGTCTCTGGCGTAGGCGCTGACTCGCGCCCTGCGCTGAAGCAGGCTCAGATCGCTGGTGACGCCCGCCCCTGCGTAGCATCCTTGGCAGGCAAGAACGTCCAAGAGGCGGATATTGGTGCGGGGGTCCGCGAACTCACTCACGGCGCTGACGAACTCGTCTTTGCCTTCGGCGATGACCAGGTCGCCGCTGACGTGGTCTTGAGTGAGATCGGCGGCTTGTAGCAGACCGCCGGCGATGGGAAAGACCATGCCCAGTCCGCCGTAGGGAGGGTCGAACTTGTCGTCTGAGGGAAAGTCCTCCGCCCTGATGTCTCGCTGGGCAAAGACGTCGCGGAGTTCAGCAAAAGTGAGCACCGCTTCGAACTCATGGTGGATGAAGTCTACAGAGGCTCGCTTCTTGGCCACGCACGGACCGATGAAGACCACCTGCAGGTCATCACCCATCTCGCTTCGCAGCACTCGGGCCATGGCCACCATGGGAGACACCAGCGGGGCCAAGTTGGGTATAAGGTCGGGATGATATTTGCGCACGTAAGAGACCACCGCCGGACAGGGGGTGGTTATGTAACGCGACTCTGGATTCTCCTCGAGCATCCTCTTGTACGCCCGCGCCACCAGGTCGGCGCCCAGCGAGATCTCGTGGACTGAATCGAAGCCCAGGGACCTGATCATCGCCACCAGGGTGCCAGGTTGGATGTCTACGAACTCGGCCGGAAAGCTGGGAGCGACCAATGCCGCCACTTTGGCCCCTGACTCCAAGATGTTGAACATGCGCTCGGAGTCGTCACGTACCTGCTTGGCGTTCTGAGTGCAAACGCGCAGGCAGTTGCCGCAGCCGATGCAGCGCGGCTGGATCACCTGTGCCTGACCGTCGTTGACCTGGATGGCCTTGGCCGGGCACTCGCGCACGCATGCGTAACACATGCGGCACTTGTCGGTGACTATGGTTATGAGGGGGTTGTCCCAGGTGGGCATCAGGTCTCCGAGGAGGCGCCGCCGCCCGGCCGCGCGGGCGGGGCGCTCGGCGTGCCGGAGCTGTCGGGCCCGGCCGCGCTGCCCGCGGTCGCCAGCAGTTCGGCTACGGTGGCGAGCAGACGGGTACGGTCGAGAGGCTTGTCGAAGTAGGCGTCCACGTACATGTTGGCGCGGTCTTCGTCGGTGCGGGGCCTGAAGTCCAAGCCCAGCGCGCTGGAGACCGAGGTGGCTATGACGACGGGGATGCCCGCGTAGCGCGCGTCCTCCTTGATGGCCCGCGCGAACAAGAAGCCCGAGTCGAGGGTGGTCATCATGAGGTCGGTGATCACCAGGTCGGGGCGTTCCTTCTCCATGAGCAAGAGGGCGTGCCGAGGCTCGGCCGCTGTGACCACGCGATAGCCCGCCCGCTCGAGCACGAGCCGGTTGAGCTCCAGAAAGTCGTAGTCGTCATCGACTATCAGGATCAGCGCGGACCTATCTTCACTCATGGCGTCCTCACCGTCAGCGTGCCCTCTTGCTCACAATACTAGACTCGGTCCTTCTCCACGTACTTGGTGTGCAGCAGCTCGTGCGACTTGTGGCCCAGGGGCTCGCCCAGGAACTCCTCGTACAGCGCTTTGACATCGGGGTTCTCGTGCGACTTGCGCAACTCGCGACCCTCGTCCTCGGCGTAGATGGCCCTTATGCGGGCTTCGCGCACCGCGTCCGAGGTGAGGCGGGGCTGGCCGCCGCCGCCGATGCAACCACCGGGGCAGGTCATGATCTCCACGAAGTGGTAGGTCGCCTCGCCACTCTTGATGCGGTCGATGACCTTCTGGGCGTTGCCAAGACCGTGGGCCACCGCGACGTTCAGGGTGACTCCCTTGAGGAACGACCACTCCGGCACGGTCCTCTCGATCTTGATAGAGGCTTCCTTGACCCCCTGTAGCCCCTCGATGGGAGCCACATGCAGGTTGGCGAAGGGGAAGGCCTCACCGGTGACTATCTCGTAGGCGGTGCGCAGCGCCGCCTCCATCACCCCACCGGTGACTGCGAAGATGTCGGCTGCGCCGGTCGACATGCCCAGAGGCCGGTCCATCTTCTGCGACGGCAGGTTCTGGAAGTCTATTCCGGCCATCTTGATCATGCGCGCCAGCTCGCGGGTGGTGAGCACCATGTCCACGTCGCGCACACCGTTCGTGACCATCTCGGGCCGCGAGCACTCGTACTTCTTGGCGGTGCAGGGCATGACCGACACCACCACTATGTCCTCGGGCTTCTTGCCCAGCTTCTCGGCGTAGTAGGTCTTGGCCAGTGCGCCGAACATCTGTTGGGGCGACTTGCAGGTGGAGAGGTTGGCCAGCATGTCGGGGTTGAAGTGCTCCATGTAGTTGATCCAACCAGGGGAGCAACTGGTGAACATGGGCAGGGCTACCTGTTCGCCGTCCACCAGGGCCTTCTTGAGGCGGGTGAGCAGCTCGGTGCCCTCTTCCATGATGGTGAGGTCGGCGGTGAAGTTGGTGTCGAACACCGCGTCGAACCCAAGGCGCCGCAGGGCCGAGACCATCCTCCCGGTCACCAGGGTGCCGGGCTCGTATCCGAACTCTTCACCCAGGGCTCCGCGGATGGCGGGCGCAGTCTGAACGATGACGTGCTTGGTGGGATCGTCCAGGGCCGCCCAAGCGAGGTCCACGGCGCTCTTCTCGGTGATGGCGCCCACCGGGCACACAGCAGCGCATTGGCCGCACTGCACGCAGACCACGTCGGTGAGGTTGCTGGCGAAGGCTGGGCCGATGACCGTGGTGAAGCCGCGGTTCTGGGCGAACAAGGCGCCTACACCCTGGATGTCGTTGCAGGCGGTGACGCAGCGGCGGCAGCTGACGCATTTGCCGGTGTCGCGTACCAGGGCAGGCGTAGAGTCGTCGATCATCTTCATGGTCCGCTCGCCCTGGCAGGTGATGTCCACCACGTGCAGGTCGAGGGCCAACCTGCGGAGCTCGCAGTCGCCGCTGCGCACGCAGGCGTAGCAGTCGCCGTCGTGCTCGGAGAGGATCAGTTCCAACACGGCGTGCCGGGCGCGCCTGGCGCGTGGCGTGTTGGTGTGCACCACCATGCCTTCGGTGGCGGGCTGGGTACACGAGGCCACCAGCGTGCGGGCCCCCTCGATCTCCACCAGGCATAGGCGGCAGGCGCCAATGGCGTGGGCGCCCTCCATGTAGCAGAGGGTGGGTACCTTGGCGCCGGCCAGGCGGCAGGCCTCCAAGACGGTGGAGCCTTCGGGCACCTCCACCCTCATGCCATCGATGATAAGAGTCGGCATCACTTCACCCCTTCAGAATCAGCGTCGTTCGCTCCGGCTCCCACCATCGCGGGCTCGGCTGGGATCTTTCCGTAGTCGCAGCGCAGGCAGCGCTTGGCTTCTGAGCAGGCGGTCTCGAGGTCCCAAGAAAGCTCGACCTCGTCGAAGGTGCAGGCCCGGGCCTCCGGGTCCAGGCACTCGACCGCGGCGCGAGGCGTCTCGGCCGGGTCGGCATCCGGGTCGAAGAAGGTGTCCACGGCTACCTCGCGGCGCCAGAAGGCGTGCTCCTCGCCGGTGAGGTACTTGTCGATAGCGACAGCGGCGCGCTCGCCGGCTCCCACCGCCTCGACCACCGAGGCCGGGCCGGTGACGGCGTCGCCGCCGGCGAAGACCCAGTCAAGGTTCGTGGCGCCCGTGCGCGGATCGGCCTTGAGCCAACCATTGTCCATCTCGATAGGCAGGTCGCCGGACAGCATCCGCGGGTTCGGCGCTTGGCCGACGGCGGCGATGACCTGGTCGCACGGCACTATGAAGTCGGGCTCGCGGCCCGGCACCGGACGGCGCCGGCCGCTGGAGTCGTAGTCGCCCAACACCATCTTCTTGCAGATGAGTCCCGTGACCTTGCCGTCGGCGTCGCGGCGGATGGTCTCCGGGGCCGTCAGGGTGAGAAGGGTGATGCCCTCTTCGTCGGCCGCCAGTATCTCTTCCACCCAGGCGGGCATCTGCTCGCGCTGGCGACGGTAGATGAGGTTGACGTGCTTGGCGCCCAAGCGGAGCGCGGTGCGGGCGGCGTCTATGGCGGAGTTGCCACCGCCGACCACCGCGACCTCCTGGCCCACCTTGGGGTTGCCGCTGACGTTGTACTCACGCAAGAAGGTGAGCGCGTCGACGACGCCTTCGCCGGTCTCGGTGCCCTCCTCTTTGGAGAGGCCCAGTCCGACGCCCTTCGGGGCGCCCACGCCCAAGAAGGCCGCATGGTAGCCCTGGTTGCGCAGGGTGGCCAGGGTGAAGTCGCGACCGAGCGCTTTGCCGGTCTCTATGGTCGCACCCATGTCCACGATCATCTTGATCTCGCGGTCCAGCTCTTCGCGCGGCAGACGGTACGAGGGGATAGCCTGCACCAGCATGCCGCCCGCCCGCTCTTCGCGCTCGAAGATGGTGGGCTTGTAGCCCAGCCGGGCCAGGAAGTAGGCGCAGGAGAGGCCGGCCGGGCCGCCGCCGATGACGGCGATCTTCTTCTCGGCGTTCGCGGCGTTCTTGCGGACCTCGGGCACCTGCGGCTTCTTCTCCTGCTCGGTCATGAAGCGCTTGAGGCCGCGGATGGCGACCGGGTCGTCCATGGTGCCGCGCTGGCACTTGCTCTCGCAGGGGTGGAAGCAGACGCGGCCGCAGATGCTGGCCAGCGGGTTGCGCTCGCGGTGCAGCCGCAGGGCCTCGTCGAACCGCTTCTCACCTATGAGGCTGACGAAGCCGGGCACGTTCACCGACGCCGGGCACGCGTTGGTGCACTTGGCGACGAACATGCTCGAGCAGACGCCGGCCTCGCAGTAGTGGTCGTGGATGTGGGCCTCGAACTCCTTGCGGAAGTAGCGGATGTTGGCCAGCACCGGGTTGGGGGCCGTCTGACCGAGGCCGCAGAGCGCGGTGTCCTTGATGACCTTGCCCAGCTCTTCCAGCTTCTCGATGTCGCCCTCTTCGCCCTGACCGTTGCAGATGCGGGTGATTATCTCGAGCATCCGCTTGGTGCCCACGCGGCAGGGGACGCACTTGCCGCAGCTCTCTTCTTGGGTGAACTCCAAGAAGAAGCGGGACATGTCGACCATGCAGCTGTCCTCGTCCATGACGATGAGGCCGCCGGAGCCCATGATGGCGCCCAGCTCCTGCACCGACTCGTAGTCCACGGGGACGTTCAGGTGCTGTCTTGGGATGGAGCCGCCGGAAGGGCCGCCCAGCTGGACGGCTTTGAACTGCTTTCCTCCCGGGATGCCGCCGGCGATCTCGTAGATGATGTCGCCCAGGGGGATACCCATGTCGACTTCCACCAGACCGACGTTGTTGACCTTGCCCGACAGGGCGAAGATCTTGGTGCCCGGGCTCTTCTCGGTGCCGGCGGTGCGGAACCAGCTGGCGCCCAACCTGATGATGCTGGGCACTGTGGCCAGCGTCTCGACGTTGTTGAGCACCGAGGGCTTGTCCCACAGACCCTTCTGCGCCGGGAACGGGGGCCGCGGCCGCGGCTCGCCGCGCTTGCCCTCGATGGAGGTCATGAGCGCAGTCTCTTCGCCGCAGACAAAGGCGCCCGAACCCTGGGCGATGTGGATATCGAAGCAGAAGTCGGTGCCCAGGATGTTCTTGCCCAGGAGGCCGTACTGGCGCAGGGCCTCGATAGCCACGCCCAGCCGCTCCAGGGCCAGCGGATACTCGGCCCGGCAGTAGATGTAGCCTTCGTCGGCGCCGATGGCCCGCGCGCCGATCATCATGCCTTCGAGCACGGCGTGCGGATCGCTCTCCAGGATGCTGCGGTCCATGAACGCGCCGGGGTCGCCCTCGTCGGCGTTGCAGAGGATGTACTTCTGGTCGCCCTTGGCCTTGGAGGCGAACTCCCACTTGAGGCCGGTGGGGAAGCCGGCGCCGCCGCGGCCGCGCAGCCCGCTCATCATGACCTCTTCGATGATGCCCTGGGGCGTCATCTCGGTGAGGGCCTTGGCGAGGGCCTGATAGCCGTCGTTGGCGATGTACTCGTCGATCTTCTCCGCCGCGATGCGTCCCTTGTTGCGTAGCACGCGCAGGTTCTGCCGGGCGAAGAAGGGGATGTCCTTGAACAGGGGTATGCGGTCCTGGGTGGTGGGATGCTAGATACATCAGCCTCTCCACCGGCCGGCCCTTGATGACATGCTCGGCCACGATCTCGGCCGTGTCCTCAGGCGTGACCTTGTTGTAGAAGACGCCGCCGGGGTAGATGACCATCAGCGGGCCGCCGGCGCAGAAGCCGTTGCAGCCCGTCTCGATCACGCTGACCTCGGCGTCCGCACCCTGTAGATGCAGTTGCTCCTCCAAGAGCAGCCTTGACGCGCTCGGCGCCCGAGGAGAGGCAGGCGGTGCCGAAGCACATCATTATGTGCATGTGGGGGGTCTTCAGTCGGCGTTGCTGCTCATTCCTCACCGCCCACGCTGACGATGTACTTGAGGCATGATCTTGCCGTGCATGACGTGCTCTTGCCAGATCTCTCGCGCCTTGTCGGCAGTGAGGTCGCCGTAGATGACCTGGGGTTGATCCAGCACCTC
This sequence comes from uncultured Actinomycetes bacterium, assembly GCA_963814415.1. GTDB lineage: Bacteria > Actinomycetota > Thermoleophilia > RBG-16-64-13 > RBG-16-64-13 > RBG-16-64-13. The sequence goes on along the minus strand of CAWFCN010000002.1, from coordinate 68,678 downwards.
CACCGTCATCACCGGTTCGTGCTCGCAGGCGCCGATGCAGCCGGAGGTGGCCACGCGCACGTCCAGACGTTCGGAGGCGGTGAGTTCGGCGATCATGGTGGAGAGGACTCTCGCGCGAGCCGCTGGCGATGCCGCAGGTGCCCATGTGGACGGTGGCCAGGACGTGATAGCCGTCCTCGCGCAGGGCGTTCTCTTTCTGCGTCCGCTCTTTGATGGCGAGCAGGTCGGCCGGACTGTTGATTCTGCCGGTTCCGTCAGCTGGCGACATTCTGGGTCACCTCTTCCTGGTCGTAGTAGCGGGAGAGGATCTGCGCCACCTGCGAGACCCTCACCCGCCGGTGGACGTCCTCGTCTACGGACACGGCCGGAGCCAGACCGCAGGCCCCGAAGCAACGCGCCACTTCAAGCGAGAACTGCCGGTCTTCGGTGGTCTCGCCCACGTCGATGCCCAGCCTGTCGCGTATGGCGTCGAGCACCGCCAGGCCGCCGCGCACGTAGCAGGCCGTGCCCAGGCAGACCCGGATGATGTGCTTGCCCCGCGGCACGGTGGAGAAGAAGGAGTAGAAACTCACTACCCCGGCCACCTCGCTGTAGGGCTTGCCGAGACTCTTGGAGATGCGCTTGAGGGCGACTTCGGGCAGATAGCCGAAGATGCCCTGGGCCTGCTGCAGGACGGGTATCAGACCTCCGGGCTGCCCTTGTAGCGCTCCAGCACGTCGTCCAGGCGGGCCAGCAGCTCCTCCTCTGAGGCCTCCTCGCAGCCCTGGCAGGCACTGCCTTTTTCTTTACTATCCGCGGTCATTGTCACGACTCCCTTGTCGTTTGGTTCCTTTCGTGGGTGCTCCGTCATGGCACTCGCCTAGGTAGGGGGCGCCTTGGCCAGTCGTTCGGCCGCGGCGGCGGGCGAGGCCCGCAGCAGCGGCGGGTGGAACTGATCGCCCGTGAGGTTCACGAAGAACCGCACCTCCGGGTTGGTGAAGGCGGTCACCGAGATGGTGCTGCCCATGTCGCCCAGCGGGACCCGGTCGACGTGGTGCAGGTCCATGTGAGTGTCCACCCGCGCTCCGCCCAAGGTCGGTGACTGACCCAGTAGCAGGTCGCCGCCGGCCGCCTGGGCGTCAGCCTTGAGCAGGCTGAGCCCCAAGCCGGTCTTCTTGTCCGCCTTGGTGGTGAAGAAGGGGTCGAGGATGCGGTCAGGCGCCATCTCGAACCCTTGGCCGTCGTCGTCCACCGTGAGGCGCAGCTCGTCGGCCTCGTCGTCCACGAGCAGAGTGATCTCCACCTGCGTGGCTCCGGCGCGGACGGAGTTCTCCAGCAGCTCGAGCAGATACAGAGAGAGGTCATGCACGGGCCACGCTCCTACCCTCAGCGCCGGCGAAAGCCAGGGCCAGCTCGGAGAAAAGGGGCTCGGCCAGTTGGAACTCGGTGGCCGCCGTGCCTATCTCGTCCAAGAAGTGGCCGTCAGAGGACGCCACGAGCGGCAACCCCAACGCTCGATACTCTGCCAGCCTCGGGGAGTCGGGCTGCACCTGGCGCGACACTTCCACGCCGTCGAACCCGGCGTCTTTGGGGAAGAACCCCAGTTGCGAATAGACGCTGAACGCCTTGCGGTCCACGTGTGCGGCGATGGCCAGCCCGCCCAGGCGGTGGATGAACTCCACGGTGGAGGTGAGGTCCAGGGGCGAGGTGCCCGCCAGCGCGGCCGTCTCGGCGCCGACCGCATGGCCGGCCGCCGCGAGCAGAGGCTGCTCGCCGAAGAACGCGTAGTACTCGGGGTCGGCCTGGGGGAGCAGGGTGCGGAGTTCGGCAGCGGCGCCCTCGGCGGCCTCCAGGTCGGGGAACAAGCCCAGCACGTGGGCCTCTTCGGCACTGGTGATCTCCATGCCCGGCAGCACCGTGAGCCCGTTGCCCGCGGCCTTGGCGGCTTCTTGCACCGCGGCCACGTTGCCGGCGGTGTTGTGGTCGGAGATGGCTATCACGTCCAGCCCGGCCTTGGTCGCCGCCGCCACGATGGCGGGCGGAGTCATCTCGTCCGAACCGCAGGGCGAGAGGGCCGTGTGGATGTGCAGATCGGCCCGGTACGACCGCAGCGAGCGGTCGGTCGTGTGGGCGTTTGCGGTCAAGCGCCGCTCCCCTTGACGCCCAGTCCGTACAGGCGGCCCACCAGGGCGAAGGTGTCGTCCGGCGAGACGAAGAGGGCCAGGCCCTCCTCGGCCGCTTTGCTGATGACCTCGTCGTCCGGCTTGCGGCCCGACGAGAAGATGACGGCGGCGAGGCCGGCATGTCCCGCCACCGCGATGACGTTCAGGTGCACCTGCAGGGTGACCAAGACCCCGCCCGCGGGAGCGTTGGCCAAGACGTCGGAGAGCAGGTCGGAGGCGTAGCCCTTGGTGACGTCGGGGTCGCCGCCGCCCGCCCCGCCGGGAGTGAGTTCTGTGAGCTTCAGGGCGGTAGCCAGTTCTTGGAGTCTCATCAGGAGCGACCCTCCTTCTTGCCGGGCTTCAGATAGGGGCATAGGCCGATGGCGGCCCGTTCCATGACGATGTCTTCACCGAGCGCGGCGCAGGTGGGGGCGCCGCAGGCGCCGCAATCCTTTCCGGGCAGTGAATCGATGGTGGCCTGCAGGCGGCCGAGCTTCTCGATGGCCTTGCCCATGTCGGCGTCCAGCCTTATGCCGGGCCGTGCGGCGTAGGGCAGCCTACGCTTGGCCGCGCCAGCGGCGCCTATGGCCCCGAGGTCTGCCGTCGTGGCCTCGATGGCGGCGCGGCCCTGGGCCCAGCGCCGCGCCGCCACATGATGGTCTTCGGTGAACAGGGGCGAGCCGAAGCAGCCGCCCTCACATAGATAGGGCTCCACGACTCCTACATCACCGAGCAGCCCGTCTTCGAGCTCTTCGAGCACGGCGATGACGTGGTCCGCGCCGGTGACCGTCAGTAGGTCACCGTCCGGAGTCTCGGAGCGCGCGGTCGCGTCTTGGACGGCGCCGGTGGGCGCGCCCAGGCCGGCCCCGTCGCCGCGAGCCAGCTTGGCCATGACGGCCTGCCGTACCACTTCCGGAGTGAGGTATTCGTCGCGAGGCGCGTCGGCGCCGCGCGTAGTCGCCGCGCCGCCCTTGGGCGCGCCGCCCAGCGCCGCGCCGCCCGCCAGGAGCGCCGAGCGCTGGCTGGGGCACGAGACCACGTAGGCAGCGGGGCGGCCGGCAATGGCCGTCTGCAGCGCCTCCCAGGGGGAGTCGAACGGGGCCAGGTGCTTCACCAGCGAGGGGAACCGCAGCTCGATCAGGTCGACGGCGGCGGGGCAGGCGGGCGCGATCGCCGGCCGAGGGCCCTCGGCGGACCAGGCGGTGGTGGCGGCGCGAAGCGCCGCCTCGTAGGGCTGCGACACCAGCACGTCGGCGAAGCCCAGTGAGTCCAGCGCCGCGAGCACGGCGGCCGGAGAGTGCTCCGCGCCGCAGCCGGCGAGCAGCGCCGGCGGCACTACCAGCAGTAGCTTGTCTTTGTCGGGGAGGTCGTCCAGCGAAGCCACCTCTTCGCGCATGCCCAAGGCGCCGAAGGGGCAGGCGGCGATGCAGTCCGCGCAGTCCACGCACAGGTGCTCGAGCACGCTGGGCCTGCCGTCGCGCACGCGCATGGCGCTGGTGGGGCAGGCCGCCAGACACGCCCGGCAGTCACGGCAGCGGTCGGCGAAAGCGTGCAGCGAGATGGGGTGGGCTCCGTCGGTCACGCCCGGGCGCAGATAAACGGTGAAACTCAAGCGGGTGCCCTCGCCCACTCGGGAGGTCAGGCGCAGCCGGTCGCTGTTCTTCTTGATGTTGGGTAGGCCCAGGCCGGCGCCGAAGCCCAGGGCGCGCGCCTCGGCACTGGCGGTGGAGAAGCCCTCCACCATGGCCTTGTCTATGTCGGGTATGCCGGGTCCGGAGTCGACCACGTCCACATCCACCTGGGAGTCGCTGAGCGAGGCCTCCAGCCGGCCGCCCACTGAGTGGATGACTACGTTCATCTCGGCCTCGTACGCGGCGATCATGGTGCGGCGGATGGCTTCGGCGTCGGCGCCGATGAGTTTCAGCCGCTCCTTGAGAGCCCGCGAGGCGGCGCCGCCCTGGCGGAAGTCCATGCTCTCTATGTCGAACGACAGGAATTCCAACTTCGTCCCTGACCCCTACCCCTGTTGCTCGCGGCTCTCGCGCGAGAGCAGCTGATAGATGAGACCGCAGGTCTCGAAGACCCCCAGCGGGGACACCATGAGCAGAGTGTTGTTCTGGTTGGCCAGATCTATGACCTCGCGCCCGGGATCGATGCCGTCCACGAAGCAGATGCCCGGGACTTCCATGAGCTCAGCCATGCGCACCATCTGCAGGTTGACCAGATTGGTGACCAGCAGGGTCTGGTCGGAGGCCTCGTTGAGTAGGTCGCTCACTCGGTCGCCGGCGTAGATCTTGGTCACCGCGTGTTGGCCGCTGGTGCCGCTGGTGAGCACCAGAGCGCCGATCTTCTGAGCAAGCTCCTGAAGCTTCATGTCCGCCCCCGCCAGAAGTGTGTCGATGGTGTGGATGATGGGGTACATGGCGGGCTCACCGCTCGGCGTCGCCCCCGCCCTCGCCGTTTCCGTCCACCCCGTTCTCGCCGCACTCCTCCACCTGCTCTTGCCGGGCGAAGAAGGCGGCGGACTCCAGGGCAGAGGTGATGTCCATGTGGTCCACGAACACCTCGTCGGGCACCCGCAGGGGGATGCCGGTGAAGTCCACGAAGCTCCGCACTCCCGCCCTCACCAGCGCGTCGGCTACGTCCTGTCCCATGGCGGGTGGGACGGCCAGGATAGCGATGCGGATGCCCCTCTCGGACACCACTCTCTCCATGTCGTCCACGCTGTACACCGGGCAGCCCTCGAAAGAGGTGCCGATGAGCTGAGGGTCGGTGTCGAAGCCGACCGCGATGTTGAGCTGCGCGCGCTTGCCGGCGAAGTGGGCCAAGACCGACTGTCCCAAGCGGCCGAGTCCCACGAGGGCCACGTCTTGGTACATGGTGCCGTCCAGAAGGCTCTCGATGCTGGCCAGGCAGGTGTCCACCTGATAGCCGCGGTTGGGGCTGCCCGAGTAGCCGATGACCATGAAGTCCCGGCGCACCTGCGCGGCACTGACCCCGGCTAGATGAGCGAGTTGGTGGGAATAGATGTTGGCAGTGCCGGAGGCTCTCAGGTCGTCGAGCAACCGCCGGTAGAGGCTCAGCCTGCCTACCGTCTTACGCGATACGACCGGTTTGCTCGTCGTGGTCACTTAGGTCCGCACGCGTTCCTTCGGACACAAACTGGTTAGGTGGGTAACTATCGTTACAGGAGTAACACCGTTACGTGTTTCACAATCTACTCCTTTGGGGTAGCAAGGTCAATGTAGAATAGGTGAGCAGAACGCTACAGATGCAGGAGGAGACATGAAGCACACGATCTTTGGCGTGCACGTCACCCGTCGGGTGGAAAATGTGCCAGCCGTCCAGGCAGTATTGACCAAGTACGGCTGCAACATCCGCACGCGCTTGGGCCTTCACGATGCCGACGCCACCAGTTGCTCGCCCAGCGGGCTGGTGCTCATAGACGCCTTCGGTGCCGAGACCGAGGACTTCTACCGCGAACTTCAGGCTCTGCAGGGCGTCGCCGTCCAAAGGATGGACTTCGAGGACTGATGGTCAGACCAAGGGCACGGTCCCGTGTCCCGAGAAAGGTGTTCACAGCGATGTCAAAGGTAGTGAAGTCCTCCGTCGTTGTAGCAGTGATGGTGGCCGTAGTGTTCGCCCTGGCGGCCTGCGGCTCCTCCGCCGCGACGACTACCACCGAGAAGCTGGACAAGCTCACCCTGGTGGCCCCGCCTGGGCCCATGGCTATCCCCATGGCCTACATAGCCGCCAACAACAAGCTGGCCGACGTGGCCGGCTCCACCGAGGTGGTCATCTGGGAGAACGCCGACCAACTCAAGGCCCTCCTGGGCGGCGGCGAGGGCGACTTCGTCACCGTGCCCTCCAACAACGCGGCCACCTTCTACAACAAAGGTATGCAGCTGCGGCTGCTGGACATCTCGGTGTGGAACATCACCTACCTCATGACCAGTGACCCGCAGGCCGAGAGCTTCACCGACATCAAGGGCCAGTCGGTGGTGGTGCCGTTCCAGGGTAGCGTGACCGACGTGATGTTCCAGTACCTGGCCACCAAAGAGGGTCTGGACCCAGCCAAGGACTTCGACCTCCGCTATGCCACCGATCCCACCGAGGCCGCGCAGTTGCTGCTGGCGGGCCAGGTGCAGAACGCTGTGCTGTCCGAGCCGCTGGCCACCGCGGTGGTGCTGCAGAGCAAGGACAAGCCGGCCCCCCTGCGCCGCGCTCTGGCTTTCGACAAGGCCTGGGCCTCGACTGTCGGCGATGACGCGCCTGTCGACGCCGTGCTGACGCCCATCGCGGGCGTGGTGGCGACGTCGTCCGTGCTCGACAAGCCTGAAGTGATCGCCGCTTTCGAGCGGGAGTATGCCGCGGCGGTGGACTGGCTGCTGGCCAACCCCGAGGAGGCCGGCCAGCTGCTCGAGACCGAACTGCCCCAGTTGGGAGTCAAGGCGGCGGTCATGACCGCCTCGCTCAAGAACATCACCTGGCAGCACCGCACGGCGCAAGAGGCCAAGGCGGCCCTGCAGGCCTTCTATACTGCACTCATGGACCTTTCCCCAGCGGTCATCGGCGGCAAGCTGCCGGACGATGCCTTCTATTACTCCGAATAGCCCCAAACGAGGTGAGCGGCGGGCCGGCGGGCCGAAGGCCCCCGGCCCGGCCGCCCGGGCCGCAGAGCCCACGGGCGCTGCGGCCCCTCGCGCTGACCGCGCCGCCCGCGCCCCAGCGGGGCGGCGCGTCAGGGCCCTCTACGCCGGTCTGGGCGTGGTCGCGCTCTTAGTGGTCTGGGAGCTCGTGGCTCTGTGGGTGGACCCCATCTTCGTGGCCTCGCCGATCGATACCGCCGTGGCGCTCGGCCGGCTGGCCGCCGATGGCGCTCTCTGGATCCAGCTGCTCATAACGCTCAAGCGACTCGTCATAGGTCTGGCCGTCGGCGCCGCCCTGGGCTGGGTGGTCGGCCTGTTCGCCGGTCTGGCGCCCCGTCTGCGCTCGTTCCTGGAGCCGCTGCGCTGGGTGGGCATGACCGTGCCGGCCGTCATCATCGCCGTCCTCGCCATGCTGTGGTTCGGCCTGGGCGACTTCACCGTGATCTTCGTGGTGGCCGTCATAGTCGCCCCCAGCATGTACGTGAACACGGTCTCGGGAGTGCTGGCTATCGACCCCCGCCTGGTGGAGCTGGGCCAGGTGTACCGCTTCCCGCGTTGGCTGCGCCTCATCGAGATCTACCTGCCCGGCACCGCGGCCCCGGCTCTGGCCGGTCTGACCCTGGCTACCGGCGTGGGGGTGAGGGCCGTCATCTTGGCCGAGGTGCTGGGGTCGATGAGCGGCATAGGCCACGCCTTCGGACGCGCCAAGAGCAACCTGGAGATGCCCGAGGTCTACGCCTGGGTGGTCCTCTTGCTTGCGCTCATGGCTCTGCTGGAGTTCGGGCTCTTGCGTCCCCTCAGGCGGCGGGTGCTTCACTGGCGAAAGGTGGTCGCGTGATAACCCTGGACAAGGTGAGCAAGTCTTTCGGTACGCTCAAAGTCTTGCACGATGTTTCCCTTCATGTCGCCGCCGACGAGATCGTGGGCATCGTGGGCCCGTCCGGCTCGGGCAAGACCACCATCCTCAAGCTCGTCACCGGTATCGTGGCTCCCGACTCCGGCACCGTGACCGTGGCTGCCGGACCCGTGGGTTACGCGTTCCAGGAGCCCCGCCTGCTGCCCTGGCGCACCGCGCTGGACAACGTGGCCGCGCCCCTGCGGGCCCAGGGTATGAAGCGAGAGGCGGCCCGCGCGGCGGCCGCCCGGTGGTTGGAGCGGGTCGAACTGGCGGGCTTCGAACGCTACCGTCCCGCGGAGCTGAGCGGGGGCATGGCCCAGCGGGTGTCGCTGGCCCGGGCCTTCGCCGTGGAGCCCACCATCCTGCTCATGGATGAGCCCTTCGCCAACGTGGATGTAGACCTCAAGGGCTCGCTCATGACCATCCTCGAGGGCATCGTCAGGGAGCGCGACACCACCATGGTCTACGTCACCCATGAGCTGCCCGAAGCCCTACGTCTGGCCGACCGCATACTCGAGCTGACTCCGGAACACACCCTGCGCGAGCTGGACCTGAGCGACCGCGAAGCCCTCTCGCGCGCTTGGCTGGCGCGCGGCACCGGTCAAGACAAGGCCGCCGGGCGCGCGGCCGGTGCGCGGCCTCCCAGAAAGCCTGGCGCTTGACCACGGTAGCCGAGATCCTCGCGGAGTTGGGCTCTCGCCGTGACGAGACGGCTCTGGCCGGTATGGCGAAGTACGGTATCCGCGTGGACAAGGCCTACGGTTGGTCGGTGCCCGAGGTGCGGGCTCTCGCTAAGCGGGTGGTAGCGGAGCTAGGCAAGCGCAACCCCGGGCGTCACACCTACGCTCTGGAGCTCTGGAAGACAGGCATCCATGAGGCGCAACTGCTTGCCTGTTTCGTAGATTCACCCGACATGGTCACTGAGTCGCAAGCCGAGGCTTGGGTCGCCGATCTGGATTCATGGGACACCTGCGATCAGCTCTGCAACAGTCTATTGGGCGAGACGCCGTTCGCCTGGGACAAAGCTGTCGAGTGGGGCGCTCGCGATGAGGAGTTCGTCAAGCGGGCCGGCTTCGCGCTCATGGCGGTGCTCGCCTGGCACGCCAAGGAGCCCCCGACGAGCGCTTCGCCCCTTTCTTCGCGGCGATCGAGCGCGAGTCTGGGGACGAACGTGGCTACGTCAAGAAGGCGGTCAACTGGGCGCTCCGCAACATCGGCAAGCGCGACGCGGCTCTGCACGCCCAGGCGGTGGAGTCTGCGCGGCGCATCGCCGCCTCCGGCACCAAGGCCGGTCGCTGGGTGGCCGCCGACGCTCTGAAGGAACTGGAGAGCGAGACCATCAAGGACCGGCTGGGGCTCTAGCCCCTCGCGCCCCCTACGGCGCCAAGAACCAACCGACGATGTACCTGCTGCGGGTCTCGGCACTCCTAGTATCTACTCGTCCAAGAACATCCCAGGACGAGAGAAGGCAAGGAGGCTACATGTTCGACAAGCAGACTTGGATGCAACGCGCCGGAGAGTACCCGCAATCCGACCAGGAGTACTTCGGGCTGCTGGCGCGGGCGGTGTTCTCGGCGGGACTGGGTCCCAAGGTGGTGGAGTCGCGTTGGAATGACATAGTCGGGGCCTTTCACTCGTTCGACCCGGCCAAGGTCACCGCCATGGATCAGACCGACGTCAACCGGCTGCTCGAAGACAAGGCGGTCATCCGCAACCGGCGCAAGATCGAAGCGGTCATCAGCAACGCCGGCATCTTCTTGGAGCGCGTCGGCGCGTACCCGTCGTTTCACGCCTACCTCAGCGCACTCGGCGCCGACGAAGACCTGGACGCGGCGGCCGAAGAGCTCACCAAGACGTTCACCCACCTGGGACGCACGTCGGCGCTCTTCTTTCTCTTCAGTGCCGGCTGGCGGCCCCGCGAGACTTCGGACTGAGCGCGCGAGCGCGGTGGCTTCGCGGCTGAGGCCGCATCATCCGGCAGTGCTTTCTCGTTTTCAAAGCGTTACCATTCTGGTAGCGCTTTGAAGCGTCAGCCGAGACATGTGACGCTCACGGGCTTGGGTCGCGCCGGGCGTCAGCGGAGCGCGAAAGGGGGCTTCCATGGACCCGATGCTTCTTCGCGAGTATGAGGCCAAACTGGACGACTGGTTGGCACAGGGCTACCGACTCATGGCCGACGACATCGACGGCGAACTGCGCGTCACCGTTCTATATGTGGCGCCCGGGGCGCACGGCGGCCAAGGAGCGCGAGCAGGAGTACTGGCCGCAGACCCCCGAGATCGTGCAGATGCTGAGCAGCAACGGCGTCACCATCTCCAAGACGCTGGCCGGGCCGAGGTCGTGGGCCGGATCGCATCCCGAACCCAGGTAGAGTGAACCGCTAGGAGGTTCTACTGAGCGAGCAAGAGGTCGTCTTCGAATCGGCTGGTCTGCAACTCTCCGGCACGTTGGTGTCGGGTGAAGAGCCACGGCGCCACGCCTGCGTGATCCTGATCACCGGTTCCGGTCAGGTGGACCGGGACGAGAATGCCAAGCATTTCGGTATAAACGTGTTCAACGAGCTTGTCGAGGCACCTGGCGGAGCAGGGGTTCGACTCGTTGCGCTACGACAAGCGGGGGGTAGGCAAGAGCCAGGGTGACTTCTGGTCGGCCGGTCTCTTCGACAACGCCGCCGACGTCAAGGCGGCGGTGGAGTTCGTGCGCGCCCACGAGACACTCAGCGCGGGCAAGGTGTTCCTGCTGGGTCACAGTGAGGGCGCCTACCTGGCCGCCAAGGTGGCGGCGCAGAGCCCGGATCTGGCCGGCGTGGTCCTCTTGGCAGGAGGAGCGAGGCCATGCGAAGAGGAGCTGCGGTGGCAGGCCGCGGAGATAGCCAAGGGGTTCACCGGCTTCAATGCCTTCTTGATCAAGCTGCTGCGCATCGATGTGCTCAAAGCGCAGGCGAAGCAGATAGAGAAGATCAAACGGTCCACCGCGGACTGGTTTCGCGTGCAGTTGGTGGCCAAGGTCAACGCCAAGTGGATGCGCGAGTTCTTGGACTACGACCCCGCCGACCGACCTGGCGCGCATCACCTGCCCGGTGCTGGCCATCACCGGAGAGAAAGACATCCAGGTGTCGCCCGGCAACCTGGAGAAGATGCGCGCCCTCGTCAGCGGCTCCCTTCGAGTCGCACGTGGTGCCCGATGTGACGCACATCTTGCGCGCCGAAGCCGGTCCGCCCCGCCTGGCTGCGTACAGAGCGCAGGCCAAGCGGCCTCTGGATCAGCGAGTGGTAGACCTTGCGATCGGCTGGCTGCAGCGGCAGACCGGCGGACCGCCCGCCTGAAACACGTGTCCGATGTCCCGCGGATGCGGCCTGCGTGCGTAGGACTCCCAAGAGGGTGGTATCTTCTCCCAGTACGTTTCGTGCGTCTAGCACGTGTAGATAGGAAAGGAGATCCCCCTTGTCTCGAGATGTTGTGATCCTCAGCGCCGCGCGCACCCCTGTCGGGCGGTATCTGGGCACCCTGGCCGATATCCCCGCCACCCAGCTTGGCTCGATAGCCATCGCTGAGGCCATCAAGCGGGCCGGCATCGACGCCGCCGAGGTCGAAGAAGTGATCATGGGCAACGTGCTCACCGCCGGGCAGGGCCAGAACCCCGCCCGCAAGGCCGCGCTCTTGGCCGGCGTGCCCGCAGGAGGTCCCGGCCTTCACCATCAACATAGTGTGCGGCTCGGGCATGAAGTCGGTCCACCTGGCCGCCGACGCCATCAAGGCCGGCGAGGCCGAGGTCATCGTGGCCGGCGGTATGGAGAACATGAGCATGGCCCCGTACCTGGTCCCCAACGCCCGCAAGGGTTACCGCATGGGCGACGGCGTCCTGCAGGACGAGATGATCCTGGACGGTCTGCAGTGCGCCATGAACAATATCCACATGGGTGTGACGGCCGAGAACGTGGCCGAGAAGTACGGCATCACCCGGGAGATGCAGGACAAGATCGGCTTCGACAGCCAGCAGAAGGCCGGCGCGGCCATCAAGGCCGGCAAGTTCAAGGCCGAGATCGTGCCTGTGGTCATACCGCAGCGCAAGGGCGACCCCATAGTGTTCGACACCGACGAGCACGTCCGCGCCGACACCACCCTTGATGGTCTGGGCAAGCTACCCACCGCCTTCAAGAAAGAAGGTGGCACCGTGACCGCGGGCAACGCGTCGGGTATCAACGACGCCGCCGCGGCCTTCGTCATCGCCTCCGCCGACTACGCCGCGAAGAAGGGCCTCAAGCCTCTGGCGACCATAGTGGGCTACGCCACCGCCGCCCTCGATCCGGCGTACATGGGCATGGGCCCCTACTACGCGACCAAGAAGGTGCTAGAGAAGACCGGCATCAAGCTGGAGCAACTGGACGTCATCGAGGCCAACGAGGCCTTCGCCGCCCAGGCCGGCGCTGTGGCGCAGGAGCTGGGCTTCGATATGAGCAAGGTCAACCTCTACGGTGGGGCTATCGCTCTGGGCCATCCCATCGGAGCTTCGGGCGCCCGCATCCTCACCACCCTGGTGCATGCTTTGAAGCAAGAGGGGGGAACCTATGGTCTAGCCACCATGTGCATAGGTGGCGGCCAGGGCATCGCGACCATAATCAAGGTCTGAGCCGAACAGTAGCGAGGCTAGGAGAACAACGTGAAAGATAGAGTCGAGAAGGCGCTCGATCGTATCCGCCCGGCTCTGCAGAACGACGGCGGCAACGTCGAACTGGTGGACGTCGACGAGGCCACCGGCGTGGTCAAGGTCAAGCTGGTCGGTGCTTGCGGAAGTTGCCCCATGTCGCAGATGACTCTGCGCATGGGTGTCGAGCGGGTGCTCCGGGAAGACATTCCCGAGATAACCGAAGTAGTGGCAGTCTAGCGTACAGGTGGTCTAGCAGGCCGCCGGCGCGCCCGCGCGTGCGCGCGACCGCCGACTCGGCACTAGCGGAACCTACGGGTCGTGGTCGAAAGGCGTTGTAGCCCTTCGACCACGACCTTCTGTTTGGCGGCGAGATCGCGCAGCCGCGGCGCCAGCCGCGCGCCGCGTCCCATGACTTGCTGTAGGTGGGCCCGCGACGAGATGCCGGCTGCCCGGACGGTCTTCATGAGCTGCCATGCCTGGTAGCCCACGAACGCCAATCCCGAGACTCCCAGCGCGCAACCCAAGCAGATGAGTACGACCATGATGATGGTGGCTGTAGACATGCCGTCATTCTACTCGAAGCGCAGCACGGGCGCGGTTCGCCGCCGGTGCGCTGAAGGCGGTGCTGACCTAGTAGACGTCCGGGTCGCCGGTGCGGGGCTTGAGGTTGAAGCGTCGGATGGCGGCCAGATCGTCCCGCGAGCTCAGCCTCCCCACGCGGACGTCGAGCCCCGTGCCCGCGGCGTGCAAGAAGAGGTCGTCGCCGATGTAGATGCCGACGTGGTGTACGGGGAAACCGAAGGCCAGCAGGTCGCCAGGCATGATGTTGCCGAGATCCACCGGCATGCCCATGACCGCTTGGTAGCCGGAGTAGTGAGGCAGGCTCACGCCGTGCTGCCTATACACGAAAGCGGTATAGCCAGAGCAATCCATGCCGGTCGAGGGCTTGCTCCCACCCCACACGTAGGGGATCCCCACATACGCAGCCGCAGTCCGCAAGAACTGGTCGAGTAGTTCGCTGTCCGTCTCGGGCAGGACGCCCTTGTACACCTGGCCGCCGTTGAGCATGTTCGCCAGGGCCTCTTGCAGCCGGGCCTGTTCTTCGGCTTCCCGCTGCTTCTCGGCCTCGATGATGGCAGCGAGCTGCGCGTCCACATTGGATAGAGCGGCTTGGCGCGCGTCGAGGGTGGCGTTGATGCGCGCCTGCTCCTCGTCCACTTGGTTGCGGACAATCAGTTGCTCGCTCTTGGCCGCATCCACCTGAGTGAGTATGGTGTCCAGCTGTTTGGAGGCCCGTTCGAGGCCGTCCATGAGCCGCCGGTCTTGGTCGGCCAACTCGGCCGCCAGGGTAGCCCGGCTGAGGAAGTCGTCGACGTCGGCGGCGTCTAGGAGCATCTGCAAGAACTCGTCGCGGCCGCCGGCCTTGTACAGCTCGCAGAGACGGTCTTCGTACAACCGCAGGCGGTATTGATAGTCACGCTGAGCAGCGTCCTGCGCTTCGCGAAGGACCGTCATGTTGACGTTGATCTCGTCCAACTGGACGACCAACTGGTTGTAGGCCTCGGTGCTGGCCTCGAGCTGCTTGTCCAGGTCGGCTATCTGGGCCTCGAGCTCATCAGCCTGCTGCTCCAGCGACTTGATCTGGCTGCGCGCGCTAGGCGCCGCGAAGGCCACTGAAGTCACCGCTATGGCCGCGGCAAGGGTGCCGCAGATCAAACTCAGCACCAGCACGCGCCTGAAGAGGCTGGGCCGGTCATGGGCAGCACCTAACGCCCCGGCGGACACCCGCCCACCGCGCGGTCTCTTCTCTCTAGATTGTCGGCCTTGCTTCATCCGATATATCCCCTCCTTGGGGTTATCGGCAGGTCGTTCAAAACACTTGCGCCGCGCGTACTCGTTCTCCTGCATCTCGCTCGGTTTTCGGGGGCGCGATTCTAGCGCAGCCAAGGCGCCGCGACGATAGTACCGAGGTTGCATACAGGCGCCCGAGGCCCGCGCGAGCGCGGCGCCGGCGCCGGAGTGTGGCCGCCCACCCAGGTTCGTGGCCTGTGCTATACTCCCCGTTCACTCGGCGCGGGGTGGAGCAGTCCGGTAGCTCGTCGGGCTCATAACCCGAAGGTCACAGGTTCAAATCCTGTCCCCGCTACCATACAAAGCCCCGTCGAAAGACGGGGCTTTTCCTTTGGAAAGTCATGCGGCGAAGGGTTCTTGCCCACGGCTTGCCCACGAGATTTGCGGGCAGAATCCCTCCGAAGACCTCGCGCGGCGGTTTTCTCCGATGCTCTTTCCGCGTTGCGCGCACACACGACAAGCAAGAGGTGTTGGCCGGAGTCGCTGCGCGCCTCGGCGTACTCCATGCTGCTGATCACCGACCAGTACCCGCCGTTCAGCCTCTCCGAATAGCGACAGGCGCGGCGCGCGTCTTCAAGGGCAGGGCGGGTCGAGTCGCTCCGCAGCCGGCTCGACCCATGTTCCAACTATAATGAGTAGACTGACGTCCTAGGGCCATCCAGCGGGAGGGTGTGTGAAGACCAAACCGCGCGTCGTCTTGATCGGCTTGACTATCGTGCTGGCCTTATGCGACCTCGGTTGTGCGTCGACTCTGACCGGCCAGGTGGTGAGTTCGAGCACCGGTGAGGGGATAGGGGGTGCGACTATCGAGCTCGCCGGCATGACGGCGGTCACCGGCTATGACGGCAGGTTCACCATCGAAGGGCTCAAGGGTGGAGAGCTGACGGGGACTGTGTCCCTCGAAGGTTTCGAGCCGCAGGAGTTCACAGTGGACCTTCGGCAGGGCGCGGCACCGCTGGTGGTGGAGATACCCGACTGCATGCTTGTGGTGAGCGTGGTCGAGAAGGCGATCGAACCGGTAGAGGTGACGGACATGATCGTCACCCTGGACGACTTGTCTCACCTAAAGTCACCGTCGACCTTCGAGCGTTTGGCGCCCGGCGATCATATCCTCAAGGTGAAGAGCGAAGGTCACGAGCCCTACGAATCTACGATCACGCTGGCGGCAGGTGAGTCTGCGCTGGCGGTGGAGCTCTCCCTCACCCCCCAGGAGACCTACCGCCGGTACTTGGGGGCGAGTCTATACAGCCGGTCCGAGGTCAAGTACGCGTACATCCATCCCGACGAACAGGCTCTGCTGACCCTGGAACGCTACCTCAAGCTCGACCAGGGCACGCAGCTGAAGTCGTATTCCATCGGGGATGTACTCATGCGTGCTTCGTGGACGTCGGAGTGGACGGGCAAGACCTACACGGATGTCGCCGAGATCGACAGGACGATCACGTATGAAGTAGTAGACCCCAAGCGCCCCGACTACGGGCAAGAGTACACCGGCCACTTCAGCCAACACTGGGTCAAGGTAGACGGCATCTGGCGCCTCATCTACCCCGAGGAGTTGTAGGGGGACCCACGAGAGCGTTTAATTGGACCGGCGTTTCGGAGTGCGTGGCAGACAAGTCGAGTGGCGACAGGGGTAAATGATGTCTGATGAGAAGAGCTCTCAGGTCCCGGTGAAGAAGCCCAGGAGATTCTGGCGTAGGTTCTATTACCTGGCCGTTATAGTCGTGATCGTGGTGGCGGCGCTTTACTTCACGGGGAACCTGCCCGGGGTCGGCGGAAAGGACAGCCCGACTGCTACCACCTTGGCGCCTCCGGTGGGCAGTGGTTACCTTGCCACGACCTCTTTGAGTGTGATCTTCATCCAATGGAACCAGACCGGGACCGCGACCGCAGGGGTCGCGCAGATGGCGAACGTCGAGGGCCAGCCTCCCAATCAGACGATAGCGGTGAAGACGGCTGCAGCAACCGGCCAGATCAACGGTTCCGATGTATACGTGGACTTCGAGGGAGTGACCCAGGCCTTCGGCAGGACTGAGGGGGGAGGATTCATTCTTGACTTCCCCCAGCCTGACGGTTCCCTCGCTTCGGTCATCTTTCGAAAGGCGAGCTCCCAGGACTACAACAATGCGCTCGCCGCGCTCAGAACTGGGTTGAGAAGCGCGAACCCGGCGGCGTCTTCGACGACTTCGATCCCGTGAACCTGTCGGCCGAGCGTGGACGCACTGTGCCCATCCTACTTGGGCGTTCTTGGCACCAGACTCCCCTCAGCCATCCAACCCGTACTTGCAGACTGGGCACAGGGCGACGGTGAGCGTCTTATAGGGGAAGACCGGGATGAAGAATAGAGTGAACCATGTCCTGATGCGGACGGAACTCCATTCGGCACGGTTGCTGCAGTTGGGGCATACCCGGGTGCCGGCGGAACCCAGGTAGTCAACGGTCTGCTTGCCGAACCCGAAAAGGAAGAACACGCTGGTTCACCTCGCTTTCTTGACTTCGCCTACCTCAAGGGTAGCAGAGGGTAGACGCGGTCTTCAGCCCCCGATCAGCGGCTACCAAGCTTTGCCGGCGGGGGCTCCTTCGCGCTCACCGTGTTCGAAGTCTGTCCAGAATCCCCCCCTCCGGTGCGGAAAGGGCTTTGACGCACCCCATGTGACTGGCCATAATCCCGCGGTCATGCGCACTGCGAATACACATCGCCTCTTCTTCATACGAGGTGCAGTCGTCCTGCCGGACGACTATCCGGACCCGTCGGCGGCTCGCTAGCCCCCGACTCCGCGCATGACCCGCTTTGACTGACAGAATGCTGCTCCGTCCTATGTTGGCTGCTGCGTTCTGTAGAGCCGAGGCTTCG
Source organism: uncultured Actinomycetes bacterium (assembly GCA_963814415.1). Taxonomy (GTDB): domain Bacteria; phylum Actinomycetota; class Thermoleophilia; order RBG-16-64-13; family RBG-16-64-13; genus RBG-16-64-13. The sequence goes on along the minus strand of CAWFCN010000002.1, from coordinate 51,637 downwards.
AGCCGCCCTACCTCCATGGTCCATTTTGCATCAAAGACAGGAGTCATGGCATGCGCCGCCTCAATACGCCAAGCATCAAGGACATGGTCAAACACAACCAGAAGGTCTCGTTTCTGTTCTATCGCGACGAACAGTTGTGGTACGGCACAGAGTGCGGGTTCGAGTTCCCCGTTCCTATCTCTGAGGCGGGCACAGCGACCTTCTTTGCCCAAGACCGTGCGATCCTCTTCATGCGATACATGCGCAAGTACGTCGAGTACCTGCAAAAGAGCCGGCAAGAGCAACGGTCTCCGTTGGCTGGCTGACTCTCGCGCGCGCAAACCTGGTCGATGAGGCCGGGTCTTCGCCCCTTTGGTCTAGAGCTTCCTCCCGCATCCCGCGCAATAGGCCGAATCGGGGCCGACCGCCGTCCCACAGCCAGAACAGAACTCAAGGCCGGCTGGTGGTGGACCGGCGGGAGGCTTCACACCAGCGGAGGCGCGACCCCGCGAGGTCCCGCGCAGACGGACGGCTACGCCGACCGCTGCAACGGCCACTACGGCCAACACGATGATCAAGGCCAGGATGCCTCCGGAAAGACCGCCGGAGGAGGCGCTTCCTTCACCTCCGCCCTGGGCATCACCGGTGGTGGTCTCGCCGCCGGCCACTACCACCTCGTCGGTGCGCCAGACCTCGAGACCGCGTTTCAGGTCGTTGTCGCACCAGAACAGGTGCCCCTGGAACTCGAGGGATCCGCCTCCCATTGCGAACCAGCTGGGCACCGGTTCCCGAAACATGAGCACCCAGTTGTCGCCGTCCGTCGAACGCCACAGCTGCTCTCCACCGTGATAATCGTATACTGCAATGTAGGCGTCCTCGCCGTGCAAATCCATGAAGGCCGTGTAGCTGCTGTTGACGCCGAACCCGTCCGCCCCGACTTGGGTCCACTGGTCGCCGTCGGGGGATCTGTACAGCCTGAAGCCTTGCGGGGGGAGTCTTTCGCTGGGTTGCTCAGGGTTCAGGATTCGCGGGTCGTAGTTGCTGCCCGAGAGATAGAGCTCGCCCTTGAACTCAGTCAGGAGACCGACCATGTTCCGGCCTTCGCCTGCGTCGAGATCCTCGCCGCCCACCTTCTCCCAGGTAGTGCCGTCGCTCGTGCGGTAGACCTCCAAGCCACCGACGCCGGCACCTTGGGACGCCAAACCAACGGCGTACAACCGGTCCTGGAACACGAGGCAGGGCAGCATAAGAACGTTGGCGCTTCTTTCCAGGCCGTTGTCGGCTACACGCTCCCACTCCTCCCCGTCAGCCGAGCGCCAGATCTCTCCGCCCTCTGCAAGGTTGACGGCGCCTAGGTACAGCATGCCCCGGAAGACGAGTGCCGAGTCTGCTGAGACCGACATGTTGCCTATCCCGCTATTGTTCTTGCTGCCCAAGCCCCCACTCACCACTTGGCGGAAATCCTCGCCGTCCTCCGACACCCATATCTGCGCGCCGGTAGCGCTGTTCCTGATTCCCAGGATCATCCGGTCCTGGAACAAGAAGGTCGCTGCAGTCGTGTTGGCCTTGTCCCCGAGACCGCCCTCATCAATCTGCGTGAACTCCGACCCATCGGAGGTGACCCAGATTTCAAGGCCGTCATGGTTGTTGTCGGAGATTGCGTACAGTTTGTCTTTGAAGACCACGAAGCGCAAAGTGGAGTTGTGCGGATGGCCCAATCCTGGCTCCCCTATCTGCTCCCAGGTGACCCCGTCCTTCGTCCGCAGGATATCCGCGCCCTCCTTTTCGCTACCGGAATACGGTTCGCCGGTCTTGCCGGCGATCGTGCTGATGAACAGGTAGCCCTTATACTCGGCGCTGGAGCCGATGTAGGTATTGCCAGAATCGGTGAAGCCGGCCGTGATCACCTGAGTCCAGCCGTCGGTCTTGCCTGGGAGGGGTACCGCAGCTGGTTCGGCAGCAGCAAGGGGCTCAAGGAACAGCAGCCAGGCCACAGTCGCGACAATGAGCGCGGCTGAGCGCGCGAGGCACGAAGCCCAGGCCCTGGACGAATGCATCCCCCGTCGGTGCATGTCGACCGTTGACATCGCAGCGACCCCCTTCGCGTCAGCGTTGCCTTGGTCCCATAGTAGGCTACGGAAGCCTCGGGCGCGAGAGGTACCGGGGGTTCGAATCCCCCCTCTCCGCTTCAGAAAGTCAAGAATCGTTAGCTAGGACCCGGCTCACGAGGCCGCGTTGTCGCGTCTTTGGGGCGAGTCCGGGGGCAAGTCGGGGCAAACTCGTCACCAACAAACGGACTGGGATGGACGAGAATGTGCACGGCGGGGGCTCCTCATAGTCGCGGTATAATGGGGAAGCCGCAGACCCTGCAGAGCCAAGGGGAGATAGGGCCGTGTCTAGGGGAACGCGAAGGATCGCGCCGACCAAGTCTGTGATGGGTCAGCTTGTGACTCTAGTCTTGTCGGTTCTGCTTCTCGCCGCCGCGGCCTGTGTAGACCTGACCTCGACCTCGCCTTCCGTGACTGCGGTCGTGGAACCCACCACAACAACGGCTCCGGTCAGCACCACTGAAGCCACCACGACCACCGAGGCGACTGTCGAGGACTCCTCGGCCGAGCCCGCTCCCTCTCCGCGGGTGGAAGAAGAGGCCACCGAAAAGTCCGGGCCTTTCTCTATTCTCCAGGCCGTTCGTGCGGGGCGGCCACCTGAGCCGCATCGCCGGTCTTCACCTTGTGGCTACCCCACAGTTGGATGCTAAGCATGGCGACCAGCAGCAGCGCGCCGCCCAGGACGAAGGCGAGATCGTAGCTCTGGGTGTGGTCGTAGATGAGGCCGCCCAAGAAGGGGCCGGCCACCGCGCCTGCCGACCAAGCGAGATAGGCGTATCCCAGCACCGCTCCGATGGACTTGAGCCCGAATAGCGGCGGGGCCATGGCTTGACGCACGGGGGTAGAAGCCGAGAAGCAGAGGCCGAGCAGGGCCGCCAGCACGTAGAAGGCCCAGAGACTCGATGTGAAGACGAGCAAGAAGAGCGCCGCGGCCCCGCCGGCGCAGAGCACCATGAGAGTCCGTCTGTGTCCCAACGTCTCGGCCAGCCACCAGGCTCCCACCACAGTCCCCGGGATGCCGGCGATGCTGCTCACGGTGAGTATCAACGCGGCAGCCGTGGGGGTGATGCCCAAGTCGGTGGCGGCCGGCACCAGGTGCGTCGCCACTATATAGAACGCAACGGCGATGGAGACTCCCGTTATCATCATCATCCAGAAGGGTGCCGTCCTGGCCGCCTGCCGGGTGGTCATGCCCTCCTTGGGAGAGGCGCCGGGTCTGCCGGCCTCTCCTCCGCTAGTGCCGCCCGCCTGTTCCGGTCCGCCCGTGCGGGGAGGCTTTCGGCCCAGCAGGAAGAGCGCCGGTAGTGCGCACACGAAGATGACGACGCCCAGCACCACATACGTCGTGCGCCAGCCCGAGCTCTCGATGAGGTGCGCGGCTACAGGCGATAGCACCATCTGCCCGACGCCGATGCCCATGAGGGCCATCCCCAAAGCGAATGCCCTCTTCTCAGCGAACCACTTGGAGACGATGGCGCTCACCGGCGCATAGGTGCTACCGATGCAGATGCCGCCGCCCAGCCCGAAGTACAGGTAGAACTGCCACAGCGAGTGCATGCGGGCCAGAAGCATGTAGCAGGCAGTGCCCAGCACGATGGCGATGCCGATGGGGATCCTCACATCGAATCTGTCCGTAAGCCGGCCCATGACGACGCCTACAACCCCCGAGATGCCCATAGCCAGCGACATGGCCCCTGACGCCGCGGCACGGGTCCAGCCGAACTCGGCGATAAGGGGCTTTAGGAAGATGCCGAAACAGAGTTGGGTTCCGAAAGAGCCGACGAGTAGAACCAGCGAGGCGAAGACTATTACCCAGCCGTAGGAAGACTTGGCCGTCCTGGTGGAGGTCTCTTCGCTCTTAACCAGCTTAGGAGCTTGTCGCATAGCTCATTATGGCAGGCCCCGTGCTTGACGACTCGGTGCCGGACCCTCAGAATGTGGGGCGCTCAGTCTGACTCTCGCGTAAGGATCGGCAGAGGGCGTGTGCTGCCTGTTCGAAGGGGATCCTCATGAAGCGTCTGCGTCTGTGTCGAGGTGTCGCTACCGCTCTATGTCTGTTTGTCTTCTTGGTCGCAGCCTTGGCCTCGGGGTTGGCGGCCAGCGCGGACGAGACCGAACCACCGCAGGAGACCGATGTCACCACCACGGTGACGACTGAGCCGCCCACGACTACCACGGACGCGCCGACCACCACCACGGACCCGCTGAGTGCCACCGCAGAAGAGGCGACGACCACCACAGAAGCGCCGACCCCCATTCGCTACGAGCAGGACGACCCCAACCTCAATTACGCGGGCGGCTGGTCCACATCGGCCAGAGAGTGGGCCTCAGGGAAGAGCTTCAACTATGCCGACTCGTACGGCGTGTCGGTGAACATCACCTTCGATGGCACCTACTTGGCCTGGCGTGCCAAGACGAGCCCGTATTACGGCCTAGCCTATGTGAGCCTGGACGGCGGCGCTCCGGTGTTGGTGAACCTCTATAGCCTCTACTCGAGATACCAACAACAGGTCTACAGCACCGGCGTCCTGGAGGACGGACCTCATACGGTGAGCATCCACTGGACAGGCGAGAGGAGCGCGGCCACGGGCGGGACCCTGATCAACGTGGATGCCATCGACGTCATAGGCACCCTGACCCCAGCGCCTCCCGCGCCGCACCTGCCCCAACGCTACCAGCAGACCGACGGCCGCCTGACCTACGTGGGCCCATGGTACAAGACCTCGATATGGTCGGCCTCGAGAGGTAGCTTCGGCTATGCTCCCAGAGCCGGAGCCGCGGTGCATGTCCGTTTCGACGGGACCGCGGTCGACCTCCTGGCCACGACAGGCCCCGGATATGGCGAAGCCCTCGTGAACTTGGACGGCGGCCCGGACGAGTACGCGGACTTATACGGTCCTACCATGCGCTACCGGCAATCGGTGTATCAGAAGACGGGTCTCGAGTACGGACCGCACACTCTAACAATCAGGTTCTCGGGGCAGAAAAACGCCTCCTCCAGCGGCTACGCCATCAGCTTGGACGCTCTCGACGTCACCGGGTACCTCACCCAAGCACCGACCACCAACACCTCGGGTGGGGAGAAGATCGACGGTCTGCCCGAGGCAGAATGGTTTGATCTACGCCTGGCCAAAGGGTCAAGCGGAGACGCTGTCGCTTGGTTGGAGCAGAGGCTCACCGATCTCTCCTACCGGCCGGGCCCGATAGATGGGTACTTCGACGAACGGACTCGGCAGGCAGTCATCGCTTTCGAGAAATGGCATTGGCTGAGGCGTGACGGTGTGGTGGCGGGCGGGGTCTGGGGGAGGCTGCTCGCGGCAAGCCGCCCGGTGCCGCGCTACTCGCGCGCGGGGAAGTGGATAGAGGTCAACAAGTCCAAGCAGGTGCTTCTATACTGCGTCAACGGCAATGTGGAGAGGACGTTGGCGGTTTCCACAGGTAGCCCCAGGGTGGGCATAGTCACTCCCTCCGGATTCTTTCGCGTCACCAGAAAGAACATCCACGAGCGGGTGCGTTACAAGCCGCTCTACATAACCTGGCGTCTGCTTGCCATACACGGCTACACCTTGGTGCCGACTTGGCCGGCCAGCCATGGGTGCATCCGCACGACGTGGGCGGACATGGACGAGCTCAACCCCTTGATCCCCGTGGGGACCGTAGTTCGCATCTACTAGGGTGGTCGTGAGATAGTCGGCTCATGATCACCATCTTCATCGACGCCGATGCCTGTCCGGTCACGCGCGATGCCATAGCGGTGGCGCGGGCGCATTCACTGCCCGTCGTCCTGGTGGCGAACGGATCGCAGAACCTCTCCAGATACGCTGAGCGCACTGGGGTAGAGATCATGCAGGTTGCATCAGGACGGGACTCCGCGGACTTCGCCATGGTGCCCAGGCTGACTCCCGGGGACGTGGTGGTCACGGCCGACATAGGACTCGCCGCCATGGCTCTCAGCCGCGGATGCCGGGTCCTGAGTCCGCGTGGCCGCGAGTATCTGCCTGCGCTCATCGATGCCGAACTGGCCGTCCGTCACGCCGAACAGCGGCATCGCCGAGCGGGAGGTCGCACGACCGGACCCACCCCATTCCAGGACGAAGACCGCGAGCGGTTCCGCGAGGTGCTGGCTCGGCTGCTCTAGCAGAGCGTTCTCGAGACACACAGTACGTTCCGCGTCCAAAAAGCGGACCAAAGCGTTGTTGCGTTGCCCCTCCTTGCGTGAGATTGTGTGGTTAGCACGTTCGCCACGCGGATTCCGTAAGGGATGCGCAAGGGCCTGCCAAGATCGACCGCGAAGGAGGGCGCCACGTGGATAAGATCGATAGAAGCACGGTGAAAGTCGATGTAGGCGAGCACGGACTCAAACAGCACGACCTCCGAGTCTGGACCGTCATGTTCATGGTCTTCTCGCTAGTGGCCGCGGGCGCCTACGGCATCGAGGAGATGATTCCCGCCTCAGGTGCGGGCCTGACCCTGGTCATGCTCATGGTCCTTCCCTTCTTGTGGGGCCTGCCGTTTGGTCTGGTGGCCTCAGAGCTTGGGTCCGTCAGGCCGCAGGAAGGCGGCTACTACAAGTGGGTGCAGGAAGCTCTGGGCGAGTTCTGGGGTTTCATGGCCGGCTGGTGGCGGACCATCTCTGTCTATATAGATAACACCCTCTACGTGATCCTCGCAGGCGGCTACTTAGCCTCTCAGTGGGACCTGAACGGCTACGAGCAGTTCGCAATCAAAGCCGCCATGATCATCATCTTCACCTATATCAACATCCGCGGCGTCAAGGACGTCGGCTTCATAACCACCATACTGTCCATCCTCGTCATCGTAGCGTTTGCCATCGTAGCCGTCGCCGGCTTCATGAACTGGAGCTTGAACCCGTTCGAGCCCTTCACGTCGCAAGGCGAGATCATGGGCGTGTCGGGCATCTCCGGCTCCGAGTGGATAATGTTCATCGGCGCGGGTCTGGCAATAGGCATGTGGATGTACTCCGGCTATGAGTCTATGTCCACCATCGCCGGAGAGCTCAAGAACCCGCAGGTAATCCCCAAGGCCACCCTGCTTACCGTCCCCCTGATCATGGCCGTCTACATAGTGCCGACCATCGCGGGCCTCGGCTCCATAGGACAGTGGGACAGTTGGGGTACGACTGCCGAAAGCGTCGGGTATGCGGATGTGGTGACTACCTTCTGGGGGGGCGGTTTCGGCATCTTCTTCATCATCGTCGCCGTCCTGGCCCAGTGTTCGATCTACAACACGTACATCGCGTCGGGGTCACGGGGGTTCTTCGCCCTGGCCGATGACCATCTGGCGCCGAAAACACTGGTCAAGGTGGATAAGAAGCACGGCGTGCCGTACGTCGCGGTCTTGTCTGTGGGCGTCGTCAACCTAATACTGTGCAACTTCGCTTTCACGACAGTAGTCATCGTGGATGTGTTCCTGCTGATCTCGTCGTACATCCTGGTCTACATCTCGGCGATGATCCTCAGGAAGAGGATCCCCAAAGAGGAGTACAAGTTCAGGATCCCGGGAGGGTATCCCTTCCTGGTGCTGCTGTGCGTCGTGCCCATCATCATCGGAGTGGTGTCGTTCTTTATCAACGGCACCGACTTCTTCATAGGCGGTCTGATAGGCATCGCCACCGGACCCATCATGTACGTCATCTGGAAGCTGATGTACGGCGGTCTTGCCAAGAAGGACCCAGTCAACTACCCGCTCAACCCCAAGACTCGACTGGGCATGGGCGACTTGAAGCGGATGGCAGGCATGTTCTTCGGCTTCGCGGTCGTGGGCTTTGTGGCTGTCCCGTGGCTGAGATGGTTCGAGGGTGACTGGGCCGCGGACTACTACGGCGAGACCTACTCTGCCTGGTACTACGGCTTCTTGGACAACTTCGACAGCATGCTGACCGCGATACTCATCATCGCGGGGATCTTCTTGGCGGTAGCCGTAGGGCTCGCCATAGCCGCATTCAAACTCGAGCCGAGAAAGGGAGCGGTGTCCAGATGAAGGTCCTATTGGTAGGAGTGGGCGGCGTAGGCGAGGCCATAGCCGTCATATCCAAGGACAAGCCCTGGTTGGAGAAGCTGGTCTTGGCCGACTACAACCTCGACCGAGCCAAAGAGGTCTACGCAAAAGTGGGCTCTCCCAAGAAGATGGTGGTGGAGCGCATCGACGCGAGCGACCAGAAGCAGATAGAGGCGCTGGCCCGCAAGCACGAGGTCGACCTGGTCATGAACGCCGTCGACCCGGTGTTCAACGAAACCATCTTCGACGCTGCCTACGAGGTGGGCTGCAACTACATGGACATGGCCATGACCCTGTCCACCGCGGACGCCAAGAAGCCGCACGAGGTGTGCGGAGTAAAGCTGGGCGACTACCAGTTCGAGCGCGCTGAGAAGTGGGAGAAGAAGGGACTGCTCGCCTTCGTGGGCATGGGCGTGGAACCTGGTATGGCCGACGTGTTCGCCAAGTACGCGGAGAAGAACCTCTTCGACGAGATCGACGAGATCGGCGTGCGCGACGGCGCCAACCTGGAAGTCCGGGGCTACGATTTCGCCCCCAACTTCTCCATCTGGACGACCATAGAGGAGTGCCTCAATCCCCCGGTGATCTGGGAGAAGGACAAAGGCTGGTTCACCACTGAGCCTTTCTCAGAGCCTGAGGTCTTCGAGTTCCCTGAGGGCATCGGCAAGGTGGAGTGCGTCAACGTAGAGCACGAAGAGGTGCTGTTGGCGCCGCGCTGGGTCAAGTGCAAGCGCGTGACCTTCAAGTACGGCCTGGGTGATGAGTTCATCGGGGTGCTCAAGACCATCAAGATGCTGGGCTTGGACAATCGCTTCCCCATCGACGTGAAGGGCGTCAAGGTGGCGCCGCGTGACGTGGTGGCGGCCTGTCTACCCGACCCGGCCCACTTGGGCGACCAGATGTTCGGCAAGACCTGCGCCGGCACCTGGGTCAAGGGCACCAAGGACGGCAAGCCGCGTCAGGTCTACCTGTACCAGGTGGCCGACAACGAGACCTGCATGAAGAAGTACGGCGTGCAGGCCGTAGTGTGGCAGACCGCGGTCAACCCGGTCATCGCCTGGGAGCTACTGGAGAGCAAAGTGTGGCAGGGCAAGGGAGTGCTGGGTCCGGAAGCCTTCGACCCCGATCCCTTCCTGGAGCTCATGCCCAAGTACGAATTCCCCTACGGCCTCAAGGAGATGAAGGCCTGAGAGGTAGTGGTCGACAACCCGGGAAGAAGCGCCCCTGTGCACCCCGCTCCATCGGGGTGCACAGGCCGGCGTGTCAAGGGCGGTGATAGCTCCCTGGTGATCTGGCCGCGTCCTGTCTTAACTAAGGAGCTGTGAGGCAATGACCGCATCGCATGCCAAGATCGACCGCAGACTCGTCGCCGAACTCATGGCGCGCGAGGAGAAGCGCTTGGAGGACGAGACCCCCAAGTCACGCGAGATGTTCAAGAGGGCGTCCAAGTCCCTGGTCAACGGAGTGTCCTCGACCTACCAGGCTCGCGATCCCTACCCCATCTATTTCTCCCACGGCAAGGGCAGCAAGATCTACTCGGTCGACGGGCAAGAGCTCAGCGACTTTCACAACGGCTTCGGCTGCATGGTGCAGGGCCACGCACACCCGGCCCTAGTGGAGACCATCCAGAAGCGCTCCCTGCTCGGCACCCAGTTCGCTCTGCCCACCGAGGACTCCATAATCGTGGCCGAGCACTTGGCCAAGAACTTCCGTCTGCCCAAGTGGCGCTTTGTGAACTCGGGCTCCGAGGCCACCATGGATGCCATCCGCATCGCCCGCGCCTGCACCGGCCGCAACGAGGTGGTCAAGATCTTCGGTTCCTATCACGGCCACCACGACTACGTCATGGTGAGTCTGGGAGTAAAGGACTTTGGAGACGTCGGTCCCCGGGACAACTACAAGTCCATCTCCTACGGCGCGGGCATCCCCCAATCGTCAATAGACATGACGGTGGCGGTGCCCTTCAACGACGCTCCCATGATGGAGGCCCGCATCGATAGGTTGATCGCCGAGGGGCGGAAGCCGGCCTGCGTCATCATGGAGGCGGCCATGATGAACCTGGGCGTGGTGCTGCCCGAACCGGGCTATCTGGAGGCCGTGCGTGACCTCACCAAGAAGCACGGCATCGTGCTCATCTTCGACGAGGTCAAGACCGGCATCTGCACGGCCCCGGGGGCGCGGTGGAGCGCTTTGGCGTAGTGCCCGACATGGTCACCTTGGCCAAAGCCCTAGCCGGAGGCCTGCCTTCCGGTGCCATAGGCGCCACCGAGGAGGTCATGTCGGTGGTGGAGAGCGGCAAGGTCTACCAGGTGGGCACCTACAGCGGCAACCCGCTGGGCATGGCCGCCGCCCGCACCAGCCTGGAGCAGGTCATGACCCCCGAGGCCTACAAGCACCTGAACTACCTGAACGACCGCCTGATCAGAGAGCTGGACGCCATCGGCGCCAAGTACGGCTTCCCCGGCTACACCGTGGGTATCTCGTCCAAGGGCTGCTTCAACTTCTCCTCGGGCAAGATCACCGACTACGAGTCGTTCATCAAGTATCAGGACGTCGAGCTCTGCAACCTGGCCTGGCTGTACAACATGAACCGCGGTGTGATCATCGCGCCGGGGCGCGAAGAAGAGTGGACCCTTTCGGTGCAGCACACCGACGAGGACATCGACCGCTTTGTGAACGCCTTCGAGGAGCTGGTGAAGGAAGTGACCCGGTAGCCATGGACAGCAAGCAGCTCATCGGGCTGCGGGAGCAGAACGTCGCCCGCGGCGTCTACAACTACTTTCCCGCCTTCGCCGACCACGCGAAGAATGCGGTGATAACCGACATCGAGGGCCGGGAGTTCATAGACATGGCCGGGGGCATCGGCGTGATGAACGTCGGGCACTGCCACCCCAAGGTGGTGGAAGCTGTTCAGCGCCAGGCCGAGAAGTTCTCGCACACCTCGTTCAACGTGATGATGTACGAGCCGTACATCCGCCTGGCCGAGAAGCTCAACCAGGCCGCTCCGGGCAAGAATCCCAAGAAGACCATGTTCGTCAACTCCGGCGCCGAGGCCGTGGAGAACGGCATCAAGATCGCCCGCTACTACACCGGGCGAGACGCGGTGATCGCCTTCGAGGGCGCCTTTCACGGGCGCACCCTGCTGGGCATGACCCTCACCTCCAAGGTGCTGCCCTACAAGACCGGCTTCGGTCCTTTCGCGCCCGAGGTCTATCGCATCCCCTACGCCTACTGCTATCGCTGCCCGGTGAGCGACACCTACCCGGGCTGCGGGGGGCGCTGCGCCGAGCTTCTCACCGACGCCTTCGAGCAGTATGTGGAGGCCTCGACGGTGGCGGCCGTGATAATCGAGCCGGTGCTTGGTGAGGGCGGTTTCGTGGCGGCTCCGCCCGAGTATCTGCGGCGCATCAAGCAGATATGCGAGGAGAAAGGCATAGTCTTCATCGCCGACGAGATCCAGACCGGCATGGGCCGCACCGGCAAGTACTTCGCCATAGAGCATGCCGGCATAGAGCCCGACCTGTTGCTCTCGGCCAAGTCGCTGGGTTCGGGCTATCCCATCGGTGCGGTCACCGGACTCGCGGAGATCATGGACTCGCCGCCGCCGGGCGCCATAGGCGGCACGTACGGGGGTAACCCCGTGGCGTGCGCGGCGGCGCTGGCGGTGTTCGACATAATCGAGTCGGAGAAGCTTCTGGTGCGGGCCGAGGCCATCGGCAAGCGCATGCGCGCGCGCATGGAGGGGATGCAGGCCAAGTACCCGGTGGTGGGCGACGTCCGCGGCTTGGGTGCCATGATGGCCATGGAACTGGTCGTGGACCGCGACACCAAGCAGCCGGCCGCCGCGCTGGCCAAAGAAGTGCGGAGCGGTGCCTTTGAGCGCGGGGTCCTCTCCCTGCTCGCCGGCGCCGGTGACAACGTGGTCAGGGTGCTGGTGCCGCTCACCATAGAGGACGAAGTGCTGGAGCGGGGTCTCTCCGCGCTCGAGGGCGCACTGGAGGCCGCGGTGGCCAAGCACGGTGGGGGCCGCTCATGAACAAGGTGAGGTTGACGGTCAACGGCATCGAACGCGAGGTCATCGCCGACGCCGACCTGTGCCTGCTGGACTTCTTGCGTGACGGACTGCACCTCACCGGGGCCAAGCAGTCCTGCGACAAGAAGGGCCAGTGCGGCGCCTGCATGGTGATCGTGGACGGCAAGGCGGTGCGGTCGTGCCTGAGCAAGGTAGCCAAACTCGACGGGGCGGACGTGATCACGGTCGAAGGACTGGGCACTCCCGCCAACCCGCACCTCATACAAGAAGCGTTCGTGCTCTCTGGAGCGATCCAGTGTGGCTTCTGCACCCCGGGCATGATCATGGCCGCCAAGGTCCTGCTCGACGAGACCTTGGACCCCACCGACGAGCAGATCAAGAAGGCGCTGAGGCACAACCTCTGCCGCTGTACCGGCTACGCGAAGATCATCGAGGCGGTCCGGCTGGCCGGGAGCTTCCTCCGGGGCGAGACCACGCCTGCCCAGGTGCGGCCGGATCCGGACGGCCCCAAGGTGGGAGTCTCGCATCCGCGGCCGTCGTCGCTGATCAAGGCCTGTGGGGTGGCTCAGTTCACAGCCGACATAGTGGTGCCGGGAGCGCTGGAGTTGGTGGGCGTCAGGAGCCCCCATCCGCACGCTCTCATAAAGGGCATAGACACCGCGGCCGCTGAGAAGATGCCGGGCGTGGTGGGCGTGCTCACGGCCAAGGACGTCGGGGGCACCAACCGGCTCAAGTACATAACGGGCGACCGCCCGATACTGTGTGAGGACAAGGTGCGCTATATCGGCGACCCGGTGGCCGCCGTCGCCGCCCTCACCCGGGACCAGGCAGCGGCGGCCGCCGCGGCCGTCAAGGTGGAGTACGAGCTCCTGCCGGTCATCGACACCTTCGAGAAGGCGCTGGCCGCGGACGCCGTGCAGGTGCACGCGGACAGGCCCAACGTCGGCTTCAAGCAGCCCATACTCAAGGGCGACGCCGACCGGGCTTTTGCCGAGTCGGCCGCGGTGGTCGAGGCCCGGTTCGTCACGCAAACCAACCACCAGGCCCCTATGGAGCCGGAACCGGCCGTCGCATACCTGGAAGGCGAGGGTGACGACGCTCAATTGGTGGTCATCGGGCGCAGCATCAATATCCACAAGCATCTGCAGATGCTGCAAGAGGGTACCGGCTGGGAGAACATGCGCTACGAGGAGGCCTTCTCCGGAGGCCAGTTCGGAATCAAGTTGGACATCACCTCGGAGGGCATCGCGGCCGTGGCGGCGCTGCGCTTCCGCCGGCCGGTCCGCTACATACCCAGTCTGATAGAGGCCATGCAGATGACCTCCAAGCGGCACGCCTACGACATGCAGGTGAAGTTGGGCGCTGACGCTCAGGGCCATCTGACCGCCTACAAGAACCACTTCGTGGCCGACAGCGGTGCGTATTGGTCCAACAGCGACGTGGTCATACTCAGAGCCCTGCACATGATCTCGGGGTCGTACCACATCCCCAATCTCGACATCTCGGGCACCGTGGTCTACACCAACAACCCGTGGACCTCGGCGGCCCGCGGGGCGGGGCCGCCACAGACCAACTTCGCGCTCGAGAGCGCAATGGACATGCTGGCCCAGAAGCTGCGGCATGGACCCTCTGGAGTTCAGGGTGCTCAACCTGCTCACTCCCGGCCAGAGCAAAGCGACCGGGCACGTGGTCGAAGAGTGGCCGGTGCTGGGTCTGTGCGAAGCCATCAAGCCTCACTACGAGCGGGCCAGGCGTGACGCCCAGGCGGGCAGCACCGACGTGGTGAAGCGCGGCGTGGGCCTCGGCACCGGTTCGTTCGGCATAGGGGCCGCCGGCGACACCGCCACCGTGTCGGTGGAGCTGGACCCGGACGGCGGACTCACCATCTACGGCGCCGTGGCCGACCCGGGCGAAGGCAACGACTCGATGCTCACCCAGACGGCCGCCGACATGCTGGGCCTGCCGCTGGACAAGGTCAGGCTGGTCACGCGCGACACCGACCATACCGCGGCCAGCGGCCCGGCGGCCGCCAGCAGGCTGACCTACATGGCGGGCGGAGCCATGGTGAATGCCATCGAGCAACTGCAGGCCGCCATGGCTCAGGCGGGCGCGACCAAGGCAGATGCGACCAGCTGCGACCGGCTGAAAGAGGCCGGGCTGAAGACCCGCTACCTGGGCACCAAGAAGACCGGCTACTCCGGACCGCTGGATCCCGAGACGGGCCAAGGTCCGTCTTTCGAGTCGCAGGTGCACGCGGTACAGATGGTGGAAGTCGAAGTGAACACGCAGACCGGCGCGGTGACAGTGGTCAAGATGACCACAGCGGTGGACGCGGGTACCATCATCAACCCTCTGAACGTGATCGGCCAGCTGGAAGGCGGCATGGACATGGGGGCCGGCTACGCGCTGCGCGAGCAGTACGTCGCAGGCCAGACCAAGGACTGGGTCACGTTCAAGTTCCCCAGCATCCGCACCGCCTTTGATATGGAAGTGATCATCAGGGAGACGCCGCGCAAGTACGGCACCCGGGGTTCGGTGGGAGTGGGCGAGATGACCATGGTGCCGACAGCTCCGGCGGTGCTGAACGCCATCAAAGATGCCGTGGGCATCCGTCTGACTGAATTGCCGGCGACTCCGGACAAGATGATGGCGGCCCTCTCTGCCAAAGGCTAGGCGCCGCCGCACACCGTTCGACAGGACATGTAGCCCGGCGGAGCGAACCGGCGCTCTGGGCGAGCACTTTCGGGTCGTGGCCGGACGGAGCCTCCTCTTTGACGAGGAGGGTTTCTTGTGTCACGTGGACGACTGGAGCGAGGACGTGGCCGAAGAGTTGGCCGCGGAGTCGGGCACAGCGGGGCTGGATGAAGCGCAGTGGCAGGTGCTCCGCTTTCTGCGCGAGTTCTACTATGACAACGGACGCTCTCCGCTCAACCGCAAGATCGTCGAGGGTGTGGGTATGAGCCTGTTGGAGTTGGAGCGACTGTTCCCCGGAGGCATCCGTTCCGGGGCCAAGCGCCTGGCCGGTCTGCCGAACCCCAGGAGGTGCGCGTGACCGCCGGCGCGCCCAGCCGTGGCCTCGTCTACATGGACAACGCGGCCACTTCGTATCCCAAGCCCAGGGAAGTGCTGGACCAGATGGTCGCGACCTACGCCCGCCTGGGCGTATCGCCGGGCCGCGGCACATACGATTTGGCCATGGAGGCCGCCGCGTTCGTGACCCGTACCCGCGAGCAGGTGGCGGCGTTCTTCGGCTCGCGTGATCCGGACAGAGTGGTCTTCGCCGCGAGCGCCACCGACGCGCTCAACCTGGCCATCCAGGGTCTGGTGAGTGAGGGCGACCACGTGGTCTCCACCCGGCTGGAGCACAACTCCGTCCTGCGGCCCCTGTTCCATCTCAAAGAGCGGGGCGGCATGGACTACGACCTGGTGCCGTTCGACGGTCAAGGACTCGTCGATCCCGGAGACATCGGCAGAGCTATCCGGCCGAATACCAGATTGGTGGTGTTGTGCCACGGCTCGCAGGTGCTGGGCACCGTGCAGCCGGTGAGAGAGGTCGCGGCCGTGTGCGCCGCGCGCGGCGTCCCGCTGCTGCTGGACGCCGCTCAGACTGCCGGTCAGGTGCCGATAGACATGCAGGCCTGGGGCGTGAGTGCTGTCGCCTTCTCGGGCCACAAAGCTCTGCTGGGGCCCTCCGGCATCGGCGGTTTGGTACTTGCCTCGGACCTGGAGGTCGAGTCCACTCGCTTCGGCGGCACCGGCTTGGAGTCTCACAGTCTGCGTCACACCCAGTCGTATCCGCAAAGGCTGGAGGCGGGTACGAGCAATCTGCTGGGCGTCATAGGCCTCTCACTTGGCTTGGACTACCTGCTGCGTCTCGGACTCAAGGAGTCCCACGAGCGCGTGATGGCCCTCATACGTCGCCTGCGCGAAGGGCTTGAAGCGATACCCGGCGTCAACGTGCTCGGCCCGGCGCTGCGCGCCGGCGACCTGCCCGTGCTCACCTGCACCGTGGCCGGCATGGACCCGGAAGACGTGGGCGCTATCCTGGATGGGGACTACGGCATAGCCGTGCGCACGGGACTTCACTGCGCGCCCTTCGTGCACGCCGACCTGGGAGCGGACCCCACGGGCTCAGTGCGCTTCGGCCTGGGGCACAGCAACACCGACGAAGATATCGATAGGGCTCTCGAGGCCATGGCACAGATAGCCGGAAGGAAGTGATAGCGCAGTACATAGTCACCTTGTAGTCAGCTTGTGGGCGCTATAGAAAACCAGCGAACGTGTGAAGGGACCAGGGAACATGGCACAGCTATTCTGGCTCGATATCAATGGGATCCCGAAGACCGTATTGGCCAACCCAGAGGACAGCCTGGCCAAAGTGCTTCGGGAGCAACTGGGGCTGACCGGCACCAAGGTCGGCTGCGGCGGGGGGCAGTGCGGCGCCTGCTCGGTGATACTGGACGGCAAGGTGGTGCGATCGTGCATCACCAAGATGGCCAAGGTCCCCGAGAAGGCTCACATAGTCACCATCGAGGGAATCGGTACGCCCACAAAGCTCCATGCGCTGCAGGTGGCGTGGATGAACTACGGGGGCGTGCAGTGCGGCTTCTGCTCGCCGGGCTTTATAGTCTCGGCCAAGGGCCTCTTGGACGAGAACCCCAAGCCCACCCGCGAAGAGGTGCGCGACTGGTTCCAGAAGCACCACAACCTCTGCCGGTGCACGGGGTATAAGCCTCTGGTGGACGCGGTCATGGAGGCGGCCAAGGTCCTGCGCGGAGAAGCCACGCTGGACCAGCTGAACGCCAACTCCAAACCGGACAAGGACGGCCGCATCTGGAACACCTACTACCCGCGTCCGTCGGCCTTGTCCAAAGTGACGGGCACCTGTGACTACGGGGCCGACCTGGGTATCAAGTTGCCCAAGGATGCTCTCCACATCGCTTTGGTGCAGCCCAAGGTGTCGCACGCCAACATCCTCTCCGTCGACACCGGTGTGGCCGAGAAGATGCCCGGCGTGCAGAAGGTGGTCACTCACAAGGACGTCACCGGCACCAACCGCATCTCGGGCCTGCTCACCTACCCCTGGAGCAAGTGCGACGGTTTCGAGAGGCCTATCCTGAACGACGCCAAGATCTTCCAGTACGGTGACGTGGTGGCCATGGTGCTCGCCGACACCAAGCAGCAGGCTGAGGCCGCGGCCGCCAAGGTGAAGGTCGAGCTGGAGAAGCTACCGGCCTACATGAACTGCCTCGATGCTGCGGCTGACGACGCCATAGAGATCCACCCCGGCACGCCCAACGTGTTCTTTGAAGTGGATCTTAAGAAGGGCGACCACGAGAAAGTGGACGAACTGATGAAGACCGCGGCCTACGTGGTCGAGGGTGACTACTACACCCAGCGGCAGCCGCACATGACCATCGAGCCCGACGTGGGCTTTGCCTATGTCGACTCCGACGGCGTGGTCACGGTGCAGTCCAAGAGTATCGCTCTCTACATGGCGCACATGCAGATCTGCGAAGGTCTGGGGCTGGCCGAGGACAAGCTGCGGATCATCCAGAACCCGCAGGGCGGCAACTTCGGCTACAAGATCGGCCCGACGCTGGAGGCGCTGTGCGCCGTCGCGACCATGGCCAGTGGACACCCGTGCTACCTGGAGTATAGCTACCAGCAGCACATGGTCTATACGGGCAAGCGCGCCCCTTGCTTCTCGCATATGAGGGTCGGCGCCGACAAGGACGGCAAGCTGGTGGCCATGGACTTCGACCTGATCATGGACCATGGCGCCTACTCGGAGTTCGCCGATGAACTCTTGAGCAAGGCCTGCCGCTACAGCGGCGGTGGCTACTTCATACCCGCCCTGCGTGGCCACGGGCGCACCACCTTTACCAACCACACCTGGGTCTCTGCCTTCCGTGCCTACGGAGGGCCGCAGGGAGCCTTCTCCACCAACCTGATCATGGACGAGTTGGCGGAGAAGATGGGTCTGGACACCTGGGAGCTCATGAACCGCAACGTGCTACGCGAGGGCGACACCCTGGGCACCGGCGAGGTGCAGGACGTCTACCCGCTCGAGAAGCTCATGCAGATGATCAAACCCGGCTATGACGAGGCGGTGGCTCGCTGCAAGAAGGAGAGCACGGCGGAGAAGAAGCGGGGCGTGGGGCTGGCTGTGGGCATCTACAACGTCGGCAACGACGCCGCCGACCTGGCCGACTCGGACATTGAGCTCAACCCCGACGGTTCGGTGACCATCTACAACACCTGGGAGGACCCGGGCCAGGGCGCGGACATCGGCACTCTCTCCACGGCCCACGAGGCGCTGCGCCCGTTGGGGCTGGCGCCCGACCAGATACACCTGTACATGAACGACACCGCGCGCTGCCCCGACAGCGGGGCCGCTGCGGGCAGCCGCTCCCAGTACATGGTGGGCAACGCCATAGTCGATTCGTGCAACCAGCTCATCAAGGCCATGACCAAGCCCGACGGCACCTACCGCACGCACGCCGAGATGGTGAGTGAGGGTCTCGAGACCAAGTATCACGGGCACTTCTCTGCCGCCCCCCTGTGCGGCACCCCGGACGAGAAGACCTTCCAGTTCAAGCCGCACGGGCCGGTGCCGACCATGCAGTACGGCATCTTCATGGCCGAGGTAGAGGTGGAGGTCGCCACCGGCAAGACTCAGGTGCTCAAGATGCGGCTGGACTCGGACATCGGCGTCATCGCCAACCGGCAGGCAGTGGAGGGCCAGATGTACGGCGGCCTGGTGCAGGGTGTGGGTTTGGCCTTGTCTGAGGACTTCGACGACCTCGACAAACACACCAACCTGATAGCCGGCGGTATCCCTTACATCAAAGATGCTCCGGACGCTCTGGAGCTCAACTTCCTGGAGACGCCCAGGGCCACCGGCCCCTTCGGAGCCGGTGGTTGCGGTGAGCTACCGCTGTACGCGCCCCACGCCGCGATAATCAACGCCATCTACCACGCCTGCGGGGCGCGAGTCACCCACCTGCCGGCGCGGCCCGAGAAGGTGCTCGCGGCCCTCAAGGCCAAGTAGTGGCGCGGCCAAAGGAGCTCCTTGATAGACCCTAGGCAGATCCAGCGGCTTGAAGAGCTCTGCATCCAGGACTGCGCGCCGTGGTGCGAAGCTGCCTGTCCCCTGCACGTGGACGCGAGGGCGATGGCCAAAGCCATCGCCCTCGGCGACTTCAGAGCGGCCGCCGCTATCTATGCGAAGAGGGCACCGTTCCCCGGGATCCTCAGCCGAGTGTGTGACCAGCCCTGCCGGGCGGTCTGCAAACGGCGGGAGGCGGGAGAGGCGATAGAGCTGGGGCTCCTGGAGAGGAGCTGCGCCGACTATGCAGGCTTCGCTCCCGAAGCAGTCAGAGGACAGCTCTCGGCGTTCGGCCGGGTAGCCGTCGTCGGGGGCGGGTTGAGCGGCCTGACCGCGGCGCTCGAGTCGGCGAAGAGACATCACCAAGTCGCTCTTTTCGAGGCTTCAGCCCGGCTGGGCGGAAGGTTACTCGAAGTCCCGCCTCATGTGCTTTCGCCGGAAGTCGTCGCCGCTGAGCTTGGGAAGCTGGCTGCCCACGGGGTAGAGGTCCACTTGAACACCCGCCTGGGCATAGACATCACGCTGGCTGGGTTGCTGGAACAGTTCGACGCTGTGTACTTGGGTGTGGGCCCACAGGCTCTTGAGGCCTTGGCCGGCGGCGTCGATCCGGTGACCTTTGCGACCGCCGAGCAGGCAGTCTTCGCCGGCGGCGGCCTGCGAGGAGGCGGAGCCTATTCTCCGGTGGGGTCCATGTCCGACGGGCTTCGCGCGGCCATCTCCATCGACCGCTTTCTCAAGGGGGAGTCGCTGGTTGCGCAGCGGGACAACGAGGGACCGTTCGCCACTCGGCTGTTCACCAGCCTCACGGGAGTGGAGACCAGTGCCGCGCAGTCCGCCTCGGGACCAGGTCCGGGGTACAGCCGCGAGGAGGCTATGGCCGAAGCGAAACGCTGTCTGCACTGCGAATGTATGGAGTGCGTCAAGGCCTGTGTCTACTTGGAGCACTTCAAAGAGTACCCGGGCAAGGGCATCCGCCGGGTGGCAAAGAACATCAGCAGCCTGCCCGGCAAGAGCTACCGGACGCACACCAAGTTCATCAACGCCTGCAGCCTATGCGGACTCTGCGGGACGGTGTGCCCAACCGACCTCAACATGGCTGCCGTCAACGGCCCGGCGAGGCAGGTCATGTGGGACAAGGGCTACATGCCGCCGGCCATACACGAGTTTGCCGTGCGCGACATGGAGTCCAGCAACACCAGACCAGCCGCGCTGGTGCGTAACCAACCGGGGCACGACTCGAGCGCCCACGTGTTCTTCCCCGGCTGCCAGTTGACCGCGTCGGCCCCTGGACACATGGAGCGGACCTATGCGCATCTCATGAGCCGGCTCGAGGGGGGTGTCGGGCTGATGTTAGGGTGTTGCGGCGCTCCAGCGGCGTGGGCCGGACGCCAGGACCTGTTCGGCGAGGTCCTGGACGCCTTCGCCCGCGACTGGGAGAAGATGGGGCGGCCACGGGTGATACTGGCGTGTCCCACATGCTCGCTCCTCTTCAAGGAGAAGCTGGCCGGGGTGCCCCAGGTCTCGCTCTGGGAGGTGCTGGACGCCGAGGGCCTGCCCGCCGGCGCTCCTCAGGGGCATGGTGAGACGTTGGCTCTGCACGACTCCTGCACGGCTCGCATGGCTCCTGATATCCAGGACAGCGTGCGCCGGATAGCGGAGCGGCTCGGCTACCAGATCGAGGAGCTGCCGTACAGCCGGCAGCTCACCAAGTGCTGCGGATACGGCGGTCTTGTCTACCAGTCTGACCGAGAGGTCACAGAGAAGATCACCCGGTCGCGCATCGGGGAGAGCTCTGCCGACTACCTTACTTACTGCACCAATTGCCGCGACTTCTTTGCAGAGAAGGGCAAGGCCTCCTACCATCTACTGGACTTGATCTTCGACGGCTACGCGGCCGGGGCCGCCGTCCGGCGGGGGCCGACGCTGTCAGAACGCAGGGCCAACCGGCGTGAGTCGGCCGGCCGCTTGCTCACCGAGCTTTGGGGGGAGGCCATGCCTGGACCAGAAGATCACACAGCACTCAAGGTGCGGATGGCTCCAGAGGTGGCAGCCAAGATGGAGCGCGACTTCATATTGCTCGACGACGTGAAGGCGGTCATCCATCGGGCGGAGACGACCGGCAACAAAGTCGAGACACCCGCGACGGGACGGATCGTCGCCCATCTACGCCCGCACATAGTGACCTACTGGGTGGAGTACGCGAAAGATGGCGACGAGTACGAGGTTTTCAACGCGTATTCGCATCGCATGCAGATAGTCCAGGACGTGACGCCGTGAGTTTCCTCGGTTCCACCACTCCAGCAGGTCCTTCCTCGGAAGGCGAGGCCGTCTTGTGCGCAAAGCATGGGGTTCCCTTGGAGGCGGGCAAGGTAGAACTGACCTACCAGGGACACACGTTTCCCGTGGACATCCTTCGATGCCCCGTATGCGGACTGACCTTCATCCCCGAAGAGCTGGCCAAGGGCCGCATGCTCGAGGTCGAGCAGACTCTCGAGGAGAAGTGACCCAGACTGTTTCACCTACAAGGAGGCTAGGACATGGCACGGCGTGGTGAACGCAATAGCCCGTCTGAACTGATCGATGACCTATCTAGGCAGATCATCGCCCAGTTGCAGCAGAACGGCCGCCGGTCCTTTGCGTCTATAGCGCAGGAAACCGGTCTATCGGAGGCGGCCGTACGACAGCGCGTGCGGCGGTTGGTGGACGCGCACATCATGCAGGTCGTGGCCGTGGTCAATCCTCTTGCCCTCGGCCTCGCGCGCATGGCGCTGATAGGCATCAAGGCCGAGGGTGATCTCCGGGAGATCGCCTCGAGGCTTGCCTTGATCGAACAGGTGGACTACGTAGTCATGTGTGCAGGGTCTTTTGACATCTTGGTGGAGTTACTATGCGAGAGCGACGAGCACATGCTTGCGCTCGTGAACGACTCCATCAGGGCCGTCCCCGGCGTACGCTCTGCTGAGATGTTCCCCTACCTGCGCATTGTCAAAGAGAGCTACGGTACGGGCATGGGCTGAGCGCAGCGCCGGCGTCGCGAGAGCCATGCGAGGGTAGACGCGTCAGTTGGTCTGGGTCTCCAGTCTGCGCGTAACGATAAGGTTCCTTCGACCCATCTCGGCGATGAAGGCGTCGCGCGCCTGGCGGGGGAGTATCTCGGGCGCCACGATGCCGCTCTCGGTGATGGCGTCTGCTATCAGAAGCTCCGCATAAATCGCGGCGGGCGTCGAGGTGCCGTAGCTCACCATGGTCGCGCCTGGGATGCGCTCGTTGACCCATTTGATATCCGGTGGTATCACGCGGTAGCCGATACTCGCCGGCCTCCCTCCGATCTCTCCGATGCAGTCCACTGTCACCACGCCGTGATCGGTGATAGCTCCCGAAAGTGCCAGCCGGACGATCTCCTCTGTGGGCGGGTTGGGCGGGAGAGTAGCCACCAAGACGTCTACAGGCCGCACTTGGCGCCCGTCCCGCAGCGTGACCGGCTCCTTGCTCGCCAATCCGCTGCTCACCAAAGCCAGGTCGGCGTCGATAGACTCCACCGGCATGCCCATCTTGAAATCCACATAGCGCAGACCCTTGTCACCGAATCTCCGGGGCAAAAGGCGCGGGAGGGTGGATACCTCTTCGTGGTCGTGGCATATCACGGTGCCCATCCCCCAAGGCTCGGGGAACTGATACAGCTCTCGCCGTCCGAAGATCTCTACTCGCTTGAACGCCCCGTCCTCGAAGAGCAGCGGGGCCTGAGCGCAGTCTGTGTAGTAGGTCTCCTGTGACCACACCTGCAACGGGACCGGACTATCGAACACTGAGTAGTCTTTGATACGGATCTCGAAACACCGATCGAGGTCCTCGTAGCCATTGCCGGCCAGGGTGTTGGTCACGCCCGGATCCATGCCAGTGCAGACTAGGGCCGTCAGGCCCGCCTGTCTGAATTCGTCCTCAAGGGCGAGTTGTGCCAAGAAGGCCTCGTCGATAGTCATGCTTTGAGTCTGCCCGGCCGCCATATCCAGGTAGTCGACGCCCGCATTCAGGCAAGCGCGCATTATGGCCAAGTCGTACTCAGGGATCACGGCGTTCACGACCAGCTTGGCGCCTGCTGCAACCGCCGTGACCGAGGCCACGTCTGCCGCGTCCAGATGGACGGCCTTGGCCTTTCCGCCGCCGACCTGCTCGGCCACCAGGCGCGCCCGCACCTCGTCGTAGTCGGCGACCAGAATCTCCGTCACGTCGGCGCAGCGAGCCAGGTTCCAGGTGAGCACGTGCCCCTGCATGCCCGCCCCAACGATGAGAACCTTCACGGCCGCTCCCTTCTATCACGTTTCACTTCCACGAAAATAGCAGTGATCTCGCCAATGTCAAGCGTAATCCGTTGCATGATGTTGCGAAGGCCACGGAATCCGTGCTATGCTTCCAGAAAGACGTACGCCCCGGCGCAGCTTGCATGCTTGCACTGCGGCGGGCGCAGATGACGTGCAACGATGGAGGGGACTCATGGTCCGTTCGTCGGCGGAGATCGTACAAGAGAACCGAGACTACACTCTCTTCCCTTGGTCAGTACAAGGCACCGTGGATCCCATCCACATGGTGAAGGCCCAAGGTGTCTGGTTCTGGGACGGTCAAGGCAACAAGTGGTTAGACCTCTGTTCGCAGCTTATGAGTCTCAACATCGGGCATCAGCACCCCAAGGTCATCGCGGCCATAAGGCAGCAGGCTGAGGAGCTGTGCTACGCCGCCCCAGGTTTTGCTACCGAGCCCCGAGGGGCTCTTGGCAAGAGACTGGCCGAGATCACCGGATTGGCGAAGGCGTTCTACTGCAATGGAGGCACTGAAGCCAACGAGAGCGCGCTCAAGATCGCCCGCATCCACACCGGCCGGCAGAAGATCATCTCGCGCTATCGCTCATACCACGGCGACACGATGGGGTCCATGAGCGTAGGAGGGGACTTTCGTCGCTGGCCGGTAGAGCCGGGGGTGCCGGGCACAGTCCGAGTATTCGACCCGTACTGCTATCGCTGCCCCTTTGGTGCCGAAGTCGCGTCGTGCAGCCGGCAGTGCGTGACCCACATCGAGGAAGTCATCCAGATGGAGGGTCCGGAGAGCATAGCGGCCATGATCGTCGAAGGCATCACGGGCTCGAATGGAGTGCTGGTTCCGCCAGACGACTACTTCCCCAAGCTGCGGGCGCTTCTAGACAAGTACGGCATCCTCATGATCGACGACGAGGTGATGGCCGGCTTCGGTCGCACGGGTAAGTGGCTTGCCACCCAGCATTACGGGGTCAAGGCCGACATCGTCACTTGCGCCAAAGGCCTGACCAGCGGGTACCAACCGCTCGGTGCAGTGTTGGTCTCCAAGGAGATAGCGCAGTGCCTCGAGACGAGCATGCTCTGGACAGGAATGACCTACTCCGGCCATCCGGTATCGTGTGCCGCGGGCCTTGCCACGCTGGCAGTGTATGAGGACGAGCAGATCTTTGCCAACGTCGAACGGCAAGGCGCTCACCTGCGCACGCGTTTGGAGGCGATGCGCGAAAGATACGCTTGCGTGGGAGACGTCAGGTGCAAAGGCCTGTTCAGCGTCTTGGAGCTCGTTCGCGATAAGAGGAGCAAAGAGCCTCTGGCTCCGTACGCCGGCACCTCGCCAGAGATGTCGGTCCTCGCCAGGCATCTTCGGAGCAGTCGTGTTCACGCCTTCGTGCGCTTCAACATATGCCTGATCGCTCCGCCGCTGATTGTCAGTCAAGAAGAACTCGACTATGGCCTCGACATCGTAGAAGATGGTCTTGCGTTGGTGGACCAAGCGCTGACGGACAAAGAGAGTGAACAATGATCATAGGATGTCCCAAAGAGATCAAGGAAAGCGAGAACCGCGTAGCGTTGACGCCTGCGGGAGTGCGTGCTCTGGTGCGCACAGGGCATGAGTGTTTGATAGAGGAATCAGCCGGTGTCGGCAGCGGTTTCGCCGACCAGGAATACGCCGCTTGTGGTGCCGAGCTGGTCGCAGACGGCTCTGAAGTTTGGGCTCGCTCGCAGATGGTAGTCAAGGTCAAGGAGCCTCTGCCGCAGGAGTACGCTTACTTTCGTGACGACCTGATCCTCTTCACCTACCTGCACCTGGCTCCCGTACCCCAGCTCACGCAGGCTCTTCTCAAGAGCGGGGTGCTGGCCATAGCATATGAGACCGTGCAACTAAGCGACGGTTCTCTGCCTCTGCTTGTGCCCATGAGCGAGGTGGCGGGACGCGCAGCCGTGGTGGTCGGCGCTCACTTTCTTGCCTTCCCCCAGGGCGGTCCCGGACTGCTCATCGGTGGCGTGCCCGGAGTGCCGCCGGCGGAAGTTCTGATAGTGGGGGGCGGGGTAGTGGGCTTGAACGCGGCGAAGATGGCGGCAGGGCTGAGCGCTAGGGTCACGATCCTGGATATCCACGCAGAGCGGCTCAAGTATCTCGACGACGTGCTTCCCCGCAACTGTGTGACGGTGCACTCCGACCACATAGCCATCGAGCGCTGTCTGTCCACGGCGGATCTGGTGGTGGGTGCGGTGCTGGTTCCGGGCACCATAGCGCCCAAACTGGTCACGAGGGAGATGCTCAGACTCATGAAGCCCCGCTCCGTCGTGGTGGACGTCGCCGTCGATCAAGGGGGGTGCTTCGAGACCACCCACGCGACGACGCACAAGGACCCGGTCTACGTCGAAGAGGGGATACTCCACTACGCGGTCGCCAACATGCCTGGAGCCTTCCCGCAGACTTCCACGCGGGCCTTGACCAACGTCACCCTGCCCTACGTACTCGACATAGCGAACAAAGGCGCGGCGCGGGCTGTTCGCGAAGATCCCGCGCTGCGGTCCGGCGTGAACACCTGGGGTGGCGCACTGACCTGCCCGGGCGTGGCCAAGTCGCAACATCTTGACTGCGCCTCGGTCGACGCCCTGACAGGGACTGCAGGCTAGAGCACCTCGTAGAAGCGGATGCATACTTGACCGTCTTCGTCCCGAGCGAATCCGACGAAGACGGTTTCGGCCAGCCAGCGATGGGCTGCAGCATCAGTGCGAAAGACAGGTGAGGTCCGGAAGTAGACTTCGGACTCCTGTACCTCCTCACCGGCTTCCGCGCGGGCCAGAGCCTCGGGCGTCAGAGCGCGCCAGTAACCGCGGTTGACGATGTCGATGAGCGCGCCGTCCTCGGCGCGGATCAAGTACCGAGCGTCCAACTCATAGACTGCTTTCCCTCGCAGCACGGCCCAGTCACCCCCGCCCGGTACGATGGAGCCGCGAAGTCGCGGACCCTCCACCGTCCCCCCCGTTACGGGAGTGAAGTCCAACACATCGCCCGCGCCGTTGCCGATGTGCTCGCTCGGCCCGACGTCGGCCCGTATCTCGAAGACGAATCGTAGCTGAGGCTCATGTGGCAAAGTCCCCTCACCTCCCGCCTGTCTTGGATGTCCACCATCTCCGCCTGCGGGTCGGTCGCAGTCCAGTCCCGGGTTCGCACAGGTCGTCGCCTGCATGGCTACGGACCGGCTTCCAGTCCTGGTGAGGCACCGCCGACAGGAGGGACTTGGTGTAGGGATGCTCTGGGTGGTCGAGGACACGGTCGGTAGGTCCGCGTTCCACGATCTTCCCACATTGCATGACCACCACTTCATCGCTTACTTGACGCACGACGGCGAGGTCGTGCGAGATGAAGAGATAGGTGACTCCCGTCTCTTCGCGGATGTCGGCCAGTAGGTTGAGCACTTGCGCTTGGACGGAGACATCAAGTGAGGCTACCGCCTCGTCCAAGATGAGCAGCCGCGGTCGTGAGGCAAGCGCACGGGCGATGGCCACGCGCTGCTGTTCGCCCCCCGACAGGGCACGTGGGCGGACGCTGGCGTGCCGTTCGTCAAGTCCCACCTGCCGCATGAGTTCGGCGATGCGAGCCTCTCGCGTCACGCGGTCTAGGTCGAAGTGCAATCGCAGGATCTCGTCCAAGCAGTCGTGAACCCGCTGACGCGGGTCGAGCGACGAGTACGGGTCCTGAAAGACCATCTGGACTTCTTTGGCAAGCTGGCGACGTTCGCGGGACCCCATACCCTTTGGCGTGCGCTCCTTTCCGCCAAGGAAGATGTGGCCGGAGGTGGGGCGCTCGAGGCCGATGATCATGCGAGCGGTGGTCGTCTTCCCGGACCCAGACTCGCCCACGATCGCCAGTGCTCCCCCAGGAGCGACGGAGAAGTGGATGCTGTCCACGGCGACGAGACCCGCGTTGCGGCGGCGCTTGCCGAACACCTTCGTCAGTCCCTCCACCCGGATGGCATATTCGGTCTGGGCTGGGCTATCTGTCATGCGCCCCTCCGTTGTAACTGCAAGCAAGTTGTCCGCGCAGTTCGTCGGCGCGGTGACAGCGCACCCGTCCTCCGGCGATTTCCCGCAACTTCGGCAGCTCACGCTGACATCTCTCTTCTACGTAGGCACATCGCGACGCGAACGGGCAACCTTCTTCCACCTCGAAGGCCGATAGGGGCCGGCCGGGGATAGCGCATAGCCGCTCTGCCCGTTCGGTGGGGCTTGGCCGCGAAGCCAACAGCCCCGCCGTATAGGGATGACGTGCCTCTTTGTAGAGGTCGGCGGCGCTGCGGTCCTCGACCACGAAGCCTGCGTACATCACCGCGATGCGGTCGCACACTGCCGCGGCAAGGTCCAGGTCATGCGTAACAAATATCATGCTGAGACCCCTCTGCCGCCGCTGCTCGTCGAGGATGGCCATCACTTCGGCCTGAGTAGTGACATCGAGCGAGGTGGTCGGCTCGTCGGCCAACAGTAGTCGGGGCTCAACCGCCAAGGCTGCTGCGATCATGACCCGCTGCTGAAGGCCCCCCGAGAGTTGATGCGGGTACTGGGAGAGCCTATGGACAGCGTCGCTGATGCCCACATCTTCCAATATGGAAGTCACACGGCGCACCGCCTCAGCCTTCGACACCCCATTGTTGGTGACCAGAGCCTCGGTGAGGAAGTCGCCGATGGTGCGCACGGGGTTGATGTGAGTGCTGGGGTCCTGAAAGATCATCGCTACCTTCGACGCGAGGAAGCTCCGCATCGCCTTCCGATCAAAGGTCAGAACGTCGGCGCCGTCGTAGAGGATCTGCCCCGAGACCTTCGCTCCGGGCGGCAGAAGCCGCTCTATGGCACGAATGGTCATGGATTTCCCGGCGCCAGACTCACCGACCAGTCCAAGCGCCTCGCCTTGGCCGACCGCTATCGTGGTGTCGTGGATCACGGGTCGCATGCGCCCACCCACGGGCAGTTCCACATGCAGACCTGCTATTTCGAGCATCCTGGTCATTGGGCTCTCACCGAGAAGCGCGTGGCGAGCCTGTCGCCCAGCACGTTGAACGCCACGACCGTCACCACGACGAGGATACCGGCGAAAAGCGATTCCTGCGGATGGCCGGTGAGGATAGACGCCTGGCCGTTCGCGACCATGAGCCCCCATTCAGCAGTCGGTGGCGCCACGCCCAGCCCCAGGTAGGACACAGCTGCCAGATCCACGAGAGCGTAGCCGAAGGAAAGCGTGGACTGCACGAAGATGAACGGCAGAAGGTTAGGCAGAAGGTGGCGGAACACTATGGTGCGTGTGGGCAGGCCCGCCACGTAGCAGGCCGAGACATAGGTGAGAGACCGCTCGCGCAGAGCCACGCTACGCATCACTCGACCGTCGTACGGCAGATAGGCGATGGAGAGCGCCACCACAGGGGCAGCGAGACCCGGGCCGAACAGTGCCACAGCCAGAACGGCAGAGATGATCCCGGGGAAGGAGAAGATGATGTCGAACACCCGCGATATCACCTTGTCGGTCCAACCTCCCCTCCATGCCGCAAGCAGGGCGAGCCCGACGCCGAGGATCGTGGCGATGATCACCACCAGCGCAGGACCCGCCAGGCTCAAACGGGCCCCGTAGATCAATCGCGACAGTAGGTCGCGCCCAAGCGAGTCTGTGCCCAGAAGGTAGCTGGACGAAGGACCTTGGTATGCCTTGCTCATATCGACGCGATACGGATCGTGTGGGGCAAGCAGTGTTGCGAAGACGGCCACCAAGACGATCAGGCCTA
Source organism: uncultured Actinomycetes bacterium (assembly GCA_963814415.1). Taxonomy (GTDB): domain Bacteria; phylum Actinomycetota; class Thermoleophilia; order RBG-16-64-13; family RBG-16-64-13; genus RBG-16-64-13. The sequence goes on along the minus strand of CAWFCN010000002.1, from coordinate 22,301 downwards.
TGAAAACGGTGCATACGATGGCCAACCAGTCACGGTGCTTGCCGCGGCTGCGCGTCCTACTTGCGCTGTGAGACAAGGTCATTTCGGCGTCGCCAGCCATCCCACCCCTACTTCCCAGCTCGCAACCGTGGGTCGAGCAAACCGTTCAGCAGGTCGACCACGGCATTGGCAATGACGAAGGAGCCCACCAGGATCATCGAGATGGCCTGCACCACCGCAAAGTCCTTTTGAGCGGCCGATTGAACAAGCAGTGAACCCAATCCGCCCAGTCCGAAACCCACTTCCACGACGACCGCGGCCGCGATGAGTCCGGCCACCGAGAGACCGGCCACTGTCGTGACGGGGATCAGGGCGTTGCGAAACACGTGCCGGCGGATGATCAGCGATCCTGGGATCCCTCGGCTTCTTGCCGTTTCCACATGCTCCCGGCTCATCTCCTCGCGCACCGACGCCTTGGTGATCTGGGCCATATACGCCAGAAACGGCATGGCCAGAGCGATGGCCGGGAGAGTGGTATGCCGGAGTCTTTCAACAAAGCCCTTGCCTGCGCCGAACACCGGGAACCACCCCAGCTCCACGGCAAAGACGGTGATTAGCACAATGGCCGCCACGAACACAGGAACCGCCATGCCCAGGGCGGTCAGCACCGTCGTCGCCACCCCGAGCCTTCGTCGAAGTGCCCCGATGACGCCAAGGCCTATGCCCACCACGATTATCAGCGTGGCTGAGAATAGGACGAGAAAGACCGTGGTGACCGCGCGCGGGGCCAGCAGTTTGGTCACGTCCTGGCGGTGGATGAACGACCGGCCGAGATCCCCATGCATAAGATCCTTCAGCCACATCCCGTAGCGGGTCAACAGAGGCTTGTCCAGGTTGTTCTGGATGCGTATCTGCTCGATCACCTCGGGCTTGGCCCGGCTGCCCGCGAGTAGGGTGGCCGGATCACCCGGGGCTACATATAGCGCTGCGAAGACAAGGAAGCTGGCAACAAGCAGGGTAGCCACAAGGGCGACGATGCGGCCGACGATGAAGCGCGCCATTCAGCAGGCCCCTTTCATGTCAGCACGCATCGACGCCCTTGCTCGCTAGACTACTATCGTATCTACTCGGTCCCGCCCAGCATCGCCAGGCACGGTGCGCCCAAGTACGCGAACGAGCACGGCGCTCCGCTGATGCGGTTGTTCATGAACGAGACCTCATAGTTGCAGGTCAACGGGATAGAGATGGTGTCTGCCATGTAGAGCTTCTGAGCCTTGGTGATGAGGGTAGCGCGCTCTACCGGATCGAAGCTCATGCCCGCCTGCTCGAGATACCCCCAAGCCTCGTCGTGCTGCGGACCCTGCCAACCGATCCAATTGAAGAACGCATATGGGCCGATGATCATCGGAAGCAGATCGAGCGGATCTGGCTGCGACTGGAAACCGATGGTCAGAAGCATATCTATGCCCTTCCGATACTCCTCGACGTAGAACGCGTTCGAGTAGTCCAGAGGCTGGATCGGCTTCAACTCGACGGTCAGACCGATGTCCTTCGCCGCTTGCTGGACGATGGAGCAGATCTGCAGCATGTCCTGGCTGCCGGCGGCGTAGGCCAGGGTCATCGACTGGTCGGTGCCGGTCTCGGCGTCCACGAGCGCCTTGGCGGCTGCGAGGTCAGGCGTGTCTCCAGGAATCTCGGCATAGGCCTGCTCGTAGATGGCACTCGCGGCAGGATCGGTGCCCCAGGCAGTCGGAGGCGTGATCGTCTTGTTGATCGTGGCGGCGCCTTGATAGACGTTGTCGACGATCTGCTGCCTGTCGATCGCGAGCGACAAGGCTTTGCGGATATTCGCGTTGCCCATCGGGCTGTCGGGATTCACCGGGACGATCGCGCTCGTGATGAGGCTGGGTCCGTAGTAGAGCTTGCCGTTGGTCGCATCTCGGAGCGCCGGAACCGTCGCTATGGGTACTTCGTAGAGCCCGTCGAGCTCACCTGCGACTAGTGCGCTGGTGATCGTGCCTGTATCTGTAAGGAACTCGAGCGTCACCGACTGCACTTTGGGCTTCAGATTCGGGTCCCAGTAGTCCGCATTGGCCTCCAACTCGATGTTGGCACCTGACGTCCAAGTCACGAGCTTGTACGGGCCGCTGCCCATGATGTTGGCACCGCTGCCGTAGTCTTGGCCGGCTGCTTCAACAACGGCTTTCTCTACGATGACGGTCGCGCCCACCGACTTGGCAAAGAGCTCGGTCGGTGCCACGAACCTGACGGTGACTTCCCAGTCACCGGTCTTCTCGACGCTCTGCACCGTGGCGAACATCGCGTACCACACGCCCTCTGGGTTCATCTGCCGGGCGAGGCTGAAGACGACGTCATCGGCGGTCACCGGGTTGCCGTCCCAGAACTTAGCGTCTTGACGGATCTGATACACCAACGTCAAGGGGTCCACCTGGTTCCAAGACTCGGCGATGCAGGGCAGTATCTCGTAGTCCGGCGAATTGCGCACCAGAGTGTCGTAGATCTGACCGCACACGAACGCATCCGAGTAGTCACCGACGAACATGGGGTCCAGCGTCCGCGGTTCTCCTGTCGGCAAATCCCATGTTATGTGGTCCACGGTGCCCGTGGCAGCCGGCGTAGTGCTCTGTAGAGTGATAGTTTCCCCCGCCCCATTTTCGGCTTTCCCACAGCCTCCCAACAATGCTCCAGCCATGGCCAGCACCACAACTAGTGCCACCACGCTCACGATGACAAGCACCCTCGACGATCTCATGGCTCCTCCTCCCTACGATCACAACAGTGCACATCGTTCCTCACGCCCCGTAAGCGACCCACGGGCCTGTTGTCTGGCGGCAGCAGACCCAGCAAATCCAGAAGATCGTCAAGCACGGCCAGCTGGCGTTCGGCGGGCCATGCCTCAGGAGCTTCGCAAACGCATACGCTGATACCCCGAGCTGTTGCATACAGCGCATCTACAGTCGGCTCGACGTGTGCCTCGTCGACGAGCCCGATCACGTGGTCCCGAACAACACCACGTACCGCGGCATCGAGTTCGGCGCGGAGTCCCTCGACCGCCGCCGTGTCGTGTTCGGTGCCCACGATCAGACTTAGTCCCGCACGCTCCTCCAGCAGGCCTTCCGGCGTGAGTGGGATGAGCCACTCCATGGCTGAGTGCAGTTTGTTGAGCGGGTCGCCCTCCGCGTTCGACAGGTCTTCGATCTCGCCTTGCCACTTCTTCAAGATCCACGGACCGATGTTGGTCAGGAGAGCGTGACGGTTGGGGAAGTAGTGAGTGACCATGGAAGCGCTGCCCCCGAGGCGAGCGGCAAGCGCGCGAGTAGTAAGGCCGGGCAGGCCTACATCGGCGAGCAGACCCGCCACTGCGGCCAGAATCTCGTCGCGGCGCTCGTCGTGATCGACTTCTTTTGGCATTCCCACCCCCGCTTGCTCCGGGTTCCAAAAGGTGGCACACTTCGTGATACTGTTGTAATATAACACATGTAATAAGACAGCAAGTGGTGTCAAGGCCAACGGCATATCTTTTTTTGGGGGAGTACCAGTGGCTGTTGATTACGAAGTACTTATGCCGTCACCGCTCGACCCCCGGGCCGAGCAGATGATGGTGCCCATGCGCGATGGGGTGCGCTTGGCCACAGACGTGTACTTGCCCGTCGAACACAAGCGGGTCCCCGCGGTGCTAGTGCGTCTTCCGTACGACAAGTGCGGCCACTACACTTTCATGCCGCAGATGGCCCCGCACTTCAACGAGCGCGGCTACGCCTTCGTCGTCCAGGACGTGCGAGGCAAGTTCCGTTCGGAGGGCGAGACCATGCCGTTCGTGCATGAGGTCGAAGATGGCTACGATACGCTGGAGTGGGTCGCCAGCCAGCCTTGGTGTGACGGCAGGGTGGGCATGTGGGGGGACTCCTACTACGGCTACACGCAATTGACGGCCGCGGCGAGTGGCCACCCTGCCCTTAAAGCCATCGTGCCCCGGGTCACCGCCACCGACTTCCGGTCCACCGACTGGTGGGGCGATTCAGTAGTGCTCCTGTATGCCGCCCAGTACCTCGCGGAGTGTTGGCTTGACAACTATATGTACCATGTCGTGCCCGACTGGAGCATCCGGCCACTCGCGACCGCCTTCGACGACATGTTCGCCGCCGTCGGCAAGCGCTCCGCCTGGTACGACGTCATGGTCGGCACTCGGGCCCCAAAGATCTCACTGCCGGGCTTCAACCGGTCCCCGTTCGAAGGGCTCAAGATCCCGGTACTTCACTCGACAGGGTGGTTCGACAACGTCTCCCCCTATTCGTTTGCCGACTACGAGAGCCTGATAGCTCGAAACGGGCAGCGCGAACTGCAGTACCTGATTGCAGATGCGGTAGACCACGAGATGTACCACCTGCGCGACGTGCCCATCAACGAGCAGAACGACCACGCGATGAACGAGGCGGCTCTGACCCGCCTGATAGGCGAGACCATCAGCCCCGGCCTGGACTTCTTCGATGTCGTCATACAAGGGAAGGGCGATCTCGCCACCGTGCCGCGCGCCAGGTGGTTCCTGAGCAACGTCGGGTGGAGGACTTCTGCGAGCTGGCCGCCACCCGAGAGTCGCGAACTCCGCCTCTATCTGGGCTCGCCGCTGCAGGCGACCACTGGCGTCGAAGGCGGTACGCTGCAGGCGACGCCCGATACGGCAGCGGGTACGGCCGCTTGGGTGCACGATCCCACCGACCTTGTCCCTTCGACTACGCAAGATCCGTTCGCTCTGCTCCACAAGTGGGCGGACGAGAGCTCGGTGCACGGGCGAGGCGACGTGCTCACTTTCACCGCAGAGCCACTTGCCGAGCCGCTCGATCTGGCCGGCCCGGTAACCGCCCATCTGGCGGTGGGCTCAACCGCGCCCGGCATGCACGTACATGCCAAGCTGTGCGATGTCTTACCGGACGGAACGGCTCGCATGCTAGTTCGCGGAGAATGGCATGTGCTGGAAAAGGACTACGGACGCCCGCTCGATCTGCGCTTGAGCCACATGGCTTACAGATTGCTGCCCGGCCATCGCCTGCGGCTGGCAATCGCGTCGAGCGACTACCCGCTGTACCTTTGGCACCCGGGCACCAACGAAAACCCCTGGCTTGCCACCAAGGGGGTATCCAACCACCAGACGCTCGCCACTGGGGGTGAGTCGCCCTCTCACCTGCGACTCACAATCGTGCCATGAACGCCGCTGACACAGTAATAAGAAACGCATTCGTCTACACAGTCGACCCCTCGGCCAGTGTCGCTCAGGCCGTCGGCATCAAGGACGGCCGGATCGTCTACGTGGGCAGCGACGCCGGCGCCCAGCCGCTCATCGGCTCTCAGACCGAGGTGTTGGACCTGGGCGGCAAGATGGTGCTCCCGGGATTCATCGACAGCCACATGCACAACCCGGAGGGAGCCACCCTTCCCCTGTTTGAGGTGAGCTTGGCAGAAGGGATGCCGGTCGACGAGTACGCCCCGACTATCAAGGCCTTCGCCCAGGCCCATCCCGAATTGGCTTTGATAAGGGGTGCTGGGTGGGACGATTCCTACTATTCGCTCGCGGGCCCCAGCAAAGAGCAGCTCGACGAGGCCGTGCCCGACAGGCCGGCGATCATCCGTTCCTGTTCTTTCCATTCGCTTTGGTGCAACTCCAGGGCCCTCGAGTTGGCCGGGATCACCAAGGACACGCCCTCGCCTCCCTACGGAGCCATTGAGAAAGACCCGGAGACCGGCGAGCCGACCGGCACCTTGCACGAGTCGGCCCAGGATCTCCTGGTCAGCAGGCTGCCCGACTACTCGATCGACCAGTATGTGCAGGGGTTCGAGGAGTTCCAGAAGAACGTCACTGGCCCCTGCGGCATCACCGGCTGCTTTGATGCTCGCTATGCGCTGCGACAAGGCAACGCCTTACAGGCACTCACTCTGTTGGAGAACGAGGGGCGGCTGCACGTGCGTTTTCGGGGAGCTCTCTATATAGATCCCGCTGAATCAGTCGATGGTCAGCTGGACCAGGCCGTGACGATCCGCGCGCGGCACCATGGCCCCCTCTTTCAGACCAACAGCGTGAAGTTCTTCGCCGATGGCTCCGGCTACGGTATCTACCTTCATGAGCCGTTCACGAACGTCCCTCCAGGCTACGCCAGCAACTACCGGGGCTACCCAGGTTGGGATCCGGAGGCCATGAAGGAGGCGGCAGTCAAGGCCGCCCTGCTGGGCTTCCATCTGCACTTCCATGCTATAGGTGATGCCGCGGCGAGCATGTCACTGGACGCCATCGCAGCCGCCGAGAAGGCCGTGGGCAACAAGGACATCAGGGCTGCCATCACCCACCTCTTTCTGGTTGACGACGTCGACAAGCAGCGTTTGGCTGACCTTAGGGTGGCGGCCGTGCTGCAACCGGTCTGGATGCAGAAGGACCCGTACTTCTATCAGGGATATCTCCCTCAGCTGGGGCCCGATCGTTGTGCCCGCCTCATGCCGCTGAAGAGCCTTTTCGACCGCGGTATCCTGGTCGCTTCCTCCACCGATTTCCCCATCACCAACCCGCCCTCTCCGCTAGACGGCATCGCCATCGGGGCCCTTCGCTGGCACCCTCTTCTTAGCGCGGCTGGCGACGTGTGGACGCCGGCGGAGCGAGCGTCGGTCCACCAGATGATAGAGAGCTACACCATCAACGGAGCCCGTGCCAACTTCCTCGAGACCGACACCGGTTCCATCGAAGTCGGCAAGTGGGCCGACCTAGTAGTGTTGAACGAGAACATCCTCGAATCGCCACCCGAGAGTATCGGGTTCAACTGGATGGGGGGTGGGACAGCCAAGGTGCTGATGACCTTGTTCTGCGGCAAGACGGTCTACGAAGCCAGCGAACTGTCCTAGAGATGTTGTGTTCCCGGGCCTGCCCGGGGAAAGGGTGATAGAGATGAAGGTACTCCAGCTGGGAGTAGGTTCTGTCGGCGAGGTGACGGCTAGGACCATCGCGAGCATCCCCGAGGTGACCTCGGTCATCCTGGCAGACATAGATGAAGCCCGGGCGCGCACTGTGGCAGACAGACTGCCGGCGGGCAAGGGCGTTGCGCGCCAATTGGACGTGTACGACGAGAAGGCCCTCTTGGGAGCGCTAAGCGAGGTCGACCTCGTCATCAACGGGCTCATCCCTGAGGTCAACCTAGACCTGATGGCGGCCTGTTTGGAGACCAAGACCCACTACGTGGACATGGCAGCCGCCGGTCCGCGTGACATCGTAGGCACAGCCGACATAGACGAGGAATTGGCGCTTAGCGCCGATTTCAAGAAGGCGGGCATCACCGGCTTGGTCTTCTTCGGCATAGACCCCGGGGCAAGCGACGTGTTCGCCAGGACCCTCTACGATCAGTTCGACACGGTAGAACGACTGACGGTGCTGGACGGAGATGCTTCCAGCGCAGACGGCGTGGACTTCGCGCCCAGCTTCTCACCCACCACGATGGTGGAAGAGTGCCTAATCCTGCCACCGCATGCCTACGAGAACGGCAAGCTGATCCGCCGCCAGTCGCTCTCCAAGCAGTTCCGCTTCGCCTTTCCCACTCCGGTGGGCGAACTCACCGTGTGGAACGTCGACCACGAGGAATCCCAGCTCATGCCACTCTTCCTGGGCGACAAGGGGCTGCGAGACGCGAACTTCTTCATCGCCTTAGACGAAGGCTGGGTCAACCTGCTGCTTGCCTGGCGCAAGCTCGGCTTCGACCACAACCGCGAGATCGAGTTCCAGGGGGCACGCTTCCGCCCCCTCGACCTGCTCGTTTCACGCCTGCCCAAGTCGGTGGATCTAATCGGCAAGATGCACGGGGCGGTGTGCGTAGGCACCCTGGCTGAGGGCACCATCGCAGGCAAGCGCGTACGGCGCTTCATGTACCAGGTCACTTCGCACGACGAGGCGTACCAGAAGCACGGGGTGCAGGGCACCGGTTGGCAAACGGGGGTCCCAGCTGCCTGCGCGGCCATCATGTTGGTCAGGGGCCAAGTCCCCGGTCACGGCGTCTTCGCCCCCGAGCAGATAGATCCCGCGCCGTTCTTGGAACTCATGACGCGAAACGGTACGCCCTGGGGCGTCGTCGACCTGCCCGCCGACGAGGAGCTCCCTCTCTGAAGAGCCGGGGCGCTGGGCTCCGCTCCCACGGGATCACTGACCCGTAAGGAGCCCAGCGCCCATCGGCTCGCGCGCATAAGGTCTGAGGAGACAACAACCTGAGATGAATGCCTCGAGTCACATGCAAACGTGTACCGGAGAACAGCTGCCGCCGACGAAGACCAGCTGGGTCCAAATCGGCGTGATATGTCTGTCAGAATTGACGATTTGGACCGCGTTCAGCGCCATACTGCCCTACCTTCCTATCTTCCTCCAGGAGGAGGGCCACAGCTCCGTTATGATGATCGGTTTCATCGCGGCCGCTTTTTACGTGGGTACGCTTCTGTTCTCATCGCCGTTCGGTTGGCTGAGCGACCTGGTGGGACGCAAGCCCCTGATGATCGGCAGCCTGGCTCTCCTCGCAGTGGTCTCCTTTCTCTTCACCCGGACCGTCGACCCGCGTTGGTTCTTGCTCTTCCGGCTGCTCGAGGGAGTGAGCGGAGCCGCCAGTGGCGTGATGTTCGCCTTTGTTGCCGACATCACCGCGCCCGCCCAGAGGAGCCGGGCACTCGGATTCGTCATGTCTTCCCAGTTCGGGGGGGCGATCATCGGCCCGGCGCTGGGCGCAGCCCTCTACCACGCCGGTGGTGAGGGTCGCCCCGGGTTCCACGCCATCTTCTACTGCGGGGCGGCGCTGGCCGCTGCCACCACCATCGCCATGGTCTGTCTCATCCGCGAACCGGAGGCTACCGGCCGGCGCAAGGCGACGAGGGCCGTTCGGGAGCGCAGGCCGAGCTACCGGGAGGTCCTTACGCCCGTCATAGTCGGCTTCCTGGTCGCAGGGTTCGCGGTCGAGTTCGCCTTCGGAGGGTTCGAGGTGATCTGGAGTCTGTGGCTGGTGCGCCTGGGCGCCTCGATGACCACGGTCTCGGTCATCTGGATCGCCATGAGTGTGCCCATGCTGCTCTCGTTCGCCGGCGGTATTCTGGCCGATCGTTACAGCCGCTTCGTCCTCATGTTCGCCGGCGCGGCGGTGGCGTCCCTGGGTTTCGTTGTTCTGGGCTTCACCAGAGCGCTGACACTCTACGTGGTCGTGGGCGTCGTCCAGGGTATCGGCTACGCCCTCTCTTTCCCGGCAAGGGAGGGTTTCTTGCTGCAGGTAAGCCCGGAGAAGTGGGTCGGCACGGTGCAGGGGCTGGATTCGTCCTTCATGTGGTTAGGAGGGCTGATCGGTTCCCTGGTCGTCCCGGTCTTGTACAACGCCATCTCGGGCTATGTGATCGTTGTCTGCGGTGTGGTCGGCCTTGCAGGCCTAGCGGTGGCAGGCCCGGTACTCCGCCGAGAGCACAGACGGCTCAGGGATCTTGGTGCGGCCGACCGCGGTACCCCGAACGAAGACTAGTTTCGACTGACCAAGGAGACGGTGTGAAGTGAAGCATCCGGTGCGGGATGGTGCAGCCCAGACAGCTGCTGTGACCATAGTCAGCGAGAGTGTGGGGGTGGTTTGAGTATGTCCGAGAAACGTTGGACGGAGATGAGCGCGGAGGAGAAACTCGCGTTTCGAGTCGGGCGCTGGCGCGACCCCGGCGTGCAGTTCGCAAGCTCCGAAGCCGAGGCTGAGTACAAGGCGCGGGTGGACAGGGTGACCACGGCGGCGCAGTTGGGTCAGCCCGACCGCGTGCCGGTGCGTCTGGCTGTGGGTTTCTGGCCCGCCAAGGCGGCGGGCATGACCTCCTACGAGGCCATGAACGATCCGCAGCGGGCCTCGGTGGCTTGGCGCGAGTTCAATCTGAAGTTCCAGCCAGACGTGATGGTCGACCCGCTCAACAGCACCGTCCCCGGAGCCATGTTCGAGGCGCTGGACTACAGGCTCTATTCGTGGCCGGGTCATGGAGTCGCGGAGAACGCCGGCTATCAGTACAACGAGAAGGAGTGGATGCTGGCCGAAGAGTACGAGCACCTGATCGCTGATCCCACTGACTATCTGCTGCGCACCTATCTGCCGCGCACGGTGGGGGCGTTCGAGGGGTTCTCCGGTCTCTCGCCCTTCTTCGACTATGTGGAACTACCCTTCGTGGGCAGCCAGGTGGCAGGGTGGGGTGGTGAAGCCATGGCTTCCGGGCTCAGGCGGCTGGCCGACGCGGCAGATGCGCGCGCCGCTTGGGCCAAGGTGATGATGCCGGCCATGGACGAGATCAAGGGGCTTGGCTTTCCCGCCTACGTTGGTTGCGCAAGCAAAGCCCCCTTCGACATCCTGGGCGATACGCTGCGGGGCACTAAGGGAGTGGTGGTGGACATGTTCCGCTGTCCCGACAAGGTGTTGGCGGCCTGCGAGCGGCTGACCAAAATAGCCATCGATTGGCCGGTCAGGAGGGGTCGCGCTCCCGGTTCGCCCTTCTGCTTCATGCCACTACACAAGGGGTCAGACGGCTTCATGAGCGATGAGCAGTTCCGCACCTTCTATTGGCCGTCTCTCCGTCAGACTCTGCTGGGCCTGATCGACCAGGGCATCATCCCGTTCCTGTTCGCCGAGGGCCGCTACAATTCGCGGCTGGAAGTGATCATGGATCTTCCCAAGGGGAAGACGGTGTGGATGTTCGACCAGACCGACATGGAGCGGGCCAAGGCCACCATCGGTCAGGTAGCCTGTATACAGGGGAACATGCCGATCTCGCTCATACACATGGGGACGACTGAGGAAATAGCCCATAGGACGCGGCATCTCATCGACGTGGCCGGCAAGGGGGGCGGTTTCATCTTGGATCTGGGCGCCATTGCCGACGGAGGCAAGGATGAGAACCTGGAGATGATGGTCAGGGTCGCAAGGGAGTACGGGGTCTACTGATCGCTTTGGAGGTGCGGCGCTGTGAGCCATGAGACCAAGCTGTACATAGACGGCAAGTGGGTGGACCCGGCCGTGCCGGACCGCTGGATCAAGGTGGTCGACCCTGCCACGGAGCAAGAGGTGGCGCAGGTGGCCGCCGGCTCCGAAGCCGACATCGACGCGGCCGTCAAGGCCGCGCACCGGGCCTTTCCCGCCTATAGCCAGACCACGCGGCGAGGAACGCGTGACGCTGCTCGAAGGCCTCTTGGCGGCCTACAAGCGCCGGCTGCCCGAGATCTCCGCGGCCATGACCACGGAGGTGGGCATCCCCAAGAGCTTCTGCGAGTCGGTGCAGGCCCATATCGGGCAGCGCCACTTGGAGACGGCCATCGAGGTGCTCAAGGAGTATCCCTTCGAGCTCGAGTGGGGCCACCAGGGCACTACGCGCATCGTGCGGGAGCCGGTGGGGGTCTGCGGGCTCATCTCGCCCTGGAACTGGCCCATGAACCAGGTGCTGGTCAAGGTGGCGCCCGCTCTGGCGGCCGGCTGCACCATGGTGCTCAAGCCCAGCCAGTACTGCCCCCTCTCCTCTCTGCTGGTAGCCGAGGTCGCGGAAGAGGCGGGCGTGCCCGCGGGCGTGTTCAACCTAGTGAACGGCCCCGGCTCCACCCTGGGCGGCGCTTTGGCAAGTCATCCTTTGGTGGACATGGTCTCAATCACCGGCTCCACCGAGGTGGGCGCCTCCGTGGCCCGGGCGGCGGCCGGGACCATCAAGCGGGTATCGCAGGAGTTGGGGGGCAAGTCGGCCTACATCGTTTTCGAGGACGTCGACCTGGAGAAGGTGATCGGCGGCGGGGTCAAGGGCTGCATGCGCAACTCCGGACAGAGCTGCAACGCTCCCACGCGCATGTTGGTGCAGCGCTCGGTGTACGAAGAAGCGGTAGGGATCGCGGCGCGGGTGGCCGCCGGTCTCAAGGTGGGCGACCCGAACGACAGCCAGACCTTTCTGGGCCCCGTGGCCGGTAAGCAGCAGTACGAGACCGTGCTGGGCTACATAGAGTCGGGGCTGAAGGAGGGCGCACGTCTGGTGGCTGGGGGCCCGGAGCGGCCCTCGGGGCTGGACCGCGGCTACTACGTCAAGCCCACCGTCTTCGCCGACGTCAAGAACACCATGCGCATCGCCCGCGAGGAGATCTTCGGACCCGTGCTGGTGATGATGCCCTTCGCCGACGAGGCTGAGGCCGTGGCTCTGGCCAACGACAGCGACTTCGGCCTCTCCGGCTACGTGAGCTCAGGCGACCTGGAGCGGGCGCGCCGCGTAGCGCGCGCCCTGCGCACGGGCATGGTGCATCTCAATGGCGCCAGCACCGACCTCACCGCCCCCTTTGGCGGCTACAAGCAGTCGGGCAACGGAAGGGAGTGGGGGCGTTTCGGGCTGGAGGACTTCCTGGAGGTCAAGGCCATCATGGGCTATCAGCGTCCCGAGAGGTAGAAGCGCCGCCGCGGTGCTGAGGGTAGGACATCGCCGAGGGCGCTGTCCCTCGCAACCTGCAGTTGCCATGGGGGTGACAGTGGCCTCGGCAGGCTCCCATCTAGGCGATAGCGAGAGTGTAAACTGTATTTACGTAAACTCCTTTCGCCGCTACCCTGTCCGTTGGTGTATCCTGTTGCCACTGGGAGGGATAACAGACTATGCCGAACTACGTGAAGCAGTACACCAGAAAGAGTCAGGCGGAGCGCCGCGAGGAGATCATCGACGCCGCCCTGGTGATTCTCGGCGAGCACGGGGTCGACGGCATGACGATGGCGCGCATAGCCGAGGCGGTCGGTGTCACGCCCGGGGGTCTTTACCGGCATTTTGGCAGCCGCGATGCGATACTCGCCGCCGTGGTCGAGGTGGCGGCAGAGCGCGCCATGAGTTGGGTGGAAACTGCAGATGCGCCTGATGCACTCGAGCGGTTGGGAGAGCTCGGACGCAACCTTGCGCCTTGGCAGCGCCAGAATCTGAACACGATGGCGCGCCCCATATTCCAGGCCCTCGCTTCGCTCAAGGACCCGGGATTTGCCCGCAGTATGAATCCGCTGAACTGGCCTTCCTTGGAGAGAATCGCCGCGACCGTCGAAGAAGGCAAGCGTCAGGGAACCATCCGCTCCGACGTCGAGACCACAGATGTGGCCTGGGCGCTCGTCATGTTCAACTTCACCACCGACATGGCACTGCTTTCGCAGGCGGGGCCCGAAGTCGAGGCGGCGCTCGTTCGCAATCTCGATCGTCTACTCAGCACGTTTCGCGCGGTCGCGCCGGAGCCGGCCGCGGGCATCGGCGAGTGACGCGGGCTGGCCAGCAACTATCTCGCTAGGCCATCTGGGTGCGAGAGAGGCTGAGAATGTCCCTCGCCTCCGCCGGGTTCGCCACTTCCCTCCCGATATCCCCCGCCATGCGGGCGATTTTGGCGACCATCTGGGCGTTGCTCTTAGCAAGCTCAGCACGTGAGATGCGCACGCAGTCCTCGAACCCCACGCGGACATTGCCCCCCAACCCGATCGCAACCGGGGCGAGGGAGTAGATGGGAAGACCGACCGCGCACACAGACCAAGTGGCATCCTGGGGTAGCGCGTTCTTGAGGAATACCAGGTTGTCAATCGTCGCCTGCATGCCGCCCAACACCCCGAGGACAAACTGGAAGTGAAGTGGCGGATCGAGGGCTTCTAGCGACTGGAGCACGAGCGAGTTGTTGATCATGCCGGCCTCGTACACCTCCAGCTCGGGCACCACACCATGCTTCTTCATGGTGTCAGCGTAGTTGAGCATGGCGGTCCAGGGGTTCATCTGCACGTCACTCAAGACGAACTCCCTCTTCTCGTGATCGAGCAGACCGAAATTCACCGAGCCGCAGTTGAGGGAGGCCATCTCGGGTTTGGTTGCCGGGTTGTCCGCCAGCCCGGGGACGACTGCGATACGCTCCTCGATGGGCACTTTGGGCCCGGCGCCTGTTGTCACGTTGATGATGAGATCGCACTCGGCGCGGATGAGACGGATGGTCTCGGCGAAGAGACGAACGTCGTGGACGGGGGCTCCTGTCTCTGGGTCGCGCACGTGCAGATGGACGACCGACGCGCCCGCCTCCCAGGCTTCGACCGCGGCGCGGGCGATCTCGTTTGGGGTGTGAGGCAGGTTTGAGTTGTGCGCCCTCGTGGTCAGGCTGCCGGTGAGTGCGGCTGTGATTATGAGCTTGTTGATGGTGTGTCTCCCGACCCGAGCCGTGCTATTCGGCGCACTCCGCTGCCGTCTGACCGAGATAGAGTGCCTTGACTCTGTCGTCGCAAGCCAGGCTCGCGGCAGCTGCCCGAAAGCGCGACCTGCCCAGTCTGCAACACGAAGGCGTGATGAGCGATCGACAGCAGCAACTTGGCGTTCTGCTCGACCACTAGCAGGGTCAGTCCAGAGGCGTTCAGCTTGACCAGCGACTCGAAGATCACCTCCACGAGCATGGGCGCGAGCCCCATGGAGGGTTCGTCCAGCAGGAGCAGCTTCGGCCGGCCCATGAGGCCGCGGCCGATAGCCAGCATCTGCTGTTCGCCGCCCGAGAGAGTGCCGGCCAGCTGGGTGCGCCGGGCTGCTAGCCGGGGGAAGAGCTCGAAGATCTCATCCAGGTCGTCCCGCTGCGCGGCTTTGTCGCGGTTGGCGCGGCAGCATGTGCCGAGCTTGAGGTTGTCGACCACACTGAGGGTCGGGAAGACATGGCGGCCTTCGGGTACGTGGCCGACTCCTCTCGAGGCTATCTCCTGAGCGCGTACACGGGTGATGTCGGCGCCCTCATAGACCACGGTGCCCGCCCGAGGCCGTAACAGGCCCGAAACGGTGCGAAGCATGGTCGTCTTTCCGGCCCCGTTGGAGCCGAGCACTGCGACGATCTCGCCGGCATAGACGGTCAGGCTGATATCGCGAATGGCGCTGATCGAGCCGTAATTGGTGTGGATTCCCTTGACTTCGAGCATCGGGGCGCCATCGTCCTTGGCCCGCCCCTTGGTTCCTTCGGCGAACTCGACGGCCTGCGCGTCCAGCGTTCCGTACCGGTCGCCGTGCTTCATACCCAGGTAGGCCTCGATGACCGCCGGGTCCTGCTGCACAACAGCCGGAGGGCCGCTGGCTATGAGACGCCCGAAGTTGAGAACGTTTACTGTGTCCGAGACGCCCATCACCATGCTAAGGTCATGCTCGACGAGGAGCACCGTGACTCCGGCGTCGCGGATTGCAGCTATTCTATCGACCAATTGGACCTTCTCGGTGGCGTTCATGCCGGCGGCAGGCTCGTCCAGAAGAAGGAGCTGGGGATCGGTGGCAAGAGCCCGGGCGATCTCGACAAGCCGCTGCTGGCCATAGGGCAGGGCGGTCACCGGCCAATCGGCCAAGTGCTCGATGCCGACCACCGCCAATGCTTCCAGGCTACGCTTCTTTGACTCCGCCTCCTCCTTCTTCTGCAGCCCCAAGGCCGCAGTCATGAACCCTGCTTTCTCATGGCGATGCCGGCCGACCATCACGTTCTCGAGCACGCTCATGTTGGGAAAGAGGCGCAGGTTCTGGAAGGTGCGGGCCAGGCCGAGACGAGCGACCTCCGACGCGGGTAGACGGTCGATCCTCTTGCCCTTGTAGAAGATCTGACCCGACGTCAGCTTCTGTAGCGCGCTCACCGCGTTGAACACCGTGGTTTTTCCGGCACCGTTGGGGCCTAGGAGAGCGGTAATGCTGCCCCGCGCGACCGAGAGAGTCACTCCGCTTACTGCGGCCACCCCCCCGAAGTGGACGGTTGCAGAGTCCAAGCGCAGGAACTCTTTCGCGTCGGGCCCGGCCAGTGCAGGCGAGGAGTCGGCGGATCTTTCCTTCCAACGCAGAACCGCCGCCTCGATTTCGGTCTTGGTGACGGACGGCCCAGCCTGCAAGGTCACCCCCGCAGCGGTGGTAGACGACGTCACCACCGCGGGCGCCGCTCCGAACCCCGGGATTCTTCGAAGCAATGGCTCAAGTCGCCTTCTGACATACGCTCGTGCGGTCTCGACGTAGTGTGACTCGAATCCCTTGGTCAGTCCGCCGGGCAGAAAGAGCAGCAAAAGAAGCAGCACGAGGGCGTAGAGCGCTGTCTGGTAGGTCGCGAAACTCGTGAAGGCGTACTGCAGCCACGAAATGATGATGGCTCCGATGGCAGCCCCGGCCATGCTCGACACTCCACCGATTATGACCATGATCATGACGACCAGGGAGAGTTGACCGGTGAAGCTGCTGTAGACGACCGCGCCCATGGCGTAGGCAAAGAAACCGCCGGCGAGCCCGGCCATGGCCGCGCTGATCACGAACGCCCGTAGCTTCCAGCCCGGCCGCCCGCACTCCCAGAGTGGATGCGGCCGTCTCGCTGCTCGACAGCGCCCGCAGCGCCCTACCCACGCGAGAGCGAAGCGCGCGCTCGGTGAGGAGCAGGAGCGCGAAGACCACGAACCACACCAGGTAGTACTGGGCCTCGCGTGAGGCGAAAGAGATGGGCCCGATGCTGAAGTGAGGTAGTGACACGATCCCCACCGTGCCATCGAAGAAGTACTTGTGCTGCCTCACGACAGCCACGAAGATCTCACCCAGCCCCAGTGTGGCCAGGGCCAGGAAATAGCCTTTGAGTTTGAGGATCGGCCGGCTGATGATCAAGGCGACTACGGTCGCCGCAATGGTCCCAGCAATCACCCCTACCCACGGAGCTTGATCGAAGCTCTTGGTGAGTACCCCCGCGGTGAAGGCTCCGATCCCCGCAAATGCGGCCTGCCCAAGGGATATCTGTCCGGACTGACCGAGCAGCAGACCGAGGCCCATGGCGATCATCGCATAGAGGGCCGCTGTGGTCATGACCGAGAGCGAGAAGCCACCGCCGAAGATGAGCGGCCAGAGCGCGATGACGATGATGAAGACCAGCCGGCTACGTGCCCCCCGGCCCCTGAGCTTCCGCAGCAGGCTCATCGGATAGGCTCTACGAGAGACGAGCCGAGCAGCCCTGAGGGACGGAAGTACATCACGAGGAGCAGCAGGCAGAAGGCTACCGCGTCTTTGTATCCGGATGGCAAGAAGGCCGCGCCAAACGTTTCAAAGACACCGAGCAAGATGCCTCCGACGAGCGCGCCGGAGCTCTTGCCCCAACCTCCAAGTACGGCCGCTATGAAGCCCTTGAAGCCGAAGGCGCTCCCCGACGCGAAGTTCATAGGAGTCATGGCGGCCAAGGCCAGCCCGCCGGCGGCACCGATGGCCGCCGAGATCATAAACGCCCAACTGATCATAGCTCGACGCGAGATGCCCACCAGGCTGGCAGCCGTGGGGTCCGTGGCCGTGGCGGTCATCTTCTTCCCAAACCTGGTGCGGTTGTTGACGAAGTAGAGTGCCGCGACGATCACAACCGCGATGAGGACGACCCAGACGCCCTGTTGCGGTAAAGTCACCGTCCCGAGGCTCCAGGGTTTGTCGGATGTGAACGAGGGGAGCGTTCGCGGATAGCCTCCGCCCATCACGAGCATCACGCCCTGGGCAAGCATGGCGACTCCCAAGGTTGCCATGAGCTGTGACACCACCAACTCAGCACGGACGCGGTCCACCACTATGACGAAGACGAGCAGCCCGATGATGGATGTGGCGCCGATGGCTATGACCGCGGCTAGCAGGTAGGGTACGTGCTGATCGCGCACGAGTTCGATGGCGATGAGCGCGCCCAGCATGGCAAACGCGCCTTGCGCGAAGTTGACCACCGCCGAACAGCGGTAGATGGTCACGTAGCCGAGGGCGATGAGGCCGTACACTGACCCCACCACGATTCCCGCGATCAAGTTCTGGAAGAACGTGGTGAGGGTCATGTACGGCCTCTTTCGTTCTCGATAGTCAGTGCTCGAGTGGACGAATGCCCAGGTGGATCATTACTGCTACTTCAACTCGGTGAACTGCATGTCTTGGATCACCATCGGGACGAACAAGCCGGACTCGATCCCGGTCCGGTCTCCTTCTTTGCCCATTGTGCGGATAGCGAAGGGACCCACGAGATTCTCCACCGAACCGAGCGCGTCGCGCAGCTTGGCCCGGTCGTCGCCCGATGTTCTGAGTGCAGCCGCGATCCAGAGGATGCAGTCCGCCGCGCCGGCATCGACCTGACCGGGCGCAACATTGTACTTGGCCGTGTAGCGGTTGATGAAGTCGACCACGACCGCCTTCTGGGGGTCGGTATCAGGGAGCCAGGACGCCGCCATGACCTTGGGACCGGGCAGCATGACTCCGTTCAGTTCTGGGCCACCCATGGCGAGAGTGGATACGTCGGCGTTGAGGCTATAGGACACCACCGGCAGGTTGAGACCGATACCGGTCATGGTCTTGACGAGGGTTCCCGTAACGTTCGGCCATACAACGCTGACAACGCAGTCCGCACCCTGCTCGTCGCAAAGGGCCTTCAGCTTGTTAGCCTGCGGAGTGACGTCAACAGTGCCGATGTCGATCGCGTCCGGCAGCAGCACGGCCTTCAGACCCGCGGCAGTAGCCTCTGTGACGAACTCCTTGGCGACCGACAGTGCGTTGGGTTCGTTGTGCGAGATCACGACGGCGCTCTTGAAGCCCTGGGCCTTGACGATGTCGAGGATCGCCGCGGCGTTCAGGAACTCGTCGGCCGCGCCGTAGAAGGTCCATGCCAAGTTCTGTGCCCGGAGTTCAGGGATCTCGGGGGCACAGGAGACATAGGGAATCTCGTTCTGCTCCGCGAGTGCCGTCAAAGAGGGCATAAGGATGGTCGCCATTGTGCCCGTGATGGCCAGAATGCTCGGGTCTTCGGCTAGCTTGGTGAAACCGGCCGCGCCTTTCGTCGGATCATAGCCATCGTCTTCCACAACCAGTTCGATGGGATGGCCGTTGATCCCGCCATCAGCGTTGATCTTGTCGACCTCCAGATTCATGGAATCGACTACGTACTTGCCGAGGAACCCTAGGTCGCCAGACGTGTTCGTAAGGATGCCGACCTTGTACGGCGTGTCGGTGGCGGGCCCAGTGGTCTGCGCTGGTGGCAGTCGTCTCGTCCGCGCCTCCACACGCCGCGAGACCAACCGCGACGATCAGTAGCAGGGCGAGAAGGGTGGCGAACGAAAGTAAGAGTCTTGTACCGGGAAGTCTGCGCATTGTAGTCCTCCGAATCATTGGTAGCTCCGCTCGTCCTGGCCTCACGTGGTACTCGGTGACCCACCTCCTCGCTCGATATGCCTGACGGAAGACGGCCTGGTTCTTGATGTACTAGCAGATCCTGCCATGGTGCTTGTTCCGGTAAACGTGCTTTACGTGAATGCTGTTGACTAACGTAACTCCGTGTGATTATCCTGTCAAGAGGAAGACGAAAGGCTGCACGAAGGCTGCGAAGCGATGCAGTCTGCGAGCCTGAACGGGACGAGCGGGACATTTCCAAACGGCGACATGAGGAGGCTTCTACCATGGACGACAAATACGAGAACCTGCCGCCACGATTCCCGGCCCCCGTTCCCGACGGGGCGGTGTTCGGCCCCGACGGCGCCGACCTCGACTATCAGCCCAAATGGAAGATCCCAGACGTAGTCGGCATCGCCTGCCACGTGACAGGGCAACCGATCAAGAGGGCGAAGAACCCGAACCAGCCGTACACACCCGACGAGGTCAGGCAGTCGGCTCTGGACTGCATAGAAGCGGGAGCCACGTGCGTGCACATCCACGCCCGCACCGGTAAGGGGAACTTCGTCAACGACAAGAAGGAGCATCTGGAGATGCTCCGCGGCATCATCGGGCCCATCAGGGAGAAGTACGGCAACAGCGTTTACGTGGACGGCTGCGTGCTCGTCGATCTGAACTTCGAGATCGAGAAGCTCCTGATCGATGCGATACTCGACGAAGGCTTGATGGACTCGATGCCGCTGAACCCCGGTACGATCACTCCTCCCAGACTTCTCCAGGCAGAGGCTGCGTACCTCATGGAGAGGGGCATCAAACCCGCACTCGGTCTGCACGAGGACGAGGCCATCGACCAGGTCAGGGTGTACCTCCTCGAGACCGGCATCCTCGAGCCACCCCTCCACTGGGGTCTGTTGCCCTGCTGGGCGTACCCTGGTGGCAGTCTGTTCAGCGAATTCGACGCCGCAGACTACCTGCTGCGATCGGTGAGGCGCATCCGCGAGATCGACCCCACGGGTCTCATCTCGCTCGCCACGGCCGGCCGGCCCTCCTACTACCTCACCACCATGGCCATGGTCATGGGCCTTTCCATTCGTGTGGGCATCGAAGATACATACTGGAAGTGGCCGCACAAGGACGACATGCTGAACGACACCGTGACCGCGTTCAAAGACATGAAGACCGTCGCTGAGATCCTCGGTCGGCGCGTGGCCACGGCGAACGAGTATCGGGTCATGTCAGGCCTTCCGACCAAGAGCTAGCGACTGCGACCCAGGCAAGGAGACGGGTTATGGCTGAATCAATGGCAGGAAAAGCAGCGATTGTCACCGGTGCGGGTATGGGCATCGGGCGGGCGGTCGCCGTGGCATACGCCCATGCAGGGGCGAACGTGGTCGTGGCCGACATCGACGCGAAGGCAGGTGCCGAGACCGTCGACCTCATCGGGGCCGGCAGGGCGCTGTTCGTTTCCTGTGACGTATCGAAGGAGGCCGACGTCAAGGCCATGGTCGAGGCAACGCTCGATTCGTTCGGGCGCCTAGACTACGCCTGCAACAACGCGGGCATCCACCCCCAGGACATGTCGACGCCCCTCACCGAGACGAGCGAGGCGCTCTGGTATCGCATCATGGATGTGAACCTCAAGAGCGTCTTTCTGTGCATGAAGTACGAACTGCCGACCATGCTCAAGCAGGGTGCGGGCGTGATCGTGAACACGGCCTCGTTGGCAGGGTTGCTCTGCGAGCCCGGTTTTCCGCTCTACACCACCTGCAAGCACGGGGTGGTGGGTCTGACCAAGGCCGCGGCCTTCGAGTACATCAGGACAGGGGTCCGCATCAACGCCGTCTGCCCAGCGCCAGTCGACACCCCGATGCTCCGCGCTGCACCAAAGGAGGTCTTCGACGGCCTGGCCAAGCTGCTCCCGATGGGCAGGGTGGCGACCGCGGAAGAGGTCGCGGGAGCCGTCATGTATCTGTGCTCGGACCTTGCCGGCTACATGACAGGCACGTGCCTACCGATCGACGGCGGCGCGATGCTCGTATAGGCGCCCCCGTGGACCCAGCGTCGCCATTGTTCTCTGCACCAGCGAGGCGTGCGGTGCGTCGCTAGCGCTCCAGCAGGAGGTCGCCCAGGTAGACGCTCCGGCCGGTCTCGACCTGGCGCTCTAAGGTCTTGTAGCCTGGAGCCGTTATGGTCAGCGTGTACGAGCCGTTCGGCCGCAGTCCCTCGAACTCGAAGTCGCCGAAGCCGTCGGTGACCGTCACCAGCGTGCTTCCGGCGCCAAGGAGAGTGGCGGTGGCGCCCACGGCACACTCGTCGGTGTCTTTGAGCACGGCGCAACCCGCCACGAAGACCTTGGGTAGGCCGGCGTAGCGCACCCCCTCCTCCATATCCGGATGCGCCTGCAGGGACTGCGCGTCTACCCCAAAGCCGCCGAGTGCGGCCAGCATGGAGAGGTCGGCGCCCAGCACCTCGGTGGAGTCGCCGGCTGCAGCGAGCGCTTTGGCCAACTCGCTCTTGGGGTCGTCCAGGTCTCCGAAGAGCAGAGCTCCGGTCGGGCAGGCCTCCACGCAGCGGGGCTCCTGCCAGCCTTCGTCTATAAGGTGAGCACAGAGCGTGCACTTCTGCGGCACCTGCTCGGCCTCGTTCCAGGAAGATCGCACGGTAGGGGCAACTGGAGACCAGCTCTTGGTGGCCTTTGGCCTTCACCGGATCGATGAGCACTATGCCGTCGGCGCGTTTGTGGATGGCGTCGGGCACCCCTGCTTCAGCGGCCGCTTTGACACACGCGGCGTCGCCGCAGTGCATGCAGGGGATGGCGGTGTAATCCACCTTGATCTTGGGAAAGCTGCCGCGCTCGGTGTTTACCAGGCGGACCCACTCCTGGCCGGTCATGGGCTGGGCGGCGGCGTAGCCGGGGTGGGCGGTGTCGCAGTGCTCGTCCTTGCAGGCCAAGAAGCAGTTGTAGCAGCCGTTGCACTTGGTGACGTCCATCAACATGGCGTATCTGGTCATCTGGAGGCCTCCTTGCCCTGGGACGGCCATCTCTCCAGCTCGACAAGGCAGGAGTTCGGAGCCATGCCGGGCACGTTCTTCGACATCATGCGCCCCGGTGAGAGCAGGTTCACGCAGCCGCCTCTATCTGGGCTGTCGGGGTTGCCTAGCTCGATAGG
>CAWFCN010000001.1:315000-1102691 GCA_963814415.1 uncultured Actinomycetes bacterium | reverse complement strand
CTCCCTGAGAGCGAAGCCGTCGACCTGCTTGAAGGTGCGCTGGCAGAAAACTGCCTTGCGCTGAAGCAGTTCATGGAGGCCGGTCGGTGGTAACCCGTCATTCGGTAGCAGGGTTGCGATAGACAAGTCAGCGGGGGAGCAGTAGCTGGCGCTCGCGTTCTTTTCACCGTTTCTCGTCCCGATTACAAATTATTGTAGCGAAACTGGCCCGTGATATCTTACAAATTCTTGTCTAGTGCAACGCAGTGTGTGGGTGTAAGGTGAATACGTGGTAGGCTGGCCTAGCGCCGCTACCATCGTCGAATCGTACCCAACAGATCCCTCAACGTTGGAAGCTTGCAGAGCGGAGGCACATATGACAACAACCATGATCGGCGGCCCGGTATGCGAGCAGAAGCTCGCGAGTCAACTGCTGCTCGCGGAGCCGCGCGAGCTGAACTCGCGGCGAAATAGACGGCCTGTGGCGCATCTTTGCCGCCATCGGCAGGACATGGAAGAACACCGTACCATGACTCCGCGGGTCTTAAGAGTTCCTGGCTGGAGTTTGTGGCCGAGAAGACCCTGATCAGGCCGAGCTACGTGGCCGAATACGTCAACGCGCTGGAGGTGGTGGACGAACTCATCGTGCTGTATGGAGAGGCTCGAGGCGTTCGAGCGGCTCTTCCTCGCCAACGGCATCCCGGTCGACCGCAGAGGCAATTACCCGCTGAACACTCGCCTGGCCCATGCCAAGTACTTCGTGGTCGATGAATTCATCCGCGTTCAGGTCGTGGCCGGCGGCTTCAAGAACTTCATCCGGCCGCATCTACCGGAAATCCTCCCGGAGAACATCGTCAACTACAACGGGTTCATCGCCGGCTCACGATTCAACCGGATCAAGCCCGTCCGCGCTTATGAGGAGCCTTCGCAATGAGCAACGACTACGCCTATATTATCATCGGTTCGGGCGTCGCCGGCTCGACCATCGCGACCAAGCTGCTGGAGGCAGACCCGGAAACGCCGATTCTCATGCTGGAGGCCGGACCCCAGATACCGATGAAGGATCGACGCTACTGGTGGGACTACGTCCTCTACAAACGCAAGGCCTATGACCCGTGCGAGGACCGCGACGGCGACAACCCGTCGGTCGGCGGCACGGCGTGGCACTCGAATGGCTCACGCACCATGATGTACGGCGGGTCCACCGTCCACTGGGGCGGCTGGTCGATGCGCTTCAAGCCAGAGGACTTCCACCTGAAGACCAACACGGGGCGCGGCGGCGACTGGCCGTACGGCTACGACACGCTGGAGCCCTACTACTGCCGCGCGGACGAGTATCTGTCGGTGTGCGGCGACGACAATGACCCGTGGCGCAGCAAGCCCTATCCACTGCCGCCCTACCCGTGGACCGAGTCGGACGGCGAGATGGTTCAGGCGTTCCGGGCGCTGGGGATGACACCGGGGCACATGCCCATTGCCCGCTATCGCAAGTGCATGGCAACCGGAACCTGCAAGTACTGCCCCTTTGGCGCGCGTCTTCTCCGGGTCGTACGTCCTGGACGACCTGCTCAGCGAGCCCAAGTACACAAACCTGAGATATATTGGGATGGCGCCGGTGACGCGGCTGGTTGCCGAGTCCAAAAGCCGCATCCACCAGGTGAAATACCTCGATCCCCACAGCGGAGAGACCGTGACCGCCAGCGCTGACCGGATCATCGTTTGCTCGGGCGCCTACGAAGCGCCCAAGCTGCTGATGATGTCCGGCAGTCCATACTGGGAGCACGGCATCGGCAACGACAACGACCTCGTTGGCCGCTATGCCATCTCCCACCCGTTCCTTTCGGTAGCAGGAACCAAGCCCAGGAACGAGGAGCGCTGGATCCAGGAATATGACTTCCCGTCGCTGATGTCGCGCACCTATGACACCGAGGAGTATCAGCAAAACGGGAAGATCTTCCTGATGAATTACGCCGGGCTCCCCAATGTGGACATCGCCCAGCACATGATCGAGGGCAAGAACTCGGTCCCAGATCGATGATATCGTGACCGGGCCGCGGCAGGTGCAGTTGTCGGCCTTCATGGAGGAAATGGGGCAGTACGGCAATCGCTTCAGCGTCGGCGAGGGAACCACGCGTTTCGGTCTGCCGCGCACCAGGATCGATTTCACCCATCATGCCGACTTCACCGAGCGCGCTAACAAGAACCTCGATCTGATGGAGGCCGTCATTCGCCAGATGGGATACACCGTGGACAAGGACAAGGACCGGGTGATCGGCGATCAGGACGGGCATCACACCTCATCGACCTGCCGCATGGGCAAGGACCCAACGGAAGGGGTCGTGGATGCTGATCTGAAAGTCTTTGGCACCGATAACCTGTACATTTGCTCCAACGCCGTCCACCCCACGTGCGCGGCCGTCAATCCGACGCTGACCCTCGTCGCGGTCACCCTGAAACTGACTGATCACCTACTCTCGCAAACATCATGAACACGAAAACATTCAACGAATTGCTGGCAGACACGCACCACCTGGAGCGCATGGACCTGTTGATGGAGCGCCGCAAAAGGCAACGCAACCGGGAATGGCTAGAGCACGCGCTCCAGTCGGCGGTCTCCGTCGAGTTCTCGACCATCCCGCCCTATCTTTCCGCGCTCTGGTCGATCAAGGATCCGATGAACCCGGTGGCGGCGTCGATCCGCAATGTGGTGCAGGAAGAGATGTTGCACATGGCGCTCGCCTGCAACATGCTCACTGCCCTGGGGTGCATTCCCAAGATCAACGATCCGAAGATGGTGCCAAGCTACCCCGGGAAGATCCCCGGAGGGGTCCACCCCGAGCTGACTGTGTCGCTGTCGGCGCTGACCGTGTTCGACCAGGGGTCGGAGGGCTATCCGGGTTCGCTGGATGCCTTCATCGCGATCGAAGCGCCTTCGGTAGGCAGACGCCCCAAAACCCCAGAGGACGACAAGGGCTTCAAGACGATCGGCGCATTCTACCGTGCAATTCTGGATGCCTTTCGGACCTTGCAGCCGGAGCTTTCCACCGACCGCCAGGTCTCTGGCCCGCTGGCTTACATGGTAATGGCCGACCTTTCTGCCGTGGAAGCTGCCATCACCCTCATCATGGACCAGGGTGAGGGATCGGAAGCCACGCCAGAGGTCGAGCACACGCGCGAGGTGGAAGCTACCATCGCCCTCATCATGGACCAGGGTGAGGGATCGGAAGCCTCGCCAGAGGTCAAGCACACGCACGAGTTGGCGCATTACTATCGTTTCCTCGAGATCAAGGCCGGCCGGCGATACAGCCGCGTCGACAAGAAGGGCCATGTGTTCTTCGAAGGTGAGCCGCTGGAGTTTCCTGACGTTTGGCCAATGGCGGTCGTACCGAAAGGCGGTTACCTGCAGAAGGATGTTCCGGCCAACGTGTGGACGATGCTCAACAGCTTCGACCAGACCTTTACGCAGTTGCTGGATCGGCTCCAGTCGGTCTGGGAGCACGGCGACCAGGCGGCGCTGGTACACGCAATCGAAACGATGTTCGGGCTGTCTCAGCAGGCCCAGTCTCTGATGAAGATAGAGATCGGGGACGGGCGCGGGAACTACGGCCCCTGTTTCCGGCTGCTCTGACCCGATACCAACGAGAACAAGGAGTGAACTCATGGCCAAAAAGACGAAGCCTCCGACTCGCTACAAACACTGGCACGTCATTCGGAGTGTCGAACTGGGAGCGCCTGCGGCCGTGGTGTGGGATGTCATCGGAGGCTTCTACACGATCCACAAGTGGCATCCCGACATCGTGAAAACGGAAGTCCCGCCGGAGCAGACGCAAACCAGGCAGTTGCGAAGGATACTCACCTTTCCCGGACAGCCAACGACCACGGAAGAGCTGGTCTCCATGGACAACGAGGATTTCCACTATCGCTACAAGTGGCACCAGGGCCAGTGGGGCGAAGAAGTGAAGGATTACAAGGCTTCGCTCAGAATATTGTCAGGAGACATGGACAGGACGTGCATCGTTCAGTGGGAGAGTACGTTCAAGTACCCGACCGACGCCATCAGCGACTTCTACTGGCACGGCTTCCGGGAACTAGCAGGACGATTCCCCATCGGCGCCACGTAGCAGCGCTTTGACCAACGTGCCAGAGACTTGCGACACCGCAGCGACGGCGACAACTTGATCCAATCCAACGGCCAATTTCGGCTTTGCATTCAACCGAGGAGGTAAAACCATGGGATGCTCCTATGAAATCAATGATACGTTGCTCCTGAACAAGGCCCAGGGATTTCCGTCTGATATACTCAATTTCGAACGACACCAGAATAACCCGATCACCCTCCAAGATGTGGCAGGGAAGGTCTTCCGCTTCAGGAACAAGCCTGTCGCCAGGGCATTTCAACTGGATCCTGTCAGAGTGTATCTGTTTGAAAACACCGAAAAGG
Organism: uncultured Actinomycetes bacterium; assembly: GCA_963814415.1. GTDB lineage: Bacteria > Actinomycetota > Thermoleophilia > RBG-16-64-13 > RBG-16-64-13 > RBG-16-64-13. The sequence continues at coordinate 1,098,271 of CAWFCN010000001.1, read as the reverse complement.
ACAAGTGGCTGGGCTGGGGAAGGGTGTTCATCCAGTCGCTAACCATCAAGAGAAAGAGGGGACTTGGCCCTTCCGACCCGGCGGGACCAATTCACTTCAACCCTGGCGACTGGGTGACGTCCGGAACCTATGTGTTCATCGACATCTACGATCCGGAGTATCAGAAGATATTCACCACGCACGAAGCGCCGGAAGCCTGGAACTACTTTGGCTAGCGTTGGCCGCCAAAGCTTCAGGGTTCGAATCGTATTCGAACCCTGAAGCTTTCTGTCCGGGAACATCACCTCCGATTGTGATTGCGGCACAAGGGAGCCGCGAAGGAAAGACTCATGGCCAGTCGTACTCCACTTCGCGCCAGCGCACCTTCCAGCACTGCGCACGTGCAGCTCGGGCCGTTGGCAGACCTCCCAGGTACCTGGATAGGCAAGGGATTCAATTTGGTCTCTCTGCCAGATAAGCAGGACAACAAGCCCTTCCGTCTGATGCTCAACGCGACGCAGGAAACGCTGACTTTCACCCCGATCGGCGGGACCGATCCCCAACCGGGGCTTGGGTCAAGGCGACATCTTCTTTCTTGGCTTGCAGTATCTGCAACAGGTCAGCGACGCCAATACGAGCGAGGGTATCCACCTGGAGCCGGGGCTGTGGCTCAGCTTGCCGGCCACAGAGGTCCCACCTGCTCCGGCGAGTGTTGCGCGCCTGAGCACCATTCCTCATGGTGACGCCCTGCTGGCGCAGGGTGACTTTTCGACCACTGACGAAGGGCCGACGATTGGCGCCGCGGATTCAACGCCATTCAAACTCGACCCTCAGACAGGCGCTCGCATCAACGAAACCGACGCAGCGTATCTCGCCCCGTTGACTTCCGCTCATCCGCCCACCAGGATTCCAGCAAGCGCGATAGCCAATCCGAACGAAGTCCTGACAAACGCTATCAAGCGTCAACAGATCGTCAAGACGGTGACTTTGACTGTCAGTGCGGCGCCGGTCGGCGGCATCAATGGCACTCCGCTTTCGCCTCCTGGAAGCCCCAACAAGGTCGGCAACATCGCCAACATTCCCTTTGTGGATGCCAATCCCAACGCCAATAGCTTCTCTGCAATCTTTTGGGTTGAGACCATCCAGAATTGGGATGGACGCCAGTTTTTGCAGCTACAGTATACACAAACGGTCATCTTCGATTTTCTCGGTGTGAAATGGCCGCACATCTCGGTGGCGACCTTGGTTAAGCGATAGGACGTATCCTCAGGGCTTCTCGATCCGCTGAACCGGTAAAAGGTGCTTGGCGCGTTCGACAGGCATCCGTTCAAGTTGAGCGTCTAGTTTCGACGTGTCCGCCCTATACGACGAACGAGAGGAAGCAATGGCAAGATCAACCGGGAGCGGACTGCGGAATGTCGCAGGGAGTACACCGACGCGGCGGGCGTTCGACCATGTGCCTGGTCATCATGTTCGAGAACCAGTACCGCAGCTATGTGATCGCGAATCCTTACATGCGACAGCTGGCGCGGCAGGGTATCCAGCTCGGGAACTTTTTCGGCGTGATGCATCCGTCGCAGACGAACTACATCGCGTCGGTCGCTGGCGCGCTGTGCAACGTGACCACCGACGACCTGCTGCCGCTCATCGACGAGCGAACCATCGTCGATCTCATCGAGGAAGCGCCTGGCCGACTGCAGTGGAAGGCGTACATGGACAGCTATATCCCGCAAGCCACGCCCTGGACGCCGCAACTCGCGCCGCAGGACGCCCACCCCTATCACGTCAAACACAACCCCTTCGCGTCCTTCTCTACCATCGTGCGCAACGAGGCGCGGTGGCGGCGTGTCGAGAGCGAGGCCGCGCTCTTTTCAGACTTGCTCAACGGGGAGTTTCCCGAATACGCCTGGTTCTCTCCAAATGTGTGGAATGACGGCCATTGGCTCAACGGGACGACCCAGGAATCCAGGCCGCGCGCGCCGGAACTGGTTGACCAGCTTGCGCTCTGGCTGGAGGACTTCTTTGCCCGGCTGCGATTTCCCGGCCCTGATTTGCACCTGCCGCCGCGCACCCTGGTGGTGGTCACCTTCGATGAAGCTGATTTCGAGCGGGACTACCAGCCGGATCTGGCCTCGGCCTACGACGGTCCTAATCAGATCTACACCGTTCTTCTCGGCGACGGCATTGAACCGGGATTCGAGGAGGAGGGTTACAATCACTACAGCTTGCTGCGGACGATCGAGGTGAACTTCGGCCTCGGCCACCTCGGCAAGAACGACGCGAGCGCCAACTGGTTTCAGTTCCTCTGGGGCCGGCGCTTTCGGTGGAGTCGCCCGTATTCGACCCCCATCCGCGCCGGACACGATGTCTCCGCGGGGTTGTGCGCGGCGGGATTCGCCGGCGCGCTCTTTGCCGGTTATGCGGCAGCGGACGGCGCCATGCGAGTGCGCACCCGGACGGCCAGCGCCGGGCCGCGACAATCGGCAGGACAATGGTCGGACGAGGAGGCACTGCCCCTCGACGGATCAGGCGGCGCAGCGATGGCCTCGACTTTCACTGAACTGGTCTTGGTGGCGCGCACAGCCTCCGGGGAGCTACAGTGCCTCACCTATGATATGCAGAACGGCTGGTCACAGACCCCCGAGCCGCTGGCCGATGGCTGTGCCGGCGGCTTTGCTTTGGCATCCTTCGATCACGAGTTGGCGCTGATGCTGGTATTCGGGGATTCGTCTGGCAACGTAACGTCACGGGTGCGCCGCGCCGGCGCATGGGCTGAGGCGACGCCAGCGCCGGCAGCGCAGATGTCTCCTGGAGGTGGACTCACGCTCGGGACGCTGGGCAGCTCGCTCTTCCTGGTCGTGACGGCGCCCGGGGCGCAGACCATGACTATGGTCTCCTATAACACCGGTGTCCACAATCTCGTCACAGTGCTTCCCCACAAGTATGGCGGCCCGCAGGACAATACCACCGTCAACGCGTGGTCGCCGAGTGCGTTCCCTGTGGCGCATTTCTCGTCGAGGCCGGACGCCACCGGGCAGCGCCAACCCCAGACTGCCCCGTACCAGACCGGGGGGCCAATGGCCATCGCTACGCTCGACGGCGTCATGCATCTCGTGCATCCGGGACCGGGGAATCCGCTGCTCCTGACGGCGACCTTCTCCATCGCTGGCGTGATGACGCCGTCGCAGCCGGTGTCATACAAGAGCGCGGACTCGAGCACCGTGAGCAATGGATTTGGCACCCTTGCGGAGGCCGGCTGGAGCCATGTGTCACCGATCTTCGACGCGCGCTGCGAGGCTGGCGGTGAACTGGCCATAGCCCGCGCTGGCGCGGAGATCCTGCTGTTGTGCAGACCGCGACCAGGCGCGCCGGTAGAGCTGCGCAGCGGCCGTTACGAGTAGCGAGCGTTTGCGTCATATGAATCCTGTCTTTGCTGGATGCTGGAAGGCCGGCAAGTGACATAAACGCGGTACCGACCTTCTGATCTGCTTTCTTGAGGTGTACAATGACTGACGGATTTGAGATAACTGGCCAGAATGCCTCGGCGTTATTCACGCTGAAGCTTCATCGGGGCGATGGCATGGTCCTGATTGGAATGAATTGGAAGAAGGGCCAGCCGCCCGATGACTTTGTCGGCTTCGCCATCGAGTATAAGGAACCCAACAGCAACCAGTTCGTCGCTTTATCCAATCGGCTGGGCTTCGCCAATGCCACAGGCCAGGCTGATCCAAAAGCGCTGTCGACCAGGCTCTCGCCGATCCAGAAATTTCGCTGGGTGCATTTTCCTCATAACGCCGAACTTGCCGGCGATTTTGTCTACCGGGTAACCCCCGTTTTTATGGATGACGCGGACAAACTGAGCTACGGCGAGTTCCAGGAGGTCTCTGTTGAGTTGAGCCGCGAAATCTATCCAGGGCTGCTCAATGTCGGCTTTACCCGTGGCTTCGTATCGTCGCAGGCATTCGTGGACAGATACGAGTCCACAGGCGACATCTCGACACTGCTGCCGGCAAAGGCGGACGATGGGCTGAATTTTTTCCCCACCCACCCGAAGACCGAGGAGGCTCTGGCGTGGATGGGCTTCGACGCGCGGCGTTTGATCCTTGATGTGCTCGACAAGGCGATTGCTGACACAGAGGCTCAGGTCCGTATGGTGGCCTATGATCTCAATGACCCCGCAATAGTGACACGCCTGGAGCAACTTGGACAACGTCTGAAGATAATCATAGACGATAGCGGCAGCCATGGCCGTAACGGCTCTGCCGAGGACCAGGCGGAGACGCGTCTGGTGGCTTCAGCCGGCCGAGACCACGTGCTGCGGCAACACATGTTGGGCCTCCAGCACAACAAAACCATCGTGGCTGACGGACCAACGGTAAAGACGGTGGTGTGCGGTTCGACCAACTTTAGCTGGCGTGGTCTTTACGTGCAGTCCAATAATGTTCTGACTATGCATGGGGAAAACGCCATCAAGCCCTTCCAGGAAGCATTTGAATACTACTGGACGCAGGCGCCGAAGACTTTCGGTGACGGGCCATTTGCGGAGTGGATCGATCTCCAACTCGATGGGATCGAAGGGCAAGTGACGTTTTCGCCTCACAGCTCATCGAACGCGAGGTTGGATCATATCGCCAACGACATTGGCAGCAATACCACCTCAAGTCTCTTCTATTCGCTGGCCTTTCTCTATCAGACTACAGGCCCTATTCTGGACGCGATCCTGAAGGTGTCAGAAGACGACGATCTGTTCGTTTACGGCATTTCAGACCGCAAAGTCGGCGGCATTGATCTGAAAAAGCCGGGCGGCAATGTCTCGCCCGTCTTTCCCTCGGCGCTGACCAAGAACGTACCGCCGCCGTTTTCCAATGAGCCAACCGGCGGCGGCGGTATTCGTATGCACCACAAATTTGTCGTCATCGATTTCGACAAACCGACTGCCCGGGTCTATCTCGGGTCGTACAATTTCTCATCGTCTGCCGATATCAAGAACGGGGAAAACCTGCTTCTGATCCGCGACCGCCGGGTAGCAGTTGCGTACGTTGTCGCTGCGTTGACGCTTTTTGATCATTACCACTTCAGAATAGTTCAGCAAGATGCCAAGAAGGCCAGGAAAGAACTCGCGCTGGCCAAGCCGCCGCGAGCCGCGGGGGAAGAGTCCTGGTGGGCTGAAGACTATGCGGATCCTCAGAAGATTCGTGATCGCGAACTCTTTGCGTAGGGTCTCACTTCCATGTTTCGAACGCTTCACCTGAGCGACCCTGCGCGCCTGGCAGCAAAACGGGGCCGACATTGTGTCGGCCCCGTTTTGCTGCCAGGCGTTTTCGTGATTTGACTCGCTCGTCCACTTCCCCCTGAAGCGTTACAATGACGCTGTTTGCTGGTTGCTTTCAGGCGCCTAGACGCTTTGCACGCAATCAGAAGCGACCCTCATGCTGTTCGCATTCTGGAGAACAACGATGTTCCAAACCTTCGACGACGCACAGGCCTTTGTTGCCCAGCTGGGCGTCGAGATGGTCGACCTGAAATTCTGCGACCTGTGGGGCCGCTGGCACCATCTGACGATCCCGGCCAGCCAGTTCATGCCGACACTGATGCGAGAGGGCATCGGCTTCGACGGCTCGGCCGTCGGGCTGAAGAGTGTCAAGGCCGGCGACATGGTGCTCGTGCCCGACCTGAGCACCGGCGTCATGGATCCGTTCTGGGAGGTCCTGACCCTCAGCTTCATCTGCAGCACGCTGGAGGCCGACACGCACAGCTGTCTTCCCCAACGATCCGCGCAACATCGCCCTGCGCGCCGAGGCAGTACCTGCGCGAGACCGGCATCGCCGATCAAGAGCCACTGGGGTCCGGAGTTCGAATTCTACGTCTTTGATTCCGTCGCCTTTGAAAACGAGATCAACCGCGCCGGCTATCGCCTCGAGTTCGTTGGAGGCGGACTGGAACAGCGCCGCACGGCGGCCACGGCCACTACATCCCGCTGCACGGCGGCTACCACGCCATTCCCGCCCAAGGACCAGCTCTACAACCTGCGCGCCGAGATGTGCATCAATCTGGAAGCGCATGGGCGTCCAGGTGAAGTACCACCACCACGAGGTCGGCGGGCCGGGCCAGTGCGAGATCGAGACGCCGATGGTGGGGCTGCTGGCGGCCGGCGACATGACCCATGTGGGTCAAGTATGTCACCAAGATGACGGCCCACAGCCACGGCAAGACCGTCACCTTCATGCCCAAGCCGCTCTACGGCGAGGCCGGCAACGGGATGCACTTCCATCAGATGCTGCTCAAGGACGGGCAGAACCTCTTCTACGATCCCGACGGCTACGGCTGCATGAGCCAGACCGCGCTTCATTACATTGGCGGGCTGCTGACGCACGGCCCGGCGCTGCTGGGTCTGACCAACCCGAGCACCAACTCCTATCGCCGGCTGGTGCCTGGCTACGAGGCGCCGGTCAACGCCTTCTTCTCCCTGGGCAACCGCAGCGCCGCCGTGCGCATCCCCAAGTACGCCGACCAGCCCGAGAACGCCCGCATGGAATTCCGCCCGCCCGATGCGACGTGCAACCCCTATCTGGCGCTGGCGGCCCAATTGCTGGCCGGGCTGGACGGCATCCGGCGCCAGCATCGACCCGACCGCGGCCGGCTTCGGCCCCATCGACGCCAACATCTTCGCCTGGAGCGACGAACAGCGCGCAGCCATCAAACAGCTGCCCGGCTCGCTGGATGAGGCGCTGCACGCGCTGGAGGTCGACCACGACTTCCTGCTGGCCGGCGAGGTGTTCGCCCGGAGATGCTGGAGCAGTGGATCGCCTACAAGCGCCAGGCCGAATACTACCCGGTGCGCAATCGGCCGCATCCCTACGAGATGCAGCTCTATTTCGACGTGTGACTGGCACGATGCAACTGGCGGCGCTGATCTTCGATCTTGATGGTGTAATCGCCGACACGGCCGACATGCACTATCAGTCGTGGCTTCAGGTCGCGGTCTGAAAACGGCCTTGTATTTGACCCGCGCGTTGACGGACCGGCTGCGCAGTCTGGCGCGTCGGGCGTCTCTTGGAGATCATCCTGGCGGAGAACGGTCGTGAGCCGTCCGATTCAGCGTGCGCCGATTTTATGGCGCGCGGAAAATTCAGGTGTATCTGCAACTGCTGGAGGAGTTGAGAGAGATACTCACGCGCTCCTGCCGGGCGTCGTGTCGTTGATGCAGGAAGCGGCAGCCGCTGGCCTGCAATTGGCTGTCGGATCGTCAAGCCGCAACGCTGAGGCGGTGCTGCGGCGCACCGGGATCCACGACCGGTTCGACATTGTGGTGGACGATCGCGAGCTGGCGAGCAAGCCTGCGCCAGACTTGTTCCTCGAAATTGCCCGACTACTGGATGCAGCGGTCGGTCAATGTCTTGTGATCGAGGATGCAGAGGTCAGATCCACGCGGCGCTGGCCGCGGGGATGTGGACTATTGGGGTTGGCCCAATGCAGCGAACAGGTCAGGCGCACGTTCGTTTCGACAACCTGGCAGGCGTCACGCTGAATGGCGTGCTGGCCATTCTAGCGATGTCGCCCAAGGAACGGATGGTGATCTCCGGGAAACAAAATACTAGCGGAATTGGGGGCCTGTGCGATAATCACGGCACAAAATTCATCGACTTGGTTCCGTCCCATACCAGGGTGAGTCGCGCTGTTGCGTGCTCTCAGTAATTCACTGTTCGCGTTGGAACGTCTGTCAGAAGGCGGAAGTTCGGTCTGCATTGACTAAACTCGGGAGTGTCACCCTATGCTATCGGCGCTGCCGCGGGTTCAGCCGGCCACATACGATCGTCCGCGACCACGATCCAGGTGGTGGCGTTGTTCCTGATCGCGGGTGGCAGCCAGGTGATGGCGCCTGCCAGCCTCGGGCCAGTGCTGCTGACCCTCGTCACCTGTCTGGCGCTCAACGTCTACATCGTCGGCCTGAACCAGATCACCGATGTCGAGATCGACCGCATCAACAAGCCGCGCCTGCCGCTGGCGTCGCACCGAGTCGACAATGCGCGAAGGGCGCATTGTCGTGGCGTTCACGGGGGTGGTTGCGCTGATCGGCGCATGGATCGCCGGCACGTATCTGCTGGGCACGGTGGTCATCATCATGCTGATCGGCACGGCCTACTCCGTTCCGCCGCTGCGGCTGAAGCGCCACTCGTTCTGGGCGGCCATCAGCATTGCGCTGGCACACGGCGTCATCGCGAACGTCGGCGTCGCGCTCCACTACAACGATGTCTATGGCGGTCTGACCGCCTTCTCGCCGGCGACACTGGCGGTGATGGCGGCATTCTTCTTCGGCTTCGGGCTGGTGATCGCCATCTACAAGGACATCCCCGATCTGATGGGCGACCGCGCCTACGGGATCGAGACCTTCACCGTCAAGCTGGGACCGAAGCGGGCTTTCAACCTGGGGCGGGTCATTCTGACCATCGGTTACGCGGGTGTGATGGCGGTTGCAATCTCCCGTCTGCCGCAGCCCGACAGCTTGCTGCTGCTGGTGGCTCAGGGTGTGGCGTTGGGGCTGTTCTGGTATGCCAGCCGCGCGTGCCGATTCCCAGCCAGAAGGCCTCCATCGCCCGTTTCTACATGTTTCTGTGGGGCCTGTTCTACGCCCAATACATCATCCTGTAAGCGTCTATCAGATCACCCGCGGGATCGCATAACGTGAGCCAGCAAGCCGGGTTGCCGGTCCGTGCTTCGAGCTGGCGGCAGCGCGGTCTATTTTCTGCGCCTGGGCGGCCGTTGCACTTGGTCGGCGGCTTCGTGTTCAACGGTCTCGGCATCGCGATTGCGCTTTTTCTGGGTGCGCCGGTCGATTGGACAGTTGCGCTGTGGTGCCAGGTTGCCATCACCGCCACCCAGTTGATGACCCACTACAGCAACGACTATTTCGACCAGGACGCCGACGCCGCCACGGATACACCCACCCGCTGGGCCGGCGGCAGCCGGGTGCTGCCTGACGGGCTGGTGCAGCCTCGTGCTGCGTTGACGGCGGCGCTGGTGTGCGGCGGCGTGGCACTCGCCGCGACCAGCGTGCTGGCAGCAACCGGCAGCGCACCGCTGCTGACTCTGGCCCTTTTGCTGCTGTCGATCGCGTTGGCCTGGAGCTACAGCTCGCCGCCGCTCTGGCTCAACCGCCGCGGTGCTCGGCGAGATCACGCGGCGCGCTGCTGGTGCCGGGGCTGACGACATTGATCGGCTTCCAGGTTCAGGCCGACAGGCTGGCTACAGAGCCACTGCTGGCCGCCTTGCCTCTCTGCTGCTTCCAGTTCGCCATGCTGTCGGGCGTCAACTTTCCCGACGCCGCGGGCGATGCCCTCGTGAACAAACGGACCCTGGTGGTGATCTTCGGGCCGCGACGGGCCGCGCAGTTCTTCCTTGCTGCTCTGGCGCTGGCCTATCTGCTGCTGCCGGTACTGGTGTTGTTTGGTTTGCCTGTACAGGTTGCGCTGGCCGTGCTGCTGACCGCGCCGATCGCGATCTGGCAGGCGCTGTGCATCCGCCGCGGCGCAGCCACTGACCCCACCGCCTGGGACGCGTTGGGCTTCTGGAGCATCGGACTGCTGATGACCGCGGCGCTACTGGAAACGGGAGTGTTCGTGGCGTTGAGCTTGACTAGATGAGCCGCGGTCGTGGCTTGTTGTTTGGCGGCAGAGCCGGTGACGCGCTCCACACGGTGCGGTGTGAAGATGGCTCGTCACATGCATCTCAAACAAGAACCACTTTTGATCCGTCACAGAGCAGTCTCAGGTACGTGTTTGGGGTAGGGGTAATTTTCGGTCACCAAATCGGTTTTTCAGGAGCGCTAAAATGTTGAAGGAATTTGAGGCAGTCGCCAAAAGACTCGAAGCTGACTTTGAGGAGGCTCAGGAATATCGGCATCAGGGCTTGAAGGGGCTAATTCGAGAGCAGGCGATTGTTAAGAATTTCCTCGGTCGGTACTTGCCGAAACGCTACGCGATTGGTAGCGGACAAATCTCCAGATTCTGGTGGCAAGTTTAGCAAGCAACAAGATATAGTAATCTACGACGGCCTCAATAGCCCTCTTCTTCAAGACCATGAAGGGGCGCAGCTATTCTTCGCCGAACAAGTGTTGACAACCCTTGAGGTGAAATCTTGGCTGGACAAGGCGGGTATTGATGCAGTACTAGAAAACTCAAACAGCGTGGGGCAGCTTGACCGAAGATCGGGAGGGCCAGTCACTCTGGCTCCGGGCTTCAAGGTCAGGTCAATCAGTTATCCGATTGTGTCGTTTGGTGTTGCATACAATTCACCACTATCGCTTCACAGGATTAGAGATGAAGTCTATAGATACACAAAGTAGGCGAGCCAATCTTTTTGGCCTACTGCACTTCTTGTGCTTCAAGATCGCAATCAACAGTCAGGCCTGATCGTAACCGTAGACACGAACAACCTTCGCCATATCCTCTTGTTTCCCAAAAAGGACAGTAGAATTGCGAGCGTTTCCACTCCCACAAAGGGTGTTGCTATGCTACACTTCTTCCTATTGCTATTGCAGCGTCTCGAACTTGGTGGGTTAGCGTCGCCCTCGCCAGATTACCTTGCCTATCACGCGACAGAGCGGTCTTAGTGAGTTCGAGTTGTCGATTAACAATGAAGCACTCCAAGGAACCCGAGTTGAGTGGGAAGGCAAGGACGTTGAAGTTGATAACATGACAAAGATCGCAAATCTTCAGGCAAAGCTGAACTCGGACACATCAATTTCAGATCAGGAGATCTTCGATCTATACGGGACTGCGATTAAACTACCGAATATAGACACCGGATTTTCGCCTTGGCACAGTATTCGTAATCGATCACATGCCCTGGACGGAAGTGACACCAGAAGAAGTTGGAGTTGCTCTCGATGCGTATGAACTCCGGCGGGCAATTAGAGCGAGACAAAGAAGTGCTCGTTGTTTTCACACAGATGATTCGCCATATACAAACAAGTGCGAGCTCTCTGTCGATAATCGACACGCAGTCCGGCACGCGGCTTTTCTTATGGGTTGGACCTTCTCTAAATGGTTCAGGACGTTCGGTCCAAGACTAAGTATACCGTAAACAAAGTAACTACGAACGTCATTGCGAGGGCCGCCGAAGCAATCTCGCCTGGCACAGGCAGGATTGCTTCGCCGCAGACAACTCACAATGGTAGGTAGAAACTTCGTTTACAGAGTGTAAAGCCTCAGTGTTTTCGGTTCCCAAGGTACATCAATTGTCCGTTACTCCTACCGAATTCCACCGGCGGTCTAGCTACTATACGTTTCGTATCAAAGGCGACCAGTTGCCGCTGTTCGAGGTGCGAGCGACTATCGAGGTTTTTGGGCCGGCGACGACCACAGACGAACCAACCGGATGAACCGCCGACGGGGTCCGTTCGCAGCATGAATCCCATGGAGTTGATTGGAACTAGCCGAACCAGCTATCTAACCGGTCGTTGAAGTCATCGATGAAATCACCTCGCGTCTGAGCTTGTTTCTTCGGCTGATGTGCGTTTGCTGGTCTAGGTTGAGCGACCGTTGGGTACGATCTGAATTGTCAGCAGGATTCTCTAGCGCAATTCTCTCTGAGCGCAACACGCCTTCGGCAAGACCGGCCTGCTCAAGTTTGGTCGAAAGGACGATCCGACTGCCCACGATATCGAGGCCCCAGGTCTTGATTCCCTTGTTGCGTAGCAGCCGCTCTATTTGGGCCGCGCTCCAACCATCTTGTTCCGGTATCCTGTATGTGTGGCTGGGGCCGAAATGCCAGTTCTGGACTATGGTGAGCAACGGGCGAAGCCAATCCATGTAACTCAAGTACTTGATAAGACTGAACACGTGCATCTAGTCCTTTCAGTGATGGGCTGCAACATCTATTTCATATAGAACAAATGTTCTAATCTTTCGAAATATACCATAGCGTTCGTGTTCCGTCAAGGCCGACATCTCGGTCATGAAGGAGCAATTCTAAAGTGTGTCATGAAGGGAAATCATGACCGAGAGCTTTGTTAGTGGATGGGTTACCGGGATTTTCTCTGCCCTCGTTTTCGGTGCGATTCTTCGTGGCATCGCGGTGAACTGGGGCAGGATCAGATCTCCTAGGCGACACCAGGTTGTGGTGCATCACACCGCTGGACCCCGTGGCAGGTACTCATGGGATCGCTTGGTGGTTGCTTGTTGATTCTATTCTGCATCGCGGCGTTGGTGTTGGTATTGTATGTGGCGGCCTCGCTCATTCGGTGACCTATGCTGTGATCCGGTCGAATAGTGGAGCAAAAATGCCGCCGTTTTCTGCCACAAAGCCGCGCTCTCTCCCCGCGATGGGCGGCTGACCGCACTGCTTCCGCCATGCCTGCCACATCTTTGTTTGCCAAGCGGCCAAGGGCGTCACGGAATTGTCGCAACCAGATGGAGTGCTGGTGACCTCTGCGCAAGGTGGTCTCTGTTCATGTTTCGAATTCCTGTGGTGCCCCCGGCACCGTTTTCGCAGTCTGATTTGTTTGGCCTCCTTGCGGTGGTGTATAATCCAGTTTCCGAGGCAGGACCGGGTATCCACGGCGGGCGTACGCTGCAATTGCATCGCTTGACTGCTACTTTGTGTTTACATCATCCGACACGATTTCATGCCACAAACCATCATCCTGTGCCCATATGTCGGGCTGAACGACGACCCATCTGTTCGACTGAGCTACGCCGATGGGCGTCATCGCTGTTACGCACTTCCACAAGATAAACCGTTTGATCCCGATTCTGAGCATCAGCTCCGCTATTGTCTGGCATCGGGCCACACCGGTTGTTCACGTTACCGGCAGCGAGAAGCCGGGGTGGAGAGGTTGAGCAAGTGTCCCAAGAGCAGCCAGCCAGCCGAGGACGTTCCCCGCTGCGAACTGCCCTGTGGGTGTCGCTGGCCATCATCGCGTTGGTGGTTGGGTGGCGCTTGGTCGCGATTCTGACAGACGCCGGATCGTCGGCTGAGCCAGGTGCGCCTGTGGTAGAGGTGCAGACTGCTACGCCGACGCCTGGCGAGTCGCCCGCTTTTCCGACGCCGGATCCGCAGTTTGCCCCAGCAGCCGTCGAGGCTACGGCGACCCCAGCGGACGCCTTCATCACCCAACGACGCATCGAGGAGATCCCGACGCCAACACTGGCCGCCGGCGACGTGTTCCTGGTTGTGACACCGCAGGCAGAAGCGGTTGGTTGGGTGACCAGTGGCGAGGCGCGCGGTAATCATCTGGGCAATTCCTATTTGTATACGGGAATCTACGCAGATGAGCTGTATCATGGCGTGATGCAGTTTGACCTGTCGCGCGTACCGCGCGGCGCTCCGATCCGCTCAGCCTCGCTGGTGTTAACCGGTCTGGTGGATGATCGCCTCGACCCGGAGAGCCAATCGAACTGGCAGTTGCGCTGGCTGGATTCGGCCATCAACGAGGATTGGAGCCGGATGACCTTCCAATCGGTCCACAACGCTGAGGTGTCGCAGACGATTCTGCCGGCAGTGAGTGCGGCGGAACTTGCTCCTTATGCGTTGAACGAGTTTGTGTTGGATGCAGCCCAGCTTGCACTGCTGCAACAGGCGATTCTGGACGAACAGTATCAGGTTGCCTTTCGGTTGGATGGCCCTGAGACCGGTGCAAGCGACGTGTTTGCCTGGGACACAGGCTTCGGGCCTGCCTCCCGCGGCAACGGGCCGGCGCTGCGCATCGTGACAGGTCCTGCTCCGGCCACGCCGCCGCCCGTGCCGACCCAGGAGTTTGTCGTTGTTACCAGCACGCCGACGCCCGCGAGTGTGTTGACGGCCGCGGCGATCCGCCGCACTGAGGTGGCCGTCAGCCTGCGCATCGGCACTGTGACGCCGATTCCGCGTTTCCAGGTAACGGCAACCGTGACGCCAGAGAACGAGGCGACCGCTCAGGCTGAACGGCTGCTGCAGGGGCTGCCATTCGTGGTTACTGCGACGCCGTCGCCAGCTAATCGGGCGACCGCCACGGCGAACGCCGTCTACGAGACCGCGGTTGCCATCACCACCGGCACCTTCACGCCGCTACCCCGCGACTACATTACCGCCACGCCGACGGCGACTTTTGTGGTCGTGACAAACACACCAACTCCCGCGGACATCTTCGCTCTGCTGGCGCAGGTCATTGCAGAGGCGACACGAACTGTGACCGCCGGTCCGCCTACTCCGTTCCCGCCAGGCGTTGTCACAGCGACGCCAACATGGTCACCGACCCCCGAGCCTTTCAACGAGGAGACTGTGCAGGCGCAGATTGTTTTGGTGACGATACAGGCGCTGACGACGGGTACCTGGACGCCTACGCCAAGGGCAACTGCTACCGCGGCATTCGCGCCAGAGCTTGGCGAACCTTCGTCGACGAACACTCTCACCGTCGACAAACGCCGTGACAACGACTGTTTCGCTGTCCGCGGCTGGACGTCTTCTGTTCGTGTCCGATCGACTGGGAGAACCGCGCTATTTCGGCTTCGATACCCAGTGCATCACGCGTCCGGGTGGATGCACGGAGGCCGACGTGACTCCTCTGGCAGACGCGGCAGTCTATCAGCAGGCCAGGGATGACGCTGCGCTCGCGCCGAACCGCAATGGCAGGGTCGTTGTGCAGCTAAACGACCAGGAGACGCCACAAATATACCTGCAAGACCTTATCTATGATACAATAAAGCAGGTTACGACGCTCACTGGCGCGTCCTATGACCCGACGTGGTCGCCGGTAGGCAGCAAGATTTTGTTCGTGTCTAACGAGTCTGGCAACGATGAGTTGTACACGATCAACATCGACGGCACGAATACTAGCCGGCTCACTGACACGCCGGCCTGGGAGAAGCACCCGACGTGGTCGCCAAACGGCGCGCAGATCATCTTCTTTACCAATCGCGATGGACGAAACCAGCTTTGGATCATGAATGCTGATGGCAGCAATCAGCGGAGAGTGCTAGACAGTGCCACTAATGACTGGGATCCAATCTGGGTGAGGTAGCAAATGGAACTTCGGCAGTATTTCAACACCTTTCGCAAGTGGCTTTGGCTGATTGTGCTGGCGACGGTGGTCGCCACGTCGGCCAGCTTTCTGGCAACCCGCCAGCAGGCGCCGATCTATGCTGCCAAGACCAGCTTGATGGTTGGCCAGACACTGGAAAACCCCAATCCAACGGGCAACGATGTCTGGCTGGGCCAGCAGCTTGCCCAGACCTACGCGGAGATCGCCAAGCGCGATTTGGTGCGTGGAACGACCATGGAAGCTCTGGGGTTGACCTGGCTACCGGAGTACACCGTGCAACTGGTGCCTAATACGCAGTTGCTGGAAATCCGGGTCGTGGACACGGACCCCGTGCGCGGACAGGCAGTTGCGGCGGAGCTGGCCAATCAGCTTATCCTGCAAAGCCCGTCCGCTTCCGATCGCACGCGCCAGGATCGGCGCGAGTTTGTCACCCGCCAGCTTCAGGAGCTTGAAGGCAACATCGATCAAACCAAGGTGCGCGTCGATGAACTCCAGCAACAGCTGGCAGGCATGTTCAGCGCCCGCCAGATCGCCGACACGCAAACACAGATCAACGCCCTCGAGCAGAAGTTGAATAGCTATCAGGGCAACTATGCTTCGCTGTTGTCCTTTCTGGAGGGCGGCGTCAACACGATCAATGTGGTCGAACCGGCTATGCAGCCGACCGCACCGATTGGCCCGAACAAGGGTATGACGATCCTGCTGGCGGCGGCGATTGGCTTTTTGCTGGCAGCCGGCGCGGCGTTCCTGCTGGATTACCTGGATGATACTCTCAAGAATCCGGATGACGTCAAGGACGCACTTGACATCACGACGCTGGGCGCTATTGCTCGCATTGATGGCGATAATCCCGACGAGAGGCTGGTAACGGCGCTGTATCCCAAGTCTCCGGCTGCGGAAGCATTTCGTGTTCTGCGCACCAACATCCAGTTCTCATCTTTGGACAATCCGCCGCGCACGCTGATGGTGACGAGCTCTAATCCCTCCGAGGGCAAGAGCACCACACTGGCCAACCTGGCGGTCGTGATGGCCCAGCAAGGCCAGCGGGTTGTCGTTCTGGACACGGATTTGCGCCGTCCGACCTTGCATCGTGTCTTTCAGGTGCCAAACAATGCCGGTCTGACGAATGCCCTGCTACAGGAGCATCCCTCGCATGTGGGGTTCTTGCAGCAGACCAAGGTCGAAAACCTGCAGATTCTCACAACCGGACCGTTGCCCCCTAATCCCGCTGAATTGCTGAGCTCTGCAAAGTTCGCGACGCTCATCAGCAACATGCAAAAGGATGTGGACGTACTGTTGTTTGACAGCCCGCCGGTGATGGCAGTTACCGACGCCGCGATATCTGGCGTGCCAGATGGATGGCGTGGTGCTGGTGATTGACGCAGGCGCGACGCGCCGGCAATGGGCTGTCAACGCCAAGGAGTTGCTGGACAAGGTCGGCGCGGACATTCTGGGTGTCGCGCTGAATCGTTTGCGACCGCAAGCGGGTGGGTACTACTATTACTACTACAACCGGGACTACACCTACGGCGAAGAGGATAGCAACGATGGCCGGCGCTCGCGGAAACGGTCTTCGCAGGGCAAACGACGCTGGCTGCCCCGCACATCGTCGGGGAACTAGCGCAACCTGTCTCGAAATGTAACGGGCGGGCCAAATGGCTCGCCCGTTTTGAATCGCTCGCAGGCAAGGTCAGACGGGGTTACGTGAATAGACGTAGTTGATGCTCTGGAGTCCGCCCGCTGATGAGCACGTAGGGTGCGACGTGATCGGCGCGCACGCCCAGTTTGCGCAGGTCATCCAGCGTGCGCAAGCCCGCGCTGCGGCGCGCTTGCATGATCGCTGCTGCGCCGCGTGGTCCAATGCCAGGCACACGCAGTAGCGCCGACTGCGAGGCGCGGTTGATCTCCAGCGGGAAGAACTCAGGATGCGCGGCAGCCCACGCTTCCTTGGGGTTCCGTTCCAGCGACAGGTTGCCTGCCTGGTCAAACGGCAGCTCTTTGGCGTCGAATCCATACTGTCTCAGCAGGAAATCCGCCTGATACAGGCGATGCTCCCGCAACGGCGCCGTAGCATGCTCATCCTGTAGCGGTGTGTCGTCTATCGGGCTGAAGGCGGAGTAGTAGGCCCGTCGCAGCCCCACCTGGCGATAGAGGCGCTGGCTTGTGTAGAGAAGCTCCTGGTCGCTTTCGCCGGCCGGCCCGACTACGTATTGGGTGGTGGCGCCGGCGCTTGTCACCTGCTGGCCGGCGTTGCGCATCCGGCGAACAATGGCCCAGGCGCGCTCCAGCGGTTCCACCAACCCGTGATCAAAGTCTTTCTTCGGCGCAAGCCTGGCCAGTCGTTCTTCATTAGGCGCCTCCAGGTTGACCGACAGGCGATCGGCAAGCTGGGCCGCGCTGCTCGATCTGCGCCTCCTCCGCGTTGGGCAGTATCTTGAGATGCACATAGCCGCGCCAGCCGTATTTGTGGCGCACCAGGTCCACTGTCTCCAGCATCTGGTCCATGGTGCGGACCGTGCCAATGATGCCTGAGCTGAGGAAGAGACCTTCAACCAGCCGTTTCTGCACCATTTGGTTGAAGGCAGCCGCTAATTCATCGGATGTCAGTGTCGCCCGTCGCATGCGCCGTCCGGCGCGGAAGGGGCAGTAGTAGCAGTTCTTCTCGCACGCACTGGTTTGTAGTATTTTCAGCAGTGGCACCGGCCGACCGCCAGCGCCGACCACCGTTGACACTGAATGTGTGATGTCAGGAATGTGGCCGGACGGCGCGCCGGAATCAGCAATGGGAACCGGCTTGCCTTGAGCGTCGCACAGATCGTACTGCGCCTGCTGGCCGAGCAGGTTGACCTTGTCGTAGAGATCGAGCGATGTCTGAACGTGCACGACATGAATTATACGAACATGCGTTCGGTGTGTCAATTCGCGTCGTTTGATTGAATTGCCAAGGAGTGATAGAATTGCGACGCTTTCGAAATATGTCTGGAGGATCGTGAAATGCCTTTACCGATCTCGTCAAACGGCCTGGGATTTGTTATGTCAGTGGGTCGCGTCGGACAGTCTGCGCAAACACATGCTGGCTGTCGAGGCTGCCATGCGCGCCTACGCCCGCAAGTACGGCGAGGACGAAGAACTCTGGGGGATCACCGGGCTGTTGCACGACCTCGACTTTGAGCGCTATCCTGACATGGACGATCCCGTGAACGGGCATCCACGCACGGAACTGCGGCTGTTTCGCGATCAGGGATATCCTGATGCGCTGATCTACGCGGTGGAAGGGCACGCGCCCTATCTCGGCATCCCGCGTGCCGGGCGAATCGACAGCGCACTGGTGGCCGTGGATGAGTTGACGGGGCTTATCATGGCTGTCGGCTACGTGCGCCCGTCCAAGGATCTGCGCGATGTCACGGTCAAGTCGGTGCGCAAGAAGTGGAAGGACAAAGCGTTCGCAGCCGCCATCAACCGGCACGAGATCGAGGAGTTCACTGCGGAGTTGGGCGAAGACCTCGAGGAGCATATCGCGTTTGTGCTGGCTGCTCTGCAAGATAACGCGACTGCCCTGGGGCTGGATGGCTCGCTGGCCAATACGGGCGGGTGACGCGGAACGATGCGCAGCAGTGAGTTTATGTCGGCTCTGCCAGATGCAGTAACCCGCTTCTTGCCGAGCGGCCCGCACCTGCGGCGCGGCCGGCTGTGGAGCTTCGGCGTGCAGTTGTACGACGACGACCCGCGCTTTCACTACGAGGTCGCTCGTGTTCCGGTCCGCTTGGGCGACCGGCTGGAGTTGGGGCTGCACTTTGAGAGCAGAAATGCAACTGACAATCGCAGCCTGCTCGATGGATTCGTGGCGCGGATGATCGAAATCAAGGCGGAACTGGGGGACGATGTTGAAGCAGAACTGTGGGACAAGGGCTGGACCAAGGTCTATGAAACCCTGCCGCTCGAGACCTACTCTGCTGCCTATCTTCAGGTCGTGGCACGCCGGCTGGCCAAAATGGTCACTGTGCTGCATCCTGTCTACCTGGCGACTCTTCGCTGACACCAATGTATCCGGGGACAACTATGAAATCATTGACAATGCTGGACGAGCTGCTGGCCCGCTTTGCGGCCGCGGAGTTCAGCTGGATCAGCAGCGCGCGACCCGATGGCCGCATGCACTCGGTGCCGGTCTGGCATATCTGGGCAGATGAGCGGGCGTATGTCGTAACCACAGGCAACACGGTCAAGATTGGCAACATTGCCAGCAACCCGAATGTGGTCATCGCTCTACCGGACCCTGTCGATCCGCTCATTATCGAGGGCGTGGCATCTCTGAAGCCCGCGATCCCGCCCGAAGTAGCCGCTCAATTCCAGGTCAAGTATAGCTGGAATCCTGCGAGCGATGCCAGCTATTCGACGCTGATAGAAATCACGCCAAGTAAAGTAATCGCCTGGGGAAAGCACGGTGAAGGAAGATGGACAGCGACAGATATTCGTGAACTTCACGCTCTCACGGATATCCCGGTCATGACGCGGCCGACCTCGCCAAAGTCAGCAGAAAATCGCTGCTCTGAAGACGGAGCATAGACATTCGGCAGTTTTGCAACTACTTGACATATGCAATTTACCGTAATATAATGACTACGGTGAAAACGTTGAAAAACTGCGTTCAATGTGGTGCATGTTTCAGAAATAGCCGATCTTGACCAACGTCGATCGGTCCGGCAAAGGATATCGAAACACCGCTAGGTAAGGACAGAATGGCAAAGGCGACAGTAAAGGGCCAAGGCCCGGAGCTCTTTGGACGAGGCATTGATCTGCTTTTCGGCGACGAAGCAGTAGTGTCTCGCGCTGCATCGGCTCCGTTATCTGCCAGGCTGGAGAGCGAGCAATCAAAGGCGTCGCCCACTGATTCAGAGGCAACACCGGCGAATCAGTTGAACGTAGAGACCGCCAGTTCGTTCGCGAACGGTGTTGCGGACGGGCCGTCCTTCACCGAAGCCGATGTCGACCAGTTCCTGCGCATGGCAGCCGAAGCATTCCTACGCGTTCAGGCGCAGAAACGGCAGCACACGCTGGCAATGCAACCCTCGCGCAGCGCCAGTCTGTGGCAAGCATAATCGGGATTTTCCGGCATCAGGAAAAGCTGGCCGCGTCTTTTTTTTATCCTTTTAACGGTGAACTCCCCGTTTAAAACAGCTACGATTATCTTGCCGTCGGAAACCTCCACCGCCCTGTCAACGATGAGGGTATCCCCGGAGCTTATCCCTGCGTCAACCATGGAATTACCCTCTACCTTCACATAAAAAGTGGCGGCAGGGTGTTTGACGAGGTATTCATTAAGGTCAAGCTTCTTATCTATATAGTCGTCGGCAGGCGACGGGAACCCGGCCTTGACTTTTGAAAGGTAGAGGCAGCCTTACCGCGGCTTTCCTGTCGAAAGAATATATCTCGCATATCCTGAGCCCGATGCTATTGCCTTTATCAGCCGGCATTTTCGCCCTCTCCCCCGCCCTCCCCCGAAGATGCGGCCTCCTCCTCCTGGGATCGAGCTTGTCTATAAGAAAAATAAAGCCGAGAAAAATATCGTTGTCCCAGAGGGCTTTTGACTTGTAGGCGAACTGTTCGTCGGCTATGGTCATTACGCCGTAATAATCCTTGTTATCCACGCGGGAGCCCTTGTCCAGAGGTATGTTCCGGAGCACCCTCTTTTTGAGGAACTCTGACTTTATCCCTGTAATTTCCATGAACTTGGAATTGGCGTAGAGGATTTTCCCCCTTGTTGCTCACCAGCATGACTCCCGCCGGCAGATTATCGATTGTCAGTTGTTACTCGTGATTGCCTAGTTATATTTTTAAGTAGTTCAACTACCTTATTAATGGTTTCTGGGGCATTACTTCTGACCACATCAGCACTACTTTCCACAATTCCATAAGTAAGTAATTTGGCATGTCCTTTAGAATTTGAAAGTTCGACAACCTTAATACCTGATGTTCCTAAATCAACACCAATATAACTATTAACTTTTTTCTTAAAAAATGGCATGAAAATTTATTCTTAACGGATTAATTATACCATATTTTATAATTTTTCCAAAATTATTGTGGGGAGGTTTCTAACCAAATTGGCAAACCTTTAGAAAAATCTGCCAGTCCTGGTGGTGGATTAACAAGCAGACGACCATCATATATAACTTTTTCTGATGGTTCTTTTAAAACTGAGGCATAAGATCTTTGAAATTTAAATTTTTTAGCCATCATAATTCCGTGTACAGTTAGAGTAAACTTATCATCCGAATCCGCACCATCTACTGTATCAATAATACCACAACCAATATCAGACAAATCACTGCATAATTTATTATCTTGACCAATAACAATAAAATTACCAGCTACTTCTTCAACAGTTGGAGCAATTTTTACATCACCTCTAACTATATAAGCAACTGAAGGTAAATCTTGAAAACTATTAATTACATTTTGTGAATATCTTACATTACCCATAATTATTAAATCCCCATTTACAATAAAAGTAATTGGCCCGTTACCAAATATAACTGGGGCATTTTTACCTAAAATTAAATCGCCGTGAATAATAACTCTATAACCAGCTTTTGTATAATAGCTATCAATGGCTTTGTCTCCGGCTGGTAGATCTTCGTATAAACCATATTTATTTTCACCAGCAAATGAAATACCAGGAACATCTAAATAACCTAAGGTATTAAAAAAATTTGTACTTTTCTTTGGTATACCAATAATTTTGGAAGTATAATCTGGCTGAACATATGATTCATTAAATATTGGATCTGGTAATTGATTCTTATATTTTTCCTCACTTGTAAAATTAGCAATATTACCACCAGCGAGTATTAGATAAGTGGCATTATACCCAGTGGTCGGAGCTAAATCAGGCGATATATTATATTGCGAATAAACGTCGCCATCATCAGTTTTAATAAATGGTATATTTACTTGTAATCCAGAAGTTTCGCACTCTCCTGTTACTGGATTTTCCTTAAAGCAACATAGGTTTTCCATACCTGGAAAAGAACTTGTGGCGTTTATACAAAGCCAACCATAACCATGGTAACTACCCATACCCGTATCTCCTAAACCAGCATCATCAAATCCGTTCCAGGCTAAACCATTAATTTCTAAAGTAGTGGTTGAAAAAGTTAACCCATATTCACTTAATCCATCTTGAGTTTTCCCACGTAATGCAATCCATCCTCTATCTCCCCAGGCAACTGTACTATTATTGCGTGAAATAATTTTTGCCCAACCAGATATTGGTGAGGGGTTTTTTGTAATATCATAAGTTGCTTTTGCTGGGTTACCATCTGGCGTACCAAACGGAAAACTACAATAATCATAAGGAGGAACACAGCAACTGCTACCAAAACAAATCCAACCAACTCCTTGATTCCAAGCCCACCCTTTTAATTCATTATTAGGAAAATCAATTGTTAAACCATATGGTGCATTCGGAGGAACAACAGACCATTGACTTAAACAAACTGGAGGAATAGGTTCAGTATCAGTATAATCGTAATAACAGTCATTATATGAAGTTAACCCATACCCAGAAACTTTACCACCAACCCTTGAAGTTAAAGGTGACCAACTCCAGCCTGTTATTTTATCATTTAAACCACTATAAGAAACTGGAACAAAGGTAGCTAACAGAAAAAAAAGACCAAATACAAAAGTTATACCCAACATTAGCCAAGCTAGATGTGGTTGCAAGTGGACTGAATCACGATTTGGTAACTTTTTTTATCATAGATACTTTTTAAAAAAATGATTGGCCAACAATTAAGTGATAAACATCACCAATAAGTGGTGATATTAAATTCCAAAAAAAGAAAATGAAAACAAAAACTAAAATCATTCCATAACGATCAACATTTATTTTAAACTGCCACCAAAATTTATTATCCGGTAATACTGAAAAAATAATTTTTGATCCATCGAGTGGTGGCAGGGGTACGAGATTAAATATGGCTAGAAGTATATTTATATAAACTACAATTGATATAAAACTTGTAAAAGCGCTCTCTGCAGCTAAACGCACAAACAATCCAAGTACTAAAGCAATGAAAAGATTAGAAAGTGGTCCGGCAGCGGCAACAAGTGCCGGGCCAAAACGTTTATTACGCAAATTAAATGGATTGTAAGGAACTGGTTTTGCCCAACCAAACAATAATCCCGTATTCATTAATACCAAAATAAGAGGCAAAAAAATTGTTCCCACAGGATCGATGTGGACAATCGGATTTAAAGTTAGTCTCCCTGCCAGTCTAGCAGTAGGATCACCAAGACGCTCAGCTGTCCAACCATGCATATATTCATGAATAATCGCTGAGAGAATAATTACAATAAAGAAAAATATACCTGATATAAAATTATCCATTCTAAAAAATTTTAAAATTTAAAATGCTCACAAATCAACTCTACACATTTTTCACTACTTAAAGTAGTATTATCAAGCTTTAAATAATTCTTTTTCTCAAAATAATCTGTATTGGAACTAAAATCTTTGTCTTTTTCTAATTCTTCTAACCCTTTGATGGTTGAAACCTTTTCCATTTCACGGCGAGTCGGGCTACTTACCCGTTTCTGACGTTCAATCTCGCTTGATTGTAATTCTACAAAATATAATTCTATCCCCTTTTTTTTACAGAGCTTCACAACTTTCTCAATAAATAACAAATCACGTTGATCATTGAAAGCCCAAACAAAAGTCATAATTAATCCTGAAATATGTTTAAGGGAACTAGCCTTATCTATTATCAATTCCCTAATACCTTGGTCAACTGCCCGATAAGAGGGAGTTCCAAAAAAGAAAAAATCATCAAGTAGATTGAAAATATCTTGTTTATGGAGTAACCGAAAACCTTGTTGTTTAGCTAATTCCCGACCGACGGTAAATTTACCTACAGCTGGTGGACCAAAAATAATTACTAATTTCATCTTGCTTAATATATACTATAATAATATATACTTATTATAACACAAACACCTTTTTATGTATCAACCGCACGATAAATATACCCAAAAAGCTTTAAAAAGTGGCTGGCGCGCCCGTTCTATTTATAAACTCGAGGAAATGGATAAAAAATATCAACTGGTAAGCCGAGGTCAGACAGTGCTTGACCTAGGTGCAGCCCCTGGTTCTTGGCTACAATATCTTGTAAAAAAAGTTGGTAAGACTGGTAGAGTTTATGGTGTTGATATAAACCAAATTGAAAAATTACCAAATAAAAATATTATAATTATTCAAGCTGATATCCTGGCCACAAAAAAATTACTAGACCTTTTGCCAATTCATTTTGATGCTATTTTTTCAGATGCCGCGCCCTCTACTAGTGGAGTTGCAGTTACTGATGCTAGTCGATCACTTAGGTTGCTTCACCAATGTATTAGTTTAACCCCCCATCTATTAAAAACACACGGCACTTTATGTATAAAAATATTTATGAGTCCTGATGCTCAAATTTACATTGAAAAAATTAAACCTTTTTTTAAAAATTTCAAATTGTTTAAACCCCAGGCTAGCCGGAGTACTAGTAAAGAAATATATATAATTGGTAAAGGTTATAAAAATAAATTACTAACGCAATCTAATCTCCCCAACGAGAATTGAATTGGTACCAATAAATTTTACTTTTATATCAGCTCTATCGCCAATTTGTATTTGTGACAGAGTAATTTCCTCACCTAAAGAATTAAAAACTTTTCCTTCAGGAAGCAAACCAACTATTATATTTTTACTTTCATTATAATCAACCACCAAAATTCGTGAAGCAATTTTTATTTCTTTAATATCTACTTGTACCTGATAGGCTTCTATTTGCGGATGTGGCGTGTATACTTCTGGATTTGGTATATTTTTAATTATAGAATAAATAAGTAGTGCCACTAAAAGTATCAGAGCTAATCCGATATATACTATGAGAAATAAATTATTCCGCCTTTGACCATGCATAAATCTAGGCTACTTATAAATAAAATTTAATGTTTTTTTTCGAGTTTATATAAATACCATCCAAGTAAGAGTGCTAAGGTATAAAACATCGCGCCATAAAGACAAGTGGAATCAAATATTGAAGTCATTAGTCCACTACAACCAACAACTGGGGCACCAGCTGCTTGTTTGATTTGCCACCATTCTTTGGTTACAATACTCCAAGCAAAAATTGTTCCACCTAAAAGTAAAAAAGTATGCCACAGCCTTTGTTTAATTTTCTTATTTAAATCATTTTGACGCCAGATAAATATACTCCAAATTAGAATAACAATAAAACCAACGGCCCCATAAAAACAAGGAGTGGTTACAGGATTGCGATAAATACAATCTGCTACTTTAAATATAGTCCCTTCGCTGGCATAAAAATTAATAAACTCACGAATAACAGTTGTCCAAGCAAAAACCATACCGCCTAGTAATATAATTATTTGTAAAATAGGAATCACTTTTTTGTTATTCATATAATTTTATTAATAATAAGGTTATTATATACCTTTTTACTAAATAATAAACTTGACATTTAATAAAAAATATTGTAATATAAATTAATTTCCTTTAACAAACTATCAATTAATTAAACTTTTGGAGGTCTTATGAAAATATTTTTGATTTTTACAACTCTATTGGGTGTTGCTGGATTTACGTTCCATAAAAAACGTAAAAAAAATATAATTACTAATTACTCAAATAAAATAAAAAATAATTTAACACCCAACTATCCATACAATGTGGCTGGTAACTCATAAACCTTCTATACAATAAATCCTGAATTAATTCAGGATTTTTTATTTTCAAATACACTAGCTGACTGGCGATATGAGCAGTAAGGGCAATCTTTTTTTGCTAATGGCAGGGATTCACTTTGTAAACAAGCGGCTGCTTGTAATAATTTATCCTCCACCCATGAATCATTCCCCTGGTAGGGTAAAATTTTCACATCAAACTCTAGCTGACCATCAAAAGCCTGCTTATCTTTTAGTCCATTAGCATAGACAAAATATCCAGTTTGAGAAACCTCATAACCGTTTTGCCGAAACAACCACTGATAAATTTCCATTTGCCGTTTATAAGCTTGTCGATATTCAGCATCCAAAGTTACTTCGCCATCTGTACTGGTTGCCTTATAATCCACTACGATCAACTGACCATCATTATCCACCCAGACATCATCAATTGCTCCATAGAATAAAAAATTTGTTGGTTGGTGTAAATATTGTATACCAACAAAATTATTTCTCCATTGGTCAATTTCCGGATGATCATAAGGTACAGCATCAATCTTATATTTTTCCATCAGGGGATGAATTGAATTCTTGACTCGGTGAATGTCAAATTCTTTTTTTAATAAAAAATCTACAGCATTGTTTAGTGTAAATGGAAAACCAGCTGGTCTATCTACTCCCAATTTTCTATCTAGATAAAAACAGCGCGGACAATCAGTAAATAATTCCAACCGACTACGCGAAAGCTTATAGGGAGCGCTATCTTTCGGATTATAAATATTTCTAGTACGAATAGTCATAAAATATTACAATTATTTTATTTTTCTTTTTGAGTAAACTTGTTTAGCACGAATGCGAGCGGGAGTGCGGTAAGCTGGTCGACCGCGACGATTACCAACTTTTGCGTAATTTTTCATAAAAACAAATTACTGATAATAGCAATATTATTGCGGACCAAAAGTAACTGGGACTCTAAATTCAGCTCCATGTTCAGCTAAACCTGAGGGGTTATCTTTTTCAAAAACCAATTCTGATGGTTCAACGCCTTCTGGTAAAGAAAAATTAAGTGTAGCTACAAAAGGAACAAAATCATCGGTCATCCAATCAGATTGTGCTTGGGCAGTAGTGTTACCTAATACCAATCCATGTACTGTTGTTAACTGAATTGGAAAACTACCTTCAAAATACCAACTACCACGAGCCTGGCCAGTAATTTCCAAGGGGCTACTTACTAAATCATTTGGTTGGGGTTTATAAACCTCTATATCATCCACAGTAATAACTTCATTACCACAACCTGAATTTGGCAGAGGACTACTTGGATTACCATGTTTAACCCACACTTCTTGTTCACAAATCCAATTGTCCTCTGGGCTTCGTAACCAAATAATTACAGAAATTATCAATAAAAATAAAGATAAAAATATTAATAAATAATTGTTTTTTTTCATAAATTATAATTATTCTTTAAGACAAGCATTAAAAGCTTTTACTTGAAAATTATATAAATCAACTATCCTTTTTAACTCTGATACCATTTGATCGTAAGTATTAACACTTTGATTATATGTTTTTACCAACTGGTTATAGGCTTCAACAGTTTCTTTATTTTCTGAACTTTTAGGTTTAGATTCAACTAATTCTAGTTGTTTTTTTTCTAAATCGCTGGCTAAAATAGAAACCTCTGATTCTTTTGATTGAATCTGAGTTTTTAATCCACCATCTACTTCTGGACAAGCAGTAGTTGGTTTACCAAATTCTTGAACCGCCAACCAGGTAGTTTGACCCTCATATTCACCATATACAAAACCAATTCCAATTTCCGTATAATTTTTACTTAAAATGTTTGCCCGATGGCCAGGGCTATCCATCCAAGCCTGAACTAAATCTTTATCATCTTTATAATTACCTAGGGCTAAATTTTCTCCTACTGCTAAAAAATTGTATCCTACAAAATTTACTACATCAGCGGCGCCTAAGCCAGTTGGGGAAACATGATCAAAGTACTGCTTCTCAAGCATGTCTTGAGCTTTATTTTGAGCGGCTTTATTTAAAATGTTAGATATTTTTAATTGGGGTAAACCAACTATTTCACGCTGTTGATTTGAGGCAGCTACTATTCCCTCAATCGTTAATTGACCAAAGTTCTTATTTTGATTTATCGTACGTAAAGGTCCTGGTGCAGAAATAACATTTTGTACTTCTGCAGTTATTTGTTCTAAATCTGTACCAATATTGTCAACTGATTCCTGAATAACTGGTAAAATATATTGCCCGATACCTAGTAATGATTGTGGTGAATTATAAATATTATTATATTGCCACCACCAACCCCATAAAAAAAATAAAAGCAATAAAAAATAAATATAAAACCGTTTAGGCATATTTTTAATTAACATTTTCTTTTCTAAAAAAAGTTAAAACCTAAATTAAAAACGCGCTGAACTAATTTACATTTTATCAGCTACTTCTGGTTTTTTTGTTTCCGTATCTTCTGTCTTAACTGTTTTATCTTTAGAATCCATTTTACAGGTATTTACACCTATTAAACGATAAATCATACAGGTTCTAGTCAAACCAGTGATTACTAAAACTACGCCTAATAATGCCCACCAGCTTTGATAATAACCAGCAATTATAATAATAAGTAACCCTAATACCAAACGAATCAGCTTATCTGTGTTCCCAACGTTTTTTAACATAAAATTTATTTTAATAATTAATTTATTCTGAAGTTGTACCATCAAAATGTTCTTCCACCGCAGCATCGGCCTTTGTTTGATGAATTACATCATGACGGTGTTCTGGTGGTGAATATACAGTATAAAGTTTCATTTCTTCAGTAGTAGATAAATTTATAATATTATGTTCAGCTCCAGCAGGAACAACAATAGCAAATTCATCAGCAATTTCATGAACTACTCCATCAAGTATCGCCTGACCATGGCCGGACTCGATTCTAATAAACTGATCAAGTTCGTGTACTTCGGAACCAATGTCCTCTCCGGGTAATAAACTCATTACAACCAATTGGCTGTGTTTGGAAGTATATAAAACTTTTCTGAAATTTTTATTATTTTTTGTTTCATTTTCAATATTAGCTACGTATCCTTTCATAATTTTTTTTAATTATTATATAGCTATTATAGCACGTTATAAGAAAAAAGCATTTATTAAACCATTGACAAAAAATAAATTTATGTTCTAATAAATTTGAACAATCTCTAAATAGTTTTAGAAATTTTTATTTTATAAATTGAAATTCCCACAAATATTCCAGATAGTAAAAATGAACCTAACCACATTAATCCGCTTATATCTTTAAAAAAACGTTCTGTAAAAATATTTATTAATAGTGAATCAAAGGGAAACAAAAAATTACCTTGAGGAAAAAATATATGGTGAAAATATAAAAAACTTCCAGCAAAATCCATCAGGGTTAAAACGCCTAGACCAAAAAGTAAAAATATTGAAAAAAATGCTCCATATTTAATAACCTGAAAATATATAGTAGTATCACCTAGATATTTTAAAAACAAAAATATCAAAAATAATATTATACTAGCAATTATTAAAATCCATTTTCCTAAAATAAATAAATTTTTTACATCTTGCATGTGTTTGGACTCATTAATTGAAAAATCTTGATTAATAGTTTGTTTATTTTTTAAATAAACAATTATTTGCTGTCCATGTTTAATTGCATCTTCAGTCTTTAAGGCTTGCCCATGAGTAGTTTTAATATTGGATAGTAATATACCCTCTTGCCATACTAACGAATATAACGGCAACAAAAAAATTATTATTAAAATACTTATAAAAATAAATAAAATAAAAACATATTTCATATATATATTATATGCCCAAATTATTAAGAGGGCCATTCTTTAATACTTATTTAAATAATTATTTTTTTAAAGCCAAAAACCATTAGTTTTAAACTAATGGTTTAAAAAATTCCCTTATTTTAATAAATGGTCGGGGATACCGGACTTGCCCGTCTCGCCTTAAGGCGAAGCCGAGGCGGAAACCGGTGACCTCATGCACCCCATGCAGGCGCTAGCCAACTGCGCCTGCCTGCGGTAGACAGGCTAATCCCCGTTTGGTTTAATACCTTATTATATTAAATCTTTTCCCCTGCTTGTCAATAATAGAAATAATGCTATCATTAAATAAAGAAATATTTATGAATTCCAAACTGATAAAAGCTTTTAATTGGATTTTTACTTTTCTACTAGTTATCTCACTGGTCCCTTTTTTTGCTTATCAAGGTGATAAACAAGTATTAATACTTATAGTGATGTTAGTAGCGATTGTAGCTAGTACTATTTCCTATATCCCTTACGAAGTTGAAAAAAATGATAAACAATATCAGATTGCCTATTTAACAAGCTACCTTTCTCATATCGTAATTATTGTGGTGATGTTTTTACTGGCTCTCTGGGAACTTAATACCACCAATACGATTGGTACCTGGTTTTATATACTACTTCTAACCATTGCTCTTATCAGGCCAGTATTAAATTTACTTATAAAAGCATTTAAATAAAATTTTAATTTATATTTTTAAAAAACTCCTCAGAAAGGAGTTTTTTTTATAAAAACTAAAGAGGTCATCATGTAGATGACCCCTCCAGCCTATGTAGGTGGACTATTAGGAGATTCTAGTAACGCTTCCCTGGTTATCAGGTGGGTTTCCGCAGGATCAGATTATCTGAAAAAATTTCTAGAAATTCTCATTAAACCTGTCCGATGTAAGAATCCCTTGAAGCCAATTTTGTAGAAATGCGAATCTAGAATTCCTCTCCAGTCCAATTCAATTATAGCATATTCTATTAATGAGGTTAAGTGGATAAAGAACTGCTAAAAACAGCAAAAAACCGCCCTTCAGGCGGTCTCTTGTGGATAATTATTCTCCGTATCTTTTATAATCGTAAATTGGACTTTTACCAAACCAAAATTCAATTTCATGTAATGCTTCGTCAGGTGTTTCTGAAGCATGAACAATATTCATAACTGCCCGCTTTTCTTTATTAGCCAGAGCTGGTGAATCATTAGAATAATCTCCACGGATAGTTCCCATATCTGCTTTATAAGGCATAGTATCACCTGCAATTTTTCTAACCATATCAACTGCATGAATTCCTTGTATAGCCATACGTACTAAAGGTGAAGACGTCATATAATCAATAAGCCATTGTCTAACCATATTCCCTAAAACTAAATCATCTTTACTGCCTAATTCAGTTATTGCATCGTAACCATATTTTTCATAAGTGGCTAAAGTTTTTTGACCTAACCTTCTAATCCACTGTTCATCTTTTGGATAATGATCATCAATTTGTTTAACTGAGGCTTGAAACATTTCCAAAGCTACAACTTTTAAATCGCGCTGCTCAAATCTTTTTATCACTTCACCAATCAAACCTTTTTTTACACCATCTGGTTTGATAAGTACAAAAGTTTTTTCTTCTTTCGGGTGCTGCATAGAATAATCTATTATTAATATTTATTTTAAATGGTCCACTACCTTGTCTACCAGCTGAGCTGGTGTTAAATTAGCTTTTACTAAATAATCAACAGCTCCAAGTTTTTTCCCTTTAGCGATATCTTCATCTTGTCCCAAATTGGTAAGCATTATAACTTTAATGGCATTAGTATTTTTATCAGCTTTTAACTCTTTAAGTACTGCAAAACCATCCTTCTTAGGTAGAATAATATCAAGTAATATTATATCTGGTTTTTCTTTTTGGGCTGCTTCAATACCAATTGATCCGTCATTAGCAACCACAACATCATAACCTTCATGTTCAAATTTTATATGATACATCTGGGCTAAAGATTCCTCATCCTCAATAATTAATACTTTGGCTTTCTTGGGCATATAAAAATTAATATTTATACAAACATTCTAACATATTCATTGAATTATTTCAATCGTTTCACCTTGCGTCCGCATATGAATAGTACCTAACTCATCAGTACGTAAAATTTGAGCACCGAGGGAAATAAAATTCTGTAAGACACGAAAATGGGGGTGCCCATAAGAATTATTATCCCCGACCGAAAATATTCCATATAACGGATGAACTATTTGTAAAAATTCTGGTGCTGATGAGGTTTTTGACCCATGATGTCCGGCCTTCATAACTTCACTAGCTAATAATTCTGAGGTTAATATTAGCTCTAATTCTTTCTCTTTAGGCAAATCGCCAGTTAATAAAAAATCAATCTGACCATAACTCAGTCTAAGCACTAATGATGATTCATTAGTATCTTTATAGTAATTATTTTGAATTGAATTTTCTGGATAAAGTACCATGACTTTTAATTGGCCAAAATTAAATTTTTCTCCTGCTTCAGCAATAATTATTTCTGCTCCTTCCAATTGAATAGCTTTTTTAAAAATATCATAAGCATCTAAATTATCAGTAACGCCAGTATATAATATTTTTTTTACCTGATATCTATCAAGTACAGATATTAAACCATTCAGGTGATCACTATCAGGATGAGTGAGTACTAAAAGGTCAATTGTTTTTTCATAAAATGGTAAAGATTTTCCAAGCTGGTAAAGAACGGATAAGTCTGGACCACCATCAACTAGGACAACTTCCCTGTTTTCTGTATAAAACATAGTAGCATCACCTTGACCAACATCTAAAAAATAGGCGTCAAGTGTATGACGCTTAAATCCCAGACCATGACTATCAATATAATTAAGTAAAACAAAACTACCAGCTAAACATAATAAAACTAGACTAAAAAATAAAAATATATTAAATGTGCGTCGCCGACTTTCTATTGACATAAAAAATAAATATAAATAAAACAAAATAAATTATTAACATTAAATTAAAAGTCATAGACACCCGTAGGGAAGCGTTTTTTATTTGACTTAAAAAATCTGTAATAAATATTACATAATGAAGTAAACCATAAGTCAGCCAACCAATTACTTGCCCCAAGGGATACCAAATAAAAGAAATTAAAACTGCTAAAAAACCAAAAGCCATTGCTAGTGGAATAACAAACAAAATAAGAATATTTGCTGGCAAAGCTACTAAAGAAAATCTTTCAAACTGAAATAAAATTAAAGGAGTGGTCATAATAATCGCCGAAGTAGTCGCTAACACTGTTTCCCGTAAGCCAAACTTAAGTGGTACCCAATAAAAATATTTCTCTAAAAAAGGCATAAGATATATAAGTCCGATAGTGGCTAAAAAAGACAATTGAAATCCAATGTCCCACACTAAAACATACGGATTAATCAAACACATAAGGCTAGCAGAGACAGTTAATAAAATTCCTGGTTTTACACCACCTCCCCAACGATAAGCAATCAAAACCATAATACCCATAATTGCTGCCCGTACCACTGAGGCTGGATAGCCAGTAATAAGTACAAATAATCCAATTATACTAAGTGCCAGCCAAAAGGCTTTTTTTCGCCCCAACCCCAGCCAGGGAGCAATAAAAAAAATAATTAAACCCAATATAGTTATGTTATAACCAGATAGAGCAACAACATGAGTAGTGCCCGTAATATTAAATTTCGAGAGGTGAGAATGACAAAACCCGACTCTCCCGATTTTGTTCCCGTCCCCGAGCGCATCGCCGTATTCGACAACGACGGCACACTCTGGAGTGAGCAGCCGGTGCCGGTCCAGTTTTACTTCGTGGCCGACCGCGTGAAGACGCTCGCCCCGCGGCATCCAGAGTGGAAGGACAAGGAACCGTTTGCCTCGATCCTCAAGGGCGATCTGAAAGCGGCGCTCGAAGGCGGTGACCACGGACTGACGGAACTCTTCATGGTCACGCACACCAGCATGACCACCGACGATTTTATGCAGATGGTCAAGGACTGGATCGGCACCGCGAAACATCCGACCACGGGCAAGCGATTCCTCGACATGACCTATCAGCCGATGCTTGAAGTGCTCGCCTATCTGCGCGCAAACGGCTTCAAGAACTTCATCGTCTCCGGCGGTGGCATCGAGTTCATGCGCCCGTGGGCGGAACAGGCCTACGGCATCCCGCCAGAACAGGTCATCGGCAGCAGCGTGAAAACGAAGTTTGCAACTGCCGATGCAATGTCGACTCGCTGGCCTGCCACCTGCTGAATTCCGAACACGCACAACCTGCGCGACGGCGCCAACCTGGAAGTCCGGGGCTACGATTTCGCCCCCAACTTCTCCATCTGGACGACCATAGAGGAGTGCCTCAATCCCCCGGTGATCTGGGAGAAGGACAAAGGCTGGTTCACCACTGAGCCTTTCTCAGAGCCTGAGGTCTTCGAGTTCCCTGAGGGCATCGGCAAGGTGGAGTGCGTCAACGTAGAGCACGAAGAGGTGCTGTTGGCGCCGCGCTGGGTCAAGTGCAAGCGCGTGACCTTCAAGTACGGCCTGGGTGATGAGTTCATCGGGGTGCTCAAGACCATCAAGATGCTGGGCTTGGACAATCGCTTCCCCATCGACGTGAAGGGCGTCAAGGTGGCGCCGCGTGACGTGGTGGCGGCCTGTCTACCCGACCCGGCCCACTTGGGCGACCAGATGTTCGGCAAGACCTGCGCCGGCACCTGGGTCAAGGGCACCAAGGACGGCAAGCCGCGTCAGGTCTACCTGTACCAGGTGGCCGACAACGAGACCTGCATGAAGAAGTACGGCGTGCAGGCCGTAGTGTGGCAGACCGCGGTCAACCCGGTCATCGCCTGGGAGCTACTGGAGAGCAAAGTGTGGCAGGGCAAGGGAGTGCTGGGTCCGGAAGCCTTCGACCCCGATCCCTTCCTGGAGCTCATGCCCAAGTACGAATTCCCCTACGGCCTCAAGGAGATGAAGGCCTGAGAGGTAGTGGTCGACAACCCGGGAAGAAGCGCCCCTGTGCACCCCGCTCCATCGGGGTGCACAGGCCGGCGTGTCAAGGGCGGTGATAGCTCCCTGGTGATCTGGCCGCGTCCTGTCTTAACTAAGGAGCTGTGAGGCAATGACCGCATCGCATGCCAAGATCGACCGCAGACTCGTCGCCGAACTCATGGCGCGCGAGGAGAAGCGCTTGGAGGACGAGACCCCCAAGTCACGCGAGATGTTCAAGAGGGCGTCCAAGTCCCTGGTCAACGGAGTGTCCTCGACCTACCAGGCTCGCGATCCCTACCCCATCTATTTCTCCCACGGCAAGGGCAGCAAGATCTACTCGGTCGACGGGCAAGAGCTCAGCGACTTTCACAACGGCTTCGGCTGCATGGTGCAGGGCCACGCACACCCGGCCCTAGTGGAGACCATCCAGAAGCGCTCCCTGCTCGGCACCCAGTTCGCTCTGCCCACCGAGGACTCCATAATCGTGGCCGAGCACTTGGCCAAGAACTTCCGTCTGCCCAAGTGGCGCTTTGTGAACTCGGGCTCCGAGGCCACCATGGATGCCATCCGCATCGCCCGCGCCTGCACCGGCCGCAACGAGGTGGTCAAGATCTTCGGTTCCTATCACGGCCACCACGACTACGTCATGGTGAGTCTGGGAGTAAAGGACTTTGGAGACGTTGGTCCCCGGGACAACTACAAGTCCATCTCGTACGGCGCGGGCATCCCCCAATCGTCAATAGACATGACGGTGGCAGTGCCCTTCAACGACGCTCCCATGATGGAGGCCCGCATCGATAGGTTGATCGCCGAGGGGCGGAAGCCGGCCTGCGTCATCATGGAGGCGGCCATGATGAACCTGGGCGTGGTGCTGCCCGAACCGGGCTACCTGCAGGCCGTGCGTGACCTCACCAAGAAGCACGGCATCGTGCTCATCTTCGACGAGGTCAAGACCGGCATCTGCACGGCTCCCGGTGGCGCGGTGGAGCGCTTTGGCGTAGTGCCCGACATGGTCACCTTGGCCAAAGCCCTAGCCGGCGGCCTGCCCTCCGGTGCCATAGGCGCCACCGAGGAGGTCATGTCGGTGGTGGAGAGCGGCAAGGTCTACCAGGTGGGCACCTACAGCGGCAACCCGCTGGCCATGGCGGCCGCCCGCACCAGCCTGGAGCAGGTCATGACCCCCGATGCCTACAAGCACCTGAACTACCTGAACGACCGCCTGATCAAGGAGTTGGACGCCATCGGGGCCAAGTACGGCTTCCCCGGCTACACCGTGGGCATCTCGTCCAAGGGCTGCTTCAACTTCTCCTCGGGCAAGATCACCGACTACGAGTCGTTCATCAAGTATCAGGACGTCGAGCTCTGCAACCTGGCCTGGCTGTACAACATGAACCGCGGCGTGATCATCGCGCCGGGGCGCGAAGAAGAGTGGACCCTGTCGGTGCAGCACACCGACGAGGACATCGACCGCTTCGTGAACGCCTTCGAGGAGCTGGTGAAGGAAGTGACCCGGTAGCCATGGACAACAAGCAGCTCATCGGTCTGCGGGAGCAGAACGTCGCCCGCGGCGTCTACAACTACTTTCCCGCCTTCGCCGACCACGCGAAGAACGCGGTGATAACCGACGTCGAAGGCCGTGAGTTCATAGACATGGCCGGCGGCATAGGCGTGATGAACGTCGGGCACTGCCACCCCAAGGTGGTAGAGGCGGTGCAGCGCCAGGCCGAGAAGTTCTCGCACACCTCGTTCAACGTGATGATGTACGAGCCGTACATCCGCCTGGCCGAGAAGCTCAACCAGGCCGCTCCGGGCAAGAATCCCAAGAAGACCATGTTCGTCAACTCGGGCGCCGAGGCCGTGGAGAACGGCATCAAGATCGCCCGCTACTACACCGGGCGTGACGCGGTGATCGCCTTCGAGGGCGCCTTTCACGGGCGCACCCTGCTGGGCATGACCCTCACCTCCAAGGTGCTGCCCTACAAGACCGGCTTCGGTCCTTTCGCGCCCGAGGTCTATCGCATCCCCTACGCCTACTGCTATCGGTGCCCGGTGAGCGACACCTACCCGGGCTGCGGGGGGCGCTGCGCCGAGCTTCTCACCGACGCCTTCGAGCAGTATGTGGAGGCCTCCACGGTGGCGGCCGTGATAATCGAGCCGGTGCTTGGTGAGGGCGGCTTCGTGGCGGCTCCGCCCGAGTATCTGCGGCGCATCAAGCAGATATGCGAGGAGAAAGGCATAGTCTTCATCGCCGACGAGATCCAGACCGGCATGGGCCGCACCGGCAAGTACTTCGCCATAGAGCATGCCGGCATAGAGCCCGACCTGTTGCTCTCGGCCAAGTCGCTGGGTTCGGGCTACCCCATCGGTGCGGTCACCGGACTCGCGGAGATCATGGACTCGCCGCCGCCGGGCGCCATAGGCGGCACGTACGGGGGTAACCCCGTGGCGTGCGCGGCGGCGCTGGCGGTGTTCGACATAATCGAGTCGGAGAAGCTTCTGGTGCGGGCCGAGGCCATCGGCAAGCGCATACGCGCGCGCATGGAGGGCCTGCAGGCCAAGTACCCCGTGGTGGGCGACGTCCGCGGCTTGGGTGCCATGATGGCCATGGAACTGGTCGTGGACCGCGACACCAAGCAGCCGGCCGCCGCGCTGGCCAAAGAAGTGCGGAGCGGTGCCTTCGAGCGCGGGGTCCTCTCCCTGCTCGCCGGCGCCGGTGACAACGTGGTCAGGGTGCTGGTGCCGCTCACCATAGAGGACGAGGTGCTGGAGCGGGGTCTCTCCGCGCTCGAGGGCGCGCTGGAGGCCGCGGTGGCCAAGCACGGCGGGGGCCGCTCATGAACAAGGTGAGGTTGACGGTCAACGGCATCGAACGCGAGGTCATCGCCGACGCCGACCTGTGCCTGCTGGACTTCTTGCGTGACGGACTGCACCTCACCGGGGCCAAGCAGTCCTGCGACAAGAAGGGCCAGTGCGGCGCCTGCATGGTGATCGTGGACGGCAAGGCGGTGCGGTCGTGCCTGAGCAAGGTAGCCAAACTCGACGGCGCGGACGTCATCACGGTCGAAGGACTGGGCACTCCCGCCAACCCGCACCTCATACAAGAAGCCTTCGTGCTGTCCGGAGCGATCCAGTGCGGCTTCTGCACCCCGGGCATGATCATGGCCGCCAAGGTCCTGCTGGACGAGACCCTGGACCCCACCGACGAGCAGATCAAGAAGGCGCTGCGGCACAACCTCTGCCGCTGCACCGGCTACGTGAAGATCATCGAGGCGGTCCGGCTGGCCGGGCAGCTTCCTCCGCGGCGAGACCACGCCAGCCGCAGGTGCGGCCGGACCCGGACGGGCCCAAGGTCGGAGTCTCGCATCCGCGGCCGTCGTCGCTGGTCAAGGCCTGCGGGGTGGCGCAGTTCACCGCCGACATAGTGGTCCCGGGAGCGCTGGAGTTGGTGGGCGTCAGCAGTCCGCACCCGCACGCGCTCATCAAGGGCATAGACACCTCGGCCGCCGAGAAGATGCCGGGCGTGGTGGGCGTGCTCACGGCCAAGGACGTC
Organism: uncultured Actinomycetes bacterium; assembly: GCA_963814415.1. Taxonomy (GTDB): domain Bacteria; phylum Actinomycetota; class Thermoleophilia; order RBG-16-64-13; family RBG-16-64-13; genus RBG-16-64-13. The sequence continues at coordinate 1,060,140 of CAWFCN010000001.1, read as the reverse complement.
AAGGGCACCAACCGGCTCAAGTACGTCACCGGCGACCGCCCGATACTGTGTGAGGACAAGGTGCGCTACATCGGCGACCCGGTGGCCGCCGTCGCCGCCCTCACCCGGGACCAGGCAGTGGCGGCCGCCGCGGCCGTCAAGGTGGAGTACGAACTCCTGCCGGTCATCGACACCTTCGAGAAGGCGCTGGCCGCGGACGCCGTGCAGGTGCACGCGGACAGGCCCAACGTCGGCTTCAAGCAGCCCATACTCAAGGGCGACGCCGACCGGGCCTTTGCCGAGTCGGCCGCGGTGGTCGAGGCCCGGTTCGTCACGCAGACCAACCACCAGGCCCCTCTGGAGCCGGAACCGGCCGTCGCGTACCTGGAAGGCGAGGGCGACGACGCTCAGCTGGTGGTCATCGGGCGCAGCATCAACATCCACAAGCATCTGCAGATGCTGCAAGAGGGTACCGGCTGGGAGAACATGCGCTACGAGGAGGCCTTCTCCGGCGGCCAGTTCGGCATCAAGCTGGACATCACCTCCGAGGGCATCGCGGCCGTGGCGGCGCTGCACTTCCGCCGGCCGGTGCGCTACATACCCAGCCTGATAGAGGCCATGCAGATGACCTCCAAGCGGCACGCCTTCGACATGCAGGTGAAGCTGGGCGCCGACGCCCAGGGTCACCTCACCGCCTACAAGAACCACTTCGTGGCCGACAGCGGCGCGTATTGGTCCAACAGCGACGTGGTGATACTGCAGGGCCCTGCACATGCTCTCGGGCTCGTACCACATCCCCAACCTCGACATCTCGGCCACCGTGGTCTACACCAACAACCCGTGGACCTCGGCGGCCCGCGGGGCGGGGCCGCCGCAGACCAACTTCGCGCTCGAGAGCGCCATGGACATGCTGGCCGAGAAGCTGGGCATGGACCCTCTGGAGTTCAGGGTGCTCAACCTGCTCGCTCCCGGACAGAGCAAAGCGACCGGGCACGTGGTCGAAGAGTGGCCGGTGCTGGGTCTGTGCGAAGCCATCAAGCCGCACTACGAGCGCGCCAGGCGTGACGCCCAGGCGGGCAACACCGACGTGGTGAGGCGCGGCGTGGGGCTGGGCACCGGTTCCTTCGGCATAGGGGCCGCCGGCGACACCGCCACCGTGTCGGTGGAGCTGGACCCGGACGGCGGACTCACCATCTACGGCGCCGTGGCCGACCCGGGCGAAGGCAACGACTCCATGCTCACCCAGACCGCCGCCGACATGCTGGGTCTGCCGCTGGACAAGGTCAGGCTGGTCACGCGCGACACCGACCACACCGCGGCCAGCGGCCCGGCGGCCGCCAGCCGGCTCACCTACATGGCGGGCGGCGCCATGGTGAACGCCATCGAGCAGCTGCAGGCGGCGATGGCCAAGGCGGGCGGCAGCGACGCACCTACGAGCAGATGAAGCAGGCCGGAGCCAAGACCCGCTACCTGGGCACCAAGAAGACCGGCTACGCCGGACCGCTGGATCCCGAGACGGGCCAAGGTCCGTCCTTCGAGTCGCAGGTGCACGCGGTGCAGTTGGTGGAGGTCGAAGTGAACACGCAGACCGGCGCGGTCACCGTAGTCAAGATGACCACCGCGGTGGACGCCGGCACCATCATCAACCCCCTGAACGTCATCGGGCAGCTCGAGGGCGGCATGGACATGGGCGCAGGCTACGCGCTGCGCGAGCAGTACGTAGCCGGGCAGACCAAGGACTGGGTCACGTTCAAGTTCCCCAGCATCCGCACGGCCTTCGACATGGAAGTGATCATCAGGGAGACGCCGCGTAAGTACGGCACCCGGGGTTCGGTGGGAGTGGGCGAGATGACCATGGTGCCGACCGCTCCGGCGGTGCATGAACGCCATCAAGGACGCCGTGGGCATCCGCCTGACCGAGTTGCCGGCGACGCCGGACAAGATACGGCGGCTCTGGCGGCCAAGGTAGGGGCGTCGTGCCGACACCGTCGACGGACATATAGCCCGGCAGAGGCCATGGAACCGCGACGGTCTGGGCGAGCACTTTCGAGTCGTGGCCGGCACGGAGCCTCCTCTTCGACGAGGAGGGCTTTCTGTGTCACGTGGACGACTGGAGCGAGGACGTGGCCGAAGAGCTGGCCGCGGAGTCGGGCATCGCGGGGCTGGATGACGCGCAGTGGCGGGTGCTCCGCTTTCTGCGGGAGTTCTACTATGACAACGGACGCTCTCCGCTCAACCGCAGGATCGTCGAGGGTGTGGGCATGAGCCTGTTGGAGTTGGAGCGGCTGTTCCCCGGAGGCATCCGCTCCGGGGCCAAGCGCCTCGCCGGTCTGCCGAACCCCAGGAGGTGCGCGTGACCGCCGGCGCGCCCAACCGGGGCCTCGTCTACCTGGACAACGCGGCCACCTCGTACCCCAAGCCCAGAGAAGTGCTGGACGCAGATGGTCGAGACCTACGCCCGCCTGGGCGTATCGCCCGGGCCGCGGCACCTACGACCTGGCCATGGAGGCCGCCGGGTTCGTGGCCCACGCCCGCGAGCAGGTGGCGGCGTTCTTCGGCTCGCGCGACCCGGACAGGGCGGTCTTCGCGGCGAGCGCCACCGACGCGCTCAACCTGGCCATCCAGGGCCTGGTGAGTGAGGGCGACCATGTGGTCTCCACCCGGCTGGAGCACAACTCCGTCCTGCGGCCCCTGTTCCATCTGAAAGAGCGGGGCTGCATAGACTACGACCTGGTGCCGTTCGACGGCGCCGGGCTGGTGGACCCGAGCGACATCGACGGAGCCATCCGGCCGAACACCAAGCTGGTAGTGGTGTGTCACGGCTCGCAGGTGCTGGGCACCGTGCAGCCGGTGGCAGAGATCGCGGCCGTGTGCGCCGCGCGCGGCGTCCCGCTGCTGCTGGACGCCGCCCAGACCGCGGGCCAGGTGCCCATAGACATGCAGGGCGTGGGGCGTGAGTGCGGTCGCCTTCTCGGGCCACAAGGCTCTGCTGGGACCTTCGGGCATCGGCGGGCTTGGTGCTGGCTCCGGACCTGGAGGTGCAGTCCACTCGCTTCGGAGGCACCGGCTTGGAGTCGCACAGCCTGCGTCACACCCAGTCGTTCCCGCAGCGGCTGGAGGCCGGCACCACCAACCTGCTTGGGCATCATCGGCCTCTCCCTCGGTCTGGACTATCTACAGCGCCTCGGACTGGAGGAGTCGCACGAGCGGGAGATGGCCCTGATCCGCCGCCTGCGCGCAGGGCTTGCCGCCATGCCCGGCGTCAACGTGCTCAGCCCGGCGCCGCGCGCCTGCGACCTGCCCTTGCTCACCTGCACCGTGGACGGCATGGACCCCGAGGACGTGGGCGCTATCCTGGATGGGGACTACGGCATAGCCGTGCGCACGGGGCTACACTGCGCGCCCTTTGTACACGCCGACCTGGGGGCGGACCCCGCAGGCTCGGTCCGCTTCAGCGTAGGGCATGACAACGGGGACGAAGATATCGATAGGGCCCTCGAGGCCATGGCACAGATCGCCGGAGGGAAGTGAAAGCTCAAACATAGTCAGTTTGCAGTGGTTCTTGCAGTGAGTTTGCCGTCAGCTTGTGGGCGCCATAGAGAAACCAGCGAACGCGTGAAGGGACCGGGGAACATGGCACAGTTATTCTGGCTCGATATCAATGGGATCCCGAAGACCGTGTTGGCCAACCCAGAGGACAGCCTGGCCAAGGTGCTTCGGGAACAGCTGGGCCTGACCGGTACCAAGGTCGGCTGCGGCGGGGGACAGTGCGGCGCCTGCTCGGTGATACTGGACGGCAAGGTGGTGCGGTCGTGCATCACCAAGATGGCCAAGGTCCCCGAGAATGCCCGCATAGTCACCATCGAGGGCATCGGTACGCCCACCAAGCTCCATGCGCTGCAGGTGGCGTGGATGAACTACGGGGGCGTGCAGTGCGGCTTCTGCTCGCCGGGCTTCATAGTCTCGGCCAAGGGTCTGCTGGACGAGAACCCCAAGCCCACCCGCGAAGAGGTGCGTGACTGGTTTCAGAAGCACCACAACCTCTGCCGGTGCACGGGGTACAAGCCCCTGGTGGACGCGGTCATGGAGGCGGCCAAGGTCCTGCGCGGCGAAGCCACGCTGGAGCAGCTGAGCGCCAACTCCAAGCCGGACAAAGACGGCCGCATCTGGAACACCTACTACCCGCGTCCGTCGGCCTTGTCCAAGGTGACCGGCACCTGTGACTACGGGGCCGACCTGGGCATCAAGTTGCCCAAGGACGCTCTGCACATCGCCCTGGTGCAGCCCAAGGTCTCGCACGCCAACATCGTCTCTGTCGACACCAGCGAAGCGGAGAAGATGCCCGGCGTGCAGAAGGTGGTCACTCACAAGGACGTCACCGGCACCAACCGCATCTCGGGTCTGCTCACCTACCCCTGGAGCAAGTGCGACGGCTTCGAGCGGCCCATCCTGAACGACACCAAGATCTTTCAGTACGGTGACGTGGTGGCCATGGTGCTCGCCGACACCAAGCAGCAGGCCGAGGCCGCGGCCGCCAAGGTGAAGGTCGAGCTGGAGAAGCTGCCGGCCTACATGAACTGCCTCGATGCCGCCACCGACGACGCCATAGAGATCCACCCCGGCACGCCCAACGTGTTCTTTGAAGTCGACCTCAAGAAGGGCGACCACGAGAAGGTGGACGAGCTGATGAAGAGCGCGCGCCTACGTGGTCGAGGGCGACTACTACACCCAGCGGCAGCCGCACATGACCATCGAGCCCGACGTGGGCTTCGCCTATGTCGACTCAGGACGGGGTGGTCACGGTGCACTCCAAGAGCATCGCGCTCTACATGGCGCACCTGCAGATCTGCGAGGGTCTGGGCCTGGCCGAGGACAAGCTGCGGCTCATCCAGAACCCGCAGGGTGGCAACTTCGGCTACAAGATCGGCCCGACGCTGGAGGCGCTCTGCGCCGTCGCCACCATGGCCAGCGGCCACCCCTGCTACCTGGAGTACAGCTATCAGCAGCACATGGTCTACACGGGCAAGCGTGCCCCCTGCTTCTCGCACATGAAGGTCGGCGCCGACAAGGACGGCAAGCTGGTGGCCATGGACTTCGACCTGATCATGGACCACGGCGCCTACTCGGAGTTCGCGGACGAACTGCTGACCAAGGCCTGCCGCTACAGCGGCGGCGGCTACTTCATACCCGCCCTGCGCGGCCACGGGCGCACCGCCTTCACCAACCACACCTGGGTCTCGGCCTTCCGCGCCTACGGAGGTCCGCAGGGGGCCTTCTCCACCAACCTGATAATCGACGAGTTGGCGGAGAAGATGGGCCTGGACACCTGGGAGCTCATGAACCGCAACGTCCTACGCGACGGGGACACCCTGGGCACCGGTGAGGTGCAGGACGTGTACCCGCTGCCCAAGCTGCTGCAGATGATCAAGCCCGGCTACGACGAGGCGGTGGCTCGCTGCAAGAAGGAGAGCACGCCGGAGAAGAAGCGGGGCGTGGGTCTGGCCGTGGGCATCTACAACGTCGGCAACGACGCCGCCGACCTGGCCGACTCGGACATAGAGCTCAACCCCGACGGCTCGGTGACCATCTACAACACCTGGGAGGACCCGGGCCAGGGCGCCGACATAGGCACGCTGGCCACGGCTCACGAGGCGCTGCGCCCGTTGGGGCTGGCGCCCGACCAGATACACCTGTACATGAACGACACCGCGCGCTGTCCCGACAGCGGGGCCGCCGCGGGCAGCCGCTCCCAGTACATGGTGGGCAACGCCATAGTCGATTCGTGCAACCAGTTGATCAAGGCCATGACCAAGCCAGACGGTACCTACCGCACGCACGCCGAGATGGTGAATGAGGGCCTCGAGACCAGGTACCACGGCCACTTCTCCGCCGCCCCGCTGTGCGGCACCCCGGACGAGAAGACCTTCCAGTTCAAGCCGCACGGTCCGGTGCCGACCATGCAGTACGGCATCTTCATGGCCGAGGTAGAGGTGGACGTCGCCACCGGCAAGACCCAGGTGCTCAAGATGCGGCTGGACTCGGACATCGGCGTGATCGCCAACCGGCAGGCAGTGGAGGGCCAGATGTACGGCGGCCTGGTGCAGGGTGTGGGTCTGGCCTTGTCCGAGGACTTCGACGACCTCGACAAGCACACCAACCTGATAGCCGGCGGAATCCCCTACATCAAGGATGCTCCGGATGCTCTGGAGCTCAACTTCCTGGAGACGCCCCGCGCCACCGGTCCCTTCGGAGCCGGTGGCTGTGGCGAGCTACCCCTGCTATGCGCCGCACGCCGCGATAGTCAACGCCATCTACCACGCCTGCGGGGCGCAGAGTCACCCACCTGCCGGCGCGGCCCGAGAAGGTGCTCGCGGCCCTCAAGGGCAAGTAGCGGCGCGGACAAAGGAGCCCCTTGGTAGACCCTAGGAAGATCCAGCGGCTTGAAGAGCTCTGCATCCAGGACTGCGCGCCTTGGTGCGAAGCTGCCTGTCCCCTGCACGTGGACGCGAGGGCGATGGCCAAAGCCATCGCCCTCGGCGACTTCAGAGCGGCCGCCGCTATCTACGCGAAGAGGGTGCCGTTCCCCGGGATCCTCAGCCGCGTGTGTGACCAGCCCTGCCGGGCGGTCTGCAAACGGCGGGAGGCAGGAGAGTCGATAGAACTGGGGCTTCTGGAGAGGAGCTGCGCCGACTATGCGGGCTTCGCTTCAGAAGTCGCTCGGGGGCCGTCCTCGACGGCGGGCCGGGTGGCGGTCGTCGGGGGCGGGTTGAGCGGCCTGACCGCGGCGCTCGAGTCGGCGAAGAGACGTCACCAGGTCGCCCTTTTCGAGGCTTCGGACCGGCTGGGCGGAAGGTTGCTTGAGGTCCCTCCCCCTCTGCTTGCGCCGGAAGTCGTTGCCGCTGAACTTGGGAGGCTGGCTGCCCACGGAGTAGAGATCCACTTGAGCACCCACCTGGGCCGTGACATCACGCTGGCTGGGTTGTTGGAACAGTTCGACGCTGTGTACTTGGGTGTGGGCCCACAGGCTCTTGAGGCCTTGGCCGGCGGCGTCGATCCGGTGACCTTCGCGACCGCCGAGCGGGCAGTCTTCGCCGGCGGCGGCCTGAGAGGAGGTGGAGCCTATTCTCCGGTGGGGTCCATGTCCGACGGGCTTCGCGCGGCCATCTCCATCGACCGCTTTCTCAAGGGGGAGTCGCTGGTTGCGCAGCGGGACAACGAGGGACCGTTCGCCACCCGGCTGTTCACGAGCCTCACCGGAGTGGAACCGAGTGCCGCGCTGTCACCCTCGGGACCAGGTCCGGGATACAGCCGCGAGGAGGCGGTGGCCGAGGCGAAGCGCTGCCTGCTCTGCGAGTGTATGGAGTGCGTCAAGGCCTGTGTCTACCTGGAGCACTTCAAAGAATATCCGGGCAAGGGCATCCGCCGGGTGGTCAAGAACATCAGTAGCCTGCCCGGCAAGAGCTACCGTACGCACACCAAGTTCATAAACGCCTGTAGCTTGTGCGGACTCTGTGGGACGGTGTGTCCCACCGACCTCAACATGGCTGCCGTCAACGGTCCGGCAAGGCAGGTCATGTGGGATAAGGGCTACATGCCCCCGGCGATACACGAGTTCGCCGTGCGCGACATGGAGTCCAGCAACACCGGTCCGGCCGCGCTGGTGCGCAACCTCCGGGGCACGACTCGAGCGCCCACGTGTTCTTCCCCGGCTGCCAGTTGACCGCGTCGGCCCCTGGACACATGGAGCGGACCTACGCGCATCTCATGAGCCGGCTCGAGGGGGGTGTCGGGCTGATGTTAGGGTGTTGCGGCGCTCCCGCGGCCTGGGCCGGACGCCAGGACCTGTTCGGAGAGGTACTTGACGCCTTCACCCGCGACTGGGAGAAGATGGGCCGGCCGCGAGTCATCCTCGCCTGTCCTACCTGCTCGCTCCTCTTCAAGGAGAAGCTGGCCGGGGTGCCCCAGGTCTCGCTCTGGGAGGTGCTGGACGCCGAGGGCCTGCCCGCCGGCGCTCCTCAGGGGCATGGTGAGACGTTGGCTCTGCACGACTCCTGCACGGCTCGCATGGCTCCTGATATCCAGGACAGCGTGCGCCGGATAGCGGAGCGGCTCGGCTACCAGCATCGAGGAGCTGCCGTACAGCCGGCAGCTCACCAAGTGCTGCGGATACGGCGGTCTTGTCTACCAGTCTGACCGAGAGGTCACCGACAAGATCACCCGGTCGCGCATCGAGGAGAGCGCTGCCGACTACCTTACCTACTGCACCAATTGCCGCGACTTCTTTGCAGAGAAGGGCAAAGCCTCCTACCATCTACTCGACTTGATCTTCGACGGCTACGCGGCCGGGGCCGCCGTCCGGCGGGGGCCGACGCTGTCAGAACGCAGGGCCAACCGGCGTGAGTCGGCCGGCCGCTTGCTCACCGAGCTTTGGGGGGAGGCCATGCCTGGACCAGAAGATCACACAGCACTCAAGGTGCGGATGGCTCCAGAGGTGGCAGCCAAGATGGAGCGTGACTTCATATTGCTCGACGACGTGAAGGCGGTCATCCATCGGGCGGAGACGACCGGCAACAAGGTCGAGGTGCCGGCCAGGGGGCGGTTCATAGCCCATCTGTGCCCGCACATAGTCACCTACTGGGTGGAGTACGCCAAAGACGGAGACGAGTACGAGGTGTTCAAGGCGTATTCGCACCGCATGCAGATAGTCAAGGACGTGACGCCGTGAGCTACCCGGATCCCACTACTCCAGCAGGCCCTTCCCCGGGCGGTGAGGTAGTTCTGTGTGCCAGGCACCAGGTGCCCTTGGAGCCCGGCAAGGTCGACCTGACCTACCAGGGGCACACGTTTCCTGTAGATATCCTCCGCTGTCCGGTGTGCGGATTGACTCTCATATCCGAGGAGTTGGCCAGGGGCAGTATGCTCGAAGTCGAGCAGACTCTAGAGGAGAAGTGACCCCGGATGTTTCATCCACAAGGAGGCTAGGACATGGCACGGCGCGGTGAACGCAACGGCCCCTCTGAACTGATCGATGACCTATCCAAGCAGATCATCGAGCAGTTGCAGAAGAACGGCCGCCGGTCCTACGCGGCTATAGCGCAGGACACCGGCCTATCGGAGGCGGCCGTACGGCAGCGAGTGCGCAGGATGGTGGACGCGCAAGTCATGCAGATCGTGGCCATAGTCGACCCTCTCGCCCTTGGTCTCGCGCGCATGGCGATGATAGGTATCAAGGCCGAGGGTGATCTCCGGGAGGTCGCCGCGAGGCTTGCCTTGATCGATCAGGTGGACTACGTGGTCCTGTGCGCGGGGTCTTTTGACATCTTGGTGGAGCTACTGTGCGAGAGCGACGAGCATCTGCTCTCGCTGGTGAACGACCACATCCGGGTCGTCCCCGGTGTACGCTCCGCTGAGATGTTCCCCTACCTCCGCATCGTCAAGGAGAGCTACGGCATAGGCGTGCGTTAAGCGCTGACGAGCAAAGAGAGCAAGACATGATCATAGGATGTCCCAAAGAGATCAAAGAGAGTGAGAACCGCGTAGCGCTGACACCCGCGGGAGTCCGCGCTCTGGTGCGCGCCGGGCATGAGTGCCTGGTAGAGGAATCGGCCGGCGCCGGCAGCGGTTTTGGCGACCAGGAGTACGCCGCTTGTGGCGCCAAGCTGGTCGCAGACGGCTCTGAGGTGTGGGCTCGCTCGCAGATGGTAGTCAAGGTCAAAGAACCTCTGCCGCAGGAATACGCGTACTTTCGCGACGACCTGATCCTCTTCACCTACCTGCACCTGGCTCCTGTGCCACAGCTCACCCAGGCTCTGCTCAGAGCGGAGTACTGGCCATAGCCTACGAGACCGTCCAGCTCAGCGACGGTTCTCTGCCTCTGCTGGTGCCCATGAGCGAGGTGGCCGGCCGCGCGGCTGTGGTGGTGGGCTCTCACTTTCTCGCCTACCCCCAGGGCGGCCCCGGACTGCTCATAGGTGGCGTGCCCGGAGTGCCGCCGGCCGAAGTGCTGATAGTGGGCGGCGGAGTAGTGGGCCTGAACGCGGCCAAGATGGCGGCGGGGCTCGGCGCTCGGGTCACGATCCTGGATATCCACGCGGAGCGCCTCAAGTACCTGGACGATGTGCTCCCCCGCAACTGCGTGACGGTGCACTCCGACCACATCGCCCTCGAGCGTTGTTTGTCCACGGCGGACCTGGTGGTGGGCGCGGTGCTGGTCCCGGGCACCATAGCGCCCAAACTGGTCACGCGGGAGATGCTGAGGCTCATGAAGCCGCGCTCCGTGGTGGTGGACGTAGCCGTCGACCAAGGGGGGTGCTTCGAGACCACCCACGCGACGACCCACAAGGACCCGGTCTACGTCGAAGAAGGCATCCTCCACTACGCGGTCGCCAACATGCCAGGAGCATTCCCGCAGACTTCCACGCGGGCCCTGACCAACGTCACCTTCCCCTACGTGCTCGACATAGCCGGCAAGGGCGTGGTGCGGGCCGTCAGCGAAGACCCTGCCCTGAAGGCCGGGGTGAACACCTGGGGCGGCGTGCTCACCTGTCCGGGCGTGGCCACAGTCGCAGCATCGGAGTGCGGACCGGTCGACGCCCTGATAGGCAGCGTGCGGCTAGGCGCCAGTGAGCCATACGACCAAGATGTACATCGACGGCAAGTGGGTGGACCCGGCCGTGCCGGACCGCTGGATCAAGGTGGTCGACCCTGCCACCGAGCAAGAGGTGGCGCAGGTGGCCGCCGGCTCCGAAGCCGACATCGACGCGGCCGTGCAAGGCCGCGCACCGGGCCTTTCCCGCCTACAGCCAGACCACGCGGCGAGGAACGCGTGACGTTGCTCGAAGGCCTCTTGGCGGCCTACAAGCGCCGCCTGCCCGAGATCTCCGCGGCCATGACCACGGAGGTGGGCATCCCCAAGAGCTTCTGCGAGCCGGTGCAGGCCCACATCGGGCAGCGCCACTTGGAGACGGCCATCGAGGTGCTCAAGGAGTATCCCTTCGAGCTCGAGTGGGGCCACCAGGGCACTACGCGCATCGTGCGCGAGCCGGTGGGGGTCTGCGGGCTCATCTCGCCCTGGAACTGGCCCATGAACCAGGTGCTGGTCAAGGTGGCGCCCGCTCTGGCGGCCGGCTGCACCATGGTGCTCAAGCCCAGCCAGTACTGCCCCCTCTCCTCTCTGCTGGTAGCCGAGGTCGCGGAAGAGGCGGGCGTGCCCGCGGGCGTGTTCAACCTGGTGAACGGCCCCGGCTCCACCCTGGGCGGCGCTTTGGCGAGTCATCCTTTGGTGGACATGGTCTCAATCACCGGCTCCACCGAGGTGGGCGCCTCCGTGGCCCGGGCGGCGGCCGGGACCATCAAGCGGGTATCGCAGGAGTTGGGGGGCAAGTCGGCCTACATCGTTTTCGAGGACGTCGACCTGGAGAAGGTGATCGGCGGCGGGGTCAAGGGCTGCATGCGCAACTCCGGACAGAGCTGCAACGCTCCCACGCGCATGTTGGTGCAGCGCTCGGTGTACGAAGAAGCGGTAGGAGATCGCGGCGCGGGTGGCCGCCGGTCTCAAGGTGGGCGACCCGAACGACAGCCGAGACCTTCCTGGGCCCCGTGGCCGGTAAGCAGCAGTACGAGACCGTGCTGGGCTACATAGAGTCGGGGCTGAAGGAGGGCGCACGTCTGGTGGCTGGGGGCCCGGAGCGGCCCTCGGGGCTAGACCGCGGCTACTACGTCAAGCCTACCGTTTTCGCGGACGTCAAGAACACCATGCGCATCGCCCGCGAGGAGATCTTCGGACCCGTGCTGGTGATGATGCCCTTCGCCGACGAGGCTGAGGCCGTGGCTCTGGCCAACGACAGCGACTTCGGCCTCTCCGGCTACGTGAGCTCAGGCGACCTGGAGCGGGCGCGCCGCGTAGCGCGCGCCCTGCGCACGGGCATGGTGCATCTCAATGGCGCCAGCACCGACCTCACCGCCCCCTTTGGCGGCTACAAGCAGTCGGGCAACGGAAGGGAGTGGGGGCGTTTCGGGCTGGAGGACTTCTTGGAGGTCAAGGCCATAATGGGCTATCAGCGTCCCGAGAGGTAGAAGCGCTGCTGCGGCGCCGAGGGTAGGACATCGCCGAGGGCGCTATCCTTCGCAACCTGCAGTAGCCACGGGGGGTTCCAGCGGTCTCGGCAGACTCCCGCCTAAGCGATAGCGAGAGTGTAAACAGTATTTACGTAAACTCCGTTCGCTGCTACCCTGTTCGTTGGTGTATCCTGTTGCCACTGGGAGGGATAACAGACTATGCCGAACTACGTGAAGCAGTACACCAGAAAGAGCCAGGCGGAGCGCCGCGAGGAGATTGTCGACGCCGCCCTGGTGATTCTCGGCGAGCACGGGGTCGACGGCATGACGATGGCGCGCATAGCCGAGGCGGTCGGTATCACGCCCGGGGGTCTTTACCGGCATTTTGGCAGCCGCGATGCGATACTCGCCGCCGTGGTCGAGGTGGCGGCAGAGCGCGCCATGAGTTGGGTGGAAACTGCAGATGCGCCTGATGCACTCGAGCGGTTGGGAGAGCTCGGACGCAACCTTGCGCCTTGGCAGCGCCAGAATCTGAACACGATGGCGCGCCCCATATTCCAGGCCCTCGCTTCGCTCAAGGACCCGGGATTTGCCCGCAGTATGAATCCGCTGAACTGGCCTTCCTTGGAGAGAATCGCCGCGACCGTCGAAGAAGGCAAGCGTCAGGGAACCATCCGCTCCGACGTCGAGACCACAGATGTGGCCTGGGCGCTCGTCATGTTCAACTTCACCACCGACATGGCACTGCTTTCGCAGGCGGGGCCCGAAGTCGAGGCGGCGCTCGTTCGCAATCTCGATCGTCTACTCAGCACGTTTCGCGCGGTCGCGCCGGAGCCGGCCGCGGGCATCGGCGAGTGACGCGGGCTGGCCAGCAACTATCTCGCTAGGCCATCTGGGTGCGAGAGAGGCTGAGAATGTCCCTCGCCTCCGCCGGGTTCGCCACTTCCCTCCCGATATCCCCCGCCATGCGGGCGATTTTGGCGACCATCTGGGCGTTGCTCTTAGCAAGCTCAGCACGTGAGATGCGCACGCAGTCCTCGAACCCCACGCGGACATTGCCCCCCAACCCGATCGCAACCGGGGCGAGGGAGTAGATGGGAAGACCGACCGCGCACACAGACCAAGTGGCATCCCGGGGTAGCGCGTTCTTGAGGAATACCAGGTTGTCAATCGTCGCCTGCATGCCGCCCAACACCCCGAGGACAAACTGGAAGTGAAGTGGCGGATCGAGGGCTTCTAGCGACTGGAGCACGAGCGAGTTGTTGATCATGCCGGCCTCGTACACCTCCAGCTCGGGCACCACACCATGCTTCTTCATGGTGTCGGCGTAGTCGAGCATGGCGGTCCAGGGGTTCATCTGCACGTCACTCAAGACGAACTCCCTCTTCTTGTGATCGAGCAGACCGAAATTCACCGAGCCGCAGTTGAGGGAGGCCATCTCGGGTTTGGTTGCCGGGTCATCCGCCAACCCGGGGACGACTGCGATACGCTCCTCGATGGGCACTTTGGGCCCGGCGCCTGTCGTCACGTTGATGATGAGATCGCACTCGGCGCGGATGAGACGGATGGTCTCGGCGAAGAGACGAACGTCGTGGACGGGGGCTCCGGTCTCTGGGTCGCGCACGTGCAGATGGACGACCGACGCGCCCGCCTTCCAGGCTTCGACCGCGGCGCGCGCGATCTCGTTTGGGGTGTGAGGAAGGTTTGAGTTGTGCGCCCTCGTGGTCAGGCTGCCGGTGAGTGCGGCTGTGATTATGAGCTTGTTGATGGTGTGTCTCCCGACCCGAGTCGTGCTACTCGGCGCACTCCGCTGCTGTCTGACCGAGATAGAGAGCCTTGACTCTGTCGTCGCAAGCCAGGCTCGCGGCGCTGCCAGAAAGCGCGACCTGCCCAGTCTGTAACACGAACGCGTGATGAGCGATCGACAGTAGCAACTTGGCGTTCTGCTCGACCACGAGCAAGGTCAGTCCAGAGGCGTTCAACTTGACGAGCGACTCGAAGATCACCTCCACGAGCATAGGCGCGAGCCCCATGGAGGGTTCGTCAAGCAAGAGCAGCTTCGGCCGGCCCATGAGGCCGCGGCCGATAGCCAGCATCTGCTGTTCGCCGCCCGAGAGAGTGCCGGCCAACTGGGTGCGCCGGGCTGCTAGCCGGGGGAAGAGTTCGAAGATCTCATCCAGGTCGTCCCGCTGCGCGGCCTTGTCGCGGTTGGGGCGGCAGCATGTGCCGAGCTTGAGGTTGTCGACCACACTGAGGGTCGGGAAGACATGGCGGCCTTCGGGCACGTGGCCGACTCCTCTCGAGGCTATCTCCTGAGCGCGTGTGCGGGTGATGTCCGCGCCCTCATAGACCACCGTGCCCGCCCGAGGCCGTAGCAGGCCCGAAACGGTGCGAAGCATGGTCGTCTTTCCGGCCCCGTTGGAGCCGAGCACTGCGACGATCTCGCCGGCATAGACGGTCAGGCTGATATCGCGAATGGCGCTGATCGAGCCGTAGCTGGTGTGGATTCCCTTGACTTCGAGCACCGGGGCGCCATCTTCCTTGGCCCGCCCCTTGGTCACTTCGGCGAACTCGACGGCCTGCGCGTCCAGCGTTCCGTACTGGTCGCCGTGTTTCATACCCAGGTAGGCCTCGATGACCGCCGGGTCCTGCTGCACCGCAGCCGGAGGACCGCTGGCTATGAGACGCCCGAAGTTGAGAACGTTGACGGTGTCCGAGATGCCCATCACCATGCTGAGGTCATGCTCGACGAGGAGCACAGTGACTCCGGCGTCGCGGATGGCAGCTATTCTATCGACCAATTGGACCTTCTCGGTGGCGTTCATGCCGGCTGCAGGCTCGTCTAGAAGAAGGAGCTGGGGATCGGTGGCAAGAGCCCGGGCGATCTCGACAAGCCGCTGTTGGCCATAGGGCAGGGAGGTCACCGGCCAATCGGCCAAGTGCTCGATGCCCACCACCGCCAACGCTTCCAGACTCCGCTTCCTTGACTCCGCCTCCTCCTTCTTCTGCAGCCCCAAGGCCGCAGTCATGAACCCTGCTTTCTCATGGCGATGCCGGCCGACCATCACGTTCTCGAGCACGTTCATGTTGGGAAAGAGGCGCAGGTTCTGGAAGGTGCGGGCCAGGCCGAGACGAGCGACCTCCGACGCGGGTAGACGGTCGATCCTCTTGCCCTTGTAGAAGATCTGACCCGACGTCAGCTTCTGTAGCGCGCTAACCGCGTTGAACACCGTGGTTTTTCCGGCACCGTTGGGGCCAAGGAGAGCGGTAATGCTGCCTCGCGCGACCGAGAGAGTCACTCCGCTTACTGCGGCCACCCCCCCGAAGTGGACGGTCGCAGAGTCCAAGCGCAGGAACTCCTCCGCGTCGGGCCCGGCCACTGCAGGCGAGGAGTCGGCGGATCTTTCCTTCCAACGTAGAACCGCCGCCTCGATTTCGGTCTTGGTGACGGACGGCCCAGCCTGCAAGGTCACCCCGGCAGCGGTGGTAGACGACGTCACCACCGCGGGAGCCGCTCCGAAACCCGGGATTCTTCGAAGCAATGGCTCAAGTCGCCTTCTGACATACGCTCGCGCGGTCTCGACGTAGTGTGACTCGAATCCCTTGGTCAGTCCGCCGGGCAGAAAGAGCAGCAAAAGAAGCAGCACGAGGGCGTAGAGCGCTGTCTGGTAGGTCGCGAAACTCGTGAAGGCGTACTGCAGCCACGAAATGATAATGGCTCCGATGGCAGCCCCGGCCATGCTCGACACTCCACCGATTATGACCATGATCATGACGACTAGCGAGAGTTGACCGGTGAAGCTGCTGTAGACGACCGCGCCCATGGCGTAGGCAAAGAAACCCCCGGCGAGCCCGGCCATGGCCGCGCTGATCACGAACGCCCGTAGCTTCCAGCCCGGCGCCCGCACTCCCAGAGTGGATGCGGCCGTCTCGCTGCTCGACAGCGCCCGCAGCGCCCTACCCACGCGAGAGCGAAGCGCGCGCTCGGTGAGGAGCAGAAGCGCGAAGACCATGAACCACACCAGGTAGTACTGGGCCTCGCGTGATGCGAAAGAGATAGGCCCGATGCTGAAGTGAGGTAGTGACACGATCCCCACCGTGCCATCGAAGAAGTACTTGTGCTGCCTCACGACAGCCACGAAGATCTCACCCAGCCCCAGTGTGGCCAGGGCCAGGAAATAGCCTTTGAGCTTGAGGATGGGCCGGCTGATAATCAAGGCGACTACGGTCGCCGCAATGGTCCCAGCAATCACCCCTACCCATGGAGCTTGATCGAAGCTCTTGGTGAGTACCCCCGCGGTGAAGGCTCCGATCCCCGCAAATGCGGCCTGCCCAAGGGATATCTGTCCGGACTGACCGAGCAGCAGACCGAGGCCCATGGCGATCATCGCATAGAGGGCCGCTGTGGTCATGACCGAGAGTGAGAAGCCACCGCCGAAGAGGAGCGGCCAGAGCGCGATGACGATGATAAAGACCAGTCGGCTACGTGCCCCCCGGCCCCTTAGCTTCCGCAGAAGGCTCATCGGATAGGCTCTACGAGAGACGAGCCGAGCAACCCTGAGGGACGGAAGTACATCACGAGGAGCAGGAGGCAGAAGGCTACCGCGTCTTTGTATCCGGATGGCAAGAAGGCCGCGCCAAACGTTTCAAAGACACCGAGCAAGACGCCTCCGACGAGCGCGCCGGAGCTCTTGCCCCAACCTCCAAGTACGGCCGCTATGAAGCCCTTGAAGCCGAAAGCGCTCCCCGACGCGAAGTTCATAGGAGTCATGGCGGCCAAGGCCAGCCCGCCGGCGGCACCGATGGCCGCCGAGATCATAAACGCCCAACTGATCATAGCTCGACGCGAGATGCCCACCAGGCTGGCAGCCGTGGGGTCCGTGGCCGTGGCGGTCATCTTCTTCCCAAACCTGGTGCGGTTGTTGACGAAGTATAGGACCGCGACGATCACAACCGCGATGAGGACTACCCAGACGCCCTGTTGCGGTAAAGTCACCGTCCCGAGGCTCCAGGGTTTGTCGGATGTGAACGAGGGGAGCGTTCGCGGATAGCCTCCGCCCATCACGAGCATCACGCCCTGGGCAAGCATGGCGACTCCCAGGGTTGCCATGAGCTGTGACACCACCAACTCAGCACGGACTCGGTCCACCACTATTACGAAGACGAGCAGCCCGATGATGGATGTGGCGCCGATGGCTATGACCGCGGCTAGCAGGTAGGGTAGGTGCTGATCACGCACGAGCTCGATGGCGATGAGCGCGCCCAACATGGCAAACGCGCCTTGCGCGAAGTTGACCACCGCGGAACAGCGGTAGATGGTCACGTAGCCGAGGGCGATAAGGCCGTACACTGACCCCACCACGATTCCCGCGATCAAGTTCTGGAAAAACGTGGTGAGGGTCATGTACGGCCTCTTTCGTTCTCGATAGTCAGTGCTCGAGTGGACGAATGCCCAGGTGGATCACTGCTACTGCTACTTCAACTCGGTGAACTGCATGTCTTGGATCACCATCGGGACGAACAAGCCCGCCTGGATTCCGGTCCGGTCTCCTTCTTTGCCCATTGTACGGATAGCGAAGGGACCCACAATATTCTCCACCGAACCGAGCGCGTCGCGCAGTTTGGCCCGGTCGTCGCCCGATGTCTTGAGTGCAGCCGCAATCCAGCGGATGCAGTCTGCCGCGCCGGCATCTACCTGACCGGGCGCAACATTGTACTTGGCCATGTAGCGGTCGATGAAGTCGACCACGACTGCCTTCTGGGGGTCGGTATCAGGGAGCCAGGACGCCGCCATGACCTTGGGACCGGGCAGCATGACTCCGTTCAGTTCTGGGCCACCCATAGCGAGAGTGGAGACGTCGGCGTTGAGGCTATAGGACACCACCGGCAGGTTGAGGCCGATGCCGGTCATGGTCTTGACGAGGGTTCCCGTAACGTTTGGCCACACAACGCTGACAACGCAGTCCGCACCCTGCTCGTCGCAAAGGGCCTTCAGCTTGTTAGCCTGCGGAGTGACGTCAACAGTGCCGATGTCGATCGCGTCCGGCAGCAGCACGGCCTTCAGACCCGCGGCCGTAGCCTCTGTGACGAACTCCTTGGCGACCGACAGTGCGTTGGGTTCGTTGTGCGAGATCACGACGGCGCTCTCGAAGCCCTGGGCCTTGACGATGTCGAGAATCGCCGCGGCGTTCAGGAACTCGTCGGCCGCGCCGTAGAAGGTCCATGCCAAGTTCTGTGCCCGGAGTTCAGGGATCTCGGGGAACAGGAGACATAGGGAATCTCGTTCTGCTCCGCGAGTGCTGTCAAAGAGGGCATAAGGATGGTCGCCATTGTGCCCGTTATGGCCAGAATGGTCGGGTCTTCGGCCAGCTTGGTGAAACCGGCCGCGCCTTTCGTCGGATCATAGCCATCGTCTTCCACAACCAGTTCGATGGGATGGCCGTTGATCCCGCCATCAGCGTTGATCTTGTCGACCTCCAGATTCATGGAATCGACTACGTACTTGCCGAGGAACCCTAGGTCGCCAGACGTGTTCGTAAGGATGCCGATCCTGTACGGCGCATCGGTGGCGGTCCCAGTGGCTTCGCTGGTGGCAGTCGTCTCGTCCGCGCCTCCACACGCCGCGAGACCAACCGCGACGATCAGTAGCAGGGCGAGAAGGGTGGCGAACGAAAGTAAGAATCTTGTACCGGGAAGTCTGCGCATTGTAGTCCTCCGAATCATTGGTAGCTACGCTCGTCCTGCCCTCACGTGGTACTCGGTGCCCCACCTCCTCGCTCGATATGCCTGATGGAAGACGGCCTGGTTGTTGACGTACCAGCAGATCGTGCCATGGTGCTAGTTCCGGTAAACGTGCATTACGTGAATGCTGTTGACTAACGTAACTCCGTGTGATTATCCTGTCAAGAGAAGAACGAAAGGCTGCGCGAAGGCCGCGAAGCGATTCAGTCTGCGAGCCTGAACGGGACGAGCGGGACATTTGCAGAAGGCGACATGAGGAGGCTTCTACTATGGACGACAAATACGAGAACCTGCCGCCACGATTCCCGGCCCCCGTTCCCGACGGGGCGGTTTTCGGCCCCGACGGCGCCGACCTCGACTATCAGCCCAAATGGAAGATCCCAGACGTAGTCGGCATCACTTGCCACGTGACCGGGCAACCGATCAAGAGGGCCAAGAACCCGAACCAGCCGTACACACCCGACGAGGTGAGGCAGTCGGCTCTGGACTGCATAGAAGCGGGAGCCACGTGCGTGCACATCCACGCTCGCACCGACAAGGGGAACTTCGTCAACGACAAGAAGGAGCATCTGGAGATGCTCCGCAGCATCATCAGGCCCATCAGGGAGAAGTACGGCAACAGCGTCTACGTGGACGGCTGCGTGCTGGTCGATGTGAACTTCGAGACCGAGAAGCTCCTGATCGACGCGATACTCGCCGAAGGCTTGATGGACTCCATGCCTCTGAACCCGGGTACGATCACTCCTCCCCGACTCCTCCAGGCAGAGGCCGCCTACCTGATGGAGAAGGGCGTCAAGCCCGCCCTCGGTCTGCACGAGGACGAGGCCATCGACCAGGTCAGGGTATACCTCCTCGAGACCGGCATCCTCGAGCCACCCCTCCACTGGGGTCTGTTGCCCTGTTGGGCGTACCCTGGTGGCAGTCTGTTCAGCGAATTCGACGCCGCAGACTACCTGCTGCGGACAGTGAGGCGCATCCGCGAGATCGACCCCAAGGGTCTAATCTCGCTCGCCACGGCCGGCCGGCCCTCCTACTACCTCACCACCATGGCCATGGTCATGGGTCTTTCTATTCGTGTAGGCGTCGAGGATACATACTGGAAGTGGCCGCACAAGGACGACATGCTGAATGACACCGTGACCGCGTTCAAAGACATGAAGACTGTCGCTGAGATCCTCGGTCGGCGCGTGGCCACGGCGAACGAGTATCGGGTCATGTCAGGCCTTCCGACCAAGAGCTAGCGACTGCGACCCAGGCAAGGAGACGGGTTATGGCTGAAACAATGGCAGGAAAAGCAGCGATCGTCACCGGTGCGGGTATGGGAATCGGGCGGGCGGTGGCTATGGCATACGCCCAGGCAGGGGCGAACGTGGTCGTGGCCGACGTCGACGCGAAGGCAGGAGCCGAGACCGTCGACCTCATCGGGGCCGGCAGGGCACTGTTCGTTTCCTGCGACGTTTCTAAGGAGGCCGACGTCAAGGCCATGGTCGAGGCAACGCTCGATTCGTTCGGGCGCCTAGACTACGCCTGCAACAATGCGGGTATCCACCCCCAGGACATGTCGACGCCCCTCACCGAGACGAGCGAGGCGCTCTGGTATCGCATCATGGATGTGAACCTCAAGAGCGTCTTTCTGTGCATGAAGCACGAACTGCCGACCATGCTCAAGCAAGGTGCGGGCGTGATCGTGAACACGGCCTCGTTGGCAGGATTGCTGTGCGAGCCCGGTTATCCGCTCTACACCACGTGCAAGCACGGGGTGGTGGGTCTGACCAAGGCGGCGGCTTTCGAGTACATCAGGACAGGGGTCCGTATCAACGCCGTCTGCCCAGCGCCAGTCGACACGCCGATGCTCCGCGCTGCACCAAAGGAGGTCTTCGACGGCCTGGCCAAGCTGCTCCCGATAGGCAGGGTGGCGACCGCGGAAGAGGTCGCAGGAGCCGTCATGTATCTGTGCTCGGACCTCGCCAGCTACATGACAGGCACGTGCCTACCGATCGACGGCGGCGCGATGCTCGTATAGGCGCCCCGTGGTTTGGGGGTGAGGTTTGCGCGACGCCAAGGATGGCCTCTTGGGGCAGCTCGCGGGCGACGCCCTGATGGTCTCCGGGGCGGCCTACCCAGGAGGCGGATGACTGGGCATTCAAGAAATGGGCCGCTGCCTCTCCGCGCGGTATTCCCCGGAAGCATAGGTCCGAGCGTCCTATACAGAACTTCCGTCAAACGGACTATGTCTTCTTGCGAAGCTATAGAATATGGAGCGTATCTCGGCACAACGAGGGAGTAGAGATGGCAAAGGCTGTAGAAACAGAGACCCTGAAGTATTGCGTCGACAACCAGTGGTGCGAGTCGACTACCGAAAAATACATGGACGTGACCGACTCGAGCACCGGAGAAGTGTTCGCCCAAGCGCCGTGCTGCACGGCGGCCGAAGTGGAAGCCGCGATCCTCTCCGCTCACAAGGCTTACCAGACTTGGTCGCAGCTGCCTATCCAGAAGCGCACCCAGGTGCTCTTTAAGTGGAAGCAGCTCCTCGAAGACAACATGGAAGAGCTCGCCTACATCTGCTCTCGTGAGGTCGGCAAGAACCTCGACGAAGCCCGCGGCGAGATAGTCAAGATCATCGAGGGCTGCGAAGTGGGCGTCGCCGCTCCCATGCTCATCAAGGGCGAAGCGCTCATGAACGTGTCCGCCGGGCACGACTCGGTGAGCTACCGCGAGCCTCTGGGCGTGTTCGCCGGTATCGCTCCCTTCAACTTCCCGGCCATGATCCCCTGGGGCTGGATGATCCCGCTGTGCATCGTCACCGGGAACACCTTCGTGCTCAAGGCCGCCAGCATGGTGCCGACCTCCTCGGTCCGCCTGCTGGAGCTCTTGCTCGAAGCCGGTCTACCCAAGGGCGTCGTCAACGTGGTCACCTGCAGCCGCAAAGAGGCCGAACTGCTCCTCACCCACCCGCTCATCCGGGGCGTCAGCTTCGTCGGCTCCACCGACGTCGGTCTGCACGTCTACTCCGTGGCCGCTGCCCATGGCAAGCGCGTCCAGGCTCAGACCGAAGCCAAGAACCACGGCCTGGTGCTGGCCGACGCCTCCCTGGAGCGCGCCGCCGCCGGCATCATCAACTCCACCTTCGGCTGCGCCGGTATGCGCTGCATGGCCCTGCCGGTGTGCGTGGTGGAGAACATCGTGGCCGATGAGTTCATCGGCTACATGAAGAAGTTCGCCGAGCAGCGCGTCGTCGGCTGCTCGTATGACCCCAAGACCGAGCTCGGCCCCGTGGTCAGCGCCGAGCATCAGGCCTTCATCAAGGGCTGGATCGACAAGGGCGTGGCAGAGGGCGCGGACCTGGTGCTTGACGGCCGCAACCTGGTGGTGCCCGGGTATGAGAAGGGCTTCTTCGTAGGCCCCACCATCTTCGACAATGTTGACGAGAAGATGGCCATCGGCCGCGACGAGATCTTCGGCCCGGTGCTGGCCATCAAGCGGGTCGAGGACTTCGAAGAGGGCATGACCATCATGAACGCCAGCCGCTTCGCGAACGGCTCGTGCATCTTCACCGAGAGCGGCTACTACGGCCGCGAGTTCGCCCGCCGCACCCACGCCGGCATGGTGGGCATCAACGTGGGCATCCCGGTGCCGGTCAGCTTCTTCCCCTTCGCCGGTCACAAGGACTCGTTCTTCGGCGAGAGCCACGTGTTCGGTCAGGACGGCATCCGCTTCTTCACCGAGACCAAGGTGGTCACCTCCCGCTGGTTCACCGAGGCCGACAAGAAGCAGAAGAGGGTCGACACCTGGGAGGGCACTGTCAACCGGTAATCGGCCTCTAGCGGATCAGGAGACTATAGGAACATGCCAAGGCGGAGCTATCCCCCCGTCCTAGGTTCGTCGCGCCGCGCGGCCGAACCGGGGAGTTCGTCCCCGGGGTCGGCCGCGGGCATAGCGGTCATGGACGGGACCGAAGCGATCGCCCTCGTTGCTCACAAGGTCAACGAGGTCATCGCTATCTATCCCATCACGCCGTCCTCGCCCATAGCCGAGCACTCTGACGCCTGGTCGGCCGCCGGCAAGAAGAACCTCTGGGGCAGCGTGCCCATGGTGGCGGAGATGCAGTCCGAGGCTGGAGCGGCGGCCGCAGTCCACGGGGCGCTGCAGGCCGGATCGCTCTCCAGCACGTTCACGGCCTCGCAGGGCCTGCTCCTCATGATCCCCACCATGTACAAAGTGGCCGGCGAGCTCACTCCCACCTGCTGGCACGTAACGGCTCGTTCCATTGCCGCCCAAGGTCTGTCGATCTTCGGCGACCACCAGGACGTCATGGCAGTGCGGCAGACCGGCTTTGCATTGCTCGCCTCCGCCTCCGTACAGGAGTCGCATGACCT
The DNA here is from genome assembly GCA_963814415.1 of uncultured Actinomycetes bacterium. Taxonomy (GTDB): domain Bacteria; phylum Actinomycetota; class Thermoleophilia; order RBG-16-64-13; family RBG-16-64-13; genus RBG-16-64-13. The sequence continues at coordinate 1,036,984 of CAWFCN010000001.1, read as the reverse complement.
GGCTCTCGTCGGTTCCGCCGCCACCCTCAAGTCGCGGATCCCCTTCATCCACTTCTGTGACGGTTTTCGCACCTCGCACGAGGTGCAGAAGATAGAACTCATCCCCGAAGAGCAGATGCGGCAGATGATCGACGAGGAGTACGTCCTCGCACACAAGGCCCGGGCCATGACGCCGGATCGGCCGACGCTGCGCGGTACCAGCCAGAACCCGGATGTCTACTTTCAGGCCCGGGAGAGCGTAAACCGCTACTACCAGGCCACCCCAGCCATCGTCCAGGAGTACATGGACCGCCTGGCGGGTTTCACCGGTCGCGCCTACCACCTGTTCGACTACGTCGGCGCTCCCGACGCGGAGCGTGTGGTGGTGCTCATGGGCTCGGGTTGCGGGACCGCTCACGAGGCCGTGAATAAGTTGGTGGCCCAGGGCGAGAAGGTCGGCGTCCTCAAGGTGCGTCTATACCGCCCGTTCTCGGCAGAGCATCTCTCCGCCGCCTTGCCCGCCACGGTGAAGGCGGTCGCGGTGCTGGACCGCACCAAGGAGCCCGGAGCGGCCGGCGAGCCTCTGTACGTGGATGTGGTCACGGCTCTGGCCGAGTCCGGGCGACAAGGCATAAAGGTCACCGGCGGCCGCTATGGCCTTTCCAGTAGGGAGTTCACCCCGGGCATGGTCAAGGGTGCCCTGGACGAACTCAAGAAGGCCCGGCCCAAGAACCACTTCACGCTGGGCATTTTGGACGACCTCACCGACACCAGTCTTGACGCCGACGAGAGTTTCCACAGCGAGCCAGAAGGCGTGTACAGGGCTATCTTCTATGGCCTAGGCTCCGACGGCACCATAGGGGCCAACAAGAACTCTATCAAGATCATCGGCGAAGAAACCCCGAGCCATGTCCAGGGCTACTTCGTCTACGACTCCAAGAAGGCCGGCGTTCTCACCGTCAGTCACCTGCGCTTCGGTCCGGAGCCCATCCAGTCCGCCTATTTGGTGGACAGGGCGGACTTCGTGGCCTGCCACGTGTGGTCGTTCCTCGAGCGCTACAAAACGCTGCTCTACGCTCGTCCGGGAGCCACCTATCTGCTCAACTGCCCCTTCCCGGCGGACGAGGTGTGGGACCGTCTGCCCTACGAGAGCCAGGCCCGCATCATCGACCTCGGCCTGAAGGTGTACGCCATCAACGCGTACGAAGTGGCCAAGAAGACCGGGATGGGCGGCCGCATCAACACCATCATGCAGACCTGCTTCTTCTACCTGTCGAACATCATCCCGCCGGAAGAGTCTATCGGCCACATCAAGGCAGCCATCAAGAAGACCTACGGCAAGAGCGGCGAGGCCGTGGTGCAGCAGAACTACAACGCCGTAGACCAGGCCCTTGCCAACCTGCGCGAGATCACATACCCGAGCATGGTGAGCAGCACGTGGCACAAGCCTCCGCTGGTGCCTGAAGAGGCGCCTGAGTTCCTGAAGAGGGTCACCGCGCCCATCATGGCCGGTCTCGGACATCTTCTACCCGTGTCCGCCCTGCCGGACGACGGCGTGTGGCCGACCGACACCACGCGCTGGGAGAAGCGCAATATCGCCCTCGAGATACCGGTCTGGGATGCATCGCTGTGCATCCAGTGCGGCAAGTGCTCGCTTCATTGCCCGCACGCCAGCATCCGGACCAAGGTCTACGATCGGGCTCTGCTCAAGGATGCCACGCCTACCTTCAAGTCGGCCGAGGCCAAAGGCAAGGAGAACACCGGCCGTTCCTGGACCGTACAGGTGGCTCCCGAGGACTGTACCGGTTGCGGCGTCTGCGTGGAGATATGTCCGGGTAAGGACAAAGCCGACCCCAGTCGTACGGCTATCCGTATGGAGTTCCAGCCCCCGCTGCGGGTGCCGGAGCGCGACAACTACAGCTTCTTCCTCGGTCTCCCCGACCCCGACCGCACCCAAGTGCGCGTGAACACGGTCAAGGGCAGCCAGCTCTTGCGTCCGCTCTTTGAGTACTCCGGGGCCTGCGCCGGCTGCGGTGAGACTCCCTACGTCAAGCTGCTCACCCAGCTCTACGGCGACCGTCTCTTGATCGGCAATGCTACAGGTTGCTCGAGCATCTACGGCGGCAACCTGCCCACCACCCCGTATGCGAAGAACGACGAGGGTCGCGGGCCGACCTGGAACAACTCCCTATTTGAGGACGCTGCTGAGTTCAGCTACGGTCTTCGGCTGACCGTCGACAAGCAGACCGAGTTTGCTCGTGAGCTTATCCACGAGCTAAAGGACGTCCTGGGCGCCGAACTCGTCGACCAACTGCTGGTCTCCCGACAGGATGACGAGGCAGAGATCGCCCGCCAGCGAGCTCGGGTGGCCGAACTCAAGACCCGGGTGGAGGGCATGGCTGCCGCACACGCCGCGGACCCTCGCTTCGGGCAGCTGCTGGCGGTCGCCGACTACCTCACCAGAAAGAGTGTGTGGGGCGTAGGCGGTGACGGTTGGGCCTTCGACATCGGTTACGGCGGTTTGGACCACGTCCTTGCCTCGGGCCGTAACATCAACCTGCTGGTGCTGAACACCCAGATGTATTCCAACACCGGGGGCCAGTGCTCCAAAGCCACGCCCATGGGTTCGGTCGCGCTGTTCGCGGCGGGCGGCAAGGTAACCGGCAAGAAGGACCTGGGCTCTATCGCCATGACCTACGGCAATATCTACGTGGCGCAAGTGGCTATGGGCTACTCCGATGCGCAGACCGTGCGGGCCTTTGTAGAGGCGGAGTCTTACGAGGGGCCTTCGCTTGTCATCGCCTACAGCCACTGCATCAGCCAGGGTTACGACCTTCGCAAGGGCTACGAGCACCAGAAGAGCGCCGTGAACTCGGGGTCGTGGTTCTGTTACCGGTTCGATCCCCGGCTGGCGTCGCAGGGCAAGAACCCGCTGCAGATAGACTCTCGAGAGCTCACTATCCCGGTGGCCGATTTCGTACCCACGGAGAACCGCTACAACATGCTCCGCAAAGCGGCTCCCGACGCGGCGGAGATGCTCTGGAACAAGGCGCAGCGGCACGTCGCGACGCGCTGGGGCATCCTCAAGCAGCAGGCGGCCATGAGCTACGATATCGAGAACCCCTTCGACCTCGGCGGCGTAGACCCCGAGGCGCATGCGGCTCTAGGGGCGCGGACGGTCACCTTCGAGAGCACGGGCCCCAACATGCCGTCAGGGGGAGCCGTCGAGGAGACGGAGACCTAGGCATGGGTTTGTGTTGCGCGGGGCTTGGGTGATGTAATGTCCGCGTATTGTGAGGCTGTAAGGGGTCTATCCGGGCAAGCGAGGGGTGGGATATGAGCGAGGTCACCTGCGACATCGGCATGATCGGCCTTGGGGTCATGGGCGGCAACCTGGTGCTCAACCTGGCCGACCAAGGTCTGAGGGTAGGGGTCTTCAACCGGACTGAGTCCGTCACTGAGGAGTTTGTCGCTCGGTTGGATGCGGGGCAGCAAGTCCAGGCTTCGTACTCGCTGGCGGCACTGCTGGAGGGCCTCGAGCCGCCGCGCCGGATCATGTTGATGGTCAACGCCGGTTCGGCCGTGGATTCTGTGCTGGGCGAACTGGGTCCGTTGCTGCAGCCCGGTGACATAGTCATAGATGGCGGCAACTCGCACTTCAAAGACACCGACCGGCGCGCGGCCGCCCTGGCGGACCGGGGAGTGCACTACCTGGGTGTCGGCATATCCGGGGGCGAATCAGGCGCCAGGCACGGGCCCAGCATGATGCCCGGCGGTCCCGCGGAGGCATACGAGGCGGTGCGGCCGCTCTTTGAGGCGGTGGCGGCGCGGGTGGACGGACATCCGTGTGTGGCCCATCTGGGGCCGGGCTCGGCCGGACACTACGTCAAGATGGTGCACAACGGCATCGAGTACGCCGTAATGCAGCTCATCGCCGAGAGCTACGGCCTACTCAAACAGGGACTGAGCTTGGACAACGACCGGCTCGCCGACCTGTTCGCCGAGTGGCAGGAAGCCGAACTGGGCTCGTACCTACTCGAAATCACGGCGCAGATATTCCGCCGCCGCGACGAGCAGACCGGGGGGCATCTCATCGACTTCGTCGCCGGCGAAGCAGGTCAGAAGGGCACGGGCATGTGGACCTCCCAGAGCGCGCTGGATTTGGGTGTGCCCACACCATGCATCGACGCCGCGGTGAGCATGCGCAACCTTTCCGCCTTGGCTTCAGAGCGCACGGCTGCGCGAGAGACTCTCAGCGCCGCGCCTGCGAGCCCGGCCGCGGCGACTGAATCCGACCGGACAGCGGGGGGCCGGTACCACCAGGAGGTCACCGCGGATAGTGTGCGGTCAGCTCTCTACGCCGCGATGACCGTCGCCTATACCCAGGGGTTCTCTCTACTGGCCAGGGCCTCTGAGGTCATGGGGTACGGTCTTGCGCTTGGCCAAGTGGCACGTGTCTGGCGGGGCGGGTGCATCATCAGAGCCAAGCTGCTCGAGCAGGTAGGCGCCGCATTCGACGGGCGGCCCGATCTGCCCAACCTGTTGCTCGACGCCAAGTCGGGCCGGGCCGTCGCGTCCCGGCGAGCGGACCTGGCTGCCGCTGTGACCATGGGCGTAGCGGCGGGCGTACCGGTGGCGGGTCTGAGCGCAGCGCTCAGCTATCTCGACGCCTATGCGGCCGGATGGCTGCCGACCAACCTTATCCAGGCGCAACGGGACTTTTTCGGGGCGCACACTTATAGGCGCGTCGACCGAGAAGGGGTCTTTCACACAGACTGGTCGTTAGGCTCCAGCTAGATGGCGCAGGGCAGGACACCAGTCAGGGGTGTGCGTGCCGGCTGTCCGGCCGGCGACAGCCTGGTGGTGTTGCCCGACCCGGAAGCCCTGGCTCTCGCCGTGGCCGCGGGCGTGGTGGCCGAGGCTCGCCGCACGGTGGGTCGTCGCGGTTGCTTTCGCATGGCCCTCTCGGGAGGCTCCACACCCCGGCTCGCGTATGAAGCTCTGGCGCGTCCACCGTTTGCAGAGACCATGCCGTGGGCGTCCACCCATGTGTTCTGGAGCGACGAACGCTGCGTCGCGGCCGACGATGCGCGCAGCAACCAAAGAATGGCGCGCGAGGCTCTGTTGGACCACGTGCCCGTCCCCTCGCACCAGACGCACCCGGTGCGCTATGCGGACGGCGCCGCGGGTGGGGCCTCCGGAGAGGGGACGTCCGCGCTCAAGGCCGAGCAGGCCGCCCAGGGCTACGAGAGATTGCTGCGGGCGCAGGGCGGTGTGATGGACCTGATACTGCTGGGTCTGGGTGAAGACGGACACACCGCATCGCTCTTTCCTGGATCGGAGGCTCTGGAGGAGCGCGAGCGCTGGGCGCTGGCCGTGCCTCACGACCCGGGCCCTCAGGCCGACGGGGGGGACCAGGGCCCGCTCTGGCGGGTCACGCTGACGGCCCCGTATATCAACCAAGCTGACTGCGTGTTCTTCGTGGTGAGTGGCGCCGCCAAGGCCGCGGTGTTGAAGCGGGTATTGGCGGACGACCCCCATCCGGACCTGCCCCCTGTGCTGTCTCTGCCCGCACGGCTTGTGAGGCCGTCCAGCGGCAGGCTCTATTGGTTCGTGGACGATGAAGCAGCTTCGGGACTCGACCTAGGGAGGTAGTGGTGGCCGAGACAATGTGCGCCGACAGATGGGCGAAGGCCCCTAGGTCCGACGCCGTAGTGGTGTTCGGCGTCACCGGAGACCTGGCCCAGAAAGAGATTTTCCCGGCCCTTCACGGTCTGTTCAGAGACGAACACGTGTCGATACCGGTCGTCGGGGTGGCCCGATCGGATTGGACCATAGAGCAACTGCGCGAGCGGGCGCGTGAGAGCGCTCTTGCCCGGGGAGGCAAAGACGACGAAGCACTGGCCGAACTCGTCAGGCAACTGCACTACGTTCGCGGCGACTACGGTTCCACCGAGACCTACGGCAAGATACACGACGCGTTGGCTGGAGCCGCGAACCCGCTCTTCTATATGGCCATACCCCCCAGTGTCTTTCCCGTTGTCCTGAACGCCTTGGCTGCATCTGGCTGTGAGCAGGGATCCAGAGTGGTGGTGGAGAAGCCGTTCGGCCGCGATCTGGATTCTGCCCGCAAGTTGAACCGCATCCTGCACGAGCATTTTCCTGAGTCGCAGATATTCCGCATCGACCACTACCTGGGCAAGGAGCCGGTTCAGAACATCGCCTACACGCGCTTTGCCAATTCACTGTTCGAGCCCATCTGGGACAGGCACCACGTGCGCTGCATCCAGATAACGATGGCCGAGGAGTTCGGCGTCAAGGAGCGGGGAGGATTCTACGAAGAGGCCGGCGCGATAAGGGACGTGGTCCAGAACCATCTGCTGGAGCTGCTGGCCATGGTCACCATGGACCCGCCCGGAGGAGGAGACCTGGACGCTTTGCGCAGCGAGAAGTCACGGCTGCTCAAGGCGGTGCGTCCGCTAGAGCCACAGAACGTCGTCAGGGGGCAGTACGAAGGCTATCGCTCGGCGCCGGGGGTAGCGCCTGATTCCACCGTGGAGACCTACGCTGCCGTCAGACTGGCTATCGACAACTGGCGGTGGGCCGGTGTGCCCATCTATATCCGGACCGGCAAGGCGATGGCGGTCACCTCCACGGAGGTGCTGGTGGAGTTCCGGCTGCCCCCTCGCGACACCTTTGGAGAGATCGTAGACCCCAGTCGTAGCTATGTGCGCATCCGCATCAGTCCTGACGTGGTCATCGCCTTGGGTCTGAGGGTCAAGCTGCCCGGCGAAGGCATGAAGGGTCGCGATGCCGAGTTGACCCTGACCTCGCTGCCCGGAGATATGAGGCCTCCCTACCAGCGTCTGCTGACCGACGCGATCTACGGTGTGCAGGAGTTGTTCGCCAGACAGGACTCTGTGGAGGCGTCTTGGCGAGTGGTCGACCCGATACTGGGTGACGTGGTGCCTCTATGCTTCTACAAGCCGGGGGGCTGGGGGCCAAGAAAGGCTGACGGACTCATCGGAGACCAAGGACCCTGGAAGGATCCAGAGGCTGATTGAAGCGCTACCGCGGCCGCGGCAGGCAACCGGCAAGGAGGCATCGCGATGGCTGAAGAGGTCAAGTTCTATCCAGCATACTGGGGTGGCAAGAAGCTCTCGTATCCGAATGTCCCGGCGGAGTCGCCCAAGTTCGCGAACTCGGTGGTGGCCGGCAACCTGGTGTTCGTCTCAGGCTGCCAGGGCCAGAACGACGAGACCGTGAAGTTGGAGACGGACGTCTTCGAGGAGCAGATGATCATCGCTCTGGACAAGGTGCGCCACTGTATGGAAGAGGTCGGTAGCAGCATGAACAACGTCATCAAGACGGTGATGCTGCTCAAGAACCTCGAGGACTATCCGCGCATGCGCAAGACCGAGCTCGAGTACTACCAGAAGTACGCTCCGCTGCTGGTCGAGGATCCGCCCGCCAGCACCTTCATGCAGGTGAATCTAGCGAAGCCGGAGTTCCTGGTCGAGATCGACGTGGTGGGGGTGGTCTCCAGGGGGTCATGACTCTGAGGGCATCCGCTTCTTCATCGAGACCAAGGTGGTCACCTCCCGCTGGTTCACCGAGGCCGACAAGAAGCAGAAGAGGGTCGATACCTGGGAGGGCACCGTCAACCGGTGATGTGTTGTAGTGTGAGCGTTGGCAACAGAGCAAGTGGCCGTACGACCTGGGGAGGTGCTACGTGAAGAAGACCTGTCTGACTCTTGCGCTCGTCCTGTTCTGTACAACTGCCTTCACCCTGGCCGGATGCCAAGACATCGGCACGGTGACGACCACACTGGAGTCCGAGCCTACGACCTCGCTCACCCTGGCGCCCAGCACCACGATCACCACGGGACCTGCGTTGGGCGGCCTGCCTACCACCGTGACCATGGTGGCCTTGAAGGTGACGACCACGACCGGCTCAGCGATGGGGGCACTCACGGAGCCGGCGTCGACAGTCGAGTTGCTGCGTGGCACCGCCACTTGGGATATTGACCGCGATATCGACGGAGCGGTTGCTGGGGCCGACATTCACTATCGGATAGCCGACGAGCTGGTGCACTATCTCGAGGCCCAGAACGGGGCCGGATTTGCCCGCATCTTCGGCAAACCGTTCAGTGCAGTGACACGTAATGACCTCTTGTCGCTAGCCTACACGAGCACTCGGCTGGACACGGAGGGTGTTGACGATCCGAACGTCCTGGATGTGGGGAGCGTGTTCGCGGTTCGGACGGACACCGGCCAATACGCGAAGATCGAGGTCACCGGATACGAGCCGGAGACCCTGAATGATGGTTCAGTCTATGCGAGGTACAGCATAAGACTGCGTTTCGTGCTCTATCCGCGTTAAGTCCTCCGTCCAGAGCCCGGTCGTCCGGGCCTCTTGCTTTCTCACTCTCAAGGCCCGGCGATCCCGGGCCTTCTCTATGGCTCTGACTTTTCGCTTGCGTGTAAGTCTGCACTCAAGCGCTCCATGAGTCCTGTCGATAAATACACTCGCTCTCCCACCGAGAGCGAGGGGCGGGACTCCGGAGGAGATCGTGGGCGGTTCAAGCCAAGAGACATCCACGCGGGCGAAGAAGTCCGTCAGGCGCGTCTTTCTGCTGGCGCTCCCCTTGGTCGTGGCCTTGGCAGTAGCGCTGGCGGTCGTCAACGCCACAGCCGCTCCGACAGCCGCCACCGAGGTGGCTCCTGACTCGACCGTCGCCCCCGCAGTAGTCAGCAAAGATTCCACGGTCGCTGCGAGTCCCGCGCCTGCGACCACAGCGGTCACCGTAGCCGCCGGTCCGGCGGTCGACTACTCCGTCGTGGAGCTTGAGTTCGCGCAGTTGCTGAACGACTACCGCGCGAGCAAGGGTCTTCAGCCCCTCATGCTGTCCGACGTCCTCACGATCGCCTGCGAGCGGCATTCGGCCGATATGGCCAACTATGATTTCATGAATCACTTCACCGGCTATCACCGGACCTCCAGCGGCAAAGACGCTGCGCTGAAGGGCATTCGTTCGGACTACTTCACCACGGGCACCGATCCGGCCGAACGCATGATCGCCTGCGGGTACGACTACAACACGTCCATGGGCGAGAACCTAGCCGGCGGCTACAAGACCGCGGCGGAGGCGCTCGAGGGGTTCAAGGCGTCGTCCACTCACAACGCGAACCTGCTTGGTGCCGACTACAAGGTGATAGGCATCGCGTTGGTCTACAACGCCGATTCCGATTACGGCTACTACCTGACCACCGATTTCGGCGGTTATGTGGACGACACCGCCCGCGCGGTGACGAGTCTAGTCGCCAGCCTGAACTAGAACTCCGGCTTACAGGTCACCTTGACCGTGCTGCCCTTGAGCACGATCTTCCCGCTGGCCGGGCTCTGCGAATCCACACAGAAGAGGGTAGGCGGGATGGAATCCCTCGGAGGGTCGTAGGTGATGCTGATCTTGAGCCCCAACGACTCCACCCAACCTTGGGCGTCGTAGTCAGGACAGCCGCTGAGATTAGGCACTTCGACCCCCGTGCGGTACACGCTGACCTTCACCTCGGTGCCAAGAGCCAGCAGAGTACCCTCATCGACGTCTTGGGCCGATACCTGCCCGCGTTTGGAGCTGCTCAGAGTAGGCACCGACCTCATCTTGTAGGTCAGGCCAAGGCTGTCCAAGAGGGCCTTGGCTGCGTCCTCGTCCATGCCCACCAAGCGGGGCATGAAGACCCCGGATAGGGTGGTGGATGTCACCGCGGGCGCTGTGGTGGTGGTTGGCCCGGCAGTCGCCGTGGTGGCAGAAGCGGAGTCCAGGCTCTCGCACGCGCTGGTCAGCAGCGCGAGGCAAAGCATCAGGGCTACCGGCAGAGAGTAACGGGTCACACGGATAGCCAGTCTCATCGAGCCTCCCTTGTCGCGGTTGGGCGCCCGCCTCTCCTCGTGACTCGGCGGTGAGCCTTCGCTCAGCCTACTACCCTAGGGAGCAAAGTCAACCGGCCCTGCTTTCGCCGGCCGGCGCATGAGTGGTACCTTGACACCGACCCCGTTCGTACGGGACCTGCTCTAGCCTCGCGCCGCGTCAGAAGGAAGACATGTCTGGTAGCGAAGTCCTGGGAAGACACCGCCGGCTCCTGGCTCTGATCGCGTCCATACTCATTGCCGGTGTGCTTTGCGCGTGGCTGCTGTACGTGCGGGCCGACAGGTACATGCGCGATGAGCTGCTGGACAAGACGAGTCTGGTGGCCGGCGCGGTCAGGATCGAACGCATCGAAGCTCTTTCCGGCACGGAAGCGGATCTCGGCCGACCCGAATACCGAGCGCTCAAGCACCAACTTGAGGCGGTGCGGGCCTCCGACCACCAATACCGCTTCGTCTACGTTATGGGGCGCAGGGGAGACGGAACGGCGTTCTTCTACGCCGACAGCGAGCCTGAGTACTCGTCGGGATACTCCCCACCTGGAGAGGAGTACCTCGAGGCATCGTCGGAGGCCAGCCGGGCCTTTGATACAAGAACGGCGGTGGTCGAAGGTCCCGTAGCCGACCGCTGGGGAGAATGGATCTCGGCCATCGTGCCGTTGGCCGGGGGAGACCCCGGCGCTTCGACCGTCATGCTCGGCGTGGACATCGAAGCCGGCGAGTGGATCTGGGGTGTGGCTACCCGTTCGGTCCTGCCCGTCGGACTGGCGACCCTGGCGCTGCTGACGGCCGCTCTAGCTGGGTCTGCCATGCTGACGCGACGGAGTCGCCACGAAGGTCGACCGCCCCGCCGGCTGGAGTATGTGGAGGTGGGCGTGGCGGCCGTAGTCGGTCTCGTTCTGACCGCCTGTCTGGCGTGGTTCGTCGCGGTCCAAGCCCAAAGGGACCAGGTCCGGTCCTTCTATGATGTGGCGGCAAGCCGTGCCGCGCTCCTCGACTACGAATTCCGCGAAGTCTGGAGCCTGGAGCTCGAGGGGCTCGCCGGACTGTACGAGGGCAGTGAGTACGTCACGGTCGACGAGTTCCAACGATACTCGGAATACCTGTCCCAAGGCAGGACCGTGAAGGCTTGGGAGTGGGCGCCCGCCGTGCCCGCATCCGAGAAGGACAGTATCGAGACCGAGGCGCGCGCCGAGGGCATCCAGGGCTTTCAGATCTGGCAGATGGATGCCATTGGCAACAGGGTGGCCGCCGAGGAGCGCGACATCTACTACCCCGTGCTCAGGGTGGCCCCGCTGGCAGGCAACCAAGCCGCCCTTGGCTTTGACCTTGGCTCGGACGCGGTTAGGAGGGCCGCCATCGAGGAGGCCCTCCTGACTGGTCAGATCACCGCCACCGAGCCGGTGATGCTGGTACAGGAATCAGGCGACAAGAAGGGCATGCTGATATGTCGGCCGGTGTATACGGCCGGCTCGCAGGAAGACTCGCGGCCGTCGGGCCTGGTCTTGGCGGCATTGAGCCTGGAAGACGCCCTGTCCGCCGCGAGACCGGATGCGGTTGTCGCCATGGAGCTCTTGCACGTTCACGGCGACGGATCGTCCGAGTCGCTGGCTCGCTCGTGGACCGAGAACGAAACGCCCAACTCATCCATAGTCGTTAGACGGCCCGTCCTCGCTTTCGGCAAGGCTTTCGTGGTGGTCGCGACAGCCGGGCCCGCTTTCGACAGCATCAGCCCCCTCATGGCCGGCCTTGGCACCGCCTCAGCAGGCGCGCTGCTCACTATCGCGACTGCCGTGGTGGTCTGGCTCGTGCGCCGCCGCCGCCAGGCGCTCGAGGGCATGGTCAGGGAGGGCACTTCGGCTCTGCGCGAGACTGAGGAGCGGTACCGTCACATACTCGAGGTCGCTCCGGTGGGTATCGCGGTGCACCAGGAGGGAAAGATCGTGTTTGCGAACCCTGCCGCCCTGCAGCTCCTGGGTGCCTTCTCGCACGACGACCTGGTGGGCAAGGAGATCGCGTCCATCATCGATCGTGACGCTCTGGAGTCCACAGCGGGCAGAGCACAGCGCCCGCCGGCAGGCGAACAAGGCCTTCATCCCGCGGAAAGCCGTTTGGTTAGGTTGGACGGGAGCGCAATAGATGTAGAGGTGCTGGCGTCGGACCTCACGTATCAGGGCAAGCCTGCCATACAGGTGATAGTCACCGACGTGACCGAGCGTAAGAGGAGTGAAGAAGCCAGGTTACAGAAAGAGGCCGAGCTTCAGAAGGTGACGCGGGCCATCGAGCAGGCGGCCGAAGCGGTGGTCATCACCGACGTCGCCGGGGCCATACAGTATGTGAATCCGGCGTTCGAAGTCATCACCGGATACAAGCGCGAGGAGGTCCTTGGTCAGAATCCGCGGCTGCTGAGTAGCGGCCTGCAAGACCAGGCTCTATACCAGGACCTGTGGGAGGCCATTTCCGGCGGGCAGACATGGGAAGGGCGCTTGATCAACAAGCGCAAGGACGGCACCCTGTACACCGAGGAGTCCACCATCGCGCCTGTGAAGGACTCAGGCGGCCAGATACTCAACTACGTCGCGGTCAAGCGCGATATCACGGAGAACCTGCGGCTTGGTGAAGAGAAAGCGGAGCTGCAGGAGCAGCTCCTACAGTCTCAGAAGCTTGAATCCATAGGCCGGCTGGCGGGGGGAGTCGCTCACGACTTCAACAACATGCTCGGCGTGATAATCGGCTACGGCGAGACCATCCTCGACCGACTACACGACGGGGACCCCTTGAGGGATGACGTACAGCAGATAGTGCAGGCCGGCGGCCGCTCGGCGGCGCTCGTCGGCCAGTTGCTCGCTTTCAGTCGCAGGCAGAACCTTCAACCCACTGTTCTGGAGCCCAACGACGTGATCCGGGACCTAGAGCCGATGCTGCGCCGGTTGAGCGGCGAAGCCGTCGACATGGAGCTGATCCTCGCCGAGGACAGCGGCCGAGTGCTGGCCGACAGAAGCCAGATTCAACAGGTAGTCATGAATCTGGTGGTGAATGCGCGCGATGCCATGCCGGAGGGCGGCCGGCTGCTCATCGAGACTGCCCCAGTGGAGTTGGACGCCGCTTATGTACGCAAACATCCTGTTGTCACTCCTGGCCGGTACGTCCTTCTGTCGGTGACCGACACGGGTGTCGGCATGGACAAAGAGACCCTGAGGCAGGTGTTCGACCCGTTCTTCACCACCAGGGGGCAGGACGGAGGGACTGGTCTGGGTCTGGCCACCGTGTACGGCATAGTCAAGCAGTCCGGCGGCAGCATCTGGGCCTACTCGGAGCCTGGGCATGGCACGACTTTCAAGGTCTACTTGCCGCGGACTGACGCCGTCCCTGAGGATGCGCCGATCGCGCAGGGGGCTGCGCACGCCAGGGGCGGCAACGAGATGATCCTGGTGGTGGAAGACGAAGAGAGCCTCCGCAGGCTAATGGCCAGCATCCTCTCCCCCTTGGGCTACCAGGTGTCCCTGGCCGCCGACGGCGAAGAGGCCCTGAGGCTGGTGGAGGAACAGGGCCTGACGCCGGACCTGGTGATAACAGACGTGATAATGCCGAGAATGAGCGGCAGCCAACTGGTGGAACGGCTCAGGCGGGATCGGCCCGACCTCAGGGTGCTATACATGTCGGGTTACACTGACAACGCGATCGTTCGCCACGGAGTGTTGGAGGCGGACGTGTCGTTTCTGCAGAAGCCGTTCAGCGTGCGCGATGTCGCCCTGAAGGTCCGCGAGGTATTGCTGGGATGAATCCCCATGTCCGCCTCAGGGTCAAGCAGGCCTTCTGATGAGGTTCACACAGCCGTATTCCTGAGGGAGCGAGAAGAGGCGGTCGAACGGCAGACCGAGCGACTCGCACAGGATCACTCGGTTGACGCCTTTGTGGGCGACCACCAAGATCCTTGCGCCGGCTGCGGCGGTGATCTCTTGGTACGCCGGGACCACCCTGCTACGGAGGTCGTCGAAGCTCTCTCCTCCAGGGAAGCGATAGTGCAATGGATCGCGCTCCCTCGCCTCGTATTCCTCGGGAAACCGCTCAGCGGCCTCGTCGCGAGTCAGGCCTTCCCAAAGGCCAGGGTCGATCTCTCTCAGCCGCGCATCCGGGTGGACGGGGACGGCGCTCCCGTCGTCCGAGACGGCGTCCGAGTCGGCGATGATCTGGGCGGTCATCAAGCTCCTGCGTAGATCGCTGCTATAGATGTAGTCGAAGCAGATCGGACGCAGCTGCCTTGCCAGTTCGAGCGCATGCTGGATGCCGCGCGGGCTGAGGGGCGGATCGGACCGGCCGCCCATGAAGCGCCACCGTTCATCCGGCAGAACCGGCTCGGTGTGTCGCACCAGAAACACCAGCGTGTCTACAGACCCGCTCGTGTCAGCACCTCGGCCAGCGGCCTGTCGAGGAAGGCTTCGATCCGGTTCTGGATCGCTCGGGCGGCCTGCATTCTTGCTGCCAGACTGTCGAGAGCCTCGGGGCCCGCACCGCTGTCGCGCGCTTTGCGGAGAGCGCGGGAGGTCCTCTCTTCCAGACCGACGACTTGGTCTTCGTCGACAAGTTTGTCGGCCAGATATACCAGGTGCTCTTCCGTTAGGTCGCTTGACTCTAGTAGATCGGCGGGCAGCACCATGTGGGCTCCGACGATCGCAGCCAATCGGCGAAGGCCAAGGTTGGAGAGGAGGGCCTCACCCACGAGGTCGTGTCTGCCACTCGTGCGAGCCATGTCATGGAGTAGACCGGCGGCGCTGACGAGTCCGATGTCCAGCGAGGGGGCAGACGGTAGGAGTGCGTCCGCCACAGCTTGGGCGGTCGCAGAGACGGCGCAGCAGTGTCTGACCACATGGTCCGGCGTGTCCAGGAGCGACAGAAGATAGAGAGCGTCATCGCGCGAAAGCGATGATCCTTCGCCGGCTGCCGCGAACCGGCACAATCTTCGGTAGTCGTCTTCGGTGTCCATGTCCATGAGTATGCAAAGGTCCTCGACGTCGATCTCCACTGCTTTTCCAGCGTCCCTGTCTATGAAACTTGCGAGGTCGCTGCTCTTGGGACTGCTCAGCAGCGTATCCCTGAGGCGGCCGGATAGCAGGGGAGGGTGGCCGCGTCTTCCGCAACAGGTGGGGTGCACGATATCGCCGGCTCCCTCTTCGAAAGCGACCAGGAGACGGCCGAAGACCTGACCGCCGACCAGAGGGTGGTCCGCCGGCAGTACGAAGAACGCCTTTGTGTCAGCATGCAGGGCCTCCGCCCCCACCAGCACGGACGAGAACATCCCGGCATCGTAGCCGGCGTTGTGGATGGCCCGGACCGGGAGCTTGGCAAGCAGGGCCGAGAGCGCCTCTGGTGAGTGCCCTGTCACCACGACGACATCTTCGACCCCCGCTTCCAGGGCGGCCCCCACCACTCTCTCCAGCACCGAGGCGGAGCCTAGGGGCAAAGCCGGCTTGCAGGAGCCCATCCGAGACGCCCGGCCTGCGGCCAGTACGATGGCTGCTGTCCCGCGGGTCGCTCGCACCGGCACCTCAAGTACCCTTCGCCGCGCGCACCTGGATGAGTTCGGCGGCGATGCTGACGGCTATCTCCTCGGGTGTCTCTGCGGCTATGGATATCCCGATGGGTGCATGCACTCTGGCCAGCTCATCGGCTGAGAACCCCTCCTGGCTCAGGACCTTGAACGTCTCGGTCACCTTCCTGGTGCTGCCGATCATGCCTATGTACGCCGCTTTGGTCCTCAGAGCCTGCGAGAGCACACACTTGTCGTGACTGTGGCCTCGCGTGACGATCACCAGGTAACTGTCTTCGTCGATGGGGAGAGTCTGCACCACGCCCTCGAACGATGCGGCGACCTGTATCCGATCGGCGGCGGGAAAGCGTTCTTGGCTGGCGAACTCGGGCCGGTCGTCTATCACCACGGTGAAGAAGTTCACCGCCGAGAGGACGGGCACCAGACTTCGGCCGCAGTGGCCGGCCCCGAACACATACGCCGTTCCTTGAGCACCGATCGGCTGGACGTATGTCTGCGCCGGGCCGTACGCAGGGTCCTCGAGTGCCGGACCGCCGGAGTCGATGAGGTATCGCCGTACGGGTAGTGACGAGCCAAGCTCACTTGGCACCGAGGTCACCAGCCACCCTCTGCGGCCGCACTCCCAAAGGTGGAGGACCCCGTCAAAGAGCTGCTTGATCTCGGGCCTCGTGGCCGAGATGTGTTCGATCAGCACCTGTCCGCCGCCACCGCAGGCCATCCCGAGTTCAGCAGACTCGAAGTCCAGCAGACGGCTTGTGCGTGTCCGGACCGCAGCGACTGCCTGGGCGATGGAGGTCGCTTCCAGGGGGCCGCCTCCGATCGTGCCCGCTATGGATCCATCGGCGCTGACCAGCATCGAAGCACCTGTGTGCCGGGGCGAGGACCCGTGCGTGGTGAGGATGGCCACCCAAGCGAAGTCCTCTCCCCGCTCGAGGAGGGAGAGACCGAAGCGGGTCGTTTCCAGGTTCATCGGGCAGCCTCCTGCAGGTGCTCTATCTTCCGCTTGGCGGTGCCGGAGTTGACGGCATCGCCGTCCTCCCAGTCCGCCAACTCCAGGGACAGCCGTCCCTGCTGCCATCTCGGTCGACAGCGCGGTGAGACCGCGCAGCGAGCGCAGGATCTCGTCTCTGTCCGGCCCGGACCCTGCCCCGCTGCGGCGGATGCGAATGACGACGCTCGCATGGTCGTGGTCGCAGGCGAACAGCACTTTGAAGTCGGTCAGGCCGTCGAGGGGCAAGAGCGCCTCGTCGAAGTCGCTCTGGCCCAGGGTCCGCCCGCTTTGAAGCGTTACGCGGCTGTTGACACGCTCGTCGATGTGGGCCATCCGTTTGAGCATGGAACCGCACGTACACTGCCCGTCTACGATGCGACTGATGTCGCCCGTTCGGTAGCGAAGTAGCGGCATCGCCTCGCGGGTGAGAGTGGTGAAGACTACCTCTCCGCTGTCGCCCTCGGGCACAGGCCGCCCCGTGGCCGGATCGACGATCTCGAAGAGCAGATCCGCCTCTCGGAGGTGGTAGCCCGCGCGCTCCCGGCAATCCACTCCTCCGCCCAAGCCCATCTCGGTCGCGCCGTAGTGGTCGTAGACATCGCAGCCCCAGGCTCCTTCGATCATGCGGGCCACCGCCCTAGGCGTGCGGTCGGTGCTGAGGAGCACCGTCTTCAATGCCGCCGGTGCCGGCCGCCGGTCGGTCTGGGCCCTCTTGACCAACGCCAGCACCTGTATGGGGATGCCCACCAGGGCCGTCACTCGCTCCCTGTCTATGACATCGAGGGCACTACCCGCGTCGGTCACCGGACCATGAGGGATGCCCTCTACGTCCATGCGCGCCAAGCCCTCCTTCAAGAGAGCCCCCACGCTTCCGGGAAGGCTGCCAGGGAGCAAGATGAGCACTCGGTCACCGGGGTCGACCATGGTCGACATGCCCCGATGGAAGAAGTCTGTCGTCAACTCCTGATCATCGGCGGTGAAGAAGACCCTCTTCGACGGACCGGTGGTGCCGGAAGTGGGCAGAGTGACTATGCGTTCGACCTCATGCTGCGGTACGCAAAGGAAATCGAGAGGTGCGTTTCGGAGGTCTTCGGCGCTGGTGGTGGGGAGACTCGCAACTTCTGCAAGGGATGAGAGCCGGATCTCACTCGACCCCAGCAGGCGGCCGTAGAACCGGCTGCGCGTCTGGACACAGGGTCAGGGTCTCGTTCAGCTTGGCCAACTGGTAGGTGTGCAGGGCCTCGAGCCCCAGCGGCCGCCCGTCTAGGCCGATCTTCTGGGCGATCCAAGGCTCCAGAGGCGTCAACGTCATCCCGGCAACATCTCTTCGAGTATCTCGACGGCGTCCTTGACGTACTGGGGGCAGCGTGTCTTGAACAGACCCAGGCTCGCAGCCTCCAACTGTCCTTCCGGGCTGCTTATGTCGCAGCCCAGCAAATCGCGGCACAACGTCGCACCGTGCTTCGCCTCGAACTGCTCGAAGAACGACTGCACCAGCCCGTCCATGCGCACCCTGGACGAGCGGTCACAGGGGTCGGGTCCACAGGCCGCAAGGCCGAGCACCATGACAGCACCCGTCACGGCTCCGCACTTGTCTCCCGTGCCGCCCATGCCTCCCCCGAAACCGCAGGCCACCCGGCACGCAATGTCCAAATCGAGGTCCAGCTCTTCGGCGAACTCCCCAAGGACCGCTTGCGCGCAGTTGAGTCCGGATGCCATCTGTCCTGCGGCATGCTCGCTCTTGGTCACGTTGCCTCCTCCCCGGTGAGAGTGGTCACGACCTGTCCGACGTCACCGTGTGGCGATAGGAACATGGCAGAATCTTACCTCCGGCCGGGCCGGAGCGCGAACGAGCGGCGCTTCGGTAGTGGTACGCTCCACAGATGAGCAGCAGCCTATACGAGCAGCCCCCCTTTCGAGCCGCCGCAGGGACGGAGTTCCGGCCCGGGGGCCTGCAACTGACTGCCGAGCTGGCCGGCGAGTGCGGACTGCGCCCAGGCCAACGAGTCCTGGACGTGGGCTGCGGGGTGGGGGCGACCGCGTCCTTTCTAGCTGAGCGCTACGGTGTGACGGCGGCGGGCCTGGATTGCTCGGCCTTATCGGTCGACGAGGCCACGCAGCGCGACGGCAGGGTCACCTGGGTCCTCGGCCGGGCCGAGCGGATCGCCTACCCCGACGAGCACTTCGATGGGGTCTTTTGCGAGTGCTTCTTGTCCGCGCAGGACGATCCCGCCCAGGTACTGCGGGAGATCCGGCGGGTTCTAAGCCCTGCCGGCTTCTTGGCGGTCACAGACCTCTACCTGAGGACACCCGAGGCGGCCGATTCTTTCGACTCGCTCCCCTCTGATACCTGCCTGCGAGGCGCGACCTCGAAAGCAGCGACGTTGGCGCTCTTTGAAAGCGCGGGGTTTGAGGTGGGCGTCTGGCGGGATCGTTCAGACGCGCTGAAGGCCCTGATGGCATCGCTGGTCTTCACGTACGGCTCGGCCGCGGCCTTCTGGAAAGACGCTCTGGGCGAGAAGGCCGGGATGCGGTCGACGGTGGAGCACTCACGGCCTGGATACTACCTGTTGGTCGCGAGACGGCGCGGAGTCGACAAGTGAGCGGTCGCGTTCGCCAAACGGAGAGCCTCTGTCCGGTGTGTCTGGCGGCCGTACCGGCCGAGTTGTCCCCCCAGGGGGACACGGTGACGCTAAGGGGCCGCTGTCCCGTTCACGGAGAATGGCAGACCCCGATCTGGGTGGGACCACCTTCTATGGAGTCTTGGTGCGGTGACGGCGATGCGGCCGGTACCGAGGCGGCCGGTACCGAGGCGCCCGGCACCGAGGCGCCCGGCACCGACGCGGCCGGCGGTCCCCCGGCCGGCGTCAGCGACGCCGAGGCCGGCGCCTGTCCCGGTGCGTGCGGCCTCTGCGCCCGGCATGAGCAGCACACCTGCACTGCGCTACTCGAGGTGACTCTGAGGTGCGACCTGGGGTGCCCCGTATGTTTTGCCGAGTCCACGCCGGAGTCAGCGCAGGCGGACCCGACACTCGCAGCAGTTGGAGGACATGCTGAGGAGGCTCTTTGTCGCCCAAGGCGCGGTCAATCTGCAGTTGTCCGGCGGAGAGCCCACTCTGCGCGCCGACCTGCCGGAAATCATCCGCGTGGCGCGGGATATCGGGTTCACTTTCATCCAGCTCAACACCAACGGCCTGCGCCTGGCCTCCGAAGAGGGCTACGCAGAAGAGTTGCGCGCTGCCGGCCTTGTGTCTGTGTTCCTTCAGTTCGACGGCGTGAGCGACACCGTGCATCGCGCTCTGCGAGGGCGGCCGCTCGCCGCGCAGAAGACGCGCGCCTTGGAGCGCTGCGCCCAGGCCGGTCTCGCCGTGGTGTTGGTGCCCACGGTGGTCCCGGGCATCAACGATTCACGAGTTGGGCGAGCTTGTCCGCTTGGCTACCCGCTGGCCGGGAGTGGTGCGGGGAGTCCACCTGCAGCCCGTCAGCTACTTCGGGCGCTTCACACCAGGTGGTCACGCCAGGCTCACGCTGCCTGAGGTCTTGCGCCTCCTGGAACGGGAGACGGGCGGCGGCGTACGCGCCGCCGACTTTCTCGCGAGCAGCTGCGAGCACACGCGCTGCTCGTTTCGCGCACGGTACTGGGTGCACGACGACGGCGACCTGGAGTTGCTCCGCTCGACCGGCTCGTGTTGCCCGCCGGAGCCGGGAGGAGGCCGCCCGCCGAGCCATCGGGGCCACCTCCCGACAGTGGAGCAAGCGGGCGACGGGACCGGTCGCCGGCGCGGACGAGCATAAGGGCGACGGGTTCGACCGCCTCCTGGAAGCGGCGGACCGCATCCTCTGCATATCGGGCATGCTGTTCCAGGATGCTTGGACCATGGACCTCGAGCGGGTCCGCCGGTGTTGCGTGCACGTGTCTCGATCGTGAGCGCGGCCTCGTGCCTTTCTGCCTCTGGAATCTCACCGCGGAAGGGGGCGCACGTCTCTACCCGAGGAGCGAGCCTGTATAGACATGGCATGCGCCCTAGAACGTGCGGTAGACTAGATAGGCAGGCGCATGGCGCAGGTGACGGGGGGTCGAAGTCTACTCCTGACACGAGACGGAGAGGGAAGCATGAGACTCGCGAGACTGGGCTTGAAGATCAACGGCGTCGAGAGGTATGTCCTGTGCGACCCCGAGAAGGACTCTCTGGCGGAAGTCCTTCGGCGGATGGGTCTCACGGGGGTGAAGGTCGGGTGCGGCACGGGAGTCTGCGGGGCCTGCTCCGTGATCCTGAACGGTGAGGTCGTCCGCGCCTGCACCAAGAAGATGAAGCGGGTGACCGAGCACAGCGAGATCACCACCATCGAGGGCATCGGTACACCACAGCACCTGCATCCGCTGCAGCAAGCGTGGATCACCTACGGCGGGGCGCAGTGCGGCTTCTGTTCGCCGGGCTTCATCATCTCCTCTTACGGACTACTGGCCGAGAACCCCTCCCCCACCCGGGAAGACGTGCGCGACTGGTTCAAGGCCCATCACAACATCTGCCGCTGCACCGGCTACAAGCCGCTGGTGGACGCCGTCATGGCGGCGGCCAAGGTGATGCGGGGCGAGGCCACCATGGCCGACATCACCTACGACTTCGACAGCGAAGCCGAGATCTACGGGTCGAAGCACCCCAGGCCGACCGCTCTTGCCAAGGTGACCGGACTGGCCGACTACGGCAGAGACGTGGCTCAGCAGATGCCGGAAGGCGTGGCTCACCTGGCGGTGGTGCTCGCTGAGGCCCATCACGCCAAGATCATCGATATCGATACCTCCGAAGCCGCGAAGATGCCCGGGGTCATAAGGGTGCTCACCGCGGCCGACGTCAAGGGCAGCAACAACGTGGCCGGGCCCGCGCACGTGCCCCGGCAGAAGGGCAAAGGGGTCACCGAGTTCCCGGTCATCGCGGGCAAGAAGATCAACCGGCGGGGCGACGTGGTCGCGCTGGTGGCCGCGGACACCGAGGAGCACGCTCGCGAGGCCGCCAAGAAGGTCAAGCAGAACCTGGAGGTGCTGCCTTCGTACATGACCTTCCCCGAGGCGGTCATGCCCAACGCCATCCAGCTGCACGAGACCCTGCCCAACTTCTATCTGGAGCAGCCGGTCTTCAAAGGCGAGGACACCGCCGATCTCGTTCGAGACGGCACCGGTGGTGGTGGAGGGCAGCTTCCACTCCCAACACGAGCCCCATCTGCCCATCGAGCCCGACGTGGTCCAGGCCTACTGGGGCGTCGACGGGATGATGACCATACAGTGCAAGTGCCAGAACCTCTCCGAGAACGCGGGGCTCGTCGCTCAGGCCTGCGGCATACCGGTAGAGAACATCCGCATGATCTTGAACTGCGTCGGGGGTTCGTTCGGATACGCAATCGCTCCCAACGTGCACGCGCTGGTGGCGACGGCCGCGCAGAACCTGGACATGCCCTGCACCTTGAGCCTGAGCTACGACGAGTTCAACCACACCACCGGCAAGAGGTCGGCCACCTACTCCAACGGCCGGCTGGCCTGCGATGCAGACGGCAAGATCATCGCCGCCGAGTACGACATAGCCCTGGACCAGGGGGCCTACGGCACCGTGCCCATCTTCATGAACCTGGTGTCGGTAGGGTTCCACGGCTACAACATCCCGAACTTCAAGGCCCTCGCCCGCGGAGGCACTACCAACCACGCCTTCAACACGGCCTATCGCGGTTTCGGCTCTCCACAGGTCTACACCACCACAGAGGCTCTGATAGACCTGGCCGCGGAGAAGGCGGGCATAGACCCCTGGGAGTTCCGCTACAAGAACGCCGCGCGGCCGGGCGATCTGACCATCAACAGCGCCCCGTATCACGACTACGTGTATCCCAAACTGCTCGAGATGGCCAAACCCATCTATGACAAGTACAAGGCGGAGGCCGAAGCGGCCAAGGCTAAGGGCCGGCATGTCGGCGTGGGCATAGGCCTGGGCGGGTTCATCATCACCATAGGCATGTTCGACTCCGCCGAGGTGGCTCTGGAGCTCAATCCCGACGGCACCATAACCCACTTCAACACCTGGGAGGACATGGGCCAGGGCGGCGACATCGGTACGCTCACCCACACCGTCAAGGCGCTGGCTCCCCTGGGGATCAAGCCCGAGCAGGTGCGACTGGTGATGAACGACAGCAAGACCTGCCCCGACACCAACCTGGCCGCAGCCAGCCGCTCGCACTACATGGCCGGCAACGCGACCATCGACGGGGCCAACAAGCTGATGGAGGCCATGCGCAGGCCGGACGGCACCTACCGCACCCACGCGGAGATGGTGGCCGAAGGCATACCCACCAAGTACGTGGGCCACTACGACCAGTTCAACATCGGGCTGCCCCCGGGACTCGATCCCAACACCGGCCACGGCGAGAAGAACCCCACCTACATGTACGGGGTCAACCTGGCTTTGGTGGAGGTGGACGTCAAGACCGGCAAGACACAGGTGCTCAGGTTCACCTGGGTGGGTGACGTGGGCGTGGTCGGCAACCTGCTCTCGGTCGAGGGCCAGGGCTACGGTGGACTCTCCCACTCCATCGGCTTCGCCCTGAGTGAGGACTACGACGCCGAGGACAAGCACGGCAACATGATCGGCTGCGGCATACCCACCGTCGACGCGATCCCCGACGACATCAACGTCGTGTTCCTGGAGACTCCTCGTCCGGCCGGGCCCCACGGGTCGTGCGGATGCTCCGAGGTGTTCCAGAGCTCCAACCACATGGCCGTGATAAACGCCATCAACAACGCGTGCGGCGTGCGGGTGTACTCTCTGCCTGCGACCCCCGAGAAGGTGAAGGCCGGGTGGGAGGCCAAGCAGCGCGGCGAGGACCTGACGCCTCCCAAGTACTACCTGGGCACCGACTTCGAGGAAGAACTGGAGATGATCAAAGCCAACCCGCTGTGAGGGCCGGCCTGCAGAGCGACCGCCAACATGAGGACTGAGGGCCCGTGAAGCCAGAGGACGCCACAGCGTACGCGGCGCGTTGCTTTCGCGGAGAGCCGGCTTCCTGCTCGTATGGGTGTCCGTTCGGCATGGACATCCGGCTTCTGCTGGCCAAGATGGCCAAGGGAAGATGGGAGGCGGCCTACAGGGTGCTCCGCGACGCCACCGTCTTTCCGGCCATCGTCAGCGTCCTTTGCGAGCAGCCCTGCAGAGAGTGCTGCCAGCGCGTGGTGCTCGGTGACGAGCCCCTCGCGCTGCGCGATCTCGAAGCCGCCTGCCTGCGCCACGTCAGGGAGCAGAAGCCGCAGTCGTACGTGATCCCTCCCAAGAGTCAGCGTATCGCCGTCGTCGGCGCAGGACCGGCAGGACTCTCCTGCGCCCTCCATCTGGCCCAGAAGAGATACCAGGTGACCGTCTTTGAGAAGGAGGACGGCTGGGGTGGGGCTTTGCGCGCCCACCCCCGCTTTGCGGAGTTCGACGCCGATCTGGCCCTGCAGTTCTCGGCCGTGCAGATCGACCTGCGGTACGGCAGCGAGGTGAAAGACCTCGCCGAACTGGCGGACTTCGACGCCGTGTATGTGGCAACAGGCTCCGGGAGCGACACCTTCGGGCTCTGTCCGGGCTGGGACAGCGCTCTGTTCAGCACCGCGCTACCCAAGGTGTTCGCCGGGGGCGCGCTGTGCGGGGCCGACACCATGCAGGGCATCGCCCAAGGGGCCGAGGCGGCCAAGGTCATCGAGGCCTTCCTGCAGACAGGCAAGCTCGGACGCGCACGCGACCAAGCGGACAACGGACGGCTGCAAACGCTTCGTCGCTCATGACGGTGCGACTTCGGCGCGGCTGGTCCAAGCCTCCGGTCCCGACGGCTATACCGAGCAAGAAGCGAAGCAGGAGGCGGCCCGCTGCCTGCTCTGCGACTGCGACACCTGCATCGCCGCCTGCGAGATGCTGAAGGCCTTCCGCAAGGACCCTCACAAGATCGCCGACGAGGTGTATACGGACATGGGGGCCAGCCCCCCGCTCTCCAGTCGCTCGCTCACACGGGAGGCCTACTCCTGCAACATCTGCGGCTACTGCAAGTCGGTGTGTCCGGTAGACGTGGACATGGGGGCGCTCCTACAGTTCTCGCGGACCGCCCGCATGAGCGCCGGCATCCACCCTGCGGCACTGCACGACTTCTGGCTGCGCGAGATGGACTTCGCCACCTCCGAGGGTTCGTTCGTCTCTGCCCCGCGAGGGGAGACCACCTGTGAATACGCGTTCTATCCCGGGTGTCAGCTGGGTGCATCGAACCCTCTGCACGTGCTGCGCTCGTACGAGTACCTCAGAGGAGACTCGCGGGGCCGGCAGTCTTCTTGGGATGCTGCGGGGCTCCGGCGTACTGGGCGGGCGATGAGGCTCGCCTGCGTGCCAACCTCGATTCCACCAGAAAGGCCTGGAGCGATCTGGGCCGGCCCACTCTGGTGATGGCCTGCGCCACCTGCATGAATCTCTTCGGCGCTCTACTACCGGAGATACCCAGAGTCTCGCTCTACGAGCTGCTCGCGCAGGACGAGGGCATCACGCCGGTCGGGCCCTTTACCGAGGCCGCGGTGTTCGATCCGTGCGCCGCTCGGGGCGACGCTGCGACCGAGTCAGGAGTCAGGGCGATAGCCGCAAAGGCCGGCATCAGTCTAGAGGAGCTCAAGGAACACAACCGGTGTTGCGGCCACGGTGGCCACATCCGTGTCGCGAATCCTGGTCTGTACGAGGAGATAACGAAGCACAGGGCCGAGGCGAGCGAAAAGCCATACATAGTCTATTGTGCGAACTGCAAGGAGGTGTTCGTCTCGCGTCACAAGGCCTGCGCCCACGTTCTGGACCTGGTCTTCGGTCTAGACCCGGACGCCCGGGTGCCGAGTCTCCAGCAGAAGCGCGACAACAGCCTGAGGGTCAAGAGAGAGTTGATGAGGGAGACCCAAGACTTGGAGTTCCAGCCGGAGTCGCACCCGTGGGACGCTCTGACGCTGATGGTGGCGGATGAGCTGCAGCGCGAGCTCGACCAGAAGCTTGTCTCGGCAGCCGACCTCAAGGAGGCCATCTGGCTGGCGGAGGAGTCCGGAGACAAGCTCTACGACCCGAGCGACGGCAGCTTTATCAGCAGCATGGTCAAACCGGTGATCACCTACTGGGTGCGTTATCGGCAGACTGCGCCCCGCACGTACGAGATCGTCAGGGCGTACTACCACCGCATGCGCTTCGACCAAGGGGGGCAGTCCTAGTGGGCGCCGACGAGCAGAAGGTACGGTGCATGAAGTGCGACCAAGACCTGGTGCTGAGGAAAGTCGTCTTCGAGTACATGGGACACACGGTTGCTCACGAGGTCCCTGCGTGCCCTAGATGTGGCAAGGTCTACATATCCGAGGACCTGGCCGAGGGCCGGATGTCTGAGGTCGAACAACTGCTCGAAGACAAGTAGGTTCCGGCGGTCGTCCAGGCGAAATCGCCAGCAGTCGGGGTGTTCACGCGGGTCGACGAAGAGTCGTTCGCCAGGTCGCGCTAGTTGGCCGGCGGGGGTGTTGTGGCGGGCCCCATCAGCAGGGTATCGCCCTCGACCTTGACCAGGTAGCTACGGAGCGGCCGCGGATGCCTGACGGCCTTGGCGACGGCAAGGGTGGCTCCATGCCACTTGGTCCAGCGCACCACATGCCCGTCCCGGAGATCGAACTTGGAGTTGTGGCGCGGGCAGGTGAGGATGGTGCCGTCGAGTGTCCCTTGCTCAAGATGTCCGCCCATGTGAGGGCATCTGCTTTGGGTCACAAAGTATTCGGCGCCGGCTCGGGCGACGAGATACTCCCGGCCGCCGAGGGACGCCAACTTCATTTTGCCGGGGGCCAAGTCGCCCACGGAGGTCAACGCCGCGAAACCGTCCATGCCTCTGCTCCTTCCCGCTGGATGTCGCAGAAGTAGTACCCAAAGGTAGGGATGCTCATGCGCTTCTCGCTTGCTCTGCGGCCTCGCAGAGCCCTCGCGCCGGCGCGGGCCGTTTCGGGGCCGCCGCCGGCGGGTATCGGGGCAATAGGGCACCTGTATCGGGGTGCGTGTCAAAGCCTTCCCAAGGAGGGGATCCTGGTGGCTGATGTCAAAGTCGACGTGTGTGGGCAGACTTGCCCGCAACCGTTGGTGGAATTCAGAAAGGCGGTGCGACTGGCGTCCCCGGGCGACGTGCTCGAGATCACAGGCACGCATCCGACTTCCAAAGAGGAGATACCGCTGGCCGTCAAGGCTCTCAAACTCGAATTGCTCAGCGTAGAGGAAGAAGGTGGGGTGTGGAAGATCAAGGTACGGCGCTGAACGTCTACTTGGACAACGCCGCCTCCACGCGTCTGGACGAGCGGGTATTGGAGGCGATGAAGCCCTTGTTCTTCGAGACCTACGCGGTGGCGACCTCGGAGTTCGGCTACTCGATGGGCATCGAAGCCCGCGAGGCCCTCGAGCGCGCCCGCACTTCGCTGGCCGAGCGACTGGGCGGCGCGGCCGAGGAGTTCATCTTCACCAGCGGGAGCACCGAGTCCAGCAACATGGCCCTCAAGGGCGTGGCCATGGCCCTGGGAGAGAAGAAGGGCAAACACATCATCACCTCGCGTATCGAGGACTTCCCCGTGCTGAACACGGCGGCCTCGCTGGGCAAGTACGGCTACCGCATCACTCTGTCTGGATGTCGACGGCCAAGGTCTGGTAGATCCGGCGGCCGTGCAGAAGGCCATCGAGGCCGACACCATACTGGTCTCGGTGCAGCACGCCAACCAGGAGATTGGCACGGTGCAGGACATCGAGGCGATCGCCAAGATCTGCCGCGACAAAGAGGTGCTCTTTCACACCGACGCCACTCACAGCTTCACCCGGTTGCCGTTGGACGTCGGCCGGGTGCCCGTGGACCTGGTCACCGTCGCGGGGCACACCCTGCACGGGCCCAAAGGCACGGGGGGACTCTTCGTGCGCGCCGGCACCCCGCTCACCAAGTGGATGGATGGGGGCTTTCAGGAGTCCAACCGCCGGGCGGGAGTGGAGGACATCCCCAACGCCGTCGGCTTCGCGACGGCCGCGGAGCTGGTCACCGACGAAGAGAACACAAGACTGGCCGGTCTTCGCGACCGGCTGATGGACAAGGTGCTGCATGGCATCTCAGCCACGACCTTGAACGGGCACCCGAGTCGGCGGCTGCCCCAGAATGCCAACATCACCTTCCACTACGTGGAGGGCGAGTCCATCACCCTGCACCTGGACATGCGCGGCTTTGCGGTCAGCACCGGCTCGGCCTGTTTCAGTAGGTCGCTGGAAGCCAGCCACGTGATCCTGGGCATCGGTGGGGACCACGAGCGGGCCCACGGCTCGGTGCGCTTCACTTTCGGCCGGTACAACACACAAGAAGACGTGGACGCTGTGGTCGACGCGGTGGCCGAAGTGGTGACCGATCTGCGGGCCATCAGCCCGCTGGCCCCCAAGGACTAGAAGGAGGGAAAGACGAGATGGCATTCCCCTACAACGACAAGGTTCTGGAGCACTTTCGCCACCCGCAGAACGTCGGCACTATAGCGGACGCCGACGGCAAGTCCACCGAGGGTAGCCCTGCCTGCGGAGACATGGTGTCGGTGTACATAAAGGTAGACCCCAAGACCAAGGTACTCGAAGACGTAAAGTTCGAGTCGTACGGCTGCGCGTCCAACATAGCCACCGGATCGATCATCACCGAACTGGCCAAGGGCCGGACCATCTCCGACGCGAAGAAGATAACCTGGAAGCAGGCCTCGGAGGAGCTCGGCGGCCTTCCGGCGATCAAGGCTCACTGCTCGGTGCTGGCGGTCGAGGGTCTAAGGGCCGCCATACGGGACTACGAAGAGAAGAACGGCCTGGTAGAGGAGCGCGAGCCTACCACCGACGCCGTGATCAAGCGCCGCCTGCGCCACGTGATGAACCCACTCAAGGGCCTGGACATCGTCCGCACCGACTTGGTCAAGGAGATCGAGCTCAAAGACGGCGTAGTGCGCATCGTCGTCGACCTGGCTCCCGATCACCAGTTCGCGGCGGTTATCAAGGCGGACATAGCCGAGAAGATCGAGCCCCTGTGGGACGTCAAGCAGGTGGCCATAGACTTCATAGGTTAGCGAGGAGCCAAAGGTGATCGGATCTCACCGAAGGGCCCACCAGGCTACGGTCGACGCAGCGGCAAAGGGAGTGGCTCCCAACGATGCCATGAAGGAGAACCTCTCTCGCCTTGACAAGGTGGCCATCGTGATCACCGATCGCATAGGCACCATGGGTTTCTTCTTCATCATCGTCGGCTGGACAGTTCTCTGGTGCGGCTACAACATCATTGCGAGCAAGGTGCACTCTCTGCACCTGCACTCCTTTGATCCCTTTCCAGCCTTCGTGGCCTATCTGCTCATAAGCAACGTCATCCAGATAATGCTCATGCCCCTCCTGCTGGTAGGACAGAACCTGCAGGGACGGCACTCGGAGGCCCGGGCGGAGAGCGACTATGTCGTCAATCAGAAGGCCTTCGCCGATACGGAAAGGATCCTGCAGCAGCTAGAGGCCCAAGGGGAGCAGATGCTGCGCATCGAGCAGATGAACAGGCAGATCCTCGAGCACTTGGACAAGCGAAGCTCCGCTTGACCTTCTGGCACAAAGCGGCCACCGACCTTCTCGCCGAGCTGCAGACCTCGGCCGACGGATTGGCGGGCTCTGAGGCGGGTCGCCGGCTTGCGCGCTACGGCCCCAACACTCTGCGAGCACGCGAGCGTATCCCCGACTGGCGGTTGCTCGTGGCCACGGGGCTTGTGGTGGCCGCAGTGATGGCCATCCCGTTCACGCCTGTGGCTGGCCCCTTGGGGCTGGCACCTATACCGGCAGTGTTCTTCGCCGCCTTGGCGGGCGTGCTGGCGCTCTACGTGCTGACGGCCGAGGTGGCCAAGTGGCTCTTCTACAGGGTGCACGAGCGGGTGCGCGCTACCGGGTCGCAACCCGCGCGCTAGCAGCTACGCGTGGCGGGATGCTGTAGCTAGAAAGGCGAATGCGGCCAGCAGACCCGCAGCGACGAAGCGCAGCGAAGACAGAGTGATCAGCCAGTAGTAGGCGGCCTGCATGGAAGAAGCGCCGTACGAGTCGTCGGGATAGCGTGCCAGCAGCAGCGCGACGGTGTACAGCACTCCGCTCAGGGCACATAGCAGGGCCGCGTTCTTGAGCAGGCCGTCCCGCGCCTTCAGGTGGCGGTGGGCCGTGCCATCATCGTGAGAGCCCCCGTCGGTGTGCCCGGCGCGGGCGGCGTTCCTAAAGGCCTTGGCTCCTACGATGAAGCAGGCGGTCAGCGCGAGGTCGCTAAGCAGAAAGAGGGTCCACCTCGCGGCATACAGGCCTCCCGCCTCTCTCCAATCCGACATGGTCAGAGCATCGGAGAGGACGCTCAAGGCTGCAAAGATGGTCAGCCATTCGCCCGCTCTTGCCAGGAGGCCGTTGCGAGTCAAGGATGGACGCCGAGGTTGGTCGTGGATATCATCGGCGAAAGCGCGGGCGATGAAGATGAAGGGCACCACCGCTGCGATAGAGGCGAAGGATGCGACGCCGAATCCCGTGAGGGTCATGGCAGCGGCGCGGACCACGGTTCCGCCTATCATGACGTACGCGCCGAGCCTGATGCGTCGCGACCGCAACGATAGCCGGCCGACTAGGGCCCCGCCGATCAGGGCGAAGCTCGCGGCTACCACCACGAAACCTAGGCAGAAGGCGACAACAGCTGTTGAGATGTGGTGGAGATCTGAGCCCAAGAGCACGGCGTACGCTGCTGCCTGCAGTAGGTACCCGGCGGCGAGCGCAAGGCTCGCGCCGCCCAAGAACCGGTCGCGCTTCAACACGGTGGGTGCGGCGCCGCCCGGGCCCGCTGCCAGCGAGGCCGAACCCTCCGCTAGCCGCTGCCTGATGAATCCGCCGTCGGTGTCTTCGTAGATCTCGTATGCGCGCGACCGGACTGCATCAGGTATTGCCCCAGCCCATTCCTGGACGCTGCCCCCGGGAGCATAGCTGCTCCACCTACCCTCTCCCTGCACATACAGGGTGGGTCTATCGACGTACAGCTCTCGAAAATACCTGGTTGTCGGTGGCTGCCAGGCGTCTTCCACGGTCTACCTGTAGAAGGCGATCTCGTCGATGATGACGCCATACCTTTGGATGTTGTCTGGGCTCATGGGCAGGGGAGCCAGCAGGTAGAACCAAATCCTTCCACTCGTCAGCGGCCCGCTCCAGCTGACCTGCTGGGCCTCACCCAGCTGGGCGACCGCGACGGGGGTGTTGTCGGACAGTATCTTCTCCACCTCGCCCTTCCAGCCGGTCATGGTGTAGTTGATCTTGAGCATGGTCGCTCCCTCCGCCAACCAGAAGGAAAGGCCGACGCCCTTCTTGTTACCCAGCCCCTGGAAGTCTGGTGACTTGTACGTCTGCTCGGTCGACCAGGAAGTGCTGGCATCTCCATCTATGAGCTTGGGCAGTGCGCCATCGTTCTCAGACCCATCGCCATCTGGGTCGGCTGCCTTGACCTTGGTGATCTGCACCTCTATCGGCTCCCGGCCGACAGTGACTTTTACGGTGCCGTCCGCC
Organism: uncultured Actinomycetes bacterium; assembly: GCA_963814415.1. Classification (GTDB taxonomy): domain Bacteria; phylum Actinomycetota; class Thermoleophilia; order RBG-16-64-13; family RBG-16-64-13; genus RBG-16-64-13. Next base: position 1,005,932 of record CAWFCN010000001.1, on the reverse strand, counting down.
GAATCGATGCCCGGCAGAGGATCTTGAGCCAGGACGGTGCCGGGGGGGAGGAAGCTGGGGACCTCCCCGCTCTGTACCAGCTTCAAGCCGGAGTCTCCGGCAAGCTTGGTGGCTTCGTCCGAGGTGAGCCCGGTCAAGTCCGGTGTCCCGCTCGAGCTCGTGCTGCAGCCTCCCAGCAGGAGAGCCGAGGCGCAGGCGGTGACGACCGCGGACAGCACCAGTCGCAAGAAGAGGCCCGACGGCAAACGCCGATTTTGAGCAAGTCGCTTCACTGTTAACGTACCCCCTTGGGCAGCGTAGTTCGATCTATCAGGCCACGAGTGCCAGCGTATAGGAGACCAGTCCCACAACCAACATGATGATCGAGAAGAGTCCGAACACCCGGCGTAGATTGCTCTCCGCGCGCATGAGGGCTGCCCAAGCGGCGAAGGCCAAGCCGAGAGCCATGAGGAGCACCACCAGCTGGAGCCGGTCGCCCTTCTCGTCGTATTGAGAGGCGAGTGAGAAGTTGTTGTCCGAATCGACCCAGTACTCCTCGGATGAGGCGTACATGGCCTCGTAGTAGCTATCGCTGAAGGGATCATCCGGGTTGGCGGCGAGGTCCTCTTGGAGTTCCTCGGAGTAGTTCTCTTGATAGTAGGCCGACTTCTCTTCGTCGGTGGTCGTGTACCACCCGTCAAACATGGTGTAGTCGTACACGATGAACTGGTTGGCCTCGAGGTACTCCGCGTTGCCGTCGTTCAACTGCTTCATGCCCAGGATCTCGTGCTCGTTCTGCTTCGAGTCGGCCATGGAGCCCTGGTAAGCCACCAGTGCGGTCAGCACGCTGAGAACAGCAACCAGCGATCCGAGTAGGATCTCATGCCCGAACAGACGGTGGAGTTTCACGGATGCCCTTTCTGTTGAACGACTGTGGCGGAGTCCATTTTAGTGCATACGCACGGGCCTGCTTCAGTGCTCTGCCGCCAGCGCCGACGCGGCCAGCGCCAGCGCGCCCAGAACCCCCGAGCGGGCGCCCAGCCGCGGCGGCACGATGAGCTTGTCGATGTCTCCGGCCAGCGCATCCGAACTCAGATAGCCGCGGATGGCGTTCTGGGTCTCGCGGCGCACGCGGTCGAGCAGTCCGGGCTGCTCGCATCACGCCGCCGCCCACCACCACGCGACGCGGCGAGATAGCAGTAGATGAGGTTGGCGATGCCGAGGCCCAGGTAGTGCGCCTCGAGGGTCCAGGCGGCATGGTCGGGCGGCAGGGTCTCGCCGGGTTGTCCCCAGCGCCTCTGCGAGGGCCGATCCCGGAGGCCAGCCCCTCCCAGCAGTCGCCGTGGAAGGGGCAGGAGCCGTCGAAGGGGTCGAGTGTGCGGTCGTGCGGAAGCAGCATGTGACCTGCCTCCGGATGGATGAGCCCGTGTACCGGCTCACCATGTACCACGGCTCCTACGCCGATGCCGGTGCCCACGGTGAGATAGAGCAGGGGATCGCGCGCGGCGACCGCGGCGCCCGCGCCCGGCCCCGCGCCCACGGCGGGCGCGGCAAGGGCCGCGGTGAACTCGCCCCGCGCGCCGGTCGGACTCCCGGCGCCCCACCGATACTCGCCCAGGGCCGCCGCGTTGACGTCGGTGTCGAAAGCGACGGGCACCTGGAGCGCCTCCGCGAGGGGGCCGCACAGGTTGGTCTGCTGCCAGCCGGGCTTGGGAGTGGTGGTGATGTAGCCGTAGGTAGGCGACTGCCGGTCGAGGTCCACCGGTCCGAACGAGCCGACCCCGAGGGCGGCGACTGGGTAGGCGCGGGCCTGTTCGCGAAAGAATCCGACGATACTCCCGATGGTCTCGGCCGGCGTGGTGGTCGCGAAGCGTGCCTCGGCGGCGACGTCTTCCGGCCCGCTGCCGATGACGCAGGCTGTGGTCGTGCCGCCTGTCTCGATGCCGCCGTACAGTGTCACGTTCGCAGCCAAAGCGCCTCAGTCACCCCGGTAGTAGACTGTGCCGGCGTCCCACCGGGCTCGTCAGTATGCCTTTCGTCGCATGATACCGGCGAAAGGCGGTAAACGACAGACGAGGGTCCCTAACAGGTTTCGAAATTGCGCAAGTGTGCAATACTCATGTCATGAACCAAGACAGGCAGCGATACGCACTGCACGCCGCCGTGTTCGGCGCGCTGGCCAATGCCACCCGGCACGAGCTTATGCACCTGCTCTGCAAGGGCGCGCGTACTCCGAGCGAGTTGGCGGAGGCACTGGAAGTGAGCCGGCCCAACGTGTCGCAGCATCTGGCTGTTCTGCAGCGCGAGGGTTTGGTGACGCGCTCGCGCGACGGACGTCAGGTGTTGTGGGAGGTCGCAGACTCGCGGCTTTTACAGGCTTGTGAGCTGATCGAAGAGGTTCTTGCGCAACAGTCAGCCCGCAGAGCGGAGGTGTTCGAGAAATGATTGTCGTCAACCCTGATTTCTGTCCAAAGAACCATGCTTGTCCTGCGGGGCGTCGCTGTCCCGAGGGGGCGATAGTGCAGGACGATATTTATTCGGCGCCTCGTATCGATGCTGAGGCCTGCACCGAGTGCGGGGCATGCACCAGCGTTTGCCGTGTGTTCACCATGGTCCGCGATCAGGTGGCGGTGCGTTCGTGATAACGCGAGCGACAGTTTTGGGCGGAGGCATCGGTGGAGTGGAGGCGGCGATAGCCCTGCGCAAGAGGGGTGTGGATGTCGAGCTAGTCTCTGATCGTGACTACCTATTCGTCTATCCGCTGGCCATATGGATACCCACGGGAGAGAGGTCCTTCGATCGTGTAGGCATCAGCCTCGCGGAGATAGCGAGGGCCCATGGCTTTCGCCTGACCTTGGACGAGGTGACCGGGGTGAGCGGCGCGGACCGCAGCTTCACTCTCAGACAAGGGGGTCGGCGTCGGGACTTCGACTATCTGGTGCTGGCCATCGGCGCCCACAAGATGGCACACAAGGGCAAGGAGCACGTGGTCTCTATCTGCGGGGCCCCCGCGGAGAGTGTCGCCGTGAAGGAGCGGCTCGATGCCCTCGTCGCCAAAGGGAGCGGCACCATCGCAGTGGGGTTCGGCGGTAATCCCCACGACAGCAGCGCAGTGCGCGGCGGACCGGGGTTCGAGTTTCTGCTGAACGTTCACCACCGGCTCAAGAAGCTGGGTCTGCGGGACAAGTTCGACCTCATCTTCTTTGCCCCCATGCCCAAACCAGGCATCCGCATGGGCGAGAAGACGGTGGAGATCATGGACCGCATGTTCGCCTCGCTGGGCATCCGCTCCTATACCGGCAAGAAGATCGTGGAGTTCACGGAGGGGGCGGTGACTCTGGAGGACGGCACTCGTTTGGAGGCCGACCTCATCATGTTCATCGCCGCCGGCGACGGCCATGCGGTGGTGAAGACCTCGGACCTTCCTCTTAGCGAGGCCGGCTTCGTGAAGATACTGCCCACCTGCGAGGTGGAGGGGCATGAGTGGCTGTACGCAGTGGGAGATGTGGCGGCGCTGGAAGGCCCCGACTGGAAGGCCAAGCAGGGACACATCGCCGAGATCATGGCCCGCGTCGCAGCGAGTGACATTGTCCGCAAAGTCAGCGGGCGAGGCACGCCGGGCGACTACGTACGAGACATCAGCATCCTTTGCGTCATGGACATGGGGAACGGAGCCGGCTTCGTCTTCAGAAACGACAAGCGCGCTCTGTTCATCCCCCTGCCCATCGTGGGGCACTGGCTCAAGAAGAGCTGGGGCCTCTACTACCGGCTCCGCAAGCTGGGCAAGGTCCCGCGCCTGCCAGGGTTGTAGACCGTCCGGCCGAACGGCCCTATGATGGGTGGCGCCCGAATACCCACGCGTTCCCAGGGGGTCAAGTAGTGTACTGTCCGAAATGTGGCCAGCAGGTCGGCGATGGCTTGGCCTTCTGCCCCAGGTGCAGCGCCTCGCTGGCCGTGGTGGGCCAGGCTCTTGCCCCTGGCGCTGCCCAGCAACCTGGGACCCCGGGCGCGGTGGCTCGCGAGGTGCGCGCCAGGACTTCCAGGGCGGGCCTACTCTACGGCGTCGTCTTCGCTCTCTTCGGTTCGGCGGTGATGATACCCATTGCTGCTGACGGTCCCCTCGACTCCAGTACGGCCTTGGGGCTGGGAGCTTTCGCGGTCTTCTTCTTGCTGCTGGTGTGGTGCGTGGGCTATCTCAGCCGTAGGTCGGGTTTTGGGTACGCCGCCGGAGTGAGCTCTGGGCTGGTGCTGGCGCTGGGCGCGCTGGTGTGTCTGGCGATCTCCGCTTCCGAGGGGAGTGGCACCAGCATCCGGCTATGGCTGTTCGAAGCCGCCTTGTTCGGCGCCTCTGCCTTCGGGTTCAGGGGTCTGCTGTGGTTGAGGTCAGAGCGGCGCAGCAGAGCCCTCTCGGCCAAGCAGCCTTCGTGCCCGGATTGCGGCCGCCCGATAGAGCTGATGTGGACCACCTGCCGAAGTTGCGCGGCGCCGCTGGGGGTCAGTGGAGTGAAACCTGGCGGCTCGGACGTCTCCACCACCACGTTCGAGCAGCAAGGCCTCAGGCCGGACAGAGCGGCCACCGGCGCGGGTTTCGTCAAGACCGTGAAGGGCGGCTTTGACCGGGCCCTCGCCTGGCTCTTGGTCTTGTAGTCCCTGGCTCACGCCTTCACAGTGGCGCCCGGTCCGCGACGGGGGTACCATCACCCCTGCGAATAACGGGGGATAAATCGGCCTAGGAGCGACGCGAGGAATGCATCAGACCACAAGAGATGGGTGCCAGGTGTACAAGATGGGTCTTTGGTCGCCTGGACCCGGATGCCATGGCGGCTGCGGAGCCGAGATCTATGTGAAAGACGGCAAGGTCGTCAAGGTGGAGGGTAACGAGGAGCACCCCTATCACCAGGGCAGGCTCTGCCCCCGCGCTCTGGCGCTGACTCAGTACATCCATCATCCCGATCGGCTCCGCTACCCGGTGAAGCGCGTAGGTGAGCGCGGCTCGGGCAAGTGGGAGCGCATCAGTTGGGACGAGGCGCTGGACACCTGCGAGACCCGCATGCGCGACCTGCGCGACAAGTACGGCGCCGAGAGCATGATCTTCGGCCAGGGCACCGGTCGTGACTCCGGCGGGCCCATCATCTTCTTGGCTTACGCCTATGGCAGTCCCAACTGGACACTCTTCGGCCTCTCCGGCATCGCCTGCTTCACCCCGCGCCTGGCCGCGTGCTTCCAGGTGATGGGCGACATGACTTTTCCCGACGCGGCGCAGTTCTTCCCGCAGCGCTACGAGGACCCCGACTGGAAGTGCCCCGAGCTGATAGTCAGCTGGGCCCGCAACCTGTCGGGCAGCCAGTGCGCCGACCACTACTTCAGCGGCCACTACGTCATAGACATGATGAAGCGTGGCGCGAAGCTCATCGTGGTCGACCCCTACAACGGCTGGGAGGCCGGCCGCGCCGAACTCTGGCTGCGCATCCGCCCGGGCGCCGACGGCGCCCTGGCCCTGGCCATGATCAAGGTCATCATCGAGGAGAACCTCTACGACAAGGACTTCGTCGAGAAGTGGACCTTCGGTTTTGACAAGCTGAAGGAGGACGTGGCCAAGTACTCGCTGGACGAGCTCTCGCAGATAACCTGGGTGCCCACCGACAAGATCGTCAAGGCGGCGCGTATGTACGCGGCCGCCAAGCCGGCGCAGATGCGCTTCGGCCAGCCGCTCGACTCCAACGCCGAGGCCGTGGCCACCGTCCATGGGCTGGCCAGCCTGTGGGCGCTCACCGGCAACATCGACAATCCCGGCGGCAACGTCATCTCGCGTCCGGCCCACGGCGTCACCATCTATCCGTACTCCACCGAAGAGGTGATCCAACTCTACGGCCAGGAGTTCGTCGACAAGATGAACCAGAAGCGCATCGGCGCCGACAAGTACCCGCTGGTCAAGAACTTCCGCTCCTGGGCCATGTCCGACGACGTGCTGGAGCAGATGGAGACCGGCAAGCCCTACCCCATCAAGGGCCTCTGGTGCCAGACCAACAACTTCCTGGCCGGCACGGCGCAGGACCCGCGCCGCCACTACGAGGCGGTGCGCAAGCTGGAGTTCAACGTCGTGGTCGACACCTTCATGACCCCGACGGCGCAGGCCATAGCCGACATCGTGTTGCCGGCCGCCGCCATCAGCGAGAAGGACTCGGCCTTCACCACGGGCGTGCCCTGCAACCCCATCTACAAGGTCGCCGAGACCGAAGAAGCCCGCATGGACTGGGAGATCAACTTCGAGCTCGCCAGGCGCCTCAACCCGGACGCCGTGCCTTGGCCGAACGTGCGCGCCTTGCTCGACCAGCGCCTGTCGGTCACCGGTCACACCTTCGATTCGCTCGTAGGAGGCCGGCTACTGCCTGGCGCCCAAGGGCGATGCCACCACGCCGTACCACCGCCACGAGAAGGGCCTGCTGCGCCCCGACGGCCAGCCGGGCTTCCGTACGCCATCGGGCAAGTTCGAGTTCTACAGCCAGAAGTTCGAGGAGTACGGCCTCAACCCGCTGCCGCATCACGTGGAGCCGATAGAGAGCGAGATAAGCACTCCCGAAGTGCACAAGGAGTACCCGCTGATAATGATCACCGGCCGGCGCGTGGGCGTGATGTTCCACTCCGAGCACCGCATGATCCCCTGGCTGCGCGAGATCAACCCCGACCCGCAGATAGAGATCCACCCCGACACCGCCGCCAAGTACGGCATCAAGGACGGCGACTGGGTGCTCATAGAGGGCACCATGGGCAAGGCCAAGCGCAAGGCGGTCATCACGCCCCTGACGCACCCTGAGATCGTGCTCTGCCAGCACGGCTGGTGGATACCCGAGGCCAAGTACGAGGGCGACGGCAACCCGTACAAGGTCTGGGACATAAACGTCAATCAGCTGATCCCCATGGGCAAGAACAGCAAGTCTGGTTTCGGCGGCGCCTTCACCAAGACGATGCTCTGCAAGATCTCCAAGGTGAAGGAAGGGGAAGAAGTCAGCTATGTCTAGACAAGGCCTGCTGATCGACTACGACTACTGCACGGGCTGCCACTCCTGCGAGGTGGCCTGCAAGCAGGAGCACGACTACCCCGTGGGCAAAGGCGGCATCAATCTGCAGGAGATCCTGACCGAGATGCCGGACAAGACCTACCGCATCGACTACCTGCCCTTCACCACCATGTATTGCGACCTGTGCGGCGCGCGCACCGCCAAGGGCGAACAGCCCGCCTGCGTGAAGCACTGCCAGGCCTCCACCATGACCTACGGTGACGTCGCCGACCTGGCCAAGATCATGGAGGAGAAGCCGCACTGCGTGCTCTTCACGCCCCGCTAGACCAGGATACCTATGCTGCGCGGCGGTGGGTCACGCTGGTGGCCTCCACCGTCGCCAGCATGTGCTGCGGGTTCTTCTACGCGTGGAGCGTGCTGGCCAAACCCCTGATGCAGATGCACGGCTGGACCTCGGCCGAGGTCGCTCTGGGCTTCACCATAGTGGTGGCCGTCCCAGCGATGTGCACTCTGCTGGCCGGTAAGCTGCAACAGTACATCCGGCCCCCGACGTTGCTGCTCATCTCGGGGACCATCCTCGGACTGGGCACGGTGCTCGCTGAGCTTCGCGACCTCACTGGGCCTCTTGTATACGTTCGCGTTCGTCGCTGGGCTCGGCGGTATGGCCTATCCCGGGGCCACCATGGCTAATCTCATGCGCTTCTTCCCCGACAAACGGGGCCTGGCCTCGGGCGTGCTGACAGCCGGGTTCGGCCTGGGGGCGGTGATCTGGGGGCCGGTCACAGTGGTATTGATCGATCGCGTGGGCTTGGTGTGGACGCTCCGCCTGCTGGGCGCGGGCTTCGCGGTGGTCATCGCAATATGCTCCCGCTTGGTCACGGTCGCGCCGGCCGGCTACGCGCCGCGCGGCTGGGTAGAGCAGCGGGCGAGCACCTCCTCCGCTGCGTCGCCGGAAAGCCTGGACTGGAAGAGCATGCTCCGCACCCCCTCGTTCTGGCTGCTGGCGGTGGTCTTCGTGTTGGGCCTGATCTCCGGGCATGATGGTCACCGCACACGCTTCTCCCATCGCCCAGCAGAAGCTGGGCATCTCGCCCGCGGCTGCCGGTGCCTTTGTGAGCTACCTGGCTTTGGGCATGGTCGCCGGCAAGGTCGGGTGGGGAGCGCTCTCCGATCGCGTCAGCCGCGGTGTGGTGCTGCTCACCGTGCTCGCGATCTCGGTGGCCGCGCTGATATTGCTGTGGCAGACCGATATCTACGCTCTCGTGGTGGTGGGCATCTTCGCCGTCGGACTCTGCTACGGGGGATTCCTGGCCCTCATGGGGCCTATCACGTCGGAGACCTTCGGTCCCAAGGGCTTCGCCGTCAACTTCGGCATCATGTACCTGACCATGGCCGTGGCGTCGTACGCGGGCCCGCGGCTGGCCGCCGCCGTCGCCGAGGCGAACGACGGGTCGTACGAACGAGCCTTCCTTGTAGCGGCGGTTCTGACGGCCGCCGGGCTGGTGTTGGCGGCCGCGCGCTTGTGGCTGGCGCGGCGTGGGTCTAGCGCTCGGCCGGTCCCTCCCGAGGGCCTCTGACCAGGGAAACCAAGGCGCCGGCGAACGCCAATCCGGCGGCCACCAACATGGCCGTCCGGTAGCCGCCCGAGAAGCTCTCGGCCGCGGCCGCGCTGGCCTCCTCTCCCAGAAAGATCACCCTGCCGCCGGTCGGGCCCAGGCTGGAGGCGGCAATGGCCCCCAGCAGACCGATCGAGATGCCCTGGCCGGCTGTGCGCATGGTCCCCAGGAAGCCCGAGGCCAGGCTCAACTCCGACCGTTTGACCGCCCCCATCACAGAAGAGCTGTTGGGAGAACTGAACGCAGCCATGCCGAGGCCCACGAAACAGAGGGCAAGTATGATCCGCCACAGCGGAGCCGGCGAAGGCAGGAGCCCCAACTGAAGGGTGCCGACCGCGGCCACCACCATGCCGCCGGTCGCGGGTATGACCTGGCCGATGCGATCAGACAAACGGCCGAACGCCGCGGATAGCCCCGCGGTGAAGATGGGCGAAGTGAGCAGGATAAGCCCGGCCCGTTGTCCCGAGTACCCTTCGACGATCTGTAGGAAGGCGGAGGTGAGCACCGTCACCCCGTAGATGGCGGCGTAGTTGAGCAGTGCGGCGGTCGTGCCCGCGGCAAAGACCCGGTTCTTTCGCACCAGATCGAGGTTCAGCACGGGGTCGTGCACCTTGAGTTCCACGAAGATGAAAGCAGCCATAAGGACTACAAAGCCGCCGAGCAACCCCAGCGTCAGCGGGCTGTCCCAGCCCCAGAAGGGCACCGATATGAGCGGCACCAGCAGGCTGGCCATGGCGAGGCCCAGGAGGGCGGTGCCGGCCAGATCGAGGCGGGCGCCGGTGTCGACGCCGTGCAGTTCGGGGTAGGCTACGCGGTCGCGGCGTTCGGCTCCCAAGAAGAAGACGCCCCAGATCAGGGTCACCACCACCAGGGGCAGGTTGATGAAGAAGATCCAGCGCCAGCTGATGTTGCTGACGATGACGCCCCCCAACGGCGGACCGACCATGAGCCCCAGGTAGCCGGCCATCGCGTTGAGTCCCAGTCCTCGCCCGCGCTCTTGCGGCGGGAACACGCTGGTCACCAAGGCCATGGACGTGGCGGCCGTGATGGCTCCGCCGGTAGCCTGCAGGCAGCGGGCCGCGATGAGGAACGGACCGTTGAAGGCCAGTCCGCAGGCGATGGAGAAGACTCCGGAGATGATCATGCCCAGCAGGTAGAAGCGCAGCAGGCCGCCCTTCTGGGCGAGCCGCCCCACGGGGATCAGGCAGACGCACATGGTAAGGGGGTAGATGGCCTGTACCCAGAGGGCCTCTGAGTAGGTGAGGTGGAGATCGGGGGCCAGGTGTCGCGGCAGGGCTATCGCCACGATGGTGGTCAGCATGGTGCCCATGAACATGCCGATGGAGCTGAGGATGAGCACCTGCCAGCGGCGGCGGCTCAGTTCGGTCTGCAGCACCAGAGGTTGCGAAGCGGTCATGCGGTCGGTCCTCTCAGGGATCAGGAGACTAGGTAGACAAGCCTACCGCTTTGGTGGGCGCGGGCGCCAGTGGGCTGCGGCGGTGCGGCGTCCTTTCACATCGGCAGGGCCAACTCGGACATAGGACGGTCTGCTTTCAGGCTTTGTTCAGGTGAGACTAGATAGAATCCGAAGTCATGCCAAGGTCAGCTTGAGGTCCGCTGGCCGTCACCCCGATGCGCGAGACGAGCAATCGCCCATCTCAAGAAGGAGGAGTGATGAGCCTAGATGAACCGGTCGTGAGGACGCCTTTGCCGGCCTCGGTCATAATCCCTGTCCTCAACGAAGCAAGGACCATCTTCCGCTTGGTGCGACACGTCCGTCGCCATCCTCAAGTCGCCGAGATCTTGGTTGTCGATGATGGTTCGATAGACGGCACGCCCGAGATCGCATCGCGGGCGGGTGCTCGCGTCATCACGAGCAGTCTGCTAGGCAAAGGTGCATCGATGGAGGATGGTCTCGCTGTAGCGACTGGCGATATCGTCCTCTTTCTGGACGGGGATCTCCTGGAGATATGCGATGATCTTGTGGAAAGGATGATCGCTCCCATAAGTGAGGGGCAGGCCGACCTCGTGAAGGCCAAGTTTAGCCGCGATGCCGGCCGGGTGACGGTGCTGACGGCACGCCCGCTCTTGGCCGCATTCTTTCCCGAACTGGCCGGATTTGAACAGCCGCTTGGAGGGATAGTCGCAGCTCGTCGTTCTCTGCTTGCCGACCTACGTCTAGATAACGACTACGGCGTCGACATAGGCCTTCTCATCGACGCGGTGGGAAACGGCGCAAAGGTTGTCGAGGTGGACATAGGCCGGATCGACCACGAAAGTCAGTCGCTTGAGGCTTTGGGCGACATGGCGAAGCAGGTCACCCGGGCGATTCTCGACCGCGCTTGGAGACGAGGGCGCTTGAGCATCGAGCTGGTTCGTGAGATGGAGGAAGCAGAACGAAGACACATGGCAGAACTGCTTCCTGCTGCGCATAGGGTCGGGGGAGAGAGAAAGATCGCTCTTTTCGACATGGACGGCGTCTTGCTGGATGGTCGCTTTGTTGTGACTATGGCCGAACGGCTTGGGATTCAGCAAGAGCTTTGGCAGTTCCTCGACAACAGGTCTCTATCTGATGAGGTACGAACCCGTGGAATAGCGGCATTGTTCGCAGGTGCGCCGCAGCAGGTATTTGAAGAGGTCGCTCGGTCGATGCCGCTTGTTGAAGGGGCGGTAGATACCGTCGTAGCTCTTCGCAAGGCTGGATACATGGTTGGCATAGTCACCGACAGCTTTCAAGTGGCCGCGCAAGTCGTTCGGCGACGGGTGTTTGCAGACTTCAGCGTTGCTCATTTGCTGCATTTCCGCAACAAGGTGGCGACAGGAAAGACGACTCTCTCGCCGATAATGCTGAACCCCGGCGGCTGTCGAAAGCACAACTGCTGCAAGTCCAATGTTCTGCGCCATCTGCGCGACACGGCGGGGTTTGCGCTCGGGGCGACTCTCGCAGTAGGGGACAACGACAACGACATCTGCATGTTGGGAGAAGTCGACACGTCAATCGCTTTTCGACCAAAATCGGGGGCCGTTGCGGAGGCAGCCAAGTATTCGCTCAGGAACTCTCTGACGGAGGTCCTTGACCTTCTCGCCCTGTCCACAAACACGCCAGGTGTCCGACAGTCCGCCTCGCGCCGCGTGACCCCAGTCAGCGTTGTATCTGGGGCCGGCGACTAGACCGCCTGGACTACAACGGGGTCAGCGGCTAGACCGCCTAGACTAGAAGGGTGATTGGTCGGTGCGATGTAGACCGCACTACGAACCCTATTCAGTGGCGACCGGGACCGCGCGAACGAGGTGAGCGCTAGATGGGCTGCTCTGGGTCTTTGACTTGAGGCTCGGACATCAGGCGGGCCACGGTGTCCCACAAGAGCGGATCGTGTGATCGGCCCAGGGACAGAATGGAACGGGCGACCTCTAGCTCCGGCTTGCAGAATTGCCCGACGATGTGGGAAACGGGGCGTCCCGTCAGAGCGGAAAGCTCGCGGAGTGTTTCAACGTCCTCCTTGGGCAGCGTGATGGAGAGGCGTTCGATCTCTTGCTCGCGTCTTGCCACGGTTGTCCTCGGGCTTCGGTTTGTGGACCTTGCGCTCCGTGAGTCTACCAGAAGCGACCGCCGCGACGTATGCTCTCCTGGGCTCGCCATCACAGCCAAACCGCGGCATTTCTAGCGCCCGCCGGCTGAGGGTGTTCGACTAATGATGGTGTTCGGATACTACTATCGTATTACGTACGTGGGCACCAGTCCCGGTATACTCGCCATACAGTAGGCACTGTGCTCATACGTACGTATGACGCGGATCAATGCCTACGCCATAGGAAGGCGACGATCATCGCTATGCGAAAGGCAGGGTGGCATGGGAGTAGGTGCTACATTAGGCTTCGTAGTTGGCTTGCTGGCTGTGTGGGTAGGACTCATGATTGTTATCGGCAAGTGGGGTGCTTGGAGGGTAGCGTTGCGGACAAGGCGTCAGGTTCAGTCCGCGCATACCGTCGAGAAGGCCAAGTAGTACTGCGGCCGACTACATCTCCATCCATGCCGTGGCTAGAGACAACCATTCACAATAGCCTACGGCGTAGCTAGCGTGGACCTAGGCGCAGAGGTAGGGGGGCAACTGGCGCTGTGGACGCTGGTGCCCTTCGCCCTGATGCTCCTTGCGGTTGCCATCATGCCGCTGGTGGCGGGTCGTTGGTTCCACCACAACCGGAACAAGGGCGTCGTCACTTTTTGCGCTTGGCTTGTCCACCGTGATCTACTTGTTGGCGCGTTTCGGTGGCACAGGCCTGGAACTGGTCGCCAAGACCGCCGAGGAGTACGCCTCATTCATCATCCTGCTCTTCGCCCTCTTCACCATCTCGGGCGGTGTCCATCTCACAGGCAATGCCGTGGCCACCCCTTTCCACAACCTTGCCTATCTAGCCACCGGCGCGGTACTGGCCAACTTCATCGGGACCATGGGCGCATCCATGATTCTCATCAGGCCGGTGCTGAAGGCAAACTCTGAGCGCACACACAGGCGTCACACGGTCGTCTTCTTCATCTTTGCCGTCAGCAACGTCGGCGGACTGCTGACTCCGCTCGGGGATCCACCCCTCTTCCTTGGATTCTTGCGAGGTGTGCCGTTCGCCTGGACCCTCAGCCTCTGGCCACAGTGGCTATTCAGCGTAGGGCTGTTGCTGCTCGTCTACATGGCCGTGGAGTTCTACTACTACTGCAGGGAGCCCAAGGAGGCGCTTCGGCAGGACCTCGCAGACCACGTACCCATGAGGTTGCAGGGTGGAGTCAACCTTGTGTTGCTGGTGATGGTGATCGTCACAGTCCTCTTCTCGGAGATACTAGGCGAGTGGGGAAAGGCGTTTCACTTCCCCTATCTGCGTGAGGTGATACTGGTCGTCTTTGCTGTTGCTTCTCTCAGACTTTGCCCCCGGGGACCTAGAACCTGCAACAATTTCTCCTGGAGACCGATGACTGAGGTGGCCGTGCTCTTTGCTGGGATCTTCGCCACAATGATTCCGGCGCTAGCGCTGCTTCAGGCGAGGGGCGCCTCCTTGGGGCTCACCCAACCTTGGCAGTTCTTCTGGGCCACGGGAGGGCTCTCGGCGTTCCTTGACAACGCTCCTGCCTATCTGACGCTCGCTTCCGTGGCTCAAAGCCAGGTGGGAGCAGCTACCGTAGGAGCTTTGACCTCAACGCAAGTGGTGGCGGGCCTAGGCTACTCCGCGGCCGACTTCTTAGGGGCCATCTCTTGCGGGGCGGTCATGATGGGAGCCATGACGTATATCGGCAACGCTCCGAATTTCGCTGTCAAGGCTATCGCCGAGCACTCAGGGTTGAAGATGCCCTCGTTCTTTCACTTCATGTGCTATTCAATAGCCGTTCTTGGCCCGATCCTGGCGCTGACGACCCTAATCTTCTTCGTTTAGCAGGCTAGGTCATCCAAAGGCCGAGGTGGCGGGTTTCGAAGTGCGGATCCCTATGGGGCGCCAAGAATCCGAGGTTTTTCGTGGGACAGCGATGCGCGCTATCTCACGAATTAGGGCGTAGTCATTCGTGCGCAGCGATAGGTCTCTCCTCAAGAAACCTCTTCTTGTCTAGACACTACCTTCCCGCTGTGGGCACACAGTTTCAGAAGCCCGCCCTACATCCCCGCGCCTTGTGTTGAGGGAGGCCTGCGGCTGTCGCGTCAACTACATGATCTTGGCGAACCCGTCACACATATAGGAGTGGATAGACTTGGGCGTCGGGGTGCCGTGTGCTCCCGAATGATAGAAGTAGTCTATGAACAGAGTGTGCTTGTCGACCACTTCAAAGGACCTTTCGAGTCCGGCCCCACCCTTTTCGGAACAGACGATCACGGTGTGGGTGCCCGGGGATAGCCGCAGGACCAGACGGTCGTAGTTGTGGCCACCCTGCGCCTCGAAGTCCTTGTCGACCAGGACCTGGCCATCGATGGAGACCTTGAGGTCCACCGGGTCGATTTCTTGGCTTTGGTTGCTTACGAAGAGCACGAAATTGCCGGCGGGGTCCAGAAGCGACAGAGTGGTGTCGGTGGAGGGGGCCGATGCGGGGGTGGCGTTGCCGGCGCAGGCGGTCAACATGACTATCGGCAGGATCAAGGCTGCCGCCCGAAGCCATGTCTTCACTGCTGCCCCTTTTCGCCGAAGGCTAGACCGCCTTATCCATCGAAACACAGAGCCGGCAGCGTGTCCACCGCGGCATTGACACGGTCCACGTGGACGCAGTATCGTTAATCGGCGATGAACGATAAGATCTCGACAGCTCCGCTAGAAGGCCCCTGCGGTTCTCTGGACCTGAGGGGCATCGCGGCCACCGAGGTGGACGAAGAGTTGGTGGCGCTCGCCAAGGCTATCGCCCATCCGATCAGGCTGCAGATACTGCGGCTGCTGAGCAGCGGGTCTACCTGCGTCTGCGGAGAGATAGTCGATCAGTTGCCCCTGGCGCAGTCCACTGTCTCTGAGCACCTGCGCATCCTCAAAGAGGCCGGGTTGATAAAGGGAGAGGTCGACGGACCTCGCGTCTGCTACGCGCTGGAGCCCGAGGGTGTGGCCCGGTTGAAGCGACTCGTCGGAGGGCTTTGATGGTGGGTAGATCGTACTGGACCTTGACCCGGGAGGCGTAGACCCATGCCACGCCTGAAGTTCCTTGACCGCTATCTGACTCTATGGATCTTCTTGGCCATGGGCATCGGCGTGGGCGCGGGCTACCTGTGGCCCGCGATAGGCCGGGCTATCGAGAGTGCCTCCATCGGTACCACCTCCATCCCCATTGCCATCGGCCTTATCGTGATGATGTATCCCCCGCTGGCCAAGGTGCACTACGAAGAGCTGGGCGACGTCTTCAGGAACTGGAAGGTGCTGGGGTTGTCGCTGGTGCAGAACTGGATCATCGGCCCGCTGTTGATGTTCTTCTTGGCCATACTCATGCTGTTCGACAAGCCCGGCCTCATGCAGGGCGTCATCATGATCGGTCTGGCCCGCTGCATAGCCATGGTGATCGTGTGGAACGAGCTGGCCAAGGGAGACAGGGAGTACGCGGCAGGGCTGGTGGCCTTCAACTCGGTGTTCCAGGTGCTGTTCTACTCGGTCTACGCCTACGTGTTCATAACGGTGCTGCCCGGCTGGTTCGGGCTGGAAGGCGCGGCTGTAGACGTGAGCATAGGCGAGATCGCCAAGAGTGTGGCCATCTACCTGGGAATACCGTTTGTCGCGGGCATCGTCACCCGGTTCACCCTGCTGCGCTTCAAGAGCAAGGAGTGGTACGAGCACCAGTTCATCCCTCGAATCAGCCCCATCACGCTGATAGCTCTGCTGTTCACCATCTTGGTGATGTTCTCGCTCAAAGGCGAGATCATCGTGCAACTCCCCTTGGACGTCCTGCGCGTGGCTGCCCCGCTGCTGGTCTACTTCGTGGTGATGTTCCTGGTGAGCTTCTACATGGGCAAGAAGGTGGGGGCCGACTACGGTAAGAGCACCACGCTGGCCTTCACTGCCGCCTCCAACAACTTCGAGCTCGCCATTGCAGTGGCGGTGGCCGTGTTCGGGCTGAATTCGGCGCAGGCGTTCGCGGCTGTGATCGGGCCGTTGGTGGAGGTCCCGGTGATGATAGGCCTGGTGAACGTGGCGTTCTGGTTCCAGCGCCGGTACTGGCCGGCGAAAGACAAGCCGGGCGACGCGCAGCAGGCAGTCGAGGAGAGATGACCGTGGGCCGCGACCCGGAGAGACTGGCCCTCTTCTCGGACGTGCACGGCAACCGGCCGGCCTTGGAAGCAGTGCTTGCCGACCTCGACAGCCGCGGCCTTGCGCGGGTCTTCTGCCTGGGGGACCTGGTCGGCTACGGCCCGGACCCCAACGGAGTGATAGATGTGCTGCGCGAGCGCGGTATCCCGAGTCTGCTGGGCAACTACGACGAGGGAGTGGGCTGGGAGACCGGTGACTGTGGGTGCTTCTACCCGGACAAAGCGGCGGAGGAGCTGGGCAAGGCCTCGTATGCCTTCACCGTGGCCGAGGTCACGGCCGACCGCAAGGCCTACCTGCGCAGCCTGCCCAGAGAGGCGCACGTGAAGCTCGGGAGCGAGAAGGTGCACCTGGTGCACGGCAGTCCGCGCCGCATAAACGAGTACCTGCTGCGCGACCGTGACGAGAAGACCTACGAGCGTCTGGCCGCCTCAGAGACAGACGACGTGCTCGCTTTCGGACACACGCACCAGTCCTGGCAGCGCGGGTTCGGGCGGGTGCTGTTTGTGAACGTGGGTACGGTGGGCCGCCCCAAGGACGGCGACCCCAGGGCGGGCTACGCGATACTCACGGCCGGCGGCGAGACCGAGGGGTCGGGACATGACTCCGGGGCGCCCTCGGGGGTGGCGGTGGAGTTTGTGCGGGTGGCGTACTAGACGCGCGGCAAAGTCACCGTGAACGTGGAGCCCACGCCCACCGTGCTCTGGACCTCCACTCGGCCACCGTGGCTCTCGGCAACGTGCTTCACGATGCTGAGGCCCAGGCCGGTGCCGCCGGTCTCCCGCGACCGGGCCTTGTCCACCCGGTAGAAGCGCTCGAAGATGCGGCTTTGGTCGGCGACCGGGATGCCCATGCCGTCATCCTGCACGCTGAGCACCGCGAAACCGTTACCGTGAGCGTCCTCGGCGGTGCGGACGCGCAGGGCGATGTGACCGCCCTCGTCGGTGTAGCGGATGGCGTTGTCCAGCAGGTTGCGGATGAGCGTGCCCAGGGCCGCCGCGTCGCCGGTCAGCGTCGAGTTCGTCCGGGGCCTCCACGTCGAGTTCTTGCTGTTTGGCCACGGCCAGCGGCCGCAACTCTTCGGCGGTGTCGCGCGCCAGCGCGGCCAGGTCCACCGCGTCGCGCACGGCGCCCTCGCTCGACTGGCTCTCCTCTAGGCGCGAAAGGGTCAACAGGTCGTTGGTGAGGTTGGTCAGGCGTTGTGTCTCCGACCGCAACTGATCCACGCACTGTGTTGCCCTGTCGGCGTCGTCATGCAGAGCGACCGCGAGGGTATCGGCCAGCAGCGACAGGCCGGCCAGCGGTGTCTTGAGCTCGTGCGAGGCGTTGGCGACGAAGTCGCGGCGCACGGCCTCGGTCTTGCGACGCTCGGTCTCGTCACGCATGACAAAGAGCGTCTGGCTCTCCTCTTTGCCGGCCGGCCGGAGGGGGACCGTCTCCACCGTGAGTGAGCGACCGTCGGGCAGCTCCACCACCTCGGTGAGAGGCCGGCCCGCTTCGCGGGCGGCCTGGGCCAGCCTCTGTCGCGGGGAAGGCGCGGGCGAGATGGACCAGGGGCGTGCCCTCTTTGCCCTCGAGCTTGGCGCCCAGCAGGGCGGCCGCCGCGGGGTTGCTGCGCAGCAGATGTCCCTCGTGCGTCTACCAGCAGCACCCCCTCGCTCATGGCACTGAGCACCCCGCGAGACCGCTCCAGTTCGTGAGCCAGTTCGATGGCGCGGCGCTCGAGTTGTTCGGTCATGCCGTTGAGCTCTCTGGCCAGTTGGCCCAGCTCGTCGCGGCGGATCTCGGCGTTGCGGGCCGACAGGTCACCGTCGGCGACCCGCTCGGTCACGTGCACCAGACGGCCGATGGGCTTGGTGAGCGAGCGCGAGAGCAAGTAGGCCGATCGCGATAGTGGGCAGTAGCAGTATCGCCCAGACGATCAGGGGGATGCGCCACGAGGCGGCCACCATGGAGTCGATGCGGGTGGCGGAGAGGGCGGCCCGCAGTGCGCCGCCCGACCAGGGCTGGTCGCCGGCGGGCAGAGGGATGGCCACATACACCATCTGCTCGTGCAGGGTGGCCGAATCGCGGCGGGCTCGGCCTTCGTGGCCGGCAAGCGCCTGAGCCACCTCGGGCCGGTTGGCGTGGTTCTCCAGGGTGGCGGGGTCGGCCTCGGAGTCGGCCAGCACCGTCCCCTCGGCGGTGATCAGGGTAAGGCGCACCTCGCCGCGGTCGCCCGCGGCCTCGGTGAGCGCCTGCAGGGTGTCGGCGGAGGGACTGGGTCTCGGGCGAGCACCGCCGCGTACTGCTGTGCCTGCCGGACCATGTCGTCTTCGAGCCGCTCCAAGAAGAGTCCGCGGAGCATCAGGGCCGACACCAGGGCCACGATGCCGGCCAGGAGGGCCGTGGTCAGGACGAAG
This sequence comes from uncultured Actinomycetes bacterium, assembly GCA_963814415.1. Lineage (GTDB taxonomy): Bacteria > Actinomycetota > Thermoleophilia > RBG-16-64-13 > RBG-16-64-13 > RBG-16-64-13. The sequence continues at coordinate 987,167 of CAWFCN010000001.1, read as the reverse complement.
GCCAAGCGGCAGTCGCCAGCGCAGCCGCATCACACCGCTCCCAGCCGATAGCCCACGCCGCGCACGGCGAGGATGGTGACCTGGGCCCCTATCTGCTCCAGCTTGCTGCGCACGTGCCGGACGTGCACGTCCAGCGTGCGCGAGGCCGGGTTGTAGCGCTGATGCCAGACCTTCTGCACTATCTCCTCGCGGGGGAAGAGGTGGCCGGGTCGCGACAGCAGCAGGGCCAAGAGGTCGTGCTCCTTGGGATTGAGGGCGACCTTGCCCTGGCTGGTGCGGACCTCGTGGGCGTCGCTGTCCAGGACCAGGTCTTCGACGAGCACGGGCGCCGCGGCCGCCTCGGCCGGCGAAGCCGCCGGGGCGCGCCGCAGGCGCGCCGCGATACGGGCCAGCAAGACATCCAGGTCGAACGGCTTGGTGACATAGTCGTCGGCGCCGGACTCAAAGCCTTCGAGCATGGTCTCCCGCTCGCCGCGAGCCGTCAGCATGATGAGCGGGACGCCGGGCTTGCGGCGGGCGATCTCCTTGGCCGCGGTCATGCCGTCCAGTCCGGGGAGCATGAGGTCCATGAGCACCAGATCCACCTGGTGGGTGAGGGCGGCCTCCAGTCCGGCGCGGCCATTGCCCTCCTGCAGCACCTCATAGCCGGCCCGCTTGAGGTTGTAGGCCAAGAGGTCGGAGATGGTGGGGTCGTCCTCGACCAGCAGGATGCACTTGCTCTCTGTCTCCATCCGCGCGTCTCTCCTCGCTTGCCCTCTTGGTCGCCGCGATCAGGCGCGAACCCAAGAATTAACATACCGGCAACGGAGCGTTAACACCAGCTTGTCCTGACCGGTCTAGGCTTCTATCTGTGGGCAAGGGTTGTCCGCGAGGAAGACAAGAAGACAGCGAAAGAGAGGAATGACAGGGATGATTCCGTTCAAGACAAAGAACCACAAGGGTCTGGTCGCCGTTCTGGCTCTGACGCTGCTCGTCGTAGTGGCCGTCGGGATGCTCGGCGGCCGGCTGTGGTTCCGGGGAATCCACCGGCACGACCGTCGGCGGCACCGATACCACCGGCGCGGCGCTGCAGGCCGACCTCAACGGCGCGGGCGCGACGTTCCCGCAGCCGGTGTACGTCGAGTGGATAGGTGGCTTTCAGACCGCCAACCCCGACGTGACCGTCAACTACCAGGGTATCGGCTCGGGCGCCGGCATCGAGCAGTTCACCGCTCAGACCGTGGACTTCGGGGCCTCCGACGCCTACATGAAGGCCGAAGAGCTCGCCGCCGCTGAGGCCGCCCGCACCGGCGCCAAGGTGCTGCACATCCCCACCGTCTTCGGGGCCATCGTGCTCGCCTACAACCTGCCGGGTGTCGATGAGCTCAAGCTCGACTCCGACGCGGTGGCCGGCATCTTCCTGGGCACCATCACCAACTGGGACGACCCGGCCATCGCGGCCCTCAACCCCGGCGTGACGCTGCCCAGCGAGGCCATCCAGACCGTGCACCGCTCTGACTCCTCGGGTACCACCAACGCCTTCACCAGCTACCTGACCGCAGTCGAACGCCGAGTGGGAAGCCGGCCCCGGCAAGGGCAAAGAGATCACCTGGCCGGTGGGCGTGGGCGGCAAGGGCAACGACGGTGTGGCGGCGGTGGTGCTTCAGACCGAAGGCTCCATCGGCTATCTCGAACTGGCCTACGCGACCCTCGCCGACATGACCATGGCTCGACATCAAGAACAAGTCGGGTGCCTTCATCAGCCCCCAGCCTGGAGAGCACCTCCGCCGCGGCCGACGGGATAGAGATCCCCGACGACATGAACATCAACGTAAGCGACAGCGCCAACCCCGCCGCCTACCCGATAGTCACTGTCACCTACATCCTGGCCTACGACAAGATGCCCGACGCCGCCAAGGCCGAGGCTCTCAAGGCCTTCCTGATCTGGGCTCTCGGCGACGACGGCACCGCGATCGCGACGGAGCTGGGCTACGCCCCGCTGCCGACCGCGCTCAAGGACGCCGTCCTGGCCAAGGTAGCTCTGATTGGCCAGTAGAGCGGACAGCTCCTCCCTTTCCAGCGCCCTGTCCCCCCGGGGTGTCTGGAAGAAGAAGGGAGTCGGCCGCAAGGCCGACTCCCTCTTCGCCATTCTCGCGGGGGCCTGCGGCCTGGTGGTGCTGGTGGCGCTGGCTTGGATGGTCGTCTCGACCACCCGCACCGCGGTGCCGGTCTTTCAGGCAGAGGGCATCTCCTTTGTCACCGGCAGTGAGTGGGCGCCCAGCAAGGGGTCACTACCAGATACTGCCCTTCATCTACGGCACCGTGGTCACCTCGATAATCGCCTTGGTACTCGCCGTGCCCATGAGCATGGGGGTGGCGCTCTTCTTGACCGAGTACGCCCCCAAGTGGCTACGGACTCCTATCGAGTACGCGGTGGACCTGCTGGCCGCCGTGCCCAGCGTCATCTACGGGCTCTGGGGAGTGTGGGTGGTGCTGCCCTACGTGCTGCGGCCGGTGAGCGACTTTCTGGCCAAGTACCTGGGCTTCATACCCATCTTCGGCGGCCCGTCCACCGGCCTATCGTACTTTGCCGCCGGCATAATCCTCAGCATCATGATCATCCCCATAATCACCTCGCTCACGCGGGAGGTGTTCCGCTCGGTGCCTGTGGCCGACCGGCATGCCGCCTACGCGTTGGGCGCTACTCGCTGGGAGATGATCAAGCAGGCGGTGCTGCCGCGCAGCAAAGGCGGCGTCGTGGGAGCCACCATGCTCGGCCTGGGCCGCGCTCTGGGCGAGACCATCGTGGTGGCGCTGCTCATCGGGTCCAGCACCGTGATCAACGCCTCCATCTTCAAGCCGGGCGGCTCCATAGCCGGGCTCATCGCCAACAGTTGGGGCGAGGCCACCGGTCTCACCGTGAGTGCGCTGGTGGGCGCCGGCGTGGTGCTGTTCGTCATAACCATCATCGTCAACATGATCGCGCGGGCCATGGTCTGGCGGTTCAAGAACACATGAGGCTCACATTGCAAGAGGACGCGGGACAAGCGCCGACCGACGTGATGGCCTTGGGCCGGTCGGCGCGCTGGGCCGGGGGGCACGCGAGGCCGGGCGCGGGCCTGGCAGGCACGCGGCCGGCCGCGCACAGGCTGCTGCGCGACCGCAGCCTCACCTTTCTCATCGCCCTCTCGGTGGTGCTGACCCTCATACCCGGTGGTCTGGATCATCGTGCAGATAGTCATCAAGGGCGGCTCGGCCATGAGCTGGGAGTTTCTCAGCAAGTCGCTGCCCTTCAGCATGATGAAGCCGGGCGGCGGCTTTCTGAACGGCCTCATAGGCACGGCCATAATGGTGGGCCTGGCGAGCGTGGTGTCCATACCGCTGGGCATCCTGGCCGGCGTGTACCTGGTGGAGTACGGCAAGGGCAACTTCCTGGCCAAGCTCATCCGCTTCTTCAGCGACGTGATGACCGGCGTGCCCAGCATCTTCGTGGGCGTGTTCGTCTACACCGCGCTGGTGATCAAGTTCAAGTACGGGGCCATCATGGGGGCGGTGTCGCTGGCGCTCATCATGATGCCCATCATCGTGCGGTCGAGCGAAGAGATGCTCAAGCTGGTGCCGAGCGAGCTCAAGGACGCCAGCTATGCGCTGGGGGCGCCCAAGTGGAAGACCATCACCAAGGTGGTCCTGCCCTCGGCGGCGCCGGGCCTGACCACCGGCGTCATGCTGGCCGTGGCCCGCGCGGCGGGCGAGACCGCGCCGCTCATAATGACGGCGCTGGGGTCGCTGCAACTGGTGACCAAGCTCACCGACTCGCCTATCTCGTCGCTCACCCTGCTCATCTACAGTGGAGCGGGCCAGCCCTTCGCGGCCGCGCAGGCCCGGGCCTGGGCCGGGGCGCTGGAGCTGCTGGTCATAGTGCTGGTCTTCACAATCGTGGCGCGCATCATGTCGTCAAGGAGCCGGGTGTCCAGATGAACCACAGACACGCAACTCACGCAGTACGCAGAGGACGAGCACGAGGAAGCCGAGCGCGCCGAGACCCGCTCGCTGGCCGACGTGGCCGCGCGGACCGACGCCGACGCCGGCGCGCCGCGGCCGGCGGACGAGAAGCCGGTCTTCTCGGTGACGCGACCTGGCCGTGCACTACGGCAAGAACCTCGCCCTCAAGGGCGTGACCCTGGACATCAAGCCGCGGCGCATCACGGCCATCATCGGTCCGTCGGGCTGCGGCAAGAGCACGCTCATCCGCTGCTTCAACCGCATGAACGAGCTCATCCCGGGTGCGAAGGTCTCGGGCCAGGTGCTCTATCACGGTGAGGACATCTACGCCCCGGGCATCGACCCGGTGGCGGTGCGCCGTCACATAGGCATGGTGTTCCAGCGGCCCAATCCCTTCCCCAAGAGCATCTACGACAACGTCGCCTTCGGCGCCAAGATCAACGGCTACAAGGGCGACATGGACGAACTGGTGGAGCGCTCCCTGCAGCGGGCCGCGCTCTGGGACGAGGTCAAGGGCAAGCTCAAGAAGAGCGCGCTCGATCTCTCCGGCGGTCAGCAGCAGCGCCTGTGCATCGCGCGGGCCATCGCGGTGGAGCCCGACGTGATACTCATGGACGAGCCCGCCTCGGCCCTGGATCCCATCGCCACCACCCGCATCGAAGACCTCATGCAGGAGCTCAAAGAGGACTACTCCATAATCATCGTCACCCACAACATGCAGCAGGCCGCGCGCGTCTCCGACGAGACCGCCTTCCTCTACACTGAGGTGGACGAGGCGACCTCCGCCCGCTGGGGCATACTGGTGGAGTTCGGCGAGACGGGACAGATCTTCACGCGACCGCGCGACAAGCGCACAGACGACTACGTGTCGGGCCGCTTCGGCTAGACGCCTGGGAGGGATGAGGCACTCATGAGAGACGCATATCACAAGGAGCTGGAGAGCCTGGACCAGGGCGTCGTGGCCATGGGCGCCATGGTGGAGAAGAGCATCCACCTGGCGACCACCGCCTTCGTCGAGGACGACAAGGAGCTGGCCGCAGCGGGTCCGCGAGGGCGACGACGAGATAGACGCCATGTTCATGGACATCGAGAAGCGCTGCCTGGCCCTGATGGCCCAGCAGGCTCCGGTGGCCGGCGACCTGCGGCTGGTGGTGGCGATCCTGGGAGCCATCAGCGAGCTGGAGCGCACCGGCGACATAGCCTACAACGTGGCCAAGCTGGTGCAGAAGGATGACTCGCCGCAGCCGCGGACACCAAGGCCGTGCGCACCCTACTCGCCGAGCTGGGGGCCGCGTCCGCAGAAGGTGCTGGCCGCCGCCATAGACGCCTGGGCGCAGAAGGACGAGACCGCGGCCGCGGCCGTCGAGCGGCAGGACGACCGCTCCGACGAACTGCACGGCAAGGTCATAGCCGCCATCCTGCAGATGAAGGGCGAAGAAGCGGTGGCCGCCGCCATCCGCCTGGCCATGCTGGGCCGCTACTTCGAGCGCATCGGCGACCACGCGGTCAACCTGGCCGAGCGCGTGCGCTACTTTGTCACCGGCGACGCGGAGTACCTGGGGTAGGGTGCGGGGTCGACCGGCCGTGCTATTCGTAGTGCGTCCACATTCGGAGCACCTTGACCGTCTGCTCCTTTTCGAGCACCTGATAGACAAGCCGATGCTGGATGTTGATGCGTCGCGAGAACGCGCCAGAGAGGTCGCCAACCAGCTTCTCAAAGGGCGGCGGGTTCTCGTAGGGGTCACGAGCCAGGAGTTCCAACAAGGCTTCGGCTTTGGGCTTGAGTCCGGCGGCCGCAAGTCTCGCGGCATCCTTCTGGGCGGCCTTGGTGTAGACCAGCCGCCAGCTCACCAGTCGAGCGTGTCCTCTAGCTCGTCGACCGGGGTGGCCATGCCGTTCAGGATGGACTCCCGCATGCCCGGGATAGAGACCAGGTGCAGTGTCTCCTGCACGGCTCGCCAGTCACTCTCGTCGATGAGCATCGCGCTCCCACGCTTACCCGTGATCTGCACAGGCTCGTGCGAACGCGCGACATCGTCGAGCAACCTATAGAGCAACCTGCGGGCCTCGGTGGCCGTGATGCTGGTCATGGATCTTCCTCTCCTCCTACGTACGGGAAAGCGTACGCTTATTGTTGGGCGGCGTCAAGCGAGCTGGACGTGGCAGTCGTCCTCGGCGCGAGCCGAGTGTTACCCTTTGACGAGAGTAGTTGTCCCGGTCCACTTCGACCAGAGGACCTAGGTCTTACATGGCTCAGATCCAATGTCCCAACTGCAATGACTGGCTGGATGAATCTCGCGCTGGAGGAGGACCCAAGCCCGACGGGGGGCTACTGGTCCTGATTCTTGGCGGGGTCGTGCTCAGCGGGATGGGGCTCCTCTGTATCGCTGTTGAGTATGTGGGCTCCGGCGTCATTGATGAGTCTGCCGGCTCCGGTCACTTTTGGTCGGTCTTCGGCAGCGTGCTGCTCGCCGTGGGGGTGCTGTGCTTCGGCCTAGCCTTGTGGCTGTACCGGGCCAAGCGTGTGCGTGGCGCGGTTTCGGTTGGGTCGTGGCATCACTGTGGCGCCTGCGGCCACGACTGGGATGAATACAGCCACGCCGACCTACGGGCGGGCATGCCCACCATGTCGGCCTCCAGTGCGGAACTGGTGCGCGCCGACCGAGACGAAACGGCGGGCTAGCCCTTCGCGGGCCACTGCCAGCGCCTAGCTCGCGGCCGGAGTCACTTTCGCTCAGCAACCCGTCTTTCCATCTGCTAGGATGGCCAATTGCGAACATTCTGTGTTCGTGGTTGCACGGGCTTTTTTGCCCGGATTCATCGTCTTCATACATACATATCTAGCGAAGGACGTCGACATGAAGATCGCGATGGTGGTCGACACCTTCAACCGCGCGAATGGTGGCTGCGTCGCCACTATGCGCCTGGTCGAAGGTCTGAAGAAGCGCGGGCACGAGTTTACGATCGTGGCCACGAAGTCCCTAGAAGTCGAGCGGTTCTACCAGGTGAAGGGCTTCTTCTTACCGGGGACGAGAGAGGCGCAAGAGAAGATGGACTTCATGTTCGGCAGGCCTCAGAAGCGCGTGTTGCGCAAGGCGTTCGCCGACGTCGACCTGGTGCAGATACAGTTCCCGTTCTACCTTGGGTACGGTGCGGCCAAGATGGCCAAGAAGATGAACAAGAAGGTCATGGGCGCCTTTCACGTGCAGCCTGAGAACATCATCTCGGCAATGGGCAAAGAGAACAGGTACCTGGAATGGCTGCTACACAAGGTATTCAACTTCGCGCTCTTCAACCGGGTGCCACTGGTGCAGTGCCCCTCGCAATTCGCCGCCGACATGTTGTTCGACCACGGCTGCGACGCCGCCCTGCGGGTGGTGTCCAACGGTATTCCCGAACAGTACGCGGCCGGTAGATACGACCGCCCGGACTTCTACGGCGATAGCGACAAGCTGGTGCTCATGAACGTGGGCCGGCACGCACCCGAGAAGAGGCAGTCACTTCTGATAGAGGGGGTGAAGCGCTCCAAGTACGCGGATAAGATCACCTTGATGCTCTGCGGCACAGGTGAGATGAGCGACGAACTGGTCAAGCTTGGGAGCGAGCTGCCCAATCCGCCACTCACCCGCTACGTCAGCCACGAAGAGAAGCTTCAGTATCTGAGCACCGCTGATATGTACGTGCACGGCTCCATAGTCGAGCTGGAGAGCCTCTCTTGCCTGGAGGCCATAGGCTGCGGGCTTCCCTGCCTCATAGGTGACTCCAAGTACAGTGCCGCGCCGCAGTTCGCCCTGGACGACCGCTTCTTGTTCCATAGGGACGACGCCGGCGACCTGGCCAAGAAGATCGACTACTGGTACGAGAACAGGGACGAGCTTCGCGCCTTGCGGGGCAAGGTCTTGGAGATGGCCGAGAAGTATCGCTTCGAGAGATGCCTGGACCTGATGGAGGACATCTACGCCGAGTTCGAGCGCGAACTCACCGACCGCGAGCCGGTGCTGGAACCCGGCTTGGCATGACGGTCCAGACCGCTCCCCGTGACGCCGCTACGGCGGCTCACGGGGAGAAGAGAGAGCGGAGCGACATCCCGCCGGAGAAGCTGTTCGTGGTGACGAGCGACACCAAGAAGATCGACTTCGGCAGGCCGTACAAGTACATCTACTTCGACTGGTGGTTCTCGCTGCTCAGCTTCGGCGTGGCGCTGTTTCTGTATCCCTTCATCGCGCTTGGCCGCGCTGTACTTCGGGCTGCGGGTGAGCGGGCGCGAGAACAAGCGCATCCTGCGCAAGCAGGGCTGCGTGGTCATCTCCAACCACTGCCACTACTTCGACACGGTGTTCGCGGGCAAGGCGGTGTTCCCCCGGCGGCTCTACATCTCCGTGGCGCAGCGCAACTTCGAGGTGCCGGTGGTGCGCCGCATACTCCGCATGGTGCGGGCGTTCCCCATCCCGGCCAGGGCCATGGGCTTCAAGATGATCACCGGTCCGGTGGGCGAGGCCCTGCGGCGCGGACACCACGTGCTCTTCTTGCCGGAGGGCGATCTGGTCTATCTGAGCCAGGAGATCTACCGCTTCAAGCCGGGCGCCTTCTACATGTCGTGTCTGCACCAGGCGCCTATCCTGCCGATGGTCTACGTGTTCACCAAGCGGTTCCGCCGGGACGGTTCAGAGAACATCCATAGGCCGCGGATGCGGCAGGTGTTCGGCGAGCCGATGTATCCGCCGGCCATGTGCGCGGACGGGTCCTATCCCAAAGCGGAGCTGAAGGACATGATGGAGCGGGCGGCCTGCTGGATGGAGGACACCATACGAGAGTACGGTGCCGGCGAGCCGGCCGGCCGGCGGCGGGTCAGCGGATGAAGCGGGAGGCTGCTCCCCAACAGTGACCCAAGCGCGCCTGCTCGAGCTTGGCCTGCGTGTTCGCTTCTTCCTCGGTGGCGGTGAAGCCCTGCGCCATCCGGCCGCTGCACCACACTCGCCAGAGCCATACGGGCCGCTCGGACGTCGATGTTTCTGCCTCGCGGATCTCTATTCTCATTACGGTCCTCTCGTGCGTCTGCGGCGGGGAGCCAGAGGGGGGCGATAGGAAGATGCATATTGTGCCCTGAGTGTACCACCTGCTACACTGCCACCAACATTCGTAAGGAATACGCTCTAGGCGCAGCGCCGAGCTTCAGCAACTCTCTCCGCTCAGTCTCCAGTCTTTCCCTCTCGTTTGTGGCAACGTAACTCCGTATTTGGAGGCTGTTAAAGTGAGTTCAGCAAAACTGTACGTGGGCAATCTCAGCTACGAGACGTCCGAAGCAAGCATCAGGACCGCCTTTGAGGCCCAGGGTGAAGTGGTCTCGGTCAACCTCATCACCGATCGCGACACCGGCCGCCCCAAGGGCTTCGGCTTCGTGGAGATGGGCTCAGCCGAGGATGCTCAGAAGGCCAAGAGCGCCCTTGACGGCACTCAGCTCGACGGCAGGGCTATCAAGGTCGATGTCGCCAAAGAGATGACGCCGCGTGCGCCCCGCTCTGGTGGTTACGGCGGTGGCGGCGGTTACGGCGGTGGCGGTGGCTTCGGCGGCGGTCGCAGCGGTGGCGGCGGTGGCTACGGCGGCGGCGGTCGCAGCGGCGGCGGCAACCGCTGGTAGTATTCGCGCCCTACGCGAACTGACGAAACGCCGGCCTTCGGGCCGGCGTTTCTGTTTCTAGGCTATCCGGTCCCTATTCGGATGACCTTGGGGCGCTGCGGGAACTTGCTCATAAACACATCTTCTTTGACTGTGCCGTCGGGCCAGGTGATCCAGCGCGTGATCTTGATCTGCAGTGATGGTTGGCCCGGACTGGTGACCTTGCTTGTACCGGTGGGGATCGATTTGTCGGGATACGTCCAAGTGGGCTGCGCGGGACCCCTGTTGTAGATGCCGCTGTTTCTGAAGGTGACCTTTCGCCCGTCACTGGTGCCGTAGATCCAGAACGTGGTGACGATGCCGTCGGATTCGCCCTTGATCCAGATGTAGTGCTCGGTGTCATTGACGAATCTGAGGTCTACCTTTATGTCGCCGTCGGTGGTGACGGCGGCGTCTCGGCCCTGGGGATAATGAGAGATGTAGATGGTGTGGTTCTTGCGCTCAGTCACCTTGAGTCCGGCGAAGAACGCCGAGTTGAACAGGGTGGTCGCTACTTGGCAGATGCCTCCGCCCAGTTCGCCGTCCAACTCGCCGTTCACCTGTATGCCCGGAGCTTCCTTGTAGCCCTGCTCAGGGGTGCGGTCGCCTACGACCTTTATGAAGCTGAACTCCTCACCAGGGGCCAGGAAGCGTCTTCCCTCGTTGTTGATGGCCGCGGTGGCTACGCGCACGTTGTTCTGGCGGTTCCTAGTCCCCACGAAGTTGGTGTCGCGCACGGAGAGCAGGTCCTTGATGCCCATCGCCTCGGCTTCGGCGGTGGTGAACTCGGCCTCGATCAACGTGGCCACCATCTCGGCCGTGCGCCCCGTGGTCTTGAGCGCGGCCGCGTTGATGGCCTCGGCGGTCTCTTCCAGCTTGAGCACCCTACCAGGGATGGAGGGTACGACCCAAGCCTTGGTGTCGTCGCCCTCGAAACGGGCGTCCACAGGCGTGGTGGGCATCTGCTTGGACAGCCGCTCGAAAGTGGTGGCCATCTTGTCGGCGGACATGTAGGGGACCAGCGTCGACACGCCATCGACGACCTCGGTCTTGAAATCGATCCACTGGGCCAGCTGAGCGGGGGTGAAGGTCCACTTCTGGTCAGCGCTGGTCAGGGTCAAGGGGCCACTGACCATGGTCTTCACCTGGGCGACCGCGGCCTCGCCGCTTTCCGCGTCGACCTCAGGTTGGTCCACGACGGTGGGAACGGATAGTTGACCGGACTCCAGGGTGCCCATGGCCGCGATCAGCTGCTCGCCCAGAGCCTTCTGGTCGACCGTGATGCCGTCCTGGGCCGGTATCTGGATGATTTGGAGCGCTTTGATGGACACCGCGGCGTTGACGGCCGGCTGGTCGAGGGTCTTCGCTACCTCGCTGATGACAGCGTCGAGCTTGGCCTGGTCGACCGCGGCCGTGAGTGGTATGTCCCGATGCTCGAAATACAGCCTGAGCTTCTGGATCTGGTCGGTGAAGACGTTGCCATCGCGTGTTGTCCCTAGAGCGGCAGACACCGCCGCCCCGACATCTATGGTGAGCCCGATCGAGTCAGGCGACAGGTTCCAGGTCTTCTTGTCGCTCATCAGGGTCACCAACCTGTCCTGAGCCTCGTCCACCGCCTTGGTGAGGGCAGCGGTGGCTTCCTCGCGGTTGAGCCCGGACACGCTTCGGCCCGCGATGGTCACTCCGGCATGGATCTTGTTCGCATACACGGCCCCGTCGACGACCATAGACAAGATGACCAGCACAACCAGCCCGGCGATCGCCAGGGGGAGAAAGAGCGGGATGCGTAGACGTCCGACTACCAGCTGGCGTGACGGCGCAAAGCTTCCTGCCCGCTCGGGGCGACTGGGCCGCTTGGGTTGGCCTACCCGCTTGGGTTGGCCTGGTCGCTTGGGGCGACGGATCCGGTCAGTGCCGCTCGAACCTCTCACGTGAACGCCACACTCCTGAAATCGAGGATGTCAGAAATTAGCAGATGTAGAGGGTCTGACTCAAGGCTTGTCTGGTACATTCGGTCTATGCAGATCGAGATCATCGCAACACCCACCTCCCTCGAATACCTGCGAGAACTTGCCTCGACCGGCTTCGGGAACCTAGTAAAGGCCGTGGTGGACGTCGAGCGGCGGATCATGGCGGTGGGGGGCGGGATCGTCGAGGAGTTGGTTCAGGGATGAGTCCAGCTCCGGCGATTCATCATCAGGACCTGGCAGCGGGAAGATGGCGCCTATTGTCGCTGCTGGAACAGCTTGCCAACACCGGAAGCGAGGTAGAGCGGGCGTTGAGCTGGGCCGCAAAGGGGAACGCGGACTACAGCACTCTCGCACTCGAGCGGGCGCTCGAACTGCTGGGACTCACCATAGCCGACCCGAAGAACAGGGGCCGCCTGAAGGAGATGACCAGGGTCAGGGAGGCCTTGTTGGACTACTTCCTGGGCCCCAATGATTTCGGCTCTTCACCGGCGACTTGGCGCTCGTATTTCCAGGCCTACGGTATGACGGCCGCGCTACAAAGACAGGCAGAGCCGGCTTGACCCTCGGGGGCCGCATAGCCGTCATGGGCGCCGGCGCCGTGGGCACCATGCTCGGAGCCAAGCTCACCCAGGCCGGGCTGAACGTGGAACTCATCGACGTCGACTGGGCCCACGTCGCCGCTCTCAACAGTGGTGGTGCCTTGGTCACCGGCACCGTTTCTTGGCGCATGCGCGTTCGCGCGCTCGCGCCGGACGCCGTCCAGGGCCAGTACGACCTGGTCTTTCTATCGGTCAAACAGACGCAGAACGCGGCTGCTTTCGCCCAACTCGAACCGCACCTACACCGGCGCAGCCTGGTCTGCACCCTACAGAACGGAGTCCCCGAGCCGGCCGTCACGGCCGCGCTCGGACCCGAGCGGACACTGGGGGCCGCTGTCACGTGGGCGGGCACCCTGGTGGCGCCGGGCCAGGTGGAGTCCACTGCCGACCCCGATAAGTGGCGCGCCTTGCTGGGTGCCGTGGCCGGTCGCGCCACGGGCGGCGCCACGGGCGGCGGGGCGCCGGACGCCCCGCTCTCCGAGGCCCGCAGCGTGCTCTCCATCATGTGTGCGTGCGAGATCGTGCCCGACCTGCGGGCCACGCGGTGGGCCAAACTGTTGGTGAACGCCTCGTTCGGTGGCATGTCCGCGGCACTGGGCTTCACCTTCGGTGAGATCTTGGATGACGACAAAGCGTTCACCTGTGCGCAGCACCTCGCCAGAGAGTGCATCAGGGTGGCGGACGCCCAAGGCATCAGGTTGGCGGAGATCTGGCCCGGCGTGGACTTCAAGGCGACCATGGACTTCGATACCGAGGCCGAACGGCTGGCTACCGCGGAAACCTACCGGCAGCTGTGGGGCGCCGCGCGCGCGGCGAAGGCCAGCATGCTGCAGGACCTCGAGCGCGGCCAGAAGAGCGAGGTGGACTTCATAAACGGCCTGCTCAGCCAGACCGGCAGACAGGTGGGCGTGCCGACTCCCACTAGCGACACGGTGGTGCGTGTGGTCAGATCGATCGAGACGGGCGAGCGCCGCCCCAGCCTCGACAACCTTCAGTTCTTCACGCCCTGACGGGCGTCGTGGGCTCGCGCCGTCGACTAGACTCGAGGGCGTCCGTTACCATGGAGGATGGGCGCGGCTGACGCATCGAGGCGCCGGCCGGTAGGGTGCCTCGCCCGCGCAACCAGTCCTACAGCCGAGGTCAAGGAGCGAGTCATGTCACCAGCACCGAAAGCAGGCAAGTCGTACACCCCTCTCTCCAAGAAACTCACGGGGTCTATAGGCCAGATCACCGACGTGATCGAAGACAACGCCAAGCTGATGGACACAGTCCAAGAAGTGGCCATCCAGCTGACCCATGCGATGGGCACCTTGCACACGCTCACGGTGAAGTACGCGGGCACTGCCAACTCTATCTTGGACGTACTCTCGCCGCTCATGGGCAGCCTTCCGTTGATACCAAAGAGAGCCAAAGCCGTTCTGGGCAACCTGGAGCACATCACCCAACGCATCGTCGACACCCAGGCCAGCACCGGTCGCACCATTGCCGACGTCCAGATGGGCTTGACCACGGCCGACGTGACCAAGCTGCGGGGCCATGCCGATGAGCTACAGAGTCTGACCAAGAGTCTACTGGCGGTCCTGCCGAAGTAGTCGGTCCGCCTATCCAGTTCGGTACGGCGCTCGGGCTGTACACGGGTCCTAGACCGGCGTCACCAGACCAAGGTCCTATGGCGGGCCAGCTTGTCGCCATGCAATGGTGGGCGACATGGACCGATTCCAGCGACTCCTGGACCAGGTGCGCGATGCTCTTCGCGCCCGGCATTACAGCCTTCGCACAGAGCAGGCTTACCTCGCCTGGGTGAGGCGCTTCATCTACTTTCACCACGTCCGCCATCCGGCCGAGATGGGCGAGGTCGAGATCAACGCCTTTCTCACCCACCTGGCTGTGGTGGACAAGGTGAGCGCCTCGACTCAGACCCAAGCGCTGGCGGCCCTACTCTTTCTCTATAGACACGTGCTGACTCGCGGAGTCGGCGACCTGGAGGGAGTGGTGCGTGCGCGGCGCAGCGCGGCCATGCCCGTCGTGCTCACTCGCACCGAGGTACGCGACATCTTGGCCGGACTAACCGGCGACAAGTGGCTGGTCGTATCCCTGCTCTACGGTTGCGGACTACGGCTGATGGAGGGACTGCGGCTACGCGTCAAAGACCTGGAATTCTCGCGCGGCGAAGTGACCGTGCATGAAGCCAAGGGCGGCAAGAGCCGCGTGACGGTGCTGCCCGGCGCGCTCGTCACCCCACTGCAAAAGCACCTGCGCACGGTCAAGCTGATACACGACCGCGACATAGCCGACGGCTGGGGCCGAGTGGTCATGCCGGACGCGCTGGACCGCAAGTACCCGAGCGCCTCCGCCGAGTGGCCCTGGCAGTGGGTGTTCCCGCAGGTCACACGCTGGAAGAACAATCGCACAGGCGAAGAGGGACGGCACCACGTGCACGAGACCCTGGTGCAGCGCGCCGTGAAGGAGGCCGTGAGTCGCGCCGGCATCACGAAGCATGCGGGCTGCCACACTTTCCGCCACTCCTTCGCCACCCACCTGCTGGAAGCGGGATACGACATCCGCACCATCCAGGAATTGCTCGGCCACAAGGATCTACGCACCACCATGATCTACACCCACGTACTGAACAAAGGCGGCCTCGGGGTTCGCAGCCCGCTTGACGGCCTGTAGCCCCCGCATATACAGTCTGCATAACACCAGCCACGGGGCGGACCATCCGCCCATACCACGGCGGCTGACCGGGATGCGGGGGGCATTGAGAATCAACGGTCTGACAAAACGCAGACACCCTGCTGCTGCTGCAGTCGGTTGGTGCAGACCGCAGAAGTATTGTTCGACGGACAGGGCAATAGGGGATGACATGAGCCAAGAAGAGCAGTATGCAGCCGTACCCGGCTGAGGAGTACGTGGAGTTTAGGCCCCACGTATGCCGCTGGGCGGTGATCGGAACTGCGCCGCTGGACGCTGGTTGCTTGCGGTTCATTTCGTTGTGATTGTCTTAGCCCGCAGGTTGGGTGGCACTACGCGTGATCTTGAGCCTATGACACTTGGACAAATCCTCTTTCTGCATCGTGCCTTGCGTCGAGCATGTTGCTGGCACTGCTCTTCATCCGAATGCTGACTTTCGCGCTGCGTTCACGACACTATGGAATCAAGGGTGAAGAGCCAAGAAGTAATGTGAGGTCCTGTTCCACCCCTGAACTGGTAGCTTCAGGCCTCCCGAGACAGGATCGCGCTTTCGCAGCTTGATACGAGAACGGAGACGCGAAGGCTAGCGACCCGGTGCTGAGCGTCTATCGAAGCAGCAACCCTTGTATTCAACCAGTGGCTCGAAGATCAGCGTTCAACTGATCGGTCGTTTTGATGAGTCCGAGGTCGACAGACTCCGAGGTCTGCTTGGCATTCAAGAGCACACGGTCGTCCATTCCACCGAGACATGACCGCACTGCAATACGTTGCGATGTCCCGGAGCTGGTGACCAGCGGCCTGCTCGTCGAGCAAGCGCGTCAGTCCGATTCCGACGCTGGGAGTCGAGGGAGTACCATGGCCAACGGGCGCGGCTGACGCGCTAGAACGTTAGACGGACCGAGGAACGCGGTGCTTCATTCCGGCCCTGTGCCAGTCGTCTGGTGACGAGTGCGCAGGGACGAGACGATCAACCGAGGGCCTCAACATGCCCGGCGGTAATGTCACTCTGTCTCGGCTGGGATGCTTGACTTCGGTCAGGTAGTCTCGGATCTGGCGGCGGGGTGGCTCCGAATGCGCGTGTGTCGCTCGTAAGGGCTGACCTTCGCCTGTTACGTCCCCCGCCGCCGGAGACCGAGGGATCGCCGTCGTGACCTGATAGGAGCCTGGCCTAGAGGCCCCAGTTAAGGCGTGTCCGACGACGGTCCCCCAGAAGTCTTTCGAGATCCGGCGGAAGGGGGACTTGCACATGATCATAATCGGAATCGACCCGCACATGAAGACCCATACCGCGGTGGCCGTCGATGCGGTCTCCGGGCGCAAGCTCGCGGAGAAGACCGTCTCTTGCGATACAGACCGGGCACGAATCGCTGCTCACCTGGGCGCGAGGGATGGACACCCAGCGCTACTTCGCCATCGAGGACTGCCGGCAGGTCTCGGGCCGACTCGAACGCCATCTCCTTCCGCGGGGTGAGCGGGTGGTGCGGGTGCCGCCCAAGATGATGGCGGGAGCGCGTTCATCAGCCCGCACCTACGGTAAATCCGACCCCATCGACGCGGAGTGTGTGGCTAGGGCCGCGCTGCGGGAGCCGGACCTTCCCACGGCGAGCCTCAACGGCCCCGAGCAGGACGTCCGCCTGCTTGCCGATCACCGCGACGACCTAGTCGGTGAGCGCGGCCGCAACCAGAAGCGCCTGCGCTGGAACTGCCACGACCTGGAGGTCCCCCTGGATCTGCCGCCCCGCGTCTTGGACCGCTACGTGTGGCTGGATCGGCTGGAGGAGCAGCTGGGCTTGCTTCCGGTGAGCACGCGCCGCCGCGTCGCCCTGGACCAGCTCTCGCGCTGTCGGAGCCTCACCGTCCAGATACGCGAGCTCGAGCGCGAGATCCGAGAGCTCATGCGCGAGCTCTTGCCGGAGCTCATGGCCATCCCGGGATGCTCGGCGCTCAGTGCGGCTCACCTGGTCGGCGAGACGGCGGGGGCTTCGCGCTTCAGCGGGGAGGCGGCCTTCGCCATGCATGTGGGCACGGCCCAGCCGACATCCTGCGTTGCCTATCGCATGGTACCATGGCCAACGGGCGCGGGTCACGCGCTTAGAGACGTTAGACAGCGCTAGGAGTATCTGCCGTGGCCTAGGCTCTTGCCTGGTCGGGGATGGTCGTTGTTCCCCGAAAGGAGCTAGATGGTCGCTATCGAGCCAGCAGAAGAGCACATACCTGGTGGCCGTTACGCGGTCCGGTGCAGTCTTGCTGAGAAGACGCTACTCATGCGATCAGATTGGCATCGAATCGCCTGCTCACCTGGGCGCGAGATTAGACACCCAGCGCTACTTCGCCATCGAGAACTGCCTGCAGATCTCGCCGACTCGAACGCCATCTCCTTCGCTGAGTGAGCGGGTGGTGCGGGTGCCGCCCAAGATGATTGCGTGAGCGCGTTCATCAGCTCGCACCTACGTAAATCCGACCCCATCACGCTGAGTGTGTGGCTATGAGCCGCGCTGCGGGAGCCGGACCTTCCCACGCGAGCCTCAACGCCCCGAGCAGTGACGTCCGCCTGCTTGCAGATCACCGCGACGACCTAGTCGTGAGCGCGGCCGCAACCAGAAGCGCCTGCGCTGGAACTGCCACGACCTGGAGATCCCCCTGGATCTGCCGCTTCGCGTTCTTGGACCGCTACGTGTGGCTGGATCGCTTGGAGGAGCAGTCTGGCTTGCTTCCGTGAGCACGCGCCGCCGCGTCGCCCTGACCAGCTCTCGCGCTGTCGTGAGCCTCACCGTCCAGATACGCGAGCTCGAGCGCGAGATCCGAGAGCTCATGCGCGAGCTCTTGCCGGAGCTCATGCCATCCCGGGATGCTCGCGCTCAGTGCGCTCACCTGGTCGCGAGACGCGGAGCTTCGCGCTTCAGCGGGGAGGCGGCCTTCGCCATGCATGTGGCACGCTCCCTGCCGGTGTCCTCGGGTAAGAGCGAGCGCCATCGCTTGAACAGGACCGGCAATCGGAGACTGAACTCCACCATCCATATGATCGCGGTCACGCAGGCAAGGATGCACCCGCCGGCTATCGCGTTCATTGAGCGTAAGCGCAGCGAGGGGATGAGCACACGTGAGGCCTTGCGCTGCCTGAAGCGGCATCTCACCCGGGTGGTGTTCAAGACCATGCTGCGGGCCGAAGAGGCCCGCTGCGGCCAGGTCATCGAAGCCGACTTCAGCGCCCAGTGTGTGGCGGTCGCGGTGTAGGATTGACATAGGAGCAACAGCCGACATCCTGCGTTGGCTATCGCATGGAGTACCATGGCCAACGGGCGCGGCTGACGCGCTAGAACGTTCGGCAGACCGGGGAAACGTGATGCGGGAGCACCTCGTTGTCGTCATTCCGCCATGGCTTGCCGAAGATGTATGTATCGAGGCCGGTAGCGCTGGTGGCGGTGGACAATGAAGATGGGCGGCTTCATATCGTGCGCTGCGCCGCAGATGACCAGCCGCCTCGTGACGGAGAGGACACTGATACTCAGAGCGCCTCTAGAATCGAGGGGCTGAAGCGGGCCGACCTCAAGTCCGAGGCTTTCCCGGTGATCGATGCTCTTGTCGCGTTCGTTGCTGCAGATGATCAACCCGCTCCGCCGGTCCAAGACCAGATTGACGCCAGACCCAGCGTACGTTGGTTTCCGACGGAAGGTGGCCGCTTGGTCAAGATGCCCTATGGGGGTGGCCAGGTCCCTATGGAGTACTTCAGTGTCGAGCCGGGAGGTTGGGATCACGAGCATTGTGACCGGTGCGGCGGCAGGGTGAAAGCCGGAGAGCAGGTGTGGGTCATAAGCGATGCCGACTTCGCTCTGATCTGTGGCAAGTGCTACGGCAGACCGGGGGGAAACAGTGATGCGAGTTCGTTTTCAGGTAGCCCTGTCTTCGAAGCACTCGGAAACCCCACCGGCAGAGACGGACCTTGAAGAACCATTGAATCAATCACTCGCTTTGAGAGGGTCCCTGCTCCGGCTTGCCGAACAAGCGCGTGCAGTCCGACTTGCGGCGTTGCCTACTGCATGGAGTACCATGGCCAACGGGCGCGTCTGACGCGCTAGAACGTTAGCCTGACAGAGGTGGTTCTCGTCTCGTCTGGCGTTCACCGGGGGCACGTGGTGGCCGAATAACCTGGCCCCGGCTGGTCTTCAGATCGTGGGTTCGGTGGTGGCCCCAGCCCCGTGTTCACCGGTGAGACCGGGCTCTAGCTGGCATCGACTTGAAAACGGGCATCGGCGCCAATGACAGACGAGTCTCATTTCTCAGGTGGTGGGTGCAGGCTAACAAGCGCTAGCAGACGGACTTCCTGCGCCGGCTATTGCATGGAGTACCATGGCCAGCGGGAGCCGCTGAAGCGCAGAGACGTTAGAACGAGCCTGTGGGGGGCGATGGAGACAT
Organism: uncultured Actinomycetes bacterium; assembly: GCA_963814415.1. Lineage (GTDB taxonomy): Bacteria > Actinomycetota > Thermoleophilia > RBG-16-64-13 > RBG-16-64-13 > RBG-16-64-13. The sequence continues at coordinate 967,857 of CAWFCN010000001.1, read as the reverse complement.
CTCTTGCCAGCGTCGAAGAATGGTTCGCTTTCATCGAAGCCAATTCTCAGGGTCATCCCACCGACACTCTCCTTTGGCACTTCGTCTTCTGCGACGCCAGCTACTTGAAGCTACGCAGACTGGCGCGCCACTTGGGCAGAGAAGGTTATCGCAGGGAATCGCTTCGCCGCGACCCCGAGAGCCTAGGTAAGTTGGATTTGGTGGTCACGCGCGTCGAACGGCACACCCCAGCATCCCTTCATCAGCGCAATCTGGAGTTCAACGCCCTTGCCACCGAGTTTGGGTTGAGCAGCTACGGCGGAAACTTCACGTCTCTGTAGATATGACCGAGGCCGTTCTAACAAGATGGCATGAAAAGGACGCCTCGCCGACACTGTCGTTGTGAAGGCAACGATAGGAAGGAGAAGCGCCGATGCCAACTTACTACCTGGGCCTCGATGTCCACAAGGTCCGCACCCAATACTGCTTGGTGGACGTGCTCGGTGAGATCCTATCCGAGGGCAATGTCCCCACCGAAGAAGCCGCCTGTCTTATCTCCGAGGTAGATACCGCAGTCGTGCTGGAGGCCACAGGCAGCTGGCATGCTACCTACGACGCTCTGGTGGCCACGGGCGCTCTGGTCAAGCTGGCCCACCCAGCCCGTATCAAGGCCATCGCCTCCGCCAAAGTAAAGACCGACAAGATCGACGCTCGCATCCTCGCGCATCTCTTGCGCGCCGATCTCATCCCCGAGGCCTGGGCCCCACCGCCCGAGGTGCGGGAACTCCGGGACCTGGTGCGTCTGCGCTGGCGCTTCATATCCCAGCGCACCACCGCCAAGAACCGCATCACCAACCTACTCGCCCGTGAGAACCTACGCCACACCGGCACCGATCTGTTCGGCAAGAGTGGCAGGAAGTGGCTATCTGCGCTCGAGCTGCCGGCGCATACCCGGAGTCTCATAGATTTGCTGCTCGGCTCCATCGAGGAGGCCGACGCTCACGTGGCCGTCCTCACCTCTCGACTTCATGAGCGGCTCGACTCCGACCCGGACATGCATTTACTCATGACCATCCCCGGCGTGGGCTTCATCACCGCGGCCACGCTCTCCGCCGAGGTCGGTGACTGGAGCCGTTTTTCCTCGGCCCGGCAGCTCTCGGCCTACTTCGGCATCATCCCGGCGGTGCGCAGCTCGGGCAGCGTGGCCCACTACGGGCACATCACCCGGGCCGGGAGCCCTCACGCCCGCAGGGCGCTCGTCGAGGCCGCTCACACCGCGAGGAAACTGCCGGGGCCGGTCCGCCATCACTACCTCTCGCTGGTCCAGCGTCGCGGCAAGAAGGTGGCTCTCGTGGCCGCCGCCCGGGTCTTGCTGGAACTGTCCTGGACCCTCCTACACAAGAAGGAGGTGTTCCTCGCGGCCTAGAGGAGAGTCCGCAAGCACGCGCTGGGAGCGCATCCCTCGACTCCCGTTAACAAGATCCGGCCTCCCTAGTCCGCCGCATAGCCCATCTGAGCGCCGTGAGAAGACGAGCGCGAATGGAAGCTTGGCTTATCGAAGCCGTCGATGTTGGAAGGCGTGCGTCCGGGGACGGTAGAATCAAGAGCGTGCGAAGCTTGGAGACAAAGACTTGCAGTCTGCGCCCTTTTCATGGAAGCGCGTGCTTAATGTCACTCTGTCTGGGCTGGGATGCTTGACTTCGGTCAGGTAGCCTCGGATCCGGCGGTGGGGTGACCCGAATGCGCGTGTGTCGCTCGTAAGGGCTGACCTTCGCCTGTTACGTCCCCCGCCGCCGGAGACCGAGGGATCGCCGCCGTGACCTGATAGGAGCCTGGCCTAGAGGCCCCAGTTAAGGCGTGTCCGACGACGGTTCCCCAGAAGTCTTTCGAGATCCGGCGGAAGGGGGACTTGCACATGATCATAATCGGAATCGACCCGCACATGAAGACCCACACGGCGGTGGCCGTCGATGCGGCCACCGGGCGCAATCTGGGACACAAGACCGTGGCCTGCGATACGGCCGGGCACGAATCGCTGCTCACCTGGGCGCGAGGCATGAGCGCTGAGCACTACTTCGCCATCGAAGACTGCCGGCAGGTCTCAGGGCGCCTGGAGCGCCATCTGCTGCCGCACGGGGAACGGGTGGTGCGCGTGTCACCCAAGCTGATGGCGGGAGCGCGTTCCTCGGCCCGCAGCTACGGCAAGTCCGACCCCATCGACGCAGAGTGCGTGGCTAGGGCCGCGCTCCGGGAGCCGGACCTTCCCGTCGCACGCCTCACCGGACCCGAGCATGACGTCCGTCTCCTTGCAGATCACCGGGACGACCTGGTGGGCGAGCGGGCCCGCATCCAGAAGCGTTTGCGCTGGAACTGCCATGATCTGGAGGTGGGGCTGGATCTGCCGCCCCGCGTCTTGGACCGCTACGTGTGGCTGGATCGGCTGGAGGAGCAGCTGGGCTTGCTTCCGGTGAGCACGCGCCGCCGTATCGCCCTTGAGCAACTCATGCGCTGCCGGGACCTCACCGTGGAGATACGTAAGTTGGAGCGCGAGATCCGAGGACTTGTACGCACGCTCTGCCCTGAGCTCCTGACCATCCCAGGATGCTCCGCGCTCTCGGCGGCTCATCTGATCGGCGAGACGGCCGGAGCCTCACGCTTCAGCGGGGAGGCGGCCTATGCCATGCACGTGGGCACGGCGCTTTTGCCGGTCTCTTCGGGTAGGAGTGAGCGCCATCGCCTCAACCGCACCGGCAATCGAAACCTCAACTGTGCGATCCATATGATCGCGGTCACGCAGGTAAGGATGCATCCGCCGGCGATCGCCTTCATGGAGCGTAAGCGCAGCGAGGGGATGAGCACACGCGAGGCTATGCGCTGCCTTAAGCGGCATCTCACCCGGGTGGTGTTCAAGACCATGCTGCGGGCCGAAGAGGCCCGCTGTGGTCAGGTCATCGAAGCCGACTTCAGCGCCCAGTGTGTGGCGGTCGCGGTGTAGGATTGACATAGGAGCAACAATCGACATCCTGCGTTGGCTACCGCATGGAGTACCATGGCCGGCGGGCGCTGCTGACGCGCTAGAACGTTAGCGCCACAGAATTGCATTGACTCGGGTTCTCACGAGGGCTATACTTCGGCTATCCAACTGAGGGGCGCTGTATGATCACGAAGGTTCAGAAGTGGGGTAATAGCCAAGGGGTGCGGCTGAGCAAGGAACTCCTTGCGGACGTCCACGTGGGTGTCGGCGATTCGGTCTCTGTTCGCGTTCAGGAAGGTTCGCTCATCGTCACTCCCGCCCATCGTGTGCGTGGTGGTCACGACTTGGAAGAGCTAGTGGCGCGCGTTCCGAAGGACTACCAGCCTGGGGAGATTGACTGGGGCCCACCGGTCGGACGCGAGGTCTGGTAGGTGGAATCGTATGTCCCGCGCAAGGGAGACTTCGTCGCGGTGGACTTCGACCCACAGTCGGGGCATGAGCAGAAGGGCTGGCGTCCCGCGCTTGTCATAAGTAACGATCTCTTCAACGAGACGACCGGTCTTTGCATCGCTTGCCCAGTCACAAACACCCGTCGTGACTATCCCTTTCACGTGGCGATTCCTGACGGGCTGGATGTCACGGGGGTCGTGATGGTGGAGCAGGTCAAGTCGCTCGACTTCCGGGCTCGTGGTGTCAAACGCATCGGTCCCGCTCCAGAGCCGGTGCTCGAAGAAGTGCTGTCGATTCTGGACGCATGTGTGTACTGACAGCTGGGCGCTAACCAGCGCGTGCAGTCGACATCCGGCGTTGCCTATCGCATGGAGTACCATGGCCAACGGGCGCGGCTGACGCACTAGAACGTTAGGTGTATTCCAGGGGGATTCGTCTCTTGCTTGTGTTGGGTGACATTCGTGGCTACAATAGTAGACACGAAGGAGGTTATCCATGAAGTTCGTAAGCGTGCGCGATCTACGAGGCCGCTCAGCCGAGATCTGGCGCGAGTTGCCGGGCGAGCGCGAGATGGTCATAACAAGCAACGGTAGGCCTGTTGCGATTCTAGCGACGGTGAGCGAGTCCAACTTGGAGGAGTCTTTGGCCGCCTTCAGGCAAGCGCGGGCCATCGAGGCCGTGAGTTCGATGCAGCGTCGTGCGTCGGCGCCCGGAGCTGAGGCTATCACCGCAGCCGACATCGAGGCCGAGATATCAGCCGTGCGAGCAGCGCGCAAGGGTTGAGGATCGTCCTCGACACCAACGTCCTAGTCTCCGGCCTGCTCTCTCCGTTTGGCCCGCCGGGTGAGATCGTCAGGATGGTATCGGCCGGTGTCATCCGTCTGTGCCTAGACGCACGTCTGTTGGCCGAGTATGAGCAGGTGCTTCTGCGGCCTCGGTTCGGTCTCGACCCTAATGCAGTCGCTGCCCTAGTCGACTATATCGACGTCACCAGCGACAAGGTCGCGTCCGCGCCCCTGAGCGTGCGACTGCCAGACCCTGATGACGAGGCGTTTCTGGAGGTGGCCGTGGCGTCCGGTGCCGAGTACCTGGTCACGGGGAACCTTGTACACTTTCCAGCGGAGGCGTGCATGGGTGTGTCTGTCGTCTCACCCGCTGTATTCGTCGAGGCTTACAGGTCGGCGGAGGACCCGGGAAACACGTGAGTTCAAGTGTGAATCGCAACACCTGCTCCGACGGGGACGTTCTCTTCTACCTGCCTTGTACATAGCATTCCTCCGACGTCTTGTAGCCGAGACGTTAGCCGGACGAAGTAGGGCGTTTTCTGGTCTTGGCCCTGATCCAGTCTGCAAGCGTCTCTTCGTCGAGGCCTCCGGACGCAAGCGCCACGATCGTCGTCACCACGTCGCTCTCAGCCGCGATGAACTCGTATCCGTTCAGGCCCAGGAACGTGGCCATGACCACGAAGCCGACCCGCTTGTTCGCGTCGTTGTAGGGGTGGTCGCGGACCAGGCCGTATCCATAGGCGGCGGCAAGTCTCGCGAGATCGGTATCTGGTTCATAGGCGAAGCGTTGTCGGGGCCTTACGAGGGCTGATTCAAGCGCGTTCTCGTCCCGGAGTCCGGGCATCCCGCCGTGGGTGAGCAGTAGGTCTGCCTGGATGGCGTCCACCACGAGCCGAGATACCCAACGGGGCTCTGCCTTGGGCACTGCTGCCTACTTCGCGAGTTCGCGCAGCGCGCTACGGTAGTTCCGCCCGACCTCCGTGGCGATAGCGAGCGCCTCTTCGGTGTCTGAATCATAGGGGGTTATCAAGATCCCACGTTCCATCTCGATGGCGATGACTCTGTCTCCAGGCGCCAGCTTCAATCTGTCGGCCATCTCTTTGGGCAAGGTCGCTGCTATGGACCCGCCCGCCTTACGCAGCTTCATGCCCTGCACCATCTCTTGCTCCCTTCCGGGTGACGATGCTACAGTAGCACACATGTGCTACCAAGGGAGCCCTGATATGGACACATGGAAGTTCTACGACATCACCCACCGCGAACATGTGGTGTGCAATCCCACGAGCGAGGAGAAGCTGGTGAGTCTCGTGGAGCTTCTGCGCCTCCCGGCCAACGCGCAGGTGGTTGACATCGCGTGTGGCAAGGGCGAGTTCCTGATCCGCTTGGCGGAAGCCTATGGCGCCCGGGGTGTGGGCATCGACATCTCGCCCTTCTACATCGCCGAAGCCGAGAGAAGGCGCAAGGAGCGGGCAGCGCATTCCGGCATCACCTTCACTCAGATGGACGGTGCGGATTTCGAGCCGGACGAGCCGCACAGCCTAGATTTGACGTCATGCATCGGTGCCAGCTGGGTCTTCGGAGGTCACGCGGGTACTCTCGACGCGCTGATCGGCATGGTGAAACCCGGCGGCTGGGTGATCGTGGGAGAGCCATTCTGGTGCCGGGAACCGTCCGAGGAATACCTTGAGGTATCCGGGCTTGCCAGAGACGACTTGGGGAGCCATGCCGCGAATGCAGAATGCGGAGAGCGGCGAGGATTGGACCTCGTCCACACCATCGTGAGCAGCCAGGACGACTGGGACAAGTACGAAGGCCTGCAATGGTACGCGACCGACGAGTACGCGCGCGCCCACCCGGATGATCCGGACCTGCCGGAGTTGACCCAGCGTGTGAGTAAGGCGAAGGCGGCATACCTGCGCTCAGGACGCGACACGCTTGGTTGGGCGATCTATATGTTCAGAGCGAGTTCGCGGCCTAACCAGCTCGTGCAACCGGACGCTCTGCGGGCGCCGCTGGCCAACTAGAACGTTAGCCTTCAACTAAAGGAATGAATTGTGACACCAAAGATCCTAGAGCTGATAGTTAGACACCCGCTCAGACTCCCTATCCTCCTATGGTCAAGACTATACGTCTTAGGGATTTCCAGGAAAGGCAACATAGAGCTGAGAGGGAGATTGATCATAAGGGGCAAACCCATCATAGACATTAGAAAGGGAAGCACTTTGCATATTGGTGACGGGGTGACTCTGAACTCTAGAAACAAGGGATATCACATCAATATGCACTCACCCGTAAAATTGTTCGCAGACAGACAGGACGCGCAAATACGAATAGGAGACAAGACAAGAATCCACGGGACCTGTATACATGCTTACCAATCAGTTGTAATTGGCAACAACTGTCTGATAGCTGCAAATTGTCAGATTTTTGACGGTAGTGGGCACGATATCTCCTTTCCAGCTGTTGAAAACAGAATCAACACAACGGGTGCAAGCAAGCCGATTGTAATAGAAGACGACGTTTGGATCGGGGCCAATTCGATAGTCCTTCCAGGCGTCACAATCGGCCGCGGTTCCGTGATTTCAGCCAATAGCGTTGTAACCAAAGATGTACCTCCGATGGTCGTTGCTGGGGGAAATCCTGCGATACTCATCAAGGATTATGCAGATTCAGTTAGCCAGAATGGCTAGTGGCCGCAGCAACTCGGACTGGTCTTTCACGTGGAGATCCCGGAGGGATCGGGGTTGACCGGCGGAGTGATGGTGGAGCCAGTCAAGTCGCTCGACTTCGGTGCCAGAGGTGCCAAGCGCATCGGTCCTGCGCCTGAGCCTGTGCTTGAAGAAGTGCTATCGATTCTGGATGCGTGTGTGTGCTGAATGCCGTTTGTCGATTAGCGTGCGCAGGCTGACTAGCGGCCTCGCCTACGCACGGCGTACCATGGATACGGGTCGCCGCAGGTCGTCTAGAGGGTCAGGCAGACTCTTGCGGCACCGCAAAGACGACAGACAGGGGGGCAGACGAGTTGAAGACGCGGACAAGAACACGACTCTTGATAGGCACCTGCGCGATTGCCCTGGCGCTGACCCTTGCGGGTTGCGGCGGAGCAAGTGTGACCACGACGCTTGTGGCAGATCCTGAAGACCAGGAGCTCTCGTTCGCCGGCGCCGTCGGTGAGAAGTACGACGTGATGCTTGATGGGGCGCCCGTAGGCATAACCAGATATCTGGTCACGTACGTGGCCGATCCGATCCAGATGGCCGCTGAGGCCGCCGGCCAGAGCGGCACCACGCAGACGGCCGCGGACCCCTATTCGAGGCAGAAGATGTACATCTATGTCCCCGACACCTCGGCCGACAATGCGGACGCCGCTATCATCCTGCGGGTGGAGAACTCCGGTTGGATGAGCACCCCGGCGCGAGACATCCTGGCTGCGGGCGGCAAGTACGTCAGCGATTCGGACAAGGACGCGCTCGGTGCCGCCTTGAAGGCTGGCTATGTCGTCGTAAGCGCCGGCACGCGCAGTCGCGGGCTCACAGCTGCCGACGGCACATATCCCGGCCACGCCCCGGCGGTAGTTGTCGACGCAAAAGCGGCCGTACGATACCTGAAGCTCAATGATGAGGCCATGCCCGGATCGGCCGATAAGATCGTCATCACCGGCACAAGCGGCGGCGGCGGCCTCTCGGCGGCGGTAGCTGCCAGCGGCAACAGCCCCGACTACTATCCGTATTTGCAGGAGATAGGGGCGGCCGGCATAGACGCGAACGGCAATAGTACGCTCACCGACGACGTATTCGCGACAATCGCGTATTGCCCCATCACTGACCTCGACCACGCAGACATCGCCTACGAGTGGCAGTACGGCGCGACCAGGCCTGCTATCGGAGAGGTGACGGGCGAGGCGAAGAGTGTATCCGAGGAGCTTGCGGCCGAGTACCCTGCTTATCTTGCGAGCCTCGGGCTGAAGCTCGAGGACGGCACGGCACTAACCGCCGAGACCATGCCGGACGCGATCGTAGCTTTGGTGAAAGCCGGAGTCGAGAAGGCGATGGCAAACGGTGAGACCGTGCCGGACCTGGGTGAGGAATGGAAACTGGGCAACAAGAGTCTGACCAACGAATGGCTGGATGTTGACAATGACGCCAACACCGTTGTGAGCATCGACTATGGCAAGTACCTTGAATTCGTCGCCACGATAAATCCGCCCAAGAGTCCTCCCGCGTTCGACAAGTTCGGTACGCCACTGGAGGGTGGAATGAACGAATCCAACCTCTCCGGTACTGAGACGGAGGAGTACAGCCACTGGCTCGGGTGGTCCTGGGACAATGACGTCATTTCCGGCAACAAGGTCGGTTTGGACGACACCGCGATGACCTTTGACCAGTTCATGGCCACCGACGCCGGTAAGGCGGTGGTTGAGCAGATGCAGATGGTGAGCCCGATGCCCTACCTAGTGAGCGACACAGAAGGCGATAGCGCGCCGTACTGGTATGTCCGGCACGGGATGCGCGACCGGGACACTTCATTCGCAGTCGAAGTAGCGCTGTTCTATGCCATCCAGAACGATCCGACCGTCAAGGATGCCGACTACGCACTCGCATACATGCAGCCGCACTCTGGCGAGTACGACGTCCAGGAGGCGTACGGGTGGCTTTCCGGAGTCCTGGCGGCGGCGGACTAGGCGAGTGAAGGGAAAGATAGGGGGCGCATGCAGGTAATACTCTATAGCGCAGCGGCACTGGCAGGACTCTGGGGGATCGCCCACCTCTTCGCGACACGTGGAGTGGTTGCCGGGTTCGGTGACTTGACGGCCGACAACCGCCGCATCATAACGATGGAATGGATCGTAGAGGGCGTGGCCTTGGTCTCGCTGGCCGCCCTTGTTGTCTCGGTCACCGCGGTCGATCCGACCGCGGCCGCTGCCTCGGCGGCATACGCTGTTGCCGTCGCGACCTTGCTCGTGCTGGCGGTTGTCTCCCTGGCTACAGGCTTCAGAGTGGCCTTCCTGCCCTTTCGACTCTGTCCCGTCATCTTCACCCTTTCTGCCGTGCTGATCGCGGTAGGGGCTTGGGCATGACGTCGCCCGCGATGCTGTCGATGGCCTTGGTCAGCCGCTCCTGCTCCCGGGTGATCCACTGACCCGCCGGGTAGTTGCGAAGGAAGGCCTCGATGAACTCAACGGGGTCCTCCCCCAAGACCGCGCGGACCGGGGTCCCGTCCGCCGCGCTCTGCTCGAAGAGGTCGGCAAGGTCGTCTAGCATCGATAGGATGCTGGCCCCATCGCCGAGGCCGCCCAGGTGGTACATATACCGCTCCAACGCTGCGACTGCCGTGCGGTAGTCCGCGGGCAATTGTGCTATGCGTGCCTTGTACTGCCGGTAGCGCCGTTTCTCGGCCCTCATCTTGGTGATGAACATGATCATCTACCTCCTTCGTGGAGCTGTTCCAGCCGTTCCGCCAAGAAGCCCCACATCTTCCAGAACTCCTCCAGGTAGTCTCGTCCCTGAGCGTTGAGCGAATACACCTTGCGCGGCGGCCCCATCTCGGACGGAATCCTCTGCACATCGACAAGGCTCTTCTGCTCGAACCGGACCAGCAGGGCGTAGACGGTGCCCTCAGCGACGTCGGAGAAACCCATCTCTCGCAACCGGGCTGTGATCTCATAGCCGTACGCGGGCCGTTCGGACAGGATGGCTAGGACGATTCCCTCCAGCGTGCCCTTGAGCATCTCGGTCATCTGCTTGCCCACTGAAAATCACCTCGGTCTACTAAGCACTACTAGCTACCAGTACATAGTAGCACAGAGTAGCAGCGATGCAAGCCCCCGACCGGCGACCTTCTCGGATGTGGGTGTTGTCGGATACCATGAAGAGCGGGCCCGGCCGACCCTTTGAGACGCCGGGCACGGCAGTATAGTTGTGTAGATGAGATCCCATCGTCCGGAGGTCGAAGTGTCGAAGCGATCGTTTCCGCTGTTTCTCGCAATGCTCTTGATCGTTACAGCGCTGGGCCTCTACGGCTGTGGCAAGGAGGAGCCCATGTCGTCTGGATCGTCCGCCGAGCAATCAGCCACCCTCTACGTCGAGGATAAGGTGGTCGGCACGGGGCCCGAGGCCAAGAGTGGCGACGAGGTCACCGTCCACTACACGGGGTGGCTGACCGATGGCACCAAGTTCGACTCCTCTTTGGATAGAGGCGAGCCCTTCATCTTCACTCTGGGTGCGCAGCAGGTGATCACCGGTTGGGACGCTGGGGTCGCGGGTATGCAGGTCGGCGGCAAGCGCAAACTGACGATCCCACCCGAACTGGGTTACGGAGCCCAGGGCGCCGGCGGGGGGGTCATACCGCCCAATGCGACACTGGTGTTCGAGATAGAACTGCTGCAGATCAACTAGGTGACCTGCCGGACGGAGCCCGCCCGGTTCTAGGGCATGCGGCGCATGTCGGCGCGGAGCCGCTCGAAGAGCTGGTCGAGCTTCTCGATATCTTCGGAGCTCCATTCGGTGAGCACGCTCCGGAGTCCGTCCAAGCGGGCCTGGATTATGGCCTCCAGTGTCTGACGTCCCTTGTCGGTGAGGGTGAGGATGCTCGCACGTCCGTCTTGCTCGTCCAGCGTGCGGGTGACCAGTCCCTTGTTCTCGAGATCCCGGACCAGCTTGGTCACCGTGGGCGGAGTGGTACCTACCGATTCCGCCAGTTGTGACATGCGCAGAGTCGCATCGTCCCTAAGGCCTTCGAGGATCATGAGCGCGGAGTAAGTCCAGTCGAAGCCGGTGAGCCGGCGCGCTCGCCTGGTGGCCCTCTTGCGGCTCAAGCGCCCGTCCTGATTGAATCCGGATATGGAGGCGTCCAGGGCCTCGATGAGTCTGTTGCGCTTTGGATCGTCAGGCATGGCGCGCCCCGGAAGTATTCGCTTTCTCACCGCCTACCACCACGCAGGGTGGCAGCCGGCCCAGTTGCCAGTGGCAACATGGTACTAGAAAGTCGCGGAGTCAGCCGCCAGGGAGCGGTAGCCGCTAGCCTTTGGCGCCTGCCTCTATGAGCCGCTGGAGTCTGAGCGCTATTCCTTGGAGATGTCTGGTCGCCTGGTCTACCTGTCGCGAGCCCTTGACCGAATGATCGCTGGCCTGGTTGATGCTCTCGATGGCCGCGACTATCTGCTCCATGCCTGCGAGTTGCTGCCTGCTGGACGCAGCGATCTGGGTCTGCGCATGGGCTACCTCGAGGGCGCGGTCGGCGAGCGTCTGGATGATCTCGCCGGTCTCGAGCGATTGGCGCATTCCCATCTCGATGGTGTCGCGGCTGTCCGCCGTGGCGTTAACAGCGGTGTCTCCCGCCTTCTGGATCTCAACCAGGATGGCGCGGGCTCGGGCTGTGGCCTGCTTGGACTGTTCGGCCAGGCTCTTGACCTCTTGAGCGACGACCGTGAAGCCCTTGCCAGACTCGCCGGCCTTGGCGGCTTCGATGGAGGCGTTGACCGACAAGAGGTTGGATTGCTCGGCCAGATCCTCCAGCGCGACGATGATGTCGTCCACGGCATGCGCTCGTTCGTTGAGGATCTCGACCGTTTCGGACACCAGGTCCATCTTGCTGCGTATCTCCATGATGCTGTCGTTGGTGCCGTGGACCATGGTGTGGCCCTTCTCCGAAATACGGGCGACGCCGTCGGCGCTGTCGGCGATCGCGGTCGCCTTCTCGTGCGAGAGCGCGGCCGCTTGCTTGACCTCTTCGACGGTCGCCGTGGTCTCGCTGGTCGAGGCCGCGGTCTGAGCAGCGCTGGCCGACGCTTGTGAGGCGGCTGTGAGCAACTCCTGGGTCGAATCGCCGATATCGGAAACGGCCGACCTCAGAGTCCGCTTGGTGCGGCGGGAGAGTGCCCAACTGAGCGCGACACCCCCGAAGAACGCGATGGAGCCCAAGACCGAAGTGATCACCAAGCACACAGTGGCAATGGATCCCAGACGGGCTTGCTGGGCATCCAGCTGGGACATCGAGTCTTCCGCGTAGGGGGCTGCCGCCTCGCCCAACTGCATACCGAGAGAGCTGGCGGTGGAGAGAGGCTCTGTGATATCAGGCCTCTGGGCGGCCATAGCGAAAAGCGTATCTGCCGCATCTTGATACTGGCTAAGCAGGCCTCTCATGCTTTCGAGGCTGGAGGCCTCTGCTGACTCTGGATCCGCGGACTGAACGGCCGCGTCCAGCAGACTCGACAAAGCGGCGGCGTCGGTCCCGAAGGATTCCTCCAATTGGCTCACGGCCGCGCCCTGGGTGACTGCCTCCCGTACGTAGCTGATCTCCTTGTCCAACGAGTTGACAAGGGCCATCATACGGTTCGCGTCATTCGCCTGCTGCTCCAGCTCGTCGATCCGTTGCTCCGTTGCTCTGATCCACAGCAACTCAGTTCCGTTCACGCTGACCAACACGGCGACCGCGGCTATCAGCGCCGCGAAGCCCAGCGTCATCCTCCTTGTGAGTGTCATTCCCAGCCTCTCTGCGTGTGTACGCCCCACCCTCCAGAATCGACCGCACCGGTGCGGGCAGGCCGAGGATACCCCCTGTTGCCCGAGCGGTGTTCCTAGAGTTATCGGCCGGCACGGCCGGATTCATTACACCATCGAACGAACAAAATGGCGACCAGGGGCGCGAAAGGGTGTTCTATAATCAGCGCTACCCTGGGTATCAGGGCCAACGTCGGAGCGGGAGGTGTCGTCGTGCAAGAAGGAGCGCGCTACTCGGTTTCGCGGAGCTCCATGATCAGGTTGGCGGTCGTTCTGGTTCTGTCTGTAGTCGTCCTCATCGGGACGGGGTGCGGAGGTTCGGCTTCCACCACGCTTGCCACGACTGCGGCCGGTGAACCGGCGGCCGAGGCCCCCACGGTCAGCTCGGATTCGACGACACTGCCGGTCGAGTCCACAGATGTCGAGGTGACTACCACAGCCGAAGCTCCAGACATTCTCTTGGGCGCGGCCGATTCCCACGACGACCTCAAAGTCAAGGTGGGCGAGCGGGTTCGCATCGTGCTGAAGCCCTACGTGAACGACAGTGTCAAGGCCGTCAAGTGGGACTACGTGCCGATCGTAGTGCGGGAAGTAGACTCGGGGACCCGGGTCATCGAAGGCGTAGTGGTCGAGGCCTGGCTTGAGGTCGAGGCGGTAGTCGCCGGTCCGGTCACGGTGCGGGCCCTCTACGAGTATTCGCACGGCAGCGCAAGAGCTACCTGGGTCGCATATCTGATAGTGTCGGAGTGAATCCAGGCCGTCCCTGTGCGGAGCGCCCAAGGCCCGCCCTTTGTGGCGGGCCTTGCAGTCTTGGTCGAAGAGAGATCTTGCACGGCCCTCTCACCAGCAGAGCGAGGGGAGCCACGCGAAGAACGGTATTTACTTGCCTAACTAAATAGTCTAGAATCGGGGCACGCCCGAAGCAGTCCATCGTTCGGGCCGAACCCCCGGTCGGGGGACCACTGAGAGACAAAGAGGGCGGGTGAAGAGATGAGCGAGCGGGACAAGGGCGGCGAGCGCTCGGGCGAGCGCACAGTCGTCAAGGGTCTCAGCTTCAACGGCGTGGTGCAGGACGGCAACACCGTGCAGGTGGACGTCAAAGACGGACGTGTCGTGCGCATCAGGCCATTTCATTTTGGCTGGAAATACGAGCGCGAACCGTGGCGAATAGAGGCTCGGGGCAAGACTTTCGAATGCGCCATGAAGGTTCTGATCCCGCCCTACACTCTCGCGTACAAGAACCGCATCAACTCGCCCAACCGGGTGATGTACCCGCTCAAGCGGGTGGACTGGGACCCCAAGGGCGAGCGCAACCCGCAGAACCGCGGCAAGAGCAAGTACGTGCGCATCTCCTGGGACGAGGCTGCCGATCTCGTCGCATCAGAGATACGGCGTATAGAGAAGGACTACGGGCTCTCGGCGGTGCTGCTGCAGCAAGACGGGCATGGCGAGGGCAAGTGCGTGCACACCACCCACGGCTGTAACCGCAGGTTGATGTCGATGCTGGGCAACTACACGTTGCAGAACCGCAACCCCGATAGCTGGGAGGGCTGGTACTGGGGCGCCAAGCACGTGTGGGGCAACGAGCCGGTCGGCAAGGCGGCCTATCTGTCCAACATCATCCCGGACATCGCGGAGCACACGCAGACCATGCTGCACTGGGGTAACGACCCAGAGACGACGCCGTGGGGCTGGGGCGGCCAGACCGTGAGTCAGCTGCTCTACTGGTTCAGCGAACTGGGCATCAAGCAGATCTGTGTCGGTCCGGAGGTCAACTGGGGCACCGCCGTGCATGCGGACAAGTGGATACCCATCCGGCCCAACACCGACGCGGCCCTCTTCTTCGCCATCGCCTACCAGTGGATCACCGAAGGCACCTATGACAAAGAGTACGTAGACACTCACGTGGTGGGCTTCGACAAGTTCTCTGACTACGTCTTGGGCAAAGAAGACGGCGTCCCCAAGACCCCCAAATGGGCAGAGGAGAAGACCACGGTGCCGGCGCGCATCACCAAGGCCTTGGCCAGGCGCTGGGCCGCCGCCCCCACCGTCATCACGCACGGCAACGGCGGCAACATGTCCCGCGCTCCGTACGCCACCGAGAACATGCGGGCCGAGGTGTGCCTGCTGGGCATGCAGGGTCTGGGCAAGCCGGGTCGCCATATGCTTACCACCATCGAATGGGGTCTCATGGGGGTAAGCGTGGGCAACAAGTTCCCCTTCGGCCATTCCGTGCCCGTCCCCAGGCATCTGGTCTATCCCGACCTCATCTCCACCGAGGCGAACCGGGCAGCGCCGACGGTCGGCGACCTGCCGGCGCAGTTCATCCCCAAGGACTTGATCCACTTCGCCATCAACGAGGCGACGCCCGAAAAGCCGATAACCTGGTACGGGACCGTCCAGAGCCGTGCGCTCACCGAGAGCCAGTTCGACAAGTACCAATACCCTGTCGAAGGCTGCTCCGAGGTCCACATGATCTGGACCGACTCACCGTCGCTGGTGACCTGCTGGAACGATGGCAACTACATAGGCAAGGCGTTCCAGAACCCCAAGATCGAGTTCATCGTGGCTCAGCATCCGTGGATAGAGAACGACTGTGAGTTCGCCGATCTCATCCTCCCGGTGACCACCAAGTTCGAGCAGAACGACATAGGCATAGACAATTACACCGCCGAGTTCGGCACCCTCTTCTATGACGCCAAGTGCATCGAGCCCGTGGGTGAATCGAAGAGCGACTATGAAGTGGTGTGCGCCATCGCCGAGAAGCTGGGTCTGCTGGAGCAGTTCACGGGGGGCAAGTCGGTGGACGACTACATCCGCATCGGCTTTGACAATTGTGGCGTCTCCGATCTGGTGACGTGGGAAGAGTTCATGGAGAAGGGTCACTACGTGATCCCCACCGACCCGGACTGGCAGAAGCATGAGGTCGGACTCCGCCCCTTTGCCGAGGACCCGGAGAATCACCCCCTGACCACCCCATCAGGCAAGCTGGAATTCTTCTCGCAGCGCCTGGCTGACAACTTTCCCGACGATACGGAACGGCCGCCGGTGCCGCACTGGGTCGAGCGCGGCCCCAGCCACGACGAGCGCGTATCCGGCGACAGGGCCAAGCAGTACACCATGCTCTGCGTCTCCAATCATCCGCGCTGGCGGGTGCACTCGCAGCACGACGACATGCAATGGCTGAGAGAGATAGAGACCAACAAGATCGTCGGGCCGGACGGCTATGCGTACCAGACCGCCTGGATCCATCCTGACGATGCCAAAGCGCGCGGCATAGAGCACCGAGGCATCATCAAGGTCCACAACGAGCGGGGCGCCGTGCTGGCAGGGGCGTATGTCACCGAACGCGTCATGCCGGGCGTCATCTCCATGGACCACGGCGCGAGGTACGACGCGATAGTGCCCGGAGAACTGGACCGCGGCGGGGCGATCAACCTCATCACGCCGCGCAACACCATCTCGAAGAACGCCACCGGCATGGTCTCCGGCGGCTTCTTGGTGGAGTACGAACTCGCCGACCTTGAGGCGCTCCGTCGCGAATACCCGGAGGCGTTCTCGCGTCCGATCGACACAGCCACGGGCCTGGCCTGGGAGAGGATGCTGGTGTGACAGCAAGGGACGGGAGTCCGCGGCGCGGGCGGCTGTTTCACGGTTGGTACGTAGTCGCGGCCTCGTTCGTCATCCTCTTCTTGACCGCGGTGGGTTCCTCCATCATCGGTGTGATGGTCAAGCCCATGGAAGCCGACCTGGGGTGGAGCCGCAGCGCGATAACGGCCGTCATCTTTCTCAACATGGCCTTGTACGCTGTGTCGATAATCGTGACCGGCCGCCTGTACGACCGCTACGGACCCAAGTGGGTGATCGCGGTGTCGACCGTGCTCTTCTCCGCCGGCTTTGCGCTCATGGCCACGATGCACTCGCTGTGGGAGTTCTCCCTCTACTTCGGGGTCCTGGTGGGCGCGGGGCTCGGAGGCGTCACGGTGCCCATGTTCGGCTCGATAGTGAGCCGCTGGTTCACCCGGCGTAGAGGACTGTTCGTCAGCTTGGCGATGGCCGGGTTCTGCCTGGGCCAGTTTCTGCTCATCCCGGTGTTCTCGGACCTGATAGAGGTCTCCGGCTGGCGCACTACCAGCCTGTGGATAGCCGGGCTGACCCTGGTGGTCACGCTGGCCCTCACGTTCGGAGTGATCAGGGGCGACCCGCTGAAGTTCGGACTGCGGGCCTACGAGGGTCGTGGCGGGCGACCGCCGGCGGACGGGGCAGACGACACGCACGCCGCTCCGCCCTCCGCGGACGCTGCGACTCTCACCAGAGACCTCACTCTCTCCGAGGCCATGCGCACCCCCTCACTGTGGCTCTTCACGATCGCCATGTTCGTGTGCGGGGGCGGAGACTACTTCGTCATGACTCACCTGGTGGCCATGGTGACCGACTACGGGGTCTCCACCGGGGTCGCGGCCCAGATGCTCGCCTGGACCGGCCTCTTGGGGCTGGCCGGCATCCTACTCGCCGGCCCGGTCTCTGACGCAATAGGCAACAAGATACCCATCGCCGTCACCTTCGCCCTCCGGGTCATACTCTTTGTCGTGGTTCTCGAGTTCAAGGGGACGGTGCCCTTCTGGGTGTTCGCGCTGGGCATGGGCTTCACTCTGCCCATCACGGCGCCCCTGGTCCCCACGCTCGTGAGTGCTCTGTACGGCGTGGGCAGCATCGGGCTCATCTCAGGATTCATAACCACCGCCCACATGGTGGGGGGCGGACTGCTCTCCTACATCGGGGGCGTCGTCTTCGACAAGACCGGCGACTACGATGTGGCGCTTATCATTTCGGCGGTCTTGTCTGGAGTGGCCGTGCTTTGTACGCTCCTTATCCGGGAGCATCGCCACGAGCCTCCCGCGGGGGGCCGGGCTTTTCGGGGAGAGCGGCCGCAGCGTTTGTCCAGACTCAAGACGAGCGGCTATAATCGTTCGCGTCCGGCCGACCCAGCAGGGTCCACGGCCGGCCGGCAGGCTTTGGACTTTGGGGAGTCATCCGCAGCCGTCCGCTCTTGCACGCAACAAGACTCAGCCGTCAGCAAGGCTTTTTGAGCCGCCAAACACTAGACAGGGTGGAGATAATGCCAGGCAAAGATAGGGACAACTCCGAGCAGACGTTCATCAAGTCCACCGGCTTCAGCGCCATGGCTCTTGGCTCTCACGTGGCGGCAGTCGACGTCAAAGACGGCAAGATCGTGCGCATCAGGCCGTTCCCGTACGACTGGAAATACAAGCCCGAGGAGTTCCACCCCTGGAGACTCGAGGCTCGGGGCAAGACGTATCGACGTCCCCATGAAGACCACCATCAACACCTTCGGCCTGGGCTACAAGAAGAGCATCTACTCGCCCAACCGCATCCTGCATCCCATGAAGCGGGTGGACTGGGATCCGAACGGCGAGAGGAACCCCCAGAACCGGGGCAAGAGTGGCTACGTGAGGATCTCCTGGGACGAGGCCCTGGACATCATCGTCAGCGAGATACGCAGGGTCATCGACAAGTACGGGCCCACGGGCATCTTCGCTCAGGGCGACGGCCACGGCGAGACCAAAGTGGTGCACGGTCCGCACGGCTGCCACTTCAAGCTGCTGGATCTCTTGGGCGGCGCCACCATCCAGATCCGCAACGCGGACAGCTGGGAAGGCTGGTACTGGGGCACCAAGCATTTCTGGGGCGGCGAGCCCTTCGGCCTCATGCCCAACCCCACCAACCTGATCCTGGACATCTCGCGCAACACGGACCTCATGCTGTTCTGGGGCTGCGACCCCTGCACCACCGTCCGGGGTTTCAACAGCGGTGACTACGTCAGCCGGATCTGCCAGTTCTGGGGAGAGATCGGCATCAAGCAGATCTACGTCTGTCCTGACGTCAACTACGGCGCGGCCGTGTTCGCCGACAAGTGGATACCTATCCTGCCCGACACCGACGCCGCGCTGCACCTGGCCATCGCCTACCAGTGGATCACCGCGGACACCTACGACAAGGACTACGTCGCCACGCACACCGTCGGCTTCGAGGCCTTCAGGGACTACGTGCTGGGCAAGGAAGACGGGGTGCCCAAGACTCCCGAGTGGGCCGCCGAGAAGACCGCCGTGCCGTCACGCCTGATCAAGGCCTTGGCGAGAGTGTGGGTGAAGAACCGCACCACGGTCACCCACGGCTTCGGGGGACCGTACATCCGCGGCCCCTACTCTCACGAGCCGGCCCGGCTGGAGGGCGCCCTGCTGGCCATGCAGGGCTTGGGCAAGCCGGGCGTGCATTCCTTCTCGCGTCATCAACCGGGCGGTGTTCGGCTCCGAGGACCATCCGGCCTACCCGCCGTCTCCGGGGGGCATCATCAACAACCCGGCGGTGAACGTGCGGGCCGCCTACCGCGGCTACTCGCCCTTCCCGCTGCTGGCGCTGCCCAAGCAGATCATCCCCAAGACCCTGGTGCATGACGCCATCTTGAAGGGCAAGTTCACCATCCACGGCAGCTCCTTCCAGAGCACTCCCGCCGAGGAGCAGTTCGTCAAGTACGAGTACCCGGCCGAGGGCTGCTCGCCTATCCACATGATCTGGACCGACACGCCATGCCTCATGACCTGCTGGAACGACGCGAACAAGATCGCCGAGGCCTACAAGCATCCGGACTATCGAGTTCTTCATGGCCCAGCATCCGTGGTTGGAGAACGACTGCCTGTTCGCCGACCTCATCCTGCCGGTGAACACCAAGTTCGAAGAAGAGGACATCGGTGACGACGTCGAGAGCATGACCTTCGAGATGGTCTATCTCGAGCACCAGTGCATCGAGCCGCTGGGCGAGAGCAAGAGCGACTACGAGATCGTCTGCATGGTGGCCGAGAGGCTGGGCCTGCTCGAGGAGTACACCGGGCGGCAAGACCATACCCGAGTGGATCAAAGAAGGCTTCGACAAGAGCGGCATCCCTGCAGGCCGGCCTGCTCGACTTGGGAGAAGTTCCAGGAGAAGCAGTACTACGTGGTGCCGGTCGACCCCAACTGGGAGAACCATCCGGCCGGCATGTACGAGTTCTACAACGACCCCGAGAAGAACCCGCTGGAGACGCCGTCGGGCAAGCTGGAGTTCGAGTCCGTGGCTTTGAAGAAGTTCTTCCCCGACGACAAAGAGCGGCCGCCGGTGCCGCACTGGGTGGAGAAGAGCGAGCTCCACGACGAGAGGATCGCTGGCAAGCGGGCCGCAGAGCTACCCGCTCCTCTGCATGAGCAACCATCCGCGGCACAGGGTGCATGCCCAGCTGGACGACATCAGCTGGAACCACGAGATAGTCACCTGCAAGGTCAAGGGTCCGGACGGCTATCTGTACGAGCCGCTGTGGATCCATCCTTCGGAGGCAGCCAAGCGGGGCATCAAAGACGGGGACATCTGCAAGGTGTTCAACGAGAGAGGCACCGTGCTGGTCGGGGCCCGGGTCTGGGAGCGGGTCATGCCGGGCGTGGCCTACGTGGATCACGGGGCCAGGGCAGATTTCGTCGTCCCCGGTAGCTTGACCGGGGCGGGGCGATCAACACCATCACCCCGCACAACATCACCTCGAAGAACTGCGCGGGCATGGTGGTCAGCGGCGTTCTTGGTGGACGTGGGCCCGGTGGACCTGGAGGCCCTGAGAAGAGAGTATCCCGAAGCTTTCAGCCGGCCTTACAGCGCGGCTGCCGGCCTGACGCTTCGAGAGAGTACTTGTCGAAGGAGAGAAGTAGCATGGGCAAAGTCCTGGTCATAGATATCAGCAAGTGCAACGGCTGCTACAACTGCCAGATCGCTTGCAAGGACGAGCACGTGGGCAACGACTGGACGCCCATCGCCAAACCCCAGCCCGACACCGGCCAGTTCTGGCACGAAGGTGACCGACATCGTGCAGGGCACCGTGCCCAAGGTGCGCGTCCGCTACATGCACGACACCTGCCAGCACTGCGACGAGGCCCCCTGCATCCCGGCCTGCAAGAGTAAGGCCATCTACAAGCGCGAAGACGGCATCGTCATAATCGACCCGGAGAAGTGCACGGGCAACCGCAACTGCATCCAGGCCTGCCCGTATGACGTCATCTACTTCAACGACCGACCTCAACATCGCCCAGAAGTGCACCTGGTGCGCGCATCTCCTGGACAAAGACTGGAAAGAGCCCCGCTGCGTGGACGCCTGCCCCACCGGAGCCCTCACCTTCGGCGAAGAGGCCGACCTCAAAGACCTCATCGCCAAGGCCGAGGTCCTGAAGCCCGAGACCAAGGCCCAAGCCCCGCACCTACTACATAGACCTACCCAACAAGTACTTCATCGCCGGCGCGGTCTACGACCCCGAGGCCGACGAGTGCCTGGAGGGCGTCACCGTGACCCTCACCGAGTCTGCCGACGGCAAGAAGACCGCCACGCTCACCACCGACGACTTCGGCGACTTCTGGTTCGAGCGCCAAGAGCCGGGCACCTACTCGCTACGCATGGAGAAGAACGGGCTACGCCTCCAAGACCATCGACTCCGTGGACGCCGCCAAGGACATCAACGTGGGAGACATCGAGCTGCACCAGGGGTAGCCGCGGGCGCCACCGATCGCGCTCTCCGACCGGCGTCCTACTTGCGCCGCCTCGAAGCTGGCAAAGATCACGTCCAGCCAGTGCACGGCTATGTTGGGCTCCAAGAACTGCTTGAAGCCCATCAGGTGAGCCACGTCGCCGGCGAAGGCCCAGCCGTTCACCAACCAGGCCACCTGCTCCGCATCTACGCGGGGTGAGATGAGGCCTTCGTTCTGTCCATCCCTGACCACTTGGGCGAACTGCTCTATGGATTCCCGGTGTTTGGCAGCCAGGACTTCTCGCAGACCCTCACTGCGGGCCCCCGCGATGAACTCGAGCAACTGATGGGCGTGATGCCGGTCGCCTTGGGTGGCCCACAGTTCCAGGTGGTGATCACACATCCGCCGGAGGCGCTCCAGCGAATTCTCTGTGGTAGGCGTCTCGCGGGACGCTTCCACCTTCTCGTAGACGGCGTCCAGCGCTGCCAGCAGGATCTCCCGCCTGACTGGCGAAATGGGTATAGAGCGAGGCCTGGCGGATGCCGGCGCCGGCTGCTATGCGCGACATGGTGGCGCCCTGCAGGCCGTACTTGGCGATGAGTCCGAGGGTCGACCTCGACTATCTGCCGCTTCCGGGCCTCGGCGGTCATCCTTTGCGAACCTGGAGCCAACCCTTGCTCCTTCCGCGGACCGCTGGGCGCCGCCATGAGGGCCCCGGTCCGGTTGACAAAGCGTCTGCTAGCAGCTACTTTAGCGCAGTTAACAAACTGTCGTACGGTAGTTTAGCGGTTCGGTAGACAGGGGACTGAAATGCCCGACGGCATCCAACGTTTGACCAACCTGACCACCGGCGGACCGGTGCATGTGGATGTGAAGGACGGCAAGATCGTCCGCATCATCCCGCTGGAGTTGGAGCCCGGTGACAGCCCGCCTTGGTCGATCAAGGCCCGGGGCCGCGAGTTCACTCCCCCTCGCCAAGAACACGCTCTCCAACTGGACCGTGGCCCACAAGTCCACGATCTACTCGCCCAAGCGCATACTGACCCCGCTCAAGAGGGTGGACTTCGACCCCAAGGGCGACCGGAACATCCAGAACCGCGGCGTGTCAGGATACGAACCCATAAGTTGGGACGAAGCGCTAGACCTGGTGGCCGAGGAGATGATCCGCCTCAAGCGCGAGTATGGTCCGGCGGCGGTGATGACCGCCTGCTCGTCGCACCATCTGTGGGGCAACGTGGGCTACCGCTTCAGCGCCTACAACCGCTTCGTGAACCTCTGGGGCATGACCTATGTGGAGCACAACCCCGACAGCTGGGAAGGTTGGCAGTGGGGTGGCGACCACATGTGGGGGTTCAGCACCCGCCTGGGCATACCCGAGCAGTACGATCTGCTGGAGGACGCGCTCAAGAACTGCGAGATGATGGTCTTCTGGTCGTCCGACCCCGAGACCACCGGCGGGGTGTACGGTGCGCACGAGAGCACCTCCCGCCGCCAGTGGCTCAAGGAGTTGGGCGTCAAGATGGTGTTCATCGACCCCTACTTCAACCACACCGCCGGACTTGTGGCCGACAAGTGGCTGGCGCCCCGCATGGGCACCGACGTGGCCCTGGGTCTGGGCATCGCCTTCGTCTGGCTGACTGAGGGCACCTACGACCAAGGAGTACGTGGCCACCCACACCCATGGCTTCGACGAGTGGAAGGCCTACGTGCTCGGTGAGAGCGACGGCGTGCCCAAGACTCCCGACTGGGCGGAGCGCGAGACCCTCATCCCGGCCCGCGAGATAAGAGCCTTGGCCCGGGAGTGGGCGGCCAAGAAGACCATGTTGGCCGCTGGGGGCATGGGCGGCTGGGGCGGAGCCTCCCGCTCCTCCTACGGCGGCGAGTACGCCCGCACCATGATCGCCCTGGCCACCATGCAGGGCTTGGGCAAGCCCGGCAGCAACATCTACTCGACCACGGGTGGAGTCCCCGCCGACCGCGACTTCTGGTTCCCCGGCTACTCCGAAGGCGGCATCTCCGCCGACATCGCGGGCACGGCCGCGGGCTATCGGCTGTACTCGCGCATGTGGCCGAACGGGGGCGCTGTCTCCAACCCGCAGCGGAGCGCCGAGGGACAGATAGCCTACCGGCTGCGCCTGCCCGAGATCATGGACCACGAGCAGGTGGAGTGGTACAGCAAGGGCTTCTGCGGCGGCTCCATCGAGATGCAGTTCAAGAAGTACCGCTACCCGGCCTCGGGCTATCCGCACGTGCAGATGTACTACCGGTACGGCGGCTCGTTCATAGGCACCATGACCGAGACCAACCGCTTCGTGCGGGCCTACCGCGAGGGCAAGGTGCCGTTCGTGGTCAACCAGAGCATCTGGTTCGAGGGCGAGGCCCGCTTCGCCGACATCATCCTGCCCGCCTGCACCAACTTCGAGCGTTCGGACATCGGCGACTGGGCGCATCCCTCGGGCTACGGCACCCACAAGTTCGACCAGGTGAACCACCGCATGATCGTCCTGCAGAAGAAGTGCATCGAGCCGCTGGGCGAGTCGAAGTCGGACTACGAGATCTTCGCCCTGCTGGCCGACCGGCTGGGCTTCGGCAAGAAGTACTCCGAGGGCGGTCACACCGAGCTCGACTGGGTCAAGAGGGTGTTCGAGGCCAGCGACCTACCCAGCCGCATCACCTGGGAGGAGTTCGAGAAGAAGGGCTACTACGTGGTGCCGGTCCCCAAGGACCAGGCGCCTACGCCCGCCCTGCGCTGGTTCGCCGAAGATCGGCCCAAGGACACTCCCGACTGGGGCCCGCCGCCCTGGGACCAGATAGGCGGCAAGGGACTTCAGACCCAGAGCGGCAAGATAGAGTTCACGGCCCACAGCCTGGCGCGCTTCTACGCCACCGACCCGGTGCGACCCGGAACGCCCGGTGTTGGGCCCGCAGTATCTGGAGAGCTGGGAAGGCCATCACACAGAGGAGCTGTGTGCAGAAGTACCCGCTGGCCATGGTCTCCCCCCATCCGCGCTTCACCTTTCACACCGTGGGAGACGCCAAGGAGTGCTGGAGCAACGAGATCAAAGACCACCGGGTGCTGGTGGACGGCCACTACTACTGGATCATGCGCCTGCATCCCAAGGACGCCGCGGCGCGTGGCATAGCGGACGGCGACCTGCTGCGGGCCTACAACGACCGGGCTGAGGTCATACTGGCCGCGCAGCTCACCGAGCGCGTGCCGCCCGGCGTCGTGCACTCCTATGAGTCGTGCGCCGACTACCTACCGCTGGGAGAGCCCGGCCACTCGCCGGACATCGCCGGCTGCGTGAACATGCTGACCTCCAAGCGGTTCATCACTCCCACGTCGCCCGGGCAGGCGCCCAATTCCTGTCTGGTGCAGGTGGAGAAGTGGGGGGAGAGGGCCTAGCCTTCGTCGTCCGCCGGTCGGTCCGGTCTGAAGGCATCGAGCATGCGCTTGAGGTTACGGACAGAACGTGCCATCCTCTACGGATTGCTCGCTCCCCACCAAGAGCGCGATATCCTCAACCCACGTGAACATGAGCACTGCCCAGGCGACGTCTTCTGAGCGCACATCCGGGCGGATGGTGCCCTGGCGCTTGCCCTGGTCCGCGAGGTCCACCAACGCCCAGATACGGCTTGATACGTCGCCAGGTTCAGATGGTCAGACAGATCGGGCTGCTGAGCGGAGCCTAGCTCCAGAAAGAACGAGCGTACAACGGTGTCGAAGTTGTCCTTCGCCCAAGCGGCGTGCGTGCTACCCAACTCTTCCAGCCGCCGCAGGATGTCCGGTTCGTCTGACGTCTCGACCCAACCGAGCACTTGCTCACTCGCGACTCTGTTCGCCTCTGTCGATAAGCGCGGCCCGGCTCTCAAAATGCCGGTACAGTGCGCCGGGTGTAAGACCGACGGCAGCGGCGATACGCGAGACCGTCGTCCCTTCCAGGCCGTATTGCCCAAGTAGCTCGAGCGTCGCGTCGAGTATCTCCTCTCGGCGCTCGGTCTGGTTCTTTCTGACGTATCTCTTCACGTAGCTCGGCACAGAAGCAGGTCCTTTCGACCATGTATCTCGACGCCCATTATGGCGCGAAAGGCGTCGAGTTGTAATCGTGCTTGACAGCGTATACCACATCGGGTACCGTCGTAAACTGTATTTTACGTAAAACCCTGTTTACTTCATTGGTCGGGTGGTCGAGCCGCTTGCCTTGGAGCGCGACCCTCGAGACAGTCCGCTGGGGAGCGACCGTGGTCAAGTGGATGCAACTGCTGGTGACCGGTGTCACGATGGGGAGCATCTACTCCCTGATCGCTCTTGGGTACGTGACCATCTACCGCACCTCCCGCATCGTGAACATGGCCCAAGGGGCCTTTGTCATGTTCGGGGCGCTGTTCACCTTCACGTTCCTCAGCGAACTGGGTCTGCCCTATTGGCTCTCGGCCATCATCGGCATCCTGTGCGTTGTTGTCATCAGTGCTGTGATGTATCTCGTCGTGCTGCGGCCACTGGTCAAGGTCTCCTTGGTATCGATCATCCTGGCGACCATTGCTCTTAGCATCCTCTTCGAGAACTTCGCGCTTCTGCGCTGGGGGGGATATGGCAAGGGGCTGCCGGCCTTCACAGGAGAACAGGCCATCTTCATAGGCAAAGTGGCCGTGTTCCGACAGAGTCTGTGGGTTATCGGTCTCATGATCGTGGTACTAGTCGGGCTGTATCTGCTGAGCAACTTCACACTGATCGGCAAGCAGATGACCGCGACGGCCAATAACCCCGCGGCGGCCAGCCTTTCGGGCGTACGCACCGGTCGCGTGATAATCCTTGCCTTTGCGATATCCGCAGCAATCGGTGCTCTTGGCGGTATCGCGATCACCCCCATCAACGTCACCTCTTACCTTTCTGGTGGCATCTTCGCCTTGAGCGGGTTCGTCGCCGCTGTGCTCGGTGGCTGGGGGTCGAGCACCGGCGCGGTGGTCGGCGGCCTGGTCTTGGGTCTCATTCAATCCCTAGCCACGGGTTTCGTACCGGCCGGCTATCAGGACGCCATCGCATACGCCATCCTCGTCCTGATGCTCTACTTCATGCCTGGCGGGCTGCTACGCATCCGGTCGAGCGAAGGCGAAGCCGGATGAAGACTCCGCGAGTCACCGTGCAGTTGAAGAGCCGACTTTCGTGGCCCCGCAGCAGAGGGCCGATCTTCAAATCACTGCTTGTGATCGCCTTGGCGGTCTGGCCGCTACTCTCCCCGAGCGCCTACTCGATGAGGACCATGACCACCGCGGGTCTGTCGGCCATCATCACCATCGCGGTTGTCATCATATTGGGGCAAGCTGGCCAGCTCTCTTTCGGGCATTCGGCCTTCTACGGCATCGGCGCCTACACGGCCGCTATCCTGACCATGAAGCTCTCGTGGCCCACTCTTCCGTCTCTCTTCTTGGGAGCGCTCGTTGCGGGCGCGGTAGCTGTGATCGTCGGAAGACCGGTGCTCAAGCTGAGGTATTTCTACCTCGCCCTCGCCACTATCGGACTGGGTCAGATCTTCCTGGTCCTGGTGACCAACCTGCGGACTATAACTGGGGCCAACATCGGCCTGGCCCCGATACCCACGCTGAATGTGTTCGGCTTCGGGTTCAACAGCAACCTCCGCCAGTACTACCTGGTCTGGATCGTGGCGATTCTCATCTTGGTCTTCATAGACCGAGCTTTGAAATACCGGGTCGGGCGGGCGCTTCGTGCCTTGGCGACCAGCGAGATCGCCTCTTCGAGCCTGGGGATGCGGACGGCGAACTGGAAACTGCTCGGCTTCGTCACCAGCGCCGTCATCTGTGGCCTGGCAGGTGGCCTCTATGCGTTTGTCACGACAGCGGTCTCCCCGGGCGCCTTCACCTTCACGGCTGCCGTTGTCCCCATAATCATGATGCTCATTGGGGGCGGGTCGGCGTGGGGCGCCATAGTGGGGGCGATCTTGATGACCTGGGTCATCAACGGCTTCACCAGCGTGCAGCAGTACAACGGCGTTGTGTACTCGGTCATTATGATCCTGCTGCTGATGTTCCTTCCCGCTGGGCTCGCACTTACGCCTGGGCAGAGAGCCCGACTGCGGACGCTGGTGCGGCGGGAGAGCAAGCGCGAGCCGGTTCATCTCCTTGCGACTGCCGGGGCGGACCAGCCGGCTGGGCAGCGCGACACGTCGGTCGGTCTCCCACTCGCGACAACGCCACAGGGCCTCGCGCGGCCGGAAGGACTCTCTTCTACGGGGGCCATGGAAGCCGCTGCGCCTCTTCTCGAGATCGAGGGTGTCTCTGTGTACTTTGGGGGACTGAAGGCTGTAGACGATGTCTCCCTGCAAGTGAAGGAGGGCCAGATCGTTGCTCTGATCGGGCCCAACGGAGCGGGAAAGACGACCCTGTTCAACGCCGCCAGCCGGCTGCAGAAGCCGACGGCGGGACGGATCTGGTTCGCGGGTGAGGAAGTCACCAGGCTGAGTACGGCCAATACGGCTCGTCTGGGTATGGCACGTACGTTTCAGAACCTGCGGATATTCGTGAACATGACCGTCCTCGAGAACGTCCTGGTCGGCTGCCACAGCCATGAGCGCTCGGGTCTGTGGGCCTCGGGGTTCGGCCTCCCGCACCAACGTCGTGAAGAGAAGCTATCCCGAGAGCGGGCGATGCGCGCTTTGGCTGTGGTCGGTCTGGACGATAAGGCATATCTGCCCGCGGCAAGCCTGCCCTATGGCGGGCAGCGCCTGGTAGAGATAGCCCGCGCACTTGCGTCCGAGCCGCGCTTGCTCCTTCTCGACGAGCCGGCGGCCGGTATGAACGCGGCGGAGAGGGCTCACCTCGTGGATCGCATCCGCACGATCCGCGAATCGGGGATAACCGTGCTTCTGGTCGAGCACGATATCGAGTTGGTGATGGGCATCTCTGAGCATGTCTACGTGCTGGACTACGGACGCCTCATCGCCGAGGGCCGTCCTGAGATGGTGCAGAAGGACCCCGCGGTCATCGAGGCCTATCTGGGAGTCAAGCGCGACCGTGGTCGGGATCTGTGCGAGACCCGTGATCTGACCGCCGGCACTTGCCCTGAGCCTGAGAACCTTCTTGTTGTTCAGGATGTCTCGACCGTCTACGGGTCTATCCAAGCGCTCCATAGCGTTTCATTCGTGGTGCCGAAGGGCGAGATCGTAGCGGTCTTGGGTGCCAATGGTGCGGGCAAGAGCACGCTGTTGCACACCATCTCCGGTCTTCTTCGGCCCAAAGCTGGTTCGGTGGTCTACCAGGGCACAGATATCACCCGGGTCGCCCCGGAGAAGATCGCCACGCGCGGGCTTTGCCAGGTTCCCGAAGGGCGTCAGGTCTTTGGTGACTTGTCTGTGCAGGACAACCTCTTGGTGGGGAGTTCCGCTCGCAGAGACCGCAAGAACACCCTGGGCGACGACATTGCCTACGTCTACGAGCTCTTCCCGATACTCGGCGAGCGACGCAAGCAACCGGCGGGTACGCTCTCGGGCGGAGAGCAGCAGATGTTGGCTATCGGCCGGGCGCTTGTTGGCAAGCCTCAACTCCTGCTACTGGATGAGCCCTCCATGGGTCTCTCCCCACTGGTAATGGAGCGCATCTTCGAGGCGCTGGCGCGGCTGAACAAAGAGGGACTGACCATGTTGATGGTGGAGCAGAGTGCTGAGATGGCACTCTCGCTTGCGCATCGTGGTGTGGTGCTGCAGACGGGGACCGTCGTTCTGACCGGTCTTGCGGATGCGCTGAAATCGGATGAACGCGTGCAGGCAAGCTACTTGGGCGCGGTCCAAGTCTGATGTGCGCTTTCAGGTGGGCAAGGGATAGGCAAGG
Organism: uncultured Actinomycetes bacterium; assembly: GCA_963814415.1. GTDB lineage: Bacteria > Actinomycetota > Thermoleophilia > RBG-16-64-13 > RBG-16-64-13 > RBG-16-64-13. The sequence continues at coordinate 938,769 of CAWFCN010000001.1, read as the reverse complement.
GTTCGCAGTACATGCATGATGAAAGGGAGGAAGGGCAGATGAAGAAGAGGTATATGTTCGCGGCCACCCTCGTAGTACTGCTCGTCGTCGCCTTGACGGCGGTAGCGTGCGGCGGCGCGGACGAGACCACCACCACAGCCGCTTCGGCGGCCGGTGAGCCGATACTTATCGGCATGTCCAACAGTCTTACCGGCGTCAGCGCGGCTGTGGGTGTGACAGCCAGCCGAGGCGCCAATCTACAAATCGAGTATGTGAACGCCAACGGTGGCATCAACGGACGTCCACTACAACTCATAGAGTATGACGACAAGTCCGAGGTGCCAAACGCCATAGCCAATCTGAACAAGCTGATCCAGGACGACAAGGTGTTCGCCACCATCGGTCCGATGGCCCAGTTTATGCAGGAGGCAGCTCGGGGCATCGCCGAGCAGACCCAGACCCCCATGGTCGGAGGTGGGCCGGCCACGCTCGATCAACTGGCGGGCACTCAGTATCAGTGGAGCATCATGATGTCCGCTGCTCCGCCCACGCAGGCGGACGCTCTCGAGAAGATCATCGCCACGAATGGATGGAAGAACATCCTCTCGATCGGCGACGTTCTCTCGATTCACCAAGAGACCTTGGACGTGCTAGTAGAAGACGGCCCTTCCAAGGGTTTCGCCATCACGAAGATGCCGGATAGCTTCGGGTTCGATGTGACCGACTTCGGGCCGATCACCAACCGGATCATGGAAGAGTACGACAAGATCAAACCGGACGCCATCATCCTGTATGTGAATCCGGTCGCCCTCCCGGCCCTGTACAAGAGGCTTAGGGCTCTCAACGTTACGGTGCCTATCCAGGGCAGCCCTGCCGGCGCCCACCCGGCCATCTTCTCGATGGGACCGGCGGCGGTGGAAGGCTTCCTAGTACTCGACTCGGGCGGCATAGTCAACCCGCAGGCGTTGCCCGAGGACTGGCCGCTCAAGTCCATCCAGGTGGACTTCTACGAGCGTTACCAGGCCAAATACGACGCGGCACCTGACTTCTTTGCCGCATTCGGAGCCGACATGGTCAACGTGCTCGTCGAGGCCCTCAAGCAGGCGGGCGAGGTCGACAAGGCTAAGGTGGCGCAGGCTCTCATCAACATCCAGAATCTGCCGACCCTGGAAGGCATCCAGAGCTACACGCCTTCTGCCACTTCCCAGGGTGTAACGGGCAGCATGGTGGAGTATGTGGTCAAGAATGGCCAGTTCGAGTTGGTGAATCCGATCAACTAGGGTCCCTCGCGCTGTAGGAGACCCCCGTCCTCGGGAGCCGGCAGCACCGCTGCCGGCTCCCAGTGCCTGAGCGGAGAAGGAGAAAGATGGATACCGAGCGTTCATGGGCTGACTTGACTCCCGACGAAAAGCTGAAGCAGCGCTTTCAGATCTATACCAGCCCCAGGCTGCCTTTCGTCAGCCCCGAGGCGGAGGCCGGTTACAAGGAGCGGGCGACCAGGCTGAGGGACGCCATCCTTCTTGAGAAGACGCCAGACCGCGTCCCGGTATGTACTCTCAACCAGTTCTACCCGGCCGACCAGGCAGGGTACAGCCCATATGACGTCATGTACGACCAGGAGAAGGCCGCTGAGTCGTGGGTGAGCTACGCCCGCAAGTTCCAGCCCGATGGCATGGTGGGAACGGCCATAGCGGCGGGCGGTGCCGGGCCGATCTTCGACGCTCTGGACTACAAGCTCTTCAGCTGGCCGGGTCACGGGGTGCCGGAGCACGCCAGCTTTCAGTACGTAGAAAAGGAGTGGATGCTGCCGGAGGAGTACGATGATCTGATCGACGACCCCACTGACTACATGCTGCGTACCTACATACCCAAGACCAACGGCGCTTTGGCAGGTCTGGCTAAGATGGACGCTCCCTTCGGGATGGTGCAGCTCTGCGGGGCGGACTTCTGGGCAGCGAGTTGGGGAGACCCGGACCTCCAGGCGGCGTTCTCGACGCTGCTGGAGACAGGCAAGAAGGCCGCCGCCTGGGCGGGGTTCGCTATCGGCTTGGACATGCGCCTGGTGTCGGAGGGATTCCCGGCGCATCCCGGGCTCGTCACCTGGGCGCCCTTCGACTTTCTGGGCGATACGCTACGGGGCACCCGCGCTATCGCGACAGATCTGTACCGGCGCCCGGACAAGGTGATCGCAGCCTGCGACCGTCTGTTGCCCGTCCTGCTCAAGGCAGTCATTCGCAAGGCCGCGCCTTTCATGCCGCCAGCCGTCTTTATCCCCTTGCACAAAGGGGCAGACGGCTTCATGAACGAGAAGCAGTTTCGCACCTTCTACTGGCCCACCTTGCGCAAGATGTGCCTGGGGCTCATCGAGCAAGGCCTGGTGCCCTACCTCTTTGCTGAAGGCGCCTACAACACCCGCCTAGATATCATCCGCGACCTGCCCGCCGGCCGCACCGTCTGGCACTTCGACCAGACCGACATGGTCAAGGCCAAGGAGGCGCTCGACGGCATTGCGTGCATCGCCGGGAACGTACCGCTTTCAGTGCTGAAGCTGGGGACTGCGGACGAGGTCACGGCCTACTGCCGCAATCTCATCAACAAGGTGAAGGGCCAAGGCGGCTTCATCCTGGATGTGGGCGCGGGAGCGGACACCGCCAAACAGGAGAACTTCATGGCCATGATCCAGGCGGCGAAACAATACGGGAACTACTAGAGGCCTCCGTGGAAGTTCTAGTGACTCAAGATCAGGCCGGGACCCACATCGACTGGGACCGCGACGGTGTCACTCCCAGGATGATCGACTGGTTCTGGAGCAATATGGAGAAGGCGAATCTTCTCTGGCATCCGGAACAGCATGAACCGCTCGAATGGTACGTGCGGCCAAAGCACGGGAATATTCTGGGGTCGGTCCATATCGCTCCACAGACCTGGAATGATGGAACACGCCAGAACCTCTACATCAAGACGCAGGATCCACGTGAACTTCCGCGGAAGTTCACCGATTTGATCGTCTACAGTCACTGCTATATCGCCGGAGGGTACACACAGGACACCATAGACGAAGGTCAGCCGATGGGCTATAGGATCCATCAATGGCAAGGCTCGGATGCCGGCGTTGTCGGAAGGTCATCAGCGATTCCCGGTCTGAAGAAGGAGACGCCCGAAGAGGGTCTCATCTGGGCCGATCACTGCAAGCAAGAGATCGGGAACTGGGGCGTGTTCTTGCCGCAGCTGTACAAGTTGTACCGCGTGGTCACAAACACCTTGCACAACCCGTTCTGCGACCTGACTATAGAGCGGACCGAGGCCGGCGTTCGCTACAAAGAGATACTATCGACGAAGGAGGAGCAACAGTCATGACGATTTCTACCCTCGCCCAGGCAGTGGGCGACTTGGATGAGGCGACGGCCGTTCGCCTGGTAGAGGAGAGGCTTGCCGCCGGCGAGACTCCCCTCTCCATCCTGGAAGAACTCCAGGCCGGCATGAACGTGGTAGGCGAGCGCTTCGAGTGCGGGGACTATTTCCTCTCCGAGCTCATCTACGCCGCCGACATCTTCAAGAAGGCCGGCGCTCCCCTGCAGGAAGGCCTTAAGAGCGCGGTACAGACCACGCACGGCACCATGGTCTTGGGTACCGTGAAGAACGACATCCACGACTTCGGCAAAGACATCGTGGCCACGGTCATGAGCTCCAACGGCTTCAAGGTGGTCGACCTGGGCGTGAATGTGGAGCACCAGGCCTTCGTCGATGCCATCAAGGAGCACAAGCCCGAGATGGTGGGCATGAGCTGTTTGCTGACTACCGTGTTCGATGACATGAAGGACGCCATCGAGGCGATCAAGGCCGCCGGACTGCGCGACCAGGTGAAGATCCTCATCGGCGGCGGCCCGGTGGACCAGGCCTGCGCCGACTACGTGGGTGCCGACTACTACTGCAAGAGCGCCCAAGACGGCGTGATCGCAGCCAAGAAGATCGTGGGGGTGAACTGAGATGGCTGACATGACCGGCATGGCTCCTAACCCGCTCTTTCTGGAGCGCATGACCCGCCTGAAGACGGCCGTGGCCTGTGGCACGCCTGACCGGGTGCCGCTCTCTCTGGTCATGGACCTCTTCGCGGCCAAGATGATGGGCGTCAAGTTCAGTGATTTTGCAGCCGACGTAAACGTGGCGGGGGAGACCATGCTGGGCGCCCTGGAGAAGCTGGGCGATGTGGACTCCCTACAGTTCGCCACCTACGCTCCGGACGTGCTGGGGCTGCTCTGGCTGGCCCCCATGAAGCTGCCGGGCCGCGAACTCCCCGAGGACAGCCTCTGGCAGATGGACGAGCAGGTGCGCATACAGCCCGAGGATTACGACCGCATCCTGGAGATGGGTTGGAGTCCCTGGTTCGGCCAGTACATCGGCAAGTACCTGGGTGCGGCGGCCGCGGCCGGCATGGCCCTGCAGGAGGCGGGCCCCCGCTGGGTCGGCGAGTACATGAAGCGGGGCTACGCCGTCTTCTCGCCCATGACCATCGACCATCCCTTCGAGCACCTGGCCGGCGGACGCACGGTCAAGGAGTTCACCCTGGACCTCTACCGCATGCCCGACAAGGTACAGGCTGTCCTGGACGTGATTATGGCCGAGAAGCGCGAGCAGACCCGTCAGACCGTGCGCGCCATCGGGCCCATCGGCTATTGGGTGGGCAGCTGGCGCTCGGCCCCCGAGTTCCTTTCGCCCAAGCTCTGGGACCGCTTCGTGTGGCCCTACATGAAAGAGCTGGTCGAGATCGTGGCCGAAGAGGGCGGTACCCCGGTGTTGCACTACGACGCCAACTGGGACCGCGAGATCGAACGGCTCAAGGAGCTGCCCGCGCGGCGTTGCGTGCTCGAGCTCGACGGCAAGACCGATATCTTCAGAGCCAAGAAGATCCTGGCCGGGCACATGTGCATCTTGGGCGACGTGCACCCGGCTATGCTTACTCTGGGGACGGTCGGCGAAGTCAAGGCCTACTGCAAGCGCCTGTTGACCGAAGTCGGACCCGACGGCTTCATCATGGCCATGGGTTGCGCTATCCCGCCCGACGCCAAGGTAGAGAACGTCCAGGCCATGGTCGACTCGGTGAAACAGTAACCGGCAGACGTTTGAACGCATCACCGCACAGCGTAGGGGCTCGTCCGACTATAGCGTCACAGTCGGGCCTGCCCCTACGCTGACCCCTCAGTATGGAACTACTTCTTTTCACCGGCTTTCTGGGTTCGGGCAAGACCACGGTCATCCTGGCGCTGGCCAAGCGACTTGCGGCGGCCGGCCGGTCGACGGCCATCATAGTCAACGAGGTGGGCGAGATCGGCATAGATCAAAGCGTCTTGCGCGATGGCGGGCTAGAGGTCTACGAGATCACCGCGGGCTGCATCTGTTGTCAGATAGGCGCCGACCTGGTGCGCACCTTGCAGATGTTGCATGACGGCTACGACCCGTCGCTGGTGATCGTCGAAGCCAGCGGCGTGGCGACGCCTCGTGGCGTCCTGGATAACCTTCATTACTTCAAAGGCCCTCTTGAGAGGGTGCGGACGGTCAGCCTGGTGGACCCCACGCGACTGGAGATGCTGCTGGAAGTGTTGACGCCGCTCATCGAGAGCCAGATCATCGAGGCCGATGAGGTCGTGATCACCAAGGTGGATGAAGCTTTGCCCGCCGAGGTGGCCGCCGCGCGTACCGAGGTGGAAAGGCTGAACCGGGCCGCTCCCGTCCATTTGCTGGATGCGTGCGATGCACACTCGGTCGGAGCCTTCGCGCAGGCACTGATAGGGGCGGACTGATCCATCGAGACCATCGACGATACCCACTCGCTATGAACGCGGAGTCACCGAGCGGTCCTCCGGCCGATCGACTCGAGCCTTTCGCGGCTCAGCTGGTGATCACCGCCGGTCCCGGCGGCATCGCCAAGCCGGCGCGACAGATCGCCCGCATGCTGACCGACATCGCCGAGCGCTGTGACTCATCAGGCCGCGCGCTCATAGGTCACATCAAGTGCCACGCAGAGATGGTCACGGATGCTGGAGGGCATACATTCCACTGCAATCTGACCTCGCTCCGCCTTGGTGCGCGGTGCTCGGGGGACCCTGGTCCACTGACGCCCTCAGGGGTCCTGAACATCGACCTTGTGGTGCTCGTCTACGGGTTGACCCACGCGGCCCTGGAGCAGATCGTTCGCGAGTGTTGCTCTATGAATCAGAGTCGCAGCGGTTCCACGATCGGGGTACGGCCGCGAGGCGGTCACGAGCAGTAAGGACGGTCTCCTCAGTCTTGCGCGGCGCCGGTCTCTTCGGGCTCGTCGGTGGTCTTGGCGGCACCAGAGTGGCCCAGGCTGGTCGAGATCTCGGCGGCGGCCTGCTTGACATTGTTCACGGCCTCTTTTACGAAGGCAGCGTCACTCTCCCGAGTAGCGGGGAAGCCCAGAGAGAGCACGCCCACGGTGCTTCCGGCCAGGTCGAAGATAGGCGCGGCGATGCCCATGAGGCCCTCGACGACTTCGTTCACCTCTATCGCGTAGCCCTCTTCGCGCACCTTGGGTAGTCGCGCCACGTACCGGCGGCGACTCAGGATGGAGTAGGGGGTGTACTGCTCCAGGGGATACTTGTCCAGCAACTCCTCTGCCTCTTTGACCTCCAGGGTCGATAGGAACACCTGACCCACGGGGCCGTAGGTGAGGGGGCGCACATCGCCCACCTCGCCGGGCATGGGCACCATGGCAAAACCGTCCCCGATACCCTGGCGCTTGTCGACGGTCACGCTGTGCTCCCCCTGGCGCACGGCCAGGACGATTGTGGCTCCGGAGCGTCGCTCCAGCGCGGAGAGGGGTCCGGCAGCGGCTTGGAGCAGCGAGAGCGAGGAGTAGACGACACGGCCCATCTCAAACAGGCGATGCCCGAGCCGAAAGCCCTTGGTCGCGGGATCTTGCTGGACGAGGCCGCGGCGCTCGAGGTTGGCGACTAGGCGGATGGCTGTGGAACGGTTGAGGCCGGTCGCCTCCACGATCTCGCGGATGCCGAGGTCGGCGCGACGGGCGGTGAGGGCGTCGAGGATATCTATCGCCCTGTCGAGAACCCGCACCTGATAGGGGTCTGCTCGCTCTGCCCCCTCTGCCCTGGGTGCCACTGGATCCCTCCCTAGGTCGGCCTATCTGGGCGCCTACGCCTGTTCATCACGTGAACGATACTATCACAAGATGAACAACGCCTTGACACCAGTCCCCTCTCGTGGATTAATGTGGTCAAGAAGTGGAGCCACAGCACGGGAGCTGTGGACTGTCCGTAACAAGGAGGAAGCAACCATGGCGCTGCAGCCATACGTACACGTGGAAACGCTAGAGGAATACAGCGAGAGGTTCAAAGACTACGCTCACCTAGAGCGCACCGAAGATGGCATCCTTCTCTGCCGCATCCATTGGAAAGGCGAGGCCTGCGTCTGGAGCTACCAGACCCAGATGTCCCTAGGCGAGCTGTGGACCGCCCTCGGCCACGACAAGAAGAACGAGGTCATAATCCTCACCTGCGCCGACCCCTACTGGATGGTGCAGAAGAGCGACCCCACCTCCTTCGACGAAGTCGAAGACTCCACCGACCTCGATCTGAAGTACAACTGCAACGTGCCGGACACGATGAACTTCGTTGAGAACTTCATCAACGACATCGAAGTCCCGGTCATCGCGGCCATCAACGGCATCGGCCAGCACTTCGAGTTCGCACTGATGGCCGACATCACCATCAGCGACCCCGACTTCTTCTTCTCCGATGCCCACTTCTCGCACAACATCGTCCCCGGCGACGGCATGAACTTCTCGTTCCGCGTGTGCGCCGGACAGAAGCGCGCGAACTACATGGCGTATATGGAGCCGAAGATCGACGCGAAGACCGCCTTGGAGTGGGGTCTTATCAACGAGATCGTCGAGCACGACCAGCTCCTCCCGCGCGCCTACGAGATCGCCAACCACATCATGAAGACCGGCCGCGCCGTCCGCCGCCTGACCCACGAACTGGCCATGCGCCCGTGGAAGCGCGCTCTGCAGGACGACGAGCGCGTTCACGTCCTGGCTGAGATGTACGCCGTCGCGTTGCAGGCCACCAGGCACAACTTCGACAAGATCGCCGCCGACTTCACAGGGGACCGGCCCCAGCACAAGAAGTAGGACGCCCCTGACACGTACGAGACCATTCCGGAGGCAATCACATGAGCGCCAGCAAGGCAGAGAAGATACTGGTCGTCGGCACCGGGACCATGGGAGAAGGCATCGCGCAGACCTTTGCGCAGAACGGTTTCCAGGTGCGCTTGTTGGCGCGCCGCGAAGAGCCTCTTACCCGGGCCATGAGCCAGATCAAGCAGAACGTCAAGCAGTTCATCGAGTTCGACCTCATCAAAGAAGCGGCCGACACGGTGGTGGCCCGCATCGAGCCCATGGTCAGCACCGACATGGCCGAAGCTTGCAAGGGTATCGGCTACGTCGTCGAGACCATCCGCGAGAACCTTGACGACAAGCGCGCGCTCATCGGCGCCATCCAGGCTGTGAACCCCGACCTGGTGGTCGGCAGTAACACCGGTAGCATGACGGTGGATGCTCTCTCTGAGGGTATGCCTAACCCCGCGACCATCATCGGCATCCACTACTTCAACCCCGCTCACATCATCCCGCTGGTTGAGGTGCACCGCGGCACCAAGACCTCCGACGCCGCCTATGAGCTCACCGAGCGCATGATGAAGGAGTCGGGCAAGAAGACCGCTCTCGTGCTCAAGGAGATGCCGGGTTTCATCGTCAACCGGGTCATGGGCGCCATCACGCGTGAGTGCGCCTTCATACTCGACGAGGGCATCTGCACTCCCGAAGACCTGAACACCGCCATCAAGTCCAGCACCGGCTTCCGCTTTGCCTGCCTGGGCCCCATGGAAGTGGACGACATGATCGGCCTGGACATCTGCGCCACCGTCTCCGGCCGGGTGTTCCCCGGGCTGAGCAACGCCACCACGGCCTCCAAACTGGTCACCGAGAAGGTCGAGAAGGGTGAACTGGGCATCAAGTCGGGCAAGGGCTGGTACGACTATAGCGGCAAGACCCGCGAAGAAGTGCTCGCGGAGAAGAACCTCGCTCTCATCAAGCAGCTCCAGCTGTTCATGGCCAGCAAGTGAGCGTCACCGCAACTACACTTATCTAGTCTAGATAGAGAAGAGGAGGAGGTCTGATGTTCGATCTGACAGGCAAGGTCGCGATCGTAACCGGGGGCGCCGGTGGGCTGGGCCGTCCCATCGCGCTCGGGCTTGCGAAGGCCGGTGCTGACGTAGTCATCGACGACCTGGCCAAGGCCGACCCGCAGAAGGTCGCCGACGAGGTCAAGGCTTTGGGCCGCAAGGCTCTGGCTGTGTCCTACGACGTCACCAGCGCCGAGGCCATGCAGCAGATGGTCGACGAGGTCAAGAAAGAGTTCGGCCACATCGACATCCTCGTGAACGTGGCCGGCATCAACGCCCGCTTCTCGGCCGAAGAGATGCCGCCCGAAGAGTACGAGAAGGTCGTCCGTTTCAACACTCTGGGCACCTTCTTGCCCTGCCAGGCCGTGGGCAAGCTCATGATCGAGCAGAAGAAGGGCAAGATCGTCAACATGGGTTCGGTGCGCGGTTGGGTGGCCCCCTCCATGGGCGGCATCGCCTATGCCTCGAGCAAGGGAGGCGTGCATCAGCTCACCCGCACCCTGGCCGTGGAATGGGCCAAGTACGGTGTCAACGTGAACGCGGTCGCGCCGGCTCTTATCATGACCGACATGACCCGCGAGTTCCTCTCCAAGCCCGAGGTCTACTCGAAGATGACGGCCGAGATCCCTCTGGCCCGCCTGGGCGTGCCCGAGGACCTGCTGGGGGCCATCATCCTGTTGGCGTCGGATGCCTCTGACTTCATCACCGGTCAGATAATCTACGTCGACGGCGGACTGTACGCGGCCTAGCTAAGGCGCAGCCGAGACTCTAGGACAACTACGCGAGACCCGCGAGGAGGTCGCTGGATCATGAAGAAAGTCGCGTTTGCAGACATCAGCAACTGGGGCATGCCGCCCGCGCACTTCAACATGCGCTCCGCCCGCTTCATGGGCGCGGACCAAGGTCTGACGAGCTTCTGGTGCGGCCTCTCCGAGTACCAACCCGGGGGCGGCCTCGAGTTCAGCGGTGCAGACTCCCCCAACGAGAGGGTGTACTTCCTGATCGAGGGCGAGCTCACTCTCACCGACAAGGACGGCAACAAGACCGTTCTGGGCCCCCTGGACTCCGTCTACAGAGGCCCCGGCGACGCCGCCTCGCTGCTGAACACCGGCACGACGGTAGCCAGAATGTTGGTAGTGGTAAACGTAATCCCCGAGTAGGATGAAAGCGGTGCCGGCCGGTCCGGCGCCAAGTGCTAGGAGGCACTAGAGAATGAACCCCATCATCACCGCGTCGATCACGGGCCCGGCGGCCCTGAGAAAAGACACCCCGGCTATGCCGACCACCCCGGAAGAGATCGCCGAGGCGGCAAAGGGCGCGTACGAGGCCGGCGCTGCCGTAATCCACATCCACCTGCGCGACAACGACAACTTCACCGCCGACCTGGACGTGGCCAAGCGCACCGTCGCGCTGGTCCGCGAGAAGTGCGCCGGCATCGTGCAGCTCTCCACCGGTGGCGGCATGGCGTACGAGGATCGCGCGCGCATCGTCGAGGCCAAGCCGGCCATGGCTACCCTCAACCCCGCCAGCATGACCATGGGCGACCATGAGTTCCTCAACCCGCCGCTCAAGATGTACAAGCTCGCCGAGCGCATGCTCGAGCTGGGCGTCAAGCCCGAGATCGAGATCTACGACACGGGCCACATCCCCCTCATGCTGAACCTGCTCAAGAAGGAACTTGTCACCCTGCCGCTGCAGGTATCGTTCGTCATGGGCACCTCGGGTGGTATGAAGGCCGACCCCATGCTGCTGTCGTACTGCGTGCGTGAGCTGCCGGAGGACACCAGCTGGCAGGTGATCGCCATCTCCAAGGCCAACCTGCCCTTGACCACCATCGGTCTGGCCATGGGCGGCAACGCCCGCGTGGGCCTCGAGGACACTCTCTACGTCAGGCCGAAGGAACTCGCCAAGAGCAACGCGCAGCTGGTCGAGCAACTGGTGGGTGTCGCGAAGTCCATGAACCTGCAGCCCGCCACCGTGCAAGAGGTCGTGGAGCGGCTGAAGCTGCATCCCGATCTGGTGAACGCCCAGTAGCATGGCCAGTGCGAAGGAGATAATCGAGAAGGCCCGCAAAGAGTCGCGGACCGTTCTGACAGAGATGGAGTCCAAGGATCTGCTGCGCAGCCTTGGCATACCGACCACCCAGATGATGCTGGCCACCACCAAGGAAGAAGCGGTGGCTATGGGCAAGAAGATCGGCTACCCGTGCGTGCTCAAGGTGTCCTCGGAGGACATCTCGCACAAAAGCGACGCGGGTGGGGTCAAGGTGGGCCTCGCGGACGCCGAGGCCGTCGAAGCGGCTTGGGACGCAATCATGACGTCTTGCAGGGCGGCGTACCCGGCGGCTGCGATCGAGGGCGTCACCGTCCAAGACATGGCCAAGCCCGGTCTGGAGGTCATCATCGGCATGTCCACCGACCCGCAGTTCGGCCCCGTGCTCATGTTCGGGCTCGGCGGCGTATGGGTGGAGGTGCTCAAGGACGTGAGCTTCAAGCTCGCTCCCCTGACCAAGGCCGACGCCGCCAAGGCCGTGACCGAGATCAAAGCCGTGCGGCTGCTGGACGGGTTCCGCGGCTCCGAGCCGGTGGACAAGGCCGCGCTCGAGGACATCCTTATGCGCGTGTCGGACTTCGTGGCCAAGACCCCGGAAGTGAAGGAGATGGACCTCAACCCCATCTTCGCCTACTCCAAGGGCGCCATGGCCGTCGATGCCCGCGTGATCCTGGGAGAGTGACGGCATGTCGGCAAGCACTATCGAACAACTGAAGAGGATCTTTGACGCGCAGTCGGTGGCGCTGGTAGGGGCCACCGACAAAGAGGGCAGCTTCGGACGCCTCTTCGTGGAGGGCATGCGGGACGCCGGCTGCAAAAAGCTGTACCCCATCAATCCCAAGCGCGAGGAAGTCCTGGGTATCAAGTGCTACCCAAGCATCAGTGCCGTTCCTGATACGCTCGACCTGGCTATCCTGCTCACCCCGCCCGACGCCGTGCTTGGCTTGGTCAAGGAGTGCGTCGCCAGCAAGGTCGGCGGAGCCGTGGTGTTCGCCTCGGGCTTCGGAGAGCTGGGCCCTGAGGGCAAGGAGATCGAGAAGGAGATAGGGCGCATCGGACGCGAGGGCGGCTGCCGCGTCGTCGGTCCGAACTGCCTGGGCTTCTTCAACCCGCGCAACGGTGTGGTCACCTATCCGCAGGTGCTCATGAAGGGCGTCCCCACCGAGATGGGCACCGTGGGTGGTGTCTCTCAGAGTGGTTCGTTCGTGGACTATCTGGTCTGGTTCCTCTCGACCAAGGGCGTCCGCTTCTCGAGCGTGGTCAGCTGCGGCAACGAGTGCGACCTGGCCGCCGAGGACTACCTTGAGTACCTGGGCCAGGACGACAAGACCAAGACCATAGTGTCGTACATGGAAGGCGTCAAAGACGGACGCCGGTTCTTCGAGGTGGCACGCGAGGTCGCCAAGAAGAAGCCCATCATCCTGTGGAAGGGCGGCATGAGCGAGCAGGGTGCTCGCGCGGCGGCTTCGCACACCGGCGCGTTGGCCGGGTCGACCGCTGTCTGGCAGGCCATGTTCAAGCAAGCGGGCATCATCCAGGTGCACGCGGTGCAGGACGTGGTGGACTGCGCGGTGGCTTTCAACTACCTGCCGCTGCCCAAGGGCAATCGCATAGCCATAATCACCGGCCAGGGTGGCACGGGGGTCGGCACTGCCGACAACTGCTACTCTTTGGGCCTGGAAGTGCCCCGGGTGACCGAGAAGACCATCGCGCGTCTGCGCGAAGTGCTTCCGCCGGTCGGCACGGGCTTCAACAACCCCATCGATACCGGTGTGGCCTCGCTGCTCGACCCGGGCCTCTATCAGAAGGCCATCGAGATCGTGGCCGACGACGAGAACGTCGACATGCTGTTGGTCATCTCGACGCCGGTGCCGGAGTGCCTGGACAACATCGCCATCGCCAGCAAGAAGATCAAGAAGCCGCTCGCGGTGTCGCTCTTCGCGCTGCCCGAGTCGGAACCCCAACTTTATGCCAAGATGGCAGAGAGCGGTGTGGCCGCCTATTCTGATCCGCAGAGGGCCGTGTATGTCCTTTCGCGGATGGCTGAGTATGCGGCGTTCTTGAAGGATCTGTAGGTCTGGAAGCGCAGACCCGAGTGTGAGCGCGCCGCCGCCGGCCCTCGGGCCGGCGGCGGCTAGGACTCCTCAAGGGAGAGGTGAGCAAGTGGAGCCGGAAACGACCAAAGCGGGCAGGATCCGTATCCTCCTGGTCGACGACCATCCCTTGGTGCGCCGCGCGCTGCGCGACATCCTGGAGAAGGAGCCGGACCTGCAGGTCATTGGCGAGGCAGGCGACGGCCTCGAGGCCTTGCGGATGACCGAAGAGAATCACCCTGACATCGTCATCATGGACATAAGCATGCCCAACATGAACGGTGTCGAGGCGACCAAGCAAATCAAGGCCGTCAATCCGCTCGCCCTGGTGCTTATCCTCACCGTTCACACCGACGTCGAGACCATCTTCAGCATCCTACAGGCTGGAGCCAGCGGGTACCTGGTCAAGTCGGTGTTCGGACCCGAGGTCGTGCACACCATCCGCGCCGTCATGGATGGTGACATGGTGTTGTCGCGCGAGGTATCCCAAGAAGTCGTCAGATACGGGCTTCACCACGCCGCCAAGGCGTTGAAGGCTGTGCCTCAGGATAGGCTGTCCGGCAAGGGCTTGGAGGTGCTCACCCTGGCCGCCAAGGGTCTCTCCAACAAGGAGATCGGCGCCGACATGGGCATCAGCGAGGCGACGGTCAAGAGTTACTTCGTAGACGTGTTCAGCAAGTTGGGCGTGCGGTCCCGCACCGAGGCGATCTTCGTGAGTCTGAAGTCAGGCCTACTTAGCCTGGATGACCTCGGCTGACGGGTTGTAGGGCACCGAGGCCCAGATCTTGGTGCCTCTGTCTGGCACCGAGTCTACGTGTATCTCTCCCCCGGCCGACAGGATCCTCTGCTCCATGCCCATGATGCCGAGCTTGCCGTCGGTCACGTACGCCGCCAGCCGTTCCGGCGGGTGGAAGCCCACCCCGTCATCGCGGATCTGCAGGAGCACCCTGTCTTGCTCGAAATCCAACGTGACTGTGCCGGTCTTGGCACGGGCGTGACGCTGCATGTTGTTGAGCGCTTCCTGCACCACGCGAAAGACCGTGACCTGGGATAGGCTGGACATGTTGGGTTCTTCGCCGCTGATCACGACATCCACGCGGCAGGCGTGTTGCTCGTTGCAGTTGTTCGCCAGCCATCTCACTCCGGAGACCAGACCGAAGTTGTCGAGTATGCTGGGGCGCAGGTTCATGCTGAGCCGCCGGATGTCGTCCATGGTCTGCAGCACCTCCTTCTTGACCCACAGGTTGCCCTTGACCTGCTCTTCGTCTTGGGCGGATGAGGCCAGCGTGTCGGCCTTGGTCGCAATGACCATGAGAGTCTGGAGGGTCTCGTCATGGAGCTCCTGGGCGATGCGTGTGCGCTCCGCCTCCTGGGTCTCTACCAGCCGGGCGATGTAGGTCTCGCGCTCCTGCTCGCGTTCGGCGTAGTTGCGACGCTCACTCTCGCGCCAGCGGCGCTCTCCGGAGATGATGGCCACTATCAGGACCGGAAGCAGCAGCAAGGCCAGATTGAAGGCCACGGCGTTGGCGTGCCACGCGCGGGCCGTAGGAATCACCCATATCATGGAGAGACACCAGGCAAAGATGCCTCCCGGCCAGGAGAGCGTCGCCGAGGCGTAGGTGATGGGGATCAAGAACAGTGCTCCGAACATCTCGTATCTGAACTCCAACTTCATGGCGACGGGCTCGAGGAAGGAAAGCCAGGCGAAGTTGTGCCAGAAGGCGGAATTGAAGTGCTGAGGCGACCAGGGCCACCGGCTGTACACGAAGAGCAGCACGCCTGTGATCACCAGCGTCAGCCAGAAGTGAGGGTTCTTCAGCAGTCGAAAGGCGGCCGAGCGGGCCGCTGCGAACGATTTGTTGGTCAAGATAGGCCGTCCTACTTGCGGGGGCAGGCTCGCCGAGTGACGAAAGTCTACCAACAAAAGCACTAGCGGGCGGCACAAAGTCTATCAACCAAGGAGATGGAAACGGCCTAGGGCCAGGCTGTAACCTGTGATCACTTCGTATGCGAACGTGCGTACGGACAGTGAGGTCGTGGAGGGCAGAAGTGTCGGCGAACGCGGCTCCAAAAGGGCGGTTTTGCCCTGTAGCGAAGGGCCCTCTGGGGCCATTGACTTTGCCTTGGGCGTGAGGTACGCTCGCGGAACTTCGTATACGAACTTAGATTCGGGGTCGAGATGGTGTCAGACGGCTACGACCTAGAAGCAGACGAGTACTTCAGCCTGTTCGTGCTCGTGGCGCAGACCAAGGACGCCATCCTAAGGGCACGCCAAGTCGAGTATGAGCCGTATGGCATCAGCAACGAGAGAAGGACCCTGTTGTGGGTGATCCAGAGCTACGGCGGTCAGGCGACACCGGTTGAGATCGGGCGTCGGTTCTTCAGGGAACTCAATTCCATCACCGAGATGCTCAAGAGGATGGAGAAGGACGGGTTGGTGACAAGGCACCAGGGTTCGGGTCGTTCGAAGACGTTGGTCAAGTTGACCGAGAAGGGGCTGGAGACGCTGCGGCAGTCGCTTAACAACGAGGCCGACAAGCGCATCCTGTCGGTGCTCACGCCCGCAGAACGCGACCAGTTGGCTTCTTCGCTGAACAGACTGAGGAAGCAGGCGTTGGCCGAGCTCGGAGTGACCGACGTAGAGCTCAGTGTCCAGTACGTTCCGAGAGCGCAGGCAGAGATCAGTGCGGTAGCACAGAGTCAGAGGCAACAAGGATAGGCAAAGGAGAGAAAGCATGAGTCAACAGTTAGGAATCCCCAAGGCGGCTATGGATGCGCTGATCCAGTTGGTGGATCACAACGCCCAGATCAAGCCGGGCATGGAAGTCCTTATCGGGGCCCACATCGACGGTGCCTACGGTAGCGCCAACCATGTCGACCCCATCGCGGTGAGTTGGGTCCAGGCTGTCTGCGCCTCGCGCGGCGCCAACTGCACAGTCATGTGGATAGACGAGGTAATGAAGAAGCACGAGTGGCGGGTGCCGCCCATCCTCAAGGGCGCCATCACCAACGCCGACGTCTTCATGAACTTCTCTCTCGACTTGGCTATCGAAGAGAACGCGGAGTTCCGCGGATACCTCGAAGAGTGCAAGACCTGGTACGTGCGCATGTTCCCGGTCACCACCTCGCTTCTGATGACCGACTGGGCCCGCACCCCGCACGAACTGGTGATCATGTGCCGCCACCTCAGCTCCAATCCGTTCATGAACCACATGGCCGAGTTCGAGATGAGCGCGCCCAACGGGTCGCAGCTCAAGGGCAACATCCTTGACCCAGTCAAGCGCGAGGGTATCCCCGGCATGCCGTATAACTCCTGGCGCCGTGATGCCAGCCACTACATCCCGTGGCCCGAGTGGGTACACCCGCCGGTCAACTGCAAGAACGTCAACGGCGTGCTGTACTTCGACCGCATGCTGCCCTACTGGGGCCGCTACATGGGCCTGCCCGCGGTCTGGGAGACCCCGATCAAGATCGAGGTCGAGGACTGCAAGATGGTGAGCATCACCGGTGGTAAGGAAGCCGATCTGCTCAAGCAGACGCTGAAGGAGCTGGAGGACAGGGTCGGCGAGGGCATGAAGAAGTTCGACACCTTCCACTTTGGCATCCATCCGAACGCCACCGTGACCAAAGACCAGTGCCCGAACGACAACTACAGGCGCATCATCGAGCATTCGGGTCCGCGCTGCGTGCATTGGCACATCGGCTCGGCGCCGGCTAACAAGGATTACAACTTCTATCCTCACGTCACCGGTGACCTCATGGATATCGACCTCAAGATTGCCGGGAAGGTCGCTTGGGACAAGGGCTACATGCTGGAGCTCGATAATCCCAAGCTGAAGGAAGTCGCTGCCAAGTATCCCGATCTTCCCGGTATTCCCGAGAGGATCTAGGGCAAGCCGAGAAGAAGACAGGAGACAAGGTATGAGCAAACTTATCGCCTACGTGGGCTGCAACCACGTCGCCAATTTCGCGGGCGGCGGCATCAAGATCTTCGAAGTAAGCGAAGACGGCAGCCAGATCACCCCTATCGGTGGGGTGGATGACAAGCCGAAGAGGCCGGGATATCTCGCCTACGCGCCGAAAGCGGGAGTACTCTACGCCTGCGACGAGAGAAAGACCGACGGGCGGGGCCCCATCAAGCCGGCCGCGAACGTATCGGCATGGAAGGTAGACCCCAAGTCCGGGCAGCTGACCTTTATCAACCAGCAGCCGTCCCTGGGCGCCATGCCGGCCTCGGTTACCGTAGACCCCGAGGAGAAGCGTCTCTTCACCGCCAACCACGCCTTCTTCGAGCACGTGGTGAAAGTGGTCGAGACAGCTGAGGGCAAGTGGACCGAGAAGTTCGAATACGACGACTCGACCACGGTGCAATACGGCCTCAATGCTGATGGTTCCATCGCCGAGGCGCAGGACGTGCACGTTCTAAGTGGGCATGGCGTCGATCCGTTCGATTCTCCCCAAGGTGGCGGACACGCGCAGGCCAGCCCTCACGCGCACCAGGTGGTCATCGACCCCTCGGGCAAGTATCTGGTGGTCTGCGAGAAGGCCGGAGGCCGGGTCTACGTCTACCGCATCGGCAAGAAGCTGGAGATCGCCTCGGTCTATGAGTGCCCCCTGGGTACCGGTCCCAGGCACTGCGCCTTCGACAAGAACACCAACCGCATGTTCATGACGTGCGAGTTCTCCTCTGAACTCTGGTCATTCGACTTCGATGCGTCCACCGGGGTGCTGAAGTTCATCGACAAGCAGTCGACTCTCTCAGGGTTCACGGGGCGTAACGAGCCGGCCACCGTGCAGGTTCATCCGAACGGCAAGTTCGTGTACATGAACAACCGCGGCGAAGACACCATCGTCTGGTTCAGCATCTCCGCCGACGGTCATCTCACGAAGGCCGGTTCGGTCAAGGTCAGCAAGTCTGACGATCCGGCCGGCGCGACGCGCTGCATGACCATGTCGCCCTCGGGCGCATTCTTGATGGTCCCGGATCGCCCGGCGGACGTTATCCGGACTTATGCAGTGGATGCGAACGACGGAAGCCTGAAGGTGCTGACGGAAGTCCCGGTGCCCAACCCGGTGTTCGTACAATTCGTCGAACTGTAACCGACTCACCGCTTCGCCTCTGGCCCTCACGGGCCAGAGGCGAAGCAAATATCTGATCGGTCCGGACAACTAATCAGGCGTGCTGTCGGAGGTGACAAACACAAGCAAGAAGGGTGTGGTATCCGAGAAGCAATGAGCACTGCAATGCAAGTACAGATGGGGTTCAGGAGGAGTGAGATGAAGAAGGCGAAATGGATCGTCACGCTTCTGTCAGTAGCTCTGGTTGTGGGCCTCGTGGGCCTGCTGGCCGTGAGTTGCGGCGGCGGCGGCGAAGAGACCACTACCACAGAGACTCCGACTACGTTGGATCCTGGGACAACGTACACGGGGAATGACGCGTTCGTCATGTCGATCGGCATGCCTGTCCTGGCAAGCCTCTACCAGACCTACCTGGGGCCATGGATGGACGCCGTCAAGGCATCCTCCGGCGGCCGGGTCGAGTTCGACGTCAAGGACAACAACACTCTGGTCAAAGAAGCCCAGCAGATCGACGCCTGCCTCAACGGCCTGTCGGATCTCACGGCTTTCCAGACCGGCTGGGCTCCGGGTGTCTACCCGATCCTCGAGCTGGCCGGCCTGCCGATGCTGTACGCCGACACCGAGATGGCCGCCAGGGTGGTCTGGCAGCTGATCGAAGAGTACGGACAAGATGAGTATAAGGACTTCAAGGTCCTGGGCATACTCATGATTCATCCGTCCAACTGGGGCGGCAACAAGCCCGTGCGCGTACCCGCCGACCTCAAGGGCCTCAGGGTCCGCAGCGGTGACGGCAGTGAGACCGACGCACTCAACGACCTGGGTGCCACTCCGGTGGAGGTCGACACCGCGGACGTGCAGATATCCGCGCAGAGGGGTCTGTTCGACGGGGCGTTCCTGAGCTGGCAGTTCCAGGGGCTGTTCCTGAAGGACTGGGCCACCAACTTCACCGAGACCAACATGTTCTGCCGTCCGATCCTGCTGGTCATGAACAGGGAGAAGTGGGATAGCCTTCCGGCCGCGGTGCAGAAGGCTTTTGAAGACAACAGCGGCATCGAGCCGTCTGTAAGGTATCTGGCCGACGACAACTCCTACCAGCTCGACAACTCGAGCATGCCCAACATGACCCAGAGAGGTTGGGACCTCAAGGGTATGAAGGCGATCGCCGAGGAGAAGGGCGGCCAGTTCATAACCCTGACCGCTGAGGACAGAGCCCTGTGGCAGGCGGCTCTAGAACCCGCGTATCAGAAGTGGGTCACCACCTATGCCGCCGATCTTCCTACCGAGGAGATCATGACTAGGTTGAAGGAACTGGTAGCGCAGTACACGGCTCCGTCCGCTCCCGCGGGGGCCACTACTACCTTGGGGCAGTAGGTACTACTAGCGGCACTTGTTATTGTTAGGAGCCCACCGGCCTTGACCGCGCAAGCGGCCAGGGCCGGTGGGAAAACAGACTGGAGGAAACTTAGTGAGTGAGCACGGCTCAGGTTCAAAGACCGAGGCGGCGATACCCGCCACGGTCTTCGGCAGAGCGGGCCAGGGTATAGTGAAGTTCATCGACCCCGTCTACAAGTGGCTTGGGTGGGGTGGGGCACTTGTCCTGTTCGCGCTCGTTGTATTGATGATCTACTCCGCTCTCGGGCGGTACATAGGCCACCCCCTGAACGGCTCTGGGGACATCATCCAGTACAGCTTTCTGGTGATGATCGCCCTCGCCATAGGCACCGAACACCTCGGCCACGAGAAGATGGTCGTCGACGCGGTGGTCAAGTTCTTTCCCAAGAAGATGCAGCAGGTGCTGGAGCCGATCATCCACCTGTTGGTGGTCGTCATCCTGATCCTCGCCGTATGGCAGCTGGTCAAGCACGGCGTTCGTCTGGCGGAGCGCGGTGAGCACACCAAGGGGACCCTGCACCTGCTAAAGGCTCCGTTCGCCTTTGTTGCAGCCTTTGGGATATTCACTGTGATCCCCATCATGGCGGCCCGGTTCCTTGAGTCGATCGACAGGTTGGTGAAGAGATGAGCACCCTTCCATTGTGGGCTAGTGGGACGATAGGGGCGGTTCTCTTCTTCGTGCTTATGTTTCTGAAGATGCACGTGGGTATGTCGATGATGGTCGCCGGATTCGTGGGCTTCGTCTTGACGAGGGGCATGGACGCTGCCACCTCGACTCTAGGCACCACGATCTTCGACACGGCTTCGTCGAACATCCTGGTGATCATCCCTCTCTTCATAGTGATGGGCACCATCGCTGGGGCCGGAGGGCCCATCGGCGATGCCTTCAGCACCTTCAACAAGTGGGTGGGGCATTTCCGAGGCGGTCTCTCTATGGCCGCTGTGTGCTCCTGCGCCGCATTTGGTGCTGTCTGCGGTGACAACATCGCTACGGCAATGGTCATGGACAAGGCGGCATTGCCGCAGATGCGCAAGTATGGGTACAACGACAAGTTGTCCCTGGGCTCGATCGCTGCCGGTGGCAACTTGGGCATCATGATCCCGCCAAGCGCGGCCTTCGTGGTGTACGGCTTCATAACCGAGACCAACATCTCTGAGCTGTTCATAGCAGGTATCCTGCCGGGCGTCATCCTGACCGTGATGTTCTGTATCCAGATAGCAGTCCAGTGCAGGTTGGATCCGACTCTGTGCAGCGTGGCGCCCAAGGTCCCTCTGAAAGAGAGATTCGTCGCGCTCAGGGGGCTTATCGCCATCCTCGTAGGGTTCCTGATTGTGATGCTGGGCCTGATCTTCGCGATCTTCACTCCGCAGGAAGCCGGCGCCCTGGGTGCCCTCGCCTTGCTTATCGTAAGCCTGCCGTATAGGCAGCTCACCTGGAAGAAGTTCGCCAACGCCTTCCTTTCAGCGGTCAAGACCGGCTCCATGATCATGTTGTTGATCTTTGGGGCGCGGTACTTCAGCTACTTCCTAACCTCCAGCAACATCGCCGGCAGCATCTCGAGCGCGGTGGTCGAGTCGGGTCTGAACAAGTACCTGGTCATGATCATCGTGTGCATCGTGTATCTGATACTCGGCTGCCTGATGGATGTCTGGTCGGCCATGATCATCACGCTGCCCATCTTCTACCCGTTGTTGGTGGACAACATGGGCTTCAGCCCGCTTCAACTCGGCGTGGTCGTGGTTCTAATGATCATGATCGGCTGCATCACCCCGCCGGTGGGAGTGGTGGTGTTCACCCTTGCGGGTGCGCATAGAGAGGTGCCGATGTATACGATCTTCCGCGGGGTCGGGTGGTTCGTGCTCACCATGAGCATATTTGCGCTGATTCTGGTCTTCGTGCCGCAGATAAGCACCTGGTTGCCGAGCTTCATGACCTACTAGTAGATTCACCAGTTCTGGCAGGCCCCCAAGGACGCCGTCTAGCCTCCTTGGGGGCCGCCAGGACTCTCAGGTACACTGCGGAGCGCAGGGCCACCAACGCTGGTGGTCGCGCGGTCCGCAGGACCAGATGGGACCCGAAGGGAGCACGAGTTGGGCAAGAAGTCTTGTAAGCGTCTGGGGCCTGGATGGTCGTAGCTGAGCTGACGAGTAGCAGGCACGAACGACCGCGTCAACTAGCTTAGTCACGGAGTGAGGTTATGGCAGAACAGGATTTCATAAACGCAGGCATCGGAGGCATGCTCAAGGTCACCGTCAAGGACGGCAAGATCACTCGCATGCGCCCCTTGCGCCTCACCGAGGCGGACGGCGGTCACTGGACTATCGAAGCCAAGGGCAAGAAGTTCAGCGACCCGCGCAAGACCACCATCAACACCTTCAACATAGCGGAGCGGACGCGCGTCTACTCCGAGAACCGCATCAAGTACCCCATGAAGCGCAAGAACTTCGACCCCAAAGGCGAGCGCCATCCGGAGTTGCGCGGCAAGGACGAGTACGAGCGCATCACCTGGGACGAGGCCCTCGACCTGGTGGCAAGCGAGATCAAGCGGGTGCAGTCCACCTACGGCAAGGCCGCCATCACGGCCTACGTATCGTCGCACCACAACTACGGCCTCTTGTACTACAAGATGGGACCCATGCCGCGGTTCTACAACATCCTGGGCTACACCCAGCTCTTGGACAACCCGGACAGCTGGGAAGGCTGGCACTGGGGCAGCATGCACACCTGGGGTTGGTACTGGCGCTTTGGCCAGTGCGACTGCTTCGACATGCTGGCCGAGGCCATGAAGAACACCGAGCAAGTCGTGTACTGGTCGGTGGACCCCAACACCTCGGCTGGTGGCTACGGCGGCCAAGAGACAGTCATCTGGCGTGAGTGGCTGCGCGAGCTGGGCATTGGCGCGATCTTCATCGACCCCTACTGCAACGCCACGGCCGCCCACATGGCGGACAAGTGGCTGGCCCCGCGTACCGGCACCGACGCCGCTCTGGCGGAGGCCATCGCCTACCAGTGGATGCAGGACGACACCTACGACCACTGGTTCGTCGAGAACCGCACCATGTACTTTGACGAGTGGAAAGACTACATCCTCGGCAAGACTGACGGCATACCCAAGTCACCCGAATGGGCAGCCCCCATCTGCGACATCCCGGCGCACACCATCAAGGCGGTCGCTCGCCAGTGGATGAGCAAGAAGACCATGCTGGCGACGGGCTCCATGTACGGCACGGCCGGTGCCTGCCGCAACTCCTTTGCCACCGAGTGGTGCAGCCTCATGATCCATCTGGCCGCCATGATGGGCATAGGCAAGGAAGGCGTGAACATCTGGGGCGGCACCGCACACGGGGCTCCGCTAGACATGTCGTTCAAGAGCGCCGGGTACTCCGATGTGGGTTGGGACGTCTTCGGCCTAGTGGCCAAGCAGGCCACCTTCCCCGACCGCAACACGGTCACCCAGAAGGTATATCGTCTGAACCTGCCCGAGGCCATCCTCGACGGGCACATCGAGTGGCTGGGTGAGGGCTTCTGCGTGCAGTATCCCGAGCAGCAGTTCAAGAAGATGCAGTATCCGGAGCCCGGCCCCAACGGCGCCGAGATCCGCATGATCCATCGGCATGGTGGCTCGTTCATCAGCACCATGAGCGACACCAGCAAGTGGGTGCGCATGTACCAATCGCCCAAGCTGGAGTTCGTGGTCATGCAAGACTGCCACTGGCAGAGCGAGACCAAGTTCGGCGACGTCATCCTGCCGGCTTCCACCAACTTCGAACACGCCGACATCTCGGAGTGGGCGCAGCCGGGTGGCTACGGCAACGGCAACGTCAACTGCAACCACCGCATCCTCATGTACCAGCAGAAGTGCATCGAGCCTCTGTGGGAGAGCAAACCCGACTACCAGATCTACTGCGAACTGGCCGAGCGGCTGGGATTCCTAGAGGAGTACACCGAGGGCAACTCGGAGGAAGACTGGATACACAAGGTCTTCGACTATACCGACCTGCCCAAGCACGTCACCTACGAGCAGTTCAAGAAGAAGGGCTACTTCGTGGTGCCGTCGGTGCCCGCCGACTACAAGCCCACCATCTCCAACCAGTGGTACTACGAGGGCCGTCCGGTGGACACCCCCGACCGCTTCAACCCCATGGCGGGTACGGACAAGGCCGCGCAGATGGCCACCCCGTCGGGCAAGATCGAGTTCAAGCGAACCATCCTGGAGAAGTACTTCCCGGATGACGAAGAGCGCCCCATCATGCCGCGCTACATACCGCTCTACGAGGGTCACGAGACCAAGGGGCTTGTGGACAAGTACCCGCTGATCATAATGACGCCCCACGCCAAGTTCTCGTACCACACGCATCAGGACAACAAGATCGAGTGGCTGAACGACATCCGCCAGCACCGCATCATCAAAGACGGCTATGCCTACTGGCCGATGCGGCTCAATCCAGACGATGCTGCAGCGCGGGGCATCAAAGACGGCGACATCGTCATGGTCTACAACGATCGTGCCCGGGTGCTCGGCGTAGCCTTGGTGACCGAGCGTTGCCGGCCGGGCCTCATACATTCGTACCAGGCAGGAGCCAAGTACGATCCGTTGGAGCCGGGCAACCCGAACAGCATCGACCGAGGCGGCTGCGTGAACCTGCTGTCGCCCTCCCGCTTCACCAGCAAGAACGCGTGCGGCGAAGCCAACATGTCCTATCTCGTTGAAGTCTGCAAGTGGGAGGCCTGACAGTGGCTAGGTATGGCATGGTAATAGACGTCAACAAGTGTGTGGGTTGCTACAACTGCTTCCTCACCTGCCGTGACGAGTACGCCGGCAACGACTATCCGGGTTACTCCGCCGCCCAGCCCATGCGCGGCATGGATTGGATGAAGGTGAATGAGGTCGAGCGGGGCCAGTACCCGCATGTGAAGGTGGACCACGTACCGGTGACCTGCGCCCACTGCGACTCCGCCGCCTGCGTGAAGCTGGATCAGACCGGCGCCATCTACCGGCGTGCCGATGGCATCGTGCTCATCGATCCCCAGAAGGCCAAGGGCAACAAGGACCTGGTGAGCCTCTGCCCGTATCGCCAGATAGAGTGGAACGAAGAAGCCCAGGTGGCGGCCAAGTGCACCATGTGCGCCCATCTGCTGGACGCCGGCGACCCGGAACCCCGGTGTGTCGAGTCCTGCCCCAGCGGCGCGCTGACTTTCGGTGACCTGGACGATCCCAAGAGCGCGGTCGCGAAACTGGTGGCGTCCGGCACCGAGGCTCTGCGCCCCGAGTACGCCATGGGCGAGAGGGTCACGTACAAGGGCCTGCCCAAGAGGTTCGTGGCCGGCACGGTCATCTACGGGGACATCGACGAAGTCGCCATTGGCGCCGAGGTCGTCCTCTCCGGCGACGGCAAGACCCAGAAGGCCAAGACCAACAGCTACGGCGACTTCGAGTTCGACGGGCTGGCGGCCTACACCGAATACACGGTCAAGATCGAGGCCAAGGGCTACAAAGAGCAGAGTGTCACGGCAAAGACCTCCAAAGACGTCTACCTCGGCGAGATAGTGCTCGCGGCTGCCGGGAAATGACGCCCCGCCGCCAGGACGCGATGGGTATGCGCGAGACAAGGACGCAGGGAGCACGAGTAGCAGCGCTACTCGTGCGACCGAGAACGACGTATAGTGCCGGCCAGTGCGGCCCGGCGGCCGGGACTTCGGTTCTCGGCAGCCGTAAATAGCAAGTGAGGGCTTGATGACTGGAATAGCCTCTTACGGGGCGTACGTACCCTACTTCAGGCTGAGCCGGGCCGATATCGGCAAGGCTTGGGGTAGCGGGGGCGGAAAGGGCGAGCGAGCTGTCGCAAGCTACGATGAAGACAGCCTGACTATGGCTGTGGCGGCCGCGCGTGATTGCCTGAAGGGCATAGACCGCAGCACCGTCGGCGGAGTGTACTTCGCATCGACCACCGCACCGTACAAAGAGAAGCAGAGCGCAGCCTTCATAGCCGCCGTCCTGGGCCTGCGGCCCGAAGCGATGACTATGGATTTCTCCGGGTCGCTCCGGAGCGGCACCAACGCCCTCAAGGCCGCCTTGGACGCGGTCGCGAGCGGTTCCGCCGAGAGCATCCTGGTGCTGGCCGCGGACACCCGTCTGGGCTATCCGGCGGGGCCGGCCGAGGTCAACTTCGGTGACGGCGCCGGCGCGCTCCTTGTGAGCGCCAAGGACGTGGTGGCCGAAGTGAAGCAGTTCGAATCTCGGTACCAGGAGCTTCAAGACACCTGGCGCACTGACAAAGACACCTTCGTCCGCTCGGCCGAAGACCGCTTCGCCATGGACGAGGGCTACGGCGCCGGCGTCAAAACGGCCGTCTCCGCCCTGCTCAAGAAGGCCGGCCTCGCGCCCACCGACTTCGCGCAGGTGGCGATGACGGCCCCCAACGGCCGGCAGCTCAGCGCCATGGCCAAGAAGTTGGGTCTCGACGAAGGCGCCCAGATCCAAGACGCTCTGCACATGGGTGTAGGCGACACCGGCTCGGCTCTCTCGCTCATGAGTCTCGTACAGTCGTTGGAGCACGCCAAGGCCGGCGACAAGATCCTGGTGGTGAGCTACGGCAACGGCTGTGACACGGCCGTGGTGGAGGTCACCGCGAAGATCGGCACGATGAAAGACAGGCGCGGTATCCAGAAGCATCTGGAAGCCAAGGCCATGCTCCCCAGCTACATGAAGTATCTGCGCTGGCGCGAGCTGGTGACCATCCAGCCGCCGGCCCGGCCGTCGCTGGAGGCCCGCACGCCTTCGCCTGTGGCTCAGTGGCGTGAGGTTCCGTGGGAGCTCCGCCTCACGGGCACCAAGTGCACCAAGTGCGGCACGCCGCAGTACCCGCCGCAAAGGGTCTGCGTGGAGTGCCACGCCAAGGACGAGATGGTGCCGTACAACTTCCAAGACGTACCCGCCAAGGCGTTCTCGTTCTCGCACGACTACGTGGTCGAGAGCACGGACTCGCCGGTCACGGTGGTGTTCGTCGATTTCGAGGGCGGCGGCCGCCTTATGTGCGACATGACCGACCGTGAACCCGATGCGGTGACGGTGGGCATGCCCCTGGAGATGACCTTCCGCCGGCTCTACAGCGCTGGAGGCATCCACAACTACTGGTGGAAGTGCCAGCCGGTGAGGTGCAACTGATGGACAGTATCAAAGACAAAGTCGCCATCGTCGGCATGGGTTGCGTCAAGTTCGGCGAGAACTGGAACAAGAGCCTGGAAGACATGATCGTCGACGCGGCGTACGAAGCGTTCGAGGATGCCGGCATAGGGCCCAAGGACATCGAGGCCGCCTGGTGGGGCAGCGTGTTCGCGGGTGAGTCGAGCTCCATAATGACCGCGCCGCTCAAGCTGGGCTATATCCCTGCCACGCACGTAGAGAACCAGTGCGCCACCGGCTCCGAGGCCATCCGCGGCGCGGCCTATGCCGTGGCCGCCGGCATCTACGATGTCGTGCTGGCGGTGGGCGCCGAGAAGCTCAAAGACACCGGCTTCACCGGTCTGCCGCAGACCCGCCCGGTCGCCACTTGGAGCTATCGCATCACCACGCAGACCCCGGCCGCCGGCTTCGCCATGATGGGTACCGGCTACTTCGCCAAATACGGCTTGAGTTTCGAAGAGGGCAAGAAGCTGCTGGCCCAGATAGCCGTCAAGAACCATCACAACGGCTCGCTGAATCCCAAGGCGCACTTTCAGCGTGAGATTACCCTGGAGCAGGCCATCAACGCTCCCATGATCGCCTACCCGCTGGGACTGTTCGACTGTTGTGGGGTTTCCGACGGCGCCGCCGCGGCCATCATCTGCCGCGCGGACCTGGCCAAGAAGTTCCGCCCCGACCCCATCTACATAAAGGCCGCCACTATCTGCCAGGGGGCCCGCGAGGGCTGGCTGAGCCAGAAGTACGACCTGGCGCACGTGGAGGAGACCTACCGCGGAGGCATCGCCGCCTACAAAGAGGCGGGGATCAAAGACCCGCGCAAAGAGATAGACATCGCCGAGGTGCACGACTGCTTCAGCATCACCGAGCTGACCATCATGGAAGACCTGCAGTTCTCGCCGCGGGGCAGGGTCAAGGACGACATCGAGGCCGGCAGCTTCACCCTGGAGGGTGACCTGCCGGTCAACACCGACGGTGGCCTGAAGTGTTTCGGCCATCCCATCGGTGCCACCGGTCTGCGGATGCTGTACGAAGTGTACAAGCAGCTTCAGGGCAAGGCCGACAAGCGGCAGATCAAGAATCCGCGTCTGGGTCTGACCCACAACCAGGGCGGAGAGCCGGGTTCGGCCACCGTGAGTGTGCTTATCGCGGGCAACGAGCTGGGCTAGTCAAAGCGAGTCATACCGGCTTACGAAGCCGGTGTTTTCCGGGCGGCCCCGGCCCCTGCCACCACCAAGGCAGAGGCCGGGGCCGTTCCAATATCTGGGTGCCTTTGGTCGGCTGCGTCTGGGGCTTTAGTTAAGTCACCAAACCTCTTGACAGCTCCCAGGGTTGTAGTTAAGCTTATTAACTACATGCCTCGTCTAGACGGAGTCCTCTTGACGACAGACACCGCCGAAATCGGCTTCGTGTACACCAAGGGTTGGCCCACCGACTCCATGGGTTGGGTCGTGGCCTATTGCGCCCGGCGCCTTCAAGAGGGTCTCAAGGGAGAGTTCGCCAAGGCGGGCTACAAGGTGAGCGCAGAGCAGTGGGCCATCGTCACCCAGCTGTCCATAAGGGACGGGCTCTCCCAGCAGGCCCTCGCCGACCGCTTCCATAAGAGCAAGGTGGCGGCGTTTCACCTCATCACGAAACTTGAGGAGCAGGGTCTGATCGTGCGCCGGCCCAACCCAGAAGACGGGCGCTCCAACCTCATCCATCTCACCGACCAGGGGCGCGAGATGGTGACCACACTCGTCCCTCTTGCTCAACGCAACCTCGACCGCGCACTGGAGGGAATCGCCCCTTCGGAGGTGGAGATGGCAAGGTCGGTGTTGTTCAAGATGGCCCTCAATCTGAAACAGCCGTAGAGATGGGGAGTACGAAAGGAGGCGTGCAGGCCAAGAAGGAGCATCAGCTCTGTTTCTGTTCGAGTAGCACCTAGTTGTCTCTAGAACAGGAGGGTGGAACAGTGAAGAAACGATACTTGTTGGCAGGGGTGTTTGTGCTGGTCATCGTGGTCGCAATGCTGGCTGTGGCTTGCGGCGGCACCGAGGTCACGACTACTACCGGCGAACCCACCACGACTCTGCCGCCCGCAACCGGTGAGCCCATCAAGATCGGTCACATCGTCGATGCGACCGGCGTGGAGGCGACCACCGGTCTCAACATGAAGAAGTCGCTCGAGCTGGCCTTCGCGGCCATCAACGACCGCATCGGCGACCGTCCGGTCCAGATTATCACCGAAGATGCGGCCGACGATCCGAACCAGGCGCTCGCTCGGGCCAAGAAGCTGGTGGAGCAGGACAAGGTCGTGGCGATCTTCGGCCCGACCGCCATCGGTGAGAAGTTCACCGTCTCTACTTACATGAAGACGGCCGGCGTTCCGCTGATCGTCTACAGCCCATCGCCTGAGGTCATCTTCCTGAACAATCCGTGGGTGGTGGCGGCGGGTGGTACGAACCTGCAGCAGCCGACCTGCATGGCTGACTACGTCTACAACACTCTGGGCTACAAGAACGTCGATACCCTCGCGCCGGAAGGCGCCGCGGGCGCTACGTTCATGACCCCCTTTGCCACTGAGTTCGAGGCTCTCGGCGGCACCATCGTCGACGCCAAATCCGCTCCGCAGAACACTCTGGACTTCTCGCCGCTCCTGACGACCTTCAAGCCGGCCGACGCGCTGGTCTACTGGTTCCCAGGTGCCGACGCCCAAAGGCTTGTCGTAGCCTTCGATCAGCTGGGCATCACCATGCCCAAGGTGGGCGCCTTCCACGGTGCGACCTTCGACCCGTATATCCTCAAGGACCTCAATAATCCGACGGCAGCTGCCAAGATGGCGGGCGCATCCACTCCTATGGAGTACAACCCGCAGCTGGACACCGAGGCCAACACGACCTTCGTGGAGCTCTGGACGGCCGCTCAGCCGACCACCTCTGGTCCGCTGGCTCTTGACGGCAGCAATGCCAACCCATACGACGCAGCGCAGCTGTTCATCAAGGTGCTGCTGGCCAACGGCGGCGACACCTCCCCGCAGGCCCTTATGGACGGCATGCTGTCGACCGACTGGGAGGGTCCGCAAGGCCCGGCCCGCTTCGACCCGGCCGGCAAGTGGCCGAACGTCGCGATCCGCAACGTCTACATCGTAGAAGTGACGGCCAACGAGGCCGGCGCTGAATGGCCGTACTACTACAAGACTGTGAAGACCTACGAGGCAGTCCCCACCGCCGGTTTCGGCCAGTAGGACGAACTAGAAGGATCGAGCAGCACTCATAGTCATGGAAGCGGGGGCAGGCGGTCTCCGCTGAGGAGGGGTGCCACCCCCGCTTCCATGCACATACGACCTACTGCGAGAAGGGGGTACGGGAGCTTCATATGGGAAACATAGTCTCAGTATTCGTTTTCGGACTGTCTCTCGGGTTCATCCTCTTTCTCTTGGCAGCTGGCCTGACCTTGACCATGGGTCTGATGCGCATCATCAACCTGGCCCACGGGGCGCTGTACATGGTAGGAGGCTATGTCGCCCTCTATGTGGCTACCCACGTCCACAACTGGTGGCTGGGTGTCCTGGTGGGGGCGCTGTGTGCCGGGGTCATCGGTCTGTTGCTCGAGGTCGTCTTCTTGCGGCGCCTGTACGGCAAGCCGACCAGTCAGGTCCTGCTGACCATCGGCTTCATTTACATAATCGCGGGCGCCATCCGGAACATCTGGGGAGGTTTCCCGAGCGGCCAGCTACTCCCCAGCTGGTTTAACGGCTCGGTAGTCATCGGAAGCGTGGGCATTCCCGACATCAAGCTCTTCATCATCGGCTTCGGCCTACTGATGGCGGTTCTGCTATGGCTGCTGCAAGAGAAGACCAGGATAGGCGCTGTGGTGCGGGCCGGCATGGACAACAGGGAGATAGCCGGGGCCCTGGGTATCAACTTGAAACGAGTCTTCACCGGCATCTTCGTTCTGGGGGCGTTCATAGCGGGGATGTGCGGACTCATAGGTGCTACCGCGACCGGCATCAATCTGAAGGTCGCTTGGGACGTCCTGCTCCTGTCGATGATCGTGGTCGTGGTGGGCGGGACCGGTTCCATACAGGGGGCACTCGTGGGGGGAATAGTGCTCGGATTGCTGAACTCCTTCGGCTCGGCGTACTTCTCCGACTACTCCGGCTTCGTCTCCTACGTCGCCCTCATATTGGTGCTTCTGGTCAAACCCAGTGGGCTGTTGGGCAGGCCTATCACCGGAAGCGCCGCCTCGACCATGTATCTGGAGGTCCCGCGGGCCGGCCGGAGAAAGTGGCAGGTCGCGGTGCTTTCGGGTCTGGACGTGGCGGTCGGCCGTCCCCTCAGATCGGTCGGCCGGACCCTCGCGACGCCCGGCGGACGGCACGGGCACCACGTCGGAGCCAAGGGGCACCGCTCGAAGTGGTTGGTGGGGCTGCACAAAGGTGTCCCCTATGCAGCGATACTGCTTGTGCTGGCGCTGGTGCCGACAGCCATAGGTACCTACCAACAGAGCATCCTGACCAAGGTCGTCATCTTCGCGCTCTTGGCCATCAGCCTAGACCTGACCATGGGCTACGCGGGGCTGGTCTCCTTCGGGCACGCAGCCTTCCTGGGGGTGGCTGGGTACACGCTCCTGGCTTTCATAGTCAAGCTGGGCATCACCTCGTTTTGGATAGCCGCCCCGGCGGCCCTGGTGGCCACGGCGATCACAGCTCTGGTGATCGGCTACATAAGCCTCAGGGTCACGGACGTCTACTACCTCTTGGTGACCATGGGACTCGGTCAGGTCCTCTTTGTGATAGCCACGAAGTGGACAAGGGTAACCAACGGCATCGACGGTCTGACATGGACAGAACGGCCCAACCTGGGCTTCGATATCCAGTGGACCAATCTCAAGTACTACTACATGGTGCTCATCATCTTTGTCGTCTGCTTCGTCATCCTGCGGTTCATTGTCAACTCGTCCTTCGGCAGGACCTTGGTGGGCGTAAGGCTCAATGAGCAGCGGATGAGGAGTCTGGGCTTCAACACGTGGCGGCAGAAGTACGTCGGCGTGGTGGTCGGAGGCGTCTTCGCCGGGGTGGCGGGCATACTCTTCGCGTACGAAGGGGGCAGCATGACGCCCTCGACTCTGACGTTGGAGATGTGCTCTCTGCCGATGCTCATGGTCATCATGGGCGGCCGGGGAACCCTTTGGGGGCCATGCCTGGCTGCCGCGGTGGTGATCCTGGTCAAGGAATATGCGATCGTCCACTGGTCGAACTACTGGGACATCATCATAGGTGTCATCTTCGTCATCTCGGTCATGTTCCTGCCGAACGGCTTCGCCCGCTACTTGTCGAAGGCTTGGGATAGGTGGGGGTTCGCAAGAATACGACCCCATGTTCCGCGAACGGCGGGTGGCAGAGAGGTGAAGCCATGACTGTTCTACGAGTCGAACGCCTATCCAGGCACTTCGGGGGACTGAGCGTCCTCACCGACGTGTCCTTCGCGGTGGAGGCAGGGGAGAAACTGGCCCTGATCGGCCCGAACGGAGCAGGCAAGACCACGCTCATCAACACCATCGGTGGACAGCTGCCCGCGTCCGGCGGCCGCATATTCCTGGAGGACAGGGATATCACCAAGCTATCGCCTAACCGGCGCCTGCACATGGGGGTAGGGCGGTCTTTTCAAATCAACAACCTCTTCTTCGAGCTATCCGTGCTCGACAACGTTCTCCTGGCCCTGCACGGAGCCGAGAGACATCATCTGCGGATGTTCCAGCGGCTGGAGAGCCGGGCGGAGCTGCTCGAAGAGGCAGAGAGCAAGCTGGAACTGGTCGGGTTGGCCGACAGGCGTCACGAGCCTCTGCAGGTGCAGTCATACGGTGACCAGCGCCTGGTGGAGTTGCTCTGCGCCTTCTCCGGCAAGCCCAAGATCGTGCTGCTGGATGAGCCCAGCGCCGGCCTGCCCACCGCGGAGGCCGCGGTCTTCGCCGACGTGATCCGCCGCTTGGCCGGCGACACGACCGTCCTCTTCTGCGCCCACGACATGGACCTGGTCTTCAACCTCGCCGACCAGATCATGGTGCTCTATTCCGGAGAGATCATGACCAAGGGCAGTCCCAAAGAGGTCAGTGCCGATCCCAAGGTGCAGGAGATCTATCTGGGGAGTGACGACAGTTGCTAGAGCTAGAAAACATAAACACCTTCTATGGCGATACCCACGTCTTGTGGGACCTCTCGCTCAGAGTCCCCGAGGGCACCACCGTGGCCATCTTGGGCCGCAACGGCATGGGCAAGACCACCATCATCCGGTCGATCATCGGTCTCCCGGCGCCGTCCAGCGGCGCGGTGCGCTTCAAGGGCCAGCAGATCGCCGGGCTCCAGCCTTTCCAGATAGCGCGCAAAGGCATCGGGCTCTGCCCTCAGGGGCGCATCGTCTTTCCCTCACTCAGCGTGAAAGAGAATCTCATGGTCGCCGCCCGAGGGAACGAGGGCGAAGGCGCCTGGAATCTGGAGATGGTCTATGACCTCTTTCCCATCCTGAAGGAGCGGCAGGGTCTTCCCGCCAACCTGCTCAGCGGCGGAGAGCAGCAGATGCTGGCAGTCGCCCGCGCCCTGATGCTCAACCCGGACCTGCTGCTCATGGACGAGCCGTCCGAGGGCTTGGCGCCCCTGGTGGTCAAGAACATAGGCCAGGTCATCTGCAAGTTGAAGGGAAAGGTCACGGTCCTCCTGGCCGAGCAGAACCTGAATATGGCGCTGACCGTGGCCGACGACATCTACATCGTCAGCAAGGGCAGCGTGGTCTGGGAGGGGAAGCCCGAGGACCTGCGCGACAACGAAGAGGTCAAGCAGAAATGGCTGGGGGTCTAGGGCCCCCGGTGGGATTGTGCATTCCGGTCTCAATGTATTGGAGGAGAGGACGTCATGGGTAGAGTAGGCATGCCCGCGGGGGCCGCGATAGCGATCGCCGACATGTTGGACAAGTGTGCCGAGGTCAAGCCCGGCTGGGAAGTGGTGATACTGGCCGAGGTGGATGGACTCTACGGCGGCGACAGCCCGGTGGACGAAGACGCCATATCTTGGATACAGCAAGGGGTGGTGGAGCGCGGCGCCCGCGCCACCGTCCTGTGGATAGACGAGCCCGCCACGCCGCACGCCTGGCGTTTCCCGCCGGTGGTCAAGGCGGCTATCAAGGAAGCCGACCTCCTCATAAACCACTCCAACAACCTGGTCACCGAGGAGATCGCGGAGTTCCGGTACTACCTCGAAGAGGCGCAGACCTGGATGATCCGCAACTTCGCCAGCACGGCGCCCCTACTCAACACCGCCTGGGCGCAGACCCCGTGGGAGCTCGTGAGCCAGATCCGCTACCAGTCTTCACTGGCCATACGCCCCGACCTGCCTTGGGTGCTCACCGACCCCAACGGCACGCATCTGGAAGGGCGCACGACGCCTGCCGAGAACCGCAAAGAGGGCGACCCCGGCATGCCGTACTCCTCGTTCCGCAAAGACGCCAGCCACTATCTGCCGTGGCCGGAGTGGGTGCATCCGCCCATCCGCATCACCGACACCAACGGGGTGTTCATCTTCGAGACCATGCTCAGTTGGTGGTCCAGGTACATAGGCATCTCCCCGTACCTGGAGACGCCCATCAAGCTGGTCATCGAGAACACCAAGATCAAGGCGATCGAGGGGGGCTGGGAAGCCCAGGCTCTCAAGCGCTTCCTGGAGGACATGAAACCGCGCGTGGGCGAAGGCGTGTACGACTTCAACGTATTCCACTTCGGCGTACATCCGCAGGCCAGCGTGGCGCCGCATCAGTGCCCCAACATCCTGCACCGCCGCATCATAGAGCACTCGCACAGCTGCGACCTGCACGTGCATATCGGGGCGCCGCCGTCGAACGAGAAGTATCCGTACTACATGCACATCACCGGTGACATCCGTAACCCGTCGCTCAAGATGGGCGACACCGTGGTCTACGACAACGGCCACCTGATGGCGTTGGATAGCCCCGGGGTCGCGGCGGTCGCAGCCAAGTACCCGGGCCGTCCCGGCGTGGAGCCTTGGCCGAGGCAGTTCTAGAGGATGTATAGGGTATGTATTGATACCGGAGGGACGTTCACCGACTGCGTCGTCCTCGATGGAGAGGGCGGTCTGCATCAGTTCAAGGCACCCACCACGCCGGGGGACTTCTCCGAGGGAGTGATGAACACCATCGTCGACGCCGCCGGGCACTTCGGGCTGGGTACCCGGGAGTTCCTGCAGCAGACGGAGTGGTTGGTGCACGGTACGACGGTGTCGACCAACGCTCTGGTGCAGAGGAAGCTGTCGCCGACGGCTCTCATCACCACCACGGGCTTCAGGGACATCATCGAGATGCGGCGCTCGGCCAAGATCGAGACCCACTCAATGTACGAGGCCTATATCCCCCCGTACGAGCCCCTGGTCCCGCGCCGCCTGCGGTTCACCGTGTCGGAGAAGACGAAGGCTTCGGGCGAGATAGTCACGCCGCTCGACGAGAACGGACTCCGCGCGGTACTCGAGAGCATCAAGAAGCAGCAGATAGAGGCCCTCGCCATCTGCTTCATCAACTCCTATGCCGACTCCGCGAACGAGCTCCGCGCGGCGGAGATATGCGCCCAGGAGCTGCCGGGCGTGTTCATCTCGTGCTCCAGTCAGCTTCTGCCCAAGATGGGTGAATACGAGCGCGAAAGCACCTGCGTCATCAACGCCTCCGTGGGCCCCATAGTCAAGAAGTACCTGACGAAGCTTCAGTCTTCGCTCAAGGAAGCCGGCTTCGAGAACCAGCTGCTCGTGGTGCAAGCGAACCAGTTCGTGCAGTCTGTCGATGCGGTGATTGCCAAGCCGGTCTATCTCACCGGTTCGGGGCCGGCCGCCGGCCCCGCGGGGGCGGCGTATCTGGGCGAGGCCATCGGCGAAGACAACTTCATCATCGGCGACATGGGTGGCACCACGTGGGATGCCAGCGTGGTCAAGGACCGCAAGGTCAGCCTCAAGGTAGGCGAGTGGCTGGGCGACGACCGTCTGGGCATCAAGGTGGCGGACGTGGTAAGCGTCGGGGCCGGTGGTGGCAGTATCGCCTGGATCGACCCCCTGGGTCTGCTGCGTGTAGGTCCGCAGAGCGCTTCAGCCGTGCCGGGCCCGGCCTGCTTCGGGCGGGGAGGCACGGAGCCGACGGTCACCGATGCCGCCGTGATCCTGGGCTACATAAACCCCGACAACTTCAACGGAGGCAGACTCAAGCTGCAGCCCGAGCTGTCCCGCCAGGCCTTAAGCAAGATCGCCGACGCTCTGGGCATGAGCATCGAGGAGGCCGCGGAGGCGGTCTTCACAACGGTAAACCACACCATGGCCGACGCGATCACCGAGGTGTCCACTCACAAGGGCTACGACGTCCGCGATTTCAGCCTGCTGGCCATCGGCGGCGGCGGCCCGCTGTGCGGTCCTTCTGTGGCGGAGATCCTGGGGGTGCGAAGGACGATCGTCCCCCGCTACTCGTCGGCGTTCTGTGCCTGGAGCATGTTCTTCCTGGACATAGGCCGGGACTACGTCCGCTCGCACCTCACCAGATCGGACAAGGCCGACATACCCCTTATCAACGGACTCTACAAAGACATGGCCGCCGAGGCCCTGCGCGATGTGGAGGCGTTTCACGTGGGCATCGAAGACCTGGTGGTCGAGAAATCGGCCGAGGTCCGCTATCAGGGGCAGTACCACGTGCTGGAGATCAAACTCCCCGACCGCGAGATCACCGAAGCAGACGTCAGGGACATGGAGAAGCGCTTCCACGTGCTGCACGAGGAACTCTTCACTTTCTCGCTGCCCTGGGTGCCCCTGGAGATGATCAACCTGCGCGTGACGGCGAAGATCAACTCGGTCAAGGTGCCCATACCACGGCGGAGCCTGGCCTCAGCCGACCCCTCCAAAGCGCTGCTGGAGACCAAGGACTGCTACTTCGACGACAGCCTCATCCCGGTGCCTGTCTATGACGGCGAGAAGCTGGAGGCAGGCAACGTGATGCGAGGCGCGGCCATCATCCAGGAGCCCACAGTGACGACGGTGATTCCAACGCGCAGCGCGTGCACGGTCGACGCCTTCGGTGACTACATCATCACACCCAGCGAGTGAGAAGGACTGAAGTGTCGCCGCAACAGACCAAGACCGACCCCATAACCACCGCGACCATATGGCACTACATCCAGCGGGTGTGCCGGGAGATGAGGTTCACCGCCGAGCGCACCGCCACGAACGTGTTGGTGGTCACCCTTCACGACATGGCGTACGGCATCTGGGATGCCGAAGGCAGGGCCATCGCCATACCCGAAGGCTTCCCGCCGCGGTTGATATCTTCGAGCTTTCCCATCAGGCGGGTCAAGGAGAAGTTCGCGGGCGAGCTCAAGCCCGGCGAC
Source organism: uncultured Actinomycetes bacterium (assembly GCA_963814415.1). GTDB lineage: Bacteria > Actinomycetota > Thermoleophilia > RBG-16-64-13 > RBG-16-64-13 > RBG-16-64-13. The sequence continues at coordinate 901,376 of CAWFCN010000001.1, read as the reverse complement.
GTCTACCTGACCAACTCCCCCAAAGACGGGGCCATCCATCTTCCGGACTGGAGCTTCATCCGGCCGATCTTCTACCGGGACGAGTTGCTGTTCTTCACCTGCATGGGCACTCACGTCGCCGATTCCGGCGGGGCGCGCCCCGGTAGCCACTTTCTCGCCTACGATTCCATCGCCGAGGGCCTGAACATCCCGCTCATCAAGATCTACGAAGACGGACACTATCGCGACGACGTACTCGATCTGGTGCTCGAGAACAACCGGCTGCCCGACATGATGCGTCAGAGAGATGGCTTCGCTCATGGGCAGCACGGCCGTCGCCGAGCAACGCATGACCGAGCTGCTGGACAAGTACGGCAAGCAGACGGTGCTGGGATGCGTGGGCGAGATGATCGACCGCACCGAGAAGGCCGTGCGGGCCAAGATCGCCAAGTGGCCGGAAGGGCGCTGGTCGGCGGAGGTCGCCACCGATGACGACGGTCTCACCATGAACCACCCCGTGCACGTGCGGTGCGACCTCACGATAGAGGGCGGGGACGTCTTACTGGACTTCTCCGGGAGCGACGACCAAGTCGCGGGAATGATAAACGCCTACTATCAGCAGACCCTCAGCAGCGCTCTTTGCACGGCCTTCTTGTTCCTGGGCAGCGATTTGGCCGCTTATCACAACGAAGGCAGCATCAAGCCGTTCCACGTGGTGACCAAGAAGGGTACTGTGGTCGACTGCAGGCCCGGGGCGTTGGTGGCCGCCGGACCGGCTATCACCGGGGGCATGGTCATCGAGGCAGTGATGTCTGTGCTCTCCAAGGCTCTGCCCGACCAGGCCATCGCCCCCTACGGACCTCTGGACTCGCTTTCGGTCATGGGGCAATACCCGGACGGTAGCGGCATGTACGTGTACAGCTCGTTCTGCGCCGTCGGCGGAGGGGGGGCCGTGGCTGGCTACGATGGGTACCAGTGTATGTGCGACCTGGGGACCTTGGGGGTGGTCGGCAAGACCGACGCCGAAGAAGAGATGGCCCGGTTCCCCTGGCACGTCCATCAATACGAGTTCAGCACCGACTCACACGGCGCCGGTGAGTGGCGCGGAGCGCCCGGCATAGTCTGGGAGGCGGAGAACGAGGGCGGCGAGGCCAACTTCGTGGGCGGCACCTGGACCGGTCTCACCATACCGAGCCAAGGCCAACACGGTGGTCTCCCCACCCCGCTCAACAAAGGCTGGGTGGTACGGGGCGCCGAGACGATAGACATCGTGGAGCCGCACCGGCCCCTCAAAGTCATAAACGGCGATCGCCTGGTGGTTCACGGCGCGGGGGGCGCGGGCTTGGGCTATCCGTTCAGACGGGATGCTCAGGCCGTCGCGACCGATGTCGCCAACGAACTCGTGTCCGTAGCAGATGGCCAGGGACGTCTACAAGGTCGTCGTCGACCCGGAGACCCTGGAGCTGGACGAGTCCGCTACACAGGGGCTGAGAGCGGCTGTGACCGTGAGGGCTGAGTGAAGGAGAGGACGCGGGCACTTGGGCATGGCCAGGCTATGGTGGCCTACTTCTTCTGCAGCTTCTCCAGATAGTCGGTCACGAACTGCTCCCACAGGTCGAAGGCAGGCTGAACGTCCAACTCGGGATCCGCCTGCACCTGCAGCGCGACTCCGTTGAGAATAGCTGACATGAGAAGTGCCAGAGGCTCCAGGGCCGCTCGCTCCTGTTCGTCAGGATGCTCCGAGCCGTAGACCCAGGCATTGAGCTCCCGGTACCAGCGCATGAGGTCGCGCAACTTGGGCTGCAGCTCGGGGTCGCGCAGCGCGGCCGGGTAGACCTCGTACATGCGCCTGTAGGTGGTCGGTTCGGCGGCCACCTCGCGGCGTCTCTTGAGCAGCGCCTCTCTGCGCTCCTTCCCATGCTTGAGCGGGGCCAGCCTCAATATGAGACCCCTTGCCTGAGAGAAGAGCACCGCGTCGACTATGGCTCTGACCAGGCCGGCCTTGCTGCCGAAGTGGTAGCGGATGAGGGCACCGTTCTCGCCCGACTCCTGCGCGATCCGCTCGAAGGTGAGTCCCCCGAAACCTTCTCTGTCCAAGACCCGGACACCAGCGTCAAGTATCCTCTTGGCGGTCGGTGCCAAATCGGGGGTCGGATCCTCTATGGGGAAGTCTTCGTGTTTCACGCTGGCCATCCTACCATCGAACTTCGCGAGCTGCTTGAAGTCCGGTTGACAAACATCGTACCGAGTTCTATCTTACTTAGGTGACTAACTAACTGCAATAGGCTCGTATGCCGACGGGCGGGCGAGGGCGCACGGCTACAGACGGAAGGAGGCGCGGCAGGGCGGCGAGACCGTTTGGGGATGTTCGTTCGGCTCCAAGAAAGAACGATGTATTGCCACACGGACGGGGAGGAGCAATGAAGAAGCGTTACCTGATGATCGGACTACTAGCCATGATGATGGCGGTAGCGCTGGTCGTTGTGGCCTGTGGCGGCGGCGAAGACACCACCACCACGGAGCAGGTCAGCACCACTGTCAACTATCCGGTGGGTAGTTCAACCGGCCCCATAAAGGTCGGTCATATATATGACGAGACCGGCAACGAGGCTATTGTCGGCTCCGCTCTTCAAGCAGGCCATCGAGTACGCCTTCGCGAATGCCACGGTCGCGCGGTCAGGACCGATCGAACTGGTCGAGGCCGACTCCAAGTCCACCACCGAGGGTGCCGTCGAGGCTGCCCGCAAGCTCGTCGAGCAGGACAAAGTGGACGTCATCATGGGCCCCACGCAGATCGGCCAGAAGAACGCCGTCGCTACCTATTGCGCCGAGAAGCAGATCCCCATGGTGCTGTACAACCCCACTCCTCCCGGAGCGCTTGGAGGAGCAACGAGTGGGTGCTTGGCGTCGGTGGTCTAACTGCCGGATACGGCACTGCCATCGCCGACTACATGTACAACGACCTGGGCTACAGGACCATCAGCACGCTGGGTCCTGAGGACAGTTCCGGGCACGCCTTCTTCCATCCTCTCATCGACTACTTCACGGCCCTGGGCGGAGAAGTGGTTCAGCAGCAGTGGGCCGTCGGCCAGACCGACGACTGGTCTGCCTATCTGACCACAGTCGAAGACGCCGACGCTCTTGTTGCTTGGGTGGGTGGCTCGGGCATCCCCTTGCTCACCGCGTACTACGACACCGGCGTCATCAACAAGACCCCGCTAGTCGGGCGCCTTCCACGGTGGCTTCCTGGATCCGTGGGTCCCGAGGAACGTAGGCGAGGGCAACGGGCCGCAGGCGAGGCTTTGGTCGGCATCAAGACCGTGATGGCTTGGAACCCTGAGAACACCAGCGCCGTGAACACCGACGTACGTGAAGGGTCTGCACCGACTGTGGTCCCTGGAAGGCTGAAGACGGTGGTCCGTCTGGTCCGGTGCAGGCCGGCATGGTGCTGCTGAAGGCGCTCGAGTCCTGCGCCACCAACCTGTCGGGGCCTCGCTCTGCGCGACGCTATCCTCGCGATCGACATGGAAGGTCCCGAGGGCCGCGTGTTCTTTGCGCCCGGCGACAACGTCGCGACCAAGCCCATCTACATAGTCGAAGTCGCCATCGACCCAGTCGCCACTGCCGCCGACGCGCAGGGGCGCAACATCTTCATGTACAAGCTCATCAAGACCTACGAGGCCGTGCCGCCCCATGGTCTGACGAAGTAGTACCGGAAGGTTTTCACATAGCACGTGCTGACGTCGACGGATGCGGGGGGAGCTGTCTCCCCCCGCATCCTGGTTCTTGAGCCGCCTATGGCCCAGCGATGGGTGTCGCCCACTACCTAATACGCCGGTCTCCCAGGAGTCGTGAATGAACAGAGAAAGCAGAGCTTCTGATGGATAAGGTCCTAAGCGTCTTTGCGATAGGGCTCTCGTACGGCCTGGTGCTCTTCCTGGTGGCGACCGGTCTGTCGCTGACCATGGGCTTGATGCGCATCGTCAACATGGCCCACGGCGCCCTCTACATGTTCGGCGGCTACGTAGGCATCTGGGTGGCCAAGCACAGCAACTTCTGGGTCGGGGCACTGGCGGGCGCTGTGGCCTGCGCTCTCATCGGTCTCGTCCTGGAGATGGGCTTTCTGCGTAAGCTCTACAAGCGTGAGGAAAGCCAGGTACTGCTTACCATAGGCTTCATCTACATACTCATGGACGCGGCACAATGGATATGGACCTCATATCCCATGGCCGGTCCGGTGCCTTCGATACTCTCCAGCTCTGTGGAGGTGGGCAGTTCGGCCATACCGACATACAGGCTGTTCTTGATAGGCTTCGGCCTGCTCATGGCCGTGGCGCTCTGGTGGTTCCAGGACAAGACCAAGATCGGTGCCAAAGTGCGGGCCGGCATGGACAAGGGCGAAGTGGCCGCCGCGCTGGGCATCAATCTCAAACTACTGTTCACCGGCGTGTTTCGTGCTCGGCGCGTTTGTAGCGGGCCTAAGCGGTCTCATGGGCGCCAAGATCACCGGCGTGAAGGTGGGCAATGGCTGGGAGATACTGCTCTACTCTCTGATAGTGGTGGTGGTCGGTGGCGCCGGCTCGATACAGGGCGCTCTGCTGGGCGGCGTGCTGCTGGGTCTCTTGGACGCCTTCGGCAAGGCCTACTTCCCCAGCGTGGCCGCCTACATAGTCTACATAACTCTGATCGTCATCCTGCTGGTAAGGCCCTCCGGCCTGCTGGGGCGGAAATTCGCGGCGCAGGATGCGGGCGAGAACTTGGAGCGGGCGCAGATATACACCAGCGCGCGCAACAAGAAGAAGCGAACGCGGTGCGCTCGCATCGGTCACCATGCCCATGTGGCAGTCACTGCTCAAGCGGTACCTGCCCTACCTCTTCGTTCTGGTGGTGCTCTGTGCCGTGCCGCCGTTCGTTGGGGGCTTTCCGCAGTTCATCTTCACCAAAGTGCTCATCTTCGGCATCTTTGCCATGAGTCTGGACCTGATAATGGGCTACACCGGGCTTCTGTCGTTCGGACACGCCGCCTATCTGGGGATGGCCGGCTATGTCACCGGCATCATGACCCTGAAGTACGGGGTGCACTCCTTCTGGCTGGTTCTCCTTATCGCCTTGGCCGTGACGGCGGTGCTCGCTGCCGTGATCGGCTTTCTCTCGCTCCGTGTCTCGGGGGTCTACTTCTTGCTGGTCACCATGGGCTTCGGGCAACTGCTATCCGTTGTAGCGGACAAGTGGTATTCGATGACGGGCGGCAAGGATGGCATGCCTGGCATCAGGCGACCGGAATTGGGCTGGAACATCGAGTGGACCAACCTCAAGTACTACTTCATGGTTCTGATCTTCTTCGTGATCACCTACGTGGTGCTGAAGCGCATAACCCGCTCCGGCTTCGGCCGCAGTCTGAGCGGCATACGCGAGAATGAGTCGCGCATGAAGAGCCTGGGTTACGACACCTGGGCTGCCAAATACACCGCCATCATAATCGCGGGCATCTTCGCCGGACTGGCCGGGGTGTTCTTCGCCCAACTGTACGGCACCATCGTGCCGCGCCACTTCGGGCTTGAGTATTCGGCGTTGCCCATGCTCATGGTCATCATGGGTGGCGGCTCCACTCTCTGGGGACCCTGCCTAGGCGCGGCGGTCATAGTACTGTTCGAATGGCTCATGACCCAGAGCCCCTTCGCAAGGTGGGTGGGCGAGAAGTGGGACTCGTTCCCCCAGAGATGGTGGATGTGGCTGGGCATCCTCTTTGTCCTGTGCGTGGTCTTCCTGAGGGGTGGGTTCGCCCGGTACCTCACCCGCTGGTGGAATTCATTGTGGAGCCTTGGAGGCCGTGGGTCGGTCGGGCAAAAGATGGTAGAGCGCGGAGGTGAGTCATGAGCGTACTCCGCGTCGACAACCTGTCCAAGAGCTTCGGCGGACTCAAGGTGCTGGAGGGAGTCAACTTCAGTGTCGAGCCCGGAGAGAAGCTGGCCATGATCGGCCCCAACGGCGCCGGCAAGAGCACCCTGCTGAACGTGATCGGCGGCCAACTGCCGGCTTCTGGCGGCGAGGTGTACCTGAACGAGCATCGCATCACCAGGCTCGCCGCGCACAAGCGGCTGCACCGGGGGCTGGGGCGTTCCTATCAGATAAACAATCTGTTCTTCTCGATGTCCATCCTGGACAACCTGCTGCTGGCCATATACGGGGCGCGCAGGTCACATTTCCAGATGTTCACTCTCGTCGAGAAGCAGGCGAAGTACCTTGAAGAGGCCGAGAGGTTCTTGAGGTTGGTGGGCCTGTGGGATAAGCGGTTCGAGTCTCTGCACACGCTGTCATACGGCGACCAGCGTCTGGTCGAGCTCCTGTGTGCGTTCACGGCCAAGCCAAGCATCGTCCTCTTGGACGAGCCGAGTGCCGGCCTACCGACGGCCGAAGCGGTGGCTTTCGCCGACATCATCCGCAAGCTGGCCGGCGAAACGACCCTTGTGTTCTGCGCCCACGATATGGACCTGGTGTTCAACCTGGCGGACAGCATCATGGTGCTCTACGGAGGCACCATCATCGCCAGAGGGCTGCCCCAGGATATCGCTGCTGATCCGAAAGTACGGGAGATCTATCTAGGGAGCGCTGAGACTTGCTAGAGGTAGACAACATAAGCACGTACTACTGGGAGCGCCGGGTTCTCTGGGATCTCTCCTTGAACGTACCGGACGGCAAAGTGGTGGCTATGCTGGGCCGAAACGGTATGGGGAAGAGCACGATCATCCGCTCCATCATGGGCCTCACTCCACCTGCCACCGGCGAGATACGCTTCAAGAACCAGGTAATCAGCGGCCTTTCTCCTCATCGCATCGCCGGCAAGGGCATAGCCTTCGTCCCGCAGGGGCGCGGCATATTCCAGTCGCTGAGCGTGAAAGAGAATCTGACCGTAGTGGAGAAGGCCGCCAAGGGCGAAGCCGCTTGGAACTTGGAAGCGGTGTACGACCTGTTTCCGATCTTGAAGGAGAGAGCGGGGCTGTCCGCCAGCCTCCTGAGCGGCGGAGAGCAGCAGATGCTGGCCGTAGCCCGCGCCCTGATGATGAATCCCGACCTGCTGATAATGGACGAGCCTTCCGAAGGTCTGGCTCCAATGGTCATCCACCAGATAGGCCAAGTGATCTGCCGTCTGAAAGGCAAGCTGACAGTCCTGCTGGCCGAGCAGAACCTGAACATGGCTCTGACTGTGGCCGACGACGTGTATGTGGTCAGCAAGGGCTCCGTAGTCTACGAAGGCGCGCCGGAGGCGTTGCGAGGCGATCACGAAGCCCAGCAGAAGTGGCTGGGGGTGTGAGGTGGGCGGCGTAGGTCCGGTAGTCTCAGGGGAGGCCGCGGAGATCGCCTTTCCTCATCTTCCCTACGCGGCATACGACCCCAGCGTGGACTTCTACATATGGAGCAGGGTAGCCGGGATGGGGTTGGGCTCCGCCGTGCCCCTCGAATACGAAGGATGGCGCGAAGAGCAACTATCTTGGAAGAAGAGCTGCTATCTGCACGCCGGCCTGAATCCGGCGCCTACCTTCAGGGTGAAGGGGCCCGACGCGCTCAAGTTCTTCTCCGACACCTGCGTCAACGGTTTCTCCGACTTCGCTGTGGGAGCCCTCCGGCACGCGATCATGTGCAATGAAGACGGACACGTGATAGCCCACGGAGTGCTGCTAAGAGAGGCCGAGGACGTTTTCACCACCTTCTTCCTGGCCCCCTATGCCGCCTACCGGTTCTACGCGGCCAAGTACGACGCGCAGGCGGAATGGGTATCCGGTCACCACTTGCTGCAGCTCGGCGGGCCGCGGTCTCTGGAGGTGCTGGAGACGGCCACCAACGAATGCCTGCACGACATCAAGTTCGCCAGGTTCCGCGACAGCAGCATCCAAGGCATGGCCGTGCGGATAACCCGCATGGGCATGGCCGGGACTCTCGCCTACGAGGTGCACGGCGAGACCAAGGATGCCCTGACGTTGTACAACGCGATCCTGGCCGCAGGGCGAACCGTTCGGTCTGGTCAAGCTTGGCTGGCGCGCCTACCAGATGAACCACACCGAGAACGGTTTTCCGCAGTCTTTCGTCCACTTTCCCGTCCCCTGGGGGGAGGACAAGGACTTTCTGAAGTTCCTGGGCATGCCGCCGGAGATGAACGGGCCGCCGGTGACCTTGGCCGGCAGCATGGGCGCCGACATCAAGTTGCGCTACCGCAACCCCTTCGAACTGGGCTGGGGCAAGATGGTCAAGTTCGACCACGACTTCATCGGCCGCGCGGCGCTTGAGAAAGAGGCCGCCGCTCCGCGCCGCAAGATGGTGACTCTGGTTTGGAACCCCGAGGACGTGGTCGACGTGTACGCGTCGCAGTTTCAGGAGGGCGAGACCTACGGGTGGATGGACCCCATCCATCTGGGTCAGTCGCACGGCGGCAGCATCATGTATGCGGACCAGGTGCTGGCGGGCGGCAAGCTCGTAGGGGTGAGCTCTGGGCGCCAGTACAGCTACTACTATCGGGCGATGCTGTCTTTGTGCTCCATCGACACGGCGCACGGCGGGCTCGGGAATGAGGTCACTGTGCTGTGGGGTGACCCCGGGACACGGCAGAAGGAGATCCGCGCCACCGTCGCTCGCTTTCCCTATCTGAACGAAGGGCGCAACGAAGACGTAGATGTCGACACCATCCCCTGCCGGGCACCAGGCCGGTAGGGCGTGAAGACCAAGGACCATGAAGAGCACATGAGCAAGGAGACCGAATGAGCTGGGGTGCCCCGGACCCGATGTTTGATGACTGGCAGCAACTGGATTGGCGGGACCGCCGGGAGCGCCGTTTCCAGCGTTGGCTGAGCGCGCGCGGAGTGGAGTTCGTGGACGACTCCGCCAGAGAGAGCTACATGGCTAGAGTCCAGGGGATGATAGACGCCATCCAGCTCAAGAAGCCCCAACGAGTGCCGGTATCGGCCAACGTGCATTTCTACTCGGCCAAGTACGCGGGTTTCAGCAAGAAAGAGGCCATGTACGACTACCAGAAGATGGCCGAGTCGCTGAGGAGATACCACGAGGACTTTCAGCCCGACTTCCAGGCCAAGCCGGTCTCGCCGGCCAAGGTCTTCGAACTTCTGGACCTCAAGTTCATCGAATGGCCGGGCCAGAACCTGCCCGACGAGATGCCCTGGCAGTATCTGGAAGGCGAGTACATGAAGCCCGACGAGTACGATGCTCTGCTTGCCGACCCGGAGGGCTACTTTCGGCGCTCGCTGCTGCCCCGGTTCGGCACCGCCTTCGCTCCGCTCGCAGGCCATGCCGCCCTTCACCGACTTCGTCGAGGCAGCCGCCATGCCGTACAACCTCCTGGGTTTTGCCAGCCCAGGCCTGATCGAAGGTATGGGCAAGCTGGCAGAGGCTGCGGGGGAGTGTTTCGCGTGGATGGGAGCCACCAAGGCCGCGGAAAAGGACGCCTGCGGACGTCTGGGCATACCGCCTGAATGGAGTTGCTCGGGCAAGGCTCCCTACGACGTGTTGGCCGACACCCTGCGCGGCACCAAAGGCATTATGATCGACCGCTTCCGCCGACCGGAGAAGATCCTCGCGGGGGCCGAGAGGTTCGTGCCGCTGATGATCGATTTCTGCGTGCGGCAGGCCGGCCACGCCGAATCGCCGCTGGTGGTCTTCTGGCTCCACAAGGGCTCCGACAGCTTCATGTCCGAGGCGGACTTCAAGACCTTCTACTGGCCGACGCTGAAGGCCGTCATCAAGGGTCTGGTGGAGCAAGGCCTGGTACCCACCCTCTTCGCTCAGGGCAGCTACAACAAGCGCCTGAGCATGATCGCCGACGACGAGATCCCCGAGGGAAGCGTCATCTGGCTGATGGACCAGACCGACATGTCGGCTGCGAAGAAGGCGCTGGGCGGGTACGCGTGCATAGCGGGCAACGTGCCCACCGGTCTCATCGCGCTGGCCGGCGCTGCCGAGGTGAAAAGCTACGTCACCGACACGCTGAACGCGTGCGCTAAGGACGGTGGCTTCTGGTTGCGCAACGGCGCCGCGCTCGACGATGCCAAGGCCGAGAACCTCAAGGCTATGATCGACACTGGACGCGATTGGCGCGGATAGTCAGTCCGGCCGGTCAGGCGGCGCGCGCCCCGCGGGCGCGCGCCGCGACGGTCTTCGGAAGTCCCACCCTTGACAGGACGAAGCGCCGCGGTCAAGGTAGTCAGCAGAGTGCGCCCATGCCAGTCGCGAGGCCGCGAACATGAAGTCCAAAGAAGAGCCTTTCATAGTCACGGACGCCTTCCCCACGGACGCCCTGTCGTGGCTGATGGCGACCTGCTCGAAGGTGCTGCGCGAACGCCTGCTGGTGCGTTTTGCCAAGGCCGGATACGCGGTAACGCCGGAACAGTGGGCCATCCTGGGCCGCCTGGGCCAAGAGGACGGTCTCTCCCAGCAGACGTTGGCCGACCGCTTTCACCGAAGCAAGGTCGCGGCCTTTCAGCTGATCAGCAAGCTCGAAGCGCAGGGGCTGGTCGAGCGGCGCGACGACCCACTGGACGGCCGCTCGCGGCTGGTGTATCTCACCGACGAAGGGCGTAGGGTGGAAGAGGCGCTGATAGCCTTGGCCAAGAAGAACATGGCCGAGGCCCTGGAGGGCATAGACGAGGCCGACCTAGACACGGCCAAGAAGGTCGTGCGCCAGATAATCAACAACGCCACCAACTGACCCCGCTTGTGATGACCGACTGCGCGAATACCGCGGACCCCATAACCGTCGCGACCATCTGGCACTACATACAGAGGGTCTGCAGGGAGATGAGGTATGCGGCGGAGCGCACCGCCACCAACGTACTGGTGGTCACGCTTCACGATCTGGCCTACGGCATCTGGGACGCCGAGGGCCGCGCGATCGCCATCCCCGAGGGTTTCCCACCGCGCCTCATCTCGAGCACCTACCCCATACGCCGGGTGAGGGAGAAGTTCGGCGACCGCATCCGCCCGGGTGATATCTACCTGACCAACCTGCCCAGCGAAGGCGCGATACATCTGCCCGACTGGGTCTTCATCAAGCCCATCTTCTACGAGGATGAGCTGCTCTTCTTCACCTGCATGGGCACCCATGTGGCCGACAACGGCGGAGCGCAGGCCGGCAGTCACTTCCTGGCCGGCGATGCCATAGCCGAGGGGCTACATATCCCCATGATCAAGGTCGCCGAGAACAACCAACTGCGCGAAGACGTGGTCGAGCTGATCTTGGCCAACAATCGGCTCCCGGACATGATGCGGCGGGAGATGGCCTCGCTCATGGGCAGCACCACGGTGGCCGAGCAGCGCATGGTGCAACTGCTGGGTAGGTACGGCAAGGCCACCGTGCGTCGAGTGCGTCGAATGAGATGATCGAGCGCACCGAGAAGGCCGTGCGGGCCAAGATCGCGCAGTGGCCCGAAGGCACCTGGACCGCCGAGGCCCAGACCGATGACGACGGGCTCACGTTCGGGCGGCCGGTCACCGTCCGCTGCGAGCTGACCATCAAGGGCGGCGAGCTCTACTTCGACTTGTCCGCGTCGGACGACCAGGTGGCCGGCATGATCAACTGCTACTACCCGCCCATCTTGAGCAACGTGCTTTGCACCAGCTTCCTGTTCTTAGGCAGTGAGCTGGCCGCCTATCACAACGAGGGCAGCATGCGGCCCATACACGTGATCACCCGCAAGGGCTCAGTGGTCGACTGCCACCCCGGTGCTCTGGTGGCCAGCGCCACCGCCATAACCGGCGCCACGGTCATCGAGACCGTGCTCGACGTGATGTCTCAGGCCCTGCCCGATCAGGCCGTGTCGCCGTATGCGCGATTGATCGGCCCCATAATCGTCGGCAAGGAGCAGGAAGCCGAGGGCATGTACGTGTACAGCTCGTTCTGCGCGGCCGCCGGCGGCGGCGCGGTCACCGGGTACGACGGATATCAGTGCACCTGCGACATGGGCACGCTGGGAGTGGTGGGCAAGACCGACGCCGAAGAAGAGATGGCGCGCTTTCCCTGGCATATCGAACGATACGAGTTCCGTGCCGATTCACATGGCCCCGGCCGGTGGCGCGGCGCCCCCGGCAGTAGTCTGGGAGGCGGTGAACGAGGGCGGCGATGCCAACCTGGGCCTTGGCTCTTGCTCGGGCTTCAGCACCCAGGGCAAGGGACAGCACGGTGGCGGGGATACGCCCCTGAATCACGCCTATGTGCAGCGGGGCGCGGAGACGATCGAGATCACCGAGCCCCACCGTGACATGCGGCTGAAGGCAGGCGATCACCTGCTGACCCTCACCGGGGGCGGAGCCGGGGTGGGCCGGCCCGAAGAGCGCGACCCCGCAGGCGGTGCGCGAAGACGTGGTCAATGAGTTGGTGAGCGTCATGATGGCCCGCGAGGTCTACAAGGTGGTCATCGACCCCCTGACCCAGACGGTCGACCACGCCGCCACCGCGAAGCTGAGAAAGAAGAGCTGAGGCGGCCTGCGCCTCTTGCGCCGGGGCCCCCATCTCAGTCATCATGGCTCTCGATGTGTGATCACTGCATGCAACATGGCGCGGGTGGCAAGTGGTACCTGAACGCCGAGAGCTACTCCAATGAGGTAGCGGAGAAGTACAACCTCCGCGAGTTCCTGCTGGAGCAGTACCTCAACTTCGAACAGATGTCCGTGCGCAAGGTGTCCGGGTTCAACCCTGTGGGCATAGACCACACCTTCCAGATGCCCATCATCGGCCGGATAGTCAAGCGCACGGCGGAGCGCATGCTGCACAGCAAGAAGCCCCCCGCGAATCCTTTCCGACCCGAGGGACACATCGGCCAGGTGGTGCCCATGGAGGACGCCATCGCCATCCTGGAGCACTGCGCGGCGGAGCCTCTCATCGAGAAGAACTGCATGTGCCGCTACATGAGCCGGGGGGTCAAAGAGGCCTGCTGCATCAACTTCGGGGTGATGTCCGAGATCATCGACAAGCTGCCCCGCTTCGTGCCCGAGAAGGAGAAGTACCATCTCACGCGCGAAGAGGCAGTGGCCCGCTTCAAGGAGCACAACGCCAAGGGCTACATAGGCACCATCTGGTACGGGCCCTATCCCTACATCAACAACCTCTGCTCGTGCGCCGTCCCCGAGTGCGCCGGCATCCGGCCGCGCGTGGATTTCGAGGTGAAGTCCATCCACAAGGGCGAATACCTCATCGGGCTGAACGACGATGCGTGTTCCGGCTGCGGGGCCTGCGTGGACATGTGCTCGTTCGGTGCCCTGCGCATGGACAAGAAGCTGGACCGGCCGGTGGTCGACCTGGAGCACTGCTACGGCTGCGGGGTCTGCCGCCACGCCTGCGCCACAGACGCGCTCTTCCTCATCCCGCGCGACGAACTGCCGGCCTACGCCGGCAAGTACTAGGGCCCGTCCGTGAGACTGCGCGCGTGACGCTCTTCGGAAGGACCCGCATCGCCATCGACTACGCCCGCTGCGGCGACGGCGTGGGCGTCGACCCGCGCGAGTGCGGGGTCTGCTTGCGAGTCTGCAAGCCCGCCATCTTTCTGCTGCACCAGACCCTGGGGGCGGTGGAAGAAGACCCCTGCGACCCCAAGAAGTGGCGGGTGACGCCGCTCTGGGCCTCGCTGTGCACGCGCTGCGGCGACTGCGTCACGGGGTGCCCTCAGAAGGCCATCACGGTGCGGCCCGCGCCGGCGCCGGCGGCGGGCGGCGGAGGGCAAGCGTGACGGACCGCGACCCCGCGCCCACGGCGCGGCGCGAGACGCGAGACTTCGAGCGCGCCGCCGTCATCGGCGGCGCGGGCATGTTGGGCTTCGAGATCGCCAAACGACTGGTCGCGGTGGGCAAGCAGGTGAGCATCCTGGACCTCCAGGCGCCGCCGGAGACCATCTGTGAGAGCCGGCTGGGCGACCTGCGTTCCCGCGAGGACGTATCCGCCGTGTGCGCGGGCGCCGAGGTGGTGTTCCAGACGCGCCGCCGCCGTGTGGGACGTGAACACCCCGGACCGGGTCTACGACGAGGTCAACGTGGCACGGCAACCGGTTGGTGGTGGAGGTCTGCCGCGAGCTGGGCATCCGGCGTCTGGTCTACACCAGCACCATCGACGTGGTGGTCGACGGTCGCCGCCCCATAGTCTACGGCGACGAGTCGCTGCCGTATCCCAAGCGCATGCCCAAGGATGCGTACTCGCGCACCAAGATCGAAGCGGAGCGGCTGGTCCTGGCCGCCGACGGCCCCGACCTGGCCACCTGCGCGCTCCGACCCGTGGGCATGTACGGTCCGCGCGACCGTTACCACATGGGCAACATCGTGGCCATGGCCCGCAAGGGCAACAAGCTGCGGCTGGGCAGCGGCAAGGCCTGCTTCAGCCACGCCTACTCCGAGAACGTGGCCCACGCCCACCTGTGCGCCGCGGCGCACCTCTACCCGGGTTCGGCCGTGGCGGGGCAGGCCTACTTCGTCGGCGACCACTACCCGGCGAGCAACTTCTTCGCCTTCATGGACCCGTTCCTGGAGGAGCTGGACCTTCCGGTGCCTCGGGTGCGCATCCCCTATCCGGTGGCCTACGGGCTGGCCTGCCTGGCCGAGGTGGTGGCGCCGCGCTCCAACTTCAACCGCTTCGCGGTGGTGCAGACCTGCGTGGACCACACCTACAGCCACGACAAGGTCGCGCGCGACTTCGACTATCACCCGCCGGTCTCGCCGGAGGAGGCGTTCGCTAGGACGGTCGCCGACCTGCGGGGGCAAGCGCTGTAGCCAGGCTGGCGGATCCCGCGGACTGGACGCGGCGGCCCGTCCATGGGAACGTAGACAATCAGGTGTCGGACCGATAACCGGAGAGGGAGTGTAAGTGGAGCACAAGTTACGCAAGGGCACACTGAGTTGGCTGGTGTTCTTCGCGGGCACCGGGTCTATGGCCACCGAGATGTGCGCTTCTAGGCTACTCGCTCCCTATTACGGTTCTTCGACCGTGGTGTGGGCGAACATCATAGGCCTCATATTGGTGGCGCTGTCGTTGGGCTACGTGCTGGGCGGCAAGCTGGCCGACCGGCACCCCAGCCCGCGGGTGCTCGGCATCGTGGTGCTATGCGGGGCCGTGCTCACGGCCGTGGTGCCCTTCGCGGCGCGGCCGTTCTTGAATGTCACCATCAACGGCATCGACTCTACCTCGGTGGGGGCCGTAGTTGGCTCCTTCTTCGCCTGCGTGGTGCTCTTCGTCCCTTCGGTGGTGCTCTTTGGAATGGTGAGCCCCTTCGCCATCCGCATAGGCATCACGGACCCAGAGAAGGCAGGTTCGACGGCCGGCCGTATCTTCGCCCTCTCCACTGCCGGCAGCCTGGTGGGCACTTTCCTGCCGCCGCTCCTCTCGATCCCGCTCATAGGCACCCAGCGCACGCTGCTCGCGGCGGCGACGCTTATAGCGGCCGCGGCGACTCTCTTGCTGGGGTGGCGCTGGCTGATAGTGGCCGTGGTCCTGGGCGGCCTCATCGCCATCCCGCCGGGGTCGGTCAAAGCGACCTCGGGACTCATCTACGAGGGGGAGTCTCGCTATCAGTTCATGCGGGTGGTAGAGAGCGGCGAGAAGCACATGCTGTACCTCAACGAGGGGTTCGCCGTCCATTCGGAGTGGCGCCCCGACGCGGTGCTCACCGGGGGCGAGTGGGACATGTTTCTGGCGGTCCCGCCGCTTCTGGGCCGGCCGGCGGAGCACGTGGCCATGTTGGGTAACGCCGGAGGCACCACGGGCCGCGCGTTCGGCGTGTACTACCCCGATGTGCAGTACGACGGGGTGGAGATAGACTCAGAAGTCAACGCCGTGGCCACCGAGTATTTCGGGGCCGGCGACAATCCGAACCTGAAGCTGATAACGGCCGACGCCCGTCCCTTTCTGCTCACCACGGAGAAGAAGTACGACCTGATCTTCATCGATGCCTACCGGCAGCCCTACGTGCCGTTCTACCTGGCCACCGCGGAGTTCTTCAAGCTCTGCCGCGACCACCTGACCCCCGACGGCATCGTGGCCCTGAACGTCTCCACCGTACCGGGGGACGACAGGCTCTCGCGGTCCATCGCGGGCACGCTGGCCACGCAGTTCCCCCTGGTCATGACGTGGCCGGCACTGCGCTTCAACCAGTTGGTGCTGGGGTTCGCCGACCCGCCGGATCTTGCGGTCCTGGGCGAGAGGGCCAGGTCGGCGCATGCGGACCTTCTGCCGCTTGAGGACTTGCTGATCACCCAGTGGGCGCAGGTGGGCCCCATGGCCGATTACTGGACCGACGACAAGGCTCCAGTGGAGTGGATAACCGACCGCATGATCTTCAGCTACGGCTTCAGCGGCAAAGACCTGGGCGAGACGCGCCTGCCCACCGCGCCGTGAACGTTGGCGCTAAGCCCCACTCACGCATTATCATAGGCATCTGACCATCAGCCGGGCCCGGCCCGCGTATAAGGCGATCGGAACAAGAAGGGACAGATGATCAAGTTCAGCGAACAGCAACTCAAGACCCCCAAGTACATGAGACCCGTCTACTTGGTGACCGCCGGCCAGTCCAAGTACGACCGGGCCATACCCGAGAAGCGCACCGAAGAGCTATGCGTGGACGCGCTTACCATGGCGGCCGAGCTCCTGGACCTCACTCCCGCTGAACTGAAGAAGTACGTCCACACCTGCTACTACGGGCATTTCGCCGACCATTTCGGCGACCAGTTGCTTGGCGAGGCTGTCATCCACGACCGCCTGGGCCTGGACCCGCTGGGCAACGTGGGCATCAAGTCGGGCGGCGCCACCGGTGGCTCGACCCTGTGGGAAGCCGCCAAGGCAGTGGCCTCAGGCTACTCCGACTGCGTGCTCGCCATGGGCTGGGAGCGCATGGACGAGGTGCCCACCGACGAGGGCAACTTCCTCATAGCCTCCGCGGCCGACCGCGACTGGGAATCGCCCATGGGCCAGATCTACACCGGCTACTACGCGGTAATGGCGCAGAAGTACTGGCAGGTGTTCGCCAAGGCCGAGGCCTCGTTCCGCCGCACCCTGGCCGAGATCTCGGTGAAGCACCACGGCTACGCGCGCTTCAATCCCTTCGCGCACGGGGCCATGAAGATCACCGTGGACGACGTGCTGGTGAGTCCTATGGTCGCCGACCCGCTGCGAGCGCTCGACGCCTGCCTCATGAGTGTGGGCGCGGCCTGCGCGATCCTCTGCGACGAAGAGACGGCGCTCGAGCTCACCAAGAACACCAAGAACACGCCGCTCCGCATCTGGGTCACCGCCGGCTCGCACACTCTGCGTCCGGCCGACCGGCGCGACATGGCCATCCCTCTGCTGCCCAACGAGACCGCCGACCAGTACAAGAACCTGGGCAAGGAGTTCCCGGGCGGCGACCGCTATCCGGGCTTCACCGGCTTCTTGGCGGCCCGCATGGCGGCGTACTATGGCTACCGCATGACCGGCGTGGTGGATCCCATGGAGGACTTCGATGTCATCGAACTCCACGACGCCTTCACTATCAGCGACGTGCAGACCTACGAGGACATCGGCATACGACCATACGGCCACGGGCGTGACTTCGTGGAGTCGGGCGACTGCTACCACACCAACCCACACACCGGGAAGCCGGGCAAGCTGCCCAGCAACCTCTCGGGCGGCCTGATCGGCTGCATGCACGCGGTGGGCGCGAGCGGGATCATGCAGGTGTTCGAGATAGCCACCCAGCTCTGGGGCCGGTGGGCCGAGGTACACGGCGACGAGAAGCGGTGGAAGGAGTTCGGACGGGTGAAGCCGGACGATTGGACCGACCTGCAGGTCAAGGGCGCCAAGCGGGCCCTCTCGGTGAGTCACGCGGGCGTGGGCTCGCACGTGACGGCCACCATACTCATGCATCCCGACCATCTACTCAGCAAAGACGCTTGAGAGGCCCAAGATGAGCTCATACGGACAGGTACAGGTAAAGAACGGCCGCTACAAGTTCCGGGGTGACTTCCATCGCCTCGAGCAGCACATGCCCATCAGGGACGCCGACGACAACTGGAAGCTCGTCGGGGTCACCAAGCCCCGCGACCTCACCTACGTGCACACCTATGGCGGCGAGGCGGTCTTCTTCGAGTCGCTCAGCAAGGGCAAGCTGCTCGCCACCCGGTGCGACAACCCCAAGTGCGAAGCCAAAGGGTCCATATTCCAGCCCTTCCGCATCTACTGCCCCGATTGTCTCGCCAAGACCACCATCATCGACATGACCGAGATGGCCAAGAAGTCGGCCACGGTGCACACCTTCATGGTGTGCCAGAGGTCGGGCGCCTTCAACGCCCTGGACAAGCCGATCCGCTTCATCAACGTGGAGTTCAAAGAGGTATGCACCATCCTCATGAGCTACCTGCTCATCGGCGAGCCGCACATGGGTCAGAAGGTCGTGCCGGTGTTCAAGTACTACAACCCCACGTACACCATCCTGGACCTCTCGTGGGTCCCGGCGGGTACCAAGGCGGAGTCACTGCCCGAGGGCTTCGGCTTCTAGCGGGGGACGAAGGCGCGGCGGCCGCGCGCGCCACGCGCCGCGGGCGGCCAGACGGACCCACTACCAGGCGGAGGGTCGAGCATGAGGAACTACGAGCAGCTGAGCGCCGAGGTCAACCTGCTGGGGGTGATCAGGGCTCGGGCGGTCACAGACAGGTACCTGAAGCGCACCAACCTGACCTACTACTCTGAGCTCTCCCGCCTGGCCGGTTGTGAGGTCTACGTCAAGCACGAGAACCACAACCCCACCGGTTCGTTCAAGATCCGCGGGGCGGTCAACTTCCTGCAGCACATGTCCAGCGAAGAGCTGGAGGCGGGCGTGCTGGTCGCCACGCGGGGCAACCACGGGCTGGCCATGGCCTGGGCCGGCCGTTTCTTTCACGTGCCCTGCACGGTGGTGGTGCCCGAGGGTAACAATCCCGAGATCAACCGCATCGTGGAGAGCTTCGGCGCCGACCTGATAGTCCATGGCCACGACTTCTACGACGCGCAGTCCTATTGCGACGAACTGGTCGACAGCGCCGGTTACTACTACGTGGAGCAGGGCAACGAGCCGGAGATCTTGAACGGCCTGGGCACCATGGGGCTGGAGATCTTCGAAGACCTGCCGGACGTGGACGCCATCATCTGCCCAATAGGCGGCGGATCGGGCTGCGCCTCGCTCCTCAAGGTCGCTCAGGCCGTGAGCCCGGCGGTGGAGATCATCGGCGTGCAGCCCGAGCGGGCCGCGGCCTTCTACGAGTCGCTCAAGAAGGGGGAGAGGGTCCGGCTTGAGACGGCCGACACGGTGGCCGATGGTCTCGCGGCGCGGAGTGTCTTTCAACTGCCCTACGCCATCATGAAGGACCACATCTCCGACGTGGTGCTACTCAGTGAGGACGAGATCCTTCAGGGCATCCGCATAGCCATAGAGACTACCCACAACCTGGCCGAGGGCGCCGGCGCGGCCTCCTTGGCCGCGGCGCTCAAGATCAAGGACCGGCTGGCCGGCAAAAAGGTGGCGCTGGTGATGTCGGGCGGCAACCTGGATCACGAGCACCTGCTCCAGGCCATGGCGTGACAGGGCTTGGAGCACGCACGCACACGCGAACGCGGACCCGTCGACCGCTCGTTCCAAGCCGAGGTGAAGCGCCAACCGTGCTATCGTTTGGAGGAAGCTACGGTCGTTCAGTTGGCGCCTTGAAAACGACCGACATTGACCAGGAGGGGGCAATGCTTCTGCGTGACCTCCGTCATACATCCGACAGGTTGGCTGGCTGATGCGCATTCTATCTGTGGTCATACCCGTCTACTTCAACGAAGGTTCCCTGCCCGTTCTCTTTGACGAGCTCAAAGGCGTCGAAGCACAGTTGGCCGGACTCGACCTGAAGCTCGAACTCGTCTTCGTGGACGATGGTTCCGGCGATGGCTCGCTCGCCGAACTGCTCAAGATCAAGGGCGCGCGGCCCGAGACGAAGGTAGTGAAACTCACTCGCAATTTCGGCGCGGTGCATGCATCCAAGTGCGGTCTGCAGTTTGTCACCGGCGACTGCTTCATGATCCTGGCGGCCGACCTGCAGGATCCACCCGGACTCATCGTCGACATGGCCAAGAAGTGGCTTGCGGGTTCGAAGTTCACCATCTGTGAGCGCAGTAGCCGCGATGATCCATTGGCCTCCAGGGTCTTCTCCAAGGCATTCTATTGGCTGGTCCACAGGCTAGTGTTGCGCGACTATCCTTCGGGCGGATACGATATGGCGCTCATGGACCGAGCCCTGCTCCCGCACTTGATGACGAGCTCGAAGAACCTCTACACGCCGCTCTTGAGCTACTGGCTCGGCTATCGGCCAGAAGTGATCAAGTACCATCGCCCCAAGCGCAGCCACGGCAGTTCCCGCTGGACGTTCAGAAAGCGGCTTGCGGCCATGCTCGACGTCATCCTGGGATTCTCTGTGACCCCCATCCGTCTGATGTCCGCCTTCGGTGCAGTCGTGGCCGTTGTCAGTTTCGGCTACGGCATCTCGGTGGTCGTTCACGCTCTCCTTGGGAAGGCACCGATCGCGGGATTCTCCGCGCTCGCTTCGCTGCTTGCCTTCTTGCTCGGTCTGGTTATCCTCATGCTCGGCGTGATTGGGGAATACCTCTGGCGCGTGTTCGATGAAGTGAACAGACGACCCGAGACCGTTATCGATGAAGTCCTCTAGAAGCGAATGGGTGCGTTTCGTCATCTCGGGTGGGACCAACACGGTTGTGACTTATGTCCTATATCTCGCTCTTCTCCGACTGGTCGAATACAGAGCCGCGTTCACAATCTCGTTCGTCATCGGGATCATCCTTGGATACTCGCTCAACACGTGGTTCGTCTTTCGCACGAGATGGTCGCTTCTCATGCTGTTCGGGTACCCCGTGATCTATTTGGTGCAGTATGGGCTGGGCTTGTTGCTGCTGACAGTCGAGGTGGACAAACTGGGCATCGACAGGCGATTTGCCCCGTTTATCAATGTCACCCTGCTTCTCCCGCTGACGTTTCTGCTAAACCGCTGGTATCTCACACGAAAGGGGCGAGGTGACAAGGGCACGACCCCTGAGTGAATCCTCGATTCCGGCACTCAGCTCAGGAGCGCTCATACCATGACTGTCGATCCCGAACGCCTGGCCAGCCTGCGATACGAGGATTTCAAGGTTCTTGCGACCGAGGCGGGGCTATCAGAGCATGAGCGCATCGGCTTTCCGGACGACTATCGAGAAGGTCAAGAAGGCCCGATTCTAGCCGACATGCGAGCTAAGCTTCGCAATCTGAACGCGCAGAGCCAAACGGTCGTCGACATAGGATGCGGATGCGGCGTGCTCTCACACCGTCTTGTCGACTACTGTCTGGAGAGGGGACATCGGCTCGTCCTGGTGGATTCCACCGAGGTCTTGTCACGGGTAGCTGACTCGCCCCACGTCCGCAAAGTCGCTGGGTGCTTTCCAGGCGAGACGGCCAAGGACCTATCCGAGCTGCAAGGCCGCGTTGACGTAGTCATCGCCTACAGCATCCTCCACTACGTCATCACAGAGTCTAACCCGTTCAGCTTTCTCGACCGGGCCCTTGCGCTGTTGGCCCCAGGCGGAGAGCTCCTGATCGGAGATGTACCGAACGTCTCGATGCGCAGACGGTTCTTCTCGAGTGAGACAGGCAGAGCTTTCCATCGGTCGTTCACCGGGACAGATACCGTGCCTGAGGTGGTGTTCAACGAGTTGGAACCTGACAAGATCGATGACGGCGTCGTGTTTGGTCTGCTGATGCGGGGCCGAAGCGCGGGGTTCGACGCCTGGATCGTCCCGCAGAGTCCGGACCTGACGATGGCTAACCGCCGAGAAGACCTGATCTTTCGGAGGCCGTGAATGGCCGGGCCGACCGAGTCGCGACTCGTTATCATCGGAGACAGCGCCTTCGCGCAGATAGCCTTCGAATACTTCAGCGTAGACACACAATACGAAGTCGTCGGCTTTGCTGTAGAACGAGCGTATCGACACCGCTCGGAGTTGTTCGGGATACCCGTCGTTGATTTCGAGGACCTACAGTCGCTGTACCCCCCGGCAGAGCACGCCTTCTACGCAGCCCTCACCTACACAGACGGTAACCGTTTGCGCGCGCGTCTCTACCACACGGCAAAGGAGTTGGGCTATAGGCCAGCGTCGTACATCAGCCCCCGGGCGTTTGTCTGGCGCAACGTATCCCTGGGTGAACACGTGTTCATCTTCGAGAACAACGTGGTGCAGCCGTTCGCTTCTATCGGTGACGATGTAGTCCTCTGGAGCGGTAACCACATTGGGCACCATTCCAGGATCGAGGACGATACGTTCGTGTCTTCTCATGTGGTCATCTCCGGGTTCGTCAACGTGGGCCGATCGGCTTTTCTGGGTGTGAATTCGTCCATCGCCAACAACGTGGAGGTCGGGGACGACTGCATACTGGGGGCAGGAGCCATCGTCGTCAGCGACGTGCCGTCGGCCACCAGGGTTGTCGGTCTGTGGCACGAGAAGTCGGGCGAATGATCAAGCGGGCACAACTGTGAAATGGCGAAAGTTAGGGCGCGTGTGGGCCCCCGACGGGAGTCTCTGGTGGGCTCGCAGCTACGCCTTGCTCCCCACGGTAGAGGTCTTGAGCGACGACGTCATCCGCGTCTACTTTGCCTCTCTGGATGATGAGAAATACGGACGCGTGGGCTTCGTGGACCTAGACGCGGGGAACCCGCTGCGCGTGGTGGCCACTAGCGAGAAGCCGGTGCTCGATCTGGGCGAGTCCGGGACGTTTGACGATTCGGGAGTGAACCCGTCTTGCGTTCTGCGGCGGGCGGGAGTGACAAGTCTGTACTACATCGGATGGCAGCGTTCTCACCGCGTTCCCTACCACCTTTTTGCCGGACTGGCCCGGTCTGATGACGGGCAGTCTTTCACTCGCACACAGCGCACTCCTATCCTGGATAGGACCCCTGAGGAGCCTTTCATTAGATCAGCCATGACGATAATCGAGGAGGCAGGCGGTCTCGTGGCCTGGTATCCGTCGGCGTCGTCGTGGACCGTGGTGGGTGACACACCGTACCCTGAGTACGCAATACGCCGCGCCACTTCGGCGGACGGTGTCCACTGGGTCCCTGACGGGCGAGTGGCGATAGAGCTCGCCGGCGGAGATGGTGATGAGTTCGGGCTGGGTAGACCATGGGTGGTTAGGGATGCAGCAGCCTACAGCATGTGGTATTCCATCCGCAGTCGAAGTAGGCCTTATAGGATGGGGTATGCCGAATCGGCCGACGGTGTTCGCTGGGAGCGACGGGATGAGAAGGTCGGCATCTCAGCCTCTGATACGGGATGGGATTCGGAGATGATCTGCTATCCGTGCGTGGTCGACATACGGGACCGCCGCTATATGTTCTACAACGGCAATCGGCACGGGTCGACTGGATTCGGGGTGGCAGTGCTGGAGGAGGGCTAAAGCCGTGTTCTTGGTGGAACCCTATGGGCCCGGACTACAGGACCAGTGGGACGACTTCGTCCGGGCAAGCCGCAACGGCACCTTTCTGCTCGAGCGCGGCTACATGGACTATCACGCCGACCGCTTTGATGACGCCTCTCTAGTCTTTCGCGATGGGGAGAGGCAGTTGGTGGCGCTTCTTCCTGCCAATCGCGTAGGGGATCACGTTGTGAGTCACGGTGGGCTGACGTACGGCGGCCTTGTCTTGGGACTGAAAGCGCGCACCCATGGAGTCCTGGGGCTGTTCGAGGCCGCCTTGGCGCACTTTGCCGCCGTGGGGGTCACCTCGCTTACCTACAAGTGCATACCCCACATCTACCACCGCCTACCGTCTGATGATGACTTGTATGCTCTCTTCCGCATGGGTGCGCCCTTGACGCGCCGTGACGTCTCGTCCGCCGTCCAGCCTGGCACTCGGCCTACGCCTCAGACGCGTCGCCAGCGCAGCGTCAAGAGGGCGCGGGACCTTGGGATCTCCGTGTGCGAGTCGACGGACTTTGCCTCCTTCTGGCCTGTACTTCAGGAGGTCCTTTCCAATCGCCACGGGGTCTCGCCTGTCCACAGTCTGCAGGAGATCACCCTGCTAGCAAGCCGGTTCCCCGCAGCCATCAGGTTGTTTGTGGCCCTAGAAGCCGGTGAGGTCAGCGCCGGGGTGATCATCTACGAAACCCCTTGCGTGGCTCACGCTCAGTACATAGCCAGTAGTCAGCGGGGTAGAGAGACTGGGGCCCTGGACCTGCTTTTCGAGGAGCTCATCTCCTCGGTGTTTCACGACAAGAAGTACTTCGACTTCGGGATCTCCACCGAGGAAGGTGGGACCGAACTAAACGTCGGCTTGATAGACTACAAAGAGGGGTTCGGGGCGACGGCCGTCGTGCACGACTTCTATCACTTCGAAGTTGGACCGCTAGCCTGGGGAAGTCATGGGTCTTGAGCTCTGCAAGATTATCGACCTGCCGCGGATACAAGACGCGCGAGGCAACTTGACCTTTGTGGAGAGTTCGCGGCACGTGCCGTTCGACATCAAGCGGGTCTACTACTTGTACGACGTACCCGGCGGCGCCTCCAGGGCCGCTCATGCGCACAAGACGCTGCACCAACTTCTGATCGCCATGTCGGGGAGCTTCGACGTGACCCTGGACGACGGCCACGACCGCCGCGTGTTTCATCTGAACCGCTCGTATTTCGGACTCTACATCGCGCCGATGATCTGGCGGGACATTGACAACTTCTCGTCGGGATCGGTTTGTATGGCGCTGGCCTCGGAGTTCTTCTATGAGGCAGATTACTATCGTGACTATGAGGAGTTCCGCAAAGCAGCGAGCGCCTCGGACTGATGGCCAAGGTCCCCTTTCTCGATCTTCGCGCTGCCTACCATGAGCTGAAGGAGCCACTGGACGCCGCATACCAACGAGTCATGGACTCGGGATGGTACATACTCGGCGGGGAGGTGGAGGCTTTAGAGCAGGAGTGGGCTTCGTATTGCGGGGTCAAGCACTGCGTGGGAGTGGCCAACGGGCTGGAGGCCCTCCATCTGCTCCTGCGCGCCCTGGACATAGGGCCTGGCGACGAGGTCATAGTCCCCTCTAACACCTACATAGCCACGTGGTTGGCTGTCAGCCACGTGGGCGCCACCCCGGTTCCTGTGGAGCCCATCACGGCTTACTACACTATTGACCCGGACCGCATCGAAGCAGCCGTCAGTGCCAAGACCAAGGCGATCCTGCCGGTGCATCTATATGGGCAACCAGCTGACATGGACCCCATCCTGGAGGTGGCGCGACGCCATGGACTCAAGGTCGTAGAGGACGCCGCTCAGGCCCACGGCGCGACTTATAGAGGCCGCCGCTGCGGGAGTCTGGCGGATGCCGCCGGCTTCTCGTTCTATCCGGGCAAGAACCTGGGGGCCATGGGTGATGCGGGGGCGGTCACCACCAACGACGACGACTTGGCCGACCGCGTGCGGGTGCTCCGCAACTACGGTTCCCGGGCCAAGTATGAGAACGAAGTCAAGGGTTTCAATTCCCGGCTGGACCCTCTGCAGGCCGCCTTTCTGCGCGCGAAGCTCCACCGCTTGGACGAGTGGAACAGCCGGCGATCCGAACTGGCCGGGGAATATCTTCAGGGACTTGCCAGCATCGATGATGTCATTCTTCCGGCCGTTCCCGACTGGGCTGCACCGGTGTGGCACCTGTTCGTTATCCGCTATCCCCGCCGGGAGGATCTCAGGAGGGCGCTGGAGTCGGCAGGCATCGGCACCCTGGTGCACTACCCCATTCCCCCTCACTTTTCAGGAGCCTACACCGAAATGCGGACTAAGTACTCACTTCCCCTCGCAGAAGGCCTCGCCGACACCGTTCTGAGTCTGCCGATGGGGCCGCATCTGCGGTTTTCGGAGGTGCGCACGGTGCTATCCGCTTTCGACGGCGCCGTGCGGGCACTTGAGGGGGACCAGGCGCATGCCTAAGGAACCCCAGGATAGGGTCAAGCCAGGTTGGACCGCCCGCGCAGCCTCCCAGCTCCGTCGCAAGGAGGTCTGGGTCGCAGCTGTCCTCGTGATACTGGGCGTAGCCTTGGCCGTTGTGATAGCTGCCAAGACCGTCATCGACGGGGGCGCCACCGGTCGCAATGTCGCTCGGCTGGGTCTTGCCGTGCCGTTGCTGGTCGCCTGCGTGTTGGCGGCCGTGGTTGCGCTGGGGTCTCGCCGTGCCTGGGCGAGCCCCCGAGTTCTTGTGCCGGGGGTGGCGGTCGCTGCGGTCTTCGGGAGTCTGGTCGTACCGTTACTGGCGCTCGGGAGTCGCGCGTGGGCGGCGATGCTACCGCTGGTGGATCCCGCCGGAGCTGACTTTCGGGCGGGACTCTACGACCCTGCAGAGGCCTTTTCCGTGGCGGACAGTGGGTGGCCGCCTTTGACCCTGCTCTTGGGGCGTGTCTTCACGATCTTCAGCTGGGCCCGTGGATATCGCCTCCAGATACTTGTGCTGGTGATCCTCGGGCTGGCCACGGTCTTGTTGAGTGTCGAACTGGGTCGTAGTGCCACCTGGCTCTCGGACAAGAGTCGCCGGTCCTTACTCGCCGCGTCCGCGGTGTGGCTACTCGCTTCTTACGGCTTTCTGTTTGAGGTCGAGACGGGCAACATCAACGTCTACGCGCTCTTCTTTGCGCTTCTGGCCGTCTGGGCGGTGCTACGGTTCCCCAAGTCCGCATGGCCTGCCGCCTTTCTGCTTGCGGTGGCTATCAACCTCAAGATGTATCCGGCCATCCTCCTAGTGGTGGTCTTCTGGCGTTACAGGTGGCGAGCGGTATTGCCCGTGGTAGCGTCGAACGCCGCGCTGTTCTTGGCTGCGGGGTTCGGGAACGCCTGGACTTTCTGCAGTAGTCTCGTGGACATGCAGGTCAACTCCGGTGTGTGGCTAGGAAATCACTCAGCCCGGAGCTTTGCGGAGACTCTGCATGTCACCTATCCATGGATACCGCAGTCCGTTGAGTACGTGTTGCTAGTTGTCCCGATTGCCCTTTGGTCGGTGACCGCGTTGATGCTTCTGAGGCGAGGGTGGAGCCGAAGAGGGGCCGTGCTTCTTGCAGCCGCCTCGGTGCCGCTCATGAATAGCCTCCCCGC
This sequence comes from uncultured Actinomycetes bacterium, assembly GCA_963814415.1. Taxonomy (GTDB): domain Bacteria; phylum Actinomycetota; class Thermoleophilia; order RBG-16-64-13; family RBG-16-64-13; genus RBG-16-64-13. The sequence goes on along the minus strand of CAWFCN010000001.1, from coordinate 874,274 downwards.
GGTGAGCATGGACTACAAGCTCGTGCTGATGGTGTTCCCGCTGGCGGTCTTGGGGGCGTTGCTGCTGGAGCCGGGCGCCAGCAGACTCGGCTCGCCCATATGGCGGAGCTTGTTGTTGGGGCTGATGGGTCTGGAGATGGCCGGACTCACTGTGCCCACCAAGTTTTGGGGCATTGAGCTGCAGAACTACCCTCACACCGGAATAGGCAACAAGTACCCGCTGGTGTTGTTCATGCAATTGTTGCTCTTGACGGCAGTTATGCTGTTGCGACGTGAGGACGACCCCGAATACAGGGGAGCGGTGACCTCCGATGAAACGTAGCGCGAAGTGGCGATCGTGAGTTCCAAGCGTGACTACGAAGATATCCGGGTGGGTGAGTGGGCCAGCGCCAGCCGGACCATCACCGCGGCCGACATCAACGGCTTCGCGGAGCTGTCCGGCGACTTCAACCCCATCCACGTGGACGAGGAGTTCGCGAAGTGCACTCGCTGGGGGGGCTGCATAGCGCACGGCATGCTGGTCGCCGGCCTGGTGACGCAGACGCTGTCCGAGCTGGGGGGTGAGGGCGCGGTGCACACCTCTCAAGAAGTCTCGTTTCGGGCGCCCGTCCGCATAGGCGACACCGTCACCGTGACCTCAGAGGTGACCGGCAAGGTGGAAGAGAAGCGCCGCCTGCTGATTGCGAGCACGTGGACCAATCAGGAAGGTGAGACGGTCATCATCGGCAAGGGCGAGCTCTTGCTGCCGCGCGATAGATAGGGGGCCCAAGGGGACATGCCGGAAGCTTCGCAGTCGCCCAGACTCGACTGGAGGAACGAGTACGACTTCCAGTATCTGATGGCCCGCCGGGTGGAGAACATCATCCTGGTGTCGAGCACCTACGAGACCTTCATCCTGCAGGAAGACGGCCAGCTGGGCGAACTTCTGTTGGGTGAGTTCCTGGAGCTCAATCTCCACCACACCACCGGCCTCACCCACGTGTCGAGCGGAGCTGAGGCCGTGGCCTTGGCCAAGACGGACAGCCGCTTCAACCTGATACTCACCGCCGTGAACCTGGGCGACATGAACGCCGCCGCTCTGGCGCATGAGGTGCGCGCGGCGGGCCTGGACATCCCGGTGATCATCCTGGCCTATGACGGGGGCGAACTGACGGAGTTCATGACTCGGGAAGACACCTCGGAGATCGAGAGGGCCTTCCTGTGGCAGGGCGACCCTCGCATACTCCTGGCCATCACCAAGTACATGGAGGACAAACTCAACGTAGCCTACGACGCAGGGGCGGCCGGTGTGCAGATCATCCTGCTCATCGAAGACAACATCAGGTACTACTCCACGTTCCTGCCCTTGATCTACACAGAGATCATCCGCCATTCGCAGAGCGTGATCGCCGAGGGCATAAACACCGCTCACAAGATCCTTCGCATGCGGGCTCGTCCCAAGATCTTGCTTTGCTCGACGTACGAAGAGGCCTGGGAGTACTTCTCCGCCTACCAGGAGGAGGTGCTGGGGGTGATCTCCGACATCGAGTTCCCCAAAGCGGGAGAGCTGGTGCCCCAAGCAGGCATGGATATCGCTCGGCGCGTCAGGGAGGCGTGGAAAGACATCCCCGTTCTGCTTCAGTCGAGCGATGCTGAGAGCGAGACCCTGGCCCGTGAGGTGGGGGCAGACTTCCTGCTGAAGGGCTCTCCGACTCTGCTGGCCGATCTCCGCCGGTTCGTCGTCGACAATTTCCATTTCGGCGACTTCATCTTCCGCCTGCCGGACGGCACCCAGGTCGGTCAGGCCGCGGACCTGAAAAGCATGTTGGAGGCTCTTCGCAAGGTGCCGGCCGAGGCGATCGACTATCACGCCGAGCGCAATGACTTCTCCCGTTGGCTCAAAGCGCGCACGGAGTTCCGCCTGGCGCAACACCTCCGGCCGCGCACCACGGCCGACTACGGAGGCGACCAGAGCCGCCGCGCCTACCTCATCGAGCAGCTCGAGGCCTTCAGCCGCGATCGAACTCGTGAGTCGGTGACCGATTTCCATGCAGCCACCTTCGATTCCGAGAACAGCTTCGCCCGCATCGGCGAAGGGTCGCTGGGAGGGAAGGCGCGCTCGCTCGCCTTCGTCCGCCACCTCTTGCGCGATTTTGGGGTGACCGAGCAGTTCGAGGGCATGGAGATCACCGTCCCGCCGGGCGTCGTCGTGAGCACGGACGTGTTCGACCAGTTCTTGCAGGCGGGCCGACTGCGCGAGTTCGCGATGGCGACCACAGACGATGGGCTGATCGAGGAGCGCTTCCAAGCGGCGCCTTTCCCCGCGGACATCCAGAAAGAGCTGGAGGCCTTTCTCGCGCTTGCGGACTATCCCCTGGCGGTGCGGTCGTCCAGCCTGCTGGAGGACTCCCAGTACCAGTCTCTGGTAGGGGTCTACAAGACCTACATGCTGCCCAACAACCACGCCGACCCGGCAGAGCGCCTCGAGCAACTCATCGGAGCCGTCAAGCGGGTCTTCGCCTCGACCTTTCTCACCTACGCGAAGAACTACTTCAAGGCCGCCGCCTACCGTCTGGAAGAAGAAAAGATGGCCGTGCTCATCCAGAAGGTCGCGGGTGCGCGGCATGGTGACCGCTTTTACCCTTCGTTCGCCGGGGTGGCGCGCTCGCACAACTTCTACCCCACCCCTCCACAAGCCGCCGGCGACGGGGTGGCTACGGTCGCTCTAGGTCTTGGCCGTACCGTAGTGGACGGAGGAGTCGCACTGTCTTTCTGCCCCAGGTGTCCTCAGAATCTGGTGCACTTCTCGACGGTGGACGATATGCTGGCGAATTCGCAGCGCGAGTTTGTGGCGCTGGACATGGAGGCGGGGAGAGGGGAACCCACGGAGCGCCGCTATCCCCTCTCGGTAGCCGAGACCGACGGCACCCTGGGGTTGCTGGCCTCTACCTACTCACCAGATGACGACGCTGTTCGTGACGGCACCTCCTGCCAAGGCGTGCGGCTTGTCAGCTTCGCTCCCATTCTCAAGTACCAGGGCTCCCCACTGTTCCCGGCCCTCGAACGGCTGCTGGAGTTGGGGCGGTGGGGCATGAACACCGAGGTGGAGATAGAGTTTGCCGTCGAACTCGGACAACACCGCGGCGGCATCACGCGTTTCGCGTTCCTACAGATGCGACCCATGGCGATATCGCGGGAGCTGCAGGAGCTCGACCTAGGGGAGGTGGAGCCTGACCAGGTGCTGGTGCGCTCGGACAGCGTGCTCGGCATCGGCAATCTGACGCATATTCGCGACGTTGTGGCAGTCAGTCACTCTCGCTTCGACAGGAGCAAGAGTGGCGAGATAGCCGCGGAAGTCGCCCGCTTCAACGGCGAGTTGGCGGCCGAGGGCGCGCCCTACATCCTCATCGGGCTGGGACGCTGGGGGTCGGCCGACCCGTGGCTGGGCATCCCCGTTACTTGGGAACAGATCTCGAACGCCCGGGTGATCGTGGAATCGGGGCTGGAGGACATCAAAGTGACGCCCTCACAGGGCAGCCACTTCTTCCAGAACCTGACCTCGTTTCAGGTGGGCTACTTCACCGTCAACCCCGAGTGCGGAGAGGGCGTGCTCGATTGGGAGTGGTTGGAGGCGCAGCCGGCAGTGGGCGAAGGGCGGTTCGTCAGGCATCTGCGCTTCGCGGAGCCCCTGGTGGTGAAGATCAGCGGGAAGCAGCAGCGCGGAGTGATACTCAAACCGGGCCCGCACCAGCCCTGAAGGTGTGACTAGGTTCCGGCCGTCCTCAGATAGCGGAGCGCCCCGGTGGGGCACACGTCACTGCATAGGGGACCCTTGCCCTCGGCCAGCCGGTCCTGACACAGGTCGCACAACTGCAGAGTACGGTCCGGGCCGAAGGCGGGCACGGCGAAGGGGCAGGCCGCAAAGCACTTGCGACAGCCGTCGCACTTGCCGGCGTCCACCGCCACGAGACCGTCGGCGCGCTTGCTGAGGGCCCCGGGGCGGCAGACCCCGAGGCAAGGAGCGTCCGGGCAGTGCTGACAGCCGACAGAGTGGAAGGTGCGGTTGATCTGGGGGAAGGTGCCGCTGGTGGTCTCGTATACCCTGCGCAGTCTGTGGGTGCCAGCGGCTATGCCCTTCCACTGCTTGCAGGCGAGCTCGCACGTGTAGCACTTGATGCAGCGCTCGGGGTCGTGGCTGAAGGCATACCCGTCCGGCATGGCTAGTCCTCCTCCCAGCGGCTGATCTTGACCAGCGTCTGTTTGGGCATCTGCGAGAAGAACTTGTCGAAGAGAGCAGGGTCGGAGGAGTACAGGTTGTTGACCTCGCTGCCTCCGTCGCCCGACTCGTAGCCAGGCAGCCCCAACTCATCACAAGCCTGCCACCAGCCTCGCTTGGTCATCACCACATCGGGTGAGATAGCCTCGAAGTACTGGGCCTTCAATCTGCACCAGCCACGCGGAGACTCCACCTTCACCCAGTCACCGTCGGCGATGCGGTACTTCTGAGCGGTGGCCGGATTCATTTTGAGCCAGGGGTACGGTTGCAGCTCGCGCAGATAGGCGCTGTCGTGCAGCCAGCTGTGGTGTGACAGGCGGTGCGCATGCACGTCGCTCAGGATGAGTGGGAAGTCCTGGGCCAGCTCGGGCGTCTGGGCGAGTCCTTCGGGCGGTCCCTGGTAGACGGGCAGATAGGGGAGGGTGCCACTGCCGTCGTTGTTGGGCCGGCCACCTATGACCTCGTTGTAGCACTGCACCTTGCCGTGGGGCAGGTCTTTGAAGAGCCCGGCCCAGCGCTGCCGTTGCCGCTCGTCCGGCGTGAGCGCCTCGGCCGCGTCCGCTCCACCACCTGATCTTGCGGGCGCAGAGGGCGCCACCAGAATCCCCTCGGGATGGTCACGCAACTGTTGCGCCGTCAGGCCGTAGGGGGCCAGCATCTCGTCCGTCATGGCCTGGGCGTCGCCCTGCCAGAAATGCTCGCCGTAACCCATGCGGACGGCCAGCTCGAGGTAGAAGAGCCAGTCGCTGCGGGACTCTGCCAGCGGCTCCACCACCTGGTCATATCCGCACACCCAAGTACCCTCCGGGGTCCTCTTGGTGCCGAAGAAGAGGTCCTGCTCGTAGCTGGTGCAGGCGGGCAGCACGATATCGGCGAAGTCGACATGGGGAGCGCGAAAGACATCCATCACGAACATGAAGTCCAGCTTGCGCAGGGCTTCCGCGACCTTCTTGGGGTTGCGCGTGGCCGAAAGGGGGTTGGTGTAGCCTGCGCCCAGGACGCGCAGCGGGTAGGGTTCTTCCGTGAGGATGCTCATCAGCCCCTTGTAGTAGGCCGAAGTGGGACCGTTCTCGGTCCAGCAGTCCTTCTGATACCAGACCGGGCTCTCGGGGGCGACAAGTCGCTCCTCGAAGTCGGGCGGTGCGAGCTCCGCCAGTCGGGAAGGTTGGGGGAACAGACTCGCGCCGGGGGGCGGGGGAGTCTGACCGCCCGGCACTGCCAGATTGCCGGTTATGGCGGCGATCAGGGAGATGGCCATGACAGTGGAAGTTCCGTCGGTGGCTTGATCCCCCACCCCGTTGCCCATCATGATGAACGCGGGCCGCGTGGTGCCGATCAGGCGCGCCGTATCGCGTATCTGCGCGACCGGCAGACCGGTGAGGGGCGCCGCCCACTCCGGAGGGAACTGGCGAACGTGCTCGGCCAGCTGGTCGAAGCCGTGGCACCAGTCGGCGACGAACGCCCGGTCGAAGAGTTCCTCGCTGACGAGAACGTTCAGGAAGGCCAGCGCCAGAGCGCAGTCCGTACCGGGACGGATGGGGAGCCAAGTGTCCGCCTTCGTGCCGAGCGGGTCGCGCATGGGCCGGATGTCCACGTAGCGCATGCCTCCGGCGAGCGCGTCCAAGACGCTCCGGGGGGTGCCGGCTCGGTTTATACCGGAGTTCTCCGGGTTCGCGCCCCAGTTGACCAAGAGCTTGGTCTTGCTCCAGTCGTCCGGGCCCATGCTGAAGTATCCGACCGAGACCTTGGCGGAGGCCATGCGCGGGGTCGCGCAGATGGCGCTGTGCATGTAGTTGGGGCTGCCGTACACGTTCAAGAACCGGCGGCCCAGAAGGGCCAGCACCGGCCAGTACTCAGGCGAGAGGATGCCGAAGGCTTCCGCGCCGTACTTCTGCTTGGTCTCCGCCAGCTTGGCGGCGATGGTGTCCAGGGCCTCATCCCAGGTGATCCGCTGGAATCGGCCCTCACCTTTGGCGCCCACTCTCCTCAGCGGGTACTGCAGACGGTCGGCCGCGTAGACATACTGGGGAGCAGAGAAGGCCTTGGGGCAGAGCGAGGTGGAGCCGGGGACACCGTTGTTGCAGGCGGCCGGATTGCCTTCTACTCTGACGAACCTGCCGTCCTGCACGTGGCAGAGCAGTCCGCAGGGACCTCTGTATGAACCACAGCCGTGGCAGAAAGTGGGGACGATCTTGTCGGGGGCACCCGGCGTTGTGAGACTCAAGAGACTACTCCTCGGGATTGTCTGCTCTCAGCCTAGCAGCTATCCGGCCAGGGCGGTTGCCCAGCGGCCATCGGCCACTGCCGCCTCCACCTGGGCCAGACCGGCGGGTCGCATCCTGCCCGCGGCCGTCAGGACGGCCACCTTGTCGATATTGCGCTTGGACCACTGGCTCCTCGGCCGGCGGGGCGTGAACCTCTGGATGAAGTGGCTGTCGTCGAAGGCCCTGCGCGTCCCGTCGATCCACCCGTAGCAAAGCGCTACGTCCAAGGCCTCGTCGTAGTCGACCGAGGGTATGCCCGAGGCCTTCTTGGCGATCTTGAGCCATACGCCGTCGGGCTGGGTGTTGTGCGCCGCCAGCCATTCTTCCCACCGAGCGGCTGAGGCCATGAAGACGACGGGGAGGTCACCCACAGGGTCCCTGCGGTCTAGGCGTTAGCCTGGTCGGCAACCCGATAGTACTCGGCCCACTTAACCTCAACCTGAGCTTGAATGTTGGCGAGTTGCTGGTCGTCGATCACCTTGAAACGGGCCTGCGGCTTCAAGTAGTCGGCCACGGGCACCAACTGCCGCTTCTCGAGTAGCTTCTCCGAGGCGCCGGTGAGCCGGAACTCGCCCCGCTCCACCTCGTAGAGGTCGAAGTAGCCGGTCTCCACCGCCAACCGGCCCAGCTTGATGCTGTAGCGGGGCTCGAAGCCCCAGCCCGGCGGGCAGGGCGTGTGGATGTGTATGTACTTGGTGCCCTTGAGGGTGAGCGCCTTGTGGATCTTGTCGTAGAGGTCCAGCGGGTAGGCGGCCGAGGCCGTGGCCACGTAGTCGATGCCATGGGCGGCCATGATGGCAGGCACGTCCTTCTTCTGTTGCTGCTTGCCCTTGAACGGCGTGTTGGCGGTGAGGGCGAACTGGGGCGTGGTACCCGAGCGCTGCACGCCGGTGTTCATGTAGCCCTCGTTGTCGTAGCACATGAAGAGGAAGTCGTCGCCGCGCTCGGCAGCTCCCGAGAGCGCCTGGATGCCGATGTCGGCCGTGCCGCCGTCGCCGGCCCAGCCGACCACCTTGATGTGGTCGCGGCCCTGGGCCTTGAGCGCCTCGATGACGCCGGTGGCCGACGAGGCCGTGGACGCGAAGGTGACGTTGAGCACGGGCAGCTTGGTGGAACAGATGGGAAAGAGACCCTGCAGCACGGTCAGACAACTGGGCGGCACCACCAAGATGGTATCGGGTCCCAGCGCCTTCAGCCCTATGCGGTACGCGATGGAGAGGCCGCACCCCGTGCAGGCCCGGTTGCCCGGGTGGACGTACTCCTCTTTGGGGAGGGTCAGTATCGTCGTCTTGACGCTCACAGTTTCTGATCCGATCCAGATGGGGCCACCGGGCAGCTCGTCCTTGATCGCGGCCCGCAGGGTGTCGGCGAGGTCGGCGGTGCGGATGTCACGACCTCCGATGCCGGCCATCATGCCGCGGACGTCGGGCATGGCGCCCCGGTCGGGGGCCATGTAGAGGGCAGCCTTGATGTCCGAGGCCAGAGGGCCCTTGAAGCCGTACGACACGGCCTTTTCGATGACATACACCTTGCGCGCGCCCTTCAGGGCCGTGACGAGGGCCCCATCGGGGAAGGGCCGGTAGATCCGCACCCCGAGCACCCCGAGCTTGTGACCTTCAGTCCTCAGCGTCTCTGCCACGTCGCGCAACTGGTACGTGAGCGAGCCCAAGCCCACCACGATGTGTTCGGCGTCGTCACAGCGGTAGGCCTCCAGCAGGGCGTCGCCGCCCCGTCCGAAGAGCTTCTTGTACCGGTCCTCTTGCTCCTGGGCCACTTTCATGGCGCCGCGGAGGTCCTCCTGCAGCAGGTAGCGGATCTCCATGTAGCCGTGGGCCAACTCGCCGTTTATGTCCATGCGCACGTCGGGCAGGGTGACGGTGTTCAGGCTGGCCGGGCTCGCGGGGTCCAGAGCGTAGGCCGGCTTGAAGGGCGGCAGGAACTTGGCCACCTGCTTCTCGTCGGGCACCTCGAAGGGCATGTAGGTGTGCGAGAGCAGGTAGCCGTCGTAGCAGACCATCACCGGGACGCTCACCGCTTCGGCCAGAGCGAAGGCCTTGATCACCGTGTCGATGATCTGCTGATGGTCGCAGCAGTACATCTGTATCCAGCCGGTGTCGCGCTGCGAGATGGAGTCCTGGTGGTCGTTCCAGATGCACCACGGTGCGCCGACCGCTCGGTTGACCACGCACATCACTATGGGCAGGCGGGCGCCCGCGGCCCAGTGGATCTGCTCGTGCATGTAGAGGAGGCCGTTGGCGCTGGTGGCCGTGAAGGCCCGCGCGCCCGTGCTGCTGGCCGCGATGCAGGCCGCCAGCGCGGAGTGCTCGCTCTCCACCGGCACGTACTGGGCCTTCATCTCGCCGGCCTCGATGAACTCCGAGAGCTTCTCGGTGAGCGGGGTCTGCGGGGTGATGGGGTAGGCGGCGATGACCTGCGCCCCGGCCAGCTTGACCCCCAGGGCGGCGGCTACGTTGCCGTTCTCGATCATGTGCATGGCCGCGCTCCTTCGGTGGAGCAGGCCGCCGGGTCGTCCTCGGCGGCGGCGCCCTGCGGCGCCTTCGGCCTCGTCCACCATGGTGATGGCCTTGGTGGGGCACTCCTCGGCGCAGATGCCGCAGCCCTTGCAGTATTCGTAGTCGATGGCCGGCGGGATGGTGCGCGAGATGGTGCAGTCGGGGCAGTACAGCCAGCAGATGAAGCAGGCCTCGCTGCCGCGCTTGGCGGGGGTGCACTTGCTCAGGTCTATGACCGGGCGCTGTACGCGCCAGGAGCCCGTGCGGCCGCCGTCACCGGGGCCGCTGAGGCTGTGGGAGGTCTTGTAGGGGTAGTCACGCGTGCCCATCAGGCGGCCCCGGCCTTCGCGGCCTTCGCGGCCCGCGCCCCGGTCGGTCGCGCGCCGCGCCGGCGGCGCCGGCCGCGCGCCGCCCCAGGCTCACTGACGGCGGTGGCTTTGTAGGCCAGCTTGGCGGCGGCGGCGTTGGCCTGCGGCCGCTTCGCCGCGAACTCGGCCTCTATCTCGGCGACCACCAGGTCGAACGGCACCAGGTCCAGGGCTCGGCAGACCGAGCCGATGATGCCGCTGTTCACCACGCCGCGCGGCAGACCGGCCTCCACGGCCAGCGCCGTGATGTCGGCCACCGCGAGCCGCATGTCGCCGAAGTCGTAGGCCTCGGCCGGTTTGGGCGTGTTCAGCACTATCAGCCCGCCGGGCTTCAGACCCCCGGTGACGTCGGCCTCGGTCAGCAGCAGATGGTCAAGCACCACCACCACGTCCGGCGTCTCTATGGGCGAGATGTCGTAGATCTTCTCCTTGGCCAGCTTGAGCGAGGTGAACACGGGCGCGCCGCGCCGCTCGGTGCCGAAAGTGGGGGCCATGACCACCCCCGTGTATCCGGACTTGAAAGCGGCGGTAGCGAAGATCTTGGCCGCCGTTATGGCGCCCTGTCCTCCGCGTCCGTGCCATCTGATCTCGAGCATCCCACCGTCCCCACTGCTAGGTCTCTGCGTGTGTCCGCGTATTGTAGCCTGCCGGGAGAGATTGGCGGAATGACGCAGGTTCCACCCGAGGTCTGGGCGCGAAGCGTCGAGTCGCGCTTGCCATATTGGACAGTGCACGGCGCCGCGCACCCGGGGTCAGTTACACGCTTGCACGGTAAGCATGATAGTCGTAGTATCATCCTGGAGTGACGGAGGCAAGTCGGTTTGATCGTCTCGTTCTCAGACAGAGCGACTGAGGACCTCTATCACAACCGGCCCACCAGGCCGCGTGCGGCGGTTTCCTCCGGGCTTCGTGAACGCAGCCCTGGTCAAGCTGGATATGCTGAAGCGGCTGGCGGCCTGCTGGACCTTGCCGCCCCGCCGGGGAACCGGCTGGAGGCGTTGCGGGGCGATTTGGCAGGGTTCTACTCGATTCGAGTGAACGAGCAGTGGCGGATCGTGTTCCGGTGGGACGGTGGCGATGCTTACGAGGTCCGGCTGACCGACTACCACAAGTGAGGCTAGATATGGTGATGATCCCGGACAACCGAATCCCCACACACCCCGGCGTGGTGTTGGAGCAGGAGTTCCTCAAGCCCCTCGGCGTGTCGCAGGTGGCGCTGGCGGCACATCTGGGTGTCCCTGTTCAGCGCATCAACGAAGTGGTGCGTGGGAAGCGTGGGGTCACCGCTGAGACCGCCTGGCTTCTCGCGCAGGCGCTGAACACCACGCCGGAGTTCTGGGTCAACCTGCAGACGGCCCACGACCTGGCCCGGTCTCGTCCGGCTCGCTCGGTGCAGACGTTGGCTGCGGTGGGCTGATCGCGGCGGCTTCGGTATCATGACCGGTCGATGGTTGCCTTCTGATGCGCGCGGCCCGATGGAAAGGTGACAAGTGGACTTCGAACTGACTCAAGACCAGCAACTCATCCGCGACACGGCGCGGGATTTCGCCGAGCGCGAGATCGCCCCCAAGGCGGCCGAGATAGACAGTAAGGGCACCTTCCCCGCCGACATCATCAAGAAGATGGCCGACCTGGGTCTGATGGGCCTGCCCATCCCCGAGGCCTACGGCGGTTCGGGCGCCGACTACACCAGCTACTGTCTGGCTCTGGAGGAGATCACCCGCGCGTGCGCGTCCACCGGCATCACCTACGAGGCTCACATCTCGCTGGGCTGCATGCCCATCTACCTCTTTGGCACCGAGGAGCAGAAGCAGGAGTATCTGCCCCGACTCTGCAGCGGCGAGAGCATCGGGTCCTTCGGCCTCACCGAGCCCGAAGCGGGCTCTGACGCCGGTGGCACCAAGACCACCGCGGTGCTGGAGAACGGCGAGTGGGTGATCAACGGCGGCAAGTGCTTCATCACCAATACCAGCTACGCCAAGTTCGTCACCATCACGGCCATGACCGACAAGGGCGTGGGCACCAAGGGCATCAGCGACATCATCGTGCCCACCGACGCCCCCGGGTTCAGCGTGCGCGCGGCCTACGAGAAGATGGGCCTGCACGGCAGCAACACTACCGAGCTCACCTTCGACAACGTGCGCGTGCCCGAGAAGAATCTGGTGGGCAAGCGGGGCGAGGGCTTCAAGCAGTTCTTGGTGGTGCTGGACGGCGGCCGCATAGCCATCGGCGCCATGGGCGTGGGCATCGCGCAGGCTTGTCTGGACGCGGCGCTCAAGTACGCCAAGGAGCGCGTGCAGTTCGGGCAGCCCATAGGCAAGTTCCAGGCCGTGCAGTTCAAGCTGGCCGACATGGCCATGAACATCGAACTCGCCCGCCTGATGTACCTCAAGGCGGCCTGGCTCAAAGACCAGGGCAAGCCGTATGCGAAAGAAGCGAACTACGCCAAGCTCTTCGGCAGTGAGATATCCACCAAGGCGGCACTGGAGGCCATCCAGATACACGGTGGCTACGGCTACATGAAGGAGTTCCCGGTGGAGCGCTACCTGCGCGACTCCAAGCTGCTGGAGATCGGCGAGGGCACCTCAGAGGTCATCCGGTTGGTGATCGCGAGGAGCCTCGGTCTCTAGGGCGCTAAAGGGAACAGGACTACGAGGGGCCGCCACGCGGAGCGGGGCGGCCCCTTCTTCGTCTTCAGGGCATTGCATATCGCAGGCGCCTGACTGTCGAGCGGGGGTTGTTCAAATCCAATATCCCCCCAGCTATGCCGTTCCGCCCTACTCTTGGGCTATGACCGGCAGCAGCAGGTGCGACGGGTGGTCGGCGTTGTGGAACACCTTGTGCAGCACCGTCTTGCTTGAGCACACGTGGTTGGGGATGTATTCGGCGAAGGTCTCGCCGGCTACGCCTTCAGCCAGGTCCAGGCTGGTGATCTCCAGGCAGATCCGGTGCCCCCTCTTGAAGAGGTTGGCGGTCGACAGGATCTCCACCTGGTACTCGTTCACCTCGCCTGGCACTACGGGCCTGATCGTCTCGGGGCTGAGGTAGTGCCATGGTTTCCAGGGCCTGGAACGCTCTGGATCGAGAGCGCGGCGCGAGGCTTTCAGCCAACCTCGAGTGAGTTCTCTCTCCAGCAACCCAGCGGGGACCTCCCGCTCGCCCGGCCGAGCCGATTGCACGGAGAAATCGGGGCCCACGTCTTTGACCACCACTATCCAGTTTGTGTCGTCCTGGTCGAGCGAGGCCCAGAAGGTTAGGGAGATAGGACCGACGACCAGAGTGTCTTCGGCAAGCGGCTCGGTCAAGTAGCGCAGCCGCTCGATGTCGTTGGTCTGTGTGGGCGGCATTTGCACGAAGGCATCGGGGGGCTCATCGACGAACGTCTGCGTCGCCGGCAGATGACCGGCTATGTCCAGCTTCTGCCAGCTGTGCAGGTAGTACTTGGTCCACTTGGTCTCAGGAACCGGCCACCCGTCAAACGTACGCCATTTGTTCTCGCCCATGACCCAGATTCTGACCGCCGGGTCGTTCTCGACGCCATTGTCGACGCCCTTGAGCCAGTGGTCGTACCAGCGAATGATCTCGTCATGCCACTGGTGGAAGGGGCGCTCGGCATGGGCAGGAGGAGTGACCAATAGATGCTTGTGAGGGACGTCGACACCGTAGAAGAAGTGCTGCGCACCCTGCCAATGCATCTTGTAGGTGTAGGCGCCTTCGAAGGCTCCCGTCACGAAAGGGATCCGTATCTTCTTGAGTGTTTCTTCGGTCTGCTCTATGGTGCCTGGGCGCTCGAATGGGAACAGCAGCGGATAGAACATGCCCGGATCCCGCTGCCCACGCATCGTGAGGATGTTGTACAGATTCACGTACATCATGTAGTCCGGGTTCTGCATGGCCGCTTCCCACGCGGCTTCGACTGGAGGCGGCAATTCAGGGGGCGTGCCGATGTTCGTGTGGATGCTGTTGAACAGCCCGATGTGGTACGGCATAGTCTGGATGACGCCACCTGGATGCTGATCTCTAAAGCCCTCTAGACCTCCATAGCAGCCCCCGGCGTCCAACGGAAAGATCGCCTTGAGCGCGGGGTGGCCCTGGGCGGCCGCCCTCCACTGCTCCGCGGCGAACGCCGACAGCCCCACCATGCCGACATTCCCGTCGCACCACGGCTGCTGCGTGATCCACTCTATGGTGTCGTAGTGATCCCATTCATCCCCGACACCAAGCTGGCCCTCCGACTTGTGGCCGCCGCGCACCTGACTGATGACGTGCACGTATCCGTTGGCCACAAAGCGCTTGGAGTCACCGGCCTCGATCACCCCGTACCACTGTGTCGACCACGCCGGCTGCCCGACCTTCAGGTTCTCCGCGACCTCTACCCGTTGCAGATCCTTGTTGTGCATGGCGCAGGTGTACAGCACCGGGAACTTCCCGGGTGCGTCGGGGCGGTAGACATCGACCCGCAGAAGCACGCCGTCCCGCATAGGGACAGGCAGGTCGTATTCCTTGGTCAGGGAGTTTCTGTTGGCGAGGTCCGCTGACATGAGTCGCCTCCAAGGGCTAGGGCTTGAATGGGTAGCGCTCGACGGGCACGTTCTCGGTGGATACGTGCATCTTTCCCTCTCTATCGTCCAACAGGATCCATTTGAGCCACGCCGCGTCATCGCGTTCGGGGTGGTCCTCGCGTAGATGCCATCCCCGTGACTCTTCACGGGCGAGCGAAGCTCGATAGAACATTTCCGCGCACAGGACCATAGCTCTGGCTTCGTGTGCCGCAGCCAGGTAGTGAGGGTCCTCCGCCGTCAGGTCGGGTATGCGCTCCCGGGCCTGCAAGACCAAGTCGAGCGCCTCCTCCATCCTGTCCCTTCTCTTGTAGATGGAGTAGCCGACAGGAGCGATGGCTGCCTGCACCTCCCGCACCAAGTCGATCGGTCGCATGCCGGACGTCTTGTGCAGCGGCGCGAAGATCTGCTCCTTGCGAGCAGCAGCCAGGCTGCTGTCGGGCTGGCCCACCGACACTTCGGCCACGTATTCGCCGACCGCGGCCCCGGCCCGGATGCCCATCCAGGTGGACGAAGTAAGGGCCTTGCCGCGGACCCTCCCTGGAGAAGCGGGAACGGCACCGGCCATGGCGCACCCGCTGGTGGCCGTGTTGCCGACCGCGAAGAGGCCGGGCACGGTGGTCGCCATCTGTCGGTCTACCCTGACCGGCGAGAGCTCGCCGATGAAGCCTGGGAATACCTCAGACACTGGACCCCGGCCGTCAGCAGCCGCCGTCTTGGAGATGAGGCACTTCCAGAATGCCTCTGCCTTGGGCCGGTTCCACCCGCCTGGCGCGACTTTGCCGTGGCCACCCTTCTCCGCGTGCGCCTTGGTAGTGTTCTGAAGCAGCCAGTTCTCGTCGTTGTGGGTCACCATAGGACCGTTGCCGGCCAGCATCTCCCGGTACCACACGGCAGCGGCGGTAGCATCGATGTCGGGCTCGAACTCCCGCCTCCATGTGGAGAGAAGGTCGCCTTTGGCGTTGTAGAGCGCGTCCTCGGCGCCCAACAGCGGTTCCTTGCTCCGCTTGTTCACGAGCTGCATGAAGGACCCGAACTCCGCGTTTCGCATCTGGGCGCCGGCTCGGTAGGCAGCGGCTATCCCGTCACCTCGGCCAGCGCTCCACATCGAAAGGATGCGGTAGTTCTGGCCGCCGGTGGCAACGATCACGGCCTTCGACCGGAAGAGATGGCATGAACCGTCGAGCGTGCTGAAACCTATGGCTCCCGCCGCACGCTCCCCTTGCTTCAGGACGTCCACCACCATCATCTTCTCGAGGAACTCGACACCCAGACGCTTGGCGTGGCGCTGGACCTTCATCTGGGTGTCGTGCTCAGCTGCCGCGAGTCGCCAAGGGAGAGTGGGCTTGAAGATCTCAGTGGCCAGATTGCCATCGGCGTTGCGGCAGAACGTATGGCACCAGGAATCGAGTCTGTCGATCGTGGCCAGGGTCTCGGCAGCGAACTCGGCGAGGAGTCCCTGGTCTTCCAGGAACATGCCGATGTTGTGCGTGTGGTAGTCGAGGAACCGGTCTACCGAGTCGTCCGGGCCAAGGACCATGAAGATACCCGCGCCCTTGTTCGCCTGGCCTGCCCAACCGCTGAAGTTCTTGTCGACCACGAGCACACGGGTCTCGGGAGATGTCTCCTTCGTTGTGATCGCCGCAGCCAGCCCGGCTATTCCGCCACCGAGTACGAGAACATCAGTCTCATGGACGGTGCCCAGTCTGTTCAGCTCGTTCATGCCGGATACCTCTGACCTCGCTCGAGCACCGATGGGAACGGCTTGTCCCAGTCGACGATCACGTCTATCGCGTTCACCGGGCAATTGAGTTCACAGAGATTGCATTGGACGCAGTCCTCCGGGTAGGCCACCAGCGGCCGGTCGGAGTCTTCGTCCCAGCGGATCACGTCGACGAAGCAGGCCTTGTAGCAGATTCCGCAGCCGTTGCAGGCATCAAGATCGATCTGAATGGCATTCATGTCGGTGGAACTCCCCTGCATCAGCACCCAGGACCACACTTACTAATGGTCGTTAGTAGAACATGTCAGCTGGTATCGTGTCAAGGGACTAGGGGTCAGATATCAGACGGAGGTTGTGGGTGCAGGAGACGGGCGCAGGAACACCTGCCCACCGCGGCAGGTGGACAAGAGATGAGCGGCGGGCTCAGGTCGTGGCGGTCACCCTGGAGATCATCGCGCACGAGGGTATCCGTGCGGCCACTCTCGGCCGCATCGCGCGGGCCGCTGGCATCGCGACGCCTTCTCTTTACAACCATTTCTCGGGCAGGAAGGAGATACTCGAGGCCGCCTCGGACCTGATTCTCGAACGCGTGCTGGCCTGGCTTGACTCATCCTCCAACCCGAACATGCTTGAGCGCCTGCGCGACCTGTCCGGTTCGAGTCACGAGACTCGAATAGGACCCAATCACGAATGGGTGGTGGTGCCGCTCTTCGAGTTGGTGGCAGCCACCCCTGCGGAGGGCCTGACAGAGCGGATGGGACGGAACCAGTTGATAGTGCTCCAGAGGTTCATGGACATCGTCGAAGAGGGCAAGAGGCAGGGTAGTATCCGCCAAGATGCCGACCCTAGGGTGATTGGCTGGACTCTGATGGGACTAGGGTGGGCAAAGGATTTCGCTCTCCTTCAGGGCCTCGACCAGTTCATCACCGACGGGACTGCCGACAAGATCCTTGAGAACATCCTTGAGACCATCGCGGTGCCGAAGCCTCAGTAGGTGCGGTCACAAGGTTTGGCCTAGACGTCGAGAGCGTGGCCTGGCACGTGCGCGAACTCACCGTCTCTTGCGGACCACCATGAACGCAGTCGCACCGGCCGCGAGGATCAAGGCGACGACCGGACTGGTGCTTATGAGGAGACGGAAGAGGGGCGCGCAGGTTTCTGCATGAGGCCCGGAGGGGCTCAGGCCTGTCGCGCTACTCGGCCGGCCTCCGCCTAGCGACTCGGATCAGTGACCACGCCCGCGGGAAAGAACCGCCGGGCGTGGTCGCGCACATCCGCCGGCCACTGCTCCGTGAGGGCGTGGAACCGCTCTTGGTCCCCTGAGAAGAGCGCTCTAAGCGCCTCCTCGTAGTTTGGTTCGTCGCCGGCCATGACGGTCATGAAGCGGTAGCACGCCTCGCGTGCGCGGCGGAGGGCCGTCTCGCTGGCCGTGGAGCGACGCGCCTCTTCCACCAGTTTGCGCAGGGTCACCGAGGCTCCGCCGGGTTGCTCGGACAGCCACTCCCAGTGCCGCGGCAGCAGCGTGACCTCTCGAGCGACCACCCCCAACTTCGGCCGGCCGGGAGCCGCGGTCAGCGGGATGCCCGTGTCTGCCGAGGCTGGGCTGACGCGGGCAAGAACCTCGTCCAGCGTGCCTCGCAAGTCCACCTCGATAGTCTCGCTGGAGGCCGCGTCTAGGATGATCACGCTCGAGTTGCCGTCGGCGTCGAGTGTCATCTTGACTTCGCGCACCACCAGAGGCAGCGCTCCTGCTGCGACGCAGGTCTGACCGGAAAATGCGATGCAGCTGAGATCACTCGTCTGCGGATTGCTGGGGTCGTGGCCCATGGTTGCTCCTAGTTTACGGACGTCAAGGTGCGCCTATTTTACCCGGGTATAACGATTGAGTCAATATCACCCGGATAAAATGGTGGGACGTCTGCAAACGGAGTGGAAGGCCTTCGAGAGAGCGAAGGCAGGGGACTAGACGAACCTGGAGCCGTCTGAGGCTGCAATGGTGCTCCCGGCGCCGTCTCAAGCATCACCCGAGACGGCGGCCGGGGTGTTGGCCCAGGTCTAGAACTACTTCTTCCTCATGAAGTAGACGACGCCCGCTACTACTGCTACGGCCGCCACAACGATCAGTATGATGTAGCCAGTCGCCACGATTTCCCCTTTCGTTCGCGCCAACACAGCTCTTCATGCCTGAGTGCTCACGCATGGAGCCTAGCGGGCACATGACCGTTTGCTAGCGTGAGTTTAGCGCGAGACGGGGAGATTGTGCCAGCCGTCGGGCAAGGGACGCCTCGACCCGGGGTCGGACGAATAGCCCGGCGCTCTGGCTGCCCGTCTGCTACATTCGCATGGTGCGGTGAGGTCATCAGTATCCACGGGCAAGGGGGTCGCTGTGCACATAGGCATCGTCACCAGCGGGGGAGACTCCCCTGGCATGAACGCGGCCATCAGGGCCGCCGTGCGGCACGGCATAGCCCTTGGCGCCCGCATGACGGGCTTCAAGTACGGCTATGACGGGGTCATCGACGGGGAGTCCATCGATCTGCAGGCCCAGAGCGTCGCCGGCATCATCGACCGCGGGGGCACCATCCTAGGCACGGGCCGTTGCTCTCGCATGCTCACCCCCCAGGGCCAAGAGGCGGCACTGGAGACCTTGCGCCTGCTCAAGGTGGACGGCCTCTTGGTGGTAGGCGGTGACGGCTCTCTGCGTGGTGCTCATACGCTTTGCCAGAATGGCTTCCCGGCCGTGGGCATCCCCGGCACCATAGACAACGACGTGTGGGGCACCGAGGCCACCATAGGCTACGACACCTGCCTCAACACCATCACCGACGCAGTCTCCAAGATACGTGATACCGCCTCTGCCCATAACCGCGTGTTCGTCGTGGAGGTCATGGGGCGTGGTTCGGGCGAACTGGCCCTGCACGCTGCCCTGGCGGGTGGTGCGGAGGTGGTGGCCATCCCTGAGGCCGAGCGGCCGGAAGCCGAGGCTTGTCGCATGGTGGAGTACGCGTCGAAGCGGGGCAAACTCCACACCATAGTGATAGTGGCCGAGGGCACATGCACCGCAGAAGAGATGGCGGCATATCTGACCGAGCACTGCCAGGGTCACGAGGTGCGAAAGTCGGTGCTGGGACACATCCAGCGGGGCGGACGCCCCACCGCGCGTGACTGCATCCTGAGCACGCGCTTGGCGGCGCGAGCGGTAGAGGCTTTGCTGGCGGGTGAGTCCGACCTGATGGTGGGCATCCGTGGAGAGGACTTGGTCCTGGTGCCGCTACAGGAGGTCATCACCAACAAGAAGATGGCCGACCTCTCCCTACTGGAGCTGATCTCGAACCTGGCATCCTAGAAAGCCCACCAGCGCCCTACAGGTGCGCGATCACGTCCTTTGTGGTGGTGATCAGCCCTATGGGCGGGAGCATCTGCTCCAGCACTGCCTTGTGCAGTCCGGCGCGTTCGTCGGCGCAGGTGTCGGAGGGCACTATCAGGCTGAACAGCCGGTCGGCCAGGCTGAAGGACGCGTGACCTATCGCCATGCCGGTGGCCACACCGGTCAGCACCACTGTCTCGACCCCTTGCTTGCGCAGGTACTTCTCCAGCTTGTTGATGCGAAAGACGTTGAAGGGCCAATTGTAGAAGGTCTTCTCGCCGGGGGCGGGAGCCAGCTCGTCGATAACTTGCACGTCCTCGGTGCCGGCTAGATTCACGTCGAGATCCCGAGCCGCGGGCCAGAACGGCCCGTAGGCCGGAACGTGGAACTTGGCAGGGTGCTGAGCGACCACAAAGACCACGGGCAGGCCCTTGGCGCGAAAAGCCTCTTGCAGAGCTTCGATGTTGGAGATGATGCCGGCATCCCGAGCCGCCTTGCAGTGCCCCATGCCCTCCAGACTGCCGCCTACCTTGCAGAGGGAGTTCTGCATATGGACCACCAGCAGAGCCGGCTTGCCCGCCATGGACCATTCGCTCATTGGATCGCCTCCGATTCGCTTGTTACTCTGCGCCCTTGCCCAGCAGGTCTTCGAACTTCTTGGCCGTCTCTTCTTGCTTGGCATCGTGTGCCGCGAGGATCTTCGACGTCGCCTCTTCCAGAGCGGGCTTGGGCTTATGCGCCTGCTCCAGCAGCACGTCGATCGTGACCTCCGCCTGACCCTTGGTCGCCTGCCTGAGGATGTCCAGCACCTCGGCGTTGAGCGTCCGCCCGTTTGCGGCCGCGCGGTTGTGGAGCCCGCGGGCTACCTCGTCGGGCACGTTCTTTATTGAGAGGTTGACGGGCATGGGCGGCTCCTCTCCGGTCGCGGTGGCTCGTTCGCACCGATTGTAGCTTGGGCTAGCAGCATGCGCACGGTCGACCGGGGCCTGTCGTGTATCCTTTCGGGCGTTCGTTAGCGCGACCCCGGGGAGTGACATGAGACTTAGCGCCGAAGGCTCCATCTACGAGCGGGTGACCGCTGTCGCCAACAAGGCCTATCCGGGCTACGTGGTGCAGGGGGACGACGCCCGGTTGATGATCGACGCAGGACTCAACTGGTTGGGGCCCGCCTACTTGGCTTCGCTGCGCGAACTGCTGGGGGACGCCGGCAGACTGGACTATCTGCTGCTCACCCATTCCCACTACGACCACGTGGGGGCTGCCTCGTATCTCAAGACGCACCTGCCCGGCCTGCGCCTGGGCGGGCACCAGCGGCTGGCCGAACTGCTGCAGAAGCCCTCGGCCCTGGAGTTGATGAACCGGCTGTCTGGCAGCCACGCCAAGCTCCGCGAGGCGGCCACGGCGGCCACCCGCGAGGACCTCACCGTGATCCCTACTGACCTGGATCTGGCTCTCAAAGAGGGCGATGAGCTCGATCTGGGCGGCCTGACCTGCAGAGTGTACGAGACGCCCGGGCATACCAGGGATTCGCTCTCGTTCCACTTCTTGGAGATAGACGCGCTGTTCGTGGGCGACGCCTGTGGGGTGCTGGAGGCGGACCCGCATCCGCACGTGAGGGTGGAGTTCCTGTCGTCATATCAGGACTATCTGGATTCCATCGAACGCGTGGCCGCACTGCGCCCGCGCCTGCTCGGCCTGGCCCACCGTTGGGTGCTCACCGGGGACGAGGTTCCGGAGTTCTTGGAGCTGACGGCGGCCGAGACCGTGAAGCATCGTGAACTGGTGGAGCGCTATCTGGACGCCGCGAACGGCGACGCCGAGCTTGCGTTGGAGCGATTGGGCCACGATGAATACGAGGTCAAGGGCGGCGTAAAGCAGGAAAGGGCAGCCTACATGACGAACTTGGCGGCACAGGTAAGGCATATCGCCGGATTGCGGGGCTAGAGGGGGCTTCCCTCAAGCAGGACGGCTGATATGCCGAACTACTATGTGTTGACTTCCCTGAGGACGGGGGTGTACCGGACGTGACCATCGTTAGGCGTATGTTGTCTGGCTACGTGGGACTGCTGTTCCTGCTGCTTGTCGTGGCGGGAGTCGGTATGAGCGGCTTGTACTGGCTTGACTCGCGCTTCGGTGAGTACAACGAGAGCGCTCGTGTCCAGAGCCAGGGCGCCGCCGCCATACGCCTGGCAGCAGCGCCCATGCGCTACATCACCGCGGCCGGCGTGCTTACGGATGATGAGGCTCTTAGGGCGGCGTACACGGCGGAGTTGGAGTCGGCCTTCGATGCGACCCTGGCGGCCATTGATTCGATGATCGCCGTCGATGGAGATTCCGGCGATGCCGCCGACTTGGCCCTGCTCGAAGATTTGAAGGCTCAGTTGGAGGAATACCACGTAGCACTGGTCGACGTGATCGAACTTGCCTCCACAAATCGAGCTATGCCCTTGTATAACTTGAACGTGGCCCTCAAAGCACAGGGCAACAGGTTCGATGGGGCTGTGGTCGCCTACGCCGACGCGCAGAACGCCGAGGTGCTCGCCGGGGCCGACAGCCTTTCCAACAAGGGTAACGCGATGATCGCGGGCATGGCCGTCGCTGTTGTACTGGCGTTGGTGGCCGGCATACTTCTGCAGCTCTTTGCCTCCAGAGACATAGGCAGGCGGCTACGCGGTGCCGTCGCCAGTCTGGGCAGTTCGACCGCCGAGATAATGGCCATAGCCTCACAGGTGGCAGCCGGAGCGACCCAGACCGCGGCCTCGACCAACGAGGCGACGGTGACTGTAGAAGAGGTCAAGCAGACCGCCATGCTGGCTCACGAGAAGGCTTCTTCAGCGGCCCAGGGTGCTCAGGGCGCTATGGGCGTCATCGGCTCTGCACGCTCGCTGGTGGACGAGACTGCCTCCGGCATCGAGCGTATGCAGAGCGAGATGGACGTCCTCTTCGAAACCATCAACAGTCTGGGCGAACGCACGCAGGCCGCGGGGGAGATCATCGCCTCCGTGAACGACCTGGCCGAGCAGTCCAACCTTCTGTCGGTCAACGCCTCCATCGAGGCCGCTAAGGCCGGCGAGCACGGCAGGGGGTTCGCCGTGGTGGCACAGGAGGTCAAAAGCCTTGCGGAGCAGTCGAAGCAGGCCGTCGCCCAAGTTCGTACCATGCTGGGCGAGATCCAGAAGGCGAGCGAGAAGGCCGTGCAGGCGGCAGCAAGCGGCCGCGAGGCCGTGGAGGCAGGCAAGCGGCAGGCCTTGGAGGCCGGCGACGTCATGCAGCGAGTGGCCGATGGCGCCGGTGACGATGCCGAATCGTCGCTACAGGTGGTCGCTTCGAGCCGGCAGCAGATGGCGGGCATGGAGCAGATAGGGCAGGCCATCATGTCCATCAATCAGGCCACCGCTCAGTCGGTGTCGGGAACGCGTCAGGTGGAGAAAGAGGTCCGGCAACTGCAGGACTTGGCGGTCAGCCTGAGGAGCCTCGTCGAGCACCAGGCGAAGTCCAAGAGAGAGTCTGCTCCCGAGAATCCCGAAGCCGAAGAATAGCGGACGATCCGCGCGGCAAGCCAAGCCGCGTCCGGCCGTCTCGCAGCTAGGAGCAGGAGACGGCTTCGCGCCGGTTGGCGCTGACAGACGGGAGGTGATGCTCCACCACCGAGACTATCCGCTGAGGCGGCAGCACGTAACGCGCACCTTTAAGCTTGATCGCTTCTCCCGGCATGCCATGCACCGCCGACGTCTCCTCGTCTTGGGCGATGGTGAGCGCGCCGCGGTCACGCATGAGCTTGAGCTCCTTGGCCCCATCGCGGCCCATACCGGTGAGCAGCACTCCGATAGCGCGAGGGCCATAGTGCTCGGCTACAGACCTGAAGAGAGCGGACACCGAAGGCCGGGAGCCGTTCTCGGGAGGATCGCTGTTCATGACCAGGTGTCCCGAGCCGTTCACCTGCATGTGCTTGTTGTCGGGCGCGAAGTAGACGATACCCGGAACCATGGGAGTGCCGTGCTGCCCGATGCGTATCTGCACACCCGTCGAGTCGCCGAGCCACTGGACGAGGTTGTTTTGAAAGCCCTCGCTCAGATGCTGCACAATCACCACAGGCACCGTGAGGCGCTTTGACAGGCCGCGCAGTATGGCCTCCAGAACCTGCGGTCCTCCGGTGGAGGCTCCGATGGCCAGCAACTCGAAATTCCCGGGTGGATCCGATAGGTCGAGGGCGTTGGTGATGGGCTCGTCCACGCGGGCGGAGCGGGAGCTCGGGGTCGAGATGACCGGACCACCGGGCCG
This sequence comes from uncultured Actinomycetes bacterium, assembly GCA_963814415.1. GTDB lineage: Bacteria > Actinomycetota > Thermoleophilia > RBG-16-64-13 > RBG-16-64-13 > RBG-16-64-13. The sequence goes on along the minus strand of CAWFCN010000001.1, from coordinate 850,944 downwards.
GGCCGGCTCGGTGCGAGGGCTTCGGCGCCGAACCACCTTGACCTCGGACATGGTCCGCACGGTCTTGACGAGTAGGTCCTGGCCTATCTTGTCGCTGGTCATACCCTCTGGGGATAACCCCGCCAAGGCCACGGCGCCCGCCTCGAGAGCTTGGGCCTCGAGAGCGTGGGTTACGATCCGGCCCTGTTTGGTGAGCATCACTATGGGCACGCGGTGGATGGTCATCATCTCCTTGACCAAGGCGAAGCTGCCCGGTTGAGGAAGATCGCAGTCCAGTAGGACCGCCGTCGGGGAGGCCTCGCCCAGCAGCTTCATGGCCTTCTGGGCCGTTCCGGCCTCGCCCACAACGCTGATGTCGGGTCTCGAGTCGAACAGCAGTCTGAGCTTCTCCCGTGACGCGGGGGAGTGGTCGACTATGAGCAGCTTCACTGTCGGCCGGTTGGGGACCATCACAGAAGGCTACGTGCGGTCTTGAGTAGGGTGCCTTGGGTGAAGGAGCTCTTGGTCAGATAGGCGTTGGCGCCGGCGTCCAAGCCGCGCTCTCTGTCCTCTTGCGACTCGAGGGCGGTCACCAGCACCACAGGGACACGGCCGAGTCTCTGGTCGGCACGGATCCTTCTGGTCAGCTCGATCCCGTCCATACGGGGCATCTCGATGTCGCTGACCACCAGGTCGAACTCCTCTTCGCCCAGCGCGTTCAGCGCATCGAGGCCGTCTACCGTCGGTCTCACGTAGTACCCGGCGGACTCGAGTACGTTCTTGAGCAGCATCCTGGACGTTATGGAGTCCTCGGCGATAAGGACGGCCTTCTTGGCCACCCCCTCGCCGGATTCCCCTGGCTGGCGCTTGCCCCGCGTCGGTTTGACGGTGGCCGAGTTCACGAGGTCGACGACGTTGATTATGGGCACCACCTTGCCGGAGCCGATCACCGTCACGCCGGCTATGTTGCGCACCCGCACCAGCTGCGGGCCCAGGGATTTCACCAGCACCTCTTGCTCGTCGATCACCCGGTCCACCGCAAAAGCCACGCGGTTGGTGCTATTGCCCAGGACCAGGATCTGCAGGTGGTCGGAGACGGCCCTTTGCGGCTTCAAAGGCAATTCCAGGACTTCGGTCATGTAGAAGATGGGCACCGTCTGCTCGTCGACCTGGATAGTCTCGCGATTCTCGATCATGCGGATCTCTTCGCGCTGGGCTCTTATGACTCGGTCGACACCTACCACCGGCACCACGAACATCCAGTCCGAGACTTGGGCCAGGATCCCGCGGGCGGTGGCCAGAGTCGCCGGGACGTGTATGCGGAACAAGGTCCCCTGGCCGGGGCGTGTCTCTACCGACACCGACCCGCCCAGCTGCCGCGTCTTCTGCTCCACAATAGCCAGTCCCAGGCCCCTGCCCGAGACGGTGGAGACCTGCAGGCTGGTAGACACCCCTGAAGTGAAGGCCAAGCGCACCAGGTCGGCGTCGCTCATCTCCTCCAGTTGTGTCTGCGTGCGCAGGCTCTCGCGCAGTGCGACCGCGCGCAGCCGTTCGGTATCGATGCCCGAGCCGTCGTCGGAGACGCACAGCTCGATCTTGTTGTTCTCCAACTGGCTCACAGCGATGTTCACGCGGCCGCGGGTCGGTTTGCCGGCGCGCTCCCGTGCCTCCGGGGTCTCTATGCCGTGGTCCACACTGTTGCGCAGGATATGCACCAGGGGGTCTTTGAGGTTCTCTATGATGCGCTTGTCTATCTCGATATCCGACCCCGTTATCACCAGGTCCACCTCTTTGCCGCTGTTCCTGGCCAGATCGCGGACCATCTTGGGGAAGCTGGATAGCAGGGACGAGAACGGCAGCATCAGCACGCGCTTCATGCCATCCAGTAGCTCGTCCACCATGGGACCGATGGTGCGCTTCTCGTTGTCGGCCGACTTGGAGAGCATGCGCACGTCGGCGACCAGGCCATCGACCAGGGAGGCAGTCCACTCCAGCAGCTCCAGCAGCTTGTCTGGGTCACCGCTTATGCGGACTTGATAGAGTTCGCGCTTCCAGGCCTCTAAGCGGGAGCGTACATCCGCGAGTGCTGCAGAGCGCTGCGCGGAGGCGAGTTTGACCGCTATGAACTCCTCGGCCTGGAGCATTATGGATTCGAGCTTGGCGGTAGAGACGCGCACGTTGTCCACGGCGGCCACCGGGTCGGCTATGCGCACGGCCTGCAATGCCTCCTGCTCAGGGTCGGGGACCGGGGGGGCCGGCGGGGTGGTTGCGGGTCGCGGCGGCTCCTGTTTGCCGGGCCAAGGTGCCGCCCGGTTGGGAGCGGGGATGGCCAGGAAGGTAAGACGCTCCACGAGTTCTGACGCGTGCGTGTCGGAGCCCTCCTCGGCGTGGAGTAGGGAATGCAGGCAGTCCACCGTGTCGCTGAGCGCGTCCACCAGCGGCTGACTGATCCGGAGCTCGCCCCGCTTGAGGGCGGCCAACACCGATTCCAGGTGCTGGCAGACCGATTCCATCTGCTTCTGCTCTACGGCTCCGGATGCGCCTTTGAGGCTGTGGGTCTCCCTGTAGAGGCTTTCGAGCGGCGCCAGGGCGGCTTCGCCCGTGCCAGCATTCTCAAGCTCGACTACAGCTTGAGATAAGAGCCTGATGCGCTCTTCCGCGTCCTCGCGGAAGGTGTTCATAAGGTCTCGTAGGAATGCGTCGTCGTCTTCGATCATGGTGCTCCTAGCGCGCTACTTGGTTTGCTTCTGGGGAGCTTCTGTCTGAACGAGCCTCTTGAGCCTTAGGGCGAGGTCTTGCAGGTGCTTGACCTCTTGCTCCACTTGGCGTGTACCGGCGACCGACTGGTTACCGGCCTCGTTGATGCTGGCGATCGCCTGGCTGATCTGCTCCATGCCCGCGAGTTGCTGCCGGCTGGAGGCAGATATCTGCGCTGCCGATTGGGAGACGTCCGCCGCGCCCTCGGCCAGGCTCTGTATGACCTCTCCGGCCTGCACCGACTGGCGCCGGCCGGCTTCTACGGAGTCGCGTCCTTGCTCTGCCGCGCGCACGGCCGTCTCGCTGGCCTTCTGGATCTCGCTGAGGATGCCGCGGACTTGGGAGACCGCCTGCTTGGACTGCTCGGCCAGGTTCTTGACCTCCTGCGCCACCACGGTGAAGCCCTTGCCATACTCGCCGGCCTTCGCGGCCTCGATAGAGGCGTTCACGGAGAGCAGATTCGACTGCTCGGCCAGGTCGTTGACTGCCGCGATAACGTCTCCTGCTGCGAGGGCCCGCTCACTCAGACGGTTGATGGTCTCGAAGACCACCTCCATCGACTCGCGCATGCGCTCGATGCCGGTGATGGTGCCCTCGACCTGGGCCAGACCGCTCTCCATGGTCTGGTGGGCGCCATCCACGCTCTCTGCCACCTGGCCGGCTTTCTCGCTGGCCAAGGTGGCCGTTTGTTTGACCTCTTCGACGGTGACGGTGGTCTCGTTGGTGGAGGCCGCCGTCTGGGCGGCGCTCGCGGACACCTGAGAAGCCACGGCCATGAGTTCGGCGGCCGAACTGCTGATGCCCGTGGTGGCTTCGCTCAGAGTGCGCCCGATCTTCTTGGGTACCAAGACGCTTATGATCGCGCCTCCGATGACAGCGACCGCGCCCACGGCGGCGGTGATTATCAGGCAGATCATCCCGACGAAGCCCAGACGGTCGAGCTTGGTCGCAATGGCTTCCTCGGAGGCCTGCTGGAGGTCCCTGACCGTACTGAGCATGGTGCTGCCGAGTCGCAGCACAGGGGTGCTCCTAGACCTCATGTTCGACAGGTCGATGTCGGTGGACTTAAGCAGAGCTGTACCTGCATCGACGTATTCGGTGAGCTGGGTCCTTACGCTCCCCAACAGCGTCTGTTCTTCAGCGCTGAGCACGTTAGAGGCGAGGATGGAATCCAGGGCTTCGGCGGCCGCGGTCTGTTCGGCCGTGAAGGCGCTCAGTAGAGTCTGGAAACCGGCAGCACTATAGCCCGCCTCGATGACAGTGGAGCTGATGTCGTCGATGCGTGCGTTCATCTTTTCGACTGCCACAGAAACCCGGGCGGCCGCCTGCGAGTTCGCCACGGTCCTATCGGCCTGCCCCTGCCAGTTGTCAATCCAGAGCAGCTCTACGATGTTGAGGGCCATCAGCACGGCTACCGCCACCACGACTACCCTGAAACCTAGTTTGAGCCTACCGAGAAGTGTCATCTACGGATCCCTTCGACGAACCCCACGACCATACCCTCACATCCTTCTACTGGGTTCTATTCAGCGCCGACCAGCAAGTCCCTCGATTTGAGCAACTTCTCTGCATCGAGAACGACTACGCGGTCCTTGGTGACACCCCCCAGATACGCCTCTCTCTTGCCTACGAGAGTGGGCATCGTCTTTTGCCATCGGTTGGAATCGCTCTCGTACACTCCAACGACTTGGTCTGCCAACACAGCGAGTTCCATGCTTCCGTTGGAAAGGATGATCGCGCGGTTGAGGTTGCTCAGGCCCATGTCCCCGAACTCGAGGAACCTGCGGATGTCTATCACCGAAAGTATGCGGCCCCGCACGTTGGTGACTCCCAGTACGAAAGGCGGCAGGCTGGGCAGCGGAGTGATCTCGGTGAGATTGAAGACCTCGCGCACCACCGATGACGGGAAAGCGTAATGCTCCTGCCCGAGAGTGAATTCCACGATCTCGATCGGCCGGACACTCTCATCCTCGACTGCGGGGGGCTTGGCCAACTCCCTGGCTCTTGCCCGCAGTACCGCGCGGATATAGGCGTCAGCCTGTGTGCCGGGCGCCGCGCTCACGAGACACGCTCACTCTCTATTAGTGAGGCCACGGTCTCCACCATCTCGCCGGCTGTCAGTCCGTCGGTCTCGGCCAGCACGGAGTCAGAGGGCATCTGCTCCAGCAGCGCGAGGGCCTCGCGGAAATGTTTGGCCGCCTCTCTGGTGCGGGCCTGACTCCGTGCTATAGCGCCCAGCATCACTCTGGCCAAAGCAAAGCCTCCGTCCAAGAACAGGGTGGACTGCAAGGCCTGCTCGGCCTCGACGTTCCGGCCCAACTCCTGCAGGATGCTCGCCTTGAGGTAGTAGAGCGAGGGGTTGAGCTTCTCGCAGGTCAGCGCGGTGTTGCAGTGTTCCAGGGCCTCGTCGAGCTTACCCCTGTCGGCGAGACGACGAGCCTCCAGTCCAGCGGTCTGGGGGTCTGCCTTGTGAGGCTGCTTGCCAGCCCCTTCAGGACGCTCGTCGCGGGCGTAGGCCCTGCGCTCAAGGCGCAGTCCCCCTTGTTGGGTCGGTGTGGGGGACGCGCTCGCCCTCTTTGCCTGTGGGGTCGCAACCTTGGCCGGCACGGCCTTCTTGGGGCGCGTGGTGTGAGCAGGGCGCGGTCGCTCGGCTCTTTCGGCACAGGCCTTTTCGCTGGCGGGCGGCTTGTGCCGGTCGGGCGCAGCGGGGACGGCCGGCTGAGGCGGGGTGCGCTTGTAGACGATCTCGCCCCCCAGCATGAGCGAGGTCAGCGAGCCCTGTATGTCTCGCCCGGTCTCGCTGGCAGTGACCATGAGGTACCCCCCCTGTCTCAGAGACATGCGCAGCTTGTCCGCGACATGCACGGCCGTGTCGCGAGAGAAGTACATGATCACGTTGCGGCACAAGATCAGGTCGCAGTCGGTGGGGAAGGGGTCCTCTATGAGGTTGAGAAAGCGGAAGGTGACCATCTCTTTGATGGCCGGCGACAGGCGGTAGCGGCCATCGCGGAGCTTGGTGAAGTAGCCGTTGATGACCCACGAGGGGGTGCCGCGGAACGACCACTGAGTGTACTCGCCGGTGCGGGCGATGGCGAAGGCGTCGGGGTTGATGTCGGTGGCCACGATGCTGACATCCCAATCGGCGAGGTCGGGTATGAGCCGCGTGATGAGTATGGCCAGCGAATAGGGCTCCGGCCCGGTGGCGCAACCGGCGCTCCAGATGCGGAGCTTGCGTGCGCCGTTCCGCTGCGCGGCGATGAGCTCGGGCAACAGCTGGTTCTGCAGCATCGCGAAGGTCTCGGGACTGCGGAAGAAGTGGGTCTCGGGGATGGTCAGGTGGCTCGCCAGGGCCTGCATCTCATGCTGCCCGAAGCGACCGGTCACTAGATCGGCTATGAAGGCCCGTGGTTCGTCATAACCCAGGCTGGCAGCCGTCTTGGCCAACCCGTGAGCGAGGTCGGTCCACCGGTCCTGGGGGAAGTTGAGCCCCATCCGGTCGGCTATGAGAGCCGCGGGTACTGAGAGGTCCTGGGTCATATCGAGTTGAGCTCGGCCAGAATCTGGGCGAGCTTGGTGTCGAAGGGAGGCTGGTCGCCGAACAGCACCCGTTGAAGGTCAAGCGAGTACACAACGCCCATATCGAGCGGTACGACCTTGCGGACGCAGCGGGGTAGTTCGGTGTCCGGCGGGACCAGATGCGAGGGGATCAGCCTAGAGCCGAGAGCCGTGTCCACAGGCAGGACTACGGAGTGGGTCGGACTCTTGGCGATCACGAAGTGGTCGGCCAAGGTGATGTCTCGGGTCGGCCTATCGAACCGCGCGCGCAGGTCGACGACAGGCAGTATCTGGCCGTGGAAGTCCACGACACCTACTACGTAGGGGGGCACCTCCGGTAGAGGGTTGATCTCGACTGCGCGCACTATCCGCTCGACCTCCCACAGGTCGAGTCCGTAGATCTGATCGTCTACTGTGAAGAGCACCCAGTTCTCGGTCTCACTGACGTGAGACTCCTGATCCAGATGCTCGACAGTAGTGTCAAGAGCGCTGGCGGGAACCCCTTGCTGCGATCGCGGCATCTCACCCCTTGCGACTAGCTGACTACCCCGATGTCCGGCGCTCCGAGCAAGCTGGAACGCCCGTTTGATGTATCGGCCGAATAGCTATTCGACATTAGGCGCGGTGGTCTTCTATAGCCCGAGAAAGGCGTGCTGGCACCCTCTTCGGCGATGGGGTAACCTTCGTACAGTCGTGGGAGCCGCTCCGAGCGGACATCTGGCGGCGTCAGATGGGTCGCATGGGTCGAACAAGGAGGCTTGTGATGGGTGCGTTGGGCACGGCCGTGGCTCAGATCGTCATTGGACTCATCGAGAATCTCTTCGGCAGAAAGCTGTTCTGGTTGTTCGTCGCCATCGGCGGCTTCCTGGTCGGGTGGTTCTTGGCGCCCGCCATCTGGGACACCTTCCGCGACTCGGGCACGCTCGCGCTGTGGCTGAGGCTGGTCATCGGACTGGCCGCGGCTGTGGTCCTGGGGTTCGCGGCCTTCAGGTTCACACGGATCATGGTGTCCGTGGCGGGCTTTCTCATCTTCGGCGCGGCCACCATCCTGGCGGTCGGCTACTTTGGCGGCGACGACACGCTTATCACCGGCTCTCGCAACTACTGGATAGCCTACGCGGTCGGCGGCGTGGTGGGAGCCATCATCATGGGACTGCTCTTCGATTGGGCGCTCATAGTGCTCACCGCGCTGTTCGGTGCCGGGGCCACGGTCGACGGCATACTCTACTTTGTGAATCGGAACCCCACTCCCGCCAACCCCGCGCCAGCGAAGTGGATAGAGGGCGTGGCGGTGGGTGTGTTGTTCATAATAGGCCTCGCAGTACAGATCTCTATGCGCCATCGCAAGCTGGCGGGCAAGGCGTCCTAGCGGATTGATGGCCCAGCCCCGATACAACAAGTACACCGTCCACGACACCTGGGGCCACCGCCTGCTGCGGGGCCTCTGTTCGTGCTTCGTACCGGGCACCGGGCAGCTTCTGGGCGGTGCGCGCAAACGTGGCTACGTCCTGCTGAGCCTGGTAGTGCTCATCACGGTGGGTCTGATACTCGTGGTGCTGACGGCCGCGGAGGACCTGGATCAGATCGCGGTCTGGATACTCGAGCCTACGAATCTCTTCATCCTGCTGATAGTCGACATAGTGCTGGTGCTGCTGCGGGTCTACGCGGTCGCCGACGCGGTCTGGCTGCGCCGGACCAGGTGGGGCTCGGCAGAGAAGCGCCGGGCGGCCGCCGCGTCCAAGACCTCCCGCGATTCGAATTGGAAGATGCCGCTGGCCGTGGCGGCGCTGGTGGTGCTGTTCGCCTTCACCGTTTTGCCGCATGCGTGGGTGGGCTACCAGTACGTCTGGAAGTTCCGCGACATGCTGAGCACGGTGTTCGCGCCGCCTACTACGACCACCACTGTCCCGACCACGACCTCTCTGGCCGGGACGGGTCCCACCGACAGCACTCTGCCGGCCAGCACCACTACCACAGTGGCTCCGGTCACGGTCAACCCCGGTGACGACGGCCGCCTGACCATACTCTTCATAGGCTCGGACGCTGGGGCGGGACGCTCCGGCTCACGCAACGACACCACCATCGTGGCGTCCTTCGATATGAACACCGGCAGGATCTCGCTGTTCTCGCTACCTCGCAACGCCGGTAACGTGCCTCTCAGCGAGAAGGCGCAGAAGGCCCTTGGGGTGAAGGTCTATCCCAATCTGTTCAACGCACTGTATGGCGCGGCGCTCAGAGCGGCTAGGACCCACCCGGAACTGGCTCCCGACGGCGGAGATGCGGGGGCCGAGACCGTGCGCGACACGGCCAGCCTGATTTTGGGCATCCCCATCGACTACTACGCCGTGGTGGACATGCTGGGCTTGGTGGATCTGGTGGACGCTATGGGCGGGGTGGACGTCTACTTCTCGAAGCCCCTCCACACGGGCATCTCCTCGCCCACCGAAAGTGGCAAGTTCATCTACTACGACTTCAAAGAGGGCATCAATCACCTCGACGGTCTTCAGGCCCTCTCCTATGCTCGTACCAGACACGACAGCAGTGACTACGTGCGCATGGGCAGACAGCGTTGCCTGATCGCGGCCATGATGGACCAGACCAAGATGACGGAGCTCATTTGGAACTTCCCATCGCTCATGGACGTGGTCAAGAAGAACATCAGCACCGACATACCTATCAAGGCGCTACAGGAGCTGGTGAAGCTCCGGTCCAAGCTCCTGACCGACGAGATGATCACCGTAGGCTTCAACTACCCCAAGTACACCAGGGGCACCGCGGGCAACCCGGACCCGAAGGAGAACGGCTGGGTCCTCAACCTGAAGCTCATCCAGACCACGGTGCAGAAGGCCTTCTTGCACCCTGAAGAGCTCCTGGCAGATACCTCCGTCGGTCTAGACTCCGGGGATTGCTGGAAGAAGCCTCAGGAGCAGTAGGGGCCGAGGCGACTCTGGCGGCGCCACCGTGGCGCGGCCGCTGGAATATGGTGTTGCGCAATATATCGGCGCGCATTATACTATTCTCATGAGCGAGCACATGTTCACGCGCGACCCGTCATTTCTAATAATGGCCGCCCTGTCTGGAGAAGACCTGCACGGCTACGGGGTCATGAAAGAGGTGGAGCGGCTTTCTCAAGGAGAAGCGCGCCTGGCATTGGGGACACTGTACGGCGCGATAGACCGGCTGGTCGAAAAGGGCCTGGTCGAGGTCGCGAGGGAGGAGCACCAAGGGCGCCGGCTGCGTCGGTACTACCACCTCACAGATCAAGGCGCGCATGACCTCCGTCGGGAGACCGAACTGCAGGCCCGAGTGGTAGAGGCCACGCGAGAGAAACTAAGGTCGCGTGCTCCGCTCTCTGCCAAGCCTCTGGAGGCCTTGTGAACCGGCGACACCTGGGAGATCGGGGGGAGACCATGACTATCTCTGAGCGCAGCTACCATTTGGCCCTGAGGGCCTACCCGAAGGGTTTTCGAGAGATCCACGGCGACGAGATGCTCACCACCCTCGCCGAGATGCGGGAAGGGGGCAAGGAACGAGGGCGGCTGCGCGACCTGGCCTCGCTTGTCTGGGGGGGCGGGCGGCAGCGCTGGCTCTCGAGCACTGGGGGCTCGTTCGCTGCCACGGTGCGCCAAGGTCTTGCCTGGGGAGTGCTGCTGCTGGTGGTGCGACAGTTCGGCCTGGCCGCGCAGGATGTGTGGAGGCCGGGGGTGAACGGGTGGCTGGCCGGGGATCCTTATCTGGTCGCCCACATTCTGCTCTTGTCCGCCTGGCTTGTGACCTTCTGTCTGCTTGCGGGTGGTAGCCGACGCTGGGGTCTGGCGGCTCTGACCACTACCCTTACCGGCTTTGTGTACGTCAGGGTAGACCTGGCTTTGAGTTACGGTGGGCGCTTCGACTTACCGTGGACACTGGGCTTCTTCGTCCCCGTGGTACTGCCGCTCTTGGCGGCCTATGCGTGGCCAGCGCATGGAGTCAAGCTGCGCCCGCGATGGTGGCCGGCATGGCTGGTCCCCGCGGCGTTTCTGGCACCACTGTCCATGCTCGGGTATGGTTGGGGCGCCGGATTGGGACAACTCCCCCTGGCATGGACTCTGGTCGCAGTGGGGGCGCTGGCCGTCCTGACGGCGATTGTGCTCGGGTTCTCTGATCCGAGGTGGCTACCTGCGCTTGCGCTGCTACTGATTGCGTATGTAGTGAAAGATGCGATCCCGGTCATGTCCGGACGCAATCTGCTTATAGACGACATCGTTCCGCTTGCCGTGGTGGGGATCATCGTCCCGAGCGTTTGCCTGCTGATCGTACGCCAGGTCAGGGAGCGAGTCATTCGCACCTAGCAGTGCGCCGAAACGGGCGCGATGGTCTATGATTCTGGACCGTCGTCCTAGCACCGTACGGAGAGGGCTAGATGTCTGAGTCGGGCACAGCATCACCACGCGAACGCCTGGAGAAGGCCATGTACGATTCGTCGTACAAACGCCTGAAGAGGCGCGGGTTGAGCGCGGACATCGCGGCCCGCATCGCCACCGAGGTGGGCAGACGAGTGGCCGAGCGCACCAAGGCCCCCGACTTCGGCTCCCAAGAGTTGCTCGCCGGTACCGTCTACTCGATCTGCAGAGGGCTGAGCGACGGCCGGAGCTACTACGACCTCATCGGGGAGCGTCCATATCTGGTGACGGGCCGCATAGACCGCCTGGTCGCGGCAGCGGGGCGGGTGCGCCCCGAGGTGCCGGCCGATGTAGCCGTGGCGGCACGAAGGGCGACCGCGCTGGAGCGGCTCTCCGGCGCCCTGGCCGTGCTATTCACCGCCGTCGCCCTGGCCGCGGTGGGTATCTGGTATGCGCTTGCCGTGGGGGTCTTTGTCTCGGTAGGCAGTGAGTGGTACGTGCAGACGGGCATGCCTCCGGCCGCCCGTCGGATGGTGGCGCGCTACCACGTGTCGCGATGGGTGGGTCTGCTTGCCGCGGTCGTGGTCGCTTGGGCGGGGTACTCCTGGCTGGGGGGCGGCGCTGGGTATCAACTGATCAAGGGCTGCGGCTTGGCCCTGTTCGTGCTGCTGGTCATCGCGGTCGTGCCCGGTCTGACTCTGGCCCTTCTGGTGGGCGCGCGCGAGCGCAGGTGGCGCGCGGCGCTCGAGAACGAGCTGACGGCGAAAGACCCAGGGGCTTCGGAGTCTGAGGAGACGCCGGAGCCGTAGGAGACGCCGGGTCTCCAGCTAACGGAGACCTTATCACCACCGGGGTAGACTGCCACCATAGCAAGCGAGCCGGGTGCTATGGCTCCCGGAGCAAGACAGAAGAGGTTGCAAATGCACGGTTTTCAGCAAGGCCTTATCGACGCCGGCAGAGAAGCCGGCCGGGTTCTCGAGTGCGGTGGGCACTACGACGCGATGACCATAACTTGGTTCGTCCTCGGCATCGCGCTGTGGGCGGCCGTCATGACCATCCTGGTGATGGGCATGATCGCGCTGGTGAAGCATCTGAAGAAGTCCAACAAAGAGAGTTCTGGCAAGTAGCACCATCCGGGTACCCGGCGGTGTCCTCCCTCCGCCGGGTACCTCTCGTTCCGTTTCCCCTCCGCTCGACGGGGGCCGCAAGGCCCCCGTCGCGTCTCTTCTAAGACCTAGTAGCCCAACTTCGACACGACGGCCAGCACGGTGAGCACCACCGCAGCGATGATGACCCCCAGCCACCACCAGTGGACGAAGTACGGGAAGATGACGAGTATCGCGCCGGCCACCACGTGGGGAGTGCGGGTCTGTTTGCGCCCGTAGATCACCAATGTCGCCCCGATGAGGCTGATGAAGATGCTCGCGGTCAGCATGCCCACACTGAGCTGCAAATTGGCTCCTTCTGCCCGGCGCTGCCGCCAGGGTGTGTGACTCACTCCTTGCATCATACCGCGGTGCTCTTTGCCCCACGGTAGGCACCGGTCAAGGCGTCGACTGTCGCGCAGTCTTCTAGACAAAAGCCTTAGCACCAGTCACCATCAGTGAGTAGGCTCGGGCGTCTAGCAAGGAGCTGTCTTCAGCATGTGGGAGCGCATCGCCTCACTTATACGCAAGGAGTTCATCCAGATCGGGCGCGACAAGCGCACGCTGGTCATGATGGTGGCGATACCGCTCATCTGGATAGTGCTCTTTGGCTACGCAGCCACCTTTGATGTGCCCAACATCAAGGTCGTCGTGGCCGTGCCGGAAGGCTCAGCCACCGCCCAGCTACTGGTCACCCAGTTGGAGAGCTCCAAGAGCTTCCGCGTGGTGGACCAAGGGCCGTTCACCGACGCCGAGTTGCAGACGGCCGTCGAGGACCACCGGGCCGCGGTGGCCATCCGGCCACCCGAGCCGGGTAGGTCGGGCCTCTTCATAACCGACGGCTCCGACCTCTTCATGGCCCAGGCCGCGGTGCAGCAACTGCAGGCGGTCATCCGCGGCCTTGCCCAGCAGACGGGCAGCTCCGCGTACATAGAGACCAAGATCCTGTACAACCCCGACCTGCGCTCGGTGAACTACATGATCCCGGGCTTGGTGGGCATCGTCATGGTCTTCATCGCCACCATGCTCACAGCGATAGCCGTGGTGCGTGAACGGGAGCGCGGCACCCTGGAACAACTCCTGGTCACGCCTGCGAGCCCCATGGAGATCATGCTGGGCAAGATCGTGCCCTACATGTCGGTGGCCTTCTTTGACTTCATCCTGGTGATCGTCTGCGGGGTTTACATCTTCAACGTGCCCATGGCCGGTAGTCCTGTGCTGCTGGTGGTGATGGGGCTGGCCTTCTTGTTCGTGTGCCTGGGCATGGGGCTCTTGGTCTCCACCGTGTCGCACACCCAGCAGCAGGCCATGCAGATGGCCGTCTTCACGCTGGTGCCGCAGATACTGCTCTCGGGCTTCATCTTCCCGCTCTCGGGTATCCCCTGGGCCGTCAGGTGGGTGGCCTACTTGGCGCCGCTGACCTACTTCTTGCCCATCTCGCGCGGCATCTTCATGCGGGGCGAGGGGCTCAGCGAGCTGTGGATCTGGGCGGTCATCCTGGTGGGCTATGCCGTAGTCATAGTGTGTCTGGCCGCGTGGCGCTTCAGGAGGAAGTTGGTGTGAGCGCGCAAGCGCCGCAGGCCGCGCGCGCGGGCCGTTCGGAGGAAGCCGCACAGGAGCCGCGCGGCGCCGAGCCCCTGCTCGAGCTGAGCGAAGTCACAGTGCGGTTCGGCCGCACCGTAGCTTTGGACGCGGCCAGCTTCAGCGTCAGGCCTGGGGACACGGTGGCCGTGCTGGGGCCGGACGGCGCCGGGAAGTCCACGCTGCTAAGGGTCATGGCCGGCCTGTTGCCGGTGAGCTCGGGCAAGGTGCGGACGACCTTGGCCAAAGGCGCGCTCGGCTATGCCGGCGCCAACTTCGATCTCTATACGGACCTGACCGTCGCCGAGAACCTGGAGTTCTTCGGGCGGCTGCGCGGCTTGGAGCGAGAGCGTCTGGAGGCCCGGAAGACCGCGATGCTGGAGCTCACAGGGCTCAAGGAGGCGCGAGACCGCCTCGCGGGAAGACTGTCGGGAGGCATGAAGAAGGGGCTGTCGCTGGCCTGCGCTTTGGTGCACGAACCGCCGCTATTGCTCTTGGACGAGCCTACCGTGGGCGTCGACCCTGTCTCCAAGCAGGGCTTATGGGACATAGTCATGCACGTGGTGGCCGAGGGGACCGCCACCGTGTTCACCAGCTGCTATCTGGAAGAGTCGGTCTACGCGTCGCGGTTGGCGGCGATGGCCGAGGGGCGTTTGGTGGAGACCTCCGTGGCACAGGTCATGGCCGGGAGCGCGGGGTGGGCGGCCTGGGTGCAGACCGTGCCCGACGATCGCACCGACGTGCGGGCCCGCCTGGCGGGAGTTGAGCACGAGCCTCGGGTGTACCTACGCCCGGAGGGGCTGACGGTGCTGGCCGAGTCCGAGAAGGACGGGCGCAGCCTGCTGGCGGCCACCGTTGGCGACGACTACGCGCGTAGTCCGCTGGCCAAGAGTGAGCTGACCTTCGAGGACGCCTTTATCCTGACCGAGAGGCGAGGGGACCTGTAGTGAGCGAGAGAGTGCGCAAAGGCAGACATTTCCGTTCTGTCGTCTTCGATTTCGACTACACGTTGGCGGACTCGTCCGGGGGAGTGATCGAATGCGTGAACTATGCGCTCGGAAGCCTGGGTCTTCCTGCGGGTGACCCCGACTTGATCCGAGGCATGATAGGCGTCTCCCTGCCCGAGACCTACCGGGAGCTGTCCGGTGACCGAGACGGCAGGCGGTACACCGAGTTCGAACGGCATTTCGTAGAGCGCGGTGACCTGGTTATGCTTGAGGGGATCCACCTCTTCGACTCAGTGAAACCGACCGTGAAGACCCTGTTGTCCGCTGGGTTGAGCCTCGGCATAGTGTCCACCAAGTACCGACGGCGGATAGAAGCTGTGCTCGCTCGCGAAGGACTTTCTGACGCGTTCACGGTGATCGTCGGTGGCGAAGATGTGACCGCGCACAAGCCAGATCCGACCAGTCTGAACGCCGCACTCGCAAGACTGGGTAGGATCCCAGGCGATGTACTCTACATCGGCGACAGCGTTGTTGACGCAGAGACGGCGCGGGCGGCGGGTGTGCCGTTTGTGGGCGTTCTCTCTGGAGTGACGTCACGGGACGCCTTGGCTGCGTACCGGCCCTTCGCGATCCTGGCCGATCTGACCGGCCTCCCAGAGTTGGTCCTGTGAATCCCGCCCTGGTAATCGAGACTCAGGGTCTGACCAAGATCCTGAGTGGGCGAAAGGTGGTGGACGGCCTTGACCTGGCGGTGAACGCCGGCGAGGTGTACGGCTTTCTGGGGCCCAACGGCGCCGGAAAGACAACCACTCTGCGGATTCTGCTGGGCCTCATCACGCCGGACGCCGGCTCGTCGGCGGTGCTCGGCTTGGACAGTCAGAAGCAGGGCGCGGCCCTGCGGCGAGCGGTGGGCTACGTCTCCCAACTGCGCTCGCTGTATCTAGATCTCACCGTGGAGCAGAACCTACACTTCTTCGGGCGGATGTACGGACTACGGTCTCATGCGCTGGAGGAGCGGATCAAGGCCGAAGCGGGCCGCTTCCAGTTGCAGGACGACCTCAAACACTTGTTGAGCTCGCGGCCGACCGGAGTGCAGCGCCGCTGCTCCCTGGCGGTCGCGCTGCTGCATCAACCCAAGCTGCTCATCTTGGACGAGCCCACCAGCGGCATGGATACCACGAGCCGCCGCGAGTTCTGGGCTTTTCTGGGCGGGTTGGTGGCGCAGAAGACCACCGTCATACTGACCACTCACCATCTAGAAGAGGTGCAGGTCTGCGACAGGCTGTGTCTTATGCTCGCGGGCCGTCTACATTTCGAGGGCTCGCCTCGGCAGATGGTGCAGGCCTTCCCAGGGCCTGTGCTCTCGATCGCTACCGACAGGTTGGAGGAAGCGCACAAGATCTTGAAAGAGGCGTTCGGGGCGTCGCTCTTGGGCAACCGAGCTCGGATCCAACGGCCCGGCGTGGACCCGCGGCAGGTGATGCGTGCCCTGGAGGCGGCGGGCATCAAAGGGGCCACGGTAGAGCAGGTGGAGCCTACCCTTGAAGATGCCTTTGTCCGCGCGGCCTGCGTCACCGGCGGGGGATGCTCAGTCCAGTAGCTCGCTCAACCGCTCTATGACATAGTCGGACTGATGCAGGCGAGCGGTCACCCTGTCCGGCCAGAACGCTTTGATCACCCCTGTGACCATCACAGTGCTGATGCCTGCGTCCCGGGCGCCTTGGAGTTCGTCGGAGCCACCGTCGCCCACAAACATCGCTTCGGCCGCCGTGACGCCAAGCTCGCGCAGGCACAGCTCGTAGATGCCTGGCTCGGGCTTGACCAAGCCCGCCGCGCACGAGAACACCGTGACGTCGAATAGGCGAGAGGCTTCGGTCGCATCCCAGGAGGCCATCTCCATGACGTCGGCGTTGCTGAGAAGCGCCAGCAGCTTGCCCTGTCCCCTGAGTCGCTCAAGCACCGCGAGGTTGTCCTTGGGGATGTCCCGCAGAGCGGCCGCGTGGCGGGCTATGCGGTTCTCGGTAGCTGCGCGGATGCGCTCTTCGGGGATGGCGGGGTCTATCGCATGAGCCATGTCTCGTATGATGGCCAAGGGGTCCGTCTTGACGCCGGCCAGCCGGTCGCGCGAGTGAACCAGAAGCTGCTCGTCCCAGTCCTTGTGGCTCACGCCCAGCATCTCGCAGGTCATGGGCACGCTGCCCCCCCAGGTGGATTCCACCGAGGTGAGGGTATGAAAGAGGTCGAAGACGACGGCTCTCTTGAGACGGACCGCGTCCGCGGCGGTGCCGGGTGGCGTCGAGGCGGGAGTAGCCGGGTCTTTGGTGGACACCGGCGCTGGGTCAGCCTGCCGCGTGGCCTCGGACGGGGCGAGGCTTCTTGTTCTTGGTGTTGATGCTCATCAAGTGGACGAAGTGAACTGCCTGTCTGACCACCGGCACCCTGGGCCCTGGGACCTCTTGCGGGCCCAGACGGATCGCGTCGGCGTAGGCGTCCTCTATCTGGCTGAGGACGTTCTCCCAGGAATAGCGCTTGGCACGTCTAACGCCGTCCTCGGAAAGTCGCTGCCTGAGGGCCGGATTGACCAGAGTGGAATAGAGGGCGTTTTCCAGCGCCTTGGCGTCTCCCGGCGGGACCAATACCCCGTTGGTGCCCTCGCCCAAGACGGCGCGATATCCGCGGATGTCGGAGGCTACCACCGGCAGACCGGCGGCCATGGCCTCGGTGAGCACTATGCCGAAGCTCTCGCCGCCCAGAGAGGGGGCGCACATGACCTCGGCCTTACCCATCTGCTCGATCTTGGCCTCTTCTTTGAGGCTGCCCAAGGCTTTTATGCCCTTGAGCTTCTCGTCTGTCTCGGCGGCGTTGCGCGGATACAGGGCGCGGAGCTGCTCCTCGCTGGTGCCCACCAGCGTCAGTGAGACTCCCGGCACACGCTTGCGGAGTTCGCCGAACGCTTCGACCAGGACGGTGAGGCCCTTGCGCGGCTCGGGCCGCCCCAAGAATAGGATGCGCCCCTTGACCTTCTTGACGCTGCGGGCCTTGGCGTACGGCTCGATATCTATGCCACACGGGGTGATGCGGTATTCGCCCGGGTAGTGCGGATGCACGCAGTCGCGGGCGGCCTCCGACACTGCGGTCCTCACGGTCATACAGGGCATTATGCGGTCGGCCAGCGGCTTCCAGCGTCGGTAGTAGCGCGTGGCGTCTCCGGCCGCGCAGAAAGTGCCGACCACCGGGATCTTGGAGACCAGCAGCGCCGAGGCCGCGACCGTGGGGGTCATGGGCTCAAAGGCGTGGACGACGTCGAAATCGTGGCTGTTCAAGATGCGCGACATGCGGTTCAGCATGAAGGGGTACACGTTCGCATGTGCGATGGAGCCGTTGGACGGCACCGGAATGGTGCGACCCGCGACTATGAAGTTGGGCGGGAGGTTCTTGTCTCGCGTGCCGACGGTGCCGGCGGGACCGATGATCCAGACTTCGTGACCCTGCTTCTCCAGGTGGCTGACCATACTGGCGATGATGTTGTTGACTCCGCCCGGCACGGTCCAGGAATAGGGCGACACGACGGCTATGCGCACTTGCACTCCCTCCCTGGCGGCCTCCGCGTAGTACTACCCTTTGCAGATTGGCGCATCCGACCGCTCAGGTCAAGTGCTGTGGCGTCGGCTGTTTCGATGGCGTAGTCTGAGACAGTACTATAGCGGCTGGAATGAGAGGGGAAAGAGTATGGAAGTGCCCGGAGTGGATGGCGAGAACGCTGGGACATCGCAGGCCGGTCAGAAGCCTGGATTCGCGGCCAAGGCGGCGTCCTGCTTGAAGTCAAACATGAGCGGCTGGATCGGGCTAGCGCTCCTGGTTATGGGCGTGCTCGGCGAGATCTTGCTCTATCTCCTGCCGGGTCAGTACTACATACAGACCACCGCCGGCGACTATTTCTACGATCGCTATCAGCTCCTCAACTGCCTGCACGTGCTGTCCAACGCGGCTATCTATGTGGGCGCCTTCTGGTTCGGCGGCTACATGGCCTTCTGGGGGTTCCGCAAGAAGTAGCGGCAACGCTTACTTATCTAGCGCGCTTCCTGGGCGCCCGCCTAGCGGCGGGCGCCTTTCTCTTGGCCTGAGCTCCGGTCTTCCCGCGGGGTCAGCCGGTTCTTGTGGGCGCCCTTGACATCTCCGCGACATCGGATAAGATATATCGCGATATATCGTAACAAGAGGAGTCGGAGGACTTCAAAGTGAAACACGGTGAGTCAAGACAGGGCGGTGACCACGGCGGCCACGGGCATCACGGCCACGGCGGCGGCCACGCGCATGGACATCACGAGCACGGCCCCGGAGAGGGCGCGCGCTCTCAAGCAGAAGGAGAAGCAAGATGGATGAGCACGAACACGGAGGCGGGCGCGGCTGCGAGCATCCCCGCGGCCGGGGTATGTCCGGGTCCCGAGGCATGCCCCGGCAAGGCGGCATGCACGTACGAGGGCCAATGTCCGAAGCGGCGCCGCGCTTCGTAGCGCGCGGCGGCATAAGGTTTGCCATCCTCGGCATGCTGAGTGAGAAGCCGAGGCATGGCTACGACATAATCCGAGCCATGGAAGGGCTGTCCGGAGGGCTCTACAGCCCCAGCCCGGGCGCGATCTACCCCACCCTGCAGGCCCTGGAAGATCAGGACCTGGTGACCTCGACCACCGAAGAGGGCAAGAAGGTCTACGCCATATCCGAGGCAGGTGCGGCCTACCTGGATGAGCACAAAGACCGGGCCGACTCACATCGCGAGCGGTGGCGGGCTCAGTGGGGCGGTGGCCAGGCAGGAGAGTCGGGGGAGACCCTCAGCGACATCCACGAGGCCTTTCACGCGGTCAAGGGAGCGGTGCGCGAAAGCGCGGGCGACCCAGCAAGGCTCAAGGCCATAGGCGAGGTCCTGAAAGAAGCGGCTGTCAAGATCGGCGAGATCGCCGGGCGGTAGATGCCGCGCATGGGCGTCCCGCGCTCGCGCCCCGCGGCCCCACGCCCGGCGCTCGCGCGTCGCCCAAACCGCGGGTCGCCCCCTCTTGACCGGCAAGGTGTCGTCACTCGGCGGCGCGCGAAGTATCATTGAAGCCGGACATCGAGAAGGGGGTAGCAAGTGCGCATCAAGGACAACCGGCTTTACTTCGGGGACCACTTTGCCGGTGATCTGGCGAAGGAGTACGGCACACCGCTCTACGTCTACGAAGAGGACGTGCTGCGCGCACGCTGCCGCGAACTCAAGACCCTGCTCAAGCGCCCCAACTTCGCCGTCAACTACTCCATGAAGTCCAACGGCAATGTGGCCCTGTTGGAGATAGTCCGTAGCGAGGGTCTTCGGGTGGACACCATGTCTCCCGGCGAGATCTTCTTGGCCATCGAGGCCGGCTACAAGTCAGATGAGATCTTGTTCATATGCAACAACGTCTCCAAGGCCGAGATGCAGTACGCCATCGACCGCGGGATCCTCATGAGCGTCGACTCCATCTCGCAACTGGAGTACTTCGGCCAGCTAAAGCCCGGAGGCGACGTGATGGTGCGCATCAACCCTAACATCGGCGACGGCCACAGCGCCAAGGTCATCACCGCCGGGCGCGTGAAGTTCGGTACACCGCAGGAGCAGCTGCCGGAGCTCAAGCGCGCCGCGGCGAAGTTCGGGCTGAACATAGTGGGCATCAACATGCACATCGGCTCGCTGTTCCTATCGCCGCACAACTACCTGGCCGCCATCGAGCGTCTGCTGGAGATCGCCGAGAGCTTCGACCATCTGCGCATCATCGACTTCGGAGGCGGTCTGGGCGTGCCCTACCGCCACACCACCGAGGAGCGGTTCCCCATGGGGGAGTTCGCCAAGGAGTTCGAGGCCGTTCTCTCGGAGTGGGAAGATCGCACTGATAACAAGAAGGTGAAGTTCCTCATCGAGCCGGGCCGCTATCCGGTGGCTGAAAGCGCCACTCTCTTGGGCACCGTGCACTCCATCAAAGAGAACTTCGGCACGGTCTTCGTCGGCACCGATCTGGGCTTCAACGTGCTCATCAGGCCCGAGCTGTACGGCGCCTACCACGAGGTCTTGGTCTGCAACAACGTCGAGAGCCGCGACCTGGTAGAGGTGAGCGTGTGCGGCAACATCTGCGAGAGCGGCGATCTCATAGCCGAGAGGCGCCCGCTGCCCGATGTCTCGCTGGACGACACCTTGGCCGTGCTGGACGCCGGTGCCTACGGCTTCGCGATGTCGTCCAACTACAACGCGCGGCTGCGTCCCGCGGAGCTACTGGTGCAGACCGACGGCAACCTGCGGGTGATCCGCGACCGCGAGGACTTCTCGTATCTGGTCGTGAACCAACACTACGGGGTGGCCAAGAAGTAGGCGCGCCGCGCTGCGCCGGTTGTCGCGAGGCCGCGGGGTGGCGTGGCCAGGTGGCGCGGGGTGGTCGGTCGGGACCACCGAGACTGTATATGTGCTCCCGAATTCTATGTGAAAAGTACTGCGCCTTCTCTGTACAGGGGAACTTGCATTGCGGCGTACGGAGGGACGTGCAGAGAAAGCGCGGTGTTCTGCACATGCCTTTTCGACAGGGCATGCAGATGTCGAGGGTCCACGGGCGCTGGGCGGTGGGCGCCGCGCCATGGCGCCCGTAGCGCGCGGTCAGTCGCCGCTTTCGAGCACGCGGGCCGGCACGCCGCCCACCAGCGCTCCCGCGGGCACGTCGGTGTTCACCAGGCTGCACGCCGAGACGGTGGCCCCGTCGCCTATGCGCACTCCCGGCAGTATGGTGCAGTTGGCGCCTATCATGACGTCCCTGCCTATCTCCACGGGGCCGGTGCGGAGCTCGCTCACAAGGAACTCATGGGCCAGCAGCACGGTGTTGTAGCCGAGGATGGTGTTGTCGCCGATGCTGAGCAGCCGGGGAAAGAAGACGTCCATGGTGACGCCCATGCCTGCCGCCACCTTCGCACCCACCTTGATGCCTATCGCGCGGTAGAGGCAGTTCTTGACGCGAAAGCTGGCGCAGTAGCGGCAACTGTAGACCACCACGAAGTTGCGGACCACCTGCCACAGCGGGACCCTGCGGCGCCAATGCCACATGGAGTTGACGCCCTCCTCGGGTGCGGGGTAGCGGGTGAGGCGATCGCTGCGCATGGTACTGGGTATAGTAGCTAATCGGTCCGGTCAACATACGGGCAAAGGGGAAGAGTGAGCGGGACGCGGGTGGCACGGTTTGCACGCTGGGTGGTAATGAGTCCCGCCGTCTGGGTGGTGGCTCTGGCCGACCTGGGCGGCGCTATCGCGGGTTACACCTACTGGTATGGCGCCACCATCCTGGCCTCCCCCTGGTACTACTGGATCTTCGTGCCCGACTGCCCGTTGGCGGCCATGTTCGCGGGCCTCGCCCTTCTGGCGTACCACTACGGGCGCCGATGGGAATGGTTGGGGCTGCTCGCGGTGGGTACCTGCCTCAAGTACGGCCTGTGGACGGTGGTGTCCTGGTCCGTGGAATTCTCCCGAGGAGGTCCGTACACCCTCGAAGGAGTGAGCATGACGGTGACTCACTTGATACTAATAGTAGAGGCACTGATACTGATGCACTTTCTGCGCTACCGCCTGTGGCCCGTGGTGATCGCCTCCCTCTATCTGGTCGCCAACGACCTTACCGACTACGTGGCTCTCCAGTTTCCCCGCTTGCCCGAACGGGTGGGTCCGGAGATGATGAGGGTGGTCGCCATCTGCTCGACGGTGGCTATCCTGGGCTTCTGGGCTGTGATGACTTGGTTCGCGGCCAAGCGGGCGCGGGCTGACGGCCCCGGGCCGGGCGGCCCTACGCATGCTGCCCGGGCTTCTACGAAAGGCGGTTGAAAGCAATGCACCTTTTACGTGAGTGGCGGAACATCCTCAAGTTCGACCCTGCGCGGCCGCTGTCCGACGAGAGGCTGGCCGAGGTCTGCTCTTGGCCCGTTGACGCCGCCATCGTGGGTGGCAGCGGTGGCTACGGCGCAGAGGAGGTGGAGGCACTGCTCAAGCGGCTGCGGCGCTACCCGTTGCCCACGGCCTTGGAGGTCTCGGATGCCGCGGCTTTGTGTCCGGGGTTCGACCTCTACTTCGTGCCCCTGGTGCTCAACTCCCGCGACACCGAGTGGATAGTCGGACGGCAGCAGGAGGCCCTCAAGGACTTCGGGCACTTCATCAGAGGGCGCAGGGTGTTCGGCGAGGGCTATTGCATCCTCAACCCCGACGCCACCGCGGCGCGGTTGGCGAACGCCCGAGTCGACCTTGACGCCGACGACGTGGTGGCCTTCGCGCATCTGGCCCAGGATCTGTTCCGCCTGCCCATCTTCTATCTGGAGTACAGCGGCACCTACGGCTCACCCGACGTAGTGGCGGCCGTGAGCGAGGTCCTCGACAGCACCCTGCTGTGGTACGGGGGCGGCATCAACACGCCCGAGCAGGCAGGGGAGATGGGGGCCATGGCGAACGCGGTTGTCATCGGTAACGCTATCTACGAGGGGAGTTCGCCGCTGTGAAGACCATCGGGGTCATCGGGGTGGGCAACATGGGGGCCGCCTTGGTCAAGGGGTGGCTTCGGGGGGGCACTTCCCGTCTGGTAATATGGGACAAGTTCGAGCTGGCAGTCGAAAGACTGCTCGAGGACGGCCAAGCTTCCGCGAAGTCACCGGAGCCGGCCGGCCCATCACTTTCCGCCGTTTCTTCCCTTGAGGAGTTGGTGGCCGCGGCGGACGTAATCCTTGTGGTAGTCAAACCCAAGGACGCCAAAGAGGTCCTCACCAGTCTCGGGAGTGTGGCGCGCCCCGAACAGACTGTCGTCTCGGCCATGGCCGGCCTGACGTTGGCCTGGCTGCGGGACGCGCTGGGCCCGGGCCCCGCGCTGCTCAGGGTGATGCCCAACCTCGCGGTCGCCTTGGGAGCGGGCGCGGTGGCCGTGGCGGTGGAGCCCGCGGTGGCTCCGGCCGAGGTCGAGGAGGTGCTGGCGCTGTTTCGACAGCTCGGATTGGTGGAAGTCATATCAGAGGAGCTGTTCGACGTGGTGACCGCGGTCTCAGGCTCCAGTCCGGCGTTCTTGGCCTTGGCGGTGGAGGGTCTGGAGGACGGGGCCGTGATGGCCGGCATGAGTCGGGTCGACGCTCGCAGGGTGGTGCGTCAGGCGGCTTTGGAGACGGCGGGCCGGCTGGCGGAACGTGCCGACTCAGGAGCGGAGCTGAAGCGGCAGCTCGTCCGGGCAGGAGAGGTGACCCCCGAGACCCTGGAGTTTCTCGAGGAACGCAAATTGCGTCTGGCCTTCCGCGAAGCGGTGGCAGCGGCTATGGATCGTAGCCGGCAGATGCGCAAAGTCTGAACCATTAGGAGGTCTCTATGCTAGTTCGCGACCGGATGTCCAACTATCCCATCACCACCACCCCTGACGCCTCGGTGCCCGACGCACTCAAGGTGATGCAGGGTTCCAAGATCCGTCAGCTGCCTGTCTTGAGCGCCGACGGCAAGCTGGTAGGCATCGTCTCTCTGGTCGACCTGTTCAGGGTCTCGCCTTCCCCGGCGACTTCGCTCACCGTGTGGGAGATCGACTACCTGCTCGACAAGATCAAGGTCGAGACGGTCATGACCAAGAAGGTCATCACCGTGACCGAGGACACTCCCCTAGAGGAGGCCGGCCGCATCCTGGCCGACAACGCCATCAGCGGTCTGCCGGTGATGAGGGGCGACCAACTGGTGGGCATGATCACCGAGTCTCACCTCTTCAGCATCCTGATGGAGCTGTTCGGCGCCCGGCGTCCGGGCGTGCGGGTCATGGCCAAGATGCCTTTCGTCAAAGGCGGACTTGCCAAGCTGGCGGGGGCGGTGGCGGCTGCCGGTGGCCAGTTCATGTCCTTCGGCATCCATCCCTCTGAGGACGCTGTGACGTTCAAGGTGCAGGGTCTCCCCAAGGACAAACTGATCGAGGCCATCAAGCCCTTTGTGATCGAGATCCTGGACGTCCGCGAGAGCAAGAAGTAGCCGGAGCGCCTAGCGTCTGCTTTCGAGAGCCTCTTGGCAGCGCCGCGGGTGGGGGTGACTGCAAGCTCTCTCGATCTTCACGGCGCAGACCTTGAACTCTGCCGTCTTGGACACTGGGTCGAAAGCGGAGTTGGTGAGTTCGTTCACGGCCGTCTCCCAGTAGTGGAAGGTCATGAAGAGCACCCCGCTGGGCACGCGATCGGTGATCTTTGACTCTTGTGACCACCGAACCGCGTCTGGATGTGACCCGCATGGCCTCTCCTTCGGCCACTCCCGCGGCGGCAGCATCCGTTGGATTGATCTCGGTCTTGCTCCTGAGGGGCGAACGATTCCAGGACGGCTGAATTCCGGGTGGAGACGTTGTACTGGTAGAGCATCCGGCCTGTGGTGAGCAGCAACGGGTAGGCGTCGTTGGTGAGCTCCGCCGGGCGCTTCGTACTCGACACCCATGAGCTTCCCGCGCCCGCGTGGGAACACGTCCTCGTGCAGGTAGGGCGTCCCGGGATGGTCCAGGTCGGGACACGGCCACTGCAGTCCGCAGGCCTCGACCCGGTCGTAGGTCATGCCGGCGTAGGTGGGGGTCAGGGTGCGTATCTCCTCGAAGATGTCGGCCGCTGAATCGTATGACATGGGGTAGCCCATGCGCGTCGACAGGTCGGCGATGATCTCCCAGTCGGCTCTGGCCTGCCCAGGCGGCTCGACTGCTTTGCGCACGCGCTGCACCCGCCGCTCGGTGCTGGTGAAGGTGCCGTCCTTCTCGGCGTAGCACGCCGCCGGGAGCACCACGTCGGCATACTTGGCCGTCTCGGTCAGGAATAGGTCCTGCACCACCGAGAAGTCCAGATTGGCTATGGCCTTGCGGACGTAGTTGGTGTCGGCGTCCGTGAGCACCGGGTCCTCGCCCATCACGTACATGGATTTGAGCTCGCCGGCGACCGCGGCGTCGAGCATCTCCGGAGTACGCAGCCCCAGTTCGCGGCTCAGTGCTCGACGTCCCAGCCTGCTCGAACACTGCGGCGTGCTCGGGTCTGGTGACCGAGCGGTAGTCGGAAAAGACGTTGGGCAGAGCGCCCATGTCGCATGATCCCTGCACGTTGTTCTGGCCGCGTAGAGGGTTGACCCCGGCGTGCGGTACGCCAACATGTCCGGCGACCATGGCCAGGTTGGCCAGGTTGATGACGTTGGCTGTGCCGGTGGTGTGCTCCGTGATGCCCAGCGTGTAGAAGATGCCTGCCCGCTCGGTGTGCGCGTAGAGCTCGGCGGCGGCCCTGATCTTGTCCTCGGGTACTCCGGTGATCTCGCTCACGACGTCGGGCGTGTACTTCTGCACCACTTCCCACAGGTCATCGTAGCCCTCGCAGCGTTTGGTCGATGAACTCCCAGTCCGCCCAGCCCTCGTTGATGATGATGTTGATCATGCCGTTCACCAGGGCGGCATCGGTGCCGGGGATGAGCTCGCAGCCAGAGTTCCGCGTAGTCCACGAGCTCGATGTGGCGCGGGTCGACCACGATGATGTCGGCCCCTCGCCGGGCCGCGCGCTTCATCTTGCCGCCGATCACCGGGTGAGCTTCCGTGGTGTTCGATCCGATGATGAACAGCACGTCGTAGAACTCCACCTCATCCAAGGAGTTGGTCATGGCGGCGCTTCCGAAGGAGTTGGCCAGACCGGCCACCGTGGGGGCGTGACAGGTTCGCGCGCAGTGGTCCAGGTTGTTGGTGCGCATCACCACCCGTCACGAACTTCTGCATCAGCCAGTTGTCTTCGTTGGTGCAGCGCGCCGAGCTGAGCGCCCCGAAGGCCTCGGTGCCGTAGCTGGTCTCGCGTCTCGTCGAAGCGATGCGGCCACCAGGCTCAGAGCCTCTTCCCAGGTGGCCTCTTGCAGGGCTCCCGTTCCTTCGGATGAGCGGAGTGGTCAGTCGGTCGGGGTGGTGGATCATGTCGGTGTGAAAGCGGCCCTTGACGCAGAGCGCGTGTCCGTTGACCGGTGCGTCCTTGTGCGGTGGTGACTCCCGACCACTCTGTCCGTCCACCACGTTGAGGTCGAAGCTGCAGCCTGTCCCGCAGAACGGGACAGGTGGTGCGAACGCGCTTGATCTGCCACTCGTGGTACGTCCTTGAGTTGAGCGTTCACCAAGGCGCCGGTGGGGCAGGCGTCCACGCACTGCCCGCACGACACGCAGCCCGAAGACCGGTAGTCGTCGCCCTTGAGTCTTGGGTAGCCGCTCTCGTCCACCTGGTAGACGCTGTAGCGCTCCAACTCGTCACAGACCCGCACGCAGGTGTGGCACTGGATGCAGCGCTTACGGTCGAGTTGGAGTGTCGGCGAGCCGTCGAACAAATCGAACTCACCGGCCTCTCCTTTGAACTCGGTAGTCCCAGCTCCGTAGCGCATGGCCAGGCGCTGGAGGTCGCAGGCCGATGCTTCGTGACAGAAGCATTGCAGGCAGCGAGCGGCCTCTCTTCGTGCCGTGGCCTCGTCGAACGCCGGATTCGACCTCGTCGAAAGACGCCTCGCTGTGCGAGCGGAAGGACAGGGACGGGGCTCCTGCGCTCCTCGGAGAGCGGCTTCGCGCCGATGTCGAAGAAGGTCGGTCTGTGTCTCTCCAAGCGGGCCCCGGGCGCCGCGCACGCGCTCTCGGGATCCTGCCCGGATATGTACGCGTCGATGGCTACCGCCGCCCGTCGGCCGGCGGCTATGGCCTCGACCACGGTGGCGGGTCCGGTCTCGCAGTCTCCCCCGGCAAAGACGCCGCCTCGGCTCGTCAGTAGCGTGAGTTTGTCGGCGGCTACGGTGCCGATCGGGAGTGAGTTCGCAGACGTCCTCCAGGTCAGCTCCGTCCACCTCCTGTCCGACGGCAAGGATCAGCGAATCGGCGGCTATGGTGAACTCAGAACCGGGGACGGGGTCCGGTCGCCGACGCCCGCTGCTGTCCGGCTCGCCCAGCTCGCATGCTGCTGACAGGTGAGTCCAGTCAGTATCCCGTTCGTCGCGGACGGCCGCTGATCGGAGACGTCAGCAGACGTATGTTCACGCCTTCGTTCTTCGGCCTCCTTCACCTCGTCCGCGCGTGGCGGGCATCTCTTCGCGCGTGCGGCGATAGACCACCGTGACCTCGGCGGCTCCCATGCGCAGGGCCGACCGGGCGGCGTCGATAGCAGTGAAACCTCCGCCTACCACCAGCGTCCTGCCGAGGGGTTTCTGCCAAGTGCCGGCGTTGCTATCGCGCAGGAACTCCACCGCGGAGTAGGCTCCTTCGCCCTCTTGGGCGCCGGGGATGCCCCCCGTTGAGCCGCATTGGGCGCCGATGCCAGAAACGTCGCCGCATAGCCCTGGGCTTCAAGATCGTCGATGGTGAAGTCCTCGCCCAGGCGGCTGCCGAGCTGCAGGTCCACTCCCAGATCGAAGGATATCGGCTATGTCGGCGGCGATGGCCTGCGCGCGGAAGCCTGTACGGGGGGATGCCGTTCAACACCATCCCTCCGGGCTGGTCGCTGCCTTCGAAGATGGTGACGTGATGGCCGGCCTTGGCCAGGTAGTAGGCGGCCGTGAGGCCCGAAGGTCCGCCGCCGACCACTGCGACCCTTCTTGTCCGTAGACGGACCCTTCTCTGTCTGTTCTATCTCGAATCTGTCCCCTGGCCGTAGGCGTCCACCTGATCGGCCGCGAAACGCTTCAGATGGCAGATGGCCACGGGCTGTCCATCCACCTGGACACGTCGGCAGGCGCTCTCACAAGGTCGGGGACAGACCCGGCCTATGATGCGCGGCAGGGGTAGACGTTCCTTTATGATCCTGACGGCCTCAGCATCATCGCCTTGTGCGATGGCGTTGAGGTAGGCGGGAATGTCGATTCCCGCCGGACAGGCATAGTGGCAAGGGGGTTCGCAGTAGGCGTTGTGGTTGGAGAGCAGTTCGTTCAACCGCTGCCGGCGGCTCTCCGCGATCCGAGGATTTAGGGTGATGACCTCCAAGCCCTCGCTCACTGGGGTCTCGCATGCTTTCACGATCTCTTCTCCGGCGAGCTCCACTATGCAGAGTCCGCAGCGCGCCGCGGGAGTGAGTCGGGGATCGTGACAAAGGGTGGGGATGTAGATGCCGTGCGCTGTGGCCGCCTCGAGTACGGTCATGTGAGCGTCGGCCTCCAGATGGTGGCCGTCGATGAACAGCATCACCGGCCGGGCGTCGTCCGCGATCACAAAGGGGGCAGACGCTGTGTTCATCCTAACCTTCCTTCCTCTCCAGAGCCTCTTGGCAGCGCCGCGCACCCTCCATGGCGTCGTCGGTCCACAGGTCGGCGCCTACGTAGCGCGCCACCTGTTCGCTGATCGTGCCCCCTCCGATGACGAAGAGGGGGGTCACGGTCAGTTCGTCGGCGTGCTCTCTGAAGAGGGTGACGGTGCGCTGCATGGCATCGAACGCCACCACCAGCAGCCCCGACATGCCCACGATGTCGGGCTTGAACCGTCGGGCCGCCTCTAAGAAGGTCTCGGGCGACACGTTCACGCCCAGGTCCTCGACCGTGAAGCCGAGCATGCGGAAGGCCAGCGCGGCCATGTTCTTGCCGATGTCGTGTATGTCACCGGCGACGGTGCCGAGCAGCACTCTGCCGTAGGCGTTGCCGGAGAGCTCGTCCTCCAGCCCGGGTTGAGCGAGCTCCATGGCTCCACGGAAGATCTCGCCTGCCATTATCAGGCCCGCCAGGTAGATCTCTTTGCGCTCGTAGCGCTCGCCCACGGTGCGCAGACCGTCTTGTACGGCGTGGACTATGTCCGCGGAGTCCTCTCCCGCGTCCAGAGCCCCTTGCACCAGAGAGAGGACCCGTTTTTCGTCAAGGTCGGTGACCGCCGTTCTGATGGCCTGCAGGTCGTTCACCTTCACTCCTCCGCGGGTCGGGGCCTGACCCCCACGTTGGTGGTCAGACGGAACTGGTCGGCGCGGCAGAAGAAGCGCCCCCAACTTATGGGGCGCCCGTCGTAGTCAAGAAATAGACCCTCGAGACCGAAGGCCGGCGCTTCGAGGGGCAGGCTGAAGGGCGGCGGCAGCTTCGGCGCCTAGGCCGACGGCTTGGATGGTCAGCCGGCCGCTCAGCACGCCTTCTGCCTGAGGGGAGCGCAGCAGTCCCTCCAGGGAGGTGACCTGTAGTTGGGCCTCCACCAGAGGACGGTGTTCGTCGTAGGTCACGTACTCGACCTGATATATGAGAGGTACGCTCTTGCGTCGGATCACGCGGCGCAGAAGCACCACCAGGGCGTCCGGGGCGAGCTCGAGCATCTGCGCGACCTGCTCGTCGGCCAGCACGATGCGGGCCTCGAGCAGCTGTACCTCCACGGAGTCGTCATCGGCCCAGATCTCGGTGATCTCCTGAAGACGGAAGATGGCCTCGCCCATGTCCATGGAGCGGACGAAGGTGCCCTTGCCCTGCGTGGTCGTGACCAAGCCCCGGTCCAGCAGTATGTTGATAGCGCGCCGGACAGTGACCGGACTCACGCCGTAGCGGGCTCGGAGTTGGGGCTCTGTGGGCAACTGGTCCCCGGCGCGGTATTCACCCGCCGCTATCTCGTCGGAGAGGGCGCGCGCGATACGCAGGTAGGCCGGTTCGAAGTCGCCGGGATCCTGGGCGCGGGCTACCGCCGCCGGGGGGCGCGCGGTGCGACTTACGGTCCTCTTTTCCTGCGGTTCTGCCACTTGCCGAGGGTCCTTCCCTAGTTCTTGCAAATTTAACTATATAACTATAGAATCAAAGTCACTGGAACGCAACTCATCGAGGGGATCATGAAGAGTGACATCGAGATAGCGCGCGAAGCGAGCCCCCTACCGATCCTGGAGGTGGCCGCCGGCCTTGGGCTGGAGAGCGACTACATCGACCCCTACGGCCGCTACAAGGCCAAGCTCCACACGGACGTGCTTGAGCGCTTCAAGGACAAGCCGGATGGCAAGCTCGTGTTGTGCACCGCGATCACCCCCACGCCGGCGGGCGAAGGCAAGACCACCACCAACGTCGGTCTCTCCATGGCACTGAACAAGCTCGGCAAGAAGGCCATCGCTACCCTGCGCGAGCCCTCACTGGGCCCGTGCTTCGGGGTCAAAGGCGGCGCCGCCGGTGGTGGCCATGCGCAGGTCATACCTATGGAAGACATCAACCTGCACTTCACCGGCGATATTCACGCCATAAGCACCGCGCACAATCTATGCTCCGCCGTGCTCGACAACCATCTGTTCCAGGGCAACGATCTGAAGATCAATCCCAACGATATCTCCTGGCCGCGCGTGGTCGACCTGAACGACCGAGCGCTTCGGCAGATCACCATCGCGCAGGGCGGCGAGGGTGTAGAGCGTAAGACCCGCTACGACATAACCGTGGCCTCGGAGGTCATGGCCATTCTGTGTCTGGCGACGGACCTGGAGGACCTCAAGGCCCGGTTGGACCGCATCATCGTGGGCTCCACTCTGTGGGGACGCAAGGTCACGGCTCAAGACCTGAGGGTCTCGGGAGCCATGGCCGCTCTGCTCAAAGACGCCTTCATGCCTAACCTGGTGCAGACCGTCGAGAACACTCCGGCGATAATCCACGGCGGCCCGTTCGCCAACATCGCGCACGGCTGCAACTCGGTGCAGGCCACCCGCATGGCGCTCAAGCTGGGCGACTACTGCGTGACCGAGGCCGGCTTCGGCGCCGACCTGGGAGCCGAGAAGTTCTACGACATCAAGTGCCGCTACGCCGGGCTGAAGCCCGACGCGCGGTTTTGGTAGCCACCATCCGCGCGCTCAAGATGCACGGGGGCGTGGCGCTCGCCGACCTCAAGAAGGAGAATCTCAAGGCCCTCGCGGCCGGCGTCCAGAACCTGGAGAAGCATCTGGAGAACCTGCAGTCCTTCGGCCCG
Organism: uncultured Actinomycetes bacterium; assembly: GCA_963814415.1. Classification (GTDB taxonomy): domain Bacteria; phylum Actinomycetota; class Thermoleophilia; order RBG-16-64-13; family RBG-16-64-13; genus RBG-16-64-13. The sequence continues at coordinate 819,703 of CAWFCN010000001.1, read as the reverse complement.
CCGGTGGTGGTCGCCATCAACCGGTTCCCCGACGATACCGAGGCCGAGATCGCTCTGCTCCGCGAGCGGGTCGCCGAACTGGGCGCCAAGGTGGTGCTCTCCGAAGTCTGGGCCAAGGGCGGCGAAGGTGGACTGGAATTGGCCGAAGAAGTGGTCAGGCTCTGCGAGGTCAAGCAGAAGCCCGTGCTCAAGTACGCCTACGAACTGGGTATGAGTATCCCCGAGAAGATAGAGAAGGTCGCGACCGACATCTATGGAGCCGACGGGGTGGACTATCACTACGAAGCCAGCGCGGCCATCGAGCGCTTCACTCGGCTCGGATATGGCACACTGCCGGTCTGCATGGCGAAGACGCAGTCGTCGCTCTCCGACGACAAGACCAAGGCCGGCCGTCCGCGCAACTGGAAGCTCACGGTGCGTGAGATACGGTTGTCGGCGGGGGCGGGTATGGTGATTCCCGTATGCGGTTCCATCATGACCATGCCGGGCCTGCCCGCGCGTCCGGCGGCGGAGAACATCGACCTTATCAACGGCGAGATCGTGGGGTTGTTCTAATGAGCGGATTGGGCGAACGACCGGGCACCCCCGAGAGGGGCTACGTGGATTGGTCCTTGGCCTCGTATCTGGAGAAGCTCGCCAGTGACGCCCCCGAGCCGGGCGGCGGTAGCGTGGCGGCCCTGGTGGGGGCGCTGGGCGCGGCTCTGGTGAGCATGGTCGCTCACCTTACCCTGGGCAAGGCCAAGTACGCCGACGTGCAAGAAGAGATGGCCGAGTTGGAGGAGCGCGCCGCGCAGCTGCGCGCGCAGCTGGAGGACCTGGTCACTTTGGACGCCCAAGCCTACGGCGCAGTGGCGGCGGCCATGAAGCTGCCCCAAGAGGACGCGGCGCAGAAGGCGGAGCGGAAAACGGTGCTGCAGGCCGCCCTCAACGGCGCCGCCGCCGTGCCTCTGAAGATAGCGCTCACCGTGGTCGAAGTGGCCAGGCTGAGTCTGCCGGCGGCCGAGAAGGGCAACCTCTACGCCGTCTCCGATGCGGGAGTCGCCGTGCTGCTGGCCGACGCGGCCGCCCAGGCGGCGGCTTTGAACGTGAAGATCAATCTGGCTTGGATCGAGGACGAGGGCTTCAAGCGCGACGCCTGGTCGCGGATCGAAGAGACTCTGTCGGAGACCGCGCATATGCGCGACATAGTACTGGCCTTGACCTACAGCAAGCTCTAGGAGGCGAGAGTGGCAGCCAAGATCATCGACGGCAAGGCAGTAGCTGAGGTGCTGCGCGTCGAGCTCTCTCGGGAGCTCGAAGACCTCAAGGCGGCCGGGGCGAAGCCCGGCATCGCCACCCTCATGGTGGGCGAGGATTTCGGCGCCGGCATGTACCGCGGCGCTGTGGAGAAGTTCTGCGGCGAGATGGGTCTGGGCTATCGCAACGAGACCCTGCCCGCCGACGCGACTGAGGCTCAGGTGGTCGCGATGGTAGAGAGCCTCAACACCGACCCGGCAGTGTCGGGCATCCTGCCCCTGCGCCCCTTTCCCGCGCAGGTGGCAGACTCGGTGGTGATCAACTCCATCGATCCCGCCAAGGACGTCGACTGCTTCCACCCCTCGAACATGGGCCGTCTGGCTCTGGGCGAGCCGACCTTTCCACCCGCGACCCCGGCCGCCTGCATGGAGCTGCTGGAGCGCTACCTCAGGGGCGAAGGCCGCGACGTGACCGACGCGCTCGAAGGCGCGGAGGTCTGCGTGGTGGGGCACTCCAACACGGTGGGCAAGCCGCTGGCTCTGTTGTTGCTGGGCCGCAACGCCACCACCACGGTCACCCACGTGTTCACCTCGAACCGGGGCAACCTGGCCAAGCACACCACGGTGGCCGACTACCTGGTCGTGGCTGCGGGGGTGCCGCATCTGGTGGGGGCCGACCTGGTCAAAGAGGGAGCGGTCGTGCTGGATGTGGGCATAAACCGCGTGGTCGTGTGTCCCAAGTGCGGGGCGCTGAACAGGGGTAAGAAACAGCCCTGCAAGGTATGCGGCGCCGACCTCACCGAGGCCGAGGCCAAGACCGTCGGCGACGTGGACTTCGCCGCGGTGTCGGCCAAAGCGGCGGCCCTCACCCCGGTGCCCGGCGGTGTGGGCGCTGTGACCAACATGATGCTGGCGCGCAACACCCTGCGCGCGGCGCGTCTGCAGCTGGAGAAGAAGCCATGATCATCTCGACCAAGAAGCCGTTCGCAGAGGTGCTCGAAGACCTCGAAGGCGACACCAAGATAGTGATACTGGGCTGCGGCGAGTGCGCCACTGCCACCCGCACTGGCGGCGAGCCGGAGGTAGCCGAGATGAAGGCGCTCCTGGAAGCCGAGGGCAAAGAAGTGGTGTTCACCGAAGTGGTGCACACCGGCTGCCACGAACTGGATGTCAAACGCATACTGCGGACCAACAAGGAGAAGATCGAGCAGGCAGACGCCTTCCTGGTACTGTCGTGCGGCGCGGGCACGCAGGCGTGCCGCGCCGCCACCGACAAACACGTGGTGCCCGGTTGCGACCCCCTGTTCCTGGGCAACATCCAGCGGTCCATGGACTTCCTGGAGAAGTGTTCGCATTGCGGCGCCTGCGTCATCGACGACTATGGGGCCATCTGCCCCATCACCCGCTGCCCCAAGGGCCTGGTCAACGGCCCGTGTGGCGGCACCAACCACGGCAAGTGCGAGGTGGACCCCGAACTGGACTGCGCCTGGGTACTCATCCACGAGCAGCTCAAGAAGGAAGGGCGTGAGGACAAGCGCACCACGACCCACGAGCCCAAGGAGTGGAACGTCATCCGCCACCCGGCCGTGGTGGTGGAGCGGAAGGACGAAGAGGGGCACAAGATCAAGATGGGGAGTGAGAAGTGATGGGCACCTATCGCGAAGCCTGCAAGAAAGGCAGTTTCGTGGTGTCGGGCGAGATAGGCCCGCCCAAAGGCACCAACGTCCACACCATGCTCCATCACATCGACCTGCTCAAAGACAAGGTCGACGGCCTCAACGTCACCGACAACCAGAGCGCCGTGATGCGCATGGGCTCGCTGGCGGTCTCGGGCGAGATCGTGCGCCGCGGCGGTGACCCCGTCTTCCAGACCACCTGTCGCGACCGCAACCGGCTGGGACTGCAGTCCGACTTGTTGTCGGCGGCCTTTCTGGGCATCGAGAGCGTGCTCTGCCTCACCGGCGACCATCCTGTGGTGGGCGACCACAAGCAGGCCAAGGGCGTGTTCGACTTCGACTCCGTCCACCTGATCCAGTGCTGCAAGAAGATGAACGAGGGCAAGGATTGGGAGGGTAACGACCTCGACGGCAAGACCGACTTCTTCGTCGGCGCCGTGGTCACCCCCGAGTCCGACCCGCTGGAGCCGCAACTCTACAAGTTCGCGCGCAAGGTGGAGGCAGGGGCCGACTTCTTTCAGACGCAGGCCGTCTACGACATGGACAACTTCCAGCGCTTCATGGAGAGGGCCCGTGAGATCACGGCGGGCACCGAGGTCAAGATCATGGCCGGTCTGGTGGTCCTCACCGGTCTGGGCATGGCCAAGTACATGAACCGGGCCGTTCCTGGCATCTTCGTTCCCGAGGAGCTCCTGGGCGAGATGGCCGCCGTGCCCAAAGAGGACGCCATGCATAAGGGCATGGAGATAGCGGCGCGGCATATCCGCTTCCTCAGGGAGAACAAGCTCTGCGACGGCGTGCACATCATGGCCATAGGCAAAGAGGACATAGTGCCCGAGATCCTAGAGATGGCCGGCTTGACCGGGAACAGGGCCTAGCCATGAGCGGCGCGGCTTCCAGCGCGGCGGTGGCGGGCGCCCCCGGCGGCGCCGCGGCCCCTGTGCGTCTAGTGGTACTGGGTAGCGGCCCCGGAGGCTATGTGGCCGCCCTGCGGGCGGCCCAGCTGGGGGCGTCGGTCACCCTGGTGGAGAAAGACCTCATAGGCGGCACCTGTCTCAACCGTGGCTGCATACCCACCAAGGCCCTACTGGCCAGCTCCGAGGCGCTCGCGCGCGCTCGCGCGGGCCAGGACTACGGCTTCACCGTCACCGGTGAGGTGCTGCCCGACTTCGGCGCCATGATGGCCCGCAAGGGGCGGGTGGTCACCCAGATACGCGAGAGTGTGGAGGTCCTGCTCAAGAAGGCGGGCGTCAAGGTGGTCCGCGGCACGGGCAGGCTGGCGGCCGAGCGCCGCGTGGTCGTGGAGTCCGGCGCACCCGGCGTCGAGACCGTCACCCTGGAGGCCGACAAGATCATCATCGCCACCGGTTCCGAGCCGGCCGAACTGCCCCTGTTCGACTTCACCCAGCCCACAGTCTTAACCTCTACTTCAGCCTTAGAGTTGGACACCATCCCTGGCTCTCTGCTCATCGTGGGCGCGGGCGCCATCGGCTGTGAGTTCGCCTCGTTCTTCTCCGAGCTGGGGACTCAGATAACCATGGTAGAGATGATGCCGCAGATGCTCCCGCAAGAGGACAATCGCCTGGCCAAGCAGTTCCAGGGGATCTATCGCAAGCGCGGCATCCAGGTCTTGCTGAACACCAAGGTGGAGGAGATCACCGAGTACGCCGCCGACCACGTGACGGCCAAGCTCTCCGACGGGTCCGAGGTCACGGCCGAGAAGGTACTGGTCTCGGTGGGGCGCAGGCCCAACACGGCGGGCATAGGGCTGGAGGAGGCCGGGGTAGAGGTCGACGCGCGGGGCTTCATCAAGGTGGACGAGCAACTGCAGACCAGTGCACCCGGCATCTACGCCATAGGCGACGTCAACGGCGGGATACTCCTTGCCCACGTGGCTTCGCACGAGGCCCTGGTGGCGGCGGAGAACTGCGCCGGCGCCGCACCGGGCGCCGCACCGGGCGGCGGCGCGCGCGAACGCGACCTGCGCTTCGTTCCCTCTTGCACCTACTCGCACCCCGAGGTGGCCAGTGTGGGGTTGACCGAGGATCAGGCGGCCGCGAAAGGCTACGAGCCCGTGACCGGCACCTACCGGTTCCCCGCCTTGGGCAAGGCGGTGGCCATGGGTGAGGACGTGGGCTATATCCAGTTGGTGGCGGACAGGAAGTCCGACCTTCTGCTGGGGGCTAATATGATGGGACCGCACGTCACCGACCTCATCCACGAGGTGGCGGTGGCACTTCAGAACGGACTGAGCGTCCGGCAGTTGGGAGGCACTATCCACGCGCATCCCACGTTGGCCGAGGCTGTCATGGAAGCGGCGCATGATGTGCATGGCGAGTCCGTGCACGTGGCCAGGTAGAAGACCCCAGAACGAAGAGGAGAGACCGCGATGCACCAGCTAGTCGAGGCGATGGCCAACATGCAGGAGGACGAAGCCCTGCGGATCAGTCGATGAGCTCCTGGCCAAGGGGGAGGACCCCGGCAAGATACTCGACCTCGCCTCCGAGGCCATGCAGGTGGTGGGCACCCGCTATCAGGAGGGCACCTACTTCCTACCCGAGCTCATCATGAGCGGTGAGATGCTGCGTAAGATCGGCGAGGTCTTAAAGCCGCTCCTCGCGGCCAAGACCACGGTGGCCAAGAAGCTGGGGGTCGTGGTCCTAGGCACCGTGCGCGGCGACATACACGACATCGGCAAAGACATAGTGGGCTTCATGCTCGAGGTGAACGGCTTCACCGTGCACGATCTGGGCATCGACCAGCCCGAAGAGGTGTTCGTGAAAGCCGTCAAAGAGCACAAGCCCCAGGTGCTCGCGCTCTCCGGCTTCCTTTCCGTGGCTTTCGACTCCATGAAGTCGCACCATCGAGCAGGTGGAGGCCGCGGGGCTACGCAAGGATCTCAAGATAATCATCGGCGGCGGACAGATGGACGACACCGTCCGCGGCTACACCGGCGCCGACGCCTTCGGCATGGATGCCATGGAAGCGGTGGCCTTCGCCAAAGAAGCGGTGGGGGCGAAGTAGTGGACTCCTTTGAGAAGCTGGACCGTGCTATAGCGCTTCAGCCTACTCCGGAGATCCCTGTATATCCCCATATCGTGACGTTCGCCGGACGGTGCGCGGGCATCACTCAAGAACAGCTGTTCAGCAGCAACAAGGCCTGGCTGGCCGCCTGCGACAAGACCTTCGCCAAGGTCGGCAAGCCCGACGTGGTCTTTCCCATGAACCCCTGGGACACCGCCTACATCGAGTCGATGAAGGTGAAGATACCGGGGCGGGACCTGGGCCCCGACGAGCCCTTCCAGTTCATCGAAGAGGAGTTCATGCAGGTCTCCGACTACGACGTCATCCTGGAGAAGGGCTGGGGCACCTGGAACAACGAGTTCATGAAGAAGATCCAGACGCCGCCCTGGCACGGTCCCTTCAGTACCGCGAGGGTGGTCTGGAACTTCATCAAGGCCGGCATGAACACCGGCAAGAACATCAAGTACTGGCAGCAGCAGGGCATGCCCGTCATGTTCCATACCGGCGTGGCGCCGCCCTTTGACATCTTCTCGCTCAGCCGCTCGCTGCGTCCCTTCTATCGGGACCTCTTCGAACGGCCCGAGAAGGTCAAGCAGGCGGTCGAGGTGGGCACCGACGCCATGATCAAGCTGGGCATCACCAATGCCAAGCGGGCCAAGGGCACGCGGGTGGCCATCTTCGCCATGCGCTCCAGCGCCAGCTTCCTCTCGCCCAAGTTGTTCGACGAGATCTCGTTCCCATCGATCAAGCGGATGGTGGAGGCCTACCACGCCGCTGGGCTCACTTCGGTCATCCACTGCGACGGCAACTGGGAGCTCATGCTGCCGCGCTTCAAAGACCTGCCGCGGGCCAGCTGCGTGGTGGAGTTGGACGGCAGCACCAACATCCACAAGGCCAAAGAGATCCTGGACGGCCATCTGTGCATCAAGGGCGACGTCAACGCGCCGCTCTTCTCCATCGCCGACAAGGCCGAGGTGGAAGACTACTGCCGCAAGCTCATAGACTTCATGGGCCGCGACGGCGGGTTCATCCTGGGCTCGGGCTGCGAGGTGCCGTTCACGGCCAAGCCGGAGAACGTGGCCGCCATGATAAGCGCCGCGCGGCGGTAGAGAGACGCTGTGGGTGGCTCCGTCATCCTGGCCTGCGAGATGCTCGAGGACGAGGTCCGCTCTCGCGCTGGAGGCGCTACCCGCCGAGTCGCGGCCGCCGCTGGTCTGGGTGGAGAGCGGGCTGCACGAACGCCCCGAGCGCCTGCGCGCGGTCCTGCAGGAGCTGATCGCCAAGTTGGACCAGGGCGCCGAGGCGGACGAGCCGGTGGCTGTGCCCTCGGTGCGCCCGGGCAGGGGGCCGGCCGCGGAGCGCCGGCGCGAGGCCCTCATAGCCCCTGTGGACGAGGTGCTGCTGGCCCTGGGCTTCTGCGGCAGTGCGCTGCAGGGTCTCAAGGCGGATCGTCTGCGCATGGTCTTTCCCCGAGTGGACGACTGCGTCTCGCTGTTTCTCAACTGCGGCTGCAAGCGAGAAGACATACCGCGCGACCCCCGGCACTACTACCTCACTCGAGGATGGTTCAGCCACGAGAGCACCCTGCAAGGAGATGCTCGAGGAGTGGGAGAAGCGCTACGGTCCCGAGCGGGCGGCGAAGTTGCGCAAGACCATGTTCGCGGGATACGAGCAGGTGAGCCTGATAGACACCAAGGCCTACGACGTGGACGAGTGTCTGGAAGAAAGCCGGGCGGTGGCAGGCGCGTTGGATCTGGGACACGGCGTCGTGCAGGGCTCCGTGCAACTGCTGGAGAGGATGTTCAGCGGGGGAGCGGGGCGGCGAGATAGTGGTGGTGCCGCCCGGAGAGCCGATAGGGCTCACCCATCTGTTTGTCGAGAATGAGTCATCGAAAGGGGAATAGACGTGGAGACCCGAGTAGCCAGCGCGAAGCGCGAAGTGATCATAGGCGGAGGGCGGCCCACCGTTCTCATAGGTGAGCGCATCAACCCCACCGGCAAGAAGCGCCTGGCCGAGGCTCTGCGTGCCGGCGACCTGGCTGTGGTCCGCGAAGAGGCCCTGGCCCAGGTGGCCGCCGGCGCCGACATCCTGGACGTGAACGTGGGCGCCACCGGCGTCGACGAGGTGGAGATGCTGCCGCTGGCGGTCAAGGCCGTGAGCGAAGTGGTGGACGTGCCTCTGTGCATCGACAGCCGCAAGATCGAGGCCCTGCGGGCGGCCCTGGACGTCTGCCCCGGCCGGCCCATAGTCAACTCCGTCACCGGCGAGGAGGCTTCGCTGCTGTCGGTGCTGCCGCTGGTGAAGGAGCGAGGCCTGCCGGTGATAGGCCTGACACTGGACGAGAAGGGCATCCCGGCGGACGCCGACGCGCGCGTAGCTATAGCGAAGCGCATCGTGGAGCGCGCGGAGGCCCTGGGCATACCGCGCGAGGACGTCATCATCGACTGCCTGACCCTGTCGCTGGGCGCCAACGTCAAAGCCGGTCTGGCCACGCTGGAGGCGACCAGGCGGGTCCGGGACGAGCTGGGCTGCAATCAGACCCAGGGGGCCAGCAACATCTCTCACGGCCTGCCGAACCGCCCGGTGCTGAACGGGGCCTACCTGGCCGTGGGCATCGAGGCCGGCCTGACCTGCCCCACGGTGGATGTGGCGCTGGTGCGCCAGGCCGTGCTCTCGGCCGACCTGGTGCTGGGCCGTGACAACTACGCCATGAGGTTCATCGCGGCCTTCCGCGAGCAGCAGAAGGCCGCCGAGGCCGCCGCGGCGCAGTCCTAGCGGGCGGGCGGTCCACTGCGCCGCGGCGAGGCGCGGCGCCGCCGTCTTGCGCTGCGCCGCCGTCTTGCGCTGCGCCGCCGTCTTGCGCTGCGCTTGGCAGCATGACTGTCGATAGGTGCTCTGCAAAAGCTCTGAAAAACACGGCGCCTTTTCTGCACGCTTCTCTGTACGTTTCTCTGTACAGAGAAAGCGCGGCGTTTCTCTCATGCGTTGAAAAAGGGTACGCACACTTCACAGCGCCCGCGGCGCCCGTTCCCCGCGGCGCCCGCCGCCCGCGGCGCCGCTAGTCCTTGACCTTTAGCTCCGCGTAGGGGAACCAGGAGGCCTCGTCGTCCAGTTTGACCATGGCTCCCCCGGCTGTGGTCCAGAGCACGGTGCCGGTCCTGCCCAGGTACTGTTCCAGCCATTCCGGCGGCTGGTGGATGCCCGCGAGCCGGTTCTTGACTATCTCCACCGCGGCTCCTTTGTGGAGGGCGGAGACGTCTTCGTCCGCCCGCTTGCCCACGCCCTCCGGGCCGGCTCCGGCAGCGGCTTCTGAGGGGCGCTCGATCTCGTATGATTCCAAGGCGAGCCTGATATTCGATGGGGTGGGCGTCGGCAGTGCCCACTTCTGCACGCTCACAGTGCCCAGCAGCGGGTACTGCTCGTCGTCGGGGCGCTCCGCGTAGTGGGCGGCGTCCTTGGTCTCGTGCACCAGAATCAGGTTGGCTATGAGCGTCATCGCCGCGCCTCCGCTTCAGAGTGTCCTTGTCGTCCACCGGGAGTATCTACGGGGACCCAGCCAGAATAGTGCGGTCTGCTCTGAGTCGCAACCACGTGCGCGGCGACACATGCGAACGGAAAGTGTTCGTCAAACCCCTAGTCCTCGCGCGCCTCGCGGGGTACCATGTGTGAGTATCTGTTGAGAGTACAAGGAGGAAGTAGTGAGCGGAAAGAAGCTGTTGGTTCTCGGGCTGGCTCTGATCTTCGTGGTCGGTAGCCTCTTGATGGTCGCCTGTGGTGGCGACGACACGGCTACCAAGCAGAAACTGTCGGACGCTCTGACCGTGGTCGAGCAGGACATGGCTGAGTTGACCGCGACGTTCAGCTCGGGTCAGGGCACTGGTGCCGAGATCAAGACCGCCATCGCCGCCGTCCAGCCGCATTGGCAGGCTGTTATCGACGCGTGCGCCGGCGTGAAGGGTGCCGACGCCGCCAAGGCCCAGACGGTCTACACCGACGTCGAGACGGCTGTCGCCGCACTGTCCGATACCGCTGGTCTTGCCGAGATGGCTGCCCTGCTCCCCTCGGTGCAGGCGCTGCAGACGTTCATTGGTGAGCTGCGCACTCTGGTCGGCGGCGCTGCCACCACCGTAGCTCCGTAGCAGAAACCAAAAGCAGCACTTCGGGCGAGGAAGGGTCCGCGCCAGGCCTCAGGGCCGGCGCCCCCTTCTCCGCCTTTTTCTATGGGGTACCATGGACCAGGAAGTCTTGAAGCCTCAAGGAGGACGTGGTGAGCACAAAGAAGCTGGTTGTCATCGGACTGGCCGCGATATTCGCCCTTAGTAGCTTCTTCATGGTCGCCTGCGGTAGCGACGACACGGCCGCCAAGGACGCCATGAAGGCGGCCCTGACCAAGGTGAACGCCGACATCGCCGGTCTCACTCAGCAGATGATGAGCGGGGGCACCGCCGCCGATGTCAAGGCCGCCAAGGGCACCATCGAGCCGGACTGGCAGGCCGTAGTGGACGCCTGCGCCGACCTCAAGGGCGCCGACGCTGCTAGGGCTCAGCAGCTCTGGGACGATGTCAGTGCCGCCATCGACGGAGTGGCCGCCGACGCCGACCTCACCACGCTCGCGACGGCGGTCGTACCGGCGGTCAACGAGCTGAAGACCTACGCAGACGAGCTCGCCGAGCTGGTGGGCCTGGATCTCACGGTCACCACCGGGGCCGCCCAATAGAGGAAGGTAGAGATGAGAGGCAAGAGGTTCCTGATCGCTGGGCTTGCCGTGACCATGCTGGCCGCGTTGGTCGCAGGCGCGACCGGCTGCAGCCTGACCGAGGCGAAGGACAAGGCCGCGCTGGCGGCCGCCCTAGCCGAGTTCGAAGTCAAGACCATCCCCTTGGGCGCGCTCATCCAATCTACCCCCGTTGACGCGACCGTGACCTCCGACGGCACTTCGGTGACTACGGCAATCAAGGAAGGCTTGGCCGGCATCGCGGACGAGTGGCGGTCGGTCATCGACAAGGCTAAGAAGGTCGACGGGGCCGACGCGGGTGCGGCAGAGAAGGCTTGGTCGGACCTGCGGGCGGCCGCCGACAGTGTCCCCGAAGGTGCGACGGGTGGCGAGGCTGGGGTTATCGTCGGTGGCCCGCTGGCCGAACTGATGGCCGTGCGCGACGACCTGTCTGCAGCGGCGATCAGCACCAAGTAGCCGGGGTCCCAATCGTCTATCATAGGGCTGTGAACGTGACGAGGGGTGCATGAGGCTTTGAGTGCGGACACCGGACTGCTCATAGCGGTTGTGTCGGTGGCACTCATTTTTGGTCTTCTCAACGGATTCCATGACGGCTGCAATGCCGTCTCCACGGTTATCTACACCAAAGCTCTCAAGCCTCGCACGGCTATAGGTCTCTCCGCGCTCTTCAACTTCATCGCGCCGCTTATCGCGGGAGTCGCCGTCGCCGAGACGATCGGCGGAGTCATCAAGGCGAGCGACGCCACCGCCCAGCTGGTGATAGCGGCTCTTCTGGGGGCGTGCGTTTGGGAGGTGCTCACTTGGATCTGGGCCATGCCGGTGAGTTCGTCCCATGCGCTCATGGGGGGCTTGTTGGGCGCGGGGCTTGCCGCGCTTGGTCCCGGAGGCATCAATTGGCACAAAGTGATCTTGGTCTTCGGCGCGCTCCTGGCCTCTCCATTCCTGGGCATCATCACAGGATTCCTGGTCATGCGGGTGAGCCGGTGGTTCTTCACGCGGCGTCGTATGAGCATGGCCAAAGCAGACAAGTTCTACAAACGCATGCAGATAGTCTCCTCCAGTTGGGTCTCGTTCAGCCACGGTTCCAACGATGCCACCAAGGTGATGGGCATCATCGTCATCTTCCTAGCTGCCCAGGAGAAACTCGGGGTCGATGACTACCTCAAGGCTCACGACTTCGCCCTGGGGCTTCCGCTGTGGGTCATCCTCGCTTCGGCCGCGGCCATGGCCGTGGGTACCTACCTGTCCGTCAAATCGTTCCGTCTGATCAGGACAGTGGGGGAGAAGATCTGCGAACTGCACCCCATCAACGGCTTCAGCGCCGAGACCGGCGGGGCCATCATCATCCAACTTGCTACCGTGTTCGGGCTACCCGTCTCGACCACCCACATCGTCACCTCGGCGGTCACCGGAACCGGCCTGGCCAGCAAGCTGAGCGGGGTGAGTTGGAAGGTGTTCCGGGCCATCATCCTGGCCTGGGCAGTGACACTGCCGTTCTGCGCGGGGGTGGCGGCCGTACTGTATTATCTTCTCGGACTCTTCATGTAAGGAGTGACCATGGCCAAGGAAGACGAGACTCAAATCCTAGTGCGCTTGGCCGAATTCACCGGTCAGGTGGTCGTCATCGTCGAGAAGATGAAGGACGTGGTCGAGCAGTTCGCGGCCGACCGGTACGAAGAGCTGGAGAAGGCGGCCAAGGAGATCGACCGGCTAGAGAGCCGGGCGGACGACAACAAAGAGGCCATCTTGGACGAGTTGGCCGTGGAATCGCGATTCCCCCTGGGCAGGGCCGACCTGGCCCGGCTGGTGGGTTCCATGGACAACATCGCCAACCTGGCCACTGGGGCGGTGGACCGCATCTCCATGCGCCGGTTCACACTGCCCAAGGCCATGAACGAGCAACTGGTCAAGCTCGCCACCATTGACGTGGAGGCCGCGCAGGTGCTCTGCGAGGCCGTGGTGGCTATGGGCACCGACATGCGCTTGGCTATGGAGCTGGCGCGCCGGGTCGACAAGATAGAGAGTCACGCCGACGACATCTACGCCCAGCTCTATCAGGGGATGTACGACTTCGATACCGACTACAAGACTTTCCATCAGCTCAAGGCCATCATCCAGCGCCTTGAGAATGTGGCCGATCGCTGCTGCGAGAATGCACAGACTCTGCGGCACATGGCCTTGGAGTACCTAGAGAGCCGATGAGCGGAGGGACTGGAGCACTTGTCGCGGTCGTAGCGGTAGCGCTTCTATTCGACCTCCTTAACGGTTTTCACGATGGCGCCAACGCCGTCTCCACGGTCATCTACACCAAGGCGCTCAAGCCCAAGGTCGCCATCGCCATCTCCGCTTTCTTCAACTTCATCGGGCCCCTGGTCCTGCGTGCGGGCGTGGCTGTGACCATAGGCGGCATCCTCAAGGCCGAGCAGGTCGCCAACAAGCCGGAGATAATCATCGCGGCTCTTCTGGGGGCCTGTGTTTGGGAGATACTCACCTGGCTGTGGGCCTTGCCCATGAGTTCCTCTCACGCTCTGGTGGGGGGCTTGATGGGCGCGGGGTTGGCGGCGCTAGGCACCGGAGGCATAGGCTGGCACAAGGTCATACTCGTGTTTGCCTCTCTGCTTATCTCTCCGATCTTGGGCATCGCGGCGGGGTATCTGCTCATGCGCCTCAGCAGGTGGTTCTTCGGCCGGCGCAAGATGAGCCTGGCCAAGGCCGACAAGTTCTACAAGCACATGCAGATCCTCTCCTCCAGTTGGGTGTCCTTTAGTCACGGCTCCAACGACGCCAGCAAGGTCATGGGCATCATAGTCATCTACCTTGCCGCGCAGGAGGGCCTGGGGGTCAAGGAATACGTGGCGGCGCATGGCTTCACGTTCGGTCTGCCGCTCTGGGTGGTGTTGAGTTGCGCCGCGGCTATGGCCATAGGCACCTACCTCTCCGTGCGTTCGTTCCGTCTCATCAAGACCATGGGCGAGAAGATAACCACGCTACACCCCATAAACGGCTTTAGCGCCGAGACAGGCGGCGCTGCCGTGATCACGCTCGCCTCTCTGCCTTTCATCGGGCTTCCGGTATCGACCACACACGTAGTCACCTCGGCAGTGGCCGGAACGGGCTTGGCGAGCAAATTGGGCGCGGTCAGCTGGAAAGTCCTGCGTGCTATCATGCTGGCCTGGGTGGTTACGCTGCCCTTCTGTGCGGGCATGGCGGCGCTCTTCTATTACCTCCTCAATATCTGGATGTAGGGGGTCTTGGTGACCGATTCACGCTTTGTAGACAAGATGCGGCAGCTCCTCGGCGGTGAAGGTACGGCGCTGGAGGGAGCTATCGACGCCATGGGCCGCGAGCGCGAAGAGCAGGTGCTTGAGCACATGGTCACGTTTGTGGACCAGGTCGTGGTCATCGTAGAGAAGTTGCAGCACGTGGTGGAGATGTTCACGGGCGAGTGCTACCCGGAGCTGGCCGCGGCTGCCAAGGAGCTGGACGCGCTCGAGAGCAAGGCCGACGATACCAAGGAAGCCCTGCTGGATCAGATCTCGCTGGGAGGCGTTTTCCCCATGCACCGAGCCGACCTGGCCCGCATGGTCTCGTCCATGGACAACATCGCCAACCTGGCCGCCGGTGCGGCCGACCGCTTCTGCATGCGCAAGTTCACCCTGCCCAAGGAGATGAGCGAGCGCGTGGTGCAGTTGGCCAAGGTGGACGTGCGGGCCACCAAGGCGCTCCGCGAGGCCGTGGTGGCCATGAGTACCGACCTGCAGGCGGCCATCAAACTGGCCGCCGGCGTGGACAGGATCGAGAGCGAAGCCGACGACCTATACGCTTCGATGTACCGCACCATGTTCGACATGGACATCGACTTCAAGGCGTTTCACCAGCTCAAGTCCATCTTGGACCGCCTGGAGAACATCGCCGACCGCTGCAACGAGAACGCCGAGCTGCTGCGCCACATGGCGCTGGAGTACCTAGAAGAACGCTAGACCCGCCTCGGGGTCGAGGCTTGGCCCTGCCCAGTGCCCGCTGCCTGTCCGTCGAGACGCCGCGATTAGCATGTCGCCGGGTGCGGTACTTGCTCATCATTGCATCACACCGGAAGGAGATGGTCGTGAAAGCACTGCATGAGCAGTCGTCCCGGGCGCGCGTGGCCTGGACGGCGTTGGTCGTGGGGGCGCTGCTGACGCTGACGTTGGTGCCGGCCGCATGCGGCGGGGCAGAGACCACCGACACCATGGACACCACCGACACCACCCTGAGCGATGCCGCGGGGCTTTGGACCGAATTGTCCACCACCGGCCCGCTGCCCGCGCCGCGTAGCGGCGTAGCCTTCGTCTACGACCCCGAGCGGACGCAGGTGCTGATGTTCGGAGGATGGGACGTAGACACGGACTTCGGAGACACCTGGGCATATGACCTAGACACCGAAGCCTGGAGGGATCTGGCGCCCACCGGAGACCTGCCGACCCCGCGCGCGCAATACCAGGCGGCGTGGGACGACGTTGCCGGCAAGATGGTGCTCTTCGGGGGGACCAGCGATGCCGGTCGCTATGGCGACACCTGGCTCTACGACCCTGCGGCCAACACTTGGGCTGTGGCAGGGGGTGCCGTTCTGCCGATGCCGCGCAGCGCCCACGCTATGGTGTACGACCAGAGCGCGGGCAAAGTGGTGCTTTTCGGCGGGGTGGACGACGCCGGCCGGTTTGACGACACCTGGCTCTACGACTCCGCGAGTGACACTTGGACGCTCACCGATCTGAAGGGCAGCGTGCCGTCGCCGCGCAGTGGACACGCCATGGTGTTCGACCCCGCCGTAGGTGCGAGCATCCTCTTCGGCGGGTACGACGGGATCGGCCTTCTGAATGACACCTGGGTATACGATGCCCAGGCCGGCACCTGGAACGAACTCGAGCCCTCGGGAACGCTGCCGTCGCCGCGGGGCAACCACAGGATGGTCTACGATTCCGATATCGGCGTTGTGATCATGTTCGGTGGCAGCGATGGCGACAAGGAACTCGCCGACATCTGGGCGTACGACTTCGAGGCCAACGTTTGGACCGAGCTGCTGCCTGCCGGAGAGGCGCCCTCGGGACGCGAGCAACACGCTATGGTCTACGACCCCAGCGCCGGAAGAGTGCTGGTATTCGGTGGCTTTGACGACTCCGACACCGAACTGAACGACCTCTGGGACCTTACAGTAAATCCATAGCCTAGAGCCGTCTCGGCAGAAGCTCTGTAGAACGCTGCGCTTCTTCTGTACGTGTCTCTGTGCGCGGCTGCCGTGATATGTTGGCAAACATGAAGCTCGGTCTGGCACAACTCAGCTCGCGGCAGAACAAAGCGGCCAACCTGGCCGCGGCCGGCGAGGCCATCGCCAAGCTGGCCGCCCAGGGCGTCGACCTGGTGATGCTGCCTGAGGTCTCTAACTTCCACGGCCTGGACGCCGACTACGCCGAACACGCCGAGCCCGATCCGGGCCCCTTTACCGAGTGGTGCCGCGAGCAGGCTCGGCGGCACGGCCTCTACCTTCACTGCGGCAGCTTTGGCGAGCGGCGCGCCGACGCGTCGGGCGCCGCCCGGCGTCTACAACACCAGCGTGGTCTACGACCGCGGGGGCGAGGTGCTGGCACGCTACAGCAAGATCCACCTATTCGACGCGGTGTTGCCCGACGGCTTGGAGTACAAAGAGTCGGCCGCCTTCGCCCCCGGCGACGCCGTGGTCTGTTGCGATTGCGACGGCGTGCGGTTTGGGCTGGCCATCTGCTACGACGTCCGCTTTCCCGAGCTCTTCCATGCCCTAGCCGACATGGGCGCGCAGGTGTTCCTGCTGCCGGCGGCCTTCACCATACCCACCGGCATCACCCAGTGGGAGCCCTGCCTGCGGGCGCGCGCGATCGAGAACGGTTGCTACGCGGCCGGCTGCGGACAATGGGGCCGCTACGCGCGCGGCCGGGAGAACTTCGGACACAGCATGGTGGTCGACCCCTGGGGCACCGTAGTCGCCCAGTGCAGTGAGGGCGTGGGCACGCTCTGTGTCCACCTTGACTTGGACTACCTGGAAGCGGTGCGGCAGCGCCTGCCTATCCAGAAGCACCGGCGGCGCGATCTCTTCGGGTAGAAAAAGACTAGAGCGTGAGCCCTTGGGGTGACTCACGCCCTAGTCAAGACTGGAGGAACGCTGAGTGAGGAGTGCTCGTCCAGCTCTCGGCTCATCGTTCAGTCACAAAAGTCTACCATCTTTAGTAGGGCTGCACACCATTCGTTACCCGGCCGTCGAGCATGTGCAGCACGCGGTCACAGGTCTCGGCCACGCCGGGATCGTGGGTGACTAGTACGAAAGTCGTACCGGTCTCGCGGTTGATCTGATGCATCATGTCGACGATCTCCGCCGAACTGGCCGAGTCCAGATTGCCGGTGGGCTCGTCGCCGAAGATGACCTTGGGCCGGTTCACCAGCGCACGGGCGATGGCGACGCGCTGCTGCTGGCCGCCGGAGAGCTCCATGGGCTTGTGGTCTTCGCGGTCGGCGAGACCCACCTGGGCGAGCGCCCTCCGCGCCGCTTCGCGGGCGTCGCGGCGCCCCCGGCCTGCGTACTCGGCCGCGAGCATGACGTTCTCCACGGCGGTCAGGCTGGGCATGAGGTTGAAGGTCTGGAAGATGAAGCCTATCTCGCCGCGGCGCAGCTGGGCCAGCTCGCGCCGGCTGAGGCTGTCCACGCGGCGCCCGTCGAGCCAGATCTCGCCCGAGGTGGCCGAGTCGAGGCAACCCAGCACATGTAGCAGGGTGGACTTGCCGGACCCCGACGGGCCCATGATGGCCACCGTCTGTCCGGCCTGGATGTCCAGACTGGCGTCGCTGAGGGCGTCCACGAAGTTGTCCTGACCCATGACGTAGCGCTTGTTGACGCCCTTGGCCCGGATCATCGGCTTGGTGCCGGTGGCGCGGGCTTCGCGCCCGGCCGCGGCGGCTGCGCCGCGCGGCGCGCCCGCGGCTTGGGCGGCCGCCACGTCGGCGACCGCGCCGTGCCCGTTACCGTCGTGCGGCGTGCGGGCGGGGGCTTCTAGCATGGTGCTTTGCATGTTGGCAGGCATATCGGTCTCCTAGCTCTTACTCGTACCGCAGCGCCAGCACCGGGCGGAGCCGGGAGGCGTGCAGCGATGGATACAGTCCACTCACCAGGCCCAGCAGCACGGCGAACAGCACCGAGCCGATGGCCAGACGGGGCGACACGAAGAACAGATCGAGGTTGCGCCCGGCCAGGACCTTGTCGGCGACGGTGGCAGCAAGCCAACCCAAGAACAGGCCGCTCGCTCCCCCGATGAGTCCAATAACGCTTGATTCAGCCAAGAACTGCCGGACTATCTGACCGTCGGAGGCTCCGATGGCCTTGCGCACGCCTATCTCGCGGGTGCGCTCGGTCACCGACATGGTCATGGTGTTGACCACCGAGAGGCCGCCCACAAAGAGCGCGATGATGGCGATACCGTAAAGGATGGCGTTGAAGATGCTGGTGACGCTGGCTATCTGCTCCTGAAAGCCGCTGGGCCCCATGGCGATGACGCCGGGCACGGCCTGGTCGATGGCGATAGCCAGGGCCTCGGGGTCGGTGCCGGCGGTGGGGTAGACGACGAACGAGGTGACCAGGTCCTGCGGCTGGTAGGCGTCGCGCAGCGTCTCGCCGGCCACGTTGTCGTAGTAGAGGCGCTGCGCGTCGGGCAGGGTCAGAAAGACCTCGGTGTCCGGCGCGGTGAGGGTCTTGTCCAAGATACCGATGACCGTGAACTGCTCGCCGCGCACCGTGATCTGGCCGCCGACCTCGGCGCCGAGCTTGTCCACCAGGTCGTAGCCCACCACGGCGCCGCCGACATCGGCGGGGGTGAGGGCGCGGCCCTGCACGTAGTTCATCTTGTAGGTCTCGTACTGATCGCCGGCCATGTCGGTGCCGGTGATCATGGCGGGCATGCCGAAGCTGGCTCCCTGGCTCGGCGTCAAGCATCATCTCGATGCCCGCGGTGACGCCGGCCACTCCGGCCACGTCCTTCAGAGCCTCGCGCTTGCTGTACTGAAAGGCGCTGCTCTGGAACATGGCGGTGCCCTCTTGCTGCACTATCACCTTGTCCTTGAAGTACTCGGTGCCGCCGGCCACCAACTTGTTGATCTTCTCGGCCATGCCGCCCATGACCACCAGCGACAACACCCCGATGGTGATGCCGAAGATGGTCAGAAAGACCCTTAGCTTCCTTCTGAATACGTTCCGTAGCGTCTTCATCTCATCATCCCCTGCAAGTTGCTAGTTAACCATAGTGTGTGACGCATAATACTACTAACCTCGTACTAGTCAAGACCGATGGCAGTAGCTATGGCCTGTGTGCCAAAGAGATCCGGACCGCTTGACTCGTGGGGGCCTCGCCCCCGCTCGCCGGGGCTGTCGCCCGCGGCATCCCTGAGGGGCCGGCGCCTACCGCGGCGCCGGCCCCCGCTGGGTATCTACGCGACGAACACCCTCACGTGGTCGCCGTTGTTTGAGTCCACTTCCACCTCCATCTCAGAGAGGGCCTCGATCAGCTCCTCTATGTCCTCGGGCTTGAAGTTGTTTATGTCGAAGCTCATGCCCTTGTCGGCCATGGCCTTGTTGATCTCGTCGGAGGCCTGCTTGGGGATGAGCGAGGTGAGCTTGAGGCCGGCCCGCAGCAGTCCGAGCGGCACCTTGACGTTGACGTTGTCGCCCTTCTCGCTGACCACCTTGACGTACATGAAGGCGTGCCGGCCGCCCGGGCCGCCCGCGCCGCGCGCTCGTGCCCTTGCCGCCCGCCGCGCCGCTTGCGCCGCCCGCGGTCTTGTCGCCGCTGGCGAAGAACTTCGGCCAGCCTGTCTTGGCCCCGGCCGCCGCACCGGCAGCGCCGTCGGCCCCGTCACCCTTGCCGGCGGAGGCGTCCAGCGCGTCCAGCAGGCGGGTGGCCTCTTCTGCGGTTATCCGGCCCGAGGCCAGAAGGTCCAATATGCGGTTTCTGTCGTCGCCCATCTGTATGTCCTTTCGTCTCGGGGCGCCGCGCAGCGCGCGTGCATGCCCCGGTTGTCCTCTACTTGAGCGTGAAGGCCACGGCTGCGTTGTTGTTGTGCTGGTGGTCCTGGGCGTCGACGTGCACCTCGGTGCCGCGCGTCTCGCCCAGCATGCCCACGACGTTGAACAGGAACCTGGTGAAGTTGAACCTCCAGCCGACCGGCAGGGTGAGCAGGTCGACCAGTAGGGTCACGACCAGGGCCAGCACGAAGAAGGGCAGCAGCAACAGCCACAACAAGAAGAGCGGCAGCCACAGCCGGAACTTCGTGCGACCCTGGTCCATGACCCGCATAGAGATCAGGTAGGGTGGCATCTCTCATTTCTTCAACCTTTCGGTAGCTTCATCCACGGTGATCTCGCCCTTCTCCAAGAGCTCGAACACCTCGTCGTGATCGGTCACCGGCACCACCTCGACCAGCTGCAGTTGCTGCACGATCTTGTTCAGCCGGTTCTTGACGGTGGGGTAGCTGATGCCGAAGGCCTTCTCCATGTACTTGATGGAGCCGTGGCAGCGCACGAACTCGCTGACGAACACCTGGTCTTCCCAGCGCAGGCCGGCGAGAGGGGGCAGCTCGAACTCCCCGTTGATGGTGATGTCGCTGCCGGTGAGCCGCACCGCGGTTACCACGAACGGCCGGTCGCCGGTGACATCAGTAAGTTCATTCCATTGAGCCATATCGACCCCTTTGTTCAATATCTTGGGGCCAGTATGCGCGCCCACCTTAACTTTGTCAAGGAGGACCTTAACATTATCAAGGTGGCGCCTAAATTGAAGGTGCGAGGCCCCCTGCCCGCGGACTTCCGGGCGGAGTCCGCGGGCAGGGGGCGCTGCATGAGTGCACACGTCCGCGCGAGAGCATATGAAAGACGCCGCGTGTTTTCTGTACGCTACTCTGTACATTGCGCTGTACGGAGAAGGCGCAGCGTTTCGCGTAGCTTCTGGGGAGACCTATTCGCGAGAGCGCGGTGGTCTGGCTGTCGCCCTAGTTCACCACCAAGCTTCACGGCTAAGAACGTATACCGTGTACACTGTACGAGGACACCACGCCAAGGCACGGGAGGGGCGGAACGAAAGCGTTGACGACAGCGGACATCGAGCGCAAGACCGGCGTTCCGCGCAGCACGCTCTACTTCTACATACGCAAGGGGCTGATACCCGAGCCGCAGAGAACACCCGGCGGGCGAGCGCTCTACGCTCAAGAGCACGTGGAGCTACTGCTCAGTATCGGGGAACTCAAGCGAGAGGGGCGGTCGCTCGAGGAGATCAAGCGGGCCCTGGATACCGACGTGGCCCGCGTGCGGGACACCGGAGTGGACCTCGCGGCCCAGGAGAACGACCGCGTCCACGCGGCCATAATCGAGACGGCCACGAAGGAGTTTCGGACCAATGGCTACAAGCGGACTCACGTTGCGGCCATAATCGAGCGGCTGGGGATAAACCCGCAACTCTTCTACAGCCACTTCCCCAGCAAGCTGCACCTGCTGGCAGAGTGCTTCAACACCATCGTGCAGGGCAGCGTGGACTCCACGGAACCCGAGATGGACCAGTACGCGGACCCAGCCGAGAAAGCCTTGCGGCGGCTGGCAGTCGACAACTGGACCCACGACATCGGGGCCATGTTGGCGGCGGCGCTCAGGCTGGACGGCGCTCAGGACGATATCGAGCAGTACGGCATCGAGGAGTCCCTTGGGTCCATCATGGCTAGGGTGACCGCCGACATCACCAGTGTCCGTGCGCCTGGTTCTCCGCCCACGAAAGTGCCTGAGGAGTTGCTGGCCTATGGGCTCCTTGGCGCCCACCGTTTTCAGAGGATGAGGGTGTCGTGGGCCAAGGGCTTCGACATGGCCGACTTCCTGCGCGCCCATCTCTATCTGTACCTGGCCGTTTTGGCCGCGGTGCGGGGAGAGGTGGACATTGAGGGCAGGGTGGCCGAGTACGAGGACCTCATCCAGGCCTTCAGTGCCCAGATGCCCGAGACCCGCCCGACCTTCGAAGGCTGATCCGCTCCCCCGCGCCGGCCCCCGCGCCGACTCCACCGGCCGGCCCCGGGCCGGCCCGGGGGTGACCCCGCGTCTCCACGCTTCTCCTCGCGTCGCCGCGCGCCACATGAGCGTCGTCTGCCGTCTAAGTAGTTAGTAATATTTGTCCGCATGTAAAAGGGTTGACAAGACTCGGGGGGTCCTATAGCATGACGGACATCTCCGGTTGCTGAGCGGATGGAGATGCGCGGCCGGCGTTGGCTGTCTTCTATAGGAGGTGGGCCTCGGGACTGACAGGGGTTGTGGAGGAAGGGCGGCGCCTGCCCACAAGTGAACGGCAGGCCGAAGCACTTAGAACCCGCATTTAGAGGCTCCAGCCAAGGCGAAGAGCCGCACAGCACGGAGGTGCACTGAAGTGAAGAAGCATTGGGTGATAATCGGACTATTCCTGCTGGTCGCCTCATTGGGACTAGTAGCGTGCGGTGGCGAAGAGACCACCGGCGGCACCGATACCACAGCCGCAGCGGGGCCTGAGGGCGCACTGCTCGGCGAGGGCGAGTCCGTGACCCTGGTATGGGCCACCGGACTCCAGGAGACGTCCACCACTTACACCGAGTTCGTGCTCAAGTGGGCCGACTGGGTCAAGACGGCGTCCAACGGTCGCGTGACCATCGAGTTCCAGCCCGCTATCCTGCCCCCGCCGCAGATCCTGGACGGTGTGTCCACCGGCGTGGCCGACATGGGCGACCTCTTCATGGGCCTGTACGCGGGCCGTTTCCCGCTGAACGAAGTGGTAAGCCTGCCCTTCCTGTTTGACTACCCGGCCTCTCGCGCCGCCGGTCTGACGGCGACCGACCTGGTCAACAAGTACCCCGCCATGGAAGCCGAGTTCACCAACGCTGGAGTCAAGTTCCTTGGCTTCATGCCTATGGGTGCGGGGCAGATCCACACCACTGAGAAGCAGGTCAAGACCATGGCCGACATGAACGGCCTGATCCTTGAAGCTCACAGCGGCGAAGCCGTCAGCAAGGCTCTGCAGCTGCTGGGCGCGACGCCTGAGCAGGTCGCTCCGGCCGAGGGCTTTGACGCCCTGACCAAGGGCATCGTGGGCGGTACCGTCGGCGAGTACGAGTTCATCGTCAGCGCCGGCTTCAACGAGGCTATCAACCACTCCACCGAGGTGGGCACGTTCGGCCAGGGCATGGAGGCCGTGGTCATGAACCTCGCCAAGTGGGAAGCCCTTCCCGCCGACATCCAGGAGTTCCTGTCCGGCGAGGCCATGAAGGCCTACACCGAAGTCATGGGCGTCTACATGGACAAGTCTGACAAAGCTGCCAGGGACGTCCTCGACGCGCAGTACAAGGCCGCCGGCACCGACGGTGTCTACGCGCTTCCCGCCGACGAACTCGCGAAGTGGAAGACCACCATCGCCCCCGTGTACGACACTTGGGTCGCGGCTGCCGGCGCTGACGGCGCCGCCATCTTGGCCGACGCCAAGGCGTTTGCCGCCAAGTATGCCTTTGGCAAGTACTCCACCGAGTATCCCGACCAGATGATGCAGCTCATGGGCATCGTGAAGTAATACCCCCCTGTCCGGGACTCTGGGGGCGCCGCGCGCTTATCAGGCGCGGCGCCCCCAGCAGTCCGTTCGCTTGTGTGTCTGGCCCCAACTACTAGTCAGTGAGACGAGATCATGCCTGACGAAAAGGATGCGGTCGTGGTGCCCGAAGAGAGCGTCATGATCGTGAACGAGTTCTTCGGGGTCCCGGAGGAGCGGGCCAAACTGCCGAAGCTGGTAAGGATCGCCGAGTCGGGCCTTCGCATTGCCCAGATCATAGGCATGTCTCTGGTGATCGTCCTCATGCTGCTGACGGTCGCACACGTGATCGGGCGGTATATCTTCAACTATCCCATGCTGGGAGTGGTCGAGGTCTCCTCGCTCATGGTGGTGACCCTGGTGTTCCTCTCGGGACCGTACGACTTTCTCATCGACCGCCACATCGGAGTGGACGTCATCGTGCGCCGCCTGTCGCCCAAAGCGGCCGCCATGGTCAACTCGTTCACCCACATCCTGGCGCTGGCGGTGATGGCTCTCGCAGCGGCGTGGACCATCAAGCAGGGCCTGAAGATGACCACCTCCGGAGCCCACACCAGCCAGTTGCACATACCCGAGTACCCCTTCTACTTCGTGGTGGCCTTCGGGTGGATCCTCTCTGTGCTTTCAGTGCTCACGCGGCTCTATCTGTTCATAGCCAGAAGAAACATCGACAAGGCAAAGCCGGTGTCCGACGGTCCTGCCGGAGAGGCGGTCACCTCATGAGCGGCGAGATCGTAGGGCTCATCGGACTCATAGTCTTTCTCATACTG
This sequence comes from uncultured Actinomycetes bacterium, assembly GCA_963814415.1. Classification (GTDB taxonomy): domain Bacteria; phylum Actinomycetota; class Thermoleophilia; order RBG-16-64-13; family RBG-16-64-13; genus RBG-16-64-13. Next base: position 795,630 of record CAWFCN010000001.1, on the reverse strand, counting down.
GTCTACATAGGCATGCCCATAAGCATGGCGTTTCTCTTCATCGGCGGGATCGGCATAGCGATCTTCCGCAGCTTCGGCAGCTCCATGTCGGTGCTGGGCAACATGCCCTATCACACCATGAGTGCCTACGTGTGGTCGGTGTTCCCGCTGTTCACCTTCATGGGCTTCTTAGCCATGGTGGCCAATGTGGCCTCGGGGTTCTACGAGGGTACCCAGCGCTGGGTGGGCCACCGCAAGGGTGGACTAGGGTATGCGTGCATCGGGGCCAACTGCGCCTTTGGCGCCTGCGTGGGCGATCCGCTCACCGCCGCCGTCACCTTTACGCCCATGACCCTGCCGGCCATGCGGCGGTACGGCTACTCGGACACCGTTTCTCTGGGCACCATAACCGCATCGAGCCTGCTGGCGCCGATGATCCCCCCCAGCGGGACCCTGATCATCTTCGGCGCGCTCACCTCGACCTCCATCGGGGCACTGTTCATGGCTACGGTCATACCTGGGCTGATACTCACCGTGATGTTCATCTTCGTCCTGTGGTTGACCACCCGCCTGTTCCCCAAGTCGGCTCCGGCAGGGGCGAAGGCCTCTTGGAAGGAGAGGTGGCAAGGCCTAGGCATGATGTGGCCCTTCATCCTCACCATCTTTGTCATTCTGGGCGGCATCTATGCCGGCATCTTCACCCCCACCGAAGCGGGGGCGGTCGGCTGCCTGTTCATGCTGATCGTCGCCTCGGTCCGGCGGGGCCTGAGCTGGCGCAAGTTCAGGGACGCTTTCCTCGAAGCCGGCAAGGTCATGGGCGCAGTGGGCTTCATGATCGTGGGGGCCCTGGTGTTCAATGTGTTCTTGGCCTTCACCGGTCTGCCGCAGGCCCTGGCCTCGAGTATTGGCGACATGACCACGTCGCCGGTGGTCTTTGCGGTGTTGATGATGGCCGTCTACTTCCTCCTGGGTATGTTTATGGACCCGGGCTCCATAACGCTGCTTACAGTGCCCTTGTTCTTTCCCATCTGCCAGGTGGTGGGGTTGTCGCCGCTGCAGTACGGTCTGCTCTTGAGCATCATGCTGGGTGTCGGCGGGCTCACTCCCCCGTACGGCATGATCTGCATGGCAGTCTCGAGCCTGTTCAAGGGCATCAAGCTGGGGACGGTCTTCAAAGGGGCGGTCCCCTACATCGTCCCGCAGTTGCTGTTGGCGTTCTTGATAGTGCTGTTCCCGGCGCTAACGGACTGGCTGCCCGGGACCATGAAGTAGTGGCCGAACGCATGCAGCCCACGGAAGCCGATCTGGTAGTCATAGGCGGAGGTGGTTCCGGTCTGGCCGCGGCCGTGAGGGCCAAGGAACTGGGCGTGGACCGAGTGGTAGTGGTGGAGAAGACCAGCCACCCAGGCGGCAACGCCTGGGTGGCTGTGGTCATGCTCGGTCTGGGCGAGATGACCAAGCCCCAGGGCGACATGACCGAATGGCGCGACCAGACCTTCGCCTCGCTCATGCAGGCACGGCGCTGGGCGTGTGATGCTCGACTGCTGCGCGCCTTTGTGGACGCGTATCCCCAAGTGGTCGACTGGCTCATCGCCAAGGGAATGCGTTTCGAGGTGGGCGGTTTCGATCTAGGTGAAGGCCGGCGCTTCACAACCCTGTGCATGCGGGAGCGCAAGGGCGACTACAAGGTGACGGAGCCGTCCCGGGGCCCGGGCTTTGTCGGCAGCACCGTGGTGGACCTGCTGCTGCAGGACTGCGAGAAGCTGGGCGTGACGGTGCTCACCAAGACCAAGGTCACCAAGGTACTTCTGGACGCCGCCGGCGCCCGCGCGCGCGGCGTGCTGGTGACCGGGCCGGAAGGCGAGTACGAGATCGCCGCCCCCCGAGTGGTGCTGGCGCCGGGTGGCTTCGGGGCCAACCAGGAGATGTTGCGCAAGTACTTTCCCGAGCAGTTCAGAGAAGACGGCCCCATCAGCACTCTTTGTCTGGGTTCGTCTACCGGAGACGGACTATTGCTGGCCCAAGACCTCGGGCTGCGGATGGGCGAAGATATGGACTCAGGCATCATGGGGCCCAGCCACCACCCATGGTCTCATAGCCTACATGAGACAGTGCATAGGCCCGAGATGCTATGGGTCAACAAGCGTGGCGAGCGTTTCACCAATGAGGCGCTCAGCATCATGGCCATGTATGCGGTACGGCGGCAGCCGGGCGGCTACCTCTGGGCTCTTTTCGACTCGGCCACTGAGGCATACGTCAAGAGCGCGCCCAGTGCCCGGCAGATAGGTATGGGTGGCGAGGACTGGTTGCGGACCTTGAGCGAAGACTTGGCCAAGGAAGCGGGCTGGACGCGCAAGACGGTGGCGATAGCGGACTCAGTGGAGGAGTTGGCCGCCCAGCTGGACATGGATGCGGCCGCCCTTAGGGCGACCGTCGAGCGCTACAACGAGCTCTGCGACGAGGGGCGCGACGCCGACTTCGTCAAGCCCGCGTCGGCGCTTGCGACCGCTGCGCACGCCGCCCTTCACGCGGTGCTGGGGGTGCGCTTCTGCCACGGCACCTCAGGCGGCGCGAAAGTGAACGAGCGCATGGAAGTAACCGGCCCCGCCGGCCGGCGGATAGAGGGCCTGTGGGCCAGCGGCGACAACACCAGCGGCTGGGTGACCGACATCGGGCTCCCGGGCACAACGCTGTCCTTCGCCTTCACCTCGGGCTACATCGCGGGCGAGCAGGCCGCCGACTACAACGACCAAGTGAGGAGACCCCGATGAAGGAGTACGCCGACCTACTGTTCAAGTCCATGGTGGCGCACGACCCCTGGATGCTGCCTCTGGCCGACCGCTACGCCGCCACGGAGAACTCGGTGGCCGCGTCGCTCAACATGATGAGCTTCTGGCGGACGGTGACCGGCGTCAAGCATAGGGGACAGTGCGTGGTCGATCCGGTCTGGGGCCAAGTGGTGGTGACCGCCGCCCTCGATGAAGGGGGCTCGTCCACCGTGTTCTGGGGACGGCTGAAGATCGAGAACGACAAGATCAGCGAGCTCGAGCTCTACAGCCTGCGCTGCCGGGGCGAGGCGGGCTTCATCATGCTGGCCGACGAGATGGGTTCGCTGCCCGCGGGCTGGACGTCGCCCATACCGCCGGACGGCAAAGCCACCCGCGAGGAACTCCTGCAGGTGGGCCGCGCCATCTTCGGCAGCGACCTGCCCGGGCCGGAGTCTTCTCCCGACTGCATACTCATGGAGGCGGGCGGAATAGTGATGGAAGATCCTGACTACCTGGACGCCCTATTCCCCGAGAACGCCCAGCCCCGGACCTCGAACGAGCGCGTGAGCATACCGGCGGGACTCCATCCGGGCCGGCCGGGCGACCGCAAGGCGCGCGTGGTGGCCCTTGACGAGGAGCAGGGGATAGCGGTCGCCATAGGCGTCATCCCGGGTTTCGTCTCGCCCTACCTGATCCCCGGCACCACTGAGTCTTGCTTTGTGCCTGCGGAGATGATCGAGATGCACTACCGGACTCTCTCCCCGGAGAAGTTCGTCGGCCGCCAGGCGTTGCTGGAGATGCCGGCTGTGGCCGTGTCGGTGGAGTTGGTGCGCCTGCACTCGGGCAAGTTGCAGGGCCTGCACATGTTCCACAACCTGCAGGGCCCGGGCGGCGGGACACCCTGGGTGGTCTAGACAGACGCGAGGCGCCGCCCTGCGGGGCGCGAGCGCGGGCGTGTAGATAGCGTATACATGTGCTCGCAGAAGCCTGTGAAAGACGCCGCGTGTTTTCCGTACGTTGAAACGTACACAAGAGCGTACAGACGGACGTACAGAACAGGCGCAGTGTTTTCCATAGCTACTCGCGAGACCATGTAACGAAGCGCGCCGCCTAGGTTCATGCGCCCCCTAGGTTCATGCGCCCCCGCCGACGATGCGATCGGCCGCGCGCAGGCCGCTCGCCTCTTCGAGCATCTGCATGTGCCAGCGTATGGCCTCGAAGTCGCGCACGTCCATGACTATCACGGCAGGCTCGCCGCGTTTGGTGATGAGCAGAGGGCGGCCTGTCGTGCAGGTCTGGTTGACGTAGCCAGTGACCTTGTCTCTGAACTGGGTCAGAGAGACGACGTCTTGATCGAGGCGCATGGAGGGCATCGCGGCCACGGGTGTCAGTGCTCCACCGCGGGTGCGGCGCTGGGGATCGCGAGCAGCCCGAGTCTCTCGGCTGCCTGGCCCAGGCGTTTGTCCAGGGTCGCCAGCGGCAAGCGCAGGGACAGGGACACCTGGAGGTACGAAGCATCGTAGGCAGACAGCCCGTGTGCGAGCGCCAAGGCTACGACATCCGGCCAGTGGGGCTCGACCAGTCGCACCGGCACACGTAAGCCGGCCTCCAACGCCTTGATGAGTTGGCCCACCGCGTCTGTCGGCAGGCGCGAGGCCTTGCTGACTGCCACCTGGGCCATCTCGTACCGCAGGAGACGAGGCGCAAAGAGGCGCCGTGAGCGCGTCAGGGCTTGTGCCAGGGGGCTGTGGCGCTCATCGAAGACCATGGACGCCAGCACCGAGGCGTCGCAGACGATCGCGCTACCCACCTGAGATAGTGCCCGAAGCCCAGCGGGTGTCGCGCATCTCGCGAATCAGAGCTGTCGAATCGTCGTCGGAAGAGATCCCCAGTCCTTTGACGTACTCCACCAGTTCGTCCACCGTCAGAGGACCGTCTTCTAGCGAGGCTGCTTCGATGATGGCGAGCAGCTCTTTCTGCAGCGAGCGGCGATTCTTCTCCGCTCGGGCGCGTAGGCGGCTGAGGGTGTCTTCCGACACGTTCTTGATGGAAAGGCTGACGGCCATAGCGTTCTCCAGCACAGAACGGTTCTGTAATGGAACCATAGTAGCACCACCTCCCCACAGTGTTCCGGTCCGGTTGGAATGCGTACTTCACCGCGAGCGGCCTCGATCATGCCAGAGCACCGGCGCAGAGGGGTCGCGCACCTTTGGGCGTAGGTTGGCGGGCGCACGGCACCCGCCTCGGGTGGGGCTTCCCTGAAGGAGCCCGTGGTGCTATACCGGTAGTGTGTGCAGCTGCGGATCTTTGGACAGCAAGGGAGGCAGGTCATGTCCCAAGGAACGCGCAACAGCTCTTTGCTCAGGCCGGCGCACCGCGCCGCTCTCGGAATCGCCCTCGCGCTCACCCTCGCCCTTGTCCTGGCTCTTGGCGGCGTGTTGGCGCTCTCAACGGGTTGCGAGAAGCTAGACGCTGGTACCGCGACCACCACCTCGACGGTCTCGCCGGACGGCACCACCACGACCCTTGCCCCAAGCGGCACGGCCTCCAGCGCCGGGGCGCCCGGCGCGACAGCGGGGCCCACTCCTACGACGGCCGCCGGGGCCACCGGGTCAGGCACGACCCTGGGCGTCGTCTCCGCGGCGCCGGCGACGATAGCCCTCACACCTATGGTGACCACGCCCACATGGACTCTTTATCAGGAGACCGACCCTCACATCACCTATTCGACCAATCCCGAGGGCGGCGCGCTGTGGACTTCGGGGGACTATCCGGAGGCTTCGGGGGGCAAGATCATGTGGACGGTGTGGAGGGGCACCACAGCCCGGATCAAGATGCGGTTCAACGGCACGGGTATTGCCTTGGTAGTCCTCAAGAATATCGACTGCTGCAAGGCTCGCCTGACTCTGGACGGGGGCGCGTCGTTCTTGGTTGATACCTACGGAGCCCCTATGAACTCGGCGGTGGTGTGGACCAGCCCGGACCTGGCGCCTGGTGTGCACTCGCTCACCATCGAGAGCACGAATTCGCACAACCCCTCTTCGGCGGACTACTACCTGCTGTTCGACGCCGTCAGCGTCAGGGGCACTCTGGTCTACTAGAGATGCGCGCGGGCCCCAGGGGGCGCCGCGGGTGCGCCGTCGGGACGCTGCGGGGGCCCCGTCGGCGTGCGGCCTAGTCCAGCTTGGCGAAGCGCCTGACCTTGGAGTCTCGCAGGGCGCTCTCCAGCATGTAGAGCCTCTGACCGTCGGTGGTAAGAACGACCTTCTCTTCTATCAGCATGCGCATCCCATGAGGCCGGTAGTCGCGGAAGCCGAAGTTCCGGTTCACCCATCCGCCTTTGGGCATCAGGCCCAGTTCGTCGGGGGTGAGAGCGCGCTTGGGGTCCAGGGCTTTGTGCTCGCGGAAGGCCGCCACCACCTGCCGCACGCCCCGCTGGATGCCCATGCGCCACAGCATGACGAAGAGCCCGAGCGCCAGGATTATGAATAACGCGGTGAGTGCAGAAGTCATCGAGTCGACCACCTGTTCTAGTAGGGAGGCCACCGCACGCCGCGGAGGCCTCCGCCGCACCGATTCCACCAAACGTCGCGGATTATAGCGGACGGGCGCGGGGTTGGCGCCGCGCCTTCGGGGTCGAGCAGGTCGTCGAAGTTGGGCTTGAGATGCTTGTTCTCGCCCTTCGGGCTCAATCAGGGCCCGACAGTCTTGATGATCGAGAACTACGGCACGGGCCTCTTGTGGCGACTCATGCGTGACTGCCCGCATATCGTGAGCGGTCTGCGGCGAGCGGGGTGACTGCGGCCTGAGCTACACTGACTACTGCACTTGCGACCCAGCAGGCATGAAAGTGTTGACCATCTCCGGGAGAGGACCGGCTGCCAGTGGTTGATAGCAGTCTTGCTCTGGCCCTGACAAGCATGCCCCGGATCTCAGACGCAATCGGGGATCGGAAGCCGGCATTCTTCCTGGATCTCGACGGCACCCTCGCTCCGATCGTCTCTCGTCCGGAACTGGCCGAGGTGTCGGCTCAGACGAGGGAGGCGCTCAACTCCTTGGCCGAGCGCCATGTGGTGTGCATAACGTCCGGTCGCGGTCTGGAGGATGTCCAGAACCAGATCGGTCTAGGGTCGGTCTTCTATGCGGGCGATCACGGCCATCGCGTCATTGGGCCAATAGGATCAGGGATATGTCTCGAGGTCGGGGGCGAGTATCGAGAGGTGCTTCAAGCGGCTGCTCGTGAGCTGGACGGCCGACTGGCCGGGATCGGTGGAGTCGCGGTCGAGGAGAAGGGATTGTCGCTCTCCGTCCACTATCGTCTGGTGGCTGAGCGTGAGCGGCTCTTGGTTCGGGAGGCGGTCGCGCTGGTTAGCGAGGCGTTCTCTGCGTTGCGCCTGACCCGGGGCAAGATGGTCTACGAATTGCGGCCCCCGGGGGTGTGGAACAAGGGTCTGGCGATGCTATGGCTATTGAAACGGCTAGGGCTGGGGCGAGGCGATGTGTGCCCCATCTGCTTGGGAGACGACCTCACCGACGAGGACATGTTCGTCGCCATCGAAGGCTGGGGGGTGAGTGTAGTAGTCGGCGATCCGGGACGACCGACTCGAGCGTGCTACCTCTTACGTGACCCTGACGAGGCCTCGGCTTTTATCAAGGCACTCGCGACCCGGGACGACTAGGCGTTGCCTTCTCCGGAGTAGACCTGCTACCTGCTCGCCTACCGCCCTCGCATGCGGGCGGATTGCCCCGGGCGTACATGAACTGGTACAGTTACGGTCTTCGAAAACCCGCCATGATCTCAGCGAGTAGCATGCTCTGACGGCTACACTCCATATTGCAGCGAGGACCGCATCGAGTTCGGGTCGAGTGCGTCCGTCGCAGGCCGACGAGGAGGACAGGTGGTCGCCGAATCTCCCAAAAGGCTCATCGTGGTCTCCAATCGGCTCCCGTATGTCTTGGAGAGACATAAAGGGGGCGATTGGACACTGTCACCAGGCTCGGGCGGCTTGGTGACGGCTCTGCTCCCGGTGTTGCGCAACCGGGGAGGTACCTGGATCGGCTGGCCGGGCACGACTCAGGATGTGCCGGGCACCGCGGAGTTCTTCCGTAGGGCATCGCACGAAGCCGGATACACTCTCGAGCCGGTCTCTCTAACTCAGGAAGAGGTCGATAAGTACTACCACGGATACTCGAACGAGAGCGTGTGGCCTCTGTTCCATGACCTCCAGTCTCGCTGCGAGTTCGAACCGGAGTACTGGCGCGCCTACGTGAAAGTCAACCGCAAGTTCGCCGAGGTCCTGGCTGCTACGTGCCAGCCCGATGACTTCATTTGGATCCACGACTACCAACTGATGGACGTGGCTTTTCACATGCGGGAGTTTGGCTGTTCTGCAGACCTCGCCTTCTTCATGCACATCCCGTTTCCTTCCCCTGACATCTTCATGAAACTTCCGGAACGGCAGGCCGTACTTAGATCGCTTCTCTCCTGCAATCTGGTCGGGTTCCAGACCCAGCGGGACCGACGGAACTTCATTCAATGCGTGCGTATGCTCATGCAGAACTGTCGGGTGCAGGTAGAGGGCAATCTGCATGTGGTGAGGCTCGAGAATCGGGAGTCTCGGGTGGGCAACTTCCCCATCGGCATAGATGCGGTCGGCTTTGCCGCGCAGGCCGGTGCGCGAGAGGTCGAGGAGCGGGTGCAGTCCATACGGTCGCGCTTTCCCGACCGCCAGATCGTGCTTGGACTTGACCGGCTCGACTATACCAAGGGCATACCCCAGAGACTGCGGGCCTTTGCCAGCGTTCTCGAGCGATTTCCGGAGTTGCGAGGGCGTATCCACCTCTTCCAGGTAGTCGTGCCCAGTCGTGTGGGCATCCCGAAGTACGATGAGCTGAAGCTGGAGATCGACCGGATGGTGAGTGAGATCAACGGGCGGTATTCGGAGGTCGGCTGGGTGCCGGTGCACTACTTCTTCCGAAGCCTATCGCAGACAGAACTGCTGGCTTCCTATCGAGCAGCCAGCATCGCCCTCATCACTCCTCTCAAGGATGGTATGAACCTGGTGGCCAAGGAGTTCTGCGCCTGCAGTCTGAAGGAGGATTCGGTCCTCATTCTGAGCCAGTTCGCGGGTGCCGCTGCCCAATTGGGCCGAGCCGCCCTGGTGGTGAACCCCTATGATGTCGAGCAGACCGCCGACGCCATCCACAAGGCGTTCTACATGACGCCGGCGGAGCGACGCTATCGCATGAGGCGCCTACGGCGGAACGTACGATCCCAGGATGTGTTCTGGTGGGTTGATGCCTTCATGCGGGCCGCCATCGACAGAGAGCTGCGTGACTTTCCAGTGCAGGAGGAATATATACCTGAGCACCACAATCAGCACTAGGCCGGACGCGGATGGAGACGGGGACTGAAGCTGGTGGAGGTGCTCGACTCCACGCGGCGACCTAGCCTGTGGATCCGGCCGAAGGCGGCGGACTGAACGAAACCAATGGTATCCGATCACCACACGTGAACGTCGACCCATCTCAAATGCCAACATCTGAACACGTTCCCGACGGCGGAGCAAAGCCAAGCCGGATGCTTCGCTCGCTCCGCCGCCTATGGTCCTCGCAAGTCGCCGGTACCGCGGGTCTGGCTGCCATCGTAGGGGCCCTGACCGGCCTCGGCGCGGTGGCCTTCATCGAGATCATCTCGCTATGCCAGCGGCTCTTCTTCGATGGAGGAGCGCGGGCCTTCTCCTGGCTGGGCGGCTGGTACGTCCTGGTGCTACCTATCCTTGGTGGGATGGTCGTCGGGCCGCTCGTCCATTTCCTGGCCCCCGAGGCCCGAGGACATGGAGTTCCGGAGGTGATGACGGCTATGGAGACTCGGGGCGGACGTATTCGCCCCGTAGTGATCCTGGTAAAGACGGTGGCCTCGGCTATCACCATCGGATCGGGGGGCTCGGTCGGAAGGGAAGGTCCGATCATCCAGATAGGTGCTGCGGTAGGATCCAGTCTGGGTCAATTGCTGAAGATCAGCAGGCCGCGTCTTCTGGCCTTGGTCGGAGCAGGAGCGGCCGGAGGTATAGCCGCCACTTTCAACGCGCCCATCGCAGGGGTGATGTTCACGCTCGAGGTGCTGGTGGGTGAGTTCGGCGTTGCCGCGGTGAGTAGCCTGGTGTTCGCCTCGGTATCGGCAAGTGTGGTGGCCCGGCTGTTCCTTGGCGACTACCCCTCGTTTCGCGTTCCGGCATACGAACTCGTGAGCAACTGGGAGCTCTTGATGTATCTGGGCTTGGGCGTGTTGGCTGCCGGTGCCGCCTTGCTCTTCATCCGCACCCTCTACTTCTCGGAGGATCTGTTCGAACGGTGGAAGATCCCGGGTTGGGCGAAGCCTCCCCTCGCCGGTTTGGCCATCGGACTCATCGGCTACTTCTTGCCCCAGGTCTTCGGGACCGGTTTTCCGGCCATTCAAAGCGCGCTGCAAGGTCAGATGGCCCTCTGGTTACTGGCTGTCCTGATTTTCGCCAAGATCTTCGCCACCTCTCTGACTCTTGGCTCGGGCTTCTCCGGGGGGGTATTCGCTCCCGCCCTATTCATCGGGGCCATGCTGGGTGGTTCGTACGGAAAGGTCATGCAATCGCTATTTCCCACCGTCACGGCTGCGAGTGGCGCCTATGCCACCGTTGGCATGGCAGCTGTCTTTGCCGGGGCGGCCCGGGCCCCCGTAACGGCCATCGTCATCCTATTCGAGATGACCCTGGACTACAGGATCATGCTGCCGCTCATGTTCGCCACGGTGGTTGCGACGCTGCTGACGGCTCGTTTTGAACCCGAGAGCATCTACACACTGAAGCTGGTGCGTCGCGGCATCGACTTTCTGGGGCAGAGAGTCGGCCGGGTCCATCCGATAAGCGTGAGTGACGCGATGACTCCTCTGAGCGAGGCAGGCGTGGTGGGTCAGGATCTGACACTGCAGGGTCTGCGCGACTACCTCCAAGAGACCGGATATCGCGGCGCCGTCGTTCTCGATGCCCAAGGACGGCTGATGGGGGTGGTTACTCTGCGCGACCTGGAGCGCGCCCTGGTGGATGAAGATCCTCCAGCCACAGTCGCTCAGATCTGCTCAAGCGAGACGGTCACCGCCTATGCTGATGAGACGCTGGATGAGGTGGTCAAGCAAGCGGGGATGCTGGAGGTCGGCTATATCCCGGTTGTCACTCGCGATCAGCCGAAGGTGCCGGTGGGCATGCTGTTGCGTAGCGACATCATCCGGGCCTACGGCTCGGCCATCTCGAGGCGTGATAGCCAGCGGGTGAGCTTCGAACGCCGCCGGGTCGAGCATGTCTTTGGTCTGCGCCCGTTCGAGATCACGCTCGAAGATAGTGACCCGGCAGTCGGTCAGACCTTGCGCGACTTGAGCCCCCCGGCCAGTTCGGTGATCGTATCGATCATCCGTGACGAGACCACCATGGTCCCTCGTGGTGAGACAAGGCTGAAATCAGGGGATCGCATCCTGGCTCTTGCGCTTGGAGACGGGGGACCGATCCTCGGGCGTGTGCTCAAGGGCCGCAACTATCGGTGACGGCATGGTGGTGGCGCCACGCGCGTTGACGGCAATGCGTCCTCGCGCGCCGTTTGACTGGGCGCGCGGCCGGGGATGTTCACAACAAGGGACGCGAGTCCGCTACGATTGAACCGATGATCTGTCAAGACGAAGCCCACATGCGCCGTGCGGGGGCTGATCGATCTCAAGGATCGCTTCCAAGCGGCGTTTTGCCTGCGGCCCCTATGCGGACCCGCATGGACTCGGCGCCGGGTCTGCGCGGTCCCGGTGGTGCGCAAGTGGATCGTGCACTCGTTTGGGCGACGGAAGTGCGTGCGGTAAGTGGCAGAAAGGAGGTCCGATGGTAGTACTCGTCACGCTCTCACCACGAGATTACGACGCGGTCCTATTTGACCTCGACGGGGTGCTGACCAGGACGGCGAGCGTGCATGCCGCTGCTTGGAAGAAGCTGTTCGACAGCGTTCTTGAGCAGCGTGCCACCGAAGCAGGTGAACCGTTCATCCCATTTGATATCGACACAGACTATCCGCGGTATGTCGACGGCCGGTCTCTCCACGACGGCGTGATGGCCTTCCTCGAGTCGCGCGGCATCGAACTGCCGTTGGGCAGACCCGAGGACGGCCCCGAGGTGCAAAGCGTGCGCGCGTTGGGCAGTCTGAAAGACCTGTATTTCCTGCAACTCTTGGAGCAGGACGGCGTCGAGATCTATGAAGCGGCAATCGCCCTGGTGCATCAACTGCGGGCGCAGGAGGTCAAGACCGCGGTCGTGTCATCCAGCGACAACTGTACAGCGGTGCTCGGGGCGGCGGGTATCGCGGGGCTGTTTGACGTGCAAGTGGACGGTAGGGAGATGGCACGCCTCAAGCTCAAAGGCAAACCGTCGCCGGATGCCTACTCGGAGGCGGCGCAGCGCGTCGGGGCCGAACCTTCGCGTGCGGTCGTCGTCGAGGACGCGATCGCCGGTGTCGAGGCCGGGCGCGCCGGCCGGTTTGGCTACGTCATCGGCGTTGACCAGAGTGGCAACCCCGATAGGCTTCGTGATGCCGGTGCCGATGTTGTGGTGACCAGTCTGGCGCAAGTTCAGGTAGCTGTGGAACCCCCTTCGGCTTGGTCACTAGTGTTTGACGGCTTCGATGCTGAGCAAGAAGGTATCCGCGAAGCCTTGTGCACTCTGGGGAATGGCTACTTTGCGACCCGCGGTGCGGCCCTCGGCGCGGTGGCGGATGACGTTCACTATCCGGGGACGTATCTGGCCGGCGGCTACAATCGGTTGCTCACCGACATCGCCGGTCGCGTGGTCGAGAACGAGGATCTGGTGAATCTGCCCAACTGGCTCGCGCTTGAGTTTCGCATCGGCGAGCAGGACTGGTTCGACGCGCGAAGCGCAGAGCTGCTGTCCTATCACCAGGAGCTCGATCTGCGGCGGGGCTTGTTGGTCCGAACCATCGGCTTCAAGGACGGAGGGGGCCGGAGCAGTACGCTCACCGAGCGGCGCCTGGTCTCGATGCACAGCATGCACCTTGGCGCACTGGAACTGTCGCTGACCGCCGAAGACTGGTCGGGAGACGTCAGTGTGCGCTCGGCGATCGACGGGCGCGTCGTCAACGCAGGTGCGAAGCTGTACGACAAGTTCAGCAACGAGCACTTGGAGCCGCTGGCAGGCGAAGTCGTGGGCGAGGACAGCGTGCAGCTGCTGGTGCGCACCTGCCAGTCGCACATTCATGTCGCGCAGGCGGCGCGAACGCAGGTGCTTATCGGTGGGCAATCTCTCGAAGTCCAACGCCGTGCCATCGAGGAACCGGGATACATCGGCCAGGAGTTCGAAGTCCACGTCAAGCAAGGCGAGACGCTGGTGTTGGAGAAGCTGGCCTCACTCTACACCTCGCGCGACCACGCCATTTCCGAATGTGGGCTGGCGGCGCGCAAGGCCATAGAGCGAGCTCCCGGCTTTGAGGAGGTGATGGCGGACCATGCGCTGGCCTGGAAGCACCTGTGGCGGCGCTTCGACGTATACATACGGCCGGTCGGTCACCGCTTCAGATTGAATGCGCAGATGTTGCTTCGGCTGAACATGTTCCACCTGCTGCAGGCCGTATCCCCCAACTCCATCGGGCTCGACATCGGCGTGCCCGCGCGGGGCTGGACCGGGGAGGGGTACCAAGGTCACGTGTTCTGGGACGAACTGTTCATCTTTCCGTTCTTCAACTATCGAATGCCCGAAATCACCCGTTCGCTCTTGATGTACCGCTATCGGCGTTTGGGTGAGGCGCGCGCCGCCGCGGCGGCGGCCGGGTTCAGGGGAGCGATGTTCCCCTGGCAGAGCGGAAGCGATGGCCAGGAGGAGACCCAGGAGCTCAACCTAAACCCGCGCTCGCAGCGTTGGGTGCCCGACAATTCGTACCTGCAGCGCCACGTGGGCAGTGCCATAGCCCTGAATGTGTGGCAGTACTTCCAGGTCACCCGCGACATAGAGTTTCTTGCTTCCTACGGTGCCGAGCTGATCCTAGATATCGCCGCCTTCTGGGCTAGCATTGCCAGCTTCAACGACGAGCGCGGACGCTACGAGATTCGCGGCGTGATGGGTCCCGACGAGTTTCACGAGGGGTATCCGGAGTCAGCGACGCCCGGTCTCAACAACAACGCATATACCAACATCCTGGCGGTGTGGGTGCTCTGCCGGGCGCTGGAGGTGTTCGATCTGCTTTCCGAGGTGCGTCGAACGGAGCTCACGGCGCGGCTGGGCTTGTCGGCGGAGGAGTTCGCGCGCTGGGACGACATAAGCCGCAGGATGTACGTACCGTTTATGGACGATGGGATCATAGGCCAATTCGAGGGCTACGAAGAATTGCGCGAACTCGATTGGGACGCGTACCGGACCCGATACGGCAATATCCAGCGTCTCGATCTCATCCTCGAGAGCGAGAACGACAGCACCAACCGCTACAAGCTTTCGAAACAACCTGACGTGCTGATGCTGTTCTACCTGTTCTCCGCAGAGGAGATCGGCCAGTTGTTCGAGCGTCTGGGTTATCCGTTCGAACACGAGACCATTCCGCGAAACGTCGACTACTACGTCGACCGTTCGTCCCAAGGCTCCACACTGTCCCGCGTGGTGTATGCGTGGGTCTTGGCGCGCTCCGACCGGTCGAGAGCCATGAACTTCTTCGCGCAGGCGCTGCAGAGCGACGTAAGTGATATCCAGCAAGGCACCACCGCTGAGGGTGTCCACCTCGGTGCCATGGCGGGATCCGTCGATCTGGTGCAGCGCGTGACGACGGGCATAGAGACAAGAGGAGATGTTCTGCGGCTCAATCCACAATTGCCGCGGGAGATAGAGCGCCTAGATATGCGCATCCGCTACCGTGGCCACGCACTTGATCTGCGGCTGACGCGCGATTCGCTCACGGTCCGCGGCCGCAACAACCCGCCGGCGCACATCTCGTTGTCCGTGGAGGGTGAGGTCTGCGAATTCGTGGGCGGTACTACCCGTGTCTTCCGTTTGAAGAATAGCGCAGCGTCGCCTGGCTCGCCTCTTCGGCAATAGCGCTGACTTCTGGCTGAACGCCCGGCGTGCGATCGATAGCCCCGGGGTGTCTTGTGCTGACCTCCTCGCAAGCGTATGTAGAAAACACCGCGCTTTCTCTGTACAGAGAAACGTACAGAAAAGGCGCAGTGTTCTACACAGGGTTCCTTAGAAGTGCCATGCAGGTTCGTCCGCTCAGGCCACGCGCCGCCGCTACTCCTCGGATATCACGATCAAGCAGTCGCCCTCGTCGAAAGTGACCAGCTCCGACTTGCGCGGGTTGACCACTATTCCGTAGCCCAGCTGCGTCGGCGGTGGGTCGCCATCGGGGTCGGCGCCCGCGCCCGCGTCGGCGTTGGCGTCAGCGTCGGTGCCGGACAGGCGGTAGCCTATGGCTATCTCCTTGCGCCGGCGGGCGGCCTCGACCACCGCGTAGAAGTCCACGGGCCGGCCGGTATGCACGTAGTCGGCGGCGGGCTTGAGGTACAGTTCCGCGCCTTCGGGGTCGAACAGGTCGTCAAAGATGGGCTTGAGGTGCTTGTTCTCGGCCACCTGCGCCAGCAGGAGGCCGAGCAGGTGCTCGCTCACCACGAAGTCGTCGGCCTTGGCCACCGCGGCCAGATCGCGGTCGCGGGCGTCTCGCATCTGGGTGACCACGGAGAACTTGGCTCCGCTGGTGCGGCCGATGTCGCGAAGGTGCAGCAGCGAGAGGAGCGACTGCGCGTCGGCCTCGCGCGCGTCCGCGCTGTCGGGGCCGCACACTATGACGTGGTGGTAGCTGGGCACGTCCAGGGAGTCCAGGGTCGCCCGGTCGTGCATGAGTCCGCGGGCGGTCACCAAGCTCTGGTTGGAGAGCTCGGCCGCCAGGCTCTTGGCCCCCTGCTCAGCCTCGGCCGAGGGGGTGAGCACGGTCACCACGGAACCCTTGGGCACGTAGGCGTCCAGTTCTCTGATGATGGTGCGCACGGTGGGACCCCATCCCAGAATGAGCGCGCGTTGCGGCGTCCGCTTGCGCGGCGAGGCGGTCACCAGGGCCTGTTCGTCGATCTGTGGCGCCTGGGCCGACATGCGCACGGTGTCGTCGTCGCTGGATATGGCGATTATCTGGTCGTCGGGCCCGATGACGGTGTCGAGCGGGGGCCACAGAGTCGGCACACCCTGGCTGGGACGAAGGCCGATGACGGCCGAGTCTTCGTACCAGAGCAAGGACTCGCCGAAGGTCTTGCCGGCCAGCGCGGGCTCGTTGTGCAGGTAGATCTCGTCCCCGTCGAAGTCCAAGAGCTCGGTGTACACCACCGAGAGCCCCGGCTGGCAGCAGGTCTGGGCCACGATGCGCGCGGCCACGTCGTGGAACACCACCACCGACACCTCGTCACCCGCCACCATCTGGGCCACCGCGGCGTTGCTCAGGTCGCTCATGGGCAGGACGACATGGTAGGGCTGCGGCTTGCGCCGCGGATGGTTGATGACGGCCAGCAGCGTCTTGATCTCCAGCGAGTCGGAGTAGTTCAGGTCGCTGGGTAGGATGATGATGGAGCGGGCTCCACAGAAGTCCACGGTCTCCAGGTCGCCGAAGTTGGTGGGGTCGCCCCGCCTGAAGATGACCTTGGTGCCCCGCACGGGGCCTATCTCCGAGTGCAACCGCTCGCGCAGCTCGACGGGGTCGCCGTCGGCGAGTATGACTATCGACCGGCCCCGGTAGTTCTGGTTGGCGACCGCGATCTCCTTGACGATCATGGGCACGTGGGGCGACCAGCCCAGTATGAGGGTATGCCCGCGCTCGATGACCTTCGACCGGCCGCGGCGGAGCCGCTCGAACACCTTCTCGAGCTCGGTGGTCACCAGACCTATCAGACACGCCAGAGCGATGATTCCCACCACGCTCGAAGCGATCATGGCTACCTTGAAGGTGGGGGATCCGCCGGGTCGGCGGAGCTGACCACGCCGCCCGGGTCGAACATCCGCTGTAACCCCTCCCACACCAGGCGCGGCAGGGACGAGCCCGAATGCCCCGTGGCGTAGGCTATGAGCGCTATGACGACCACTGCGGCCACCGTCGACACCAGCAGCCACCCGATCAGAACAGGCGTGCCCTTGGAGAACAGCTGGTCAAAGAAGTACTTGACGCGCCCTCGGTTTGACACACGACGAGACATGGCTCACCTTCCGGTCGGGTTGCGAATGGCCACAGGCATGCAGATGCTACACCGCGGCCGCGAGTCCTGCGCGAACATGTGGCGCTGCGGCGCCCAGGCTGGGACCAAAGGTTGATGCCGTGCGAGGGCCAAAGGGCACAACATCCCGCTTGTCGTCTATACTCCAGACAAGAAGGTCACAAGATGCGGATATCGGGAATCGAGCCCCACTTTCTCTATCGGGGGACGGCGCACATGTATCTCACGGCCATCGTGGAGCAAGAAGGCAGCGAGTTCGTGGCCCTGTGCCCGGAACTGGACATCGCCAGCCAGGGCGCCAGTGTCGAGGAAGCCACCGATAACCTGAAGGAAGCGGTGGAGCTGTTCCTGAGCGCCGCTGACGGCTCAGAGATCGCTTCGCGGCTCAAGAATCGCGTCTTCGTGACCCATTTCGAGGCCCACGTTGGGGCGGCTTAGGGTACTGTCTGGCCCCGAGGTCTGCCGCATACTCACCGGCCACGGCTTCACCCAGGTGCGACGCAGCGGAAGCCACGTGGCGATGCAGAGGACAACTGCCGCTGGGACGACGACGGTGCCAGTGCCCGATCACTCAGAGCTTAAGCGCGGTACGTTGGCTTCCATCATCCGGCAGTCGGGCGTGCCGCGGTCGCTGTTCGAGGAGTGAGACTCAGGCGGCGCGGCGTGGGACGCGTGGGCCACATAGCGGCGCACTCCCTCGCAAGAGCGTGTGGAAAACACCGCGCCTTCTCCGTACAGAGAAACGTACGGAAAAGGCGCAGCGTTCTACGTAGGCGTTTTCAGAAGGACATGCGCGACACGCAAGTTCCATCCTATGTCTGATGCGAGCAGAGGTCACCGGTGCGACCCTGATCGATTGAAGCCACAGCAGCCGAGATGGACATGCGTCACATGACACGTTACACTTCGACATGATCAGGACGTTTGCCGACGAGGAAACGCGGTCGCTCTACGAGACGGGTCGGTCGCGTCACTTGCCTTCGGATATCGTCCGACGCGCGAAGCGTAAACTCGACTACGTTGATTTGGCCAAGTGTTTGAATGACTTGCGGGTCCCGCCCGGCAACCGACTTCATGCCCTCGAGGGCGACCGAAGGGGGCAGTGCTCCATCTCCATCAACGATCAATGGCGCATCTGCTTCCGGTTTGTGGACGCCGATGCGTACGACGTCGAGATCACCGACTACCACTGAGAGGCGGTGCGAAATGAGCTTGCCCAACACCATGACCAGGACGGTCCGCCCCACGCACCCGGGAGAGATGCTCCGGGAGGACTTCATGCCCGACTATGCGCTGAGCGTCGCCGGTTTGGCCGGGGCCCTGGGTGTCACTCGCCAGACCATAAACGAGTTGATTCGAGAGCGTCGGGCCCTGAGCCCCGAGATGGCGCTGCGTCTGGCTCGCCTCTTTGGCAACAGCGCTGACTTCTGGTTGAACGCCCAGCGCGCCGTCGATCTCTGGGATGCGGCGCAGACAATCGGGGATCAGGTCGAACGGATCCGGCCTCTGCAGGTGGCGTAGGCCCGCCAGGCCCCGCGCCTTGCCCACGGCGCCCGGGCGCGCGACCCCGCCCCGGCCGTCTACCGCCCCGCGCGTCTACCGCGACAGTCGCCGCGCGTAGTCCAGCAGGCGCTCGATGTCGTCGGGGGCCATGCGCTGCAGCAGGCGCTCCAGCTCCAGGATGGCTTCGCGCAGCTCCCGGTGTTGCCCCCGCAGCGAGGGCTGCATGGATAGCTGTTGCGTGCGCAGGGATGGCTGCACGGCCATGTGCCTATCGTAATCGGGGAGCAGCGAGGTGCGAGACGTCTGACCGCGCGGCGGCTCGCTCGGCATGAGCAGGTACTCGGCCGGCGCCGGCGCTCCGGGCGCTCCGGGTTCGGCGTCCGCCGACGCGTCTGCGGCCAGCGCATCCGTGCGTGCGTCCACGCGCGCCTCGAACCGCATCTCGGCCGCCTGGGTTAGCTCCGACAGGCGCAATCCCAGGGCGTGGGCGAGGGGGCGCAGCACCGTGGACGAGGCCGGCTTGTTGCCGTTCTCTATCTCGGTGAGGTAGGAGTACGAGATGCCCACCTTGGTGGCCAGCTCGCGGCGCTCCATGCCCAGATCGGTGCGGATGACCTTGATGGTGCGGCCGATCGCCTCCGCGAACTCCTTGGAGTATGTCGAGTCTTGGGTGGCCACATGCACGCTCCCTGGTCCGCCGGACGGTTTCCTGTCCGACCCGGATGTAACACTCATGTCGTACGATATCACGCCGATAGCGCGTCAGGTGACGCTATGCTTGTGTAAATGTCACAGATAGTGATACCATGACGCAACACGTGACGCGGCACAGACATCTTCGGAGGGACCGGAGACCGCGGCCGTACAGAAGGGGGAGCACCATGACACAACCAAGGAATGATGGACAAGGCGAGGCCGGTCGCCCCGGCACGGGTCGCCCCGGCACGGGCCGCGCCGGCGCCGGCGCCAACGGAGGCGCCCACGGCGATGCCGGCGCCAGCCCGTCGCAGCGGGCCGCCCGGGCCGCGGGCCGCGGGGGCGCCAGGCCCACGCCGCCGCCCAGCGCGGCGCAGGCGGTGCGGCAGACCGTGCGGTCGCTGCATCTGGGGGAGCCTATGGTGGACGGGGCCCTCTGCATCCTCCCCTTCCGCAGCACGCTGCGGACCGAGAGCAAGTACGTGCTGCTGCAGCAGGCCATCGCGCGCGGCACCATGACCATAACCGAGGTCAGCGACGCCGGATCGGTGCCGCACCTGCTGGCCGTCAACAAGGGCCCGTGGCCGGTGCTCATATTCGACGGCGAGGAGCTGGTGGGCGCCAAGCAGAACCGTATCGCCAACGCCACCGTGCTGGTGGGCGCGGGCAAGACCGTGCTGCCCGTGAGCTGCGTGGAGGCCGGACGTTGGAGCCACCGCACCGCCAGCTTTGACGACGGCTCGTACGCCAGCCATCCGCGTCTGCGTCAGGAGAAGGAGCGGCAGGTGTACGCGTGCATGGTGGCCGAGGAGCACCTGCGCGACGCCGCCCAGGCCACGCGCCGGTCGCCGGGCGCCCCGGAGCACATGGTGGTCCCCGACGTCGAGCCGCAGGCCGTGCGTGCCATGAGGTACCGCAGCGACCAGGGCGCGGTGTGGGAGGAAGTGGCCCGCACCCAGGTGCAGATGTGCGTGAGTTCGCCCACCGGCGCGCTCACCGATACCTTCGAGGCCGGCCGGGACAAGCTGGAGCAGATGCTGCACAAGCTGGCCTTCGAGCCCCATCCGGCCGACGACGGCCTGCACCACGTGCACCGCGCCGTGGGGGTGGCGGTGTTCTTGGGCGGCGAGTTCGTCTGCTTGGACCTGCTGCGTCCGGGCCGCCGCTTCGAGCTGCTGTATGCCAAGCTGCTGCGCGGCTACGCGCTGGAGGCCCTGCTGCGCAAGTCGCGGGCGCCCAAGGGCTTCGACCCCGAGGCGGCTACGCTGCGCCTCTTCGCCGAGCTGTTGGAGGCCGGCCTGACCGAGCACTCCGCGGCCGACCTGGGCACCGACCTGCGCCTGGAGGGGAGCCAGATCACCGGCTCCGGACTGGTGTGGCAGGACGAGCTGATCCAGCTGTCGCTGTTCCCGCGGACCAAGGGGTGATCTTCTGCAACTCAGCCTCCAAGACAGCCTCCGCCACCTCGGTGTCGTGGGCCACCTGAGCCCGCAGCCAGTAGCCCTTGCTGAGGCCGAAGAACCTGCACAGTCGCAGGTCGGTGTCGGCGGTGATGCCGCGCTTACCTGCGACGATGTCGCCGATGCGCTGTGCGGGTACACCTATCTCCTTGGCGAGGCGGTACTTGGTGATGCCCAAGGGCTGCAGGAACTCCTCCCGCAGCAACTCGCCAGGAGTGACGGGCGCGAGCCTGTTCATGGTCACCTCCACTCAGTGATAGTCGACTATCTCGACGTCCTCCGGGCCGGCGGCGGTCCAGCGGAAGCAGACGCGGTACCTGTCGTTCACGCGGATGCTGTGCTGGCCCCGCCTGTCTCCCATCAGAGCCTCCAACCGGTTACCCGGTGGGATGCTCAAATCGTCCAGCGTCGCCGCGATCTCGAGCTGTCGCAGCTTGCGTCGCGCCGCCGTCTCGATAGACACAAACCGCGCGACTCGGCGCCCTTGGGCCAGCGTCTTGGTGTCGCGGTCCGCAAACGACCTGATCATGAGAGATAGTAATGCATAGCGTTAATAACGACAAGCGTGAATACTGGCAAGCTCTGGAGATGACCTGCTTTCAGGATAGCGACCGCCTGCGGCGTTGGCCCTCAACCCTTGGTCGTACGTTGCCCCCTAGGGTGAGCTCACTCTGCCAGTCTCTCCAGGATCGTCTGGTTGCGTGCGATCGACTCGCGCAAGCGCTTCTGGAACTCAGCGTCCGCGCGACGTTCGGCGATGTGGTTCGCGAGCGCCGTTCTCACCACCTCAGAGACAGGAGTACCTTCGACTTGAGCAAGGGCCTCCAGCTGTTCGGCTGTATCGATATCGATTCTCAGAGTCATGGCCTTCTGTTTGGTCGGCGGTGTCATCGCTGCCTCCCGGTGGCGGGGTATCACGACACCATGATAGCACCACCCTACGTCGGACCTGCGGTGCTCGCCTGCACCCGCCCAGTACTCGTGTACACGTGCTCGCAAGAGCGTGTGAAAAACACTGCGCTTTCTCTGTACAGAGAACCGTACAGAAGAACGTACAGCGAAACGTACAGAAAAGGCGCGGTGTCCTACGGAGGGTCTTCAGAAGCACATGCGCGATGCGAGCTTAGGTGGGGAGAGCATGCACGCCGCTCTAGAGGTCCTCGGGCCGCAGGCCGCTGTGCTTGGCGATGCGTGCCAGCATGCGCGGGCCTATCTCCTCTTTGTCGTGAAACGCGAACACGAGCATCGGCCAGTCGGTCATGCCGCGGCGAAGGTGATGTTCAGGAGTTGGTCGCCGACTTCGTCTCTCTCCAGACGGTCAGCAACAACCCGAAGGGCGAGTGTTTGCACGTGCGCGATGGCTTCATCCTTGGTCGCGCCATAAGCAAGGACTCCGGGCA
Source organism: uncultured Actinomycetes bacterium (assembly GCA_963814415.1). GTDB lineage: Bacteria > Actinomycetota > Thermoleophilia > RBG-16-64-13 > RBG-16-64-13 > RBG-16-64-13. Next base: position 773,576 of record CAWFCN010000001.1, on the reverse strand, counting down.
ACTCGATCACTTCTGCGATCCAGCGCCCGTCGGTCTCGCTCTCAAGCTCGATGCTAAGCACCACCGGCACACCTGCCTTCTAGAACGGGAGTCGGGGGTTCATCCCGAGACTTCGACCGTTATCAGACTTATGGTCTCGACTTGGGGAACGTCTTCGCCGCAGGCAAGGCGGTCTTCGACATGAAGAGTGACGGCTTCGCGCAGGTTCGCAAGCGCTTGCTCATAGTTGGGGCCCTGGGTGTAGCAACCCTGCAGCTCGGGACACCTGGCCCAGTAGCCCGCTCGAGTCACGTCCGACGACCGCGGAGAAGTGGTACTGCACTTGCGCCTCCAGGCGACTGACCGTATCTGGGGCAAGCATACACCCGCTCCTTTCCGAAGGTTGTCGATGACCTGGTCGCAGCATAGGTCCCGGCTACGGCGTTGCCCCTCAGCCCTTGGTCGTACCTTGGCGCCCGCTGGGGCGGCGCGCATGACGCGCACCTTCGTGCTAAGCGACGCGCACGGTCATCCCGAGCTCATACAGCAGGCCCTGGACCACGGCGGCTTCACTCCCGGTGAGGACGCCTTCATCTACGCCGGCGACCTGCTGGACCGCGGTCCGGACCCGGGCGGTTGCCTGGAGCTGGTGGAGCGCTACGCCACCGAGGTGCTGGTGGGCAACCACGAGCTGGCGGTGCTGCTGGACTTCGACATGTGCGGCACCGAGCCGCAGAGCCGCCACTTTCGCCAGGTGCTCCTGGACCGGGTGGTGAGCGCGGCGCCGGCGGGCGCCGCGGTGGGCGCCACGGGGCGCGCAGGGCGCGGCCCCGGCGCCCGGCCCCGCCGCCCCGGCCCCGGCCCCCTGGAAGGTGGCCACCTGCGTCGACGGCGTGCTGGTGACCCACGCGGGCGTATCCACCCGCTATCAGGAGGCGCTGGATCACGACTGCCACGGCGACCCCGCCCAGCTGGCCGCCTACCTGAACGAGGCCTTCACGGCCGCCGTGCGCCGCGAGCTGGAGACGGGCGACTGGGACGAGGACGGCATCCTGGGCCGCAGCGGCCCCCTGTGGTACCGGCCCCTGCCCTGGGCGGAGCAGCTACCCCTGCAGGGGGTGCGGCAGGTGGCGGGTCACACTCCGCCCGAGCCCGGCCTGGAAGCCCGCGGTTTCTGGATGGTGGACCCCTGCGTGTGGATGTCGATGATGGACGCCTCCTGGCGCGTCAGATACGCTGTCATTGAGGATGGCGGGGTGGCCGTCGTGGAGCGGGAGCTGCGCGAGAGGGCGGCGTGAGCTGCATACAACCAAGGTTGGTTGCCCAGGTGGCCTACGCGATGTAGACTCTGCCTCAGAAAGGTCCCACCCCAGTGACAAGAGCCCAGGGGGCTCTTCCGCAAGGATAGCTGGGGTGGTCGCATTTCTTGGGCTAGTAGTACTCCTCGCCGCCACCCGCGAACAGCTCGCCCTCGGCCTCCACCGCTGAGCTCACCAAGTCGTACGAGCGAGTGTCGCCATTCTCCCACTTGCGGTATATCGCCCAACCGAAGTAGTCGGCTATCTGCAGGTTGATGTCCGACCGCGACTGGTGGTGATAGAGGTGGTAGCGCTTGCCCTCGGGCATGAGCGGCTTCAGGGCCGTCTTCACCCCCTTCTCTATGCCCGCCGCGATCAAAGACTACTCTACAGCCAAAAACCACCTGGATTGGTCATCTTGACTGAGGCGGGCACGCAAAATGCTGCTGTCGGAAATCCAGCGGCTTATCTCGGACTTGTCGTGCGATTCTCCGTCGAGTGCGGAGACCCTTTGCGCGATCTCCTTGGCCTTGAGCGGGTCGTCGCTCCGGGTAAGCACGGTTAGTATCAGCCTCCGTGAGACTCGGCCTATTAGCCTTGGCGCTCCGTGGTGTGGAGGGGCGAGCCAGGTCCGTGAGCCGCAGTTGGACTGGCACCACTTCACCGAGGATGTTGAAGCTTACCTGGGCCAAACCGTCCGATTCGTCGATGTCCTGAACTCGTCCTCTCTGGGAAGCGAAGTCGCCATCACTGACGATGACCTCCTCGCCAATAGCAACGAAGTCATCTTCGGGCCGCTGCGGAGGACGCTGAGGCGGCCTTGCTGCTGCGTCTTCGTGTTCTGCCTCAGAAGGCGCAAACCATAGGTAGATGTCTCTTGCGCCGCTCTCCGCCAGATGAACCTCTCCGTCCGAAAGGAAACTGAGGTACCTGAGGGAGTGGCCGTCGACCTTGTCCGCGAAATACACTTCGTTGCGATCATGCTCGGCGCAAGCGCGGATGGTGATGAAGGGAAAGAGCTCATAGGCCACGTTGTCGATAATCAGGTAGGCATCGTCGGCGTTGAAGTCTGAGTGCGGGCCGGTCCATTCCCGCCGGGACTTGGAATGCAGAGGGTGGTCGCCCATGAGACTCTCGACGTGGAGTATGGGGTTCGCGCCACGATTGCGAGTCGCGTTCTCAACCCGCATGAGTTCATAATCGGCGAGGAACTCAAGATGGACAAGCAGTTCGGCGAGCTTACCGAAATCCTGGGCGCGGCCATCGGCGACCCCGACATGATGATAGTCGTTGCGCATGGCGAGCAGCATGCCAACGAGCTTGCCGAATCCTGTCTGGTTGCGCTCAATGCGTAGCCCTTTGATTCGATCCCCACAAGAAGTGGCACCGGGTTCTATGTGCTCACATGCAACTTGGATTACCGTGCGCCACTTACCTCCGGTCATGCCCGGCTTCCAGAGTGCGACTGGATCAAGCTCGAGTTCGCGGCGTGCGCACTCGGGCACTAGTCTGAGCGAAATGCATGCCAGAAAGGCCAGGACTATCTCGACCAGTGACGCCTGCAGTCGGGCAAGTTGGTCTCTGTTGCCCGTGTCCCCGACGGCAAGGACTTGTCTCCACGGGTAGGCAATGGGGAACGGTAGCTTTCGCAGCAGCTCGAAGTCCCAGGGCGTTGTGCCTGTTGGAGACGTGTGCGTGTCCAATACGCCACCCCGCTGCTACATTGGTGTCCGGTCTATGCCTTAGTGTCCGGTGATGGCCCACGGACCGGGAAGGCTCTGACCATTCTACCGCCAGATGCAGTTGTTGCAGACTCGCGAGCGCTTTGATCGATGTTGAGCGCCTCCTGTCTATCCGCGCAAGGTTGTAGGATGGTGTGGCTGCGCATTCTGGGCGCGCACGATTGAAATCTGACTCGTGTCGCCAGCTTGTTGGGGAGGTTGGACATGTCCTTGGCAGACGTTCTAGCCGTAGTTGCCGTTGTCCTAATGGTCATAGTCCTCGCCGTCCTGCTGCTTCTTCTGCTCCGACGAGGCCATGGGAATACTCATGCACTTCTGGAAGACATCCTTCACGGACAAGAGGATAGCGACACGCTGCTCCGCGAGGAGATGTCTCGAGGTCGGCTTGAATCCCAGCAGAGTGCGCAACTGGCCCGAGAAGATGTGGCCAACGTTGTGAAGGGTTGGGGAGACTCGAACGAGCGACGCATGAACGAGCTGAAGACCACGGTCGACCAGCGGCTACAACAGATCCAGACAGACAACGCTGCCAAACTTGAGCTGATGAGGCAGACCGTGGACGAACGCCTCAGTGCCACTCTGGAGAAGCGCCTGGGTGAGTCTTTCAAACAGGTGAGTGAACGGCTCGAAGCCGTTCACAAGGGTCCTGGGGAAATGCAATCCCTTGCGGCCGGCGTAGGTGATCTCAAGCAAGTCCTAGCGAACGTCAAGACGCGAGGCACTTGGGGGGAAGTCCAACTCGGAATGCTTCTTGAACAGACAATGACGCCTGAGCAGTACGAGAAGAATGTGGCCTGCAAGGAGGGCTGCGCGGAGCGTGTGGAGTTCGCGATTAGGCTACCCGGTCAGAGCGACAAGCATGGCGAAGTCGTCTGGTTGCCTATCGATGCAAAGTTCCCCCTTGAGGACTATCAACGAATGTTGGAGGCCCAGGAGAAGGGCGACTTGACGGGCATGGAGGACGCGCTCAAGGCTCTCGAAACTCGGGTAAAGGTTTCGGCCAGAGACATCCAGTCAAAATACATAGATCCGCCGCGAACAACCGACTTTGGAATCATGTTCTTTCCCACCGAAGGACTCTACGCGGAGGTTCTTCGCCGTCCGGGCTTAGCAGAGACGCTGCAAAGGGACTTCCGGGTGCTGGTCACCGGCCCGACCAGTCTGACGGCCCTTCTCAGCAGTTTACAGATGGGATTCCGCATCTTGACGGTCGAGCAGCGGTCGAGCGAGGTGTGGCAATTGTTGGGCGCAGTGAAGACGCAGTTCGGACAGTTCGGTGGGCTCTTGGAGAAAGTGCACCGCAAGCTAGATCAGGCCTCGACGAGCATCGAAGATGCTGCTAGGAAGAGTCGAACGATTGAGCGGAGACTCAGGACCGTGCAGGAGCTTCCCGGAGAGGCTGCATCGAAGTTTCTACCTCTCGACACCGTCGGGGCCGATCTTGACGACGAACTTGTGGATGACGAATAGACGAGCACGGGGTGTCTATCCGCCCAAGGTTGTACGATGGTGAGGCTGCGCATTCCGGAGCGCGCACCAACCTACGGGGGAGCAAGCATGACCGAGCCTGAGTCGACACCTACCCAAGAGGGGCAACCCCCCGCGGGTGGCAGCGCCTCGGCCCCCGCCGCGCCGCCCCGCGCCCGCCGCGCCGCGCCGCGCGCCGCCAAGGCCGTCCAACGGCGCCACGGTCGGCTACGAAGCCCAGCTGTGGGCCGATGGCCGACGCCCTGCGCGGCAGCATGGACGCCGGCGAGTACAAGCACGTGGCGCTGGGGCTCATCTTTCTCAAGTACATCTCCGACGCCTTCGAGGAGCAGCGCGCCAAGCTGCTCGCGCAGGCCGCCGAGGGCGCCGACCCGGAGGATCCCGACGAGTACCGGGCCGAGAACATCTTCTGGGTGCCTCGCGAGGCGCGGTGGGAGAGCATCCAGGCGAACGCCAAGCAGCCCACCATCGGCAAGCTCTTGGACGACGCCATGGAGGCCATCGAGCGCGACAACCCCACGCTCAAGGGCGTCCTCCCCAAGGACTACGCCCGCCCCGCCCTGGACAAGCAGCGCCTGGGCCAGCTGATAGACCTCATGAGCAGCGTCAAGGTGGGCGACCAGGAGAGCCGCTCCAAGGACGTGCTCGGCCGGGTGTACGAGTACTTCCTCAGCCAGTTCGCGAGCGCCGAGGGCAAGAAGGGCGGCGAGTTCTACACCGCCCGCTGCGTGGTCAGGCTGCTGGTGGAGATGCTCGAGCCCTACCACGGCCGCGTCTACGACCCCTGCTGCGGGTCGTCGGGCATGTTCGTGCAGTCGGTGGAGTTCATACGCGCCCACGCCTCGGGCAACGGCAACGGCGGCGGCCTCGCCAACGGCGGCGGCCCCGGCGGCGGCGCCAAGGCGTTCGCCGACATCTCCATCTTCGGTCAGGAGAGCAACTACACCACCTGGCGCCTGGCCCGCATGAACCTGGCCATCCGCGGCATCGACGGCCAGATAGCCCAGGGCGACACCTTTCACAACGACAAGCACCCCGACCTCAAGGCCGACTTCATACTGGCCAACCCGCCGTTCAACGTCTCCGACTGGGGCGGCGACCGCCTGCGCGACGACAAGCGCTGGCAGTACGGCGTGCCGCCGGTGGGCAACGCCAACTTCGCCTGGGTGCAGCACATGGTCTACCACCTGGCTCCGAGCGGGGTGGCCGGCTTCGTGCTCGCCAACGGCTCGATGTCGTCCAGTCAGTCCGGCGAGGGCGAGATACGCAAGAACCTCATAGAGGCCGACCTGGTGGACTGCATGGTCGCTCTGCCGGGCCAGCTCTTCTACTCCACCCAGATACCGGTCTGCCTGTGGTTTCTCGCCCGCGACCGCAAGAACGGCAGCTTCCGCGATCGCCGGGGGCAGGTGCTCTTCATAGACGCCCGCAAGCTGGGGAGCATGGTGGACCGCACCCACCGGGAGCTCACCGACCAGGACATCGCCCGCATCGCGGGCACCTATCACGCCTGGCGCGGAGAGAAGGACGCCGGCGACTACGAGGACGTGCCGGGCTTCTGCAAGAGCGCGGACGTGGATGAGATCCGCAAGCACGGCCACGTGCTCACGCCGGGCCGATACGTGGGAGCGGAGGCGCAGGAGGACGACGGCGAGCCCTTCGAGGAGAAGATGACGCGCCTGGTCGCGCAACTGCGGGAGCAGCAGGCCGAGGCCGCGAAGCTGGATGCCGCCATCGCCGCCAACCTGGAGGGGTTGGGGTATGGGGGGTGAGTGGCTCGCTGGCCGACGCTTGGTGAGTGTCGCGACCTCTGACGACGAGGCAGCTGCCCGTACAGAGCGCGATCTGTCGGCGAGACTCTGGCGGTCGCGCTCGACTACGGGCTGCGTCATCGTCGGCGATGGCGGATCATCGGACGGACGCATGCGCGATGCGACGCAGGACCACGGACGATGCCTGCTGGCTCGGACGACGTGGCGCTGTCATCGTCGCGCGACAGCGATGGCACGGTCGGCGATGGATCGTGCCTGGACTTCGCTGCCGGCGTCAGGACCGACGCGGTCGTGATCTGATCTCGCGCCAGAACTGGCAGTGCTGACCCAGGCTCTTCGATACGCTACTCTTGGCTACTACGCGTCAGTGAGCTTCAGATGCACGCGACTCACTGCTCGGGCACGCGCACAGGCACAGCCATCGCTGATCGCGACATGCATCGAGGTCTTGCGATTCCTGTTGCCGCCACTCCCCGAGCAGCGCGCCATCGCCCACATCCTGGGGACCCTGGACGACAAGATCGAGCTCAACCGGCGCATGAACGAGACGCTGGAGGCCATGGCCCGGGCGCTCTTCAAGTCGTGGTTCGTCGACTTCGATCCCGTACGGGCCAAGATGGAGGGCCGCTGGCGTCGCGGGGAGTCGCTGCCGGGTCTGCCCGCCCATCTCTACGACCTGTTCCCCGACCGGCTGGTGGATTCGGAGTTGGGGGAGATTCCGGAGGGGTGGGAGGTCAAGCCAATCGGCGACTTGGCGGAAGTTGTCGGCGGGAGCACGCCAAAGACCGAGCGACCCGAGTACTGGGAGGGTGGTGCTCATAATTGGGCCACCCCCAAAGATCTCTCGGGGATTTCGATACCGGTGCTGCTGGATACTGATCGCAAGATCACCGATGCTGGCCTAGCCCAGATCAGCTCCGGTCTGCTGCCGAAGGGAACGGTCCTTCTTTCGTCACGTGCCCCGATCGGCTACCTAGCGATTGCCGAAACGCCGGTAGCCATCAACCAAGGCTTCATCGCGATGAAGGCGCGGCCCGGGATATCGAATCTCTTCCTCCTGCGATGGGCCAGCGCGGCCCACGACGAGATTGTGAGCCACGCGAACGGATCGACCTTTCTGGAAATCAGCAAGACGAGCTTTCGACCCATTCGCACGGTGGTCCCCAGTACCCCCGTCATGGAGGCCTTCGATCGTATGTCGCGACCGCTGTTTCGCAAGGTTGTCGAGAATGAACGTGCATCTCGCACCCTGGCTGCCATCCGAGATGCTCTTCTGCCCAAGCTCATTTCGCGTGAGCCGCGGGTACGCGGTTGCGCCGAGTCAGGCACAACTTCTCAGGCGGGGACGATGATGGACGACCAGACCCTGGAACACCTGGCCGGAGTTCATCTGTGGCGACTTCGTCCTGTCTCTACGGACAGGAGCCCAGCTCGACCGAGTTCTTCGATCGCGTTACGGCGAACTTCAGTCACGATGGCTCCACCCGCAAGTGGTGGACTATCGGAGTTCTTGAACAGCTGACTGACAACAATCTGAAGGCTGTCATCCTACGTCTCGCCAACCCGCACGAATACGGAGCGGACAAGAAGGCAACGTTTGAAGCAGTGACGCGACTGAACGAGATCCTCGCGCTCGAGAGGCTCAAGGTGGAGTTTGACGGGGTCAGGCCGAAGGTGGTTGAATCCGCCGCTCAGTTCTTGGAGCATATCGAGGAGGAGGAACTCATACCTCTTCCTCCGCCTGACTTTCTGAAACTGCAACTCGGCGCGGGGCTGGGCGAGGTCTTGGCCGCTCGCTGGGACGAGGCACAGAGGTGCGTGACTGTTGGCGCGTACACCATGGGAATCGTTGCGATGGGATCGTTGTTGGAGGGCATGCTCCGGCGACAATGCAGCGTAATCCAGCGGAGGCGAACAAGGGTCACACTGCGCCCAAGGACTCAGCGGGCAAGGCGAGACAATTCGGGGAATGGTCGCTCTCGGATATGATTAACGTGGCCCATGAGTTGGACTGGATTGACTTGGACGTGAAGAGGTTCTCTCACGCGTTGCGTGAGTTCCGAAACCTCATCCACCCATACCAACAGTGGACTGATGGAGCGCGGCCTGACGAAGACACCTGCAGTATCAGCCTGGCTCGTGGTCCAGGCCGCATCGAATGATCTCGCGAGGCATTTGGTGTGAACTCACAAGGCACGTGTAGTCGGTGGCTTTCAGTCGCCGCTGGCGCGCCAGAACGTCAGTCAGAAGGGGAGGGAGCATGACTACGCTGGACGTTTTGGAGGGGGCAATCAAATCCCAGAGGCCGATTCGTTTCCGCTACGTACGCGAAGGCAAGACAGACCAGGTGAGAGTAGGCAACCCTCATGCCGTCTTCATTCAGCGTCTCAAAGATGGCTCTGAGCACGTGTATGTCCACCTATGGCAGACGGATGGCGCCTCCGATTCGGGCCAGCCATTGCCAAGTTGGCGACAGTGTTTCCTGGAGGGTCTGGCCGACATTGAAGTCTTGTCGAATGAACCAGCGTTCCAGGTGTGTGTGGACTACAATCCGGCGTACTACGAATCCCCATCTGCATCATCTAACGGGGCGTAAACAGAGGGGTTCATGGTGGACGAGCTGCTATTCGACGATGGAATGTGCCGACTTCGGGTCTGCATAACCGGGGTCGGTCGAGATACGGGCACGATCTCTCGTGACGGGTTTGGCCTGTCCATCTATGCGTACAGCGTGAGCCCCGATGTTGACCCGCTTTTCACCCATACGCTCGACATCGAGGGCGCTGCTCAGCTGCACGCCCTTCTGGATGGCATATCGATAGTCCGGGACGCATCACGATTGGCGACTGGTCGTTTCCTAGAAGTCGATGTCAATGTTCCAGAGGCCGTCGTTCAGGCGCTACTCGCGCACCCAGAACTGGTCAACGATCCCGGGTTCGTGCAAGCCGTGCTCGATGAATCCCGAGCTATGTCGGGCCATCCTTGAGACGCAGGTGGCGGCGTTGGACATTAGCAGCCTGGCCTATCGCCGGGATCAACTTGAGCTCATGCGGGGGCTCATTGAAGACCCGAGCTTGTTCGCAGCTCATCAGGAGGAAACCGGCGCGTCCGGTAGAGAATCAGTGTGGCAAGGATTCTTCGAGAGGAACCAGTGGATTTTCGGCTATGGCTTGAACTACGTTATCGGGGAAGGGGTCCAAACAGACAAGCTCGAGCAGGTCGTCGCTGGTTACTCCATCGCGGGGGGCGGAAAGCGGGTGGACGGGCTTCTCCGCACGAGAGGCATTCTAAGGTCGCTGTGCTACGTGGAAATCAAGACACACGACACGCCGCTCCTGCATCAGACCGAGTACCGCTCGGACGTATGGCAACCATCTCATGAATTAGCAGGCGCGGTCGCGCAGGCACAGAAGACAGTGCAGTTGGCCGTCGAGCATCTCACGACTACATTCGAACTACCCGTAGGCTCGGGCGCGCATGGCGGTGAGCGGTTCTTCAACTACCATCCTCGCTCAATCGTAGTGTGTGGTGATCTCTGCGAGTTCGTTGAGGCGGCGGGCGTGAACGTCCAGAAGTTCAGCTCGTTCGAGTTGTATCGTCGAAGCATCAGCTCACCGGACATCATCACATTCGACGAGTTGTACGAACGTGCCTCCGCCATCGTCGAGGCTGGCTTCGCGGCGCGGGAGGCGAGGGCTCGCGAGCCGGAGGGTGAGCCCCAAGGTCGAGCGACGACTGTCCGCTAGCCTGGCCTCGCAAAGGGCCAATCGCTGGCCGCCGCTGAGGCACCAGACTATCAGAGGGTCCATAACTCGGAGGGGTCGCCAGTGACTGTATTCGACGGGCTGGAGCATGTAGGTGTCATCGGAGAGGGGGCATTCTCCGTTGTTCAGGAGTATCGGTACACAGCATCTGGCTCGAGACTAGCTGTCAAGCGACTCAAGGACACGCACGCGGGCAACGCGGACTATGTCAAGCGGTTCAAGCGTGAAGTGGAGTTGTTGAAAGCGCTGGCTGGCACACCTCATGTAGTGGAGTTGATTGACGCCGAAATTGAGGGGCCGGTGTTTCGATACGCGATGCCACGCGCGCGCATGAACTTGGCTGATCTGCTCCGCGCCAGAAACAGCCAGCTGAACCTAGCGGAAAGGGTTGCGCTGTTTGAGCAAATCTTGGCGGGTATGCGAGCAGCCCACGCCAAACAGATACTTCACCGAGACCTGGCTCCGAACAACGTCTTGGTATTCGGTTCAGATGATGTCAACTATCTGGCCATCTCGGATTTTGGGCTGGGGAAGAGCCTTGCCGATATTGGCTCCGCAACGCGGTCAAGCGTCTCCTCGTTGGGCCAATTCAATTACGTCGCTCCCGAGCAGCGAGAGGCACTACACAACGCATCGGTGAGAAGCGATGTCTACTCCGTCGGCAAGATTCTGAACTACATCCTGACGGGCAGGGAGCCGCATGAGATTCAGCCTTGCGAATTCAATACGGTCTGCCGGCGCGCGTGCGCGCTGAATCCGGGAGAGCGCTACGGGGACCTCAGCGAGCTTGCGGACGAATACCTGCTGTGCAAGGAATTGCAGCTGCGCCAGCCGAAGCCCTCTGATGAGTGGACTATAAGGGAGAGACTAACAAGTGACGACCAAATGGGATGGCACGAGTTCCTCGATATGGTCATCAAAGGAAAGACCGAGGAACACGTCTACTACGATGTCATTGAGCCTACCATTCGGCACTTGCTGAAGGATGACAACCTCCGACAGTTCGTTGCAGCCCTGGGTCCCTCGGAGAGTGACTTCGCAGAAGCGCTGCAACGACACCTGCACACATGCTACGGGTCTGTCGGTTGGCCCTTCCAGTCAATGAACTGGTTCGGTGGCTTCCTGATGGCCCTTTTCCATGAGCTGCATGTGCACAGGGCACGGTTGGTGTGTCTGGAGGAGCTCTGGGACTTGGCGTACACGGCTGACCAGTGGAAGGTGCAACGGCAACTGTCTGATCTCATCAACGCGGGCAAGATTCCAGACGACTTGGCAGTCGACTTCGCCATGATAATCGCCAAGAGCAGCGTCAATAGTCAGAAGCCGCAACTCGTTAGGCGCAACGTTCATCTGGCCATACAGAACGCGATTGACTCGCTCGTCTGGGACTAGCCTGGCAGGGCAGGACGCGCCGGGAGCTCGAGGCCGAGGCGGTCGCCGCCTCCACCTCCATGGAGGGCGTGGCGGTCACGGTGGACGAGGTGCGGCGCATACTCGCGGGTGACCGTCCTTCTTCTGTGGCGCCCTCCTGGGCATCCACCCCTTCTCCGATGGCAACGGGCGCACCGCCCGCATCCTCGCTTCGCTGGCCATGTACCGGGGAGACTACAAGTCGCCCGAGTCCTCCAGTCTCGAAGAGTGGTGGGGTGGGCACGTGGCCGACTACTACCGGGCTTATCGACATGTCTGGGGTCGGAGTGGGCCGACGAGGTGGACGTCACCCCGTTCGTGGAGGCTCACGTCCGGGCCCAGGTGAGCCAGGTGGAGGCTCTCTCGCTGAGGCAGGCGACCGAAAGGGTGCTGTGGCTGGCGCTGGACGATGTGACCAGGTCGGTGGGCGGGGGTGACGCCAGGATGGCGCATGCGCTGTACGACGCCTTCTTCGGGCGCGAGGTGACCAACCGCTTCTATCGCAGCCTGGCCGACGTATCGGTGGCGACCGCGGTGAACGACTTGGCCAAGCTGGAGGCCGCCGGCCTGCTGAAGGCCGTGGGCGCGGGCCGCAGCCGCCGCTACCTGGCGGGCCATCGCCTGGCGGCGCAGATCGCCGAGAGCGCGGGCGTGACGCCGGCGCCGGACGCCGAGGCGCCGCTGCAGGCGCAGCGGGAGGAGGTGATGGGCGCTCTTACGCAGAGCACCAGAGGCGGCGGGTGGGGATGGTGAACAGTTCCGATTGCTGGGACCATACCAATTGGCCGAAGTGGGTGTGCTTGGGGAGAGATGACAGGTATGCTGCGATACTGGTTCACCATAGGCAACAGAGGTGTTGACAACGTGAGATTCCGAGCCCTGAGAAGCATAGACAAGACGAGACTGAGCCCAAAGCGGAGGAGGGTCATAGGCGCAACGGCCGGATTCGGCTCAATTGCGGCCTATGCTGTCTTCTCACTTGCGGCCTATGCCCTCTATCCAGCGGCCTTTAGCCCCGCGCACAATCCGCTGAGCGACCTGGGGAACCCGTGGGTGAACACCTCGGGCGCTGTGGTGTACGAGATCGGAGTCATGCTTACGAGCGTGTTCATCATGGTGTTCGCAGTGTCTCTTGGATTGCTCAAGCGACATCAGGACAGAGTCTCCGTTGGTCTGCTGAACGTAGGCCGAGCGGCGGGAGTCGTTTGTGGCCTCAGCTTCGTGTTGGTGGGTATCTTTCCGTTGGGCCCGTATCCCACTGCCCACGCGGTGACCAGCGGCATTCTGTGGTTCGGGATGGTCTTCTTTGAGGCCTTTCTTGCAGCCTCGTTCATGAAGATGCATATCAGACCGAAGTGGGTAGCTTATCTAGGATTCTTCGCGGTGCTCGTGGAGGGTCTAGGCAGCCTCGTGATCCTCGCATACTTCATGGAGTGGGTGACTATCGCTTTCGCGCTTACGTTCATGGGCGCAGCCGCGTACGTGCTCCTGAAGAACCCGACCACTGACAACGCCTGAATTGCCGGTGATGCGTAGCGGTGCGCGCCCGGCGGCCCGCACCGCTACGCATCGGGGCAGCCTCTGACTAGTCCGTCAGATACAAGGCGCCGAGCATCACCAGCAAGATCACTGCGATTCCGGCTGCTACGAAGTAGTGGACGTGGACGTCCTTTTTGTCTGTACGAGAGGCCCACACCACCTCGGCACAGTACAAGATGTATCCAACCACGACGATTGAAGCCGCCGCGATATTTCTGAACAGGTCGCTCTTGAACCAAGACAGCCAGATTATGGCTGCGCCCAGCCCGGCAGGGGTGCCCGTGAGGAAGGTCAGATACACTGCTTTGTTCTTTCTTGACCAGGGCATCCCGCAGGCATACAAGAATCCCAGTCCAATCACGATAGCGATAATCACCTGCCACGACACCGAAAGAGACTGCGTCGATTTCGCCTGCTCCATTGCGTAGGCGACCAGGTACATAAACGTGGTGGTGGCCAGGAAGGCAACCGCGACCAGATACAGCACGTTGGTCGTCTGATGCCAGTGTCGCAAAGAGAAACCTCTGATCTTGGCTTCCCAACCCGGGAGCTTAATTTCATCTTTGAGAGCGGGACAGACGTTTACCTGCTGCCAGCGGACGAAGGAGAAGACGGCAATCATCGGGAGCGGCAGCATGATGTTGAAAGCCGCAGCATGTGGGAAGTTGGCGACGAATTCCGCAAAACCGCTGGTTGAATATGCGACCCACAAGAACGCGGAGGCGGCCAGTGCTCCCAGGATATTGGTCAACAAGTGACCGGGAAATCGGTTCTCAGTTCCCGGTACGGCACCGGTAGAGAAGACTGCTTGACCATCGCGTGCCCACTTCGACTCGGCAAGGCCAGCAAGCGGAGGGATAGCAGCGAAGGCCACGAGGCCGATAGCAACCATCCAGAACTTGACTGGCCCTGCAACGGGATAGAGGGAAATGCCGAGCCAGGTGCAGACAATCGCAGCCGCCCCTATCAGCCATCTTATCGACCTCTGGAAAACTTGCGGATATGCCGGTGGCAGAGCTTCCTGAATTCCCAGAAACAGCACTTGAAAGACAAGACTCATGATCCCGACCACGCTGAGATCTGGCGTTACACTCATCCGCATACCCCCCCCATTCGATGTGTTCTCTGGTGTGTTGCGGCAGGCCCTTCCACGTTAAAGGACTGACTGTCAGGGCCGCCGATTTGTGCCATGCTATCCGATTTCGTCAGGCTGCGCTCCAAGAGGCGCCGATTGCCGAGAGGGCCAGGTGAGGGTGTGGGCGCCAAGCTGGCACCAAAGACTGAGCCCGTCCTACGTCGGCAGGCGCTACAGTTATCGAGCAGCAGGTGCTGGTAGGACTCAGGGGCGCGGGCGCAGAATCCTTAAGTGTTCGACACGGAGGGACAGCCGGATGGCTTGGCTAGGGACTATCGGTTATGAGGGCTATGGCCACTCAGAGTGGTTGTCCGCCCTTGCCAAGAACGAAGTCGAAGCCGTTGTTGACGTCCGCGACGTCCCTCTGAGCCGCAAGCGGGGGTTTTCGAAGTCGCAGTTGGCCACGGCTCTGGAGTCCGCGGGTATCGAGTATCTACATGTGCGGGCCCTGGGTAACCCTCGCTCATACCGCGAAGCCCTCAAACAGGGGATGGACTTCACGACCTTCGCGAGGCAGTTCGTATCGCTTCTGGATGAGCGGGAAGAAGCTCTCGGGGAGGTTCTCTCGCGTGCTCAGGGATCGCGCGTCTGCCTGCTTTGCTTTGAGGAAGACCCACAGCGTTGTCACCGCAGCTTGGTGGCGGAGCGGCTGAGTAGCATGAGCGAAGGCCAGATCGAGGTAGTTCACCTCCGTCATGACCGCGCAGCTTGAGCGCATCCTCATAACGGTCAAGACCTACCCGCTTCCCAGCGCCAAGTACGAAGAAACGGTATGTACGGCCGGGCTTGCTCTGGGCATGGGCAAGTTCATCAGGCTATACCCAGTGAGGTTTAGGGACCTGCCCTATGACCAGCAGTTCAAGAAGTGGGACCTGATCGAAGCCGAGATCGAGCCAAAGACCGCCGACGCCAGGGGTGACACCTACACCCCTACACCCGGGAGCATCAAGCGAGTCGGTCATATCGACACGGGGTCGCTGCGACGCCGGCAGTGGGCCGAACGAAACAGCCATTTGTTGTCCCACGTATCGAGCATCGAGGAACTCGTGGAGCGAGCGGAGAAGCGAGTTGGCTCGCTTGGTTTGGTTCGGGCGGAACCGGGCGCAGAGATGACGGCCACTGCCGCCACAGCGGAGTGGTCAGAACGTCAGCAGGCAATCCTCGGTCAAATGAAGCTCTTCGGGGAGGACAGACAGCCGCTGGAGAAAGTGCCCTGGGCCTTCCACTACAGGTTCAAGTGCTGCCCGGACTGTCAGGAGCACACCATGACCGTGCTCGACTGGGAAGTCTTCGCTCTATACAGGAAGCAGGCGCAGAGGAAGAGCCCGAATGAGGCCGTTCGAGACGTTCTCCAGAAGTACAACGGGGAGTACGGTGTGGAGCGCAGAGATCTGCACTTCTTCGTGGGCACGACCATCGACCACCAGTTCCAGTTCAGCATCATCGGGGTCTACTACCCGCCGCGCTTGCCTGGCCCGGGCGCCGAAGCGACCATCCCCCTGTTCTGAGGCGTTTTCGCCAGTCTGTTGACTTTGCTCATCATCCTGAGTAAAAATACTCAGTATGCTGAGTAAACCGTCAACACCCTTCCAGCGGACGCAGGGCGCCGAACTCGCTCGTCGCCTGGCTGAGCCGCGACGTTTTCTGCAGGTGGTGGCCGGTCCCCGCCAGGTAGGCAAGACCACCCTGGTGCAGCAGGTGGTCGAGACGGCGGGGCTGCCTGTCGTCTTCGCGACCGCCGATGAACCGACGCTCCGGGGTCCCGACTGGGTGGCGCAGCAGTGGGAGGCGGCTCGTCTGGCCATGGGTCCCGACGGTGCGATCCTCGTGCTCGACGAGGTGCAGAAGGCCTCGGGTTGGGCTGAGTCGGTCAAGCGGCTATGGGACGAGGACACGCGCCACAAGCGTCCCCTGAAGGTGGTGCTGTTGGGCTCGGCTCCGCTCCTTATTCAGCGGGGGCTGACGGAGAGCCTGGCGGGCCGTTTCGAGGTCCTTCGCATGCCGCACTGGTCGCTCGCCGAGATGCGCACGGCCTTCGGGTTCACGCTGGAGCAGTACTTGTACTACGGCGCGTACCCGGGCGCAGCCGTCACTGGTGGATGATCCGAAGCGCTGGGCCGACTACATCCGTGACTCCCTTATCGAGACCACCATCGCTCGCGATGTACTCCTGCTTTCGCGTGTGGACAAGCCGGCGCTGCTGCGGCGTCTCTTCGAACTGGGATGCCGGTACTCGGGGCAGGTGCTCTCGTACACCAAGATGCTCGGTCAGCTGCAGGACGCGGGCAACACTGTCACCCTGGCCCACTATCTCGATCTGCTCGCGGCGGCCGGGATGCTCGTCGGGCTGCCCAAGTATGCGGGGCAGGTGGTGCGCAGCCGTGGCTCAAGCCCGAAACTCACCGTGCTCAACACCGCGCTGCATGACGGCGCAGTCGGGTCTGTCGCCTGCGGAGGCGCGCTCCGACCCTGAGTTCTGGGGCCGGCTGGTGGAGTCGGCCGTCGGTGCCCATCTCGCCAATGCCCACGTTGGCGGAGTTTGCGAGCTCTTCTACTGGCGTGAGCGTGGCCGCGAGGTCGATTTCGTGGTGAAGGCCGGACGCACGGTGACTGCCATCGAGGTCAAGAGCGGCCGGGTGAGCGAGACGCTTCCGGGGATGGCTGCGTTCGCGGATGCGTTCAAGCCGGAGCGGCATGCTCCTCGTGGGCGGCGACGCGATCTCGGTGGAGCAGTTCCTGCTCAAGCCTGTCGAGGAGTGGGTGAAGTGACCATGCCTTTCACCGAATCGGTAGTCGAAGAAGCCACCCTCGAGTGGCTTGAGGCCGCCGGCTGGGCCGTCAAGTACGGCGCCGACATGGTCCCGGGCGAGCCTGGCGGCGAGCGCGTCGACTACGACCAGGTCGTGCTGGAGCAGCGGCTGCGTGACGCGCTGACGCGGCTCAACCCTGGGCTGCCTCCTGAGGCTCTGGACGACGCCTTCCGCAAGCTGATGCGGCCCGAGGGGGCCGATCTCCTCGCGCGCAACCGGCACCTGCATCGCTGCCTGGTCGACGGAGTGACGGTGGAGTACCGCGCCGCCGATGGCAGTCCATCCGCGGGGCCCAGGTCCGGGTGCTCGACTTCGACGACGCCGAGCGCCAACGACTTCGTGGCCATCAACCAGTTCACGGTGATTGAGAACAAGCACAACCGCCGGCCCGACGTCGTGCTCTTCGTCAACGGGCTGCCGCTGGTGGTCATCGAGCTCAAGAACGCCGCCGACGAGAACGCCACCATCTGGACCGCCTTCAAGCAGCTTGCAGACCTACAAGGCCGAGATCCCCACTCTCTTCAACGACCAACGAGCTGCTGGTGGTCTCGGACGGCGTCCAGGCTCGGGTGGGCACCCTCTCGGCGGGCAAGGAGTGGTTCAAGCCCTGGCGGGCCTGGGAGGGCGCCGGGGCCGCAGCGTGGCCAAGCCCGAGCTGCAGATCGTCTGCGAGGCGCTGCTGACTCCGCGACAGCCTCTTGGACATGGTGCGCGACTTCGTCGTCTTCGAGGACGACGGCAGCGGCGCGCTGGTCAAGAAGATGGCCGGCTATCACCAGTTCCACGCCGTGCAGGTGGCAGTGGAGGAGACCCTGCGGGCCGCCGGCACCTCCGGCGACCGGCGCGTGGGCGTGGTGTGGCACACGCAGGGCTCCGGCAAGAGCCTGACCATGGCCTTCTACGCGGGGCGCATCATCCGCGAGCCGGCCATGGAGAACCCCACCATCGTGGTGCTGACCGACCGCAACGATCTGGACGACCAGCTCTTCGGCACCTTCTCCCTGTGCCAGGAGCTGCTGCGGCAGCCGCCGGTGCAGGCCGACAGCCGGGCGCACCTGCGCGCAGCTGCTGTCGGTCGCCGCGGGCGGGGTGGTGTTCACCACCATCCAGAAGTTCTTCCCCGAGGAGAAGGGCGACCGGCACCCGGTGCTCTCCGACCGGCGCAACATCGTGGTCATCGCCGACGAGGCCCATCGCAGCCAATACGACTTCATCGACGGCTTCGCCCGCCACATGCACGACGCTCTGCCGGCCGCCTCGTTCATCGGGTTCACCGGTACGCCCATCGAGCTCAAGGACGCCAACACCCGCGCCGTCTTTGGCGACTACATAAGCGTCTACGACATCCAGCGGGCGGTGGAGGACAAGGCCACCGTGCCTATCTACTACGAAAGTCGTCTTGCCAAGCTGGCTCTGGACGAAGTCCGAGAAGTCCCCAGATCGACCCCGACTTCGAAGAGGTCACCGAGGGCGAAGAGGTCGAGAAGAAGGAGAAGCTCAAGAGCCGCTGGGCCCAGCTGGAGGCCATGGTGGGCACCGAGCATCGGCTGGAGCTGATCGCCAAGGACCTGGTGGAGCACTTCGAGCGCCGCCTGGAGGCCATGGACGGCAAGGCCATGGTGGTCTGCATGAGCCGGCGCATCTGCATGGACCTGCACGACGAGATCGTGAAGCTGCGGCCCGAGTGGTATCGACGAGGACGACGCCGAGGGCGCGCTCAAGGTGGTCATGACCGGCAACGCCTCCGAGGGTCCGCGCTACGCCGCGCACTCGCGCAACAAGCCGCGGCGCGAGGCTCTGGCCAAGCGCTTCCGCGACCCGGACGACCCCCTGAAGATGGTCATCGTGCGCGACATGTGGCTCACGGGCTTCGACGCGCCCTGCCTGCACACCATGTACATAGACAAGCCCATGCAGGGCCACGGCCTCATGCAGGCCATCGCCCGCGTGAACCGCGTGTTCCGCGACAAGCCGGGCGGCCTGGTGGTCGACTACCTGGGCCTGGCGCCGGAGCTGAAGGAGGCCCTGGCCATCTACACCGAGAGTGGCGGCACCGGCAAGACGGCCATCGACCAGGAACAGGCCGTGGCGGTGATGCTCGAGAAGTACGAGGTGTGCCTGGGCCTCTTCCACGGCTTCGACTGGTCGCTCTGGACCACCGGCACGGCCACCCAGAACGCCTCGGACTCATCCCCAACGCTCTGGAGCACATCCTGGCCCAGGACGAACGGCAAGGACCGCACGCTGCGCGTCGGTCACCGAGCTGTCGCAGGCCTTCGCGCTTTCGGTGCCCCACGAGAAGGCGCTCGCCATCCGCGACGACGTGGGCTTCTTCCAGGCGGTGCGCGCCCAGCTGGCCAAGAGCGATCACCGGCGAGCGCAAGACCGACGAAGAGCTCGACCACGCCGTGCGCCAGATCGTGTCGAAGGCCGTGGTCTCCGACGAGATGGTGGACATCTTCGCCGCCGCCGGCCTGAAGAAGCCCGACATCTCCATCCTCTCCGACGAGTTCCTGGCCGAGGTGCGGGAGCATGCCT
Source organism: uncultured Actinomycetes bacterium (assembly GCA_963814415.1). Classification (GTDB taxonomy): domain Bacteria; phylum Actinomycetota; class Thermoleophilia; order RBG-16-64-13; family RBG-16-64-13; genus RBG-16-64-13. Next base: position 754,101 of record CAWFCN010000001.1, on the reverse strand, counting down.
CAGCGCAACCTGGCGGTCGAGCTGCTGCAGCGGCTGCTGAAGGGCGAGATCCGCAATCGCTCGCGCAAGAACGTGGTGCTGGCCCGCTCCTTCGCCGAGATGCTGGAGCAGACGCTGCGGCGCTACCAGAACCGGGCCATCGAGGCGGCCCAGGTGATCGAGGAGCTCATCAAGCATGGCCAAGGACCTGCGCGAGCTGCAGGAGCGCGGCATGGCCCTAGACCTGACCGAGGACGAGCTGGCCTTCTACGACGCCCTGGAGATCAACGACAGCGCGGTGAAGGTGCTGGGCGACGAGGCCCTGCGCGACATCGCCCGCGAGCTGGTGACGGCGGTGCGCAGCAACGTGACCATCGACTGGACCATGCGCGAGAACGTGCGCGCCAAGCTGCGCGTGATCGTGAAGCGCATCCTCAAGAAGCACGGCTACCCGCCGGACAAGCAGGAGAAGGCGACGCTGACGGTGCTGGAGCAGGCCGAGGTGCTGAGCGAGGAGTGGGCGGCGTGAGCGAACCGGAGATGGCTACCATTGGTCGGGGACTATAAGGTCTTCACTATCGGCCCAAAGACCGTCAGAAAAGCCTCGGCGCGCTCCAGCAGCCATGCCTGCTGATTCGGCCAATCATTGCGGTTGTCAAGGGTGGCGTCCTTGCGGACATAGACCCTGCATAGCTGCGCGTTGTCTGGGTTGTACCACCGGATTTCCTCTGTCACTCCGTGCGCTTGGAGACCCTGGTCTATCTCTGACTGGCGTTCCAGCAGCCTAGCGTAGTTGTCCTTCGCGTTGGCGGTCGACAGGACTAGGTCCTCTCGTAGCTCTCCGCCCCACTTCTTGGTTTCGGAGCGGTAGGTTGACCAGACGGAGTTGAGAACGAACCCCGTTCTGCCAACCGGGTGGCCCACCCAGTTGTAGGGCCCGGGAGCGCCAGAGCGCACCAGACTCTGCCTTTGGCGCGCCATATCCACAAATGCCGTCCAGAAATCTACTTGAGCCCGCTGGGTATCGGTGAGGGGCCCGCCAGTGGCATCAGTGTGGACCTTCTTCGCCCAGTCATTGGGCCTGCATACCACGTTGAACTTCGGCGCCATGGCCGAATCGCCGATTCGCCAAACCTCGATCTCCAAGCCGAAGAAGGCCAAGTCTTCATCAGTATGCTCGTTGAGCCAATCAAGGGCGGCGCGGTGCTCTTCCCGGAACTCCGAAGCTACCCAGATGACTGTGGAAACACTGATACCTGCTGCATAGGTGAGGGTCTGCCCGAGGTGAGTGTGGTCGGTGCGCTCTATTTGGTTCTCAACAAGAACAAGACGGGAGGTCAGCGTATCGCGACACAGCACGTCAGCTGAGAAGCTGCCCACGGGCTTCTCAATCTGCTCCAGTTCCAGCGACAGGTTGACCGCATTCCCCAAGAGCTCAAGGTTGCGTGCGACCCACGGAGTGAACTGAGAGGCTTCGCGAGCCCAGGCATCGCGCAGATTGACTCGTTCGAGACTGCCGAAATCAACCACTTCCGCAGGCCTCCCATGCGGCGTTTGTGCGACCGGCGCCTACGATGATACAAGAAGAACTGGATACGGTGTCCCTCGGATATGATGCTGGTGAGTAGCTGGTGACGGTCCATCTGGCGCCTCCGTCTCAGACTCACCTCCCGAGTCCCCGCATCATCAGGTCCCAACATCCCCAGATCTTGAGAAGAACCGTCCTGACATCCTCTGACGGGCGTTCCCAACCGCTCCGGCGGTGGCTAGCTGACCATCCTCCTGATGACCCACCCCTCCCGCGTCATAGGGCACATACAGCCGCGTCCGCGCCCGGGTGATGGCCACGTAGGCCAGGCTGGCCATCTGCGCGTCGGTCCAGTGAGAACCCGGCTCCAGGAAGTCGAAGCCCACCAGGAACACGCAGGCGAAGTCCAGGCCCTTGACGCTGTGCACCGTGCTTATGGTCACGCTGTCGGCGGCGATGTCGTAGTCGGTCTTGCTGCGGGAGTCCTTGGAGGCCCAGCGCCACAGCACTCCGGCGGAGTCCAGGGCGGCTTGGATGCTCAGGGGCAGGTCGATATCGGTGGCGCCGTGATAGGTGCGCATGGGGTAGAGGGCGAGAAGCTCATCTGGCCTCTGTGGGACACCGAGTACTGTGAGCTTCGCACGCACACCTACTACGTGGGCGCCTCAGAGGGGTTCAGCATCCGTCTCGCCAAGGGCGTCTACTACCGTCGTAGTCGGTTCAAGGGGTACCCCGTGACTATGACCGGCCCCGAAGTGGTGGGCACAGGGCCGCTCTACGTCACCGACAGAAACCTCTACTTCGTGAGCTTCAACAAGACACTGCGCATCAACTACGACAAAGTCATCGGGCTCATCCCGTACGCTGATGGCTTTGCCATCTACACCGATGGGCGTAGTGGAAAGCCCCACGCGTTCTGCACTGGCGATGGCTGGTTTGCCTGCAACCTGGTGGCCAACCTCATCTGGCAGCGCCGCGATGGGGTGCCACGCAAGACCTTCGCGCTCCCGGCGCCGACAGCCCTGCAGCTAACCGCCGGCGAGGGCGAGGTGGCTGGGCTGGAGCCACGCACCCAAGGCCCGGAGGGCCAGAGCCCGGAGGGCGCCAGGACCGGCGCGTACTCACCGTTGCGGCACTTTCTCGAGGCCCAAGAAGAAAGCTACCTCACCCTCTCCTTCGACGATGTCGCGACGATCATCGGCCGCCCTCTACCGGCCTCGGCGTATGGCCACAACGCCTGGTGGGCGAACAACCTGGACCACACCCATGCCCGCGCGTGGATGGACGCCGGCTGGCGTACGGAGGATCTGTCGCTGACCGCGGAGAGGGTTTCGTTCGTCCGGGGGTAGGGCTGGTGCCGGCGCGCCAACATGCAACCAAAGACCGAGGGCGCAGCGGTCTCGGCGGAGTACAGTGCGGCAGGTGGCTGTCACGTGCGCCGCCGCGGAGACGAACGAGACGATGAGGTTGCTGATCTGAGCCCGCTAGCCTATACTGATTTCAATGCTCCCCGTCCTGGAGACCAAGGTCTCAAGTGGCGGGGATTACTTTTTTCCAGAACAGCTGGTGGGGGCGTTAGCCGTTGAGCGTCCAGCTGGTCCTCTTCCTCGACCATCAGAATGCGTACAATGCGGCCCGGCAAGCATTCCATTCGACCTCCGCGCCACGCCGGGTCGGCCAAGTGGATCCTCTGAAGTTGGGTGAGCTCTTGGCATCCAGGGGCTTAGGCCTGCGGGAGCTGAAGGAGACGCGCGTCTACCGCGGTTGTCCGGATCCCAACCGAGAACCGAGAACCTATCAGGCATGCGTGCGGCAGTCGGAGGCTCAGATTCGCGCTGGCGGTGGCAGAGTCGATGTCATCACTCGCACACTGCGCTATCCGCCCGATTGGCCGAATGCCCGCGCGCAGGAGAAGGGCATCGACGTGGCTCTGGCTATCGACTTCGTCCAAATGGCGATGCTTGGCGAGTTCGACGTGGGGGTGATCATGTCCACAGATACTGATCTCAGGCCGGCGCTGGAGGCGGTGCTGCGTCTGCGCCCCGAGGGAGGTCCCATCTGCGAAGTGGCGGCCTGGAGCAAGGCCGGCTGCCATGGCCCGCGCCTGAGCATCCCGTCCGCGAAGATCTGGTGCCACTGGCTGAGCGAAGACGACTATCTGTCGGTAGCCGATCGGACTGACTACAACGTGGGGTCGTCTGAATCGTGAGGGGGGGTGAGCGACCCTTGACCCCGACTTCATGGGCAACTTGAAATCACAATCTGTGATTTCAAGTTCTGGACATAAATCCAGTAGTTCCGGCCATGGGGGACGTCGCCACCCGCCCTACGCTTTCACCGAGCAACGCGTGGCCGCATACTGCCGGCCCGCACAGGGTAGAAAGCGACCAGCGGCCACGCGCGATGCGGCCGTCACGGGAGAGGGACGGGAGACCATCGCCATGCCCACGCAGACTAACCGCCTGGTCCACGAGAAGAGCCCGTACCTGCTTCAGCACGCGCACAACCCGGTGGATTGGTATCCGTGGGGCGAAGAGGCGTTCGCGGCTGCGCGCGGAGAGAGCAAGCCCATCTTCCTGTCCATAGGCTATTCCACGTGCCATTGGTGTCATGTCATGGCGCGCGAGTCGTTCGAGAGCGAAGAGATCGCCGGCCTCCTGAACGAGCACTTCGTCCCTATCAAGGTGGACCGTGAAGAGCGCCCCGATGTGGACAGGGTGTACATGACCTACGTCCAGGCCACCACCGGCGGGGGCGGCTGGCCCCTGAGCGTGTGGCTGACTCCCGACCTCAAGCCGTTCCTGGGCGGCACCTACTTCCCTCCCGCCGATCGCTGGGGCCGGCCTGGCTTCAAGAACGTGCTGCTTCAGATAGCCGAAGCGTGGGACAAGGATCGGGCCCGTCTGCTCGCCTCCAGCGAGCACGTCGTCGCCCAACTGCGGCAGGCGTCAGAGGCGCCGGCCGCGGCGGCGGCGCCGGGGCTGGGGCCTGCGTTGCTTGCCCGGACGTACGAGGTCCTCAAGAGCTCCTATGAGCCACGCTACGGCGGTTTTGGTGGCGCACCCAAGTTCCCGCGCCCTTCGGCTCCCGCGTTCCTGCTGCGCTACTACGCCCGCACGGGCACCCGCGATGCATTGGACATGGTCCTCTTCACCTTGCGCAAGATGGCGGAGGGCGGCATGCACGATCACCTGGGCGGGGGTTTCCACCGCTACTCGGTGGATGAACGCTGGCACGTGCCGCACTTCGAGAAGATGCTCTACGACCAGGGACAGCTGGCCGCTACGTACCTGGACGCGTATCAGCTCACGCACGAGGAGCTCTTCGCCGAGACGGCCCGCGACATCTTGGACTATGTGCTACGCGACCTGACGGGGCCCGAGGGGCAGTTCTATTCAGCGGAGGACGCCGATAGTCCCGTCCCGGACAATCCGCAGGAGCACGCCGAGGGCGCGTTCTACGTCTGGGAGCAGGGCGAGATCGCCGACCTCCTCGCCCCCAGGGCGGCCGACCTCTTCGGCTTCTACTACGGCGTCGAGAAGCAGGGGAACGCATCCGGCGATGCGCAGGGGGAGTTGGCCGGTAAGAACGTGCTCATGGTCACTCGCAGCGTCGAGGAGACGGCGAGTCGTTTCGGCCTGTCGGTCGACGCAGCGCGGGGCGAGCTCGCACAGGCCCGCCGGCGCCTCTTCGAGGCCCGGGCGGAGCGGCCGCGTCCGCAGGTGGACGACAAGACCATCGCCGCCTGGAACGGTCTGATGATCTCCGGCTTCGCGCGCGCCTATCAGGTGTTGGGAGAAGATGCCTACCTGGCCTCGGCCCGGGCCGCCGCGGACTTCATCCGGGGGCACCTCTACGACGCGAAGAGCGGCGTGCTGCTCCGTCGCTATCGTCAGGGCGAGGCCGGGATCGAGGGCTATCTGGACGATTACGCCTTCCTGATCCAAGGGCTTCTCGATCTTTACGAGGCCTCGTTCGACGTCAAGGACCTCCTGTGGGCGCTCGCGCTTCAGAAGAAGCAGGACGAGCTGTTCTGGGACGCCGCCGCCGGCGGCTATTTCAGCACGGGGAGCACGGACGACACCATCCTCCTGCGTCTGAAGGAGGACTACGACGGCGCGGAGCCCTCGGCCAACTCGGTCGCTCTGCTGAATCTCTCGCGACTGGCGCAGATGACGGGTAGCGCGGAGTACGATCAGAAGGCGGAGAGTACGCTGGCCGCCTTCAGCGGGGTGCTCGCCGCGGCGCCGCACGCGATGCCGCAGATGATGTCCGCATTTGCCTTCCGTCTCGACAAGCCCAGGCAGATAGTCATCGCCGGCGACCCCGACGCGCCCGACACCCGCGCCCTGCTCCGCACCGTGCACGAGCGCTTCCTGCCCGACAAGATCCTGCTGCTCGCTGACGGCGGTGCCGGTCAGAAGACGCTGGCCGGGCAGAACGCATTTCTCGGCAGCGTCGTCCGCCTCGACGGCAAGGCCACCGCCTATGTCTGCGAGGACTACGCCTGCCGGCTGCCCACGAGCGACATGGCGACGCTCGCTGAGTTGCTAGGCGTCTTGACGCTATAACGTCATAACGTTATAGTGCTTGGGGAAAGGAGGCTCCCCATGGCGACACTTACCAAGAGGGCGACGGTGTACTTCGACCCCGATATCCATCGTGCTCTGCGACTCAAAGCGGCGGAGACGACTCGGTCCATCTCGGACCTTGTGAACGACGCGCTTCGCGGTTCTCTCGCCGAGGACGCCGAAGACCTGGAGGCTTTCGCGGCCCGTGCAAGTGATCCTCTCCTCAGCTACGAAGATCTGGTCAAGCGCCTGAAGGCCGACGGCCACATATAGGGGACGTGTATCGCTGACCAGATGCTCTGCCTTCCGCATCGGCTGCGCCAGGGTATTGCCCGCGTCGCGCGAATGAGTAGATGCACGACCAAAGGGGCGGCCCTGACTTGAGTAGCCTCAAATACGTCAGTGATATAGCCGACCGCCTGGGGCTCAGGTGGCTGCGCGCCCACACGTATCGGCCCGCCCTGCGTCGCTGGCAGGTGGGGGTGCTGATCGCGTTCGGCGCAGTGCTGCTGCTCTTCGCCATCTTCCTCTCGGTCGACGGGGGGCTCTACTACGACCAGACCCACTATGGCGTCCGGGTGGCCGGGCAGGAGCTAGGCGGTCTAGACCGCGACGAGGCGACCGCCGCCCTCACCACCTTCGTCCAAGGCACTCGGAGTAGTCCGATCGTCCTCACCGGGGGAGGCCGGCGCTGGCAGGTACTGCCGAGTGACGTGGGCACGACCATCGACATCGCGGCCTCGGTATCCGCGGCCACGGGCCTGACCCGGGACAGCGACGTCTTCTCCGATCTGGGGCGCCGTATCGACCTCTACTTCAGTGGTCGCGACCTGCCCCTGCAGGGCACCGTCGATGGGCGTAAGTTGAACGAGTTGGTGGACCAGTTGGCCGCCGAACTCGACCGACAGCCGCGCAACGCCCGCATGATCGTGGACGTCGACCAGATCACCATCGCCAAAGAGGAGCCGGGCTCCTTCGTAGACAAGCAGGCGCTCCGCGCGCAGCTCACGGCCCTTCTCTTCACGCCGGGCAGCACCGAGCTACCGATACCCATGATCACCGTAAGGCCGGCCATCGGTGTAGCAGACATAAATCCAGCCCTCGAGGGGGCGAGGACGATGGTCAGCTCCGGGCTCGCGCTTATGCACGGCGATAAGACTTGGACCCTCACCCCCGAAGACATCACCAACTTCATGGACCTCACCTACACGACGGTGGACGGGGTTCCTACCCTTGTCCCCATCATCTCGGCTAGGAAGATGGAGCGGTTCTTGGACAGAGTCGCGGATTCGGTGGACACGCCGGCCGTGAACGCGACCCTGGACAGCGACGGCCAGGCCGTATGGGTGGTGCCCGCGGTGGATGGTCTGGTCCTGGACCGCGAGAAGACCGCCGCGGCGCTGACGCATGCGGCCCTCTGGGTCCCCGAACGGACGGCCGAGGTGGCGCTGACGCCCGTAGCGCCTGAGCTCACCACCGAGGAAGTGAGTGCTCTGGGCATCACCGATCTGCTGGCGAGCTATGCCACCAGCCCGTACCGGGGGAGCGCCAACCGGCGCAACAACGTGCGTCTGGGCACCAGCCTTTGCAGCGGCATCCTGCTGGCACCCGGCGAGGAGTTCGACACCGACAAACGGCTGGGCAAACGCGACAGGGCCCATGGCTGGCGCAGGGCACCCGGTATCGTGGGTGATGGGAAGTTGAAGGACGTCTACGGGGGCGGGATATGTCAGGTGTCCACGACGCTCTTCAACGCCGTGTTCGAAGCCGGGCTTGAGATAACGGAGCGCTACAACCACTCTATGTACATAAACCACTATCCGGCAGGGCGCGACGCTACCGTCGCCGGGGGTGGCGGCAAGAACATGCGGTTCCGCAACGACACCGACCACTACATCTTCATCTGGGGCAAGTCCACCGGCGTCGTCACGGAGTTCTTCATCTGGGGGGTCTCCGACGGTCGCACCGTCACCTCCAGCTTCCGCGGATCGCGCAGTACTCGGTGCACCGTGACCCGCACGGTCACCTGGCCCGATGGCACCGTCAAGACAGAGAAGTTCGCGAGCCGCTACATCTACTGAGCACCGGCGAGGGCCTCGAGCCTCCGCTTATAGAGGTCCGCGCTATCTGAGGTGAAGCAGCATAACACCACCGACCTCGGCAGTTCCGCCGAACCTAGCCATTCCGACACCGCCGATACCGCGATATCACACGCTTCGTCCTTGGGGTAGCCGTAGACCCCGGTCGAGATACAGGGGAACGCTACGGACGCGACCCCAGCGCCAGCCGCCAGCCGCAGCGACGACTCGTAGCAGGAGCGGAGCAGACCGGCCTGCGCCTGGTCCCCAGGGTGATAGATCGGCCCTACCGTGTGGATGACGAAGCGGGCCGGTAGATCGTAGCCCGCGGTCATCCGGGCCTCACCGGTGGGGCAGCCGCCCAGCCTGCGGCACTCTTCCAGCAATCCGGGACCCGCGGCGCGGTGGATCGCTCCATCGACACCGCCGCCCCCCAGCAGCGAGGTATTGGCGGCGTTCACGATGGCGTCGACGGTCAGGCGGGTGATGTCACCCGTCACGATGCTCATGCGGTGTGCGACCGACTCAGTCAACGACCCTCCGACCTGACGCGACGACGAGCATGCGCCCCCTGCGCGGCTTGCCAAACTCCAACCAGAGACCGAGATCCACTGCGCTCTCCAGGAGCTAGGTTGAGACCATGTTAGCTCAGATTTGATAACGAGGATGTTATAATGACGACATCGGGTCGGTGGCGAGTCGAGTTCTTTATCACCACGGCAGGGCGATGCCCGGTACAGGAATACATCGACAAGTTGTCCAGCCGGGAAGCGGGTAGGGTCGCTTGGGTTCTGCGCCTGCTGCGGGAGTATGGGATTGAACTGGGGCCACCGCACGCCCGCTGTCTGGATGGCAAGCTGTGGGAGTTGCGCGTTGCCGGATCGCTGCAGCATCGTGTGTTGTACTTCGCGGCGTCTGGGCGACGGCTAGTTCTCTTACATGCGTTCAGCAAGAAGACAAGTCGTACGCCCCGCACAGAGTTCGAGACTGCCAGAAGGCGTATGAGCGAAGTTGGAAGGTGGGCAGATTGATGGACCTGGACCAATACATAGCCGAGCGTGAGGCCCGCGACCCAGAATTCAAGGCTGCCATGGAAGAGATGCGCCCGCAGTACGAGTTTCAGAGGGCTTTGATCGGGGCTCGAGTCGAAGCGGGAATCACTCAGCGCGAGATGGCCAAGAGACTCGAAGTCAAGCAATCCGCCATCGCCCGTTGGGAGGCTGGAGAGACCATGCCCACGTTGGACACCTTGTTTCGAGTATCCAAGGCGCTGCAACTCGACTTCACCGTCACACCAGAGGTACCCCTGGTCGTCACCCCTCACCGCCTGAGGGAGCTGGCTTCCTGACGCTCCGCGCCGCAGTCCTCGGGTCTCCCCATCTTCCTGTCCGACCCGTCCTCTATCATGCCAGTATGGACACACGAGGAGGGGAGACGGCCTGTGGATCCGCTCTGTGACTACTATCTTTGCAGCCAAGATGAGGAGACCGTCCTGGTTGCCGCCCTTTGGTGGGATGATGAGGCCCTGGAAGGGTTCGACAGCGTCCAGAAGCTGCCCTACTGGCAGGCGATACAGCTCACCGTGGCGCTGATGGAGCTGGATCAGTCAGAGGTGCGGGCGCCCGACCTGTTCCCGCTGGCCGCGTTCATGGGCGCCAGCGACGAGCGCCTGGGTGAGTTGTTCGGGGGCGAGTGGTAAGACAGACAGGGGTGGAGATGAAGAAGCTGGCGCTTCTCAAAGTCGAGGATCCGGTCAATGGCCCCAGTCGCGAGGAGTACGAGGCCCTCTGCCGGGCAATGGGCATAGAGCCAAAGCCTGAGGCTCCGCCGGAGACTCCTGCCAAAGCCGCCGGGCCTCAGCCTCCCGCGCCCGGGCGGCGTCGGAGCGCAGGCGGGTGACGTCCAGACCAGGACCAAGTACCTACAGCGCGGCCGCACCGCGCCAGCTACCATATGAGTAGATGACGGCACCACGCGTGCCGGATGACGAGCGGCACATGGGGGTGGACATGGATGCCAAGGTCGACAGCGGGGCTACCAGGCTTCGGCCCTGGCTGTATGTGGCCTGGGCGCTACCTGTGGCGGTGCTGCTCGGGGCCGCCTGCTACGAACTCTTTCTTGCGCTGGAGTTGGTGCCCCTGCCGCAACAAGCGGGCCCGGCCTCTTCGGTCGAGTGGAGCGTCCTCATGGCAGGGCTCGCGGCCTCCTGTCTGGGGGCCGTCATGTGCTGGCTGGCGGCCGCGGTGCCCCAGGCCCGGGTCAGGGTCCTGACCTACCTGGCTGCGCCTGCCGGGGCCGCCTTCATGGTCACGCGCTTCTATACCTTCGATCCCTACTACGGGATGGCGGTCCGGCGGATGTCCCAAGGAGGAGCCATCCATCCAGCTTGGGTCTTCATCCTGGTGGCGCTCTCGCTGCTGACCGTGCTGGTTATCCGCAAGCGGTCCACGCTAGGGCTTGGCGCGGCAGGCGTGGTGCTGCTGCTGTGCGGACTCACCGCGCTCTTCGCGGGCACGGGCCACTAGGCGAGCCAAGAGAGGTCCAAAGGCCGAGGGCCCGCGGCGATCGGGGCGCTAGATTGGGCCATCATGAATGCGCGTGCTCACATCCATGTCGGTCCCACAGGTCCCTTCGGGGTTGAGTCGACGGTGACCGACGGTTATACTCCGGGTATGAAGACTGCAATATCCATACCCGATGACGTGTTCCAGGAAGCTGACCGACTAGCCGCCGAGCAGGGAAAATCGCGCAGCGAACTCTACAGCCGGGCCGTCCGCGAGTACGTGGCCCGCCACTCCTCGGAGCGCATTACCGCCGCACTCGACGCGGTGTATGCCGAGCCTGAAGATGAGGCTGAACTCGAATGGCTTCGAATAGCCGCTCGGCAGACCCATGAGCGTCTCGAGTGGTGATTTCTCAGGGAGATGTGCACTGGGCTGATTTCGGCCCACCAACAGGCTCTCAGCCCGGCTATCGTCGTCCAGCTGTCGTAGTACAGTGCGACGCTTTCAATCGCAGCCGTATCGCGACGGTGCTATGCGTGCCACTTACCACGAATCAGCGCCGAGCTGACGCCCCTGGCAACGTGCCACTTGCGGCGGAGTACACCGGGCTGCCGAAGGATTCTGTGGCCATCGTCTCTCAGTTGACGACGCTGGACAAGGCCGCTCTCTTGGGGCCTGTGGGCAAGCTGCCCGCGTCAAAGCTGGCCCTGGTGCTCTCGGGCATCGACGTCGTCCTGGGCCGCTAGCCGCCTAGCAGGCCCCGCCGCAGTCGCAGTTGGGCTCGCTGCCGGTGAGCCACCCCCGGATTATGGCGGACGCGCAGCCCACTCCCGCATTCACCATGAGGGCTCCTGGTTGGCAGTTGAGCGCGCAGGCGCCGCACTCTATGCAGGCGTCCGGGTCGACTATGCGGGCCTTGCGGTCCTCGATCACGAACACCCCATGGGGGCAGACCTCCTGGCACACGCGGCAGCCGTTGCACTTGTCGGCGTCCAAACGGAGCGTGGACACGCCGGGTAGGTAGCGGAGTCCGGGGCTGAGCACTGAGCTTTTCATGGCCCTCCTAGAGATCCACTCCGGTCAAGCGGAGTACGAATTGCGCGATCAGCAGCAGCGCCGCCAGTACGCCCTCGACGAGCTGGAGCGGCAGGGCCCTGCGCATCTCTTTCTCCACGCCCGAGGGCGAGGTGAAGGTGCTGCAGCCCGTGAAGTTCATGGCGAAGTAGGAGGCGGCGGCGGTGATGGCAAGGAACACTCCGGCCAGCGCGAGCGGCGGCAGTACGGAGTGCAGCCCTGCCGCGGTGCCCGCCGCGATCACGGCGCCCACCAGGGCACCCTTGGTGCTGAAGGCTCGGCCCGGGATGAAGGGCAGAGCCGCCGGCACGATGACCGAGCCGGCCAGTATGGGCATCAGAGCAAGCCCATAGGCTATCCCCACGCGGATGCCCCAGTGAGCGGCGCTGAAGGCGTGGTCGCCGCCCAGGCCGGCCAAGAAGGCCAGTACCAAGACCGAGGCCAGGAGCTTCCAGCTCCAAGCGAAGGACATCTCCACGGGTATGAGCTTGACGCGCTCCCATACGGGGAAGCGCACGGCGCGCATCTGCGGGGTGGCCGAGGAGCCGGCAGCCAGGAAGGCGGGCAGGTCGGCGGCGCGGACGGGTCCGTAGGTGACTGCGAACCCGCAGCCCTTGCGGACCAGGTGCTTGGCCACGCCGGTGGCGCCGAGTTGCGGCACGATGAGCCTGCGGTGCGTCACTACCTTGTCGAGCCGGGCCTCGTCGACACGCGTGATGATCTCGTCGGTGGAGAAGGTCCCCTTGCCGGCGGCGCACCACACGTTGATGCCGCGGGTGTCCAGCACCAGCACCCAGGAGTCGAGCTCGGCGAGCTCGCGGCGCAGGGAATCGAACGTCAGTTTGAAGTTGGCGGTCACCAGGACGGGCGAGTCACTCGTGGGGGCGCCCGCAGCGTAGAGTCCTGGGGGGATGCGGTAATGCGTGCGCCTGATGCCCCAGCGCACCCGCAGGGCGCCCAGATGGTCGCGGAGCGACAGCTTGGCAGTGGTCTGGGGGATTGGCCCGGCGCCACTCTCGACGCTGCCGGTCACCCAGCGGGTCGGACGGTACTCGTACGGTTTGGCCGCGCACGCGCACGGGCTGGCGGGCGCGGGCGCCGGCTCCGCTCCGGGCGGCGCCGCGCAGGAGGCGGCCGCGGGCGCCGCGCTGGAACACGCGCACGGGGTCGGCGCTGCCGTCTGCTCCTCAGAGCATGGCTGTTGGTCTTGAGTCACGAGCCTCTGACTGTCATTCGACGCTTAGGCGGATATGTTAACCCACAGTCGGCGACTCGCCGCTTCGGTCGGTCAGCGAGGCTACGGACTCTGCATGTACACGACGCCCTCGGCGGTGCATCGCAGGGCCGGGATGACGATGGTCACTATGATTATCCATATCACTACGCCGACCACTTTGGCGAAGTTCTTGGGCAGGACGAAGGGGCGCCTGCCGGAGGGGGTGGGCGTGGGCAACGGGGCGGGCATCGCCGGCTTGTGGGCCACCGGCTGGGGCGCGTTCTTCTCCTCAGGACGGCGGATTTTGGCCGTGGGCGTGGGAGGCGCGTAGTCCCACTTGTAGTCGGGGCGGGCCGTACGCGGCTCGGGGGTCTGCGACTCAGCAGGCTCGGCCGGCCGGATCTCGCTACATGACACGCAGTAGGCTGCGTAGTACTCGTTTGTGAAGCCGCATTTGGTACACACCCACGGCTCGTCCACTTCAACCCCCCTCGCTTGCGGTTTCGCGCTGCTACTCCGGCCGGTCGTGCTTCTTGCAGTAGTCGAACATACCCTCGTAGGCCGTTTCTTCGGCAAACCACGCCTGCATGTCGGCGTCCAGGTTGGCCTGGGTGTTCTCCTGGGCCAGCAGTCTTTCCGCGGCCGCTAGGTTTTGCACCGTGGTCATCCACGCCTGATGCATCGCCCGAAGTCCATCGGACTTGGGCAGGGACATCCTCTCCACTTGGGTCTCAAAGTAGGCGAGCTCGTCGACCACCAGGTACTGGGCACCCGGCACGGTGTATTGCGAAACGGCCTGCCAGAGGTCGTAGCGCGAGTTGGAGAGGTCGATCACCTCGTTCCTTACCGCGTTGATGGTATAGAACTCGTCGATGTAGGACTGATCGATCTCGCCGCGTCCTTGCACTGTGAACCCGATGACCACGGCGGCGACGATGGCGACCAGGATCCCCAGTCCGGGGAGTAACCCTTTGATGATAGGCCGTCCGGCCAGTCTCCGCTCCGTCGCGGCATCGGTGGGCAGGGGCGCCCCCAGGCCCTTGAGGTTCTTGCGATAGTCGCGAAGGTTGCTTATGGACCAGGCGATGGCGCTCAGAAGCGATACGCTGCCGAGCCAACCCCAGCCCAGGTTGCGGGTCTGGTGCTCGCGGTAGACCCCCTTAGCACAGGTGCGGCACAGCCTGCCGTGAAAGCGAAAGACCTCACGCTTCAGGATCATGCCCCGGTTGGAATCGAAGCTGAACAGGGCGGCGGGCCGCCGGCCACAGATGTGACAGGGGTCGCCGGCTCCATCAGACGTGGGCGCGGACGTTCCGGCGGAGGTGGCCGTCGAGGTCGGCGTGGGGGCGGGCGCTGCCGTGCCCCGTGGGGCGGGAGCGGTGGTGCCGGGCTTGACGGCACCCGCCGTCGGCCGCGGCGCGGGCGCGCTCATGGACCGGGGCGCGGAAGCCGGCATCGGTGCCGAAGCGGCTAGGGCCTTGGCCTCGGCCTGGAAGTCGCGCAATGACTTGTCCGCGGAGGGGCCCAGACCGCCGGCCTGGTCGGCCGAGCCTGCCGAGGTACCACCCTCGGAGGGCCGGACCTCGCTGCACGAGACGCAGTAGGCCGCGTAGTACTCGTTTGTGAAGCCGCACTTGGGACACACCCACGGCTCGTCCACTTGAACCCCCGTCACTTGCGATTCACGCCGATCGTGCATCGTCGCGCCCGAGTGTACCTAGAGAGCGTCGCCGGCGCCAGATGCATGGGTGTGAGGCGATCCGCAGGTCGCGATCGGCTCGGAGCCGGCCACTATGTCGGACCCGCATGCCCCGGTGGAAGAAGAAGACCGGCGGAGCGCTCCGCCGGTCTTCGGTCGAACCCTCATGTCCAACTTGAGGGTCTGTCTAGAAGCAGAGGACCTCATCGCTCGTGGTCGCGCAGTCGCCATCGCAGGTACCGTCGCAGTCACCCGCACCCGCGCCGGTGCAGTTAGCGCCGTCGCAAGTGCCGCCACCCGCGCAGTTGCCGCCCGCGCAGTCAGCGCCGCCACCCGCGCAGTTGCCGCCGCCACCCGCGCAGTTGCCGCCGCCACCCGCGCAGTTGCCGCCGCGGTCAGCGTTGTTGCCTCGGTTCTGGCACATCGTGCCGTTGCCCTGGCAGTCGGCGTTGCCGCCGCGGTCCATCATCTGTCCGGCCACGCGGTTGTTGTAGGCGGCGGTGTCGCCATCGCAACCCGTCGCAAAGACGGGGATGGTGAACGCCAGGGCCAAGACAGCGGCAATCACCGCGGTCAATATGATGCTCTTCTTGGGCACGTGGTCTCCCTTTGCTGCTCTCGTTTTGGGGATGAGACCCAGGAGGTCCATCCTTTGCTCCGGCTGTAGCTTAGGGGGCAATCATGAGGAAAGTGTAAAGAATGGACGAGTCTCGGATCTCCCCTTGACTATTATCAAGTTAGTAGTACTATGGGCTCAGTACTAAGCACGGAGGAGCATATGGGCATGACAGAAGATATGTCGGAGGCCGTATCCGCCAGCGTGCGGAAGTTCCAGAAGGAGCTCTCCGCGGGCATCGTCTCGCTGGCGCTGTTGGCGTTGCTGGCCCGGGCGGACAAGCCTCTTTATGGCTACCAGATAGCCAAAGAGTTGGAGGGCTTCGGCGAAGGGCTTCCGGTCAAGCAGGGCACGCTTTACCCCGTACTGCGCTCGCTGGAAGCGGGGGGTCTGCTGTCGAGCGAGGTGGAGCCGTCGGTGGCCGGACCTCCTCGACGCTACTACTCAGTGACAGAGGCCGGCAGGCAGGCAGTGGTGCAGTGGCAACAATCGTGGGATCGGACGAGAGTGTTCGTCGACGCCGTCTTGGAGGGACATCGTGGCTAAGGATCTGGACACCTATCTAAAGGAGCTACAGGCGGCCATGACCTCGGCCGGCGCCGACAAGGCTCTGGTGCAGGACGCGCTCTTTGACGCCGAGGAGTATCTGCGGGACGAGATGGCTGCCCGGTTCGAGGGTGACCCCGCGACGGTGGAGGAGTACCGGACACGTTTCGCGACAGTGAGCGAAGCCTACGGCACGCCCGAAGAGGTGGCGGCTGCGTACCTGGGCGCGCCGGCGGCTGGGGCCGCATCGCCCGCCGCGCCCTCCGCCACGCCGCCCGCTGCGCCGCAGGTGCCTAGCGCGCCCGTGCCCCCGGCGCCGCCCGTGGCCCCGATGCAGCCCGCGCCGCCCACGCCACTGGCACCGCCCGCGGGAGTCGCGGCTGGCGCCGCGGCCGCCGGCGCCGCGCGGCCCGGCACATGGAGGCAGGTGTTCGGCGTGGTCATCGATCCCGCGGTCTACAAGGCCTGGTTCTACATGATCCTGTCGCTGGCCACCGGCATCGCGGCCTTCACCATCGTGGTCACGGGCGTGTCGGTATCGGTGGGTTGCTCGGTGCTCATCGTCGGCATACCGCTCTTCCTCCTTGTCCTGGGCATCGTCCGGGCTATGTCGCTGGCCGAAGGCAGACTGGTGGAAGTGTTCCTGGGGACGCGCATGCCTCGCCGCGAGCGCGCCGAACTGCCTGAGGCCGGTTGGCTGAAGCGCGTGGGCTACTGGCTGCGGGACGTCCGCACCTGGGCGTCCATGGCCTACATGATCATGATGCTGCCGCTTGGCATCGCCTACTTCACCATCGCGGTCACGGGACTGGCGCTGGGAGTTGGGCTCATCGGCTCCCCCTTCGGGTCTTGGGCGCACGACAACACCTTCTGGTGGCGCGGAGTCGAGCACACCTGGACCATGCCCTACTGGGCCATGCCGCTGGCGGTGCTGGCCGGGATCGTGGTGCTGCTGTTGTGGATGCACCTCATCCGCCTCATCGGCCGCGGCCACGCCGCCTTCGCGAAGCGCATGCTGGTACGTCTGGCGGGCGACTGACCCTCGCACAGCCGTCGGCGGCGCCCTCGAGGCGCCGCCGACGCGCCGCAGCGGGGCCGGCATAGTCGTCCGCGCGCTTAGCGCCTGTCTCTGCGGGGTACGTAGCCGCTGGGAGGTCAAGCATGGCTGGTCGCGCCGAACTCAGGTGCATCGCCCGGGAGTGGATATCGCTCTGGTCCACGCCGGTCAACTGGGTCGCGTTCGACCGGCTGCACGCCGACGACTTCGAGGACTGCACGCCCGGCGGCCGGGGCAGGACCAAGGACGACTTCGCTGGAGGGCTGGCCGAGCTCGTGTGGGCCTTCCCCGACTTCAAGGCCAGCGTGGATGACCTGTTGGTCGACCAGACAGGCGGCAAGGTAGCCGTGCGATGGTCGGGAGTAGGCACCAACCGTGATACGTATCTGGGCATCGGCCCCACCGAGAAGAAGACGCCCATCACGGGCATCGAGATCATAGAGGTCCACGAGGGCCGCATAGTGCGCCGCTGGGGAGAGTGGGACATCACGGCTCACCAGTAGCGGGACTCGCGCGCCCAGTCACCCGGCGCGTGGTCGTCGCACCGTATTTCAAATGCTTCTGTGGCCGACGTGCGCGCGAACGTACAGAGGAACGTACGGAAAAGGCGCAGCGTTTTTCATAGGCGTTTTGAAAAGACTGGTAAAGACATCGAGGCGCCCCGCGCGATGCGCGGGGCGCCTCGGGTCCTAGAAGTCCATCTCGAAGTGGTACACGCCGTCGTGCATGGTGCTACGCACCTTCAGGCCGCTGTGGTTGACCACAGCCTGCATGGCCTTGTTGTCGCGCATTACCTCAGCCGTGAAGCCGGCGATGCCCTGCCGCTTGGCAATGTTGGCCAGGTGCCGCATGACAAAGCTCCCTATGCCCTGCTTCTGCCAGTTGTCGCGCACAACGAAGGCCACCTCGGCCCGGTTGGTCTTCTGATCGAGGTAGTACCGCCCGATGGCGATGATGTCCTCGCCGTGGGCCTCCGGCACTGTGCCCACTATGGCTACCTCGTTGCGGTGGTCCACATACACGAAGTTCTGCAGCTGCTTACGCGGGATGCGCTGCAGGTTCTGCATGTACCGGTAGTAGATGGTCTCCTGCGAGAGCGAGTAGAACAGGTCGCGGGTGGCCGGTTCGTCGGTGGGATTCATGGCCCTGAAGTGGATGAGCGTACCGTCTTCCAGCACCATGCTGGTGCGCGTCTCTTTGGGCCCGACGAAGAACCTGCCTTCGACGTCCGCCATCTCGGGCCGTACCCACTTGTACTCCACCGCCTTGGAGAGCAGCTCCTCGCGGAAGTCGGGGTGCGCGATGCTTATGAGGGCCATGGCGCGCTCCTGCACGCTCTTGCCGTGCAGGTAGGCGATGCCGTGCTCCGTGACTATGTAGTGCGCGGCGCCGCGCGTGGTCACCACGCCGGCGCCCGGCTTGAGGGTGGACACGATGCGCGAGATGCTGCCGTCGGCGGCAGTGCTGGGCAGGGCTATGATGGCCCGGCCGCCGACCGAGCGGCCGGCGCCCTGGTTGAAGTCGGCCTGGCCGCCGATGCCCGAGTAGAAGCGGGTGCCCAGCGAGTCGGCGCACACCTGGCCCGTGAGGTCCACCTCCAGCGCCGTGTTTATGGCCACCATCTTGTTCTGCGACCCGATGACGAAGGGGTCGTTGACGTACTCGGTGGGATTGAACGAGAACATGGGGTTGCCGTCAAGGTAGTCGTACAGAGCCTTGGTGCCTATCGCGAAGCTGGTGACTATCTTGCCGCGGTCGCGTGACTTCTGGGCGCCGGTGACCACGCCGGCCTCCACCAGACGGATGACCGCCTCGGTGATGACCTCGGTGTGGATGCCCAGGTCCTTCTTGTCCATGAGGTACATGGCCACCGCGTGCGGTATCCGACCTATGCCGATCTCTATGGTGCTGCCGTTCTCCACCAAAGAGGCCACGTTCTCGCCGATGGCGCGGGTGATGGGCCGCGCTGCGTCGGCCCCGGTCATGTCGCCGGTGGTGACGTCGTCCACAAAGCCCGCGTAGGGCGTCTCGACGAGAGGCTCGTCCACGGGTACCAGGATGTCCATGTCGTACACGGTTATGTAGCTGTCACCCATGGTCCAGGGCATCTGCGGGTTCACCTGGGCTATCACCAGGCCGGCGTTGGCCGCCGCGGCCTTGACTATGTCCACCGAGATGCCCAAGCTACAGCGGCCCTGCTTGTCGGGCAGGGTCACCTGGATGAGGGCGACGTCTATGGGCATCTCCCCGCTGGCGAACAGCCGGGGGATGTCTGAGAACGATATGGGCGTGTAGTCGCCTATGCCCTCTTGGATCATGCCGCGTACGTTGGCGGACACGAAGAAGGTGTTGACGTAGAAGTTGTCGGTCAGGTCTTTGTACGCATAGGGCGCGTCACCTAGAGTCAGCGACGAGAGCACCTGGGTGTCGGCCAGTTCGTGCTCGCGTGCCACCAGGGCCCGCACCAGGTGCAGAGGCTGGGCGCTCGCGCTGCCTATGAACACCGTCTGGCCTGGGCGGATCTTGCCCACCGCGGCCTCAGCCGTCATGACCATGTTGCTGTATGTCTTCTGCCAGTCGGCGTCGTATTCGGGCTTCTGCGAGCCGGCGGCTGGGGTCTGAGGCTTCTGGCCGCTCATTGCACGCTCCCTTCGGCCAACTGGATTCGTGCGTCTGCTGCTACTGAATACTCTCCGGGTTTGCCGACGATGAAGGGGTTGATGTCCAGCTCGGCTATTTGCGGGAAGTCAGTGACCAGCTGGCTGATGCGCTGTATCGCTTCGCCGATGGCCTGCAGGTCCACGCCCTGCTCGCCGCGTACCCCCTCCAGGAGTTTGTAGGAACGGGTGCCCATGAGCATGGCCATGGCTTCCTCGGACGTGATGGGGGCCAGGTGGAAGGTCACGTCCTTCATCACTTCCACAAAGATGCCGCCCAGGCCGAACATCAGCATGGGGCCGAACTGCGGGTCGCGGGTCATACCCAGGATGACCTCGCGGCCCTTCGGTACCATGCGCTCCAGGTAGACACCCTCCAGGAAGGCATCGGGCATACGGCGCGAGATGCGCAGCATCATGAGCTCGAAGGAGTCGGCCACGTCGATGGGACTGTTGAGGTTCAGCTTGACCCCGCCCACATCGGACTTGTGGATAATGTCGGGCGATACGATCTTCATAGCCAGCGGGTAGCCCAGGCGCGGAGCGAGTTCGGTGGCCTCTTCTACCGTGGTCACCAGACGGCCGTCGGGCACCACGAAGTCGTAGGCACGCAGGATGTCCTTGGCTTTGGCCTCGCCGATATAGGTGCGGCCGCTCCGGATCTGCCGGGCCAGCACGCGCTCTACGCGACGCCGGTTGACCGGGAAGCGGGCCACGATGCGGGCGGGGCGCTGGCGCCACATCGAGTAGTCCACCATGGCCTTGAGGGCGGTCACGGCGCGCTCCGGCGAAGGATAGTCGGGCAGGTTGTGGGCCACCAGCTCGTCACGGCCGGGCATGATGTCCTCGCCACCCATGAAGGTGGCGAGCACCGGCTTCTCACCCTTGACCGCCGCGGCGATGGCCCGCGCGGTCTCGGCAGGCTGAGTCATGGCCTGCGGCGTCAGGATTATGAGCACGGCATCGACGTTGGGATCGTCTTGGGCAGCCTCGACCGCCAGCGCGTAGCGCGAGGGGTCGGCGTCGCCGAGCACGTCTATGGGGTTGCCCACGCTGGCCGCCGCCGGGAGCTTGCTGCGCAGCGCGGTGGCCACCGATTCCTCCAGCGTGGTGACCTTCAGGCCGGCCGACTCCACCGCGTCGGCGGCCATGATGCCCGGGCCGCCGGCGTTGGTGATTATGGCTATGCGGTCACCCTTGGGCAGCGGCTGCATGGCCAGAGCGGTGGCCAGGTCGAACAGACCCTCGAAGGTGTCGGCGCGGATGACCCCGGCGCGCTTGAAGGCGGCGCCGTAGGCGATGTCGGCGCCGGCCAGTGCGCCTGTGTGCGAAGAGGCGGCCTTGGAGCCCGCCGACGTCACGCCGGCTTTGAGTATGACCACCGGCTTGACCGTGGCTACCGCCTCGGCTACGCGGATGAACTCGTCACCATTGCCTATGCTCTCCAGATAGCCTACGACCACCTTGGTCTCGGGGTCGTCGGCAAAGGCGGAGAGGAAGTCGATCTCGTTGAGGTCGGCCTTGTTGCCGATGCTGAGTAGCGTGGCCAGGCCCAGTTTGCGGGACGCGGCCCAGTCCAAGATGGCCGCGCAGAGGGCGCCCGATTGCGACAGCACCGAGATGCCACCGGTCTTGGGCATGTGGTTGGCGAACGAGGCGTTGAACTTGTGGTGCGTGTTGATGAGGCCCAGGCAGTTGGGGCCCATGAGGCGGGCGCCCGCCTGCTTGCACATGGCGGCGATCTCGGCCTCCAGCATGGCGCCCTCGTGGTCCACCTCTTTGAAGCCGGCGGTGATGACCACCACGGCCTTGGCCCCGGCCTTGAGGGAGCTGGCCACCGCGCCCTTGACCGCCTTGGTCGGCACGGTGATGACGCTGCAGTCTATGGGCTTGCCGTACTCCTCGAGGCTGGTGTAGAACTTCTGTCCCAGGTACTCGCCTCCCCCTGGGTTCACAGGCACGATCGCGCCCTCGAATCCCCCCTCGACCAGATTGGTGACCACGGCGTTGCCCACCTTGCCAGGGGTCATTGAAGCCCCTACGACGGCCACGGCCTTTGGATAGAGGAGACTCTCAA
Organism: uncultured Actinomycetes bacterium; assembly: GCA_963814415.1. Taxonomy (GTDB): domain Bacteria; phylum Actinomycetota; class Thermoleophilia; order RBG-16-64-13; family RBG-16-64-13; genus RBG-16-64-13. Next base: position 732,499 of record CAWFCN010000001.1, on the reverse strand, counting down.
GCATCGGTCATTCACGTCCTTCCGCGAGAACCAGCCAATAGTGAACACTAAACAGTCAAAACGAACATGTGGATCGGTGGGAGCTAACCGCGCGTCGCTGGGCGAGCGCGAGGAAAAAGCGATGTGCCCATGATACACCGACTGTGGTCTAAAATGCCTACCAGAGTGGGCTGAACGCTAGGGGAGCGCTACTGACTGTCTGGAGTGGGAGGCGTTGATGCGCAAGGCTGTCCTCTTAGGGGTGGCGGTAGCGGCGACATTCGTCTTGTGCTGCGCCGCCGGGCTTCAGGCGGGTTGTACGGCAGATGACGGTCGCTCTTCTGGCGACCAAGGCTCGCAAACAGAAGGGTCCATACCCGGAACGTCGACCACTGCCGTCTCCGCCGCCCAGCCGCCCACCACTGAGGCCGAAGCTGCTGTGGAGATAACCATAGCCGCGACGGGTGACATCATGGTGCACGGGTCGCTGATGCGGGCCGCCAAGGCCGCCGGCACCGAGGGGGGCTACGACTTCCGACCGACCTTCGCTCCCATCGCGCCCTATCTCCGCATGGCCGACTACACCCTGGTCAACTTGGAGACTCGTCTCGCGGGCGCCGGACATCCCTACACCAGCTACCCGAGGTTCAACTCCCCGGGCGAGATAGCCGATGCGCTGGCGTGGGCAGGCGTGGACCTGGTAGCGACGGCCAACAACCATACCCTCGACAAGCGCTGGGATGGCGTGGTGAAAACCTTGGCCCGCCTGGACGAAGCCGGTCTCGCCCACGTGGGTACGGCGCGGAACATGGAAGAGAAGAAGTCCACCAGCCCTCTCATAGTGGACATCAAGGGCATCAAGGTGGCGTTCATCAACTACACCGACTATCTCAACGAGTTCACCCCGCCGAAGGACCACAAGGAGTATGCGGTCAACTTCCTGAAGGAGGCAAGTCAAGTGGCTGAGGAGGCTATCTTGGCTCGTCAGGGGGGTGCGGAGGTGGTGATCGCCATCCTCCACTGGGGGAGGGAGTACACCAGAGAGCCGAACGAGAAGCAGTCGACCTACACGCTGGGTTCGGACACCGAGCCTGGACTTCTCGCGCAGGGAGTGGACGTGATACTCGGCTCTCACCCGCATGCCATCCAGCCGGCGGTGTGCGTCCCTCAAGAGTCCGCCTCAGGAACCAAGAACGCCTACGTGGTCTATTCCATGGGCAACTTCCTCTCGGGGATGGAAGGACGGTACAACAATGGGGGGGCCATCGTCTACGTGCATATCCGCAAGCAGGGGACCCAGGTCGAAGTGACGGGACTCAGCTACATGGGGGCCTTTGTGCAGCTTTCTGGTCCGTACCCTCGGAAAGTGAGCCTCCTGCCCATACTCCCCGGGGTCGACCCTGGTGAGGGTATAGTGGTCACACCGGCCGATCAGAAGAGGATGGACTTGGTGTGGGGCGACCTCACGGAGCTCTTCTACAAGGCGGACACGAATATCGTGCCCCTGGACCCGACCGAGCTTGGCTCGACTGAGGACTAGGCGGGTGGTCAAGAAGCTCTTCGACCGTGCTTGGCGTTTTCTGCGCAGGATGCCCACAAGCACCGCCCTCAAGCTGAGCGGTCTGGCGCTGGCCCTGTTAGTGATGTGCCTGCCCTTGTTCTTCTGGCCCTCTGACGAAGACACCATCGTCACTGCTGTGAAGCCCGAGACGGTGATCACCGTCCCGCCCGTGGTGTCACTGCCGGTAGAGTCAGACACCACGACCACTGTCGTTTCATCGGGGACCACGACCACCACCGAGCCGACGGTGGACATAACCATCGCCGCCGGGGGCGAGATAATCATCCATCCGAGCGTCCTTCAGTCGGCCTACGACCGGCCCCGAGATGTCTACGACTTCAGGAAGACGTTCGCGCCTGTGGCCCCGTATCTCTCGGCGGCCGACTACGCGGTCGTGCATCTGGAGTCCCCCATGGCCGGGGGCAGTCCGGGCAGCAGCGACCCCATGAAGTTCAACGCGCCCTATTCGCTCACCGACGCGCTCGATCTGTGCGGAGTGGATCTGGTCGCCACCGCCGGCAACCATGCCGCGGACTTCGGCTGGCTGGGCATAACCCGCACCCTGGACCGCCTGGACCGCGCCGACATAGCCCACGTAGGCACCTACCGTTCGCAGAAGGAGAAGGACACCCCCTTCATCGCCAACATCCAGGGCATCAAGGTGGCCTTTCTCAGTTACACGGCGTTCTTGAATAGCAGTGGATCCGTCAAGGGCCACGAGGCCTACGCCATCAACATCCTGAACGCGGACAAGGTCGCAGAGGAGGCAGCAGCCGCTCGGGCCCAAGGCGCCGACCTGGTGGTGGCCATGCTGCACTACGGCATGGAGTACCGCCGGACCCCCACCAGCGAGCAGATTGAGATCTCGCAGGGGGCTGCCGACGTAAAAGGACTGCTCTCCCGGGGGGTGGACGTGATCCTGGGCTCGCATCCGCACGTGGTGCAGCCCATAAACAAGGTTCTGCAGTACTCCGAAGGCGTCGACACCTACGTGGCCTACTCCCTGGGGAACCTGCTGTCGGGCCAGCGCTGGCGCTACTCCGACAGTGGCGTGATCGTCTACCTGCGCATCCAGAAGCAGGGGGACAAGACCCGGGTGGCCAGCGTGCGCTACCTACCTGTCTACGTGCAGAAGTCCGGCGAAGAGGACATCACCTACCGCATCCTGCCGGTGCTCCCGGGCTTGACCCCGCAGACCGACACCGCCATCACCCCCGCCGACCAGGCGCGCATGAACCAGGTCTGGGATGACTTAAAGAACCTGCTCTACCGGCCCGACGAGGGCACCGTGCCCCTCAACCCGGCCAGAGACCTGGGGCTCTAGGCGCGGCCGCAAGGCGTGGCCCGGCCGGTCCTTGCGCGGCCTCTAGGCCCGGGGCGGCGCGGCCTCTAGGCGCGGCCGGCGGTCTGAGCCAGGGTCGCCTCGAAGATGTCCAGGCCGCGCATCAGGACCTCGTCCTCGATGGTGAGCGGCACCAGGATGCGCACCACGTTGTGGAAGGTGCCCGCGCCGATGTTTATCACGCCGTTCTGGTAGAGGTTGGCGCGGAAGGCGTTCGCGAAGTCGCCGGCGGGCTTCTTGGTTTCGCGGTCCTCGACCAACTCCACCGCGGCCATGGCGCCGAGCCCACGCACGTCACCTATGACGGGATAGTCCCGTTGCAGAGCCCTGAACCGCGAACGGATCTGCTCGCCGATCACCGCGGCCCGCTTCAAAAGGCCTTCGCTCTCGATGATGTCGAACACGGCCAGACCCGCTGCGCAGGCCGTCGCATTGCCGCCGAAGGTGGTGCCGACCCCGCCCGGATGGACGGCATCCATGATCTCCTGCCTGCCCGTGACGCCGGAGAGGGGAAAGCCTCCGCCCAGAGCCTTGGCTGTAACCAGGATGTCGGGCTCGACTCCCCAGTGTTCCATGGCGAACCACTTGCCGGTACGGCCCATGCCGGTCTGGATCTCGTCGGCGATGAGCAGGATGTTGTGCTCCTCGCAGATCTTGTCGATCTTGCTCATGTACTCCGGCGGCGGGACCACAAAACCGCCCTCGCCCAGCACCGGTTCCACCACCAGCGCGGCCACCTCTTCGGCGCTGACGTACTTGTCAAAGGCCTTGCGCAGCAGCTCGGCGCACTCGCATCCGCAGGCCGGATAGGTGAGGGCCAAGGGGCACCGGTAGCAGTAGGCGTAGGGGATGCGGTAGACCTCGGGCGCGTAGGGCCCGAAGCCCGTCTTGTAGGGATTCACCTGTGAGGTGAGGCTGAGGGTCAGGAGCGTGCGGCCGTGGAACCCATCCTCGAAGGCTATGACCGCCGGACGCTGCGTGGCGTACCGCGCGATCTTTATGGCGTTCTCGATGGCCTCGGCTCCGGAGTTGATGAAGAAGGTGCGCTTGGGCGAGTCGCCCGGCGCATGCTGGTTGAGCTTCTCAGCCAGCCGCAGATAGGGCTCGTAGCCGGTCAGGCCGAAGCAGGTATGAGAGAACTGGTCGGCCTGCGTCTTGATGGCCTCCACCACCTTGGGATGGCAGTGGCCCACGCTCATGACGCCGATGCCGGCGGCGAAGTCTATGTATTCGCGGCCCTCCACGTCGGTGACGATGGCATTCTTCGCCTTGGCGACGTAGACAGGGGCCGAGGCCGAGACGCCACGCGGGAGGTTCGCGGTGCGAAGTGCTGTGAGGTCTTCGTTGGTCATGGAGCGAGGTTACCATGACCTCCGAAGCCGCGCTGCGCCCGCCGCCCGTTGTGCACATGCGCTTTCCGGGAAATATGCAGAACGCCGCGCCTTGGACGTACAGAGCAACGTACAGCGGACCGTACAGCGGGCCGTACGGAAAAGGCGCAGTGGTTTGCGTATGCGTTCAAAAAGACCTATGCACCATGTACCCAGCCACCCAATGTCGGGTAAACTAGAATGCCCTGTTGGAAGGCCGTTCGGCCCCACCTCTGGAGAGCACGTCTGTGAAAAGTAGCGCCAAGAGCACCAGTCAGTCCGTCTACTCCGGTCCGGCGCGCGCGCCGCACCGTTCTCTGCTGCGCGCGCTCGGCGTTGGCCGCGGTGACGCGGGCCGGCCACTCATAGGCATCTGTAACTCTTACAACGAGCTCATCCCGGGGCACATGCACCTCAATACCATCGCCGAACAGGTCAAGTTCGGCGTCTACCAGGCGGGTGGTCTGCCGCTGGAGTTCAACGTCATAGGCGTCTGCGACGGTTTGGCCATGAACCACGAAGGCATGTTCTACTCCCTGGTGTCGCGCGAGGTCATCGCCGACTCCGTGGAGATCATGGTCAAGGCCCACGCCCTGGACGGCGTGGTCTTCGTCACCAACTGCGACAAGATCCTGCCCGGCATGATCATGGCCGCGGCGCGCCTGGATGTGCCCACCGTGGTGGTCACGGGCGGCCCCATGCTGGCCGGCGACTACCGGGGCAGCAAGGTCAGCCTCTCCAACATCTTCGAGGGCTTGGGCAAGTACTTCAAAGGCCAGATGTCCGAGGACGACCTGTCCGAGCTGGAAGACTCCGTCTGCCCCACCTGCGGGTCGTGCGCCGGTCTCTTCACCGCTAACTCCATGGGCTGCGTCATGGAATCTCTGGGTCTGTCGCTGCCCGGCGACGCCACTATCCCGGCGCCGTACTCGGCGCGCCTCATCTTGGCGCGGCAGAGTGGTGCGGCCGCGGTGGAGGTGGCCCGCAAGGGCTGGAACATCAGGCGGTTTCTCACCGACTCAAGTATCAAGAACGCCCTGGCCGTGGACGCGGCCCTGGGCTGCTCCACCAATACCGTTCTGCATCTCTTGGCCATCGCCAAAGAGGCCGGCATCAAGCTCGAACTCGAGACCTTCAACAAGGTGGCCGACGCCACTCCCAACCTGGTCAAGCTGGCGCCCTCGGGCTATCACCACATGGAAGACCTGCAGCGCGCCGGCGGCGTCATGGCCGTCATGAAGCGTCTCGCCGAGGCCAAGCTGGTCGACGGCTCGGCGCCCACCGTGGCGGGCGTCAGGATCGACGTGCAGTACCAGGCGGCTACTGTGAATGACGACAGCGTCATCAAGCCGCTCGCGAGTCCGTATCTGGCCACCGGTGGCTTGGCGGTCTTGTTCGGCAACCTGGCGCCTAACGGAGCCGTGGTCAAGGAGTCCGCCGTGCTGCCTCAGATGCTCGTGCACGAAGGCCCCGCGGTGGTTTTCGACGACGAGGCCAGCATCATGGCCGCTATCGAGAAGGACAAGATCAAGCCCGGTTCGGTGGTGGTCATCCGCTATGTCGGTCCCAAGGGCGGACCCGGCATGCCCGAGATGCTCACGCCGACTTCGGCGCTGGCCGGTGCGGGTCTGGACCAGAGTGTGGCCCTCATCACCGACGGCCGCTTCAGTGGAGCCAGCCGCGGAGCCAGCATCGGCCACGTGGCCCCCGAGGCCGTCGACGGCGGCCCCATCGCCTTCGTGCAGAACGGCGACCTTATCAGCATCGACATCCCCAAGCGGAGTCTCACCCTGAAAGTCACAGACGACGAGATGTTGCGGAGGAGATCGGCGTGGCAAAGACCGACACGTGAGTTGTCGGGCGTGCTGCGCCGCTACGTAGCCTTCGTGTCCGGGGCTGAGACTGGGGCGGTATTGGGCGACACGCCCACTGCCCCCTGATAACCGCGAAGGGAAAGACATGAAAGGCTCTGAAGTCATCCTCGAAGCGCTGGGGCGCGAGGGGGTCGACACGATATTCGGCTACCCAGGGGGACAGGTGATCCCCCTGTACGACGCCATCTACCAATCCGACATCAACCATGTCTTGGTGCGCCACGAGCAGGGCGCCGGGCATGCCGCCGACGGCTACGCCCGCGCTTCGGGCAAGGTGGGGGTGTGTTTGGCCACCTCCGGACCCGGGGCCACCAACCTGGTGACGCCCATAGCCAACGCCTATATGGACAGCGTGCCCATGGTGGCCATCACGGGCCAGGTCAGCCGGCACCTCATCGGTCTCGATTCCTTCCAAGAGGCCGACATCACCGGTATCACCCTGCCTATCGTCAAGCACAGCTACTTGGTCAAGGACGAGCAGGCGCTGCCCCGCATCATCCGCGAGGCCTTCTACATAGCGAGCACGGGCCGTCCCGGCCCGGTGCTCATAGACATCCCGGTGGACATCACCAAAGCGGATATGGACTACGACGCCGCCGCGGTGCCCGAGATGCGCCTGCCCGGCTACAAGCCCAACCTGAAGGGGCACCCCAAACAGATCATCGAGGCGGCGCGCGTGATCGCCGCCGCCGAGCGCCCCGTCATATATGCCGGAGGCGGGGTCATCATCGCGAACGCCTCCGAGGAGCTCCGCGAGATGGCCATGTACAGCAATATCCCAGTGACCACCACGCTCACCGGTAAGGGCTGCTTCCCCGAAGACCATCATCTGTCCATGGGCATGCTGGGCATGCACGGCACGCAATACGCCAACTACGCGGTCAGCAAGGCCGACCTGCTCATAGCGGTGGGCGCCAGGTTCGACGACCGGGTCACCGGGCGGCTGCAGGACTTCGCTCCCGAGGCCGTCTTTCATCCACATAGACGTGGACCCGGCCGAGATCAGCAAGAACGTCGCGGTGCAGGTGCCCATAGTGGGCGACTCCAAGCGTGTGCTCGCCGCCCTGACGGCCGAACTCAAGAAGCTCGACCTGCCTCCCGAGCGGCATCTGCCGTGGATGAAGCAGGTGGAGACCTGGAAAGAGAAGCACCCCCTGGTGGTGCGCGACTCCGACGACGGCACCATCATGCCCGAGGCCGCGGTGCGCAAGATCTGGGAGGTCACCAAGGGCGACGCCATAGTCTGCACGGAGGTGGGCCAGAACCAGATGTGGGCCGCTCAGCACTACCAGCTCTCCAAGCCGCGGCGCTTCATAACCTCCGGTGGCCTGGGGACCATGGGCTTCGGCTTTCCTGCCGCCATCGGCGCGCAGGTGGCCTGCCCGGACAACCTGGTCATCGACATCGCCGGCGACGGCTCGTTCCAGATGACCCTGCAAGAGCTGGCCACAGCGGTGCAGTGCAATCTGCCGGTCAAGGTCTGCATCCTGAACAACCAGTACCTGGGCATGGTGCGGCAGTGGCAGGAGCTGTTCTGGAACAAGCACTACAGCCACACCTGCATGGAGGCCCAGCCCGACTTCGTCAAGCTGGCCGAGGCCTACGGCGCCGAAGGCTACCGGGCCGAGAAGCCGGAGGAGCTGGAAGAGGTGCTGCGCGCGGGTCTGTCGAGCGACCGCCCGGCAGTCATAGACATCCGGGTGCAGCCGCGAGGCCAACGTGTTCCCCATGATCCCCGCGGGCGGGTCGGTGCACGACATGATGGAGCGCGAGCCATGAGGGCGCGCACGCCCGAGGGGAGTGGCGGCCATGAAACATACGCTGTCCGTTCTGGTGGAGAACAAGCCGGGCGTCCTGGTCCGCGTGGCGGGGCTCTTCGCCCGCCGCGGCTTCAACATCGATAGCCTGGTGGTCGCGGAGACCGAGGACGAGAGCCTCTCCCGCATGACCATAACCGTGGGCGAGCAGGACCGCTCGGTGGAGCAGATCACGAAGCAGCTGCACAAGCTGGTGAACGTGCTCAAGATCACCACGCTCGACCCCGAGGAGAGCGTGGAGCGCGAGTTGCTGCTCCTCAAGGTGAGGGCCGACGTGCGCACCCGACCCGAGATAATGCAGATGGTGGAGCTCTTCGGAGCCAGGGTGGCCGACGTGGGCACCGACGTGCTGGTGATAGAGATGACAGGCACGCGCGAGAAGGTGAGCGCCTTCAGCGACCTGGTGAGCCCCTTCGGCGTGGTGGAACTCATGCGCACCGGCCGCCTGGCGATGAGCCGCGGGAAGCGGGCGACCTAGCCGCGCCCGATGCGCGCGTCGGGCACGGCGGACCCGGCGGGGCGACGGCGGCCCCGGCAGACCCGGCGGGGCGACGACTGTGCATAGGCCATCCGGAGAAGCTGTGCAAAACGCTGCGCTTTCTCTGTACGGAATTCCGTACAGAGTTCTGTACGTCAAAGGCGCGGCGTTTTCCAGAGGTGTTTTTGAACGGACGTGACCGATGCGTCGCGGTGGGGCGTGCCGCGCGGGCGGCCCAGGGGCGCTTGTGGTACTTTGCGTGGACGAATCCGTAGGAGGAGGTTGACGGTAGAGATGTTGTACGAAAAAGACGGTGACCTGGGTCTTCTCAAAGGGAAGACCGTGGCCATCATAGGTTTCGGTAGCCAGGGCCATGCCCACTCGCAGAACCTGCGCGACAGCGGGGTGAACGTGGTGGTGGCCGAAGCTCAGGGCACTCCCGCATGGGACCGCGCCGCAGAGGCCGGTTTTCAGGTGATGACGGCCAACGCGGCGGCCGCCATGGCCGACGTCATCATGATGGTCGTGCCGGACCAGACCCAGAAGGTGGTCTACGAGTCCGCTGTCCGCGACAACCTCAAAGACGGCGATATGCTCATGTTCGCCCACGGGTTCAACATCCACTACAACCAGATCATCCCGCCCAAAGGCGTGGACGTGACCATGGTCGCCCCCAAGGGCCCGGGTCATCTGGTGCGCCGGGTGTACACCGAGGGTGGCGGCGTGCCGGCTGTGGTGGCCGTCTACCAGGACGCTACCGGCAAGGCCCGTGACCGCGCGCTGGCCTACGCGAAGGGCATAGGCGCTTTGCGCGCCGGCGCCATTGAGACCACCTTCAAAGAAGAGACCGAGACCGACCTCTTCGGCGAGCAGGCCGTTCTCTGCGGTGGGGTGAGCGAGCTCATCCGCGCAGGTTTCGAGACCCTGGTCGAGGCGGGCTATCAGCCCGAGGTGGCGTACTTCGAGTGCCTGCACGAGCTGAAGCTCATCGTGGACCTCATCCACGAGCACGGCATCAGCGGGATGCGCTACAGCATCTCCGACACCGCCGAGTACGGCGACATGACCCGCGGTAAGCGTGTCATCAGCGGTGAGGTGCGCGAAGAGATGGCCTGCATACTGGAAGAGATCCAGACCGGCGAGTTCGCCCGCGAATGGATCTTGGAGAACATGGCCGGCCGTCCGGTCTACAACGCCATCAAGCGCGAGGAGTCCGAGCACATGATCGAGGTCGTGGGCCGCGAGCTGCGGGGCATGATGCCCTGGCTGGGCAAGTCCGGCAAGCTCGAGTAGGCCCGTCTCTCGCCCGCTAGACGCGAACCCCTCGTGCCTAGTGTGAGCTGGGCGGCCTCATGCGTCGTCATCAGTCGCCCCCGTAGCGTTGCTACGGGGGCTTCTTCTTTCCTAGCCTGAGCCGCGCCCAGCTCACCCTGGCTTTGGGTTTTCGCGCCCAGCGGGCTCAAGAAGGGCCGCTGGTCCCTACCCCGCTTGGGCCGAGCTTCGGCCTGCGCCAACCGGTCTCATGCGTCGGCGGCGGGCGCCTCAGGCTGCGGCGCGGCGGGCTGCGCTGGCTGCGGCGCGGCGGGCTGCGCTGGCTGCGGCGCGGGCTGGGGCGGCGTCTTGGGCGGGTAGGTCATACTCTTCGCCACTGACGTCCGCACGTAGGTGAGCAGCACCTGGGCGGCACGGGTGATGTCGCGGTCCTTGGCTTTTATCATGAAGAGGTCCCTAGTGAGACCCTTCTTGATCCTAAGGACCGCCAGGTTCTCCCTGTTGGAGCCGGCGAGCGCGACACTGGGGAGCACCGAGACCCCCAGGCCGACGCGGACCAGATTCTTGAGGGTCTCCAGAGAGGCGACGTGGTAGGCCACGTTGGGTTCGAATCCGGCGCGCCGGCAGGCTAGGACGATCTGGGTGGTCAGATGGTAGTAGGTGGCGGGAAGGACGAAATCGTCATTGCGGAACTCCGCCAGATCGATTATCGGCGAAGCCGCGAGGCGGTGCGTCGGGGGCACCACGGCGAAGAGGTCCTCGGAGCCCAGCGCGGCGACATCCAACGAGTGGGCTGATCCAGGGTCGGCCACTATCGCGAAGTCCATGGCCGCCGTGAAGACTCTGTGCTGCAGCTGCTGATCGCCGTCTTCCACAAGATCGACCCTCACTCGAGGGAACACCTGGTGGAAGGAGGCAAGCAGACCGGGCATCAGATAGGCTCCCACCGAAGGCGCGACGCCCATGGTGACCTCGCCCGTCTCCACGCCTGAGTAGTCGCGCACCGTCCTCATGGCTTCGTTGGCCCGGGAAAGCACCCCTTGCGCCATGGGGAGGAACACCTGTCCGTCCAGAGTCAGGCTTATGCTACGGCCATGCCGTTTGAAGAGTTGCACGCCGAGTTCCTCTTCCAGACGCTTCATCTGGTAGCTTAGGGCGGGCTGCGAAACGTGCACCAATTCAGCCGCTCCGGTGAAGCTCAAGGTCTCGGCTATGGTGACGAAGTACTTGAGTTGCGAGAGCTCCATGGCCGGATTCTATCATAAGTAGATTCGATGCCTGACATCAAAACAATATATTGGAATTATGACTTGCGTTGGCGTACATTACTAATCGCTGAGCACTGAACATACACGGTTGATGGAACCCCCCCTCCTAGATCGTGTCAGGGCTGAGCAGCTTTCCCGCAGCATGGCCGACTCCCCCCCAACGGAGCCGGCTATGCTATTTTTGGGAGCAGAACGCTGTCAATAGCCTTGGCTGTTGCGGTCAACGTAGCGCCTTCGGGGATTCATCTCTTCCCCAACGAAGGCAGTCTTGTGATCGGCCCTTGGCCCTAGCACGGGTGGTGGTCGGCATGCCTGACAACCGGTTTGCACGTGGTCGACGCCTACTGGCGTGGCCAGATTCGAGCCCTAGGCGAGTGCGAGTGCTCGCAGAGGTCGGTCTGGCTCTGGCCGGCATCATCTGGGGGGTCAACTTCACCCTGGTCAAGTCGGCGCTGGAGAACATGCCCCCCGTCTACTACTTGGGCCTGAGGTTCTTGGTGGCCGCGCTGGTGCTGTTGCCGTTCAGTGTCCGGCGTCTACGGGGGTTGGATCGTCGCGGCTGGCTGCTGGGCCTCGGACTGGGAGCCCTCTTATTCTGTGGCTTCGTGCTACAGACGGTGTCGCTCAAGACCGTTTCTCCGGGGATGTCGGGCTTTCTGACCAGTGTCTACGTGGTCTTGGTGCCTTTGATAATCGGCGTGATCCGCAGGCGCTGGCCCTCGCCGCTGGTCTGGGTGGGCATCGCCGTGGTAATGGGAGGCATGGCGGCGCTCTCGCTCTACGGGAAGATGCAGTTCGGGACCGGCGAGACGCTTACCCTGGTGGCCAGCATCTTCTGGGCTCTGCACATCGTGGTGGTTGGCTACGCGTGCGTCAGATATGACGTGACGATTCTGGTGCTGCTGCAGATGGGCATGTGCGCGGCACTCTGCCTCATCACCGGTTTCGCCTGGGAGCGTCCCCCGCTGTTCCCCGGCTGGGAGGCCACCGGAGTGATTCTCTGGACGGGCGTCATGGGGGGCGTAGTGGCCTATTGGCTCATGGCGTTCGGGCAGAGACATACGCCCGACACCCTGGCGACGGTGTTCATGAGCCTGGAGGCGGTCTTTGCGCTGCTGAGCGGCATCGTCCTGGGATATGACGTCCTCACGGTGCGCAACTCGCTGGGTTTTGCGCTGGTCTTCTTGGGCACCATCATGGCGCGCATGGGCTCACACAAGAATTCAGACCCCAACGCGGAGGTCGCACCTCCCGGGCCCTGACCTGGGCACGGCCCTGACCTTGGCGAGACTCCGACTCTACCGAGATCCGGCCGGTGCGGTGCGGAGCATGAACGCGGCTATCTTGGCGACCACCTCTGGGTAGGCGGCGTCCGGCTCCCTGCCGGAGGAATGCGGCAGCAGGAGCGAGTGGTCGCCGCTCTCGACTACAAAGAGCTCCGCGGGCGCCATGAGCGTCGGCAATACGGGCTTGAAGAGATCTAAGTGGCAGAAGACATCGTGGCCGCCCACGCAGAAGAGGCTGGGGATGTCGATGTGGCGGAGCGGCTTGACGTTCAGGTGGTCTGTGCGTCCGGGGGCGTGGAGGGGGTACCCCAACTCCACCAAGCCCGCGGCCTGCAGTCCGTCGCTCTCGGGCCGGCGCGAGACCAGTTCGGCCGCCACGCGTCCGCCCAGCGACTTGCCGCCAACAAAGACCGGGGTGTCCGCCGACACTACCTCTTGGGTCAAGTGGTCGTGCGCCCTCGTGAAGGTCGCCAGGAGGGTGTCCAAGGAGTCGGTACCGTGATCGGCACCGCGCTCCACGTAGGGGAAGTTGAAGCGTATGACCGTGGCCCCAGCCGCTGCCACCAGCGCTTCGGCCACATAGGCGAGCAGCGGATACTCCAGGTTGTTGTTGGCTCCGTGCGCCAGGACCAGAGCGGGGGCGCCCCGCGGCGGAGCGCTGGGCGCGTCGATCTTGGCAGTCACAGACCCGGCGTCGGGGACCTCTAGCTTGAAGCTCTTGCCGTGGTGGCCGGTCATGCGTTTCTCCTTCTGGGTATACGTGTAATATACGTCCAGAAGCCTCAAGGGAGGGACACATTGGACCGAATAATCGGCAATCTTGACAAGGCGAAGCTCAAGTTGGACGAGGCCTTCTTCTACCTGGACGAGATCGAAGAACTCATCCAAGAAGATGACCTCAGCGAGGCCGCCGGCTCCAAGGTCAGCCAGGCCGCCGAAAGGTTGACCACCGAGCTCTCTGCTCTGAGTAGCCGCGTGGCTGAACTGGAGGACATACTTCTAGCGCTGGGTGAGCAGGGTGAAGACGGCGGCAAATCCGGCCAGGAGCCCGTCCAAGTCTAGCCAATCTCAATACTTCATTGCATTTCCCCTTGTACAGCGCAATGTTGTATGATGGGGCCGCATCGATAGGAAGCCTCGCCGCGACGTGCAGAGTGCTTCATCAGCTCCTCCGTCCGCTAGGTGCATCCGAACGCATGCGGTTCTGTTACCGGTAACGGGGAGGGACAGATGGGCACAGCGAGACTGTATGTCGGGAACATCTCCTACGGCACCACCAAGGAAGCCCTGGAGAAGGCGTTCAGCGAACACGGTGAGGTATCGGCGGTAAACATCATCACCGACCGCCAGACCGGACGCCCCAAAGGCTTCGCCTTCGTCGAGATGGCTACCCCCGAAGCAGCCGAGGCGGCTAAGGCCGCTCTCAACGGGGCCGAGATCGACGGTCGCACCATCAATGTCGACAATGCCCGTGAGCAAGAACAACGTCGCCCCGGCGGTTTTGGCGGCGGCGGTGGCCGCGGCGGCTACGGCGGCGGTGGCGGGGGCGGTGGCGGCTACGGCCGTAGCGGTGGCTACGGCGGCGGCGGCTCCAGCTGGTAGTAACGGCGAGCGAGTAGACTCGCAGGAGAGAGACGTTCGGGGGCCGCGTCACCAAAGGTGACGCGGCCCCGTATGTTTTTCCAGCGGCGGCCTTGGTTACAATAGACACACCTGAGCGAAAACGCGTCGCGAACCGCCACTGGAGGCATGCATGCCCAGATTCATCGGTAAGAGGACCCACCTCATCTGGTGGGAGCTGTTGTCCCTGGCAGTTCTGGTAGTGGTCATCCTGGTCGTACTGGATGTCACCGGGACGGCCCACATATTCTAGAGAGCGGGAGGTTCGCGGTGATGAAGGCAAGTGAGGTGCTCGGAAGAGCGGCGGTCATTCGCGAGGGTGGACAGAAGACCGGCAAGGTGAAGGACCTGGTCATCGATGTCACCGGCCACCAAGTGCTCGGCTTTGTCCTGGCGGAGAGTCCGTTCAAGAAGACCCTTGTCGCGCGGTGGGCGGGTCTGCAGAACATCGGCCCGGACAACGTGATCTTCAACACCATAGGCGACGTGGTCAAAGCGGCGGGTGCTCCGGAGATCAAGGAAGTGCTGGACAGCAAGCTCAGGTTCAAGAACCGCAAGTTGCAGACCACGGCCGGCAAAGATCTGGGCGAGATCGAAGACGTGCAGTTCGACGAACGCACCGGCCAGGTGCTGGGCTACGAGCTTTCGGGTGGCGTATTCTCCGGCCGTCACTTCTTGCCGACCCCGCCGACCATGGAAGTGGGCAAAGACATAGTATTCGTGGCTCCCGAGGTGGAAGCCACTATCCAGAAGGGCAAGGCGCCTCAGCCCAAAGCTGAGACGTAGCCGGAGGCCGGCGTTCTCGGTCAGCGCCCCCGATAGAGGACAGGCCGCGCGTAGGGCGGCTTGTCGTTCTTGAGATGCCGGCCGACCACCATGGCCGCGACCGTCTTGCCGCGGATGTCTATGGCCACGGAGTCACCGGTGGAGACTTCGCAGTCCAGATAGGCGAGGCAGATGGCCCGCAGGTCTTGCTCGCCCGCGGGTTCGCCATCAACGCCTGCGACGGCGGACTTCCAGTAGGGCACCATCGTGCCGCTGGTCACCCAACCGACGGAGTGGCCGTCTCGCAGCACCGCCGACCCGGCTCGAGCCACGCCTCTGCCTGTCACCGCCAAGGGCCTGACAAGGCGGGGTAGCTCGGCCTTAAGTGAGTAGTCGCCCGCCAGTATGCGGCGGTAGGCCTCCTGCTGACGCCCAAGGGCCGCGCGGCCTATGAAGTCACCCCTGGTTTCGGAGAGACTCACGCCATAGGCCGCCACAGGGCAGGACAGCAGGGGGATCTCGCGACCGTCGGGGTCGAGTCCCTGCTCGTGGCCATACAGAGGCAGGGCCGCCTCCAGGCGCAGAGTGTCGCGCGCGCCGAGTCCGACGGGAGAGGCTCCAGCCGCGATCAGCAGGTCCCAGATGGTTTGGGCGCGCGCAGGCGGAGCGAACAGTTCGAAGCACAGCGGCTCGCCGGTGTAGCCGGTGCGCCCCATCCATACCTCGCCGCCGGCGATGGTGGCAGTCGAGAGGGCGTTCCGACGCGCCTCGGGAAGAGCGCCTGCCTCCAGCAGGCCGCCCAGCAGGTCGGCCGACAGGGGGCCCTGCAGCGAGATCATGGCCAACTCCCCAGTGATGTCCATCAGCTCGACCTCACCCGCGCCCGCCTGCGTATACAGCCGATCCCAGTCCTTGAGCCGGTTGGCGGCGTTGACCACCAGCAGGTACTCGTCCTCTACGAAGCGGTACAGGTAGGCATCGTCGATGGCGCCGCCGGTCTCGTCGGAGAGCAGCGTGTAGTGTGCCCGCGCGACCGGGAGGGCGGCGGCATCGTTGGTGAGCCAGTGTTGCAGGAAGCGAACGGCGCCGGGTCCCTTCACCGAAAAGCGGCCCATGTGCGAGACATCGAACAGCCCCGCGGCCCGCCGGGTGGTCAGGTGCTCGGTGACCACGCCCGCCGGGTAGTTGAGGGGCATGTCCCAGCCGGCGAAGTCCACCATCCTGGCGCCCAGGGTCACATGTCTTTCGTAGAGCGGGGTCCGGCGGGGGCCAGCCGAAGAGGTCACGCGGACGCTCCGGCCAGCAGGTCGACCGCGGCCTTGATGTGAGCGGGCGAAGTGCCGCAACACCCGCCCACCAGACGAGCCCCAGCCTGCACGCAGGCGCGCACGCCCTCGGCGAAATCCGCAGGCGACATGCCATAGGTGGGCTGCATGTCCACCAACTGCACTTTGCCGGCATTGGGTTGCGCGAGGATACTCACCGGGGTGGCCGCGCGCATGAGGGCGACTACCTCGGCCATCTCGAAGGGATCGAGTTCGCCGCAGTTGGCGCCCACGGCATCGGCGCCCGCTTCGGCGAGGCGGACCGCACACTCGGCGGCGGTATTGCCCATGATGGTGCGTCCACCGTTGCCGGCGGTCTTGAAGCTCATCGAGGCGAGTACGGGCAGCGCGCTGGCCTCTCGGACCGCGCGCACGGCGCAGAGGGCTTCGCGCAGGTCGGTCATGGTCTCCACCACGAACCCGTCGACGCCACCTTCGGCAAGGATCGAGGCCTGCTCTTTGAAGGCCTCGTAAGCTTCTTCTTCAGCGAGCGGCCCGTAGGGCTTGAGTAGCTTGCCGGTGGAACTGATGTCGCCCAGCACGTACTGACCGGGGCGAGCGGCCTGCCTGGCCAGCCGCGCGCCGGCCAGGTTGACCTCGCGCACATCCACGCCTACGTTGTGGGCGTCCAGGTTGACCCGGTTCATGGTCAGGGTGTTGGTGATCAAGAGGTCGAGGCCGCAGGCGGAGTACTTTTCGTGTACGGCCAACACTGCTTCGGGATGCGTGACACAGTTCTGTCCGCCCATCTCGAGTCCCATCTCGCCCAACTGGGTGCCCATGGCCCCATCCAGGAAGAGGGTCTTGCGCTCGCTGCTAAGAAGGTCTAGTAGGCTCATCGCGGCTCCGTTCGCTTGACTCTGCGCGCGATTATCCTCTGATTCACCTGTGATTCCAAAGTTCGCGAGGGCTTGGCCGCGACTGGTCCTACCCCCGTCCCAGCGAGGATTCGAAGCGCATGGCCTCCATGTAGCGCCGCTGGAAGTCCGGAACCGAGGCCAACTCCACGTATTCCACGGCTTCGGCTGCCCATTCGGCCTCGCGCCGCTTGCCCAGCGCCAGCAGCGCCAGCAGCGCGCCGTCTCCGGCCGCGTTGCCCACGGAGGTGACCTTGAGCGGCTCGCAGGCGGGCAGCATGCCGAGGGCGAGAGCAGCCCCAGTGTCTATATAGCTGCCAAAGGCGCCGGCCAGGACGACTCGGTCGGGCCGCTCGACCCCGTAGAGGCTGAGGAGGATCTCGGCGCCGGCTCGAAGCGCGGCTTTGCCCAGTTGCAGGGCGCGGATGTCTTTGAGCGACACGGTTATGGGGTGTCCCGTGAGTGACTCCTCCGCTCGGGCGAGCACCAACTTGCGCGGCCTGCCGTCCACCTGCAGGATGCGTTCGTGAACCAGGTCGGGAGCGAACCCGCCGTCGGGGAGGATGACTCCGCACCGAAGCATCTCCGCGGCCGCCTCGATGACGCCCGAACCGCAGATGCCTCGGGCCTTCACCTGGCCGGGCGCCAGATCCTGGCTCCAAGCGTCGGTGCCGATGACCTTGAAGTTGACCTCGAGAGTCTGGGGGTCTACCCGCACCCTCTCTATCGCGCCCGCGGCGGCACGCATGCCGTGCTCTATGTGAGCTCCCTCGAAGGCGGGTCCCGTGGCGCACGAGGCCGAGAGCATGCGCTTGCGGTCGCCCAGTACCAGCTCGCCGTTGGTGCCGACGTCTATGAGTAGGGTGACCTCGTCTTGTTTGTAGGGCTCCTCGGCAATGATCACCGCCACATTGTCGGCGCCGACGAAGCCCGCTTCGTTGGGCAGGGCGTACAGCCGGCACGCGGGATGGAAGTGAAGTCCCACCGCGGCGGCCGTGGCATCGATGGCCTTTGTCACGGCGGGTTCGAAGGGCGCCCGGCGCAGCGTGTCGGTGTCTAGCCCCAGGAACAGATGGTGTATGGCTGTATTACCCACCATGACCACGTCGTAGATGTCGGTGACCTGCGCGCCGGCCCTCTCGGCGGCCCGCAGGGCCAGCCGATCGACCTCCTCGGCCGCCTTCTGCTGCAGCTCACGGCCTCCCTCGGGCTGGTGAGCGGCATATTGCAGCCGGGCGATGATGTCGTCGCCGTAGGCCACCTGCGGGTTGAGGTTCGATTCGGTGGCAAGCAGCTCGCCGGTGGTGAGGTCGGCGAGGTAGGCCGCGATGGTGGTGGTACCGACATCCACCGCGAGTCCCAACACGCGCCCGGGGTCCGCCGTCGGCCGCACGTCTAGGACGGAACCGGAAGAGTCGGCGGGGCCTCCTCTCCAGACCACTGCGGTCAGGCCGTCCTCCGGTTGGCCGGCCAAACGGGACAGCGCCTCTTGCGCCGCGGGCGCCATCTCCAGATCCGCGAGACCGCGCAACTGTGCAAGTGGGTACGCCCGCACAGCGGGGTCCAATTGCCGTGAACGCTGGCGCGCCTCCTTGGTGCCCGTTCGGGTGGTAATGCGGCTCTCTTCGGGCACGAAGACGCGCGCGTCGCCCAGCACCTGCGTCTGGCAGGCCAACCGGAGTCCGGAGGCTAGAAGCTCTGTGCCCAACAAGCGGCGTTCGCTCTCGGTGGGCGGAGCCACCGCGGGTTCGCTCTCGGCGACCGGAGTGGTGGCGCTGGTCGTCTCCATGCGCACGCGGCACTTGCCGCAGGTGCCCTTGCCGCCGCAGGCGGTCTCTATCTGCACGCCGGCCCGGCGGGCGACGGTCAGCAGGTCTTCGCCGGCAGCGGCCTGTTCTCTGCGGCCCGAAGGCTGGAAAGTGATCGAGTAGATGGTCTGGTGAGTTGTGTCCGTGGTCGTTCCTCCTGCTCGCCCGCGAGAGTTGCCTATTCGACTCCGAGGCGGGCGGCCTCTTCTGGGAGCTGCTGCTGCAGCAGCGCAAAGTCAGAGTACTGCATCAGGACGTTGAAGCCGGCCACCAGATTGGCGAACTCCAGATCGGCGTCCGAGTAGTAGCTCCACAGGGTGTTGTAGTCGGCATACCAGGCCTGGTCGCTCAAGGCCTGCATGGCCGACCACTCCAACGAGTCGACTCGTGCCTTGTCGGAGTCGCTGAGGGTCTCGCGCTGACTACCGAGGGCGACCAGTGACTGGATGACGCTCTCCTTGAGAGACTGCACCTCGGCCTGGACGGCGGAGGCCTCGGGCTTGTCCTCCAGCAGCGTCACCAGCGCCTGCATGGCGGCGGACCACTCGTCGATCACGGCGTTGGCGAGGGCCTCGGGGTCGGTCGCGACGACGGTCGCGCTCGGGGTCACCGTCTCCGCGGGGTCTGAGCTCCCGCAACCCGAGACCAGGAGGCCGGCGCCCAGCAGCAACGCCGCCAACAGAGAGACGAGAGAGCGCACGGCCGCGGATCGGGAGCGCGCGCGGGTCGGCGTGGGGGTGGCTCTGCGCAGAAGCGGCCGTGCGGTTCTTGAGTCGGACATCGCTGGGTCTCCTAGGGTCGTTCGGCGGTGGTCACAGGTGGGGGCTGGACTATCAGGCCGCAGCGGTACTTAAGATCCAGGATCTTGAGCACGGCTTCGTCCAGCCGGGCCTGGCTCACCTTCCCCTCGTCTATGGCGGTGACCAGACCCTCGAGCACGGCCGAGGAGTTCGTCTCCGCCTCGCTGAGTATGAGCAGGTCGCAGCCTGCGTTGAGCGCCTTGATGGCAAGGTCGATCTCGATGGGGATCCTGGCGGCTGCGGACGCGGCCGGACCCCTGACGAGCGTGGGTTCCTTGCTGCTGTCTTCTACCTTGATCCGGTGGTCGGCGATCATGAACAGGTCGTCGGCGACCACCAGACCCTCGAAGCCCAGGTCATCGCGGAGCAGACCGCCGATGACAGAGGCGGACAACGAAGAGGGCTCGAGCGAGTCATAGGTTATGACTCTCACATGCGAGATCATGACTCCCTCTACTCCTGCAGAGATGGCCGCGCGGAACGGAGGTAGATGCACCGTTTCGAACTCTTGGCGGCCTATCTCCGAGATGGCCGACGCGTTGTGGGTGTCGGCGGCGGCGCTGCCGTGGCCGGGGAAGTGTTTGACGACGCAGATGAGTCCTTGCCCTTGAGACGCTTGGATGACCGCGGTGACGAAGTCCGAGACCAGCGCCGGGTCGCTCCCGTAGGAGCGTTCGTAGAGAAAGGAGCTCTTGTCGGCGACCACGTCCGCGACGGGGACCAGGTTCATGTTGATGCCCATGTCCAGCAGCCCCCGCGCCGTCTGGCGCGCTAGTTCGGAGGTTTCGTCTGGGGTGGACTCAGTGCCGAGTTCGCGGGGGGACGGCAGGGCGGGCACGCCTCGTGTTATGCGCTGCACCCGGCCGCCCTCTTGGTCAACGGCGATCAACAGACCCACCGGTGACCCCGCGGCCGCGGCTGCCTGCTGCAGCGAGGCCGTCAGACGCTGCATCTGCGACGCGCCGGTGAAGTTGGAGGCGTGCAGGAGCAGCCCGCCGGGAGGGCCCGCGGCCAACAACGCCGCGGTCGGGGCGCTGAGAGAAGTGCCCGAGAAGGACGGCAGCAGCACCTGCGCCGCTTTCTGACGGGTGGTCATGGCGCCCAGAGCCACCTGAGCCTGGGAGAGAGTGGTCGTGGTGCTGGGAGCGAGGGTGGTGGTCTGTTGCTCCAGACCTCCGGCCTCCGAGCCCTCGAGCGCCGAACAGCCCGTCGTGCCGAACACGGCGGCCATCAGGACCAGACAGGTAGCTGCTACGCGTAGTCTCATCGACCTAGAATACCGCGGCGGAACCCCGTCTATACTGCGCAAGAGAGCCATGCCCGAGATGCCCGACATCGAAGCCTATCTGGAAGCGCTCAGGCCGCGCGTGGTGGGCGCCACGCTTCTGGGCGTGCGTCTGGGGAGCGTCTTCGTACTCCGTACGGTCGTGCCTGCTCTTACGGCTGTCGCGGGCAGTCGGGTGGACGAGGTCTCCCGACTGGGCAAGCGCATCGTTCTGGCGCTCGGCCCGACCGCGGAGGCCGCGGCGGGACTACCCACTCCCTGGTATCTGGTCATGCACCTCATGATCGCGGGACGCCTGCACTGGAAGCCGGCAGGGGCGGCCCTGCCCAAAGGTCGCGGCCTGGCGGCGCTGGACTTCTCCGCCGGCACTCTGCTGCTCACCGAGGCAGGGACTAAACGGCGGGCCTCACTTCACCTGGTCGCCGGAGGCGATGCCCTGCGGGCGCTGGACCGCGGCGGTCTGGAGCCGCTGAGCGCTTCTCCGGCCGAACTAGGCGCGCGCCTTCGGCAGGATAACCACACACTCAAGAGAGCGCTCACCGACCCCGGCCTGGTGTCCGGCATAGGCAACGCCTACTCCGACGAGATCCTGCACCGCGCGGGTTTGTCTCCGTTCAAGATGACCCAAGCCCTGGACGACCTGGAGGTGGAGCAGCTACACGCGGCTGTGGGGGCTGTTCTGAACGAGTGGATCGAACGGCTGGGGGCGGAGGCTCGGGAGAGATTCCCCGAGCACGTCACCGCCTTTCGTCCGGAGATGGCCGTGCACGGGCGCTTCGGGAAACCTTGCCCGGTGTGCGGAGCGACCGTACAGCGCATCGTCTATGCGGACAACGAATGCGACTACTGTCCGGGATGCCAGACGGGCGGCCGCATACTCGCCGACCGTTCGCTGTCGCGGCTGCTCAAGGACGATTGGCCGCTCCGCGAGACTCGCCCCGAGTCGGAGGGGTAACGCGCGGCGCGCTCTGCGCGCCGCGGTGGCGCCGCATGCCTGCGCGCCCCGCGACCCCCGCGCCGGAGCTACAGCTCCGGGCTCACCAGCGGCAGTAGCTGGTCGCACATCCAGCCGACGAAGTCCCGGCAATTCTCGTTGCCGCCCGCTTTGACAAAGGCGTCGTGTCCCTCGGCAGTCCTTAAATCGAACCCGGTGAGGTCGCGGCAGCGCGCCGTGCCGAACTCAGCGATGAAACGGTCCACGTAGTCCTGCAGGGCCTTACGGGAAGCGGCCGGGCCGGCGGCCTCCGCAGCCTGGTAGTCGCGTAGACTGAGGGACAGGGCGGCCCCGGTCACGGCGCCGCAGGTCTCGCCCGTACCGGCTACCCCACCTCCGAACTGCCTGGCAAGCGCCATGAGTCCCGGATCCGAACCCGTCACCAAGAGAACGAAACGGAGCACGGCCTGGGCGCAATTGATGTGGCCCGGCCCTTGGTCGGTGAACATGGCCAGGGCGTCGGTCTTGGCCTCAGTCGGAGACATAGGCGCGGTGTTCAACAGCCCTCCTCAAGGTCGTCCAGCAGGCGCAGCGCGAAAGTGAGCAGCGAACCCATGGCCACCAGCCCACCTATGACGACTATACCAAGGTCGAAATGGCCCGCCTGCCCCACGTAGCCCAGCAGCAGCGGCAGGAGTCCACCGCCTACCAGGAGGCCCAGTGGCGTGGAGAAGGAGGTGGCCAGACTGCGATAGACCGGCTGGACGATGCGGGCCAGGGCCGCAAAGGCGGGAGGGAAGAAACAGACGGCGAGACCCGACATCAAGACCACGCACACCTTGAGCGCGACACCTGTAAGGACTCCCACCAGCACGGTCACCACTCCGGTGAGCAAGAGCGCAAGGGCGATCATGCGCTTCTCACCGAGCTTTGCAGTGAGCCAACCGGCTACGAACACCATGGGCACGGGGGCGATGTTGGCCAGGCCGAGCAAGGTGTTGGCGCTTCCGGCAGTCATGTCACGCTCCGCTGTGAGGAACAGCGGCAGCATGGTGTAGACGCCCACCTGCGCGCCCATCCCCAGAGCGAAGAGGGCGATCATCACCCAGAACGACCGGGTCTTGAGCACCGGCCCGACGGAGGCCTTGTTGGGCAGATCTCCCGGGAAGGCGCCCGTCCCGCCCAAGAAGAGCAGGAACCATAACCCCAGTAGCGCGCATAGGCCTGCCACCCACAGGAGCGTGGTGTTCCAGGAGAACCAGCGCAAGAGCAGTACCGCGAGTAGCGGGGCGGTCAGCAGGCTGAGGGGCGGCGCCAGCTGCTGGATGGAGAGGGCTTTGCCCCAGTCCTCCTTGCGCACTGTGGCGGTGATGGTGGCCACCGAGGAGGGCAGGTGGATTCCCACCAGCACGCCTATGACCAAGAAGACGCCTCGCAGGGCCCAGACTGAGGTGGCGAAGTAGGCGCCCACCAGCGAGAGGGCGACGCCGAACATTGAGACGAGGAGAGCGCCCCGATGCTTTATGAAGCTCGAAACGAGTCCGGCCAAGAACGAACCCACCAGGGAGCCGATGGCCGAGACAAGGAACAGCGAGCCGGCTTGGCTGGGGTTGACGGCCAGACTGGGGTCCTCGGCCATGGTGGGCAGCAGAGGCGGGAAGATGAAGCGGGCCAAGAAGGTGGAGAGGAACATCGCGGTCAGCAAAACCACGGAGCCCACCACATTGCGGAGCGGCTGGGGGGTGGGGCAGGCCTTGGCCATGTCACTCTCCTTGTCGGGCGGCTCCCGGTCGCCGCTAGGTGCAGATGCTAGGTGTAGATGTCCCTCTTGCTGAACGCGGCTATCGCGCCACCGGTAAGGATACAGGCCCCGGCCAGCATAAGTAGGGCGGCCGGCAGGCGGATGTTGCCGTCTATGGCGTTGCCCAGATGGTAGAAGAGCGAGAACACGCGGGCCGGTTCCACCGACTTGATGGACTGGGCCAGCGACTCGAGCAGATACATAAGTACCAGCACCACGGCGGGGATGGTGGTGGCCAAGAACGAGCGGCGGACGACAGAGGACAAGAACAGCGAGAACGTGCCGAATAGCAGACAGAACGGCCAGAGCACCAGAAGGGCCACTGCCAGGAGGCCTGGACTCAGATCCACGCCGGCGATGGGGGCGGTGACGTAGGTAAGCACCCAGGTCATCACCAGAACGCCCATCACGGAGATGCCCATGGTCAGCACCGAGGAGGCGACCACCTGCCAGCGCCGCACGGGGTTGCTGAGCAGCAGATCCAGCGACCGGCGCTCTTCGGCGCCCGCCACCGCGCGCGCACCGATGAGCATCACCATGAACGGCAAGGCCACCGGTACGAACAGATTGAGGAACTTCATACCCACCCACTGCTCCACCGACATGGTGTTGCCGGCAACCCCCATCCACTGGCGAAGTGATTCGGGCGCCTGCTTGACGAACTCGTCCATGAAGTCCTTCATGGTTGGGTAGAGAGCCACGTAGAGGGCGCCCACGGCTCCTAGGGCTATGCCCCAGATGAGTATCGACCGCCAGCGTCTGCGCAGGTCTTGCGCGGTGAGCACCCAGACCTCTCTCAGGCCGGTCATGACTGCTCCTCTGCGTAGTAGCTCATGAAGATCTCGTCAAGCGAGGGATGCACGACGCTCATGTCCAGCAAGGTGTGACGGGCAGCCTCTTTGACCACTGCATCGATGCCGTCGCGCAGGCGCAGACGCACCGCGGGGCCCTGCACTTCGACGTCGCTGACTCCCGGCAGCTTGGCGAAGATCTCCGCGGCGACGGGCTTGTCGAACAGCATGGTCACTCGCTTGCGGCGCTTCTCCAACAGCGACTCGGTGGTCTCCAGCGCCGCCAACCTGCCGCCGCGCACGATCGCCACCCGATCGCAGACCCGCTCTACCTCCGAGAGGATGTGCGAGGAGAGGAACACAGTACGACCCTGCTCGCGGGTGTCGCGGAGTATCTGCAGGAACGTGTCCTGCACCAGAGGGTCCAGGCCGGTGGTGGGCTCGTCTAGGATAAGAAGAGCGGGCTCGTGAAAGAGAGCCTGCACTATGCCGACCTTCTGGCGGTTGCCGCGGCTCAGGCGCCCCGTGGGTACGTCCAGGTCCAGCCCCAGACTTTCTGCCAGCGCGGGTGTCGTCCCCAGGCCGGAGAGGCCCCGAAGGCGCGCGAAATGGGAGAGCTGCTCACGGGCGGTCATGCGGGAGTCCAGGCCGAAATCGCCGGGCAGATAGCCCACCGACCGGCGGATGGCCACGCTGTCCTTGTGGGCGTCCAGCCCCAGGATCTGCGCTTTGCCGCCGGTCGGATGGATTAGATCCAGCAGCAACCGGATGGTAGTGGTCTTGCCTGCGCCGTTGGGACCGATGAAGCCGAAGACCTCGCCCTCTCGGACCTCCAGGTCCAGGGTATCGATGCCTACACGGCTACCGTATCTCTTTGTCAGCCCTTCGGTCAGTACGGCTGACAGCATGGGCGCACCTCTACTTGGCGGTCTCGTCGGGGAGCAGCGGCCTGAAGGATAGATAGTACTCGCGGTCGCCCGACTTCCACAAGGATATCTGCGTGGCTTGGCCCAGCAGGGGCCTGAGCTTGGTCAGATCGTCGCCGGTGATCACGGCCTTTCTGTAGCCCTCGGGCTGCACCGCTTCGCCCATGGTGCCGAGGTCGGCCAGAGGCCAGTCGAGCTTGTTGGGCTGCACCTCGGCGGTGTCGTAGGCGGGGTTGGCGGGATCGGCCACCCGGCTGAACACTGCCAGCGAGGTGAAGGCATACTGCTCCCATTTGAGGGTGGTCCCCAAGAAGGTGTCCAGATCGCCGGTCTTGGCCGTGAAGGCCGTTACGGTGTTGCGGGCCCCTACCTGCGCGGACGTAAGACCGTCTACCGCGCCGCCTTCAGGCATCTGCTCGAAGCCCAAGGCGTAGATGCTCGAAGTGTAGGTCTTGCCGTCGGCGTTGATGGTGATGGTGGTGGTGCCCACGTCGGTTATGTTCGGTTGCCCGTAGTCCACGTCATTCGCGAACAGTCCGGCGTCTTTGGCCGCTTTGAGCAGCTTGGCGATATCCTCCTGGGATATGGTGGCTGTCTGGAGGTTGGGCATCGCGGGCTGGGGATAGATCTCGATCATCGGTCCGGTGACTATGACCGTGCCGTCGCCGTAGAGGGTGAGACTAGGCAGTTGGGTGAGGTTGTACTCCACGGGTACGAAACCGCCGCCGGTCTCGACGCGGAGCACCACTTCGGCTTTGCCCGTGGGGTGGTCGCTGACACTGTCGCCGCACGAGAAGAGCGCGAGGGGCAGCAGGAGCAGCGGCGCAGCGGACAGGAACAACAGGCGCCGTCGCGGGCGCCGCGCGGAGTCCTCGGGTGAATGGATCGGTCTCATGCTGGTGGCCCCCTTCTCCTTAGGAATGGTCGCGCTTTCGACGTTGTTCCCCTGCGGAGGCGTTCCTTATGCACGGCCCCTTGTTTGGTGGCACCGCGGCATGGTGTACTGTGAAATCAGGACAACTGATCTGGTGACCATGGGAGGATCTGGACCGTGAGCATGCTCTATCGTCCCTTCGGCCGCTCGGGTGAGCGCGTCAGCGTGCTCGGGTTCGGCTGTATGCGCCTGCCTATCATCGATGGGCAACACGACAACATCGACGTGCCCCTGGCTACCGAGATGCTGCACTACGCGGTAGACCATGGCGTCAACTACATAGATACGGCCTATCCGTACCACAGTGTCTCCTTCGACGGCCGGCCTGGCGCGAGCGAGCCCTTCGTGGGTCAGGCTCTCGCCGGCGCCCACCGGGACAAAGTGCTTATCGCCACCAAACTGCCTGTCTGGATGGTGAACGCTCGCAAAGGCATGGAAGAGATCCTTGAGGGGCAACTCCAGCGGCTTCGTACCGATCGCATAGACTGCTACCTGGTGCACGGGTTGAACGCCGCTCAGTTCGAGCGCCTCGTCGGACTGGGAGTGCTCGAGTTCCTCGACGACGCCAAGAAGCAGGGCAAGATCCGCCTGGCCGGGTTCTCTTTCCACGACGAAGGCCCGGCCTTCGCGCCCATCGTCGATGCGTACGATTGGGACTTCTGTCAGATCCAGTACAACTACATGGACATGGAGTACCAAGCGGGTGCCGCCGGTCTGGCCTATGCCGCCGACCGGGGCTTGGGCGTCGTAGTCATGGAGCCCCTCAAAGGCGGCCGTCTGGCGACGTCGCCCCCTGCCTCCATACAGGCCCTGTGGGACGCGGCTCCGGTGAAGCGTACCCCCGCGGGTTGGGCGCTTCGCTTCGTCTGGAACGATCCGCGGGTGAGCCTGCTCTTGAGCGGCATGAGCACCATGGAGCAGGTGGTGGAGAACGTAGCACTTGCCTCTGAGGGTTACCCGGCCTCGCTGAGCGCTGCCGAGGCGGCGGCTATCGGCAAAGCGCGGGCGGCCTACCAGGCGCGGACGGTGGTGGACTGCACCGCCTGCCAATACTGCATGCCGTGCCCTCAGGGCATCAACATCCCCAGGATGTTCGGCTTCTTGAACGACGCCTCGCTGTTCGGCAGCGTGGATGAAGAGCGCCGGGGATACGAGATGGAGACGCGCACGGGTCAGAGCGCCGCCGCGTCCGCGTGCGCCAAGTGCGAGGAGTGCGTGGAGAAGTGCCCGCAGCAGCTGGACATCCCGAGGGAGATGGCGAGTGTCGCCAAGACCTTCGAATAGTCGCGGGTCGCGTCGCGGACTGGATCACTAGGGGACGAAGGGAGTGGGAGTGACCGGCGGCAGCAGACGCCTTGAAGGCAAGGTAGCCCTAGTAGTGGGCGCGGGTGGCACCAACAGCATCGGGCGCTCCATCGCGCTGCGGTTCGCGGCTGAAGGCGCGAAGGTGGGGGTGACCAGCACGGATAGCACCACTGCCGCGCTGGTGGCCCAAGAGATCGCGAGCGCCGGTGGTGAGGCTCTCGCCCAGTCCTGCGACGTCACCTCGTACGAGCAGTGTAAGGCTGCCGCGGCCCAGGTGGCGGCCGCCTTCGGCGGCCGCCTCGACATCCTGGTCAACAACGCCGGCGCCTTCAAGGGCGCCGCGGGGGGTCCCACCGCTCGTCCGTTCGACCAGTGGACCACCGAGGAATGGGACCACATCGTGGACGTGAACCTGCGGGGCATGTGGTTCTGCGTCCGGGCCGTCCACCCCTACATGAAGCCGCAGGGCTACGGCAAGATAATCAACGTCAGCTCCAGCACGGTGTGGAAGGGCCTCGCGACGATGGTGCCCTACGTGGCCGGCAAGGCCGGCGTCATCGGTCTGACCCGGTCGCTGGCGCGCGCTCTGGGCCCCGATGGCATCCGGGTGAACACTCTCGTGCCGGGCTTTACGCTCACCGCCATGAACCTGGAGAAGACCGACGAGCGGGCGCTGGCCGCGCGGGAGACCACCCGCAAGGGCCAAGCCTTGAGCGAGCGCAACGAGGTGGCCGACGACCTGGCCGGGCCTGCCTTGTTCCTAGCCTCGGCCGACAGCGATTTCGTCACCGGCCAGTCGCTGCTGGTCGATGGCGGCTTCGATCTGAACTAGGCCCGCTCGGACCGACGACGAGAGGACGGGGCGTGAAGCGCAAGGTAGAGGCGGCTCAGAACATAAGCCGCATGTGTTTTCTTTGCGGCGTGGACAACAAGCTCGGCCTGCACGGGCGTTTCTTCGTGCTTGAGAGCGGCGAGTTGGTGGGGGTGTTCACGCCCCGGCAGGAACACCAGGGATATCCAGGCCGCCTGCACGGCGGCATCATCGCAGCGCTTCTGGACGAGACCATAGGCAGGGCCATCAACACGGCCCACGGCGATACCTGGGGAGTGACCATCAAGTTCAGCATGAGGTTGCGCCAACCGGTGCCTCTGGAGCGGGAGGTCAAGGTGGTGGGGCGCATCACTCGCGACACCGCCCGGGTGTTCGAGGGCACGGGCGAGGTCCTTCTGGAAGACGGCACAGTGGCCGCGGAAGGGGAGGGGACCTACGTCAAGCTGCCTGTGGGCGACATCACCTCCGCCGAGTTCGGCGAGAACCAGTGGTTCGCCGACACCAGCCCGCTGCCCGACCATCTCGACCTGGGCGGGCATTAGACTGCGCGGCGTCGGCGCGCGCGGCGTCTGGTACTGTATGCCAGTCAGTAGCGGGTGCCCGTCGTCGAGGCGATCCGGGGGCCCACAAGCGAGGAGGTCACGGTGAACACAGGCGTGAGTTGGGTGCCCTTCGAGGTGATGGAGGCGTTCATGGTGGACGTCTTCAGAGGCGTGGGCGTCCCCGAGGAAGATGCGCGCATCTGCGCCGATGTGCTCATAAGTGCCGACAAGCGCGGCATCGACTCACACGGAGTCGGCCGGCTGAAGCCTATCTACTACGACCGCATAGTCAAGGGCGGCATCCAGCACCCGGTGACGGATTTCGAGGTCGTGCGCGACTGCAAGGCCACCGCCCTGGTGGACGGGCATGACGGCATGGGCATGGTCGTCGGCAAGCGTTGCATGCAGATGGCCATCGACAAGGCCAAGGAGCACGGGCTGGGCATGGTGGTGGCCTGCAACTCCACGCACTACGGCTTCGCGGCCTACTATCCGCTCATGGCTGTGGAGCAGGGCATGGTGGGCATGACCACCACCAACGCCCGGCCTTCGATAGCGCCCACGTTCGGCGTGGAGAACATGCTGGGCACCAACCCGCTCGTGTACGCGATGCCGACTGACGAGCCCTTCGCCTTCACCAACGACTACGCCACCTCGGTCATCCAGCGCGGCAAGATCGAGCAGTGGGCCCGGGAGGGCAAGCCCTGCCCCGCCGGCCTGGTGATCAACCAAGAGGGCGAGTCGGAGACCGACTCGGTGCAGATACTCAAGGACCTGGTCAAAGGCACCGCCGCGCTCGCTCCCATCGGGGGTGTCGGCGAAGAGACGGGCGGCTACAAGGGCTATGGCTTCGCCACTGTGGTAGAACTGCTATCGACCGCCTTCTCCGGCAACGCCTTCCTGAAAGGGCTGGGGGGCAAGGATGCCGAAGGCAAAGATATCCCCATCCCCATCGGACACTCCTTCTTGGCTATCGATATCGAGTGCTTCACCGATCTCGCGACCTTCAAGAAGCAGGCGGGCGACGTCCTGCGGGCGCTGCGCGCTTCCAAGAAGGTGCCGGGCGCAGAGCGCATCTACACCTGCGGCGAGAAGGAGCACCTGGCCTGGCAGGCGCGCAAAGACAAGGGCGTCCCCGTGGGCGAGAGTGTGAAGAAGGAGCTCTTGGCCATGCGGGACGAACTCGGGCTGTCGTTCACCTTCGCGTTCGAGCAGGACTAGCGCGCATTCGGCGCGGCCGGAGCGGCCCGAGCGGCGCAAGGCGACACGGCGCGCATCAGACCGGACTGGGTGACGCGACAGGCGTCTTGACCTCCATGGTCCTGCTTCCGTCGGGCTTGATGGTGACGCTTATGGTGTTGACGCAGCCGTAGTCCTGGGGAATCTCGTACAGCTTCTCGAGCGGCCAACCCAGACAGTGGCACAGGATCACACGGTTGACGCCTTTGTGGGCCACAACGAGCACGTCCCCGGTGGCGTCCGACAGGATACGCTCGAACACCGGTACCACCTCGTCGCTCAGATCGCGGTAACTCTCTCCTCCCGGGAAGCGGAAGTCTATCGGTCGCTCGTCCCGCTCGGCGGCCTCTTGGGGGGATCTGCTCGCGGGCCTCGTCGGCCGTCAGCCCTTCCCACCGGCCGGCGTCTATCTCACGGAGGTGCACGTCCACATGCACCGGCAGACCGATGCCCGCCAGTATCACCTCGGCCGTCCGCCTGGCTCTACGCAGGTCGCTTGAATAGGCAGAGGTGAAGGGGACGAACCAGAAGCTGTCGGCTAGAGTTCGGGCCTGCTCGAGCCCCTCGGCGCTGAGCGGGGGATCTGAATGCCCCAGATAGCGCTTCTGGTCGTCGGGCAGTACAGGCCGCGCGTGCCGGAGCAAGTAGACGACGAACTCCTTCATGACACGTCTCCCGAGTTCTTGGGCTTTGGGCGACGTCTCCACTGTACCGCGACCTGCCGGGTTACGAAACGGCGCGGGGCCGGTCGCCCGGCCCCGCGCGTGCGCTCTGCTGGGTCGCGCGGCGCTGGGGCGCCGCGCCGCATGTCTACTTGGTGGGGTCGGTGACCCTGCCGAGGAACAGGATAGCCCCGGTCGGACGATCGCGGATGGCGAAGATGAACGGGCGATCGACTGTCAGCTGCACTTGCTCGGCGGGCATGGCCGTGAGTCTCATCACGACGGCGGTCGCGGCGGCGGCCTCGGTGCCCTCTTCGTCCACGTCTATGTAGGCCTCGTGGATGACGTCACTTATGTAGAGGCTGGCCTCTTTGGTCATGCCGGAGAAGTCGGCCAGGTCGGGGTCGAATGCCGCCTTCATGCCGAGCGCGCCCAGAGCCTGGGTCAGGCCGGTCTGGGTGCGGAACTTGAACTTGGGCATGGTCAGGGCCACTTCTAGGTCCCACTTCACAATGCCGGCCGCACGGTCGATGAGATCCGTCGCCCAGCTGGCTCTCGATCTCAGCGAACCTGCCTTCGTCAGGCACGATGAGCATCATGTCCAGATCCTCTTGCAGATAGGGCAGTAGCACGGCCTGCCATCCCTCGCCGGACGCATAGGGTAGAACCGTCGTTTGGTGCATCATCTCCGCGGTCACCGTGTCTCCGGCGAGGGTGGTGAAGTCGCCGTCAGAGGTGGCCTGGGGATCGAACTGGTTGGCCCAAGTGGCGTCCAGATAGACCGCGTTGACCAAGACGAGACGGGTGAGGCCGTCAAGCACTCCCTCGGCTATCAGGTCGGGGATCTTGTCATTCGTTTGCGCGGAAACCCACTTGTTGATGGACTGCCGGGCGGCCTCTGCTGCCGTCTGGTAGTCCACCAGGCGCACCCCGGCGCCGTAGTTGCCGGCCAGCGTGTCCAAGAAGGCCTGTTCGAAGGTAAGTCCGTGCTGCGCCCACAGACTGTTGGCGGTCTTTATCAAGACACCCTCATCCTTGCCCTGGGCGTTCTTCTGCTGCCAGCTCCTTGATTCAAGGGTGGTGTCCAAGGTGTTGAAGGCTCTGTGGAGAGCGTCGGTGGAGAGCGTGAAGTGCAATGTATCGGCCATCTCTTGGGCGGTGGCGCCGCTGGCGCCGGCGTAAGTCATGGCCAGGGCGGTGACGATGCTCATGGGAGAGAAGACCACATTGTCGTTGCCCGCGGCGTCGGCAAGAGACTCGTAGAGATCCGTACCGAAGAGCCGCATGCCGTCCATAGCCGCCAGGACGTCGGCGTCAGGCGCCGGACCGGCGAGTCGGGAGAGGTCGGACATGGCTAGCTGGATGCCATCGACGCTGGACACGTCGCCTCCTTGGGTGGTGTCGGTGCCGCCGGTGGTGTCGGTGGTCCCGCCACAAGAAGCCGCCATCAGTGACAGCGAGGCTGTCAGCAGCGTCACCGCCAGCGCGACCAGCACCCGGCGAGAACGGAGCGCTCTCTTCATGATCCCCTCCTACGTTCCTCTAGTCTGGACCGCCTTTGGACAGCATACGTGAGGACGCGGTTCCCCGATATGGGTCCGTGAGGGAGCTAGAAATGAAACGCGCCGCGGCGCCCGAGGGCGCCGCGGCGCGGCATGTCACGAAGAGCGGAGGTGCTACTGCCCGAGCAGTCCACCCAGGCCGGAGCCGGATCCGCTCAGACCACCCAGCAGACCCGACAGGAGCGGGTTGCTCTGTAGGTCGGTCTGTAGGTCGGTGAAAGGCTTGGCCGAATCCGGAGCAGCGACCGCGACGGCCTTGTCGGGGGCGTCGAGGTTGACGGTGAACACGACGGCGGCTCCACTCAGGCCGGAGACACCCAGCTCAGCCGGGATAGTCACGTCGGCATTCAGGGCCATCTTGCGCATGGACGAGTCGCTCTTGGCGATCCACAGGTCTATGGTGGCGCTCTTGATCATCTGCTGTACGGTGGCCTGAAGATCCGCGATCTCGGTAGCGGTAGGAACAGACACACCTGTCTCAGAGCCGGCCTCAGCACCGGCGGTAGCCATGAGCGCGGCTATTTTGGGGCTTTGCAGCAGGGCGACAAGGTCGGTGACCATCTTCTGGACGTCGACCGTACCGGTGAGGTGGGTCACCTCAGTATCGGCGAGGGTCTCTTCTCCGGCGGCCTTGAGGTCTTTGATCCACGTGTTGACGTCGATGCCCTGTTCGTCCATGGCCTCCTGGACGGTCTTGACCATATCGGCGCTGCTGCCGCCACTGGCCTGCTGAAGCTGGTCGGCCGGCACCTCATACCACTGACCGAGGACGTTCAGCCAAGCGTTGTTGTCGACTGCTCGCACTCCGCCGCCCAGGCTGGTGCCCATGAGGCTGACGGCCAGACTGAGGTCGGCCCGCGCCGGGCTCTCCTGGCTGGCAAAGTTGCCGGTGATCTTGATGGGCTGGCCGAGAAAGGCCTGCATCATGGCAGCGTCTTGGGACGCGGCATCGGTCTCGACAGTAAGATCTATCTCATAGGTGCCTGATTGCGAGGTGGCGGCCTTGCCGGCCGTCATGGAGGCGGTCAGCAGTTCTTGCGGGGTCTTGCTCGAAGAGCTGGAGCCGCAGGCGACGGCGCCGAAAGCGAGAGCGAAGACCAGCAATACCACCAGCAGCATCAGTGAGTACTTGCGCATTGCGACTCCTTCGTTAGTCTAGCGTGCGCACCCATTATACTGGTCTGAATGCGAGTTGGGCCGTACGAGGCGGCCCCTCAACACGACCAGAGGCTGGGGACGATGCAAAAGAGATCATCCGGGGGCTGCAGTTCTTTCCTATTGCTGCTCTTCTTCATATTCCTGGTGCTCAAGCTGACAGGGACCATCGCTTGGAGCTGGTGGTGGGTATTCTCCCCGCTGTGGCTGCCCGGCGCCCTTCTTGTGGGTGTCTTGGCGGTGTTGGCGGTGACCGGGGTAAGCGTGTACAAGATCGTGGGCAAGGTGCTCAAGAACAAGGGGCCCGTGCAGACGACCGGTCAAGACACGAGGCCGGGGGGAGGGGCCAAGCCCGACATCGTGGAGGCAGAGGGTTCCGAGGTGCCCGTGCCTTC
The DNA here is from genome assembly GCA_963814415.1 of uncultured Actinomycetes bacterium. Taxonomy (GTDB): domain Bacteria; phylum Actinomycetota; class Thermoleophilia; order RBG-16-64-13; family RBG-16-64-13; genus RBG-16-64-13. The sequence continues at coordinate 698,714 of CAWFCN010000001.1, read as the reverse complement.
AGCCGGAGCGAGCCCGGCGCTGGGGCTCCCGCCTGCGCCAGAGGCCCCCGCAGGAGGCGGATCGACCGGCCCCGCTACCCCCGAGTCCGGGGGCTCCTCGGTCTAGGACTTGGTGGGCTCCTCGGTCGGCGGGTTGTCGAGGAAGGGCAGTGGAAAGTCAGAGCCGAACATCTGCTGGAAGCTCGAGTAGGGCAGGACGTTCTCCGGGGCTTTGATGTTGACCGGCTCGTTGACGCGTTCGTTCGTCATCAGCATGGCCAGGGTGATGCTGGCGATGCCGTCCATCTCCATCTCGGCCGGGGGCACTATCTTCGTGCTGAACTCTATCTTGCGGAGGATGTCGTCGTCCTGACCCGCCCAAAGATCCAGGGTGAGCTCGGGGAAGGTCTCTGGAATGAGGTCGACGAGCTCCTGCAATTCGGCGTCGGTAGGCATGTCCTCGGCTGACGCAAAGGATTCGGTCAGCTCCCCGGAGGGGTCCAGGTAGGCCATGAAGGCCTGGTTCTGCAGGAGGACCGTGACATCGGTGATGATCTTGTGGATATCCGGCGCGCAGGCCAAGTGGTAGACAGGAACCTCGTCCATCGTCTCCCGGCCCACCAATCTCACTTCACCCAGCCAGGTCTGCGGTTGGATGCCCGCGTCGGTGAGTAGGTCGCGCATCTCTTGCGAGTCGGGCTGCGTCCAGATGTCCTTGAAGTTCGCGGAGTCCTGCTCGAGGGCAGGCGTGAGGTCGTACCACTGACCGAGCATGGATATGAACAGCTGCCTCTCTACCATCCGGATGCCCATGTTGTAGGTGATGCCCGACATGCTGAGAGTGATGTCCATATCGAGCATTTGGCGCTCGGAGTCGCTGGACATAGTGCCCGATGCCTTCACCCCGTTCTTGAACATCATGAGCCCGGCCATATCCTCCTGTGACAATCCAGAGGGGTCGGCCTCTATCTGCACTTCGATCTCAAAAGGGCAGACCGAGCTCTTGATGTCGTACTGTGAGTCAAGGAGCGCCTTGGCCAGGCCTTGCGGCGAGGTGTCCTTCGCCGCTCCGTCGCCTCCACCGCAGGCAGCGGCGCCGGCCACGAGGACAAGGGCGAGCAAGAGCAGGACTGTGAGGGATGGTCTACGCACGGTGGCTCCTTTGCTCCATGGCTGCTTCGACGGATTCCGGCGTCTTGGGGATGGCCTCGGTGAGTACGCGGGCGCCCGACTTGGTCACCAGCACGTCGTCTTCGATGCGGATCCCTATGCCTCTGTCAGGCAGATATATGCCCGGCTCGATGGTGAGGATCATGCCCGCCGCTAGAGGGCCATCGGGCGCGGGGTCGTGTACGTCGATGCCCAGGTGGTGCCCGACGCCATGCGGGAAGGCATCCTCGTAGCCGGCCTTGGCTATCACGTCCCGGGCGGCTTTGTTCACTTCGGTGTAGGTGACGCCGGGTCGCACCGCTTTGATCGCGGCCAGATTGGCTTCGAGCACGAGGTCGTAGAGCTCGCGCTGCTCGGGGGTGAACTTGCCGGCGGCGGGCAACGTGCGGGTGACATCGGAGGCATAACCGCCCACGGCCGCGGCATAGTCTATGACCACCAGGTCGCCTTCTCTGATGGTGCTGTCGTTGGCGCTGTAGTGAAGCACGGTGCCATTGCCGCCCGAGCCGACGATGGGCTCGAAGGCCGGTGCGCCGCCCGAGGCGCGGAAGGCCGCGGTCATGGCCAGCGCGACGGCGCCCTCGTCGGCGCCGGGGCGTACGGAGCTGAAGGCGGCTTCATAGCCCTTCTCAGTCACCGCGACGGCCCTTTCGATGAGGGCGACTTCGGCCGCGGACTTCACGGCGCGCATAGAGATGAGTATCTGGGTGCGGTCCTCTATGGCCGCGGTGGGTACCCTCTCGCAGACCTTGTGAAAGAGAGCTAGGTCGGGCGAAAGATCCTGGTCGTAGGAAGCGAACGGGTGCAGGCAGGCGAGCCGGCGGGTGCGCCGGGCCGCCTCCGTCAGTCTGGCCGCCAGTTGGCCGGTGCGTGCCAGGCTCGAGAAACCGGTTCTCGTCTTGTAGGAGGAGTCGAGCGAGGGGCGCGCTCCGTCCCAGAGCTCGGTCTCGGGGTCGCGGGACCGGAGGAAGAGGGCGATGCGGCGCTCGGGGTCTTCTGCCGAGGGGTCGAACAGCACCGCCGCGCCCGGCTCGGTATCGATGCCCGTGAGGTACCAGAAGAAGGCGTCCACAGGCCGCCGACCGTAGGGGAGGTCCGACGCCGGCCGATCGCCGGCCAGTACCACGGCCGCGGCACCCTCCAGCGCGCCGAGCACTTTGGCGCGCCGCTCGGCGTATTCGCCCAGGGGGACTGTGGAATCCGCACCTCTCATGATTCAAGATGGTAGCACCCAGGGGGGCTATCATGAGCCGCAAGGCCTCGGGCCACATCTCGGACGAAAGGGCACTAGTGAAGACGGTCGACCGCTCCGTGGGAGCGTTCTTGTGGAGGGGAGTAGGAGTCAGCCTGGCCAAGCCGGGCCAGGCTTGGAGGTTCGCGCGCACCATCGGCTGGCAGGCGGCCGCCGCGCGCACCCGCAAGGCGTGGCTGGAGCGGGGGGTCAAGGTGCCGCCCATAGTCATCTTCAGCATCACTCACCAGTGCAACCTGAGCTGCGCCGGGTGTTACGCCCAGTCTTTCCTGGGCGGCAGGGCATCGGGCGGCTGCGTGGACACCGCGGGTGGCGGGGAGGCAGGCGGCGCGGCCGTGGCCGGCGCGCCGCCCGAACTCAGCGACGCCAAACTGCGAGACATAGTGCGGGAGGCCACTGACCTGGGGGTTTCGTTCTTCGTGGTCGCCGGAGGCGAGCCCTTCATGCGCGAAGAGCTGCTGGCTATCGCGGAGCGTTTCCCCAAGGTGATCTTCTTGGTCTTCACCAACGGCCTCTTGTTGGATGAGCGGCTGACCGACCGCATCACCCGCCTCAAGAACATAGTCCCCCTCATAAGTATCGAAGGCTCGGCGGAACAGACCGACGAGCGCCGAGGCGCGGGCACACACGAGCAGTTGCTGCAGGCCATGGCCCGCCTGCGCAGGCGCAGTGTGTTCTTCGGTTGTTCGCTCACGCTCACCAACCGCAACTTCTCCACCATCTTCTCCGATGAGTACATAGGCGGATTGTGTCGCTCCGGCTGCAGTCTGTTCGTCCTCGCCGACTACACTCCGGTGGAGGCGGGCACTGAGGACTGGGTGCTCAGCGCGACTCAGCGCGACCAGGTGGGGGCGCGGGTGAAGGCGCTTCGCGGTCAACACCGGGCCATCTTCGTGGCGGTGCCCTGGGACGAAGCCGAGACCGGGGGGTGTCTTTCGGCCGGCAGAGGCTTCGTGCACATCAACGCGTCGGGCGGTGTGGAGCCCTGTCCTTTTGCCCCCTACTCAGACGCGGACTTGAGCCAAGTCTCGCTGCTGGAAGCCCTGAAGTCACCCTTCTTGGCCAGACTTCGCGCCCTGCCCGAGCTTGTGGACTATCAGGGGGCGGGCTGCGAGCTTTGGAAGAACCGGGACCAAGTGGAGAGGGTCTTGGCGGAGTCGAAAGCCGAGTAGCCGGGTTCGTCACACCAGCGCTGTATACTGGAAGCAGGGCTCGGCGTCGCGTTTCTCTGCGCCACATCGGGCATATACGAACTTGGAAGGAGAATCACATGGCGGACGAAGGAGCACAAGCTCCCGCAGCGCCCCCGGCGCCTATCGGCGCGACGGCAGCTCCGGCTGGCGGCAAGAAGAACAAGTGGCTCTGGATCGGCATCGCGGTGGCCGCGGTAGTGGTTATCGCCGTGGCCTGCATTCTGGTTTTCGTAGTCTTTCATGACGACATCTTCGGCGGCGGCGGATCCGGGCCCGAGCAGACCATACAAGAGATGTTCGACGCCATGGAGGCCAAGGATGTCGACGGGTTCATAGCGATCATGGACCCGCAGGGGCTGGAGATGGTCACCGCGGCCGGTCTCACCATCGATGACTTCAAGGCCATGCTGCAAGAAGAGATGACCTACGAGTCGATGGAGTTCAAGAACGTCAAGTTGGAATCCGAAGTGGCCGCTGACGGCCAAACGGCCACGGTCACCGTGGTCGAGGGTCAGATGGTGACGGTGGAGAACGGCGAGACCACCACCGAGGACGTGAAGGACAGCGAGGAAGCTCAGGAATACCAGTTGGTCCTCAGGGACGGCAAGTGGTATCTGGATATCTCCAGCATGATGTAGAGCCCTTACAGGGCAGCGGTAGTTCCCGCGGGGCGGGCGGCGTGAGCCGCCCGCCCCGCGTGTTTCTGCTAGTCGTCCGCTCCCGGCTGGGAGCCGTTGGTCACCAAGCCGTCCAGCATGTGGACCACATGAGTGCAGGCCTCGGCCACGCCCGGGTCGTGCGTCACCAGGACGAAGGTCGTACCGACCTTGCTGTTGATGTCGTGCATCATGGCGACGATCTCGTCCGAGCTCGCCGAATCGAGGTTGCCGGTGGGCTCGTCGCCGAAGATGACCTTGGGCTCGTTCACGAGCGCCCGGGCGATGGCCACGCGCTGCTGCTGGCCACCGGAGAGCTCGTTGGGCCGATGGCGTTGTCTGTCGGCGAGCCCCACATGAGTCAGGGCCGCTTCGGCCGCTTCGCGGGCGGCGGCGCGCCCTTTGCCGGCGTACTGGGCGGCGAGCATGACGTTCTCCACGGCCGAGAGACTCGGCACGAGGTTGAAGGTCTGAAAGATGAAGCCGACGTCCAGCCGGCGGAGCTGCGTGAGGCCTGCGCCGTCGAGGTTGTCCACTCGGCGCCCCTGCAGCCAGACCTCACCCGCGGTGGGGGAGTCCAGGCAGCCAAGTATGTGCATGAGCGTGGACTTGCCTGAGCCGGAGGGACCCATTATGCCCACCATGTCGCCCTGCTCTATGTCCAGTGACACGCCACGCAGGGCGTCGACGTAGTTGTCCTTACCCATGACGTAACGCTTGGATAGGCCGCGCCCACTGATGACGATGGTCATAGTTCCTCCTACTCGTATCTTAGGGCGTCGACCGGCTTCATGCGGGCAGCATGCAGCGAGGGCAGCAGACCGGCCACCAGTCCCAGGAAGATGGCGAAGGCTACCGACCCCCCTGCCAGGCGCGGGGTGACCAAGAAGAGGCTCATGGCCTGCGCCTCCAAGGCTTTGTTGGCCAGCTCCGACACCGCCCAGCCCAGGAACAACCCGGTCACACCGCCTATGAAGCCAATAACTCCGGACTCGGCCAGGAATTGGCCCACGATCTGTCCGTCGGAGGCGCCTATGGCCTTGCGCATGCCTATCTCACGGGTGCGCTCGCTCACGGCCATGGTCATGGTGTTGATCACCGAGAGACCGCCGACCACCAGAGCTATGAGGGCTACTCCGTAGAGTATGTAGTTGAAGATGCGGGTCATGCTGGCTATCTGGTCCTGGAAGTAGCTGGGCCCCGATGCCTTGACGCCGTCCACCGTCTCGTTGATCTTCACGGCCAGCTCTTCGGGGTCGGTGCCGGGCGTGGGGTAGACCGTGAAGCCGGTGACCGGCTCTATGGCTTCGGTGTCATCGCGCAGGGCAACAGGGACATCCTGCAGGTAGATGCTGCGCGCATCCGCCAGGCTCATGTAGACAGAGGTGTCCGGGGCGGTGAGGGTCTGCTCCATGATGCCCACCACCTTGAACTGCTCGCCCCGTATGGTCACCGAACTACCGACTTTGGCATTCAGCTTCTTGACCAACTCCGAGCCTACCGCGCACACCCCGGTCTCGTCGGCCCTGGGCTCGCGTCCCTGGGCGTAGCGGATCTGGAAGCTCTCGTACGCCACTCCGCGCATGTCGCTGCCCGCCACCATGGCCGGCATGCCGAAGGACATGGTCATCTCACTCTCGAGCAGGGTGACTATCTCTCCCTGCACCTCAGCGACCCCAGGTACGGCCTTGATCTCTTCGAGCTTGTCGTAGGGTACCGGCTGGATAGAGAACATACCCGCGCTGGCATCAGACACCGTCACCTTGTCGGCGTAGTAGCGGGTGCCGCCCGAGACCATGAGGTTGATGCGCTCGGCCATGCTACCCATCATCACCAGGGCGAACACCCCGATGGTGATGCCCGATATGGTCAGGATCACCCGCAGCTTGCGTTTGAACACGTTCCTTAGTATCTGCATGCTTCAGCTCCCGTTTAGTCCCCCAAGATCTGGCATAGGCTGCCGGTATTCTATCGGAACAAGGGACGGGTTGGCTTAATCCTGCTTGGGGTATACGTGAGGCGATACCCCCCGACGATTCCCCACTCACTATGAGTCAGCTCGATGATGGCGGAAGGAGATGTCCATGGAAGGGCTCAAGAACAAGAAGGTGCTTTGGATAAGCCTGGCGGCCTTGGTGGTCGTCGTGGCATTGGTCTGCGTCCTCGTCTTCGTGGTCTTTCACGACCAGGTCTTCGGAGGAGCCTCAGGCCCCGAGCAGAAGGTGCAGGAAGTGATCACCGCGATGGAGGATAGGGACCTGGATGCGCTCTTTGCCCTGATCGACCCCCAAGGGATCGTATACCTGGAAAATACCGCACAGGTAGATCCGGACCAACTCAAGACTGCTCTCGGCCAGGAGCTCCTGGCCTTCGACTCGATCGACTACACGGGTGTCAAGATGAAGACTGAGCTGTCTTCGGACGGTCAGAGGGCGACGGTGACGCTGACAGAGGGCCAGATGACCACTGTGAAAGCCGGAGAGTCCACCGTGGAGGACCTCAAGACCACGGCCGAGCCCCAGGAGTACTCGGTGATACTCAGAGACGGGACGTGGTACCTGGATATCGTGCAGATGTCCAGGTAGGCACGCCTGATACTGGGACTTCGTGCGCGCCGGGCGTACCGCCCGGCGCCACCTCTCCCGTTCGGTAACGGTTGGTATCATTGGCTACTGAACAATGAGATCGTTGCAGCCAGTCCGAGGAGAGACCCGTCCATGACAGTCACCAAGCCCACCGTCCGTCCGCAGAACCCTTGTTTCGGTTCCGGCCCTTGCTCCAAGCGGCCCGGTTGGGGGCCCGCGGCGTTGGAGGGCGCTCTGGTCGGCCGGTCGCACCGAGCCAAGGACGGCAAGGCCCGCATCCAAGAGGTATCAGACCGCTCCTGCAGGCTGCTGGGAGTGCCGGACGACTACCGCATCGCGCTGGTGCCGGCTTCGGACACCGGAGCCATGGAGATGGCCATGTGGTCGCTGCTGGGCCCCCGCCCCGTGGACGTACTCGCCTGGGAGAGCTTCGGCGAGACTTGGGCCGCGGATGTCACCAAGCAGCTCAAGCTCAAGGATTCCCGCATACTCTCCGCCGACTACGGGCAGTTGCCAGACCTCAGCCAGGTGGACTTCGCTCACGACGTCATCTTCACCTGGAACGGCACCACCTCCGGGGTCAGGGTGCCCGACGCCTCGTGGATCCCCGAGAAGCGGGAGGGGCTGGTCATCTGCGACGCCACCTCCGCCGTCTTCGCCATGGACGTGCCCATCGGCAGGTTGGACGTGGTCACCTACTCCTGGCAGAAGGTGCTCGGCGGTGAGGCCCAACACGGCATGCTCATCCTGAGCCCTCGCGCAGTCGAACGCTTGGAGACTTACACGCCGTCTTGGCCGATGCCCAAGATCTTCCGGCTGACCAAGGGCGGCAAGCTGGCCGAGGCCATCTTCGAGGCCGACACCATCAACACTCCCTCGATGCTATGCGTCGAGGACGCTCTGGACGGACTGCGGTGGGCCGAGCAGATAGGCGGCTTGCCCGAACTGATGCGCCGCAGCCAGGCCAATCTGGCCGCGGTCTCCCGCTGGGTCGAGAAGACCCCGTGGGTGGAGTTCCTGGCGGCCGACCCGGCGATACGCTCCAGCACTTCTATATGCCTCAAGCTGGTGGACCAGTGGTTCACCGGTCTGACTCCGGAAGAGCAGGCCAAGGTACCCAAGAAGATCGTCTCGCTGCTGGATGCCGAGGGAGCAGGCTACGACACCGGCTCTTATCGCGACGCGCCCGCCGGCCTGCGGCTGTGGGGCGGCGCGACGGTGAGCGAGTCAGACCTAGAGGCCCTCTTCCCCTGGCTGGACTGGGCGTACGCTCAGGTGAAGCAGTCCTAGCTACGGGTTTGCGAACGGCTAAGCGTGGGCACTCCAGTCTGCAGAAAGGGGGGGCACGGTGACCAAAGTGCGCGTCGGTATAGTCTCCGCAAGCGGAACGGGTAAGAAGCGCACGCTTCCGGCCATGCTTGCCTCCGACACCTGCAAGGTGACGGCAGTCCATGCCCACGACGAAGCCAAAGTGCGCCAACTGGGCAAAGATTTCGGCCTCAAGCACACCTACACCGATCTGGGCCAGATGATCGCCGACGCCGAGTTCGACATCGCCGTGGTGTGCTCGCCGCCGTTCCTGCATCTGGAGCAGCTCGAGATGCTGCTGCGGGCCGGCATACCCACCCTGTGTGAGAAACCGCTGGCCCTCAGCGAACAGGGCGCCTTGGCCGTGCTGGATATGGCGGAACAGACCTCCACGCTGGTCATGGTGGGTCACCAGTTGCGGCATCAGAGTACCTACGACGAGATCAGGCGCATCATCGCCTCGGGGGAGATAGGTGAGGTGGTCAGTGCCACCTTCGTGTGGAACTACCAACTCGACCCCGAGAGCCCCAACGCCGCCTGGAAGCTGGACCCTGCGCTGAACGGGCCCACCTGTCTGGGCGACGCAGGCGTCCACTGCATCGACATGGCCGTCGGGCTGTTCGGCCCAGGCAAGGTCTGGGGGGCGAACGCCAGGCGGCGCGTGAGTGCGGGCGTCATCGAGACGTGCGACGTCTTGGCGGTGCATTCGGGCGTGCGTGTGAGGTACGAGGTCTCGCGGGAGCAGTCGCCCGTGTCCAACCACCTAGTCATCAGCGGCGACAAAGGGGAGATAGTCGCGCCCCACTTCTTCACCGAGCAATCGGCACCGTGGTTGAGAGTCGCTGTCGCCGGCGAGGAGAGAGTGGTGAAGCGGACGGCGGGCAACCCGTACCGCAAGGTCGTGGAGGACTTTGCCGCCGCGGCCCTGGATCCTGACTTCGACTCACCGGGCACGACGGTGCAGGAGGCCGCACTTGCGTGCAAGATCATCGACGAAGCCCAAGCGGCATTGGGCTTAGCTCCGCCTCCTGAGCTATCGCCTTCCGCGGTCGAAGAACGGGTCGAGTAGGCTTCCAACAAAAAGACGGTATCCTGAGGTCTGCTCAGCATCGATGCCCGGCGCTTGCCGAACGGGGGTTGGATACAAGTGATAGTTCGTACGACCACGTGGTCGGCTGGCCCAGGCTGCCATGGCTCTTGCGGGGTCCTGGCCCACATAGAAGACGGCAAGCTGGTCAAGATCGAGGGCGACCCGGATCATCCCTTCAACCGGGGCCGCCTGTGTTCCCGCTGCCTGGCGATGACCCAGTACATAGATCATCCCGAGAGGCTACGGAGTCCGCGCAAGCGCGTAGGCGAGCGGGGCGAGAACAAGTGGCAGGACATCTCCTGGGAAGAGGCGTATGACCTCATCGAGGAGAAGATGGGCAAGATCCGCGACGAGCACGGTGCGGAGAGTGTGGTCTTCTCCATGGGCACCGGCCGCGACGTGGGTGCCTGGATCTGCCTGCTGGCTTACAACTACGGCAGCCCTAACGTCATGTTCGCGCTCTCCGGCATCGGCTGCTATTCGCCACGCATCGCCGCCTCCGAGACCGTGCTGGGCGACTACTGCGTGTTCGATGGGGGCCAGTGGCTGCCCCAGGGCCACGACGACCCTCGCTACGAAGTGCCCGAGACCATAGTCATCTGGGGCTACAACATCAACGCCTCCTGCCCGGACAACATCTTCGGCCACTGGGTCACCGACCTCATGAAGAAGGGCAGCAAGGTCATCTGCATCGACCCGCGCCTGTCGTTCTTCGCCTCGCGCGCCGACAAGTGGCTGCAGCTACGGCCCGGCACCGACGGGGCCCTGGCCATGGGCTTCTTGAACGTCATCATCAGCGAAGGGCTCTACGACAAGGCCTTTGTGGAGAAGTGGACCAATGCGCCGCACCTGCTGCGGAGCGACACGGGCAAGCTCTTGCGGGCCTCTGACCTCTCGAGCGACGGTTCGGCCGACGACTTCGTCGTCTGGGACACGAAGAGCGGCGGGCCGGTCGTCTGGGACTCCACCAACCAGGAGTTCCGCACCAAGGGCGTGGTGCCGGCCCTGGAGGTCCCGGCCGACCAGTGCGCCGTTCACTTGGCCGATGAGTCGTACGTGCCTGTGAAGACAGTGTGGTCGGCCTTCTGCGCCGAGGCTGCCAAGTATCCCGCCGACAAGGTGGCCGAGATCACCTGGCTCAAGGAAGAAGACATAGTGGAGGCGGCTCGTCTGTACGCCCAGAGCAAGCCGGCCACCATCCAGTGGGGCGTGGCTATCGACATGACCCCGGCTATCACGCCCACCGCTACGGCCATCGCCGCCCTGTGGTGCCTCACCGGCAACCTGGACGTGCCGGGCGGCCAGGCCATCGCCCGGTCGGCCTTCGGCGCCGTAGCCTACGCGCTGCCGGGGCAGAGGGGCGCCATCAAGCTGCCCAGCCCCGAGATAGACAAGAAGCGCATCGGCAGGGACCGCTACGGGGTGCTGAGCGAGTTCATCTGGCGGGCGCAGACCGACGTGACCCTGGAGCAGATCTTCACCGGCAAGCCCTACCCCGTCAAGGGGATGTGGATACAGGCCTGCAACCCCATAGGCGGCATAGGGTACGACCCGCAGCGCTGGGTAAAGGCCCTCAAGAAGCTGGAGTTCGTCTGTGTGGTCGACACCTTCATGACCCCCACGGCCGAGTTGGCCGACGTGGTGCTGCCGGCGGCCACCTTCTTGGAGAGAGACAGCGTCCGCAGTTGGTGGACGCCGCTGCAGTCCATCGTCAAGGCCGTCGAGGTGGAGGGCTGCAAGTCCGACAACGAGATCAACTTCGAACTTGCCAAGCGCTTCAATCCGGATATCGAGTGGGGCAGCTACCACGAACTGTTGGACGACATCCTCAAGCCCGCGGGCATCACCTTTGACGAACTCAAAGAGAAGGGCTGGGTGCTGCCGCCCGACGGCCATCCCACGGCGCCGTACCACCGGCACGAGCGAGGTCTGTTACGCCCCGATGGCAAGCCCGGCTTCAAGACCGCCTCGGGCAAGGTGGAGCTGTACTCGGTGCTGCGCGAAGACTGGGGCTTCGAGCCTCTGCCGCACCACGAAGAGCCGCCCTTCTCGCCGGTGTCCAGCCCGGAACTGTTCGAGCAGTACCCGCTGATCTTGAGCACCGGGCGCCGCTCGCCGGTGTTCTTCAACTCCGAGCACCGTAACATCCCCTGGCTGAGGGAAGCCGACCCTGACCCGGTGGTGGAGCTTCACCCCGAGACCGGCGCGGCTCTGGGCGTCGGCGACGGCGAGTGGGTGTGGATAGAGAACATGTTCGGCAAGTGCCGGCTCAAGGCCAAGTTGACCCGCATAGTGCCTCGGTGGATGGCTTCGGCTACGCACGGCTGGTGGTATCCGGAGCACGAGGGGGCCGAGCCCTCATTGCGGGGCGTCTGGGAGTCGAGCACCAACCAGCTCTTGCCCATGGGCTATCAAGGCAAGGACGGCTTGGGCACCCACGCTAAGTGCACCCTCTGCAAGGTCTACCGTGCCAATACCGCGCCGGCCGGGGCTTACGCTCTGTCCGGCGGCGGCGTGATCGGTGGGACCACACACGCTGCGGCCACCGAGCACGGGCCGGCCCCGGGACATGGGCCGGCCCCGACGCGCGGCGCCGTTCCGGGCCGCGCCCCGGCAGGCGGCGCGCGCGGGGGCTCCGGCGCGACCAAGAGAGAGGGGACCTGACATGGCGGCCAAGCGTAAGGACAAGGCGCCGGAGAACGGCCTGCTCATTGACTACGAATTCTGCACCGGCTGCTATGCCTGCCAGGTGGCGTGCGCTCAAGAGCATCACTGGCCGGCGGGCATGGGTGGCATCCGGGTGCAGGAGGTCGTACAGGCGCTGCCCAACGACAAGAGCTACCTGAGCTTCATACCCTTTCCCACGGAGCTGTGCGTGCTTTGCGCGGCCCGCACCCGCAAGGGACAGCAGCCTGCCTGCGTGCAGCACTGTCTGTCGGCGTGCATGAAGTACGGGCGTGTCGAAGACCTGGCCAAGCAGATGACCAAGCCGCGCATGGTGCTGTGGGCGCCGCGGGGCTAGGGCGCCGCGGGACTAGGGCCTGCGGGGCGCCAGGGCTCTAGGCGGCGCTACCGCCCGGCCTAGACGCCGGGGGCGCGGTGCCCGATCACGGGGGGCGTGCGCCTCAGCATCTGGACTGAAGTGATGGGCACTGGCTTCAAGCCCTGCTCTGCGAGTTCGTGCAGGATGCTGGGCAGGGCGTCCAGAGTGCGCAGCCAGGTTCCCTTCGCCGAGTAGTAGTCTGAGTCGTGCAGAAGCACGATGTCCCCGCCCTTGAGTCTGGTGGTGACCCGCTGGGAGATGGAGTCCGGCGTAGCCACCCTTCTCCAGTCGCGGCTGTTCGTGGACCAAAGCACCGGCTCCCAGCCCCGGTCGCGCACGGCAGCCAGACCTTGATACGTGAACACGCCTCGGGGAGGGCGGTAGAGGACCGGCTCGCTCTGAGTGGCCAAGGAGATAGCGTACTTCGCGCGGTCCAAGTCTTCGTGAAGCTCGCGGTTGCTCATGCGGGCGAGAGTATGGTGCTCGTAGCCGTGTAGGCCGAGCGCGTGCCCCTGGCGGACTATCTCCTGGGTCAACTCGGGCATGCGTGCCACCTGTTCGCCCATCAAGAAGAACGTCGCCTTGACCTCCGCTCTAGCGAGAAGACGAAGCAGGCGCGGCGTGCCGTCGTGACTCGGCCCGTCGTCGAAGGTCAGCGCGACGGTACCCTCATCGGTAAGCCTGTCGGCGATGCCGAGCATCCAGCGGCCGGGGGACCAGACGGGGGCCAGAGAGGGTAGTCCGAAGAGAAGCGAGGCACCGCCCAGTCCCAGAGAAGCCACCAGCTTCAGCGAGGATGATCTGGACATTCAAGACTCCTAAAGGTATCGGCCCCAGTCGCGGGGTGCTGTCGTGGCCGGCAATAGCGAGCTGCACTCCAAATCATACCAGCATGGGGACCGAAGCCCCACGCGGAGGAGCTTGCGCCGCCGGTCCCTCGGACAATTCCGCCGGCGCGCGGAGCTTGTCGCGGGGGCCAAGTGTGAAGGACAATCGCTGCAGCACCGACCGGTCCGGAGTCTGCGAGGTATTGATGCTCTTCTACAGGGTTATGCGTTGGTTGACTTTGATATTGCTCAAGGTGTTCTTCCGCTTCAGGGTCAACGGGAGCGAGCTCATACCCACCGAGGGGCCCCTGGTGGTGGTGGCCAACCACGAGAGCTTCTTGGATCCCTTCGCGGTGGGAGTAGCTCTGCGCAAGCGACCGCCGGCCACCTTCCTGGCTGCTCCGTGGATCTATGAGAAGCGTATCGCCGGCGGTTTCGCGCGCCGGGTGGGCACTCTCCCTGCGTACGGCGAGGGCAAGGAGGTCACGGCACTGCGCGAGTCCATCCGAGTGCTCCAGCGGGGCGGCACCGTGGCCCTGTTCCCCCAAGGGGGCATAGCCAGGGACGGCGTCTCGGGAGGGGCTCTGTTCATGGCCCTCAAAGGGCAGGCGCCTCTTCTGCCCATGCGGGTCACGGGAGCAGTCGAAGCCCTGCCGCTCAACCGCTGGTGGCCCTCGCTGTTCACCCGCATTGAAGTCTCCGTTCAACCCCTCATCTCTCCGGCCGACCTTCATCCCAAAGGGGTGTCCACCAGCGAGGCGGTGGACAGGGGAGTGGAGTTGCTCGCTCGAGAGCTGGGGCTATCGCTCACCTGCAGCGACGTGGCGGCCCGCCGTCTCTGACCCTCGTCATGGGCATGAACAAGGTAAGCCAGGGAGCCATCTCCTTCAGCCAGCACAACCTGGACTTCATGATCCGCCTGCTGCCCAAGGACCGCTTCGTCAACTGGTCGACCATGGCTATAGGTGCCCACCAACTTAAGAAGGACGCCCCGGGGTTCATCGGAAACCGCCTGCAGTTCGCGTTGTGGCGGGAGGCGCTCAACCTGGTGGAGAGTGGCATCGCCGACCCGCGCGATGTGGACACCTGCCTCAAGTACAGCTTCTGCCCGCGCTATACCTCGATAGGCATCTTCGAGCACTTCGACAACGGCGACCTTACACTCAACATGCAGACCTGCAACGCGAACTTCCCCACGCTGAGTAGCGTCACGGAGGCCCCGCCCGCGGTGACCGATCGGATGGCCAGGGGAGACCTGGGGGCAAAGACCGGCGTGGGGTTCTACGACTGGCGTGACGTCGGCATGGAGGCCTACCGCAAACGCGTGAGCGCGCCATACTGGCATTTCATCAACTGGGACATGCCAAGGAGTAACGAGCCATGGTCTACGACAACAATGTAGGCGGAGAGTACGGCAAGTACTTCGTCCAGGAGCTCCAGGAGCCCGCGGCTCTAGGGACTCCTGGGTTCAAGGAGATGTACCAGAAGTTCGCCAAGCGCATCCTCTGGATAGATAGCAACGTGTGCGAGGGCGCCTTCCAGATGAACACCGCCTGGTACTTCGCCGTGCCGCCGAGAGACCCCATCTTCACCGAGCACGTTCACGACCATGACGAGCTCATCGGCTTCTACGGCAGCGACCCGGAAGATCCGAACGAACTGGGCGGCGTCATCGAGTTCTCCTTCAATGGTGAGGCGCACCGCATGACCCGCACCACCATGATCTGGGTACCCGCGGACGCGGCTCACAACCCGATGCGCATACTCGAGGTCCGCAAGCCGATATTCCACTTCTCCGTGGTTATGAACCCGTTGTACCAGGGGGAGTCGACCTACAAGTAAGAGCGGTGTGACCCCGAAGTGACGGCCTAGACCTCGTCGTCGGGCCTGCCGCTGTACTCCTCGTACAGCTTGGGCAGCAGCTTGGCCAGGTGCTGGTGCTCCACCGTAGTGTGGACAAGGAACTTCCGCATGGTCTGCTCGCTGAGCACGGCGGGCGGGGTGTTGTCGTCGAAATGGAGCTTGCCGGCCTGCGCGCCCCAACCTATCCACAACCGGGTGCGCAACTCCAGGCCGCCCTGCGCGCAGGGGCGCGAGAGGGTCAGCCAGAGCCAGTGCCCCGGGAGCCGTCGGCCCGGGTCGTCCGGCGAGTGGAAGGTCACGTTGGAGAAGTCCACCCAGCAACCGGCGTCGTGTAGCTCCTCCTCGCGCTTTGCGCTGAGGCCGTAGTCCTTGGCGTCCAAGTGATCACGGCGATACAAGACCTTTTCGTCGCCTTCGCCCAGATCGATGGATTCGATCGCCCACATGCCGTCTGACATGTCCCTACCGTTGTTGAAGGCGTGAGTGACGTGGTCGGGCGGGCACCAGAGTTTGTACTTGAGATTGCCCGTTCCCGCAGGCTGGTCCTTGGGGAGCACGTTCAGCCAGCGGAACCACCAGCCCATCATCTGCGGAGTGCAGTAGGGATAGACGAAGTACATGGCCATATAGCTCGAGCCATCGGGCATCTTGCAGTAGCCGTACTCGGCCTGGTGGTAGCCGGTGGGCTCCAGAAGGTCCGTCAGCCTGTCGACCGGCAGGGCGTCCTTGGGGTCGAGAGGTAGATGATCCATGAGTTGCGTCTCGCGGGGGCCCGGCGGATACAGCGGCAGGTCGTAGTACTTGGCTATGGACATCCGCTCTTCTACGGGGCTGAGCTTGGGCCTGTCGCTGAGTGTCATGAGATCTCTCCCTGGACGTTTGTAAGGCGCTGGAGATCAGCCCGTTGCGGCCATGCTAGTACGGTGGGCGGAGCCGGGCAAGCGGCCACCGGAGGATTGTGCCGACACAGTTCGCCACTCTTTCGGCAGCGAACGGACGGTTGTTTGTGGCCGACGGTACAGGGATACTGGCACTCAGTCTGCGCTAGCGGCCCGAGGAGTGAGCGTGTCCGGTACTGATAGCAGCAATACGCAGGAGCCCCAACCGGCGGCGGCAGCCGGGCAGGCCGCCGCCGCTCAGGACCCGGCGACCGTCTGGTTCGCCCCCGTCCACACGGCGGGCAAGGAATCCCTGGTGACGCGTTGCGGCAAACTGGCCGAGCGGGCGGGTCTCCGCGACGTCATCGCCAAGGACGACTTCGTCGCCATCAAGTTGCACTTCGGCGAGACCGGCAACACCGGCTTCATCTCCCCGGTATTCGCGCGCGAGGTGGTGCGTTTGATCAAGGAGGCAGGAGGGAGGCCGTTTCTCACCGACGCCAACACTCTCTACACGGGGCAGCGCGCCAACGCGGTTGATCACATCGCCTGCGCCGTCCACAACGGATTCTCGTTCGCTACGGTGGACGCCCCCGTCATCATCGCCGACGGCCTGGACGGCCGGGACTCGGTGGAGGTGCCCATCGAGGGGTCCAGTCACTTCGAGTCGGTGCGGATCGGCTCCACGGTCATGCATGCCGACGCCTTGGTGGTGATGACGCATGTCAAAGGCCACGAGCTCACCGGGATGGGTGGGGTCTTCAAGAACGTGGGCATGGGACTAGGGGCTCGAAGCGCCAAGCAGCGCATGCACGCCGACTTCAAGCCGCTGATCGTCGTCGACAAGTGCACGCGATGCGGCCGCTGCGTCGAGGGTTGTTCCGTGACCGCCATGACCCTGGACGAGAATTCGGCGGTGGTGGACCTGGAGAAGTGCATGGGCTGCGGGGAGTGCGTGGCCCGTTGCGCCTATGCGGCCATAGCCCCCCAGTGGAAGACCGACCCCGAGGTCGCCCAGGAGAAGATCGTCGATCACGCCGCCGCCGTACTGAAGGCGAAGCAGAACAAGGTGCTCTACCTATCGTGGGTGACCAATGTGACTCCCGACTGCGACTGCTGGAATTTCTCCGATGCGCCTCTGGTCGGGGACATCGGCATATTGGCCTCGCTCGATCCGGTGGCCATAGACCAGGCGGCCTACGATCTGGTGGTGGCCGCTCCGGGGGCGGCCGGCGGACGCGGCGAAGGCCTGGCCTCGGGCGAGGACAAGTTCGCCAAGGTGACCGGCGTCGACGGATTCGCGCACGCTGGAGTACGCGGAGCGCCGGGGCCTGGGTACGCGTAGCTACCTGCTGAGGACTGTCAGGTAGGGGCCGGATCGCGCGGCGCGGCGCTCTGGGCCGCCGCGCGCCCAAGCGGCGTCTAGCCGAACTGCACCTCGACCCGATGGTCGCGCCGGTCGTCAACCAGAGGTACGGTACCGCGGGTCTCTGCGGACTGGCGCAGCTCGACCCCATCGAGTACCACCCGTGAGATCGGCTGGGCGCCGGGCGCTTTTGGCGCGCCGGCGGCCCGGCGGGCGGCCGCTGGGGCGGGGGCTCCGGCCGCGGCGGCGCCTGCAGGCGACCGCTTGAGAACGATGTGGTAGAAGGTCTCGCGGTAGCGGTAGTGGATCTTGAACGAATCCCAGGACTCAGGCACGCGCGGCGTCAGGCGTAACCGGTCGACCTCCAGAGTGATACCCAGCAGGGTCTCCACCGCCAGCCGGTACATCCAGCCGGCGGCGCCCGTGTACCAGGTCCAGCCGCCGCGTCCGGTATGGGGGGCCGCGCCGTAGATGTCGGCGGGCATCACGTAGGGTTCCACCTTGTAGACGTCCACTCCGGCCGGGTCGTCGGCGTGGCTGATGGGGTTCAGCATGCCGAAGAGCTCCCAGGCTTTGTCCACGTCTCCACCCAGCGCGAAGGCCATGGCCGTCCACACCGCCGCGTGTGTGTACTGTCCTCCGTTCTCGCGGACGCCGGGCAGGTAGCCCTTGATGTAGCCGGGCTCCAGGGCCGACTTGTCGAACGGCGGGTCGAGCAGTCTCACCAGCCTGGCGTCGCGGTCCACCAGCAGCTTGTCCACCGAGGCCATTGCGGCCCGTGCGTGGACTGGGCTCCCCGCGCCTGAGATCACTGCCCAGCTCTGACTGATGGAGTCTATGCGGCACTCGTCGTTGGTGGACGAACCCAGGGGGGTGCCGTCGTCGAAGTAGGCCCGGCGGTACCAGCGGCCGTCCCAAGCGTGTGCCTCGATGTTGGCGCGCAGCTCTTCGGCGTGGCCGGCGCAGAGCTTCGCGAAGTGATCGTCGCCGCGACTTTCGGCCAGCTCCTCGAACAAGCGCAGGATCTCGCACAAGAACCAGGCCAGCCAGACGCTCTCTCCCTTGCCGCCTATGCCCACGAGGTTCATGCCGTCGTTCCAGTCGCCCGAGCCCATCAGGGGCAGGCCGTGGCTGCCGAAACGCAGGGAGTGCTGTAGCGCGCGGACGCAGTGGTCGTACAGGGTGGAGGTCTCGGCCGAGCGCTGTGGCTGGTCGTAGTAGGCCTCCTCTTGGAGGCCGAGTTCGCGCCCTTCGATGAAGGGCACCCGCTCCTCGAGCACGCCGGTGTCCCCGGTGGCCTTGACGTACTGGCAGACTGCCCACGGCAGCCACAGATAGTCGTCGGACGAATGCGAGCGGACGCCGTGGCCTGTGGGCGGGTGCCACCAGTGCTGCACGTCGCCCTCGCGGAACTGGCGCTCGGCGCAGCGCAGCAGGTGCTCCCGGGTGAGCCAAGGGGCTGGCGAACAGCAGAGCCGCGCTGTCCTGCAGTTGGTCGCGGTAGCCGTAGGCGCCGCCCGACTGGTAGTAGCCGCTGCGCCCCCAGTAGCGAGACGAGAGCGTCTGGTAGATCAGCCAGCCGTTCACAAGAACGTCCAGAGAGCGGTCCGGGGTCTCCAGAGTAGACGGTGCCGAGCACCCGGTTCCAGTGTGCCCAGACCTCTTCCAAGGCCTGCCGGGCTCCCAGAGGGCCGCCGAAACGCATCACCAGGCGCCGGGCCTCGTCGGCGCTGTCGGCAGCTCCCACGATGAAGACTATCTCGCGGTCTTGGCCATCGGGCAGGTCGAACGGGGTCTGCATGGCGGCGCAGGGGTCGAGACCGGCGCCGGTCTTGCCCGAGAGATGAGAGCGGTAGAGCGCGGCCGGGTCGGCCGGCGAGCCGTTGCGCCCCAAGAACTCGGTGCGGTTGCCGGTGAGGCTGCGCCGCGGCTCGCTGACCTGCGCGAACAGCGATCCTGCCCGGCGTCCTGCGCGAGTAGGCAGTTGCGAGCGAAGAGCGCGCCGGTGTCCGGGTCCTTCTCTGTGACGATGTGCATGAGGTTGGTGTGACGCCACTCGCCCAGCACCAACTCCCAGTAGGCCGAGAGCGACAGACGGCGGTTGCGACCGGAGCGGTTGGACAGCTTGACCACCAGGAACTTGACCGGCGCGTCCATGGAGACGTAGGTGGTGACCTCAGAGGCGATGCCCGCCTCTTGATGCTCGAAGACGCTGTAGCCGAACCCGTGCCGGCAGACGTAACCGGACCGGCCGGGAGCAGGTAGCGGAGTGGGTGACCAGAAGGCGCCGGACTCCTCATCGCGCAGATAGAGAGCTTCACCGCTGGAGTCGCTCACCGGGTCGTTGTTGAAGCTGGTGAGGCGGAACTCGTGAGCGTTCTCCACCCACGTGTACGCGCCGCCCTTCTCGCTGACCACGGTGCCGATGTGCGGGCTCGCGATGACGTTGGTCCAGGGGGCCGGGGTGCTCTCCCCGGGCTCCATGTGGACTATGTATTCGCGTCCGTCCTTGGTGAAGCCGCCCAGGCCGTTCAAGAAGAGCCCGTCGAGCTTCATCAAGGGCTTGACGCTCTCGCGCGCCGGCGGACGCGAGGGCTGCAGGGGCGCGGGCAGGTGGTCCGGCGTGGTCCGTCGCTGCGCGCGCTCGGCGAGTGTCTCGGTGGAGCCGGTCAGGCACCACGCGGGCGACGGCCTGGAACAGCACGCGGTCCTCTTCGGAGAGCTCCTCGGCCCGTCTGACGAACACCCCCCCGGGTTTGTCGAGCGACTGGGCCTTCGGCGCCGGAGCCTATCAGGCCCATGATCTCGTCCTGCAGGGCCGCGCGGTAGCCGGAGTAGTCCTCGTTGAAGATGACCAGGTCGGTGGCGAGGCCCTTGTTCCTCCAGTAGCCGTGAGCGCTGCAGGGCCTGTCTGACCACGTCGATGTGGCTGTGGTCACCTATGCGCACCAGCACTATGGGCAGGTCGCCCGAGATGCCGAAGCGCCAGAGACCGGGCTGGCCCGAGCTGGTTGCGGGCGATGATGCCGGGGGAGGCGCGGCGCACGGAGTTGGCGTAGATGACCGAGGTGGCCAGATGGCCGTAGATCTGGGCGTCGGCCTCGGTGATGTTGAGCAAGCCGAAGGACTTCCTGGCTCTCGAACCAGGCCATCTCAAAGGCGCGATCGACGAAGTGACGGTCGTGGTACTTCCTGATGGTGGTCAGGGCGCCTTCGCGTGTCTCGGCCACGCCGGAGATCACCTGCGCGGTGCGCGACTCGTCGGGCGGCAGTGTCAGCACGGCGCGGATGGCGACGATGGGGTCCAGCACCGGGCCCCGGTGTTCCCGAGAGGTCCGTCGGGCCGGGGCCGGTCTCCAGGGCGGCAGGGGCCGCCGGCGTCCTGCCGCGGCCCAAGAAGCGCGCGCGGTCGGTCTCGTAAGTGGCCGGCTGGTCGAGCGGCTCGGGCGTCGACACGAGTTGGAACATCCAGGGGCCTGCTCGCCGGGCGAGCGAGGGCGTCGGTGGCAGAGGATGGCCGTGTATTCGGGCAGTATCTCGGTGGAGACGAACAGGTTGCTGAACGCGCGGTGGGCCAGGTCGGCTTCCTGCGGTGCCATGACCACTTCGGCGTAGCTGGTGAGCTCGATCTCGCGCGGCGTCGTCCGAGAGGTTGGTGAGCTTGACCCGGCGGATCTCGACGTCATCTTCGGGCGAGACGCAGACCTCGGTGTGCGTCTCGATCTTGTGGTCGCGTCGGCGGTACTCGGCGCGGGCCTGCACGAAGACAGTCTCGTACCGGTCGGGCTTCTTGAGCGTCGGTTGGTAGGTGGTAGACCAGAAGTCCCCCGTCGCGCGGTCGCGCAGGTAGATGAAGGTGCCGTGGCTGTCGCAGGTCGCAGTCCTCGCGCCAGCGGGTAACGGCCAGGTCGCGCCAGCGGCTGTAGCCACCCCCCGCGTGGGTGACCATGACGTGGTAGTTACCGTTGGAGAGCAGATGCACCTCGGGAAGCGGCGTGTCGGGGTCGGTGATCACTCGGTGCACCGCGGCGGCCTCGGCGGCGCGGGGCCGCGCCGCCTCGGCGGCCTCGGCGGCGCGCGGCAGTACGGCCACCGTCTGCTTGGGTACGCGCTCCTGCAACAGCAGGTCGGCAGTGCGCACCAGCGGGTCGGAGGTGAACCGGCGCTGGATGGGCCGGTCGAGCAGCACGTGTGCGAACGAGAGCAGGCTCATGCCCTGGTGATGCGCCATGAAGCTCCGCACGATCGCATGGGTGGAACCAGGCGGCAACCGCGAGGGCGTGTAGTCGATGGCCTCGTACATGCCGTGGCTGCCCAAGAAGCCGTTGCCGGCCAGGGTCTGCAGGTTGCGGCAGGCCTCGCGCGGGACGACCGTGAGCGCCAGCGCGGTGGCGTACGGCGCGATGACCAGATCGTCCGCCAGTCCGGTCTTGAAGCCCAGTCCCGGGCACTCCGAAGGCGCGGTACTGATAGACCTGGTTCATGTCCACCGCGTTGTAGCAAGACTCCGAGATGCCCCAGGGCACACGGCGCTGGTGCCCGTATTCCACGTGGCGGGCCACCGCGGCCCGGCAGGCCTGGTCGAGCAGGGTGTTCTCATAGCCGGGCAGGAACAGCAGCGGCATGAGGTACTCGAACATCGAGCCGCTCCAAGACATCAGGCTCAGATCGCCGCCGCGGCTGGTGAGCAGGCGGCCCAGCGCGAACCAGTGCTTCTGCGGCACTTGGTCTTCAGCCACCAGCAGGTAGCTGGTCAGGCGGGCCTCGGAGGCCAGCAGGTCGTACCAGGAGGGGTCGCGGCGCCGCTCGCCTATGTCGTACCCGATGCTCAGCAGTTGCCGCTGCGGGTCGTACACCAGGTCGAAGTCCATGGCTGCCAGGTCGTGGCAGCGGGCGACTGAGCGAATCGATGTTCTTGAGCCGCCGCTCGGGGCGCCACCTGCTCCAGAGCTTGGGCATCTTGGTGAACCGCTCCGGGCTCGGGCATGAGGAAGCGGAGGTCGTCGCAGAACCGGCGGCACTGCCGGTTCAGGGTGCGAGCCCAATACTTGAGTTCCTGGTCGGCGTCGGGCGGGACCACGGCGAGCAATTGGCGGGTGGCGAGGCAGAGCTTGTCCAGCAGGGCCGTCGTGGCCGCCGGGCTCGCGGTCGCGCCGCCGGGCCGGTCGCGGGTCGCCGTCCGCAGAGCGCAGCAGGTCACGCACCACCAGCCGTCTGCTTCTGCAGGTCGGGTGGGCGGAGGCGACGGGGACCTGTTCCACGAGCGCCCGCAAGGTGTCCTCGATGCCCTGGAAGGCGCGCAGGCGAGAGTATGGGCCGGTTCTTGAGCTCCTCCAGACCAGCGCTCAGCACCAGCAGGCTGCTCGCCAGGTTGCCGCTGTCCACTGCCGAGACGTACTCGGGCAACAGCGGCTCCAGTGTCTGGGTGTCGTACCAGTTGCGAAAATGGCCGCGAAAGCGCTCGAGCTTCTCCATGGTGCGGAAGGCTCGCTTGGTGCGGCGCAGCAGCTCGCCGCCGCCTATATAGCCGAAATCGAAGGCCGTCAGGTTGGCCAGCAGAGCCATGCCCATGTTGGTGGGCGAGGTGCGATGGGCGACGGCCGCCGTCGGGTACTCCTGGTAGTTGTCCGGAGGCAGCCAGTTGTCGTCCGGACCGACGAAGTCAGTGAAGAAGCGCCAGGTGCGGCGAGCGACCGCCCGCAGGAACATCTGCTGATGGCTGTCCAGAGCGGCGGAGGGCGGACGCACGGGCTGGCTTATCCACCAGGCCGCCAGCGGAGCGAACAGCCAGAGCAGCGCGAAGGGGGCTACGAACGGCCACTCGGTCGAGCCGGGAGTCTGCAGAGAAGTACGAGTGCCACCACCAAGCCCGCGGCCAGGAGGGGTGATATCCACATCTCCACCAGGAATCCGCCGGGTGTGCTCCGGGCGTTCCGCCGTGTGTATGAGGGCAGATGCCAGCTCAGCAGCCCGCGCCGGGTGATGAGCATGCTGACGGCCGAGCGGACTATCGCGCCCAGAGTTGACCAGAGCCTCGTAGGGCAAGAAAGCCAGGCCCAGCAGTGCGCGCACCAGCGGTCGGGCCGTGGACTTGCCGGTGAGGGCCAGATGCAGCAGCCACCCGCGTTCGGCGGGCTTGTGCACGAGTTCTATGAGCCCGGACAAGAGCGACGGCCCGAAGATGCACCCGACCACCAGCAGCGGCCACAGCCACACGTACCCGGCGTCCCAGAACCAGCCTCCCAGGCACAGGGCGATGAGCGCCGCGGGCACCAGGCTGCGGCGCAGATTGTCGAACAGCTTCCATACCGAGAGCAGCGAGAGCGGATTGCGCTGCCGCTTGCCGTCTCGGGCCGGGCACGCGGGGCAGCAGCCAGCCGGCGAGCTGCCAGTCGCCCCTGGTCCAGCGGTGCCTGCGGCTGGCGTCCATGGCGTAGCTGATGGGATGCTCCTCGATGAGGTCTACGTCGGTCACCAGAGCCGAGCGGGCGTAGCTGCCCTCCAGCAGGTCGTGGCTCAGGATCAGGTTCTCGGGGAACCGTCCGCCCACGGCCCTGGAGAAGGCCTCGACGTCGTAGATGCCCTTGCCGACGAAGGAGCCCTCGCCGAAGAGGTCTTGGTAGACGTCTGAGACCTCGCGCGTGTAGGGGTCTATGCCCGCCTCGCCGGCGAACAGGCGGGTGAAGCGAGAGCCGCTGGTGCTGGTGAGGCTTATGGAGGTGCGCGGTTGCAGGATGGCGTAGCCGTCGACCACGCGCCCCTTGTCGGTGTCGAACACGCGGCCGGTTGAGCGGGTGGGCCATGTTGCCCACCAGCATGCGGGCCGTGTCCCTGGGGAGCTGGGTGTCGGTGTCCAGAGTGATGACGTAGCGTATGGTGCCGAGCAGAGAGCGGTCGCCGACGATATCGGAGAAGGCCGCGGCGGCATCGGCCGCGCGCACCTGGGCCGCCTTGGCGGCGCCGCCGCCCGCGGCGCGCTCGCGGGCCTGCGCTTCGGTCGCGTACGCCTGGATCTCGCGTTCTGCCATCAACAGAGCGTTGAACTGCTCCAGCTTGCCCCGCTTGCGTTCGTAGCCCATCCACACCTGGTCGCGGGGGTTCCAGACCCGCGGGCGGTGGAACAGATAGAAGGCTCCGGGGGTGTCTTCCGCATACTCTGCGTTCAGCGCCTCGATACCCGAGCGCAGAGGGCCCACCAGCTCGTCGTCGTCCGGCCGCGTGCTCTCCGGGTGCGTCGCGAAAATCGGTGAGCAGGGCGAACAACAGATTGGGGTCTCGATTGCCGAGGTAGCGGACTTCCAGCGCCTCCAACAGGTCCGCCACCTCTTGTTTGGAGCTCACCAGCGTCGGGACGACCACCATGGTCCGGTGCGCATCAGGTATTCCGGCCGGAAAGTCCAGCCGGGGGAGCACCCGGGGCGGCAGGCTGACCGTGATCAGTAGGTTGACCAGCGGCACCGCCAGCGCCGAGGCGGCGACGAATCCGAATATGAAGAAGAAGGCGATCTCGACCCAGTGGTGTCCCGGCTCCCAGAGAATGGAAGACCGGCAGCGCCGTGGCCACCGCGCTGACAAGGACTATGGGCGCCACATACGAGAACAGGCGGAGCGGGCGGGCCATACGGGTGAACCTTGTGCGTAGCGGCACCCTGCTGCCCGCGGCGCGCTCCAGGATAGGCCGCCCTCTATCGATGAGGTAGTAGCCCACGTGGGCGGCCCGGCTCTGAGTGCCGGCTTGGGTGGCCACAGCCTTGGCGAGGGAGAGGGCCGTGTGCGCGACCTCCACCTCGTTCTGCCTGCTGCCGCGGGCCACCGCCTCGATGGCGTGCCGGTAGCGGTCGCGGGTGACGAAGTCTTGCCCGGCGTAGACTGCCCGAGGGATCGTGCCGCAGAAGCTGTTCCACCGGGCTCAGCTCTTCGACGAACCTGCCCCAGTCAAGGGCCGAGATGAAGCGCAGGCTGCCGATGCTGTTGGCGATAGAGATCTGGTCGGCGGCGGCGGTCCGGCTGGCGACTTCCAAAAGCCGGGCCGTGCTGACTCCCTCTTGCGACAGTTGGTGCTCCAACCAGGCCTGGACGAAACTGACCACCGGTCCTTGGGCCTGAAGCCTGGTGTAGAAGTCCTCCACGAACGTGGCGCTCAGCGGCACCGGCGCCTCTGCGAACTCCGCCAGCACGTGTATCAACCGCTTGGGGTCTACTTCGGCGGCCGCGAGAATCCGGTCGGCCCAAGCGATGGCCATCTCGCGTTCTTCTCGACGGCGGGCTATGCGGGTGCCCACGCGGCTTACGTTCTCCAGCAGCCCCAGGCGGAGCATGGTCGGGAAGGCCCAGAGCTCGCCCAGAGTGAGCGGCTCTGTGCCCTGGTAGGCGGCTACGAAAGCCACCACGTTGTCTCTATCGATGCGGCCGTCCTGATGCGAGATCAGATCCAGCGCTAGGTCGTAGATGCGCGGATATCCCGCCGAGGAGCCCTCGGTCAGCCGCGGCAGCTCTCGACTGTATTCGCGAGGGAGGTGCCGCCGGACTAAGGCTATCTGCTGTTCAAGCAGGTAGAAGTTGTCCAGAAGCCAGGATCTCGGCGGGCGTAGTTGCTTGCCCCGCGGCTGCGGCCCGGGTGACTATGCCGTGGGCCTCGAGCAGGATGGCTTCGTCAGAGTCCAGCCGCGGCAGCAACCTGCTCTTGCCGGGCCGCCTCTCTACGCGGTGAAGACCGGCCAAAGCAGCTGCATGCTGCTTCAGCTGCTCTATGCTGAGTAGCTCGGCGTACAGCACGTCGGTGGCGGGCTCGCTGCGCGCCGGGCGCCGCATTTCCGCGGCGGATGAGCGTTTTCGAACTATGGCTTGCCCCCCGCTGTCGCGGCGTGTACGGTGCTTACAGGCACTTGGATATCAGGTACCCCACAAGGGTCAGAACGAGTCCTGGGAGTCTTGGCGCCGGCTCGAGCGGCGTCCGCTCTTGCAGAGCGGGTGCTTTAGTGGGCCGCTCGGGTACAGTAGCAGGTATGGCGCTCATCGATCGCCAGAAGGAGGGGACCGTGCACGACCCGCGTGACAGCAAGCCGGACTCGCTGTCGGGCTACCTGGAGCGTATGAGCAAGGTGATCTTCCAGTCGGGCATGAACTGGAAGGTGGTCGAGGCTAAATGGATCGGCATCAAAGAGGCGTTTGGCGGCTTCGACGTGCAGAAGGTGGCGCGGCTGACGCCATCGGATATCGAGCGGCTGGCCATGGACCCCCGCCTGATCAGGAACCGCAAGAAGATCGAGGCCATCGCCGACAATGCCGCCATGCTGCTGGAGCTGGACAAAGCCCCGGGGGGCTTCGAGGGGTACCTCAGCGCGCTGGGCAGCTTCGAGGCGCAGATCGCGGACCTTATGGAGCACTTTCGCTTCTTGGGTGAGACGTCGGCGCCCATGTTCCTGGCCATGGTAGGCGAGCCCATCCCGCAGGCCTACATCGACGAGCAGGTGGCCAAGTTCCAAAGCAGGGGAGGAGCCAAGCACTAGCGCCTGATCGACTGCCTTCCCGCGGCCGCCATGGCGGCCGCGTGGCCCTCGAGGCCGAGCTCGCGGATCTGGGAGATGCAGGCGGCGCGATCGGAGCGCATCACCAGCCCGAACATGCGCGACATAAAGTTGTTGAACTTCTTGCACTCGCGAGGGTCGGAGAAGTCGGCGCACTCCGCGCAGGTGGCTATCTGCATCTCGCCGCAGCACGACCGTATGGTGCACCAAGTCGCTTTGACGTTCTCGCTGCAGCCCTTGCACTTGCCCTTGAGGTAGGACCCGCAGGCTCCGCAGTACAGACCGCACTTGGCGACCAAGCCTGCATCTATGGGTATGTCAGTCATGCCCGCGACCCCCTCTAAGCTAGTCTAGACGGCAGCTTGACTGTCGCCCCGCCGTTGAGCCAGATGTCGCCCTCGATGGTCTCTATCCACCAGACCAGGTCGACGAAGTAGGCGCCATCGGTGTAGTACTTGTCGCAGACGTAGGACTTCACCAGGGCCAGGTCGGTGGTGAGGCCGTGAGCGGTGGCGCGCTTGCCCTTCATGTGGGGCACCTTGTCCAAGAACACTTCCGCCCAGGGGTTGGTGGGCACGGGCTTGCCCCCCAAGGCCATGGCCTCCGGCGGCATGATGCCCCAACTGACGCTGTGCAGCCAGCCGTGGTAGCCCATCCAGTTGTTGATGTGACGCATGGCGACATCGCGGCCCAAGAAGTTGATGAGCACGGCCCTGTCGGCGGTCTCCTGATGGATGTTCTGCGTATCTACGTCGGCGCCGTCGTCGGCGGGGTCGATCATGAAAAAGGGCATCGCGCCATCGGGCACAGGGGGTACTTCGTCTTCAGGCTGCGCAGTGTGGTAGAGGCCGGTCTTCTCGTCGCGTACGAGCGTCTTGGCCAGTTCGGGGTCGAGCATCTCCTTCTTGAGCGAGCGGCTCCCGCCGGTGCCCTGACCGTAGGGAGTGGTGGGCGCGACCGAAGCCACGATAGGACCGTCCGCCGTCCAGTTGGGTTGGTCTCCGACGTTGACGTCTTCCCAGTAGAGCGGCTCTTCGCCTCGCGGCTGCTCCTTGGCCCAGACGCCCTTGATGAAGTCCCAGTCGGCGTCGGTGTAGTAGTGAGCCGGCCGCTCCATCCAATCGGGGGCGTCCCACAGCTCGGCAAAGCCCATCTTCTCGGGACGTTTGCCGTCTTTGAAGATGCGGATGCTCTCCGAGACTCTGAACACCACGTCGTTGACCTTCTCGCCCCTCTGGTTGTAGACACTACCGGTGGCCTCCAGCGACATGTGCCGGTAGATGGAGCCCTCCGCAGGGGTGCGGTCGGCCATGCGGCGCCGCTCGGTGACCATATAGAGCTTGTCTCCCGGATGCACAGGCCGGAGGTTGACTACGTGGTGGCTCAGTTGTGAAACGAGCAGGGTGTCTCGGGACTCAGGAGGGTACGGCCTGTTGTAAGTATCGTCGTGCGTGCCGTAGCAGGGCATAGCCAGGATGTCTGCGTAGCCCATCGACTTGGCATATTCGCGGTCGTTGAGTAGGCGGTTATCCGGGTCGTACTTGGCGTTGTTGTACCGGACCATGGCCTCTGTGACTTCCAGCGAGGGACCGACACCGGGCTCGTCCTTGGGGAGGTGCCCTTCCACCAAGGCTTTGGGGTCTATGCCTCCGCGCTCTTCAAGGGCTCGGTTCTCGGCGAGCAGCTCCTTGACCGGCTCGGCTTCTCTCTCTGAGTACACCCCTGGGTAGAGGATCTGAAAATCGGCCGGGTCGTATGCCATCGCTACTACTCCTATCAGTCGCCGCGGGACCAGAGATCACCCGGGTGCCACTACCCCGGGTAGGTAGCTCCCTTAATGGTTAACAGCATAGACCTTAGACCAAAACAAGGCAATGGCGCCGGGCACAGTGAACCTTGTAATCACGGAGCCACTGCCACCTTGACCAGCGAGCGGTCCGCCATCAGCCGCTCGACGCCCTTTGTCACGATGTCGGCCAGGGGGATGACGTCCGAGACTATGCCCTCTGTCTTGAAGCGGCCGTCAGCCAGATAGCTGAGCACAACCTTGGCCTCGTCGGCCGTGTAGGCGAGACTCGAGGCCAGGCTGACCTCGCGCAGGGCCAAGAGCGCCGGGATCATGGTCACGGGACTCCCGCCGGCCCCGACGTTGAGAACCTGGCCACCGGAGCGGGCGAGGTTGAAACACGACTCGAACGACTGGGCCACCCCTGCGCACTCCACCACCAGGTCGGCGCCCACGCCGTCGTACAGCTCACGGATGCGGTCGGGCAGGGAGTCGGCCTCGGTGGCCGGGTCGAGCACCAGGTCGGCGCCGAGCTTGGCGGCCAGCTCCCGCTTCTTCTGCACCACCTCGAGCGCTGTGACGTGCTTGGCGCCGGCCAGCTTGACCAGCTGCACGGCGGCGAGCCCTATGGGCCCGCAGCCGGACACCACCACGTTGTCACCCATCTTGAAGGCCGACTGCACGAGGGCCCGCAGCGCGGTCGCCACGGTGTCGGTGAGCACGGCGTCTTTGAAAGACACCGAATCGGGGATGGGGTAGAGCATCTGCCGCGGGTCGGTGACCAGCATGTACTCGGCGAAGCCGCCGTCGCGGCTGAGTCCGTTGGTCGCGGGCGTGGCGTGGACGCAAAGAGAGGGGTGGCCGTGGACGCACTGGTAGCAGGCGCCGCAGGTGCCAGGAGGGCCGGCGGCCACGCGGTCGCCCACCTTGAAGCCCTCTACCCCCGTGCCTAACTGATGGATGGTTCCCACGTTCTCATGGCCGGGGACGAAGCCGGGGGGGAACATCGCCTCGTGATAGATGTGAAGGTCGGTGCCGCAGATGCCGCACAGTTCGATCTTGACCACGGCCTGGTCCGGACCTGCCACGGGCATGGGCCTGTCGACTATGGTGAAGGTGTGCTTGGCCTCGTACAGTGCTGCCTTCATAGCCGGCCTCCCAGCGCTCGGGTGTTGATCCGTCTGGGCGGCAGCTTGACCGTGGCAACGCGGGTGCACAGGCCGCCTCTGACATCGCCCCCACAGGATACTACCGCGCCCCGCCGTTCCGCCGCCGGGTATCGCCCGCGGCCACAGCCCCTTGCCCGGTGGCGGTGGGCCGGTCTATAGTGGTCGCCGTGCCGACCAGTACTAAAACAGCCGACCAGGCTCTCCAGGTAGACGCGGTCACCAAGGCCTTCGGGCAACGGGTGGCGGTGGATGAGGTCTCGTTCGCCGTCAGACCCGGCGAGGTGTTCGGATTCCTGGGTCCAAACGGCTCGGGCAAGACCACCACCATCCGGATGGCTCTCGGGATCTTGCGGCCGGACGGCGGGAGCGTCTCGGTGCTAGGCGCGAGTCCCTCGCTGTCGGTGCTACGCGAGGTCGGTTACCTGCCCGAAGAGGCCGGACTGCCTCCGCGGAGCCGGGTGTTCGACACGATCCGCTACCTCGGCCGCCTCAAGGGGCTGTCCCGAGGTGAAGCTGAGTCCCGGGCCGACGAGTTGCTTGCGCGGGTGGGACTCCAGGAGCAGCGTCTGGCCAAGGTCGGGACTCTGTCTCAAGGCATGAAACAGATGATCCAGTTCGTGGTGGCCATCGTCCACCGTCCGAAGCTGCTGATCCTGGACGAGCCCTTCGCTGGCCTCGATCCGCTGAACGTCAGGCTGATGAAGGACATCCTCAGCGAGCATCAGCAGGCCGGGGCGACCATCATGTTCAGCACTCACATAATGTCCGACGTCGAGGAGATGTGCGAGCGAATAGCCCTCATCTCTGACGGGCGCCTGCTGCTGTTCGGCGACCTGGCCGATATCCGCCGCGAGCGCGGAGTGAAGTCGGTGCAGGTGCAGGCTGCGGGCGTGCCCGACGAGTTGATGGGTGACGAGCGACAGGTGCTGCCTGACGGCACCCTGGAGTACGGAATCGATGGGGGAAGGACGCCAGAGCAGATCCTCGCTAGCTACATCGCCGCAGGCATACGGGTCGACCGGTTCGAGCGCATGCTGCCCTCGCTCACCGACATCTTCATAGAGGAGGTGTCACGTGCGCGGCAGGCCTGACAAGGCGCGGGGCGGGCCCGGCCGGGCCGGCGCCCGCTCGACTGGACGCGCCGGTTCGAGCGCGTGGGTCATCTTCACGGAGGAGCTCAGGGTGCATCTGCGCAGCCGCTGGTACATGGCCTTCACCGTGCTGGTGGTGCTTCTGCTGGTGCTGGCCATGCTGCTCGTGCCACGGTTCGTGGGCGGCGACGGCCCTTCTGACGATGCGGAGAAGCCCGACGAGCAGTCGCGGCGCATCGGGTACCTCGACGAGAGCGGCCTCTTCCCCGAACTGGATGGGCAGGACGGCCCCGTCGCCTTCGACTCCCGCGCGGCCGGCCTTGAGGCCGTGGCCGCCGGCGACCTTGCTTCGTTCTACGTGATCCCCGCGGACTATCTGCAGACCGGCAAGGTTCAGCAGTACGCGGAGTTTCCGGGCAGGTTCCCCAACAATCCTGAGGGGGAGGCGGTCCTGCGGGCTCTGCTCGCTCACGGTCTAGTAGCGGGGCGGGTGGACGAGTCGGTGACCACGCGGATACTCGCCCCCGCGGAGTACGTGAACTATCGCGTGCAAGACGACGGCACCGCCGCCGAACTCACTCCTCCGGCCCAAGAAGTGGGCGGGTTGCTGGTGCCCTTGCTCTTCGGCATCCTCCTCGGACTGGGCGTGTCGGTGGGTTCCGGCTATATGCTGCAGAGCGTGGCCGAAGAAAAGGAGAGCCGTTTGGTGGAGGTGGTCATCACCTCGGCTTCGCCTCTCTCCATAATGGGGGGGAAGCTTCTAGCGCTTGTGACCGCCGGCCTCTTGCAGGCGGCGGTGTGGATAGTCGCAGCGGCGCTGATGATCCCCACCATGCTCTCCGGTATGCCGGGCGTGGGCGAGTTCTCCATCTCGGCGGGGCTATGGACGACCATCATCGTCTGCTTCATAGCGGGCTACCTCGTCGCCGCCACCCTGGCGGTCTTCTTTGGCGCCATCGCACCTTCCAGCCGTGAGGCCGGGCGGATAGGGGGCTGGATACCCGTGCTCAGTTTCGTGCCCTTCTGGTTCTCGGGGGCGCTGATGATGAATCCGGACGGACTGGCTGCCGAGTTGGTCTCGTACATACCCTTGGTCGCTCCGACCGGGGTTCTACTGCGCATCAGCGCCGGTGGCGAGATGGCCGCCTGGCAGATCGCGGCGGCTCTGGCGGGCGCGCTGGCGACCTCATTGGTGGTGCTGTGGGTCTCTGCCCGGATGTTCCGCGCCGCCACCCTCATGCGGGGTCAGAACTTCAACCGGCACAATCTATGGCTGGCTCTGCGCGACGCCGAGTGACGGGCGCCTAGACCGCATAGCCCATGGGGTGGACAGGACTAGGCGTGTTAGCCCCCCAGCGCCTCCAGCTCCGCCCACCGTTCAAAGGCCTCAGCCAGCCCCTGCTCCAACGCCGCCAACTGGGCATGGGCTGCCGCCACCTGAGCTGAGTCGTTGGCGGCGTAGAACTCCGACGAACTGAGCGTGGTGGCGAGCCCGTCGCGTTCGGCCTCCAGCGCCTCGATCGTCTGGGGCAGGGCTTCCAGCTCCTTGGTCTCTTTGTATGAGAGCTTGCGCTTCGGCGGCGTCGCGGCCCCAG
Organism: uncultured Actinomycetes bacterium; assembly: GCA_963814415.1. Lineage (GTDB taxonomy): Bacteria > Actinomycetota > Thermoleophilia > RBG-16-64-13 > RBG-16-64-13 > RBG-16-64-13. The sequence continues at coordinate 666,336 of CAWFCN010000001.1, read as the reverse complement.
TAGATGCGCGCGCCGAGCCTGCGGGAGCGCTTGTCGGCATGTCTGTAGAAACACTGTGGGAAACGCCGCTCTTTCCACGCACAGAACTCTGTACAGAACTCCGTACAGAACTCCGTACAGAAAGAGCGCTGCGTTCTGCACATGTCTTCTTGAAAGGCATCGACGAGCCTTCACCGGCCGCCGCGGCTCCAGCCGTGGCTCCAGCCGTGGCCCCGCGCCGGGCCTTGCGTTGGCGCAGCCAGTCGTCGTATCCGCCCACATACTCGCGCAGGCGCCCGTCGCCCTCAAAGACGATCGTCGACGTCACCACGTTGTTCAAGAAGGCCCGGTCGTGGCTCACCAGCAGGATGGTGCCGCTGTAGGTCAGCAGGCGCTCCTCCAGCAGGGCCAGGGTCTCGGCGTCCAGATCGTTGGTGGGCTCGTCCAGAACCAGGACGTTAGAGGGCGCGCTGAACAGCCTGGCCAGCAGCAGGCGGTTGCGCTCGCCGCCGGAGAGCTGGCGCACCGGGGCTTGTATCTGGTCGGGGGAGAAGAGCCAGTCCTGCAGATATCCCACCACGTGCCGCGAGGCGCCCGCCGCCTTCACGGTGTCGCCGCCGTCGGCGATGCTGTCGCGCAGCGAGCGCTCTTCGTCCAACTCGGCCCGCAACTGGTCGAAGTAGGCTATCTGCAGGTTCGCGCCCAGCCGCACCCGGCCGCTCTGGGGCTCCAGCTCGCCCAACAGGAGCTTGAGCAGCGTGGTCTTGCCCGAGCCGTTGGGGCCCAGTATGCCTACCCTATCCTTGCGGATTATCGTGGTGCTGAAGTCCTTCACGATGGGGGCGGGCGCCGTCCCGGGCCTCGCGCCGCCGCCCGCGTCGGGCGTGGTCCCGGGCGCCGCGTCTGCGGCCGCGCGCTCCGCGGCGCGCGCGATGCCGGGCCTCGCGCCGTAGGCGAATGAGATCTTCTCGGCGCCCACCACCAGGCGTCCGCTGCGGCTCGCCTCCACTATTGCCATCTGCACGTCGCCCATGCGCTCGCGACGAGCCTGTCGCTCCAGCCGCAGCTGTTCCAGCGCCCGGACCCGGCCCTCGTTGCGGGTGCGGCGGGCCTTGATGCCCTGGCGTATCCACACCTCTTCTTTGGCCAGCTTCTTGTCGAAGTCTTGCCAACCCTTCTCCTCGGCATCGAACATGGCCTGCCGGCGCTCCAGGTAGGCGGCATAGCCGCAGTCGAAGCTGAGCAGGCGGCCTCGGTCTATCTCCACTATCCGCGTGGCCACGCGCTGCAAGAAGGCGCGGTCGTGGGTGACGAACACCAGGGTTCCAGCGAACTTGAGCAGGAAGTCCTCCAGCCAGATGATGGCGTCGATATCCAGGTGGTTGGTGGGTTCGTCCAGCAGCAGAACGTCGGGTTCGTTGGCCAGGGCCCTGGCCAGGAGCACCCGGCGCTTGAGTCCGGCCGAGAGCGTTCCGAACTCCGCGTCCTCGTCCAGATTGGTGAGGGATATGACCTGTTCCACCTGCTGATGGAAGTGCCAGGCTCCGGAAGTCTCCAGCCTGTGCTGCACCCGCTCCAGCTCCTTGAGCAGCCCGGCGCCGCCCGCGCCCGCGCCGCCCGCGCCCGCGCCGCCCGCGCCCGCGCCGCCCGCGCTCGGGCCGCCCGCGCCCGCGCCGCCGCCGTGGGCCAGCCGCATGGTCAGTTCGTGATACTGGTGCAACAGGTCCAGATGCCCCTGGCCGCCGGACGCCACGATGTCGTACACCGTGCCTGGCAGAGCCTCGGGCACCTCCTGAGGCAGCAGCGAGACCCGCACCTCGGGGCCCCTCACTATCTCGCCCGCATCCGGGGGGAGGTCGCCGTGCAGCAGCTTGAGCAGGGTGGACTTGCCCGCCCCATTGCGACCCAAGAGGCCTATGCGCTCGCCGGCCTCGATGGGCAGCGAAGCCCCTTCGAGCAGCAGCGGCCCGCCGAGGCTGACCGAGACGTTGTTCATCCATATCTGTGTCATCGCCAGGGAGTATAGGGGCTCGGCGACTACCACATACTGGCTCTGATGGGCGCGCCGCTAGCGCAGCCTGCAAAGTGAACTTTCTCGGCACCAGCTGTGTACTGTAGACGAACCATAGAAGCGGGCGGAGCCCGTCGCGACACAGGAGCCGACTTGGATCTGGTCCTCATACGCCGCTGTCAGGCTGGAGACGATGAAGCCTTCGGCCTGCTCTTCGAGCAGTACAAGAATCTTGTCTACCGGACCGTGTACCTGACCTTGGGGTCCACAGCTGAGGCCGATGACCTTCTGCAGGAGGTCTTTCTACAAGTACATCGGTCGCTGGAGACATACGATCCGAAGAGGGGCGCGTTTAGCACCTGGCTCTACCGCATCACCGTCAATCTCTGCCTCAACTGGCGGAGGCGCCGCCCCGGCGCCCAGAGTCTCGAGGACCTTACGGACGAGCCGGCGGACGACAGCAGACCGCTTGCCGACGACCTTGCCCAGGACGACTGTGTCCGCCGTGCTCTCGAAAAGCTGAGCACAAAGCTGCGGCTGGCGGTGGTGCTGCGCCACTACTTGGACTTGTCGTATGCCGAGATAGCTCAGATTACCGACCTGCCTCTGGGGACTGTGAAGTCCCGACTGAATCTGGCGTTGCGCCTCATGCGCGACGACTTGGAGTGCGATTTTCCTTACCTAGCTCGGTCCGCTGCGGAGGTGCAGAGATGAGATGCCGTGAAGTCACTAGAGCGCTTTCCGCCTACCTGGACGGCGAGGTCACGCCGTCGGAACACGACCTGATCCAGGCGCATCTGGCCGGATGTGCCTCTTGTGAACGGGAGTTGTCCACCCTGAGCTCCAGCCGGCAGAGGGTGACAAGTCTCCTCAAGACCAGGGCCGCCCAAGTGGCCCCCTCCCCGCAGGCGCTGGTGCACCTGCAGGCGAGACTCGCAAGGCAAGCACAACCAGAACGACAAGGAGACCATAGTATGAAGCTTAGATGGAGGATCGCGCTGGCGACCGCCGGGGCCGTCGTGTTGGCCGCGGGCATCATAGCGGCAGTGCCCACGACCCGCGCGGCTGCGGGTGATTTCCTCGCCAAAGTCTTCAGGATCGACGCCGACGGCGGCCTGCAGCTTGGGTACCTGCCCGATGGCTTCGAGCAGAAGCCCGCCTACGTGGTCGGCTCGGTATCCGACCCTGCACAGGGAGAGGCAGCGCAGCGGGAACAGCAGGCTATGTACCAGAACGGCGACCTGTTCCTGGTCGTGAAGGCCACCACCGACACCAGCCAGACTCTCCCCGCGGGAGAGGCGGCTGAGGTCAACGGCCTGCCGGCCGTGCTGCGGACCGGACTCTCGGGGGCGTACGACGGCCCGCCGGCCGCGCCCGCTCCAAGCGGCGACGCTCCGTCGTCTGGTGCCGCTCCGTCTGTAGTGACGGGGGAGTCTGGCCTGGCGGAGCCATCCACCGGGGCGGTGCCTGGAGACGGCCCCCTGCTTCCCTCGGTGGCCTACGACAACGCCAATTCGCTCACCTGGGACGTGGGCGGCACCAGGGTAGAGATCATCACAAACCTGCCGGTCGCAGAGCTGCTGAAGATCGCGCAAGGGCTCACTCTGGAGGACTAGCCCGACGCAGTACGCAGTCTGACGCTGACGTGGCCCGGGGTGGCGTTCCCCCCGGGCCACTCTGTCATGCCTGTAATGGATTGCCGCCGAAAGGCCGATAGTGCTTTCTAGTACGGGGGGGTCACGAGCGACAACCTAGGGAGGTCGGAGTGGCCTGGTTCGGCGACAAGATGGCTGTTCAACGTCGGTTGGTCGTAGGTTACGGCCTGATGGTGCTCGATGTGATCATCATCTCCGTGGTTGCCATACTCTGGTTGAATCGCGGACTCGATTCCTTGGTCGGGAGCATAGTGGTGGGAGTGTTCGCGGCGATCGGCATCGCCTTGGGCGTGTTTCTCACTTGGCGGCTCTCCACCAGCCTAATAATCAGACTCAAGGCGGCCGTAGCCGGTCTGAGTACCTCGGTGGCAGAGCTCATGGCGACCGCCTCTCGGGTGGCCGCGGGCGCCGCACAGACCGCGGCCTCGACCAACGAGACCAACGTCACCGTGGAGGAAGTCAAGCAGACCGCCATTCTGGCGAACGAGAAGGCCGCGGAGGCAGCGGAAAGCGCTCAAGGTGCCGTCAAGAGGGCCGAGACCGGACTGGTGATAGTAGATGAGACTGTCGCCGGCATGGAGCGGATGCAGGCCGAGATGGACGTGTTGTTCGAGACCATCAGCCGTCTGAGCGAGCAGGCCCAAGCCGCGGGCGACATCATCGCCTCGGTGAACGACTTGGCCGAGCAGTCCAACCTGTTGTCGGTGAACGCGTCCATCGAAGCGGCCAACGCCGGGGAGTATGGGAAAGGTTTCACCGTGGTAGCGCAAGAGGTCAAGAACCTGGCGGAGCAGTCCAAGCAGGCCGTGGCCCAGGTGCGCACCGTGCTCAGCGAGATCCAGAAGGCCAGCCTGAAGGCGGTGCAGGCCGTTGCGCAGGGCCGCGAGGCCTTCGAGGCAGGTAGACAACAGTCCGAGGCGTCGGGCGAAGTCCTCCAGAAGATGGCGGATGGCGCGACTGGCAACTCTGAGCGCTACGTGCAGATCTCCGCGTCCGGCCGGCAGCAACTGGCCGGCTTGGAGCAGATAGCCCAAGCCATACACAGCATCGACGAGGCCAGCAGACAATCGACATCAGGCACCCGCCAGGTAGAGCAGGAAGTACAGCACCTGCAGGAACTCGCCCTGGAGCTGAAGAGCCTCATAGGTTCAAGTTCAGAAGCCAAATCGTAGCGAGTCCGCGCGCGGCTCTGGGTCCCCGCTCAAAGAGTAATCCATTCCGGGCAAGCAGCCGATATATGTTCGTATTACGAACGTCAGCAAGCGACCACCGGCCACGGGGGTGGCGGTGCTTCTCGGGAGGTCTACATGGCCTGGTTCGGAGAGAAGGTAGGGGTCCGGCGCCGGCTGATCATCGGGTATGCCCTCATGGTGCTGGATGTGCTGGTGGTAGGCGCCGTCGCCATCGGCTGGCTCAACGGCGGGTTGGATCGCACAGTGGGGACCATGGTGTTGGGGGTGTTCACCGCGGTAGGTGTCCTGTTGGGGGTGTTTCTGACCTGGCGGCTTACTCACGCCCTGGTGGGCAGACTCAAGGCGGCCGTCACCAGCCTGGGCACCTCGGTGGCGGAGCTCATGGCTACCGCTTCACAAGTAGCTGCCGGCAGCGCTCAGATCGCAGCCTCCACCAACGAGACCACCGTCACCGTAGAAGAGGTCAAGCAGACGGCCATGCTGTCGCACGAGAAGGCCTCTTCGGTGGCTCAGGGTGCGGGAGCAGCCGCGCAGGAATTGGGCTCCTCGGTATTGCTGGTGGAAGAGACCGCCTCCGACATCGAGAAGATGCAGGGAGACATGGATCTCGTGTCGCAGACCATCAACAGGCTGAGCGAGCAGGCCAAGGCCGTGGGCGAGATAGTCACCCTGGTCAACGACCTGGCCGAACAGTCGAATCTGCTGGCGGTGAACGCCTCCATAGAGGCGGCCAAGGCCGGCGAATACGGCAGGGGCTTCACTGTGGTCGCCCAAGAGGTGAAGAGTCTCGCCGGACAATCCAAGCAGGCCGTCGTCCAAGCGCGCACCGTCTTGAGCGAGATAGAGAGGGCCGGTCAAATGGCGGTCGAAGCGGCCGGGCGCGGCCGCCAGACCATAGACGCCGGCCGTCAGCGGTCGTTGGAGGCGAGCGAGGTCATCCGCCGTCTGGCCGAGGGCGCACAGGAGAGCTCCAACTCATCCACCCAAGTCACCGCCTCCAGCCAGCAACAGCTGGTCGGCTTGGAGCAGATATCCGTGGCCATCCACAGCATCGACGAAGCAAGCAGACAGGCGACGGCCGGCACCCGCCAAGTGGAGCAGGAGGCCGAGCGGTTGCAGGAACTGGCCGTGGAGCTGGACGGTCTGGTGGCCTCGGATGCGAAGGGGTAGCGAAGCGACCGGGTGCGCGCCTAGCTCCTGACGACCCTTACATGCCGTAGCCGGTCAGCTCTCCGACCCAGTCGACAAAGGCGGCCGGTTCCAGGTTCGCGCCGTGCCGGGCATCCCAGTACATGAGGGCGTTCACGTTCTTGTCGCGGTTCTCGAGGCTCACGGCCAGATTCGATATCACGGTGAGCGAGGTGAAGGCATCGCAGGTACCGTGACGGATCCACCAGTTGTCGGCACAGCCGGCTCCGTCCTGGCCCAGGAAGTACATAGGGTTCATGAGGTCCACTATGGTCTTGAGCTCGCTGTCGACCTGGGCGCTCGGGTCGCCGGTGACGTGCCGCAGGCTGTAGTCGGTGAAGTTCCTGCCGTTGTTGGTCTCATCGCCGAAGAGCAGATTGGCGTAGCTATCGGCAGCGAAGTTGTCGAAGGCCGGGAGACCGTCCTTCCTGCCCGCCACCACCGTCTGGAAGTGGTCCAGGTAGTCGGCCCACGTGAATGACGCCGTGCCGCCGGCCCACGTGATCCAGGGGTTGTCCGCCAGGTACTGGGCCCGCTTGTCGTCGGGCAGACCGGCGAGATAGTTGGTGGCGGCCGGAGCGAGGTAGGCCTGCAACAGGTAGTCGTCGTAGTTGTCCGCGGTCAGGGCGCCGAAGCCGTCCTTGCCCTCCAGACCGAGAGAGGCCTGGTAGACGACAAAGTCGTCCTTGAGTCCCGCTGAGAGGGCTTGGTCCACCAGCCCGGTCTTCTGGGGCATGGCGCCGAACATCCACTCGTAGGCCATGTCGGCATGGTCTAGATCGCCGACGGGGCAGAAACATGCGCTGGCAAAGATGGCGTCGCTGGCCTCGGCCGCGCCGAGCTCCTGCAAGTACGAGTAGTACAGAGGGCTGTCACCAGACACGCCCAGAAGCGCGGAGAGCGCGCCGCCCGCGCTACTGCCCGTCGAGACTATCCAGTCGGCGTTCCCGGGCATCGCCTTGTCGTTGTGGTGCAGATACCTCACCGCGGCCTTGAGGTCCACTATCGCAGCCGGGGCCTTGCCATAGTAGGTGCCGTCCGCGGCCACGTTGTCGCTGCCACGAGAGGCCGCCGAGACCACCACAAAACCCTTGGCCAAGGCGTAGCTACCGTTGACCGCCAGCACGTCGCCGGTGCCCTCGACCTTGCAGGAGAAATACCCGGCTACTCCGACCACCAAAAGGATGGGGGCCTCGGTGGCGTCGACCTTGACTCCACCCACCTCTACCGGGACGCACACGTTCAGGTTCTGGTAGGTGGGATCCACCGGGTCAGTCACGTAGGTGATGCCTTCGTAGAGGCGAAACGTGACCTGCACCTCGCCGGTGGCCGTCTGCATGGGCTTGGTCACCACCCTGTAGTCGTCCACAGGGAAGGCTAGGGGGTCGGGGACAGACGGGCCTCCGCACCCGGCCACAAAGAGTCCCCCCACCAGTACCGCGAAGACGCAGAGCGCTGAGCACAGCGGTCGAATACGAGCTCTCACCGGGTCACCCTCCTCTTGTGGTGCATGGTCGCACTCACGATATCAGATTAACGATTCGCGTCATGAAGGAAGGGCGGTCTCCGCGTCCGTGGAGTCATTGCCATCTCCATCCAAGGGCCTACCGCGTGATGTGCTGAAGTCTCTAGACTGGGCCTGCGGAGAAGGAGGGCCGCTACAACGTCAACAGCAGTTATCACACATGATAAACTCGTGAGGTCACAGATGTGGGTGAAAAGAAGGTCAGGGGATTCGTGTTCCGCTGGTACGTCGGAGACCACGGGCCGCTTCACGTCCACGTGTTCTGGAGGGGACGCGAAGTCGGGCGCTGGGACATCGAGCACCAGCGTCCCCTCGACTCGTTCCCGGTCACTGGTAGGCTGCTTCGGGCTTTGAGCGAGGCCGGATACCTGAACGGAGAGGAGCACAAATGAGCGCCACGTCAGACAATCCCAGCACGTTCGACACCCGTCTGGCGGGCGTTGCCTACGTCGAGTCCATGGCGACTTTGGTGGTCAGATTTGTGAGCGGTCGGATGTACGCATTGCCGGTGGCCGACCTGGCAGGGGCCGATGCCAGCGTGGTGACGGATGTGTCCGTCTGCTCCGATGGCTACGCAGCCGTCATCAGGCAACAGTCAGGCAATCGCCTGGAGGTGCCGTGGGATGTCGTCCTATATCATGCCGACCCCGACTACCGCTTCTACAAGCACGGCGACGCCGTTGCAGCGGCCGGTGTCGACCGCAGGGAGATAGGTGAACGTATTCGCGCGGAGCGCGCGAAACGGCACTGGACACTCAAAGATCTCAGCGTGCGCACGGGCATCAGAATCCCCAATCTTTCTCGCCTGGAGACAGGTAGACACATGCCGTCGCTGGACACTCTGGAGAAAGTGGCTGGATCGATGGGTCTGCCGGTAGTTGCGCTGGTGTCTGCTCGGCGACCCGTAGAGGTCGCCTCCTAGCCGCCCCCTGGCGGATGGTGGCCTCGAGCGAGCTCTCGCTTTGCCTACAGCGGCCGGTACACGTCGGCCCGATGTTCGATGCGGACCACCAACACAAGACCCTCGGTCTTGACCGCCGCCTCTTCGATGGCGCAGATGACGCGGTAGGCTCCGCGCCGGGCCGACCAGTACCCTGCGAGTTGGCGCGCCAAAGGTTTCCCCACGCGCCTTGGATCGCTAAGCAGTGGGCCGGTGAGGAACTCCACCACCGCCGCGGCCACTGCTTCGGGCAGCCGGCCCAGAGCTCGGGCGGCGCTGGGAGCTACTCGGAGTTCATACCCGGCCATGGGTCAGCGTGCGGCCAGACTGGCGGCTACGATTGCAGGAAGCGCCGGCGCAAATCGGCTGCTGTCAGAAAGTCGCCCGAGTCGAGCTCTTCCCGCGCCCTCTGTATCTCCGCGAGCGCGTCGGGCCGCGAGAGCAGGTCGAGTGTCTCCTCGAGTGCTTCCAGGTCGCCCGGACTGAGGATGACGGCCGCCGGTCGTCCGTTCCGTGTGAGTATCACCCTATCGTGGCCGGACTCCACCCCGTCGACTATCTCCGAGAGGTGGGCCTTCACATTCGCCAAGGGCAGTGTCTTATCCATGACCACGATTATAGTCACCTGTCAATCATCAGGACAACCGGCTCAACACGCCGCACAAAGTCCGCGTGTTCGAGGAGCGTGGCATGCACGGTTGCACCGAGGGGGCGCAGTCGTAGAAGTAGATCCTGAACAGCTCTTCGGTTCGTGAGTCGAGCAATCCCTGAGCCAATTGCCCGACATCGGATGCGGCCAGCTTGCGCCCGGTCTTCTGCGAGAAGCGCTTGCGGACGAACCCGCCGTCGAGGAGTACGGCTGTCTTCTTCACTGCGATAGGTCCGCAAATAGAAAAGCCCTCTTCCCCTGTATGTAGGTGCGGGGAAGAGGCTGGTATGTGGTTGGAGTGTAGCTCTGGGTCCATCCACTTTCAAGGTTGGCGAATGTGTGCCCGCAGCATACGGCCCCGCGCCGTCCGCGCCCCTCAGCCCTTGGTTGTGCGATGGCGCCCACCGACTCCCAGCCTCGCTCCGCGCGGTGCCTCAGTCGGGGCCGCGGCCTCGGGACCAATGGCATGCGTGTCTTCCCAAACCGCCTGTGAAAAACACCGCGGCTTTGATGTACATAATTCTGTACAGAATCACGTACAGAAAAAGCGCGGCGTTCTCCATAGGCTCTCTCCAACCGCAGCGACGCCTCGCCTCCGCCCCTAGCGGACCGCGTCTCGCGCGGCAACCCGTCAGGCGCCTCGCCCCGCGCGTAGCCTACCGTGCGCTCTTGTGTATCAGCAGCGAGGCCGCCCCATACACCAGCACGGGCACGGCCAAGACCGCCAGAGCGACTCGGAAGCCTGCCGCGCTGGCCAACGGGCCCAGGAGGTAGGGGAAGGCGATGCAGCCCACCGTGCCGGAGAGTATGAACAGAGATGAAGCCACCGCCGACTGCCACCCCGGGAAGCGGCCGGCGTAGCTGCCTATCAGTCCGTACGAGGCGGAGGCCCCCAGACCGGCGCCCACCGAGAGGACCAGGGCCGCGCTCTGCGACGGAGCGAACGCGAGCGCCACCACGAACACCGCGAGCGTGCAGGCGCAGACCAGCAGCAGCCGCGCGGGAGAGAAGCGCCGGGTCAACCGTATGACCGCCAACCGGCCCGCGATCAGCCCGACCCAGAAGAGGGTCACCGCCAGGCCGGCCCGGGTGTCGCTGACCGCGAAGACGTCCAACTGGAACTTGGGCAGCCAGACGTTGATGGTCATCTCCGCCCCCACATAGGTGAACCCGGCTATCACTATGCCCAGTAGCAGCTTGGGATTGCAGGCGATCACCTGCCGGAACTGGGTGAGGCGGACGTTCTGGCGTCCGGGCACGTCCAGCAGGGGCAGGAAGATCAGGGCCAGCCCGGACACCAGGGACATGCCGCCCTCCGCCACGAGTATCCAGCGCCAGGAAGCGCCCGCGTCCAGCGCGAGGCCTAGGATCAAGGGGACGGACATCATGCCTAGGGCGAAGAACAGGATCATCCGCAGGGCCGCCGCCGCGCGGTTCTGGACCATGTGGGCGGAGATCCATAGCCAGCAGGTGGTGTTCATGAGCGCTCCGGCGAACCCGATGAACATGTAGGCCACGAACAGCGACCACAGGTTGCGCGAAGCGAGGCCGGCCGTGACCAGCGCAGCCGCCTGGAGCAGGGTCCCCCCCAGAAGGACGGTCTTGGGGTGCAGCCGAGCCAGGACGGTGTTAAGCACCACGACGGCCGAGGCGTTCCCCAGGAACAGCCCCGCGCTGACCAATCCCCCTCGGCTGAGAGGTATCCCCAGATCGCGCATGATGGGATGCAGTAGCGGTCCGATGGAGACGATGGCCATCGCGATGAGGAACTGGCTGGGATACAGCGGGAGCCGCAGCCGCAGGCAGGGGTCGGTGGCAGGAGTGTCGGTACTCATAGGTGCCACCATGTCACGAAACCTGTCGCGACGCCACCGGCATGGGGCGCCGGCGACCACGCTCAAACCAAGGTCGGATACCCAGCCCGGGAGTGTCGTGCGAGAGTGCCTCAGTGTTCAGACGCACCGCACACATGATTGACACAAGATCCAAGGTTGGGCATAATCCGGGCACTTCCTCCCCGTTGGACACGCCGCAAGGCCTCCGGCGGGGTATTGCTTTTCTAGGCCTGATTCATGGCCACTGAACCCCCGGTCAAGCGAGCCATAGCCTTCTTCGACTTCTAGCGGGGGGCCTGCTCGCCCGCTGGGTTACATGTGGGCGGGGGTTCAGCGCGTCGCACGAAGTCGGTATGTTCGAGCAGCGCGGCATGCACGGTGGCCCCCAGGGTCGCCAGTACCACCTGTACTCCCTCTCGCCGGGCCAACTTCATGGCAGGCACGAAGTCGCGGTCACCGGTGCAGAGCACTATGCGGTCGACTATGCGCCGGATCGCGAGCCAGGCGACGTCTAGTCCTATCTCCATGTCTATGCCCTTCTGGGTGAGATTCATCTGGACGTCAGAGTCGCTCAGGGCTCGTGGACCGTTGCGTATGAGGTCGAGCGTCGCGGTCGAAGTGAGTCGCCATCCTCTGAACACCAACTCTCCTCCGCGAAAGGCCACTTGTTCGGTGCGGGCCAGGGCGTCCTGGAAGCTCGTATTCTCGCGGAAGGCCCGCGTGGTCTTCAGATCCAGCGGCTTGCCTGTCACCGGGTGGGTGGTAGTAACGTCCGAGGGGGCGCAGTCGTAGAAGTAGATTCTGAACAGCTCTTCGGTTCGTGAGTCGAGCAATCCCTGAGCCAATTGCCCGACGTCGGATGCGGCCAGCTTGCGCCCGCTCCTCTGCGAGAGGCGCTTGCGAACGAATCCGCCGTCGAGGAGTACGGCCGTCTGTTTGGCCGCGATAGGCCTGCAAAAAGAAAAGCCCTCTTCCCCTGTATGTAGGTGCGGGGAAGAGGCTGGTATGTGCTTGGAGTGTAGCTCTGGGTCCATCCACTTTCAAGGTTGGCGAATGTGTGCCCGCAGCATACGGCCCCGCGCCGTGCACGCCCCTCAGCCGTTGGTTGTACGATGGCGCCCGAGCGCCTGCCCTACAAGGTGAGCAAGTCGCGCAAATACTGGCCGGGCCTCTCGCGGGACGAGCGGTACGAACGACTGCTCGTGAGTCGACACCTCATCCTGGAGGGATCGACGCTGCAGGGAATCGATGGCCTCGACCTGCCGCTGCCCGCGCCCGGCGCAGCCGGGCCGCTGGCAGTTGAATGACAGTTGGGGCGGGGCCCCCAGTCGCTCGCCTCATCTGGACTGAGCGCTAGCTCGGCACAACTCATGATGCTTTACTTCCGTATACAGAAGCGTAGAATCAGGAATACGTAACGGGACGGCCGGGCCGACCGGGGCCATCGATGGTACCGCGCCCGATTGTGTCCCGAGAAGAAGGTCACGGCGACCATGCGCACGCGGTTGTTCCTTGGTCCCGGCTACGTCTTGTCGCATCTCCTCCGCAACTCGCGGCGCGTCGTTGTATGCCGCAATCCAACTCTTTCCGCTCGAGGTGGCTCTGGTAGTCCGCGTTTCGAGCGACCACACTGCTCAGTTCCAACGGGTAGTCCTGGGCTATCGCCTGCAACGGGCGGGGGTGCCTTCGAGAGGGCGGCGGCAACGAGTGTTTCATAGCGAAAAGGGGTGGGGCTTGAACACGAAACGCACATACAAATCGGGCAGACTAAGTCTGAGCGGCTGGGTGGCGATCGCCCTGCTGGCGACCGCGCTCTTTGTTCTCCTTTCCGGCTCTGCGCTGGCGGAGGAGACCTACAGCATCTCCGGAAGAATAGTGGACGTCGACACAGGCAACGCCATTTCCAACACAGCCAACGTATATCTCAGAGTCTGCGATCCGACGACAGGCAAGGACTCGGGAATTCAATATTTCCCCAATAGCGAGGGCTACTTCGTTATATCCGGTCTGGCTCCCGGGTTCTACAAAGTGTTCGCCAGCGCTAACGACTACGTAGGCGAGTGGTCCGATGGCCTTGACATGCAGTATCACCCCTGGGGGCAAGGGGTGACACCGGTGGATATCACCTCGGGCGACCAGACCGGCGTCGAATTCGCTCTACAGCTGGGACGCAGTATCACCGGAAACATCGTGGACGCCGACACAGGCGACCCCATAGCAAACGTGGATCTGCAGTTGTGTGACGCGGACGGCAGGTGGTCGAGGGGAGTCGGAGGCTTGACCGACTCGAACGGCGACTACACGATCAGCGGGCTGCTTCCCCTCCAGTACGACGTACGCACCTGCGTGGAACAAGGCTACATCAACCAGGCCCTGCCGGCGGATGTCACCCAAGGCAATCAGGCCGGCATCGACTTCGCTCTCACCCGGGGATGCAGTATCTCCGGCAGGGTCACCGACGCCCTTACCACTCTCCCGATACCCGACGTGACCATAGCGCTCTACGACGCGACCGACATGAAGTTGGTCGAAGCGTTCTCGGCCGACAGCGATGCCCGGTACTCGACCCAGGCGTTGCCTCCAGGGTCCTACAAGGTGCGGACTGGGGACGGTCAGGGATACATAAACCGATGGCACTCGGGTGCCGTCTGCCAGACTGACCCTGAGGGCACACAGGTAGCCGCGCTCACGCTCGGCGACGCCGACATCACCGGAATCAACTTCGCCCTGACCCGGGGACAGGTCATCTCCGGGCGGGTCACCGACGCCCTTACCACTCAGCCGATCTCCGACGTCAACGTAGCGCTCTACGACGCGACAGACAGAAAGTTAGTCGAAGCGATCTCGACCGACAGCGATGGCCGGTATTCGACCCAAGGGCTGCTGCCAGGGTCCTACGTGGCAAGGGCGTGGAACGAGCAGGGCTACGTCAATGAGTGGTACGGCGGCATTCATGACTTCGATGGTGCCGGCGCGACTCGCATCGACATTACCCCAGACAGCGGAGCCGTGGCCGACTTCGCCCTGGTACTAGGAAACCGCATCTTCGGAAGGGTCACCGACGCATCCGGCGGCCAGGGTATCGCCGGCGTGGTCTTGGTGGTCTTCGACACGGTTCCTCATAGGATATGCGTTGCCGTGACTGACAGCACAGGCGATTACTCGACTGAGGCATTGATTCCGGAGCAGTATCTGGTCATCAGGAGTGTGAACACACAGGGCTACGCCGACCAGTGGTACCGGGGCGTCTCCACACAGGGCAACCCTGAGGGCACAGGCGCAGAAGTGCTTGACCTGAGTCTGGGGGACGCCGGCGGCAAGGACTTCAGCCTCCGACCGCTCAGCACCCCGCCCAGCGGTCTTGCCGTGAGCGATCATCCCGCGGACAACGGGCGGGCTCTGGACCTCAGCTGGGATAGCGGTCTCTCGCCTCTAGGCTATCAATTGCTTCGCGGCACCGCTCCCGGCGACTACGACTACCAGGTCGACCTAGGAGACCTCAACACGTACGTCGATACCAACCTTACGCCCGGCGTGACCTACTACTACGCTCTCCGCGCCCACTACTGGGAGCCGTACTCGGGCGATCTCTGGAGCGACCTATCCGAGGAGACAAGTGCTGCGCCGGTGGACGATGGAACAGGCGCCGAAGTGGTCTGGGTGCCGGCGGGCCAGGGAGTCACGGTCGAGGCCGGGGGCGTTACACTCACCTTCGACGAAGTGACGGTGCCGGGTGCTCTCACGGTTGGTCCTGCTCCACAGAACGGTGAGCCGGCCCCGGACTTCCAATTCCTCTCTGGCGGGTGGTCTATCGATCCTGGAACGGTCTCGTTCACGGTAAAGGTGACCATCACGTTCCCATACGACCCGCTGGCGTTGCCGCCCGGGGTCAACGAAGCGGACCTCACCATCTGGCACTTCGAGGACGGGGGCTGGAAGGACGTGACCCTTCCGCCGGTCGATTCCTCCGGTCATCTGATCAAAGCCTTGGTCACCTCGTTGTCGCCCTTCGCGTTGGCGGCGCCCGCTCAGACTCCGTTCCTAGGGGTTGCTCTCTACAGCGGCGCAGACGCGACCCTCAGCGGCTCTTGCAGGGTCGAGAGCCCTCTCGTGGCGGGACAGCCCTCAGCCGCCTCGTACGTTGACGGCAGCCTGAAGACAAGCGGTTCCGCAGACCTCAGCCATACCGTCCTATACGTCAAGGCGAACGGGGCGCTGGTACCGCCTCTCGGGCAGTTCATGCCGGACTCCTTGGTAACCTCTCTCACCCTTGCTTCCCAAGCGGCCCAGCAGGCCGGCACTGTCTACAACGGGCTGAGCTATGGCGGCAACGGTAGCGCGACCCTTACCCAACCCATCACGGTGTCCGGTGACCTCGCCATCTCCGGCTCTGGCACCTACGACTTCGCCTCGGTTTATGTGACCGGCAACGTGACCATCAGCGGATCGCCGACCGTGAGCTTTGAGTCACTGCGGGTGGGCGGAAAGCTGACAGTAGGTGGCAGCGGCGTCAGCTACTGGGGGCCGACGTATGTTGCCGGCAATACCAGTCTCTCGGGCTCAGGACGGTGGTACGCGAGCCTTTTAGTGACGGCAGGAGCCTTCAAGGCCGGCGGCAGTCTGGTCATGGGCGGCGATGGCTTGGATGGACATGCCCGACCCGTGATGGTCCTGCTGGTTGGTCCAGCCAAGCAGACGACCCTCAGCGGGTCCGCCACCTTCTACGGATTGCTCTATAACCGCACGGGCGGCTTCACCCAGAGTGGAAGCACCATCATCTGGGGCTCTGTGCTTGCCGGAGGTTCCTATTCGGCAAGTGGTGACTGCAGAGTCGAATACGAGGAGGACGTGCTGTCGAAGCTAGATTGACCGACCCTAGCGACGTGCGAGCGCGCAGTCGTAGAAGTAGACCCTGAAAAGATCCTCTGTGTGGGCATCCAGGAGACTGAGAGCCAAGGGGAGTACCTCGGACGCAGTCTTTCGGCGACCTGTTAGGTGGGCGAAGCGCTTGCGGACGAAACCGCCATCCAGGAGAACGGCTGCGCCGTGCACCAGCCTGAGTCCAGAAAAGGAAGGCGCCCCTTCCCCTGCATGTTGGCTTGGGGAAGAGGCTGTATTGGACGTGGAGTCTAGCTCAATGGTCATCGGTCTTCAAGCATCTCGTCAGTCGGCGTCTGGGTCGCACGTTCGCAGCATAGGGCCCCGTGTCTCGCCCGATCCTAAGCCGTTGGTCGTACTATGGCGCCCTCGCCCAAACGCCTGCCCTACAAGGTGAGCAAGTCGCGCAGATACTGGCCGGACCTCTCGCGGGACGAGCGGTACGCACGACTGCTCGTGAGCCAGCACCTCATCCGGCAGGGATTGACGCTGCAGGGAATCGCGGGCTGCTCTCCCGCCTGACCGGCCGCCGGCGGGCTGCGGGCACGCCTCCAGACCGCTAGGCGCCAAGCTCATACTGAGGTTGCAGGCCTCTTTGGTTGGCAGTCTGCGATGCTGGCGAAGGCCTTCGGAGACCCGCGTGCATTGCGAATGGTGTTGTGCTAGGCTCGTAACACGTAAAGAGTTACGTATATCGAGGTTACTATGGACACCAAATCATCCGCGGCGCTTCGCTATCTCGAATCGCATGAGGTCTTCACCCTGGAGGAGTACTTGTCGACTGTGGACGAGACTGTCACCGAGCGTACGCGCTACAGCAATCTGCAGAACGCCCTGAGGCGAGGGCAGGCCTACCGCATTCGTCGTGGGCTGTATGCGTCGAATCTGGGCGTCTATCGCGATCGAGTGCCGAATGTCTTTCTCGTTGCGGCGAAGACCGCCTCTGACACGGTCATCACTCATCACTCGGCGCTGGAGGCACACGGGGTCGCCCACACGCCCTTCCGCACTGTGTCCTTCAATTGTGCTCAGAAGGTGGCGGACTTCGAGGTGCGCGGGTATCGGTTCCGTCGGGTGCCGCCTCCCAACTTCGCGCACGCAGTCCAGTCCGGTGAATGGGTAGCCCGGGTACGGGTGGGGGAGGTCATCGTGCCCGCGAGCAGCAAGGAGCGCACGCTCGTTGACTGCGTCTCCAACTTGGCCCTGGCCGGCGGTATCGAGGAACTGCTGCACAGCCTCGGCGGGTTCACCTCGTTATCGGGCCACAAGGTCGCCGAGTATGCCGGTCTGGCGTCCTCGCCCACGGTTGTGGTCCGGACTGGCTGGTGCCTGGAGCTGTTTGCCGACCAGTGGCGCATCGACGCCTCCGTCTTGGAAGAGATGCGAAAAGTGGTCGGCAGAGGGACCTATCGACTACTACCGGCATCTGACCCGCGGCCGGTCGAATTCGTGGCCAGATGGCGCCTGTACGTGCCGGCGGGCCTGCCGTACAGGGAGTGGGCACGGGGGTGACACGCCCCCTACTCACTTCGCCGACAGGGTTCGCCCCTTCTGTGGTCGATAAGGTGGAACGACTTCTTGAGGTGCTCAGTGCCCTCCGCGAAGATCCGTTTCTCGGTGAGTTGTTCGTCCTGCATGGTGGCACAGCGCTGAATCTCTTCCACGACAGGCTGCCTCGCCTCTCGGTGGATATCGACATTATGTTCGTGGGCGCGGTGGAGGCGGCAGACATGAGGGTCATGCGTCCAGAAGTGGACGCTCGCTTTCGCGAAGTTGTCGGCGGCCTGGGCTACGTCGTGCAAGCCGCCAATCAAGAACACAGCGGGCAGACCTACCGAGTCAAGTACCCGGGCAACTACGTGAAGGTCGACGTCAGCTACCTCTCGCGCGTAGCCCTTCTCGAACCGGAGTCGCTCCCGTGTCCGTTCGCGGCTCCGCCGGTGAGCTTCCCCGTGCTGCAGATAGCCGAACTCGCTGCCGGCAAGGTCAAAGCCGTCATGGAACGAGTCGCGGCGCGCGATCTGTTCGACCTACATAGGCTGTCGCTTCAGGCGCCCGGACTCCTCAACGAGTCGCTGGCGCGCGCCGTGGCGCTGAGGGCGATCTGCACCGCTGACGCATTTCCGCTCATGAGCAGCCCGACGGAGGCTCTGAAGCGGTTTCAGGTGCTGCCGCCCGAGTTGGCAGAGCCGTTGGCGGCGATGTTGAGGACCGACGAGTCTCTCGATTACTCGCTGATGCTCGAGGCCGTTCGCCATTGGCTCAGCCCCCTAGAGAGGCGTTCACCCGCCGAGGTGGAGTTTGCACGGTCACTTGCCGAGGATGCCGTGTATCGACCCGAGCTTCTGTTCGCAGATTGGCCGGAGGTCCTCGATAGAGCGCGGCGCGATCCTGTTATGGCGTGGAAGGTGCAGAATCTGCCGGAGCGCCCGAGGGGTTAGCCAAGGCGGATCCAGCTGTTGCATTTTATGCATCGCATCATCGCCGACCCGACCGTGATGGGGGGAAGCCCTGCGTCAAGGGTACTGGCGTGACCGTCGGTACCATCGTGGGCTTGGTCTCTGCCGGGCACGACACTGAGATGATACTTGGCGCCTACCCCCACCTCGCCAAGGAAGATGTCGCTCAGGCCCTGGCGTACGCCGCCTGACGTGCCGAAGAGCGGGAAGTGGACCTGAGTATCGCGTGAAACGCACCGACCTGGCGCGGCCTAGCGCACTCGCCTGTGTTGAGAGGCGCGTCTGGAGATCCGTCTCACGCGTGAGCAGAAGGCGCTGGTGGTCCGCGCCGCGGCGGCGCAGGGCGCGTCGGTGGCCGAATTCGTGCGCCGGGCGGTGCAAGACTCGGCCGTGCAGACGGTCACGGAGCATGAGGTGCTCAGGCTCTGCGTGCAAGATCAGGAGGCTTTCGCCGCTGCTCTGCTGAGCCCCCGGGAGCCCAGTGAGAGGCTCAAGGTGGCTCGCGATACCTATCGGGAGCGGGTCGGGTCCTAGTTGGCAGGTGGCTCGGGTGCCAAGTACCAGATCGAGCCGCTGGCCCCCGGACACGAACGGCGTGGGTTCTCTTGCGGCGTTCCAGACCTGGATGCGTACGTGCGCGAACGGGCGGGTCAGGACGCGAAGCGCCACATGGCGGCTGTGTTTATAGTGCTGCAAGACGCCCCGGTGGTGTTGGGGTGCTACACACTCTCTCAGCAGGTCATCAGTCTCGGTGAGATACCCGCACTGCTCGCCAAGAAGCTGCCCCGGTATCCGCCTGCTGCCCGCGACTCTAGTCGGTCGTCTCGCTGTCGACAGCCGGCGCCAAGGCGAGGGTCTGGGTTCACTGCTTCTCATGGACGCGCTTCATCGGAGTTGGCAGGCTGCGAAGGAGGTGGCCTCCTATGCGGTGCGGGTGGACGCGACGGACGAGCAGGCCCGGGACTTCTATCTGCGGCACGACTTTCTGCCCTTCCCCAACGACGGGCTGAAGCTGTTCTTCCCGATGGCGGATCTCGACCGGCTGTTCGCTGACGAGATCTAGTGTCGGGTCTCCCTGGTACTGGCGTTTCCGCCCACGGTGTGCTCCGTGCTACGTTGGAAGCGCAAGCAGACCCGTGACCTGGACGCAAGGCGGTACGGTATGACTCGCACAGACCAGGCACCCCAGATAGACCAGCTTCAGCCGCGCAGTTACTGGCTCCAGGAGGCGCTGCGCCTTGACCCCGGCGCGCCGTGCCCGCCGCTCTCTGGAGACGTCAGCGCCGACGTGTGCATCGTCGGTGGCGGGTTCTCCGGCCTCTGGACGGCCTACGAGTTGGGTGAACGGGACCCCTCGCTACGGATAGTCCTTCTGGAGGCCGACATCTGCGGCGCCGGGGGTAGCGGCGCCAACGGGGGCGTCTTCGACCCGGGCTGGCCCACCACGTTGGGCTTGTGCCGGGTACTGGGTGAGGCCCAAGGGCTGCGCTACATGTCGGCGCTGGCCGCGCAGACCGGCGAACTGCGGGAGTGGTGTGCCCGACATCACGCCGACGTGGCCTTCCACGAGGAGGGCATGGTCTTCATGCGGGCCGCCGACTGGCAGCCGGAGCCCGACCGGGCGGTGGTGGACTTCCTAGCCGCTCACGGCTTGGGCGACAAGCTGCGGATTCTCGACGCTGAGGGTCTGCGCGGTATCGCCGACGTTCCGCTGGCGCGCGGCGGTCTCTACTGCGGCGATGTGGCCACCGTGCAGCCGGGCCGGCTGGCCCGCGAGCTGCGGCGTGTCCTCTTGGAGCGCGGGGTGCGCATCTTCGAGGGCACGACCATGACGGGCCTCCGTTCGGGCGCACCGGTGCGTGTCTTCACTCCCGAAGGGACGGTGCGAGCCAACCAGGTAGTCATCACCACCGGCGCCTGGGCCGTCCGCCAGCCTGCCTTCCGCAACGCCGTGTGTCCGGTGGTGCATTCCATGGTGATAACCGAGCCGGTGCCTCATCTGCTGGAGGAGATCGGCTGGACCGGCCACACCGGTCTGGGCGATAGCCGCAACGTCTTTTACTACGCGCGCCGCACCGACGATGGCCGGGTGGCGATCGGGGGCGGCAGCGTGGGCCTGGTGTTCGATGGCCGCGTGAGCGGCGCGTCCGGCCGTCCGGTCAGCCGGGCTCTCACCTCGCCGGCCGGTTCCCGGATCGCGGCGGAAGGACTGTTGTGGATGCTGCCGCAGCTCAAGGACGTGCGCTTCACCCACGCTTGGACGGGGCTTCTGGATGTGACCGCCGCCTTCCTCCCCTTCTTCGTGTCGTCTGCGGAGGGCAACGTGCACGCGGGCCTGGGCTTCTCCGGCCACGGCCTGGCTCCCACCAAGCTGGGGGGCAAGACGCTGGCCGCGCTGGTGCTCCAGACCGGCGAAGAGTGGGCCACCCTAGGCATGGTGGGCCCACCTATGTCGGCGCTGCCACCCGAGCCGCTGCGCTGGTTGGCGACCAAGGCACTCGCGGCGGCCATCACCCGCAACGACCTGGGCCGGCAGCGTGGCCGCCGCGGCACGGTGAGCGGCAGGCTGGCCGAGAGGCTCCTGATGAGCTACCGGGGCAGCCGCCGGCCGCGACCGGCGGGACGTTCGGGGCGGCCATTACGCACGGGGCGGCCGGACTTCGGCTGAGCCCTCCGACCAGGCTTAGAGGCCGCACTCCCCGCTCAGATCTACGAAGCCACCCAGTTCTCGACCCTCAAACCGGGGTAGCCTGCAAAATCGGCCTCGTTGTTGGTGACCAGGGTCACGTCGAGTGCCACGGCGTGGGCGGCGATGAGCTTGTCTAGAGCATCACGGTTCCTGCTCTGAGTTGCTAGGCGGATAGGGCCGTAGGCGCGCGCGGCAGCATGGTCGAAGGGGACCGGCTGGATGTCCTGTGTCAGCTGGTCTAGCGCGCTCCGGTTCTGGTGTTCATTCTCGCCTGAACAGCTGACACCATATTCGAGCTCGGCCATGGTCACTGCGGACATCACCACTTCTCCCACGAAGCACTGGGCGAAACGGGCCGCTGCCGCCGCGGGCTGGTGCTTCATCAGATAGATGCACATGTTGGTGTCCAGAAGGTAGCGCGGTGTCATAGCCGATCGCGCTCGGCTTCGACGTTCATCCCACGGCCCGCGACCATGAAGTCGTCCGAGAACTGACAGAACTTGGCCAGCGCGCCCTCCAGCGAGCGACGAGCGGGGCGGATACGTAGCTCGTCACCAACGCGCTCGATCTCGACGTCCAGATCGGACCGTTCGTACGCCAGCTCGGCGGGGATGCGCACGGCTTGGGAGTTGCCGTTCTTGAATATCCTGGTCGTAGCGATTCCGAGGGCTCCTTGTGTGTACACGTACATCCTATCTCCCTCGCTGGGGCGCGTCAACAACCTGCCCACCGTACTGCGGGCCAGGGCGAAGCACCGCAGGTCTTTGGTCTGATGTCCTTCTCCTCCGCGAATGGCAGCATTCCCATCGTGCCACTGCGCTTTCCAGGACCATGTTGGCGGCGAATGCGGCTTGACGTAAACATCATATGACGTATAGTGAGGAAGCGGTGACTCTCCTTCGACTGGACTGCGGTGGAGCCAGAATCGAGATCTGGGAGGTGGACCACGGTCCTCCGCATTGTCACGTGAGTGGATTGCATCAGGCGGGAACGGTCGTGGTCGATCTAGTCAGCTTGAGAGTCACCAAGCCGCCGGGGCTGCCTCTGCCGCCAGTGGTTAGGCGTTGCCTGCGCGAGCATCAAGACGAACTGCTTGAAGCATGGGCCCGGGTCATCAGCTACCCGGAACAGAAGGAGTGAGCGTCCAGTGAACACACAGACCGACCCTGAAGTGAGCACCATCTCGTATACCGAGTTCGCGAAAGTGATCGAGGCGAAGTTTCTCGCGCTCGACGCCGTGCTCTATGTTCGGTTCGGCGACGGACTCGAGAGAGCGGTTCCTTGGACGAGCCTCCCCTTCGCGCGTGCGCTCGCGTTTGAGCCGAATGCTGCGCATGTGGGTGACGGGGGGGAGGCCGTGGTGCTAGTCGACGATACGGGCCGTGAGATCGACGTAAGCGCTGAGAGTCTCAGGGCCGCTCTTGACGAACAGTACCGTGCGGTTCTTGGCCGCGCCGACGCCGGCGAACGCAGGCTGGTCGGGGCGAGGATCCGCGCGGTTAGGGAGAGCGCCAGTCTCAGCCAACTGGAGTTGTCGCGGCGCAGTGGCGTCGCCCAGGAGTCGCTGAGCAGGATAGAGACGGGCCAGAGTGATCCACGGCTAGGCACTCTCAGGAGGATGGCACAAGGCATGGGACTGTCGCTGAACCAACTGCTGGAGCGGCTGTCAACCAGCGCTTGAGCCGTCACCGGTATACAATGTAGTACGAAGGTTGTACGGACATTGTGAGGGCTCATGGCTAGACTCGACACCAGATTGGAACTACGTCTAGACAGACAGACCTTCGAGCGGCTCGAACTCAGGGCCGCAGCAGACCACGTCAGTGTGGCCCAGCTGGTGCGCGAAGCCATTGCGCGCGAACTACAGGGCGGCGACGAGTGCTGGCGTTCGCAGGCGCTGGAGAGGGGGCTGAGGCTCGACGTGCCTGTGCCTGACGATCCGGCCGATCTCGTCCGAGAACTGGATGCCCGCTATGACGCTGATGTGGCCGCTCTGCCCGAGCCACCGAGCGGTCGTTAGGGTCCGCGTCTAGCTCTGGCCGGCATGTACGTCGACACGACCATCTTCATGTACGCCGTTGGCGTCGAGAGTCGCTTCAAAGAGCCGTGTGCCCGCGTCCTGAGGGCCGGGGCGGCCGATAGGGTGGTGCTTGTCACCAGCGCCGAGACCCTGCAGGAGGTGCTTCACCGCTACCGGAGCATCGGCCGGCAGGGCGACATCCAGACGACGTTCGACGCCATATCCGCCGCGGTCAAGCGCATCCTGCCTGTGACCGCCGACGATATTGAAGAAGCTCGACGGCTGGGCGAGCGCGCGCGCGGAGGGGCTGGAGTCTCCGCGCGTGATCTGGTGCACGCCGCGGTGGCGCGCCGTCAGGGGCTACGCGAGATACTCACGGTCGATGCCGGTTTCGCGTCTATCCCCGGAGTCGTAGTGGTCCACCCCTTGGAGTGGGTGGCGCCCGCGTAGCAGGCGGTGCCCTGCGGCCCGCGGCGGTCCTTCGCCGTTTGCCGGCGTCCACGAGTCCTGTTTGACAGGGGCATCATCTGGTGGTAAGTTCAGTTCGCGTTGTTGGTAGTGGCCACTACTACCAGACGTGCGGCCAGGAGGTTCTGGGTGTCGGTAGAGACCAAGTCAGATGTTCCGCAGCGCGTGCTTGAGGCGGCGCGGCAGGTCTTCTTCGCGAGGGGATATCACAACAGCTCTCTCCGGGCGATCGCGAAAAGGGCAGGTACCAGCGAAAGTGGCGTGCTTAGGTTCTACCACGGCAAGATCCACCTGCTCCAATGCGTGTACGCCTCTTGCTGGGCCGAGATCAACGCGCGTCTCGACAAGGCGGCGACGGCCGCGGCGGCGGACGATCCGGACCCGCGCAATGTGCTCATGCAGGTGCTGCGCGCGTCGTTGGACAACTACCACGCCACCGAGCCCATGATGCACTTCATGCTCACCACCTTTGGCTTTCAAGAGACCGTCGGCTATGGCGATGATGATGACCTAGACAGCGACGCCGACCTGCAGGCCAGGCAGGAATACCGCCGGTACTTGACCCGCCTCTACGAGTTGTGCGATGCGGTGGTGGCCGGCCAGCCAGGTCTGGCGCAGGCGGGCATCACTGGGGCGGCGCTGGCCCAGATCTTCATAGCTATCACCAACGGTGTCCAAGGGGGCTGGTACGCGGCTCGACTCGAGCCCGGCCTCGATCGCCCCCAGTTGAAGACTGAACAGGCCCTAAGTGCCTTGAGGCTGTTGTTGTACCGGTAACCCGACGGATTAGAGCCAAGGGAGGCGACAAGTGGCAACGTGGTTCCAGCTAATCGTCACCGGCATAACCATGGGTTCGATCTACGCCCTGATAGGGCTGGGCTACGTCACCATCTATCGCACCTCGCACATCGTCAACATGGCGCAAGGCAGCTTTGTGATGGTGGGAGCCTTCTTCGCGTATTCCCTGCTGACCGAGCGCGGTCTTCCGTACTGGGCGAGCGCCATCCTTACCATCCTGGCGGTGGTAGTGGTGGCAGTCGGAATGTACCTGCTTGTCCTGAAGCCGCTCATGAAGACCTCCTTCGTCAACATGATCCTCGCCACGGTCGGCCTGAGCCTCCTGGTCGAGGCTCTGGTACTGATCAAGTGGGGTGACCCGAAGGGACTGCCGTCGTTCACGGGGGACAAGATGCTGTGGATCGGCGGGGTCGCCATAGCTCCGCAGAACCTGTGGGTGATCGGGCTCATGCTCCTGATCTTCGTGGGGCTCTACTTCCTTGGCTCTCGCACCCGCGTGGGCAAGCAGATGACGGCCACCGCCACCAACCCGAACGCGGCGCGTATGTCAGGCATCTCTACCAACAGCATGGTCATTCTCGCCTTCGCCATCTCGTCCGCCATCGCGGCGATAGGCGGTATCTCCATCGGCTCCTTGATACCCATGACCTACACCGTCGGCGGCATCTGGGGCCTGAATGGCTTCGTGGGAGCCATCTTGGGCGGCTGGGGCTCGAGCGGGGGCGCCGTCATAGGCGGTCTGACCCTGGGGATCATCCAGTCCCTCAGTACCGGTTTCATGCCCGCCGGCTACCAAGACGCCATCGCCTTCGGGCTGCTGATCCTCATCCTGTACTTCCGGCCGCAGGGGCTCCTCGGCACCACGATGGCAGAAGGTGAGCTATGAAGGCCGTGTCCTCGGCAGGTCGTCGCGCGGCGGCGCTGGTGCGGGGGCGGTACTCGGCCGTCGCCAAAGCGGTGCTCGTGATCGTGCTTCTCGTGTGGCCTATCGCTTACAACAACCTCTACGCCATGAGCGTCATGACCACTGCCGGGTTGTTCGCCCTGCTCACCGTCGCCGTGGGCATCATTCTCGGACAGGCCGGCCAGCTGTCTTTCGGGCATTCCGCCTTCTACGGGGTGGGAGCGTACGTAGCCGGGCTGCTCTCTCTCAAGCTGGGCGTGCCCACCTTGGCGAGCCTGGCCATCGGCGCCTGCGCCGCGGGCATCATCGCCGTGATCATAGGGCGTCCGGTGCTCAAGTTGCGCTACTTCTATCTGGCGCTTGCCACCATCGGTCTGGGGCAGATATTCATCGTCCTGGTCAGCCAACTCCGAGACTTGACCGGTGGCATAAACGGCTTCCCGGGTGTGCCCATGCTCAATATCTTTGGGCTCACTGTCGGCAGCTTCCTCAGACAATACTACGTGGTCTGGGTGCCCGCCCTCGTCATCCTGCTGCTGGTCGAGCGGGGGCTCAAGTACAGGTTCGGCCGGTCACTGCGCGCGGTCGCCACGAGCGAGATCGCCTCTTCGACCCTTGGCATCAAGACCGCCAACTGGAAGCTGCTTGCCTTCGTGGTCAGCGCGATAATCTGTGGCTTCGCAGGAGGGCTTTTCGCCTTCTTCACCGGCTCGGTGAGCCCCTATTCCTTCATGTTCAGCGCCTCGATACTCCCTATCGTCATGGGGCTGATCGGAGGGACCGCGAACATCTGGGGAGGCATCCTGGGGGCCATCCTCATGACCTGGGTGATCAACTACTTCACCACTCTGCAGAAGTACAGCGGGGTGGCCTACTCGCTGATTCTGATCCTGTTCTTGCTGTTCCTGCCCGCCGGCCTCCTGGGCATCATCCCCTCCACGCGTGCTTGGATAAGGCGGCTGCTGAAGAGAGGCCTGCCCTCGGTCGCCGCAGAGGCAGCAGTCCCGAGTGATGCCCGCTTGGAGCGCCAAGCGTCAGCAGAGCAACTGACCAAGCGCGCAGACGCCCAAGAGAAGGCCGGCGCTCCCCTGCTGCGGCTGGAGGACTGCTCCGTGGCCTTCGGTGGCCTCAAGGCCGTCGACGGGGTCTCCCTTGAGGTCCAAGAAGGGAGCATCACCGCGCTGATAGGTCCCAACGGCGCCGGCAAGACGACGCTGTTCAACGCCATCAGCAGGCAGCAGCGGCTTACGGGCGGAGGCATGCATTTCGGCGGCGTCGACCTGACAAAGCTCAGCCCGGCCAACGTGGCGCGGCTCGGGCTGGCCCGTACCTTCCAGAACCTGCGCATCTTCGTGAACATGAGCGTGCTCGAGAACGTGCTGGTGGGCTGCCACCGGCACGAGCGCTCGGGCTTCTGGTCGTGCTGTTTGGGGTTGCCGCGGCAGAGGGCCGAGGAGAAGCGCTCTCGCGCCCGGGCGATGGATGTCCTGGCGCTCGTCGGCCTGGTCGAGCGGGCAGCGGCCCCGGCAGCGAGTCTTCCCTACGGCCAGCAGCGCCTGGTGGAGATAGCCCGGGCACTCGCGTCCGAGCCCCGCTTGCTCATGCTGGACGAGCCCGCGGCCGGCATGAACGCGGCCGAGAGGGTCGACCTGGTGAAGAAGATAGTCGCCATCCGAGAGGCCGGGGTCACGGTGCTCCTCGTTGAGCACGACATCGGTCTGGTGATGGGCATCTCGGACAGGGTCAACGTTCTCAACTACGGCAGACTCATAGCTTCGGGCACCCCCGAGGCGGTCAAGTGCGACGAGGCGGTCATCAAGGCCTACCTCGGCACGGGCCGTCAGCGGGCGACTGAAGTCTGCGCATCCGCCGACCGTGGCACCGAGCAATCCTGCGCTCCGCCTGAAGAGGCACTGGTGGTGAAGGACCTCGTGGCCGCCTACGGCTCGATCCGGGCGTTGCACGGCGTTTCTCTGAGCGTCGGCAAGGGCGAGGTGGTGGCCGTGCTGGGTGCGAACGGGGCCGGCAAGACTACTCTGCTCAGCACGGTGTCGGGGATGCTGCGTCCCACCAGTGGGACGGTCAGCTACCTGGGCGAGCAGATCACCTCGCTGCCCGCGGAGAAGATCGTCAGGCGCGGGGTCTGCCAGGTCCCCGAAGGGCGTCAGCTCTTCCCCACCCTTGCGGTGGAGGACAACCTGCTCATGGGCGCCTCTGGCAAACGCTCCTGGCAGAAGGGCTATGCGGACGACCTAGCCTACGTGTACGAGTTGTTCCCCCTCCTGGCGGAGCGGCGCAAGCAGCCCGCACGTACTCTGTCGGGCGGCGAGCAACAGATGCTCGCTATCGGCCGGGGCCTCATGGGACAGCCCAGCCTTCTGCTTCTGGACGAGCCTTCCATGGGTCTGGCGCCGCAAGCGGTGGAGCGGATCTTCGAGGCTCTGGCCCGGTTGAACGCCCAGGGTCTGACGATGCTGATGGTGGAGCAGAACGCCGAGATGGCTCTGTCGCTCGCGACCCGGGCGGCAGTGATACAGACAGGCTCGGTGGTTCTCACCGGAATCGCGAGCGAACTGGCAAAGGACGATCGGCTTCGCGGTGCCTATCTAGGTGCGGGGCAAGCGTGAGGCCTCTAGTGATCGGTAGCGGACAAGAGAGGCACATCAGAATAGGAAGGGGTAGGGCGATGGTCAGGAAGCGTATTGTGGCAGGATCCGTTGGTTTGTTGCTTATGGTGGTGCTATTCGTCGTCGCGTGCGGCGGAGGGGGCGGCACTGCCACGACGGGCGCGTCCACGGCGACGGGCCCGGCTACAGGAGAACCCATCAAGATCGGCGTGGTGACCTCCATGAGCGGTGGCGCCGCGATTCCCACTCAGTCGATGCTCGACGCCCTGAAACTCGAGACCGACTTGGTCAACGCAAACGGCGGGGTCGGCGGCAGACCGATCGAGTACATCATGATGGACGACAAGACCGACGCCGCCACCGCGGTCTCGGCAGCCACCAAGCTGATCACTCAGGACAACGTCACGGCCATCCTGGGGCCGCTGCACACGCCCTGCGCCCTTGCGGTGCAGCCCTTGGCTGAGCGGTACGGGGTCCCACTGCTCCGGTGGGACACGGTGACTCTGGACGCCCCGGCGATAGATGAGCACTGGTCGTTCATATGCAGCGTCGGTCCGGAGGACGTCGCCGACGCGCTGACCAAACAGATCCAGGCCGCTGGCTGGAAGAACATCATGGCTGCAGCCGATGTGCTGCCCCCGAATTACCAGACTCTCGATCTCCTGAAAGAGAGCCTTCCGGCTATAGGCGTCAAGATCACCGTGCTTGAGGACAACTGGCAGCTGGACGCCACCGACTCGACGCCGATGATCAACAAGGTCTTCGCGGAGTACAAGAAGGTGCAACCCGATGTGCTCCTGCTCATGTCGTCCATCCATCAGACCCCCATATTCGTCAAGGGTCTTAGAGCCCTTGGTGTGACGGTGCCCATCCAGGCCGGGCCCGTCTCGGGCCATCCGACCATCTTCATGAAGGGGAACGATGTCGTCGAAGGGGTGCTCCTGATAGGCGCAGGTATAACGAACCCCTCGGATCTGCCCGACGACTATCCGAACAAGGCGGGGATGGTGGACTTCGCCACACGCTACCAGGCAGAATTCGACGAGGCCGCGACGCTCTTCGCGGGGGCAGCCTACGACAGCTTCCACATCCTTCTTGAGGGTCTGAAGGCGGGTGGCGACGACAAAGCCAAGGTTCGCGACGCCATAGAAGCTCTGCGTGACTTCCCGGTCATGCAGGGTGTGGTCAACTACAGCCCCACCGATCATCAGCTGCACGGCGGCTATAGCGAGTGGGAGATCAAGTCGGGCGTGTTCACCTTCGTGAGGACCCTCAACTAGACGCCCTCCCTGCCGTGAGCGGGCGCCCGGCCGTGTGACGCCGGGCGCCCGCTCATCCGAAAGCGCGAAAGGAAGCATTTCTGTGGCTCACTCATATGAACAGATCGCGAGTTGGTTGGACGCGTACTTTCGCGGTGTCAATGCCAACCAAGGGACCGTGGAGGGCGCAACAAGACTCCGTGAGTACTTCTCAGACGACCTCGAATTCAGGATGTACACCGCGGCCGGCTCCGAGCTCATGTCCTCGGTGCTTGGCCGAGAGAGAGCTTCTGATGTCGTTCGTCCATCCGGGTCTGCTCGAACGGATCGCCCCGAACTACTACGTAATCGATGTGGACGCGATGAAAGCCGTGGTGCAGTTCGCAATAGCCTTTGTTGATGAGAAGTCCGGCAGGGAGTGGCCTGTCAAGCAGGCGAGCGCGCACTATCACCTGAAGAGCGACGCCTCGGGGGAGCTACGCATAGCGAAGATCGAGTACTGGACAGAGCTCTTCACCGAGGAGTTCGGGCCGATGTTCGAACAGTGGGAGCGATCACGAGCGGAGGCTCTGTCGCAGCCTGAGAGGAATGCCCATGCACTATGAAGGTCCCGACCCCATGTTCCAAGATTGGGAGAAGCTGGACTGGAAAGCACGCCGCGAGCGCAGGTTCGAGCGCTGGCTGAGCGCGCGGAGAGTCGAGTTCGTGAGCGACTCGGCTGGGCGCGACTACAGAGACCGCATCGAGATGCTCATCGCTGCCCTGAAGCTCCAGAAACCGGCGCGCGTGCCGGTATCACCGCTGATGGGCTTCTATGTGACCAAGTACAGTGGCCTCACTGCCAAAGAGGCCATGAGCGATTACCAAAGGGTGGCGGCGGCGCACACCAAGTTCTATGACGATTTTCGCCCGGACTTTCAGGTGATGCCGACCGCCCCGGCGAAGGTCTTCGACCTGCTGGGGTTGAGCTTCGTCAACTGGCCGGGGCACGGTCTGCCGGAAGAGAGCTCTTGGCAGTATGTCGAGGCGGAGTACATGAAGGCCGATGAATACGACGCCCTCATCGCCGACCCCTCCGACTACTTCAGGAGCACGTTACTGCCCCGCGTCGGCTCGGCTTTCGCTCCCCTGGCCACTCTCAGTCCGTTCTCCGAGATGATGGAAGCCACCACCATGATGTTCGGCATCCTTCCGTTCGCAAACCCGGCAGTGGTGGAGAGCGTGCAAAGGCTGGCCGAGGCCGCCAGGGAGAGCTTCGCGCACCTCATGACCGTAGGGGCGGCGACTGCAGATGCGGCGGCCCGTCTGGGCATACCGCCCCAGGCCGGCGGCCTGGCCAAGGCTCCCTACGACGTCTTGGCCGACACTCTGCGAGGCACCAAGGGCATCGTCATGGACCGCTTCCGGCAGCCGGAGAAGATACTCGAGGCCTCCGAGCGCCTCGTCCCGTTGATGATCGACTGGGGCCTGCGCCAAACGGCTAGGGCCGAGAGTCCGCTGTTGGTGTTCGTCTTGCACAAAGGGGCCGACAGCTTCATGTCCGACGCCGACTTTCGCACTTTCTACTGGCCGACGCTCAAAGCGGTCATGAAAGGTCTCATCGAGCAAGGCGTAGTACCTGCGCTGTTCGCGGAGGGCGCCTACAACAAGAGGCTCGATGCGATAGCCGACGACGAGATACCCGCTGGAAGCGTGCTCTGGATGTTCGACCAGACCGACATGGCGGCGGCTAAGCGCGTGCTGGGTGGCCGCAGTTGCATCGCGGGCAACGTGCCCACCGCACTACTCGCCCTCAGCACGGTCCGGGAGGTCGAGGAGTACGTCACCGGCCTGCTCGACACCTGCGCAGTCGACGGCGGGTTCATGCTTCAGAACGGGGCGATACTCGACGACGCCAAGCCGGAGAACCTGAAAGCCATGATCGAGACCGGACGGCAGTGGCGCGGTTAGCGATGAGAGAGGCGGCGAACACGCCGCGGCGCCGACCAGCGTCGCGCGGCACTAGAACTACATCCCAAGGAGGCAATCATGCAGATCATAGGTAAGAAGTGGGGTCACCTGATCAAGACGCTCGAGTGGAAGGCCGGGCCGGCAGGTCTGTATCCCGAACCGCGGGTGTGGGCGGAAGGCAAAGACTGGGAGGGCTACCAAGGCAACTTCTCCTTCGGCTTCTTCAAGGAACCTTGCGTGTGCCACCCCATGGAAGGCGCGGTCGTTCATCCGTACGATGAGGCTCTCATCTTCGCGGGCCTCGACCCGGACGACATGCGGAGCTTCGACGGAGGAGAGGTATCGATGGAGATCGGTGAGGAAAGGGAGGAGCATGTCTTCACCGAGCCGACGGTCGTATGCCTGCCCAAAGGGACTCCGCACGGGCCCGTTAGGATACGCAAGGTGGGCAGGCCCATCGTTCACTATCTGTTCGGCCTCGACCCGGTCTACAGCGCAGAGACCATTCCGGACAAGGCCCGACCGGCCACGACCAGCAAAGGCAACAAGTACGCCCATCTGGTCCATCCGCTCCGCACCAACGTCAGCATCGAGTTCATCGCCAACATGGCATACGTGGACGATCCGAGCGTGGCCGCCTCGTCCGCGGGCCTGCCGGCTCCCCCTGAAGGAGTGGACCCCGAGGAGGCCGAGAGGACGGGCGTTCTCACCCCCAAGCTGGTTATGGGCCCGGGCAACGGCGACTCGATCGTCTGGCTTTTTGGCGACGATCTGAACGGCTTTGATCTCAACTTCACCTGGGGCTTCTACAGCGGCACGGGCATCTGGCACCGTTTCGGCGAGGGCCACACTCACCCCGAGACCGAAGCACTGGTGTTCGTGGGATTGGACCCCGGCAACCCGGACTATCTGGGCGCCGAGATAGAGTTCAAGTTGGGCAAGGAGTTCGAAGCGTCGGTGTTCAACAAGCCCAGCGTCGTCATATGCCCGGGGGGCTTCGTGCACCTGCCCTGCGTGACCAGGTGGTGCGACAAGCCCTACGGCTTCCTTGTTGGCTGTCTGGGCGCCTCGCACGCGGCTCCCTGGGTCAACCCCGAATAATCCCGAATAGGTCTTGCACACGGAGGACTGATTGCGTTATCGCAGGTTTGGCAGTCTGGATTGGCAGGTATCGGTGCTCGGCCTCAGTCTCGGGGGATTGCCGCTGGAAGAGGTGGAGCCCGGCCGTACCGGCAGGGCGGACCGGGACAGCGGCGCGACCGAGGCGTACTCAATCCGGCTGATCAGGCACGCGATCGACCACGGGGTGAACTACCTCGACCTGGGCTTCCCATATGACCTTGGCCACCAGAAACGGGTGGCCGCGGTGGCCGGCCGGGCGCTGCAGGGCGGGTATCGAGAGCGGGTGAAGATATCGGTGACCGTTCCCGTCTCGACCGCCGAGTCTACAGACGATTTCGACTACTACCTGGATGCGCAGATGGAGTGGCTGCAGACGGATAGTGTCGATTGCTGCGTGCTGAGCAGTGTCAACCGGGACAGCTGGCCACGGATACGGGAGCTGGGTTTCATCAAGAAGGCGGAGCGAGTGATTTCCGCCGGCAGGGTGGGGAGCCTCGGGTTCGTGTTTCACGATCATTTCCAGATACTGAGGCAGGTCCTGGAAGAATACGACAAGTGGGTCTTCTCGCAATTCGAATTCAGCTACATGGACGCCGGCCATGATCCGGGCGCGCCGGGACTGGCCTACGCCGCGGATAGGGGAATCGCGGTAGTGGTGACGGACCCGCTGAAAGGCGGAAGGCTCACAAAGACGCCTCCCGAACCGGTAGAGCGGATCTTGGAGGCCGCCCCTCACCAACGGTCTCTGGCCGACTGGGCCCTTAGCTATGTCTGGAATCACCCGGCTGTTTGCACGGCGGTCTGTGGCCTCACCAGCATGGACCAACTCATAGGTCACCTTGCGCTTGCCGACAAGGCCGAGGCGGGGACGCTCACTGTGCGAGACGAATTGACGATCAACAAGGTCAGGGACGCATACGAGGAACTCAGAACGATCGACTGCGCCTCCTGCCGACCCTGCATGCCCTGTCCTCAAGGGATAGACGTTCCGCGTATCTTCGAGATATACAACGACGCGGTCATGTATGGCGACTTGAAGACTGCCTCCTCGGTCTACCGACGTGAAGGGCACCGCGCCGATGAATGCACCGAGTGCGGCGCGTGTGAGAGTAAGTGCTGCCGCCGCGAGCCACTTCCGATAGCCGCCTTGCTGAAGACCGCCTACGACCTGCTGGGCGCCGGCGTTACGATACGATAGAGGCAGCCACACGATGGAGGTACTACCGCCATGACGAGCCGATCCATCGAGCCGCTAGTCTCCACCGATTGGCTGGAGAGCAACCTTGGCGCTGAAGGGCTGGTGATCATCGACACCAGATTCGCCGAGGACTACGAAGCCGGTCACATCCCCGGCGCCATCTCGGTGCCCTTCGGCCTGGTGTCCGCTTGGTCCGACTGCACCGAGGACCTTCTGCTGGAGCTGCCTCCGGAGGCCGCTCTGATGAAGACCGTAGGCGACTGCGGCCTCACGGCCGAGTCCAAAGTGGTCATAGTCGGCAGGTTGCCCGTCGCGCCCGAACCGCCGTATCCGCTGGCCGATCCCGTCAGGGTGGCGGCTACTCTCATTTACGCAGGAGTCGGGGATGTGGCCGTACTGTCTGGCGGCCACGCCAAGTGGCTGGCGGAGGGCAGAGAGACGACCACCGAGGTCCCCAAGGTCACGCCCGTCTCCTACAAGAGCGCGGTGGACTCCGGCACGTGGATATCCACCGACTACGTGAAAGGCCGCATGGGCGAGGCCGTGCTAATCGACGGGAGGGACCCGGACGTGTATTTCGGAGCGTCCGTAGAACCCTTCGCCGATATGAGGGGACACATACCTACGGCGCGGAACCTGCCCATGATCTGGGCCTGGGAGCCGGATGGCACCTACAGGCCGGTGGAGTTCATCGAGGCGATGGCGGCCGGGGTGCTGGGTACCGACAGGCGACAGGAGATCATCTGCTACTGCGGCGCGGGCGGCTACGCGAGTGCCTGGTGGTTCCTGCTCACCCAGCTATTGGGATACAGGAACGTCAAGATATATGACGGCTCCATGGAGGCTTGGGTGGACGGAGGCAACCCTGTCGTCCGGTACACTTGGGCTGAGTAGCCTACAACACCTCCTCCAGGTCGAGCACCTCCTCTGCCACGATGGCCAGCCCGCGCTTGTGGTTGTTCTGCAGGCGGCCACGCACCAAGAAGTAGCTGGCCCGCGCGACGACCGGGGCTATCTTGGCCAACTTGCTCTCGAAGCACACGCACTCATAGAGACCGTAGGCGTCCTCGAGCGTGAGGAACATCGTGCGCTTGCCCGAGCGCATCCAGGGGTTCTGGGCCCGCTCGTAGACGCCGGCCACCGTCACCGGCACCTCGTTACCCATGGCGGGCAGTTCGTAGCTCATGCGCACGCCCAGGCGCCGGAGCTCCTCCTCGTAGAGTTCCAGGGGATGGCAGCTCACGGTGAGCCCCAGGAGGTCGAGTTCGGCGCGGACCTTGTCCTCTCGCGCCCACACCCGCCCCAAACCCGTGCGGCTTGGCGGGCTGAAAAACGCTCGCAGCTGGCCGCGCCGCTGCCCGGACGACCCCGCCAGCGCCTCCATGCGATCGTGAAGCAGGGGCAGCCTCCAGAGCAGTTCGGTGCGGTCGGATTCCAGCGAGTCGAAGGTGCCGACTCTGATGAGGTTCTCGGCCACGGGGTAGTCCACGCGGGTGCGCAGGTAGAAGTCCTCGAAGGAGGTGAAGGGGCCGTGGCGGCGCTCCTCTTCGATGCGCGCCAGGGCGCGCTCGCCCATCTGCTTGAGAGAGCCGAAGCCCACGCGCAGCGCCCCCCCGGCGTCCGGTGCGATGCCGCCGACCGGGGCGAGACAGGCGCCGGGCTCCAGGCCGCCGCGCGCCCGCGGCGCGCGGGGCAGCAGCAGGTCGCCCGGGCGGGCCGCGCCCGCTGGGGCCGCGCCCGCTGGGGCCGCGCCCGCTGGGGCGGCGCCCACGTTGGACGACTCGTCGAGGTCTTTTGAAGGACCTTGCGAAAAACGCTGCGCCTTCTCTGTACGTAGTTCTGTACAGAGTTCTGTACGGGCGTCTGTACGCAAAAGGCGCGGTGTTTCACATACGTTTTCTGGAGACACACACACAAGAGCATCGTGCCCATGCTCGGCGGCCAACTCGGCCAGATCGGCCCGGGTCAGGCCCCAGGCGTGCTCCGCGGTCCAGGCTT
Source organism: uncultured Actinomycetes bacterium (assembly GCA_963814415.1). Classification (GTDB taxonomy): domain Bacteria; phylum Actinomycetota; class Thermoleophilia; order RBG-16-64-13; family RBG-16-64-13; genus RBG-16-64-13. The sequence goes on along the minus strand of CAWFCN010000001.1, from coordinate 630,991 downwards.
GGGCGAAGGGGTCGTAAGGGTCGCGCATGGGCGCCGCGCCGGCTGGCTGCGCCGTGGCGCCGCCCAGGTCCGGCGGCGCCACGTCCTCCACCGTGAAGCCGCGCCCCGACAGGTTCACGTCCAGCGGTCGCACCGCGAGGCCGAAGCGGCGCGCGTCGTTCAGCACCACCCGGGGGGTGTAAAAGCCCATGGGCTGGTTGTTGAGCACGGCGCAGAGGAACTCCGCCGGGTAGTGGGCCTTCAGCCAGGCCGTGGCGTAGCTGATCACCGCGAAGCACACTGAGTGGCTCTTGTTGAACCCGTAGGCGGCGAAGCCCTCCAGTTGGCGAAAGACCTCACGCGCCGCCGCCTCGGGCACGCCGCGCGCGACGGCGCGGCTGATGAAGGTCTCGCCGATCTTGGCCATGTCTTCACGGCTGCGGTCGCGGGTCATGGCGCGGCGTAGGGAGTCGGCGTCGGCCAGGTCGAAACCGGCCACCGACTGAGCGATGCGCAGCACCTGCTCCTGGTAGAGGATCACCCCGTAGGTGTCGGCCACCGCCTCGGCCATGGCGGGGTGGGGGAGGCTCACCGTCTCGAGTCCCCAGCGCCGGTCGATGAAGGGGCCGATCATCTCGGCCTCCAGCGGCCCCGGACGGTAGAGGGCTATCGCGGCGATGACGTCGTCGAAGTCCCGCTCCTGAAGGCGCGACGCGAGGTTGCGCTGCCCTGCCGACTCCAGCTGAAAGAGGCCTATGGATCCCCCGTTGCTGATGATCTCGTAGGCCGCCGGGTCGTCGGGCGGCAGCTCGTAGGGCCGTATGCGGCGGCCGGTGCGCTGCCGGACCAGGTGGACGCACTCCGAGACTGCCGAGTGGGTGCGGAGCCCCAGGATATCCATCTTGACCAGGCCCAGCGCGGCGATGTCATCCTTGTTGAACTGCGTCACTGCGATACCTTTGGCCGCCCACTGGACCGGGGCGTAATAGGTGATGGGCTGGTCGGCTATGACGAACCCGCCAAGGTGCGTGCCCAAGTGGAGGGGGAAGGCGTCCAGGCGCTCGACCAGATCCAGGAAGCGGGCGTACTTGCCGGCGGGGCGCGCGGGCGCGGCCTCGCGCGCCGCGTCGCTGCCGCCCGCCTCCGGCGCCGCTCCCAGCTCCGCTCCCAGCGTCGCCCCCGGCTCCGCGTGAGCCCCGTCCTGGAGAGGCGAGTCGCGCAGTTCGGACCACTCGCCGGCCAGGTAGTTGCGAATGCGGCCGGCGTCGCCGTGGTGGGGCACGTTGGCGGCAAGGGAGTTGATCTCGGAGGGAGCGAAGCCCAGAGCCTCCGCCACCAGGCGCACTGCCGAGCGCGGGCTCGCGGTGTTGACGTTGGCCACCACAGCTACGTTCTCTTCTCCAAAAGTCTTGTAGATGTGGTCTATCACCTCGTCCCGGCGTGAGGAGCAGAAGTCCACATCGATGTCGGGCATCTCGCGGCGGTTGGGGTTGAGGAAGCGCTCGAACAGCAGATGGTGGCGGATAGGGTCTGAGGCGGTTATGTCCAGTGCGTGGCAGACGATGGAGTTGCCGGCGCTCCCCCGTCCCGAGCAGGCGATGCCCTGGGAGCGGGCCCACCTGACTATGTCGTGCACCACCAAGAAGTAATGGGCGAACTCCATCTGCTGGATCATGCGTAGCTCCTTCTCCAGCAGTGCCATGGCCTCCGGTGACACGGGCCTGTAGCGGCGGGCGATGCCCTTGAAGCATAGTTGGGCCAGGAGGGAGTAGGCAGTCTCGCCCGTGGGCACCTGCACGCGGGGGAAGTGGAAGGTGCCCAGGTCGAGGTCCACGTTGCAGCGGGCGGCGATAGTTGCCGTGTTGGCTAAGGGGCTACTACCGCTCTCGCCGGCGCCGTCTCTCCATGCAACCGACGTTGCACTACAACACATATGCATAGAACCATAGTCCGAGGGTGCCCAGTCGTCACACCAGTCCGGGAGCCAATCCCAGGGGTCCGCCTCCCCGATAAGCTCGAGCAGGGGCCGTGTGGACTCCTGCAGATCCTTCCCGGACTTAAGGCAGCGCTGGCCGGCCACCGGCTCGGGATAGTCCGACAGCGGCTGATCTCGCCCGGCGGCGCGGACCACCAAGTGCAGCGGGCGGTCGTCCGGCCCTGCATAGTGGGCGTTTGTGGTGAGAACCGTGGCTAGTCCGCAGGCGTCGGCCAGCCGGGTCAAACGCTCGCAGTACGTGAGACAGGAGAGCTGCCAGGGCCGGCCGTCGTGGCGAAAGCCGACGTCGTAGTCGGCGGGGTTGAGTCGCCGTGGGGAGCCGGCGGGCAGGTCCGGACGCAGGGGTGCGCGGTCGTGTTGCGCTCCGGGCCGGGCCGGAGCGACGACCTCCTCGGAGGCCACCCTTGTGCGCCAGGATGCAACCAAAGTTGCAGTGTGCGTCCTGTGCAATGCAGCAGAATGGTAACCAACGAGACGGGAAAGGTGTTCGGGAGGAGAAGGTGGGGGAGGAGGGGCCGGCGGGTCAGGCGTCCGGCCTCTGACCGAAGATGGTGGGGCTTCGGTCGACCAACACGAGGCGCCGGCGCGCGCGGCGGTGACTGTACCCCCTGGCACCGCTGCGCCGCCAGGCGCGCCTTCGCCGGGCTGATGGCGCAGCCGGCCGCCCACGGCCGGGGCTTTGTGATAGACGGCGGCTCCGTGCTGGCCGGCATAGGCTTCCTGATGCGGCTGATAGCCGAAGTACTGCAACTCCACATACAGGTGGTCGGGGCCGAAGATGTCGCGGAGTTCCAGGAGGGCGACACGAGCCTCCTGGTCATGGCCGGCATCAACGAGGGAGCCGATCTCTCCATGCCGGCAACCGGTGAGACAGATTAGGCCCCTAGAGTGAGCCCTCAGCGAGTCCAGGGTGACCAGGGGTGGTGACTTGCGCTCGGGGTCGGCCAGTTGCGCGGCGGAGATCAGCCTGCACAGGTTGGCGTAGCCCTCGCGGGTCTCGGTGAGTAGCACCAGATGGTGAGGGTCGGCGGCCTTCGGCGCCGGACTTGCCGCGCGGCCGTCTGCGTCGCCCGCGCCGTCGCCGCGCGCCGCCGCGCCGCGCACCCAATAGCGACTCCACCCGCACCTCGACTCCAAAGATGGGTTTGAGGCCGTGCTTGGCGCAGGCCTTGGCGAAGCGCACCGCGCCGTAGAGGCCGTCGTGGTCGGTGAGAGCCAGGGCCGTCTGGCCCAGTGAGGCTGCCCGCGCCGCCAGATCTTCTATCCGGCTGCCGCCGTCCAGGAACGAAAAGTTGGAGTGGACGTGCAGGTGGACGAAGGAGTCGGCGGCCGGCGCCGGCGGGGGGTTCGGCGTGGCAGGGGTGGACGCCGTCGCAGGGGTGGGCGTAGCCGCGTTCGGGACGTAGTCCTGTGTGACCGGGATGCGTTGCACCGGGAAGTGATGCGGTGGCCCGGCGGAGGAACGCGGTGGGCCGCTTTTGGGGCTGTTCTCTGTCATTGCAATATACGTTGCAGATGTTGAGAATAGAAATACTAACCAGCAAAGTCTGGCTTACGTCCGAACAAACGTTCGGGGAAAGGTCAGTATATACGAACAAATGTTCGGTTGACAAGGGTTGATGGTGACGCTGTTGCCTGTTCCTCGGAACGTTCTACTCGCGCGACACGTTTAGTCTATGATGAAGCACTGCACGGCCCTTGTGGGGAGGGTCTCGGGGGGACGGCTGGCCTAGGCTGTCCCTTTTGCTGTGCGCAAGGGGTGTGTGACGCAACATGGTGAAGTCGAGGTGATCTGGCACCATGCCGGCTTTGGGGGCTGATTGGCCCGCCTACATCGAGATGCACCGCAAGGGCGAACTGTCCGCGCGGGCCCGGCAGGCGTGGGAGCAACTGCGTCGCTGCAAGTTGTGTCCGCGGGAGTGCGGCGTCGATCGGCTGGCGGGAGAGTTGGGTGCCTGCCGAACGGGCACACTTGCGCGCTTGAGTGGCGGGGGCCCGCACTACAAAGAAGAATCGGTGTTGGTGGGCCAGGGTGGGTCGGGCACCATTATGTTCGTGGGCTGCACCATGGACTGCGTGTATTGCCAGAACCATCAGATCAGCCATCCGCTGGACGATCGAGAGCTGGCGGTGACGTCCATCGGCGACACGCCCGGAGCAGAGAATTGGAAGTACGCCAAGATCGAGACAGGGGCCGGCCTGTGGAGGGGGACTCCGCGCTGGGCCGAGTCTTTGGAATACATATCGCGGTTGATGTTGGGGCTGCAGGCCTCGGGCTGCGAGAACATCAACCTAGTCTCGCCCAGCCACGTGGTGCCGCAGATACTGGCTGCTCTGTGCATGGCCACCGAGAAGGGGCTCCATCTTCCCCTGGTGTACAACACCGGCGGCTATGACGCCCTGCAGACTCTGTACCTGCTGGACGGGGTGATCGACATCTACATGCCCGACACTAAGTATTCGGACAACAAAGTGGGCGAGCGGCTGTCCGGAGTGCGCGGATACACCAGCCACAACCACGCCGCCATCCGCGAGATGCACCGGCAGGTGGGCGACCTGGTGCTGGACGACCGGGGGGTGGCCATGCGCGGACTCCTGGTGCGCCACTTGGTGCTGCCCGAGGGGCTGGCGGGCACCACGGAGACGACCAAGTTCATCGCCAAAGAGGTGTCGCGAGACACCTACGTGAACATAATGGGCCAGTACAAGCCGGCCCACAAGGCTGAGGTGCGCGCCGACGTCTCCCGCCGCCCGACCATGGCCGAGCACGCCCTCGCCATGCGGATGGCCAAGGCCGCGGGACTGCGCCGTTTGCACGACGAGCAGGGCGACACCATCTCCGGCTGCTGACCCGAGCCTGCGCAGCCCACACCCGTCCGCAGCCCACGCGCGGCTATTCTGCCGGTTCTTTCAATTACAATCTGGGGTACATGTCGTGTATGTGCGTGCTCTAAAGACAAGGTCGGCATAAGAGCCGAAAGGCGGGTGTGTGATGAATAGGCGCGTAGTTGGGGTCGCGCTGGTGTTGTTGGTCGGAGTCTCACTCGTAGTAGCAGGGTGTGGCGCGAAGGTAGGCCCCACCCAGCAGATCCTGGTAGACGAACCACTTGGCAGCGCTGCGGTCACCGAGGTCCGCTTGCTCATGGGTGACGGCAAGCTCTCGCTGTCGCCGGGAGCGGCGGGTCTGGCCTCGGGGACCATCGATCTGAACGTGGCCGCGTGGACGCCCAAGGTCACTCGCAGCGACACGCGACTTACTATCGCGCAGGGCGACTCTGAGGGTTTCTCAGGCTCCGACACGGTGATAAACGACTGGAATCTCAAGCTGGGCGTCGCACCGATGCGCCTGCAGATCGAGGCTGGAGCCTACGAGGGCGTCTTCGAACTGGGCGGACTCAGTCTGCAAGAACTGGACGTCGCGGACGGGGCGGCCAACACTCAGCTGAACTTCAGTTTGCCCAACCCCAGTCAGATGGAGCGCCTACGCTATGAAACCGGGGCCTCGACGGTGACCTTGACGGGCTTGGCGAACGCCAACCCGGCCGCTATGGAGTTCGCGGGAGCGGCGGGCACCTATGTCCTGGATTTCTCCGGTCAGCTTCGCTCCGATGCGAAAGTAGAGATCACGGTGACCGCGGGGAGTTTGCGGATCGAGGTCCCCAGCACCACCAGGGCACGGGTGAAGATGAACGTCACCACGGCCGAGTTGGCTACTAAGGGCTCCTGGACTATCGACGGCACCACCTACAGCACCCCCGCGGTCGTGAGCGGCGCCGAGGGCAAGACACTCACCATCGAACTGCAGATGACTGCCGGTTCGGCGGTGCTTGTCTGTAAATGACGGCGGCGATGGGCGCAGCATGACGCCGCGTGCGGACGAGGCCGCCGCCGGCATCTGGCTGCGCGAGGTAGAAGTCCGGGGTGACCAACTGCCGCGCCGCGATGCCTATCCGTTCAACCTGCCGCTCTTTCAGAGCCGGCAGGCGCTGCGTTTCGAGGGAGCCGTCAGCTTCTTCGTGGGTGAGAACGGCTCCGGCAAGTCGACCCTCATAGATGTCATCGCTCGGCGCTGCGGCCTGCATGTGTGGGCCGAGGGCAAACGGCGAGGAGTGCCCCCCGTATCGTGGCGGTCGGGCGGCACGGCGGACACGGGGGGCAGTGCCGGAGCCGCGGTCGCTGCACCGGTGAGTAGCCCGCCTGAAGGGGCGCGGCCTCCCGCCCTCGGCAACCTGACCGACTACGTACATGTGACCGTCGCGCGCGGCCCGGTGCGCGGCGGGCTGTTCAGCGCCGACAGCTTTCGCGAGTGGGCGGAGTTCTTGGACGATCTCAGCCAACTGGACCCTGGGCACGCCAAGTACCACGGGGGTGCCGACCTGACCCTGCGTTCACGGGGCGAGGGTCTGTTGGCCTACTTCAGGGGTCGGTACCAGATCCCAGGGCTATACCTACTGGACGAGCCGGAGTCGGCCTTGTCTCCGGCCAGCCAGCTCGAGCTGCTGCGCCTTCTGGCGGAATACCGGGAGCGTGGACACGCGCAGTTCATCTTGGCGACACACTCTCCGATCCTGATGGCGCTGCCGGGCGCCCAGGTCTTCAGCTTCGGCGAGAACGGCATAGAAGAGACCGCCTATGAGCAGACGGCGCACTTTCGTCTGTATCGGGACTTCATGGCCGACCCGGCGCCTTTTCTCGCCGCCCCGCGCCCGGCGGGTAGCGGGCCGGTCGAAGAGCACGGCCCTGAGGTCCCGGAGGCCTGACAGAGGGGTCTCAGGCCGCCCAGAGAAACGAAAGGCGGGCCGGAGGATCCGGCCCGCCTCGGGGCTCCGCTGTGATGCGCGGCCTCTCTGACGGCTGCGCCGCGCGGCCGTCTACTCGATGGTTATGGTCACGCCGAAGGTCTGCAGGGGCTCGGCCTGAGCCTCGAAGGACCGCCAGTACTTGAGTTTGAGCTCCACCTGGCCCGCGGCGGCCGCAGTGAATACGAAGGTGTACTTGCCGCCGGAGCCTACAATGCCCTCTTCCACTTTGTCCGGCGTGTAGGTGGCCTTGCCGCCATTAAGGGTCAGCAGCGGAGCGACCTCCTCTGCCATGGCCGATTCCCACTCGTAGCCGGTGGTGGGGTTGCCGGCCAATACTACCGAGATGGTGTCGCCGACCTTGACCGTGAACGACTTGCCGTTGTCGGACTCGACGAGGGCAAGCGTGGCCTCAGAGGCGTCCGCGGCTGCGTCGTCGCTCGCGTCGTCGGCGGAGGTGTCGCCCGTCATGGTGTCGTCAGTGGTGGTGTCGTCCACAGAAGTCACGGTGGTATCGGGCGCGACTGTGTCATCGCTGGGGCCGGAGCTGCAGCTTGTGGCAACCAGGGCCACAAGAGCCACTGCCAGAGCCATGACGCCCATCCCTATCGCGAAGCTCTTCGATGTACGTCTTTTCATCTTTCCCCCTTCTATCTTCATGCCCCCTGTCACGCGTCTCAGACGCTTCGGGGCGCCGGTGGGTTTCCTAGGGACGCGCGGTGGTCGAGGGCTCTGCTGAGGCGTTCTTGCGGGCCTTGAACTTGCGGTGGGCCCTGAGCCTCCGCCATACCACGAAGGCCAGAAGCAAGACGGTGCCGGCGGCGGTGGTGATCGTCACCGGCCACGACATGTCCTGCAGCCACATAGCCAGGATATTGGTGGCCAGCGTGATGGCCCAGAGGATGAGCGTCGTCCGTCTTTGCGAGTAGCCTCGAGACAGCAGGACATGGTGCAAGTGGTCCTTCCCTGGGCTCGACAGTGGGTTCTTGCGCTTGAGTAGGCGGCGGAACACCACCTGTAGAGTGTCAAGCAGGGGAAGCATGAAGACCAGCAGCAGGAACGCTACGGCGGGACCCAGGGCGAACACGGTGGTGAACTTCAAGTTACCCAGGAGGGCCGAGGCTGCGAGCACAAAACCGAAGAAATAGGCCCCCGAGTCGCCCATGATGATCTTGGAGGGCGGGAAGTTGTGGCGCAGGAAGCCCAGGGCCGCTCCGGCCAAGGCGGCCAACAGTACCGTTGCGGCGGCCCTGCTGCCGAACTGGGCCGAGACGCCTACGAGGCTCATGGCGCTGATGAAGCTGACCCCCCCAGCGAGGCCGTCGACGCCGTCGATCAGGTTTATCGCGTTGGTGATGGCCATGATCCAGATGACCGTGAACAGGCCGGAGAGGAACCCGGCGGCGCCTCCGCCGAAGGTGACGTTCAGGCGGATGCCCGTGGCCACGATGAGCAGGGCAGCGATGAGCTGCACACCCAAGCGAAAGAGGGGAGGCAGCCCGTGCTGGTCGTCTATGAAGCCCGCGACCATGACAAGAGACCCGCCCAGTAGAATGGCGAGTATCTGCAGCTGCACGTTGGAGAGTACCACTCGCCGCAGCAGGGTGACCGCGACCACGGCTAGAATCACCGCGCAGAATATGGCGAGTCCACCGGCGTTAGGCAACGGCTCTTTGTTGACCCGACGCGCGTTGGGCTCGTCTGCCCAACCCACCTTGAGTGAATAGCGGAGCGTGCGGGGCGTAAACCACCAAGCCACCACGACGCCTATCAAGAAAGCGACGACTATGGTGACCCAGCCCCAATCGCCGGGATCGTAGATGCCGATGGCCTTTAGAAAGTCGATTATGAAGTCAGGCATCGCAAGGTCATCGTATCATCGGTGAAGAAGGGACGCCGTACGGCGCAGTCGCTGACGCTGGTGGAGTTAGTGCTTGCGATGCACCAGCAGAAGGGCCGACCAGTCACGGTCTAGCGCCGCCACCTTGACGTCCACCATGCCGTGGGTGAGCGCCAGACGCCGGATGAGGTTCTCGTTGAGGTCGATAGCATGACCGCCGCCGTGCTTGCCTGCCACCTTGAGCCACGATACCCAGAGGCTGCCACTGGGGCGCAGCTTGTCGCGCAGTCCGCCGAAGGCCTCGGCCAACTCGGCCTTGTCGCGAGCGAACACATGCAGGTAGTCGAACTGCCCCTCTTGGGCGGTGAGTCCGTCCAGGCCTGCGAGCACAGTGAAGCCCTGGGGCAAGGGGAGCAGGGGGTTGTCGTCATCCTGGGGAGGGGCGATTACCAGGCCCGTGTCTCCGGACCGCAGGCGCAGTTTCTTGTGAAGCGGATTGTCCGTTTCGTCAGGCATGTTCACCATGTTAGCATCGTAGCGTGCGAGCCCGGTAGGCGCGGGTGAAAGAGTCGGAGGAGGCGGATCATGTTCTGTTCGAGTTGCGGCAAGGAAGTGGCGCCCGACAAATCCTTCTGCACCAGCTGCGGAGCACCGGCTCCCCGGGACGATGCGGCGCCCACCATCGAGCAGCCCACCGCACCGGCAGTGGCACCGACTGCTGTGACGCCTCCCGCAAGCCTGGGCGCCGCTGTGCCCCCGCAGCAGACGCAGCCTGCTGGCGCGGCTCGTCCCAAGCGCACCGGCGTGATAGTGGGGTCGGTGGTGGCGGTCGTGGTCGTACTGGCCGGCGCCGGAGTGGGTCTCTGGCTGGGTCTGCGCGGCGACGACGGCGGCACGGCCGCCGGCAGCACCACCACGGCGGCGGACGGCTCTGGGACCGTGGCGACCATTCCTGGCCTGGAGGGCGGCCCGGGCGCGACCGCGGTGGAAGGCGGGTTGGCCGGATATCGCAGCGCTGTAGAAGACCTGATCAGGGAGTTGGACTTCGACAACGGCCGTATCCCCGAACTTGCCGACATGATCAACGCCACCACTCCTGATGTCCCGCAGGGCGTGTACGATGATCTGGCGTTGATGCTGCAGAGGACTCTGACGGCCCACGACGCTGTGGCTGAGATCACTCCACCTCCGGCCTTCGAGCAGGCCACGCTCTATCTAATGCAGGCCACGTTGCACATGGAAGCGCGCATACAGGCCACCATGGACGGCATCCAGGCGGGGTGGGATGCGGGGTCTACCGGCGCCGCGCGGCCCTTCTACACCGAGGGGCGCGAGCAGCGCGATGCCTATCTGGCCTCGATGGAGCAGTTCTTCGAGTACGTCCCACAGGGCACTCTTCCGGGAGACTGAGGCGACAGGCGCCGGGTCGCCATATTTGGAGAAGATGGGCCGGTCCCTGAAGGAAGTGGGTGGCTCACCGCAGAACGTAGTAAGGTCATGACTGTAGTGAGTCGCAAGGTGTAGCAGGGAGCGAAGCTGGTGTCGTTCGTGGTCGGCAGATGGTCGAATGCTGAGGGCGGTGAGATCGTCGAGTTCACCGCCGACGGGTCGCTGATAGTGCGGCGCGGCGGCGAGGTCCTCACGGCTCAGCGCTACGTCACTCAAGACAACGGGGCCGGCGCGGGCCGTCTTGCTCTCCGGAGCGCCGAGGGGGGCGAGGTAGTACTAGGCTACTGCGTCTCGGGTGAGATCTTGGCTATGTCGTACGGCGGCCAGACCACCATCTACGCCCGAGTGCCATGATCGGCAGGCGGCGGGCCGAAGCCGCCGCCGCGGTGCCGTGCCCCTTCTCGATCCTGGCCCTTTTCCTCTTGTTGGCGCTGCTTCTGGCCGCGACGGTGTCGAGCACTGGTTGCTCCAAGCAGCAGGAGAGCTTGGAGGGCACGTGGCGCAGCGAGCAAGAGGGCGAGACACTGGAGTTCAGAACGGACGGGGTCCTCTACTTCACCACTTCGAGCGGCGAGGCGGAGACTCTGCGCTGGCAGGCGGATGATAGTAGCCTCGCCATAGGCGTGGTGGGCGGCGGGACCAAGACCTTTGGGTACTCCGTGGACGACGGGGTGCTCACTCTCACCTATCCCGATGTCGAGCCCGCCAAGTACACCCGCATAGAGCTTCAAGGCGACTGAACGGCGCTCCAGAGCAGGAGGAGCGGGCGCCTGAGTCGTATATGTTAGAGTTGTCGAAGGGTGACAGAACGCCGGGAAAGGCTGTCAGGAGGTCATGAGGTGTCGTACTCGATGAAGGCCCTGTCAAAGGCTACCGCTCTTGCGGTGCTTGTCGTGGCTCTAGCTCTTGGCCTGGTGATCGGCGTGATGGGGTGTGGCGGGGACTCGACTCCCCAAACGGCAAGGACCGTCACCACTGCTGCAGTCAGCGGGCCCACCACCACGGGCGCCTCGGCCGAGGCCGGAGCTTTGGTGGGCAAGTGGTATTGCGAGAGACTCAAAGAGACGATCGAGTTCACTTCTGACGGCAAGATGATCTGGACCAAGAACGGTAAGGATCCTGTGACGTTCACCTTCACCGTGCAGGCTGCCTCGATCGTGTTCCGGCAGCCCAACGCTGCCACCGACAACACCCTGCCTTACACTCTCAGTGGCGATACCCTCACCACCATGGACAGCAAGTACGGGCGGTTGACCTACACCAAGCAGTAGTCGCGAACTAGTCTGAGGCCTCCGGCCCAGCCGCGCCGGCGCGCGAAGCGCGCCCGCTGCGGGGCCGGAGGCCTCGGTGTTTCTAGGGCCACCGGTCGGTCAGAGTCGGCGCGCAGCGGCCAAGGCCTCGAGGTCGGCCTCAGTGAGTTGGTCTAGGAAGCCCAACAGCATCTCGCCCGCTTTCTGGACGGCCGCCGGGTCGCAGTGCGAGTAGGTGTCGCCGGCCGTGTGATAGGCGGGGTCGCTCCTCCATTCCACCCAAACGGCGGGGTAGCCAGCGAGTTCGAAGGGCTCGTGATCGCTCCATCCGTACTTGCCTGTGTCCTTGGAGTAGCGGGCGGTCAGTCCGTTGGCGTTGGAGTAGGTCTTGACCATATCCATGAGCAGCTGGGGACCGCGGTTCATGGTGCGGACTTTGAACGCGCTACCGTAGCCCACCATGTCCACAGAGATCATCGCCACCAGGGTCGAGCTCTGTTCAGTGGTGAGCGCCTCCACATACTGTCGCGAGCCGTAGTGGTGATGGTCGCCGTTGGAGTCGGTCATCTCTTCGGCGCCGAAGATGACGAACTCTATGGTGGCTTGGGTGTCGGCGTCAAAGAGATCGCGCGCCAGCTCAAGGGTCACGGCGACACCCGAGGCGTTGTCGTTGCCCCCAGGAGCGCCGGCCTTGGTGTCGATGTGGCCACCGATCACCACCACCGAGTTCGAGCGGCCCGGTTTGATGGCGCGCAGGTTACGCGACGACTTGTCGCCGGGCAGGGTGACCGGCACGGAGTCCACCTGGTAGCCCAGACTCTGTAGATAGGTCTTGGCGTAGGTGAGGGCTTCGTCTTCGGCCTGGGTGCCGGACTGCCGGGGGCCGATGTCTTCTGCCAGCGCCTTGACGTGGCTCATGGCTTTCGCCCCGTCAAAGTCCAGCGGCGGCAAGGAGGCGGCCGTGGTGGTAGTGGGGGACTCCGTGGTGGTCGGGGCGAGAGTGGTGGTCGGGGCGAGAGTGGTGGTGACGGTGGGCGGCAGGGTTACGGTGGCGCTGGGGGGCTGATCTCGCGTACAAGTGACTCCCCCGCCCAGACCGAACACCAGCGCGAACGCCGCAAGGGCGACGATGAGCACTACTATGACCCCCAGCAACCAGCCGGAGTACGGAGAGCGCGGACCCCTAGGTGCGGCCATGCGCTACTCGGTTCCCCAGAAGTGCAGCTCGGAGACCGAGGTATCCTCTGCTTTGTGTGGTCCCGCGGCTGCTTCGTAGAAGCCGGTGATGACGAACTGCACCCAAGTGATCGTGTGGGGCGCGGCCAGAGCGAGGGTCTGCGGGGGTCTGGTGTCGGTGACCGTGAAAGACTCGGTCGTGCCGTCGGAAAAGACCAGGTCGAACGTGCGCACGCGGCCATTGGAAGTCCACCTGTCCCAGCCGGCGGCGCTCTTGTCATAGCCGGGCACGACGCGCACCTGCGAAACGGTCACCGGGCTTGCCCACGTGTACTCCACGTACTCACCCGTGCCGTAGCCGGACACGTTCTCCGCCCAACAGGTGGCCGAGTCGCTGTCGATGAGGTTGGCGGCCTCGTAGGTGGTGGAGCCTTGATCGGGCAGCACCGAAGAGGCTGCGATGCTGGAGGCGCTCAGCGAGATATCCACCAACTCCGCCGTCCCGCCAGTTCCCGTCGTCTCGGTGGAGCCCGCCGGGACTGTGGTGGTCACGCCGGCGACCGCGGTGGTGGTCGCCCCGGTCTCGTCGTCCCTGGTCGCAAGTAGCGCCACGACGAAAGCCACGGCGATAACCAAGACCACGAGCACGACCACCAGCACTATCAGCCCCGTGCGCCTGCGAGGCGGTTCGGGGAGGTCCAGATACAGCGGGGGCGCGTCTGGCGGAGCCGATTCGGTGAGCGGCACAGGCGCTATCTGCTGTATGGGCGCGACGGGCTCTGTGGGCGCCGTGGGCTGATCGTCCGACGTGGGCGCCGGCGCTCCGCAGTTGCCACAAAACGCTTTGCCTTGCGCGACTTCATGGCCGCAAGTAGAGCAGTACATATGCCGCCTCCGTGTCTACGCGCCGTCTCAAAACAGGTATTGAGCATATCACCGAGCCACATCATGGCACTTGGCGGCGTTTCGCGGGTAGATCGCCGCTTTTCGTGATAGCCTTCGTTAGCGGGAATTCTTGGTCGTCTCGCGCGACCTGGCTCGATATTCCATGCGTCGGAGGAGAAGGTATGAAGGTGCTGGAAGAAGGGGTCAACCCCCTTTTCATGGATCCTGACCCAGACAGGGCGCGGGAGTTCTTCCGCGAGAAGTCCCGGGCTATGGTCGACAAGCGCATGACCGAGAAAGAAGCGGTGGAGAGGTTCGTGCCGGACGGCAGCTACCTCGCTATCGGCGGTTTCGGGGCCGTGCGCATCCCCAACGCGATCGTTCACGAGATCGTGCGGCAACGCAAGAAGAACCTGGGCTTTCTCGGTCACACCTCCACTCACGACTTTCAGGTGCTCGCGGCCGGCAAGGTCTTCAACCGGCTGGATTCTGCCTACATCGTGGGTCTCGAGGCGCGCGGCCTCTCGCGCAACGCCCGCAAGTACATGGAGTCAGGCGAAGTCGAGATCACCGAGTGGAGCAACTACGCTTTGGCCGCCCGGCTCCGGGCCGCGGCCGACGGCAACTCCTTCGCTGTGATCCGCAGCATGTTGGGTACCGACACCTTCAAGAACTCGGCCGCCAAAGTGGTGGAGTGTCCCTTTACGGGCAAGAAGCTGGCGGCCGTTCCTGCTCTCTGGCCTGACGTGGCCGCCATCCACGTGCACCAGGCCGACATGTACGGCAACTCGGTAATACGCGGCATCTCGGCGGCCGACCTGGAGTTGGCCCGAGCTGCCAAGCGTTTGATCATCACAACTGAGAAGCTGGTGCACAACAACGTCATCCGCAACCATCCGACCTATACCTCCATACCCTTCTACCTGGTGGACGCGGTGGTCGAGGTCCCCTACGGCAGCTATCCCGGCAACATGCCCTGCGCATACTTCTCCGACGAGAAGCATCTGGCCGAGTGGCTGAACGTGGAGAAGGACCCGGTGGAGTTCGAGAAGTTCCTCGATCACTACATCTACAGCTGCCCCAACTTCCAGGAATACGTCGTTCGCTGCGGAGGGCTCAAGAGAATCGAAGAGCTGCAGAAGCTCGAGAGCGTGATCGAGGACTGACATGACACCCGAATACAACATGATGGAACTGATGATCTGCATAGCGTCGCGGTACCTGGAAGACGGCAAGACCGCGGCCGTGGGCACCGGGGCTCCGTGCGCGGCCGCCATGCTGGCGCAGAAGCTGAACTCGCCTGACTTGGTGATCCTCTTCGAGGCCGGGGGCGTGGCGCCCATGCTGCCGCAGATGCCCATCTCAGTGGGTGACTCGCGCACCTTCTACCGCGCTGTTATGGCGGCCGGCATGGCCGAGATGATGAGCACCTGCGCGCGCGGCCAAGTGGATTACGCGTTCTTGGGCGGCGCTCAGATAGACAAGTACGGCAACATCAACTCCACCTGCATCGGTGACTACCACCATCCCAAGGTCCGCTTCCCCGGCAGCGGCGGGGCCAACGACTTTGCCTCTCTCTGTTGGCGCACCATGATCATGACCGTGCACGAAAAGGCCCGGTTTGTCGAGAAGTGCGACTTCATCACCTCGCCCGGTTTCCTTACAGGCGCCGGTGCGCGCGAAGCCGCCGGCTTGCCGGAGGGCGGTCCGTACAAGATAGTCACCGACCTGGCCGTCATGGGCTTCGACGAAGAATCGAAGGCCATGATGATCGAGTCGCTGCATCCGGGCGTCGACGTGGCCAAAGTGCAGTCCGAGACGGGCTTCGAGCTGATCATCCCGGACAAGATCGACCACACCGAGCCGCCCACGGATGAGGAGCTCCGCATCCTGCGCGAAGAGGTCGATCCGCTCAGGCTGGTGCTCGGCAGGGCGTAGCACACCACGACGGGGCGTATCTGCGTCGCCCGCGACCGGCCCTGGACTCCATGCGCGCTACAGCGCGAGCACTTTGAACGAGCGCACGTTGATCTGTCCGCTGGCGCAGTAGATGCCCACCGTGCCCGCTTCCAGGGCGCGATTGTCGACGGCGCGGGCTACTTCGGCCTGCTCCAAGAACAGCTTGACCACGTTGCCCCGCACCTCCAGGCGGTACTTGTGCCAGTTGGCGTCGAGCACGAAGTTGGAACCGGCTATGTCGGCCATGCCATACCCGACGACCATGCGGGACGCAGAGCTGTCGAAACCGCCCCAGTAACCTTGGCCGTTGATCATGCGGGCCATGAGCAGGATAGCCGTGCCGCCGGCGGGGTCGACTATCTGCGCTTCGCACTCCACCACATAGTCGTCATGGCCGGACAGGTCGACGGGGGCCACGGCGAAGGAGTCGCTGCTGCCGTCGGTGACCAGCATGCCGCCGGCGGTCTTCCACTGGCCGGCCGCCGCCCAGCCGCTGACGCCTGAAGACCAGTCACTGATCTCGTAGAGCACGGTCCCGGCGGGTTGCTGCGCGGTGTCCGCGGTCACCAGAGGGGGAAGCGTGGTGGCCACACCGAGCGTGGAAGTGGTAGTCGGGGCGAGCGTGGTGCTGGTGGGCTCCGCGGCCACAGTGGTCGTCGGGGCGAGCGTGGTGCTGGTGGGCTCCGCGGCGACAGTGGTGGTCGTCTGAGTAAGGGTCGAGGTGGTCTCGAGGGCGACCGTCATGCTCGTGGATTCGGTCGAGGCCACCGTCGTGCTTGGTAGGTCGGTGGCTATGTCGCAACCCACAGCGGCGATCATCAACAGCAGCAGCAACACGGCCATCACGATCACGGGTGGGTCGATGGTGAATTGATGACGCCATTCAGTCCTTTTGGAGGTGCGAGGGCTCCGAAACGCTTTCATCCTAGCTCTCCTTGGCATGTCGTTACCCAGTATCTTCGGTTGCAGCGGTCCTCGCGGCATTGTGAGTCGCATCTAGACTAGTACCACCTTTGCCCCGGAAAGCCTGCCGGGATGAATCGGCAATCTGCTTGTGACCCCGTGGCGGTTCCCGATATAGTGGCAGTGACGCGGAACCTCAAGTTCCGACAGGGTCTATCCAAGACAAGGGGGGCTCGTCGTAGCGACCCTCCAGGAGGTAGCAGGATGCTTTCATCGTTCTTCTCCAAGCAACGCATGTCCCGTCCCACCACTGCCATCGTCGCGGTCGTTTGCATAGCCGTGCTGGTGGTCGCCCTAGCCCTGGTGGTCGGTGGCTGCGGAAGCAAGGCCGGCCTGGTGGGCAAGTGGTACAGCGCGAGTGAAGCCGAGACCGTGGAATTCGCCGCCGACGGCAAGATGACCGTCACTCCCGACACCGCTGGGGACGCCATCACCTTGGACTACGTGGCGGCCGACGGTAAACTCACCATTAGCGCCGCGGGTCAGAGTGCCGAAGCCAGCTACACTCTCGATGGTGACACGCTGACCGTGACCGACCCGGACACTCAGGAGCCCGTGATCTACGAACGCGTCAAGTAGTCAAGAGGCTACTGCGCGACGAAGAGGCTGAGTAAGGGGCGGCGCCCTGGGCCGAACGGCCCAGGGCGCCGCCCCTTGTGGCAAACACCTAGTTTGAGCAAGGAGGCAGAAGCATGAGGTCATCATTCCTTTCGAGGCCGTTGAAGCGGCGCCACACGGGCTCTGTGGTGGTGGCTGCTCTGTTGCTTGTCGCGGTGCTGGTAGCCACGGGCTGCGGCAGTGCGGGTCTGGTAGGCAAGTGGGCGGACAGCACCGGCACGACCTGGGAGTTCACGTCCGACGGCAGAATGGTCTCAAGCGATGCCCAGATGGCAGGAGTCAAGGTCACCTACACCATCGAGGGAGACGTACTCACGGTGAAGGCAATGGGGACGGAGTTCCTCACGGCGAAGTTCGCCGTCGACGGTGACACCCTGAGGCTCACCAATCCGGACGCCCCGGGCGAAGTCGAGACTATGAGGCGGGTCAAGTAGCCCCTACTCGACGAAACCCTCTATCACGTAGGTGCCGCCGGCCTTCTTCTCCCGGTGCAGGTTGATGAGCTGCCGCTTCTCGGCGTCCACCAACAGGGCGCTGAAGCTGCGGTAGCCGTAGGCCGACTCGTTGAAGGAGGGGCGCTTGCGCTGCATGGTGTCCTTGACCATCGAGGCGAAGATAGGGTCCTTGTTCTCGCGTATGAGCGCGGCGATGGACTCGTAGAGCAGGTCGAAGACCTCTCTCTTGTCCTCGGGGATGTCTTGTGCCTTCGGGCTGGGCGCGGCCGGCCGGGCCGCCTGCTTCTCCAGGTCTTCGTAGAAGATGAACTCGTCGCAGTTGTCGGCCAGTAGGTTGGAGGTCGATTCCTTCATCCCCACGCCGATGACATGCTTTCCGTTCTCCTTCAGCTTCGAGACGAGCGGCGAGAAGTCCGAGTCGCCGGACACGATGACGAAAGTGTCCACGTGCTGCTTGCTCCAGGCGAGGTCCATGGCGTCTACGGCCAAGCGGATGTCGGCGGAGTTCTTGCCGGTCATCGAGCGCCGCGGGATGTTGATGAGTTCGATGGCGTGCTCGTGAAGTGGCTTGGTGTACTGCTTGTACTCGCCGAAGTCGGCGTACGCCTTCTTGACGATGACCTTGCCCTTCTCGACCAGACGCTCGAGGATCTTGTCTACGTCAAAATCACCCCGACGATTCTTGAAGCCTATGGCCAGGTTCTCGAAGTCTATGAACACGGCAAGAGTGCGGTCGGTCTCGGTCATATGAAGCAGGTGCTCCTTCCCCACATAGTCTGCACCGGTGTTGATTCTATCCATACGAATTCTTGCACGTTTGTTCTATTCCTGTAGTGCGGGCACTGTGCTACCGGCCGCGAAGGAGACGGAGTCGAGCACCTGCTCGAACAGGTCTTCACGATCGTTCCAGTCGACGTCGTCGGTCTGTAGTTCGACTCGGTAGAGGCAGTGATTCGCTATGAAGGTGTATACGGACTTCACCAGGACCCGCTTGTTCCAGGTGATGCGCACCGTGGTCACCTGGGCGGGGATACCTCCCACCGTGGACTCGCTGATCGGCTCGAGCACCTTGAAGTAGTCATACGAGCCGGGACCGTTATCTACGAACGTCTGCAGACTCTGCTTGACGAGCTCTAGCGGTGGGTCTTCGGTCTGCGATCCGGCGAGCACCTCGACGGTGAGTCCGTTCAGATATGCATCTTTGAGAGTAGGCCCTTTGCTTTCGGCGAAGGCGGCGACGTGGTAGGCCTGCGGGCGATAGTCGGCCAGACCGCTCGCGGGGACTTCTGCCCAGTCGCTAGGCACCGACACGGTCAACCCGAACCGTACGTCGGAGTAGAGGACGAAAGCGCTCGGATCGCTGGGGTCCACGGGGCCGACGCGCGTGAGTGCGCTGACCACGGTGGTGGAGGTCGTGGTGGAGGCGCTTTCTGGGCCGGCCACGGGTGCAGCGCCGCTGGGCGCCGCGGGGCCGGGCGCGATGGCCATGTTGACAGCGGCCTTGGTGGGCGACTCAGTTGCAGCGGCAACCGACTCCTGCGGCCACAGCGAGAAGGGAATCACCAGGGCGGCGACGGCCACGACCGTGACGACCACCAGCAATCTGCTTCGGGGGTTCCAGACGGCTCGTTCGCCGGTGTCGGCAGGTCCGGGCGCCTCAGTGCTGGACGCGGGCGCGTCCGGTTCGACGAGGGCCGGGACAGCGGGCGCTTGTTGCGTCTGCACAAGCCCTCCGCCTCTGAGATACCGAGGCACCAGGGACCAGTGGAGCTGCGCGCCGTCTGGGCCGGCGACGGTGACCGCGGGGGTCGCGGGTCGCTCGGCGGGTCGTGCGACCGGCTCGGTGGGGTGGCGGCGCAACTCCAGCAACACGAGAGTGCCGGCGATGATGAGCAGCGCGCCCGCGGGCGCCCCCGTGGTCGGGTTGGGGAAGAGGCCCAAGAGGCCCAATGCTAGCAGGAAGGCAGCACTCACCGGACGCGAGGCGCGGACGGCCAGAGCGGCCGCTAGGCCCGCCACCCCGAGGGCGATACCGACCACCAGACGTTTGACCTCAGCGGACGCGGGAGCCGTCTGCTCGAGGAGGCCGGCCAATAGGTAGGCGTGCACGCCGACACCGGCGGCTCCGCCGGCCAAGCCCAGCATCAGAGAGACTTTGCGCAAAACGCCCACATCCCCAGTATCGAATCAGCGGCTTGAGCACTTTAGCCCAGTCGGGGCATCGTGATGTGGGTTTCAATGAGGCTCTGCGAAACGCCGCGCCTTTTGCGTACGTTTGTCCGCACGCTCGTCTGCACGTTCCAACGTACAGAGAACACGCAGTGTTCTGCACAGCTTTTCCTGGGGGATATGCGCGGTATAGAGGTCTGCCGCGGCGCCCGCGCCCCGCGGGACGCGGGGTGTCTCACTCGATGTGGTAGGAGAGCCTGCGGGCCACCCGGCCCAGCCAACTCAGCAGGCCGAACTTGGCCAGCAGGGCCGTGACTTTGCCGAACTTGCGGTAGGCAAAGTTAAAGAGCAGATAGGGTATTCGCTGCCGTTTGACGACGGGCATGCGCCGCCAGATGTTCTTGAGAGAGTAGAACTCCTTGTACATCCACAGGTAGCCCTTCTGAAGCTGCTCGGGGGTGAGCAGCAGCGGCTGATAGACCACGTTGGCGGTGTTGTAGTGGGCGTAGTTCCAGTCGATGATGCGGCCCTGCGAGACCAGCCTGCTGTAGAGAACGGTGCCCGGATATGGGGTCATGATGTGGCCGGTCATGGTCTCTATCCTGTTGGCCACCAGCCAGTCCATGGTGGCCTTGAACATGGAGGCGTCGTCGTGGTCCAAACCGAAGACCAGACTGGCGTTCACCATGATGCCGCGCCTGTGGATCTCGGCTATGAGGTGGTTGTACATCTCCACCTGGTTCTGGCGCTTGCCCACGCCGGCGAGGGCCTTGTCATTGATGCTCTCGAAACCGATGAACAGGCTGTTACAGCCCGTCTCGGCCATAAGGTCCAGGAGAGTGAGGTCCTTGACCAGGTCGACACTCACGGCGCCGTTCCACTTGAGGCGCAGGTCAGAGTCCCGCAGCGCGCGCAGGAACTCCCAGGTCCAGTCCGGGTTGCCGATGAGGTTGTCGTCGATGAACATGACGTGGCGCGTCCCTAGCGTCCTGATCTCGGCGAGGACGTCGGCCACGGGCCGATTGACTATGGAGTAGTCCACGTAGGGGCAGCTGTTGTAGCAGAACTCGCACTTGAACGGGCAGCCCCGGCTGGCGCTGATGGTGTTGCTGTAGAGGTAGTCACCATTGGCAAAGAGATCGCGCTTGGGGATGGGGATGTCGGTGCCCTCCAGAGTGCGGGGGCCTTGGTAGATGGGCTTCAGGGTGCCCGCGGCCGCGTCGGCCACTATGGTGGGCCAGAGGTTCTCGGCATTGCCCACGCAGATGGAGTCGAAGTGCTGCAGACCCTCCCCGGGCACGGAGCTGATGTGGATGCCCCCGCCCACCACCGGGATGCCCCGCTCGCGGTACTTGGCGGCTATGTCGTAGGCGCGCAAGGCGTTGTCGACGTTGGCGGTGATGGCCACCAGGTCGGGACTGTCGCTCAGGGTCAGCCGGCGTACGTTCTCATCCTGCAAGACTATCTCGTGTTCAGGCGGGGTCAGGGTGGCCAAGGTCAGCAGCCCCAAGGAGGGAGCCATCCGGGGCTTGATGATGGAGTCCATGGGACGCATGGTCATACGGGGCTGGATCAGCTTGATGAGCATGGGTACCTCCTGGTCAGTCGGTGCTGCGGCCGCGTCAGGGCCAGGGCGGTGTTGCGGGAGTGTCAGGCGATCAGCCTATGGGGGAGACGGGCAGAGCCGGGCAGAAGGTTTCGCGGAAAGACGAGTCTGTCATAATGGCGCGAACCTGGAAGGGGGCGGATGATAGTCCAAGGATACGTCGTGTGGTTCGCTTGGCCGCTCGTGGCTGGCCTTGCGGTCTTTCTTGAGGTCCGGCGGCGGGCGGGACTCTGGCACACCCTGGGGGTCCTGCTGCTGGCTACCTACACGCTCTGGATTGCATCGGTGGCTTTCTTCCCCATGCCGGTCGGCACAGCGGCATGCATGCTCGAGAGGGAGTGGCCTCTCAATCTGGTGCCGTTCCGCGTGCTCATCGGCTCGTTCCGGGACCATCTGACCGCCGGCTACCTGATACGGGTGCACGGCGGCAATCTGCTTCTGCTGGTGCCCTACACTCTGTTGGGGCCGATGCTTTGGCCGGCCCTACGGCGCTGGTGGAAGGCGATGCTGGTAGGTTTGGGGCTCTCAACGGGCATAGAGCTCGGCCAACTGGCTCTGTCGCTGGTGGTCGGCGGTTTCTACCGCTCGGTGGACATAGACGACGTGATACTGAATACCGCTGGTGCCATGTTGGGTTACGTACTGTATCTGGGCGAGCGTCGCTGGACGGCTCGCCAGGCCCGAAGGCCGGGCAAGAGCGCTCTATAGCATCCGGGCTCCCTGGTAGAGTAGAGCGGGCAGCGGGACAGCTGCTTGGTCTCAGTGCACGGGGAGGGCTATCTGTGGGGTGTCCGACAGAGGTACTCAAGCTGGTTGAGCGTTTTGCGCGCGAAAGCGTTTC
Organism: uncultured Actinomycetes bacterium; assembly: GCA_963814415.1. Lineage (GTDB taxonomy): Bacteria > Actinomycetota > Thermoleophilia > RBG-16-64-13 > RBG-16-64-13 > RBG-16-64-13. The sequence goes on along the minus strand of CAWFCN010000001.1, from coordinate 609,006 downwards.
TTACCGATCTGGTAGCTACAACGAGACTCAAGCACGCAGAGAGTTCATCGACCCACTCTTCAAGGCTCTTGGCTGGGACATCGACAACGAGGCCGGCAACGCGGAGGCCTATAAGGACGTTGTCCACGAGGACGCCATCAAGGTGGGCGGTCTGACCAAGGCCCCCGACTACTGTTTTCGCATAGGCGGCACCCGCAAGTTCTTTGTCGAGGCCAAGAAGCCCTCGGTCAACATCAAGGAGGACGTGGGCCCTGCCTTTCAACTCAGGCGCTACGCCTGGTCGGCGAAACTGCCTCTATCCATTCTCACCGACTTTCAGGAGTTTGCCGTCTACGACAGCCGCACGCGGCCCGACAAGACCGACGGGGCGGCCGTGGCCCGCACTATGTACCTGCCCTACACCAAGTACGAAGAGCAGTGGGACGAGATAGCCGGCATCTTCAGCAAGCCGGCTGTGCTCCAAGGGTCATTTGACCGCTACGCGGACACCACCAAGGGCAAAAAGGGAACGGCTGAGGTGGACTCGGCCTTTCTCAAGGACATCGAAGAATGGCGGGATGTGCTTGCCCGCACCATCGCCCTCCGCAACCCGGACCTCACCCAACGCGAGCTCAACTACGCGGTGCAGACCACCATCGACCGCATCATCTTTTTGCGCATCTGCGAAGACCGGGGCATAGAGAGCTACGGCGACCTTCAGGGTCTGTGCAACGGAGCCAACACCTATACGCGCATGCTGGAGCTCTTTCGCAGGGCCGACCAGCGGTACAACTCGGGGCTGTTTCATTTCGAGACGGAAAAGGGGCGCAACGAGGGTCCCGATACGCTCACCCCGCATCTGGCCATAGACGACAAGCCGCTCAAGGACATCCTCAAGCGGCTCTACTATCCCGACAGTCCCTACGAGTTCAGCGTGCTGCCGGCCGACATCCTGGGTCAGGTGTATGAGCAGTTCTTGGGCAAGGTCATCCGGCTGACCGCGGGCCACCGCGCGGTGGTGGAGGACAAGCCCGAGGTCAAGAAGGCCGGCGGTGTCTACTACACGCCCACGTACATCGTGGACTACATCGTCAAGAACACTGTCGGCAAGCTCCTGGAGGGCAGCACCCCCAAGAAGGCCGCGGAGCTACGCATCTTAGACCCGGCCTGCGGCTCGGGCTCGTTCCTGATAGGGGCCTTCCAACATCTGGTCGATTGGCATCGCGACTGGTACGTTGAGAACGACCCGGCCAAGCACACCAAGGAGGTGTTCTTGGGCCCCGGAGGCGAGTGGCGCCTGACCACGGCCGAGAAGAAGCGCATCCTCTTGAACAACATCTACGGCGTGGACATAGACTCCCAGGCAGTCGAGACCACCAAGCTGTCGTTGCTACTCAAGGTGTTGGAAGGGGAGACCCAGGAGAGCATCAACGCCCAATTGTCGTTCCTGCGCGAGCGGGCCCTACCCGACCTCTCGAACAACATCAAGTGCGGCAACTCGCTCATCGGGCCCGACTTCTATGAGGGCCAACAGCTGGGCCTGCTGGATGACGACGAGCGCATGCGCATAAACGTATTCGACTGGGAGGCGGAGTTCCCGCAGATCCTGGGGAAGGCGGTGCCCGAGGATAGGCGGGGGTTTGACGCCGTCATCGGGAATCCGCCGTATGTCAACGCGTGGGGGATGTTTGACAGCAGCCCGGCCGCGAGAGAGTACCTCACCAAGTCGGTCTCATTCCAGACTGCAGAGCGTCATTGGGACTTGTACGTGCTCTTCCTTGAGCGTGGCTTAGCCCTGGTCAGAATCGGTGGTCGCCTTTCATACATCATCCCCTTCGCTTACTGCATTCAAAAATACGCTGAGGCGTCGCGAAGGCTCCTGCTGAGCACTTTCACCCTCGAGAGTGTGGCTGACCTGCGTACGATTCGCGTGTTTGGGGATGTTCCAGTGATCACGATTGTTCCAGTAGTAGCCAAGGTGCCTCCTGACACGGGCACCGAAATCCAGGTAAGACGACCGGCGGCAGATCACCGGTTTGATGGCGGTGTTGACATCGAGCACTCACATACTCTTGGACAGATTGCCCAATCCCTACAGAGGGAGTCCATGCTTCGCCTAGATATGTCGGACTTGGCCCTCCGCCTGTGCGAAAAGGTGTCCAGGAAGAGCTCAAAGCTCGGGGACATTGCGTTTGTCAACTACGGTGCACAGATGTCGAGCAAAGAGCGCGGGCGTTTTGGCAAGGATTACGTCCTGCGTCCGGAACGATCCTCAGATAGTTGTCGCGCCACCGTTTCCGGGAAGGAGCTGTACCGCTACAGGCTAGCGTGGTCGGGCAGGTATGTTGAGTATTCGCTAGCCGCCGAGATGTACGGGCCGCGTTGGCCCGAGTTCTTTGAGTTGCCGAAGCTTATGGTGAGGGACATCACGGGAACTCATCGCTTGGAACTCACTGCTGACCATACCGGCATGTATTGCGACCACACAATTCTGTGCTGCCTCAGGGCGATTGACATTCGACCATGGCGGGACCTAGGAGTTGAGGCAGTGTCTCGTTCCGAGCAGTACGAGCTCGAGATTCTTCTCGGTCTGCTCGCCAGTCGATTGGTCTCTGCGTTCTACTATCTGACTCTTACTGGAGAGGGCGTACGAATTGGGGGTGGATTCCATACGTACCCGACGACCGTCCGTGAATTGCCTGTATTTGACGTTGCTGCCGCATCGAAACGCGATTTGCGCATCGTGCGCGAGGTTGGGGAGCTGGCTTGCCACATGATTGCCTTGAACGCGGAGCTGCTGACTTGTCGGGAACGACAGGCCCGAGAAGTGATCGAGCGGCAGATCCTGGCCGAGGACGCCAGGATTGACCGGCTCGTATACGATCTCTACGAACTGACGCCGGAAGAGGTCGCCTTTGTCGAGGAAACCGTATAGAGACATTCGGGATCCTCTCGGGCGCATCCGTGAAGGAATCACTCAACTAGTGCCACGCGCAGGCCCATCGATGTAAGCAAGTATGACATTTTGCTGTTATGATTGTTTACGTAACCACTGTCTATCTCTGAAACGGAGGAAGAGATGGCTGCGGACGGTGGCTTCGATGAGCGCCTAGCTGAGCAAATTGCCTTTGCACGTAAGAGCGCCGGAATGAGCCAAGAGGAACTCGGTCGGCAACTCGGGCTGTCGCGCGTGACCATCACCCAGATCGAGGCCGGCAAGCGCAAGGTCTCTGCTGACGAGCTGCAGCGGTTCGCGGTGGCGCTGCAGATTCCGGCCACCCAACTGGCCGATCCGTCCAAGCGCCCCCAGGTCATCCTCGAGAAGGGCACAGAAGCCCCGGTCGAGCAGGCCGGTGGTTTGCGCATCAGCGTGCCTCAGGAGAATGTGCACAAGTTCAAAGAGGTGCTGCTGTACCTGCTCACACGCGTGGGTGGCAAGCCCAACGTGGGAGAGACAGTGCTCTACAAGCTCCTGTACTTCATCGACTTCGATCATTACGAGAGGTATGAGGAGCAGTTGGTGGGCGCTACCTACGTCAAGGCCGAGTTCGGGCCTCTACCGGTGGAGTTTCAAGAGATAGCTCGCCAGATGATCGCCGGCGGAGAACTCCAAGCCTGCGAAGCCGAGTATTTCGGCAAGAGGCAGAAGCGCTATCTGGCGCTACGCGAAGCGGACTTGTCGGTATTGGACGGGCAAGAGCTGCGTACCATCGAGGAGGTGATCTGTCGCCTTTCGGACATGAACGGCGCCAAGATCGCCGAGTACTCACACAGGGATATTCCTTGGCTGGCGGCGGGTGAGGGTCAGGTCATAGACTACGAGAGTGTCTTCTATCGGACGCCCGAGTACTCAGTAAGGCCGGAAGTTGCGTGACCAAGTCTTTGCAGTCGTCGAGCGCCTGCCGGAGTTTGAGCGCGACCTAAAGGCGCTCAAGAAGAGATATCGCTCGCTTGGTGAGGATTTGGAGACACTGATCCGCAGCGCTCTTCATCCTTATCATCATCTTGGCGTAGATAGTGGTCACATCGAGAAGATGACCGGCGTTCAGTCCAGTGAGACCACCATGATGTTCAAGGTGGTCAAGATGGCCTGCAGGGCGCTTAAGGGGACGGGCAGTCGCAGCGGCATGCGGGTCGTCTACGGCTACGAAGAGTCCAGCGACCGGGTGGTGCTCGTAGAGCTCTACTACAAGGGCGACAAGGAGAACGAGGATCGCGAGCGCGTACGGACGTTTCTGAAGGGCGAGGCCTGAGCCCTACAAGCCCTTGGGCGTCGCCTGATACTCGAAGCGGTAGCCCTCTTGCTCGGCTATGGCCTTCACCGCGTTCCTGATCTTGCCGTACTCGAAGGTGAAGCCGAACTTCTTGCCCAGTAGGGCGCCCTGGGATTCGAGCGTCCCCTCGAGTCCACCACCGCCCATCTTGTAGCTGGTCTTGGTCACGCCCCAGCCGCCGCCGAAGTCGCCCGCGTCGCCGCCCGACATGCCGGCCCCCGACTCCTTGAGCATCTCAAAGAAGCGCACCACGCGCTCTCTATCGTCCACCTTGAACTTGGCGGAGTACTCCACCTTCTTCTTGGCGAGCAGGCTCTTCTGCTCGGCGACTACCAGTTTGGCTTCGCCGTCCTGGCCTTTGCCGGTCACCTGCGCTCCGGCTTCGCCGGCCAGGTAGGACTTGATGGCTTCGGTGACACTCACTGGATGCGTCCTCTCTTTGGGGGGGTCGGAGCCAGGTGCTGGCTAGGCCTCTGCTTCGGGTGTGTCGTGCCTGTCCAGCAGGTGCCGCACCGCCAAGTAGGGGTGGCGCGAGACCATCCTCGGCCCGGAGTAGCGCATTACCTGTCTGATCGCTTCGCGTTCGCGTGCCCGGAAGCAGTGCACGGTGCAGCGGGCGCAGGTGGGTTTGCCGGCACCGAAACGGCACGCGTCGATGCGGCCCGTGGCGTAGTCCAGGAGGGCGGCGCAGGAAAGGCAGAGATCGGGGCGCGCGGGGTCTGCAGCGGCGCCGCCGCCCGGCGCGGCGTGGTGGGCGGCGCAGTACATTGAGATCATCACCTGGACGGTAAGCCGCTCACGGCGCAGGCGGCGCGAAGAGGGCGCAGTGGGCGGCGGGCCGGCCGCGACCGCACGGCTCACAGCAACTCCAGGAAGCTCTCCATGGCTTGGCGAGACTTCTCGGACTGGGGGCCGCCCCGCGCGAGGGCGTCACCGTCCATAGCCAAGAAGGGGATGCCCGCCTTGCTGAAGGCGGCGCGGATGACCGGGACGGAGCCTAGGCCTTGGCGGCAGCCCAAGTGGTTGAAGTGCACCACACCGTCGACCTTGAGCTGTTTGGCCAGCGCGACGTTCAGGCGGGCGCGCCGGGCGGAGGTGCCCCAACTGGCGTTGTCGGTGAGGCGCTTGGCAAGGCCGGGGAAGGGGTCGGCGGGATCGACGTTCTCCAGGTGCATCTGCCCCATCTCCTCGAAGAGCACCATGGCGCCTCGTTCGCGCATGAGGTCGATGACCCCAGAGTCGTGATGCGGGAAGGTGTGTAACCACAGCAGCTTCTTGAGCGGGCGGCCGTTCTTTGACGGAGGGGCCATTAGATCGCTGCGGCCGTGTTTGGTGAGGAGACTCTCGAAGTCCCGGGCGCCTTGGCGCGTGCCCCACAGCAGCTGGCCAAGGAAGACCGTGGCGAAGGTCTCGCGTCCGTCCATCTCCAGGCGCAGGGCCAGACGCTCAGAGACTATATGGCCCCAGGCCGTGGAGGCCCGATTGGAGAGCTCTATCACCTTGCGCAGGTCGGGCTTGCGTCCCGTCCAGTCTCCGATCTCTCCGTGCAGCACGCGCAGCTGCTCGGCCACGTCGGCTATCACTTCAGGTGCGCTCTCACCCTCGTCGGGGGGCAGGGGGACACGGATCTCGCGGAACGGCACGCCGTGGCGGACCGCCAACAGCTCGAGCAGGCAGCCCTTGCCCAGACAGAGAGGACTCGTGTCCAGACACATGGAGGGAGCCGGAAGCATGCCGTTCTCGGCGGCGGTGAGCGCCGTCCGGTGGTAGCTGCACACGTCGCGGGCCAGAGGCATGCGAGCGGCGGCCGCCTCCAAAGACTCGCGTGCCGGGGTGCCGGTGAGGGCGGCGGCGCCGATCTCGGGTATGAGGGGAGTGAGGCCGTACGAGGCCAGGAGCTCGGTGGGGAAGAGGTACGACACCCAGGGGACGATCGCTCCGGGCTTGAGGAGCCGCAGCGAGGCGGAAGTCGCGTGCAGATACATGTAGCGCCGGGCGGTCCGCTCTTTGAGCGCGCGGTACCGGGCGGGCGTAAGAAACGCCTTGCGCATCAGGGAGGAGCTGAGGGAGCCGCCCCAGGCGTCGCTGACATCGGGCACGGCTGTCAGAGCTCCTCGAAGAGGTCGTCGGTGCTCAGCAGGTCGTCGTCCATGAGCTGGGCCTCCAGGAAGGCCTCCACTCGGACGCGTAGCGGTCCGTTCGCGTCGAAGGGGAAGTCCACTTCGATCTCCAGGTAGGGGAGGTCGCGTTCTTGGGCAAGATGCGTCAGGAGCAGGGCGTCGTAGGCGCCGGGGTCGCAGAAGCTCTGCCGGGCGTAGATGATGGAGCTGGGCTTGCTCTCCTCAAGGCGGCTGTTCAGGTACGCGCGTCGGTCGGCGGTCGAGCGCCGCGGACATATGCCGGCCTCGAGCACGCGGGTGGCCAGGGCATGGTAGTCAGGCGCGGACCCCGCGTTCACGCCTACATCGTCAGAAGCTGTGCCGACCGACGCGCCGGGAGCGAGCGGTTTCCAGCGGTCGGGAGAGGTGCAGGACTCCAGCCCCGACACGTGAGCGCCCAACTTGTCTATGAGGCCGAGCAACGAGACGTTGCTGAGCGGTCCGCTGACCACGAAAACGCCGCCGGGCTTGGGTGGCTTGGGATACTCAAGAGTCGGCGGTTCGGTCGAGGCGGTCGCCGCTGCGCCGGGTGCAGCGGCCGGGCCGCTGCGCAAGCGGTCCCGCAACCACTCATCCAGACGCGCGAGTTCGGCAGCTAGGGCGGCGGTCGCGTCGGCGCCTGACGAGCGGGGCATAGGGAGCAAGAAGACCTTGCCGGGATACGTGGCGGCCAGCAGGTCGCCGAGACGCCGCATGGCGTCGCAGCCCCCCGGCACGACCAGGCAGTCGGCACCTGCAGTGGGGCCTCCGTTGTGCGCGCCCAGGACCTCCTCCGCCGCCGCGACCAGTTTGGTCACGTAGGGGCAGGTCATGGAGTGCACGCTCAGCGCCTCGCGGCGTGCGGGAGCGCCCGGGTCGCGGAGGTGGTTGCCCAACCAGCGCGACGAATAACCGGTGCGGGCCACCAGCTCCAGGGGCAGGAGATTGCAGGTGTAGTAGCAGTAAGACATATGTTAAGAAGACGAAGAATCGGACAGTATGACACTATGAATCTGTGCCAGGGTATGACCCAGAGGCGGGGAATACAAGGGGCCGGCACATGGTATGCTCATACCAGATATGACCGCCGAGCTGCAACTGTCCCCTGGAGGCGACACGCGATGAACAAAGTGTTCCCGAGTGCCGAGGCTGCGATCTTCGACATCGAAGACGGGGCATCGATCCTGGCTGGTGGATTTGGTCTCTGTGGCAACCCCGAGAACCTCATCCGCGCGATCCATGCAAAGGGCATCAAGAACCTCTCTATCATCAGCAACAACTGTGGCACCGACAAATACGGACTGGGAGTCCTCCTGCAGTCGGGCCAGGTCAAGAAGATGACCGCGAGCTACGTGGGCGAGAACAAGAACTTCGAGCAGCAGTTCCTGAGCGGGCAACTGGAGGTCGAGCTCTGTCCTCAGGGCACGCTGGCGGAGCGCATCCGCTGCGGCGGCGCCGGCATTCCCGCGTTCTACACCCCCAGTGCCGTGGGCACCGATCTGGCCAAGGGCAAAGAAGTGCGTGAGTTTGGTGGCCGTGAGTACCTCATGGAGCTGGGCCTCACTGCCGACTTCGCCATCGTCAACGCCTGGAAGGGCGACCGCCTGGGCAACCTGGTCTATCGCAAGACCGCCCGCAACTTCAACCCTCTGTGTGCTACCGCCGGCAAGATCTGCATCGCAGAAGTAGAGAATCTGGTAGAAGTGGGCGAGCTGGCCCCGGACGATATCCACACTCCGGGCATCTACGTGGACCGCATCATCAAGGGCGAGCACTACGAGAAGTGGATCGAGAAGGTCACTACCCGGCCGAAGCCGCAGGCCTGACGGCCCCGGCGTACGACCGACCAGATATCTCTAGGAGGCGATGATGGCACTAACAAAAGAGCAGCAGGCGCAGCGGGTCGCCGCTGAGTTCGAAGACGGCTACTACATAAACCTCGGCATCGGCATGCCCACCCTGGTGAGCAACTACCTGCCCGAGGGCAAGGACATCTACATCCACTCCGAGAACGGCATCCTGGGCGCGGGCCCCTATCCGTACGAGGGTGAGGAGGATCCCGACCTCATCAACGCCGGCAAGGAGACCGTGACCGAGCTCCCGGGTACCAGCTACTTCTCCAACGCCGACTCGTTCGCCATGGTGCGCGGCGGCCACCTGGATGCCACCGTGCTCGGCGCTATGGAGGTCTCGGAGTTCGGCGACTTGGCCAACTGGATGATTCCCGGCAAGATGGTCAAGGGCATGGGCGGCGCCGGCGACATCGTCGCGGGGGCCAAGCACGTCATAATCATGATGGATCACAATGCCAAGGACGGCACTCCGAAGCTCCGCAAAGAGTGCACCCTGCCGCTCACCGGCAAGAAGTGCGTGAACCTGATAGTCACCGACCAGGCCGTCATCCAGGTCACCAAGGATGGTCTGGTGCTGAAAGAGGTAGCGCCCGGCATGACGGCCGAGGAAGTGCAGAAGCTCACCGAGCCCAAGTTGATCGTAAGCCCGGATCTCAAGACCGTCGAAGTCTAGGGGCGACGGGGCTTCGCACCCCACTTTCGACTCACAACGCCGGCGCCGCGGCCCACAGGTCGCGGCGCCGGTCCGCTACTACGCCCCGCAGCGCGCGCTGCAACCGAGAGGGGCGATCTGATATGGTCATGATTCCAAGGTCGAAGCAGGTGTCGTGGGAACGTCAGCGTCAGGATGAGTATGGCTGTGATCCCGGTCGATCCTTCGCCTGCGTGTCCAGCATGCGGTGAGGAGACATGGTCGTTGGCCTTCGAGGGGCTACGCGATCGTCTCTATAGTGCCTCCGGCGAGTTCTCGATCTGGCGCTGTGAGTCGTGCGGTCTCATGCGGCTTCGGCCGACCCCAGAAGATCTGGCAGCTCTTTACCCCGAGGACTACTACTCTTATGCGGGCGCTGCGGCGCGGGCCAAGGGCCTGCGATCCGCCGTCGCGGCATACGCGAGGGGGGTGCAGACGGAGCTGGCCTGGCGGGCTCATTCCAAAGGTCTTAGACTGCCGCGCACGATTAACAGCTATCCCCGGCTCCGCTCCATCGCGTTTAGGGAACTCACCGAACTCGCCCCCGCGGGAGTGGCTTCAGTGCTGGACATAGGCTGTGGTTCGGGAGATTTCCTGGTCAGCGCGGGGGCACTGGGCCTGAAGGTCCGGGGGATCGAATCGAACGAGTCTGCCGCAAACGCTGCAAGGGCGAGGGGTCTCATCTGTGACGATGCCGGTATCGCCAGTCTGGCCGACATGGACGAGCAGTTCGACGTCATACGCCTGCATCACGTACTCGAGCACCTTTCCGACCCGGTGGCGGCTCTGAGGGCTATCACCGGCAGGCTTTCGTCCCGAGGAGTAGCGATCATCGGGGTGCCGAACGTCGACGGGGTGATGGCGAGATTCTGTGGACCTGACTGGTTTGCGCTCGAGATCCCCAGACACCTATGGGGTTTTGGGCGCAAGAGTCTCGAGTTGATGCTCGCCCAAGCCGGCCTGCAGGCGCGTCGGCTCGATACGAAAAGTCACGAGAGTGTCATATACGGGAGTCTGCGCTATCTGCTCGAGTCACGGGCAGGGCTCGTACTTCCGGAGAACGCGTCCAGCCAGATGCTCGGCCTGAGCGTCCGGATCGGTTGGATGAGCGATCAGGCCGGCATCGGGGACCTGCTGGTCGCGGTGGTCGAGCGGTCTCCGGGGTAGCAGCCGCGGAGCCTGTGGGCGCTCCCCTTACCTGGGCCCGGTCAGAGCCTCCACGATACGGGGTTTGTAGGCATCCACGAAGGCGCAACTGGGCTCGTGTCCGCACTTGCGGCACTTGAGGTCGTAGCAGGAGTTGAGGGTGCCGCAGGCCGGGCAGCTGTAGCGCTTCCTGGTCTCGACCAGCCAGGCTTCGGTACCCACCTCGGCGATGCGGTCCAGGTTCTGGTAGAGCTCGGCGCGGTGGGGCCTCTCGCGCTGAAAGCCCTCGAGCTCGGCGCACGGGTAATCGGCGCACTCGTTGCAGAAGGTGTGGCCTCGCCGCTGAGCGCAGGCCCGCAGGTCGCAGTCGCGGCAGTAGGGGGTCAGGCGGTCGGAGCGGCAGCCGTCGCAATAGGCTTCTTCGACGTTCCAGCCTAGGCGGCCGGCGAGCAGGGCCAGGCGTTGAGGGTCCTCGTGGCCGGCGATGAATATGGAGCAGACGTCGCAGCAGAGCCCGCAGACCGCCGCGGTCGCAGGAGCTGAGGGCGGTGTGGCGGGGGCTTGATCGGTCTTCTCGTGCATGTGGCCCTCATGGATAGGTGTGATGCCACTATGGCACCGTGGGCGGAGATTGGGAAGGACTGCGGCCCACCGGCGCAGAAACGTTTTGGTTGTCGCATATTGGAGCGTCCACTAAACTGATGGACATGGAGAGATCCACGAAACCACAGGCACCAAGCGCTGCCTCCTCGCGAGGCCTCCTAGCCCGGCCCCGGCCGGCTGAATCCGCGCGCCTGTCTCTCTCCCTTAGCCTCCTCCTGCTGCTCCCCCGCTAGGGGGAGATATTGCGCAGCCGGCGCTACCCGGCACGTCAGCAGTCGAGAACCAGTAGGATCCACTAGGAGGTAGAAGATATGTCCACGATACGCCGCAACACGGGCGTTCCTATCGTCTTCTTTGACACGACTCTGCGCGACGGCGAGCAGTCGCCGGGCAGCAGCCTGAACGCATCGGAGAAGCTCGAGATCGCCCATCAGCTCGCGCGCCTAGGCGTGGATGTCATCGAAGCGGGTTTTCCCGCCAGCAGTCCGGGCGACTTCGCCGCCGTGCAGACCATCGCCCGCGAGGTCAAGGGCCCCGTCATCTGCGGTCTGGCCCGCTGCACCGAGAGCGACATCCGGACCTGCTGGGACGCCATCAAAGACGCCGAACGCCCGCGCATCCATACCTTCGTGAGCACCTCCGACATCCATCTGGAACACCAGATGCACCTGAGCTACGCGCAGGTCATCAAGCTGACCAAGGAGATGGTGGAGCTGTGCGTTTCGCTCTGCCCGGGGGACGTGGAGTTCTCGGCCATGGACGCGACCCGTAGCGACGTGGACTTTCTGGCCCAGGTGCTCGCTACCGCAGTGGAGGCGGGGGCGACAACCATCAACGTGCCGGACACGGTGGGTTACGCGCTACCCGACGAGTATGCGGAGCTGTTTGAGCAGCTCTACGCCAAGGTGCCTGCACTGGAGAAGGTTGTCATGAGCGCCCACTGCCACAACGATCTGGGGGTGGCTGTGGCCAATACGTTGGCGGCGGTGGAGCGCGGAGCCACGCAGGTGGAGGTGGCCGTCAACGGCATAGGCGAGCGGGCGGGCAACGCAGCGCTCGAAGAGGTGGCCATGGCTTTGGTCACCCGCAAGGACCTGATGCAACGCCCCTGTAACATCGTGACCACCGAGATAGCCCGAGCCAGCCGCATGGTGTCCAGCTTCACGGGTCACCTCATCCAGGCCAACAAGGCTATCGTGGGCAAGAACGCCTTCGCGCACGAATCGGGCATCCATCAGGACGGGGTACTCAAAGAGCGCACCACCTACGAGATCATGCATGCCCGCGATATCGGGCTGTCCGATTCCGACATCGTGCTGGGCAAGCACTCAGGCCGCCACGCGCTGCGATCACATCTGGCCGAGATAGGTATCCACCTGGAGGGCTCCGAGCTGGACGAGGTCTTCCGGCGCTTCAAGGCGACCGCCGACAAGAAGAAGGAAGTCACCACGGCGGACCTCGAGGCCCTGGTGGGCGAGGAGATACGGCAGCGGGAGGACGTCTACAGCCTAGAGCACGTGTACACGACCGCGGGCACCGACATAATCTCGTCGAGCCAGGTGGGGGTGAGCACTCAGGGAAAGAAGCGCGCAGGCAAGGCCTTCACCGGCGGCTCGATAGAGTCCATCATGTTGGCCATCGACGACGCAGTGGGGGTGAAGGGCAAGCTGCTCGACTACCAGGTGCGGTCCATAACCTCGGGCAAGGACTCCCTGGGCGAGGTGCGCGTGGTGGTGGAGGTGGACGGCAAGCGCTACGCGGGCCAGGCCGTCTCTATCGACGTGCTGGAAGCTTCGGCCAAGGCCTACGTGCGGGCGCTCAACAACGTGGCCATGGGCCGCGCATCAGGCGGGGCGAGGGGCGACCGGGTGTATCTGTAGGGCGCCGCTGCCTTGTCGGAGGGGGTGTGCCAGTACTTCTAGGCTGTAGGCGTCGTGGTCTCCTCAAGGCGTCTGCCCATGGCCCCAGCCGCTTCGCGAAGCTCTTGGACGTAGCGCTTTAGATGTGCCTCGTCGAAGCGTTCGGGAGGTATGTGGAGACCGAGCACGGCGACCAGGGCATTGCGCGAGAAGATCGGTACTGCGACTGCTGCTCGGCCTTTGGCCCGCTCTTCGAGTGAGTAGGCGATTCCTTCGCGCCTGGTCCTCTCCAGGAGCGCTTCGAGCTCAGCTCGGTCGGTGACAGTGTTTTCCGTATAGCGGACAGCTGGGGTGGCAAGTGCGCGGGCGCGGGTCTCCTCGTCTGCATGGGCTAGGTGTATGCGCACCTGGGCGCTCCAGGTGGCCGTGAGGGGCCACGCCGAGTTGGCGGGGATCACCTGCCCAAACCCGCTGGACGGCGGGATGACGTTCACATTGAGCACTTCGTCGCCTCTGCGTACCGACAAAGACGCGCCCTCTCCTGTGGCTTCGGCCAGTCGACCCAAGTCAGCTTCCAAGATCTGGATTAGGACGCTGTTGCCGCCGAGCGAGAACAAGGACATCGCGAACGCTGGGCCCACCCGGTACTGGCCGGTGACAGGGTCGTGGGTAAGGTAGCCCTTCGCCTGGAGAGTATTGACGTACCGATAGACAGTGGCTGGGTTGAGCCCAGTGCGACGACCAAGCTCCGCGAGGCTTAACATCGGGTCACGGGCGGTGAACTGGCCCAGGATGTCCAGACCGCGGGCCAGCGCTTGTATCGGCGCCGGTCCGGTCGCCTGCCCTGGTGATCTGTCACCTCTTTCGCCCATCTGCTCCGCCAAGAGTAGTCAGCAGTAGAACCAGCCAAGGATAGCCGATGGCAGGTCCGTTGACGCGCACTAAGTGTAGTGCTAGGCTTGCACTATACGCAAGACCACTTGCGTATAGTGCAATGGCATCGCGACAGATATCGGGTCATGAGAGCAAGAGAGGTGGATATGAAGAAGCGACGGAACCGGCTCAGCTTGTATGCCGCGGGGCTGGTGCTGGCCATGATATTGGGGTTTGCGGTGATGGCCTTGCTGGCGGCGCTGGCGGTGGGCTGCGGAGGCGACGAAAGCGCGGGAGACGCCTCGGCTGAAGGGGTGGCTGCCACAGAGGTGATTGAGGACGGTATCGCCATACTCGGGCTCGGTGCGGGCCCGAAGTTCTGGCCGGACAGGAACAACACCGGCTTTGTGCTCTACATCAACAGCTTCATGTACATGGTGGACGTCGGGGGAGGCACACCCCAGGAACTCTACAATCTCGGTCAAGGGTTCTCGAAACTGCACGACGTGTTCATCACACACCTTCACTTTGACCACATCGGTGGTCTCGCTGAGTTCCTTGCGCGCGGTTATCAGACGAGAGACACCAACGCGGCGGGCGTCGAGAGTCCTCTGGCCTCCCTTGATATCTATGGCCCTCCGGGAACGCAGGGTCTCACCGAAGGACTCATGCAAGGATTGGCAGGGGGCTTCGACCTGCACAACTGGCAGCGGGCGGCGGGGACTCCTTGGCTTGTCCCCAAGGTGAACGAGGTCGACCTGCCTGAGACAGGCGTGCAGGTGATCTTTGAGGACAAGCGAGTGAGAGTGTCTGCGACTCATGTCGATCATGACGTCGACGTCGCCTATGCCTACGCCTATCGGTTCGACATCCTGGAGGGGGCGAACAAGGGCAAGTCCGTGGTGTTCTCCGGCGACCGGAACGACAATAACGCCAACCGGGATGCTGCGGTCAACGAGCAGTTTCGGGCGCAATTCAGAGAGTTGGCCAAGGGCGCGACCGTCCTGGTCCACGAGGTAGGTCTGAGTGACTGGGCCGTCAAGATCGCCGATCCGGCCGAGGGCGGGCAGATGGAGGCTCTCTACAACCATCTGGTCAACTCTCACACCGATGCGCCCGCGGTCGTGATCCTGGCCGCGGAGTTGGACGTGCCCATCCTGGTGCTGCAGCACTACGGCAACATCGGCTCCGAGTACACACTTCAGCAGGCTCGTGACTTCATCTATGACGCGGTCATGAAGGCCAACAAGAAGGCAGGCTACAAGGGACAGATAGTCGCTCCGCTGGAAGGCGACGTGATCCAGTTCTAGGAACGCGAAAGGAAGGGGTCGTTGTGAAGAAGATAGCGGTATTGGTTTTGGGTCTGATGCTGGTTCTAAGTTTTGCCGTCGTTGCTTGTGGCGGAGGGACCACCGAGACGACCGCCGCGGAACAAGTCACTACCACGGTGGCGGTCAGCAACGTGGTCGATTGGAGCGAGGCTGCTGACTATGAGGGTTCTGAAGCTACCGTGACCGGACAGGTGGAGGCTGTCGACAACAAGTTCACTGAGAAGGGCGTCCTCAAGATCCTTGTTAGGGTAGGCGGCGTGCAGACAGAGCCCCACTTCAACATCGTGATCGAGCTTGCTGAAGACGGCACCATCCCTATCCCGGGAATCACCGAGGAGATGCTGAACGGTGCCATAGGCAAGACCGTCGAGATCACCGGCACCGTCGTGCTCAACGCCTTCGACACCGGCGCTTACGAGATCTTTCTGACCGACCCGGCCAAGCTCGTCGTGAAGTAGCCGAGCCGCATGAGCGCTCTATCGGCTCTGTCATCCGAAGCCGATAGCCCGCCCCCGTCCGGACATCCGGGCGGGGGCCTTCTTTTGTGGTAGGTTCTTGACCAAAGACCTTGGGGGGTGGAGGAGCTTTGGTGAGACCCGGGGTTCGCCCTGCGACACTCATATGGCTGGTGATGATCGCGCTGCTCGGAGCCCTGAGCACCGGTTGTGGCGGCAGACCCGGGGAATCGCCGAGTAGCGGTACGACCGTCAGCGTTGGCGACACTGTACCCAGGACCATCCTCCAGTGCCCACAGGGACCGGGGGGCGAGGAGATACCGCGGTACGGCGGCACCCTGCTGGTACTTCATGAGTACAGCCCGAGCAACCTGGGGGCGTGGTGGGAGCCACACCGTTTCGTGGACGTGCAGCTTGCCAGGTTCGCGGTGGAGAACCTCGTAGGCCTGGATGCGGAGGGGCAACCTGTCCCACAGTTGGCAACCGGCTGGGAGGTGGATGACTCAGCCGGGACCATCACCTTTCATCTGCGCGAAGGGGTCAAGTTCCACGATGGCACTGATTTCGACGCCGAGGCCGTCAAGTGGAACCTCGAGATGCAGAAGAACGGAGTCAAGACCGAGCTCAAAGCAGTGTCCAGCATCGAGGTGTTAGATCGCTACACGGTCCGCGTGCGACTCTCTCAGAATGACCCTCTATTCGTGCAAAGACTCTCTTCCTCGATGACGGGCAAGATGACATCTCCCGCTGCCTACGAGCTCTACGGTCCGGATGGAGTAAGAGTTCACCCGGTGGGCACAGGGCCGTTCAAGTTTGTGAGGTTTGTACGTGACGAGCTGCTTGAATACGAGCGCTTCGATGACTACTGGCAGGAGGGATTGCCTTATCTGGACGGAGTGATGGTCAAGTTCGTCCGCGACGTTTTCACCAGGAAGCTCGCTTTCTTGGGCGGAGAGGGACATATCCTCTATGGTGTGCTCCCGTCGGACGTTCCTTTGCTCGAAGACAATGGCGCTACGATTGCATACCGCACCACCACTCTCTTCACCTTAGCGGGCAACAGCGGCCACTCTGGCTCGCCTACCTCGGACATCCGCGTGCGCAGGGCTATCGCGTACGCTCTCGATGTGCCTACGATGGTGAACGGCGTATACGAGGGCACTTCATCGCCCACCAACCAACTGGCCGTGACCAATGGACCGGGGTGGAACCCGGACATCAAAGGTTATCCCTACGACCCGGTGAAGGCAGCGGAGCTTCTGGCGGAGGTGGGCATCGCTCCCTCTACTCCTTGGAAGACCGAACTCTTCTATCAAGTCTCAGAGGACAGGAACGCACTCTACACGTTGGTGCAGGAATACCTGGCCAGGGTGGGCATAGAGGTCCGTCTGGTTCCCTTGGACTCCCAGACAATGGCAGAGAAGATCGATGGAGGATGGCAAGGTCTGGCCGCCTTTTCGATGTCTTACAACGTGGGCACCGCTTACTCCAGCATGTTACAGAGGTATCTGAGCCAGGACGCCTATTCGGGGGGGCCGTACCTGACCATCCCCGATGCGTGGAACGCCAAGTACAGAGACATGCTGGCCGAGAGCGACATGGAAGAAAGGAGCGCGGCTTACAGAGAACTGAACAGGATGGCGATAGACGACTACTGCCTCCTGACACCCATGTACGGCCTGAATGGGGCCATCGCCATGGCTCCGAGTCTTCGCGACAGTGGCTTCTGTGTCTATTGCACAATAGAGTTCTTGCCCGAGACCGCTTGGCTGGAATGACTAGAGGCCGCTTCTGGCGAAGCGGCCTCTAGTCGTCGGGGGCTCTGCTATGTGACGGACCTAGTCGTCCGAGTCGGTCTCTTCTTCACCGAAAGGCACGACGGTCTTGTATAGATAGCGGGCGTCGGGGGTGACCGGGCTGGTGCCCTTGGTGGTGATCACGGTGACATCCACCGTCTCACCCTCGGTACCGGCAGGGGAGACCGCCGCGATAACGTGGCGGTTAAGCACCTTGAACGACGTAGCGGGCACGGCGCCGAACATCACGCCGGTGACGCCCAGGAAGTTGTCACCGATTATCATCACGCGCGCCCCGCCGGCGGCCGGTCCGCCGGTCTTGGGCGCGATGCGCCAGACCACCGGGGGCAGCACCTCTTTGTACGTGTACACCGCGGACGCGCTGATGGCGCTCGTACCCTTGGCTGCGGTGACTGTGACATTCACCGGGCCCACCGGGCCGGCCGGGGAGGTGGCCACGATCACGCGGGTCGAGAGCACCTTGTACGCTGTGGCGGGCACGGCGCCGAAGGTTACCGCGGTCACATCTTGGAAGCCGGCGCCGATGACCATCACGCGCGCTCCGCCTGTTTCGGGACCAGCCTTCGGGGCGACATTGCGAACGGCCGGGAGCGTGATGCCTGGGATGTTGCTGCCCGGCAAGCCGGCCTTCTTGTACCTATTCTTGTACCTATATCGGTCGGCGGCGCTCGTCGCGCTGGTTCCTACCGGGGTGGTGACTGTTATGTGCACCGTCTGGCCGGCGGTGCCGGCGGGTGCTACGGCTGTGATCGCACGGTCGGAGGTGACGGCGAAGGAAGTGGCGGGCACGGTGCCGAAGGCGACGGCAGTCGCGCCCTCGAAGCCTCTGCCCTTTATGGTCACCGTGGTACCGCCGGCGGCCGGCCCGCTCTTGGGAGCGACCTTTGCCACCACCGGGCCCGCGCTCGCGGCCACGTTCGAGCGATTACCCTTGCCGTCCGACTTGCCGTGTGTACCACTTGGGGCGGCAAAAGCCACCGAGATCAAGACCAGGGAGAGGACGATTGCGATCGCAGCTCCCACGACTCCTCGAACTAGACGTCTGCGCATGACAAGACTCCTTTGGGACTCCAAGTGGCCTGAACGGTCACAAGGTCGACAACAACGTCTCGCTCTAGTTATCGCCCAACTCGGCCAAAGAGTTACGACGTCTGCTGACCGGCCGCCTTGGCGCCGCCATGCGCCCGCACCCTGCGGGCGATGGTCTTGTGGATCTTCTTGTAGCTCGGTGGAGGTCCTATCTGGAGCTTCTTGCCGTCCACAAAGACCTCGTCGGTCGTGCCCCACTCGGCGACCTTATCGGACGTCGAGGTGTCTATCTCGCGGAACTGAGCGGCATCGCCGAACTCGGCGGCGGCCCGTTTGGCTCGTTCGTAGACAAGGTTCCCCGCCAAGCACCAGCCGCTGGAGAAGGCGGTGACGTCCACCTTGCCTGGCACCGGTTCGGGCCGCTTGTCTGTCTTCGGGAACCACTTGGGAGGCTTAGCCTCCTCGGAGAAGGGCTTCCACAAGAGCACAGAGATGCCCTGTTTGTCGACAGGCCGGTATCCCTGCCGCTTGAACCAGGACGCCTTCATCCAGAAGGGCAGGGATACTCCCCAGACGACCATGCCCAGGGCGCCGCGCGCCTTGGCATCCTCCTCGGCTGAGAACAGCAGAGCCTTGCCCATGCCGTGCCCACGAAAATCACCCCGCCCCTGCTTGTAGCCGTGCACATGGATGCAGTAGACAAAATAGAGCCCCTCGCCGTCGACGTGGGAATGTTCGATGGGACCGTATTGGATCATCCCGCCTTCGACGCCGGCGTCGTCAAGGGCGAACTTGGCCCTGAGCCCCAGCTTTTCGCTGCGGTCCAGCCATTCGCGGCGCTTGGGCCCGGCCTCCTTGGCCTCCTCGGACCAATCCTCAAGGCAAAGGCATAGCAGGTCTTTTCTGTCCTCGGTGAGGTCGACTACCCTCATGGTCCTCCCCCCGGTGCCGATGATGCGAGACCGTCGTATTGTACGCCCGCGGGGAGTCCGGCGGAACGCTAGGAGACCAGCGGCTCGATGACAAGCCGGGCCACGGAGACGCTCCCACGTACCGAATTCCCCACCACTATCTCGTCGGCGGTCTGCAGCTCAGAGAGGGTGAGCGAGCGCTCGACGGCGCCTGCCTCGCCAAGGAACCACTCGCGCCAGATACCCGGAAGTAGGCCGTCGCTGAGCGGTGGGGTCACCCAACGGTCGCCGATCCGGGCGAACAGGTTGGTGATGGCCCCCTCGGTGACCCGGTCCAACCGGTTGAGGAAGAGGGCGTCGAAACAGTCCTGGCTGAGGGCCCGCCGGTGCTCGCGGTTGTAGAAGCCGCGCAGACTGGTCTTGTGCCGCAGGCAGGGGTCGTCCGGCTCTGCGCGGAAGGGTGAGACCAGAAGCGTGACCGCGCCGGCCGGCGGCGCCGGCGCCTCTCTCGTCGAGAGGCTGAAGCGCCCGGCGGCGTCCACTTGCACGCGGGCCACCAGCGCCTCGGGATGCACGCGGGCCAGACCGATCATCACGCCGCGCGCGGCGTCACGTTCGAAGGGCAGTCCGAGCGCCCGGGCGGAAGCCGCCATGCGCTGTAGATGTTCGTCCAGAAAGCGATAGCGACCGAGTACCGCCTCGTCGCTCAGCGTATGTAGCAGGCTCGGCCCCGCCTGGCTGCTCGCCGCGTCTCGAATGGCGGCGTCGGCGGCCTCCAACAACACCGTCTCGAACAGGTAGAAGTCATCGTGCGCGCCGGCCGCCGCGCGCAGCAGCCCCAGGGGATCCGGGCGCCAGGGTCCACCGCGGGGCGGCGCGCCGGCCGCCGGCGGGGTGGCGAAGCTCGCCTTGGTCAAGGTCTCGTCATACTCGGACTCTGCCTCAGAGTCCCACACCACACCCGACCCGGTGCCCAACTTGCACTGCCCGTCGCGGTGGACGATGGTGCGTATGGCTATGTTGGTGGTGAAGTCCTGTCCGGGAGCGAAGAGGCCCACGGCTCCCGTGTAGACCTCGCGGGGCTCGGTCTCGAGTTCGGCGATTATCTCCATGGTGTGGTATTTGGGGGCGCCGGTTATAGAGGCCCCGGGGAACATCGCCTGCATGATGTCGGCCAGACCGGCGCGCGGGTTGACGTCGCCGACGACCGTGCTCACCATCTGCCACACGGTGCGGTAGGGCTCGACCGCATAGAGCGTGGGCACGTGCACGCTCCCGGCTCGGCACACCCTCCCCAGGTCGTTACGCACCATGTCGACGATCATGAGGTTCTCGGCCCGCTCCTTCTCGGTCTCAGTGAGCTCGTACGCCAAGGCCACGTCTTTCGCGTGGGTCGCGCCGCGCGGGCGGGTGCCCTTCATAGGCCGGCTCTCCAGCCTTTGTCCATCCCGACGCAAGAACATCTCGGGGGACAGGCTGATCACCTGGGCGTGGCCCAGGTCCAGGTAGGCCGCGTAGGGCACTGGCTGGCGGACGATGAGCGCTAGAAAGTAGTCCAGAGGGTCGATGGGCTCGGGTTCCGACGAGTTGCCCAGCTCGAAGCGTCCGCGCACCGTATAGTTCACTTGGTACGTGTCGCCGGCGGCGATGTACTCGCGCACGCGACCGATGGCCTGCACGTATTCGTCGCGGGACACGCTCAGGCGCGGGGTGACGTGGTCCAGAGTTGCCGCCACCCGGGACACATCGACCGCCGAGAGAAGGGCTTTCCATTCCGCGGCTGGGATCACCGTCGCGGCTTCCGGGTCGTAGGCGGCCATCCAGCCCAGAGGGAGGGGTTCGGGTCCGCCGGCCGAGGCGGCGGGCGCCGCCCGTCGCACCGTGAGGCCGAAGGCTGCGCCCGCATCGTAGGCTAAGTAGCCCGCGACGTATCTGCCGGCGGCCTGTTCGCGCTCCACCTCGTCCAAGAGGCCGCGCACGTCCTCGGGGGTCACGGCGGTGAGCACGCGGTTGGGCGCGGTGAGCACCAGGGAGTCGTCACTCGAAGCAGCAGCCTGGGTCGCGCGGGGCCACCAGGAGCCGCCGCCTGCAAAGACGGCCACACCCGGGCCACGAGGGAGCGGGGGGGTCACCGGCAGGCCCACGCGGGTGGCCCGGTCCACCGGCCGGCGGGACTGTTAAGAGGGGTAGCCGGCAAAGTTCTCCTTGATGATCTTGGCGTCGGTGATGCCGAGCTCTCCCATCAGCTTGTCCATGGCGGCGATCATGGGGGGAGGACCCACGACGTAGTAAGTCCAAGGAGAGGGGTCGCCCAACTCGGCGCTAACCGTACGGGTGTCTATAAACCCTCGGTGTCCAGTCCAGGTCCCACCAGGTTCGGTTATCACGTAGACCAAGCGCAGACCTGGAAGGACGCGGGCGAACTCCTCGAGCTCGTCCGCGTAGATGATGCCGTCCTCGGTCAGACATCCGTAGAAGAGCACCAGTTGTTGGCCGGCCGCCCTGCCGGCCCCCTGGGTGTCCACTAGGTAGCGCAGGATGCTCCGGACCGGAGTGATGCCTATGCCGCCGGTCAAGAAGGCGATCTGGGGCTCCTGGGGGCGGAAGAGAAAGAGGCCTGCCGGGCCGCGAAAGGTGGCCGCAGCTCCGAGGGGCAGCCCATCGAGGGCGTTCTTGAACGGCGAGCCGGTCAACCGGGTGGTGAGCTCGGTGAGAGCTTCGGTGGGCGAGTCGGCATGGCTGAAGCGATGCACCAGCGGACCCTCGGGGGAGGGGATGGTGATGCTGTACGACTGGCCCGCTTGGAACTGGTATTCCGGAGGGCGAGAGAAGCGGAAGCTGGCCGAGTCGGAGGTGCGCCTTAGCTTCTCGACCAGCGTGCCGGTGAAGGTCATGGGTGCCATGACAGAGCGACCTCCAGTGGGGTTACCGCGGTGGACCCGACCTAAGGGATAGAATAGCAGCCCCGTACTACCCGAGGAGTAGTGAGCGACTTGAGCGAGACCCTAGCACGACCGGGCGCAGAGCGCACCGCTGTGGCGGCCGCGCGCTGCACCGACTACGAGTTCGAGAAGGTACAGGCGGCTCTGCGCGAGGCGCTTGCTCCGCTCGGAGGGATGGCCGCTTTTGTGAAGCCCGGCGAGCGCATCGCGCTCAAGCCCAACCTTCTCATGCCCGCGGCGGTAGAGAAGGCGGTCGTCACTCACCCGGTGGTGTTGGCGGCGGTGGCGGTGGAGGTCAAGGCGGCAGGGGCCACTCCGATTGTGGTCGAGAGCCCGGGCACCGGGGTGGTGCACGCCAAACCCGTGATAGAGCGGGCCTTCCGCAAGGTGGGTTATACGGAGATGGCCGAACGCTACGGGTTTGAACTCAGTATCGATACAGCCTGGAAGAACGTCTCGGCTCCCCAGGCCAAGCTGGCCAAGCGCCTGGAGGTCATGACCCCCATCGTCGAGGCCGACGGGGTCATCAACCTGCCCAAGTTCAAGACCCACATGTTCATGATCTTCAGCGGGGCGGTCAAGAATCTCTTCGGGGTTATCCCTGGACTGAATAAGGCGTCCTACCATGCTCGGCTGGACGACCCCAAGCGCTTTGCCGACATGCTGCTGGATGTGGCCTACTTCGTGAATCCTCGCCTCTCCATAGTGGATGCCATCATCGGCCTGGAGGGTGACGGACCCGGGACCGGGGGCATACCGCGGCAGATAGGGGCCTTGCTGGCCGGCTCCGACCCGGTGCACGTAGACGTGGCCTGCTGTCGCATAGCGGGAATACCCGTCTCCAACGTGCCCGTGCTCATGGCCGCGCGCGAGCGGCGGCTGTGGAGCGGTCACGCGCAGGACATCGACACTCTTGGCGTGCCCGTGGCCGAACTCTTGATCAAGGACTACGTACTGCCGGGCAGTTACGAAGGCATCGGCGTGGGCAAGTGGGGTTTCTTGGAGGAACCTATCCAAGCGATTCTCCGGCGCTTCAACCGCTGGCCGGTACCCAAGGCGGGCCGGTGCACCATTTGCGGCGCCTGCGAGCGGGCCTGTCCGGCTAAGGCCATAACCCTGGACAAGAAGGACAAGGTGGCTAAGGTGGATGACTCGCTTTGCATCCGCTGCTACTGTTGTCATGAGGTGTGTCCTGAAGCCGCAATCGACTTGGAGTACTCGCAGATGGGCAAGGTCATGCACAAGCTGAGGTTGGTCTGATGGGCGCCGGTCAGTCTGCGGACGAGTCCCGTCCGCGGCTGGTAGCTCTGGACCTTGACGGAGTCGTCTGGAGCGGCAGCCAGATATTCCCCGGCGTGAGGGAGGCTCTGCACGACGCTCTCAGCCGCGGGCTCGACCTGCGCTACGTGAGCAACAACTCCACGGCGCATCGGGAGGCGGTCTCCGAACGTCTGGTCAAGGCCGGTCTGCCCGCCGGGCCGGACCGGGTGCTGACATCGGGCTCGGTGTGCGGGGCTTGGCTCAGCACTCGTTTGCCCAAAGGCAGCGTGGTGCTGGTGGTGGGTGAAGAGGGCCTGATACGCGAACTGCGCGAGGCGGGGTTCGCGGCCGCTCACGTCAACGAGGCGCCGGCCGGGGTCGAGCCGGCCGCGGTGGTGGTGGGTATGGATAGGACCTTCACCTACAAGACGCTGGCGGCGGCGCAGAAGGCCGTCAGGGCGGGAGCCCTGTACGTGGCCACCAACAGCGACGTGACCTTTCCCACGCCGGATGGTGTGGTCCCGGGAGCGGGCGCGCTCGTGGCAGCGGTGAGCGCCGCGGCCGAACGCGAGCCGGTGCTGGTGGGCAAGCCGAGCATGACCCTGGCCGAGACGCTGGCGGCCATAACCGGCGTGCCCGCGGCCGAGACCCTGTTCGTGGGGGACCGTCTGAACACCGACATAGCCATGGCCAAGGCAGCCGGCATGATGGCGGCCCTGACCCTCACAGGCGTGACTACCGATGAGGATCTGTGGCGGGCCGAGATCACCGGCGAGTGGGTGCTTCCCGATCATGTGCTGGACAGCCTGGCGGATCTGCCCGGCCTGCTCGACCAGTTGGGCGTCTAGACCTTCAGCCCTCTGCCAGGCTCCGGCGCCGCACTGCCGGGGCTTCTGACTCTTCAAGTCACTCCTAGGAGCGAACGGCCCCCGGCCGCGCGCGACCTCGCACACGCTTAGGCGCGATTGTCGACTTGACAAGGAAGGTTCAATACTCTAGTATTCCGACAAAAGTAGTGTACTTATGGAGATAGCACGAACACTGTACTTTCAAGCAAGTCGCAATACGCTGTAAGGGCGGTACTGGAACTCGCCAAGCGGTACGGTCTGGGAACGGTCACGGCTTCCGGCATCGCCGACGCACAACGGGTGCCGCTTCGCTTCTTGGAGAACATCCTGGGGCAACTGCGGCAAGACGGTCTGGTGGAGTCGGTGCGAGGCAAGGAGGGCGGCTATCGCCTCGGCCGGCCGCCCTGGGCCCTGTCGGTGGGGGAGGTCATCCGGCTGATCCAGGGCCCTTTGGCGACTGTTGACTGCTATGCCGACGCCGATGGTGCGGGTGGCCGCGAGTGCGCGCTGCGCGATGGCTGCGTGCTGTTGCCCGTGTGGAAGCGGGCGCAGGACGCGATGATGGCGGTTTACGACGAGGCGAACTTCGAGGATCTGGTAGAAGAGGAGCGAGCGGCACGGGGATGCGAGGTGCTGGACTATGCCATCTAGGCGTTACTTCCGACGAATGTCCGGGCGCCCGGCGGCCGCAGGCCGCGCCGGGCGCGACCGGGTCTCCACACGCACACTCACGACCGGAAAGGCGTTCTCATGACTGACTTCGACCTAGACAACTATCATCTGGACACTCTGGCGCTCCACGCGGGCCACACTCCCGACCAGGACACTGGCTCCAGGGCCGTGCCCATCTATCAGACCACCAGCTATGTGTTCCGCGACTCTGATCACGCCGCCGACCTGTTTGCGCTCAAGCAGTTCGGCAACATCTACTCGCGGCTGACCAACCCCACCACCGATGTGCTCGAGAAGCGGCTGGCCGCTATCCACGGCGCAGCGGGCGCGCTGGCCACCTCTTCGGGAGCGGCGGCCATCTTCTACGCCATCGCCGCCATCACCTCGGCGGGGCAGAACTTCGTCACGGGCGACAAGCTGTACGGGGGCACCTACACGCAGTTCTCGTTCCCGCTCAAGCGTTTCGGCATCGAGGCGCGCTTTGTGGACTCCAGCGACCCCGCCAACTTCGAGCGGGCCATCGACGAGAACACACGCCTTCTGTACACGGAGTCCATCGGCAACCCCAAGGGCAACGTGGACGACCTGGAGGCCATCGCCGCGATAGCTCACAAGCACAAGCTACCTCTGATAGTCGACAACACGGTCACTCCGCCCCCGCTCTTCAACCCCTTCGACTACGGCGCCGACATCGCCGTGTACTCGCTCACCAAGATCATCGGGGGACACGGGACCTCCATCGGCGGCGCGGTGGTGGACAAGGGCGACTTCGATTGGAAGGCGGCCGGCAAGTATCCGGAGCTCACCGAGCCGGACGCCGCCTATCACGGCGTGAACTTCTGGGATGCGTTCGGAGGTCACGACAAGGCGGTCGCTCCCGGACTGGCGTACGTGCTCAAGATACGAACCGGTCTGCTGCGCGACCTGGGTGCGGCGCTCTCGCCGTTCAACGCTTGGTTGTTCATCCAAGGGCTGGAGACGCTGCCCCTGAGGGCGCGGGCCCACGTCAAGAACGCGCAGACGGTGGCCGAGTTTCTGAGCAAGCACCCGCTGGTGACGTCGGTGGACTACGCCGGGCCTGTCCGGACATCCCGACCACGAACGTGCGAAGCGCTACTTCCCGCTGGGCCCCGGAGCGCTTCTGAGCTTCGAGATCAAGGGAGGCCTGGAGGCCGGCAAGCGCTTCATCGATTCGGTGGAGATGGCCTCGCACGTGGCCAACATCTTGGACGCCAAGACCCTGGTCATCCATCCGGCCAGCACGACGCACCAGCAGCTCACCCCGGCAGAGCAGCTCAAGGCGGGAGTGACTCCGGGTCTGGTGCGGGTCTCGGTGGGCATCGAAGACATCAGCGACATAATCGCCGACCTCGACCAGGCGCTCCGGAAAGGAGCCTGAGATGGCCAACACCTACGGGGACAACTCCCTCTCCATAGGCCGCACCCCCCTGGTGCGGCTGAACCGGGTGGTCGGCAAGAACAAGGCTCAGGTGCTCGCGAAGATCGAAGGGCGCAACCCAGCGTACTCGGTGAAGTGCCGGGTGGGAGCGTCGATGATCTGGGACGCGGAGGAGAAGGGGCGCATCAAACCGCACACCACGGTCATCGAGCCCACCAGTGGCAACACCGGCATCGCGCTGGCCTTCGTGTGCGCGGCGCGAGGCTACAAACTGACGCTCACCATGCCCGAGACCATGAGCCTCGAGCGCCGCAAGGTGCTCACCTACCTGGGCGCCGAGCTGCTGCTGACCCCGGGTACCGAGGGCATGAAGGGCGCCATACGCACCGCCGAAGAGCTGGCAGCCGGCGACCCCGAGCGGTACTTCTTGCCCGACCAGTTCAGCAATCCGGCGAACCCCGCCATCCACGAGAAGACCACCGGTCCTGAGATCTACGCCGACACCGACGGCAAGGTGGACGCCTTGGTGGCCGGTGTGGGCACCGGCGGCACACTCACCGGAGTCTCCCGCTACTTCGAGGTGGTCGAGAAGCAGCCCCTCTACTCGGTGGCCGTGGAGCCCGCCGACCAGCCCCGTGATCAGCCAGGCGCTGGCGGGTCAGGAGCTCAAACCGGGCTCGCACAAGATCCAGGGCATCGGCGCGGGTTTCATCCCCAAGAATCTGGATCTCTCCCTGGTCGACCGAGCAGAGCAGGTGACCAGCGAAGAGGCTATGGAGATGGCTCGGCGCCTGGCAAAAGAGGAGGGCATCCTGTGCGGCATCTCGAGCGGCGCCGCGGCGGCTGCCGCCGCGCGGCTGGCCGCCACGGGTGACTTCGACGGCCAAGACCATCGTGGTCATACTTCCCGACGCGGGCGAACGCTATCTCTCGACGGAGCTGTTCCTCTAGCGGCGGAGGTAGCCGGCCAGACCCTCGCGGAGCGGTGTAGCCTCGAAGTCCGGAAAGCGCTCGAGCAGCAGCCGACGGTCGGTCTCTGAGACGGCGCCTTCTTGAGCGACGAAATCGACCGCTCCGGGCGTCAGGGGCCTACCAGGGAGATGCTGCAGCCAGCGGGCCTGTAGTCTGCCCAGTCGCACGGGGATGCCCAGCACCGGCCGCCGGCGCCCCATGCTCTGGAGCGCGAGCTGCAGGAACTCGGACAGAGTGACTTCGTCAGGTCCTCCCAGGCGGAAGACGGTGTTGCGACCCTTGTGAGGGGCCGCTACCAGCTTCGCGAAGAGTCCCCCGATGTCGTCCACGAAGACCGGCGTGAGTCTCTGGCGCCCGCTGCCGAACACCGGCACGAAAGGCAGCAGGTCCGAGTAACCGAGCAGCCGGCTCAGGGCCTTGTCTCCGGGGCCATAGGCCCAGCACGACCTCACGATCGTCCATTCCAGGCCGCTTGCGCGGATGGCTTCTTCGGCCTTCCACTTGGCTACGTTCCAGGAGCCGGGGGCCTCGGCGTACACAGTGACGCCGCTCACGTAGAGGAAGCGCGGCATGTGCCGCGGCCGGTCGACGGCCCGCAGAAGGTTGACGGTGCCCTGGTGGTCCACGCTCTCGTAGGTCAGGCCGCGGGCCGGATCCTCCACCGGGGCGCCCTGGAACTGAGCGGCTTGGACTATGGCGTCAACGTTTGAAACCGCGGCAGCGAGCGTGTCGGGCTTGGTCACATCGCCCTCCACCAATACCAGACGACCTTCGGCGAGCGACTCCTTTAGGTCGGCACGCGACTCCAGATAGCGGACTCCGAGAGGCACCGAACGGGTCAGCGCCCGTACCTTGTGCCCGGCACCGAGCAGACCGCGGGTGATGGCAGTGCCGACGAAACCGGTGGCTCCAGATACCAGGACCTCCACCTCACACCCCCTGGCTAGCCATCGCCGCGTTTCACTTGCTCAAGCGACCTGCCGGTGACGCGCGGAATCGGGGGCCTCCGTGACCAGGCTGGTGCCCGGCCGTGCCGCTTCGTCGCGGTGCTTTATGAGCAGCCAGTTCTTCTCGCCCCGGCCTTTCATCTGCACCAGGGCCCAACTCCCGGTGAGCTTGCTGCCGTGGAGCACGAACTTCAGCTCGCCCTTGGTGATGGCCGTGGCGGGGTCGGCGAGATAGGCCTCTTTAGCTTTGTCGATCCAGGCCAGGTCGGGCTCCCACCAGCCGGTGTCCCACACCAGCACCGTGCCGCCCCCATATTCGCCTTCGGGGATCACCCCTTCGAACGTGGCGTACTCCAACGGGTGGTCCTCGGTCATGACCGCCAGACGTTTGTCGGCGGGGTCCAGTGAGGGACCTTTAGGCACCGCCCAGGACTTGAGCACCCCATCGAGTTCCAGCCTGAAGTCGTAGTGCAGGCTCGAAGCGGCGTGCTTCTGGACCACGAAGACAGGCCGCGGCGGCTCCGCGGCGCCCGGCCCCGGATCGCCGCCCGCCGGCTCCGCGGTGCGGTTGAAGTCGCGCTTGCGCCGGTAGTCGGCTAGTTGCTCTTTCTCTTGTTCTGAGTCGGTCATGCGTGACCACCGCCTTGGGACCCTTAGTGTCCGGTGCACTATGTACGATACCCTCTGGTAGGCACGTTGTGGCACGCCGGGGCGGGAGGTGGCAGTGAAGGAGCCGAAGCAGGGGCCGGAGAAGCGCCCGGCCTTCCGTTGGAAGGTCTTGGCGATCGCCGTGGGTGCGGGGGCACTTATCCTGACCGCGGCCCTGCTCTGCACGTTCCACTGGTACGGCCCCGTATCCAGCCCGTTCACTGATTGGTGGGCGGAGCCTTCAGAGGAAGGCCCGGCTTGGGAGCCCATGCGACCGCTGGAGAGGGAGCGCATTGCTCGTGTTGCAGGCAAGCCGGACTCCTGGCTGGTGATGGTCTACGCCGATGGGGACGCCGAGGACCTGGAAGAGGGCACTCTGATGAATCTGAACGAGGCGGAGTTGGTGGGCTCCACCGACGCCGTGAAGGTCGTCGCCCAGGTCGACCGGTACTTCTACGGCTACGACGGCGACGGCGACTGGACCGGCACCAGGCGCTATCTGTTGACCCAGGACAGCGATCTGTTCTCCCTCCGCTCTCCGGTGATCGGCGAGCTGGGCGAAGCGGACATGGGCGCTCGGCAGACCCTGTACGACTTCGCGACGTGGGCGATATCCACGTATCCGGCCGAGCACTACGCGCTGATCATGTCAGACCACGGAGGCGGCTGGACGGGCGGCTGGGTGGACTACGACCCCAAGGAGAGCGCCGGCCTCAGCATGCAGCAGATAGACCATACTCTCGCGGCGGTGAGAGCCGATACGGGCATCGAAGGCTTCGAGCTCGTGGGTCTCGAGGCCTGTCTGATGGGCCAAGTCGAGGTCATGAGTGCATTGGCCAAACACGCGCGCTACGCAGTGGCCAGCGAATCCACGGCCTGGGAGACCGGCTGGGCTTGGGCGGGGCTCCTGTGGGCCTTGGTCAACGATCCCACCATGACAGGCCGCGAATTGGCTGAGTCCATCGTGAGTTCGTATGTCGATCGGGACGTCTGCGTGACCGACGACGCAGCGCGTCGCTATCTCACAGGGGACGACTCATCGGCCAGGGAGGTGAGGGAATACCTGTGGTCGTCCGACACGGTGGCCGCAATCGACCTCAGCAGGGTGCGCGACCTGCATGCGGCGCTGAACGACCTGGCCGTGTCTCTTGTCCCGGTCGATCAGGCCAAGGTAGCGAAGGCCCGGGCATACGCACAGTCCTACGGCACGGTCTCGGGGAACGCCAATCCCAACGAGCAGCTACCTCCCTCGGTATTCGACCTGGGTAGCTTCGCGCGTCTGTTGGAAGTGACTGTGGGCGAACCGAGAGTGTCCGCAGCCTGTGAGCGGGTGCAGCAGGCCATCGCTCAGGCCGTGGTGGCCGAGAGGCACGGTCCCGATGTACCCGGATCAACCGGCCTGGCGGTCTACTTTCCCGTATCGGCCGAGTACTGGGCCAACGTCCCCAGGAGCGACTACTACTATGACTATGCCGTCTCGGTGAGGCGGTTCGCCATCGCCTCTCTTTGGGACGACTATCTGGCCTTTCACTACACGAAGCAGGCGTTCGATGCCGGTGAAGCCAGGTTGGCCGCTGTGACACCCCTGCGCTGGACGCTGAAGGACTTCTGCTGGTCCGGCGACCCAGGGCCGTCTCCCCTTGCCGAAGGGTTCGGGCCCGGCGCCGGTGAGGTGAGTATCGCGCCCATCACGGCGTCCAGATCTGAGTTGGCTGCTGGTCAGACGGTCACCGTCTCGACCAAGGTAGAGGGCAAGAACGTCGCCCGGGTGTACTGGTTCGTGGCCTATCGTTCCGCCGACGCCGACCCGTACAGGAGCGTGGAGGGCGGCAGCATCGAGGCCGAGCGAGACAAGGTGGTCGGCGGGGTCACCTATCCCGACTGGGGAGACGGGGAGCCGACGCCGGTGGAATTCGAGTGGATGCCCAGTCTCTACTACATAGACGGCGGCACCCAAGAGCCCGTCCGGTTCGCCTTCTCTCCGCCAGATGTCTTTGGCAACCAAGAATGGCAGGGAGCGCTCAGGATCCCAGGCATCTATGACCCCAAGGGCGATCCCGCGGATGAGAACGAGGACGACCGTCTTTGGGCCTGCATGACGCTGGACGGAGAAGGGATGCGACTCGGACTGTGGGTATACGGTCCGGACGAACTGTCGGGTGTCTATGACTGGCGAGAGATGGAGACTGCTCCCGGAGACATATTCACGGTCACAAACGACTTCGTCGCTATCGGTCAGGGGCCCGGCGATGAGAGCCTGGAGTACGAAAACGGCGATGTGATCTTCGGCGAGGAGCCGTTCACGCTCTCGTACGGTGACGCAGTACCCGGAAAATATGCCATCGGCATAGGCGTCGAGGATTTTGACGGGGGCTTTGTTTGGGAATATGCGTACGTGACGGTGATCGATAGCGCGAGCGTGATGGGGAGGCAGTGATGAGCGAGGGGCCGATGACCTCGGGCTGGTTCTATCTGAAGTCCGGAAAGCCGAGCGAGGAGAAGGTGGGCCCTCTCACTTGGGAACAGCTGTGGGCGGCGGGGCAGAGCGGTGCGCTGGGACCCAGCGACTTCGTCTGGCAGGCCTCGCTCCCCGAATGGGTCTTGGCGACAAGGGTGGCGGGGTTGTTCCCCGACGCAGGGGGGAAGGTCAAGAAGCCCAAGAACGCACCCTCAGCTGCCGCGGCGCCGGGGACGCGCCGCGCTCGTTCGGCCTGGTTGGTGCCGGTGGTGGTGACCGGCCTGGTGGTCTTGGTCGCGCTGGCGGTTGGGTTGGGTCTGGGGCTCAAGGGACGGGGTGGCAGTGAGCGCAACCTGGTGGATGGCGGCGGCTCTGGCGAGCCGGGCACGTGGACGGTGATGATCTACGCCGACGCCGACGACGAGGTCCTTGAACAAGACATGTGCTTCGACCTCAACGAGGCCGAGGTGGTGGGTTCCACCGACCAAGTGAAGGTTGTGGCGCAGATCGACCGCTACGAGGGTGGCTACGCCGGCGACGGCGACGTCACCTCCGCGCGGCGGTACCTGCTTGCCCGAGACAGCGACCTCTACGCCTTGGGCTCGCCCGTCCTCGATGACCTGGGAGAGGTCGACATGGGCGATCCTCAGACCCTTTATGATTTCGCGACCTGGGCCATCGAGGCCTATCCCGCCGAACACTACGTGCTCGTCATGTCCAACCACGGAGCCGGTTGGGCGGGTGGCTGGACCGACGATTCTCCCAACTACGGCAGTGGGCTGGGCATGCAGCAGATCGATAGCACGCTCGCCTCCATAGTGAACGACACGGGCATCGGCGAATTCGAACTGGTGGGCTTCGACGC
This sequence comes from uncultured Actinomycetes bacterium, assembly GCA_963814415.1. Taxonomy (GTDB): domain Bacteria; phylum Actinomycetota; class Thermoleophilia; order RBG-16-64-13; family RBG-16-64-13; genus RBG-16-64-13. The sequence goes on along the minus strand of CAWFCN010000001.1, from coordinate 577,036 downwards.
CTGCCTGATGGCCCAGGTCGAAGTGATGAGCGCCTTGGCTCCGCACGCTCACTACGCGGTAGCGTCGGAAGAGACCGAACCGGCGCTGGGCTGGAGCTATGCCGGCTTCTTGACCGCGCTGAACGAAGACACGTCCATGACGGGTGCCGCATTGGGGCGCGCTATCGTGGATTCATACCTTGAACAAGATGTCCGCGTCACCGACGAAGAGGCGCGCAGGGTACTGACGGGTGGGGACTACACCGCCCAGGATGTCGCCGAGGAGCTGGGCCGGGCGAGCACGATGTCCACCATCGACCTGAGTAAAGTCCGAGATCTGCATGAAGCCATGAACGGTTTGGCCGTGGCCCTGACCAACGCGGACCAGAGTCTGGTGGCCGAGGCACGTGCTTACGCGCAGTCATACGCAAGTCTCTTCAGTTCCGACGACCCCAACCGAGAAGTCCCGCCCTCGTTCATCGACCTGGGCAACTTTGTCGATCTGGTCTTGACCTTGGTGGATGACGCCGACGTTAGCGCAGCAGGTCAGGCGGTCAAAGATGCCTTGGGTGAGACCGTGATCGCCGAGCGGCACGGCGCGGAGCGGCCCGGCTCGACGGGGCTTGCTCTCTACTTTCCCGCTTCGGCTGAGTACGGTGCCACGTTTGCCGGAGAGGTCCTCGACTACCCCTCGTCCATCGGACGGTTCGCCACCGCCTCGCTCTGGGACGACTACCTGACTTTTCACTACACCGGTGAGCAGTTCGACGCCGGCTCGGCCGACCTGAGCGCTGTGACCCCGGCGCTGGCCGCGGTGAGCGACTTCACCAAAGGTGCCGAGCAGTCGGCGCCCGCCGAGGGCGCCGAGGTAGTTGGGCCGGGATCCGGCGGGGTGACCATCGCACCTATAGTCCTATCCGCCGACGCCCTTGCCGCCGACGAGGCGCTGACGGTGTCGACCCAGATCGGCGGAGCGAACATAGCCTACGTCTACTACTACATCGCCTACTATTGGGAGGCGGACGGTTCGTTCTTGAGCGCCGACGCGGGCTACGTGGAGCCGGGTGAGGTGAAGCAGATCGGCGGGGTCTACTACCCCGACTGGGGAGACGGGAGCCTGGTGGACGTCGAGCAGGAGTGGAGTCCTACTCTGTACTACATGAGCGACGGCAACGAGGCAAACGACCAGTTCGCCTTCTTCCAGCCCACGGAGTACGGAGCCGACGTGGCGGGTGATATCTATTCAGTGCTGGGCACCTACACGTTCATAGACACCGGCACCAAGCTCGATGCTGAGATAGACTTCAACGGCAATGGCGAGATGTTGAGCGTGTGGGGCTATAGCGCGGACGAGAACTCAGGTGTGGGCAGCTGGCACGCACTCACTCCCCGCGCAGGTGATACCTTCACCATCACCGATGAGTACCTGGAGTTCAACAACAACCCCGATGGGGAGTTCGTCGACTACGACGGGGGCACCATGACCTTCGGAGACACGCCGTTCACTATCGCGAAGTACTTGGCTCCGGTCGGCGACTACGTCATAGGCTTCGGCGTGGAGGATCTAGACGGCAACGTTATCTGGGAATATGCGAACGTAACCGTGACCCAGTAGCAAAGTGACAAGAAGAGGGCAATGAAAGTACTGCAGACATTTGCGCATAAGGGCCGGGAGCTTCGCCTCGACACATACGAGAACGCGGGGTCCGCAGGGGCGGCAGGTGGCGTCTCTGAAGGGGCTCCGCGTTCGGAAGTGCGTGCTCCAGGCGCAGGGCAATTCGAGTTCAGCGGACTCCGAGCGGAGTGGCAGGGCGAGACGTTGGCTCTGAGCGGCCGGGTGAACGGTAGTAACCTGGCCTATCTCTACACAGAGGTACTGCTCAAGGATCCGGAGCAGGACAGGTACTACGGACCCGTGATGCGTGAGTACGTGAGAGCGGCGCGCAACGAGGGCAGCAGTGGTATCACCCGCCCTGTGTGGGACGAGTCTGTAGATGTCATGGTCGTTCTGCGTCCGCTGCTGCGACTGGTGACCGACGGCGCGCACTACGCTTTCTGTTTCGCTTTCCCCGAGGGCTACTCAAGTCCGGGCTATCGGCAGGGCGGCTTGTACACCTTGGCCGACGATTCCCAACCGATGCGGGCTCTGCTGGGCTTCAGTGGTGACGGCAGTCTCAAGCGGGCCATCGCCTATGCGGGGCAAGATAGGGGCGCCGGCGCCAAGGTGTTGACCCCCAAGCAGGACGATCGCTTCACCCCGTTCGCTCAGGTGTTCACTCCATCGACGGCTGAGCGCGGGTGGGATATCGAAACGGCCGTCACCGACACCCTCACCTTGGGTTCGTATCCCCTGCGGGTGGTCACCGAGCGAGCCCTTCCCGGCGAGTATCTGGTCGGAATCTTGGCCCAGGATCTCGACGGCGGGCTCTTTAGAGATTACGTTTCCACGACTGTGGCTGGGTAGCAGAGGCAGGGGCACCATGGATCGCCCAGGTTCGCGGGGCAAGATCTGGGGCCTCGAGCGCAACGTCTTCTGGGCCGGAGTGTCGTCCTTCTTCATGGACGTCAGCTCCGAGATGGTCTATTCCCTCGTGCCGATCTTTCTGACCGCGGTCCTGGGTGTCGGCAAGGACATCATCGGCGTCATCGAAGGCATCGCGGAGACGACCGCCAGCACCCTAAAGATGGTCGCCGGCTGGCTGAGCGACAAGTTGGGCAAGCGCAAGCCCCTTATGCTGTTGGGCTACGGCGTCTCCACTCTCAGCCGTCTCCTCCTGGCCTTGGCCAACGGTTGGGGGATGGTACTGGGTTCGCGGTTCATCGATCGCTTCGGCAAGGGTGTGCGCACCGCCCCACGGGACGCTATCGTGGCCGACTCGTGCAGCAAGAAGGAGTTGGGACGCTCCTTCGGTTTCCACCGGGCCATGGATCAGTTCGGAGCGGTGCTGGGCCCCGGCATCGCGGCCTTGGTGCTGTACGTGCAGCCGGGGGGCTACCGTACGGTGTTCTGGATCTCGATCGTCCCGGGTTTCCTGTGCGTGCTGGTGATCGCCTTCTTCATCAAAGACCGGCGCCGCCGGGCGGCTACGCAAGCGGGCGTGCCCGAGTCCACGCCCGAGGCCACGAGCGGCAGCGCGGAGCCGAGCGCGGCTGCCGTGCCCGCTGAGGCGGTGCCCTGTGCGGACGCGACGCCAAGCGCACCCGCAGGCGCCAAGCGCCGCCCGCGCGGCCCCCTACTCGCCTACTTGGTGGTCACCGGTGTGTTCGCGCTAGGCAACTCGTCTGACGTCTTTCTCATCCTGCGGGCCAGTGACCTGAAAGTGGCGGTTGCCTTGATACCTATCCTGTATCTGGTGTTCAACTTCATCTATGCGTCTCTCTCCATCCCGGCCGGGATACTTGCCGACCGCATAGGCAGGCGGAAGCTGGCGCTTGTTGGCTTCTTGGTGTTCGCGGGGGCGTACACGTGGATGGCACTGGCCAAGTCGCAGGCGGCGGTCTGGGGTGTCTTTGCCGTCTACGGCGTGTATATGGGTATCGCCGACGGAAACGGGCGGGCGCTTCTCGCGGAGTTCTCAAACGATGGGCGGTATGGCACCGCGTTCGGCGCGTATCACATGGTGGTGGGTCTGGGCGCTCTGCCGGCCAGCGTGGTAGCCGGGCAGCTGTGGAAACATGTATCGCCGGCAGCGCCGTTCTGGTTGGGGGCCGGGGCGGCCGCGCTGGCGGGCGTGCTCATGCTGGTGCTGGTGCCCGAGCCGCGCGGGCGTGCCGCGCGCGGCTAGTCGTGCGGTGCCAGGCCGACATGCAGGGCAAAACCCCTCACTTGGGGAATACTAGTGGTATGAAGGTCGACTTCCTAAAGAGGATGTTCGCAAAGGGCAAAGCGCGGCGGCTCTCGCTGCTGATAGGAGTGCCGGTTGCCGTGGTGGCCATCGCACTCGGAGTCACCCTGCCCCTTTGTCTTCCCATGGCCGAGGCCGTGGGCTTCAGCGACGTGCCCGAGTCGAACCCGTACCACATACAGATAGAGACCCTGGCCCAACTGAAGGCGGTCACCGGTTACTCAGACGGCACCTTCGTACCCGCCTCCCCCGTGACCTGTCTGGACTATGTGGCTATGGTGTCCGCCGCCATGGGCAAGGACATATCGAGCATCGAGACGTATGGGTTGCAGCCCACCGCGACCCTCTCCATGGCGCAGATGATCGCCATAGGCATGAGCGCGTCCGGCCGGGTGCTGCCCACGCCCCCCGACTATTTTCAGCCCATCTGGGGCGCATTCGACACCACCTACGCTCCGGCGGTGAGCCAAGCCGAGTACAACCGGCTGCTGCGCGGACTCACTCCCTCCGAGCGCGACCTCAAGGCCATGTTGCCCACCCAGCCCGCGTCGCGTGGCGCGGCTGCGGCGTTCATCTTCAACCTAATGGGCACCGACCCCGACGGCATGTGCGGCCGCTTCATGGGCGACGCCTCCGATCTGGTGGCCTACTTCCGCGCCAAGACCAGCAAGGAAGGCAAGTTCAGCGTGTCCCTGGGGACCCTCGCCCGGTACTACATCGTCTACGGAGACCGCTTCGGCATCCGCGCCGACATGGCCTGGGCGCAGATGCTGCACGAGACCGGCTACGGGCAGTACGGGGGCGACGTGAGCCCCGAACAGAACAACATGGCCGGCATAGGCGCGACGGGTGGAGGTGTACCGGGCAACTCCTGGTCCACAGCCGAACTGGGGGTCATCGCCCAGTATGTCCACCTGGCCTGGTACGTGTATCCTGCCCATGTGTCCGACCCCTACTGTGTCAAAGTGACACAGCCGACGGATGGGCCCCTCACCATCCCGGGCGACCCGCGGCACTTTGTCCAGGCGGACGGCTCTCCTCACAAGGGGAACGTGGTGACGGTGTACGATCTGGGGGCCAAATGGGCCGTGAGCACCTACTATGGGACGGCACTCCAGTCCATCTCGGCCGCCATAAATGTCATGTGTGATGCGGGCAAGAAAGGAATCCTCCATCGATGAAGGATCTGAGCGTACTTCCTGAGCACCTGCGGGCCGTCGCCAAGGCGGACGGCCCTGACTTCGCCTGGCCGCTAGACAAGGCGTCGGAGGTCATCCAAGCTCTGGCCGCGGCGGGAGCGGTGGTGCAGGGCGTGGAGGCCTGGATGCTCGACGCCGACGGGGTCCCGGCCGTGGTCGGCTGGTCCTCGTACGAGGTAGGTGACTGGCAGAAGGACTGGCAGGGAGCGGTGTCTCGCGCCGAGGTCGAAGCTGAAAACGTGCTCGCCGGGGTGAAGGCCACAGCTGTCGAAGAGAACGTCGACTACGTGGGCATCAGCTGGGCCTTCCGCGCCGACTTGGAGTCGGCCGAAGACCCTACTCTCTGGTGAATCACATAGCCCCGGCGGTCGAACTGCTTTCTCAGTTCGAGATGTGCGCGTCGATGTAGTACCCAAGCGTCTCGACGTAGTTCGCATCGCTCTCTATGACGTCCATGGACCTTGTTGCGGCGTCGGCCATGGCCTCGATATCCCCGGCCGCCGCAAAGTCGGCCATCTGACCAAGCAGCTCCACCTGTTCGGTCCAGTCGGCAACGAACTGCCTGTGGACTCGTCCGATCTCCTCTGGGGGGACGATGGCCTGCAGTAGGGCCACCGATGCTTGGAGTTTGTCGGCGAACTGCCGCAACCGCTCGATTTCGGCCTGTGTGGGGTTGAGGGGATCGTCGAACGCGGCCTCTTCACCCTCGTTGAAGTTGCCGGCCCAGTTGGTTTCGAACCAGTCGAGCATCGTCTGCGCGTATGCAGACGGGTCCAAAGCCTCCGTGATCCCGGCCTTTCCTCCGCCGCAGCCGGCGAGTTGGACGATGACGGCGGCGCAGATCAGCGCGGCGACGGTGGCCTTCATGTACGGTCTCAGATTCATCATGCTCCTTGGTCTTGTTTCAATTCCGACTGGCCCGCCCGTCGCCGGTGATCGGATATGGGCCTCCGAGCTCCGAGGGCTCGGTCTGGGTGATATACAGTCGCAGTACCGCTTTGACCCGAGCCAAGATCTCTCGGGTCGCGTTCTGTTTCTCATCAGGGTAGACCTGCATATCGGCCACCACCCCTGTCGCGTCCAGGCCCAGATGTCGCGCGACGTAGACTGACCGGGAGAGGTGGAAGTCCTGCGTCGGTATCAGCATCGTCTCCACCCTGAAGACCTCTCGAGCCCTGTACATGCTGTCGTAGGTGTCGTAGCCGGCGTAGTCGGTGAAGACATCCTCCTCGGGTACGCCGCGTGCTAGGACGTACTGCAGCATCATGTCCACCTCTTTGTAGGGCGGCTGTTTGCTGTTGTCGCCCGAGAGGAGCAGCTTGTCGACCCTCCCCGACTGGTAGAGCCCGATAGCTGTGTCCAGCCGGTCGGCGAACATGGGGTAGGGAGTACCGTCTTCGTGGATCCTCGCCCCCAGGATGATGGCGCACTGGGCTTGCGGCGCCTCTTCGACCGTCTGCACGATGTGCGGTTTGGCCCCCTGGGTGATCATGAGGTTGGGCACCAGCACGGCCAGTGCCAAGAGCACCGCCAAGATGCCCACCACCAGGGCAGACCAGAAGACTGCCCTCCACCCGCGGCTGCGTTCTTTCATGCGGCTCCTATCCTCGCGTAGCAGTGCCGTCCCCGGTTATTGGCAACTGGGGCCCCAGATACTTGGGTCCAGGGTGGGTGATGTGAAGCTGCAAGAAGGCGTTGGTCCTGGCTAGGATCTCGCGAGCCTCATTGCGCAAGGGGTGCAGGTAAGGGCGTAGATCGGCGCCCACGCCAACGGCCTCCAAGCCGAGAGTGCGGGCGGTGTACACGGCTCGGGAGAGATGGTAGCTCTGGGTGACGACGATGGCGGTCTGCACCATGAAGACGTCCCTGGCGCGGTACATGGTGTCGTAAGTGTCAAAGCCGGCGTGGTCGGTGAACACGTCCTCTGCGGGCACGCCCCGCTCGACCGCATACTCGAGCATGGCGTTCACCTCGTCGTAGGTGGTGGTGCCGTGGTCGCCCGAGATGAGCAACTTGTCCACCTTGCCCAGTTCGTATAGGCGTATGGCGACGTCCATCCGGTCGGCCGTCATCGCATACAGGCTGCCGTCCTGGAACACCCGGGCCCCCAGCACGATCGCGCACTGGGCGTGGGGCGCGTCCTCAGGCGAAGCGACGATGTATTCGTCGGACTTCTGGGTGATCACGAGGTTGGCGGCAAGGGTGAAAACCCCGGCCAAGACGACCAGGATGCCTACCGCGATGAGAGACCAGAAGCCGATGCGGCGTCCGCGGCTGCGCTTTCCCATGAGGGGCAGGGTAGCACGCTCCACGCGTGTAAAATAGGACGGCAGGTCCGTGGACGCGCTCCTTCGCTACAGGCGCTCACACCCACCGCGGCAAGTCTCAACGGAACGGGGGTACGTGCATGGCTATGACCATGACCGAGAAGATACTGGCCCGCGCCGCCGGCAAAGAGTCGGTGGAGCCGGGCGAACTGATCATGGCCAAGCTCGACTTCTGCTTCGGCAACGACGTCACGGCTCCGGTGGCCATCGACGAGTTCGAGAAGGCCGGATTCGACAAGGTCTTCGATCCGCACAAGATTCTGACCATAGCCGACCACTGGACGCCCAACAAGGACATCAAGTCTGCCGGACTGGTTAAGCAGATGCGGGAGTTCTCACGTGCGCATGGGCTTGACTGGTACGAGGTGGGTCGCGTGGGTGTAGAGCACGCCTTCTTGCCCGAGCAGGGCCTGGTAGGCCCAGGCGACGTGGTACTAGGGGCCGACTCGCATACCTGCACCTACGGTGCGTTGGGCGCCTTCGCCACCGGGGCCGGTTCCACCGATCTCGCGGGTGCGATGGCTACCGGTGAGGCTTGGTTCCGCGTGCCCGAGAGCCACAAGTACGACTTCGAGGGCGAGCTCGGTCCGTACGTCACTGGCAAGGACATCGTGCTGTTCACCATCGGCCAGATAGGCGTGGACGGTGCCCTCTACAAGGCTATGGAGTTCACCGGCTCGGCCATCCGCGACCTGTCCATGGACGGTCGCTTCACCATCTGCAACATGGCCATAGAGGCCGGCGGCAAGAGCGGCATCATTGCGCCCGACGACAAGACCAAGGTCTACGTCGAGGGCCGGTTCAAGCGGACCCCCCGCTACTACCAGTCCGACCCCGACGCAGTCTACGAGAAGGTCTACTCTTGGAAGGCCGGAGAGGTGCCTCTTACAGTCTCCAAGCCGCACCTGCCGTCTAACACTCAACACGCCGCCGAACTCAACAGCATCAAGCTCGACCAGGCCGTCATCGGTAGCTGTACCAACGGCCGCATCGAGGATCTGCGGCAGGCGGCAGACATCCTGCGCGGCCGCAAAGTGCACAAAGACGTACGTTGTCTCATCATCCCGGCCACCCAGGCCATCTGGAGGCAGGCCATGGACGAGGGGCTGTTCGAGGTGTTCCTGGAGGCCGAGGCGGCCGTCTCGGCGCCCACCTGCGGACCCTGCCTGGGCGGCCACATGGGTGTGCTGGCCAAGGGCGAGCGCGCCATAAGCACCACCAACCGCAACTTCGTGGGCCGCATGGGCCACACTGAGTCTGAGGTCTTCCTGGCCAACCCGTACGTGGCGGCGGCCAGCGCGGTGGCGGGCTACATAGCCACTCCGCAGCAGATCGGAGCACCCGCCGCGCCGGCGCCTACCTCGGATGCGGCAAGGAGGCAGTCATGACGGCTCTGCGCGGGCACGCCTGGACCTTCGGGCGCGACATCGATACCGACCTCATCATCGCCGCCCGCTACCTCAACATGGCCACCACCGCCGAGTTGGCGCCGCATGTCATGGAGGACGCCGACCCTACCTTCGCCGGCAAGGTCAAGCCGGGCGACATCATCGTGGCCAAGGAGAACTTCGGTTGCGGATCCTCGCGGGAGCACGCGCCCATGGCCATCAAGGGTGCCGGGGTGTCTCTGGTCATCGCCAAGAGCTTTGCCCGCATCTTCTACCGCAACGCTTTCAACACCGGCCTGCCTATCCTGGTAGCGCCCGAGGCTGTTGACGGCATCGAGCAGGGCGACGAACTCTCGGTGGACCTCACCACCGGTGTTGTCGAAGACCTCACCAGCGGGGCGAGATTCCAGGCCCAACCGCTGCCGCCCTTTATGCAGGAGTTGGTGGCGGCCGGCGGTCTGCTGCCGTATCTGAAGGCCAGTATGCGCAAGGCAGAGGGGAAGTCATGACTTACAAGATCGCGGTGATCCCTGGTGATGGTACGGGCCCGGAAGTCGTGGCGGAGGGCCTGAAGGTGCTCAAGGCGGCACAGGCCGTGGCCGGGTTCTCCTACGAGCTCAGCCATTACGACTTCGGCGGCACGCGCTACCTCAAGACAGGGGAGACCCTGCCCGACTCCGCCATAGAGGAACTCAGAGAACATGACGCCATACTCTTGGGAGCCATCGGTCATCCCGACGTCCCGCCGGGAGTGCTGGAGCAAGGTGTGTTGCTCAAGGCCAGGTTCGCGCTCGACCAGTACATCAACCTGCGCCCCGTGCGCTTGATCCCCGGGGTGGAGACCCCCATCAAGAACAAGGGGCCTAAAGAGATCGACTACTGCGTCATCCGCGAGAACACGGGTGGAATGTACACGGGTCTGGGCGGCAACTCGCGTCCCGGCACCAAAGACGAGGTCGCGGTGCAGGAGATGATCTACACCTATGACCAGGTGGCCCGCTGCCTCCGCTACTCGTTCGAGTATGCGCGCAAGTACGGCAAGAAGGCGCGTGGCGTGGGCGAGAACAACACCCTGGCCCTGATAGGCAAGTCCAACGTGCTCACCTACATGTACAAGCTGTGGAACCGGGTGTTCGCGGAGATAGGCGAGGAGTACCCGGACGTCAAGCGCGAGTACTACCACGTGGACGCGACCTGCCTCTACATGGTGGTGAGCCCGGAGATGTTCGACGTCATGGTGGTGGAGAACATGTTCGGTGACATTATCACCGACCTGGGGGCCATCACACAGGGCGGCTTGGGTGTCGCGGCGGGCGGCAACATCAACCCCGGGGGCGTCAGCATGTTCGAGCCCATCGGCGGCACTGCTCCCATGTGGACGGGCAAGAACGCCATCAATCCGCTGGCTGCCATCGGCGCAGTACAGATGATGCTAGAGCACCTGGGCGAGACCAAAGCGTCGGATCTGGTGGAGACGGGCATCGCCTACGCGGTCGGCCAGATGAAATCCATGACCGCAAACGAGATGGGCATGGGAACCGATGCTGTGGGCGACCTGGTGGCGGGCTTCGTGGCCAAGGGCTGAGCGGCGCGCATGCGGCCCCGGGCCGCATGCGCGCAGTGGGTGACTGACTAGGAGGCACTGAATGTCGCGCGACGATCCAGCGTCTGGCTCTGGCGCTCCCCTGGAAGAGGGGCTGTCGCCGGACCTGCAGGCACATGCCCATTCGCTCATCGGGCGCCGGGCCGCCCGCAATCTGAACGTGCTACGGGCCGAAGAAGCCCGAACCGTGGGACAGCGCATGTCCGACGGCATAGCGCGCGGGGCCGGCAGTTGGCGCTTCATCATCATGTTCCTGGTGGTCCTCTCCTGCTGGATGGTGGTGAACGCGGTGGCCGGCATCAAGCATTGGGATCCGTATCCGTTCATCCTCTTGAATCTGCTCCTATCGTGCGTGGCCGCTATCCAGGCGCCTATCATCCTCATGAGCCAGAATCGCGAGGAGGCCCGGGACAGGCTGCGGGCCGAGGCGGACTATCAGGTGAATCTCAAGGCCGAGATCCTGCTCGAGCACCTCACCGAGGAGGTCGAGGCCCTGAAGGCTGCACTGGACCGCGACAGGCGCGCCGGCGGTTAGTGGCCCTGGCAAACGGGTATCAGTGACATAGGCGTGCAGACGGAGAAAGGGGGTCTCGTGGGAATCGTAGTGGTAGGCATAGATGGCTCAGAGGGGGCGGCGTTCGCGCTTGACTACGCCATCAAAGAAGCGGCTGCCCACGGCCACCGGCTGCGGTTGGTCAGCGCCTGGGAGATCCCAGCTTCGGTGCTCACGAGTGGAGTCGCCAGCAGGGAGTTCTACGAGGAGTTCGAGAAGCAGGCGGCTAGGGCGGCGCGGGAAGCGGCTCGCAGGGTGGCCGAGTCGGAGCCCTCCGTAAGGTGCGAGGAAGTGGTGGTAGAGGGGCAGGCTGCCAAGGCCTTGCTCGCCAGCGCTATCGGCGCCGACCTGTTGGTCGTGGGCCGGCGCGGGCACGGCACCTTCAGGGAGATGCTGTTGGGGTCGGTGAGCCGTCAGCTAACGGTGCATGCCAAGTGTCCTCTGGTGTTGGTGCCGCCGCCAGGGGAAAGACAATAACAGCCAACTCAGGGAGTCGTACATGTTCTATCCGGTAGAGATCCTTCCGTGCGCCGCCTCAGAGGTACGTCAGGGCTTGGTGGTCCTAGACCCGTCGGAGTCAAGACGTCTTATCGCCAGAGCCGTCGCGGCGCTGCCTGAGGTCAAGCATGCGTATGCGCAGGGGCGGTTGGCCGTGACCGGGGGCACGGGGAATGCCTACGTCCTGGAAGAGGTGACCGGCGAGAAGGTGCCCCCCTATCGGTACTCCATAGGCATGGTGGCAGCGGGCCTTCTCACCATGAGTGCCCAGGAAGACCGGGTGCCCTCTCGTTTCTTTCACAAGGGCGAGCAGGTGCAGATGGAGCCGCGCGATTTCTACAAGACCTTGGAGAAGGGCGACGTGGTCATCAAAGGCGGCAACGCTGTTGACGACCAAGGCAACGCCGGAGTGCTGGTGGGTAACGAGACAGGCGGGACGATCGGGGCGCTGATAGGCATAGCGTGTGTACGAGGCATCCCGCTGATCATGCCCATCGGCTTGGAGAAGCTCATCCCCTCGGTGTCCGAAGCTGCTTCGGGCTGGGGTCAACTGACCCTCGACTACGCTATGGGGCTCTCGTGCTGGCTGACGCCGGTCACCACCGGTCTGGTTGTCACCGAGATCCAGGCACTGGGGCTTCTCGCCGGAGTCCGAGCCCGTCAGGTGGCCGCCGGTGGAGTGGGCGGTAGTGAGGGCGCTGTCATTCTGCTACTCGAAGGGCGCGAAGAGAGTCTGAATGAGGCCGTCGAGGTCATCAGACAGGTCAAAGGGGAGCCTGCGGTGGAGGTGCCCCGCCACCATCTGAGCTGACCCGGAGAGAAGGGCGTGGCGCCTTGGCGCAGGCCGCTTGAGTAATGCCGCGCACCTGCCGATTAGCCTTAGTGGTGGCGAGTCCGCCGCCCAAGTCAAGGTTTCAAGTGCGACTGTTTCTCGAGGGAGGGTGATCTCGAGCATGACGGCAGATAGGGAGATGCCTATTCAAGAAGCGCTTTGCCAAGCGTTTCTTGTGGATTTTGCCGAGGGAGTAGTCGTCTTCTCACCGGAGGGCAAGTGCCTCTGGGCCAACGAAGCCGCCGTCCGCATCGCCGATATGCCTATCGCCAAGGTGATGGACTGCGCTCTGGACGGCACCTCGCCCTGGGGGCCGGACTTGGCCGAGGATGCCCGCACTGCCCAAGGTGCGGGCCAGCCCATGAGCCGGGAAGTCAAAGTGGGCGAATCGGCCGCCGGTGAGAAGTGGATCGAGCGGGTGGTCCAGGCGACCGAACTGGACGGCAAGATCTATCCCGTCATGACCATCCGGGACGTGTCGGAGCGCAAGCGGGCCGAAGAGACCCTACGCTTTTCAGAGCTTTCTATCGAGCAGGCCGTGGACATGATCCACTGGGTGGACAGCAAAGGCCGTATCGTGCAGGTGAACGACGCGGTCTGCGAGCGGACGGGCTACACCCGTGAAGAGTTGCTGGGGGCGGACATCGCCATATTGGACCCCGAACTCGAGGGAAAGTGGGACCAGACCTTTGCGGAGATAAAGCGCGAGGGTTCGATCATTCGCGAGGTCGACTGCCGCTGTAAGGACGGGCGCAAGATGCCCGTGGAGGTCAGCTCCAACTACGTCGAGTATGAAGGCAACGAATACGACCTGGTCTTCGCCCGGGACATCACCGCACGCAAGCGGTTGGAGAAGAAGCTCCGCCTTACCGAATACTCAGTAGAGCACGCCCAGGGTCAGATGTTCTGGGCGGATATCGACGGCAAGATCACCTTCGCGACTGAGGCGACGTGCCGTCAGTTGGGCTACAGCCGTGAGGAGATGCTGGGGCTGACCATCTACGACATCGCCCCAGACACGCCCAGACCGTGGAAAGACGCTTGGGAGCGGGTCAAGGACGCCGGTTCGGTGAGCTTTGAGAGTGTCCACTACTCCAAGGACGGGCGCGCGATCCCTGTCGAGAACAGGGTCAGCCATGTCGAGTACGAGAATCACGAGTACCACTTCATCTACGCGTGGGACCTCAGCCACCGCAACGAACTGCAGAAGGAGCTCCGTCTCACCCAGCACTCCATCGAGCACACGCAAGGCATGGTCTTCTGGCTGAACTCGGAAGGCAACATGATCTTCGCCAACGACGCCACATGCCAGACACTGGGATACACGCGCGAAGAGCTCATGGGCATGAGCATCTACGAGACCGACCCCGACATGCCCAAGCCCTGGAGCGAGCACTGGGAGAGGATGCGGCAGAAGCGCAAGAGCACCGTAGAGGGCTTCAAACGCACTAAGAATGGCCTACTCATCCCGGTCGAGGTGAACGCCGACTTTGTCGAGTATGAGGGACAGGAGTTCATGTTCATCTTCGCCCGCGACATCACCGAGCGCAAGCGCATGGAGAAGGCGCTCGAAGATGAGGCCGCCCGGCGGCGGGTCCTGATCCAGGAGTCGAGGGACGGCATCGTGGTGGTCAACCAGGACGGCGCGGTGGTCGAGGCCAACGAGCAGTACGCCAAGATGCTGGGCTACACAATGGACGAGGTCTACAAGCTCTACATATGGGACTGGGACGTCGCCGTCCCCAAGGAGCAGCTGCTGGAGATCCTCAAGGCCGTGGGCACCGAGGGTGACCACTTCGAGACTCACCACCGCCGCAAAGACGGCACGATCATAGACGTGGAGATCAGCACCAACGCCGCCGTCATCGGTGAAGAGAAGCAGGTCTTCTGCATCTGCCGCGACATCACGGAGCGCCTGCGCCAGGAAGAGATGATGCGCCTGACCCAGTTCTCGGTGGACCACGCCGGCGACCAGATCTTCTGCCTTACCCCTGACGGGCGGTTCGTCTTTGTCAACGATTCCACCTGCCAGCAACTTGGATACACGCGCGAAGAGCTGTTGCAGATGAATGCTATGGACCTCATCGCCAATGTGCCCGACAACTGGAACGAAGGCTGGCAGGAGATCAAGCAGCGCGGGACGTTCACCTCTGAGGCTGAGCACCGGGCGAAGGACGGACGAAAGATCCCCGTGGAGGTGCGCGTCAACTACCTCGAGTATGGCGGCAAGGAGTACAACCTCGTCTTCGCCCGGGATGTAGGCACTCGCAAGAAGATGGAAGAGAAGCTCCGCCTGACCGAGTACTCGGTAGAGCGCGCCGAAGGCATGATCTTCTGGCTGAACTCGGAAGGCAACATGATTTTCGCCAACGACGCCATGTGCCAGACGCTGGGCTACACGCGCGAAGAGCTCATGGGTATGAGCATCTACGAGACCGATCCCAACATGCCCAAGCCCTGGAGCACCCACTGGGAGCGTTTGAAGCAGAAGAGGACCCATACCGTCGAGGGCTTCAAACGCACCAAAGACGGCCGGCTTATCCCCGTGGAGGTAACCTCCAACTACGTCGATTTCGAGGGGCAAGAGTTCCACTTCGTCGTGGCGCGCGATATCACCGAGCGCAAAAAGATGGAAGAGAAGCTCCGTCTGACCGAGTATTCCATCGAGCACGCCGATGCCCAGATCTTCTGGGTGGACAAAGAAGGCAAGATCGTCTTCGCGACAGAGGCCACCTGCGAGCAGATGGGCTACACCCCCGAGGAGATCCGGGGACTCACCATCTACGACATCGATCCCAAGGCGCCCAGACCCTGGAGCGAGCATTGGGAGAGGATGAAAGAGCAGAAGACACAGATCTTCGAGAGCGTCCAGCACACCAGGGATGGCAGGCTCATCCCGACGGAAGTGAGCGTCAACTACGTCGAGTACGAGGGTAACGAGTATCACTTCGTCTTCGCGCGTGACATCACCGAGCGCAAGAGGATGGAGAAGAAGCTCCGTCTGACCGAGTACTCCATCGAGCACGCCGATGCTCAGATCTTCTGGGTGAACAGCGAAGGCAAAATCACCTTCGCCACCGATTCGACCTGCGAACAGCTGGGTTTCACCCGCGAAGAGATGCGTGGGCTTAGCATCTACGAGATCGATCCCAGGGCTCCCAGACCGTGGAGCGAGCATTGGCAGAGGATGAAAGAGCAGAAGACGGCCACCTTCGAGAGCTTCCAGCCCACTAAGGACGGCAGGCAGATCCCGGTCGAGGTGAGCGTGAACTTCGTCGAGTACGAAGGGCACGAGTATCAGTTCGTCTTTGCTCGCGACATCAGCAAGCGCAGGGAGCTAGAGAGCCAACTCCGCCTCACCCAGTTCTCGGTGAACAGGGCTTCAGACCTCATGTTCTGGACCACGCCAGGTGGCCAGTTCGTGTTCGTCAACGACGCCATCTGCCAGCAACTCGGCTACACGAGAGAAGAGCTGCTGGGCATGACCATCTACGACATCGACCCCACTCTGCCCCAGGGCTGGATGGGCGACTGGGAGGAGCTCAAACGGCTGGGCTCCATGGTGCACGAGACCATGTACCGGGCCAAGAACGGTCTGGACATCTCTGTGGAGGTCAGTGCGAACTACGTCGAGCACGACGGTAACGAGTACAACTTCGTCTTCGCGCGTGACATCAGGACGCGCAAGAAGATGGAGGAGCAACTCCGCCTCACCCAGATCTCCGTCGATCGCGCCGGAGACCAGGTCCTGTGGGTCAATCCAGAGGGTCACATCGTGTTCGTGAACGACTCCGCCTGTGAGCAGTTGGGTTACACCCGTGAAGAGCTGTTGGGGCTCGACGTCAGCGACATAGCTACAGGAGCCGCGGCCGAGTGGTCCGAGAACTGGGCGCGGCTCAAGCACGACGGCAACCGGGTCTTCGAGGGCGTGCATCGAACCAAGGCCGGCATAGAGATCCCGGTGGAGATCAGTTCGAACTTCGTGGAGTACGGGGGCAAGGAGTTCCAGGTCACTTTCACGCGCGACATCTCCGAGCGCAAGAAGAGTGAGGCCGAGGTGAGGTTGGCCAAGGACAAGGCCGAAGCCGCCAACCGGGAGCTTGAGCACTCCATAAAGCGCACCAACCAACTTGCGGTCGAAGCGCAGGCGGCCAGCGAGGCCAAGAGCGCCTTCTTGGCCAACATGAGCCACGAGATCCGCACGCCTATGAACGGCGTCATCGGCATGGTCGACCTGCTGCTCGACACCGAGCTCAGTCAGGAGCAGCGCGACTTCGCCGAAACCATCCAGTCCAGCGCCGAAGCCCTGCTCACGGTGATCGGCGACATCTTGGACTTCTCCAAGGTCGAGGCCAAGAAGATGGAGTTCGAGAACATAGACTTCGATCTCAGGCTCACCCTGGAAGACATGATGGCCTTGCTGGCCATAAAGGCCCACGAGAAGGGCGTCGAGCTGGCGGTGCTGGTGGAGGCCGATGTGCCCTCTGCTCTGCGCGGCGACCCCGGGCGTCTGCGGCAGATACTCACCAACTTGGTAGGCAACGCCATCAAGTTCACCGACGACGGTGAGGTGGACGTTCACGTGGTCCTCGAGACTGAAGATGACAACGGCGCGACCATGCGCTTCACCGTGCGTGACAGCGGCATCGGTATCCCGGCGCCGGTCCTTGAACAGTTGTTCAGCCCCTTCGTCCAGGCCGATCCGTCCACCACCAGAAGGCACGGGGGCACCGGTCTGGGGCTATCCATCGCCAAGGGTCTCGTCGAGGCCATGGGCGGCCAGATGGGGGCCGAGAGCACGGTGGGCAAAGGTTCCAAGTTCTGGTTCACACTACCGTTGCGCAAGGGTGTGCACGTGCCCAACGAACTCGATCGCCTGGAACTGGGCAATATCGTCGGGGTGCGCGTTCTGGGAGTGGACGACAGTGAGACCAACCGCAAGGTCATGGGTGGCATGCTAGAGTCGTGGGGATGCCGGCATACCGAGGTGGCTGGTGCCAAAGAGGCCCTGGCGGCTCTGCGCGCCGCGGTGGCCGAGGGCGACCCGTACAAGGTGGCAGTGCTAGACATGTGCATGCCCGAGATGGACGGCGAAGAGCTGGCTCAGGCCATCAAGTCCGACCCGGAGTTGGCCAAGACCGGTCTTGTCATGATGACTTCCGTGGGGGCACGCGGAGACGCGTCCCGCATGGAGAAGGTCGGGTTTGCCGCATACTTGGTGAAGCCCGTGCGACAGTCGCATTTCTATGACTGCCTAGCGGCCGTTGTGGGCCCAGAGGGTCGAGAAGGAGGGGCCGTGGGAGAAGAGCGAGATGCGACCGGACGCATAATCACGCGTCACACACTTGCCGAAAGGGCCCGTAGACGGGCGCGCATCCTGTTGGCCGAGGACAACCTGGTCAACCAGAAGGTCGCGATCAAAGCGCTCGAAAAGCTCGGTTACGCGGCCGATACGGCTAACGACGGAGCACAGGCCCTTCAGGCCACCAGGGAGAGGAGGTACGACCTCATCCTTATGGATGTGCAGATGCCCGTCATGGACGGCATGGAGGCCACCAGGCAGATCAGGGACGCGCACTCCGGTTCTCTCAACCCCGCCGTTACCATAGTGGCCCTGACAGCGCACGCCATGGCCGGTGACAAAGAGCGATGCCTGAACATGGGCATGGATGACTACTTGGCCAAGCCGATCAAGGCTGCCGAACTGCAGGAGGTCATCGGCAAGTGGCTGGCGGCTGGTCCGATCGGCCAGGAGTCCGAGCCGATGCCCGAGATCCTGAGGATGCAGGAGGTGCCGGCGGCGCCCGTGTTCGACGAGAAGGTGCTGCTCGACCTGCTCGAAGGCGACCGCGAGTCGGCAAAGGAGATCGCCGTCCAGTATCTGGAAGACTTGAGCGGACAGGTGTCTGCTTTGAGCGAAGCTATCCAGACGGGCAACTTCGAATCGATCAGGAGTCGCGCCCACCAGCTCAAGGGCGCGTCCGCCAGCGTCGGCGCCGAAGCCATGCGTTTCTGCGCCGCTGACATCGAGAAGAAGGCCGCCGGGGGCTCGCTGTCCGATGGCGAGAAGAGCAGCATGGTGGCCGAGTTGGAGCATCAGCTCAATCTCATCAACGCACTGGCCGAGGATAAGGGCGGACTCCTGTGAAGGCTCTGGTCGCCGACGACGACACAGCGTCGCGCCTTCTCCTGGAGAAGATGCTGACGAAGTGGGGCTACGAGGTGGTCACGGCCTCTTCGGGCGAAGAGGCCTGGAAGGTCCTCACCAGCGACGATTCCCCCGACATAGCCGTGCTCGACTGGATGATGCCTGAGTTGGACGGTGTGGAAGTGTGCCGGCGCATAAGGGCGCTTGAACTGTCCAGTCCGCCCTACCTGCTGCTGCTCACCGGCCGTGACAACAAAGAGGACATCGCCACCGGATTGGAATCGGGGGCTTCGGACTATCTGCAGAAGCCCGTCGATCGCGACGAACTGCGGGCCCGACTATTGGTGGGCAAACGTTTCGCCGAGCTCAACCGCAAGTTCCTCGACACACAGGCCGAGCTGCGGCGCCAGGCTTTGACCGATCCGCTGACACACATCATGAACCGCCGAGCCATCTTCGGGCGGTTGACCGAGGAGATAGCCAGGGCCCCGCGGCAGGGTCTGCCACTCAGCATCGGCGTTCTGGACATCGACCATTTCAAAGCTATCAACGACAGGTTCGGGCACGCCGGAGGGGACACGGTGCTGCAGGCTGTGGTCGAGCGCGGACACAACACGCTGCGGGCCTACGACGCCATCGGACGCATAGGGGGCGAGGAGTTCCTGCTGGTCATGCCGGGTGTAGGCCCTCGGGATACGGAGATAGTGCTAGAGCGGCTGCGCAGGGCGGTGGCTGAGAAGCCGGTGTCCGCCCAGGGGCAGGAGGTCACGGTCACCGTCAGCATAGGCGGGGCCGTCTGCCAGGGTGAGACCATGGACGAGCTGCTCAAACTGGCCGATGACGCTCTCTACAAAGCCAAGAACCAAGGGCGCAACAAGGTCGTCCTCGCAGACAGCGCCGAGGTGGCCAAGGAGAAGGTCGAGAACACAGGCCAACCGGCGTCTCGGTCCTAGAGCAAGGGGTCGCTACCGTCCCAGTGGCGTCAAGGAGCCGGCCGAAAGGCCGGCTCTGCTATTTGGCCAGCCTGCACTTGTCGAGTTAGCGAGTAACGCACTAAGATAGGCGCACCTAACTCTATGGCGGGGGTAGTGAGCATGGTGCTGAAGCAGGAAGCAGATTCGAGCAGCGAGAAGCAGGAGGAGGCGAACGGCAACGAGTCTCTCAGCGCGAGCCTTGAGGACTACGTCGAAGCCATCCTCAGCTGGAAGCGCCTATCACGAGTAGCCAGAGTGAGCGAGATAGCGGCTTGTCTGGAAGTCTCGCGCCCCTCAGTCACTGGAGCCCTGAAGAGCCTGAGCGCGCGTGGACTCGTCTGTCACGCTCCCTATGGGCACGTGACCCTTACCGAAGAGGGTGTCCGAGTGGCCACTGAGGTCGAACGAAGGCACCTGCTTATCCGCGACTTCCTCACTGGGGTACTGTCGTTGCCGGCTAGACAAGGCCGAACAGGCGGCCTGCCGGATGGAGCATGTGTTGGAGGCCGAGGTCCTTGCTCACTTCGCCTCCTACTCAGAGCGCCTTCGGGCCGAGGCGAGAGCGAAGCTAGCAGATACGGTGGTGGACCTTGATTTCTCTTGATCGCCTGCCCTCATGCGCGCTGGCGACAGTGGTGGCTCTGCCGAAGGGCCGGAGCGTGGCCCAACGGCTGCTTACGCTGGGCATCAGTCCGGGGGCCGAGATAGCCAGCATCCAGAATCGCGGGCGGGGCCCTTTGATAGTGCAGGTGCACGGAGTCCGCTTGGCGCTTGGCCGCGGACAAGCCGCGAAGGTCATGGTCGAGCCGCGCATGGCCTCGGGTGACGCTGACCTGGAGTGTGGTGAGCCGGTAGCTGGTCGAGTCGCTGTGTGACAGCTTGATGGAGCTCGCCCGTAGCCTACACGTTCGCCCTAGTCGGTCAACCGAATGTAGGCAAGAGCACAGTCTTCAACGCACTCACCGGCATGGACCAGCATGTCGGCAACTGGCCGGGTAAGACCGTGGAGAAGATGACGGGGCACTTCAAGCATGCGGGCATACGCATGGAGGTCGTCGATCTTCCCGGCACCTACGGCCTGACCTCAGGGTCTGAAGAGGAGCGCGTGACTCGAGACTATCTGGTGGAGGACCCGCCGGACGCCGTCATAGCGTTGGTGAACGCTGCCACGCTGGAGCGCAATCTCTACCTGGTGGCCGAGTTGTTGGCGCTGCCGGTGCCCTTGGTGTTGGGCCTCAACATGCTCGATGTCGCCGAAGCGCACGGGGTGAAGGTCGAGGCCCGCGTCCTGGAGGCTGCGCTGGGACTGCCGGTGGTCGAGCTGGTGGCCAGCAAAGGGCGGGGCCTGGAACAGCTCGTGCAGGCGGCCGTGGACTTGGCGGAGCGTGGACGTGAGGATTTCAAGCCCAACCGGCCTACGGTCCGCGCGAAGCACAAGCCTGTGCTGGCCGAGATAGAGGCCCTGGTCGCGGGCAGAGAGCCCGACGGCTACCCGGCCGACTGGGTAGCGCTCAAACTCCTGGAGGGTGATGCGGAGGTAACGGCGGCCGTAAAGCTGTCGGCCGGAGAAGGGTGGCAGCCCATACACTCCCTGTTGGCCAGTCACGATGACGCCTACGTCGACATCGCCGGAGGCCGGTACGATTGGATAGCTCGGATGGTGCGCGCGGCGGTGGTCCGGCCGCGCAAAGGGGCCACCGCCATCACCGACCGCATCGACCGGGTGGCGACACACCCCTTCTGGGGACTCGTAGTCCTCCTTGCGGCGTTGGCGGCGCTGTTCGCCACCACCTACCTGGCCGCCGGTCCGGCCTCGCGCGCGCTGGGCCGGCTACTCACCGGGGACTTGGCCGCGGCCGTTCACGGCTGGCTATCAGGCGCGCCCGCTTGGGTGAGTGGTCTGCTGGCCGACGGCATATTGGGCGGGGCGGGTACGGTGATCTCGTTCGTCCCCATCCTGGTGGTGTTCTTCGCGGCCCTGGCGGTGTTGGAGGACGTGGGATATATGGCCCGCACCGCCTATGTGATGGACCGGTACATGCACTGGGTGGGCTTGCATGGCAAGTCGTGCATGCCGATGCTGCTGGGTTTCGGCTGTAATGTGCCGGCCGTCCTCGGGACTCGCATCATCGAAGAGCGAAGGACTCGCCTGCTCACGATGTTGCTCACACCCTTCATCCCCTGTACCGGTCGTATGGCGGTGTTGGTCTTCTTGGCCCCGGCCTTCTTCGGGGCGATGGCTCCCTGGGCGTTGGTGGGCTTGGTGGGCGGCAATCTGGTGGTTATTGGACTGGTGGGGTTCGTGGTCAACCGCCTGGTGTTCAAAGGCTCCGCGCAGCGCGTTCATCATGGAGATGCCGCTCTATCACGCGCCCAACCCGCGCACCATAGGTCCCTACGTATGGCGGAACACCTGGCCTTCTTGAAAAAGGCCGGCACCTTGATCGTGGTGGTCTCGGCGGTGGTCTGGGCGCTTGCGACCTTTCCGGGTTCGGACCCCGCTCACAGCGTCCTGGGGTCGCGTGGGGCGCTTTCTCGAACCCGTCGGAGCGCTCATGGGCCTGGGTGATTGGCGCCTGCTCGTGGCGCTGGTCTCGAGCTTCGTGGCCAAGGAGAACAGCGTGGCCACCTTGGGGGTGCTGTTCGGGGTGACCGGGGTGAGCGCGACAGCAGCCGGGCCTGGACTTGAGCGGCCCAAGTGGCCGCGGTGGTCACTCCGGCGGCGGCCGCGGCTTTTCTGGTGTTGCTGATGACCTTCGTACCGTGCGTGGCCACTGTCGCCGTCGATCCGCCAGGAGTCTCGATCGTGGCGGTTCACCGCGCCAGCCTCGCGCTGATGATGGTGAGTCGCCTTCGTACTGGGAGTCGCGGTCTATCAGATCGGTTCGCTCTTGTAACAGCGCTCGCGGCTCGGTTTAGGACGGGCCAGATTTTGTATACTCGGGTCAACGAGCGGTTTGGGCCGGAGTGACTCCGGGGGAGGCTTTCATGCAGATCTACGTCGACGGCAGTTACTACAGCGAAGATGACGCGAAGATCAGCGTCTTCGATCATGGTCTCCTGTACGGGGACGGAGTGTTCGAGGGCATGCGGATCTACAGTGGGCGGGTATTCGAACTCGACGCCCACATCGACCGTCTCTACGCGTCGGCGCAGACCATCGCGCTGGAGATACCTATGTCAAGGGAGGACCTCATAGAGGCCATCCTGGAGACTGTGCGGCGCAACGAGGGCTCTGAGTACATAAGGCTGGTGGTCACGCGGGGCAAGGGCGATCTGGGCCTGAACCCCAAGAAGTGCCCTGTGGCGACGGTGTTCTGCATTGCCGCGGGCATAACGCTGTACCCGGCGGAGGTCTACGAGAAGGGCTTCAAGTTGAAGACCCTGGCTACGCGGCGCAACGACCCACAGGCCATCAACCCGTCGGTCAAGAGCCTCAACTATCTGAACAACATCATCGGAGCCTTGGAGTTGCGCGATAGCGACGTCAACGAAGGTCTGTTCCTGACGACCTCCGGCTACGTGTGCGAGTGCACCGCCGACAACTTCTTCATCATCAAGGGGCGCAAGCTCATGACCCCCAGCACGGCTCTGGGGGCCCTGCCGGGCATCACCCGCGGCGTGGTCATGAGGCTGGCCGAGTCCATGGGTATGGAGGTCGAAGAGGGCTTCTACACCCTGCATGACGTCTACAACGCCGAAGAGGCCTTTCTGACCGGCAGCGCTGCCGAGGTGGGCCCCGTGGTGGAGGTCGACCGGCGCAAGATAGGCGCCGGCGTGCCCGGACCGATGACCAAGAGCATCATAGCCAGGTTCCACGAATACGCCCGCAGCACAGGGACGCCGGTGAACGCGCGGTGAGCTCGGCGCGCCGCATCTTGCTGTACGACACCACCCTGCGCGACGGCATGCAGCGCGAGGGGCTGAGTGTCTCGGTAGACGAGAAGGTGCGCATGGCCGCCCGCATCGCCGATCTGGGCGTGCATCTCATCGAGGGCGGCTTCCCAGGTTCGAATCCCAAGGACAAGGAGTTCTTCCGCAAGGTCCAGCCCGAGCATCTCGGCCGCGCCGATATCGCGGTGTTCGGCATGACCCGGGCGAGCGGCGTCACGGCGGACAAGGACCCCAACCTCAAGACCATGGTGGATTGTTGGGCCCCGGTGACTACGTCTGGTGGGCAAGACCTGGGACCTGCACGTCGAGAAGGTGCTGCGCGTGGACCGCGAGGAGAACCTGCGCATGATCGCCGACTCGGTGGCGTTCTTGGTCGAGCAGGGCAAGCGCGTCATGTACGATGCCGAGCACTTCTTCGACGCCTTCGCGGCCCATGCCGACTACGCGCTGGCGTGTCTGCGGGCGGCGGCCGAGGCGGGCGCCGAAGCGGTGTGTCTGTGCGACACCAACGGGGCGGCGCTGCCCACGCAGGTGGACGAGGTGGTGCGGTCCGTGGTGGCCGCGCTTGGCGGGACCTGCCGCGTGGGAATCCACGCCCACAACGACTCGGGGTGCGGCGTGGCCAACTCGCTGGTGGCGGTGGCCGCCGGGGCCGACATGGTGCAGGGCACCATCAACGGCTACGGTGAGCGCTGCGGCAACGCCGACCTGTGCGCCATCATTCCCGGTCTCAAGCTCAAGATGGGCTTCGATTGCGTGTCCGATGGCGATCTGGCGAAGCTCACCGACGCGGCGCGGTTCGTCGCCGAACTCTGCAACGTGTCGCCCGACGCGCATCAGCCGTACGTGGGTCGCAACGCCTTCGCCCACAAGGGGGGCATGCACATCTCCGCGGTGGAGCGCGATCCCAAGACGTTCGAGCATGTGGATCCGGCGCTGGTGGGCAACGAACCCCATGTGCTGGTCTCAGAGCTTTCCGGCCGGGCGACCGTCGCCCAGCGCGCCAAGGACCTCGGCTACGACCTGGAGGACGACACGCTGACCGAACGAGTGCTCGAGCGAGTGAAAGAGCGCGAGCACGCCGGCTACCACTACGAGGCGGCGGACGCCTCTTTCGAACTCCTGCTGCGGGCCGAGATGGGCGTGCAGGTGGAGTTGTTCCATCTGGAGAGCTTTCGCATCATCGTCGAGAAGCGCGAAGATGGGGCGATGTCCACCGAGGCGACCATAAAGGTGCACGTGGGGAGCGAGCGCATCCTGGAGACGGCTGAGGGCAACGGCCCGGTGAATGCCCTGGACAAGGCGCTTCGCAAGGCCATCCAGCGCAAGTTCCCCGAGGTCCGCGATATCCACCTGATCAACTACAGCGTACGCATACTCGACGAGGACAAGGGCACCGCCGCCAAGACGCGGGTGCTGCTCGACTCGTCCGACGGACGCGAGAACTGGGGTAGCGTGGGGGTAAGCGACAACGTGGTCGAAGCCTCCTGGCAGGCCCTGCTCGACTCGATCTCCTATGGACTCTTGCGCGGGAGGAAAGAAGCGTGAAGCTGGCACGTGTGGAATACCAAGGAGAGGTATGCGAGGCCGAGGTCACCTGTGCCGGCTACCTCATTCTTTCGCCGCCGGCATCGGCGGGCACCACGGTCAGCGAGGACGACATCCGGTTGCTGCCCCCCGTGGAGCCGACCAAGATACTGGGCGTGGGCTGGAACTTCCGCGAGCACATCCGAGAGATGGTCACGCGGGCGGGCCGCATTCCCAACCCGTCGAATGAGGCGGTGCCGCGGCCGGTGCTGTTCTTCAAGCCGCCCACCTGCCTCATCGGGCATCGCGAGGCCATCGTGTACCCGTTCGACGCCACCCGCGTGGAGTACGAGGGGGAGCTGGCGGTGGTCATCAGCAAGCGCATCCGGCGGGTGACTCCCGAGGAGGCGCCGTAAGGCCGTCTGGGGTTGGACCTGCGCGGACGACGTCACCGAGCGTGACCAGCAGGCCGAGGACAAGCAGTGGTGGCGCGCCAAGGGTTACGACACCTTCGGGGCCATCGGACCGTTCTTGGAGACCGAGACACCAAGCACGGAGGCCTTCATTCGCACCAGAGTGAACGGTGAGGTGCGGCAAGAGGCCCAGGTAAAGGACATGATCCGCGACCCCTTCGAGATCATCTCGCTGGTCAGCCAGGCCATGACGTCTGGAGCGTGGAGACCTGATCATGCTTGGCACCTCTTCCGGGGTGGGCGAGCTGCACCCGGGTGACGTGGTGGAGGTGGACATCGATGGAGTCGGACATCTCAGCAACCCGGTAGTCTTGGAGGAGAGATGACTGCGGATCCCACCGCCGGCAAGGGCATCGGGGCGCCTGGGCCGGAGCGGCTCACGGCCGAGGAGGTCATGGCTGCGCTGGATCTGAGCCCGCATCGCGAGGGCGGATACTTTCGCGAGACCTACAGGTCGGACATCAACGTGGCCACTGTGCATGGCAAGCGCTCGGCCTCGACCTCCTGCATGTACATGCTCACCGAGACCGAACCCAGCCGCTTTCACCGTCTGCATTCCGACGAGTTGTGGTTCTATCACGCGGGAGCGCTGGCCGAGCTGGTGATGCTCGAGCCGGTCGATCTGGCGGCGCCGGCGAAGCCGGGCGCCGCGGAGAGAGTTGCCCGCGCATCGAGTCATCGGGCCCAGCAGCCCGTACGCCTTGGTGCCCGGCGGATGGTGGGTGGCCGTGCGGGCCATAGTGGGCGAGCAGGCCGACTGGGGTCTGGGCCGGGCACCCGAGCGGCGCTGGACCTCCGACCGGCGCTCCAGCCACGAGTACGACTGGACCCTGGTGAGTTGCGTGGTCACACCGGGCTTCGAGTACGCCGACTTCGAGATGGGCGACCGCGAGGCCCTCATGCGCGCCTATCCCGCTCGCCGGAGACCTCATCCTGGCCCTGACCTAGCAGGCGCTCTTCGGGTAGAATCGAGCGGTAGTCAGGCGCACCAAGAGCGCCAGTCGGTAGGGAGATCCGTGGCCGGGTTCTGTCATCTGCACGTGCACACCCATTACTCCGCGTTGGATGGCGCGTGCAAGGTGGACGACCTGGTCAAGCGGGCCGTCGAGTACGGCATGCCGGCGCTGGCCATCACCGACCACGGCGTGCTGTCGGGCGTCATCCAGTTCTACCAGCAGTGCCGCAAGGCCGGCATCAAGCCCATCATCGGTCTCGAGGCGTATGTGGTCGAAGACCGCTTTCGCAAAGAGGGACAGAACGAAGAGCGCTGGCACCTCACCCTCCTGGCGCGAGACTTGAGCGGTTACCGCAACCTGCTCAAGCTCGGCAGTCTGGCCTTCTTGGAGGGCTACTACTACAAGCCCCGCATGGACTACCGGGTCCTGGAGGAGCACGCCGAGGGGCTCATCTGTCTGAGCGGCTGCCCCAGCGGGCGGCTGTCGCGCGCCCTCGAGAACGGCCAGGATACCGCGGCGGATGTGGAGGTAGAGCGTCTCTGCAGGATCTTCGGCAGGGAGAACGTGTATCTGGAGATGCAGGAGACCGGCATCGGCGAGCTGGCGCATGTGAACCCGCGGATGGCCGAACTCTCGCAGCGTACCGGCATCAAGCTGGTGGCCACCAATGACGTGCACTACCTGGCCGAGAAAGACGCGGCCGCTCATGACGTGCTGCTGTGCATCCAGACCGGGTCTCGCCTGGCCGAGGAAGACCGGCTGCGCTTCACCTCGCAGGAGTTCTTTCTCAAGACCGAAGAAGAGATGCGCATCGCCTTTCGCGACCATCCCGAGGCCGTGGCCAACACCCTGGAAGTGGCCGAGCGCTGCAACGTCGAGATCGAACTGGAGCGCATGCTCATACCGCACTATCCGGTGCCCGAGGGCTATACCGAGGCCTCCTATCTGCGCGAGCAGTGCGAGAAGGGCCTAGCGAGGCGCTACGGCGAGACCGTGCGTCCCGAGGTGCGCGAGCGGCTGGAGACCGAGATGGCCGTCATCGAGAAGATGGGCTTTCCGCCCTACTTCCTGGTCGTCTGGGACTTCGTCAGCTACGCCAAGGCGGAGGGCATCCCGGTGGGACCCGGCAGGGGTTCCGCCGCGGGCTCCATCGTGTCGTACCTGCTCGGCATCACCGACCTGGACCCCATCACCTACGACCTGCTGTTCGAGCGCTTTCTCAACCCCGACCGCATAAGCATGCCCGACATAGACATCGACTTCTCGGTGGCGGGGCGCGAGAAGGTCATCGACTACGTGGCCAAGAAGTACGGACGCGACCGGGTGGCACAGATAGCCACCTTCGGCACCATCAAGGCCCGACAGGCCATCCGCGATGCGGCTCGGGTCATGGATGTGCCGTACGGCCAGGCCGACCGCATCGCCAAGCTGGTGCCTGAAGTGCTGGACATCACTCTGGACGCCTGTCTGGCCGATCCCAAGTGCGAACTCAAGTTGGCCTACGACTCCGACCCGCAGGTGAAAGAGGTGGTGGATATGGCCCGGCCCCTCGAGGGGCTCATCCGCCAGGACTCCATCCACGCAGCCGGCGTGGTCATCTCCGAGGGGCCGCTCACCGACTATCTGCCGCTGATGCAGAAGGGCGACGCCGAGGTGGTCACCCAGGTGTCCATGACCGACGTCGAGAAGCTCGGGCTACTCAAGATGGACTTTCTGGGCCTGCGCAACCTGGACGTCATCGCCGCCGCCGTCGGATTCGTCAGGGCCGAGGGGCACCCGGACTTCGATATCGAGACCATCCCCCTGGACGACGCCAAGACCTACCAGATGCTGGCCAAGGGCGACGCCGTGGGCGTGTTCCAGTTCGAGTCCAGCGGCATGCGCGAAGCTCTGCGCGAGATCCAGCCCACTGCGCTGGACGATCTCATCGCCCTGGTGGCTCTCTACCGCCCAGGGCCCATGCAGTTCATCCCCGAGTACGCCCGCAACAAGAAGGATCCCTCGCTGGTCAAGTTCGTGGACGAGCGTCTGGAGCCGATCCTGCGTCCCACTCACGGCGTGGCCATCTATCAAGAGCAACTCATGGAGATCGCAAAGCGCATCGGTGGCTTCTCTCCTGCGATGGCGGACGACCTGCGCAAGGCCATCGGCAAGAAGATCAAGGAGAAGATGGACGCCCTGGAGCCCAAGTTCCGAGCCGGAGCAGAGGCCAACGGGACGGCCCCGCGCGCGGTCGAGCATCTGTGGGGCCTCATGGTCCGAGCGGCCGACTACTCGTTCAACAAATCCCACGCGGCCTGCTACGCGCTCATCTCGTATCGGACGGCCTATCTAAAGGCCAACTACCCGGTGCAGTACATGGCTGCTCTCATCTCCAGTGTCATGGACACCAAGGACAAGGTGCCGTTCTACGTCAACGTGGCCAACGAGATGGGCATAGAAGTCCTGCCGCCGGATATCAACGAGTCGGTCTTGGACTTCCGTGGCATCGAGGGCCGTATCCGCTTCGGCCTGAACGCCGTCAAGAACGTGGGCGAGAACGCCATCCGCAATATCCTGGAGGCTCGGGGTAAGGGTGGGCCCTTCAACGACCTCTTCGACTTCTGCGAACGCATCGACCTGAGCGCCGTCAACGGACGCGCGCTCGAGAGCCTCATCAAGTCGGGGGCACTGGACTCCATAGGTCCGTCCCGCCGGGGCATGCTCACCGTACTGCCGCAGGCCATGTCGCACGGCAAGAAGATCCGCTCTGACGCCGACCGCGGGCAGGGTTCCATCTTCGACCTGCTCAGCGAGGCGGAGCCCATGAAGGGCGCCAACGGTTCCTCCAACGGTCACCCGCCGGTGGTCATCTCGGAGGTGGACTTCACCAAGGAGGAACTTCTGCAGCTCGAGAAAGAGACCCTGGGACTCTATGTCACCTCGCATCCGCTCAAGGACCTGCGGCAGCACATACGCAGGGCTGCGGGTCACCTCATACACGAGTTGCCGGAGCTGCCCGACGGCACCATCACCACCATAGTGGGCATGGTCGGCAGCGTGAAGCGCATAACCACCAAGAAGTCAGGCGAGCTCATGGCCTTCGTCAACATCGAGGGTCTGGAGGGCTCCATCGAGATG
The DNA here is from genome assembly GCA_963814415.1 of uncultured Actinomycetes bacterium. Lineage (GTDB taxonomy): Bacteria > Actinomycetota > Thermoleophilia > RBG-16-64-13 > RBG-16-64-13 > RBG-16-64-13. Next base: position 547,720 of record CAWFCN010000001.1, on the reverse strand, counting down.
CTGTGCTTCCCGGCTATCTATCAGGACAGCAAAGATCTACTGCTCGAAGACAAAGTGGTGAAGATCAAGGGCAGGGTGGACCACAAGGACGAAGCCGAGACCAAGTTCATCCCTCTGGCCATAGAAGCCTTTGTGGTGAAGACCGGCCTGGAGCCCCTCTCGATCTCGGTGGACGGCGACCGGCTGCCCAGCACCGTTATCGCCGACCTCAAGAGCATCTTGGCTCGTTTCCCCGGAGAGTGTTCCGTGGACATGTACGTCAGCACGGGCGGTAGTGCCCGCAGGCTGCGACTGGGCGAAGGCTTCCGGGTGAGCCCGCAGACCAGCCTGTTCGCCGAACTGCAGGAGCTGCTGGGCCCCGGCTGCGTCTGCCAGGGCAGGGCGGCTCCCTCCAACGGCATCGGCAAGTAGCCGGGATGAGACAATGATCACCGTCAGCGAGAGAAAGGTGGCCCTTCCGTGAGAGTGACTTCTCTCAGCATCGCCTCGGTGCAATCTGAGATGAGAGCCCTGCGGGCTCCGGGCGCTGGGACGGCGGATGTCTCCGAGACGGTGGCCGGCATCCTGGCCGACGTCAAAGCGCGGGGCGACGCGGCGGTGGTCGAAACCACTGCCAAGTTCGACTGGCCGGGCGTAAGTGTCCAGGGTCTGGCCGTGCCGGAGGCGGAGCTCGAAGCGGCCTACAAGGAGTTGGACCCCAAGCTGCACGCGGCTCTGGAGATGTCCTTCAAGAACTCTATGTCGTTCCACCGGCGCGAGATGACCCCGGGCTGGGAGGTCATGGGTTTCCAATGGCAGAACCTGGGGGCGCGTCACCTGCCGGTCGCCCGTGCCGGTCTCTACGTGCCGGGCGGGTGGGGCTCGTATGCCTCCACAGTGATCATGAACGCCTGCCCCGCATTGGTGGCCGGCGTGGGCGAGATGTACATCTGCACACCTCCGGGCAAGGACGGCTCGGTCAACAAGTCGGTGCTGGCGGCAGCTCGGCTGGTGGGGATCAAGAGGGTGTTCCGCGTGGGAGGGGCACAGGCAGTGGCCGCCATGGCCTACGGCACGGAGACCATCCCGCGGGCCGAAGTCATCAGTGGACCCGGCAACGCCTACGTAGCCGAGGCCAAGCGGCAGGTGTACGGTCTTGTGGGAATAGACAATCTGGCCGGCCCGAGCGAGGTGCTCATACTGGCCGACCAGGCCGCCCGCGAAGACTGGGTGGCCGCTGACATGCTGGCCCAGGTCGAGCACGGCAGTGGCGCGACGGCTGTCTTGGTGGCGGAGAACGAAGGCGTATGCCGCGCTGTGGAGGGGGAGGTCACCGCACTGAGGGCTCGGGCTCTTCGCGAACGCACCAATAGTGGCGGGTCTCAAGGTGCCGCGACGCCCGAGGCGATCGCTGAGGCCGACCTGCACCTGACTGCGTTCTTCGCGGCACCGGGTGAGGACTTCCTTTCGCTATGCGAAGCGGCGACGGACGCCTATGCGCCCGAGCACCTGGAGATCCAGATCACGAACGCCCGGGAGTTCTTGCCCAGGGTACGTTCGGCTGGGGCGGTGTTCGTGGGGGGCTTGTCTGCTACGGCTTTCGGGGATTATGTCGCCGGCAGCAACCATGTGCTTCCCACTGGCGGTTCGGCGCGCTTCTCGTCGCCACTTATGGTGCAGACGTTCATGCGCAGTTCGACCAACGTGGAGATGACAGAGAGGGCGGTCGAGGTACTCACTCCGCATCTGGTTGAGATCGCCAACAGTGAGGGGTTCTACTTTCACCGTCTTTCGGCTCAGTTGCGGCTGGAAAAGAAGTAGCGCTAGCCCGCGGCTGCGTGCTCAGCGGTCGGGTTTTCGTCGCGCGCGTCCAGCAGACATATGAAGGTCTGCACCAACTCGGGGTCGAGTTGACCGCCGGACCCTTTGAGTAGCTCCTCTCTGGCCTGGGCGCGACTCATGCTCTTGCGATAGGGTCTATCCAGAGTCATGGCCGAGTAGGCGTCGGCCACGGCCAGTATGCGGCCCAGCAGGGGGATGTCGTCCCCGGCCGTCTGCGTCGGGTAGCCGCTGCCGTCGTAGCGCTCGTGATGCGCGGAGACCGCTTCGGCCACCTCAGACAGCCGCGGGATGTCCAAGATGAGCTGGGCGCCCATGAGTACATGCTCTCTTACTTGCTGCTCTTCCGTGGGGTCCAGTAGTCCGGGTCTGCGCAGGAGTTCCTGGGATACCCGGAGGTTGCCCACATCGTGCAGCATTGCGGCGACGTGAAGCGTCTGAAGCGAATCCTTCGACAGGCCAAGGGCCTCACCCAAGGCGAGTGCGTTACGCACCACGTGCTCTGAGTGGCGTCGGGTGTAGTGGTCCCTGGCTCCGACCGAGTCCAGCAGACGACCGGCGATTCCAAGCACCCCATGGTCTCCCACCACTTCGTCCTTCTGGGTGCTCGATCCCGTGGTGGTGTTGCCGCCCCGTTGTTTGGACGTGTACAGGTTGACATCGGCCACCTCGATAAGCTGTCCGACCGAGCTGGCATCTTCAGGCATAGTGGCTACGCCCAAGCTCAGATAGACGGGGACTGACTGGCCGGCGGCAGTCTGATAGGGACGGGCCGCCAGGGCCACTCGCAGGCGCTCGCTGAGCTGCATAGCCCCTTCGGACCCTGTGTTGGGCAGCACCAATAGAAGCTCGTCGCCGCCCACTCGGCCCGCAAGATCGGCGTGCCGGAGAACCACTCTGATGGCGTCGCTCACCTGCCGCAGCACCGAGTCGCCGGCCACGTGACCGTGGGTGTCGTTGAGCACCTTGAAGTCGTCCAGGTCGATCATTATGAGCGATAGTTCGGAGCCCGACTGTTGAGCGCGCAGAGCCTCTCCGGCCAAGCGGCGATGTATGCCGCGATGGTTGTAGAGGCCGGTCAAAGGGTCGCGCTCTGCGAGCTGAAGGGCCTCCTCGTAGCGTTTGGCGTTGTCGAGTGCGTTGGCGATCTGGACAGCGACCATCGGGACAAGGTCAGCAGACGGTTCGTCACCGGGTCGCTCCAGCAGCAGCATCGTTCCGAGATCCTCGCCCCTAGTGGTCAAGGGGACCGATCTCAGGAGTCCTTGAAGCTCCGCGTCGGCGAGCGCTTCGAGGTCGGCACGAGGGTAGTCCTCTACAGCGCCGTAGGTCATCACCGTGTAGTCCGCACCTTCTCCTATTGCGATCCAACCGCCAGGAGAGCGAGTGAAGGTGCAGGCCATCTCGAGGCCGGCGCGGGCCACGGCGTGTGGTTGGCGTAGGCTGGTGAGCCTGTGAGAGCTGTCGTTAAGTGTCTCCAAACGCTGGTTGACGTCTGCCAGTTCGGCGACCCGCCTCTCCAGCTGACGGGATATCTCAGCTAACTCGCTATTTAGGCGTCTATTGTGGAACAGGGCGAGATACTGACGACCCACAAGAAGGCCGACCATGGCGCTGGCCATGTACATGAGTACTTTGGTTCCCGCATCCCATTGCCATCCCCCCGCTGACAGTTGTGTCGCCAGGACTCCGGTAAGTATGGGTAGTGTGGCGTAAGGCAACACGACCCGCCACGGGCGGGACGGATGACCCAGTCTGCTTCTGCCGGGTGCTTCCGCAAAGTCTGGTTCCAAGCTGACGGGCCGCGGATCGGGCCATGCGGTGGCATGCAGCACGGCCAATCCTGCGAAGGCGTAGCCAAGGGCTCGGAGCCAGTCCGGCCAGACTGCCTGAGGGGATCCGTTACCTGTCTGGACAACAAGGAATGCGGCGTCAGAGACGACTTGCAGCAAGAAGGCCGCGCAGATGATGGTGAAGTATGCGGGTGGCCTTCTCCGGTACTGGTCGGCGTGGCCGAAGATGAGGGCTACAAAAGCCAAGACCATAAGTATGCCCAAGATGGGATAGGTAAGCCGCAACCACGGTTCGGCCCCGTATGAGTTGCTCTCAAACATAGGGGCGAACACCAAAGGCCAAGCTAGTCCGGCTGCTCCCAGCACGAATATGGCGGCATCGAAAACACTCTCAGGCGTGCGCAGCCGCTTGACCATATGCCAGTTGAGCGCCACAAGGACCGCTATCGAGGAAATGTAGGCGAAGAGGTAGCCGATGTCTGGGAGTCCAAAACCTAGGAGTTCGACGTTCATCACTGCCGATAGGGTCCAAACCCCGTCACCGAACAGGTTGCCCAAGGTCCAAGCGCCGAGGAGCAGCCATATCCAACGGGGACCGGTATCAGAGCGCGTCCGGAAGGCCCACCAGCAGACCGCAAGCAAGGCGAGTTCCAAGGCCAAGAGTCCGCAAGCAGTCACCAAGAGAGTCGCCAAAGACCCACGAGGGAGTAGAGATGTCACTAGTGCGTAGGCGGCCAGGTAGGCAAAGAGGACCGAGCACGCAATCAACATGCGCCGGCGTGTCATATGGATTCGCGTCTAGTCCCCCGCTCTGTTAGAGAAGCACGCCCTGGCAGTGGATACAAATCACAGGCTGTATCGGCACCGAGGGGGAGGGACTTGAGGATGTTTTTCGGCCGTAGAACGGGGGGACTGCTGGGCCGCCGTGCTATCCTCCACAGACGTCCCCAGGACTAGGGACGAAGGCGGCGAATGAAGCCAGATACTCGTCGCGGGTCATTCTAGCACCGGAGGATATCGTGCAGCCCAAGGACTCAATACCCGGTCCCGGCGCCATCAAGAGGGCAGGTTCGGTAGACCGCAAGACGCGGGAGACCGATGTCTCTGTCAGGCTCGATCTGGACGGAGTGGGTAGGGCCACCGTCAACACAGGGCTGGGGTTCTTCGACCACATGCTGGAGCTGCTGGCGGGCCACGGCTTGTTCGATCTGGAGGTACGGGCCACCGGCGATCTCAAGACCGGAGGTCATCACACGGTCGAAGACGTGGGTATCTGCTTGGGCACCGTCCTTGCTGAGGCCTTGGGCGACAAACGGGGCATCAACCGCTACGGCAACATCGTAGTCCCCATGGATGAATCCCTGGCCATGGTAGTTCTCGACCTAAGTGGACGGCCCTACTTTGCTTATGATGGCGGACCAGCGGGAGAGAGCATCGCGGGGTTTGACTCTGCCTTGGTCGCTGAGTTCTTTAGGGCCGTGGTCAATCACGCGCGCATGACCTTGCACGTCAGGGTGCTCTCCGGCGGTGACGTGCACCACACCATAGAGGCTGTGTTCAAAGGATTCGGGAAGGCTCTGCGGCAGGCGGTCACCGTAGATGAGCGCTCCGCCGGGATACCCTCGACCAAAGGGGTCTTGTGAGCGGGCCTAGGCCGCTCTGTATCGTCGACTACGGCGCCGGTAATCTCCGTTCGGTCCAGAAAGCCTTCGAGCATGTAGGGGTACAAGCCGCCATCGGCGGTGACCGGCACGCGCTCGAGTCCGCGCCCGCGCTGGTGCTACCGGGCGTGGGCGCGTTCGGAGCTGCCATGGCGTGTCTGGAGAGGCAGGGCCTGATAGAGCCCTTGCTGGACCGCATCAAGGCAGGCGTGCCGTTCCTGGGGGTCTGTCTGGGTCTGCAGGTGCTCCTGGAGAGCAGCGAGGAGGATCCTGGTGTGCCCGGTCTGGGCCTGGTGGGTGGAGAGGTCAGGGCCTTGCCGCCCACGGTGAAAGTGCCGCACATCGGTTGGAACCAAGTGGGTTACTGCACGTGCTCCGACCTTTTCGAGGGCATACCCGACGGGTCGGCCTTCTACTTCGTCCACGGATACGCGGCGGTACCGCGCTCTGTCAGCGACGCGCTTTGCATGACCGACTACGACGGTGTCAGGTTCGTCTCGGGCATACAGGTCGACAACGTGGCGGGTGTGCAGTTCCATCCGGAGAAGTCCAGCACGCTTGGACTTCGGTTCTACCGGAATTTCGCGCGTCAAGCCGGGCTGGAGGCGCACGGGTGAAGCTGATACCGGCGATAGACATCCAGGGGGGCAGATGCGTGCGTCTCCGCCGCGGGGACTTCTCCGACGAGACGGTCTTTGGTGACGATCCCGTGGGCATGGCGATGCATTGGGTGTCCGAGGGGGCGCGTTTTCTGCACGTGGTCGACCTGGACGGGGCTCGCGAGGGTGCGCCGCGTAACTTCGCCTTGGTAAGGGCCATCGCGGAGGCGGTGCCCGTAGCCGTGCAGACCGGAGGTGGCCTCCGTACGGAGGCGGACTTGCAGGCTATCGCGGGAAGTGCGGTGGCAAAGGCAGTGCTGGGCACCAGCGCCGTGGAAGACATCGATCTGGTCGCGCGCGCCCTCGCTTTGCTCGGCCGCGCCCGCCTCATCGTAGCCGTGGACGCCGAGGATGGCTTCGTGAAGACCAAAGGATGGGTCGAGCGTACCGAGATCCGCGCCGTCGACCTGGCCAGGCGACTGGCCTCCCAAGGAGTGGGGGAGATCCTCTACACCGACATCTCCCGGGACGGCATGATGCAAAGCGCCAACGTGCAAGGGATCCGCGAATTGGCCGAGGAAAGCGGGGTGGAGGTGCTGGCGTCTGGCGGGGTCACCGACCTGGAGGACCTACGTTCTCTCAAGGCGCTGGAGTCGTGCGGGGTGACAGGCGTGATCGTCGGACGGGCACTATACGAAGGTCGGTTCACGGTGGCTGAGGCCGAGGCGGTGCTGGCCTGATGTTGCTCAAGCGCATCATCCCCTGCCTTGACGTGGACCGGGGTCGCGTGGTCAAGGGCACCAACTTCGTCGACATCCGAGACGCCGGTGACCCTGTGGAATTGGCCGCGCGCTATGACGCCGAGGGTGCTGATGAAGTGGTCTTCTTGGACATCACGGCCTCGCATGAGCGTCGCGACACCATGGTGGAGCTGGCGCGCCATTGCGCGGAGGAGCTGTTCATACCCTTCACCATCGGGGGAGGCATCCGCAGTGAGGACGATGTCCGGGCGCTGTTGGCGGCGGGGGCGGACAAGATCTCGCTGAACTCGGCAGCGATCAAGGACCCCAGTCTGGTGACGGCCTGCGCGCGGCGCTTCGGGTCGCAATGCGTGGTGGTGGCCATAGACGCGAAGCGGGTGGCAAAGGCCGCGTCTGCCGACGCCTCCGGTGGCCCTGACGATCAGTTGCGCTGGGAGGCCTTCATTAACGGGGGGCGGACTCCCACGGGCCTCGATGCCGTGCAGTGGGCGGCCAAGGTGGCCGAGCTGGGAGCCGGTGAGCTCTTGCTTACGTCCATGGATAGAGACGGCACCAAGGACGGCTATGACCTGCCCCTTACCCGGGCGGTCGCTGACGCGGTGAATATCCCGGTGATTGCGAGCGGCGGGGCAGGGACATTGCAGCATATGGTCGAAGTCATAAAGGAAGCGGGAGCGGATGCCGTTCTGGCGGCTTCGATGTTTCACTACAGGGAGTGCACACTTGGCGAAGCCAAGGTATATCTGGCCGAGAGAGGAGTGCCGGTCCGGCTCTAGACTGACCCGGTCGTTGCACCGTGCTCGCTGGCGCGTACCTTTGCTTACCACAGCTGTCTTGCTGTTGCTGTCCATAGTCGTAGGTGTCGGGGCTCCGGCCACAGACGCGACCTCCCCCGCTCAACAGAGCAAGGAGTTGCGGGAGCAGCTTGCTCAGAAACAGGCGGAGCTCAAGATCGCGACCGGCAAGCTCAACGCTATTCAACGACAGCTTGACAAGCTGGCGCGGCAACAGAACGACATCGAAGTCCGCTTGGCGAACCTGGAGACAGAGATCGCGAGCACCGAGCAAGAGATCGCCAAGTCCCAAGAAGACCTGGAGGCTGCCAGGGCCAAGCTCGAGGAGCGGCTGGTGGCGCTATACATGCAGGATGCAGTCTCGGGGCTTGCCTACGCCGACGTCTTGCTTAACGAGACCGACCTGATCTCTGTCCTGCAGAGGTTCGACGATCTCTCTCAGATCGCCCAAGAGGACCAGAAGCTGTTCGACGAGGTGGAGGGCTATCTGCTGCAGCAGCAGGAGAACAAACGGCGCCTGCAGGAGCAGCAGCAGGAGCAGACGGCGGATATGGAAGAGTTGGGCAGAGTGCAGGAAGAGGCCTCGCAGCGGTTCGCCGTAGCCAACCAGACCTATAGCGCGCTCAAGAGTGAGGCCAAGAGACTCAAGACCGAGATCCAGAAAGCCGACGCCGCCGCTGCGGCAGCCGCGGCGGCTGCTCGTAGACGGGCCATCCAAAGGATGGCGGCCTCGGCGGGCAAGCGCTGGAACAACTCCGGCGGAGGTACCATCCAGGCGCCACCCTTCACGTTCCCGGTCAAGGGAGCGCATAGCTACATCAACTCTTGGGGTTTCCCGCGGTCCGGCGGCACCCGTACGCACAAGGGCTGCGATGTCATGGCCGCGCGAGGGACGCCCCTGGTGGCGTGCGTCACGGGGACGATCAGCGGCGTCAGTCGTGTGGATACGGGTCTGGGAGGCATCACTGTCCACATTAGGGGCAACAACGGCTATATCTACTACTACGCACACTTGGACCGCGTGGCTTCAGACATCAACAAGGGAATGGCCATCAAAGCTGGTACGGTCGTAGGCTACGTGGGTAGTACCGGCAACGCCCGCAGGGGGGCGTGTCACCTGCACTTTGGCATGCAGCCCGGCGGAGGCGCCATGGTGAACCCCTACGCAACCCTCAGGTATTACGACGACTAAGCCGGGCGGCCGCTGGGCCCTACTAGCCACATAGGGCCTGCCTGGAGGGTGTGGGTGGTCGTGGAGGTGGCCTTCTGTTAGAATCACATGGCTCATGACTTCAAACCGGACACCAAAGGCGCGTCTTGGGCGCACCGGCAAATGGGCCCCTCAACTGATCGCGGCGGCGCTGCTGCTGGCGTTCATTGTGGTCCTACCCATTTTGTCTCCGGTCCAGGCCACCACCTCCGCCAGCCTGAAGCAGCAGCTTGCGGCAAAGCAGGCCACTCTCGAACAGGCCTACACGAAGCTCGATGCCCTACAGGACCAGCTCAACGAACTGGCCGACTCCTTCAACGCGGCTGAGTCGCGAGAGGGCGAGCTGGAAGAAGAGATCCTCAAGGTTCAGGAGAAGATCTCTGCCTCCGAGAAGGACTTGGCGGTCGCTAGGGCGCAACTGGAAGAGCGCCTGGTGGGCATCTACATGGACGGCAATGACTCCACCTCCTACTACCTCAATGCGTTCTTCTCCGAAGGCGATCTCGCCTCGGTCATAGAACAGTTCGACGCCCTCAATCAGATAGCCAAGGACGACCAGGCTCTGTTCGACAAGGTCGAGGGCTATCTCGCAGAATCCAAGGCCAACAAGGCGCTTTTGGAGCAGAAGAAGGCGGAGCAGTCCGATGAGATCAAGGTACTGAAGAGGCTTCAGGAACAGGTCTCTGTCAAGCTGCAGGCCGCCAACGCCGAATATCAGGCCCTCAAGGGACAGATCGAGAGCCTACAGGCTGACATCAAGAAGGCGGATGCGCGCGCGGCAGCGGCCGCGGCCGCGCGCCGCGCGGCTGCCCTACGGGCCAAGGCGGCCAAGGCGAGGGCCAGCAGCGGATCCAGTTCGGGAGGCGGCGGTGGCCAGGTGCTATCCGGTCTGTTCGTCTTCCCCGTAAGAGGGACGCACAGCTATGTGGACTCGTGGGGTGCGGCTCGCTCCGGAGGGCGCACTCACAAGGGCACCGACATCATGGCACCACGTGGCACTCCATTGGTGGCTTGCGTCAACGGAACGATCACCAAGGTCAATGCCTACGACACCGGACTGGGCGGCCGCACCATCAATCTCAGGGGCGCGAACGGAACGGTCTACTACTACGCTCACTGCAATTCGGTGGCGTCAGGCATCACGGCGGGCAAGTACGTAAGCGCTGGTACCGTCATAGGGTCTGTGGGCGACAGTGGCAATGCCCGCGCGGGCGCGACTCACTGTCACTTCGCAATAATCATAGGTGGGGTCTACATCAACCCCTATCCGACCCTGCGGGCGAACGACGGGTGACCCGGTAGTCGACCGGCCCCCTACCTCAGGGCGGCTTTTCTCTGGCATACTCAAGCCGCCGAGGATGACAATGTTGCGCTGACGGCATGCGTCTTGTACCTTGTTGCGTGGCCGCCGGGGGTCCGGCGCGGGTGAGCAGGGGAAGCGATCAACGCCTGCCTGGCGTGCGCAGCAACAGATAGTAAGGAGTCAAGGTCATGAATAGGGACAGGCGCTTTCTGGCGGCTCTGGTCTCGGGGTTACTCATAGTCCTCACGTTGGTGGCAGCGGCATCGTTCGCGACCGGCTGTAGCAAGACACCGGAGACCACCACTACCACCACCGAAGCCTCGAAGTCGTTGGTCATACAGCCGGGCCAGAACTATGCACTCACCGGCAACATGCAGCTCGACACCCTGACCATAGGTGACGGGGCCACCATCACTCCTCCGCAGGGCAAGACCGTGAGTCTCACGGTCAACGGCACCGAGCAGGGACAGAAGCTGGCCACCACGACGGGCTATGACCTGGTCTTCGTCCCCGGCACGTACACAGGTGACGTACAGCTGATCGTGGCCGACGCGAATCCGGTCGAATACACGCCACCCAGTACCTCGGCCTCATCGGCTACCCCGGTCGTTCAGCCGTTTCGCCAGGCGATATGCGTCGATACAGCCGGATTCTCCGAGTTCAAGTCGGTATCCGCGGCTGTCGCGGGCGCGCAGGCTACGGCCACATCGGCCGAAGGGATAACCATAAACTCCAGCGGCGAATGCTTCAACGGCATATATGCCGCCAGCAGCTACTTGGTCAAGAACGCCGAGATCGACCTTGTGGGCAATGGACGCAGCGACTTTTCCGGCTACGGAGCGGCGGTGGTCGGCACCGGACAGGGTACGTCCCTAGTCTTGGACGGCGTCAACATCACCTCCACCGGCGTGGCCCGCGCGGCCCTTGTGGCCAGCGACGGCGCCAACGTGGTAGTCAAGAACTCGGAGTTCCAGACCAACAACGGGGAATTGCCGTCCGACTACGTGCCCACCTCCGACATCACGCAGATGCGTTCGGCTCCTTGGATGCTGGGACTTTCCGGCAACGCGAGGACCGCCAACCTTCTTGGCACTGGCACCAAGGTTGCCTTCGTCAACTCGAGCGTGAGTTCCGAGGGCTGGGGAGCGATTTCCACCACGAAGTGCATCGGCCCGACCTTGGCGGCCATAAACAGTCAGATCTCGGTCACCGGCGAAGACGGCTTCGGCGCGTACGGTGAGGGCGGGGCCACAGAGCACTTCCTGGGCAGCGACTTCAGCGTGTCCACGTATGCGGCCATCGTGCGGCGGGCCAACCTCTATTTTGGTGACAGCGCTCCGGAGAAGGTATCTCAGCTCAACTCCAGCCTCCGTTTTGGCTTGACCGCTGAAGAGCTCGCGTCCATCCCTAACCAGGGCACCATGATCAACTCACTGCGCTTCGGCATCATGTGGCACGGTGACGGTACCAGTGGTGACGCCGGGAGCGTGGATATCAGCGGAGCGACTGTCTTCAGCACCACTGAAGCTGTATTCCTGGACAAGAACCAGGCGGTCAAGGTGACCGTCGACGGCGCCAACGGCGCTAAGCTCACGCCGGGCAACGGAATCATCATGCAACTCATGGACGACGACAGTCCTGGCTTCGACGCCACTACGCTCGAGAACAACGGGGTCTACAACGAACCGACTACGCCGGTAGAGGCCGATAAGGACCACGATCTCAAGCGCGCGTCCGAGGGCAAAGACGCGGTGGTCCTGTTCAAGAACATCGAATTGACCGGTGACTTCTACAACTCCACGCGGGGCGGATTGGGAGTGGTAGCGGTCGAGGCTCCGGTCACTACCACCACGCTGATGGAGGGAACCACCATCGCGGGTCAGACCACCACCACGGTCAAGGGCGCGACCACCACGGTCAAGTCGACTACCACGACGGCAAAGCCGACCACCACCACGGTCAAACCCACCACCACCACCCAGAAGTCGAGCGGCGGCACCAGCACTACCGGTACCGGGAGCACCGAAGCCAGTACGACCACGACCACTCTTGCTCCGGGCACGGAATTGGCCAGTGTCTCCAAGAACCTGTGCCTTACGTTCGACAACAGCAAGATCACAGGACTCATCACGGCCAGTACGGCCGTGCACTCGAAGCCGAGTATCACCGCGGCTGACTACAAGCTGCTGGGAGAAGTGGTCAACACCCCTGCTGTCGCGGTGAACAACGGCGTGGTGGTGATTCTCACCAACGCCTCGGTCTGGACAGTCACCGGCAACTGCTACCTCACCAGCCTGACCATCGGCAAGGACTGCTCTTTGCTGGCTCCTGAAACCAAGAAGATAACCATCAAGGTGAACGGCAAGAAGAAGAAGCTCACCGCGGGTACCTTCGCCGGCAAGATCGAACTCATCGTCGAATGATCCGGCGCCGCTGGTTCTGGCGGACTCGGTCGGTCGGAGCGTGGTTGGTCGCTTTGCAGCAGTAGAAAAGGGGCCTTGTCGTTGATGACAAGGCCCCTTTGCGTATCCCTCTCGATCACCCCTGAGGGGGGCGGAAGCGTCGGTCAGACGACTCCGTGGCACATCATGGCGTTGGCAACCTTTAGGAAGCCCGCTATGTTGGCCCCGTTGACGTAGTTGCCTGGAGTGCCGTAGGTGGCAGCGGCATCCACGCAGGATTTGTGGATGCTCTTCATGATCTGATGCAGACGCTCGTCGACCTCTTCGCGCGGCCAGCTGAGGCGCATGCTGTTCTGTGACATCTCCAGGCCGGAGGTGGCCACACCGCCGGCGTTGGCTGCCTTGCCGGGCGCGTAGAGTATGCCTGCGTCCACGAACACTTTGACGCCCTCTGGGGTAGTGGGCATGTTGGAGCCCTCAGCCACCAGGTAGACACCGTTGCGAAGCAGATTCCGGGCGTCCTTCTCGGTGATCTCGTTCTGTGTGGCGCTGGGGAAGGCGCAGTCGGCCTTGAGATCCCACTGGGGGGAGAAGTCGGCACCCGGCTTGAAGGCGGTGTAGGCCGCGCTGGAGTACTTGTCAGCATATTCCTTGATGCGGCCACGGCGGACGTTCTTGAGTTCCATCAAGAAGGCGAGCTTGTCGGCGTCAAAACCGCCTTCGTCATATATGAAGCCGTCAGAGTCTGAGGCGGTGACGGCCTTGCCCCCGAGCTGCATGATCTTCTCGATGGTGTACTGGGCCACGTTGCCACTGCCGGAGACGAGGCAGGTCTTGCCGGCGAAGGTCTGGTTGCGGGTAGCGAGCATCTCGGCGGCCAGGTAGACGCAGCCGTAGCCTGTAGCCTCAGGACGGATAAGGGAGCCGCCCCAACCGAGGCCCTTGCCGGTGAGTACGCCGGTGAACTCGTTGCGGAGCCTCTTGTACTGCCCGAACAGGAAGCCGATCTCGCGGCCGCCTACTCCGATGTCACCGGCGGGTACGTCGGTGTCCGGACCGATGTGGCGGTTCAGTTCGGTCATGAAGCTCTGGCAGAAACGCATGACTTCGGTGTCGCTCTTGCCCTTGGGGTCGAAGTCCGACCCGCCCTTGCCGCCACCCATGGGTAGCGTGGTGAGGGCGTTCTTGAACACCTGCTCGAAAGCCAGGAACTTCAGGATGCCCAGGTTCACCGAAGGATGAAAGCGCAGTCCGCCCTTGTACGGACCGATCGCTGAGTTCATCTGGATGCGGAAACCGCGGTTGACCTGGATCTCACCCTTGTCGTCCAGCCAGGGCACCCGGAACATGATCACCCGCTCGGGCTCCACCATCCTTTCCAGGATCTTGGCGGCGCGATACTCCGGGTGACGTTGTATGGCCAGGCTGGTGGACTCGACCACTTCAAGCACGGCTTGATGGAACTCAGGCTCCGCGGGGTTCTTCACCTTCACCAGAGCGATGATCTCTTCAGCATAGTCGTGCATATTCCCCTTCCTTATCACTTGTGGCTGACCATTGCCGGTCAAGCCATTAGTCGCAGCGGCAGGACCTTGCCGGTAATGTAGCATGTCGGTGGCCCTAATCCCGTGGCAAACCTGGAGGAGCAGGGCAGCGGGCGGACCTGCTGGATTGACGCGCCACACAACCTGTCGCGATGGGATAATGTCATGGAGCGCACAAGGAGGCGGCATGAAGGCATCTCTGGTCGATAGGGGCTCGGTGGAGCGGCTGCTCTTGCTTGCTGGTGCCCTGCAGGCTGGGCTCATCGATGCACTGGGGAGTGGAGAGGCGTTGTCCGCGCAGCACATCGCCATGGTGGCGGGCACAGACGTGCGGGCATCACGCATCGTGCTCGATGCCCTAGTGGCGGAGGGCGTGGTCCAGCGGGTTCTTGAGGCGGACGATGGGTCGTTCTACGCACTAACTCCCCTGGGCAAGGCACATCTGGTAGGTCAGGGACCGGAGTTGGAGCGCGCCGCCCTGCTGCACAGGCTGAACCGCGTGCGCGGGCTCTTGGATCTGCCTGAGGTCATACGAACCGGCAAGCCCAGTCGTCGGGACCCCGAGAAGAGCAACATCCGCTGCATGGTCTCCGCCATGGGCGAGCGCGACACCGACGTGGTGGAAGAGATCGTTGGTCTCTGTCTTCAGTTGGCGGGGGAGGCGAAGACCATGCTTGACGTCGGCGGGGCGGTCGGGCACGTGGCCAGACACTTTTCGCGCCGGGGAGTCAAGGCCACGTTGCTGGACAAAGAAGAGGTCCTGCCGCTGGCGAGAGAGTTCTTGGGCATAGATGCCAGCGAGATCGACATGGTGGCCGGTGACTACACAGTCGCACTGCCCAAGGGGCCGTTCGACTTGGTGTACTTCGGCAACGTCTATCACATCTACGGGCCTGCTACCAACGAGCGGGTGTCTCGCGAAGCGCTCTCGGTGGTCACGCCGGGCGGCCTGATCGCGATCCAAGACTACGTCTGGGGCAGGAGTCTCGGGGCGGAGATGTTCGCGGTCAACATGCTGCAATCTACTGTGGACGGTGGAGTATGGAGCGAGGCCCAGTACCGTGGATGGCTTAGCGGGGCGGGCTTCGTGAACATCGACGTGCTGGATCTCAAGAACAGTGGAGCCCAACTTGTGATCGGGCAGCGTCCGGGAGGGTAGAAATGGGTAAGGTACCGGACAACGGGGAAAACGCGGCTGCCTGCATCTGCGGCAACTGTCCCTCGAAGAGGGGTGACGGCATGACCTTCTACTGCGTCAAGGGCAAGAGCCCGGAGACCGTAGAGCGGGGGTTCTGCGCGTGCAGATGGTGTCCCCTGTGGAGTGGATACGGATTGGAAAAAGACTTCTATTGCGCGGAAGGCCCGGAATGAGCATGCAGAGATATCAAGTCAAAGACGAGATCTGGTGGGTAGGAGCCGTCGACTGGGATGGTCGTGATTTTCACGGGTTTGAGACAGCCCGGGGCACGAGCTACAACGCCTATCTGATCTTGGACGAAAAGGTCGCATTGGTGGACGGCTGCAAGGACGGTTTCGGCGAGGAGATGCTGCAGCGCGTCCAGGGCTGCTGCGGTAGCCGCCCCATCGACTATATGATCATCAACCACGTGGAGCCCGATCACTCGGGCGCGATCCCCTGGCTGGTAGAGCGTCTGGCCCCCGGCAGCATCTACTGCTCCAAGCGGGCGGTGGACGCGCTTGCACTGTACTACGGAGCAAGGGTGGTAGAGAGCTGGGATCTGCAGGTGGTCGGCACAGGAGACGAGATCTCTCTGGGTCGCAACACTCTGCAGTTCATCGAGGCTCCCATGCTGCACTGGCCGGACAGCATGTTCACCTATGTGAAGGGGGCCAACACGCTTCTGCCCAACGATGCGTTCGGCCAGCATCTGGCCTCGTCCAAGCGTTTCGCCGACGAGTTGGACATGAGCGTGGTCATGGACGAGGCGGGCAAGTACTACGCCAACATCCTGATGCCTTTCGGCGGGCAGATCCAGAAGATGCTCGCCAAGATCGAAGAACTGGGTCTGCAGATGGAGGTCATAGGGTCGAGTCACGGAGTCTGTTGGCGGCGACCCGAAGACGTGGCGCGCATATTGAAGGCCTACGCGGAGTGGAGCAGCAACCAGGCCCCCGAGCGTGTAGTGCTCATCTATGACACCATGTGGCATTCCACCGAGAAGATGACCATGGCCATAGCCGACGGGGTCGCGCAGGAGGACGTCGAGTGCCAGGTGCTCAAGCTCTCGGCGAGCGCGCGGGCTGAGGTAGCCCGCCAGGTCCTGGAGTCACGGGCCTTCTTGGTGGGTACGCCCACCCTGAACAATCAGATGTATCCGACGGTGAGCGCGTTTCTCTCCTACATCAAGGGGCTGCGCCCCAAAGACCGTTTGGCTGTGGCCTACGGCTCCTGCGGATGGGGCGGGGGCGGAGTGAAACAGGTGGACGCCGAGTTGCGCTCTCTGGGTCTGGAAGTGATGGATCCCATAGAGGTGAAGTACATGCCCAGTACTCAGGAGCTGGAGGCTTGCGTCGAGTTGGGGCGACAGGTCGCTCAGAAGGTCAAGGGCGGAGAAAGGTGATCAGGTGACCATCACTGTCCTCGGTCTGGCGGGTAGCGCCCGTCGGGGTGGCAATACCGAGACGCTGTTGGACTGGTGCCTCGCAGGGGCCCGTGACCAGGGCGCAGTGGTGATCAAGGTCGCGTTGTCCGACCTCGATCTTCACGGATGCCGGGCCTGTGATGCCTGCCGCGAGACCGGGGTCTGTATCCAAAAGGACGACATGAGGGTGCTCTATCCGCATCTACAGAGTGCGGATTCCATCGTCATCGCAGCCCCCACCTACTTTCAGGGCATGCCGGCCGTCCCCAAGATGGTCATCGACCGGTGTCAGCCTCTATGGGTGCTCAAGTACGTGCTAAAGCAGCGCATCTCTGCCCCGGATGCTCCGGAGAGGATGGGTGCCTATCTGAGCTGCTCGGGAATGAACTCCTCCCACTCGTTCGATGGAAGCAGAAAGGTCATCCGGGCGCTATGGTATACGCTTGACGTGACGCCTTCGGGAGAAGTGCTGTGTCCCGGCATCGACACCAAGGGTCAGATAGCCGACCAGAAGAGTGCGCGGGTGGCCGCGGAGCAAGTGGGCCGCAACCTAGGCCGGGAACGGCCTCCCCGGGAGAGGAAGGGTGCTGTGGAAGCTGAAGTGAAGACCTGCATAAACTGTGGCACTGCCTTGGCCGACCGGGTGGAAGAGGAGGAGCGTACCGGTACCAGTGGAAGTCGTTCGACCGGGGAGTGCAGCACCTATCGTGTATGGTTCTGTCCGAACAGTGACTGCGTCATGTACAAGACCGATCTGTATCGTGAGCCCATAGCCGATCGTACCGACCGGCCGTCTCGGTAGACATATCCTCGACCAGCAAGGGAGTGTGGTGGGCATGGCCAAGAGGCTTATGAGATCGCGCAGCGAGAAGATCATCGGAGGGGTGTGCGGCGGCATCGCCGAGTACTTCGACGTGGATCCAGTCTTGGTGCGCGTGGTCCTGGTGGTTATCGCGCTGATGGGCGGCACGGGGGTACTGCTGTATCTGATTCTATGGGCGGTCTTGCCGCTGACCCCGCCCCCACCACCTGCCGCGAGCTAGATACCTCCGGGCGCGGAGCGCCGCTAGCCAGCTAGGGGTGTCGCCGCCCTGTCTAGCAAGACCGACAGGGTCACCCGGGTACCGCCTATCGGTGTCCGGGTGAACGAGACCTCGTCCATCAGGGTGACCATGAGCGGTAGGCCCAGTCCGCGGCTGCCGAAGTCGTCTCGGGCAGGCGAAGGTGGGCGGAAGAGGCCGCTGTCGGTGATGACGAAGGTCAGAGTGCGCTGGTCGAGCCGGGCCAAGACCTCCAGAGGGCTCGACTCGCAGCCTGCGTGCTCCACTGCGTTGGCACACGCCTCTGAGACCGCCACCTTGCAGTCGAACACGCGCTCTAGGTCGAGTTCGGCCTCGTTGGCCACTCCCTCGACGAACCTGCGGATCTCTGCGAGTTTGGCGGTGGCGGCGTCGACGCGGATGGCCCACTCACACTCGTGGCGAGCCTGCCCCATCACTCGGCGTCGCCTTTGCCCAAGGCACCCTCGGCCTCGAGGCGATCGCCGAACACGCGGAAGGCTGGGTCTGCTAGGGCGCCGACGAGTTCCAACAACCGCCGTACGCTTGCGTTGGGAGAGATGAGACCTATCCACCCGGTGTCACGCACCCGGCGTCCGGCGGAGAAGAGGACAGACAGACCGCCGCTGTCGATGTAGCTGACCTCACCCAGGTCCAGAAGGATGATGGCGTTTCCCTGCACTATGGCCTCATCCAGCGCTTTGTCCAGGGCGCCACAACTCTCATGGTCTATCTCACCCTTGGTCACTATCAAGGGAGCCCCGCCGAGGCTGGATAGTCGAGTGGTCATGGGCATCACACCGGTCGGCTTTGTAGTCACGAGGCTACTTGTACCCCAGTGCACCCACGTTAAACCTTGGGGTAGGGGCTACTCGGTCGGTGACCAGCGGAGCACAGGGTGCCTGGCGGCGCGGGTCTCGTCGGGTCTGCGGACGGGAGTGGTGTGCGGAGCGTGGCGGACTGTATCGGGTTCCTCGCGGAGTTCGCGGTCGATCTGCTGCATCACCTCCACGAAGGAATCCAGAGTGCGTAGGTCTTCGGTCTCCGTGGGCTCGATCATGAGGGCCTCAGGCACTACGAGCGGAAAGTAGACGGTGGGAGCGTGCATGCCGAAGTCGAGTATGCGTTTTGCGATGTTGAGCGCGGTGCCGCCGGAATCGGCTCGGTCCTTGGTGGAGAGTACGAACTCGTGCATGCAGATGCGATCGAAGGCGGTGGGAAAGGTGTCTCGCAGGCGCACCCGTAGATAGTTGGCGCTCAGCACGGCATCTTCGCTCGCCCGCATGAGTCCGTCGCCACCCATCCGTAGCAGGTAGGCGTAGGCGCGCACCACCACGCCTATGTTTCCTAGAAAGCCTTTCACACGCCCGATGCTGCGCGGCCGGTCATAGTCGAACGTGTATTCCCCGCTTTCGGAGCGGATCACCAGGGGTAGTGGCAGATAGGGCTCCAACGTCTTACCCACAGCGACGGGACCAGATCCGGGGCCCCCTCCGCCGTGCGGGGTGGAGAAGGTCTTGTGCAGGTTGACGTGGACTACGTCCATGCCCATGTCGCCCGGACGTGCCTTGCCCATGATGGCGTTGAGGTTGGCCCCGTCGTAGTAGCAGAGGGCTCCTGCTTCGTGGACCAACTTGGTTATCTCAAGGACGTCTTCTTCGAAGAGGCCAAGGGTGTTGGGGTTGGTGAGCATTAGCGCGGCTGTGTGTTCGTCGAGCTTGTCGCGCAAGGCCTCAACATCCACCAGACCACGAGACGAACTCGGTATCTCGACCACCTTGTAGCCTGCCATGGCCGCCGAGGCCACGTTGGTGCCATGAGCCGAGTCGGGGGCTATGACGGTGTCGCGAAGGGTGTCCCCGCGTTCGGTGTGGTAGGCCTTGATCATCAGGATGCCGGTGAGTTCGCCGTGAGCTCCCGCGGCCGGTTGCAGACTGGCACGTTGCATACCGGTGATCTCGAGCAAGGCCCGCTCGGTCTCGTGCATAAGGCAGAGGATGCCCTGGACCTCATCCTGCTGTTGATAGGGGTGCAGGCCGGCGAAGCCAGGGAGAGCAGACACTTCTTCGTTCAGCTTGGGATTGTGCTTCATGGTGCAGGAGCCTAGGGGATAGAACCCGGTGTCCACCGAGTGGTTGAGGTTGGAGAGGCGAGTGTAGTGCCGTACCACCTCGAGCTCGCTGATCTCCGGCAGCCTAGGTAGCGTCGAGCGCAGGGCGACCCCGGGCAGGAGGGCGGCCAGATCAGAGGCGGGCACTCCCACAGCAGGCAGATCAGTACCGCGATGTCCGGGAGTGCTCTTGTCGAAGATCAGAGATTCAGTGCGGTCGCGGTCCATCAGGAAGCTCCACGTGAGGGAGTGGCGGAGGAGGCCCGTGCTGTGAGCACGTCACGTGCAGTCGCTATGCAGGACTCGAGCGACTCGGGGGTGTTGACCTCGGTGACGGCTACCAGGAGCACATGCTCGACGGACCGGGGGAGCGCTGGGCGCTTGCCGGGGGCGAGCCGGGTGAGCGGGACGCCAGGGTCCAGGCCCCGACTGCGCATGTCTTCGCGGAACTCCTCGGCCGGGCAGGGCAGCACGACGGCGAACTCCGAGAAGAAGGGGCCTTCGACCAGAAGGCTGACTCCGGCAAGAGCGCAGAGCCCTCTCTGCAGATAGTGTGCCCTCTGAAGGCACAGCTCTCCGCGTTCGCGCAGGCCCTGCGGGCCCAACAGGGCGAGGTGGACCGTCGCGGCCAAGGCGCTGAGAGCCTGGTTGGAGCAGATGTTAGAGGTGGCCTTGGCTCGGCGGATGTGCTGCTCGCGAGCCTGCAGCGTGAGTACGTAGCAGGTGCGTCCATCGGCGTCGCTGGTCTGTCCGACCACTCGGCCGGGCAATTGCCGCAGGTGGGCGGAGGAGCAGGCCAAGAAGCCCGCCGAGGGCCCGCCGAAGGCGGGCGCGTTGCCGAACACCTGGGCGTCACCGACCACGAGGTCGGCCCCCAGCGTGCCGGGAGCCTCGAGGACCCCGAGCGTTCCGAGGTTGACCGATACCACCAGCAAAGCGCCCGCGGCGTGCGCCGCTTCGGCGAGCGGCGCCAGGTCCTCGACTACACCGAGGTAGTTGGGTTGTTGCACCAAGACTGCGCCCACATCGGCGGTCACGCCTTCGGTTGGCGCAGTGCGGCCGCTCCTAGCGTCTAGGGGTATCCGCCGGATCTCCAGGCCAGGACCCCCGGCATAGGTGGCGACCACCTGCGCAGCTTCAGGGTGGACACCCTCCGAGATCAAGATGCTCTCCCGCTGGGTGAGGCGGAGGGCCATGAAAGCCGCCTCGGCCAAGGCTGAGGGCCCGTCGTAAAGCGAAGCGTTGGCGGCTTCAAGGCCGGTGAGTTCGGCGATGCACGTCTGGAACTCGAAGATGTGTTGCAGGGTGCCCTGGCTCACCTCTGGCTGGTATGGAGTGTAGGCGGTGGCGAACTCGGATCTGCCGGCGATGGCCCGCACTGTCGCGGGGACGTAGTGGTTGTAGCAACCGGCGCCCAGGAAGGACTCCGAGCCCAGCGGCCGGTTGGTGGACGCGAGCCGCTCCAGCTCCGTGCGGGTCTCGGGCTCGCTGAGACCAGGCGCGATGGTCAGCCCAGCTCGGCGGAGACTCGGAGGGCACCGGAGAGAAGAGGTCCGCAATGTCTGCGGCCCCTATCGCTTCGAGCATACGTCGGCGGTCGTCGTCGGTATGGACTGTGTAACCCATGCTCGCTACATCTTAGCGTGCCACGGGTACCGCCCGAGGTCGGCGTTCAGGCAAATCTTCGCGATTTGCTCACACTTTGTTCACAGTCCCGTCGCAGACTGGCATCGATTGGAACGTCAACCCGGCGCGCACGAAGGCTGCGCACGTCGGAGACATCGAAGGAGAAGTGCTCATGAAGAAGCTTGGGTCGCAAAAGTGGCTGGTTGCGTTGGGTGCCGTGCTGGTAGTGGTCTCTCTGGGGGCCGTGGCCTGCGATTCCTCCGGCAACGACCAGGCAGCCGCTAATCAAGTCACGGCTCCGGGCAACACCATGCAGGCCCCCGGTGGCAACGCAGGCCTGCCCAACAAGGGCGTTGTCATGGCGGATCGCCGACAGGCCATGAAGGAACGGCGCGAAGCTCGAGCCGAGCGCCACCAGGCGCTGATGGAGAGCGTGCGAGACGAGATGAGCGCGTCGGACCAGGCCTTGTTCGATCAGCTGACCGCGAGCGTCGAACAGCAGCGTGCCGCGGCGCAGCAGGCAAGGCAGAAACTGGCTGATACACTCAAGGAGTTGCGCACTCTTGTAGACAAGTACCTGGATCTGGACGAAACGGGTACCGACTGAGCGGACCACAGACGGCGCGGGCGGACGGGGGCCGGGCGAGCCCCGTCCGGCCCCCGTCCTAATGAGGAGGGTACGGCTACGCCGGTACGAGAGCAGACAAACGGGCGGAGCGTGGTGGTCATCGAGGACGATCCCTCGATCTCGGAGCTGCTACAGCTCTATCTGACCCGCGAAGGCTACCAAGTGCACGCCGCGGCGCAGGGCGCCGACGGCGTTGAGCTGGTCAGAGAGCACTGCGCTTCATTGGTGGTGCTGGACCTGATGCTGCCCGACGGCTCCGGCTTCGACTTCCTCAAGACCATTCGGAGCTTCTCGCAGGCGCCCCTGATAATCCTCACGGCGAAGGATGCCGAGCAGGACAAGATCCTAGGACTGGAGCTGGGGGCCGACGACTACATGGTAAAACCCTTCAGCCCGGGCGAGCTTGTCGCGCGCGCCCGAGCCGTCCAGCGGCGCACCGCGGCGCAGGAGGACGCGTCCGCGGCCGCGCAGGCGCTGGGTGGTCTGGAACTTCTGCCCGCGGAGAGGACAGTCCGAGTGGACGGAGCGGTAGTGGATCTGACCCCCAAAGAGTTCGACCTGCTGCACTACTTGTTGGTCAACCGGGGTCTGGCGCTGACTCGCGAGCGGCTCTTGGACGAGGTGTGGGGCTATAGCTCCTATGGCGATGCCCGCACCGTGGACGTGCACATAGGCCAACTGCGAAAGAAACTCGGCTCGTGGGGTCAGGCGATACAGACTGTGTGGGGACTGGGCTACAAGGTCGACCCGGGGACGTCGCGATGACGCGCGGTCCCTCTATCCGCAGACGCTTGGTCGTCGCTCTGGGCGGCGTCTCTTTGTTCACCCTGCTGGTGGTCGGCGCCGTCTTCTATCTGTTCTTGGGCGACTACGTGATCGACAGGCAACGGGATCTCCTGCTGGAGCAGGCGATAGAGGTGGCCGAGCAGGCGCAGAGCGTGAGCGAGTCACTACCTGCGATGCCGGGCGGCATGCGGAGCAAGGGGATGCTCGGCATGCTTCTGCGCTCTGACCTCAGAGTACTGCCGACCGGCTCGGGCATAGTGGTGTTCTCTGATTCGACGGTGCTTGCCGCGGTGGGCACGGTGCCGGTGAGGGCGGAAGGCATGGAGAGCCTGCGCCTGCAGGCCCAGGAGTTGGGGGGAAGCAAAGCCGCGAGCGGAGTGGTCCGTACGGTGTTGGGCAAGACCGGCAAGGAAGTGGCAGCCATCGTGGCCGCGGCTCCTTTCGAGATGGCAGACTCTTCCGCGGGTCTGTCGGTAGTGACCCTGGCGAGGTCCGACGCCTTCAGCTACCGGACGGGCATCCTTCGGGCGTTGTTGATCTCGGGCGGCATCGCGGTAGGTCTTGCCATCCTGGTGGGCTTGGGTCTGGGCGTGTGGATGACGCGGCCGCTGCGCCGACTCTCCGCGGCTGCGCGTGGCATGGCCGGAGGTTCGTACCAACAGCCCGTCACCGGTTCGTACCCGGGCGAGATCCAGGAGTTGGCGGACGATCTGGAACACATGCGCCAAGAAGTGAGGCGCAGCGAGGACTCACTGCGGGGGTTCGTCTCCTCGGCGGCTCATGAGTTGCGCACTCCTTTGACCTCTATCCAGGGCTTCTCCCAAGCCCTGCTGGATGGCACCGCGGCCACCAAAGAGGAGCGCTCGCGCTCGGCCGCGGCCATCTATCGCGAGTCGACACGTCTGCGGCGCTTGGTGGACACTCTGCTCACTCTGTCCCGCTACGACTCTCACGAGTTCCACCCGAACCTGACTCTGGTGTCGGTGGAGAACCTGGTCCGCGAAGAAGCCGATCGGCTGCTGCAGACAGGCATGGTGGAGGCTGGAGCGTATTGGGGTGCATGTGCAGGGCGAGGCCAAGGCTGTCACCGACGGGGACATGCTTCGCCGCGTGATAGCCAACCTGCTTCACAACGCAGTGCAGTACGGCGGGGGTGGTCCGGTGGAAGTGGACCTTAGAACGCAAGACCGCGTTCTGTTGCTCGAAGTCGCCAACGGTGGAGAGCCGCTCTCGCCCGAGGAGAGGTCCCGGCTGTTCTCTCGGTTCTATCGAGGCCGAGGGAGCCGACAGACCGAGGGCTTTGGACTGGGCTTAGCTCTGGTTTGGGAGATCTGCGACCTACTCGGGGGCAAGGTAGAGTTGGTCGCGGGTGATCCCCAGACTCGCTTCCGAGTGACCCTGCCCCAGGCCGGCGACCAGAAGGCGTGTGCTACCATACGACGTTGACGCTTAGGCGAGCAATCACGAGGTCTTCGTGCGCATAGTCTTCATCGAACCCGCCGCGCCGGGGTTCCATGTTTACAGCTTCATCAAGCAGCTTCGACTAGGTCTGCCTCTGTTGGCGGCCATGATGACCGAGCGCGGTCACGAAGCCCGTGTGTACGCCGAGAGTCTGAGCGAGATCGATTGGGACTACGTCCTTTCAGCCGATTTCGTGGGAGTCTCCGCGACCACCTCCACCGCTGTCCGCGCCTATCGCTACGCGCAGCGCGTCAGGGACGCCGGCATACCGGTGGCAATGGGGGGTCCGCATGTGAGCTTCTTGGCGGAGGAGGCGCTGGACTTCTGCGACTATGTGGTCCGGCAGGAGGGCGAGCAGACCCTGGTCGAACTGATCGACTGCCTTCAGGGCAAGGGTGAACTCAGCAAGATCCTGGGGCTCAGCTACCGGGACGCCGAGGGCAGGGTGGTCAATAATCCCGACCGTCCCTGGTTGTCCTCGTTCACCGAGCTCCCTTGGCCCGACATGGGCCTTGTAGTGGGTGGGGACAAGGTGGCCCCGGAACCGATCCTGGCTTCGCGTGGCTGCCCGTTTGACTGTGAGTTCTGTTCCGTGGTCATGATGTTCGGACGGCACGTCCGCATGGTGGAGCCCGAAGAGGTGGTGAGACACCTCAAAGAGCGCGGAGCCAAGAGGGTCTTCTTCTATGACGACAACTTCTTCATCAGCAAGAGGCGGGGAAAAGAGCTGCTGAAGCAGATGATCGACGCGAACCTTGGCCTGCAGTTCTATGCACAGATACGCATCGACTCGGTCTGCAAGAACGGACGGGTGGACGAAGAACTGCTGGACCTCATGTGGAGGGCGGGCTGCCGCATCGTCTACCTGGGCCTCGAGTCCGCCGACCCCGCTACTCTGGCCGAGTACCACAAAGAATCAACGGTGGAGGACATGGCGGGAGGCCTCGAAGCTCTTCACCGCACGGGCATAAGGACCCATGGCATGTTTGTCTACGGAGCGGACTCCGACACTATGGAGTCGCTTTCGGTGACCGCGGATTTTGCAATAGACTATGGACTCAACACCGCGCAATTCTTGGCTCTCACACCGCTACCCGGGACCCGACAGACGGCCCAGCTCAAGGCCGAGGGGCGCATCTTCACCGAGAACTGGAGCCTTTACGACGGCCATCACGTGGTCTTCTGGCCCAAGAACATGACCCCGTACGAGTTGCAGGAGTCGGTGTTGCAGGCGCAGAGGCGCTTCTATACCGCGCGCAAGATGGTCACCCCGACGTACAAGACGCCCATGTCGCGGCGTCATCAGGTGCAGGGCTACTTGATGACCCGTGCCTGGGAGCACGTTCGTGAGAACCGTGACTTTCTGCGGGAGCTCAGGAAGTTCTCCAAGACACATCGCCCGCCCGTCTCGCCAGACAGCGGTTTTCTTCAGCCCAAGAGAGAGACCTGACCCACCAGGTACCGCCGGCGTGCCTTGTGGCTCGCGGAGGATTTTCCCCACAGTCTGCGAAGAGTTAAGAGATCGCACCAGCATGTGCGGCACCGTGCAATAGGGAGAGATATTGGCCAAAGTCGTGGCCTTTGCTAACCAGAAGGGCGGAGTGGCGAAAACCACCACGACCCTTAACTTGGGGGTGGCGGTCCAGGAAATGGGCCGGCGCGTGCTGGTGGTCGACCTGGACCCTCAGGGTAGCCTGACCATGAGTCTGGGGCTGGACCCGGACGCGGTGCATCCCAGCATGTACGACGTGCTCGCCGGCGGTACCGACATCGGGCAGACGATCGCCCACAAAGAGGTCGACTTGGCTGTCGCCAGCATCGACCTGGCCGCTGTGGAGATAGCCCTCAGCTCGCTGATAGGCAGGGAAAGGGCACTCAGCAAGGCGTTGTATCAGGTCGCGGATGACTACGACTACATATTCATCGACACACCTCCGGCGCTGGGACTGCTGACGGTGAACGCCTTCACGGCGGCCAATGCGGTGGTAGTGCCCGTGCAGTGTGAGTACCTTTCACTGCGCGGTCTCGAGCAACTCACCCGTACCCTGGAACTAGTGCGCGAGAACCTCAACCCTTCAGTACGCATCGCCGGGATCGTTCCCACCATGTACGATGCGCGCCTTGCTCACGACCGCGAAGCGGTGGAGATACTCCGGAAGAATTTCGGCGATGTGGTGTGTCAAACTACCATCCCCAAGACGATCAAGTTCGCCGAAGCGCCGGTGAAAGGTCAATCAGTGCTTAAATATGCGCCGGACAGCCAAGCTGCGGAGTCCTACCGGCAGCTTGCGAGAGAGGTGCTCGATGGAAAAAAGATCTAGCATCCAAGACAGTGCACTTAGAGGTCTGTTCAGTGTGACCGACGGCAACGCAGCGGCACGAGCAGAGGGTGGTTTGGAAGGATCGCAAGAACAAGCATTCAAGGGCATGGACGCGCTACAGCGCGCTCGAGCGAGTATGGCCGAAGAGGCCGATAGCGGCATGCGCCCGGACGAGGGCAGGCGCGCTCTCATCCAGCCCTCTAGGAGCCCGTTTGCCGTCATCCGCGTGGTCGGTGTGGGCGGAGCCGGCACCAATGCGGTGAACCGCATGATCGAGACCGGCGTGCAGGGCGTGGAGTTCATAGCCATAAACACCGACGCCCAGGCGCTTGCCATGTGCGAAGCCGAGCACAAGCTGCGCATTGGCGGCGAGCTGACCAAGGGTCTCGGCGGGGGCAACGACCCCAAAGTGGGGCGCGACTCTGCCATGGCAGCTTACGAAGAGATCAAGGTGCTGCTAAAGGGCAGCGACATGGTGTTCATCACTGCCGGTGAGGGGGGCGGCACCGGCACGGGCGCCGCGCCTGTTGTCGCCGAGATCTCGCGAGCTATGGGGGCACTCACCATCGGGGTGGTCACGTTCCCGTTCTCGTTCGAAGGCAAGCGTCGCGGCATGCAGGCTCTGGAAGGCGTGCGGGCCCTCAGACAGCGGGCCGATACGGTCATCGTGGTGCCCAATCAGAAGCTTCTCGAAGTCTCCGACAGGGGGACTTCTATGGTCGATGCTCTCCGTCTGGCCGACGATGTGCTGCGGCAGGGCGTTCAGGGAGTCTGCGATCTGGTCACGGTGCCTGGTCTGATCAACCTGGACCTGGCCGACGTGCGCACGGTGATGATGGGTGCCGGTACGGCCCACATGGGTATAGGTCGGTCGCGGGGAGACCAGCGCGCCCAGCGGGCGGCCGAGATGGCCCTCAAGTCCGCACTCTTGGACACCACTATCCAGGGCGCGAGAGGCATACTTCTCAATATCAGCGGCGGCAAGGACCTCACACTGCACGAGATCACCGAGGTGGCCGAGACTGTGGCCGCCGCGGCGGAGCCCGACGCGACGTTGATCTTCGGCGCGGTGGTGAACGAGTCGCTGAGCGACAACCTGTGCGTGACCCTGGTGGCCGCCGGCTTTGACTCTACCAGCGAGGAGACTCTTACCGCTCAGGTTGAGGGCACGCTCAAGGCACACAAGCCCACAGTAGAGCCGGCCAAGGCCCAAGCGAGCAGCCCGTTTGAGCCGCGTGTCCGCGAGTTCGAGCCGCGTGCGCGGGAGTCGAGCGCCAGGGATTCTCGCTCGGAAGATTCCCGCCCGGGAGAGACCAGATCTGGCACTCGACGGGGCAGCGTCACCGATTTCGGCAGCAGCACCTCGGGTTGGGATGCGCCCAAGGAGCCACGGAGCACGCCCAGAAGGGGTAGAGACGATGACGACCTGGATGTGCCCACTTTCCTACGGTAGTGCGCTCCGCAGGTCGCGTTCGAAATCCAGGCAGGTCTGTTCTGCCAAGCCAAGCCTGCGGTAGAAGGCGTGCGCTTGGAGATTCCAATACTCCGCCAGCAAGTAGAACCTCGTGCAACCTCTGGCTAGTGCCAGTTCACCGGCGGCCTGCACAAGTCCGCGGCCCACGCCCGTACCCCGGTGCTCCCTGGTGACTATGAGGTCCTGGATCTCACACACGGGTGCCGCGGTCCAAGTGCTCAGGGAGAAGACGAGGGCACACATGCCGATCACCTGGGCGTCTTGTTCGGCGACCAGAAACGTATGGTCTTGGCCGGTCAGAATGGCGCAAACGCATTTCGCAAGCGCGACGGGTTGGGGAGGGACGACATCGTGATACTCCATGATCTCGCGCAGCAGCGCGAGCACCTGGTCAAGATCGGACAGAGCGGCACGCCGGTAGATGGTCATGAAGGTGAGGTTAGCAGATGGGCATAGAGCTCCTCTACTTAAGCGGAGTGGTGTTGCCGCTCTCGCAGGGCAGGATCAACGTGGAGGACCGCGGCTTCCAACTGGGGGATGGGGTCTACGAGGTGGTCAAGATCCTTAACGGCCACGCCGTTTGGCTGGAGGAACATCTTGAGAGGCTGGAGGGGTCGCTGGCCGAGATCAGGCTAGCGGGGGCTATCCGCGGCCACCAACTCGAAGAGGTTATACCAGACTTGGCGGAGCGCTCCGGCGTGACCAATGGCATGGTTTACGTCCAAGTGACCAGAGGAGTGGAGCCCCGGGATTTCCAACTGCCCCAGGTACCCGAGCCCACCGTACTGGCGTATGCCCGCAGCGTGTCGGGCCCTAGCGCCGAGGCCATCATGGCCGGCGAAGTACTGCACCCGGTTGAAGACCGGCGGTGGGACTACTGCCACATCAAGGCCATCGATCTGCTGGCCGCCGTGTTGGCAAAGGACGACGCGCGCCGTGCCGGCGCCAACGAGGCCGTCTTCGTCACCGCCGAGGGGACCGTGCGCGAAGGGGGGTCCTGCAACATCTTCGCCTTCTTCAACGGAACCCTACGAACGCACCCGGCCGACCACCATATCCTGGACGGCATCACCCGGCGGCACGTCTTGCAGCTGGCTCGCGAGACGGGTCACGCGGTAGAAGAAAGGGCATTCACTCTGAGCGACGTCACGTCGGACAGGTACGCAGATCGCGAGGTCTTCTTGGTCTCGACTCTCAGAGACATCATGCCAGTCGTACGGATAGGCAGCCACGTCATCGGCGACGGCCGGCCCGGCAAGGTCACCCTGGCATTGCTGGACCGCTTCCGGCTGCTTCAGGCGGGACTGGCAGGCTTGGAGCCCCCCGCCGCATTTTCTTCACAAGGCTGATCTCGGCGGGGCCGGGGCCGTGGCCCTCGGACCCGGGCACCTCGAGCACGAAGGGTACACGGGTGAAAGCCGGATGCGTTACCACGCGCGCCAAACCGCTGTAGCCGAGCTCGCCGTCTCCAGGGTTTGCGTGGCGATCGCGCTTCGAAGCGAACAGCGACGCCGAGTCGTTGAGATGGATAAGGCCCACGCGGTGTAGCAGCTCGCGGTGCCGGAGCTCTTCGACTAGCGCAGCGAGTCCTTCTGCCTGGTGCACGGCATATCCGGCGGCGAACATGTGGGCGGTGTCCAAGCAGAGGCCGAACCGCGGCGCGGCGCCTGGGGCGCCGCGCCCGGAATGCGTCGTGGGCGCGGCCGCCGCGTCGGCGGCCGTAGCAGTCACCGGCAACATCTCGAGCAAGGTCTGCAGCTCTTCGAGGGTGCTCCCCACTGTGGCCCCTGAGCCCGCGCCTGTCTCCAGAAGGAGCGCAGGCAGGGCGGAGCCGTGTGGCGCGGTGCGCGGCGCCGGCGGCGGCCGCGTCGCGCAGCATCGGCACCTGGCGCTCGGCTTCGGCCCAGGCGGTGGTCAGCGACTCAGTCACCCAGAGGGCGGCGTTGTCGAAGCCCTCGCCGCGATGCGAACCAAGGTGAGTGACGACGCCGTCCGCTCCGGCCAAGGCTCCCGTGGTCAAGGAGTGCGTCAACGCTGCGATGGACCGCTCCCGCAGCCCCTGGTCTGGTGAGGCCGGATTGATGAGGTAGACAGCGTGCATGAAGAGGGGCAGACCGTGCCGGCGGAGCGTGGCGCAAAACTTGATGAGCGCGTCGGCGTCCGGGGGGGCCGTGGGCCAGATGCGGGGATTGCTGCTGAACACTTGGACGACTTCGGCACCCGCGGCCAGGGCGCGCGGAGGTATTTGACTCCAGCCTCCGGCCGACGAGAGCTGGCCGCCTATGAGCGGTAGGGCGTTCTGTCTGTCCTGAGGTGAACCCGTCGTACCCGCCATCGGTCGTCGCCTCGCTGTTAGAAATGTCTGACTGCGCTAGCAGTCAGCATATAGAATCGAGTGATACCTTGCCGGCGGTCGCGAACGCACCGGGTGAGGTCCGAAAGGAGTCGGCGTGGTGCAGGGCGGAGCGGTGGAGCGGATGCAGGGCCTCGCAGTGTGGGCACTGGAGCCCTACTTCGGTGGTTCGCACAAGGCCTTCTTGGAGGGTCTGGCAACGCGTTCGTCGCACGAGCTCACGCTGTTCACCTTGCCGGCACGCTACTGGAAGTGGCGCATGTACGGTGCGGCTCTGACCCTTGCGCGGCAGGTGCTCGATGCCAAGGCGGCAAAGCCAGGGCGGTCAGCCGTGGCCGGGCCGGACGTGTTCTACGCTTCAGACATGCTCGACCTACCGGTATTCCTGGCCGCGGCGGACCGTGACCTTGGCCGGGTACCGACCGTGCTCTACTTTCACGAGAATCAACTCACCTATCCTCTGCCGCTCGGGATCGAACGAGACTTGGGCTACGGCTTCAAGAACATCGCCTCCGCCGCGGTTGCCGACTCGGTTGTATTCAACACCGAGTTCCACCGGCGGGAGTTCCTACAGGCGGCCGCAGACCTGCTGGCCGAGATGCCCGACGAGGTCCCCGGGTGGTTGATGGGAGACATCCAAGAGCGCTCGACTGTGATCCCGGTCGGTTGCGATCTGCGTCGTTTCGACCAGCATCGGCAGCAAGGTATGGTGGATCGAGAAAGTGGCCGCTGGGGCGATCCCAAGGCAGGTCCGCTCCTGCTCTGGAATCAGCGATGGGAGTATGACAAAGCGCCTGGCGACCTCTTCGCGGCTCTCTATGCGCTAAAGGAGGAGGGTGTGGCCTTCCGCCTGGCCTTGGCAGGTCCGAACCAGGGGACGCCCACGGCTGAGTTCCTGCGGGCCAAGGAGACGCTCACCGACCACATAGTCCAATGGGGCAAGGTGGACGAGCCCTCTGACTACGCTTCGCTGCTTTGGGCGGCCGACGTGGTGGTGTCTACGGCCATCCATGAGTTCTTCGGGGTAGCAGTCGTCGAGGCGGTGTATTGTGGTTGCCGTCCCGTGTTGCCTCGGCGCCTGAGCTATCCGGAGCTGATACCCGCCGAAGCCCATGACGGCGTGCTGTACGGACAGGGCGAGCTGGTGCCGGCGCTTACGCGGGCCTTGGCCGAACCTCAGGCTTGGTCGGAAGATTGGCAGCGGACCTGGGTAGCGCGTTTCGATTGGGGGGCCCTGAGGGACCGTCATGATGAAGAGATCACGCGCTGCGCAGAAGAGGCCAGGCGCGGAGGCGCTCGGTGAGAAGTGAGAAGCTAACCAACGGAGGCTTGGCAGTGGCGGACAGGCTTACTATCGATATCGGGCGGTGTCAGAGTTGCGCGGGTGGTGGTGGCATCCTTGAGCCGGGGCAGCTGGCCGACTTCGAGCCCCGATTGGAGAACGCTCGGGAAGCGGTGCTGGCCAAAGCGGGCACCGGCATGCTGGGATGGACGGAACTCCCCGGGCAGGACGCAGGGCCGTACCTGGACTTCGCCTCTTCCCAGGCCGGCAAGTACGACTATCTGTTGGTGCTTGGCATAGGCGGGTCGGCGCTGGGCACCATAGCCCTGTCCACGGCGCTGCTGCCTTTCCGCTGGAACGAGCTGACCCCGGCTGAAAGGCAAGGGCGGCCGAAGCTCTACGTGCTCGACAACGTCGATCCGGACGAGACGGCCAGTCTCTTGGACCTGCTCGATCTCAAGCGGACCTTGGTGAACGTCATCAGCAAGTCCGGCACCACGGCGGAGACCATGGCCAGCTACCTGGTAGTGCGAGAGCGGCTGGAGGCGGCGGTGGGGGCGGCAGCCCTCAAAGATCACCTGGTCTTCACCACCGACGCCGACGAGGGCACCCTACGTGCCCTGGGCCGGACGATGGGCGTGCCCATGTTCGACTTGCCGGACGGCGTGGGGGGTCGGTTCTCGGTGCTGTCGGCAGTGGGCTTGGTGCCCGCGGCGCTGATGGGCATGGGGGTGGTCGAACTGCTGGCCGGGGCCGCCGACATGGCGCGGACGGTCGAGATGGCCAGCGCCTGGGACAATCCGGCGTGCACGTTCGCGGGGGTCCACTTCATCGAAGACACGTTCTTCGACCGGCGAGTCAGCGTGATGATGCCGTACTCCGCCCGTCTGCGCGACGTGGCCGACTGGTATAGGCAACTATGGGCTGAGAGCCTGGGTAAGTCTGTCGATAGGCAGGGCAAGCCGGTCTCTGTGGGCCCGCTGCCGGTGAAGGCTCTGGGGGTCACGGACCAGCACTCGCAGTTGCAGTTGTATGCGGAAGGCCCGGACGATAAGCTGGTCACCTTCTTGGGCATCGGGGAGTTCGCCCAGACCGTCAAGATCCCGGAGCCCGGCACCTGCGGAGAGTCGGAGGCGAAGGCCCTCGGGTATCTGAGCGGCCATACCCTGGCAGAGCTGATGTGGGCGGAGCAGAAGGCCACGGCTTGGGCGCTGGCACAGAGAGGCCGGCCGTCGCTCACCATCACAGTACCGCGGGCGGACGCCTTCTCGGTCGGTGGACTCTTGTACATGCTGCAGATGGCCACTGCCATCGCGGGCGAACTCTATAACGTCGACGCGTTCGACCAACCTGGGGTGGAGCTGAGCAAGAGGGCTACGTATGCTCTGATGGGGCGCCCGGGCTACGAGGCCTTGGCCAAAGACATCAGCTAGCGGCGCCCGCCGGAGCCATCGGTGTATTGCAGAGCAAGTAGCGCCACGTCGTCGATGAGATGTCCTCCGGTGAAGGCGAGCACTTGATCGAGGATCAGGCGCGGGAGGCGCCTGACTGAGACGTTCTTGCGTCTGACGATGTGTTCCAGACGACTCTCGCCGAACGGTTCCCGTCCGCTGCGGGCCTCGATGATACCGTCGGTGTACAAGAGCAGCGTGTCACCTGCCAGGAGTGCGGCTTCGTCGGTCTCCCAGGTGGCGTCAGGAAGGACACCTACCGGTAACGACCCGTCTCCGAGCGTCTGGAGCTGCCCTGAGGCCCGCCTGAGGTAGGGGAAGGGGTGTCCGGCCGAGGCATAGCGGAATCCACCGGTGCGCGGGTCGAGTAGACCGAAGAAGGCAGTGACGAATCCCGGCAGAGCCTTGTCGATGAGCAGGGCGTTCACGCGTTCTAGCACCGTGTGGGGGTCAAGCGATTGGTGTGCGAAAGCCTGGACTACGTCTCTGACCAGCGTCGCGGTGCGGGCCGCCTGGATGCCGTGTCCAGAGACGTCGCCTATGAGGATAGCCATGTGCTCGTCCTTCAACTGAAAGACATCGTAGAAATCCCCACCCACCCGAGCCGCCTCGGTCGCGGAACGGTACAGATGGCTCAGACGCAGTGGGCCCTTCACGGAGGGGATATTGAGAAGAGAGAACTGCAGTGTCTCCGCTATGGCCAACTGCTGGTGGTACAGCCGGCTGTTCTCGTCGGCCAGCAGGCGTTGTTGCCCCTCGCTGGCCCTCAGAGACTCCACCAGCGTGTTGCGGTCTTCGATCGACTGGGACAGGAGGGCCTCGCGCATGGCCGCTCTGGCCCTGACGCGGTCGCCAACCAGGGCGGCGATCACCGAGGCGGCGGTCCACAGGACGATGGAGACGACTATTGTCGGCCAGGCGACGGACGAGCCGAGGTCGGTCAGAAACACGACGTAGACGGCGCCTCCGACTAGTGCCACCAAGCCGCCGGCCAGCGGGCCGGCCACCAGACCGGCGACGATGCCCACCAGCGTCGCCGCGGGGCCTGGGATGCCCAAGATCTGACGCGGTGAGTCGAGAAAGGAGAGGCCGGAGAAGAGCGCTACTTGAATAGCCCCCCCGGCAAGTATGGCGATAGACCGGGTCCTCGGTGATATCGACCGCTCGAGCGAAAGCCGACCGAAGAACCGCCGCAGGGATAAGCCTCCTCGAGATCCGCGCGCCTTGACTCTGGAGGTGACGTCCTCGAGGCTGAAGACCAGCGCCTCGACCTGACCTCGGGCATCAAGTACGGGGGCAAGGTTCCAATCCCAATACGTGATGCCCCATTCGGGATGATCGGCGTACGCGAAAGGCCTGGCCTTCACGCTGAAGGGTTGTCTTGAGCGGACCACCTCCTCAAAGATGGCCTGTGCGTCGGAGGGGAAGAGTTCGAAGTGATTGTGACCGATGAGTTCATCCATCTGTCTCCCCGTCGCAGCGGCGTAGGCCTCGTTGACTCGAAGGAAGTTGAACTCCCGGTCAAGGAGTACGAGAGGCGCCAAGGTGTACTGAAAGAGTGTGTCGATGCACCCGGCCGAAGACTGCCGGCCGGGATGGCTCAGGACCTCTGGTTCTCGGCTTCGGACCTCTGGTTCTCGGCTTCGGACCAACCCCCCGCCCTTCTGCAAGACAGCACTATACATATGGTAGCAGCGCGAGAGAGTGGCTGCTGGGGTGTGGCTATACTCTGCGGCGTAGGCAGTCCCCGACAAGGAAGTCAGGATGGACACGCGGGTTGGGTTGGTGCTCGAGGGCGGAGGGATGCGTGGTGCGTACACCGCTGGGGTACTGGACGCCTTCCTGGACCAAGGGGTCGACTTCCAGTACGTGATAGGAGTGTCGGCCGGGGCGAACGCAGGGGCGGACTACGTCGTCGAACAACGCGAGCGAAATCACAAGATGTTCGTGGAATTGGCGGCGGAACCGCGCTACATGGGGTGGTCCAACCTCCTTCGCGAGCGCAGTTGGTTCGGTATGCGTTATCTCTTTGAGACGGCCCCCGACGAGGTAGCCCCGTTCGACTACGAGGCGC
Source organism: uncultured Actinomycetes bacterium (assembly GCA_963814415.1). GTDB lineage: Bacteria > Actinomycetota > Thermoleophilia > RBG-16-64-13 > RBG-16-64-13 > RBG-16-64-13. The sequence goes on along the minus strand of CAWFCN010000001.1, from coordinate 512,608 downwards.
TCCGGGCAACTTCACGGACGCTGGTGGTGGCAGCTACCGATTGCGCCACGGGCCAGCCTGCCTACTTCTGCCACCGAGACTACGATCCGCGCTACTTCATCCACACCGTACACCGCGCGTCGTGTAGCCTGCCTCTGCTCTCACCTCCGGTCTCTCTGGGGGGACGTCTATATGTCGATGGCGGCGTGAGTGCCCCCATACCCGTAGAGCGAGCCTTCAGCGACGGCAACGCGCGCAACGTGGTCGTGCTAACGCGCAACGCCGGGCACCGCAAGGATAATCCGCTCTTGAACCTTCTCGTGAGACTAGCGCTGGCGCGGTACCCGGCGGTCGGGCGCACCATGCGGCAACGCAACCGCCGGTACAACGCCTGCCTGGCGCGATTGGCTGAACTGGAGCGGGACGGTCGGGTGTACATCATCCGCCCAGTAGCGCCTCTGGTGGTCGGTCGCATGGAGCGCGACGTGCGGAGGCTCGAGAGCCTCTACCGTCAGGGATACAGCGAGGCTTCGGAGCATATGCCGGAGCTAAGAAAGTGGATGACGCGAGATGCCTGAGCCGATAAGAATACTCTCGCACCGCGGCGTGTCTGGCGGCGCCGAGCGGGAGAATACTCTGGAGGCCTTTGTCGCCGCGGTGGCGCGAGGAGTCGAGGGCGTAGAGCTTGACGTGCGGCAGACGGCCGACGGCGTCCTGGTGATCTCTCACGACGCGGTCACGCAGGGTCTTAGCGTCGCCCAGGTAAGCCGCGCCGTGTTGACGGCCCAGGTGCCGAGCTTGTGCACCTTCGAGGAGGCGCTGAGTGCCATACCGGCCGGCTGCCTACTGGACGTCGAGGTCAAGGTCCCCGGGATCGAGCGGAGAGTCCTCGATGCGCTTGTGCGCAGCCGGGAGCGCAGTGACTTCGTGGTCACCAGCTTTGACGACCAGACAGTCGCCCGGGTGAAGTCGCTGGACCCGGCGGTGCGGACCGGACTGGTGCTAGGGGAGGGCCGGCCGAAAGACGGCCTGCGAGCCAGACTCTCCGAACTCTTTCCGGGCCGCAGGTTGCGGCGCTGCGGCGCGGACGTCGTCATCCCCAACTGGAAGCTGCTTCACTGCGGCTTCGTGCGCCGGGCGGCCCACCGCGGCTACCCGGTCTGGGTCTGGACCGTCAACGAGCCAGAGCTCACGAGACGCCTGCTCCGGTCTCCGGGGGTGGCGGCGATCATCACAGACAGGCCGCTTGAGGCCATGGCTTTGCGGACGCCATAGATCGGTCCGCGCGAGCAATAGAACGCGGCAGATGGGTGCCAGAAGCCTCATGGAACCAGAGGCCGGTGTCGATAGATGGCATGTCGGATGCTAGATACGGGAGGGGGCATTGTGGACGCTGTTGGCAATACTGCCCGTGTGAGCGTGTACGTGGGCGATTTTCGGTTGGAGGGCCTGCTCCATGTCGGAACAGGGGCCGGAGGCCAGAGGGGTAGAGTCTCGGACGCACTGAACGGTGGGACAGAATTCGTCGCTCTCACCGACGTCGCCATTCGAGAGACGAGCTTCGTAGCAGAAGAACCTGAGCGCCACGACATCGTCATCTTGCGCAAGGGCGAGATCAGGTTCGTCGTTCCAGTGGACTAGCCGGTCTTCTGGCGCGTCCCAAGGTAGCAAGCAGAAGGAAAGAGACCCCGGACAGAGTGCCCGGAGCCTCTCAGAAAACGCATCACACTAGTCCTCAGAGTAGGCGAACCCGCTACATCTTCCTGGCGATGGAGGCCACCAACATCAAGGCGAGGCCAGCTATGGCGAACCAGAAAGCGTTCTCGGCTATGACCCCGCTGATGGTGCCAAAGTGGCCCAGCAGCGCAAGCACGCCAAGGACCAGAGCGATCACCCAGGTAACGTATTTCACGGCGCTTACTTTCATCTTCGTATCTCCTCTCAATGGACGCTGATCAAAGGTAGTCCTAGACTATTAGCGGCTCCGCCGGCTCCTGCCCCAGAAGAGTCCCAGGAGGAGCAGCAGAACTACCGAGCCTCCTACAGCCACTCCGAAGCTTCGCCAGTCCCAACCGGTGACTCCGGCTTCCCCGAACATATTCATGATGAACCCGCCCAGAAGAGCACCGACGATGCCGACGACCACGTTGACGATGATGCCTTTGCCTCCGCCGGTGAGTAGCCCGGCCACGAGGCCCGCCAAGCCGCCGAAAACGATCCACGCGAGAATCCCCATACTTGAACCTCTCTCCTCACAATCTCTGATCTTTGCTTTACTCTGTTATACCTTCGGTCAGTCAGGACTAAACCTCTGCGGCGTCTCTTGACCAGGCGCTTGTCACCGAACGTTTGTTCGTATATGCTGTGAGCATGGATGGTCAACAGGGCAAGGGTCCGCCCCGCGCCACTTGTCGCGTCATCGCCCACTTTGACTTCGACGCCTTCTTTGCGGCGGTCGAAGAGAACCGGGACCCCTCTCTGCGGGGCAAGCCGGTCATCGTTGGCGGCGGGGAGCGAGGCGTCGTCTCGACAGCCAACTACGTGGCGCGAAGGTACGGAGTGCATTCGGCCATGCCGCTACGCACCGCCAGGCGCCTTTGTCCGCATGGGGTGTATCTCACCGGTCATCATCATCTCTACTACGAGTGCTCCAAGAGGCTGATGGAGATCCTCGAGCAGTACTCGCCCCTGGTGGAGAGGATGAGTCTGGACGAAGCCTACGTGGATCTCACCGGCACCGAGAGGCTCTTCGGTCCCCCGGTGGAGACGGCCCGGCTCATCCAGAAGCGCGTGGCCGAGGAGCTGAAGCTCAGCATCTCGGTGGGCATCGCCGCCAACAAGCTGCTGGCCAAGGTGGCTTCGGACTTTCAGAAACCGGGTGGCTTCACGGTGGTCCCGGCCGGTCAGGAGGCGGAGTTCCTCGCGCCTCTACCGGTGGAGAGGCTTCCGGGTGTCGGCCCCGCGTTGCTGTCGCAACTGAGGGACCGGGGGGTGGTCACCGTGGGCGATCTGGCTCAGGTGCCCGAGCACCTGCTGCGCTTGTCGTTCGGGGAATGGGGAGAGGAGCTCTACCACCGGGCTCGGGGCGAAGACGTGCGCCGTGTCTCGCCACGCGAGGAGGTCAAATCCATCTCGCGCGAGCACACCTTCGAGGAGGACGTCTCGGACATGGGGCTGGTGGAGTCGACCCTTATCGCTCTGACCGAGGACGTCTGCCGCCGGCTGCGCGCGCAGCGTTTGGAGGCGCGCACGGTGACGGTGAAGATCCGTTACTCCGACTTTGTGACCCACACCTGCTCGCGGACCCTGCCCCGCCCTTTGGACGTGGACGAGGTGCTGTTCAAGGAAGTGCTGACCCTGTTCCGCAACGGGCGCCGGCGCCGTTATCGGTTGCGGCTGGTGGGGGTAGGGCTCAGCAACCTGGTGCCGCGGGCCTGGCAGGATGACCTCTTCGATCAGGAGTTGCCGCTACTCAGGGAGTTGGACCTCAAACTCGATGTCATCAGACAGAGATACGGCAAAGATGCTATCCGGCGCGGGGCGGCGCCGCGGACCGGTCAGGGAGGGCCGCGCGACGGGCGGCCGCTTGCAGAGGAACCGGCCCCCGGCGGCGGGGCCTAGTCGGCCTTCTCGAACAGGCGCACCTCGGAGAGGGCGGTCTCTTCGTTCTCCACTCCAGGGTATACCGACACGATGACCAACTTGATCCACTCGATCGCTTCACCGCTGGGGACGATGAACTGCAGATCCTGAGTGTCCTGAAGTTCGACTAGGTAGGTGGCGCCGCTGGAGAACTCGATGTTGACCAGCTTGACCCGAGGGCAGGTGCGAAACCGCGCGGCATCTTTCTGGTAGCCGTTGGCTATCTCGATGCGTGAGAGAAGCGTGGGCTTGGAGAACTCGAAGCGCACCCATTCAGCCAGTCCATTGCCCTTGGCACCTTCGATCCAGGCCGTCGAGAAGTCGCCGTCCACGAGGTTGGTGGCTTGGAAGCCGGCCGTGGACGTACCCTTGAGGGCCGACGACGAGACTGTCGCCTTGGGTCTGACCAAGACCGGAGGTTCGGTGGTGGTAGTGGTGACCGCAGGGTCTGTCTGGGCACCTTCTGTGGTGACGACGGCCTGGCCACCGCTCTTGACGGTCGTGGTGGTGATGACTGAGGCCGGTATGCCCTTCTGGTCGGCATAGGGGGCGATGCTCGCATTCTTGTCCAGACTGCGGGCGATCGTGCTGTAGAGGATGAACACCAGGAGCAAGAGGGCCAACAGCATAGCCGCACCCATGGCGAAGCTGGTGTTGGTGAGTCGTGGCCGCGGGAGGCCATGGACGGGACTGGGCAGCGCTGCGCCACAACGGCTGCAGAAGACGGCCTGAGGCTCGTTGAGAGCCCCGCATTCGCTGCACCTCACGAACCTATTGTCGGTCATATACATGGCGCCCCCACTCGGACCGGATGATCCGCTCTCCCGCTGTCAGGGTCATTATGGCAGCAGGTAGCGGCTGATTCCCAGGCCTTTGGTAGAATCTCTAGGTGTCTCGCCTCACCAGCGCCTGCGGAGTGTGATCGATGCCAGATGTCGACAGCCTGAAGGAATCCGACAACTTCCACCTGGATATCCCGCAGAAGAACCAGGCCTTCTACCTCAAAGGGTCGGGCGCTCTCGACTGGGGCATGCAGAATCGCCTGGCGCGCATCTTCCGGCCCGCTTCTGGGCGCACGGTCATGTTGGCTATCGATCATGGCTACTTTCAAGGTCCGACTCCGGGGCTCGAGCGTGTAGACGTCAACATCGTGCCCTTGGCTCCCTACGCCGACGCGCTCATGATCACCCGCGGCGTGCTGCGCAGTGTTATCCCGTCGTCGTACGAGAAGGCGGTCGTGCTGCGGGCCAGTGGCGGCCCCAGTGTGCTCAAGGAGCTCTCCAATGAGCAGTTGGCTTTGGATATGGAGGATGCCCTGCGGCTCAATGCCGCCGCCGTGGCCGTGCAGCTGTTCGTCGGGGGAGAGTTCGAGACCCAGTCTATCCGCAACCTCACCGCTCTCGTGGACGCGGGCAACCGGCACGGCGTGCCCGTGCTGGGCGTGACCGCTGTGGGCAAGGAGATGTCGCGCAGCCCCCGCTACTTCAGGCTGGCCTGCCGCATGGCGGCGGAGTTGGGGGCGCACTTCGTCAAGACGTACTACGTCGAGGACGGCTTCGACACCATGACCTCCTCTTGTCCTGTGCCTATAGTCATGGCTGGGGGCAAGAAGCTCCCCGAACTGGACGCCCTTACCATGGCCTACAAGGCCGTCAGCGAAGGCGCTGCCGGCGTGGACATGGGCCGCAACATCTTTCAGTCTGACGCTCCCCTGGCGATGATCCAGGCGATCGGCAAGGTGGTTCATGAGCTCATGAAGCCGGCCGAAGCCTACGAGTTCTTCCAGACCCTCAAGCACGAGAAGAAGTAGGCCTCCGGTGGGCACCACGCTCGCTAGGCTACGTTCCCTATGCCCCACCCTGAGTGTGGGCATCCTGTCCGCCGACCTCATGCGGCTTGGCGCTGAACTGGCTCGTCTGGAGGCGGTGGGCGCGGGAATGATCCATGTGGACGTCATGGATGGGTGCTTCTGTCCGCGCGTGACTGTGGGGGACATCTACGTCCAAGGGCTCAGGACCTCGCTCCTGAAGGACGTGCACCTCATGGTGCAGGAGCCTTTGGACAAGCTTGCCCACTACGTCGAAGCCGGAGCCGACATCATCACGGTGCACGTAGAAGCCGCGGTGCACATCCACAGGGTGCTGCAGCGGCTGGGTGACATGCAGCACTCCGCAGGGCCTGAGCGTGGAGTGGTGCGGGGGTTGGCGCTGAATCCGGGCACACCACTGGAGTGGCTCACCGAGCCGCTGCTTGACGAGGTGGAGATGATCTCGCTCCTGGCCGTGGACCCCGGTTGGAGCGGCCAGAGGTCTGCGCCTGCCACCCTCAGCCGGATCGCCCGGGTCAAGGAGAGGATAGCGGCCAGCGGCAGGGACATACTGCTATGTGTAGATGGCGGCATCACAAGGGACAACATCGCTGAGGTGGCGACGGCCGGCGCGGACATCATGGCGGCCGGCAGCGCCGTCTATGCGGGTGGCGCGGTGGAGGACAACTTCCGCTACATGCTCGAGGCCGTACGCGGCCGCGCCGCCGGCTAGGCCGGCGCGGCGCGAGGAAAGGCTGGGTGGGGGATGCGCTCTAGGTGGTCGGCCAAGGAGGCGGAGAGGTTCGTCGCGCGCTACGGCGCAGAGTGGGGCGAGCCCTTGGCTCTGCGTACCTACTCCGCGCGTCTCTTGGGTTCGGAACCAGGACTGGTGCTTCACGGTGGCGGCAACTCCTCCGTCAAGGCGATGTGGAACAACGTCTTCGGTGAGGAGGTCGCCGCGCTCTACGTCAAGGCCTCCGGCGCCGACATGGCCACCATCTTGCCTTCGGGGCACGTGGGGCTGGATCTGGAGTTCCTGCTACGTCTGCGCGAGCTGGCGGAGATGGACGATCTGCGGATGTTGGAGCTGCTCAGCGCTCACCAACTACACGCCGACAGTCCGGCACCATCTATCGAAGCCTTGGTGCATGCCTTCCTTCCTGCCGTCTACGTGGACCACACGCACGCCGACGCCATCCTGGCGCTCACCAACCGCAAGGGGGGAGTCAAAGCGGTCGCAGAGGCGCTGGGTGACGATGTGGCTGCGCTGCCCTACGTCACTCCAGGCTTCAAGCTGGCCCTGGCCACTGACTTGGCGGTGAAGGTACACCCCAAGGTGAGGGGCCTGGTGCTGTCGCACCACGGGCTGATCACCTGGGGCAAGACCGCCGAGGAATCGTACGAGATGACCATCGACCTGGTGTCGCACGCCGAGAGCTACCTGGCCAAGGGGCGCAGCACGCATGCCGTGACCGCCGCGCCGCCGGCCCAGGCGGCGGCGCCCGAGCCAAGCGCGGCGCCCGAGCCCGAGACTGCAGCCGCGGCTGCGGCCGACGAGCGGCTCGCCCGCACGGCTACCATCTTGCGCGGTCTCTTGGCCGAACGCACCGCGGACGCCGACCGACCCTACCGCCGGATGGTGCTCCTCACCCTTAGCGGCCCCGAGGTGCTTGCCGCCTTGGCCGCACCGGGAGCGCGCGAGGTCCTGGTGACCCCGCCGCTCACCACCGACCACCTGATACGCACCAAGGCTCTGCCGCTGTGGGTCGAGGAGCTGGAGTCGGGTGACGAAGCGGAGGTGTGCGCCGGACTGACAGGCGCCGTGGATGAGTACTCTCGGGCCTACACAGCCTACCTGGACCGTTTCGCCAAGGCCCTGCCGGAGGGCGTGCGGCCGTTCGCGCCGCAGCCCCGAGTGGTCATGTTGCCGGGATTAGGAGTCTTCTGCGCGGGAGCGGACTTACGGGAGGCCACTATCGCTCGCGACATCACCGAGCGCTCCATCGCCACCAAGACCGCCATGGCGGCGGGTGGCGCGGAGTACGAGGGGCTTCCGGAGGCCGAGCTGTTCGCCATGGAATACCGTACGCTGCAACATGCCAAGCTGGCAGGGTCTGCCCCTCCACCGCTGCGCGGAAGCGTGGCCCTCGTGACCGGAGCGGCCGGGGCGATAGGCACCGGCATCTGCCAAGGTCTGCTGCGGGCCGGTTGTCTGGTGGTGGGTTCCGACCTGCCGGGAGACGCGCTGGAAGAGCTGGTGGACACCCTAGGAGCCGACCACCCAGGCAGGATCATCGGGATAGCCATGGACGTCACCGACCCCGAGTCGGTGGCGGGCGCCTTCGGCGAGGTCGCGCGGCTCTGGGGAGGCATCGACCTGGTGGTTCCCAACGCCGGGGTGGCGGCGGTGGCGGCGCTCACCGAACTGGACCTGAAGGCCTATCGCCGGCTGGAGAGCGTCAACGTAGAGGGGACGCTTCTGGTGTTGGCCGAGGCCGCCCGCTGGTTCAAACGGCAGGCGACCGGCGGAGACATAGTGCTGGTGTCTACCAAGAACGTGTTCTGTCCAGGGGCGGGTTTTGGCGCTTATAGCTCCACCAAGGCCGCGGCGCATCAGCTGGCGCGGATAGCCAGTCTGGAGCTGGCCGCCGATGACGTCCGCGTGAACATGGTGGCGCCGGACGCCGTGTTCTCTCACGGTGCCCGGCGTTCGGGCCTGTGGGCCGAAGTGGGCCCTGGACGCATGAAGGCTCGGGGCTTGGACGAGGCCGGACTCGAGGCCTACTATCAGGACCGCAATCTGCTCAAGGCACAGGTGACGGCCACTCACGTGGCCAACGCAGTGCTGTTCTTCGCCACCAGGCAGACGCCCACCACCGGGGCCACTATCCCTGTGGACGGGGGACTGCCCGACGCTACCCCACGGTAGAGGGGAAAGGAAGAGACATGGTCCGCGTAGCCCTACCCATAGACCTCCGTAGCGACACGGTGACCAAGCCCAGCGAGGCCATGCGCCGGGCTATGGCCGCGGCGCCGGTCGGCGACGACATCTACCGGGAGGACCCCACCATCGAGCGGCTGCAGGAGACGGTGGCCGGACTGCTGGGTAAAGAGGCGGCCCTGTATGTCCCCTCGGGGACTATGAGCAACCAGCTCAGTCTGCGCACCCACACTCGTCCGGGTGACGAGGTGATCGCGCACGAAGATTCGCACATCTTGCACTACGAGGCGGGGTCGGCGGCGGCCCTTTCGGGTCTGCAGATCCGTCCGCTGCCGGGTGTGGCGGGGGTGCTCACGGCGCAGGCCGTAGAGCAGGCTATCAGGCCGGCCTCCGAGCACTTTGCCCGCACGGGCGTAGTCGAGATGGAGAACACCCACAACCGCTGCGGCGGCACTATCTGGCCGCTGGAGGCCATGCAGGCGGTGGCCGGGGTGGCTCACAACCACGGTGTGGTGGTGCATCTGGACGGGGCGCGACTTTGGAATGCCCACAAGGCCACGGGAGTGGAACTCCGGGCCTACGCGGCCATGGCCGACTCGGTGTCGGTGTGCTTCTCCAAGGGGCTCGGCGCCCCGGTGGGCTCGGCGCTATTGGGCACGCGTGAGTTCGTCGAGCAGGCGCGGCACAACCGTAAGCGGTACGGCGGGGCCATGCGCCAGGCGGGCATCATCGCCGCGGGGGCGCTGTATGCCCTCGAGCACAACCTCGACCGTCTGGTGGAAGACCACGCGAACGCGGCCACTCTGGCGGAGCTGCTGGGCCAGGTGCCCGGAACGCAGATCGTCCATGCGGTGCAGACCAATATCCTCATCGTGAGCGTCGGGGGTCTCGGGGTAGGGGCGGACCGGGTGGTGGCTGCGCTCAAAGAGGAGGGCGTGCTCTGCGGCTTGGCGTCAGCGGACCGGGTGCGCTTTGTCACTCACCTGGATGTGAGCGCTGAGGCGGTCCGCACGGCCGGCCAGATCGCGGCGCGCGTGCTCACAGAGTTGGCCGGCACGGCCGATGGTGGCGGGGCCAAGGGGGAGAAGGTATGAACCGCGACCAGGCACTCGGTTTGGTGCGGGAGCGAGTCAAGAACGAGAACCTCGTGAAGCATATGCTGGCCGCCGAAGCCATAATGGGCGCGCTGGCCGCGAGACTGGGCGGAGACCCCGAGCAGTGGCGGCTCGCCGGACTTCTTCACGACCTGGACGTGGAAGAGACCGCGGAGAAGATGGAGGTCCACGGCGCGCGGACGGTGGAGTGGCTGCGCGACTATGGCTTCAAGGACGAAGAGGTGTTGCAGGCCATACTGGCTCACAACCCTGACAACGGGTCGGAGATAGGCGGTTCCCTGGACCGGGCGCTCTTCGCCTGTGACTGCCTGACAGGGCTGATCACGGCGGCCGCGCTTATCCGTCCCGAGAAGAAGCTGGCGCTGGTCACGGTGGCCAGTCTGCAGAAGCGCTTCAAGGAGCCTTCTTTCGCCAGAGGAGCGAGGCGCGAGGACATAATGACCTGTTCGGAGCTGGGCTTGCAGTTGGACGAGTTCCTGGACATGGGACTCCAAGCTATGCAGGAGGTGTCTGATGAACTCGGACTCTGATGAACTGGTGACCCTGATGACCACCAACGATCCGGTGGAGGCCGAGATAGTCTTGGCCAAGCTGCGTAGCGCGGGCATAGCGTCGTATATTCGGCACGAATCGGTGTCCAGCGTCATCGGGCTGACCTTCGACGGTATTGGGCGGCAGGAGGTCATTGTCAGGGCTGAGGAGCTCGTGGAGGCCCAGGCTGCCCTGGACCGCGCCGGCGCATAGCGGCCGGCGCCCGAAAGCCAACTCATGCTCTATCTCTGCCCGACACCTATCGGCAATCTGCAGGACGTGACCCTGCGGGTGCTGGAGGTCCTGAGGAGCGTGGAGTTGGTGGCCTGTGAGGACACGCGGCACACGCGCATCCTGCTCGATCGCCACGGTATCAAGGCCAGGCTCGTAAGCTTTCACGACCACAACGAAGAGCAGCGGCTGGCCGCTCTGCTGCCGCTGCTGCGCGAAGGCAAGGACGTCGCCGTGGTCAGCGACGCCGGCATGCCTGGCCTCTCCGATCCGGGCTTCACCCTGGTGAGGGCCTGTGCCGCGGAGGGGCTTCCCGTGACCGTGCTGCCCGGCCCTTCGGCGGTGTCCACGGCGTTGGTGCTGTCGGGCCTGCCCGGCGACCGCTTCGCGTTCGTCGGCTTCCTGGCGCGCACCAAGGGCAGGCTCTTGGAACAGGTGGCGGCTTTCGATGGCACAGGAGCCGCGGTGGTGGCCTTCGAGTCTCCGCGCCGAGTGCGCGCCACGGTGGCGGCGCTCGGCGAGCGTTGGCCGGACAGACAGATGGCAGTTTGCCGCGAGCTTACCAAGGTGCACGAAGAAGCGGTGCGGGGTACGGCGCCCGAAGTGCTGGAGGGGTTGTCCGATCCGGTGCGGGGTGAAATCGTCCTGGTCCTGGAGCCGGCCGATGCGCAGCCCGCTGCCGGCGCCGATATCGGAGAGGCCGCGCTGCGGGCCATGGAGGAGCTCCTCGAAGCGGGCGTGGGCGCCAAGCGGGCGGCCGGCATAGTGGCAGGGCTCACGGGGCTGCCGGTGCGTGGGCTGTACGAGGCCGGGCTGAAGATCAAGCAGCGACGACCTTCATAGGAGGTGGGGGTGGAGCGGAGGTTCGGGTTGTGGGACATCGTACTGGTCGGCTCTCTGGCTCTCATGGTGGCCGGCATGTGCCTGCCGTGGTGGGGGTTCAACCCGACCGGCTTTTTGGGCGACCTGGGGCTTTCTTCAGGAGACACCGACCTCTTCGGTATCTCCACCGAAGTGAGGGGCTGGGAGGCGCCTCTGGCAGGCCTGGGGATCACGGCGATCGTCTTGAACGCGCTGGCGTTAGGGTTTGCTGCCCTGAAGTTCTCGTTCCCTGCGCGGGCCCCCCTGCCCGTCTGGTACAAGGAAGGCTGGCTGGCGGGAGCGCTGGGAAGCCTCTGCACCCTGTTCGGAGTCATCGTCTGTGTGGCCGCGCCCAGCGGCGGATACGTCATGTGGAACTGGCGCCCTGGCTCGGCACTGGTGCTGGCAGGCGGCGTCGCGATGCTGGTGGCCGGCATGGTCATGGCTAGGGACCAATCAGGGAGCTACCAAGGCGAGGGCAGGGTGACGTGGGTCAGCGCGGCCACTTCTTCTTTCGAGGCGTCACGGCCAGCAGCCGGATCCGCCGCGTCGTTCGTGAGCACCGTAGTCGCCTGCGGGTCATGCGGTGCCGTTATTACGGCGGATGCGGTCTTCTGTCCTGGTTGCGGAGGTCGTGTGGCCGCCGAGGCGCCAGACACCGGCTTTGCAGGCCGTTGCACGAGCTGCGACGCGGCTCTGCGGGAGGGCGCCGCCTTCTGCAGCGCCTGCGGCCGGCGAGTTTAGTACTCGCCCTCTGGGGGACATAGCTTGACAGTCCGCTTGTTTGGCGCCTATCGTGGCGAAGCAGAACAAATGCGCGGGAAACAACCGAGTGACATGACCGGAGGTGGGAATGGACGTCAATATCGGCAGATTGAAGAAATGGGACTGGGGCGTAGGTATAGCGTTCCTGGTTACGATTTTCGGGGTCAGTTTCTTCTGGTGGAGGGACAAAGTAGCGTCGGCTCTTGGCGACGCGCTGGGCGGACTGGGCGAACTTGGTGGTCTGGTTGGCGGGTTGCCCGGCTATGAGAGGGCAAGCGCCCTAGGTTGGGACATAGACGCCGGCGTGGCAGCCTTCTGCTTCGCTCTGTTCGCGGCGCTCTTTGTTGCGGCCAAGATCTTCCTCCCCGCCAACAAGCCGCTTCCGAAGTGGTACATGGAGGCATGGGTAGTCTTGGTGTTTGGTGGCATCATGACCCTCTGCGGGTTCATCGGCTGTGTGGACGCGCCGTACGGTGGCTTTGACTTCTGGGCATGGTGGCCTGGTAGCCTCATCACTCTGCTGGCCGGCCTTGGCACTGTCTACTGCGGCTACATGATGCTCAGGGACAAGAGCGGCGACTATGGCCAGTCCGACGTGCCCAAGCTCAACTTGAACGTCATCAAAGCCGATGGCACGACTACTCAGATCGGCGGCAGTACTCCTCCGGCTGCCGGTGGCAAGTTCTGCGTGGGATGCGGCAAGCCCCTGGACGACGGAGCAGCCTTCTGCAAGAGCTGCGGCAAGCCGGTCTAGCCGACTTCGCGCGCAAGCGCTGATTAACAGCAGCATGCTTGGGGAGCCGGCCGAGAGGCCGGCTCCCTTTCTCTTTGTCCGGGACCTCGAAGTGGCCTGCCGGCCGCTTGTTTTGAGCGGGCGGTCTGCGTAGCATGACAGACTGTGCGCGTGCCCGAGAGGCGTGGGCGATCATCAGCATCTTCCTGTGCTGGATCTTCGCCATAGCCGCGATCGTCAACGCAGTGCGGGTGGACGATCTAGTAGGGCGCGGCAGGCGGATGCAGGGGCCTGAGGGCCATCTGCTAGACTAGTCGGCGATGGCTCGTTTCTACATCACCACCCCTATCTACTACGTCAACGACGTGCCGCATATCGGGCACGCCTACACGACGGCGGCCGCGGACGTGGCTGCGCGTTTCCACCGGCAACTTGGTGACGACGTGTTCTTTCTCACCGGCACCGACGAGCACGGCACCAAGGTCGAACAGGCCGCTGCCGCGCGGGGTATGACTCCCAAGCAGCACGTGGACGAGGTGGTGGCCAAGTTCAAAGAGGTCGCCGCCAAGGTGGGCGCCAGCAACGACTTCTTCATCCGCACCACCGACCCGCAGCACGAGAGATTCGTGCAGGACTTTGTGAAGCGCTGCTACGACGCCGGCGACATCTACAAGGGCTCGTACTCCGGCCTCTACTGCCCGGCCTGTGAGGCCTACTACACCGAGGAGAACCTGGTCGACGGTCTGTGTCCCGACCACGGCACCGAGCCCGTGCACATGGACGAGGACAACTACTTCTTCCGGCTCTCCGCGTTTCAGGATCGCCTGGCCGAGCACTATCGTGAGCACCCGGACTTCGTGCGCCCGCGTCACCGCTACAACGAGGCGCTCTCTTTCATCGAGCAGGGACTGGACGACATCTCCATCTCCCGCGCCACCCTCAAGTGGGGCATCAGCGTGCCCTGGGACGAGTCGCAGGTCATCTACGTGTGGGTGGACGCCCTCATCAACTACCTGAGCGCCCTCTCGTACGCTCCTGGTCAAGATCTTGCCCGTTTCTGGCCGGCGAGTTACCACCTCATGGCGCAGGACATCCTGAAGTTCCACGGCATCATCTGGCCGGCGCTGCTCATGTCTGCCGGATACGAACTGCCCGAGCACCTGTTCATCCACGGCTACCTGAAGCTGGGCGGCGAGAAGATGAGCAAGACGCGGGGCAACGTCATGGACCCCTTCCCGCTGATAGAGCAGTACGGGGCCGACCCCTTCCGCTTCTACTGCCTGCGCGAGGTGAGCTTCGGCCAAGACGGCATGGTGAGCGAGGAGGGTTTCAAGGCCCGCTACAACTCCGAACTCGCCAACGAGCTGGGCAACCTGGTGTCGCGCACGGTCTCGATGATCGACAAGTACCGTGGGGGCGAGGTGCCGGCACCGGGACACTCGCTCCTGGCTCAGGAAGCCGGGCCTGTGTGCGTCACGGCCCGTGCGCAGCTGGAAGATATGGACCTCAGCGCTGCGCTTGAGACGATCTGGGGCTTCGTACGCCGGCTGAACCGCTATGTAGAAGAGCAGGCGCCGTGGAAACTGGCCAAGGAGGCGGCGGCTGAGGCCTCCACAGGCCTGGGCGGGGGCTGTGCCGCCGCTGCACTCAGTCGTGCGGGCACCTCGAGCACCACCGGCCACGCGAGAGCTGCGCTCGATTCCACCCTCTGGGAACTGGCAGAAGGCCTGCGGCTGCTGTCCGTCTTGTTGCATGCGTTTATCCCGCAGACCGCGCTCGCCATCCGTGAGCGGCTGGGCCTGGGCACCGCGGCCCCGTCATGGGACGAGGCCCGCTGGGACGCCGACGTGCTGCGGCCCGGCGCGAAGGTCACCGCTGGTCCAGCGCTCTTCCCCCGCATAGAGGAGTAGGCGCTGAAGGCCGGGTCGACACTCGGCCATGCTCGCACGCCCCACGGGAGCGCCCGCTGATGCTCATCGACTCTCACACGCACCTGGACCATTGCCGCGGGGATTCCGCGGAGTTGGTGGCCGACGCCCGCACCAGCGGCGTCGGCCTGATACTGCAGTGCGGCACCGACCTCGAGCGGTCACGGCAGTCGGTGCGGCTGGCCGAGCGGTTTGCCGAGCTGAGGGCCATAGTGGGCTATCACCCCCAAGAGGCGGCCACGTTCGACGAGGCGGGCTTCGCCGAGATCGCAGGTTGGGCGGCGCACCCCCGAGTGGTGGCCGTCGGCGAGACCGGTTTTGACTACTACCACGACACCTGTTCGCACGAGGTGCAGCGCCGGGTCTTCATCCGTCATCTCGAGCTGGCGCGGGACGCCGGCCTCCCCGTGGTGGTGCACACCCGCGATGCCGCGGAAGACACTCTGGCGGTGCTGGGCGAACACGCGCGGGGGCTCACCGTGGTGCTTCATTGCTTCTCGCTGCCCGATCGGCTGGCGGAGCTCGTGGCGCGCGGGTACTACCTGAGTTTCGCCGGCAACGTCACCTATGACAAAGCGGCGGACCTCCAGGAGGCCGCCCGTACGGCGCCGGCTCACCTGTTGTTGTTGGAGACCGACGCCCCCTGGTTGACCCCGGTACCCCTGCGTGGACGGCCGAACCGACCGGGTCTGGTGGCCAAGACCTACGAGTTCGTGGCAAGGCTGCGCGACATGACCCTGGACGGGCTGGCGGCGCAGGTGGAGGCGAACGCGCAGAGGGCGTTCCCCCGTCTGGCGGCTCGGGAGGCGGGGTCGTGAGCGCGCGGCGTGGCGGCGCCGAAGGCCGCACAGAGCTGGGGCAGGGCGACGCGACCACGGGAGCCGCGACCACGGGTGCTGTGGCCATGGGCGACGAGGCCCGTAGCGGTGCGGTCTCCTCGGGTCTTAAGCAGGTCTCGCTGGCGCGCATAGCGGAGTTCGGCGTGACACCCAAGAGGGACCTGGGGCAGAACTTCCTCATCGACGACAACATCCTAGGAGTGATACTGGCGCAGCTGGAATGTAGGCCGGACGACGTAGTACTGGAGGTCGGCGCCGGGCTGGGGGTGTTGACTCTGGCACTGGCCGGGGTGGCGGCTCACGTGCATGCCTATGAGATCGACCGGAGTCTCAAGGGTCCGCTGGAATCGACGCTGCGGAGCGATCACAAGGTCACCCTGCACTTTCAAGACGTGCTTAAGGCGCGGCTGGAAGAGCTGGACCCCCCGCCGACCCTGTGTGCCAGCAATCTGCCCTATTCCGTGGCCGGACCGTCTATCGTCGAGTCTCTGCAGCGGCTCCCGTTGGTGCGCCGCTACGTGGTGATGGTGCAGCGCGAGGTGGCCGAGCGTATGACGGCGGCTCCCGGCACCAAGGCCTACGGGACCCTCTCGGTGTGGGTGCAGCTCTACACGTCGGTGGTGCGGATGCGTCCTCTTGCGCGCTCTATCTTCTTCCCGCAACCTCATGTGGATTCGAGCTTGGTGGTGCTCGACCGGTTGCCCGGGGAGCAGTTGCCTACCATGGACACGATCCGGCTACGAAGGGTCATCCAGGCCGCCTTCGGCCAACGGCGCAAGACCTTGGTCAACTGTCTATCGGCCGGACTTGCCTTGCCGCGGGAGCGGTCGTTGGAGTTGGTGACCGGGCTGGGTCTGCCCGCCGACGTGCGGGCTGAGCGGCTGCGGCCACGGCAGTTCGTGGAGTTAGGGGAACGGCTCAAAGGCGTCTAGTTGCTGGAGGGATCATGGCCGGTGTGCTCAAGGACAAGGTAGCTGTCGTCACGGGAGCGGGTCGGGGGTTGGGCAAAGCCTTCGCCCTCAAGTATGCCCAAGAGAGCGCGACTCTCGTGCTTCCGGACATCAGTCTGGAGAGGTCGGAGGTCACCGCGGCAGAGATTCGGCAGAGCGGGGGCGAGGCCACTGCGCTGCAGGTGGATATCTCTGAGGAAGACTCTACCCTTGCGGTGGTGGAGCAGGTGAAAGCACTGCACGGCCGCCTGGATATCCTCCTCAACAACGCCGCCCTCAGCTACGGCACCCCTCCGCGCCCGTGGGATGCCTGGAAAGTGGAAGAGTGGGACGCCTTCTTCGCCATCAACACCCGGGGCACCTGGCTCATGTGCAAGGCCGTAGCGCCCCTGATGGTGGAGGCCGGCCGCGGCAAGATCATCAACGTAGCTTCGGACATCGGCAGACTTGCGCCCTCGCAGTGGTTGCTGCCCTACGCCTGCAGCAAGGCTGCCATCCACCAGATCACGCAGGCGCTGGCGAGGAATCTCGGGCCTTCGGGCATCTGCGTCAACTCTCTGGCCCCGGGTCTTACCGCCACCGAGGCGGCGCTCATCCAGCCGGAGAGCGACAAACTCTTCGACGATACGGTCGCGGTGCAGTGCATCAAGCGGCGCGGGGTGCCGGATGATCTGGTGGGGGCCGCGGTGTTCTTGGGCTCCGACGCCGCGGACATGGTCACGGGTCAGCTTCTCATCGTCGATGGAGGCGCTGCGTTCGTCTAGGAAGGGGTGGGGATTGGAATCATTGAGGGGGGCGACGTGCACGGCGTACGCTACGGAGGAGAACGCGGGCGCCGGTGGCTCTCGGTTCGTCGGTCCCGTGCAGCTACGTGGGGCCCGAGGCCGCGTCTGGCTTCACGGTCCCCGCATACCCTCCTGGTGGCTGTGGACTCATGCCGGGGGTCGTGTCGCCGGGTTCATGGGGAGAGTGATGTGGTGGCTCGCGTGGTGGCGGTGGGAAGAGTGGAGGGTACCGCCACCCGGATACACCACCGAGGGTGGCGACCTGTGGACGACTTTCGAGACTCGGCGCGAGACAGTGTCGTGGCCTGTCGCCAGAAGCGTACTCGTGTCTTGCCTGCCTCTCGCTCACTCGCGCGTCTCAAACACCGAGGCGGCTCTTCCGGCGCTCATGGGCGTTCGTGGTGTGACGATCGATATGGCGGCAGAGGCACTCGAGAAAGCGCGCAGACCTGGCAGCAGGATAGAGTTGGAGGCGCCCCTGGGCCGAAGGGGAGGCATGACGCGGTTGCACCTGGAGGTATCCGGCGAACAACGTGACGGGTTGCTGCGCGTGCTGCGCGGCGCCGAAACCCCATCGCCTTCGTAGGCTATGATGGCGGCATGGAAGCGATAAAGAAGGCGCCTGCCAAGGTGAATCTGTGTCTGCTCGTGGGCCCCAAGAGCGAGGAGGGCTTCCACGAACTCTTTACCGTCTTTGCGCCGATCTCGCTCTACGACACCCTGGATATCAAGCTGACGGCACGCCCGGCGGGCGGCTCCGCGGGTGACCTCAAGGTCAAGTGTCGCGCTGCCGACGGCCAGGACAACCTGGCGTTCAAAGCCCTCAAACTTCTCGAGGCCGAGACCGGCTGGGCTTTCGACGGGCGCATCGAGATCGACAAGCGCATCCCGGTGGGTGGCGGCCTGGGCGGGGGCAGCTCCGATGGGGCCTGCGCGCTGCTGGCGGGCGTAGAAGCCTTGGCAGAGGCGGGCGGACCTGGTGTCGAGCGCGCCCAACAACTGGCGCTCGCGCGCAACACCGGTGCCGACGTCGCGGTCTTCTTGGAGGGCAAGCCGGCCATAGGCCGCGGCATCGGCGAGATCCTGGAGCCTATCGATCTTCCAGTGCTGTCTCTGGTGGTGGTGACCTCCGACAGGCACCTCTCCACGGAGCGGGTCTATCGGACCTTCGACGAGACTCAGCCATTCGGTAACCGCCAGGTGTTCGAATACCGGGCCGCAGAAGCCGCCAAGCGATGGCAACAGGTGGAGGACGCCGCCCAGGCGGCTCGTCTGTTGGAGAACGACTTGGAGCAAAGCGCGTTCCGGCTCATGCCCACACTCATGAACGATCGCGAGTTGGTGAGCCGCGAGGGTGCGCTGGGCGCGCTCGTAAGCGGCTCCGGTCCCACGGTCTATGGAGTGTGCCCGTCGACCGAGAAGGCAGAGGAATTGGCGGAGAAGTTGGTCGTGAGGGGCTTCAAGGCACAGCCGGTAGTCGTGCTTGGGGGGCCGGAGGGCGGGTCCGGCCTCGGTTGACCGCCTCTGCGGGCTGACCTATACTTCCAGCGCTCTCGGGCCCAATTCCCGGAGCCAGTAGCGTTGGGGCGTGGCCAAGTGGTAAGGCAACGGGTTTTGGTCCCGTCATTCGTAGGTTCGAATCCTGCCGCCCCAGCTCGTTCCCTTCAAGCAAGAGTCCATCGGGGTGCTAGCCAGGGTGATGCCAGAGATCACATCCGTCATCGTGTTGGCCGCGGGCCAAGGCAAGCGCATGAAATCGACGCTACCCAAAGTGATGCATCCGGTCTGTGGCCGTCCCATGTTCCTGCACGTGCTCGAGGCGGCCCGCGCGGTGGACGCCAGGCGCATGGTGGTGGTGTTGGGTCACGGCCACGAACAGGTCAGGCCGCTCCTGCCACCGGACGTCGTTGTGGCCATCCAGGCTCAGCAACTGGGCACAGGTCATGCCGTCCTTTCTGCGGCCGAGCAGATCCTTCCCGGCCCCCTGGTCGTGTTGCCGGGGGACACGCCTCTCATCACCGGCGAGGCTCTACAGGAGCTGGTGAGCAAGCATTTTGCGAGTCAGGTGGCGGCCACCGTGCTCACCATGGATCTGGACGACCCCACCGGCTACGGCCGGATAGTGCGGGACGCCGACGGTTCGCTCGCCCGCATAGTGGAGCACCGCGATGCCACACCGGCGGAGCTGGCCCTGCACGAGGTGAACAGCTCCATGTACGTGCTGCCGGTGCCGGAGACCCTGGAGATACTACGGGGTGTCAAGAGCAACAACGACCAACAGGAGGTCTACCTCACCGACGTCATCGCGGGCCTGCGGGCCAGGGGTGAGCGAGTGGCGGCCTGCAAGGTGAGCGACCCCTCGCTGGTGTTGGGGGTGAATTCACAAGAAGAGCTGGCTGAGGCGGAGAGGCTTATGAGTCTCCGGAATCAGTGATACCGTACATGTACTTGAGTAGCGACTAGGAGGAGCGGGGCATGACACAGCGGGAGCCGCGGCGCTGCGCCAAGATAACACCACATCGTTCGCTGATGGTGTTCTCTGGGCGAGGCAACCCCGAACTCAGCGCCAAGGTGGCAAGCAAGCTGGATATCCAGTTGGGCCACGTAGACATCAAGACCTTCGCCGACGGTGAGATCTACGTCAAGTACGGAGACAGCATCCGCGGCGCCGACGTGTTCATAATCCAACCTACCTGCCGCCCCGTGAACGAGAACCTCATTGAGCTTCTCATAATGGCGCAGGCCGCTCGCCTGGCCTCCGCCCACAGGGTCACGGCGGTCATCCCGTGGATGGGTTACTCCCGCCAAGACAAGAAGAGCTGCCCTCGCGAGCCCATCACCGCGAGGCTGGTGGCCGACATCATGCAGGCCGCAGGGGTGGACCGCGTGGTCACCATGGATCTTCACGCCGGGCAGTTGCAGGGGTTCTTCGGCGTGCCGGTGGATCACATGACCGCCCTCTCCATGATCGCCGACTACTTTCAGATGAAGGACTTGGGCGACATCGTGGTGGTATCGCCGGACGCCGGGGGCTTCAAGACGGCCAAGAGGATGGCCGACCGCCTGGGCTGTTCGGTGGCTGTGCTCAGCAAGTTCCGCACCGGCCACAACGAGTCGCGGGTCATGTACGTCATAGGTGAGGTCGAGGGCAAGACGGCCATCATGGTGGACGACATCATCGATACCGCCGGCAGCATGGTAAACGGGGCTCAGGCTCTGGTGGACCAGGGCGCCAAGGCGGTGTATGCGGCCTGTACTCACGCTGTGCTATCCGATCCCGCCTATGAGCGCATCGCGGCTTCTCCGCTCAAGGAAGTCGTGGTCACCGACACCATCCCGCTGCGTGAAGGCGTAGACCGGGGGAAGATTGTGGTACTATCCACGGCCGATATCCTGGCGGACACCATCAGGAACGTGTTCGCGGATGAGTCGGTGAGCGAGCTATTCCAGGGAGAAAACCAGCTGTTCTAGCGCGCTCGTCTGCGGATGGGCGTCTAAGGCTGAAGCTCGAGGAGATGTAAATGGACAGCATCAAGCTATCGGTACACGAACGGCAGGAGACCGGCAACGGTCCGGCTCGACGGCTGCGCGCCAAGGGCCTAGTCCCGGCCGTATCGTACGCCAAGGGCAGAGACGCCACCTCTATCGCGTTGGACGTCGAGGAGCTCAAGGCAGCTATGGCTCACGGCCACAACGTTGTGCTCGAGCTTGTCTTCGACAAGGGCGCTCAGGGCGAAGGCGGCAAGATGAAGGGTCGCTACGCCGTCGTCAAGAAGCTGCAGTTTCATCCGGTCAAACGCTACCTGCAGCATGTCGACCTGCACGAGGTCGACCTGGCTGTCGAGATCGAAAGCCCGGTGACCATCGAACCCGTCGGCACCCCGGCCGGTCTCATCGACGGCGGCGTCATCGACTGGGAGCGCCGCGAGGTCACGGTGCGCGCTCTTCCCGGCAACATGCCCGCCTCGCTGGAGTTGGACATCAGTGGACTCGTCATCGGTCACCATCTCACGGTGGCGGCCTTGACCGCTCCCAAGGGAGTCACCATATTGGATGACTCCGAGGTCATGCTTGTCGCTCTGGTGCCGCCGCGGGTGGAGGTGCCGACTGCAGCGGAAGTCGCGGCCGAAGCTGCGGAAGCGGCGGAGCCTGAGGTCATCGGCGCCAAGCCAACCGAGGAATAGCGTTTAGTACATAGTGGATGCTGACGCCCTCCACCTGGTCGTAGCCCTGGGCAACCCAGGGCCCGAGCACCAGCATCAGCGCCACAATGTGGGCTTCATGGTGGGTGAGGAACTACGCCGCCGCCACGGACTGCCCAAGCTCAAGTCGCGCTTTCAAGGACTCGTGGGAGAAGGCACCATCGCGGGGACCCGCGTGGTACTGCTGTTCCCCATGACCTTCATGAACCTGTCTGGCCGCGCCGTGGCTGAGGCTGCGCGCAAACACAAGGTCCCCGTGGAGCGCATGCTGGTGGTGCATGACGAGGTGGAGCTGCCGTTCGGTGAGGTGCGTCTCAAGGAGGGGCAGGGCCTTGGCGGACACAACGGGCTTCGCAGCCTGGAGCAGTGTCTGGGGTCGCGGGACTTCTGGCGCGTACGAGTGGGCGTGGGCCGGCCCGATCGCGAAGGCGACCCCTTGATCGACCATGTGCTGGCCTCGTTCACCGAGCCTCACGCGGACGTACTGGGGCTCATCGGGCGGGCCGCCGACGTCGCGGAGGAGTGGCTGGCCGCTCGGAGCCGCTAGATGCCGCGTCTGACGGACTTCCTGCGCGGATACGAACCGTTCGAGCGGCTCGCGGCCTACGCCTCCGCGGGTGCCTCCGTCGGTGAGGGTCAGGAGGCCGCACAGGCGGGCGCACCCAGCTTCGTTCAAGCCTTTGTGACGGCGGGTCTGATACAGCGCGCACCCTGGAACGATCGGCCGGTCTTGGTCGTAGCGCCAACCCAAGAAGCCGCCGCCGACCTCGAGCACGACCTGACCCGATACTGCTCCGAGCGCCGGGTGTTCCTGCTGCCGCCACGCGGGGTGTGGTATGGCTCGGAGGCAGGAGTGCAGCCGCGAGTGGCAGGGCGGCGGGCGCGTGCCGTCGACGCCCTGCGAGAGCCTCCTGCCGCGCGGGTCCCGCCGGTAGTGGTCGCGGAGGCGGCCACGCTTATGGAGGGTGTAGTGCCGGCGGTAGCGCGGCCCTTGGAGCTGGCGGCCGGCGGCCGTCAGGACTTCGAAGAGCTGGTCCGCGGCCTCGTCGCTCTGGGCTACGTCCGCGTGGATCAGGTAGAAGACGCCGGTGACTTCTCCGTGCGCGGCGGTCTCATAGACGTCTTTCCTTCGACACAGAGCTATCCGGTGCGCGTGGAGTTCTGGGGAGACGAGATCGAGAGCCTGCGCAGCTTCTCTGTGTATTCGCAGCGCTCCCTGGGCCCGCTGGAAAGCGTGCGTCTACACGCGGCCGCCGAGGACGATGGCTCACACGCGACCTCTGTGCTTTCTCTGCTGCCTGCCGACGCGTGCGTAGTGCGGGTGGACCCCGCTCTGGCCACGGCGCGGGTGGAGGGGTTCCAGAGCGACCTGGAGGACGTCCTGGGTGACCGGGCGGAGGAGGGCTGGTATGTCGGTTGGCCTCATGTCGAGCGGCGGCTTTCAGATCATCCGACCGTGAGTCTGGGTTCGCTGGGGTTGACCACAGGCGAGGCGGGCGTGCCGGTAGTGCGGGCCAGCGCAGGCCAGTTGCCCGTGACCAGCGTGCCGGAGGCGGAAGAGGCGGTGCGCCGCATGGCCAAAGACGGCTATCGGGTGGTGATAGCTTTCGAGCAGCGCGCCGAGGCGGAGCGGGCGGTGTTCGCGGCGCCACGCCTGGGTGGAGCTGTCACCAGACCCGAAGAGATCGCGCGCGAACCCGGGGTGTCTTTCTTGCCGGTGCCGCTGCGGGGGCACTTCGTCATCCCCGAACTCAAGCTGGCGGTATTGGGTGACTCGCTCTTGTTCCCGCGGCGACACAAGGCGGCTGTGGTCCGGCCCAGTGTGGCCGTGGAGCTGTCCAGCTTCCGTGACCTGCGCAAGGGCGACTATGTGGTGCACGAAGACCACGGCGTCGGGCGGTTCGAGGGCATCTCCACCAAGACCGTCGCCGGCGTGACCCGCGACTACTTGGACCTGGCCTACAAAGACAAAGACATGCTGTACGTGCCCCACGACCAGATCAGCAAAGTCATGAGGTACGTGGGGGCGGGCGGCACGGCGCCAGGTCTGTCCAAACTGGGCGGTTCCGCGTGGGAGAACCTCAAGAGCCGCGTCCGCAAGGCTGCGCGCCAAGTGGCCGGCGAGCTGCTTCATCTGTACGCGCTCAGGCAGGCCGGCAAGGGCTACCAGTTCTCAGAGGACGGGGAGTGGCAGACCCGCTTCGAGAAGGCTTTCCCCTATGAGGAGACGGAGGATCAGCTTCGGGCTATCGATGTGATCAAGGATGACATGGAGTCCACGCGCCCCATGGACCGCCTGTTGTGTGGCGACGTAGGCTACGGCAAGACCGAGGTGGCCCTGAGGGCCGCCTTCAAGGCGACTCTGGATGGAAAACAGGTGATGGTGATGGTGCCGACCACCATCCTCGCTCAGCAGCACTATGGCACCTTCTGCGAGCGCTTCGCGGACTTCCCGGTGAAGGTGGAGATGGTCTCGCGCTTCCGCTCCGCCGTGGAGCAGAAGCGCATCCTGGCAGACTTCACCGCCGGCACCGTGGACGTGATCATCGGCACACACCGGCTGCTCTCGCAGGACGTCAAGCCCAAGGACCTCGGCCTGGTGATCGTGGACGAAGAGCAGCGGTTCGGAGTGTCGCAGAAGGAGGCGCTGCGGCGCATGAAGGTCAAGGTGGACGTGCTCACGCTCACCGCCACACCCATCCCGCGCACCCTGCAGATGTCGCTCTCGGGGGTGCGCGACGTGAGCATCATCGAGACGCCACCGCGCGACCGCCACCCTATCCAGACCTACGTGGGCCTCTACGACGAAGGCATGGTGACCAGGGCCATCGAGCGGGAGGTCGGCCGGGGCGGCCAGGTCTTCTACCTGCACAACCGGGTGGAGACCATCGACAAGGCAGCCGACCGCCTGCGGACCCTCATGCCCGACGTCCGCTTCGCCGTGGGCCACGGGCAGATGGCCGAACAAGAGCTGGAGCAGGTGATGCTGGACTTCTTACGCGGCGAAACTCAGGTTCTGGTGACTACGACCATCATCGAGAGCGGTCTGGACATACCCAATGCCAACACGCTCATAGTGGAGAGGGCGGACCTGTTGGGCCTGGCTCAGCTCTACCAGATCAGGGGGCGTATAGGCCGCTCGACCAGGGTGGCTCACGCGTTCCTGTTTCATCCCGACGAGGCAGTACTTACCCAGGAGGCAGTGGCGCGGCTGTCTACCTTGGCCGACTACACGGAGTTGGGTTCCGGCTTCAAGATCGCCATGCGCGACCTGGAGATTCGAGGGGCGGGCGAGCTGCTGGGCGAGGAACAGTCGGGACATATCGCGGCGGTCGGCTTTGAGATGTACCTTTCGATGCTGCGAGAGGCCACCGCACAGCTGCAGGGCGAAGATATGGGGGTGGAGAAGCTGGCACGGGTGGACATAGGCATAGATGCGCACGTACCTGCCACCTTCATAGGCTATGAAGCGGCGCGGGTGGACCTGCACCGCAGGATAGCATCGGCCAAGAGGCGTGAAGAGCTGGCCGAACTGCGGTCCGAGCTGGGTGACCGTTTCGGTGAGATCCCCGAGCCCGTGGACAACCTCATCTTCCTGGGTGAGGCACGGGTGATCCTGGGGGCCTTGGGGGCCGATGTCATGAGCGTGAAGCCAGGCAAGGTCATGGTCGCTGGTCTCGTTCTGCCGCCGGGGTCCCGGGAACGGCTGCGCGAACGCGACCGTCGCTATGTGTACACACCGTTGCCGGGGCAGCTCTCTTTGGGCACTAGGGGCGAAGAGGGCGGTCCCAGGGAGACGGCTCAGAGGGTGCTGGATGATATACTCGCGCTCTTTGAGGGTGAAGAAACGCCCGGTTCGAGTAAGTGAGGTCGCGTGTGATCAGAAGGATAGCCGTCGGCCTGCTCCTTCTGCTTTCTATCACCATCATCGCCTCTGTGTACGGCTGCGGGTCCAACGTGCCCGCGGGCGCTGTAGCTCAGGTGGGCAGCAGGGTGGTGACCGAGAAGGAGCTGAACGATCTTCTGAGTGCCTATGTGTCGGCCGGCAAGGCCCCCGACAAGGGCAAACAACCCGACGCCTTCAAGCTCTTCAGGCAGAAGTGCACTGAGTATCTGGTGATCCTGCAGGTCCTATATCAGCAGGGGTCGGACTTCGGGGTCGCCATAACCGCCGCCGACGTCGATGCCGAAATCGATCAGATCCGCCGCATGTTCCTGGGTGATGACGCCAAGTTCAACGAGGCCATCACCGCGCAGGGCATGACCATGGAACAACTGCGGGCCGCCGTAGAGCAGAGCCTGTGGCTCACCAGAATGAAGGAGGCCGTGACCCGGGATGCGGGGGTCAAAGAGGCTGAGGTCCAGGAATACTATCAGCAGCACAAGTCGGAGTATGTTCTGGCCGAGTCACGCGAGGTGAGGCATATCCTCATCTCGCCCTTCCTTGACGCGGCCGGCAACGTCATGACCGAGGAGCCTACCCAGACCGACTGGGACGCGGCTCAAGCCGAGGCAGCCAAGGTGCGCAGCGAGATAATGAACGGCGCCAACTTCGTCACTGAGGTGGAGAAGTACTCGGACGACGCAGCGAGCAAGAACAGCGGCGGCGACCTGGGCGATATCGTGAGAGGCCAGACGGCACCCGCTTTCGAGCAGGCCGTGTTCCAGCTCAAGAAGGAGGAGCTCTCGCAACCCGTGAGGACCCCTTCTGGCTACAGCGTCATCCAAGTGGTGGACATCACGCCCGCGCAGCAACTTGCCTACGACTCGGTGAAGGAGCAGATACGCAGTAAGTTGCTCACGGAGAGGCAGACCGAGGCTTGGAACACCTGGCTCAGCGAGACCATGCAGAAGCTGGGCGTGGTCTACCGCTCGGGGTACGCCCCGCCCAACGCGGTCACAGCGACGCCTACCGTCAGTGTCACCACGGCTCCTGGGGAGTCTGGCGGCTCTACCACCACGGGCGCAGGGACAGAGACCAGCACCACGGTCAGCGAGTAGCGGGTCGCGATGCAGAGAGACGCCTTGGTCTCCGAGCTGGCCAGTCTATACGACCTCACCGGGCGTCTTCGCAAAGAGTGCCCGTGGGATCGTAAGCAGACCCAAGAGAGCATCGTCGCCTACACGGTCGAGGAGGTCTATGAGCTGGTGGACGCCATCGCCCGAGAGAAGGCTCACGGCGAGGCAGGTGTGCGCGGGGAGTTGGGCGACCTTCTGTACCAGGTCTATTTCCTGGCCTGCGTGGCCGAGGAGCAGGGTCTCTACGACCTGGGTGACGTGGCCGCCGGCATCAGCGCCAAGCTGGTACGGCGCCACCCGCACATATTCGGAGAAGCTCAAGCGAACACACCCGAAGAGGTTCGCGAGACCTGGGATGCCATCAAGAGGGACACTGAGGGACGGCAGGGCATCTTCCACGACATCCCCGACAGCTTCCCCTCCACACTGCTCGCCCAGAAGCTCCAGCAGCGGGCCGCCGCCGCGGGTTTTGATTGGCAGCACGCCGGCGAGGTGATGGCCAAGATCAAAGAAGAGACGGCCGAGGTAGAAGAGCAGCTGGTCACTGACGGTAGCAGGGACGCGCTTCTGGACGAGGTGGGCGACCTTCTGTTCGCTGTGGTCAACCTTGGGCGGAAGGTGAAGATAGACCCTGAGCTTGCTCTGCGCCGGTCGGCGCTGCGGTTCAGGGCGCGGGTGGAGAGAGCCGCAGAAATGGCCCAAAGCGATTGCCTGGAGTTCGAGGGGCTGGCTTTGGACGAGCAAGAGACGTACTACCAGCGAGCTAAGAAGGAGCAGGGGCGATGACTCTCATAGAGAGCGTGGTTGGTCGGCAGGTACTCGACTCGCGAGGCAACCCCACCGTAGAGGTAGAGGTGGAGCTTGTCAATGGTGGATGGGGCAGGGCCGCCGTTCCATCGGGTGCGTCCACCGGCTCCTTCGAAGCCGTCGAACTGCGTGACGGGGGCGAGGCCTACATGGGCAAGGGTGTGCTCAAGGCTGTCGGCTTCGTCAACAAAGAGATCGCCGAGATCCTTACGGGCGCGGACGCGACCGATCAGCGTGAAGTAGATCGCCTGCTCATCGAGGCCGACGGCACCCCCAACAAGGGTCGCTTCGGCGCCAACGCCATCTTGGGCGCCTCTCTGGCCGTCGCCAAAGCGGCGGCTGATTCTTTGGGCATGCCGCTCTATCGCTACCTGGGCGGGGTCAACGCGCACACGCTGCCCGTTCCCATGATGAACATCCTGAACGGCGGCAAGCACGCCGACAACAACGTCGACCTGCAGGAGTTCATGGTCATGCCGGTTGGGGCCGCCACCTACTCCGACGGCCTGCGCATGTGCGTCGAGACCTTCCACTCGCTCAAGAAGGTCCTGTCTGACAGGGGTCTGGCGACCTCGGTAGGCGACGAAGGTGGGTTCGCTCCGAACCTATCCAGCAACGAGGAAGCGCTGAAGGTGATCCTAGAGGCCATCGGCAAGGCCGGGTATTCCGGCGGCAAGGATCTCGCGCTGGCTTTGGACCCGGCCGCGACTGAGTTCTTCGATACCAAGAAGGGTGTGTACGTGCTCGCCGGCGAGAACCGCACCCTGTCTCCGGTGGAGATGGCCGGCTACTACGCCGATCTGTGCGAGCGCTATCCCATAGTGAGCATCGAGGACGGCATGGCTGAAGAGGACTGGGAAGGCTGGACGGCCCTCACCAAGCTGGTGGGTGACAAGATCCAGCTGGTGGGCGATGACCTCTTCGTAACCAACAGCGAACGCCTGGCCATGGGTATCGAACGGGGCGTTGCCAACAGCATACTCATCAAGCTCAACCAGATCGGCACCCTTACCGAGACCCTGGATACCATGGCCATGGCCCATAAGGCTGGCTACACGGCTGTCGTGAGCCATCGTTCCGGCGAGACAGAAGACAGCACCATATCCGACCTGGTGGTGGCCACCAACGCCGGCCAGATCAAGACCGGTGCTCCCAGCCGCGGAGAGCGGACTGCCAAGTACAACCAGTTGTTGCGTATCGAGGAGGAGCTGGGCGATCAGGCCTACTTCCCGGGCCGGGCGGCCTTTGGTAAGAGGGCCTGAGACGGAGAGCGCGAATACAGAATGAACCATGTCCCACACACACGCGACCTACATGCCGACTGGGTTCGGTACGGCAGAGCCAACCTCGCGGCGACGCTCTCAAGTCGCCAGACGGAGGCGCCTGCTCTTGCTAGTGGTCTGTGCCTTCATCCTGACCCTGGCTGCACTGGCGAACTACGCTCCACTGCATTCCTACCTGGATGCTCGGTCTCGTTTGCAGAAGGCCAACGCCGGCATCGTCGAACTCACAGCGCAGAAGGAGAGACTGCAGACGGAGCTGGGCAGGCTGAGCGAAAGCGACTATCTGGAGAGCCTTGCTCGGCAGGATCTCTCGTATACTCGTCCAGGCGAAGAGCTGTACATCGTGACGGGGGAGAGCGACAGCGTGGCACCGACCCCGGGCGCGAGCGGAGACAACTCCTCGCTAGACGGCTTGACCCCCTCGGGTACCGGATCAACGTATGCAAGCGGTCCGGGCTTCTTGGAGCGGGCGCTCACGCCGATACTGGACGTACCCTAGGACTGGGAGATCATGAGCGGCCGGAGTAGGCAGAGCGACTGGGGAGAGTTCCCCGACAGGGCGCGGCAGCCTCTTGGGCCTGGCGCCGCGAGACAACGGCGGGGCAGCGGCCAACAGCGGACGCGATATGGCTATCAGCAGCCCGGGGCACGCATGCCAGGTCAGCGTCCTGGACAGCCCAATGGCGGCAGCCGCTCGCGTTTCGTGGCGATCGTGGTTCTTGTCGTGGCCGCCGTGATAGTCGTGATCGGGGGCCTTGCGGTGTCGACCGGGTCGGGCACTTCTGTCTCCCTCAGTCTGTTGCCGTTCCCCCAGAACACGAGCACCACGCTGGGGCAATGAACGGGCCGGCGGCCGGAGCCGAAGTGGGCCCGGGTGACAAGGCGGTGATCGCCGGAGAGCTGGGACGGACCCCAAGAGACTTGACGGGTGTGTCCGTGCGCTGTCCTTTCGGCTACCCGGCAGTCACTGAGTCGGCGCCCGTGCTTTCGGAGGGCTCCCCCAACCCGACTCTGCTGTATGTCACCTGTCCCTCGCTGGACGTGGTCATCAGCCGCGTAGAAGCTGAGGGGGGAGTGCGTGACTTTCGCTCGGCATGCCAGAACGACAGTGAGTTGCGGGCCCTCATGGACGAAGTCACTCGTGTCTACCGTGGGCGGCGCTCTGACCTGCACCGCCGAGCGAAGCCGTCGTCAAAGGTGGACGCTCGCTTGGGGGCCGGTATAGGTGGGCCGGAGGACCCGGAGCACGCGTCTTGTCTGCACGCATACGCCGCCGCCATCCTTTCGGTCATCTCCGGCTGGCTGGAATCCGACGACCCAGAGATCATCGACTCGGCTAAATCAGCTTGGGCAAGGTTCCTGCCCCCGGTGCAGGAGGCCTGGTGTACCGACCGGCGTTGCTCTAAATGGCAGGCAGTGGAGAAGAAAGCGGTCATCGACGTGGGCACTATCTCCGTACGGCTCCTCATAGCCGACGTCATCGACGGGCGCCCCTGGCCCCTGATCCGCAAGGCTGAAGTCACCCGCCTGGGACAAGGTCTGGTGGCGGGCGGTCCGCTGAATCCGGCGGCGCGCGTGCGCACCAGTGAGGCGGTGGCGCGTTTCGCGAGCGAGGCCCGTCTGCAGGGAGTAGACCGGGTCGTTGTGGCCGGTACCAGCGCTGCTCGCGAGGCCGGTGATGGTGAGGAGTTCGTCCGCGGTCTGGCCAGGGAGTATGACCTGCGGGCCAAGGTACTCACGGGGGAGAGAGAGGCGCAACTGTCTTACGCCGGCGCGTGTCTGGATGTGACCGACCCAGTGGTGCTGGATGTGGGGGGAGGCAGCACCGAACTCATCACGCGTCTGGCGAGCGGGCGTGTGTCACCCATGAGTCTGCCTCTGGGGGCCAATCGGGGCACCGAGAAGTGGATCAAGACCGACCCGCCCACCGCCGATGAGCTCGACGAAGTGGCAAGAGAGGCCGCGCGTGAGTTCGCCAAGCTCCGCAACCGGTACGGAGCCGGGGGCAAGGAGTCGGGGCCACGGCGGCTGGTGGGGGTCGCCGGCACGGTGACCACGCTGGCCGCGCTCTCCGCGGGGTTGGAGAAGTATGACAGTGCCGCCATCCATCTGCGGCGGCTGACCTTGGACGAAGTGTGCGGACAACTGGCGCAGTTGGCCAGTCTTACCACCGAGGGGCGCGCTGCGCTGCCCTGCGTGCAGGCCGGGCGCGCCCCGGTCATAGTGGCCGGCGCCGCAATCGTAATGGCGGCCATGGAGGTCCTCGGCTACGACGAGCTCACGGTCTCCGAACGCGACCTCTTGGACGGTCTCGCGATGGAGGGTCTCTAGCCGGGGCTGGTGAAAGTCGGGAACGCGAACCGCGGCGCCAGCCAGTAGCTGAAGGCGCCTCGCATGCTAACTTAGTCCCGCGCCGGAGTGGCGAAATGGCAGACGCAACGGTCTTAAACACCG
Source organism: uncultured Actinomycetes bacterium (assembly GCA_963814415.1). GTDB lineage: Bacteria > Actinomycetota > Thermoleophilia > RBG-16-64-13 > RBG-16-64-13 > RBG-16-64-13. The sequence goes on along the minus strand of CAWFCN010000001.1, from coordinate 481,736 downwards.
TGGGGCTATGCCCATGCGGGTTCGAGTCCCGCCTCCGGCACCTACCCTCTGTGCGGCGTGAGGGCTCCTATGATGCCGCCGGGGAGCACGGTGCTCCAGTCTTCTACCTGACCGTTCACGTAGTAGACGGTGGTGCGGCCATCGGGGGCTTTGTTCACGAGTACTCCGAAGGTCGTGCCCGATTTGGAGGTAGTGCCCAAGGCGTAGCTGGTGGCCGTGCCATAGAAGTCTATGGTCATGGTCTCCGCGGCGCCGCTGGGGGCTGTGGCGGCCTCTTCGGTCTCGCGTACGATGAAGGTGGCGGTGGGCTCCAACTGCTGCAGCAGGTCGGCCGTCATGACCGAGGGTTCGAAGGTCCCCAGGTCGGCGAAGGCCGACTCGACTGTGGTCATGGAATTGCGGACCAACATCATGGCCTCCACGTCGGTGGCGGTGGATATGGGCCCGGTCTGAGTCTGCGGGTCCGCGGCGGTGGTCGCGGGTGTCAACGTGGTCGGGGTGTCGGAGGCAGTGGTCGCCGAGGTGGCTGCCTGGTCCCAACTGGGCGTCTGCTGACCATTGACGTGATAGGTCACGGTGTCGCTCTGTTGGTCGACCACGGCACCGAAGGTGGTGCCGGATTCTGACATCGTGCCCACGGCGTAGCTGGTCTGGGTGCCGGCATAGTTGACCGCGTTGTCCTTGGCCTGAGCGGTGGGCGCAGTGGCCGCCGAAGTGTCGCTCATAGGGTGAAAGGTGATGCTCGACGCAACAGCCTTGAGGGTGTTTGGCGTCAAAGCCTGCGGGTCGAAAGTCTGGGCGTCGACGTAGGCCTTGTCGATAGCGGTCATCGCTTGGCGCAGGAGGCTTCTGGCATTGACGTCAGCCTCGTCCTTGCTGACGCCCTGGTTGGGGACATACCAGAGGAAGTACACGGCCGCGGCGCCTGCGACCAGCAGGATCACCAACAAGATGGCCAGCAAGCCTCGGCGCGAAGATCGCGGTCGTGCAGAGCGGCCGCGAGGCTGCTGGCCCTTGGAGCGCTGAGGGCCTTTGGACTGTGGCGACCCGGCCCCGCCCACTTGGGGCGTGGTAGGGTACATCTTGGCTCGCTCAGACCAATGTAGCGGTCTCTGTTGCACGAACCTCCCCCGGTGAGACTGCTCGCAACACTAAGGCAGTGCGGATATCGGCGCGACTCCGAGTTTACTACAGTGTCGCAGCTACTCCTTGGGGCGCCCGGTATGGCGCCAGTCGACCTGGTTGTTCCCGAAGGGACGGCTGGGCCTACCCACGGCAGTCATATAGACGATGCCTTCGGACTCGCCGTCCACATCCAACAACTTGTTGACCTCATCGTCGTAGAACGCCGCCACTTGGCAGCTCCCGAGGCCCAGGGCCACGGCGGCCAGTGAGAGGTGAGCGGCCATGTGGCCGGCATCCAGGTAGAAGTAGCGGTAGGCCCGCTCCTTGTACTTCCACACCGAACGTGGGAAGACGGCGGTCCACAGGAAGACGGCGCCGGCCTTGCCGCAGAAGGGCTGGTCCAGAGCTGCGGCCACTACCTCCTCGCGCAGGTCGCCGGTGCGCAGCTGCTCTAGCGAGTGGCTACCCTCAACCATAGGGCGCTCGAGCATGTCCAGCCCGGCCACGCGGTAGTGATATAGACCGGGCTCGAGGCCGTCGACCTTGTTCGCCACCACGTAGGTCTCGATAGGGTACAGAGCGCCGGCGGTAGGGGCGGCGCGGTAGAACTCCTGACCGTGGGGGGTTATGTACGAGTTGGTAACGCCGGCGGAGGCCCAGAGCAGGCGCGACAACTCCAACAGAGAGAGAGGAGTGGCACCATAAGAGCGCACGCTGCGCCGCTTTCCTACGCATGTCCAGAGGTCGGTCTGGGCGCCTTCGTCGGGGGAGGGTGTAGGGGAGGGGAGGCCTATGGCCAGGGCGTGGCTGTAGAACTTATACGTATCTGGCTTGTTCTGCCAGTTCAGTTCGGTCTCTTGCATCGAGCCGCGGTGGTAGGACGTCTTCTCTTGGAATACCCGCCCTGACTGCTCTGACATTAGTCCTCCCGCCCAAGTACTGGCAAGCGCGACATGGTAGCCTTTGAGACTGCGCGACTCGCGCCGTTCCTTTCCCCCGGATTGATGCAAAGTTCCCACATGGATGCCCTCGATACAAGTCATCGGCCGGCTCCGCAGCGGACCTACTGGCTCCAGCTGTCGGTGGTCTGTGCCGCAAGCTTCGTGGTGTGGACAGGTTTCGGGGCGATCCTGCCCCTGCTGTCGCTGTTCCTCCAGGATCAGGCGCACGCTTCGGTGCCTGTGATAGGGGCGATCGCCGCCGCCTACTATCTGGGCGCTCTGCTGTTCTCCGCGCCACTTGGCCGCCTGAGCGATTCCATCGGCCGCAAGCCGGTCATTGTCAGCGGTGTGGCCCTTTACGCCGTGGCGACGGCGCTCTTCATGTCCACGAAACAACCAGGCTGGTTCATCTTGTTCCGGTTCCTGGAGGGCATCGGGGCCGCCGCCGTGGGCCCGGTGGGACAGGCCCTTGTGGCCGACCTCTCGACCGAACAGACAAGGAGCCGCGCCTACGGCTGGCTTACCACCGCGCAGTTCGGGGGTCTCGTCGCCGGCCCGGGACTCGCGGCAGTCTTCTCGAGACTGATAGGCGAGAGTAGCGACTGGTCCTTCTACGCCATCTTCTTGTTCGGCAGCATCGCCTCGGCTATCACGGCCGTGGTCATGCTGTTCGCCGTCAAGGAGCCGGAGCATACGAAGCGGATGCGCGAGACCCACGAGCCTCGTCCGCCCTACCGGCAGTTGATCACCAGACCGGTGGCCGCGTTCCTGATCGTCGCCGTCACCGGACATTTCGCCATGGGCGCTTGGGAGGTCCTCTGGAGCATCTGGCTTGCACACCTGGGGGCGTCTCGCGCCTTCATCAGCATGACCTGGGTGGCCTTCAGCGTGCCCATGCTGTTCTCCTTCGCTGGCGGCTATCTGGCCGATCGATACAGCCGGTGGCTGCTGCTGGTCTCGGGGTATGGCCTGTCGGCGGTGGCTTGGATCATCTACGGGACCACCACCAACCTCACCGCTTTCATAGTGGTGAATGTGTTGGAGGGCTTTGCGGTGGCTTGGTCATACCCCGCCAAGCAGGCCTTCATGGTACAGGTGGTGCCGGCGCGCTGGCTCGGCAGCGTCCAAGGGCTGGAGGGCACCTCCATGCAGGTGGCGGCGCTGATAGGCACCGTGACGGCTCCCCTGCTCTACAAGTACATGCATGGGTTCGTGATCGGCCTGGGCGGTGTGATCTCGCTACTGGGGTTGCTCTACGCGGCGCCCCAACTCCGCAAGACCTGGAAAGAGCTGAACCCGAAGTAGCCGGAAAGAGGAAGGTTCAGGCCCCGCTACTGCCTACGGCTTCGGGGCGTGAGCCGACCGAGGTGGGCATGGCGGCGGCGCCGAACCTGGGGGAGTTCTCTTCGACCGGTAGCAGAGAACGCACCTTATCGTCGGTCTCCAGTACGGTGAGAAGGTTATGTACCACTGAGGGGTCGAACTGCGCCCCACTGCAACGGCTGAGCTCGCGCACTGCGTCCGAATGCGAGCGACGAGACCGGTACGGACGGTCGGAGATGATGGCGTGATAGGCGTCGGCGGCGGCGATGATTCGCGCTCCCAGAGGAATGCCGTCGCCGGACAATCTCTCGGGGTAGCCCGTTCCGTCGAATCGCTCCTGGTGGTGAAGCACCAGCGGAGTGATGTCGGTGAGCTCCGGCGCCTGTTGCAGGATTTGCTTGCCGAGCACCGGGTGCTGCTGGATGCATTCCCATTCCTCAGGGGAAAGGCCGCCCGCCTTGGTCAGTATGGCATCGGGGATGCCGATCTTGCCCACATCGTGCAACAGGGCGCCCACGCTGACCCGGCTCACCTCGGCCGCCGTCAGGCCAAGCCGGCGAGCAACGGCGGCTGAGAGCTCGGAGACCAGGTTGGAGTGAGTGTGGGTGTAGCCATCGCGGATATCGACGGCTGCGGCTAGGCTTCTCACAATTGCCTCGCGCCCTGAGTGGGGCAGCGAGACCACGTTGTCTGGAGCCTCTCTGGCGGGAAGTTCACGGTAGAGCTGTATCTGGTTGCCGCCCATGGCTTTGGCGAATCCCAGGGCCTTGCCGGCTACCTCGACCAAGTCAGGCGCGTTGGCCCCGTCGGAGGGATAGGAGCACATGCCGACGCTCACGGTGAGGCGGACCTCGGCTCCATCGTCGGTGAAGAACACCCAACCGGCGACATTCTGCCGGATGCGTTCCGCCACCTGCACGCCCCCGCTCTCGTAGGTGTGGGGGAGGATCATGGCAAAGCGGTCACCGCCGAAGCGCGCCACCAGGTCGATATCCCTGAGCTGCGCCTTGACGCGCCGGGCGAGGTCGAGCAGGATCACGTCGCCGGTACGGTGGCCGTGGCGGTTGTTGACGGCGCGGAAGTTGTCCAGGTCCAACAGCACCAGCATGAAGGTGTCGCCGAAGCGGTAGGCGCGTTCGCATTCGTGTACCAGCCGGTCCTGGAACACGCGGTGGCTGGGGATGCGGGTGAGGGCGTCCACCACTCCTGTGTCGATGACCTCCGCGTTCTGCTGATGGTTCTCACGCGTGCGTTGGGTCAGAGTGACGGCCAGCAGGGTGATGGAGGCGGCCAACAGTATGGTCTGGCCGACGGGAAAGGTGGTCAGACCGGTCTGCGGAGTGAAGATGAGCACCAGGGAGAGACTCGCGAGCAGGAGCATGAGCAGCACGGCACCCGGCAGCCTGCCGAGGGCCGTGGGTGTTCCCGGCCGGTAGGCTCGCGCCGCGAGGGCGAACGTCACCACGAGAGTGACCGTAGTGGCTACCGCCAAGACTAGGCGGACCAGGGTCTGGGGGTCTATAGCCGCGCTCCTTTCTCCTCGGAGAGAGGCTTTCGACGGGGTCTGCGGGTATCCTCCAGAATCAGGAGTAGCGCTGCTCCAACCAGGGATCGCCGAGCTCGTGGTAGCCCCTGGTCTCCCAGTAGCCTAGGTGCTGTTCGGCCGTGAACTCGATCCCCTCCAGCCACTTGGCGCTCTTCCACAGATAGAGACTCGGCACCAAAAGCCGGACTGGTCCGCCGTGCTCATCGGAGAGCGGGCGGCCCTCGTACTCGTAGGCTATGAGCACGTCGTCGCGCAGGAGCTCCTCGAGGGGCAGGTTGGTGGTCCAGCCGCCCGCGGCGTGGATGACGGTGTGCCGGGCTTGGGGGGATACGGAGAGCGGAGTGAGGACGGTCGATACGCGGACGCCCTTCCAGTGGGTGTCGAGTTTGCTCCAGGTGGTCACGCAGTGAAGATCGCAGGTCTGTTCCACGGCAGGATAGGAGAGAAGCTCCTCCCAACTGATGACCCTTTGCGGCTCCACGAGGCCGGAGAGGGTCAGGGCGAAGGATCCGGGCCGGACGTGCACCACAGGGCCGGCCTGCAGGACAGGAAAGTCGTCGACCAGTGTCTGTCCCGGGGGGACTCGCTCTCTGCTGACGTCAGCCATATCGGCTGTCCTCCTTGCTAAGAGAAGAAGCCGCCCAGTGATGGGCGGCTTCTTCTACGGTGTCCTATCTGGGTGGTTCTCCGCGCGATAGGCCGCGGCACCCTTACTCCAGAGTGATGGCGCCTTCCGGGCACTCATCAGCGGCCTCTTCGCAGCATCCGGCATCTTCGCACGCGTTCGCATCGATCACGTGGCTTATGCCGTCGTCGCCGATCTCGAAAACATCGGGGCAGATATCCTCGCAGATACCGCAACCGGTGCAAAGATCGGGATCGACTTTGGGAACACCCATCTCAATTCCTCCTTTGGGAACTACAAGCGAGCCAATATAAGCAAAGCCACGGAAGTAGTTCAAGCCGCCGGGTCGGGAGGAGGCGCGAGCGGCCGCACGTCATCGAGCAGCCGGGCGGGTGGGTCTCCTCCGGCTTGGCGGGAGAGGGCTATCCAGGAGGCGGGCAGTTCGACATCGGTGGTCTCGTGACCCAACAGGGTGCCCAAGAAGGCGGTCCAGGCACGGGGAGTCACGTCCACGGGGTCGTAGCCTCCGCCGCCGACGATGCACATCCGGCCTTCGCAGCACCGGTGAGCTAGGTCGTGCACGCGTAGCGCCAATCTGGGATACAGGGCCATCGTGGCGTCCAGGTCGGTCAGGGGGTCGGCATGATGGGTGTCAGCACCCGTCTGCACCAGCAGGAGGTCGGGTGCGAAGGTCAGCACGGCCGGAGCCATGACTTGGTCGAAGGCTTTGAGGAGGGCCTCATCGCCTGAATGGGGGGCCAAGGGGATGTTGACGCTGGTCCCTGCCCCTGCCCCGCTGCCCGTCTCGTTGGCGGCCCCTGTCCCGGGGAAGAGGTACTCGCCCGACTCGTGAACCGAGACTGTGAGGACGCGGGGGTCTTCGTAGAAGAGCGCCTGGACTCCATCCCCGTGATGGGCGTCGAAGTCCAGGTAGGCCACGCGCCGGCCGGCCGCGACGGCGGCGGCTATCGACGCGGCGCAGTCGTTGTAGATACAGAACCCCGCGGCCAGCGATCGCTGCGCGTGATGGTGGCCGCCGCCGGGGTTGCAGGCCCGGACCGCCCGCCCTTCTAGCAGAGCCTGCATAGCCTGGATGCTGGCGCCCGTGTACAGCGCGGCGGCGTCATGCATGTCGGGGAACAAGGGGTCGTCCGGAGTGCCGAGGCCGTAGGCGGTAAGGTCTGTGGGGGCTTGAGTGCCGCGGGCGATGGCCTGCGCTCTCTGGACCGCCTGAACGTATCCGTAGGAGTGGACGGTGAGCAGTTCGGACAAAGTGGCGGGCCGGGGAGGCTCTATGGTCACGCCGGCTCCATGAAGCCAGCCCAAGGAGGAGAGCAAAGCCATGGTCAGCGAGTGGCGCTCCGGTCGCAGGGGATGGTCGGGGCCAAAATCGTACGACGCCCATCTCGGGGCCGTAGATGAAGGTCATTTGTCCGTCAGCATGCGGCACTCTAGTACAATACCAGCCTTATCGCGGTGAACAGGAGGTAATTGATCCGGTGGTCGCCCAGGACAAGTCACCTAGACGTGGCCGACCATCGCTGGTGCGCAAGGCCGACCAGCTGGCTCGGCGCGACTGCCTCTTTCCGCGCGGATCGAAAGCCCTGGTCATGGTGTCGGGTGGCCAGGATTCTGTGACCCTGCTCCATCTGCTCGCCACGGGTGCTCTGGGCTCCGCCGGCCCGGCATCTGTGCACGCTCTGCATGTCAACTACCACCTGCGCGCCGAAGAGAGTGACGCTGACGAGGCGCTTGTGGTGAAGACCTGTGCTTCGCTGGGCGTAGGGCTGTCGGTGGTGCAGCGCCCGCTCGACAAGAGCGAGGGCAACGTGCAAGAACTGGCGCGCGAGGCCCGGAGGGTGGCCGCGATAGAAGCGGCGGTGCAGATGGGCTGCGAACGTATCGCCGTGGGGCATACCGCCGATGATCAGGTGGAGACTCTGCTCTATCGTATGGGGCGCTATGGTGGGTTGGCCGCGATGGCCGGCATGAAGCCCTGCGACCCTCCGTGGGCGCGGCCTCTGCTTGAATGCCGCCGGCAGGAGACCGAGGCCTACTGCGCCGCCCACGGGTTGGAGTACGCGCGAGACCGCGGCAACGCCTACCCAGGCTATGCGCGCACGGGCATAAGGGAGAGTGTGCTGCCCGCCTGGGAGGCCGCGCTGCCGGGGGCGGTCGCGGCGGCCTGTCGCACGGCCGAGGTGGCGGCGGAGATGGAAGAGTTGACGCAGGTGGTGCTGGCAGAGGCCGCCGCTACCGTTCGGGTCCCCGGCCTGGGGGGCGGTGCGGACTCCGGGCTCAGCGCCGCGGCACTGCTGTCGCTGCCGACGCCCGTGCGTCGTCTGTTGCTGCATGATTGGCTGGGGAGGCGCGCGACGCCGGAGGCGTCGCGCGCCTCAGTACTCGCCGTGGAGTCCCTGCTCAGCGTGCCGGGTTCCGCTCAGCGAGCGTTGGGCGGCGGCTGGAGTGCCCTCAAGGAGTACGACCTAGTGTACGTGGGGCATACCACCCTCACGCGGGCCGCCGCCCCCGACCCGGTCTTGCTGCCCGTGCCGGGCGTGGCCGAGTGGGCAGGCGCAACGGTGGTGGCCGAGGTGGTGGGCGGGTTCCGCGCGGTGGACATCGCTCGCGAAGCGATCGTGGACGCGGACAGTGTCACCGGAGCCCTCTCGGTGCGGAGGCCGCGCCCGGGCGACAAGCTACAGCCGCTGGGCGCACCGGGCGCGCGCAAGCTCAAAGAGGTGTTCATAGACCTCAGGGTGCCCGCGCGCGAGCGGGCGTGTAGGCCTTTGGTGGTGTGTGGCGAACGCATCGTGTGGGTATGCGGCCTGGTGGTCGCCGAGGACGCCAAGGTCACGGCGACTACCGAACGGTTCCTGCTACTCACGGTGTCGCCGAGCAAGGACGGAACGAGCGCTTGCGCACTCTGATAACCACAGAGCAGCTCGAGGCCAGGCTGGACGAGTTGGCCCGCGAGATCACCAAGGAGTATGAGGGTCTGCGGCCCGTGCTGGTGTGCGTGCTCAAGGGGGCGGTGCTGTTCGTGGCCGACCTGGTGAGACGGCTGCCGTTCGACCTGGAGATCGAGTTCATGGCAGTGTCGAGCTACGGCAAGTCAACGGAAAGTTCGGGGGTGGTGCGCATCCTCAAAGACCTGGAGACCGACATCGAGGGACGGCACGTCCTGATAGTCGAGGACGTCATCGACTCGGGGCTCACGCTCCAGTACCTAGTTCGCAACCTGAAGGCGCGGAATCCGGCCACCTTGGAGGTGGTCACCCTGCTCAGCAAGCCCAGCCGGCGGACGGCCGAACTCGAATGTCGCTACACCGGCTTCGAGATCCCCGACGAGTTCGTGGTGGGCTACGGACTGGACCACGCCGGAAAGCACCGCAATCTGCCCTTTGTCGGGGCGCCCGATGACTCCGATTGAGGCCCTTGTGATAGTATCTCTGCCCTCATACAGACTGACTCTGGAGTTGAGTTGAGCAGGTTCTTCAAGAGTTCCTTCTTCCCCCTCCTGTTGTTCGCGCTCATCATCGTGCTGTTCGCGGTGTTCCTGCAGGACCTGGGCGGCAACGAGAAGATGTCCTATACGGATTTCGAGACCGCCGTCGAGAAGGACAACGTCACCGACGTGGTCGTCAAGATCAGGTCGCAGATAGTCCAGGGCCAGCTGATCAAACCCAAGGGCGATTTCTCTGTGGCCTACCTGGACTCGGCCAAGATCCAGGACTTCCTAACCGAGAATGGCGTCGAATTCAGCACCGATGCGGAGCAGTCGTCCCCGTGGAGTTCGATACTCAGCTGGATCTTGCCGCTTGTCTTGATGGTAGTGATCATGATCTTCTTCCTCAACCAGATGCAGGGCGGCGGGAACAAGGTCATGAGCTTCGGCAAGTCCAAGGCGAAGCGGATGGCGGTCGACCAACCCAAGATCACGTTCAAGGACGTGGCCGGAGTCGATGAGGCCGTCGAAGAGCTCGAAGAGATCAAAGAGTTCCTGGAGGCCCCCAAGCGCTTTCAGAGTCTCGGGGCCAAGATCCCCAAGGGTGTTCTGCTCTACGGACCTCCGGGCACGGGTAAGACCCTGCTCGCGCGAGCGGTGGCCGGCGAAGCCGGAGTCCCCTTCTTCAGCATCTCCGGCTCGGACTTCGTCGAGATGTTCGTGGGCGTGGGCGCCAGCCGCGTTCGCGACCTGTTCGACCAAGCCAAGCAGACTCAGCCGTGCATCGTGTTCATAGACGAGATCGACGCGGTAGGCCGTCATCGTGGCGCCGGCCTGGGCGGCGGCCACGACGAGCGCGAACAGACCCTCAACCAGTTGCTGGTGGAGATGGACGGCTTCGAGGCCAACGAGAGCATCATCATAATGGCGGCTACCAACCGCCCCGACATCTTGGACCCGGCGCTGCTTCGCCCCGGCCGCTTCGACCGGCAGATCTCGGTCGACCGCCCGGACCGCGAGGGGCGGAGGGCCATACTGGCAGTGCACTCCAAGAGCAAACCTCTGGCCCCGGGACTTGACCTGGATTCGCTCGCCGGGCAGACCGCCGGCTTCACGGGTGCCGACCTGGCCAACCTCATGAACGAGGCGGCTCTCCTCGCGGCACGGCGCCGTAAGCGCACGGTGGGGATGGAAGAGCTCGAAGAAGCCGTGATGCGAGTCATCGCGGGCCCGGAGAAGAAGTCCCGGGTGCTATCAGAAGAAGAGAAGCTCATAACCGCCTATCACGAGACAGGTCACGCCCTGGTGGCCCACTATCTGCCCAACGCCGATCCCGTACACAAGGTGTCCATCATCGGCAGAGGCCACGCTTTGGGCTACACCATAACGCTGCCCACCGAGGACAAGTTCATGGTGAAGAAGGGCGAGATCCTGGACAAGCTGGCCATGGGGCTGGCCGGCCGGGTGGCCGAGAAGCTCCGCTTCGACGACATCACCACGGGGGCCTCCAGTGACCTACAGAGGGTCAGCGAGACGGCCCGGCGCATGATCACGCAGTACGGCATGAGTGACGAACTGGGACCACTCACGTTCGGCCATGACCCAGCGCAGCCGTTCGTGGGCCGTGACTACGGCATGGGCCAGGAGTATTCCGACGACACCGCCAGAAAGATCGACTCCGAGATCCGGCGAGTGGTGGACGAGGCCTACCAGATGGCCAACACCGTCCTCACCGAGCACCGCGCCGAACTCGACACCATCTCCTTGCTTCTCATGGAAAAAGAGACCATCGACAAGGCGGAGTTCGAGGCGATCTTGGCCGGTGAGGACCCCGAGGAGGTCTTCAGAGCCAAGGAAGAGGCCAAGGCGCGCAAGGCGGCTGAGGCCAAGCCTAAGCCGCGCCAGCGCCAGCCCCGTGAGGAGGGCGCTCCAGGGACCGAGGGCGTCGGCCAGGTGGCCCCGGGTGGGGTCACGCCCATGAGTCCGCATCGCACAGACCGGACGCCGCGCTAGTGATAGACAAGGCCAAGATCGAAAAGGCCACTCGCCTGTTGCTGGAAGGCATAGGCGAGGATCCGGACCGCGAGGGTCTGGAGGCCACTCCCCGGCGAGTCGCCGACCTGTACGAAGAGATAATCGCCGGCGACTCCGAGGACCTTTCGGCTCTGGTAGCGCCCATCGGTTCCGACACTCATCAGGAGATGGTGCTGGTGCGAGACATATCCTTCTACTCGCTCTGCGAGCATCATCTGGTGCCCTTCTTCGGCAACGCGCATGTCGCGTATATCCCCTCGAAGAACGGGCACATCTGCGGCGTTTCCAAGATCGTCCGCCTGGTGCGAGCGGCAGCGGCGCGGCTGCAGTTGCAGGAGAGGCTTACGTCCACCATCGCCGACACGCTGGTGGAGTCGCTCAGCCCCGAGGGCGTGCTGGTGCTGATCCAAGCCGAGCACCTTTGCATGTCTATGAGAGGGGTCAAAGCCCCGGGCGCGCGGGTGGTCACCTCCGCGGTCAGGGGTATCTGTCGCAGCAATCCTGCCACCCGGGCCGAGGTCCTTGCGTTGATAGAAGCCCCGGGAGCCTAGCCCGCCGGGCGCGATGCTAGGGGGACGCCCATGATCCCAGCGGATGGATCTCCTCAGGTACTGATCCTCAGAGACGCCCGAGAGGCTCAGACGGCCTTGGCCCGCGCCGGCGTGTCCGAGATGGGCCTGAAGCTCATGGACAGACGCGCTCTGTACCGCACCGTCCGCGTGACCGGCCTCGGCATAAGAGAGGTCAATCTGCTCAAGCAGGAGTTCACCTCTCGCGGCGGCGATGTCGCCGTCTCTGAGGACCTGTTCCAGTGGATGAAGGAGAACGGCGGGTGTCTTCTCATGGGCACTCTGGCCGAGTTCGAACGGCTACTGCCCAGGCTCAAAGGCCCGGATACCGGACTCTACGAGCTGGCCGCTTCCATAGAGACGGCTCTGCGCAACTATCGGGCAAGAACTGCCGCCTTGTCACCCCGGTCTACATCTGGAGCAGGCGCCACTTCTCATGGGTGTCCTGAACGTAACCCCTGACTCGTTTTCCGATGGTGGCTCGCATGAGGATGTTGACGGGGCGGTATTGCGCGCTCTGGAGATGGTGGCCCGGGGCGCTTCCCTGGTGGACGTGGGCGGCGAATCCACGCGCCCTGGTTCGGAGCCGGTCTACGAACTCGACGAGCTCGATAGGGTCATGCCTGTCCTCCGCGCCCTGGCCCGGCCGCTGCACGGCCGAGTGTCTATCGACACCTACAAGGCTCGGGTCGCTTCCGAGGCTCTGGCCGCGGGCGCCTTCATGGTCAACGACGTATCTGCGTTGCGCATGGACAGCGAGATGGTGGCCGTGGTGCGGGACGCCGGCTGTCCTGTTGTGCTCATGCACATGCTGGGGACTCCCAAGATGATGCAGGAGGACCCCAGATACAAGGATGTGGTGAGCGAGGTGTACTCCTTCTTCTTGGAGCGGCTGAATTGGGCCGTGGACAACGGGCTCAAAGAGGAGAACCTACTGATCGACCCGGGTATCGGTTTCGGCAAGTCCACAGCTCACAACCTTCAGCTGCTGCACGACCTGGAGGCGTTCAAGTCCTTGGGCAGGCCCATCGTGGTCGGAGCCTCCCGCAAGCGCTTCTTGGGCGAGCTGCTGGGGCTGAGCGAGCCGCCGCAGCGCGACCGGGCCACGGCGGCCACCACGGCGTTGGCTGTGACGGCGGGGGCGCACATAGTCAGAGTGCATGAGATCGCGGTCAATCGCGAAGCGGCGTTGGTGGCCCGAGCGATCAGTAGGGCCGGCGCATAACTTCGGGAGAAAGGGCGAAAGGGGGCTGGGTTGGACTTCTTCATAGAAGGGCTGGAGGTCTACGGTCACCACGGGGTGCCCGCTGAGGAGAAAGTGATGGGCCAGCGGCTGCTCTTCGATGCGCGGCTGACCATGGAGCGGTGTCGCGGGGCATACACCGACGGCGTCGAGGACACGGTGGACTACACCGAGGTCATGGACGTGATCACCGAGGTGGCCACGGTGGACTCGTATTCTTTGCTTGAGCGGCTCGCTCAGGTATGCGCCGAGACCGTGCTGAAGAAGTTCCCGCTCTTGGACGAGGTGTGGATACAGGTGACCAAGCCTCATCCTCCGGTGGCCTGTGCGCTTGCCAGTGTGGCCGCTGCCGTGGAACTGCAGCGCGCCGACCTCGAGGGCTGAGGCCTGGGCGCCGCGGAGCGGCTCCCAGGCCTGACCTTCCTGGCACTGGGGTCTAACCTGGGCGACAGGCAGGCCATGCTCCACGAGGCTCGTTCCCGACTAGCCGGTCTGCGCGGTACCAGGCTGACGGCGGAATCCCGGGTGTACGTCACGGCGCCGGTGGGCGGGCCCGAGCAGGACGACTTCTTGAACCAGGTGGTCGAACTCCGGACTACCCTGACCCCCCGCGAGCTGTTGGATGCTATCCGGGCGATCGAGGCGGCTCTGGGCCGGGAGCGGCGGGAGAGGTGGGGGCCCAGGAGCATAGACGTGGATATCCTTTGGTACCATGGCCTTCCGGTCAGCGAAGAGGACTTACAAGTGCCTCACCCGCGCCTGGAAGAGAGGCGGTTCGTCTTGGAGCCCCTAGCCGAACTGGCCCCCGACTTGGTCCTGGCGAGCGGCAACACGGTCCGGCAGGCGTTGGCCGGCGTGAAAGACCAGCAGGTGCGACTTCTCACACAGGCGGAGCAAGGGGCGGCTTCCGTAAGGAGCGGTGCAGAACCAGTGGACTTCAAAGCATTGCACGACCGAGATCCGGGAACTCGCAGAGAAGAAGGGCGCCGTCATCTTGGCGCACAACTATCAGCGTCCCGAGGTGCAGGATGTCGCCGACATCACGGGCGACTCTCTGGGGCTCTCCCGGCAGGCGGCGGCCTCGAAGGCCAAGATGATCGTCTTCTGCGGGGTGCATTTCATGGCCGAGACCGCGGCTATGCTCTCCCCGGACCGCCCGGTAATACTGCCCGACCTGGGCGCCGGGTGCCCGATGGCGGAGATGGTGGATGTCGAGGGACTGCAGGCCCTGAAGGCCGAGCATCCCGAAGCCATGGTGGTCAGCTATGTCAACACCACGGCCGCCGTCAAGGCGCTCTCGGACATCTGCTGCACCAGCGCCAATGCCGCAGACGTGCTGAGGTCGGTGCCGGCGGGCCGCGAGATCATCTTCACTCCCGACCAGAATCTGGGCAGGTGGGCGGCCAAGCAGGCCGGCCGCGAGGTCATCCTGTGGCCGGGCTTCTGCCCCACGCACGTGTGGATCAAGGTCGAGCATGTAGAAGCGGCCAGGGCGGCGCATCCGGGGGCAAAAGTGGTGGTTCATCCGGAGTGCGACCCCGAGGTGAGCGCCATCGCCGACGCGGTGGAGAGCACGTCCGGCATGGTGCGCTTCTGTCAGAAAGACGACGCCAGGGAGTACCTCATCGGCACTGAGTGCGGCATGATCCATCGTCTTACCAAGGACTGCCCGGGCAAGACCTTCTACCCTGTCACCGAGATCGCGGTCTGTCGCAACATGAAGCTCATCACCCTGGACAAGGTGCTCGCGGCGCTGAAGAACGAAGGCCCGGTGGTCGCGGTCGACCCCGATACGCGGTCCAAGGCCCTCAAGGCCGTGCAACGAATGATCGAGCTGGGCGCGTGATCTCCGCTGCCGGCAGTGGCTCCGAACGCGGCGACGTGAAGCGGCATTCGGCCGCGGGCAGCCGGGCGACCAGCGCGCCCTTTATCTCCAGGCGAGGCGCGGACCTCCGCTACTCCAGCTATGACGTGTTGGTGGTGGGTGGCGGCATCGCGGGGCTTACGGCGGCGCTGGGCGCCGCCCGTCTCTGGAACGTGGGCCTGGTCACCAAGGGCGACCTGGACGAGACCACCACCTTCCTCGCCCAGGGAGGCATCGCGGCGGCCATGAGCCCGCAGGATTCATCCGAGCTGCATCTGACGGACACGCTGGAAGCCGGCGTCGGCCTCTGCGACGAGGCTGCCGTGCGAGTGCTGGTAGAAGAGGGACCGGCCCGCATCCGCGAGTTGGAACGTCTGGGCACGCACTTCGACCGGCGCGACGGCAGGCTGATCTTGGGCAAAGAGGGAGCCCACTCGATGGCCCGTATCGTGCATGCCGGGGGCGACGCCACCGGCAGTGTGGTAGCCAGCTCGCTGGCCGAGGTGATCACCTCGGGTGGCCGGGTGGAGTTGCACGAGAACGAGTTCGTCCTCGATCTACTCATGGACGGAGGGCGCTGCGTGGGCGCTCTCTCTCTTGGGGAAGAGGGCGAGCTGACTGTCAGCTTGGCACGAGCGGTGGTGCTCGCGTGCGGCGGGACCGGGCAGGTCTACTCGCGCACCACGAACCCCTTGGTGGCCACCGGCGATGGGTACGCGATGGCCTACCGGGCTGGCGCTGTGCTGCGGGACATGGAGTTCATGCAGTTCCACCCCACGGCTTTCTACGGCACCGAGAATCCCACGCTGCTGTTGACCGAGGCCTTGCGGGGCGAGGGAGCCTATCTGCTGGACGACCAGGGCGAGCGGTTCATGGTGGGGGCGCATCCCCGGGCCGAACTAGCTCCGCGCGACGTCGTGGTGCGGCACATGAAACGCGTCTTCGACCGCGACAAGACGGACAAGGTGTGGCTGGACGCGCGCCACCTCGAGTGCGGGTTCTTGCGCGAGCGCTTCCCCACCGTCTACAAGGGCCTCAAAGAGCGGGGCCTCGACCTCTGCACCCAGCTCATCCCGGTGGCGCCGGCCTCCCACTATTTCATCGGGGGCGTGCTGACCGATACCTGGGGCCGGACCACCGTGCCGGGCCTCTATGCCTGTGGAGAGACGGCCAGCACGGGCATCCACGGGGCCAACCGGCTGGCGTCGAACTCCTTGCTCGAAGGGCTGGTGTTCGGAGAGCGCACCGTAAGGGAACTCAATCGCTATCTGGCGGTGGCCGACCCGGCCGTACGCAAGGTCAAGTTGGAGCTCGCCGATGAACCTCGTGAGGGCAACTCTGCCGCGGTCGTCACCAAGGGCCATGAGTTGGTGGCGAGAACTATGATGGAGCTTTGTGGGATCGTGCGGTCGGGGGAGGGCCTGGCGGAGGCCGGAGAGAGGCTCGCTGCTCTGGAGCGCGCGCTCGTCGCTCCGGGACTGGATGTGGACGAGTTGGAGCTGTTCAACCTGCTCGCCGTGGCCCAGCAGATGGTAGCGACCGCCATCCGCAGGGAGGAGAGCCGGGGCGTGCACCTGCGCTCGGACTTCGCCGAGCGCGACGAAGTCCGCTGGCGGCGGCACAGCGTGGTGCACCGCGACGGTCTCACCGGGGGCTTGGTCGTGGGGACCACCGAGGTACAGACGGGCAGCGCGGAGCCGGGGGCGGAGGACAAGAGATGACAGACGAAGCGACGTTGGACCTGGCGCGCAGAGCCCTTGCCGAAGACCTGGGGGGGCGGGGGGACATCACCTCCGAGTGGACGGTCCCGGCCGGCCTGCGGGGTCGCGCGGTCATCACCGCCCGCGAAGAGGTGGTAGTAGCGGGGTTGGCTATGGCCCAGGCCGTAATGGAGCTGGTCGATGGCGAGGCCGTCTTCCGTCCCGCGGTCGCGGACGGGGCGCTGGTGGGCCGCGGCGGCGAACTTGCCACCATCGAGGCGCGGGCGCGTGGCATCCTCTCGGCGGAGCGCACCATGCTCAACTTCCTCATCCACCTGTGCGGGGTGGCCACGCAGTCGCGGCGCTTCGCTCAGGCGGTCGAGGGTACGGGGGCGAAAGTGGTAGACACTCGCAAGACTCTGCCGGGACTGCGTGCTTGGGAGAAGCGGGCTGTGGCTCTGGGTGGTTGTGGCAATCATCGCTTCGGCCTGTTCGACATGGTGCTCATCAAGAACAATCATCTGGAAGCGGCAGGTGGGGTCAAGGCCGCCATGGACCGGGTCAAAGCCGCTCGGTCTGATTACGTCAAGGTGGAGGTGGAGGTCGAGAGCGAGGCCGACCTGCTCGAGGCGATAGCCTGCAAGGCCGACGTCATAATGCTCGACAACCAAGATCTGGGGTCACTCAAGCACATGGTGCAGGTGGCTCGGAGGCTGGAGCCCGGGGTAGTCCTGGAGGCGTCCGGACGGGTCTCTCTGGAGACGGTGCGGGCGGTGGCGGAGACCGGTGTCGACCTCATATCTACCAGCGCTCTGACCATGGGGGCGCCACCCGTGGACTTGGCCCTATGCCTGACCGTAGATGACTGAAGGCCGGAGTACCGAAGGGAGCCAGCTATGCTGCTAGTCGTAGACGTGGGCAACACGCAGACGCATGTGGGTCTGTTCTCCGACCAAGACCTCAAGGCGAGTTGGCGCTTTGCCACCGAGAGAGAGCAGACCGGCGATGAGTTGGCCGTCCTGCTGGAGGGGCTGCTGCGTCTGGATGGGTTCTCGCGTGATGCGGTCTCGGGCCTCGCCGTGGCCTCCGTGGTCCCGCGGCTCAACAACGAGTACGCAAGCATGGCCATGACCAAGCTGGGGCTTGAGGCCCTGGTGGTAGGCCCCGGGGTCAAGACGGGCATGCCCATACTCACCACCGATCCTCGCGCGGTAGGACCCGACCTCATAGTCGACGCGGTCGCCGCCGTGGAGTTGTACGGTGCCCCCTGCATATCGGTGGCCTTCGGTACCGCCACCGTGTGCTGCGCCGTGTCGGCGGCCGGGGAGTACCTCGGGCACGCCATCGCTCCGGGCATCGAGGTCTCTCTTGATGCTCTCACCACCAAGGCGGCCCGGCTGACCAAGATCGAGCTGGCCGACCCGGGGACGGTCATCGGCAAGACCACCGTGCAGTCGATGCAGGCGGGTGCGGTGTACGGCTTCGCCGGCCAGGTGGACGGCATCGTCTCGCGCATGCGCGAGGAGTTGGGAGGCAAGGTCGTCACGGTGGCCACCGGGGGGCTCGCCCCGCTCATCTTCGAGCACGCCTCCACTTTGGACAAGCTCGACCCGCTTCTGACCCTGCGCGGCCTCGAGATCATCTGGCGACGCAATCACACCTAGAGTGGACGCACCCGGTCTGAGCGCAATGGGAGCGGCTCGGCCCCAGTCGGCTTTGGCGGAGCCCTTCACCATAGCTACAGTCGCCGTGCCCAATCGAGTGGTGCTGGCTCCCATGGCGGGGCTGACCAGCAGCGCGTACCGCAGACACATGAGGTCCCACGGCGCAGGCCTGTTGGTCACCGAGATGGTGAGCTCCCAAGGGCTCCTTCACCACAACGTGCGGACCGGGGAGTACCTGGACTTCGACGAGAGCGAGCGTCCCCTCGCCGTCCAGCTGTTCGGCGACTCCCCGGACATCATGGCGCGGGCCGCCGAGATCGTGCTGACGGGTGCGCATGCGCCCGACCTCTTGGACATCAACATGGGTTGCCCTGTGCGCAAGGTGGTCAAGACGGGCGCAGGGTCGGCGTTGCTGGGTGAACCTGCGCGTGCCGTCGCCGTCGCGGCCGCCGTGGTGCGGGTGGCCTCAGAGGAAGGCGTCCCGGTGATGGTGAAGATGCGGGCCGGCCTCCGACCGGGTGACGGCCTGGGGCTCGACCTGGCTCCGCGGCTGGAGGCAGCCGGGGTAGCCGCACTGGGCGTCCATCCGCGGGCGGCCAGCGAGTACTACCACGGCATTGCCGATCACTCTGTCACCGCTGCCATCCGGGCAGCGGTGGGCATCCCCGTCATTGCCTCGGGCGATATCAAGAGCGTCCGGGCCGCGGCGCACATCGTTGAAGCCACCGGCGTGGCCGCGGTGATGGTGGCGCGCGGAGTAGCCGGCGACCCGTGGCTGGTAGAGGCGCTCCTCGCCGGGGAGGACTCGCCAAGACCACCCCTGCCCGAGGTGGTCGCCGACCTACGCCGGTTGCTGGCCTTGGTGGCCCAAGAGCGCGGTCAGGAGAGGGCCGCCCGCTGGATCCGCAAGACGCTCACCTGGTATCTGCGGCCCTCCAGAGTGCCTGCGGCCCTCATAGAACCGATACGCGCTTTGGCCAGCGCGGCCGAGGTGGACGGCGCTCTGGCGGCGCTCGTCGCGTAGCGCGGCTACGCCGGTGGGCGTGTTGACAAGCGCGGCGGTCTTACCTATAATGCCGCGCTACTCTTGGGGCGATCCACTTCTGCATTCAAAAAGGATGGTCTAGGTGTCACGCAAGGAAGTGATCCTTACCGAAGAAGGGCTGAAGCTGCTCACTGAAGAGCTGAACCACCTCTCCACCGTGAAGCGGGAGGAGGTCGCCGAGCGAATCCGTCAGGCTCGGGAGTTCGGCGATATCAGTGAGAACTCCGAATATGACGACGCCAAGAACGAGCAGGCTCTACTCGAGGGGCGTATCGCGCTTCTTCAGGAGAAGCTGCGCCGGGCTAGGGTCGTCAAAGACTCAGAGATCGAGACCGACAAGGTCTGCATCGGCAGCACCGTCACCCTCCGCGACAAGGACTCCGGAGAGAAGAGGGTCTACACCTTGGTGGGCTCGGCCGAGGCCGATCCGACCAACTCCCGCCTGTCGAACGAATCTCCGGTAGGACAAGCGATCCTGGGCAAGCGGGTCGGCGACAAGGTCACCGTGCCCATCCCGGTCGGGGCCGTGAGCTACGAGATCGTAGCGATAGGCAAGACTTCTTAGATGGATGCTTCCGTCCCATCCGAAGGACAGGTCGGAGGCGACGGGTCTGATTCTGACCTCCGCCTATGGGAACGCGAGCGGCTCGCCAAGGTCGAGCGCCTGCGCGCCGCGGGAATAGAGCCGTACGCGCGCAAGTTCGAGGACCGCACGCTCCCGGGGGAGATCGTCGCCAAGTACGGCGCTCTCGAAGCGGGGGAGAACGCGGAAGGCTCGCATTGCCGGGTAGCCGGCCGGGTCATAAGCCGCAGGGCGCACGGCAAGGCCGTCTTCTTCACCCTGCGCGACGGTTGGGACGATCTTCAGATCTACAGCAACGTCGACACCCTGGGACAGGAGTCATTGGATGAACTCCTGGACCTCGACCTGGGTGACATCATCGGCTGCGAGGGCTTCGTGTTCCGCACCCGGCGGGGGGAACTGAGCGTCCACGTCGAGAAGTGGATGCTGCTCACCAAGTCGCTCCGGCCGCTGCCCGAGAAGTGGCACGGCCTGCAGGACCGCGAGACCCGCTACCGGCAGCGCTACGTCGACCTTATCTCCAACCCAGAGGTCGCAGCCCAGCTGCGCGGCCGCGGCAAGCTGGTCTCGGCCATGCGTCGCTACCTGGAAGGGCAGGGTTTTGTGGAGGTCGAGACGCCCACTCTGCAGCCGCTCCCGGGTGGGGCGCTGGCTCGTCCTTTCATCACCCATCACAACGCTCTCGACGCAGAACTCTATCTGCGCATCGCGCCCGAGTTGTACCTCAAGCGCCTGCTCGTAGGTGGCTTCGACCGCATCTTCGAGATCGGCAAGAGCTTCCGCAACGAGGGCATCTCGCTGGTGCACAACCCCGAGTTCACCATGATGGAGCTCTACTGGGCCTACGTTGACTACAACGCCATCATGGAGTTGGTGGAGAACATGATCCCGGCTCTGGCCCTGGAGGTAGTGGGCGGGACGGTGTTGACGGTGGGTGAGAGCCAGATAGAGCTCAAGGCCCCCTGGCCTCGTAAGACAGTGGACTCACTGCTGCGTGAGCATCTGGGCATAGGGCTTGCCGAGATGCGGGCCGACCCGCAGGCGGGCAAGAAGCTCCTGCAAGACCGCAAGATCGAGGTCGAGAAACGGGATACGTTCTCTACGCTGGTGGACAAGGCTCTCAAGCACGCGGTCTGGCCTCGATTGATCCAGCCCACGTTCGCGATCGACTACCCGCTCGAGCTCAGTCCGCTGGCGAAGAGGAGTCCGGACGACCCTCTGGTGGTGGAGCGCTTCCAGCCCATCATCGCGGGTAAGGAGATGGGCAACGCGTTCTCGGAGCTCAACGATCCCATGGATCAACGGGGCAGGTTCGAAGAGCAGGCCCGCAACAGAGCCGCCGGAGACGAAGAGGCTCACGTGGTGGACGATGATTTCCTGCGCGCCCTCGAACATGGTATGCCCCCCGCGGGCGGCCTGGGCATAGGCATAGACAGGCTTGCGATGCTGCTGCTCGGGGTCGATTCTATCCGCGATGTGATCCTCTTCCCGCAGCTTCGGCCGGAACAGCTAGGAGCCTCGTGGCGCAGGGCGCCAGGGGCGGTGTGGTAAACTTCCGACGAAGAGTCAAGGTCCTTGGCGGCACTAGAAGTGCGCCGATTTTCCCCGCACGCTGGCGCCGTAGGGCAGGTTGCCGCGCAGGCTCAGACTCGGTTCAGTAACGATTGGAGGCTTGGGTGTTTTCCGAAGAACCACCCAGTTGGAGTTTTGATCTTGGGGCGTCGGTCACCTGTGAACGGTGTGGAGAAGAGTCTGCCTCTGTGCACCTGCTCCGCGTCGTTGACGGGCAAGTCTCGCATACCCATCTGTGCCCGATGTGCGCCGAAGGCCTGGCCGAGGAGACCGAAGGCATGGCTCTGGTCTTGGCCGTGCCCTCTGTGCTGCGGCAGATGGGACGGGGAGTAGCGCCGGACGAGAGCGCGGCGGCGCTGCCGGCCGCCGACAACAAAGAGCACTACTGCGAACTCTGCGGCACCACCCTCACCGACCTCAAGGAGTCGGGCCTTGTGGGCTGCTCCAACTGTTATCAGGTCTTTGCCGAGTATCTGGAGACTCTCCTGGCCGGCGGCGCCGAGCCCGTGGAACACCTGGGCAAGATCCCACGCCGGGGCCCCGAGACCGACAACCTTAGGCACGAGATCCTCAGACTGCAGCGCATGCTCCGCGAGTTGGTGGAATGCGAGCGCTTCGAAGAAGCGGCGGGGGTGCGCGACCGGCTGAGCGAACTGGGACAGCGCCTGGGGGAGGGAGAGGAATGAGAAAGCCCTCTGTCACCGCGACCGCGCTAGGCCTGAGCCGGAACGAAGCTAGCAGGTGCTTTCCGCACGCCGAAGATCCCGCGGTGCTCGAAGACCTGCGTTCGGAGGTGGTCGACGTGCTCACCGCCGGTAATTGGGAGAAACCCTGGCAGGTCTACGAGGTCGAGGCGCTGAGCGAAGTGGAGGTAGAGCACTTGGTGGAGCGCGGTCTGATGACGCCCGGGTTTGCCGAGGGCACCGGAGAGGGGCGCGGGTTCGCGGTCTGCGGCGAGGGCCAGGCCTCTATCGAGATCAACGGGGTCGACCATCTGCGGGTGCTCGGCTTTCGGGTCGGCGACCAACTCGGCTCCCTCTGGTCGCTCCTCAGCAGCGTGGATGACCAACTGGAGACTGTGCTCTCTTACGCTTTCGACCCGCGCTGGGGCTATCTGTCGGCGCGTCCGCGGCAGAGCGGCAGTGGGATGAAGGCCTACGCAACCTTGGTGGTGCCGGCCCTGATGCTCACAGGGCGCCTTGCAGGCTGTGGCCGTGGAGCTGGTCAACCAGGGGCTGGGTATCACGCCTCTGTGGAGCGGGGCCGGGGGAGTCGTACAGGTTTCCAACGTCTCCTCTCAGGGAAAACCAGAGACAGAGACACTCGATCAGGTCAGTGAGGTCTGCGCGGGCATCGTCGAGAGAGAACGGTCGGTGCGCAAGATGCTCCTGAGAGAGAATCCCATCCAGACTCGGGACCAGATAGGGCGTTCACTGGGAACGGCCCAACAAGCGTGGTCGGTCTCGTTCCTGGAGGCGGTCAACCTGATAGCTGCAATACAGGCGGGCAGAGAACTCGGCATAGTGGAAGGCACGGGCCTGACGGCTGAGTCGGCCTTCGGTCTGATGACGAAGCTTCAGCCCGCGCATATCGTGGTCGATTATATGGATGGAAGGACGGGCTTTCTAGAGAGTCCCGAGATCGACGAGCAGAGGGCTCGCATACTACGGGAGATGTTCGCGGACTCCAGAGTCCGGCCATAGGAGAGATGTGATGTTCGAACGATTCACCGAAAGGGCCAGGCAGGTCATAGTCCTCGCACAAGAGGAAGCCAGGTCTCTGCGGCACAACTACATAGGCACCGAACACCTGCTCCTCGGCCTCCTACGCGAGGCGGACGGCGTGGCCGCCCGGGTGCTCGGCTCCTTGGATGTGACCATGGAAGAGGTTCGTAGCGAGGTCAGCCGGATCGTGGGCGAAGGCGACAGCGAATCGCAGGGCCAGATACCCTTCACCCCCAGAGCCAAGAAGGTCCTGGAGTTGGCTCTGCGCGAAGCCCTCTCTCTGGGCCACAACTACATAGGCACCGAGCACGTGCTTCTGGGGCTGGTACGGGAGAGCGAAGGCGTCGCGGCACGTATCCTTGGCGACCTGGATGTGGACACCGAGCGAGTGCGTGGGGAAGTCATGCGCATGCTCTCAGCTCCCAGCAAACGCGCACCGCGCGGTGGGGCGGCCACGGCGCCGGCCGAAGGCAAGGAGCGGCGCAACTCCAAGGTGCTCGACCAATTCGGGCGCAACCTCACCAAGTACGCCGAAGAAGACAAGCTCGATCCGGTCATCGGGCGCGAGGACGAGATACAGCGGGTCATGCAGATACTCTCGCGCCGCACCAAGAACAACCCTGTGTTGGTGGGCGAGCCCGGAGTGGGCAAGACGGCGGTGGTGGAGGGCTTGGCCCGACGTATCGCCAAGAACGACGTTCCTGGTCTGCTGAAAGACAAGCAGATCTACACCCTGGACCTGGGGGCGTTGGTGGCGGGCTCCAAGTATCGCGGTGAGTTCGAAGAGCGCCTCAAGAAGGTGATGAAAGAGATCGGCGAACGCGGGGACATAATCCTGTTCATCGACGAGATCCACAACCTGGTGGGCGCCGGCGCGGCCGAGGGCGCCATCGATGCGGCCTCTATCTTGAAGCCGGCCCTGGCCCGCGGCGAACTGCAGACCATCGGCGCCACCACGCTGGACGAGTACCGCAAGCACCTGGCCAAGGACGCGGCCCTCGAGCGCCGCTTCCAGCAGATCTTGGTCAAAGAGCCCAGCATCGCCGAGACACGGCGTATCCTCGCCGGACTGCGCGAGCGCTACGAGGCTCACCACAAAGTGCGCGTCACCGACGAGGCCATCGAGGCGGCTGCCTATCTGGCCGACCGCTACATAAGCGACCGCTTCTTGCCCGACAAGGCCATAGACCTCATAGACGAGGCCATGTCTCGCAAGCGCATCCAGAACATGTGCTGCCTCGCCCGACCTGCGGGAAGTCGAGGACGCCATCCTGGAAGTGCGCAAGGAGAAGGAAGCCGCGATCGACATACAGGACTTCGAGAAGGCGGCATCGCTGCGCGATAGCGAACGCAAGCTGCTCAATCAGCGGCACGAGCTCGAAGAGAAGTGGCGCGAGTCAGACGAGGCTTCCGATATCTTCATCGGCGAAGAAGAGATCGCCGAGGTCACGGCCATGTGGACCGGAATCCCGGTCACCAAGCTCACCGAGGCCGAGACTCATCGTCTGCTGCGCATGGAGGAGGCCCTGCACAAGCGCATCGTGGGTCAGGACGACCCGGTCAAGGCTGTATCGCGGGCCATCCGGCGCTCGCGGGCAGGCCTCAAAGACCCGCATCGTCCGGCGGGCTCGTTCATCTTCCTGGGTCCCTCGGGAGTGGGCAAGACCGAGCTCGCGCGCACCTTGGCGGAGTTCCTGTTCGGCGAAGAGTCGGCTCTCATCCAGGTGGACATGTCGGAGTTCATGGAAAAGCACGCGGTCAGTCGCTTGGTGGGCTCGCCGCCCGGCTACGTCGGGTACGACGAGGGCGGTCAACTCACGGAGATGGTGCGCCGCCGGCCCTATTCGGTGGTGCTACTGGACGAGATCGAGAAGGCACACCCCGATGTGTTCAACATCCTGCTGCAGATACTCGAAGACGGCCGCCTTACCGACTCGCAGGGTCGGTCGGTGGACTTCCGTAACGCCATAATCATCATGACCTCCAACATCGGCGCTGCCACTATCTCTAAAGGGCAAGTCCTTGGTTTCGGGGAGCCGGTGGCCGACGGCGGCCTGGAGTACGACGAGATGAAGACCCGCGTGACCGCCGAGCTCAAGACGGTGTTCCGTCCGGAGTTCCTCAACCGCGTCGATGAGGTAATAGTCTTTCGCAAGCTATCGCGCGAAGAGATCACGGAGATCGTGGCCCTGGTCATGGCCAGGGTCGAAGACCAACTCAAAGAGCGCGAGATCGGGGTGGCTCTCACGGCCACGGCTCGCGAGCTGCTGGTCGACGAGGGCTACGACCCGGCCATGGGGGCCAGGCCTCTGCGCCGGGCCATCCAGAGGCATGTCGAAGACCTGCTGGCAGAAGAGGTGTTGTCGGGCAAGTTCCCGCGGGGCAGCACGGTCATCTTGGACCGCGAGGATGATCACCTGGTCATAAGCGAGGTAGTCCAGGGAGCCCCCGACGTCCTAGTAGCCGACGAGACGAAATAGGCGCGCGTGGCGCGCCGCACCAGCTCGTTCACCTGTCAGGAATGCGGATATCAGTCTCCGGGCTGGCTCGGACGCTGCCCGGGCTGCGGCCAGTGGAACACCATAATCGAAGAGGCGGCACCCGCCGGTCCCGGACCCCGGCGCGCGGCGCCGCCCGTGGCGGCGCCCGCACCCATCCACCTGGCTGACGTAGACCCCGGCTCGCAGGTACGCATAGACACGGGGCTCGCGGAGTTCAACCGGGTGCTTGGGGGTGGCCTGGTGGGAGGGTCGGTGGTGCTGGTGGGGGGCGAGCCCGGTGTGGGCAAGAGTACCTTGCTCCTGCAGGCCCTTCTCAGCATGGAGTCGCGGGGGCTTTCGGCGCTGCTCATCTCGGGCGAAGAGTCGTCGTCTCAGGTGAAGTTGCGGAGCGTCCGGCTGGGCGGCGAGGCCAGTAGGCTCCGCCTCCTGCCGGAGACCCAGACCGAGGCTCTGGTGCGCGCGCTGGAGCAACTGAAGCCGGCCGTGTGTGTGGTGGACTCGGTGCAGACTCTGTGGTCGGAGGAGGTAGGCTCCACCCCCGGCTCAGTGGCGCAGATCAAAGAGGCCACCGCACAGCTCCTGCGTGTGGCCAAAGACAACGGCATCGCCTTGGTGTTGGTGGGCCATGTGACCAAAGAGGGAGAACTAGCCGGGCCGCGGGTGCTGGAGCACATGGTCGACGCCGTTCTTTCGTTCGAAGGGGAGAAGGCACAGCCGTTCCGCATCCTGAGGGCGGTCAAGAATCGCTTCGGCTCCACCAACGAAGTCGGAGTGTTCCAGATGGCCGAACAGGGGTTGGTGGAGGTGCCCGATCCGGCGTCCGTGTTCTTGGAAGAGGGCGACCTGCGTTCGGGCTCGGTGGTAGTGCCGGTCATGGAGGGCAGTCGCTGCCTTCTGGCCGAAGTGCAGGCTCTGGTCGCGCCCAGTAATCTCGACCATGCCGCAGCGGGTGGCACGGGGGGTAGACCGCAACCGGCTGGCCATGATCGTGGCCGTGCTCAACCGCAGGGCGCGGCTGCCCCTGTTCAAATGCGACATATTTGTTAACGTAGCAGGAGGTCTGGCTCTGGAGGACCCCGCGGCCGACCTCGCGGTGGCCATGGCGATAGCCTCGGCTTGGCGGGACGGCAGCGGCGGGCAGGGTGTCGCCGGGTTCGGCGAGGTGAGTCTCACGGGTAAGGTGCGCTATGTGCTTTCCGGGGACAAACGCATACAGGAGTTGGTACGGCGGGGTTTCTCCCAGATCTTGGTCCCCGCCAAGAACGCAGAAGAGTACTCTGCAAACGGGAAAGTGCCGGCGGGACTGAGGTTCGAAGCGGTCACCGACGTGGCACAGGCCGTCAAGTTTGCTACAGCGAGGAGCGGCAGTGACTAAGCGGCTTGGAGATCGATTGGCGATTATGGACTCGCAACTGGTCGCGGCCCTGCAGATGATCGCCCCGGGCACGCTCTTGCGTGAGGCCATCGAGAACATCGTGCGGGCCCGGACGGGCGCGCTTCTGGTGTTCGCCGAAGAAGAAGCGATCAAACCCATCATCTCGGGCGGCATCGACATAGATGTCTCTCTGCGCCCCATGATCCTCTATGAGCTGGCGAAGATGGACGGCGCCATATTGCTCGACCAGACAGGCAGTCACATAATCCACGCCAACGTGCAACTCATGCCCGATGCCAGCATCGACTCCCAGGAGACCGGCACCAGGCATCGCACCGCCGAGCGCGTCGCCAAGCAGTTGGGCTGCGTGGCCATCTCCATCTCGGCTTCGCGGGACGTGGTCTCGGTATACGTAGACAGCATCCGCTACATAATGGATCCCATCCGCGTGGTTCTCAGCAAGGCCGACCAGGCTCTTCAGACGCTGGAGCGCTTCAAACACAGGCTCAACCAGGTCACGGCTACTCTCTCGGTGTTGGAGTTCCAGGAGAGGGCGACTCTCTTTGACGTTGCCACCGTGCTGCAGCGCATCGAGATGGTCTTGACCCTGTCGCATCTTATCGAGCGCTACATGATCGAACTGGGGACCGAGGGGCGCCTGGTCGAAATGCAGATGGAAGAGTTGCTTCGCAACGTGCGCGACGATCGCACGGCGGTGCTGGCCGACTACCTGTCCGACCCGACCCCGGAGCGTTTGGAGACTGCGCGAGAGGCCTTGGTGGAGATGCCCTCAGACGAGTTGATCTCGCTGGAGAGCATCGGGATCATTCTCGGTTACGCCCCCAGCGACAATATTCTTGAGACACACGTGCGGCCTCGAGGACTGCGAATGCTGCAGAAGATCCCTCGTGTCAACCAGGAGGCCGTGGCCGCGGTGCTGACGCATTTCGACGATCTGCACGCGATCCTGAAGGCGCCCATTGACGAACTGGCGGCGTTGGACGGGGTCGGCCCCGAGCGCGCGAGGTGCATCAATGAGGGACTGCTGCGTCTACAAGACTTCGACCTCACGGAGCGGGACAGGTGACGTTCAACATAGGGGACACAGTGTTCTATCCCGGTCATGGGGCGGGCCGCATAGCTGAGGTGGTCGAGCAGGAGTTCCTGGGCGAGCGCCGCCGCTTCTATCGCATCCGAGTCATCGGCAACGAGATGACTGTCATGGTGCCCGTCGACGGGTCAGACAAGGCGGGGTTGAGGCCGGTGATCTCCAAGCCCATGGTCGAAGAGGTCGTGGGGGTGTTGCGCGAGGACGCGACCAAGATGCCGCTCAACTGGAATCGCCGCGTGAAGCACAATCGGGACAAGATCAAGACCGGGGATATCCTCGAGATGGCCGACGTCGTGCGCAACCTGGCTTTGCGGGACCACGAGATGGGCCTCTCCACCGGCGAGAAGCAGATGTTCGGCAAGGTGAAACGCATCCTTGCCTCGGAACTCATGTTCGCAAAAGAGATGCGCGAAGACGATGCGCTCTCCTTCTTGGACGGCATCCTCTCCGAGGTCTGTGCCCGTCGCCCGAGCTATGCGAAGGGGTGACGCGATGGTAGTGGCGCTTCGACTGGTCATGGCGTTGGTGGCGGGCATAGCCGGCTACGTCATCAGCACTCGTTTTCTGCCCAAGGCCAATCTGGACTCGGGGCTCTATGGAGTCTGCGTCACGGCTGCGGTGCTGGTGGCCGCGATCGTGGGGTTCTTCATAGGGCACCTGCTGGGCAAGGCCGTCACCAAGCTGGGGCGGCGGCTAGACAGGTCTACCTCGCTGGTCACGGCCAGTGGACTCATCTTCACCAGCCTGGGTCTGTTGATAGGACTTGCCATCGCCGCTCTGGGGGGGTTGTCCCTTAAAGACCTACCCGTGGCGGGTCCATACCTTCTTCCGGTCCTCTACGCGATCAGCGGCTATCTGTTCGCCTACCTGGGATACAAACGGCACACAGATCTAGCTCGTGTTCTGGGCTTCAAGGGTCTGCTCAAACATCCGGGCGAGAAGGAGTTCTTGCGTCCGAAGGTGCTGGACACGTCTGCCATAATCGACGGCCGCATCGGCGCTCTGGCCGAGATGGGGTTCATCGAGGGCGAGATCGTCGTGCCGAGCTTCGTACTCGAGGAGCTGCAGTCTATAGCCGACTCGGGAGAGCCGAGTAAGAGGACCCGGGGCCGGAGGGGACTGGACACCGTGCATCAGTTGCAGCACGCCGTCGAGCGGGTGAGCATAGTGGAGAGAGACTTCCCCTCGGTGGCCGAGGTCGACGCTAAGCTCATCAAGCTGGCCAAAGAGATCAAGGCCTGCATACTCACCATCGACTACAACCTCAATAAGGTGTGCCAGATCCAAGGGGTCGAGGTGCTCAACCTCAACGAGCTGGGCTATGCCATGAAGATGGCGGTGATCCCCGGCGAGACTCTGAAGGTGCGGGTGCTGCGCGAAGGCAAAGAGGAAGACCAAGGCGTAGCCTATCTGGATGACGGCACCATGGTGGTAGTTGAAGGGGGCGGGAAGCGGGTCGGCGACGATGTCCAGGCGGAGGTGACCTCTGTCCTGCAGAATCCGTCGGGCAAGATGGTCTTCGCCAGGCTGGTGCCGTCGTAGAACGGAGTGAATACATGGACGGCCAGGGTGTCCGTCTTGCGCTGGTGGTCACTGCAGCCGGTAAGGGCGTGCGTTTCGAGTCGCGGCTTCCCAAGCAGTACGTGCCCTTGCTTGGCATACCCATGCTGCAACGGACGCTCACGGCGCTCAGCGGTTGCGACCAGGTCGATGCCCTCGTGGTGGTGGTGAACCCCGAAGAGCTGGAGTACTGCCGTGTCGAGGTGGCGCGAGAGCGCATAGACAAAGTGGTGGCAGTGACGCCTGGCGGAGCCGAACGGGCGCTTTCGGTGCAGAACGGTCTGCGGGCGCTGGCTGAGCTTGGGACCTGGGACTTGGTGGGGGTACACGACGGAGCCCGTCCACTCGTCACCTGCGAAGAGGTGGCCCGCGTGGTGGACGCTCTGGTGGCGGACTCCGCTCTGGACGGAGCGGTGCTCGCTATCCCCAGCGTCGATACCATCAAGTCAGTGGACGCGCAGGGAAGCATCACCGGGACGCTCGACAGGCGTTCGCTCTGGCGGGCCCAGACTCCCCAGGTGTTTAGGTGGCATGCCCTGATGGCGGCCTACGAGCAGGCGGAAGACGTCCTTCTGGCGGCCACTGACGACTCCTCGCTGGTGGAACTGCTGGGGGGCAGGGTGAAGGTAGTCGAGGGCTCCGCGGAGAACATGAAGATCACCGAGCGCTCCGACCTCCGTCGCGCCGAGAGCATCCTGGCGGAGCGGAGACAGTAGCGAGAAGACACCGGCCCCTAGGCCGGACGATCGGCGGGAGCGGGTCATGGGTAGCGAGGCGACAACACTCAGGGTAGGCATGGGCCTGGACGCTCACCGGTTCGCCCCGGAGAGGGCTCTGGTGCTCGGTGGGGTGCGGCTTAGAGAACATGACGGCCTTGACGGTCACAGCGATGCCGACGTTCTCACCCACGCGATAATGGACGCGCTCCTGGGCGCCGCCGGTCTGGAAGACATAGGCGCTCTGTTCCCGGATGACGACCCAGCCTTCGAGGGCGCCGACAGCAGCAAGTTGCTCGGCTCGGTGGTAGCGCTGCTGCAGAAAGGCGGATGGCAGGTGGTCAACGTCGACGCCGTCGTGATCTGCGAAGAACCGAGGGTGGCCCCGCACAGGCAGGCCATACGCGAGCGGTTGGCGGCGGCGATGGGGGTAGATATCGAACAGGTGGGCGTGCGCGGTACGACCACTGAGACGATGGGTTTCACGGGGCGGAGAGAAGGCATCGTCGCCCAGGCAGTGGCGCTCGTAGAGCGGAAAGGATGAGCTGCATGCGTCTGTATGACTCGCTGAGCCAAGAGAAGAAGGAGTTCGTGCCGCGCGACAAAGACCGCGTGACCATGTACTTCTGCGGCCCCACCGTCTACAACTACGTGCACGTGGGCAATGCGCGGCCGTATGTGATCTCCATGGTGGCCAAGCGCTACTTCGAATCTCTGGGCTACGGAGTCACGCTGGTAGAGAACATAACCGACATAGACGACCGCATCATCCAGAAGGGGCTCAAAGAGGGGCGCCCCTGGAGCGAGGTGGCGGCCGGTTTCGCCCAAGCCTATCGTGAAGACACCGATCGGCTGGGCTTGGGCCGTCCGGACGTGGAGCCGCTGGCGACCGAGCACATCCAAGAGATCATCGAGCTTATAGCCGATCTGGTGGAGCGGGGCCACGCCTATCAGGCGGGCCCGGATGTCTACTTCAAGGTGGACAGCTTCGCTGAGTATGGGAAGCTCTCCAAGCAGCAGGTGGCCGAGATGCGGCACGGAGCCCGCATCGAGGTGGACGAAATCAAGGCCGACCCGCTGGACTTCGCGCTCTGGAAGGGCGCGAAAGAAGGCGAGCCCTCGTGGGAGAGCCCCTGGGGCTTGGGACGCCCGGGTTGGCACATCGAATGCTCGGCCATGAGTCTGAAGTATCTGGGAGCGGGCTTCGACATCCACGGCGGGGGCAGGGATCTCATCTTCCCGCACCACGAGAACGAGATAGCTCAGGCCGAAGGTGCACTGGACCAGCCCTTCGTGCGCTTCTGGATGCACAACGGCATGCTCAATCTCACCGAGGTCAAGATGTCTAAGAGTCTGGGCAACATCCTCACTCTGCGGGATGTTCTGGACAAGCACAGCCCCGAGGCCCTCATCGCGGCCTTCCTGGGCAGCCACTACCGCAGCCCCCTGGAGTTCAGTGGTGACCTGCTGGCCGAGAGCGGCTTGCAGGTCGAGCGGCTGCGCAACGTGTTCCGCAGACTGGCCGACGTGGCCGGCGCCGGACAGGCGGGTGACGCCGCCGCGGGGGCGGCTTTCTTGGACAAGTTGGCGGCACGGCGCCGGGCCTTCGCCGAAGCGCTGGCCGACGATCTGAACACGGCCGCGGCGCTGGCTGAAGTCTTCGGGCTCGCCCGTGAGATGAACACCGCTTTGGACGCAGAGGAGCTGTCGTCCGACGTGGCCAGGCAGGTGCGGAGTGAGATGACTGAGATGGTGCACGTCCTGGGGCTGGACGCCACGGCGGGTGGAGAAGACACGGTGCCGGCCGACGTGACCCAGATGGCCGAAGAGCGGCAGCAGTGCCGAGCCGCGGGTGACTACGCCCGGGCCGACGCTTTGCGGTCGGCCCTAGCTGAGAGAGGCTACGAAGTACGGGACGTCGCTGGTGGGTTCAAGGTACTCAAAGTCCGATAGGCCCGCGCCCGGGGGCGCGCGTCGCGCGGCACCGGGCGCCCGTCCCGGGAGTGGCAGGGGTGACTCCCGGCGTCCGGAGGCGCCGCCGCACGGCGCGGCGCGCGACAGACGCGTGGATCCGCACGCGCAGGCTGCGGAGACTCAGGGCCCAGACCTCATCTATGGCCGCAACGCCGTTCGCGAAGCCCTGCGCGGCAGGCGCCGCGTCCGCGGCATCCTGCTGGCCGCGAGTGATGCCGGTGACGAGCAAGCCGGCCTGGAGCAGGCGGTAAGGGACTGGTGCCGGGAAGCCAAGGGCGGGACCCCTAGTTTCACGCGCCTCACCTACAGGGACCTCACCGCCCGGCTGCGCACTCCAGATCATCAGGGCGTGGCGGCAGAGGTGGACCCCTATCCTTACGTAGACGCGGAGCAGCTGCTTGCTCAGTTCACGCTCATAGTGGCGCTGGACGAGGTGCAAGACCCGCACAATCTGGGGGCCATCATCCGGAGCGCGGAGGCGTCCGGCGCGGGAGTGGCGATCATGCGGCACCGGGCGGCGGAGGTCACCGGGACGGTGGTCAAGTCGTCGGCGGGCGCCACCGAGCACGCCGCTGTCGCTCAGGTACGCAACCTGTCCGACTTTCTCGCCGCCGCCAAGGAGCGCGGCTTCTGGATCTACGGCGCGGCCGCGGAAGCCGACAGCGACTATACCGCTCAGGACTACAGATATCCCACCTGCTTCGTCTTGGGCTCCGAGGGCCAAGGTCTGGGACGGAGGGTCAGCACCCTTTGCGATGTGATGGTGAGCCTGCCGCTGGTCGGGCAGGTCGAGTCTTTGAACGTCAGCGTATCCGCGGGTGTGCTGCTCTACGAGGCTCTGCGGCAGCGGCGGTTGGCGGAGCGATGAGCGTCTATCTCATCGACGGCTACAACCTGCTTCACCAGATACTCGGCCACAACCAGCGTGTCGACCTCGAGGACGAGCGGACTCGTTTGGTGGATCGCATAGCCAGCTACATGGGCGGTAGCTCCGATCGGGCCATCATTGTATTCGACGCACACTCTCAGATGTTGCAAAAGCAGGAGAGTGCAACCAGGAATGTGGAGGTCTATTTCGGATCGTTTGCGCGTTCCGCCGACAGCATAATCGAAAGGGAGGCCTTCAATATCAGCCAGGGAGACAGTGTTGTGGTCGTTACTTCCGATTATCAGCTGCAGCAGACGACTTTTCGGCCCAACGTTATTCGCCAGTCCTCGCGCCAATTCGCCGGAGAATTGCAAGAACACACAAAAAGGATTGCAATTTCTCAAGATTGCATTACAATGAGTCATCGGATCGAGGACAGGATAGACCCTGGTACGGTGGATCGGCTCAAGGTGTTGCGAGAGAACCTCTCGGCACAACACGAGGAGAAGAAGAAGCCGAATTAGCCAAGCCCATGGTACTTGACCTGCCCTGCAACCGCGGACCGGGAGGGAAACGCGATGGGCAGTGTAGCTTATGCTTGGAAGACGGCCGAACGGCCGGGAGTGGAACCCAGCGACGAGGAGCTGGTCTCGTACGCAAAAGCCGGTGATACCGACGCAACCAGGAAAGTGTTGGTGCGCTACCGGCAGTTCGTGCGCCTGAAGGCGAACTGCTACTTCCTCGCTGGTGGGGACGGGGACGATCTTATCCAGGAAGGCTACATCGGGCTGTACAAGGCCATCCGCGACTACGAGTACGGGCGCAACACTTCATTTCGTAGCTTCGCCGAACTGTGCGTCACCCGGCAGATCATCACGGCCATCAAGACAGCGTCGCGCCAGAAGCACGTGCCGCTGAACACCTATCTGAGCTTCAGCCACTCGCCATCCAGCTCTGACTACGAGAGCCGGACTCTGGCCGACATCATCCCGTCTGGACGCAGCAGCGACCCGGTCCAGCAGGTGATCAGCTCTGAGGAGGTCTCCAGCCTCACAGACTGCCTGCTCAGGTTCCTGAGTCCGCTGGAGTCGCAAGTGCTCAAGTACTACCTTGAGGGCAACTCCTACGAGGCCATCGCCGACCTCATCGGTCACGACACCAAGACCGTGGACAACGCACTCCAGCGCGTCAAGCGCAAAGTGACTCAACACCTGGAGAGCCGGCGCGTCCTGCTGTAACAGGCGCGCGCTCGCGTAGGCGCTGCTAAAATCACCGGGCGACGCGTGACGCCGCCGGCCGTGGCCGGCTGAGGCGGTCGCGCATCTCGGGCCGGTGTAGCTCAATTGGTAGAGCAGCTGATTTGTAATCAGCAGGTTAGGGGTTCAAGTCCCTCCACCGGCTCCTATCACCCGTGACTATCATCGAGCTGAGCAGGCGGAGGTTTTCGTGAATAGAGCCATCTTCTTCGTCACCTTCCTCGTCGGCGCGACCCTGGCCATATTCATGGGTGGGTGTGGCGGCACCGGTAGTGAGACTGTCACCACAGTGCCGTCCAGCGCGACGACTGAAGTCACACTGCCGCCGGACCAGCAGGCCGCCCTCGAGGCTCGAGTGCAGTCCTGGGCGGCACTGATAGGGTCCATACAGGACAGCGGCGCCGACATGACCGCGGAGATAGCGACTTATCTCTGGCCGCGGGAGAACGCCCAGACGAGGGCGGCCGAGTACCAACAGATGTGGTCGGCGGGGCCAGGGTCCTCGGAAGTGATCGCTCGGCGGGATTTCGAGCGCATAGTGAGCATCAGCGCCGACGGAGTGGGGGGACACGCGGTGGTGCTGGTGATGAACAAGCTCACCGGCTGGGAGGGCACGCCGACCAGCAGCCTGGACGCGGTCACCTGGACACTGCAAGACGGGCAGTGGTATCGCACCACCTCCTTCTGGGTGCCCACTCCAACGCAAGGAGCGAGGCAGGACTTGGACAAGACCGTGCGCGTTGATGCCATGACCTGGTCGCCCCTGGCTGTCGAACAGGTGCACAGTCTGACCACAAGCGCCGGGCAGGCTGGAGAAGGCCGGGTCTTCGTGGTCGTCACCATGTATGTAGCGAACGCAGGCGAAGACCCGAGTACGCCGGCCGGCTACTCGCTGCGGTTGTACGACGAGAGTGGAGAGCGGCTCTCTACGGCGGAGGTGTTCGACGCCCTGCTTCCGGGGTCTAAGAGGGCCAGGGAAGTGGTCCTCGATTCGGGCATGGAAGTACAGCTGACGTACTGCTTCGATGCGCCCGCGGATGTCGACGTCACTGGTCTGAAGTATGAGGTCGTAGCAGGCGACTAGAACAGAACGGGGCGGGAGGCTTCAAGCCTCCCGCCCCGAGCACAGCAGGTGTATGAGCCGGTGCTACTTCGCCTGCGTGGTAGCGGTGTCGGCGGCGCTGCCGGCGGCCTTGAAGCTGTCCACGAAAGTGGTGAACACCGCGCCGTTGCCATCCCAGTTCTTGAAGCTGGACTGCGTGTAGAGCGAGTAGGCGATGCCGTCCGCGCCAAGTATCCAGTACTCAGTGCAGCGCACCTCGGTGCCGGCGTAGGTGAATGTGTACGTGGCCCTGAGGCATGGCATGCCGCCGACGGTCGTGGCTGTCGGTTGTTCGGTCACTTTCGTGCTTGGGTCCGCGGCCATGCCCGCTTGCAGGTAGCTGTCGAACTCGGTGGTCATCATCTCCATGGTCACGTCGGCGGCAGGGTCGAGTTCGATCACATCTACGGCCAACGAATCGAAGGTGGATTCGTCGCCCGCGTCACTACCGCGCGGGTCGAAGATCTCCACAGACTTCGACACTCCCTCGTTCAGTTCAGAGGCCGCCAGATGCCGGAGCTGCCAGGAATCGTCGTACTGAAACGAGAAGCCGAAGTCGGGGTCGGTATAGGTGGCGAGCTTGCCGCCACAGCCCGAGAGCGCGATTGCGAACAAGACCAAGCTCACCAACAAGACAAGACTGAGTGCCGGTCTCGTAAGTCGCAGGTTCCTGGTCATGGTGGAGCACTGGCTCGACTGCATCTGTTGTCCCCCTAGGCTGTTGGTCGTGGTCAGTACCAGCGTGCACATAGTAGGCGAAAAGCGCCGGGTGTGGTTGCCCGTGCGCCAGGGCTACCGGCCCCGTGCGCCTGCCTATAGACTCCCCGTGAGGTTCTGGCGTACGAAACCCAGGAGCAGTTGCTCTGCACTCGCGGCCTGCGAACCGGAGAAGAGGTCCGTCCCGTGGTCGGAACCGGGGAGGATGGTCAGCGCTCCGGCGCCGCCCGAGAGCGACTGCAGCTCACGAGCCCCTTCGGCTCCTTCGTCCTCCTCGGCGGCTACGAACATCATGGGCAGAACGATAGTGGGCACCGTCTCGCGGGCAGAGAGGCCGTTGAACTCCACGGGCGCCGAGAACGTCGCCACCCCTGCGATGCGGACGGAGGATAGGGTCTGCAACTGCGCGGCGGCCTTGAGACAAGCGGTGCCGCCCATAGAGGCGCCGACCAGCACGATCTCTTGAGCACCCGCCTCGCGAAGATGCTGAACGGCGGCGGTGACATCACGGTCCAGGTACTGAAAGTCCTTTTCTCCCTGCGAGGCCCCGTATCCGCGGAAGTCGAAGGTAAGTACCAAGTAGCCTTGCTCGGCCAGCTTGCCGGCCTGCGTGCTCCAGCTGGTCTGGTCGGCGGGGTACATGTGGCAGAGGAGCACCCCGCTGCCACCCGAACCGTACAGCCTCCCGCTCAACGTCAGCCCGTCTTCGGTGGAGAAGGCCACGGCCTCGTAGGAGCCTCCGCCGTCGTCGTCAGAGGTGACGGTCAGAGTAGACTCTCCGGTCTGGCTCGCGGCTCCGCCGCATCCCAAAAGCGTCGACGAAAGCACGACGATAACCAGCATGATGCAGGCAAATACCATGGATGACTTGGTGGAGTGCTCTTCGGCCGGCAGTCTCATCTTGCCTCCCCTTGCCCTCGGTGGTGCTAGACCGTAACATAGCACGGCTGACTGCCGGACAAGGTCGGTTGGAACGAAGACGACAGCCAACAGGCGGAGCGTGCCAGACATGAGCGCCGAGGACAGAACCAAAGAGCTGCGCCAAAAGAAGAAAGAAGCTCGTCAGAGCGGAGGGCCCGAGAAGATCGCAGCCCGCCGCCGGCAGGGCACCGGCAGCGCGCGCGAGCGGATAGAGCGCCTTTGCGACCCCGACAGTTTCGTCGAGCTCGATGTGTTTGTAGCAGGCGTGGTGACCGGTCATGGCCTGGTAGGTGGTCGTGACGTCTACGTCTTCTCGCTGGACCCAGAGGCTTCCGAGGGCTCACTGGGCGCGGAGTATGTGAATAAGCTCACTAAGGTCATTGACTTGGCCCTCACCAATGGCGCGCCCCTCGTGGGAATCTATGACGGAGCCACCGGCGAGGAAGCTGGGGCACTCGGCGCCCACTCCGGTCTTCTGCTTCGCAAGGTGCTCGCTTCAGGCGTCGTACCGCAGATCGCTGCCGTAATGGGCCCGGTCGGTGGTGCGGCGGCGTTCGCTCCAGCTCTGTCCGATGTGGTGGTGATGGTCAAGGGCCAGGGCAGGCTGCTGCCGACTGCGCGGTCCGAGACGCGGCGGCGAAGCCCTTGAGAGCCTGGGCGGCGCTAGGGTGCTCAGCGAGCAAGACGGCGCGGTCCATCTGGCGGCGGACGACGAGGAGAAATGCCTGGAGATGGTGCGCAGACTGCTGTCGTACCTGCCTCAGGACAATCTCGACGACGTCCCACTTTCAGACACTGTGGACCCCGTGGATCGCATGGACGACGAGCTTCAGGCATTCGCCGGCGGCGACGCACCGCAAGACATACGTGAAGTCATCGGACGGGTCCTGGACAGGGACTCGCTGCTCGAGATATCGCCCGTTTGGGGCAAGAGCCTCGTGGTCGGTTTCGCCCGGCTGGGGGGCCGGTCGGTGGGTGTGGTGGCCAATCAACACACCGAGGCTGAAGGGCGTCTGGACACGGATGCGGCTGCCAAGGGAGCACGCTTCGTCCGACTCTGTGACGCCTTCAATCTTCCCTTGGTCGTCTTTGTCGACACGCCAGGGTGCTCTTCTGCCCAGGAACAGGCGCCGGGCCGCCTACTAGGGGCAGGCGCTCGACTCATGTATGCGTTCGCGGAAGCTACTGTGCCCAAGTTGAGCCTCATCGTCGGGCGGGCTTTGGGCGAGGGCTTTGCGATCATGTGCCCCAAGGGCCTTGGGGCAGACTTCTGTTGCGCCTGGCCTTCAGCTGTCGTGGGAGTAGTGGGAGGCGACTCTCAGGCTCTCTACGCCGCGGCGAGGGCAGGGCATCTTGACGACATAATCGAGCCCGCGACCAGCCGGCCTCGGCTGGTAGCCGCGCTCGAGGCTTCTATCTACAAACGCGACAGCCGTCCGGCCAAGAAGCACGGCAATATCCCCTTGTGACCAACTCGAAAGTGAAGGAGGCCAGCTGATGCCGACCTCTAAGAAGAACCCTGTCTACATAACCGACGTGGTCCTTCGCGATGCGCACCAGTCACTGCTGGCGACACGCATGCGCACTGAGGACATGCTCCCCATCGCGGAGAAACTCAACAAGGTCGGATACTGGTCCCTGGAAGTCTGGGGCGGGGCCACTTTCGACTCGATGATGAGGTTCTTGAACGAAGATCCCTGGGAGCGGGTGAGGAAACTGAAGACCGCCATGCCCGACACCAGGCTGCAGATGCTGCTGCGAGGCCAGAACGTGGTGGGCTACCGCAACTTCGCCGACGATGTGGTGCACGAGTTCGTGCGCTTGGCCGCAGCGGCGGGCGTGGACGTGTTCCGGGTGTTCGACGCCGTCAACGACCCGCGCAACCTCGAAGCGGCCATTGCCGCGGTCAAAGAGAACGGCAAGTGGGTCGAGGGCACTATCAGCTACACCAAGAGCCCGGTCCACAACGTGCCGGTGTTCACCAAGTACGCGGGTGAGTTGGTGAGGATGGGGGCGCAGAGCATCTGCATCAAAGACATGGCCGGCCTGCTCGATCCCAAGGACTCCTACGAGTTGGTCAGCGCCTTGAAGCAGAGTTATCCCGAGGTCCTCGTCCACCTGCACTGCCACTACACTTCGGGTATGGCGTCGATGTCGTACCTCAAAGCAGTCGAAGCGGGCGCCGACATCCTGGACTGTGCGATCTCGTCTATGTCCATGGGCACCTCACACCCGCCGACAGAGTCCATGGTGGCCGTGTTCCACGGCACCGACCGCGATACCGGCATAGACATTGGCCTGCTGAAAGAGATCTCGGAGTACTTCCGTGACATCCGCAAGGACTACTCGGCCTACGAGAGCGCCTTCACAGCCGTGGACCCGGCAGTGCTCATGTGGCAGATACCCGGGGGAATGATCTCCAATCTGTCCTCGCAGCTCAAGGAGCAGGGGCACCTGGAGAAGATGTCTGAAGTGATGGAGGAGGTGCCGAGGGTCCGCAAGGAGTTCGGCTATCCGCCTCTGGTGACGCCCACCTCGCAGATCGTCGGCACTCAGGCGACGCTCAACGTGCTCATGGGGCGCTACAAGATGATCACCAAAGAGAGCAAGGCCTACATGCAGGGGTTCTACGGACGATCCCCGGCACCGGTGGACCCCGAGGTGCAGAAGCTGTGCATCGGAGACGAGCAGCCCATCACCGTGCGTCCCGCCGACCTACTCGAGCCGGAACTCCCCAAGCGCAAGGCCGAGCTGGATGAGCTGGGGCTCAAGTACACAGAAGAAGACCTTATCTCGTACGCCCTGTTCCCGCAGGTGGCGCTGGAGTTCTTCGCCCGGCGTGACCGCAAGGAGCGCCCGGCCGAGGAGCGCGCCGCTGTGGTGGCGGCTGTGGCCGACCTTTTGGGCGTGCAAAGCGAGGCGGCGCTGGCCGCCGCGCAGCCGGCGGCTCAGCCTGGCCAGGTCGAAGTTGCTCAGACTGGTGGCCGCATACAACCCTGTCCACTTGCGGCGCCTGGCTCTGCTTGGGCCGCCGCCGGACGGCGCGACCTCATCGCAGCGCGCGCCCTTCAGCGGAGGTAGCCCGGTGAAGTTCAAGATCGATATCGACAGCGCCGAACGCCAGGTAGAAGCGGCCGCCGACGGCTCGGTGGTCATAGACGGCAAGTCTTTCAAGACGAAGGTGAGCGGTGCCGGCAAAGAGCGGCGCACGGTGCAGGTGGGCGACAAGACCCACGAGGTGCGGGTGGTCAAGCGCACCGACGGCAAAGATGGGGCTCCCACCGAGTTCGTTCTGGAGCTGGATGGCGAAAGGGTGCCCGTGACGGTGAAAGACATCGCCAAGGGCGGGCCTCAGAACGCGGCGCCCGCGCCTGTGGCCTCTGCGGCGCCGGCGGCCAAGGCTGTCGAAGAGTACACAGACGGCATCTTCGCACCGGTGCCGGGCAAGATCGCGGACATCAAGGTCAAGGTCGGTGACACGGTCAAAGAGGGCGATCTGGTGCTCATACTAGAGGCCATGAAGATGGAGAACGAACTGCATTCTCCCAAACAGGCGACCATCGCGGCCGTGCTGGTCAACAAAGGCGATCAGGCCACCAAGGGCCAGTTGCTGGTGGCTTTCGGGTAGGCTGGGCCGCGGACCCTACGGGTTCGCGGCACGGATGGTCTCGGCGCGAGTCTCTGACATGCGCAGCCTTGTCGGCTCGACCAGTCTCGCGGTAGATGGCCGCCAGATCGGTGAGGATCAGCGCGACGTCCGGATGGTCCGCTCCCAAGTGTTTCTCGGCGATGGCCAGGGCCCTGTCGCAGTGTCTCTCGGCCTCCTCGTACCTGCCTTGCGCGATCTCCACCTCTGCGAGGTTCTGAAGGCTTGTGGCCACCATGGGGTGGTCGGATCCCAGCGCATGCTCCCTGATCTCCAGCGCTCTTCTGTGGAGAGGCTCCGATTCGGCGTAGCGAGATTGCTCGTCGTACATCACGGCCAGATTGCCCAGGGTGATAGCCACCTCAGGATGGTCCGGACCGAAGAGCCTCTCTCTGATCTCCAGGGCGCGGTTGTAGAGGGGCTCGGCCGCCTCGTACTTGCCCTGCACCGAGAGAAGCACGGCAGAGTTGTTCAAGACCAAAGCCAACTGTGGGTTGTCGGGTCCAAAGGAGCTCTCCCCGAGTGCGAGGGCCCGCTCGTACAAGGGCGCAGCCAATTCATGCCGGCCGAGGGTGTAGTAGAGCTCAGCTAGGTTGGCGAGAGCGGTGGCCACGTCTGGATGGCTATCACCAAGGAGCTTCTCTCGCAACGCGAGAGCCTTCTTGAAGAGCTCCTCGGCTTCGTCGAACCGATCTTGAGTGCG
Source organism: uncultured Actinomycetes bacterium (assembly GCA_963814415.1). GTDB lineage: Bacteria > Actinomycetota > Thermoleophilia > RBG-16-64-13 > RBG-16-64-13 > RBG-16-64-13. The sequence goes on along the minus strand of CAWFCN010000001.1, from coordinate 440,280 downwards.
GCAGAGGTAGGCGAGGTAGGAGAGGCTGGCCGCGACCAGAGGGTGCTCGGGCCCGAACGCGGTCTCGCGTACTGCTATGGCCCTGCGGTGAAGAGCTTCAGCCTCCGATACTCGGCCTTGGGCCCGCCGGAGGAGCGCGAAAGAAGCCAGGGTCTCGGCTACCAGAGGGTGTTCCGCGCCAAGCGCGGTCTCCCTGATGGAGAGAGCGCGCTCATAAAGGGGCTCGGCTGCCACGTACTTGTCCTGGACCCGATAGACATCGGCCAAGCCCTGAGCGCTCAGCGCAACTTGCACGTCGGTGGCCCCGAGGGTCTTCTCCCTGAGTGCGAGGGCGCGTTGATGAGCGGCTTCGGCTTCAGCGAAGTCGCGTTGCGCGGTGTGAAGCGCGGCCAACCGGTCCAGGCTGATAGTCACGTGCGCGCTGTCTGTGCCGTAGATCCTCTCTCTAGCGTCTAGGGCACGCTCGTACAGTTCCCGCGCCCTGGCGGTCCCACCTTGGGCGAGAAGGACATCGCCCAAGCGGTCGAAGCTTAAGGCTATGCGCTCATGCTCCGTGCCCAGGGCTGTCTCGCGCACCTCTAGAGCACGCTCGGCAAGAGTCAGGGCCTCGGCGAGGTCGCCGAGCGCCTCTTTCGCCCGCGAAAGGTCGTCCAGACAGTTGGAGAGGCTCAGATGGTCGCGGCCCAGACCAGCCTCGAGGCCGGTCATCTCGCGTTCGTATAGAGCTGCGGCCTCCGCCGGGCGCCCCAGCGCCATCTGGATCCTGGCCAGGTTGTCCAGGGACAGAAGTAGGTCGGGGTCTGAGGCGGACAAGACCTTCTCTCGAATGGCCAGCGCGCGTTCGAAAAGGGCCTGCGCAGAAGCGTAGCGGCCGGCGGCCTCGTGGAGTTGGGCGAGGTCCCCGAGGCTGGAGGCTACCTCTGGGCTCTCGTGCCCGAAGGCAGCTTCGGCTGCTACAACAGCCTCTTCAGCTACTACCAGGGCACCGGCGTAGTCGTCCCCCTCGTAGAGAGAGCCGGCCTCTGATCTTGAGTCTCCGCCACTCCGCGAGGGGAGCGGTGGTATCGGTGGGATTTTGCATGCGAGGACTCTAGCGGGTGACCGCCGACTAGTCAACCCGGGCACAGGCCCCAATGGTTGACAAGAGAATGGTTTACTGCGAAACTGTTTCTAACAAAACGAAAGAAGGCATATTGACTCCAGATTTGGAGCATGTAGTACCCGGTGATCCGGAGTGCGGGCACAAGGGGCCGCAACTGGAGAACGTCGACGAATTGACTGCCGGCGCGTTTCACGCTTTCGGCAGGATGATGCACGTCAATCGACTGGTCATGGTGAAGATGGGGGCTCAGCAGGGTACCAACCACGCAGAAGTGGTCGCTCTTGCGTTGCTGAGCCAAAAGGAGGGCGTCAGTCAGAGGGAACTGGGTGAAGTGCTTCACCTGTCGGCCCCGCGCGTAAGCATAATCCTTGACACGCTGGAAAAGAGTGGGGCGGTCGAGCGTAGGCCCGATGAGGTCGACAGGCGCCTCACTCGGCTGTTTCTGACCCCTGAGGGGAAGCAGCGCGTCAAAGACCAGCGTCATGCCCTTAGTGAATATGTGAATCGCACCATAGGGGCGCTGTCAGAAGACGATCGCCGGGAACTCACGCGCCTGCTGGGCGAGCTCGCCGACAGGACCCTGGATGTGCTGGAAGAGGACGCGCCTGCCAAAGCGCGGGCAGAAAGGGAGGCTACCAGTTGATAAGGCTCCTCGGTAAATACCTCAAGCCCTATTGGATAGCCGTCGCGGTGGTCTTCTTCTTGACCTTGGTGCGGGCGGTGACCGCACTCTATCTGCCCACTCTCAACGCCGACATCATCGACAGGGGCGTTGACGACGGGCGATACCGGCTACATCTGGACGGTGGGCGGCTACATGCTCGGGGTGACGCTTCTGCAGATCGTCTGCACCATCATCGGGACTTACCTGGGGGCCAAGGCCGCAATGGCCTTCGGCCGTGACGTGAGGACCGCTCTCTTTCGCAAGGTGGAGAGCTTCTCCCAGGGGGAGATCAACCGCTTCGGCACCCCGTCGCTGATCACGCGGAGCACCAACGACGTGCAGCAGGTGCAGATGGTCGTGGCCATAGGCCTCGGCCTCATGATCTTCGCGCCCATGATGCTCGTCGGTGGCCTGATACTGGCCCTGCGCCAGGATGCACCTCTGTCGATTACGTTGGCCGTCATCATCCCGGTGATGCTCGTGACGCTGGGACTGATTCTTCGCACGGCCATCCCCCTTTTCCGCTCCATGCAGAAGAAGATCGACCGCCTCAACCAAGTCATGCGCGAAAGCCTGAGCGGCGTACGCGTTATCAGGGCCTTCGCCCGGACCGACTACGAGGCGCGGCGCTTCGAGGATGCGAACCAGGACCTCACAGGGGTGGGCCTGAAGGTCTTTCGAGTGTTCGCGATAATGTTCCCAGCGCTGTTCGGCATCATGAACTTCTCCACCATCTTCATCATGTGGTACGGGGCGCAGCGCGTGGACAGCCTGGGGATGTCCATCGGCAACCTCACAGCGTTCATCGCGTACGTCATGCAGATACTCATCTCGATACTCATGGCGTCCATGATGGCCTCGTTCATCCCCCGGGCTGCCGCCTCGGCCGGTCGCGTCCAAGAAGTGCTGAACGTCGAGCCGACCATAAGAGACCCCGAGGTCGCGGCGCAGGCCACCGCCGGCGAGAGGGGCGCCAAAGGCAGGGGGGTCGTGACTTTCACAGATGTGGAGTTCCGCTATTCGGGGGCTGAGGCGGCTGTGCTCGCCAACATCTCGTTCACCGCGCGGCCGGGCGAGACAACGGCCATAGTGGGCAGCACGGGCAGCGGCAAGTCCACCCTCATAAGTCTCATACCGCGTCTGTACGACGTCACGTCCGGCTTCATAACCATCGATGGGGTCGACATACGACAGATGAACCGAGCCGATCTCTGGCAGAACATCGGCTTCGTGCCCCAGAAGGCCTTCCTCTTCTCGGGAACCGTAGCGAGCAACCTACGCTATGGTGACGAAGAGGCCACCGACGACGATCTTTGGCGGGCGCTGGAAATCGCTCAGGGCAAGGAGTTTGTGGAGGCCATGCCGGAGCGGTTGGAGGAGCCCATCATGCAGGGGGGCACGAATGTCTCGGGTGGGCAGAGGCAGAGGTTGGCCATCGCCCGGGCGCTCGTGAAGAAGGCGGACATCTACGTCTTCGACGACAGCTTGTCGGCTCTCGACTTCAAGACCGACTCACTGCTGCGCGCCGCTCTGAAGAAGGAGGTGAGCGACGCGACGGTGCTGGTGGTCGCCCAGAGGGTCAGCAGCATCATGCACGCCGATCAGATAATCGTGCTCGACGAGGGCACAGTAGTGGGTCTGGGCACCCATGAGGAGCTCATGAAGACCTGCGAGACCTACCAGGAGATCGTGTACTCGCAGCTGTCGGCGGAGGAGGCGGCATGAGCGCGCGCGAGGGTGGTCAGAGGACAGAGGGCGCCGGTGAACCGAAGTCCGCACGCCGCGGACCGCGCGGGGGACACGAGACGCCGGGACCTCCCGGGCTGATCGGAACCGGAGAGAAGGCCAAGGACTTCAAGGGTTCCTTCAAACGCCTGGTCAAGACATTGCGCCCGGAGCGCACGCTCATCATCGTGGTCATTCTACTGGCGGCCGTCAGCGCGGCGGGCCAGATAGCCGCACCCGAAGATCATGGTCGAGGCCACAAACGACATCGTTGCCGGCGGCCTGAGCCGAGCAGATCGACCAGTCCGCCGGCGATAGTTGGACCAAAGATGAGGTGATCGCCCAACTTGAGGCCGCGGGCGAAGCAGACAAAGCCAAGATGCTGGCCGGCATGGATCTGCGGCCGGGTCAAGGCGTGGACTTCGCCGCGGTCGGCAGAGTGCTTATCATCGTGATCGCCATCTACGTGCTCAGCGCACTCCTGTCATGGGTGATGGGCTTCGTCATGGCCGGGTTGGTCCAGCGGACCGTCTACAGGTTGCGGCGCGACGTCGACAACAAGATCGCCCGCCTGCCCCTCAAGTACTTCGACAGTCACGCGCGCGGCGACATCCTGAGTCGTCTGACCAACGACATAGACAACATCCAACAGACGCTGCAACAGGTTCTCGGCCAGATCATCAGCAGCATCCTCACCCTGATCGGCGTCTTGGCCATGATGTTCTGGATCAGCCCCCTGCTCGCGCTCATCTCGCTCATCGTCGTGCCGGTGTCCGCGGGTCTGGCCATCGTCATCGCGAAGCGTTCTCAGAAGCAGTTCTCGCGGCAGTGGGAGCGCACGGGCCTGCTGAACGGACACGTTGAAGAGATGTTCACCGGCCACAACATCGTGAAGATATTCGGTCGCCAGAAGGAGGCCATCGAGGTCTTCGACGAGCAGAACGCCGTTCTCTACGAGGCCAGCTTCAAGGCGCAGTTCATCTCGGGCATCATCATGCCGGCCACCTTCTTTGTGTCGAACCTGAACTACGTAGCCGTCTGTGTGCTCGGCGGATTGCGGGTCGCCAGCGGCACCATGTCTCTGGGCGATGTGGTGGCCTTCATCCAGTACACCCAGCAGTTCGGACAACCCATATCGCAGGTCGCGAGTGTTGCCAACGTCATGCAGTCAGCGGTGGCTTCCTCCGAGCGCATCTTCGAGATGTTGGACGAAGAAGAGGAATCGGCCGACCCGGTCAGGCCGGTCGTGCTCAAGGAGTCTACCGGCCACATCGTGTTGCGGGGCGTCTCTTTCAGATACCTGCCGGACACGCCGCTCATCGAGAATCTCGACCTTGAGGTCCAACCGGGTCAGACCGTGGCCATAGTGGGCCCCACAGGCGCGGGCAAGACCACCCTGGTCAACCTACTTATGCGCTTCTACGAGCTCGACCAGGGGACCATAGAGATCGACGGCGTGGACACGCGCATGATGGCGCGCGACGACCTACGGCGTCTCTTCGGCATGGTGCTCCAGGATGCCTGGCTGTTCTCCGGCACCATCCGAGAGAACATCGCCTACGGCCGGGAGAACTGCCACGAAGGAAGAGATCAAGGCGGCCGCCGAGGCCGCCCACGCCGACCACTTCGTGCGTGTGCTTCCCGAAGGCTACGACACCAAAGTGGAGGACGATTCCACCAACATCTCCCAGGGAGAGCGCCAGCTGCTCACCATCGCCCGGGCGTTCCTCGCCGACCCGCAGATCCTGATACTCGACGAGGCGACGAGTTCGGTGGACACGCGCACTGAAGTGCTCATACAGCGGGCCATGGCGAGACTGCTGAAGGGTCGCACGAGCTTCGTGATCGCGCACCGGCTGTCGACCATCCGCGACGCCGACGTCATCCTGGTGATGAACGAGGGCGCCATAGTCGAGCAGGGCACCCATCACGACCTGCTGTGCAAGGGCGGGTTCTACTACGACCTCTACAGCAGCCAGTTCGCGGAAGCTTTGGACGAGGCCTGCTGACCCAGCAGCCCGCGGACCGCGAGGGTCCGCGCGACCGGTGCATAGAAAGGCCCCGGTCGGTCCTGTGGACCGACCGGGGCCTCATCTCGTCAAGAAGGCCGCGTCGCACGACCGAGCCGTCTACTGTCGCGAAGTAGCGGTCCAGCAGGCCCTTGAAGGCCTTGCCATGGCGGGCTTCGTCTCGTGCCATCTCGTGGACGGTGTCGTGGATGGCGTCGTAGCCCAACTCCTTCGCCAGTTTGGCGAGGTCGGTCTTGCCGGCGGTAGCACCATGCTCGGCCTCTATGCGCACCTGGAGGTTGACTCGGGAGTCCGGATCTACCACCTCGCCCAGTAGTTCGGCGAAGCGAGCAGCATGATCGGCTTCCTCGAAGGCGATGCGCTTGTAGGCCTCGGCGACCTCGGGAAAGCCCTGCCGGTCGGCGGCGCGGGACATGGCTAGGTACATGCCGACCTCGGTGCACTCGCCATTGAAGTTCATGCGCAGGCCTTCGATGACCCGGGGGTCGGCGTCCTTGGCAACCCCGATGACATGCTCGGCAGCATAGTCTTGCGGGGTGTCCGTGGCCTCGATGAACTTCGAAGCGGGGGCCTTGCACTGCGGGCAGGATTCCGGAGGGTAGGGGCCCTCATGTACGTAACCACAAACCGTGCAGATGTACTTCATCAGGTTTGACCTCCGTGTTTGTATTACGCCGGTTGTTCCCGCGCAATCAGTCCGGCGAAACCTCACCAGGCATACCCACTTCTACAAAGACCCGGTTGACCACCGGGAACAGTTGGGCGACAGATATCTCGATGCGGTGGATCGCCTGGTGGATCTCGGCGACTGATGACTCCGGCCTGAAGTGCACCTCGAGGTTCAGGAGGACATCGTCAGGGCCGAGATGCATCGTGAGCACGGTACCCAGGCCGATGACGGCGGGGTCGGCCAGTGCGAGTCGCCTCACCGCGGCTACCAGTTCGGGATCGGCGGCCTCGCCGACAAGAAGGCTCTTGCTCTCATAAGCCAGCCAGAGAGCGGCGCACACCAGTATGCAGCCGATGACCACGGAGGCAGCGCCATCGATGACAGGCGCGTCGAGGAGATGACTGAGCAGAACGCCAAGGAAGGCGACCACCAGTCCCAGCAGGGCCGCCGTGTCTTCAAAGAGGATTGTGAACAGACTGGGGTCTTTGCCGTGATGAATGGCCGCCATGGTGCCACGACCCTTCTTGGACTTGCGAAAAGCCCTCCAGGCCACCGAAAAGGAGATGCTTTCGAAGACCATGGCGGCCGCCAGCACTATGTAGTTGATCAAGGGGCTCTGAAGGGTCGACGGGTGCTGGATATGCACGACGCCCTCATATATTGACATGCCCCCGCCGATACCGAATATGCTGACGGCGACGATGAGGCTCCAGAAGAAGACCTCCATGCCGTGGCCGAAAGGGTGGGCGGTGTCCGCGGGGCGCGACCCGCGGCGGAGTCCGTAGAACAGCAGCCCGCCGTTACCGGTGTCGACCACCGAATGGATGCCCTCTGAGATCATGGCGGAACTGCCTGTGATGGCGCCGGCCACGAACTTGATGGCGGCGATGGCTGCGTTGCCTACGATGGCGGCTATCACTGCGGTCTTGGACTCTTGGGCCATGCGGTAAACCATACACAGGTCTGGCCGGTTGGGGAAGTCGTCAGGGTGATGCTTGACAAGACGTTGCCGGTGAGTGACCCTTGCGCGGGTCGGTCATGTGGGGGGACGGCGCTAGACTGCGCTGAGGAGGAATCATGGAGTTACAGCCGCGAGGCTACAAGAAGGTCGTCCAGCTGATCGACAAGGGAGCGAACATCCCGAATCCTTCGTCGCTGCACATCGGCGACGAGGTCGACCTGAGCAGGGTCTCGGCCAAGGGGCTCAGCATCTATCCGGGCTGCCGCGTATATGGGGCCAGTACAGTCATCTCGGCGGGGGTGGTACTGGGGGCGGAGGGCCCGGTGACTGTGCAGGATTGTGCGCTCGGCCCAAAGGTGGAGCTCAAGGGAGGCTCGTTCAGGCAGTCAGTCTTTCTGGAGAAGGCCAACATGGGGCTTGGAGCGCAGGTGCGCGAAGGATGCCTGCTCGAGGAGGAGGCGAACGGTGCTCACTGCGTGGGTCTGAAGCAGACGATTCTGTTTCCGTTCGTCACCCTGGGTAGCCTGGTCAACTTCTGCGACTGCCTCATGGCCGGCGGTACCAGCCGTAAAGAGCACAGCGAAGTCGGCAGTTCCTATATCCATTTCAACTACACACCAGACGGCGACAAGACCACTGCGTCGCTGTTTGGCGACGTTCCCAGGGGTGTCATGTTGAACCAGCTGCCCATCTTTCTTGGCGGTCAGGGCGGGGCGGTGGGACCGTTGCGTTTGGGGTACGGCTCGGTGGTCTCGGCGGGTTCCATTCTGCGCGAGGATGTGGTTGAAGACGGAAGGCTTGTGTTTGTATCCCCTCCCAAGGGACGCCAACTGACCCACTCTCCACATTCCTACAGACACCTGGCCAGGGTCCTTCGCAACAACGTGCTATTTCTGGCCAATCTTGCCGCGCTGGAGGAGTGGTACCGGGTAGTGAGACATCAGTTCTTCGCACGCCAGGAGATGGGGGAGCTCGTATACGCGGCGGCTCTCGAGGTGCTGGCGCAAGCAAAGGACGAAAGAGCAGGACGTTTGGAGGCCATGATCGCGAAGGTCCCGGTGCGCGACGGCGAGGACTCGGAGCTTGCCGGGCGGGTGAGCGAAGTGTGTAGGCTCTTCAAAGAAGGGCCTGTGCCTCCGCTGGGACGCGAAGGGGAGGAGTTCCTGACTACTTTCTTGTCAACTTCCAACTGGGCCAGCGAAGACTACGTGCAGACCATCCGGAGTCTGACACCGGAACTGGCCGCCAAGGGTACGGCCTGGCTTCAGCGGTTCGTCGACGAGCTATGTCAGCAGGCTGATGCATTGCTCCCTTCTGTGGAGCTCTTGGGCTCAAGTAACTAATCACCGCGCGAGAAAGGGCAGACCAGTGGGGAGACTATTCGGCACGGACGGGATCAGGGGCGAAGCGAACCGCTACCCTCTGGATGCTGGGACGGCTCTTGCAGTCGGACAGGCAGTCACTGACGTTCTAAAGAAGTCGCATCACACCACCAGGGTGATCATAGGCAAAGACACCCGGCTGTCTGGATACATGCTGGAAAGTGCCCTGGAGTCCGGCGTCACATCCATGGGCGGTGAGCCCTATCTGGTGGGCGTTCTGCCGACTCCGGGCATAGCCTTCATCACCGAGAGCATGAGGGCGGACGCAGGGGTGGTCGTCTCGGCATCGCACAACCCGTACCAGGACAACGGCATAAAGATCTTCTCTGGTGCTGGGTTCAAACTCTCTGACGAGCAGGAGAACGCCATCGAGGACCTCATCCTCGGGGGCAAGCTGCCTGAGATGCTGCCTTCGGCACATGACATGGGCCATGCTCGGAGGCTTGAGGATGCGAGCGGTCGGTACATCGTATTCCTCAAGAACACCTTTCCGCGCTCGCTCTCCATGGAGGGCATGAAGATAGTCCTCGACACTGCCAACGGAGCTACTTACAAGGTAGGTCCGGCCGCTTTCACCGAATTGGGCGCTGACGTCACGGTGATCCACAACACGCCCAACGGTCTGAACATCAACGAGAAATGCGGTTCTCAGCACACCGAGGATCTTCGCAAGGCGGTGGTGGAGAACAAAGCCCAGATCGGACTGGCGTTTGACGGGGACGGCGATCGGCTGATTGCCGTGGACGAAAACGGCAACGAGATCACGGGCGACCAGATCCTCATCATATGCGCCAACATGCTGAAGGCGGAGGGAAGGCTCAAGAACGACCTGGTGGTGTCGACCATCATGAGCAACATGGGCTTGAGCGTGGCCTGCAAGAAGTACGGTTTCAAGAATCACGCCGCAAAGGTCGGCGACCGCTATGTGCTCGAGGACATGCAGCGTTTGGGTGGGGTGTTGGGGGGCGAGGAGTCAGGACACGTGATCTTTCTGAACCATCACACCACCGGCGATGGGATCCTCACAGCCATGCAACTCGTGGCTGCCATGTTGAAGGCGGGCAAGCCCCTGTCCGAGATGGCGAAGCTCATGGACGTGTTCCCTCAGAAGCTCATCAACGTCGATGTCAAGAGCAAGCCCGACATCCAATCGGTTCCTCAGATCGTCGAGGCGATCAAGCAGGTCGAAGCTGAACTGAAGGATGAAGGCAGGGTGCTGGTCCGCTACTCGGGCACTCAGAACATGTGCCGGGTGATGGTCGAGGGGCCGAGCGCGGAGGTGACCGAGAGGTATGCCAAGCAGCTCGCTGAAGTGGTCAAGGCCGCTATCGGATAGGAGTCGGGAATGCCCTTCAAGATCCTCGTCACACGTGATTTCGACCAGATGAGCCGGGTGGCGGCCGCTGTCGTCGAAGCCGACATCAAAGAGAAGCAGGCGGCCAAGCCTGAATACGTGCTAGGTCTCGCCACCGGCAACTCACCAACGGGGTTGTACAGGCATCTGGCGCAGGCCTTCAACGAAGGACGGATCGACCCGGGACGGGTCCGCAGCTTCAATCTGGACGAGTACGTGGGCCTACCGGGCGAGAATCCGCAGCAGCGCAGTCTCCATCCGGAGTCGTACAGCTACTTCATGATCCAGCAGTTGTTCGGTCTGTTGGACAAGAAGTTCGTGGAGACCAACGTGCCCTGGGGCACGCTGGTAGATCAACATGAACTGACGTCGGCCCTTGAGAGACAGACCGACCACTACACGCTGGAGGGCACGGGCAAGGGCAAGGCGATCGTGATCAAAGAGAGTGCCGACGGCGTGCTCGGGTCGATCAGGAAGGACGTTCTGGAGGCCTATGAACGGAAGATCAAATCCTACGTGGGTATCGACCTGCATATAGTGGGGGTGGGCGGCCGTGGTCACGTGGCCTTTCACGAAAGCGGAGTCCCGTTCGAGGGGATGAGGATGCTGCTCCTCAAGCTCGACGACAATACCGTGGAGAATGCCGTCAAGGACGGGCATTTCCCGACCATGGACCAGAGTCCGTGGTACGCCATCTCCATGGGAACCGAGTTGGTGTATGAGGCCTCTACGGTCGTTCTTCTTGCCAATGGTTCTCGCAAGACCGGGCCTGTGACCGAATCGGTACTGGGTGAAATCACCTGTGAGGTCCCGATCAGCTACGGGCAGAGATACGCGGTCGATGGGGGGAACCTCTACTACGTGCTGGACGAAGCCGCGGCATCGGAGTTGCTTGCGCGGCGGACGGAGGTAGAGGCCAGGGGTTGCGAGATCATCGACCTCCGTGAGCAGGCATAGGGCCTAGGGGACGGCCCGTGGAGGAGCGAATCGTCCGACTGCTGGAAGCACGAGGTCCGATGACGGGGGCCGAACTCCGCGAGGTCCTGGGGGAGGCCGGCTTCAGCCAGTGGAAGGCTTGCATGAACTCCGAGCGTATCGCCGTGCGTAGAGTGGGGCGTCGCTATCTCCGTTTGGACCAGAAAGTCGAAGGCTACGCCCGGCTGTCTCCCTCGATGCTTCGGGAGTTTCTTACCTACACGGTTGCCGGTTTGACGTCGGCACCCGAAGCGTTAGAGGCGCGCGCTGCCGAATTGGCCGCTCACATAGCGGCGATCAGCGCGGCGAAGCTCAGGTTGGTGGAGAGGATCGCAACCGAGGTAGGTATCCGAGTGCTGGAGCGTGAGGGTAGCGAGGAGCAGCGCTTCTGCATGCTGGTCGCCGGAGACATCGTCTACGGCATGGGGCACGATGCCGCCAGGCCGGAGCACAGTACAGGACGGATGGTGCGTGGCTCCGACCTCGATCTGGTGGTGCTGATGGACGACCATGCCCCTGAGTCGTTGGCCCAGCAGATCGACGACCACATCTATCGGGAGAAGCACAGGCGGTTGATCAACCCCTCCTCGAGAGAGGAGATCGACTACACGGTCAAACGGTTTGCACGGGTTCAAGAGCAGGTAGCCTTCGACACCTTCAAGCACATGGTCCCCTGCAAGATTCTGGACGAGGCTCTGCTGGTCTACGGTAGTCAGGCGCTCTATGAAGCCGCCAAACACCTACTCAGCGATAGAGGTATCCACGAGAAGCTGGCGGCGCTGGAGACGATGGCCATAGAGTCCCGGGCCAGGGCGGAACGGCACCTTCTCAATCGGGACGAGGACAGTCTGACCGAGGAGGACCTCTACCTCTTTCGCACTTCGGAAGAGACCGAGGAGTTCGAGTAGCAGTCCCAGACCTGAGGCCGGAGCTGTTTGGTGCTTGGCGACTCGTATACTGTGCGGACGTCACCGCCAGGATCGCCCGTGACTAGAGCCGCTTTATCCTGCTCCAAACGGATGGAGAGCCTCCAGTCCGGATGCCTGCGGCCAAGGACGTTGGCCAGCAGAACGGCCTTCTCCGCCCCGTCTCCCCGGCCGTAGTTCCACACTTCGTCGGGCTGTGCCAAACGTCCGGCCTCGTCATAGATAGATTCGCCTGGCAGAGCGTCGATGGTGGCCACCACCTCTTCGTCCGAGAGGACGGCACAGCCGGCAATCGATACCGGGCAGCGTTCGAGGGCGGCCCTGAGGAAGGGGGCCACGTCGGTGCGATTGAGGTCACGGTAGGCGTAGAAGGCGAGGCCGGCGATCTCGTTCGTGTGGCGGACCGACTCGAGGCGCGCGACTACGTCCGCGCGCTCCATTCCGACCTCCAGCCCGAGCGGGGCTTGGTCGCGCTTGAAGCTCTTGTCCGCCGCTTGAGGAAGGCGCGGGTCGGTCCAGCAGAAGCGACGCAAACGTTCGACAGTGTCCTTCGCCACCAAGCAGCCTGAGCCGACTGTTTCGACCAGGAGATCGACTCCGGCCTGATCGCGCAGGTCGATGTGTCGTTCTCGTACCAGTTGCTCGAGATCGTCCAAGATCATCCGCCCGGGGAGTGGCCTCGACTCGAAGTCTTCGCCGGCGACTTCCATCATCAGACGCTCGCGAGTGTCGTCGTTGAAGCGGTAGGGGAAGGAGCTCTCGTAGGCCAGGAGCTTCTCGATGGCGATGTAGCGGTCGACTCCAAAGTTGCGCCAACGCACTTGAAAGCATCTCTGCAGGTCGGCGCTGTGGCGCACAAAGTTGCCCAAGGCCTCGGCAGTCAGAGGCGTCTGCAGAAAGCGGCGGATCTTGGTGGCAAAGCGGTCGTAGGCTGCCGGGTCGATGGTGGCCTCGGGGAAGAGTATGTGGATGCAGCCAGTCTCGTGCGCGACCACCGTGACTCGCTCGTTCTCCAAGGCGCGGCGCGCCTGAGCCGAGAGGGCGCTACCGTTGAACCACATGTTCTTGGTCACAAGCCGACGGTTGTTTGTCAGCACTCCCTGGCCCGTGTCCACGAAGTTTTGGGAATGTAGAGGGGTCGCCATGAGAAAGATGTCAGAAAGCGGGATGCGGGCCACAATGAACATGGCCGCCGCATAGAGCGTGGCCAGCGAGACGCATTCCCCGGCGCCTGAGTCGTAGGCGGGTTTGAAGCGGAAGGCGTCCATGGCCTCCACGGTCTCGGTCTTCCAGTAGGGGATGATGTCCCCTTCGTACTTGTCGAGACCGAAGTGCGTGCGTATGTCCAGGTCGAAGTAATACTTGTCGCCCTCGTAGCCGAACAGGGCGTTGGATTGCGCCAGCGTATCTTCACTCACCCAGGCCTTGAAGCGGCCGATCTCGTTCTGCTTGGTTGTCAGGCCCCAAGTATCGAGGTCGAGGTTGAAGGCGTAGTGCTCCATGATGTACTGCTTCACGCGGGTGATGCGCCGGTAGGGGGTCATGGAAGCCAAGCCCTCGAACCAGGGATCCTCGCGCCAACTCCATATGCGGGGGGACATGAGGTTGGCCAGCACCAGGCTGTAGATCAGCTCTGGATAGATGAAGACCTCCATGTCCGACAGCGTGACCGCGGAAGACTTGCGCTCCAGATCACGCTGGTCGACATCGCGAGATTGCATCGCCGGCCTCCTGAGAGCTGCTGGGGAGTATTGTTATAGTTTGAGTTGCGGTGCGGCAAGCATACTCGCGGCTGGTCATGCCGCCAACTTGAATATGGTCCAACTTGGGTATATGCGCGACGTGCACGAGTGACCACGTACCAGGGGGATGGTTATGGACGACAAGCCGGACCCGCAGGGGAGTCTTCGCCTAGGCGACATCCTTGTAGGCCGAGGCGTGATCAACGAGGCGCAGTTGGCCAGGAGTCTGACCTTCCAGAGCCAGACGGGCGCTAGGCTGGGCGAAGTGGTCACGCAGTTCGGGTACGTGTCGGCCTCGCAGCTCAGTGACGCCCTGGCCTGGCAAAGCATGTACGGACTCTCGGCGGTCGGTGAGTTGATGCCCAGCCCAGAGGTCTCACGAGTTCTCACTGAGAACTTCTGCCGTGCGCGTCTGGTCTTACCCATAGACGTAGATTCAGACAACGCGCTGTTGCTAGCTATGGTCGATCCCGGTGACGTGGCGACCATAGACGACGTACGCCTGATCACGGGGATGCAGGTGAGGGCGGTCGCCGCCACCCGTGCTGCCATCAGCGAGGCTATGGAGATCGTCTTCTCCAATCGCGGACGCCTGGAGGTCTCGGATGAGACCGAGAAGGTGGCCAAGGGCCCTAGCGACAAAGAGGCCGCCGAGTACGAGTCAGTGGTGTCGTTGGTGGAGAAGATCTTGGAGACCGCCGTCCGTCGCAAGGCCACCGACATCCACTTCGAGCCCGGTGCCGACCGCATGGCCGTTCGCGTAAGGACCGACGGAGTCATGCACCCGCTCACCGAGGTACGAGGTAACGCGAGACGCGGGGTCATATCGCGCATCAAGGTCATGGCCGACATGGACATCGCCGAGAAGAGGGTGCCGCAGGACGGCAGGGCGTCGGTGCGACTTGACGAGAGAGCCATCGACCTGCGCATCGCGAGCATCCCGACGGTCTTCGGCGAAGGCATGACCATCCGCATCTTGGATGATCACGGCGCTGTTCTTACGCTTGCGGGTCTGGGCATGGAAGAGGAGGAGTTGGCTCTCTTCCGGCAGGCAGTGCGGAAGCCATGGGGTGAGGTGCTCATCACGGGTCCGACCGGCTCGGGGAAGTCGACCACTCTGTACGCCGGCCTTCTGGAGGTAAACAGCCCCGACATCAAAGTGTTCACGGTCGAGGATCCGGTGGAGCGGCGCATCCCTGGCATGGTGCAGTCGCAGGTTCACGCCGCCATAGGGGTCACGTTCGCCTCGATGCTGCGGTCGCTCCTGCGCAGCGACCCCAACATCATCATGATTGGTGAGATCAGGGACAGGGAGACGGCTCAGATCGCCGCGGAAGCCTCGCTGACCGGTCATCTCGTTCTCTCCACCCTGCACACCAGCGACGCTCCCACGGCCGTCACGCGCCTCCTGGAGATGGGTCTACCCGCATATCTCATCGCATCTACGTTGGAGGTGGTAGTGGCCCAGAGACTGGCCCGCCGCCTTTGTCCGAAATGCAAAGAGACGGTCAGGTTGAGCGTGGCGGATATGACCGCCGAGGAAAGGGCGTTTCTTGGACCGCATGCAACGGACATTGCACGGGCAGTAGGATGCAAGCACTGTTTCAACACCGGTTACAGCGGTAGGATAGGTCTGTTCGAGGTCCTTCCCCTGACCCGAGAGATCAGGCACCTGGTGCTGGAGCACGCCACCGCCGACGCCATCCGGGACCACGCCAGAGCGTCGGGGGTCCGGTCTTTGCGAGACGACGGCAGGAGAAAGGTCTTGACGGGCGTGACCACCATCGAAGAAGTGCAGCGACTGACCATCTAGACATGCGCAAAGGGAGCGAAAGGATCTGGGGATGTCGTACGACCTAGCGGTCATCAGGCCGGAGATGCGGGTGGAGCAGGTGAAGGCCAGAGGAGTGGGTGCCGGAGGCAAAGAGAAGGCGGCTCTGCGCAAGGCTCTGCGCACGTTGCACACTCTTGAGATCATGGCCACCAAGATCTACGAGTGCCAGATCACCGCCAAGCCATGTTTGCTCAACACTGCCCTCACTGCGGCCATGTGCAACGAGATGACTCACACCCAGGATTTCCAGACCAAGCTGTATGAGCACGGTTTCAAGCCCAGTAAGCTGCGGTGGGCGTACTGGGTGGTGGGCTACGTGTTCGGCCTGGGGTCACGGGTCATGGGTACCCGCGGCAAGTTGAGGATAGGGGTCTGGGTGGAGGCAAAGGCGGTCCGGCACTACGCCGAACTCCTGGCCGCCGTGGAGTGGGACGCCGAGACCAGGGCCGTCATCGAGAAAGACCAGGCCGACGAGGCGGGTCACATCGCTCGCTGGGAGGGGTTGCTGCGAGAGGACGCCCCCATCTGCTGACTGCGGTCAGAGGGCGCTATCCGGTAGCGTCCCTCTCATGCAGATAGCGACGCGCTTGCCGGCTGCGCAGCCAGAGCCAGAACGTGCGCGAGAGCTCCCCTAGGGTGAACGCGAACAGCGCGAAGTAGATCCCGGTGAACGCTCCCCAGACAGAGCCGACCACCAGTAGGATAGACGCGAGCACCAGGAACATGGCGACAGACTCAGTGATGGCCCGAGTCATGCGGCTGTGGAGGATCACTCCCTGTAGGTAGCTCTGCAGCACTGTGAGCGCGGGCAGGGGGAGCACGAGGTAGAGCCCCACGCTCACCATGTGCGGCAGAGGCTCGGCCAGTCCCAGCAGATGGGCGAAGAGCGCGTGTCCCACCGGCGGGACCATGAGCAGCGCCAGGACGGCCGTCGCGGCGACGGCGAGTCCGGCCCCGAAGCGTCTGAGAGTGCGGCTGGAATGCTCCTCTTCCACCAGGGCCACCACCACCTCGTTGTAGGCTCCGCCGAAGCCGCGCGCTATGTAGCTGGCGCTGGCCAATACCGGCCAGACCGCCAGCGACTCGAGCACCAGGGGCATGCGCCCCATAGCGGCGCTGCCGATGGGGTTGATGAGCAGCAGAAGTATCTGAGTGAGTGACAGAGGTATGTAGAACGAGAGCAAAGCGCGGGTAGTCAGGGCGCGCTCCGGGGAAGGCGCCGGCCTCAGTCTCTCGCGCAGGGTCTTTCTTACTGCCAAGTGCACGTAGAGAGCCTCGCTCACCACTCCTGCCACCAGGGTGCAGGCGGCTATCACGATGCCGGAGACGTCGTGTATCAAGTAGCCTGCCGTCAGCACGGCTGCGTCGGCAGTGAAGCGCACGCCGGTGCCCAGCCCCACCTTTAGAGACCGGCCGAACCGGATGAGCACGCCCTGATTGAAGCGCCGGTAGGCTATGGACCACGTCCACGGGATGGTTATGAGCAATCCCACTCGCGCCGGGCCGATGATCTCCTCGGGGGCGTGGATCACCGACCTCGCGAGAACGTAGTAGAGGGGGGTAGCCACCATGATGACGTGCAGGACCGTCAGGCCTGCTCCGAGCCACAACATGAAGCGGCGCAGCTTCAGATAGGACGCCCAGTCCCGGCTAAGGGCGGTAGATGCTGCCAGCAGCATGATGATGGGAGCCTCGATCATCAGGGTGAGGGGAAAGACCAGCCCTCCATAGGCGGCCAGGTTGATCTTGGGGTCTGCCAGACGGGATACGACCGCGCTGATGGCAGGGTTCTCGAAGCCCATAAGTATCCAACTGGCGGCAAGGGGCCACCACGTGCGGAACACGCGGCGCGTGTCCAGGCGTGGATGTTCGAGCGTCTCAGACATGGTGAGGTGCAATATTGGCCCACAGAAGGCGCGTCATCAACGTCACGCCGGTATAATGCGGCACATGATACTCAAGCTCGGCATACCAAAAGGCAGTCTAGAGTCGGCCACCATAGACCTCTTCAGGCGGGCCGGTTTCAATCTGACCACCAGCAGCCGCTCGTATTTTCCTGTGGTCGACGACCCAGAATTGGAGTGCCTGCTGGTCCGCGCCCAGGAGATGGCGCGCTACGTGGAGAACGGCATCCTGGACGCCGGCATCACCGGTCTCGACTGGGTGCGGGAGAACGAGTCCCAAGTGCACACGGTGTGCGACCTGGTCTATGCCAAGCAGAGCTTCGGCAAGGTGCGCTGGGTGCTTGCAGTGCCTGAGGCTTCTACGGTCAAGAGTGTCGAAGAGCTCGAGGGCAAGATCATCGCTACCGAGTTGGTGGCCACCACGAAGCGCTATCTGGCCGAGAAGGGCGTCAGCGCGAACGTCGAGTTCAGTTGGGGTGCCACCGAGGTCAAGCCTCCCGAACTGGCTGACGCCATAGTCGAGGTGACCGAGACGGGCAGCTCCTTGCGTGCCAACAAACTGCGCATCGTCGAGACCGTCCTCGAGTCCAACACGCAACTCATAGCCAACATGGATGCGTGGAAGGACCCCGAGAAGCGGCACAAGCTCGAAGACATGTCTATGTTGCTCGAGGGAGCCATCGCGGCGCTGGGCAAAGTGGGTCTTATGCTGAACGTCCGTCGCGATGACCTCCCGACGGTGCTGGGCGAACTGCCCGCGCTGCAGAAGCCCACCATCTCCACTCTGAGCGACGAAGAGTGGTTGGCCGTGAACACCATAGTCGACGAGTCCACTGTGCGGGTTATCATTCCTCGGCTCAAGAAGGCCGGAGCGCAGGGCATCGTCGAGTACCCGCTCAACAAGATCGTCATGTAGCCGGACCGCGGCCGCCGCTTCGGCGGCGCCGCGTGCCCGCTCCCTAACTACCCAAGATCGTCGCCAGGTCCTCCTCGGGCGTGGTTATGGGCTTGAGGGCAAAGGTGTCGGTGAGGTACTGCCGCACGTCCGGGGTCAAGAAGGCCGGCAGTGTGGGGCCTAGGCGGACTTCTTTGATGCCTAGGTATAGCAAGGCCAGCAGCACGGCCACCGCCTTCTGCTCGTACCAGGTGATCATCAGCGACAGCGGTAGCTCGTTGACTCCTACGCCCAGGGCGTCGGCCAGGGCCAAAGCGACCTGGAGGGCCGAGTAGGCGTCGTTGCATTGCCCCATGTCCAGCAGGCGCGGCAGTCCTTCGATGGTGCCCAGGTCTTGGTCATAGAAGCGGTACTTGCCGCAGGCAAGCGTGAGTATGAGCGTGTCCGCGGGGGCCAGTTCCACGAAGCGGGTGTAGTAGTCGCGGCCGGGCTTCGCGCCGTCGCAGCCGCCTACCAAGAAGATGTGGCGGATCTTGCCGGCCTTCACTAGGTCGATGATCTTGCCGGCCTCGGCGAGAACGGCTCCGCGCATGAAGCCCACCGTTACGCTCTTGCCGGGCTCGTCGGCCGGAAAGCCGGGGAGCGCGAGCGCTCTCTCGATCACCGGACTGAAGTCGCGGCCCGAGAGGTGTGAGGCGTTGGGCACTCCCACGATCGACCGGGCGAAGAGGTTGTCCTTGTAGGTGTCGTCTGGGATCTGTATGCAGTTGGAGGTCATGAGGACTGCACCCGGGAAGCGCGGAAAGTCTTTCTTCTGGTTGTACCAAGCCCCGCCGAAGTTGCCGTAGAGGTGCGGGTGGGCCTTCAGCTTCGGATAGCCGTGGGCCGGCAGCATCTCGCCATGGGTGTAGACGGTGATGCCGGTTCCCTCCGTCTGTTCCAACAAGGCTTTGAGGTCGGACATGTCGTGCCCCGACACCAGTATGGCCTTGCCGGCCTTTGCGCCGAGGGGCACCTGAGTGGGCACCGGGACTCCGAAAGACTCGGTGTTGGCCTTGTCCAGAAGCGCCATGGTCCCATAGTTCATCTCTCCGCAGCGCAGTGTGTTGGTGACCCACTTGGGCAGGTCGCCTTGGTCGAACCTGGCCAGGCCGCAGAGGGCTTCGATGAGATATGCGTCCACTACAGGGTCGCGGAAGCCGAGCTCGGCAGCGTGGAAGCAGTAGGCGGCCACACCTTTCAACCCGTAGAGCACAGCGTGCTGCAGCGAGCGGATGTTGGGGTCGCTCGAGGCTTCAGCGTTGATGCCGTGCTCTCGTCCCTGATCCGCCAGACCAGCCACCGCGTCGGAGGCCACGAAGCCGGCAGGAGCCTTGGCGAATGTGGTGCCGGGCTGTAGGTCTACCAGCGCTGCCTTGAGAGCCTCGCGGCGGTCCACGGCTTCCACGGTCCGTCCCCAGAGAGCCTGGGGGTCGAAGTTGACGTTGGTGAGGGTCATGAACAGGCTACCGGCCACAAAGGGGTAGGTCTCCGGCGGGACGAGGCCCCGAGGCTCGGCCTGTTCGACCACTAAGGCGAGTCCTTTGAGCGCGTAGATGAGGGCGTCCTGTATGGAGGCCACCTCGTCTTCTTTGCCACAGACGCCCTTGACCGTGCAGGCGACGGACTTCGAGGTCTGTTCACACTGGTAGCAGAACATATGGATCCCTTCTCCGGGTGGCTTTTGCGCGGTGAACCACGGCAGCAGCGCGCGACGTCATAGTCCCTTTCCCCCGAAAACCGCTACCATAATCGCGCTGGCCACCGGGGACCGTCTCGAGGCAGGCGTTAGGGTCGAAGCGGCGCGGAGCGGGGAGGGTGGGACTCTTGAGTCCGTCCAGGGTCATAGCTTGTCTATCTGCGGCAGTGCTTGTCTGCGCGGGAGCCGCTGGCTGCGCTGGTGCCGAGAAGAGCCCCACGGGATCCATTACCCCCGCGGCGGCCGACATCCTCACCGATACCAGCTTCCTGGCGGACATCGTGCAGAACGTGGTCGGCGATCGTATGCAGGTGTCGTCGCTCATCCCCCTGGGAGCCGACCCGCACTCTTTCGAGGCCACACCCAAGGACGCAGAGCGGGTAGCTGAGGCCCGGGCGATAGTGGTGAACGTGAAAGGGCTCTTGCCGACAGTCGACCGATTGGTAGCGGGGGTGGGCGCACACGACCAGCCCCTCATCGAGGCTGCTGCCGGCATCGCGGATCTGGGCACAGACCCTCACTGTTGGCTGGACCCTATGCTGGTGGTCACATACGCGGAGAACATCGCCGACAGGTTCGCGCAGTTGGATGAAGAGAACGCGACTCTCTACAGGGAGAATGCAGCCACCTACGAAGCGAAGCTGCTGGAGCTGGACTCCTGGATCAAGACTCAGGTGGATAGCATCCCGGCGGAGCGGCGCCTATTGGTGACCAACCACGAGAGCCTGGGGCGCTTCGCGGCGCGCTACGGTTTCCGTATAGTCGGCACCGTCTTCTCGAGTCCCAGCGGCGAGGGCAGCCCTTCGGCGCGACAGATAGCGCAATTGGTGGCCGACATCAAAGCGCTTGGTGCGCCAGCTATCTTCGTGGAGACCGGCAGTACCACCGGCTTGGCCGAACAGATAGGCGCGGAAGCCGGGGTGAAGGTGGTCACCGACCTCTACACTCACTCTCTGGGCGAGGGGGCTCCGACCTACATTGAGATGATGCGCTGGAACGTCACCAAGATAGTCGAGGCACTGCGATGAGCGACGATAGGCGACTCC
The DNA here is from genome assembly GCA_963814415.1 of uncultured Actinomycetes bacterium. Taxonomy (GTDB): domain Bacteria; phylum Actinomycetota; class Thermoleophilia; order RBG-16-64-13; family RBG-16-64-13; genus RBG-16-64-13. The sequence goes on along the minus strand of CAWFCN010000001.1, from coordinate 419,332 downwards.
TCGGACTGCGGGACGTGAGCGTGTTCTATGGTGAGCGCGCTGCCCTCGAGTCGGTGACGTTGGACGTGCCCGCGGGTGCGCAGGTCGCCATCATCGGTCCGAACGGGGCGGGCAAATCCACTCTGTTCAAGGCCTTGGTCGGTCTGGTGCCTCTACGCTCCGGGGAGATCGTCGTGCAAGGTCGTCCTCCGGCAGACCATAGTGCCTCCATCGCCTACGTTCCGCAGAGAGAAGAGGTCGATTGGCGCTTCCCCGTCACGGTCCAGGATGTGGTGGCCATGGGTCGCTACGGTCGCGGGAGTTGGCACTCCAAGCTGTCGGCATCGGACAGAGAGACAGTGCGCTCCAGCCTGGAGCGATTGGGCGTGGCTGGCCTGGCCAAGCGGCCCATCGGGGAGCTGTCCGGGGGGCAACAGCAACGCGTCTTCCTGGCCCGCGCACTTGCGCAAGAGCCCAGTATCCTACTGCTCGACGAGCCGTTCACAGGCGTAGACATGGCCACCAGGGAAGCGACCTTCGCGCTGCTTGCCGATCTGCGCAAGCAGGCGGTCACCGTTCTTGTGTCTACCCACGACCTGGAGATGGCGGCCAACAGGTTCGACCAAGTGATACTCCTGAACGGCCGGCTGGTGAGCGTGGGCACGCCGGGGCAGGTCTTCACGGAGAAGAACCTCCAGGCCGCTTTCGGAGGGCAGATGGTGGTGGTGGACGGCAAGTCCATAGTGGTCGACCAGTGCTGTGGCGGGCACGGACCCGTCGGTGCCCCGGACAGCTGCCGGTGTGACTCGTGTGACGACCTGGACATAGTGGAGAGCGAGAAGCGGCCTTGAACTGGCTCACTGAACCGTTCAGTCTGGCCTTCATGCAGCGGGCCTTGGTGGCCTCGCTCATCGTAGGGGTGCTATGTGCCGTGATGGGCTGCTACATAGTCCTGCGGTCCATGGCCTTTCTGGGTGACGCGCTGGCTCACGCCATCCTGCCGGGGGTGGCCATCGCTTTTCTTGTTGGGGGAAACCTCATGGTCGGCGCGCTCGTGGCCGCTGTGGCGGTGGCAGTGGGCATCAGCTACGTGTCGCGCGCGGGCGCGGTGCGCGAAGACACGGCGATCGGGATCTTCTTCGCCGCCGCCCTGGCTTTGGGCGTGGTGCTGATCAGTAGGATGGATGGCTATGCCGTCGACCTCACCCACGTGCTGTTCGGCAACGTGCTCGGTGTGACCGCGGCCGACCTTTGGATAAGTGGATCGTTGGCGCTGGTGGTGCTGGCAGCCATAGCGCTTCTGTACCGCCGCTTGCTGGTGGTGTCCTTCGACCCCATCCTGGGCCAGACGCTGGGGTTGAAGACGGGCCTGCTTCGCACCGGCCTGTATCTGATGCTGGCCCTCACCATCGTGGTGTCGCTGCGTACCGTCGGCGTGGCTCTGGTGGCGGCGATGTTGGTCACACCGCCGGCCGCGGCCTACCTGCTTACCCGGCGGTTGCCGGCGATGATGGCGGTGTCGGCCGCGATCGGGGCCTTCTCTGCCGTGGGGGGGCTGTACGCCTCGTACTACTTGGATGTGGCTACCAGCGGAGCGATGGTCCTGGTGGCTACGCTGGTGTTTCTGCTGGCCTTCGTCTTTGCGCCGGCTAAGGGTGTCTTATCGAGACGGCGCGGAGCGAGACTGACGACCAAGAGAGGCTCGCGGGCATGAGAAGGGGCGGCGGCGCGCGATGCGCCGCCGCCCCCAAGGTCCACCGCGGAGAAGCGAGGGCCTCGCTCTCGCTCTCAAACCGCGGCTAGGCTTCCTTCTTCTTCACCGGACAGAGAGGCAGGACGACCTTGCCGTAGACCTCGTTTAGAACCTGCGCAATGCCCGCGTAGATGGCGGACAGGCCGCAGACTATGCCTTCCCAACCAGCGATCTTGCCGACCAAAGTGCTATCGGCCCAGTCGCGGATGGCGAGAAGCACGAAGAGTACGGTCAGGGTGCCGAACACTACCTGCAGGGCCACGTTCAGCCTGAGTGTCCCGATGAACATGAGGAAGGTGAAGAGGCCCCAAACGAGGAAGTACCAGCCCATGAGCCCCTTGGAGGTGGCATCCCAGAGTCCGAGCTTCGGGCCCACTATCAAGGCCACCAGGGTGAGCCAGAAGAGGCCGTAGGAGCTAAAGGCAACCGTTCCGAAGGTGTTGCCCTTCTTCCATTCCATCCAACCGGCGAAGATCTGCGCCATGCCACCGTAGAAGATGCCCATGGCGAGGATCATCCCGCCGAGTGCGTAGTAACCGGTGTTGTGGATGTTCAGGAGCACCGTGGTCATGCCGAACCCCAACAGTCCCAACGGGGCCGGATTCGACGTGGTGTCTTCGATTCTCGCCATCACTTTGTCTTTCTCCATCAAGCAGGTCCTCCTTAAGTGCGTCGACTCGTCCACTGCAACCTTGGTGCGCAAACGGGATACACAGAAGGCGCGTGCCTCTGCGCCGTCTAAAGCCACTCGACTCGGCCTGTCTGCAGATCGTACCAGGCTGGTTGGAAGGTGACCTTGCCCTCCGCCTCGGCCTCGCGCAGGGCAGCGCTGCCGGCCAGAGCCTGCACTTGATGCTGCACGTTCAGTCTCGCAGCGGTCTCCACCAGGTCATCCGGCGAGTAGCAGCGTGCTCTAGCTGCTTCAACGGAAGGTTCGATTGTGCGCATAAGGGCGGCCATAGGTGGGTCCAGTGTCGTGAGGTCACACGTGCAGGCGCCGGTCACGGCTCCGCAACGGCTATGCCCGACTACCAGTATCAGGCGCACTCCCAGGTGCTCCACCGCATACTCGAGGCTGGCGAGGACGGTAGAGTCCACGACGTTGCCGGCAACGCGCACCACGAAGAGCTCACCCAGACCCTGATCGAAGATCGACTCCGGCGCTACACGGGAATCAGAGCAGGCGAGCACCGCGACAGCCGGGCTTTGACTGCAGACCAGGTGTGAACGACGCTCCACGCTCACGTCAGAGAGTCGGCCTTCTCCCCTGGCAAAACGACCGTTGCCCTGCGCAAGTCTGGCCAGTATCTGGCCTGTGGTCTCGTGCGGGCGTGGCGCATCATGATCCGACATTGCAGCGACCTCCAAGGGCTGGGCGTCGGGCGCCGCGATGCGAATCACTTGCAGCGCCGATTGCCTGGCGGGGAGTCTCCATGATAGCCTTTCACGGTTTCGGGTGGAAGCAGTGATGCCGCAGTGAAGCTCTACCGGCGGCAGGCAACACAAGTAAAGGGGAAGAGGGCAAGTGGATCAACAGAAGGGTAAGGAGGCCGCGGACAGCATGGCCGGCAAAGTGATCAATCGCTGGTGGATCGTCACGGCCGGGCTTGTGGTGCAGCTTTGCCTCGGTGTGCTGTACGCCTGGTCGGTGGTCCGGCCTGTCCTGGAAAAGGCGGTGGCTGAGGACGGCTTCGGGTGGACCAAGACCGAGACCGGGTACCCGTACCAGGCGTCGCTCCTGTTCTTTGCCATAGGCATGATCGTGGCGGGTCGCATCCAGGACAAGATCGGTCCGCGCAAGGTCGCTATCGCAGGCGGCATCATGCTCGCCCTCGGTGCCGCTCTAACAGGCGTGGTGGGCAACTCTGTCATAGGCGTGGTCCTTACATACGGTGTCCTGGGAGGCCTGGGCGTCGGTTTTGCCTACGTGACTCCGGTGGCGACGCTGGTCAAGTGGTTTCCCGACAAGAGGGGCTTTATCACGGGGCTAGCGGTGTTCGGATTCGGTCTAGCGACTGTTGTTTTCGCTCCGGTGATCACCAGCCTGTTAGGCTCTGTCGGTATCGATAACACCTTCTATATCCTCGCCGCCATCTTCCTGCTACTGGTCGTGGGCGCCGGTTCCATGCTGCGCGTGCCTCCAGCGGGATGGGCTCCCAAGGGCTGGGCTCCCAGCGCGAAAGCGGCCGCGGATGTCGACTGTCCAATCAGCCGGACGGCGAAGACTTGGCAATTCTGGGTCATGTGGCTCATCTACTTCGTCGGCGCGGGCGTCGGTCTTATGACCATCGGCAAGGCCAAGACTCTGGGCATCGACGTGGCCGGCATCGACAAGGGCAGCGCACTGCTGACCACTGGGGTCATGGTGCTTGGCATCTTCAATGCCTTGGGCCGTCTCACCTGGGGCACTGTCTCTGACAAGCTCGGACGCCTTCGCACCGTGATCGTGATGTTCGTGCTATACATCGCCGCTTTCCTCGGCCTCATGATTTGGACCGGCATCCCGGCGACGTGGTTCATCGGTCTGTGCGTGATCGGCTTCTGCTTCGGCGGCTATCTGGCCATCATGCCCAGCCTGACCGCTGACTACTTCGGCACCAAGTGCTTGGGCCAGAACTATGGGGCCTTGTTCACCGCGTACGGTATTGGCGGCGTAGTCTGGCCGTTCATCATCGACGCTCTCAGCAAGGGCGGCGAGAGCTATAAGCTGGTGTGGTACATCGCCGCGGCTCTCTGCGCGGTGGGGATCGCCCTGACCGCGTTCGTACGTGCCCCCAAGCCGGAGGCACTGACGGCGGCCAAGTGACCGACCGTTTGAGTCCAGGCTGAGGCCGCAGTACGCGGGCGCGCCCAGTCCAAGAGGGGGTTCGCTACGGGGCCGGCGCTCGACTGAGCGCCGGCCCCGGTGTCTCTCCGAGCGCCCCGGGGCGCTCACCAATCGGAGATGGTTGGGTTAGAATCACGGCCATGACGAAGATATGGCCCAATAGATCGCGTTGGACGTGGCGGCGAGAGACAAAGACCCTGCTGTGGGTCGTGGCCGCGATAGTCATGGTCGTATTGATCGGCACCGTGGGCTACGTCGTGCTCTTCGACTTCAGCTTCATGGATGCCCTGTATCAGACGGTGACCACCATCACCACCGTCGGATTCATGGAGGTCCAGCCCCTGTCTACGGGCGGCAGGATCTTCACCATGGTGCTCATCCTGAGCGGTGCGGGAGTGATCCTCTATGGCCTCGGCACCATAGTCGAATACGCGATCAAAGCCCAGCTCTCTGGGGTCTTCAAGCGAAGGGCGGTGAGGAAGCAGGTGGACAGGCTGGAGAACCACTACATCATCTGTGGATACGGGCGCGTGGGTGAGGCTGTGGCGCGGCACTTCGCCACCCAAGACGCGTCCTTTGTGATCGTCGACAACGACCCGGCCAGCCTTGCCCGGGCCGAGGGTGACGGCTACCTGGTGGTCGAAGGCGACGCCACCAACGATGAGGCTCTGGAGACCGCCGGCATCAAGAAGGCCAAGGGCGTGGTGGCCGCCGTCGGCTCCGACGCGGGCAACATCTACGTCACGCTGTCTGCGCGCGTGCTCAACCCTTGGCTGCTCATCGTGGCGCGGGCCAGCTCAGAAGACACCGCCAGCAAACTGAAGCGGGCGGGAGCGGATCGGGTAGTCTCGCCGTACGGCATCGGAGGACGGCAGATGGCTGTGCTGATGCTGAAGCCACTGGTGAGCGACTACTTGGACGTGGTCACCGGCGACGGTGCGCTGGAGTTCCGCGTGGAAGAGCTCAAGCTAACCGAGAAGTGCTGCGCGGTGGGCCGCTCCATCAAGGATATGTCGGTGCGCAAGACTACCGGAGCCACCATCTTGGCCGTGCGCAGAGGCGAGACCGGTTCTTTCGACACCAATCCGTCTCCGGAGGCAGTGCTGCAGTCCGGGGACACCATCATCGCAATAGGTACTCCCTCTGAGATCACCAGGCTCGAAGAGCTGGTAGGTGCTTTGAGGGTGCCGCAGGCAGGGGGGGTCTAGGTCAGTTGCTTAGGGGAACTGGTACAGAGGGTCGTAGAAGAATGGGCCGCGGAGCGTGGTTGGACCGAGGTGCCGGTATGCATGCTCGAACGCCCTGCGGAGGAGTCACACGGGGACTATGCGACTCCGGTCTGCATGCAGATGGCCAAGACCGCCAAACTGCCGCCCCGCGCTTTGGCAGAGGAGCTCCGCGAGCGTCTGTCGGCCGACCCGCAGGTGGCCCGGCTGGTGGACCATGTCCAGGTGGCCGGGCCCGGGTTCATCAACTTCCGGCTGAGCTCCGGGGCCTTCACCGATGTGATGCGGGCCTTGCTGGCGTGTGGAGAAGAGATTGGCGGTGGCGAGCGCCGTGACTCCCCGCGCATCAACCTGGAGTTCGTGAGCGTCAACCCCAACGGTCCGCTGCATGTCGGCCACGGCCGCTATGCAGCCTACGGCGACGCGCTGAAGCGCCTACTGGCGTTCAGCGGCGCGAACGTAGCCACGGACTTCTACATCAACGACTATGGCCGGCAGATGGACCGCTTCGGCCGTAGCGTCGCGGCGCGCTACGCGCAGTCTCTCGGGGTAGACCTTGCCGTGCCGGCCGACGGGTATCAGGGTGAGTACGTAGCCGGCATAGCCGCCGGTCTCCGGGACAAAGTGGGGGACCGCTATCTGGAAGCCCTGAAGCTGGCCTTGGGCGGTGGAGGCGCGCAGCAGGCGCCCGCCGCGGCTGGGACGGCGATGGTCGAAGCTGACGAAGCTGACGAAGCCGACGAAGCCGACGACGAGGGCGCCGAGGACGCGTCGGAGTGGCCGGCCGACCCAGCCCTGGACGAGGCGGTAGCGTACTTCCGGGCCGAGGGCTGCGCGGCGATGCTGGCTGAGATGCGCACCGAGCTGCAGGCGTTCGGTGTCGAGTTCGACGTATGGTTCAGCGAGACCTCGTTGCACAAGGGTGGCAAGGTGCAACAGGCGGTGGACATGCTTCTGGGTTCAGGGGAGGCCTTCCGGGAAGGTGAAGCCATCTGGCTGAGGACCACCGCGCGCGGCGACGACAAAGACCGGGTGATCATCCGAGCCAACGGCCGGCCGACCTATTTCGCGGCCGACATCGCTTATCACGAGAACAAGTTGGAGCGTGGCTTCGACCACCTGATCGACATCTGGGGTGCGGACCACCATGGCTACGTTTCCAGGATGAAGGCGGCCGTCGAGATCCTCTCGGGCAGAGAGGGCACCCTGGAGGTCATCATCGGGCAGCTGGTCAACCTGCTGGAGAGTGGGGAGCTCAAGCAGATGTCCACCCGGCGGGGCGAGATGGTGACGCTCGGGGAGTTGGTCCAGGCAGTCGGACGGGACGCCGCGCGTTTCTTCTTGGTGTCGCGGTCGCAGGACCAGACCCTCGACCTGGACCTTGACTTGGCAAGAAGCCAGTCGCAGGAGAATCCCGTCTACTACGTGCAGTATGCGCACGCGCGCATAGCGAGCATCTTGAGGAATGTGGGTGAGGGGACCCGAGCCGAGGTGGCTGAGGCGCCTGAGGTGTACGCGACTCCTCAGGAGCGGGCTCTCATCAAACGCCTGGAGAGCTTCGCCGATGTGGTCGGTGATGCCGCGCTTCGCCGGGCGCCGCATCGCATCGTGGCATACGCTCAAGAGGTGGCCGCCGACTTTCACGTCTTCTATAAGCACTGCAGGGTCATAGGCGTGGAGCCTGTTGTCTGTGCCTCTCGACTCGCCCTATGTCTGGTCACGAAGCGGGTCATCGCTCGCTGTCTCGACCTGCTGGGCGTCAGCGCTCCCGAGAGCATGTAGCAAGGGCGGCAGTGCCTGAGCTTCCCGAAGTAGAGACCGTCAGATGCCAACTGGAGCGCGGGCTCCTGGGCATGCGCTTTCGCGCGGTGGAGCGTACCGAGACCGCCATGCTGCGCGATTGCACGGCCGCGGAAGTGAGCGCCGGTCTACCGGGCAGGCAGATACTGGCCGTGGACCGGCTGGGCAAGTTCATCGTCGCAAGACTCGACGGGGGTCTGTTCTTGACCCTGCACCTGGGCATGACCGGCCAGCTGCTCATAGAGCCGGTGGACGCGAGTGCCCACACGCGCTTTCTGTTCCGTCTTGCACGACGGTGGGGCAGGAAAGGTCACGCTGGAGTTCCGCGACATCCGCAAGTTCGGCAGGCTTCATCTCACCCAAGGGGGGCCGGCCCCCAGATTGCAGGACCTTGGCCCCGATGCTTGGCTGGGAGAGTGGGGCAGAGACTACCTGGAGAGGCGCCTGGAGAAGCGCTCCGCGCCCCTGAAGGCCTTTCTCTTGGACCAACGGCACTTGGCCGGCATAGGGAACATATACGCCGATGAGATCCTGTGGTGGACGCAGCTGTCGCCGCTCCGGCCCAGTGGTTCCCTGTCGGGCGCCGAGGTGGTGGCTTTGGCGGAGGAGATCCCGCGCCGGCTCGGAGAAGGGGTCAAGTTCCTGGGGTGCTCGCTGTCCGACTTCGTAGACACCGCGGGCAAGCAGGGTGACTTTCAGAACTGGCTACAGGCGTACGGCAAGCAGGGACAGGTCTGCGGGCGCTGCGGCGGTACGTTCGCGCGAGTGGTCGTCGGCGGACGGGGGACTTCCTACTGTCCGGGCTGTCAGCACTGAGGCGCGTCGGGGCATAGAAAGAGAGCCCCGAGTGAACTCGCTTTTCGTCTTGATAACGGCTCCCACTGTGTTCCCGCTTCACTGTACTTCGCGGCCATTTATCTCCGCGTTTCCTCAGCGGGCCCCTTTGTGAGTTCCTCAGACGCTGCGTCTGAACTCCCGGGACTCTGCTCCTGATTCTAGTCCGTGCGAACGCGAAGTCAATACATCGGGCGCGGGAAAAATCTCGGTGGTTGCACCTTACCGCAGCGGAAGACCTGTACGCCCCGGGCGGACCATGAACGTCGGGGCCGTTGTGATATCATGCCAGTCGCTTGAAGAAGCAGTCTGCGAGCGGAGTTAACTCAGTTGGTAGAGTGCCAGCTTCCCAAGCTGGATGTCGCGGGTTCGAACCCCGTACTCCGCTCCATTTTCCCCCCAGAGTCCAGGTCGGTCTGTCTACGCCTCCCGGAGCTGCGGTAGACGAGTCGGCCAGCTGGCGGGGTGGACCCAGTCAGAACAGGGTGGGCTGATCGGGTCCCATGCGCAGGTACGCCACGTACGGGACGTTGCGAAACGACTGGCGGTAGTCGAACCCGTAGCCGATGAAGAAGTCGTCGGGGACTTCGAAGCCCGTGTACCGCACCTCCATGTCTACCAGACGCAGGTGGGGCCGTTCGAAGAAGGTACAGACCTCCAAGGAACGGGGACGGCGCAGGCTCAGCGACCTGGTGATGTAGTGCAGGGTGAGTCCGGAGTCGATCATGTCCTCGACGATGAGGATGTTCTTGTCCTTGACCGGCTCGTCCAGATCCTTGAGGAAGCGGATGGCCTTGGATCCCGCCTGAGCATGCTCTTCTGTGTAGGAGCTTATGGCCAGGAAGTCCAACTCGAGAGGCAGGTCGATGGCTCGTATGAGGTCGGCCACAAAGAACAGCGAGCCTCTGAGTATGGAGACTACCAGTAGTGGCTGGCCCTGGTAGTCACGCGTTATGGCCTCGCCCAACTCCTTGACTCGGGCAGCGATGGTCGGGGCATCCAAGAAGACATCGCCGATCTGCTCGTTGGCAGGCTGTGAGCGGTGATAGGCACCGGGGTCGGTCTTGCTGCCGGTCACAGGACGCTCACAGGCCGTACTTCTGGGCCATCCGGACGAAGTCTTTGCGATACAGGAGTTTGATGCGGACCTCGGGGTGTCTCTCCCGCAGCTTGCGTACCTTGCGGTTCTTGGCTGTGACCAGCGACTGCTTCATCTCCGTCACCTCCACGAAAAGGTCCAGGTCCGGCAAGAAGAAATCTGGCGTGAAGGCCTCAAGGATGTTGCCCCTTTCGTCCTGATCGAGGATGAAGGTGCGTGGCTCATACTCCCAGGCAATGCGATGGTAGTCGAACAGCTTCGCCGCCTCGAGCTCGGTGCGGGTGGCAAAGGTGGGTTCCTTGGAGCCCCGATAGTAGGAGAAGGTAAGTGTTTCTTCACTCATCCTGGAAACCCATTCTACCAGTCGGACTAGTGTGGTAACGTACCGCTGCTTGCCGTTCCTGGGGCGTTTTGGACCACTGAGCCGGTTTGACACCCCGCCGCGAATAGAGGGGCCAAATGAAAGAAGACAGAACAGTTCGCATCGCCATCTTGGGCTTCGGCACCATCGGCTCTAGTGTGTACCGGCTCATCCGTACCGAGCACGACCAGATCTACGAGGGCACCGGGGTCGATCTGCAGGTGGCCAAAGTCATGGAGATCGACAAGAGCAAAGTGCCCGCCGACGCGCCCGCCGGGGTCTTCACCAGCGATTTCTCCGAGATACTGGATGATCCGACCATCGAGGTCGTGGTAGAGGTCATCGGAGGCACCACCTTTGCCTTCGACTTCATCGATGCCGCCATGCGGGCCGGCAAGAACGTGGTGACCGCCAACAAGCAGCTTCTGGCCAGCCGCGGGCAATCATTGTTCGACCTTGCTCGTGACGAGGGACGGCATCTACGGTTCGAGGCGTCGGTAGCAGGTGCGGTCCCGATCATAAAGGTCATGCGCGAGAGCATGATCGCCGCTGGGCTGCATACCGTGTATGGCATCGTGAACGGCACCACCAACTACATCCTCACCCGGATGTATAACGAAGAGGGGGACTACCCGGAGATCCTGGCGAAGGCGCAGGAGCTGGGGTACGCCGAGGCCGACCCCACGGCGGATGTCGGTGGGGCGGACGCCGCGGCCAAGATGGCCATCCTGGCTTCCATAGCCTTCCACTCCCGGGTGACCCTGTCCGACGTGGCCTATTCGGGCATCCAGGAGATCACGCTAGAGGATGTCTGCTACGCCAAGAGCTTGGGCTTTGTGCCCAAGTTGATCGGGGCCGCGCGACTGATCGACGGCAAGGTGAGCGTGCGGGTGTTCCCGGCGCTTCTGCCTGTGGATCATCCTTTGGCTTCCATCCACGGCTCCAACAACGCTATCTTCCTTCAGGGGAACGAGATCGGCGAGGTCATGCTTATGGGTCCCGGCGCGGGAGGCGTCCCGACAGCGACCGCCGTAGTCAGCGACGTGGTGTCGATCGTCAGCACCAACGAGGTAGGGTTCCTGCAGAACTGCTCGTGCTACAGGAAACTGGCCATGTATCCATCGGAGGAGGTGGAATCGGCCTTCTTCATCAGGGTCAGTGTGGCCGATAGGGCCGGTGTCCTCGCCATGATAGCCTCGGCCTTCGGCGAGCACGGAGTCTCCATCGCCAGCATGATCCAGAAGGGCAGTGGCGACGAGGCCGAGCTGGTGCTCATCACCCACCCCACCACCGAGAAGCAGTTCTTCGCGGCAGTGGAGAAGGCCAAGAATCTGGACTGTTGCCAGAGCGCGCCCATGACTTTGAGAGTGCTCTGATACAGGTCTAGGTGGTGGTCTGCACGGTGCTGGCGCGGGGGTCGTTGACCTGGGCGACGCACCGGTGCTAGGATACGAGCATCGTTTTCGTCTTTTCAGTGCAAGTTTGCTGCGGGTGACTCCTGCGCAGGTCCAGCTTCCCACCTCACTCGCGGCTCACAAATACCTCTGTGAAGCTCCCCTGGCCCCAGCCATAGATGCAGGAAACGAGCAGGCGTAAGCACGGAGAACTCTAGTGGGGGCTACTGAGGCCAGGTGTATCTACGGTCACTTCGCGACTGTGACCGAAGATGCGGCGATGGACTGGCCGTCGAGGGATGATGGATCTTCATAGAAGGAAGTGAATAGAGAACGTGAACGCGGAAGGGGTCGAAGCAAATGAAGACGGCACCAAGAGGACCACTATGGCAATAGCCGAACTGGAACCCAAGCTGCTCTCCGATCTGCACATGATCGCCGGCGAATTGGGCATCAAGAACTACCGCAAGTACTCCAAACAGGATCTGCTGATGAAGATCCTGAACGAGCAGTCGCAGGATCGGGGCCTGCACATGCGCACCGGCCTCCTGGACATCCTGCCTGACGGATACGGCTTCCTGCGCACGCAGGGCTACACGCAATCCGACTCGGACATCTACGTATCGCTGTCGCAGATCCGCAGGTTCAAACTGCGGCGCGGTGACGAGATCAACGGGCAAGTGCGCACCCCGCGTGACAACGAGAAGTACCACGCGCTTCTGAAGATCCAGACGGTCAATGGCATGGACCCCGAGCAGGCTCGTCATCGTCCGACTTTCGACTCGCTCACCCCACTGTTTCCCGACGAGCGCCTGCGCCTGGAGACGACGCCAGACAACCTGGCAGCTCGGGTCATGGACATCATCTCGCCGCTGGGCAAGGGGCAGAGAGGCCTCATCGTCTCGCCGCCCAAGGCCGGCAAGACCACCATCCTCAAGGACATCGCGCACTCCATCGCCAAGAACAATCCCGAGGTGCACCTCATGGTGCTGCTCGTCGACGAGCGCCCCGAGGAAGTCACCGACATGGAGCGCACGGTGAACGGTGAGGTGGTCAGCTCGACCTTCGACATGCCGGGCGAGAACCACGTGCAGGTCACGGAGTTGGTGCTGGAGCGGGTCAAGCGCCTAGTCGAGGTCGGCAAGGACGTGGTCGTGCTTCTGGACTCCATAACCCGCATGGCGAGGGCCTACAACCTGCAGGCGCCGGCCAGCGGCCGCATCCTGTCTGGTGGTGTCGATTCCACCGCTCTCTATCCGCCCAAGAAGTTCTTCGGTGCCGCCAGGAACATAGAAGAGGGCGGTTCGCTCACCATCCTTGCCACGGCGCTGGTCGAGACCGGGTCCAGGATGGACGAGGTCATCTTCGAGGAGTTCAAGGGGACGGGCAACTGGGAAGTGCGGCTCACCCGACAGCTGGCCAACAAGCGCATCTTCCCGGCCATCGATATCGAGAACTCCGGCACGCGCAAAGAGGAGTTGCTGATGGACACGGCAGAGGCCTCCATGGTCTGGAAGCTGCGGGCCGTGCTGCACGCGCTGGATCCGAACGCCGCCATCGAACTGCTCATCGGCAAGCTGAAAGAGACCAAGTCCAATACCGAGTTCCTGGATCAGATGCGCAAGAACTCCAGGTAGAGCAAGGAGAGGCGGGAGATGACGGTCGAAGTCCCCATCGAGGGACTGACGGTAGGCCACTACTCGGACTTCGAGGGCCTGACCGGCTGCACCGTCGTGCTTGCTCCCCACGGTGTGACCGCGTCGGTCGACATCCGCGGGGGTGCCCCAGGGAGCCTGGAGACGGCTCTGCTTGTCGCCCTTCTCTTCCGTGGGTGAGTTGCACGCGTTGCTGCTCACGGGCGGGAGTGCTCCAGGGCTGGGTGCGGCGGCCGGTGTCTCGACCTTTCTCAGAGAAGCGGGCCGTGGCTACAAGACTCAATATGCGCGCATCCCTCTTGTGGCAGGAGCGGTGATATACGACCTGGGCCTCGGCAGCGCCAAGGCCTGTCCGGGACCCGAGGATGCCTACGCGGCAGCTGCGGCTGCGGCCGGTGAGTTCGAGGAGGGCTCGGTAGGCGCGGGGACGGGAGCCACCGTGGGCAAGATCCTGGGAGCAGAAGGCATGATGAAGGGTGGAGTGGCACTCTCCACGGTCACGGTCGGCCGGGGAGTCACTGTGAGCGCGCTCTCGGTGGTGAACGCCTTCGGCGACGTGCTGGACGAGAGCGGTTCCGTGCTCGCGGGCGCCCGCCGCGACGGCCGGTTCGTCGGAAGCAAGGACCTGCTGCTCTCGATGCCGGGTGCCCCGAAGCTGGCGCCGTTAAACGACACCACCCTGACGGTCGTGATGACCGACGGTAGGCTTGACAAGCTGCAATGCGCCCTCATCGCCAGGATGGCTCACGACGGTCAAGCCCGGGCCGTAGATCCCATACACACCCCTGTGGACGGGGACTGCGTCTTCACGCTCGCCACGGGTCATAAGGAGACCAACGTCTTCCAGGTGGGGGCGGCGGCCGCGGAGGCGGTGGCACAGAGCATCAGGCGGGCCGTCCGTAGCGCCCGCGGTCTGGGCGGGGTGCCGTCGGTGGCGGAGCTGCAATGAGCCGCCAGGTTCTCTGTGTGCACACTATCGCGGAGATCAGAGCGGCATTGGATGCAAAGCGGGCTCGGGGGGCCCGGGTTGGCTTGGTGCCGACCATGGGAGCGCTACACGAGGGGCATCTGTCGCTCATCCGCGCCGCCCGCGCTGAGAACGACGTGGTCGTGGTGTCCATATTCGTGAACCCCACTCAGTTCGGGCCCAGCGAAGACTTCTCCAAGTATCCACGAGACCTGACAAGGGACCTGGGGTTGGTGGAGAAGGCGGGGGGCGACCTGGTCTTCAACCCCAGCGCGGAGGAGATGTACGCGCCCGATCATTCCACTTGGGTCGACGTCAAAGGTCTGACCGAGGGTCTGTGTGGGCGGTCTCGGCCGGACCATTTCAGGGGCGTCTGCACGGTGGTCGCCAAGTTGTTCGCCATCTGCCAACCCGACCGGGCCTACTTTGGCGAGAAGGACGCGCAGCAGTTGGCCGTGATTGAGCGGATGGTCCGGGATCTCAACACCCGGGTGGAAGTAGTGCCGTGTCCGATCGTTCGAGAGGACGACGGACTGGCGATGAGCTCGCGCAATGTCCGGCTCACGTCTGAAGCGCGCGCCCAGGCTCCGGTGCTGAACCGCGCACTGCAGGCGGCGCGGGCCGCGGTAGAGGGGGGCGAGCGCAGCGCGGCTGCTCATCGACAAGATCGTCCGTACCGTGCTGGCGGAAGCCCCCATGGGCGTGATCGACTACATAGAGGTAGTCCGCGCCGGAGACCTGACGCCTGTGCTGACCATCCAGGGCAAGTGCGTGATAGCGCTGGCCGTGCGCTTCGGCGACGTGCGTCTTATAGACAACGTCAGAGTCGCGGCCTGACTATCGGAGTCGCTGCCCGCGGCAGCCTGACTACTTCTTCTCCCAGCGCTGCAGGTAGCCCACCTGGCTGAGCGTGCTGCCCGCCAGGATCTCCGCCCGTAGGCGGTTCTCCTTCTCCAGGACATCCATGGCCCGGTTGGTGTACTCCACAGCTTTGTCCTTGGGGATCACGCATACGCCGTCGTCATCGCCGATGATCCAATCACCCGGGCTTATGGGCACGCCCGCGATCTTGATAGGTACCCCGATCTCTCCGAACCCCTTGGCCTCGGCGGCAGTGGGCGTGATGAGGGTGGAGAACAAGGGGAACCCCAGTTCTCGGATGTCGCCGGTGTCACGGGCCGCTCCGTAGATGACCACTCCCGCCAACTTGCGCTGGATCGCCGAGTTGGTGGCCAGTTCGCCCCAGCAGGCCGGCAGGATGCCACCGGCGTCGATGACCAGCACGTCACCAGGGTTGGCCAGATCGATGGCTTCCACCGGCTTGGCCCAGTCGCCGGGGGCGGTGCGCACGGTAAGCGCGGGACCCACCATCTTGATACCCGGAGATACCGGTCTCATCCCGGGGATATCGCCACTGCGGTGAAGCGCGTCGGAGACGTTGGCGGCAGAGACCCGCATGAGCATCTCGCGGATGTCCGGGCCGGTGGCGCGAACGAAGAACTCCGACTTGACCGCCTTACCGGACTCCATCGCCTGCTTCACGGCCTTGGTGGCGGCGGTGGCGTCCACCGCTTTGGTGATGGCGCCTCCCACGACCACTATTGACGCTCCGGACTGCAGGGCCATCGCCGCGGTCTCGGAGTTGATACCCCCTGCCACGGCGATGGGTATCGAGACGGCCTTGGCTACCTCGCGTAGAGTGTCCCAGGGGGTCTTGCCCTGCATCTGCTCGTCTATGGCCAGATGGATGCCCACGTAGTTGGCGCCGAAGCTCTCCACCTGCTCGGCGCGCGCCACGACGTCGTCCACCTGGATCATGTCCACCACGACCTCGGCGCCGTAGTTCTTGGCCGCCTCGATGCACTCCTTGATGGTCGCGTCGGAGGCGGCGCCCAAGACGCCCACCACGCGGGCGCCGGCCTTAGCGGCGCACTCCACTTCGGCTCTTCCGGCGTCCATGGTCTTCATATCGGCCACGACCGTCCGGTCTGGCCAGTGAGCCTTGAGTTGGCGGATGGCCTCCAGCCCTTCGCTCTTGATGAGGGGCGTGCCCGCCTCCAGCCAGTCCGCTCCGCCGGCCACGGCCTCTTCGGCCACCTGCAGGGCGCGTGGTAGATCTACGAAGTCCAGAGCCAACTGCAGCACGGGTTTCATGTGGCCACCCTTCTAGCTGACGCCCAGGGCCTGCACGATCACCGTGCGTTCCCGAGGGCGATTGTCAAAACATACGAAGCAGATCTCCTGCCATTGCCCCAGGCAGAGTTCTCCCTTCTCGAACGGGAAGACCAGAGATGGTCCCAGAAGACCGGAGCGCACGTGAGCGTGACCGTTGACGTCCGGATGAGTCACGTTGTGTTCGTAGTGCTCGGTAGGGGAGATTATCCTGTCGAACAGAGCAGCGAAGTCATGGACCACACCAGGTTCGAACTCAAGGGTGGTCACGGCCCCTGTGGCGCCGGGGAAGAACACCGTGACAGCGCCGTCGGCCAGACCGGTCTCCTTGACGAACTGGCGGACGTCCTTGGTCAGGTTCACCATATCGGCGTTGCCTTGGGTGTTGAAGTGCAGGCGCCCTGTGACCACGGTGGCTTCCCCCGTGGCCCTGGATGGCTCTGTCATCGATCGTTCCTCTCTGTGTCGGTGATGAGTGGATGATTTCCCTGAGGAGGGTGGAGTAAACTGTCCAGTCGGGCGATGGTCGAGGCGTCTACCTCGCCACGAGCCCGCACGATGTCAAGCGTAGCAAGTCCCAGGGTCCGATACAGAGGCAGAAGGCTGGGGGCATGCACGGTGAGCGAGTCCAGGTGGCTGCGGATCGTCCGTTCGTCGCCCCGACTGAGGGGTCCCGTCAGCGCTTTGAGCGTTCCCTGGACTTCGAGGTTGTCGACAGTAGCTCTGACGAGCGGGAGAAAGAGGTGCAGGGCCTCGTCTGAGGGCAGCCCCGCGCGGACGAATAGCTCGCGTGCTTCGTGTTCCAGGGTCACGAGGTAGTTGCAGGCGATCGTGGCGGCGGCGTGGTAGAGCCCGCGCTTGTCGTCGGCCAGAAGGAACGGAAGGGCTCCGAGCAGGCGGGCCAAGGTGAAGCCCAGTGAGGCGGCGCGAGAGTCCGGCTGGTCGTCGGAAGGGGTCACGGCCACTGCGATGCCGGGAAAGCGGTCTCGTCCCGTGGTGGGGTCGCTGAACGTCTGCAGAGGGTGAAAGGCCAGGGTCGTGGCTCCTCGCAGCGAACACGGTCGGAGAACATCTACAGAGGTGGCGCCGCTGGTGTGAGCGACCACCGCGCCAGGGTGGCCTTCAAGCAGCTCTCCGAGGCGAGTCGCCACCGCCGGCAGGTCGGAGTCCGGCACGGTCAAGAAGTACAGGTCGGGCTCCAGCGGAACCACATCGCTCAGATCAGCCAGTGCCTTGCCGCCCAGCCAAGTGTCCGCTCTGGCGCGCCCCTCGGAGGTGAGGGCCGTGTAGGCCACCAGACCGAGTCCCTTTGCGCGCAGAGCCAAAGCCATGCTGGCCCCGAGACGGCCTGCCCCGATGACGGCGAAGCTTAGGGATGTCACTTCGTTAGCTACTTGAGTACCTGCCTGTTCCAGTTCTGCCAGAGATACCAGACACGGCCCGGTCGCCTTGTGGCCTCAAGCGGGGAGACCATCCGTTCGGGCTACGCCTCTGCTAGGTAGGCGGTCCACTCGTAGGTCCTCGTTCATCTCCCCGCGTGATGCGCCGGAAGGATATCAGCCGAGTCTGGTGCAGACAACGCCCAAGAGCGCTGGACATGCGGTTGTCTGGTACCCTGGGGACCATGAGCGGAGAGACTCCTGGAACCGAAAGCGAGCGCGCGGCAGAGGCCCTGACCGCGCTCCAGCAATCCCTCGACGATTGCAGGAAATGTCCGCTGGCCGAAGGTCGCACGCAGGTGGTCTTCGGCGTCGGAGATCCCGGAGCTGAGCTCATGTTCGTGGGTGAAGGGCCGGGGTTTCACGAGGACAAGCAGGGCGAGCCGTTTGTGGGCGCGGCCGGCAAACTGCTCGGCGAGCTACTGAAGGGCATCGGCCTTTCACGGCAGGACGTGTACATCGCCAACGTGGTGAAGTGCAGACCACCAGAGAATCGGGACCCTGCTCCAGGTGAGATCGAGGCCTGCAGTCCTCATCTACTTGAGCAGATAAGCATCATCCGACCGCGGGTGATCTGCACTCTGGGCCGTTTTGCGACCAAGCTCCTGGCCGACACTGAACTGAGCATCACGGCGATACACGGCAAGGCCAAGGAGTTGGAGCTGGCCGGAGTGCCCGTGCTGCTCTTCCCGGTGTTCCATCCGGCGGCTGCGCTTTACACGCCCGCCAATCGCAAGGTGCTAGAAGAGGATTTCGCGAAGCTGCGCGTGCTGCTGGGCAGAGGGCTTGAGGCGCTCAGCCAGGACTCCGCGGCTGCTCAGACGCCGTCCGTTGTCGATCCGCCGCAAGCAGCGAAGCCTGGGCCGCGCGAGTCCGGACGACTCGAGGCCAAGACCACGCCAGACACCGAGCAACTGCCCCTTTGGTAGGAACGCATCAAGTGGTGTTTCAGGGTGACGCGGTGGGCCTGAAGAAGGTCGCCGAGTGTGGCCGGCGGCTGGGACGGGCCTTGCAGCCGGGTGACCTGGTCTTTCTTGAGGGGCCGTTGGGCGCGGGCAAGACCACTTTCGTGCGCGCCGTGGCGGAGGCTCTGTGTGTTACGGATCCAGTGCGCAGCCCATCCTTCACTATCGCCAACATCTATTCAGGCAGGGTGACGGTTCAACACTTGGACCTGTACCGGCTCGAGTGCCTGGGCGACGAGGATGCATTGGCTCTGGAAGAGTATGTCAGTCCACATGCGGTCACTCTTGTGGAGTGGCCTGACGCGGGCAGAGAGCGATTGGGGGCGCCGGATTGGAGGGTCCTCATGGACCACGAGTCTATGAACACGCGTCACCTTCAGATAATCGCCGCCGGTGTCGACGGCTCGGAGCGCTGGGAGGAGGCGGGCAAGCATGAGTGACCGCCTTGTCTTGGCCCTGGATGCGTCTACGCATGTCTGTAGCACTGCGCTTCTGCGGGTGGGGACCGAAGTCCCTGGGGCACGTTGGGACGTGCTGGCGCGGCGCCAAGAGATCAACGGCCAGGGCCAGGCTAGGCTGCTGCTCGTCTTGGTGGACCAGATGCTGCAGGAGGTCGGCGCGGAGCCGGCTGATCTGGGGACCATCGTGGTGGGCACTGGGCCGGGGACTTTCACCGGGGTGCGCATCGCGGTGGCGACCGCGCGGGGTCTCGCTGTGGGTCTCACGATACCGGTAATGGGAGCAAGCTCGCTGTCGGCCCTGGCAGCCGATGCTGTGGCGCGGGTCGCTAGGGAGCGACGCCCCATCTTGTCGGCGGCGGTGCCTGTCATCGACGCGCGCCGGCAGCAGGTGTTCTTCTGCGTCTACGAGGCCTCCGGTCCTGGCGATGGTCGTGCTGAACAGAGATGGACTCGAAAGCGCCCCATCGAGGCTTGTGACCAAGGTTCCTTGGGTCAGGCACTGGGCGAGCACGGCAGGAGCGAGACGTTGGTGGTCGGGGAGGACCGGTCACTGGTAGGCGAACTGCCGGGCAACGTAGAGTTCTTAGAAGCCCTCGTGCAGGCGGAGTACCTAGTGGCAGGGCAGGAGTGGTTGGTGGAAGGAGTAGACATCTTAGGGCCCAAAGCCAAGAACGTAGCCGAGAGCAAGGCCGTGATCGGGTCTCCGGAGACGGTGAAGCCCATCTATGTCCGGGCCCCGGATGCTGATGTGCACATAACCAAGATGAAGGACCCGTGGGCTGATGGCCGCGACAGACGCTGACCACGGCGCGGGCGTTAGCACTCGGGGACTGTCGCCTGAGGATCTGCCGGCCATAGTGGGAATCGAGAGGGCGTCTTTCCCAAGCCCCTGGACGCCGGAGATGCTTGCAGCCGAGCTTGTTGTGCGGTTCGGCTGGGGCAGGGTCGCCGTCGACCCAAGCGGAGAAGCGGTGGGCTTTCTCATCGGTCGTAGGTTCCCGGATATGTGGCATGTCATGGATCTGGCCGTGGCTCTGGAGCGTCGCCGTCAGGGGGTGGCCCGGGCCTTGCTCAGGGAGTTCGTGGCCGCTGCGGACGCTGCCGGACAGCCGGTGCTCCTGGAGGTCCGCGAGAAGAACCTGGGCGCGGTCGCCTTGTACGAGGCCGAAGGCTTCGTCACCTTGAGTGTGCGCAAACGCTACTATGCCGACACTGGCGAAAACGCGTTGGTGATGGTTCGCGAAGTCAATTGGCGTACGCGGCGGGCTAAGGAGCTGGCAGACATATCGGGGGCCATCTTGGCCATCGAATCATCCTGCGACGATACCGCAGCCGCCGTGTTGACCGGAGCAGGGCAGGTGCTCTCTTCCGTGAGCCACTCTCAAGACGCCATACACGAGCGCTACGGAGGCGTGGTGCCCGAAGTCGCCAGTCGCGCGCACGTAGAGCGCATGAGCGCGGTGGTGAGCGAAGCCTTGCGCGAGGCGGAGTGCAGCATGCGCGACCTAGAGGGTGTAGCCGTCACGGTGGGCCCCGGGCTCATCGGCGCATTGTTGATCGGCGTGCAGACCGCCAAGGCCATCGCATGGAGCCGCAGGCTGCCTCTACTTCCGGTCAACCATCTGCACGGGCACATGGCCGCAGCCTGGCTCAGCGATCCGCAGGCTCTGTTCCCCATGGTCAGCCTCATAGCCTCCGGTGGTCACACGATGTTGGTCCGGGCCGAGAGCCGCACGGAATTCCATCTGTTGGGACAGACTCTGGACGACGCCGCGGGCGAAGCCTTCGACAAAGGAGCGCGGTTGCTTGGCCTTGGCTACCCAGGGGGACGTGAACTCGATAATCTGGCCGAACGGGGTGACCCGACGCGGTATTCGTTCCCGGTGGCTCTGAAGAACTCAGGCAAGCTTGACTTCTCGTTCTCCGGGGTCAAGACGGCTCTCTACTATCTCCTGCGCGATATGCGCGCGGAGGAAAGAGAGTCGTGCGCGGCGGACGTGGCGGCCTCGTACCGAGAAGCGATCGTGAGAGCGCTGGTGGACAAGACCTTGGCCGCGGCAGCACACGAGGGCGCCAGGACGGTCGCCGTGACCGGTGGAGTGGCCGCCAACTCGTTGCTGCGCCGCCGGCTGGTGGAGAAGGGCGAAAAGGCCGGTCTGCATGTGGTGGTGCCCGCGCTTGGGTATTGCACTGACAATGCCGCCATGATCGGCATCGCTGCGCTCTCCGGGCCGCGGCTTGAGTACCCCCGCTACCTTGAGGTGGACGCCTCTGCTTCGCTGGCGCTGGGCAAGTGGCTGCCCTCCGCCGACGAGTGAATCGACCTTAGTCTCCAGGTTTGACAATTCCTGAGTCTGCGCATAACATATCCGCCGGTTGGCACTCGCATGCCGAGAGTGCCAACAATTGGGGCAGGTACCCAAGCGCCGGGTCGCGGCGCCGAACTATAGGCGGCAAGAGCGAGAGAATGGAGGGTCGTGCATGAACCTAGTACCACTTGAAGACCGGGTCGTTGTACAGGTCATCGAGCAGGAAGAGAAGACCAGCAGCGGCATCGTGCTTCCGGATACGGCCAAGGAGAAGCCACAAAAAGGCACCATCGTGGCCGTTGGCCCGGGCAGGTACAACGAGGACGGCGACGAGCTGATCCCCATGCCCGTGAAGAAGGGCGACGTGGTCGTGTTCGCCAAGTACGCGGGCACCGAGATCAAGCTGAACGGCGAAGACTACATGGTCATGAGGGCCTCGGATCTCATCGGCATCCTTCCCAAAGGCTAAGGCGCCGAGCACGGTCTCTTGTAGACCGTGATGGCTGATCATCGCAAGTGACAAGGAGAATGGATTAATGGCAAAACAGCTTTTGTACGGCGAAGAGGCCCGGAGGGCGCTCGAGCGTGGTGTCAACGCTCTTGCCGACGCGGTCAAGGTAACCCTGGGCCCCAAGGGCCGGTACGTGGTGCTGGACAAGAAGTTCGGCAGCCCGACTATAACCAATGACGGCGTTACCATCGCCCGTGAGATCGAACTCGATGACGTGTTCGAGAACCAGGGCGCTCAGTTGGTGCGCGAAGTAGCCACCAAGACCAACGACATCGCCGGTGACGGCACCACCACCGCGACTCTGCTGGCTCAGGCCATAGTGCGCGAGGGGCTCAAGAACGTAGCCGCGGGAGCCAATCCCATGGCTCTCAAGCACGGCATCGAGAAGGCAGTCGACGTGGCCGTCGCCGAGATCAAGAAGATGTCCAAGGAGATCTCGGGCAAAGAGGACATCGCTCGGGTCGCCACCATCTCATCCGACGACCGCGAGATCGGTGACACCATCGCCGACGCGATCGAGAAGGTCGGCAAGGACGGCGTGGTGAACGTCGAGGAGAGCAACACCTTCGGCATGGACTTGGAGTTCACCGAGGGCATGCAGTTCGACAAGGGCTACATCTCCCCGTACTTCGTCACCGACGCCGACCGCATGGAGGCCGTCCTCGAGGATCCCTTCATCCTCATGGCCAACCGCAAGATCGGTTCGGTCCAGGATCTGCTCCCCGTGCTGGAGAAGGTCATACAGTCCGGCAAGGGTCTGCTCATCATCGCTGAGGACGTGGAGGGCGAGGCTCTGGCCACCCTTATCGTCAACAAACTGCGCGGTACCTTCACGGGCATCGCCGTCAAGGCCCCCGGCTTCGGCGACCGTCGCAAGCGCATGCTGGAAGACATCGCCATCCTGACCGGCGGCGAGGTCATCAGCGAGGAGATGGGTCTCAAGCTGGAGAACACGCAGGTCACCCAGCTCGGTCGCGCCCGCAAGGTCGTGGTGGACAAGGACAACACCACTATCGTCGACGGTGCCGGCAGCGTGGATCAGATCAAGGCGCGCATCAACCAGCTCAAGAACGAGATCGACAACACCGACTCCGACTTCGATCGCGAGAAGCTGCAGGAGCGCCTGGCCAAGCTGGCCGGCGGCGTGGCTGTGGTCAAGGTCGGCGCGGCCACCGAGACTGAGATCAAAGAGAAGAAGCACCGTGTCGAGGACGCCCTGTCGGCCACTCGCGCGGCTCTCGAAGAGGGCATCGTGCCGGGCGGCGGCGTGGCCCAGGTTCTCCTGGTCCCGGCCATCGAGGCTATCAAGGCTGAGGGTGACGAACTCACCGGCGTGCGCATCGTGGCGCGTGCCCTAGAAGAGCCCCTCCGCCAGTTGGCCAACAACGCCGGGCTTGAGGGCTCGGTCGTGGTCAACGAGGTCAAGACTCGTGGCAAGGGCATAGGTCTGAACATCGCCACCGGCGAGTACGAAGACATGGTCAAAGCGGGCATCATCGACCCGGCCATGGTGACTAGGTCTGCCCTGCAGAACGCGGCCTCCATCGCCAAGAACATCCTTACCACCGAGGTCATCGTTGCCGACAAGCCCGAGAAAGAGGGCGCCGGCGGCGGAATGCCGGGCGGCATGGGCGGCATGGGCGGCATGATGTAGTCGCAGTCCTCACCGCCGGGCGGGTCCGCAAGGGCTCACCGGTACGGGGCCACCGCGACCGACGCGCCTCTTGCGGCGCTGGGGACGCGGTGGCCCCGTTATTCTGTTGGCGGCGCGGAAGCTGGTGGTACACTGAGCGCGATGCTCCTGAGATTCGATCCGCCAAATGAGGAGGTGCGGGTGAAAGAGGAGGTTCAGTCAGCCTTCGCGGAGATGATGGATATCTCCACCGACATCGACAAGGCAGTGGTCTTCACGCCGGACGGTGTGCTTGCGTCGAACATGGGGGAACAGGCCCAAAAGGCCGCGATAAAGCACGCTAACGAGTTGGTCAGACTTGCTGAGGCGCGTGCGGCAGAGATGGGCTCTCAGCCCTTCACTCAGCTCGCCGTCGACACAGGTGCGGGGTACGTGTTCTTTTCGAGAGAATTGGGAAGCTCAGGTCTGGCTGTGATAGCCACCGGCAAAAAGGGTAGTCGCATCGGCCTGGCGCTGTACGATCTGAAGACCTGCCTGCGCGACGCTGGCGGAGCAGCGGCGGCTGAAGCGACCAAGGGTCGGAGGAAGAAGGGGGAATAGTGAGACTCAAACCTGTCCTCAAGATTTTCGGCGTCGTGACACTTCTGGGGAGCTTGGCGGGAGGTATCTACTACTTCCTCTTCGTGCGTACGCGCAAGCCTCAGGTAGAGCTGTACTTCGACGATGGGTCGATGCTCAGCATGCCTGGCGACACCGCAGAGGCCGCTCCATTCTTGGCGGTGGCGTCTGAGGTCCTAGGCAGCAATCCGGTAACCAGCTAGTCGGTCCGAGCTCGGGGTGAGCGATAGTCCCGTAGAGTACTCGGGCCCGGCGCCCGAGCTGGCCGGCAGCGTCCTTTCACGTGTGCTGAAAAGCGGCGGAGACACCGCCGACCTCTTTGTTGAGCAGCGCCGATCCCTCTCGATGCGCCTTGAAGACGGCAAGATCGAGAACGTCGTCTCAGGGTCGGATCTTGGCGGAGCTGTGCGCCTTGTCACCGGGAACTCCACCGTGTTCGGCTACGTGGACGCCGTGGATGAGGGTTCACTTCTGGCTTTGGCTCATGACCTTAGTCGCTCCGGTACCACCGCGGGTAGACCGGCGGCGGCCTTGGCCGCAGTACGCTCGGGTCGGGGCGGAGAGGTCGTGATAGACCCGGAGAAAGTCGAGACACTGGCCAAGTCGCGGCTCCTCCATCTGGCCGACGAGACCGCGCGCGGCCTTTCGGCTGAGGTCCGGCAGGTGACGGTCGCCTACGGCGAGACACGTCAGCGGGTATGGATCGCCGGCTCGGAGGGGCACCTTGCCTCCGATGAGCGGACCAGGGTCATGTTCGCCATCAACGTCATGGCCCAGCGGGGCGATGTCATCCAAACTGGGCACGATACTCTCGCCCACCATGGTGGGTTCGAGCTGCTCACTGACGAGTCTGTGGTGGCTCTAGCCAGGACGGCGGCTCGGCGAGCGCTCGTTCTGCTCGAGGGGCGCCCCGCACCCACTGGGCGAATGCCGGTAGTGCTCGGCAACGGGTTCGGCGGCGTTCTGTTCCATGAGGCCTGTGGCCACGGCTTGGAGGCCGACTACATCCTCAAGAAGAGTAGCGTCTGGGAAGGCAAGAAGGGGCAGAGGGTGGCGGGCGAGCATCTGTCGGCCTACGATGACGGAGTGAACCAGGGTATGTGGGGCAGTGCCGGTTGTGACGACGAGGGCACTCCCTGTCAGCGGACCACTCTCATAGAGGCAGGCGTGCTCACCGGCTATCTCACCGACCGCCTTCGGGCGGCTGCCCTCGCGCTTCCATTGACAGGCAACGGCCGGAGGCAGGACTATCGCAGCCTACCTTATCCTCGCATGACCAATACCTACTTCGGCCCCGGGACGTCCACGAGCGCCGAGCTCATAGCCGACACGCCCAAAGGTTTCTACGCGAAGTCGCTCTCGGGTGGCGAGGTGAATCCGGTGACCGGTGACTTCGTCTTCGCGGTGGAAGAGGGCTACCTGATAGAGAAGGGTCGCATCGGAGCCCCCGTCCGCGGCGCCACGCTGGTAGGCAACGGACCGGCGGTGTTACTGAACATCGACGCCATCGCGGATGATCTCGAGGTCAAGGCGGGCACGTGTGGCAAAGAGGGACAACACGTCCCCGTGGGGAGCGGACAACCGACCGTGCGCATCAAGGAGCTGACCATCGGTGGGACGGGGATCGATTGATGACTTCTAAGGCTGAGAAGACTCTGCCGTCGGCATCGCCGTTGGAGATAGCCAAGCTGGCCTTGGTGCGGGCCAAGGGTGTGGGCGCCGACGTGGAGGCCTACGTCCAGTTCGGGCGCACGGTAAGCATCAAGGTGTTCGGACGAGCCGTGGAGTCGGTCACCGTGGCCGAGCCGCGGGGTATCGGCCTTAGGGCCATGCGTGACGGCAGGACGGGGTATGCCTTTTCCACCGACATCAGCGAAGCCGGGGTATGCCGTGCGCTCGAGCGGGTGAAGGCCGATCTGGAGGTCGCGGACCCCGACCCCTACGGCGGTCTGCCCAGCGTCGATGCCGGTGGGTACCCAGCGTTGAGCGGGCTGTGGCGACCCGGCGCCTCCACTATGACGTTGGACCAGAAGACCGGGCTCGCTCTTGCGGCCGAAGCTGCCGCCTTGGAGTACGGGGGCGTGGAGGCGGTCGAAGAGAGCGTCTACGAGGACGAAGAAGAGCACGTGGCCGTGGTATCGACCTTGGGAGTGGAGGCGGAGGCGCGGCAATCGTATGGCTTCGTGTACGTGGTGGCTCACGCCGGCCGCCAGGACGATCGTCAATCGGGTCTGGGGTTCGACGCTGGACGGGACCCTTTACGGCTGGATCCGATTTCCGCTGGGCGGGAGGCCGCTGAGAAGGCTCTTGCCCTGGTGGGGGCGACGCCATGCAAGACCGGTTCGTACACCCTGGTCCTGGACAGAGAGGTGGCTTCTGCGCTTCTCTCTACCGTGGCCCAGGCGCTGAGCGCCGACGCCGTGCAGAAGGGCCGCTCGGTGTTCGTGGGCAAGGTGGGCACGGCCATCGGGTCACCGCTGCTCACTCTGCTGGACGACGGTCTTCACCCCGAGGGCATGGCCACTTCTCCTTTCGATGGTGAAGGTGTGCCCCAACAGAGCACAGTGCTGCTCAGCGAGGGAGTGCTTAAGACATATCTGCACGACAGCCGCACGGCCCGTAGAGAGGGCGGGGGGGCCAGTTCCACAGGGAGTGCCAGAAGGTCGTCGTACCGTACGTTGCCCCGGGTTGGTCCGGGCAATCTGGTGGTCGCCCCAGGCAGCGGCACTCTGGAAGAGCTGTTGGCCCGCGTCGGTGAGGGTCTGTACGTAGAGAGCGTCGCCGGACTGCACGCGGGGGTCAACCCGGTGAGCGGCGAGATCTCGTTGGGCGTGTCAGGGAGGCTCATCGAGGCGGGTGTCGCCGGCGCGCCCGTGCGCGAGGTCACCATCGCTACGGACTTCGGCGGTCTGCTTGCCAACGTGTGCGATGTGGCGGGTGACACGAGATGGATCCCGCTGTATGGAAGTGTGTGTACGCCTTCGCTGGCGGTGAGGGGCATCGCGGTCTCGGGCGTATCGTAGCGAAGTGACGACAATGGAGGGCCCGTGGACAAAGAGACTCTAGGCAAAGCACTTCTCGAAGTGGCCTATCTGGAGGGAGACTTCGTACTTCGCTCTGGCAAGCGGAGCAAGTACTACTTGGACAAGTACCTATTCGAGACCGAACCTCAGGTGCTCCGCGGCATCGTTCAAGGGTTGGCCGCCATGTTGCGCGAGCAGTTGGCGGCGGGTGCTGCATATGACCGCCTGGCGGCACCGGAGCTGGGAGGGGTGGTACTGGGCGCCGGGCTGTCCCTGGAGTCAGGCCTCCCCCTGCTGTTGGTCCGCAAGGCGGCCAAAGAATACGGGACCGTGAAGCGCATAGAGGGCAGATTCGTGCCTGGTGAGCGGATCGCCATAGTCGAAGACATAGTCACCTCTGGCGGGGCGGCCATCCAGGCCGCCGAAGCGTTGCGTGAAGCGGGCCTGGAGGTACAGGACCTGTACTGTGTGGTGGACCGCGAAGAGGGCGGTAGGGAAGGGGCAGCTCAGGCCGGGCTCACACTACGCCCGCTCTTCACCTCCTCGACCCTGGGCATCGGCCGACCGGCGGAGAAATCTGGCAACTGAGGCCTAAAACGGTGAGATTCTGCTTGTCTAGGCCTCTCAGCATTTGGTAAGGTAACAAAGTACCCGTGGACAAAGGGAGGTAGCTGTGACCAAGGCCGATTTTGTTGACAGACTTGCAGCAAAGAGTGGGCTCACCAAGAAAGACGCCGCCGGTGTCGTCGACGCTTTCGTGGATGTGGTCACTGAGGCCCTGAAGAAGGGGGAGGACGTCCAGTTCACCGGTTTCGGCAAGTTTTACGTGCAGAAGCGCCAAGCTCGTCAGGGGATCAACCCGCAGACCAAGAAGACCATCACGATCCCGGCCAGCACGGTGCCGAAGTTCACAGCGGGTCTGGCTCTCAAGAACGCTGTCAAGTGACCTTTCGGTCATAAGACGAAGAACAGGGGCCGCGTCAAGCGGCCCTTGGTCTTTTGGGCACCAGGAGTACGTAGGAGGCGGACTGTGCAGCATTTCGGCGAACGGTTGATGGAGGCGGTCAGAGCGCGGCGGTCCCACGTGGTCGTCGGACTTGACCCTGACTACGAACTCATGCCTGCCCAGGTGCGTGACTCTCATCCGCTCGAGGCCTATGAGGGCGAGGCACAGATGAAGGCCGCCTGCTACCGGGAGTTCTTGAGCGGCATACTGGACGGCGTGGCGGATGACGCCGTGGCCGTGAAGATCCAACTTGCCTACTTTGAGGCTTTGGGGGCTGAGGGCTACCGACTCTACGAGGATCTTGTGGGCCCGGCCAGGGACAGAGGGCTTCTGGTCATAGCCGACGGCAAGCGCGGCGACATCGGCAGCACCGCGGAAGCCTACGCCAAAGCGCACCTTGACAAGGCCGATGCTGATGCATTGACCGTCAACCCCTATCTTGGCACCGACAGCCTGGAGCCCTTTCTGAGCAGAGCAAGAGATTCGGCCAAGGGGCTCTTCGTGCTCGTCAAGACTTCCAATCCCAGCTCGGTTGACATCCAGGACCTGGAGCTGGCTTCGGGAGAGCGCGTGTACGAGAGGGTAGCGCAGCTCGTGAACGGATGGGGGCGAGAGACGGCCTCTCCGGGTGGCTATAGCTCCGTCGGCGCGGTGGTCGGCGCCACGCATCCCAGAGAGGGTGCCGCGCTGAGGGCTCTTATGTCACAGGCGCCTTTCTTGGTGCCGGGTTACGGGGCACAGGGGGCAGGGGCTGCCGAGCTACGTGGCTTCTTCGACGCAGATGGTTTGGGGGCCGTGGTGAACTCCTCTCGGGCCATCCTATATGCCTATCGCAAGCACGGCGACGTCCCTTGGCAGGAGGCCGCTAGACGGGAGACTCAAGACATGAAATCCGCCCTGTGGCGGGTGGCAGGCCGTGGGTGAGCACGGTCACAGAAGTGATGGAGGAAGGGCGCCCTCGGCGGTCGGCAGCGTGGTGCTGCCCGTCGCGCTCCTTCTGATCGTGATCGCGATACTCGCCGGACTCGTGCTAGGGGGAGTCGTACAGGGGCACGCCCCGCGCACAGGTCCGGGGCCATCGACCACCACCGAGTCGACCATCGTGATAGAGCCCTGAGTCAGACGGCTGCTCGCGCCGGGCTCTGGCGCCTCAAGTCCTCGTAGAGGAACACCAACACTACCTGCGTGGCCAGCATCAGAAGGGCGTTGACCAGTGTCTCGCTGATGGGCAGTAGCACAAAGATCTCGGTGGCCTTCTCGAAGTACAGACCGTAGAGCCAAGTCACCAGGTCGTACAGAAGCGTTATCACTATGACCACGAGCATCACGGGGGCCACGCGCAGGCTTACCAGCTTGAGGCTTCTGGCTGTGGCACGAAGGGGACCCGCGTCTTCGAACACGATCACATAGTCGGAGAAGACGAGCAGTATGGAGATCACCAGTAGTACTACGAAGATGATCGGTCCGAACACGCCTTCCAGAGGCGCTCCTAGGGGAGCTACGTAGAGCACGGTGTTGAAGACGAGATAGAAGACAAACAGCCGGGGGACTTCCAGCCAACCGCGGGGCGCCAGCGGATAGCGGCTCCCGGCGATGGCTCTGAAGAAGGGGGCCTGGATGAAGGCCCAGATAAGACAGAGTCCGACCCCGGCCGCTATCGGCACCCACAGCCTAGAGTCGAATGAGAAAGCGAGCAAGAAGTGATCGTGCAGGTACTGCGCGCGGTTGTGACTGGCCTTGAAGAAGGCACTCCAGCCGATCTGGTCACCCTCGGCTGCGTAGATGGCGAAGAAGGCCAGGGTATTGGCGATCGATAGGGCGAGTGGGTAGAGAAAGAGCCACTGCCTACGGATCAGGCAAGTCCACGTGCGCCGAAGTACGTCAGCTATTTTGTTGCCTCCTGGGCGTCATCGCGGTCGTTCGACCACTGCTGAGTATCATACCCGCCCTGCAGGCTATGGAAAGGGTCGGACAGGTGCGTCAAAGCCCCATGTTATACTCCGGACTATGATGGCTCTCAGGGTTCGACGAGGGCGACTTCGAGCGCTCCTCTCCTTCGTAATTGCATTGATCACGGTGCTGGTGACTTCTGTCGGCGTGGCATGGGCCGACACGACTACGGCACTGCCGGTGCTCGCCCAGCCCCTTACCTCGGAGATCACGGTCTCGGCCGATCAGCTCCCGGGGTTCCGCGGCGAGCCGACGGGCATAACTTCTCCTCATGCGATAGTCACCAACCTGGATGACGGCAAAGTCCTGTTTGAGAAGGGCGCCAAGACAGAGGTCGCCATGGCCTCTACCACCAAGATGATGACCGCCGTCATCGCGCTGGAGAACTTGGATCTCACCGCGCAGGTGACCATGTCACCGAACGCCATCTCGAAGCCCGAGTTGCAGGTGTGGGCTAAGGCCGGTGACGTCTTCACGGTGGAGCAATTGCTGTACTCGTTGATGGTCCCCAGTCACAACCAGGCGGCGGTGGCTTTGGCCGAGGCTTTTCCCGGCGGCGAGAAGGCCTTCGTGGCCAAGATGAACGCGAAGGCCAAAGAACTCGGCATGACGGGCACGCACTACTCGAATCCCACGGGGCTGGACATGAGCGGCCACCATTCGACCGCGGCCGATCTAGCCACTCTGGCGAGGTACGCCATGACCAACGAGAAGATCGGAGTGACCTTCCGCAAGCTCGTGTCTACTCGTGAGTACGCACTGCAGGCGCCGGGCACCGAGTCCGGCACCCTTATGCTCCAGACGAGCAACGAATTGTTGGCCTCATACGAATGGGTGATCGGGGTCAAGACCGGCGATACTCCGCTGGCAAAGGTGTGCCTGGTAGCGGCGGCCACTCGGGACGGGGTCACGGTTATCAGCGTTGTGCTCGGACAACCGGACAAGCCTACCTGTTTCACCGAAAGCCAAGACCTTCTGGAATACGGTCTGGCGCAGTATCCATATGCTCTGATCTTGGACAAGGGCGCCGCGATAGCCGAGGCACAAATGGCCGACGAGCAGCAGCCCCTGCAGATAGTCGCCAAGGAGAAGGTGGGCAAGGGGTTGGCCAAGGGTCAATCACTCACGGCAAAGGTGATCATCGACCGTGCCATCGTCCTGCCGGTGAAGGCCGGCGAGGTGGTGGGACGCGTGGAGTTGACGGTGGATGGGGCCCCCGCGGGCTCAGTGGACCTGGTGACCTCTCGTGAGGTCAAGAAGCCCACCCTTGGCAGCAAGATCGCCCGCTTCTTCGCAGGTCTGTTCTAGACATGCGCAGCTCTAGCACAAGGCGGCGGGCAGAGTGATCCTAACGGTGACCCTCAACCCTGCGCTGGACCGCACCATGACGGTTCCGAATTTCCAGGCCGGGCTCCGGCACCGGGCCACCGAGACCGTGATCCTCCCTGGTGGCAAAGGCATCAACGTCGCCCGCACCGCGAAAGCCCTGGGTCGGCCCGTTATCGCTACCGGCTTCATCGGTGGCCGCAAGGGCGACCAGATAGTCTCTGACCTGAACGACGAGGGCATCCTTTGCGACTTCGTCCGAGTGGTCGGCGAGTCGCGCATCTCCACGGCGGTCGTAGATCCGACGACCGGAGTGGTGACCGAGATCAACGAGCAGGGTCCGGAACTCAGCAGCAAGGACTTGGAGCTCTTGCATGAGAAGCTTGAGTATCTGGGCAAAGCGGCCGATGTGGTCGTGTTTGGGGGAAGTATCCCCCCCGGTCTGGATGACGACTGCTATGCGGGTCTGATAGAGCATGCGCGCAAGATGGGGCTCACCACGATCTTCTATACCTACGCGGATCCATTGCGGCACGGTCTGAAGGCCAAGCCCGACTATGTGTTCCCGAAGATGGTCGAGGCCGAGAATGCCATCGGCTACGAGTTCGGTGGTGTGGGAGACCAACTGCGGGCGGCACACACCATGAGGGAGATGGGGGCCGGCTCGGTCATCATCACGCACCGGTTCGGATGCGTGGCGGAGCTGGGCGAAGAGGGCGGCAGCAGGTGCTATGTGGGTACGATGCCCGAGGTGGACTTGGTGTCGCCTCTGGGCTGGAACGACGCGTTCGTCGCCGGATATGCGGTGCGGCTCCTCGAGGGCGACTCGCCGGCTGAGTGCCTGCGCTTCGGACTCGGTTGCGGCACGGCCAATCTGGCGCGGTACGGAGCCGGCGTGCTACTGCCGGAAGATGCGGCGCGGTTCGCGAAGGCTGTGAAGCTTGAGGAGGTCAAGAATGAGACGTGGGAGTGATGAGATGAAGACAGTTCTGGTGATCGACTTCGGTGGCCAGTATTCACAACTCATCGCCCGCCGTGTCAGGGAGTGCAGGGTGTACTCCGAGCTGGTGCCCTATGACACCCCGGCTGAAGAGATAGCAGCGGCCAGGCCGGGCGGCATCATCTTGTCCGGTGGCCCACGGAGTGTCAACGACCCGGATGCTCCGGCTATCGACCCCGCTCTTCTGGAGCTGGGCGTGCCGATATTGGGCATCTGCTACGGACTGCAGCTGCTGGCCAAGCTCAGAGGTGGCCGGGTCGAGAAGACGGGCGTGGCCGAGTACGGAGGTAGGACGGTCTCACTGAGCGGCAAGAGCGAGCTGCTGGCGGGGTTGCCCAAGGAGAGCGCGTGCTGGATGAGTCACGGAGACTCAGTGCTAGAGCTACCTGCTGGCTTCAATGTCACGGCGGTGAGCCCCAACTTTCCCATCGCGGCCATGGAGGACTGCGAGGCCAAGCTGTATGGCGTGCAGTTCCATCCTGAGGTGCAGCACACCGAACACGGCCACGACATACTCAAGAACTTCCTCTACAACATCTGCGACCTCGCGCCGACGTGGACGCCTGCCTCTATCATCGAAGAGGCGGTAGACCGCGTGCGCGAGCAGGTAGGCAGTGAGCACGTGGTCTGCGGACTGTCGGGAGGTGTGGATTCCGCCGTGGCCGCTCTGCTGGTGTACAAAGCGGTGGGCGACCAACTTACCTGTATCTTCGTCGACCACGGCTTGATGCGGGAAAAGGAAGCCGAGCAGGTGGAGGACACCTTCCGCAAGCACTTCCACGTCCCGCTGGTGCATGTGAGAGCCCAGGAGAGGTTCTTGACCAGGCTGGCGGGAGTCACCGACCCCGAGCAGAAGCGCAAGATAATCGGTGAGGAGTTCATCCGCACCTTCGAAGAAGAGTCGCACAAGCTTGGTAAGGCCAAGTACCTGGTGCAAGGCACCATATATCCGGATGTCATAGAGTCAGGCACCAGATCCGCGGCCCTGATCAAATCGCATCACAACGTGGGTGGCCTGCCGGACGATGTGGACTTCGAATTGGTCGAGCCTCTCCGCATGCTGTTCAAGGACGAAGTCCGCGTGGTGGGCGAAGAACTGGGCTTGCCCGAGGATATGGTCTGGCGGCAGCCCTTCCCGGGTCCGGGACTGGCCATCCGCATCATCGGTGACGTCACCCAGGAGAGGTTGGATGTCCTGCGAAAGGCCGACTTCATCCTGCTGGACGAGGTCAAGAAGGCTGGGCTCTACCGGGAGCTCTGGCAGACCTTCGCCGTGCTGCCCGCGATAAAGAGCGTAGGAGTCATGGGCGATGAGCGGACGTATTCGTATCCCATCATCATCAGAGCCGTCACGTCCAAGGACGCTATGACGGCCGACTGGGCTCGACTGCCCTACGACCTTCTGGAGAGCATCTCGCAGCGCATCATCAACGAGGTGCCGGGGGTCAACCGAGTGGCCATGGACATCTCGAGCAAGCCACCATCCACCATCGAGTGGGAGTAGGAGGGGACCACTGAGTGGAACCCAAGATAGAAAGCCCCGAAGAGAAGCTGATGCCTGACCTGGCCGGTCTGGAGAAGAGGGATCGTGGCCGGCCCGAAGGCGCGCCCGTCGACCTCGCGGCCATCCATGAAGAGGCTGCGTTGGCGGCAAGGGCGGCTCTGGACGTCAAGGCTGAGGACGTCAAAGTCCTGGATATGCACGAACTGGTGACGTACACGGACTTCATGGTGATATGCACCGGCCGTAACACCCGTCTGACGCGGCGCATCGCCCAAGAAGTGGCCCACAAGGTCAAGACCCACTCCGGACGCATGCCGGCGAGCACCGAAGGCAGCACTGCCGGCGAGTGGATCCTCCTGGACTTTCTGGACTTCGTGGTCCATGTGTTCACGCCGGAGGCGAGGGAGTTCTACCGGCTGGACGTCCTCTGGAAGCAGGCACCGGTCGAAGACCTCGAGTAGGCTGTTGCGCGGTCGCGCGACACCTGCATCGTCAGTTCCCGTCAGTTGCGTAGCACCGGGCCAGGGGCTATAATCCATGGCCGCCGTGGGGGTATAGCTCAGTTGGGAGAGCGCGACGCTGGCAGCGTTGAGGCCAGGGGTTCGAGTCCCCTTACCTCCACCTCGGTGGCAGGAGAAGCGGCCCGGCATCTTGCCGGGCCGCTTCTCTTTCGTAGTCGCGGTACTGGTAAAGTGATTCGCGACGCAGAGGACGCGACAAGGAGGTCCCACCACTCGTGACGGCACCGCTCGGCTCAGACGTGGGTGCGACTGGTGCGGCCGGTGGCACTGGTTGGGGCCTGGTCCCCCAACCACTCCCGGCGGAGCCCCGCCGCTCATCTCTGCGCGGCTCGTTGCTGGTCGTGGCCGTGATGTTCGGTTGGGTGGTTGTGGTGCTCGTCATGAGCGCTTTGGTCGGACGTCATGATCCCAATGTCGAGGTTCCGGTGGAGGTCAATCTGGGAGTGGTGGTCACTCCGGCCGACGGTTGGTATCCGGCGACCGACTGGGATGTGGGGGAGAACGGAGTGGGCTTTCAGAAGGCAGGAGTGGGTGTGGCCTTCTGGGTCGACCCCTACCGGGGCAGCAATGAAGAACTCATGCAGTCGGTCGTCGACCAGTTGAGTACACAGTGGGAGTCCTTCAGGGATCTTCCCCCCAACGAAGTCACCATCGCTGGTGACCTTCCCGGCCTGATGGTGCGCTTCACGGGCATCACCGAGTGGGGGCAGGAGGAGAATGAGATCGTGGTTCTCAGCTACAACGGCGCTAGCGTGGTCATGCTCGCCGAAGCGCCGTCTGGGTCCTTGGAGTGGCTGCAGGGTGATATCGACCTGATGCTCGACACGCTCCAGGTGCCGCGATGAGCCGGGGCAATTCCATGGGCGAGCCACTACGGCTCAACAATCAAGCCGCATTCTGGCTCTTTTGGGCGCTCGTGGGCGGCTGCGCTCTCTACGTGGGAGGAGATCAGGCGAGGTACTTTGCGGCCTACCCGGGGGCCTGGTTCCTCTCCGTGCTGCTCCTGGCGGCTACGGCCATACCTGCGGGCATGATCATCTACCGGCTGGACGAGTTCGAGCCGGAGCCCCTCTCGCTGGTGGCGATCGCCCTGGCCTGGGGAGGAGTGGTAGCGGTGACTTTCTCCGGATTCGTGAACGTTCAGATGGAGGGCTTCTTTCAACACGTCTTCTCGTCTCGGACCATGGACTCGTGGGCCGCCTCTCTCGTCGCTCCGCTTGACGAGGAGTTGTACAAGGGTTTGGGCTTGGTGGTCATCTACTTGATGGCGCGCAGAGAGATAGACAACGTCTTGGACGGCATGATCTACGGAGCCATGATCGGCCTAGGCTTTCAGGTCGTGGAGAACGTGCAGTACTTCATGTTCGCCGCCGCCAGTCAAGGGGGCTCGACTGAGGCGGTGGTGAGCATGTACTTCTTGCGAGTGGTCGTCTCGGGTCTGTATAGCCACATGTTGTTCACGGGTTTCCTGGGCTTCGGCTTTGCCTACTTTGTGACCCAGAAGGGCAAGGGTCTGGGTAGGAGGCTGGGGGTCTTGGCGAGTTGCGCTCTTCTGGCCTGGGGTGCACATTTCGTCTGGAACTCACCCTGGCTGGCGTCGCTCATGGCAGGGGGGCAGGGGGCCTTCATAGGCGCGCTTATCATCAAGGGGCTTCCCTTCTTGATCTTGCTCGTCCTGTTGGGGGTATTCGCGAGGCGGCGCGAGAAGGTGGTCTTCGGTCGCCTTTTGAAGTCGGAGTTGGGCAACGATGCTGTTTCTCAAGGGGAGTTCTACATTCTGCAGAGTGGTCGCCGGCGCCGCCGGGAGTTGCGCCATATGGGCCGTAGCAAGGGAGCCCAGGGCCGGGCGATCTACAAGCGTCTCATGAGGGAGCAGATCAACCTGGCACTGCTTCACACTCGGGTCCCGGCCGGCGACCATCCTGCATTGGAGGCGCAGCGCCAGATCATCCGTACGCTCAAGTCGCAGTTGGCCTCGGTAAGCTTGTAGGGACGGCCGTCCGTCGGCGGTGCGTCGGCGGTCCGCCCAGCGCGTCCGCGGCACCTGCTAGAATCCCTGCACCATGGGCGCAAATGAGATCGTCATTGTGGGA
The DNA here is from genome assembly GCA_963814415.1 of uncultured Actinomycetes bacterium. Lineage (GTDB taxonomy): Bacteria > Actinomycetota > Thermoleophilia > RBG-16-64-13 > RBG-16-64-13 > RBG-16-64-13. The sequence goes on along the minus strand of CAWFCN010000001.1, from coordinate 382,906 downwards.
GCCCGGGAGCACAATCTCAAGGACATCTCTCTTACCCTCCCACGTGACCAGTTCATAGTAATAACCGGTCTGTCCGGCTCGGGAAAGTCGAGCCTAGCTTTCGACACCATCTACGCCGAAGGACAGCGGCGCTATGTCGAGAGCCTCTCCTCATACGCTCGGCAGTTCCTCGGTCAGATGAACAAACCGGACGTCGACTCCATCGAGGGGCTGTCGCCTGCCATCTCCATCGACCAGAAGACGACGTCCCGCAACCCGCGTTCGACTGTGGGCACGGTTACCGAGATCTACGACTACCTTCGGCTGCTGTACGCGCGGATCGGCCACCCGCACTGCTGGATCTGCGGGCGGCCCATCGAGGGCCAGAGCAAGGAGCAGATAGTCGACCAGATCCTTGGGCTGGAGGCCGGTACCAGATTCGTAGTCAAGGCCCCCGTAGTGCGGAGCCAGAAGGGCTGGCACAAGGAGACGTTGGAGCATGTGCGCCAAGAGGGCTTCACGAGGGTGGAGATCGATGGCCGTGAGTACAGCATGGATGAGGAGCTGCCCGCGCTGGACAAGAACATCCGGCACGACCTGAGCATAGTGGTCGACCGATTGGTGATGAAAGAGGGGGTGCGGCGGCAGACTGTCGGACTCGGTGGAGACTGCGCTGTCGGAGGCCCACGGCCTCTTGGTAGTCGACGTCTACGGCCACGGCGAAGCGGACGAAACGGGCGGGGCGGCGTCGCCGACTAGCCTGCTGTTCTCCGAGAACCTCGCTTGCCCGGAACACGGGGTGTCTCTGCCCGAGATGGCGCCGCGCATCTTTTCCTTCAACTCCCCACACGGCGCATGCGAGACGTGTCTGGGTCTTGGCGCTCGCCGCGAGATCGATCCGGCGCTGTTGATCGGAGACCCCTCACTTTCCGTGGAGGAGGGGGTCATCCTGCCCTGGAGCGGCAGCAGCTCGCAGTACTATGACCAGATCGTCAAGGCGGTCGCCGAGCGCTACCAGGTGGACATGAGCACGCCGTGGGCCGAATTGCCACAGGAGGTCAAAGACATCTTCTTCTATGGCACCAAGGGCGAGCGTCTCTACGTCTCCTATGTCAATCGCGCCGGTCTCAAGCGTAGCTACATGACCATATTCGAGGGGATCATCCCCAACCTGGAGCGCCGCTACCGCGAGACGGACTCCGACTACATGCGTACTTACATAGAGGAGTTCATGACCGACAGGCCCTGCCCAGACTGCCAAGGGGCCCGGCTCAAGCCCTCCACTTTGGCGGTCACCATCGGGGGGTTCAACCTATACGAGCTGACCCGGCTGTCGGTGACGTCGGCGATCAAGTTCCTGGACGAGCTGCAACTGAGCGAGCGGGAGAGGCTCATCGGAGTCCGGGTGCTGAAGGAGATCAGGGAGCGGCTCATCTTCCTGGAGTCGGTCGGGGTGGGCTACCTGAGCCTACACCGAAACGCCGGCACGCTGTCCGGGGGTGAAGCCCAGCGCATCCGCCTAGCCACTCAGATAGGCTCCAGTTTGGTGGGCGTGCTGTACATCCTGGACGAACCTTCTATCGGGCTGCACCAACGGGACAATCGCAAGCTCATCGAGACTCTGCTGCGTCTGCGCGATCTGGGCAACACGGTGATCGTGGTGGAACACGACGAAGAGACCATGCGGGCGGCCGACCATTTGGTGGACATGGGTCCCGGCGCGGGCGAGCACGGCGGCGAGGTGGTCAGCAGTGGGACTCTGGAAGACGTTCTGGGCGAGCCGCGCTCTGTGACGGGACAGTTCTTGTCCGGCAAGCGCTGCATCGCGGTCCCCACGTCGCGGAGGGTCGGCAAGGGCGAGTTCACGGTGCGGGGCGCGAGAGAGCACAATCTCAAGAACATCGATGTGACCATCCCTACGGGCGCCTTCGTTTGTGTCACAGGGGTGTCAGGTTCGGGCAAGTCGACCCTGGTGAACGAGATCATCTTCCGCAGCCTCTCCAATCTGGTCAATCGCGTTCCGGTGCGGCCCGGCGAACACGATCGCATCGATGGCATCGAACAGCTGGACAAGGTCATCGACATCGACCAGTCGCCTATAGGCAGGACTCCGCGCTCCAATCCCGCCACCTACACGGGCTTGTTCGACCACATACGCGAACTGTTCTCACAGACCCAAGAGGCCAAGGTGAGGGGCTACTCGCCCGGGCGCTTCAGCTTCAACGTCAAGGGCGGCCGTTGTGAGGCCTGCAAGGGTGACGGCACGCTCAAGATAGAGATGCACTTTCTGCCCGACGTCTACGTGCCGTGCGAGGTCTGTCACGGCAAGCGCTACGACCGGGAGACTCTCGAGGTGCGGTTCAAGGGCAAGAATATCGCCGAGGTACTCGACATGAGCGTCGAGGACGCGGTGGAGTTCTTTGCCAACCAGCCCAAGATCCGCCGCCGCCTGCAGACCTTGGCCGACGTGGGGCTGGACTACGTCAGGCTCGGCCAGCCCTCGACCACGTTGTCGGGTGGAGAAGCTCAGCGTGTGAAGCTGGCCACCGAACTGGCCAAGGTGGCTACGGGCAATACGCTGTACATCTTGGACGAGCCGACCACAGGCCTACATTTCGCTGACACCGAGAAGCTGCTTCAAGTGCTACAGCGGTTGGTGGATTCGGGCAACACGGTGCTGGTGATAGAGCACAACCTCGACGTGGTCAAGTGTGCGGACTGGCTCATAGACCTGGGTCCGGAGGGCGGGGACCTTGGGGGCGAACTGGTGGTGGCGGGCACGCCGGAGATCGTCAGCGCGCATCCCACCAGTGAGACGGGCAAGGTACTCCGCAAAGTGCTCCCCGCGGGTGGGCGGAGGCCCGCGGTCGGCGCGGCGACGAGCGGCGCGCGCAAGCGCGCGCAGGGAGCGGCTTGATCGTGGCCCCAGGCTCAGACAAGCACGGCTCGGGAGCGGGTAGGTATGGCGCCACGACGTCCAACGCCGCGGAGGTGGAGCGGGCGTATCTAATAGCCGTCGACACGGGAGGCGACCAAGGCTGGTCGGCGGAAGAATCTCTGGCCGAGTTGGCCTCCCTGGTGGAGACGGCAGGGGGAGAGGTGGTCGGCAGCATGCTGCAACGCCGCGACTCCGCCCACCCTGTCACCTACCTGGGTACCGGCAAGGCCGAGGAGCTCAAACTGGCCAAAGCGACCACCCAGTTCACCATACTAGTCGCCGACGACGAGCTGTCGCCCAAGCAGCAACGCTCCTTCGAGGAAGCCCTGGAGGTCAAGGTGCTTGACCGCAGCGGCATAATCTTGGACATCTTCGCCCAGCGAGCGCACACGCACGAGGGGCGCATCCAGGTCGAGTTGGCTCAACTGGAATACCAGCTGCCCCGGCTGACCCGGTTGTGGACCCACCTTTCGCGCATGGGTGGCGGCATCGGGACACGGTTCGGCCCGGGGGAGACGCAGCTCGAGACCGACCGGCGGGTGCTGCGCGAGCGCATCAAGAAGACGCGGGAACGCGTGGAAGAGGTGAGGCAGCGCCGGGAGACGGCGGCTCGCGCCCGGGAGCGCCGCTTGCTGCCGACCATGGCCATCGTGGGCTACACCAACGCGGGCAAGTCGACTCTGCTGAACGCCTTGGTAGGCGAGCAGGCCGCCTTGGTCGAGGACATGCTGTTCGCCACCTTGGACCCGACCACTCGCCGCGTCCGCCTGGGGGAGGGTCAGACGGTCATAGTGAGCGACACCGTGGGCTTCATCCACAAGCTGCCCCATCAACTCGTAGAGGCCTTCCAGGCGACTCTCGAAGAGGTCACCAGGGCGGATGCTCTCCTGGAGGTGGTGGATCTCTCCGATGCGCACGCCGCCGAGCACCGGCGCACGGTGCAGACGGTGCTGGACGAACTGGGGGCGGGTCACAAGCCGCGAGTCGTGGTTCTCAACAAGGCCGATCTGGTCGCTGAAGACGGCGGGGTCGAGGGGACCGGCGGCAGCTCTGGGCCTGCCGGCCGCCCGGTACCGGGCGGCGTCCTGAGCCACGACGATCGCTACGCGGTCAAGGTGTCAGCGCTGTCGGGCAGGGGACTGGACGAGCTCAGAGGGGCCATGGCCACTGTGCTGGCCGAACTCTGGACAGAGGTGGACCTGGCTCTGCCGTATTCGGCCGGCGAGTTGCTGGCGCGGGTCAGAGAGAGGGGTACCGTCGAGTTCGAGTACCGCGACGAAGATGTGAATGTCCAGGGGCGCGTGCCGCCTTCTCTGGCCGGGGACCTGCAGCGTGAGTCTGCAGCTTGGGCGCTCGCCCGACAAAGGCGCGAGACCGAGGACTGACGGTCGCAGGGCCGGAGCGGCGCCGCGACGGGGCCGCTAGAAGTACAGGTGGGCGGACTCGATAGCGGCCGCGATGAGGGCGGCGCCCTGCTCCAAGTCTCGGAGAGACAGGACTTCCACCGGCGAATGCACGTAGCGGGTGGCTACGCTTATCACGCTGCACGGCACTCCCGTCTTGGAGATGCTTATGGCGCTGGCATCGGTGGAGCCCCCGTTGCCCACTTGGACCTGATGGGGTAGCTCAGCCTTTTCCGCGGTCTCGCGGAGCCAGCGAAGCACTGGGCGCGGTGCTATCACCCCGCGACCGGCGGCGTCAATAATGGCTATGACTGGGCCCTTGCCCAGCACCACAGCGGATTCGTTCTTAGTAACGCCCGGATGGTCACCTGGGATGGTCACATCGGTGGCGATGGCCACATCCGGCGATAGACCATAGGCACTGGTGCGGGCACCCTTGACACCCACTTCCTCCTGCACCGTGCCAACTGCTTGGATGGTGGCCTTGACCTCCTTGCCCTTGAGTAGGGCCAGGGCCGCAACCATCATCGCGCAACCAGCCCTGTTGTCCAGCGCCTTGCCGGTGACAAAGTCGGGGCCCAACAGGCGGAGGTCTCGGTCGATGGTGGCGGTGGTGCCGACCTCTATGCCCATGGCAGCAGCGGCTGCCGCATTCTCGGCGCCGCAGTCGACGAACATGTCTTTGATCTTTATGACCTTCTTGCGGTCTTCGGCGTCCATTAGGTGAGGCGGCCGCGAACCGACGACACCGGGTATGTGCGCGCCGTCTCGGGTGTGCAGCACCAGACGCTGTCCCAAAAGGGTCTGGTCGGACCAGCCGCCGAGGGGGACGAAGTGCAGAAAGCCCTCGTCATCTATGTGCGAGACCATAAGCCCGATCTCGTCCATGTGAGCGGCGATCATCACGGTCGGACCTTCGCCGCGGCGTATGCCGACCACGTTGCCCATGCGGTCGATGGAGACCTCGTCCACAAGAGGCTCCAGTTCCGCCTTCAGAAGAGAGGCGACGTCGTCCTCGTATCCGGAGATGGCGTGGGCGTTGGCAAGGGTCGTGAGAAGCGCGGCGATGTCCTTCATGACGTTCGCCTAGACCTTGGTGCGGAGATCGTCCATGTCTGTGACGAATCCGGCCTGAGTAAGGGCGAAGCGCGCGTAGTTGATCTTCAGGTCTTTGACCATGGCATCCGCTTCGGCGGTTGACCACAAGCCGGTGCCGTACAAGATCTCGGTGGCGATGGTTAGCGCGTTCTGCGCTACGAACGCGGCATTGATGCGGGCACAAAGGGCCAGATACTCGGAGGCTTCAGGGGTCAGGTCCTCACCGGTGGCTACCTTGCCGACCAGCGCCGCGCCGGTCTCAGCGGCGGAGGCCAGGTCGGCCAACCGGAACATGACGTGTTGCTGGCGGGTGGCCTTGGCTTTGTGTACCTCGTCAAAGAGGCGGGCCAGCACGCGGAAGGTGGCAGCGAAGACATCGGCCTTGAGGGAGGGACGGCTTGCGTGGATGTCGTCCATGCGCTGAGCCATGTCTTCGTAGACCGCGCCCTTTGAAGTCACGGTGGACTTCCATCTGAGCGTGCCGACTGATGAGCTGCTGGATCTCGCTGGTGCCTTCGTAGATGGTCGTTATCTTGACGTCACGCTTGATCTTTTCGACGTCGTACTCGCAGATGTAGCCGTAGCCGCCCAGGGCCTGGATCGCGGCATCCGCGCAGGAGTTGGCGGCCTCGGTGGTGAACAGCTTGGCGATAGAGCCCTCCAGTTGGAGGTCGGTCTCACCGGCGTCCAAGCGGGCAGCGGTTTCCTCTATGTAGGCTCGGGCGGCCTCCAGCTTCACTACGAAAGGCAGCAGCAGTTTGTGGGTGTAGCCCTGCTTGTCGATAAGGGGCGACCCGAACTGGATACGCTCTTTGGCGTAGGCAATGGCCTTCTCCAGAGCGGCGCAACCGGCGCCCAGTCCCATGGCGGCGACCATGAGCCTGGTATAGCCGAATACTTCGTTGGCCTGTATCAGGCCCCGGCCGGGCACCTCTCCCAATAGGTTCTCGGTAGGCACCAGGACGTCCTCGAACGTGAGCGGAGCGGTGTTGGAGGCGCGGATGCCGTGTTTGTCCTCGGCCTTGCCGGCGCTGAAGCCCGGCATGTCTTTCTCTACCACAAAGAAGGAAGGACCCTCCGGGGTGACCGCAAGTACGGTCATGAAGTCGGCGTAGTCGCCGTTGGAGATGAACTGCTTGCTACCCGTGATCCTGTAGCCGGTGACTTTGCCCTGGTCATCCTTGACCGGAGTGGCGGTGGTCTTGAGATTGGCCAGATTGCTGCCTGCCTCCGGTTCTGTGACGGCGTAGGCTACGATGGAATGGCCCTCGGCCAAACGGCCCAGCCACTTCCTCTTCTGGGCGTCCGTGCCGGCGGCCAGGATGGGGTCGGTGCCCAGGTGGATCGCGAAGAAGCCGGTGCCGACACCGAGACAGATCTTGCCCAGCTGCTCACATACTGCCGCAACATCTCGCGAGCCGCCGCCCAAGCCTCCGTACTCCTCGGGTATGAAGAGTAGCTGCAGTCCGATCTCAGGCCCGAGAAGGGTGCGGATGACGTCCTCCGGAAAGGTCTCGTCGGCGTCGAACTGGCGAAGCTTGCTCGCCGGCAGCATCCGGTCCCTTATGTCTGAGACCAGATCGAGGATCATCTTCCGCTCATCGAGCTGTAGCCCTGCTAGTGCCACGTGCCCCTCCCGCTGCGTATTTAAGTAAGAGTGCGATACAAGTAGATATGCGCGCAAGTTTAGCATGGGCCTCCGGGGCGTCGGACTGGGGCTCAGTGGCCTGGGGTACACTACCGGTGTGCGAGTGGATCTCTCCGCAGCATTCGAGAAAGGCCGGGTAGACGGCTGTGGGCGCGCCTGACGAACTGACTGAGCAGATGAAGAACTCCCCACTTCTGCCTGGGGTGTATCTGTTCCGAGACGACAGGGGTGAGGTGCTCTACGTGGGCAAGGCCCTCTCGCTCCGCAAGCGTCTGGCCAACTATTTAGCGGCGGTAGGCGGTCGGCAGGTCGCGCGGATACCGGTCAAGGTGAGCGAGATGATGGGCAGAGCTGCGTCGGTGGAGTGGATCGTCACCACGAGCGAAGCCGAGGCGCTCCTGCTGGAGCAGAACCTCATAAAACAGCACCGTGCGCCCTTCAACATCCGTTTGCGCGACGACAAGTCATACCCCTATCTCATGGTCACCACCGAAGAGGAGTATCCCCGGGTGGTGTTCACCAGGCAGGCGCATCGACGTGGCAACTTGTACTTCGGTCCCTATGCGAGCGCAGCCAAGGTGAGGGAGACCTTGGAAGCTCTGGAACGGGCCTTTCCGCTCCGTACGTGCGCAGGCCGCCAACCGGGAAGGCGGTCGGGGTCCCCCTGTCTGCAATTCCATATAGAGCGGTGTCCTGGTCCCTGCGTGGGTTTCGTGGACAAGGCGGCATACAGGGCTGCCATCGACCAAGTGGTGGACTTCCTCAGCGGCAAGGAGCCGCAGGTGGCGGCGGGTCTGGAGCGGGCGATGCAGGAGGCCGCGCTGAACCAGGACTTCGAGGCGGCGGCGGCGCTGCGCGATCGCTTGGCCGCACTGCGGCATGTCCTGGAGAGGCAGCAGGTCGAGTCATCGACTCTGGGTTCCGCCGACATCATCGGGTTCGCCTCGGACGAATGGGGGGCGAACGTGCAGGTGCTCATAACGCGTGAGGGCAAGTTGGCCGACCGGCGGAGTCTCACCTTCATCAACGTCCAGGGGGCGACGCCCCAGGAGATCATCGAACGCTTCACGGCCGAGTACTACGGCGCCGGCGCCGGGGTGCCCGCCGAGTTGATCGTACCGTCTGGCGTAGACGACCCTGGCGAAGTGGCGGCATTGATGGAGGGACTGCGGGGCAAGCGTGTGGATGTTCGGCGGGCAGAGCGCGGCGATAAGCGGCGCCTGCAGGAGATGGCCGACCGCAACGCTCGGCTGGCGTTGGGCCACGAACGGCTGAAGGAAGAGCGGAGCCGTGAGCGGCGCCTGGGCGCGCTGATGGCGCTTGAGGAGGTGCTGGGGTTGGAGGGTCCCCCCATGCGCATAGAGGGCTTCGATATCTCCAACTTGGGGGACGAGAACATGGTGGCCTCCATGGTGGTCTTCGAGGGAGGAGTGCCCAAGAAGAGCGACTACCGCAAATTCAGCATCCGCACGACGGGAGGCCAAAACGACGTGGGCGCCATGCGCGAAGCGCTACTCAGGCGCTTCGCGCGCGATGGGGTTGGTGAGAAGGACTACGACCCTTCGTTCGAGGCGGTGCCGGACCTCCTGCTCGTGGACGGCGGCAAGGCGCAGCTGAATGCCGCCGTGGGCGCCCTTCAGGAGGCGGGACTGGATTCGGTGATCGCGGTCATCTCACTCGCCAAACGGGAAGAAGAGGTGTTCGTACCCTGGTCCGCAGACTCGCTGGAGTTGTCCGCGGATGATGTCGGCGTTTTGTTGTTGCGGAGAGTGCGGGACGAGGCTCACCGCTTTGCCGTCGGTTTCCACCGGGCCAGACGCGCGGCGGAGACGACTCACTCTCTCTTGGATCAACTGCCGGGAGTAGGAGAGACACGCAAGCGGGCGATACTGCAACACTTCGGGTCGCCGGAGCGTTTCCTGCAGGCGACGCGGGAGGAGTTGGAGGCGGTCCCGGGTCTGCCGGGCAAGGTAGCAAGGGAGGTGCACGCTTTTGTCCACAAAACCGGATAGCAGAACGGGTACGGACGGCGGAGGCCCCGGCCCCGCGGAGGGTCGGTTTTCTACGCCCTGGGGTGAGGGCTTGGTGGCCGTGTGGCACGGACGACTTGTGGGGGTAGAGCTACCCCCTGTGCGCGGCGCTGCCGGCGAGGAGCGCTACGGCGCCGCGAGCCGCGAAGACCGAGAGGCCGCGCGGCGTTGGGTGGACGAGCTGGAGGCCTACTTCCGAGGAGAACGGCTATCGTGGGAAGCGGAGGAGATCGGCCTGGACGGCGAGGATATGAGTCCCTTCGCCCTGAGCACGATCAAAGCACTGCTCGGAGTGCCCGCGGGTTCGACGATCAGCTACGGGGAGTTGGCGGAGCTGGCAGGCTTTCCACGCGCCGCCCGAGCGGTCGGCAGTGCGATGGCGAACAACCCGATACCCATAGTGGTGCCGTGCCACCGGGTGATACGTTCTGATGGCAGCCTGGGCAGGTACGGCACCGAACCGACCTGGAAAGAGTGGCTCTTGGAGCACGAACGGGCGAACACGCAGAGAGGGTGAGAGGGAGCATGGCGGCAGACAAGGAGTCCACGGTGGATCCAGTACCCGCTCCAGAAGAGCCCGCTCCGGCAGAAGGTGGGCAGCGGCAGTTGGATCTCACGGTCATCACGGGTCTGTCGGGGGCCGGCAAGTCAGAAGTGGTGGCCACGTTCGAGGATATGGGCTTCTTCTGCATAGACAACCTGCCTCCCCGCATGGTGCCGAGCGCCGTGCAGTTGTTCTCTTTGGAGGGCAGCCGCGTGAGTCAGGTGGCTCTGGTGTTCGACGCGCGCGGAGGGAGCTACTTCCAGGAACTGGGGCAGGCGCTCGACTACCTGCGCGAGTCGGGCATCGGATTCCGGCTCCTCTATATCGAAGCGGATGATGAAGCTCTTGTGGCGCGATACCAGGCTACTAGGCGCCCGCATCCCTTGTCGGCGCATCTGCGCGAAGGCATAGCCAAAGAACGCGAGTTGCTCACGCCTCTGCGGGCGCAGGCCGACATGGTGGTCGATACCACCAATCTCTCGCCGTGGCAGCTGCGCCGCCACCTGGAGGAGACTTTGTTGGCGGACCGGCTGAAGGATCAGCTGTTCGTCAGCCTGCTGTCTTTCGGCTACCGGCAGGGTGTGCCGGATGAGGCGGACATGATCCTTGACGCCCGTTTCTTGCCGAATCCGTATTGGGTGCCCGATCTGCGTCCACAATCGGGCCTCGACCCGGCGGTGAGAAGCTATGTGGTCGAGCGGGTTGATGCGCTGGAATTCCTGGACCGGGTGGTGGACATGCTGCGCTTCCTGGCACCGCGGTACCTCGTGGAGCAGAAGAAGCGGCTGGTTCTGGCCCTGGGCTGCACCGGTGGCCGCCACCGCTCCGTCGCGCTGTGTGAGGAGTTGGCGCAGAGGCTCAAGGGCGAACCGGACTTGGTGGTGAGCATCAGCCATCGGGATGTAGAGAAAGCAGAAAAGCGCTAGGTATGAGCTTCACCAGGATCTTTCGAGAAGAGCTCGCTCACGTCGAAGACAAGCAGCCCTGCTGCCGCTTGGCGGCGGTGGCGGGCCTAGTGCATACCGCCGGCACCTTTCTGATCCATGGGGGGACCACTGAAGAGGAGCGTTACGAGATCCGGGTGGCTACCACGGTGCAGGGGGCCGCGCGGATGGTCTTCTCACACTTCAAAGCCATGGGTGCAGACGCCCAACTGGTCACCTCGCGCGAACCCAGGTTCCGGCACAGGTTAGTGTACGAGGTGCATCTGGCCGGGACACCGGCCGCGCTGCAGGCTCTCAACGAGATGGGGGTCCTTACAGACAATTTCGGCCTCCGGACCAGCATCGCACAGTGGCTTGTCAAGAAGCCCTGCTGCAGGAGCGCGTTCCTAAGAGGCTGTCTTATAGGCGCTGGGTCCGCCAACACTCCGCAGAAGGAGGCTCACCTGGAGATACTCACCCCGCATCAGGACTTCTCCGTAGATTTGGTGCGGCTTCTTGATGAGATGGAGTTTCACCCGGGTAGCATCGTGCGCCGCGGGAGTTATGTCGTGTACGTGAAGGGCAGGGATGAGGTGGCGGGCGTGCTCGCCCTCGCCGGTGCGCATGCGGCTGCGCTGGAGGTGCAAGAGCAGGCGGTGGTCAAGGAGGTGAGGGCGCGTGCCAACCGGGTGGCCAATTGCGATTCGGCGAACGTGCGCCGGACGGGTGCGGCGGCTTCCAAACAACTAGAGGCTATCGCCACGCTCGAGCGCACGGATCGCCTGATGGCCTTGCCCTTCGCGCTCAGAGAGGTGGCTCAGCTGAGGAGTGAGAACCCCCATATGAACCTCGATGAGCTGGCGGAGGCGGGTGGAGACGGACTCAGTCGATCGGCCGTGAACCATCGGCTGAGGCGGCTGGTGGCCGCGGCCGACCAGGAGGGAGGCAAGCAGCCCCATGATAGAATTCGAGGTCGGCAGCGGCCTTGAAATGCGGTTTACCTACCTCGGGAGGGTGGCTGGATGAGCACAAAGGTAGCAATCAACGGGTTCGGCAGGATCGGCCGTCTGTACCTTAGGGCGATAGCGAAACAGGGGGCCGACATCGAGGTGGTGGCGGTCAACGACATCACCGATGCGCACACCCTCGCTCATCTCCTCAAGTACGACAGTATTCACGGCGTATGGCCTGGCGAAGTCTCCTACACCGAAGACTACCCTGACCTTCGAAGGTCGGACGATGAGGGCGCTGGCGGTCTCTGACGTCAAGCTCCTTCCCTGGCGGGAGTTGGGTGTCGACGTGGTGATGGAGTGCACGGGGCACTTCACCGAACGCGCGCAGGCAGCACAGCACATGGACCAGGGCGCGAAGAAGGTGGTCATCAGCGCTCCGGCTAAAGATCCCGACATCACTGTGGTGATGGGTGTCAACGACAGCGACTACGACCCTGCGCGCCACGACATAGTCTCCAACGCCTCGTGCACCACCAACTGCCTTGCGCCTGTAGCCAAGGTGCTGGCGGACACGTTCGGCATCGAGCAGGGCTTCATGACGACGGTGCACGCCTACACCAACGATCAGCGGATCCTGGACCTGCCGCACAAGGACCTGCGCCGCGCGCGGGCCGCGGCCCTCTCCATCATCCCAACGTCCACCGGGGCGGCCAAGGCTATCGGCCTGGTCATCCCCGAACTCAAGGGCAAGCTGGACGGGTACGCCTTGCGCGTGCCGGTCCCGGACGGCTCTGTGGTCGACTTCACGGTGACCCTGGAGAAAGAGGTCACCGCCGACGACATCAACGCCGCGATGAAGGCGGCCGCGGAGGGACCGATGGCCGGGGTGCTCAAATACACCGACGAACCCGTAGTGTCGTCCGATGTGGTTGGCGACCCTCACTCTTCGGTATTCGATTCGGCTCTGACGATGGTCATGGGCCGTCGCGCAAAGGTCGTGGCCTGGTATGACAACGAGTGGGGCTTCGCGAACCGCATGGTGGACATCAGCAAACTACTGTTCTAGACGGGTAACGCGGGAAGGAAAGGACATGAGCAAGAAGACCATCCGTGACATCGACGTTGCCGGCAAGCGCGTAATGGTGCGCGTCGACTTCAACGTCCCGCTGGAGGGGGGCCGGGTGGCCGATGACTCGCGCATCCGGGCAGCCGTTCCTACCATCCAGTACCTGCGCGAGCAGGGGTGTCGCGTGATCCTCATGTCCCACCTCGGTCGGCCCAAAGCCGGACCCGAGGACAAGTTCCGCCTCGATCCGTGCGCGGCACGTCTGGGCGAGCTGTTGGGGGTGCCCGTCCGCAAGATAGACGAGCTCTCCGGTCCAAACGTCGAGGCCGCGGTGGCCGAGATGAAGCCGGGCGACGTCCTGGTGCTGGAGAACTCGCGCTTCGACGCGCGCGAGGAGAAGAACGACCCCAGCCTGGTGGACGAACTGGCCCGCCTGGGTGACATCTATGTGAACGACGCCTTCAGCGCCGCGCACCGCGCCCATGCCACCACGGCTGGGTTGGCCGATCGGCTGCCCGCTGTGGCAGGCTTCTTGATGGAGCAGGAGTTGCGAGGTCTGGACGGCGTGCTGGCCGATCCCAAGAAGCCCCTCGTGGTGGTACTGGGTGGGGCCAAGGTCACGGACAAGATCAAGGTCATCGACAGGTTCCTCGACCTAGCCGACCAGCTGCTGATAGGCGGGGCCATGAGCTTCGCCTTCCTCAAGGCGAAGGGTCTGGGGACGGGTAGCTCCAAACTCGAAGAGGAAGGCGTGGCGGTCGCGGCCGCGGCGTTGGACAAAGCGGCCAAGTCTTCCTGTGAGCTGGTGCTGCCCACCGACTTCGTGGTCGCCGACGCGTTCGACGAGAACGCCTCCACCAAGGTCGTGCCTGCGGCGGAGCTGCCTGACGGTTGGATGGGGCTGGACATAGGCCCGGAGACGTCGGCGGCCTACGCGGCCGCTATCGGCAAGGCCGGTACGGTCTTCTGGAACGGGCCCATGGGCGTCTTCGAGATGAAACCCTTCGCCGCGGGGACCAAGGCGGTAGCGCAGGCCATGGCGGAATGTCCCGGGGTCACGGTGGTGGGTGGGGGCGACTCGGTGGCCGCCGTGAATCAGTTCGGCGTGGCGGACAAGATGGATCACGTGTCCATGGGCGGCGGGGCGTCACTCGAGTACATCGAGGGCAAAGACCTTCCCGGAGTCGCCGTCCTTGCCGACCTAGGGTAGGCCTCATGTCAGACAGCGACCGCACGCACGCACGTGTCCCTCTTCTCGCCGGCAACTGGAAGATGTTCAAGACGAGCGCCGAGGGGGCAGCTTTCGTCCGCGAGCTGGTCAAGGAACTAGGGAAAGTCCAAGGACGTGAGGTGGTGGTCGCACCGCCGTTCACCGGCCTCTACGAGGCGGTGAAGGCGTGCCCACGACACCAGCATCAAGGTGGCCGCGCAAGATGTCTTCTGGGAGTGGGAAGGCGCCTACACCGGAGAGGTGTCTGCCACCATGCTTGCCGACCTGGGGGTGAAGGCGGCCATCATCGGTCACTCCGAGCGGCGTCGCTACTTTGGCGAGACAGACGAGAGCGTGGCCAAGAAGGTCTGGGCCGCTCTCGAGCAGAGTCTGATGCCCATAATGTGCGTGGGTGAGACCGAAGAGGAACGCGACGCCGGTCTCACGGAGGAGGTGCTCTCTCGGCAGGTACCCGCCGGACTCGCGTCGGTGCGGCCCGAGGACGCGCCGAACGTCTCCATTGCCTACGAACCCGTGTGGGCCATCGGCACGGGTCGTACGGCCACGCCGGAGGTCGCTCAGGAGGCCGTCGCCTTCGTGCGCGCGCAGGTCGCCGCCGCGTTGGACAAGGAGGCGGCCGAGTCGGTGCGGATACTCTACGGCGGCAGTGTGAGCCCTCACAACATCGACGAATTGATGTCCCAGCGCGACATCGACGGGGTGCTCGTGGGCGGGGCCAGCCTTCAGGTCGAGTCCTTCGCGCGAATCGTCAACTTCCAGAAGCCCTGAACTCAGTGGGGGCGCACGCAGGCAAAGAACACCGGCGGGCGGCCCTGATCGTCCTTGACGGTTGGGGATACGCGCCTCCCGGTTCCAGCAATGCAATAGCCATTGCAGAAACGCCAGTATGGGACGCATTGTGGAGTACCTACCCGCACGTGCTCCTGGAGGCCAGCGGCGAAGCAGTGGGCCTGCCGGCGGGGGTCATGGGCAACTCCGAAGTCGGTCACCTCACCCTGGGCTCGGGTCGCATCATCTATCAAGACCTGTCACGCATCAACCGTGCCATCGCCGACGGCAGCTTCTTCCGCAACGCGGTGCTGGGCAAGCTCATGGACGGGGTGGTCGCGCGCGGTCGCTCACTGCACCTCATGGGGCTTCTCTCTGACGCGGGCGTGCACTCGGCGATGCTGCATGTGAGGGCCCTGGTCAAGATGGCACGTGAGCGTGGCGTCAAGAAGCTGTTCGTCCATGCCTATACCGACGGCAGAGATACGTCACCGACGGCCGGCGAGGGCTATGTGACCGAACTGGAGTCGTATCTGGCCGCGGAGGGCCTCGGGGTCATAGCCACGGTGTCGGGCCGCTACTACGCCATGGATCGCGACAAGCGTTGGGAGCGGGTCGAACTTGCCTACGACGCCTTGGTACATGGCGAGGGGCTGCAGGGCCCCCGATGCCCTGAGTGCGGTGCTGGCGTCGTACGGGCGGGACGAGACCGACGAGTTCATCCTGCCGACGATCACCTGCGACGACCCAGACTCACGCATCACGCGATGGCGATGGGGTGATCTTCTTCAACTTCAGACCGGACCGGGCTCGGGAGCTCTCGAGGGCTCTTACGCAAGACGAGTTCATGGAGTTCGATCGAGGCGGGGATAGACCCAAGATCGATTTTGTAGGGATGACTGAATACGAGGCTTCTCTCGGGCTAGCGGTAGCCTTCCCGAAGGAAGAGCCTCGCAACGTGCTTGCCGAGGTGGTCAGCGACGCTGGGCTCACCCAGTTGCACATCGCCGAGACCGAGAAGTACGCTCACGTCACCTTCTTCTTCAACGGCGGTCGCGAGACTCCGTTCCCAGGGGAGCGGCGCAAGCTCGTAGCTTCTCCCAAGGACGTGGAGACCTATGATCAGAAGCCCGCGATGAGCGCATATGAGGTGGCCGCTGCGTTCCGGGAGATCATGACCAAGGATCCGGTGGATCTCGTGGTGCTGAACTTTGCCAACCCTGACATGGTGGGCCATACGGGCAATATCCCGGCGACCGTAGAAGCCGTCGGCCACGTGGACAGATGTCTGGGTGAGGTTCTGGAGGTGCTAAGGGGTGTCGGGGCGAAGGTCATCGTGACCGCCGACCATGGCAATGCCGAAGAGATGCTGGATGCAGACGGGGCCGTGAACACAGCGCACAGTGTCCGCAAGGTGCCGCTGGTGGTCCTTGACTCGGATGTCACCCTGCGCGAAGGGGCCGGTCTAGCCGATGTAGCGCCCACTTTGCTGTGTTTCCTGGGGCTTCGGAAGCCTGAAGAGATGACGGGAGAGGCGCTGTGCTGAAGGCCTGCGCGGGCCCTCTTTGGTTCATTTGCGAAAGACTGGCGTTTTGGCGGGAGTTTTGGGGGTACAATAGCGCGAAGACCAGCAGGGGACACGACTGGGCAATGGAGGAACGGGGTCTGTGAACGCAGCAAAGTACATCTTGGTAGTACTGTTCAGCGTGTGTGGGGTTGCTGAACTCATCTTGATTTTCCTGCATTCTGGCAAGGACGCTGGTCTATCCAGCATGTTCGGTGGCGGCGGTTCGGTCGGCGGCGGGGGAGTGGTACAGAAGAACCTCGACAGGCTCACGTACGCCTGCTCGCTGCTGTTCGTCGGATTGTCGATCGCTCTCGCCTATATTCTGAAGGGCTGAACGACCGCCTAGACCGGGTCATCCGCTGATGCCTGTCGGTCGGTCTTGAGCAATGTAAGGTTCGCTGTTGGAGGGTCTTACTGAGCGATGGAGGGAGGAACCAGAAGATGAAGAGGCGTGTTTGGTTGGCCCTGGTCCTGGCTGTGGTTATGACCGGGGCAGTCTTGGCGTATGGTTGGTTGTGGAGGTGGTGGTGGCAGCGCCGGCGGCACGCTTGCCATCTACATCGGCGACCCGTCGTTCATCGACCCATCACAGGCTTTCGAGTCTGAGGGTATACAGGTCGACAACGCTTTGTTCGACCCGCTGCTGCGCTACGATCCCAATACTCTCGAGATCATTCCCTGCGTGGCAGAGTCCTATGAGGCCAACGCCGACGCCACCGTGTGGACGTTCAAGCTCAAGAAGGGGACACTGTTCCACAACGGCCGCGAAGTAGTGGCTGGCGACTTCAAGTACGCGTGGGAGCGTCTGAGCGACCCCGATCTGGCATCGGGCTACGGCTTCCTGCTTGAGATGATCAAGGGCTACAAGGACTACTGGGACAAGAAGGCCACCGAGATCACCGGCATCAAGGTCGTGGATGACTACACGCTTGAAGTCACCATGGCAGGAGTCCTTCGCCGAGTTCGACTACATCGTGGCTTTCAATGACACCGCTCCTATTCCCAAGGAAGAGGTCGAGGGCAAGGAAGAGGCTTGGGCGCTCAAGCCTATCGGCAACGGTCCTTTCATGATGACCGAGCCCTGGGTGGCCGGACAGTACATCAAGACAGTCAAGTTCGCCGACTACACGACCTTGGATAAGCCGTTGGTCGACGGCATCGACTTCATGATCTACAGCGATATCAACACGGCATGGACCGACTTCCAGGCCGGCACCCTCGACTGGACCTCGATTCCGACGGGCAACTTCAAGTCTTCTGTTGCGACCTACGGGGTCAGCGAAGACGGCAACACCTCCAATCCCGGTACCCAGGTCCAAGACGGGCCCGAGCTGGCCATCTACGAGATGCTGTTCAATATGGACGACCCGGTCATGCAGAACAAGGACCTGCGCATAGCTTGCTCGCTGGCCATCAACCGCCAGGCGATCTGCGACACGGTCTATGAAGGCACTCGTAAGCCGGCCGACAGCGTTATTCCTCCCGGCATCGAGGGTTACGAAGCAGGCGCCTTCCCGTACTGCAAGTACGATGTAGAGGGCGCGAAGGCCGCCCTGGCGAAAGCTGGCTATCCGAACGGCGAAGGCCTTCCGGTCCTCAAGCTGACGTTCAACTCCGGCGCTGGCCACGATGATCTCATGCAGATGGTCAAGTCTGACCTTGCCGTGGTCGGTATCCAGACCGAGTTCGACACCAGTGACGGTCCGACCTATTGGGACAAGGTTGAGAACGGGCAGTTCCAGATCGGCCGTAGCGGCTGGCAGTGCGACTATCCGACCATCGACGACTATCTTGTTCCGCTGTATCTGAGCACCGGCTTCCTGAACTACTGCAACTACAACAACCCGGAAGTCGACTCAGCTCTTAGGGACGCTCGTGCCATCCTCGACAAGGGCGAGAGGATCAAGGCCTATCAGGCGATCGTGCGTACGATCGGCGAGGACTGCCCTGACACCATCATCGCGGTGTACGCGCACGCGCGCGTTGCCTCCGATCGGGTGCACGACCTCACCTACAGCGCGATGGGTCTGCTCGACTTCTACAGCGTGTGGATCGAGCAGTAACTCGATGAAGGCGAAGCAGACAGGCTATCAAGATGGTAGCTTCTGCTAGCTGCATGTCGCTCAGCACGGTGGGATGCCCGCAAGGGCATCCCACCGAATCAACACACTTGTGGCAAGTGAACGGAAACTAGAATGCTGCTCTACATCCTCAGGCGCATAGGACAGATGATCCCGGTGTTCATCGGGGTTACCATCATCATGTTCCTTGTGCGCTCCCCGGCCGTGGTGCCGGGCGACCCGGTCCGTATGATCGCAGGAGAGCGATCTGTCACCGAGGAGGTGCGTGCGGCGATTATCGAGAAGTTCGGCTTGGATCAGCCCATCTACGTGCAGTACGGCAAGTACATGGGTGGGCTGCTGCAGGGCGACCTTGGCGATTCGTACCAGCAGAGACGCCCGGTCACGCATATCCTGTTCGCGAAATTTCCCAATACTTTCAAACTTGCCGGTTTCGCGCTTCTTATCGAGGCCATCTTTGGCATCGCGGCAGGCATATTGTCGGCGGTGAAGAGGTACTCGTTCTGGGACGTGATGGTGACCTTGAGTACTTCGGTGCTGGTCTCCATCCCGGTCTTCTGGCTGGGCATGGTGCTTCAGTACATTTTTGCCATCAAGCTCAAGATACTTCCGGCCACCGGCCTGGGGGGTAACAAATTCCCAGAGATCGTGCATCTGATCATGCCGGCGGTTACGTTGGCCTCGGTTTCGACCGCCTACTCCGCGCGAATCGCGCGCAGCCAACTCCTAGAGGTCATGGGCATGGACTACATGCGCACGGCCGCGGCGAAGGGTCTCAGCGGAGGACAGGTCATCTGGAGACATGGGCTCAAGAACGCGATGATCCCCGTGGTCACCTTCCTGGGGTTGGACCTGGGTGCCATGGTGGCTGGGACCATCCTCACTGAGACGGTGTTCAACTGGCCGGGAGTCGGCCTGGAGATGTACCGGGCCATCCTTGTCCGCGATTGGCCCATAGTCACCGGCGGAGTGGTCATCATCGTCATATCTGGTCATGGTAATCAATCTGCTGGTAGACATCAGCTACGCGTTCCTTGACCCGCGCATCCGGTACAGACGGCACGCGAAGTAGGCGGACATGACTAGAGACCCAGATCTAGAGAGAGATATGGCAAGAAAGCCTATGTCGGACCACGCGGCGGATGTTCT
The DNA here is from genome assembly GCA_963814415.1 of uncultured Actinomycetes bacterium. Classification (GTDB taxonomy): domain Bacteria; phylum Actinomycetota; class Thermoleophilia; order RBG-16-64-13; family RBG-16-64-13; genus RBG-16-64-13. Next base: position 363,528 of record CAWFCN010000001.1, on the reverse strand, counting down.
GGAGGTGCAACCGGGCACGGCTGAGACCGCCCAACCTGTGGATGGGTTGGGCGGCAAGGGGCGCACCCTGTGGGCCGATGCATGGAGAAGGCTGCGCAAGAACAAGCTGGCGCTGGTTGCGATGGCCTGGATAGTGTTCGTGGCCCTTGATGCCGTCTCAGCGGGTCTGTGGGCGCCGAAGGTCTTGGGAGACCCGACCCAAGTAGATTCAACGGTGGCGGCGGAAAGGAGTCTGAATGCCTCCGTCATCGGATAGTGTCTTCGGAACGGACAGACTAGGCCGAGATCTTCTGGTCAGGGTCATCTATGGTGCGCGCATATCGCTCCTTGTGGCGTTCTTGGCTGTACTGATGATGGTCGTCCTGGGTCTGATAGTTGGCGCCGTAGCGGGGTACTACGGGGGCTGGTCGGACGCCATCCTCATGCGTACGGCGGACATCTTCTATGCATTCCCGTACGTGTTGTTCGCTATCGTGCTTCTAGCCTTGATGGGACCCGGTGGCATAAACGTGTGTATCACCATCGGCATTCTCGGATGGCCGGGCATCGCCAGGATCTTCAGAGCCTCGGTGCTTTCGGTGAAGGAGAACGAGTACGTTGATGCCGCTCGCGCTCTAGGGGCGTCCACCCCGCGGATCCTCTTCAGGCACGTGACTCCAAACGCAGTCGCTCCGCTGATCGTCTACGCGACGATGGGTATCGGGGGCGCCATACTTGACGGAGGCGGCGCTGAGCTTCTTGGGGATGGGCGTGCCGGTGGGAGAGCCATCGTGGGGCAACCTCTTGGCAGAGGCTCGTCCTCTGATGCAGGTAGCTCCTTGGATCATGGTGTTCCCGGGACTGGCCATTCTGACGACCGTATTGGCGTTTGTTCTGCTTGGCGATGGATTGCGTGACGCGTTCGACGTAAGGCTGAAGGAGTAGCAGTTGGCACCGGTTCTTGAAGTCGACGATCTGCACATGCACTTCTTCACGCGCGACGGTGTGGTCAAAGCCGTGGACGGAGTGAGTTTTAAGCTGGAGAGCGGCAAGACCCTAGGCGTCGTGGGTGAGTCTGGGTCCGGGCAAGTCGGTGACCGCCCTCTCAGTGATGCGTCTCATCCCTGAGCCTCCGGGCAAGGTCGTGAGCGGCGACATACGCTTCAAGGGCGAGAGCATTCTCGCGATGGATCCGAAGGATCAGCGCAGACTGCGGGGCAACCGCATAGCCATGATCTTTCAGGACCCTATGACTTCGCTCAACCCCGTCTATCGTATCGGCAAGCAGATAGCGGAATCTCTGAGGTTGCACAAGGGTATGTCAAAGAACGAGGCGTTGAACGCGGCGGTAGATCTGCTCGCGCGCGTTGGCATCCCAGAAGCGCGAGATCGCGCCCGAGACTACCCGCATGAGTTCTCGGGTGGCATGAGGCAGCGGGCCATGATCGCCATGGCGCTGGCCTGCAACCCCGATGTGTTGATTGCGGACGAGCCGACGACGGCGTTGGATGTGACCATTCAGGCGCAGATACTCGAACTCATGCAAGAGATCCAGGCCAAGACACAGTCGGCGATCATCATGATCACTCACGACCTAGGGGTGGTGGCTGACATGGCCGACCACGTGCTAGTCATGTATGCCGGGAAGGCCGTCGAGTACGGAACGGCCGACGAGGTCTTCTACAGTCCGTTGCATCCCTACACTTGGGGACTGCTGGATAGCTTGCCCAGACATGATGTCGACGAGAAGGGCAAGCTGTGCCCCATCAAGGGTCAGCCGCCCAGTCTCATCGACCTGCCGCGCGGGCTGTGCCTTCAGCGCTCGGTGTCCCTATGCAAAGGATGAGTGCCGGACGAGAAGATCCGCCGCTTGCGGATGTGGGAGGCGGGCATCTGTCGCGCTGTCTGTTCTCTTGCGATGCCGAATTCCTCAAGCAGTCACCGCGCTGTTCCGTGGGGGTGCGGTAGATGGCCACTCTCTTGAAAGTGGAGAACCTCGTAAAGCACTTTCACGTGGGAGAGGGTGTCATCCTTTCGCACCTCAGCAAGACGGTGCAGGCGGTGGAGGACGTCTCGTTCTCAGTCAACCAGGGAGAGACGCTTGGTCTCGTGGGCGAATCTGGCTGCGGCAAGTCGACCACTGGGCGCTGCATCAATCGTCTGCTAGAGGCGACCTCAGGCAAGATAGGTTTTGGCGACATCGACGTGCGCAAGCTCCATGGCAGGAGCCTTAAGGCGTACCGCCGCGATGTGCAGTTCATCTTCCAGGATCCATACGCGTCCCTGAACCCGCGCATGACCTTCGGCGAGATCATGACCGAGCCGCTGGCCATCCACGGCATCGGCACCAGAAGAGAGCGAGAGGCTCGCTGCCGGGAGATGCTCGAGGTCGTCGGCTTGAGTCCGGAGCACATCCACAGATACCCGCATGAGTTCTCTGGAGGACAGCGACAAAGAGTGGGCATCGCCCGTGCCCTCATGCTCAGGCCGAAGATGATCATCTGCGACGAGCCCGTGTCTGCTCTCGATGTCTCCATCCAGGCGCAGATCATCAACCTGCTGGAAGAGCTGCAGGATGAGTTCGGATTGACCTACTTGTTCATCGCCCATGACCTTGCAGTGATCAGGCACATCTGTGACCGAGTAGCAGTCATGTACCTGGGCAAGATAGTCGAGATCGGTGGCTGGAAAGGCGTCTACAACAGCCCGCACCATCCGTATACGCAATCGTTGCTCTCGGCTGTGCCTGTACCAGACCCCGACAAGCAGAAGGCACGCGACCGAATCGTCTTGCAAGGTGACGTGCCTACCCCGGTGGACCCGCCCAAGGGCTGTCGCTTCCACACTCGCTGCCCTATCGCGCAGTTCCCCATATGCGAAGAGCAGGTGCCGGAGCTACGGTCTATAGGGGAAGACCATCAGGCGGCTTGCCACTTCGCGAAGTCGTTCCCCATCCCGGAGCACAGCGCGCTGACCAAACAGCTGGTCAACGGCGACGCGGTCTAGAAGCGCTATACTGCGGACGCAGCCTGGGTAGCCGCGGGGTTGCGCATCATGCGCGATCTCGAGGAAAGTCCGGACACCGTAGAGCAGGGTGCTGGATAACGTCCAGCGGGGGAAACCCCAGGGAAAGCGCCACAGAAAATACACAGCACGCCGGCATGTCCGGCTGCAACGGTGAAAAGGTGCGGTAAGAGCGCACCGGCGTCGTGGTGACACGGCGGCCTGGCAAGCCCCACCCGGTGCAAGGCCGAATAGGGAGGCGTTTGAGGGCTGCTCGCCTGAAGCCTCCGGGTTGGCCGCATGAGCCGTCCGGCAACGAACGGCCCGAGATAGATGGTTACCCAAGTGGGTCCGCCCACGGGACAGAATCCGGCTTATAGGGCTGCTAACGCAGGGGCTCCTTCCTATTGGAGGGAGCCTCAGCCATATTCAGAATCCAGTGTAGACAAGCGTAGGTTTCACGGCCCCGCGCTCCAGGGTACGTCCAGAGCGACACCGTCATTGCTTCTAGGAGGCCGGAATGACATTCACTTTACCCGATCTGCCGTATGCCAAAGATGCCCTCGCTCCGTACTTGAGCAAGGAAACGCTTGAGTATCACCACGACAAACATCACAACACGTATGTGACGAATCTGAACACCATGACCACTGGCATGGGTGTGGGTGACGACAAGCTCGCTGAGGTGATCCTGAGTTCGGATGGTCCCACCTTCAATAATGCGGCGCAGGTCTGGAACCATAGCTTCTACTGGAAATGCATGAAGCCCGGTGGGGGTGGCGAGCCTTCCGGCAAGTTGGCCGAAGCGATTACCCGTGACTTCGGCTCCTTCGAAGAGTTCACCAAGCAGTTCACCGAGGCCGCAGTAGGGCAGTTCGGTTCCGGTTGGGCCTGGCTCACTGCGAGCGCCGGGGTGCTGCAGATAATGAAGACCAGTAACGCTGATCTGCCCATGAAGCATGGTCTGACGGCCCTATTGACCGTCGACGTCTGGGAGCACGCCTACTACATCGACTACCGCAACGCGCGCGCCAAGTACGTCGGGGCGTTTCTAACGAACCTGGTGGACTGGGAGTTCGTGGCTGCCAACTACGCCGCCGCGAAGTAGGGGGGCGCCGCGCCCAGCCGCTCTTCGGCCCGGGGCTTGCCTTTGATAGAATCCGCCTTGGTCCCCAAGGACAAAGGCGGTTACGAGGCAGCGTGAAGACAGGCAGTGAGATGTGCCGCTGTGAGTAACGGCGGCAAGATGAGCAAGCGCGCCATGACGGTGCTCACGCTCCCCACCTTTGCGTTCTCTGCCGCCTCCACTATGGTTCCGTTCTTTGTCCCGCAGTTCCTGAGGCAATACACAACGTCTAACACGCTCGTCGGCTTCATCGTGGGCGGCGAGGGAATCTTCTGCGTCCTCATTCCCCTGTGGGTAGGTGTACAGAGCGACCGAATCTGGACTGAGCGTTGGGGGCGTCGCAGGCCCTTCATGATCTATGCGGCCCCTTTCATGGCGGCCTCGCTGATCCTCATTCCGTTCCAACCGGGTCTGGTGCCGATAGCCGTCTCTACCTTCATCTTCTTTGCCGCCTATCACTTCTACTCATCGCCCTACCAATCGTTGCTTCCTGATGTCACGCCGGCTGCCTACCATGGAAGGGTGCAGGGCTATCAGTCGGTGATGCGTGGCGGGGGCATGTTCCTGGGGATGCTGGCGGCTCCGTTCCTGTACGGCTTGTGGTTGCCGCTCCCGTTTGTCATCTGTGGTGTTCTCATAATGGTGTTCACATATGTGACGGTCTCGAAGGTGCACGAACCGCCACCTACCGTCTCTGAGCATAAGGAGCGTGTGAGCATATGGGCCGAGATGGCTCGGCTGGCGCGCGCTACCTGGGCTAACAAACGCATCCGTCGCTTCATGGTCGCAGCATTCCTATGGGAGGGCACTCTCGCTGCTCTCCGGCCTTTCATACTCAGCTACTTCAGGGACACTCTTGGCGCGAGCATAAACATGAGCGGACTCATCCTGGTCGAGGTCGGCGTTGTGTATCTGGTCGCCGGTTTGGTCAGCGGGTACCTGGCGGATAGGTTTGGGAGGGCCCTTATCATGCGCATTGGGCTCGGTCTGTACCTGGTGGGTTCCATAGTCGCCATCCTTCTCAGCAACTACAAGTGGGCCTTTGGAGTGCTACCGGTCTTTGGTCTCGGAGGCGCGATCGTCATGACGCTTCCCTACGCGATCCTGATGAGGTTGATGCCCAAAGATCAGGTGGGTGGCTTTACCGCCATGTTCTCGATGGTTCGGGGGCTCTCGAACGTGGTCGTGCCGGTCGTCACTGGCGGTGCGGTGGACGTGGCGAAGAAGTACCTTTGGGGTACCAGGTACTGGGGTCGGCAGTATGCGGCCATCTGGGCGGTGTGCGGTCTCATGATCCTTGTGTCGCTCATAGTCTTCCGAGACGGGGACAAGGACGAGGCTGCCAACGTGTAGGGCACCGGAGACACAGGCATACTCCGGATGTCGATCACCGAGGCGAAAGGTAGGCGCATGGGGGGTCTTCTGGACGATCTTCAGGCCCGTCTGTTGCTGTGTCTGGGCGATGCGCCCGGTGGTCTGACCGTGAAGCAACTGGAAGCGAGAGTGCCCTGCGCATCCGGAGAACTCGACGAAGCTCTCCAGAATCTGGTCGAAAAGCGCCGCGTGTCTCACTTGAACACTATAATCCCCACCTATGTGGTCAATACTGCGAGTGATCAAGTCCCTACTGAGTAGGTTGAGGAGCCTCGGCGCCGGCCTGGGCCGGGCCTTGAAAGACATCTTCTGGGGCCTCTATCGTCAAGATGCCCTGGGTCTTGCCGCTCAGGTCGCCTACAGCGCACTGTTCAGCCTGTTTCCGTTTCTTCTGCTGCTGAACGCCCTTGTGGCCTACATGCCCGGAGCAGATCAAGTGGCCGATTGGCTGCTCGCCGGCCTGCGCCATCTGGTCAGCACAGACAGTCGCCTTTACGAGATCGTTCAAGAGAACGTCTTCTTCGAGGTAGGAGCACTGAGCGCGACCTTGCTCTCTGTCGGCGTCATCCTCACTCTGTGGAGTGCCTCTGGCGCCGTAATGGTGCTGATCAAAGCGGTGCAGCGGGCCTACGGCCTGGAGGAGACCAGGTCCTGGCAGAGGCGACGTTCGGTCTCGGTGCTCTGGGCGGTGGCGGGGGCCGTGGTGATTCCGCTGGGGGTGCTCTTCCTAGTGCAAGGGGGGCGCGTCGGTGAGTGGATAGGCTCTCGGACTGGGATCCATTCCGCCGCTCACATACTGTGGATCGGTCTGCGCTGGCCTGTCGCCTTGCTGCTTCTGATAGGGCTGCTGGGAGTGTTCTATCGCCATGGTTCCAGCGTGCGTCACAAGTGGTACGGCGTGCTTCCGGGCGCGGCGTTTGCTGTGGGCGGCATCATGGCCGCGACCGCGGGGCTGTCCTACTTCGTGAGTCAGAACATCTACCAGGTTCGGTGGCTCACTTACGGCGTCATCGGTACAGTGATCGTGCTGCTCTTCTGGGCGTTCATGGTAGGACTCATGGTGCTCATCGGTGCTCAAGTGAACGCGGTGGTGCACAAGGCGGTGCAGAAGAAGCGGAGGGCACTCCCTGCCACCGACTCCGGAGAGGGCTCAGGCGGGCAACTGGTAGAATCGCCGGACGATGACTGAAGAATTCGCACAGCAGCCGGACCCCAGGGCCATCGGTGTGTTCGACTCAGGGGTGGGAGGACTCACTGTGCTGCACGAGTGCTTGGTCAATCTGCCGCATGAGGATTACGTATACCTTGGCGATACTGCCAACTTCCCCTACGGCCCCAAGGGCTTGGATGAGGTGCGGAAGTTGGCGTTTGCTGCCGCGGGGCGTCTTGTGGACATGGGCGTGAAGCTGATCGTCGTGGCGTGCAATTCGGCCACCGCGGCGGCGCTCTCGCAGCTGCAGGCGGCGTTCTCTACTCCCATAGTGGGCGTCGTGATGCCTGGTGCCCGTGCGGCGGTGCAGGCGACTCGAACGCGGCGCATCGGCATCATGGCCACCGAGGCCACGGTGAAGTCTGAGGCGTACCAGAAGGCCCTGCGGTCTCTGGACGCGGGCCTTCAGGTGACGGCCGTGGCTTGTCCTCGATTGGCTCCACTGATCCAGAACGGCGACGTGTTCTCGGAGCAAGTCGAGGAGGCTGCGAGAGAGTGCGTGAGCCCCCTGAAGCAGGCCGATGTCGACACCGTCATCTTGGGTTGCACTCACTACCCGTTGATAGCCCGCATGTTGCGCAGATTGCTGGGCCCGCACGTCTCATTGATCGACTCCGCGGAAGAGATAGCACGGGAGGTCGGCGAGATACTTGTGCGCAAAGGCATAGGCAACACTGAAAGTAGAGAAGGCGACTATCGCTTTCTGGCGAGTGGTGATCTGGTGGAGTTCAAAGAGGTGGGTGCGCGCTTCTTGCAGTTGCCCATCAGAGAGGTGGGCGCCGTATGACTGAGAGCAACAGGCCTGGAGGACGAGGACCCGAGGAACTGCGCCCCCTCAAGCTGACCCCCGATTTTGTCAGCACAGCGGACGGGTCGGTGTTCGTGGAGCTGGGTGGTACTAGGGTGTTGTGCGCCGCGAAAGTGGTGAATGGAGTGCCCGGGTGGCGTCGCGGCAGCGGAGCCGGTTGGCTGACGGCAGAGTACTCCCTGCTGCCAAGCTCCACGACCGACCGCACCCCGAGAGAAGCCGTCCGCGGCCGCCAGGACGGTCGGACCGTAGAGATACAACGCTTCATCGGACGCTCGCTTCGGGCGGTCACAGATATGACTGCGCTGGGTGACCACACCGTGTATATCGACTGCGACGTCATCGAAGCCGATGGCGGGACGCGCTGCGCCGCGGTCAGCGGCGGCTATCTCGCCCTGCACCTCGCGCTCAAGCGCGTGGTCGATAGTGGGGCTCTTAAGTCCCTCCCGTTGACCGATTCGGTCGCGGCCGTGAGCGTTGGTGTGGTCGGCGGTCTCCCGGTAGTCGACCTTGAATATCGAGAAGACTGCGGCGCCGAAGTAGACATGAACGTGGTGATGACCGGCAATGGCAAGTTCATCGAGTTGCAGGCCACCGCGGAGACCGAGCCGTTCGAGCGGGCTGTGTTGGACGAACTGCTGCGGCTGTCCGAGGTCGGCATCAGGAGGATCAAAGAAGCGCAGATGGAGGTCATCGCCAGGTCGTATCCCGGCAAGCGGAGTGGGGGATAGGCTGGCTCGTGAGCGGTCCGCTGCGTGTTGTCTTGGCCACGGGGAACGCCGGCAAGGCGCGGGAGTTCGGCCGCCTGCTGGGGCCGGCGCTGGCTGTGGAGCCTCTGCCTGCTTCGGTCTGCATGCCCATTGAGACCGAGGCGAGCTTTGGCGCCAACGCTCGTCTGAAGGCGGAATCGATATTCGGGGCGCTTGCCGGCGCAGTGGCCGTGCTGGCGGATGATTCGGGCCTCGAGGTGAAGAGGCTCGGCGGGCGCCCGGGTGTTCTCTCCGCCAGGTTTGCAGGTGAGGGCGCCACCGACGCAGGACAACGTCTCCAAGTTGCTTGCCGAACTGGGTGACGGGCAGGAGCGCGACGCGCGCTTTGTGTGCTCGCTGTGCCTGATGCTGCCGGACCCGCTTGCCCAGAGTCGCGGGCACGAAGACCGTCGAGGTCGAAGGCGCTCTGCTGGGTCAGATCACCCGGGTACCGAAGGGGAACGACGGCTTCGGCTACGATCCTGTCTTCGTGCCTGAAGGGTGGGGGTTGACGCTTGCAGAGGCAGAACCGGCGGACAAGGACGCGGTGTCTCATCGGGGCGCTGCCTGCCGAGCGCTGATGAGGCGACTGTCAGAACTGCGACTGCTGGACTCCAAGGAAGGCTAGCGCCGTGGACCTGGACCGATTCGCCCAGTTGGTGACGAAGGCGCTGGAAGGGCTGCCCAGCGAGTTCCTGGAGCGTCTGGAGAACATCCAAGTGGACGTGGAAGAGTGGCCTACCCGCGAGGAGCTTCTGGACGTGGGACTGGACCCCGCCGACAGGCATGACCTGCTTGGCCTATATCACGGAGTGCCGCTGACCGATAGGAGCTCTCAGTACGTGGCCTTTCCAGACCGGATCACCGTCTACATGAGACCCGTGTTGGCGGCGGCCGGCTCGGACGGAGCGGCCATAGCGGAACAGGTCCGGCGCACTGTGGTGCACGAGATAGCGCACTACTACGGCATAGACGACGACAGGTTGGAGGAGCTGGGGGCCTACTAGCGGTTCAGACGGCGGGCCAAGTCGAGAAGCAGGCGGCGGTCGGAGGCCCTCATGCGGCGTGAGAGGTGCGCGAGTTCGCGGGTCTCGGCATCCTCTTCGCCGACCTCCTCCAAACTGAGCTGCTCGTGGTCCAGGAAGGCGTCCTCTTCATCGAGGGCGGCGTGGTAGAGAAGCTCTCGGGCGGGGACGCCCAGGGCGTCGGCAATGGCCTCGATGACGTCGGTGGTGGGGTTCTTGCGGCCCTTCTCGATGTCTCCCAGGTAGCTCTTGGAGACACCGGACTCATCGGCCAGGGCCTGCAAGGTGAAGTCCTTGTCAGCCCTAAGCCGGCGGACGGTCAGTCCTATGTAGTCAGCGAGTCGTCTCTGGGTCACAGTCTCACACCGAGAATAGAGAGTTGCCCGGCTGCGGTCAGAACCGACCGTACGTTTCGCAGTGTATGGGGTGGCATGCGAGAATGCAACAGTGACAGCATAAGGAGAGAGCCGTGGGTGGTCCCGTTCTATACCTAGATCACTTGGTCCGGAGTCTCCGGCGACATGTTGTTGGCCGCCCTTCTCGACGCCGATAGGCAGGCCGGCAGGCTGGAGGTCGTGCTGCGCTCGGCCGTGGATGCGCTTGGTCTGGAGGGTACCACCATAGAGGTGATACGCGATGTGGAGTGGGGCATCGACTGCACCAGGGTGAGAGTGGACGGCGGAGAGGCGGCCCCCCTTAGGCGGCTGCAGGAGATGGAGCAGGTCATTGGCGGCGCCGCGCTTTCCTGGCAGGTGCGCGAGCGGGCCCTGGCGGCCGTGCGGCGACTAGCCGAGGCCGAGGCGGCCGTGCACGGCTGCGCCGTCGAAGAGATCCACTTTCACGAGATCGGTGCAGTGGACACACTGGTGGATATCGTGGGCACCTTTGCGCTGGTCGAGGCCCTCGGCGTGAAGCACGTCCACGTGGGCACCATACCCGTGGGCGGGGGCACGGTGGAGATCGCACACGGAGTCATGGGTGTTCCCGCGCCCGCGACACTACGCCTGCTGGAGGGATATCCCATAGCGGGAGGCCCCGAAGCGCGTGAGTTGACCACCCCTACCGGTGCACTCCTGGTCGGACAGCTTGAGGCCAAGCCTGGAGGCCTGCCGGCCATGCGTCCTGCGCGTGTCGGCTATGGTGGCGGCAGCATGAAGCTGGTGAGGGGTCCCAACGTGCTCAGGGTCGTAGTGGGTACCTTGCTGGACTCGGGTGACGAGCATGATGGCGTGGTCGAGTTGCAGACCAATCTGGACGATGTCTCACCTGAGGTCATCGCGTATGCGGCCGAAGCCTTGCTGACGGCGGGGGCGCTGGACGTATGGACGGTTCCGGTACAGATGAAGAAGGGACGTCCGGGCGTCGTCTTGCACGCATTGATCGGCCAAGAGTCCGAGGAAGCGGCTGTGCGCCTGATCTTTGCAGAGACGGGGACATTGGGCATCCGGCGCGCGGCTGTGTCCCGGCACGTGGCCGAACGCGGTGTGGTGAGTGTAGAGGTAAGGGGCTTCCCTGTGGGCGTCAAGTGGGGCAAGTGGGGAGAACGGATCATTAGCGTGGCGCCTGAGCACGAGGACTGCGCGCGGGTGGCGGGTCTTACCGGGTCGGCCCTGAAGGACGTGGACGACCTGGCCTCAGAAGCCGCGCGCAGGCTACTCACCGACGAGGGCCTGAGTGGCTGAAAGCGCGCAGCCTGCCGGGGACGGACCCGGGCGCAAGCCTGAGTGGCTCAAGAAGCCTCTTCCGTGAAGCAAAGCACGTGGCGAGGATGGAGGGCCTGCTGAGGGCTCGCAACCTGCACACCGTGTGCGAGAGCGCGTTGTGTCCCAATCTGGGCACCTGCTTCGCCCGCGGGACCGCCACATTCCTGATCATGGGAGACGTCTGCACGCGGGGATGCCGCTTCTGCGGGGTGGCTACCGGCCAGCCGCTTGGTCTCGATACCGCAGAACCGGAACAGGTGGCCGATGCCGTCGCGTTCCTTGGACTCGAGCATGTTGTCATCACTTCGGTCACACGGGACGATCTGCCGGACGGCGGAGCCGCGCACTATGTAGCGACCATCCGGGCGGTCCGAGGCCGGGTTCCACAGGTGACGGTGGAGGTCTTGGTGCCGGATTTCGGTGGCAGTCAGGAGAGCGTGGACGCGGTGCTGGCGGAGGTGCCGGAGGTCTTCAACCACAATCTGGAGACCGTGCCGCGGCTCTATCAGACTGTGAGGCCACAGGCAGAGTACCAACGGTCGCTGCGGGTGCTGCGGCGCGCGGCAGAGCGGGGAGAGAGCGCCGTCAAGACCGGACTGATGGTAGGTGTCGGGGAGACCGAGCCGGAGGTCACGCGGGTACTGGAGGACGCAGCCGGGGCCGGCGTGAGCATCGTCACCATAGGGCAGTATCTGCGGCCGGGGCGTGGCAGTCTGCCGGTGGTGGAGTACGTACGGCCGGAAGTCTTCGAGCCGCTACTCGCGAGTTGGGGGAGGCCTTAGGGCTGCTGGTGCACGCGGGGCCTTTTGTGCGCAGTTCGTTCCAGGCGGGGGAGACGTTCGCCGAAGTGAGAGAGCGGCGCGGAAAATCGGGCGACGGCGAGCTACAATAGCTGCGAACCCACGGAGGATTGCTGAATGACCACAGACTCGCGCGCCGTCGATTCCGACGGCCAGGCACCAGAAGAGCAGTTCGTAGCACTGCTGGAGCACTACAGGGGACAGAGGGGGGCTTTGGTCCCCCTTTTGCAGGGGGCTCAAGCCATATTCGGGTATCTTCCCGAAGAGGTGATGCGGCGGGTGGCCGAGGCCGCCGGTGAACCTCTCAGCAAGGTTCTCGGAGTGGCCACTTTCTATTCGCAGTTTCGGCTCAGGCCTCATGCGAAGAACACGATCCGGTGCTGTCACGGAACGGCGTGCCACGTTTCGGGAGCCGACTCGTATCTCCGAAGAGATCGAGAAGCATCTGGGCATCCATGCGGGAGAGAACACCGAGGACATGCTCTACACGGTCGAAGAGGTGCACTGCGTGGGCGCTTGTGGCATGGCTCCTGTGGTCATGATCAATGACAGAGCCCACGGCAAGCTCACTCCCGAATCCGCCGTCAAAGTGGTCAAGGAGTTCCAGGCCGAGGAGGAGGCGTGATGGCTGCCGGCGAGCGTACGACTCACCAAGCCTGCGGCTCAGCGTCCCTGCCTGACCGAACCAGAGGCCGACATCCGCATCTGTCTGGGCACGGGTGGTGTCGCTGCCGGCAGTCGCGAGGTTCTGGCGGCGTTCGAAGAGGAGATCAAGCGCACGGGCGTGATGGCCCTCATCCGCCCGCGTGAGGACAAGTGCGCCGAACGGGCCGCCTCGGTCACGGGAACCGGCTGCCAGGGTCTGTGTGCCATGGATCCTCTGGTAGAGATACATCTGCGCCGTGACGGCAAGCACTCCCAGGTGACGTACGGCCAGGTGACTCCCAAGATGGTGCCCGAGATCTTCGAGAAGCACATCATCGGCGGAGAGCCCATCGAGAAGTGGTTGGTGCTCACCGATCAAGGCAAGACGGAGTACAACCCGTTCTATGACGCGCAAGAGAAGCTGACCCTTAGGCACGTGGGCATCATCGACCCAGAGGACATTGACGACTACCTGGAGGCAGGTGGATACCAGGCGCTCTACAAGGTTCTCTCGACCATGACGCCCGACCAGGTGATCGAAGAGATGATGGCCTCAGGCCTGCGCGGACGTGGCGGCGCCGGCTTCCCCACGGGTCAGAAGTGGCGCTTCGCCGCAGACTACAAGTCTCCCGACGGGGTCAAGTACTTCATCTGCAACGGCGACGAGGGTGACCCTGGCGCGTTCATGGACTGCTCGGCCCTGGAGGGCGAGCCGCATGCGGTGTTCGAGGGCATGGCCATCGGCGCATATGCTATCGGCGCCTCTGAAGGCTACATGTACGTGCGCGCGGAGTACCCGTTGGCTCTGCGCCGCATCAAGATCGGTCTGAAGGCTGCTGAAGAGCGCGGCCTCATTGGCGACAACATCATGGGCTCCGGCTTCTCGTTCCATATCCACCTGAAAGAGGGCGCGGGCGCGTTCGTGTGTGGAGAAGAGACGGCCCTCATGCAGTCGATAGAGGGCAGCCGAGGCATGCCTCGGCTGCGGCCCCCGTTCCCGGCGGAGTCGGGCTTGTGGAAGCGGCCGAGCAACATCAACAACGTCGAGACCTTGGCCGTGGTCCCCTGGATCATCCAGAACGGGTCGGCGGCTTTCGCCGCGCGGGGCTACGAGAAGTCAAAAGGCACCAAGGTGTTCGCTTTGGCGGGTAAGGTGAACCGCACCGGTCTGGCTGAGGTCCCCATGGGCATGCCCCTGCGCGAGGTCATCTTCGGCATCGGCGGAGGGGTCAAGAAGGGCAAGAAGTTCAAGGCCGTCCAGATGGGTGGTCCGTCGGGCGGCTGTCTGCCGGAGTCGCTGCTGGATCTGCCGGTCGACTACGAGACCATCAATCAGACGGGCGCCATCGTGGGCTCGGGCGGCATGATCGTCATCGACGAGGACAACTGCATCGTCGACACCGCACGCTACTTCTTGAGCTTCACGCAACAGGAGAGCTGCGGGAAGTGTCCGCCGTGTCGCATCGGCACCAAACGGATGCTTGAGCTGCTGAACAAGATCTGCGACGGCAAGGGGACACTCCAAGACCTGGACTTCTTGCTGGAGATGGCCGAGCAGGTCAAGGTGGGCTCGCTGTGCGCCTTGGGCGGTACGGCGCCGAACCCGGTGTTCACGGCGCTCAAGTACTTTCGCGATGAGTTCGAAGAGCACGTGGTCGAAAAGAAATGCCGGGCGGGCATCTGTACCGCCCTGGTCACCTACTCCATCGACGAGGTCACCTGCACGGGCTGTGGGGCCTGCGTACGGGTGTGTCCCACCGGAGCTATCACGGGCGAGAAGAAAGAGCCCCACATCCTTGATCCTGAGACGTGCATCAAGTGCGGCGCCTGCTACGAAAAATGCCGCTTCGACGCTGTGAGGAGGTCGTAATGTCCGCTGTCGCTGGCAACACCGAGGTGAGGACGGTCGCGCTCACCATCAACGGACAAGAAGTCCAAGGGCGCGCGGGTCAGACCATCCTGGAAGTGGCGCAAGCCGCGGGCATCGATATCCCGACCCTGTGCCACGACCCGAGACTCGAGCCCTACGGCGCGTGCCGCATGTGTCTGGTCGAGGTCGAAGGTGCTAGGGGCCCCATGGCTTCTTGTGGGACGACCGTACGGGACGGCATGAAAGTGCAGACCCACACCGAGAAGATCACCAAGATGCGCAAGTTCGTACTCGAACTGCTGCTCACCAACCACCCTCTGGACTGCCCGGTGTGCGAAGCGGCCGGTGACTGCAAGCTGCAGGACTACGCCTACGAGTACCTGGTGGATATGGTGCCGTGGGGCTGGCGGCCTCCGCAGGCTGCCGACCCGGGTGTGCATCCCAACATCGCGCACTTCGGGTCACGCTGCATCCTCTGCGGCCGCTGCGTGCGCATCTGTCGCGAAGTCATGGGCGTGGGTTGCTGGGGCTATCTCAACAGAGGCTATGACAGTGAGGTTGACACCCCATACCGACTGCCGCTGAAAGAGGTGGACTGTGTCTCGTGCGGCCAGTGCGTCAGCACGTGTCCGGTCGGCGCCATCGTCGGACAACGGACTCCGCAGGGCGCGCGTGCTTGGCAGACCACCAAGACCGTGACCACCTGCTCATACTGCGCCGACGGTTGCCGTCTGGTGTTGCACAGCTATCAGGACAAGGTCGTACGGGTGGCGTCTGAGACCGACAATGGTCTCAACAACGGCAGTCTGTGCGTCAAGGGACGCTTTGGCATGGGCTACGCGGATTCCCCCGATAGGGTGACCACTCCGTTGGTCCGGGACGCTCAAGGCCAGTTCCGGAAGGCGAGTTGGGACGAGGCTCTCAAGCTGGTGGGCGACAAGATCGCCGCGGCCCGCAAGGACAAGGGCGGTCAAGCGGTCGGGGCCATAGCCGGCACGCACGCTACCAACGAGGCTGGCTACCTGCTCCAGAAGTTCATGAGGACGGTCGTCGGCTCCAACAATGTGGACACCATAGACCATGCGGAGTCCGCCGCATTCGAGGAGGCGCTGACAGGGATCCTGGGTGCAGCGGTGGCCACCGACTCGCGCAGGGGGCTGGAATCCGCCGATGTCATCCTGGTGGCCGGAGCAGATCTCACCGAGTCCCATCCGGTGCTCGCGCTGGATGTCATCAAGGCCATCAGGCAGGGCAAGACCGTGATCGTGCTCGATCCGCGCGAGACCGATCTGGCCGCCAAAGCGAGCATACACTTGGCCGTCAAGCCCGGCACCGACCTGGCCGCCTTGCGGGCGATCATGCGGTACGTATTGGACTTGGGCCTGGCCGACACTGAGTTCGTCAAAGCCCGCACCGAAGGTATTGCGACCCTCGAGGCATCGCTCAAGGGTCTGGATCTCGGCATCGAGGCCAAGAGCTGCGGCGTCGATGCCGATGTCCTGAAGGCGGCAGCCGTGGCCTTCGGCGAGGCAACCTCGGCGACTATCATCATGGGCACCGGGGTGGCTCATGGTCCGAAGGCCGTGACCACCGTGTCGGCGCTGGCGGACCTAGCTCTCCTCACGGGCAATCTTGGCCGGCCGGGCACGGGAGTCATCCCTCTGCGGTCGGGCGCCAACTCGCAAGGGCTGTTCGACATGGGAGTCCGTCCCGATCGCATCCCTGGCGGGTCAGCGGTCGGCTCTTCTGAGGCCCTGACCAAGTTGGAGAAGGCCTGGGGGGCAGCGCTGGGTGGACTGTCTCGCGGCGCATCTACCAGTGAGATGTTCGCTGGTGGCAAGGGTGCCGGACTGGATGTTCTCTACATCGTGGGAGCCGACCCGGCCCTCGGCGTCGCCGATGAAAAGGCGGCGCGTGAGGCGCTGAAGGCCGTGGACTTCGTGGTACTGCAGGACAGCTTCCTAAGCGATACAGCGGAGTACG
Source organism: uncultured Actinomycetes bacterium (assembly GCA_963814415.1). Taxonomy (GTDB): domain Bacteria; phylum Actinomycetota; class Thermoleophilia; order RBG-16-64-13; family RBG-16-64-13; genus RBG-16-64-13. The sequence continues at coordinate 347,253 of CAWFCN010000001.1, read as the reverse complement.
CGGACGTGGTCTTGCCGGCAGCCATCTCTGCCGAGGACGAGGGCACGTTCACCAACGGCGAGCGCATGGTCCAAAGAGTCCGCAAGGCCGTGCCTGCTTTGGGGGAGAGCCGCGCCGATTGGCAGATCCTGCAATCGGTGGCGAATGGTCTTGGTGCGGACTGGGCTTACCAGTCTCCCGCCGACGTCATGCGGGAGATCGCGGAGATAGTACCGAGCTATCGGGGCATCGGCTACGAGCGCTTGGAGGACGAAGGTCTGCTGATCCCGTGTACGGACGTGGATAGTCCAGGTATGTCGCTTCTCTACACCGATGAGTTTGCCAAAGGCAGCGCCGTATTGGTGCCGGTGGATGGCGCCGTGGCCGCAGCGGTCATCGACAAGGAGTTCCCTCTGGCCCTGGTGACGGGCGCTGCCAGAGAGCATCACGGCACGGGCGTCCGCTCGCGCCGGTCGTCCGGGCTGACAAAGCTTCTGGCCGATGCGGTGCTCGAAATGAGTCCCGCCAGACGCGCAGCAGGCCAAGGTCAAGGATGGCGACCTGGTCAAGGTGGTCTCCCAGCGGGGAGGCTCCGTAGTGGTGGCGGTGGAGATCAGTGGGCGAGTGCCTGTTGGTGTGGTCTTCCTGCCGGGCTTCAGTGCCACCGCGCCGGTGACTCGCCTGCAGGGTCACCAGGGCTCCACCATCCCGGCAGTAAGGATCGAGAAGGCCTAGCAGCAGCGGCTAGCGGCAGAAGAACACACGAGGGCCCGGGGCGCGCGCGTGCGCGCCCCGGGCCCTCGCATCTATCTCAGTCCGGCTTCCTCTTCGCCGACTCTCGCGCCTTCTCCGTGAGGGCACTCAGCCGGTCTATCACCAGCCTGTTGATGGAGCCCTCGGGGTAGGTACTCTTTGCCGCCAGAGCGCCGGCCGGCACGCCTGTCAGTAGAGCTATGCCTTCGTCCGCAGTAGTGACCGCGTAGAGGTGAAAGCGTCCGGCGGAGATGGCATCGCGGACCCTCTGCGCGAGCATGAGGTGGGGCACGTTGGACTTGGGTATGAGCACGGACTCGTCGCCGGTAAGGCCCTTCGCTACGCAAATGTCGAAGAAGCCCTCGATCTTCTCGTTGACTCCTCCGATGGCCTGTATCTGACCACGCTGGTTGACTGAGCCCGTGACTGCGAAGCGCTGCTCGATGGGCACCCCAGAAAGTGAGGAGAGGAGCGCGTAGAGCTCCGCGGAGGATGCACTGTCGCCCTCCACTCCGGAATAGGACTGTTCGAAGACCAGCCGGGCTGTCAGGGACAGCGGCGCCTCGCCCGCGTACTTGGCGCCCAAGTATCCGGCGATGATCATAACGCCCTTGGAGTGGATGGGACCGCCCATCTCCACTTCGCGCTCGATGTCCACCAGTTCGCCGTCGCCAAGGCGGTGTGTGGCCGTGATACGGCTCGGCCTGCCGAAGGCGTGATCGCCAATGGACAGAACCGATAGACCGTTGACCTGTCCCACAACAGCGCCGCCGGTATCGACCATGACCGTGCCGTCCGTGATCATCTCGCGCAGGCGCTCTTCCGTAAGACTAGAACGGTACAGGTGCTGATCGATGGCCTTCTGTAGATGTTCGCGGGTTATCAGGGGCTTCGAGCCGGCCGCTAGCCCCTTGCGGGCCCAGTGCGCCGCTTCGGTGAGCAAGTCGGCGACATCGAGAAAGCGAGCGGTCAATTTGCGTTGGTCTTCGACCAAGCGAGAGCAGTGCTCGATAACCCTGGCGACCCCATCGGCCGAGACCGGGGGCAGTTCGCGCTGACGGCATAGTCTCGCCACAAAGCGGGCGTAGAGCTTCTCGTTCTCCTTGGTCCGTTCGACCACACTGCTGAATTCAGCCTTGACCTTGAATAGCTCCTGGAAGTCAGGGTCGTTCTCAAACAGGAGATAGTAGATGGAAGGCTCGCCTATGAGAACGATCTTCGCGCTGAAAGGGATCGGTTCCGGGTCAAGTGTGGCGGTGGTGGCAAAGCCCATCTGCTGGGCGACATCCTCCACGCGGATGACGCCGGTCTTTATGGTGCGCTTGAGGGAATCCCACGAGTAGGGCTTCGTGAGCAACTCGCGCGCTTCGAGTACGAGGAACCCTCCGTTAGCCTTGTGCAGAGCACCGGCCTTGATCATGTTGAAGTCGGTGAACAGGGCGCCAAAGGACGCTTGATGCTCGACGCGTCCTACCAGGCTCTGCATGACGGGATTGCTCTCCGTGATGAGCGGCGCCCCTGTGAGGCCTGAGTTGTCAACGAGGACGTTTATGCGGTAGCGGCGAAAGGCGCTATCAGCTTTTTGGCGCCCGGAAATGGGCATGCCCATGATCATCGCCGGGGCGTCCTCGTCTGACTTCTTGAAGTCGTCAGCGTTGTCTATCACGTCGGCGAGCACGGCCTGCAGATAGTCGGCGGTTTCGGGGACCTGGCTCCAGCGGTCGGCTACCTCCTCAACCAGGTGTCTTGCCGCGAAGGTGGTCACCTGCCGGTCGAGCTCGCGGATAGCGTCGCGGCCCTCGCGCTCGTCGCGGCGTACAAGGCGCATGATCTGCTGGAGTTCTTCGTTGAGTGCTTCCAGCCCATCGTCTATGCGCTTCTGTTCTTGCTTGGGCAGCGCCTCATAGGCTTCGCGCGACAGGGCCTCGCCGTCCTTGCTCTTTGGCGCTATGGCCAGCCCCGATGGGGTACGCACTATGGTGAAACCGGAGTCGTCGGCTTTCTTTCCAAGGGTGGAGAACTTGCTCTCCTGCTTCTCGCCGACCTGTTGCGCTATGGCGCTCTTCTGCTTCTCGTACTCCTCGCCTTCGAAGGCCTGGGTGATCGCTGCCTGTAGGTCTTCGACCAGCTTCTCCATCTCCTTGCGGAACTCCTGACCCTTGCCGGCCGGCATGCGGATGGCGTTGGGCTGGTGGGGGGTGGAGAAGTTGTGGACGTATACCCAGTCGTCGGGCGCCGGACGCGAAGCCGCCTCGCGAGCCAGGAAGTCGGAGACCATGGTGGTCTTGCCTGTGCCTGTGGGACCGGAGGCGAAGATGTTGTAGCCGTCATCATGCACGCCCAACCCGAAGGCGACGGAATCCACCGCGCGAGGCTGACCGATGGTCTGGGTCGAGCTCGGGTAGTTCGGCCGTGGTCGCGAAGCCCAGAGAAGAGGGGTCGCAGACGCGATAGACGTCCTTGAGCGAGAGTTCCACGGGAGCCTTGGGCATGGGGACCTCCAGGTCGACGTTCGCTGCTGTCCTGCCTGCAAGAGTCCGAAAGAAGTGTCCGAGGGGGGACTTGAACCCCCATGAGTTATGCACTCACTAGGCCCTCAACCTAGCGCGTCTGCCTATTCCGCCACTCGGACACGAGATGCGTGGAGCAGCGGTGAGTATAGGGCTGTTGAAAGGGGGAGTCAACCGAGGGGGATTGTGCGGGAGCAGCTTGCAGGGGGCGAACAATTGTTCTATACTGAATCAACCGAACGAATGTTCACCAAGGAGTGGGCCATGGAGCTGCAGGCCAAGCAGATCGAGATACTCCAGGTCATAGAGGCCGCGGTCAGGGAGCAGGGGTATCCTCCCACAGTGCGAGAGATAGGCGTCGCGGTCGGTCTTTCTTCGCCGGCCTCTGTGCAGGGTCATCTGGGCACTCTGGAGTCTCTCGGATACATCCGCCGAGGTAGCTCCAAGCGTAGAGCCCTGGAGGTAGTCCGGCGCACTCCGGCCGGTGACGGCCCTGGCGACAGGGGCCCACGGAGCATCGGACTGGTAGGCAGAGTGGCTGCGGGGAAGCCCATCTTGGCCGAGGAGAACATCGAGGAATACCTTGACTTACCCAGCTTCATGGCATCGGGTGGAGAGTGTTTCGCTCTGCGAGTTGCCGGGACGTCCATGGTCAACGCCGGCATCCTGGATGGAGACGTGGTGGTCGTCAGGCAGCAGCAGAACGCCGACGACGGAGACATCGTGGTTGCCATGCTCGAAGAGGAAGCTACCGTCAAGCGCTTCTTCCGTGAGGCCGATCGCGTGCGGCTTCAGCCAGAGAACGACGCCATGGAACCCATATACACCCGCGACCCCTTGATCTTGGGCAAGGTCACCGGGGTTCTAAGGAGGTTGTGATGTCAAGCGACACTTCGGGCGATAGAATGCGCAGCCTGGGTGATCTCATCGCGGCCCTGCGGCCTGGTGACGATTGTCCGTGGTGCGGCGCCGTACTGCAGGGCGCCTCGGCCCTCAAGCAGGTGGGCTGCACGTGGGCCCGCACGGAGTCCAAGGCGGCGACGAGAGATCTGCAGGAAACAGTGCTGGTTTGTCAGGAGTGTGGCTTTGAGGTATGCGCGGCGGGCGATTCCGAGCGCATGGAGGGATGTAGGGCGCTGGGGGCCGCGGCATAGACCTGGCTCGCGGGCGACCGCGATAGGAGCGTCCGACCGGCTTTGCGCAAAGAAATGGCTCCTCGGGCAGGACTCGAACCTGCAACACCCTGATTAACAGTCAGGTGCTCTACCATTGAGCTACCGAGGAGCGAAGACCTCGCGTAGTATAGAGAGTGATACGGCTGCATGCAAAGTAGGTCACGGAAAGCCTGGGAGGGCGTACGTGTCGGGGCGAGTCTCGCAACTGGATTGCTTCAAAGCATATGACGTCCGCGGACAAGTGCCCGGACAACTGAACAAGGAGCTGGCCAGGTTCATCGGGCGTAGTTACGCGCAGTTCTTGCGGCCTCGCAAGGTGGCTGTCGGACATGACATCCGTCTGACCAGTCCCGAGCTCACCGATGCGCTCTGCAAAGGCCTGGTGGAGTCGGGAGTAGAGGTAAGTCACATCGGGTCGGTCGGGACCGAAGAGGTGTATTTCGCCACGGCCCACCTTGACATGGACGGCGGCATAATGGTCACGGCCAGCCACAACCCGCGGGACTACAACGGTATGAAGTTCACCCGGGAGCAGGCGCGTCCCATAAGTGCCGATACAGGGCTGCTGGATATCGAAGACCTGGTCATGGAGGAGCTGCGTAGGGATGGGAACGTGCACACCGCGCCGCCTCCACTTCTGAGCCCGCAGGTGCAGGGCGGTCTCGAACACATCGACAACCGGCCCGCTTACATAGGCCACCTGCTCACATATGTAGACGTATCGCTGCTTCGGCCGCTCAAGGTAGTCGCCAATGTGGGTAATGGGGGCGCTGGAGCCGTCCTCGAGCTGCTGGAGAAGCATCTTCCCTTGGAGTTTGTCAAACTCAACTACACGCCCGACGGGAACTTCCCCAACGGAGTACCCAACCCGCTTCTACCTGAGAACCGGGCCGTCACAGCCGAGGCCGTTCTCGCGGAGGGGGCGGATCTGGGCCTCGCTTGGGACGGGGACTTCGACCGGTGCTTCTTCTTCGACGAGAAGGGTTCGTTCGTGGAGGGCTACTACTTGGTGGGTCTGCTGGCCGAGCGGGCGCTACGCAGAAACCCGGGAGCCCGCATAGTGCACGATCCTCGTCTTGTCTGGAACACCGAGGAGGTCGTGAAGGCCCACGGGGGCGTCCCAGTCGTATCCAAGAGCGGTCACGCGTTCATCAAGGAGAAGATGCGTGAGGTAGACGGTGTATACGGCGGGGAGATGTCGGCCCACCACTACTTCAGAGAGTTCTCCTACGCCGACAGCGGCATGATCCCCTGGCTGCAGGTGGTCGAGGCGCTGAGTGTCGAGGGCCGGCGCTTTTCGGAGATGGTCGGCGAGAGGATAGCGCGATATCCGGTGAGTGGCGAGATCAACCTCACGCTGGACGATGCCGGTCGCGCGCTGAGCGCCATGCGCAAGAAGTACGGCTCGCAGGCTCTCCAGATCGACGAATTGGATGGTCTGACTTTCGAGTTCACCGACTGGAGAGTGAACGTTCGCTCGTCCAACACAGAGCCGGTCGTCCGGGTGAACGTTGAGGCCCGTGCAAACGAGTCACTAATGCGCGAGAAGACCCAAGAGGTCCTGGCTGTGCTGGAGCAGTCACAGTGAACCGGCGGTTCCGAGCCGTGTCGGGCTAGGGCGCGCATGCGTATCGCTCTGGCGCAGATCAATGCGACTGTGGGGGACATCAAGGGGAACACCGACCTCATAGTCGACCGCGTGCGACAGGCTCGTCATTCTGGGGCCCGGGTGGTCGTCTTCCCTGAGTTGGTAGTGTCCGGGTACCCGCCCGAGGATCTGCTTCTGAAAGACCATTTCGTCGATTACTGCCGGGAGGCAGTCGGTCAGATAGCTGAGGTGTGCAGCGGAATAGTCGGCATCGTCGGCCTACCCCTGCGCGAGGGGGAGTACTGCTACAACGCCGCCGCCGTGCTGGCGGAGGGCGGAGTGGCGGGCTGGTACAAGAAGGTCTGGCTCCCCAACTACGCGGTGTTTGACGAGAAGCGCTATTTCGCGCCCGGAGAGCGGGTGCTGGTGATGGACGTCGGCGGGACGAAGATAGCCGTCACCATTTGTGAGGACATCTGGCAGGAACTCGGGCCGGGCGAAGTGGGGGCTCTCGTAGGAGGGGCGAGGGTTGTCGTCAACCTGTCGATGTCGCCCTACCACCAGGGCAAGGGAAACGAGCGCGCGGCGATGCTCACGGAGCGCGCGAAGGCCGCGAGTGCATACGTCTGCTACGCCAACGGCGTGGGAGGGCAGGATGAGTTGGTGTTCGACGGCCAGAGCATGGTGTTCGACCCTCGCGGGCAGATGATCGCGCGCGCGGCCCAGTTCGAAGAAGAGATGCTGATAGTCGACATTCCTGCCCCGACCGAAGCCGGCAGCGGCGAGGAGGCTTCTCGCAGCGAGATGGACAGTCCTTGGCCTGTAGATCAGGTCCGCGTCGCAAGCACCGAGGCGCGGCAAGCCGCAAGTGAGGCCATATTCAGCCCACGCATCTGCCCGCCACTTAGCGCGGAGGCGGAGGTCTATCAGGCCCTGCGGCTAGGGGTAGAGGACTATGCCGGCAAGAACGGCTTCAAGCAGGTGGTGATGGGCATAAGCGGTGGCATCGACTCGGCGCTCACGGCCTGCATAGCTGTTGATGCTCTGGGTGCGGACATGGTCAACCTGGTGTCCATGCCGTCACGCTTCTCCAGCGAAGGTACTAGGTCTGACGCCCGGGAGGTTGCGGAGGCGCTTGGGGCTCGCTATCTCGAGCTCCCCATCGAAGGTGTCTTCGGTGAGTACTTGAAGGGATTGGCTCCGTATCTGGGTGAGGGCGCTCCAGGCGTCACCGAGCAGAACATACAGGCTCGGATCCGTGGCAATCTGCTGATGGCTCTGTCTAACAAGTTCGGATGGCTGGTACTCACTACCGGCAACAAGAGCGAGATGGCGGTAGGCTACGCGACGCTGTACGGGGACATGGCGGGAGGCTTCTCGGCGCTCAAAGACGTGCCCAAGACTCTGGTCTACAGGCTGGCCGAGTATCGCAACTCCCTGGGCTCTGACGGAGGGCCGATACCCGCGTCGACCATCACCAGGGCCCCGTCGGCCGAGTTGGCCCCCGGCCAGACCGACCAAGACACTCTCCCTCCCTACGACCTGCTCGACCGGATAGTCGAGGCCTACGTAGTCCAGGATCGAAGTCTCGAGCAGATGGTCGCCTCGGGTCTGGACGCCGAAGCGGTGCAGAGGGTGGTGGGCATGATCGACGGCAACGAGTACAAGAGGAGGCAGAGCGCGCCGGGCGTTCGCATAACGCCGAAGGCTTTCGGGAAGGACCGCAGGCTGCCCATCACGAACCGGTATCGAGGATGAGCGACTACATAACAGACGAGAGGGGCGACGGGGTCTCCGTGGGAGAGGCTCTACTCCAGACAGTGGAGTTCGCTTCGCTTCCGCTCGACTCTGGTGAGTCGCTCACGCCCGTGACCATCGCGTATGAGACGTATGGCACGCTCAACGAGAGTAGCAACAACGCCATACTCATCCTGCATGCTCTCTCGGGAGACGCTCACGCCGCCGGCTACTACCCAGGGGAGGAGCGGCCGGGCTGGTGGGAGACCATGATCGGTCCGGGCAAAGGTTTCGATACCGACCGCTTCTTCGTCATCTGCTCGAACGTGATCGGCGGGTGCAAGGGTAGCACGGGGCCGAGCAGCATCAACCCGGCTACGGGCAGAGAATACGCGTTGGAGTTCCCGCTTGTCACCGTGGGCGATATGGTGCGGGCGCAGAAGTTGCTCATAGACCATCTGGGCATTGAGAGGCTCTTGTGCGTGTCGGGCGGCTCCATGGGTGGCATGCAGGCTCTACAGTGGGCGGTCGCGTATCCGGAGGCCGTTGCGTCCTGCGTGGCGATAGCGGCCACGCAGAAACACTCACCCATGCAGATAGCGTTCAACGAGGTCGGGCGGCAGGCCATCATGGCCGACCCCAGGTGGAACAACGGCGACTACTATCAGGGCGACCCACCGGACAACGGCCTGGCCGTGGCCCGCATGATCGGTCACATCACGTATCTGTCCGACGAGTCCATGCACCAGAAATTCGGCCGGCGGTTCCAGGACAAGTCGACTCTCACCTATGACCTCACCGGGGACTTTGAGGTGGCGAGCTACTTGAAGTACCAGGGCGAGATGTTCACGCGCAGGTTTGACGCCAATACCTATCTGTACGTGACCAAGGCCCTGGACTACTTCGACCTTACCGGGGGGAAGGGCGTGCTGACAGAGACCTTCCGCGACCTACCAGAAGACATACGCTTTCTGGTGATGGCCTTCAGCAGCGACTGGCTCTATCCGCCCTACCAGTCCAAAGACATAGTCAGAGCACTGAAGGGCAACAACGTCGATTGCTCCTACATCGAGATGAAGCTGTCCTTTGGGCACGACGCCTTCTTGCTTGAGAACAAGGAGCTCAGCCGCATGGTCTGGAACTTCATCGACACGACCGCCCGGAGACTAGGACTGCACTTTGACTGACAAAGGCACACAAATGGCGGGGCAGGCGCTGCGCCCGGATCTGCTGTACATCGTGGACGCGGTCTCTCAAGGGGCGCGCGTACTAGACCTTGGGTGCGGCACCGGCGAACTACTCAAGATGCTGGCCGATCAAAAGGGGGCTCGCGGCACGGGCATAGAGGTCGTCGAGGAGCGGGTCTACGAGGCGACCGCCCATGGGGTCACCGTTCACCACGGGGACTTCACAGAGGTGCTTCCGTACTATCCCGACGGCAGTTTTGACTATGTGATCCTCAGCCAGACCCTGCAGCAGGCTGGTGAGACGTTGACCGTGCTCAACGAGGGTCTGCGCGTAGGCAAGTACGTGGTGGCCAGCTTCCCCAACTTCGGTCATTGGGTGGCCCGGCTGCAGTTGCTCTTCCGAGGCCGCGTTCCCGTCACCGCTGCTCTGCCGTATGAGTGGTACGACACGCCCAACGTGCGTTCGCTTACGGTCAAGGACTTCCGGGCGTTCGCGCGTGAGCAGGGTGTGCACATCGTGGGCAGCTTCTATACGGGTAAACACAGGCGTGTGCGACTCTGGCCGAACCTGAGAGCGGTAGATGCGCTCTTTATCATCGAACGTGTCGCGCCCCAGGCGTAGGGCAGTGCGGTAGAATGAGCGTCGCCCCGGGCCCATAGCTCAGTTGGTTAGAGCTGCCGACTCATAATCGGCCGGTCGCAGGTTCGAGTCCTGCTGGGCCCACTTGTCGACTACGGGGGTAGGTCGTGCTGGTTGCGGATCTCTTGCGGATTCTTGAACCACTGGCGCCGGCGCATCTTGCTCAGCCGTGGGACAACTGCGGCCTGCTGGTGGGAGATGCGTCTTCACCGGTGGAGAGGGTGCTTGCCTCGCTAGAGCTGACCGAGTCGGTCTTGGACGAGGCGGTCACGGGAAGCTACGACACCGTGCTCACGCACCACCCAGTGTTATTCGCCCCTCTCAAGTCCTTGGTGGAGTCGCGGCCCAAAGAGCGGCTGGTGCGAGGCTTGGTGAAGGGTGGCCTCAACCTTGTAGCGTGTCACACCAACCTGGATGCGGCCCAAGGCGGCATCGCCGACATAGCGGCGCAGGCCCTGGGCCTGCGCGACGTGACCCCGCTGGAATCCGCGCCCCTGAGTTGGGTGAAGTTCGTGGGCTACGTACCCCACGAGGCTGTAGAGAGAGTGGCGGCGGCCGTGTTTGCGGCCGGTGCCGGCGGCATTGGGGCGTACTCTGAGTGTGGGTTCGCTTCTGACGGAACGGGGTGGTTCACTCCGGGCGCGACCAGCAATCCGGCAGTCGGGCGGATAGGGAAGGCGGAGCGGACCCCTGAGGTGCGCTGGGAGACGGTGACCCCCAAGGAGCGGTTGGCAGCAGTGGTGCGCGCGTTCGTCGAATCGCATCCGTATGAAGAGCCCGCGTTCGACCTCTACCCGCTGGAGGACGTACTACCCCTGGTCGGTCTGGGTAGAGTGGGCGAGTTGCCTGCCGAGATGACGGTGGATGCTCTCGCGCGTATGGTGAAGGGGGTCTTCGCGCTGCCTTCGGTGGGCTGGTGCGGGGAGGCGGATGCACGCGTGCGGCGGGTTGGCATCCTGCCGGGCAGCGGGCGCGGCAGCGTCGAGAGGGCTGCAGGGCGGTGCGAGGCTCTCATCACGGGTGACTTGGGCCACCACGACAGTGAGTCGGCGGCCGCCGGAGGCCTGGCACTCATAGACACGCCGCATGGAGACCTGGAGTGGTGGGCATTCAAGACATGGTGCGCGTCGTTGCACAGGCATCTCGCGGCGGAGGATGTCGTCGTGACGCTCTCGGCTAGTTGGCGGAGTGCTTGGAGACGAGTGGAGGGCGACGTTGCCCCTTGAGGAGATCGTGTGACTAGCGTACGCATGTGGATAGACGGTGGTTCTCGCGGTAATCCTGGGCCCAGCGCGGTGGGAGTGCTCGTCGAGGATCAGCAGGGCAACACCCTGGCAACGGTCAGCCGCGCCATCGGAGTGACCACCAACAACGTCGCGGAATATCAGGCCCTGTTGGCGGCCTTGGACAAGGCACAAGAACTTGGCGCCACTGAAGTCGAAGTCATCTCCGATTCCGAGTTGTTGGTGAGGCAGATGCTTGGGCAATACAGGGTTAAAAACGCTGGTTTGCAGCCGTTGTTCGCTGAGGCGAAGTCGAAAGCTGGCGGCTTCGCTCGGTTCAGCATCAGGCATACGGGACGGGAACACAACGCAAAGGCCGATGGGTTGGTGAATCACGCGCTAGACGAACAACAACGGGCTGGTCTATAATCCACGGTCGAGCGCCGCAAGGCGTCCCGCGGATGTAGCTCAGTTGGCTAGAGCGTCTGCTTGCCATGCAGAAGGTCGAGGGTTCGAATCCCTTCATCCGCTCCTCGCCCGTAGTGGCCCGAGGCGACGTGGCCGAGTGGCTTAGGCACGGGTCTGCAAAACCCGCTACACCGGTTCAACTCCGGTCGTCGCCTCCTTCTTGAGTCAGCCGATGGCCCCGAGCCGGGCTCCCGATGCGCGGGAGCGACTCGGGGCTTTGTCGTCTTGTGGGGGCGTGGCGACTCGGTCTGACCGCTGCCCTGGGGTATCATGGCGAGGATCGGTGGATGGCCGTGCGAGAAGGAGGAGTTCCTTGATGAAGAGGCCGGCGGTGATAGTGACGCTGTTGCTGGTGGCGTTCTTGGTGGTCGGCGTCTCGGGTTGCTCACTCTTCTCGCCCTCTACCACGACCAGCAGCACGACCAGTACCATCATCACCACGACTACCACGACCGAGCCTCCGGCCAGCTGGAAGCAGATGCAGCCCGCCGGCACAGTCCCGTCCGCTCGCTGCTACCAGGCCATGGTGTACGACCCCACTTCGCGCAGGGTGTTGATGTTTGCAGGTTTCGATGGCACCGATGCCCTCAGCGAGACCTGGGCCTATGACGGAGAGGCCGATTCATGGGTGAACCTGAACGCTGAAGGCGACGAGCAACCCTCTGCCGCGGTGCAGATGCCCGCTGTTTTCGATCCGGTCCTGAACAAGGTGCTCACATTCGACGGTACGAGTTGGGGCTATGACGTGGCAGCCAACAAGTGGAAAGCGCTAAGCCCCAAGAGCAGGCTGAAGCCTCCGCGTATGGCCAGCTGCATGGCCCTGGACGCCAACAGCGGCAAGACCATCCTTTTCGGCGGCACCGACATGCACAAGTGGTACAACGAGACCTGGAGCTATGACCCTGAGACGAACAAGTGGACCAACGTGAAGCCGGAGGGCGAAGTCCCGAGTGGCCGCAGCGATGCGGGTATGGCCTACGATCCAAGGAGTGGCAAGTTCTTCTTGTTTGGCGGTGTGGATGAAGAGTTCAACTGCCTGGACGATACGTGGTCGTACGATCCCAATGCCAACACGTGGACGAAGCTGGCTACTACAGGCACGGCCCCCAGCGCGAGAAGCGGGTTAGGCCTAGCCTACGACCCGCATCACAAGACCATCATCCTCTTCGGGGGCATCGACTCGCAGCTTGTCTGCTATGGAGACACCTGGTCGTTCGATCCGCGTGAAGGCACCTGGGTGCAGCTGGAGCCTGTGGGCACCAGCCCCTCGGCTAGGGGCCGTTGCACTCTTGTGTACGACGTGGGGCTGGACATGATGGTGCTGTTCGGAGGAGCTGTGGTGCAGTCGGACTCATCGGGCGGGTTCGGAAGCCTGGTGTACCTCGACGACACCTGGGTCTACGGCGTCATGTTGGACTCGGACGGTGGGGGCACGGTTGCGACCGAGGTCACTCCGTCGACCACAACCACCCTTCCCGGCAGCGGGACCGGCACGACGTCTACGACTCTGCCGTAGGGCAGCAACCGCGGTCTTGCCAGGCGCTTGAGCCGCCTGTATCATGACCGCGCTATCGGGCGCTTAGCTCAGGGGGAGAGCGCTTCCTTGACGCGGAAGAGGCCGTAGGTTCAAATCCTACAGCGCCCATATCTCAGTCGGTCTGCCCTGATGCTACCCTTACACGAGCGGGCGGTATCATTCCCGCGCAGGGCGCAATACACGCATAATCTCTTGTGAGGGCTCATGAAGGTCGTTCTTCCTGATGGATCAGAGCTGAACGTCGCGGAAGCAGCTACCGCGGCCGCGGTAGCGGAAGCCATAGGCCCACGGTTGGCGAAGGCCGCTTTGGCGGCCAAGATCGGGGAGAAGGTCGTCGATCTGTCGACTCCCCTGCACGAAGGCGATCAGATCGCCATAATCACCGCGACCTCTCCGGAGGGTCTGGAGGTCCTGCGCCATTCAGCGGCCCACGTCCTGGCGGAGGCCGCCACGAGCCTGTTCCCTGGTACCAAAGTGGCCATAGGGCCCGCCATCAAAGACGGCTTCTACTACGACTTCGAGTTTCCGGGGCCGGTCGGCGAGGATGATCTGCCCAGGCTGACCGCGGAGATGAAGCGTCTCCTCGCCGCGGGTGAGCCATTTGAGCGCCGCGAAGTAAGCAAGAACGAGGCGCTCGAGCTGTTCGCGGACGAGCCTTACAAGACTGAACTCGTTCGCGACCTGCCAGAAAGCGAGACTATCAGCACCTACCGCCAGGGCGGTTTCTTGGACCTTTGCCGTGGTCCTCATGTGCCCGACAGCGGCCGCATAGGCGCGGTCGCGCTGCTCTCAGTAGCGGGAGCCTACTGGCGCGGCAAGAGCGACAACGCCATGCTGACCCGCATATACGGCACCGCTTTCGCCAGCAAGAAGGATCTCGAGGACTACCTAGCCCGAGTGGAGATGGCCAAGCAGCGAGACCACAGGCGCCTTGGCCGCGAGCTTGATCTCTTCAGCTTCCATGACGAGGGGCCCGGCTTCCCGTTCTTCCATCCCAAGGGGATGCGAGTGGTCAATGCCCTCTTGGAATATTGGCGCCGCGAGCATCAGGCCGCCGGCTACGAAGAGACCAAGACGCCCATGATGCTCGTACGGACTCTCTGGGAGCATTCTGGGCACTGGGACAACTACAAAGACAACATGTACTTCACGCAGATCGACGAGGTCGACTTTGCCGTCAAGCCTATGAACTGTCCCGGCGGCACTCTGATCTACAAGACCGATCAGCACTCGTACCGCGATTTTCCGTTGAGGATGGCCGAACTGGGCCAGGTGCACCGGCACGAAATGTCGGGCGTACTGCACGGCCTGTTCCGCGTGAGGGTGTTCACTCAGGACGATGCGCACATCTACTGCTTGCCAGAGCAAGTGGAGGATGAAGTGCTGGGGGTCATCGAGCTGATCCGCCGTATGTATAAGACCTTCGGCTTCGAGAAGGTGCACGTCGAGCTGTCCACCAAGCCGGAGAAGTCCATCGGCAGTGACGAGATGTGGGCTACCGCCGAAGGGGGACTGGCGAAGGCCCTGGAGCGGGCGGAGCTGCCCTATACTTTGAATCCGGGTGATGGTGCCTTCTACGGACCCAAGATCGACTTCCACGTGGAAGACGTGATGGGTCGCACCTGGCAGTGCGCGACCTGTCAGCTGGACTTCGCCATGCCGGAGCGCCTGGACCTTGACTACGTGGGAGAAGACAACCAACGCCACCGGCCGGTGATGATCCACCGTACGGTTCTGGGGAGCGTCGAGCGCTTCTTGGGGATACTCATCGAACACTACGGCGGGGCTCTGCCGGGTTGGCTGGCTCCGGTGCAGGTTAGTGTGGTGCCGGTGGCCGACCGCCACGCCGACTACGCTGGCGAAGTGCGGCGCGCTCTGGAGGGTTCTGGCCTGCGGGTAGACGTGGACCTGCGGACCGAGTCCGTCTCTAAGAAGATCCGAGACGGAGAAGTGGCGAAAGTGCCCTTCATGCTGGTGGTGGGTGACCGAGAGGTGGAGGAGCGAACGGTCACCGTGCGCACCCGCGGTAGCAAGGACACCAAGGCTTCGGCACTGGCGGAGGCGGTGGCGGCTATGGCAGAGAGCTGCAGACCGCCGGCGGTCGCGCCGCGCGCTTGAGCGGCGGCGCCCCTTGGGATATACTCTGCGATTGCATAAAGAGGAAGTCACCGCTTCCCACCCGGCGCCCTAAGGGTTCACGGGTCAAACCATAGAGAGCGTGCCCCTACGTGGGGTGGCGTTGCTGTATTCAGGGAGCGGTGGAGACGCCGCTTTTTGCGTTCTTGAGATTGGAGACGAACCGGTAGCACCGGGGGAGGTGTAGGGCGAGATAGCCGACATCGTACGCATAAACGAGAAGATCCGCGCCGACGCGGTCCGATTGATAGGTCCGGATGGCGAGCAGGTGGGGATAGTGAGCGTGCCCGAGGCTTTGGAGTACGCCGACAGGCTCAATCTCGATCTGGTCGAGGTAGCGCCGATGGCGAATCCGCCGGTCTGTAAGGTCATGGACTTCGGCAAGTACAGGTACGAGCAGGAGCAGAAGGCTAAGGAAGCGCGAAAGCATCAGACGACCATCAGCATCAAAGAGATCAAGCTGAGGCCCAAGATCGACGACCATGACTTCGACACCAAGAAGGGTCACGTCGAGCGCTTTCTCAAGAAGGGTGACAAGGTCAAGTTGACCATAATGTTCCGCGGCAGGGAGTTGGTCCATCCGCATCTGGGAGAGAGGTTGCTCAGACGCATGGCGGAAGACCTGGCCGAGATAGGCGAGGTCGAGTCCGAACCCAACCTAGACGGCAGGAACATGATCATGATGTTGGCGCCTAAGCGAAGCTGAGGCGCGTCGATCTCGTAGACGACGTTCTCGGGGCACTGGCAGCGGCCGGCTCCTCGGGCCGCGGATAGTTTGCGTGTGAGTGAAGGGAAGAGCCATGTCCAAGAACAAGACCCACAAGGGTACGAAGAAGCGCATAAGGCTGAGCGGCACCGGCAAGCTCATGCGGCGGCGGCCGTTCGGCAGCCATCTTCTTACCAAGAAGTCGGCCAATCGCAAGCGCAAGCTCCGCAAGGCCACGACAATCGAATCGCAGGACCAGAACAAGCTGCGCGACCTTCTGGGCCGTTAGGAGGACTGAGCAATGGCAAGAGTCAAGAGAAGCGTCAGCGCTCAGAAGAAGCGTCGCAAGGCGCTCGGAGAAGCCAAGGGCTACTGGGGGCTCAAGAAGTCCTCATATCGTCGCGCCAAAGAGCAGCTCATCAAGTCGGGTACCTACGCGTACCGCGACCGGCGTGCCCGGAAGCGTGAGTTCAGGCAGTTGTGGATAACCCGCATCAACGCGGGCGCTAGGCAGCATGGCATGAGCTACAACCAGCTCATCCACGGACTCAAGCAGGCCGAGATCGAGATCGACCGCAAGATGTTGGCCGATCTCGCGGTGCGCGAACCCGAGGTTTTTGCGCAGATGGCAGCTAGAGCTAAGGAAGCCCTGGGGGCCAGGTAGCCTCGGCTCCGCTGCGAGACGGCGGAGAAGCAAAGCCGTGATCCGCGACATCGCCGGACGGCAGAACCACAGCGTCAAACTGGTGCGCAAGCTCCAGCAGAAGAAGTACAGACGCGACCGTGGGATGCTGGTCTGCGAGGGCATGGATCTGCTGACGGCGGCGGTCGACTCCGGCGCTGAGATCCGTGATGTCCTGGTCCGCGGGGATCTGTTGGGTGATCTGCCCCGCGCACTGGTGGAAGCTGCGAAGGCAAGCGGCGACCGGAGTGAGGGTCCTCACGTGGGCATATGCGACGAGGAGACCCTCTCCTACGCGAGTTCGTTGGGTGGGGCGGCGGATGTGATTTTCACGTGCGCGCAACGACACGCCAGCCTTGGGGACCTAGAACTGAGCTCGGGTACGGCTCTCTATCTCGATGGCATCGGAGACCCGGGCAACGTGGGCACCATCGTGCGGAGCGCCCTCGCGTTCGGATTGTTGGGCGTACTCTGTTCGCCCGGTACGGCCGACGCCTTTGGGCCGAAGGCCATGCGTGCCGGCATGGGCTCGCAGTTCTCACTACCGGTGGTCACCGAGGTGACACCGGACGATCTGAAGGCACGACTCGCCGTCCTTAAAGAACGGGGTCACGCAGTCCCAGAGGTATGGGTCGCCGAGCCCCGGGGTGGCGAAGACGCCGCCGTCGTCGAGTCGGCTTCTGGGGCCATCGTCGTCTTGGGGGCGGAGCGAACGGGACCGGGCGAGGAGTGGCTGGGCGCAAGGCGGGTGACCATCCCGCAAGGGCGGGTCGACTCGCTGAATGTGGCTATGGCCGGGACGGTGTTCGCTTACGAGGCGTACCGAAAGAAGCAGAGGGCCGTTGATGGCAATTGAGTCAGTGGTCCGCTAGGATTGACGGTCTGGAGGGAGGCACCATCATAGACGCGGCCAACAGCAACGACCCTATCCTCGCGCAGGTCAACAGACCTGATCTCCGCACGATCTACGTAGAAGGGCTGGCCGCTGTTTCGGCGGCGGCAGACCTCGATGCGTTGGAGCAAGTCCGGGTCCGTTTCCTTGGTCGCAAAGCCGACCTGGTCACGTTGTTGCGTTCTATTGCGGAACTCTCGCCCGAGGAAAAGCGCGAAGTGGGCAGGTCGGGCAACCTCGTGCGTCTCGCCCTCGAGGGTGCGGTCGAGGCGAAAGAGAAGGAGCTTGAGACCAAGCAACTGGTCGTGGGCCTGAGCAAAGACCAGGTGGACGTCACTCTCCCAGGTTGGGCATCCCCCCTCGGCCGCCTGCATCTGATCGCGCAGACCCAGCGTGAGATCGAAGATATCTTCATCGGCATGGGCTACGAGGTGGTAGACGGTCCCGAGGTCGAGACCGAGTACTACAATTTCGAAGCCCTCAACACGCCCGCCGATCATCCGGCGCGCTCGCTGCAGGACACGTTCTTCGTGGGCGGTGGCGTCGTCCTTCGCACGCAGACCTCGCCGGTGCAGGTCCGCACCATGGAGAAGCAGCGTCCTCCTGTCTACGTGATCGCTCCGGGCAAGACCTATCGGCGCGACTCGGATGCTACCCACACCCCCATGTTCCATCAGGTAGAGGGGTTGGTCGTCGACGAGGGCATAACGCTCGCGGACCTCAAAGGCACTCTGGTCGCCTTTGCGAGGGCCATGTTCGGGGAGGAGAGGCAAGTACGCCTTCGTCCGCACTTCTTTCCTTTCACTGAGCCTTCTGTAGAGGTGGACGTCTCGTGCATGCTCTGTGACGGTTCCGGTTGCCGGATCTGCAAGAAGAGCGGCTGGCTGGAGATACTGGGTGCCGGCATGGTGGACCCCAACGTGTTCGGATTCGTCGACTACGACCCTGAGATCTACACAGGCTTCGCCTTCGGCATGGGCATAGAGCGCATAGCCATGCTCAAGCACGGGGTCAACGATCTCCGACTCTACTTCGAAAACGACCTGCGCTTTCTGCGCCAATTCTAAGGAGGCGCAGTGAAAGCACCCCTATCATGGCTGCGCCGGTACGTGGACATAGACCTCAGCGTGGAGGAACTCGCCTCGCGGCTTGCGCTATCCGGCACCGAGGTGGAGCGAGTGAGCGAGGTCGGCGTTCCGGGTGGCAAAGATAACCTGGCCTGCTTCGTGGTGGGCAAGGTCCTGGAATGCGAGCGCCATCCAGACGCGGACAAGCTGTCGGTCTGCCGGGTAGAAATGGGCGACGGCCGTCCGCGTACCATCGTGTGCGGAGCGCCTAACGCCAGGGCGCCACTGACGGTGGCCGCGGTACTGCCTGGGGGCGTCTTGCCGGGCGGCATGATCATCAAGGAGGCCAAACTCCGCGGAGTGGCTTCTTCGGGCATGTTGCTCTCTGAGGCCGAGCTTGGTCTGGCAGCCAAGAGTGCAGGCATCATGGAGCTGCCCGATGAGTGGCAGGCCGGCGAACTCCTAGCCGACCGCTTCGCCATCTCGGACCAGGTGCTGGAGGTCGAAGTCACCCCCAATCGTCCAGACTGCCTTTCCATAAAGGGGCTGGCGCGTGAGATAGCGGCCATCACCGGTGAGCCGCTTAACGAGGCTGCTCCAGCGGCGTACTCGCCTAGCGACAGGCCTGCGGGTGAAGACATAGACATCCAGGTGACGGCCCCAGACTTGTGTCCGCGCTACGCGGGGCGCATCGTCCGCGGGGTCACCATCGGCGAGTCGCCCCTGTGGATGAAGGCGCTGCTTTCGCATGCGGGCATGCGCCCCATCAGCAACGCGGTGGACGCCACCAACTACGTACTCTGGGCACTCGGACAGCCTCTGCACGCCTTCGACCTCAACACAGTGCGGGGCAGCAAGATCATTGTGAGGCGGGCAAGCAAAGGCGAGAACCTCACCACTCTGGACGGCCAAGAACGCGAACTGAGTGAAGAGATGCTCGTCATAGCCGACGCCGAGAGGGCGTCCGTGGTGGCCGGGATCATGGGCGGTCTGGAGAGCGAGATCACCGATTCCACTACCGACATCCTCTTGGAGGGCGCGAACTTCTCGGGGCCGTCGATAATGCGCACTTCCTCAGCGCTGGGGTTGCGCTCCGAGGCTTCGACGCGCTACGAGAAGGGTCTTGACCCCGAGGCCATCGACGATGCTCTGGAGTTGGCCTGCAGCCTGCTTGTGGACCTTTGCGGGGGCACGGTATCGTCGGGCACTGTGGACGTCCGTACCCCCTCTCGTCCGAAGACGGTACTCAGACTCCGCGCCTCGCGGATCGAGCAGGTGCTGGGCTTGGCAGTCCCGGGGGATGAGGTAGAAAGGTTGCTCGTGAGACTGGGCTGCGAGGTGAGTGGCGACGGGGAAGATATCCTGATCACGGTGCCCAGTTTCCGAGGCGACTTGGAGAGGGAGATCGACCTGATCGAGGAAGTGGCGCGAATCTACGGCCTGGACAAGATCCCGCAAACGCTGCCGGCCCGCAAGATAGGCCGGGGCGGGCTCGACCATCGTCAGAGTCAGCTGCGCAAGATCGAGGATCTGCTGGTAGGAGCAGGTCTCATCCAGGTGATCAACTATAGCTTCACCGACCAGAGGTGGCCGGATGTACTTCGGTTGGAGGCTGATGATCTGCGTCGCCGCGGTGTCGTGATCAGCAACCCGCTCAGCGCCGATCAATCGATCATGCGCACCATGCTGCTACCTGGTCTACTCGCGACCGCGCAACGGAATGTTTCAGTGAGAGAAGAGCGTGTGCCCATCTTCGAACTAGGACGGGCGTATCTGCCCGTGGATGAGCGGTTGCCGCAAGAACCAGGGCGTCTGGGCATACTCATCGCGGGGGCGTGGCAGGGCGAGGCTTGGCTGACGACCGGAATAGAGAACGGGTACTTCCTGATCAAAGGCCTTGTGGAGAGACTGGCCGCCGGCCTACACGCCCCTCTGCGCTTTGTCCGAGGAAACGAGCCCTTCTTGCACCCAGGCAAGAGCGCTGTGGTAGAGGATTCGAAGGGCGGGACGATAGGCTGGGTCGGAGAGGTGCATCCGCTCGTTGCTCAGGCCTACGACCTGAAGGGCGTCGTGTCCGCCGCTGAGTTGGACCTGGATGCGTTGTTGGCGGCCGCTCCTGATCTGATCAGTTTCCGCGACCTCCTAGCGTATCCGGCGGTCGAGCAGGACGTTGCTCTGGTTGTGCATGCCGACCTTGCGGCATCAGCGGTCGTCGAAAGCATCCGGCGTGCGGGCGGCGAATTGTTGCAGGACGCGGCGGTCTTTGACCTGTATGAAGGAGCCCAGGTGGGTAAGGGCAAGAAGAGCATAGCTCTTCGGCTTACCTTCCGTTCGGCGGAACGTACCCTGAGTGAGGACGAGGTCAGCAAGATCCGCGGAGAGATGCTCAAGAAGGTGTCTGCAGAGACTGGGGCAGAACTCCGGGGCTGACCCTAGGCCGGGTACGATGCCAGCTTGCATAGTCATGCGCATGGCTGTATAGTGATACCAATAGGCTGGGGTGACGACGAACGCGCGCACCGGCCGGTATCCGGAGACAGAAAGGCGCGATAGTGATCAAGGCGAGCGTGGTCGGGGCCACGGGTTACACCGGGGCAGTCCTGACAGATATCCTCTCGCAGCACCCAGAGGTGCAGCTACAGCTGCTGACCTCGAAGTCGTATGTGGGTAAGACCGTGTCCGAGGTCTTTCCGCGCCTTAGGGTCGCCGGGGAGTATGTGGAATACGCCGCGGGAGCGGTGGCGGCCAGCGATGTAGCCTTTGTCTGCTATCCGCATGCGGAGTCACATCCTGTGGTGGCGGAGTTGGTGGAGGCGGGCTGCCGGGTGGTCGACCTCAGCGCTGACTTTCGCCTCAAGGACCCTGCGGCCTACAAACCTTGGTACGGCTTCGATCATCCGCGGCCCGATCTGGTGAAGGAGGCCGTCTTTGGACTGCCAGAGAAGTATCGGAGTGAAGTCAAAGGCGCCCGACTGGTCGCGAACCCGGGGTGCTATCCCACTGCGATGCTCCTCAGCCTATTGCCGGTCGCGGACTGCATAGATGTCGGCGGCGTCATCGTCGACTCGAAATCGGGGGTGTCCGGGGCCGGCAGGACTCCCTCGCAGAAGACACATTTCTGTGAGGTCACTGAGGACTTCAAGGCCTACAGTGAGGTCGGTCACCGGCACACGGCCGAGATGGTCCAGGAAGCCTCACTCGCGGCGGGTAGGAACCTGAGCGTCTCGTTCACACCACATCTACTGCCGATCGACCGGGGTATCTTCAGTACTACTTACTTCCGGCCGAGTTCCGGTCCGGTCGGCCCCGAGGGTTGGATAGAGAAGTACCGCGACTTCTATCAAGGTGAGCCCTTTGTAGAGGTATGCGAGCACATGCCGAGTTTGGCCGAGGTAGTGGGCACCAACCACTGCCGCTTGACAGTGCGGGCGGACAAGAGTGCGGGTCTCGTCAAAGTGTTCGCCGTGATAGACAATCTGGTCAAGGGCGCCTCGGGTCAGGCCGTGCAGAACATGAACATCATGTTCGGTCTTGACGAGACGGCAGGGCTGGGGAGGAAGGTATGAAGGCTCTCCGGGGTGGGGCGGATCACCCAGTCGTCATAGCGCCCAAGCTTTCTCGCTTCTTGAGCCTACCGAAAGAGTTGACGCTCATGGAATCAGAAGCGGAGTCGGCAGGCCCGACGTTCCCCCAGGGATTTCAGGCCAGCGGGATCTCCGCCGGTCTGAAGGACAGCGGTCGGCCGGACCTGGGTGTGTTGGCAGTGAGCCCGGAGTGGCGGAGCAAGGCGGTTTCGGCGGCTCTGTTCACCACCAATGCGTTCGCGGCCGCCCCCGTGGTGCTCGACCGCACTGAGTGCGACCTAGGTGGGTTTGTGGCCGTAGTGGTCAATAGTGGGAACGCGAACGCGTGCACCGGTGAGCCGGGACTGCTGGCCGCGCGGACCACGCAGATCGCCGCCGCCGAGGCGCTGGGGGTGAAGAAGTCAGCTGTGGCCATCGCGTCCACAGGCATCATAGGCGTGCAGCTCAATGCGGCGCGGGTAGCGGCAGGAGCGGAGAAGGCCGCCAAGTGCATCCGCGCGGAAGGCGGTGCCCACTTCGGCCGGAGCATCATGACCACCGACCGGTTTGCTAAAGCCTGCGCCGGCACGGTCAAGACCACGGCGGGCAGCATCAGAATCGGAGCCTGCTGCAAGGGCGCAGGCATGATAGCGCCGGCCATGGCTACCATGCTCTGTTTTGTCACCACCGATGCAGAACTCACGCGCGAGCAGGTCCAGCGCTTGCTGGACGACGCAGTGGCCAGGTCTTTCAACCGGGTCACGGTGGATGGAGAGATGAGCACGAACGACAGCGTGTTTCTCATGGCCAGCGGGGCATCAGGAGTGCGGCCTGACGGGGCGGCTTTCGAGGAGCTGAGTGTTGCGCTGGAGGCCATCCTATTGAGGCTTGCGTTGATGATGGTCGCTGACGGGGAGGGCGCCAGCAAGATAATGCGGCTGCGTGTGGTGGGCGCCGACTCTTCAGCTACCGCGATGCTGGTGGCTCGGGCGATCGCCGACTCCCCTCTGGTCAAGACTGCCATGAACGGTGGCGACCCCAACTGGGGCCGCGTCATGAGCTCCGCGGGGGCGGCGCTCCCAGGACGGTCTCTTGCCGACGCCAGTCTTCAGCTATGCGGAGTCACGGTGGTGGAGAAAAGCGCGGCTCGCGAAGTGGGTCGCTCCGAGCGCGCCCACATGGCCGGCGAGATGAATATGCCCGAGGTGGACATCAAGCTTGACCTAGGCCTTGGGGGAGAGACGGCAGAGATCTTCTTTGCCGACATGGGCCACGAGTACATAACCATAAACGCCGAATACCATAGCTAGGACGGTCGACGAGATCATGCGTGACCTATATCGAAAGCGTGTTGAGACTCTGCTTGAGTCGCTGCCCTACATCCGCATGTTCAGCGGCAGCACCATAGTCATCAAGTACGGCGGCGCGGCCATGAACTCGGCCGACCTCAAAGATGAGTTCGCGACCGATATCGCCATGCTTCGTTTCGTAGGCATACGGCCGATCATCGTGCACGGCGGGGGAGCGGAGATCAGCTCGTACATGAAGCGACTTGACCTGCCGGTCAAGTTCGTCGATGGCCTACGGGTCACAGACGCGGCCACCATGGAGGTGGCGAAGATGGTGTTGGTGGGCAAGGTCAACAAAGAGATCGTGGGCCTGATCAACAGCAAGGGCGCCGCGGCAGTAGGGTTGTGCGGCGACGACGGCCTGTTGTTGAAAGCCGAACCGCTGGTCAAGAAGGATGGCAGCGGCAACGTGGTCGAGCTTGGCCAGGTGGGTGACGTGAGCGAAGTCAACGTTCAGCTTCTGACTCTGCTGGAGGCAGACTACGTTCCGGTGGTGGCCTCCGTGGGCGTGGGACCTGACGGCAGGAGCTACAACATAAACGCCGACACCGTCGCCGGAGCACTGGGTGCGGCTCTTCAGGCAGAGAAGGTGATCTTCCTCACCGACGTGCCTGGGCTGTTGCGCGACGTGGCCGATGAGTCCAGCCGCGTGTCCGAGTGCACGGCCGCGGATATCCTTCAGATGATCGAAGACGGCGAGGTCTCTGAGGGTATGATCCCCAAGCTGGAGGCCGTTCTTGCCAGTCTGCGCGGGGGCGTCCGCGCGGCCCACGTCATCGACGGCCGCATACCACACTCGGTGCTGCTCGAGATCATGACTGACGACGCGGGCTTGGGCACCAAAGTCGTACCAGCAAATGCGGGTCAACGGTAGTAGGGGCTTGCGATGATCACACGTCATTTCCTCACGGTGGCCGACTTGAGCAAGAAGGAGTTCGAAGACGTCCTGGCGCAGGCGTCCATGTGGAAGAAGAAGCCGCTCGGTACTGTCCTGGCGGGCAAGACCGTCGCCCTGATCTTCAGCAAGCCCTCCACTCGGACAAGGGTGTCGTTCAGCGTCGGCGTTCACCAACTGGGAGGCATGCCGCTATACCTTTCGGAGCAGGATCTGCAGATGCGCAAGTCGGAGAGTATCGAGGACACGGCTCGGGTCCTGTCCCGGTACGTTGACGCCATAGTCATGCGTACGTTCGCCCAGCAGGACGTTGTCGATCTGGCGGCAGCCTCCACCGTGCCGGTGATAAATGCACTCACCGACGACGACCATCCGTGCCAGGCGTTGGCAGACATCTTCACCCTGCGCGAGCGGTTTGCCGACTGCAAGGGGCGCAAGGTCACATACCTTGGCGACGGCAACAACGTGGCCGCGTCTCTCGCTGAAGCTTGTGCCATGGCCGGTCTTGACATCTGTCTCTGTGTGCCCGAGGGGTTCGATCTGTCGCCCGCCAAGATGGAGAGCGCGCGGTCCATAGCTGCGGCCCAGGGCACCGCCGTGTGGGTGGAACGTGATCCGGCTGTGGCGGCCAAGGGCGCTTCGGCGCTATACACCGATGTGTGGATCAGCATGGGTCAGAGCGCGGACGCCGCAAAGGTCGAGGCCCTGACTCCGTATCAACTGAACGCCAAGTTGCTTGGTAGGGCGAATCCGGATGCCATCGTCCTACACTGTCTTCCCGCACATCGCGGTGAAGAGATCACCGACGAGGCCATGGATGGACCGGCGTCGGCCGTCTTCGACCAGGCCGAGAACCGGCTTCACGCACAGAAGGCCCTCTTGGCCTACCTTGTCGGAGGGCGCGGCGCGTGAACAAGCGCCAGAGACAGCTGCTAATCCAACGCATACTGCGGGATGCGCCGGTCAGTAGCCAGCAGGACGTGGTTGCTGCTCTGGCCGCCGCAGGCTGTGAGGTCACACAGGCCACGGTAAGCCGAGACCTGATGGAGATGAGATTGCAGAAGGGCAGAGACAGCAGTGGACAACTCAGGTACGAGGTGGGCAGGGTCGGGACCGAGCGTCAGGACCCCGCGGCGGCCTGCAGCCGCATGTTGAAGGACTTCGGTAGAGGCGTCGAGATGGCGCAGAACCTTCTGGTGCTAAGGTGTGACCCTGGGGCCGCGCCTGGGCTGGGTAGAGTGATAGACGAACTCGAGAGCGAGTTGGTGCTAGGTTGTGTCGCGGGCGATGACACTGTGATCATGGTGTGTAGGGACCTGGAGGGGGCAGAGGCCTTCTGCGGGTACTTGAGAGAACTGGGAGGATGAAGTACATGAGCGGTGAAAAGTGTGTTCTCGCCTATTCGGGCGGCCTCGACACGTCGGCCTTGGTCCCGTACATGAAAGAGAAGTACGGCTACGACATCATCGCCGTCTTGGTCGATGTCGGCCGGATGAAGGACGTCGAAAGTCTGCGCCAGCGGGCCATCACCGCCGGGGCTATAGAGTCACTGGTGGTCGACGCCAAAGAGGAGTTCCTCCGCGAGTTCGCGTTCCCGGCGCTGCAGGCCAATGCGCTCTATGAAGGCCGCTACCCGTTGCACTCAGCGCTGTCGCGTCCGCTCATAGCTAAGAAGATGGTGGAGGTCGCGAAGGCACGGGGTGCGAAGGTGGTGGCCCACGGTTGTACGGCCAAAGGCAACGATCAGGTGCGCATCGACGTGTCCGTCCGGTGCCTTGACCCTTCGGTCACGGTTCTTGGCCCGGCCCGCGAGTGGAACATGACACGGCCGGAGCTGCTGGATTACCTCGCCGAGCGTGGCATCGATCTGCCGCTTACTAAGAAGAACCCCTACTCCATCGACGAGAACCTCTGGGGCCGTGCCATCGAGTGCGGCGAACTCGAAGATCCCTGGGAGGCTGCGCCGAGCGGGGCGTTCCAGTTCACGGTCGACCCCGAGAAGGCCCCGGACAAGCCGGTGGAAGTAGTCGTGGGCTTCGAGGCCGGCATCCCGGTGTCACTCGACGGAAAAGAGATGGATGCCATCAGTTTGGTGGAGACTCTGGACGCGCTCGCCGGCTCCCACGGTTTTGGCCGAGTGGACATGGTTGAGAACCGCTTGGTAGGCATCAAGAGTCGCGAAGTCTACGAAGTCCCGGGTTCGCTGTCGCTCATCCAGGCCCACCGGGAGCTGGAGGACCTGGCGCTTACGCGGGAACTTCAGCACTTCAAGACGTCTATCGACCAGCGTATGACGGAACTCATCTACGACGGGTTGTGGTTCTCGCCCCTGGCCGAGTGCCTACGGTCTTTCATCGAGAAGAGCCAGGAGCGGGTGACCGGAGAGGTCAGGCTGCAGTACTTCAAAGGATGCTGCCGCACCGTCGGACGGCGCTCGCCCAACTCTCTCTATGTGGGTAAACTGGCCACCTACGGGTCGGGTGATACCTTCAAGCACGAGACGGCTGTGGGCTTCATCCACCTGTGGGGTCTGCCCCTGGAAGTCTGGGCGCGCAAGCGCGAGGGGCTGCTGTGAGCCAAGCCCAGGAAGAGCCGGGCGGTTCGAAGAAGCTCTGGGGGGGCCGCTACACTGCCGACCCGGCAGCCCTGTTCGACCGCCTGCATGCGTCCATCACGTTCGACCATGTCCTGGCCCCCTTCGACATCAAGGGGTCGCAGGCGCACGTCCGCATGCTTGAGCGCATCGGAGTGCTGAGCGACCAGGAGCGAGACGAGATCCTGGGCGGCTTGGAGCGGATCGCGCAAGAGGTCGAGGCCGATTCGTTTGAATGGGATATCTCCGATGAGGACATCCACATGGCTATCGAGCGGCGTCTGACCGAGATAATCGGTCCGGTGGCCGGCAAGATGCACACTGGACGCAGCCGTAACGATCAGGTCATCCTGGATCTGCACCTGTATCTCATGGACGCCGTGGAGGGTCATCAGCGCCGTCTAGAGGCGCTGATGGAGGCGCTAGTAGTGCAGGCGGAAAAGGGCAAGAGAGTCATCATGCCCGGCTACACACACCTGCAGCGTGCTCAACCGGTGCTGGTGGCACATCACCTTCTGGCCTACTTCTTCGCTTTGGAGCGGGAGTGGCAGCGGTTCTCATCGTGGAGGCGCGACCTACAGATGCCGCTTGGCGCCGGTGCCCTCGCGGGGGTCAACTATCCCTTGGACCGGGAATGGGTGGCCGCGCAGCTCGGCTTCGAGCGGGTCGCTCCCAACGCCATGGACGCGGTGGCGGAGCGGGATATGCCGTTCGCCTATCTGTCTATAGCCTGCAGCTGCGCGCTATCGTTGTCGCGACTGGCGGGCGAGATAGTCTTGTGGACAACGTCGGAGTTCGGGTTGGCGGCGTTGCCGGATACCTGGACTTCGGGCTCCAGCATCATGCCCCAGAAGCGCAACCCAGACGGGGCCGAGCTCGTGCGTGCCAAGGCCTCGGGATTCCTGGCCCGGTTGCAGGGTCTGGGGGGAGTCATCAAGGGTCTGCCGTTGGCCTACAACAGCGACCTGCAGGAGGACAAGCCCTATGTCTTTGCGAGCCGCGAGGAACTGGATCTATGCTTGGAGTCTATGACTGCCATGGTGGAGGCCCTGACCTTTGACGCGGTGCGTGGCAGGGAGGCGGCCGAAGGAGGCTACGCCCAGGCTACCGACGTGGCCGACTACCTGGTGGCCAAAGGCCTAGCCTTCAGAGACGCACACCGGGTTGCCGGGAGGTTGGTGGGTCACCTGGCCGCGGAGGGTAGGTCGCTGGCTGCCGCCACCATGGAAGAACTGCACTCACTCAGCCCGCTCTTTGGTGAGGACTACTACACCGTGGTCGATCTGGACCGAGTGGTGGCCGGCAAGATATCGCCCGGCGGCACCGCTCCGGATCGAGTGGAGGATCAGTTGGTATTGGCTCGTAAAGTCCTGAGCGGGTTCCGACGCGGCGCCTGATGACGAGGGGCAGCACAGGCCGAAGGAAGTCTGGCTGCTGCTAACATGACTGCATGAGCGCGACTGCGCGTCACACCCTTTGCGAGGACTGGCTTCCGGCCGGCGAGGTGCTGGGGGAAGCCTTCTTTGCCCGCGGGTCTGACGAGGTTGCAGGTGACCTCATAGGCAAGATAGTGTGGAGGAGGGGCTACGGGGGTGGACGGCTGACGGAGGTGGAGGCGTATCTGCCGTCGGGCGACCCGGCTTCTCATGCGGCACCAGGGAAGACAAGACGCAACGTGGCCATGTTCGGCCCTCCGGGGCGCCTTTACGTCTTTCTGAGCTACGGGGTGCACAGATTGCTGAATTTCGTGTGTGATGACGAAGATGTAGGGTCTGCCGTCCTGGTGAGAGGGTTTGAGCCGCTGATGGCTGGACCGGGCGGTCAGATAGGAGAAGGAGCCCGAGGCCCCGGCATAGTGGGGAGACTACTAGGGGTGGGGCTAGAGATGAGCGGTCTTTCGCTGGGAGAGGAGTCGGGACTGTTCGTTGTCGACGACGGGGCGCGCCCTCAAGCGGGGCGAACTGTGCGGGTGGGGATATCGAGAGGGGTCCAACTTCCCCTCCGGCACTACATGATCGGCAGCCGCTATGTGAGTAGTCCACCAAGGATGATCGAGGAGAAGTGAGATGAAGCTCAAGGCTTTGTACGAGACGGCATATCGCTCGGGCATCGCGGCGGACCCTCGAGGGGCGGAGGGGATCGAGCGCCTGCTCAAGCGCGCTCAGAAGGATTTCGATGAGCTGCCCGAGCGCAAGAAGTGGGAGTTCGATCAAGAGAGCTTGGTCAATCCGTACGCGGACACCAGGATCTTGCTTGGCGCTGGTGACGAAGAGGTCAAACGGATCATGGTGGGCATCGACATGGAGGTCGGCGAGGTGCTGCTGGCTGAGACGCTCCGTTCCAAGGGAACGGGCGTCGATCTTCTTCTGGCCCACCATCCGGAAGGCCGTGCAGTGGCCAGACTGGAAGAGGTCATGCTAGTGCAGGCCGACATCTGGCGCACTTTTGGAGTGCCTATCTCCTATGGGGATGCCGTGATAAGCGAGCGCATGGCTGAGATCACGCGAGCCATACATCCCAGCAACACACAGCGGGCCATAGATGCCGCGCGGCTGTTGGGCTTTCCGTTCATGTGTTGTCACACCCCCGCGGACAACAACGTCAACAAATTCGTACAGGCACGCTGCGATGAACTAGGCCCGGACGCCACGGTCGACGAGCTCATGGATCTGCTGAAAGACATCCCCGAGTACCACGAGGCGGTCTTGCAGGGCAACGGGCCTACGTTGTTCGAGGGCGGCGGGGAGCGGCGTACCGGCAAGATCATGGTAGACATGACCGGCGGCACCTCCGGACCGGTCGAAGCCCTCAGCAGGCTGGCGGCCTCTGGCGTTGGCACCATCGTGGGCATGCATATGGGCGAAGAGCATCGCAAGAAGGCCAAGGCCGAACACTTGAACGTGGTCATCGCCGGACACATGTCTTCGGATTCGCTAGGCATGAACCTCGTCATCGATGAGTTCGAGCGCGCCGGCGTGGAGGTCTTGGCCTGTTCAGGGTTCACGCGTGTGAGCCGTGCGTAGAGAGTGTGCGTGATATGCTGCCGCGCGGG
Organism: uncultured Actinomycetes bacterium; assembly: GCA_963814415.1. Taxonomy (GTDB): domain Bacteria; phylum Actinomycetota; class Thermoleophilia; order RBG-16-64-13; family RBG-16-64-13; genus RBG-16-64-13. The sequence goes on along the minus strand of CAWFCN010000001.1, from coordinate 317,521 downwards.
AGGTAGGGGATGCTAGACAAGGGCACGAACGAGAACATACCCTCTGAGGTCAGAGAAGAGTACGACGACCTGCTGTTGGGGGCCGTGGACGTACTCCCAGAGGGCGAACTGCTAAGTCAGCTCGTTCGCGCCCGCGCAGAGAAGCGGCCGCTCCGAGTGAAACTCGGCGTCGATCCGACCGCGCCGGACATCCATTTCGGCCACACGGTTGTGCTGCGCAAACTCGCCCAGTTCCAGGCTTTCGGTCACACAGCGGTCCTCATAATAGGTGACTATACGGGCAAGGTCGGTGACCCCTCGGGTCGCTCTAAGACACGGCCGACGCTCAGCGACGAGGAACTCAGGGCCAACGCCACTACCTACGTAGAGCAGGCCGCGAAGGTCCTGGACATGGATAAGGTGGAGTTGACCAGGAACGGTGACTGGCTGGGACCGCTGCGCATGGATGAAGTGCTGCGCCTGACATCTACAGTGACAGTGGCGCGTATGCTCGAGCGAGACGACTTCTCCAAGCGCTACCAAGGCAACGAGCCCATCTCGATGCTGGAGTTCATGTACCCGCTGCTTCAGGGCTACGACAGCGTCGCCGTCAGGGCCGACGTCGAGCTGGGCGGAACCGACCAGAAGTTCAACCTGCTGATGGGCCGCACCATCATGGAGGCCTACGGCCTCGCGCCTCAGAGCATCCTCACGGTGCCTCTGCTGGTCGGCACCGACGGCGAGCAGAAGATGTCGAAGTCCTCTGGCAACTACATAGGGGTGAGCGAGGGCGCGGACGAGATGTTCGGCAAGGTCATGTCTATTCCGGATGCTGCCATGCTCACCTATTGGAGCCTGCTGACCGGTGCAGGCAAGCGCGAGGTAGAGGGCATTGAGAAGCGCCTCGGAAGCGGTGACTACCATCCCGCGGTCGCGAAACGCGACTTGGCAGAACGGCTTGTGTCGCTCTACCACTCGGATCAGGCCGCACAAGAAGCGCGCGCTCACTTCGACCGGGTCTTCAGGGACAAGGACGATCCTGAAGAGATCATCTCGGTGGCCATTCCTGGCGAGGCAGTGCAGGGTGGGAAGATCTGGCTGCCGCGACTCCTTACCGCTCTGAGCCTGGCTGCGTCGAATGCTGAGGCCAGACGGCTCATCGAGCAGGGGGGAGTCAAATTGCGAGGCGAGATTCTGCGAGACGCCGGCGCGGAACTTGACCCGGCGTCTCTGAGCGGAGCCGTCCTGCAGGTCGGCAAGCGCAGATTCGTCAAATTCGACTGAGTCGCATCGCCACCGTGCCGGCTATCGCGGCTGAGTCAGATCCAGTCCAGGGGGGCGAACAGCCGGAGCGACCCGGGCTTCGCGCGAGAGCGGCCGCCAGAGTGCAAAGCGTGCGGGCTCTGTCTCGCGACGAGTGGATACACAAGGGCGGCCCCTTGCTAGTGCTTCTGCTGCTGGTGGCGGGCTATGCCGTGTTCTACGGCCTGTGGTCGGTACGCAAGTACCACGCCTATCACGCCCCGGCGTTCGACATGAGCATCTTCGACCAGGGTGTCTGGTTGCTCAGTCGCTTCAAGAATCCGTTTGTGACCATCCTCGGCCTGAATCTCTTCGGGGATCACGTTGTCTTCATCATGGCGTTCTTCGTCCCCCTCTACTGGATATGGCCCTCTCCGGAGACTCTGCTGGTCGTACAGGCTATGGCTCTCGCGATCGGAGGCTTCCCCATCTATCTCCTTGGGCGGAGAGTGCTCAAGAATCGCTGGCTGGCCCTCGTCCCAACCCTGGCTTATCTGCTGTATCCGGCACTCGGCTGGCTCAATCTGGAGAACTTCCACCCGGACGCCCTGGAGGTGCCGCTGGCGTTGTTCGCTCTGTACTTCATGGTGTGCGGGAAGTGGCGCCGCTACTTTGTCATGGTGGTCCTCCTGCTTCTGTGCAAAGAGGACTTGTGGTTGTTCCTGGTTCCGCTGGGCATCTACGTGGCGGTCCGGCACAATCTCAAGGCCGGTTTGGTGACCGTCTTTCTGTCGCTCGGTTGGTTCGTGATCGCCTTCCTCGGCATACAACCTGCCCTCAGTGGTGTAGGCGCCGGAACGCTGGATTCGTGGCGCATACCTTTCGGTGGTCCAGGTGGACTGCTGAAGACCATCTTCACGCAACCCTGGACCGTGGTCGCCTATATGTTCACCGAGGAGAAGGTGAAGTATGTCTTCCAGCTTCTGACGCCGCTGCTGTTTCTGCCCCTTCTTGACTGGCGGGGCCTGATTGCTGTGCCGGTTCTGTTCTTCAATCTGGTCAGCAACTTCTGGTATCAGAGCAACCTGCAGTACCACTACACCAGCCTGCTGATACCGGTCCTCTGTGTGTCGGCCATCTTCGGACTGGAGCGGTTCCGAAGGCTCAACTTTCGCTCGGCCTTGGTTGTGGTCGGTCTGGTGGTGACCGTCGCTTGCGGCTATTTCTGGGGTCCACTACCTGGGTCGCGAACCCCCAGCAGCTATCCGGATCCGCAGTTCGCCGAGTGTCTGGTGGCAAA
>CAWFCN010000001.1:0-310000 GCA_963814415.1 uncultured Actinomycetes bacterium | reverse complement strand
TAAAATGTAACGGAGGCGCGCAAAGGTTCCCTCAGCACGGTCGGCAATCGTGCGTAGAGTGTAAAAGCATAAGGGAGCTTGACTGCGAGACCAACAAGTCGAGCAGGTGCGAAAGCAGGCTTTAGTGATCCGGCGGTAGCAAGTGGAAGCGCCGTCGCTCAACGGATAAAAGGTACTCCGGGGATAACAGGCTTATCCTCCCCAAGAGTCCACATCGACGGGAGGGTTTGGCACCTCGATGTCGGCTCATCGCATCCTGGGGCTGGAGTAGGTCCCAAGGGTTGGGCTGTTCGCCCATTAAAGCGGTACGCGAGCTGGGTTCAGAACGTCGTGAGACAGTTCGGTCCCTATCTGTCGTGGGCGCAGGAGATTTGAGGGGACTCGTCCCTAGTACGAGAGGACCGGGATGAACAGACCTCTGGTGTATCAGTTGTCGTGCCAACGGCACCGCTGGATAGCTACGTCTGGATCTGATAACTGCTGAAAGCATCTAAGCGGGAAGCAGACCCCGAGATAAGATCTCCCACTAGGTAACTAGGTAAGACCCCTGGTAGACCACCAGGTTGATAGGCTGGATGTGTAAGGGCAGTAATGTCTTCAGCAGACCAGTACTAATCGGTCGAGGTCTTGACTTTAATACACTACTACTATGTTGTAGCTATGCAGATTTGAGGGTGCGCGTCCGGAATGCGCGTCCTAAAGTTTCCGGTGACCATAGCGAGAGGGTCTCACCTCTTCCCATTCCGAACAGAGAAGTTAAGCCTCTCAACGCCGATGGTACTGCAGGGGCGACCCTGTGGGAGAGTAGGAAGTCGCCGGGATTAAATTGGAGCCCGCCCTAACAGGCGGGCTCTTCTCTTTCTTGACACTTGCCTCGTTCGGGTGAGCGCCTATAATGCCCTGGACGGTATGAATCACCTGTGACGCAGGCTTCGCGGGAGGACTAGAGTGGCTGCCAAGACCGAATGGGACCTACGCGGGGTCATTCTGCCGATAATCACCCCGTTCAACGAGGACCTTTCCGTGGACTACGCGGGACTCGCCCGGTTGGTGGACTATTTCGTAGAGGAAAAGGGCATCGATGGGTTGGTGCCGTGCGGCACCACCGGGGAGTCGGCCACCCTGTCTCACTCAGAGCACGCTCAGGTGATCACAGCGGTGATCAAGCAGGCGCGGGGTCGAGTGCCGGTGATCGCGTCCACGGGTTCGAACTCCACTCAAGAGGCCATCGAGCTGACCCGGCTGGCCGAGGAGGCTGGGGCAGACGCCACCTTACAGGTAGGTCCCTACTACAACAAGCCTACTCAGAATGGCCTGTATAACCATTTTGCTGAGGTGGCGAGGGCTACGAAACTACCAGTACTCATCTACAACATCCCGGGTCGTACCAGTCGCAACATCGAGCCTGAGACGATCATCAGCCTCTGGAAGGACCTCCCGAACGTCGTGGGCTTGAAGGACTGCTCCAACGATCTTCATCAGACCATGCAGATCTACCGGGGGACCGACCCGAAGACCTTCAAGATCTACTCAGGCGAAGACGTCATGACGCTAAGCCTAGTCTGTCATGGCGCAGCGGGAGCGATCGCAGCAGTCGGGCACATTGTGGCGCCGGAAGTCAAAGCTATGTGCGAGGCCGTTTGGGCGGGACGGATGCAGGAGGCCTTGTCTATTCACTACAGCATCATGGACGTCGTGGATGCCCTGTTTGTCGAACCCAACCCGACACCTGTCAAACAGGCCATGGAGTGGCTGGGTCTACCCGCTGGGCCACTGCGACCGCCACTCGAGCGCATGAGCGCCAAAGGACAAGGGGTGCTGCGTCTGGCCATGCAGGCCGGGGGTTGGTTGGACAAATAGAGCCTAGCCGGAGAGGCAGTCCACCGAAAGTCGTAGAGACCCTCGTTGGCGGACCGGTAGAATCGAACATGCTGGACGGGCCAGTCAGGCCGCGCAGACGAACGACTGCGGAAGGGTGAGCAAGGGCGTACTGACGAGGGAGGGGTGGTGCAGGCGATTCTGTACGTCTTCTCGGTAGTATTTGGGCTGGTCATAGGTAGCTTCCTCAACGTGGTCATCTACCGGGTGCCACGCCACGAATCCCTCATCCGTCCTGGCTCGCACTGCCCGCGCTGCGATGCCACCATCCGTTGGCATGACAATCTGCCTCTGGTGAGCTGGGTCATCCTTCGCGGAAGGTGTCGGTCATGCAAGAACCGGATCTCGGTGCGGTATCCGCTCGTCGAAGGATTCGTGGGTGCGTCGTACGGATTGGCGGCCTGGCGCTTTGGCTTCGATTTGCCGATACTGCTCGCGTGGTTTGTCGTGGCCGTATTGGTATGCCTTGCGCTGATAGACCTTGACCACATGATCATCCCCAGCATCATCACACTGCCGGCGGCGGCCATCGGCCTGGGGGCCTCTATCGCATTGGAACCGGAAAGATGGTGGTTGTACGTTGTGTCGGCCGCAGGCGCGGCGGCTTTTTGCTTCATAGTGGCTGTCGCGTGGCCGGGAGGAGCGGGAATGGGCGGCGGCGACGTGACAATGGCGTTGTTTGTGGGGAGCGTGCTCGGGTTTCCGGCGGTACTCGTAGGCTTCTTCTTTGCGTTTGCGTTGGGGTTCCTGGTAGCGCTGTACGTCCTCTTTGTGAAGAAGAAGTCTCGCAAGACGCAGATACCTTTCGGCCCCTTTCTAGCCATAGGTACCTACGTGGCTTTCTTCGCTGGTAAAGCGATTCTGAATGGTTGGCTGGACCTGTTCTATTAGACAGGGGAATCGACCTTGACCTTGAAAGATATAGTGCATAGGTAAGCCGTGGTACAGTTGGGCACAGTGGCGGCCGGGTTGGTCATGCCCGCGAATACTCGGTAACCAGTAGTTGCAGACGGTGAGGACGGGGTGGGAGTTTGCCACTAGGTATTGTTAAACCGAAACAGATAGCCCTCGATATCGGGGGGTCCAGCCTTGTTGCCATCGAGGTCAGCGGGAGCGCGGACCGGCTGAAGCTCAGGGGCTGCTGGGAGTGGCCTTTGTCGGAGGGCCTCGTGGTCGATGGCGAGGTTGTGGACGGTGACCTGTTTGCGCGTGAGCTGAGAGCCTTCGCGAGCCAAAACAAGCTGCGCAATCGTATGGTGCACGTGTCCGTCAGCAACCAGAAGGTCATCGTCAGGAACGTCGAGATGCCTGATATGACTGAGGGTGAGCTAAGGGGAGCCATAGAGTTCCAGGCTCAGGATTACATTCCCATACCCGTCGAAGAAGCGGTCATGGATTTCCAGATCGTCGGCAAGAAGACCAATGCCGACGGCGCGTCACGGCAAGAGGTGCTTCTCGTGGCGGCCCAGAGCAGCATGATCTCCACCCTCCATGCTGCCATCAAGCAGGCGGGGCTTAGGGTCTCCGGCATAGACGTTTCGAGCATGGCGCTCGTGAGGGCGTTGATACCCCCGACTCCTTTCATGGCCGGGCCCAACGAGGCTGGGGTGTGCAGGGGTATCGTGGATATCGGCTCATCGGTGTCGACCTTGGTCATCGTGGTGGACGGAGTAGTGAAGTTCACTCGCGTTATCAATTACTCAAGTGACAAGTTCGCACGAGTGCTGAGCGAACAGCGCAGCATCCCGCTTTCGGACGCTCATGTTCTGGCACAGCGCATCGGCCTATCCGGGCCGATGCCGGCGGACAGCACTCTGTACGCGCCCGAGGTGATCGAAGACACCCGGCAGCGCCTCGGTGAAGTCGCCTCTGAGTTGAGTGAAGAGATAAGACGTTCGCTTCACTACTATCAGGGCCAAGAGAATGCCGCACCCCTGACAGAGCTCATCTTGAGCGGCCGCGGCGCACTAGTACGCAATCTTGACTCGCACCTGGGCGAAGCTCTAAACATACCGGTATCCGTTGGCAACCCGCTTCTCTTGCTGGCTGAGAATGCGTCTAACCTACCCGATGCCGAACTGGCTTTCATGGCGCCTTACCTGGCTGTGGCTGTGGGCCTGGCCATTCCGGAGGAGGAGTAGTGCCTAGGCGCATCAACCTACTTCCTAAGACAGAGAGGGTGCGTACGACCACGAACGTGCCGGCGCTCGCGCTTATTGCCGGCGGAGTGATCGTCGTCTTCGCACTGGCGCTTGGCTACTACCTTCTGTCGAGCCAGAGGAACAGTCTGCAGGAGGAACTGACCACTCTTGAGAACAAGCGGGCCGACTTGGAGCAGCAGGTGGCCGCGCTGAATCAGTACAAGCAGTTGGCCGCCCAAATGAGAGATATGGAAGAGACCGTCAGAGGGGTCTACGCTGGTAGGACCCTGGTCGCGAAGGTGCTGAACGATTTCAGCAGGGCAATACCAGACAACGTATGGCTTGTGTCGATGAATCTGGGCGCCGGTGATCCGCAGGTTCCCCCTGCGGGCCAGACCGGTACTCCGAGCACCTTTGTCTCCGGCCTTGGTTCTCTCGCTATACAGGGTGACACCTATAGCTTTTCGGACGTAGCTCTGGTCCTCGTGCGGCTTAGGCTGATCAGCTCTCTGCTGGATATCACCCTGGGCAGCGCTGGTGACGCTCTCGGTGCTACGGACCCTGCTAAGCACGTCGTTGGCTTCTCGCTCACCACCAAGATCGTCAACACCCAGCCCCCTGACACCCCGCTTCCGATAAGCAGGGTGGAGGTGGAGGGCCTGTGAGTCGTCGCATCAAATTCTCATTGGCGGGCGCTGGCATAGTAGTAGTAGCGCTCCTGGTGTTCTTCCTCCTCATCAATCCCATCCGGGGAGAGATAGGCGAACTGAACACGCGGATCGACGAAGAGAACCAGCAGATCGCCAGACTCAATCAAGAACTCCAGCTGGCCGAAAGCACGAGAAACGACGGGCGCCGCAATCAGGCCCGGCTGCTCGAACTGGCGAAGATGATGCCCAGCTCTCCTGAGATCCCCAGCCTGATACTCCAGTTGCAGGATCTTGCCAACAAAGCCGGCATCAAGTGGACGCAGATATCGCCGGGGGAAGGCAAGGCTGTAGACGGCACCACCTATCAGATCATCCCACTCTCGCTGAACTTCGAGGGCAATTTCTACGACGTCACTGACTTCATCTATCGTGCCGAACAGATGGTGGCGGGTCCCGGCCGATTGCTGGCCGTCAAGGATGTGGGGCTGACGCCTCTGGACGCAACGGGCGTGAAGTTGAGTGTGCGAATGACCGTCTATGCGTTCATGATCACTCCTTCGGCGGCGCCGGCTCCTGCGGCGCCCGCAACAGGCGGCGGCACGGGAGGCACGACTACGACCTTGGTAAACACCCAATAGCTGAGTGGTGCGATGATGGTCTTGGACCCTGTGAGGTGTGATAGATGAAGGCAAACCGGGACTTCAGGTCTATGTTGGTGGCGCTGCTTCTGGTGGCGGCTGTTACTGTGGCGCTTGTGGCCATCGGTTGTTTTGGCGGGGGAGGCGAGACCGACGCCACCACCGGGCCCACCAGTGCGGGTGGCGTCATTGGGGTTACGACGGGAAGCACCGGCAGTGGCACGACGGTCGCGGGGTCGTCCGACCCCCTATCTTCTTTCAAGAGCAAGAATCCCTTCATCGCACAGGCACAGGCGACCACGACCATAGCGCGCACCACGTTGTCGAGTGCGACGACCGTACGAGTCACCACGACCGTACGAGTCACCACGACGACGGCGCCACACAGGCTTACGGTGACCGACTTTCCAGGTGGTGGGCTGGTAACGTTCACGCTGGACGGCACTACTCTGTCGGGGTTCGGTGCCGGGACGGCGATCTTCCAGGGGGCGTGGGGATCGATACAGATCATCGCGGTGAACGACACGGTGATTCCCTATACGGCCACGTTCAGGCGGATCGGATTCACGCCGGACATCATCCTCCCTCTGAGCGGGTATAGGACCTGGTAAACGGCCTTTGGTGCCAGCAGAGGGGGAACCCACTTCGTGTTCCTACCGCGGTTCCTGGGGTACTGATTTTAGGACGAGGGGTGTCCGGTGGGTAAGCTCCGTCTGAATACCGCGGGTGAGTCACATGGTCCCTACGAGGTTTGCGTCCTCGAGGGGATCCCTGCCGGCCTGCAGCTGAGCGTGGAGGACGTTGATTCAGACCTCGCGCGTCGGCAACAGGGCTACGGTCGCGGGGGTCGCATGGCCATCGAGAGCGATCGCTGTGAGTTCGCGGCAGGGGTGCGGTTTGGCGAGACCATCGGGAGTCCCATAGCCATCCTGATCCCCAACAAGGACCACAAGAACTGGGGGGCCGCGATGCAGTCAGGCGGCGGTGCCCGAAAAGGGGTCGTCTCCGCGGCCATCAGTGTGCCAAGACCTGGGCACGCGGACTTCGCCGGCATGATCAAGTCTCATCACAGCGACATGCGCCCCGTGCTGGAACGGGCCAGCGCGCGCGAGACCGTGGCACGAGTGGCGGGGGGAGCGGTGTGCAGGCGCTTGCTCAAGGAACTGGGGGTCACTGTCCGGGGCCGTGTGATCAGCCTTGGTCACGTGTCGGCTGACTTTGCCAAGACGGACTACACGCGGCCGGATTGTGTTGACTGGACGGCTGTCGAGGTCTCGCCGGTGGCCTGTGACGACCCCAAGGCGACCGAGGCGATGTGCAAAGCCGTCGACGCGGCACGAGCACAGGGCGAGTCGCTGGGAGGGGTGTTCGAGGTTTGGGCTTGGGGGCTCTGCCCAGGCTTGGGCAGCCATGTCACGGCCGAAGGACGCCTTGACGGCAGGTTGCTCGGGGCGACGGGCAGCATCCCGGCCATCAAAGGCGCAGAGATCGGGCAAGCCTTCACAAATGCGGCTCTGCCGGGGTCGCAGGTCCACGACGCGTTCTATAGGCGCGAAGAGCCTGGGCAGGGCGGTCTATTCCGACGGACAAACCGAGCTGGCGGTCTGGAAGGTGGCATCACCAATGGGATGCCGTTGATAATACGGGCTGCAATGAAGCCCATCCCCACACTGACTCGGCCCCTTGAGTCAGTGGATGTGGGCACCATGGAGCCGGCCGAAGCTCATGTTGAGCGCAGTGATGTCACGGCCGTGCCGGCCGCAAGGGTCGTCGGGGAAGCGATGGTGGCGTATGTCCTTGCGGATGCCTACGTGGACAAGTTCGGTGGTGACAGCATGTTCGATCTGCTGAGAGGCCTGGGGTCCTACTGGGCCGACTTGGAGGACCGGGGACTGTGGCGCCGTTCCTAGCTCTCGCAGGGTTCATGGGAAGCGGCAAGTCGAGTGTGGGAACGATCGTGGCCCGGGAGCTCGGCTGGAAGTTCATCGAGCTGGACGCTCTGGTTGAGGGCCATCTCGGCAAGTCGATCGCAGAATGCTTTGCAGATGAGGGCGAAGCCGTCTTCAGGGAGCACGAAGCGCGTGCACTGGTGTCAGTACTAGAGGCGTCCGCTGCGGGAGGCACTGTAGTCGCTCTTGGTGGTGGAACGCTGAGCTGTGAGCAGAACCGGCGCCTCCTGGGCAGAGACGCGACAGTCGTTCTCTTAGACGTCAGTCCTGAAGAGGCTTGGGCCCGAGCTGTGGGATCGGAGAGACCATTGGCCCAGGAGAAGCAACCCTTCTTCATATTGTGGAACGAACGTAGGGGCACCTATGAGTCCTGTGCGGACTGGATCATTCCGACCTCAGGCAAGGGCGTGGCAGAGATCGCGGCCGAAGTAGCCAAGCTGGCGGGTCAAGCGGGCGATGCTCTGGACAAGATCTGGAGCAGGCGCCTGGGCCAAACGGGGCGTCCTTCGCATATCGTCGGCGGCATCGGCGCACTGTCCTTGTTGAGGGCGCATGGGCGCGAAGCAGCAGCGGAAGGAAGGCGCTTCCACGTGGTGACCGACACGAACGTCGCCCCGCTCTGGGGCAAGAGGGTGATGGCTTTGCTGGGCGAGTCGGAGGACGCCGGCATGTGTGTGGTGGAGGCCGGGGAAGAGAGCAAGAGCGTTGCTGGCCTTCAGCAGTTATGGGAGTGGTTGGCGGACCGCAGAGCGAGGCGTGACGACATCGTGGTGGCGGTGGGTGGTGGGGTCGTGGGAGATCTGGCGGGGTTCGCGGCAGCGACTTATCACAGGGGCGTTGGGCTGTGGCAGGTACCGACGAGTCTGCTGGCCCAGGTTGACTCGAGTGTTGGCGGCAAGACCGCGATCAACCTCACCGTCGCGAAAAACCTAGCGGGTGCTTTCTATCAGGCAGATCTGGTGGTGATCGACCCTGACTGCCTGACGACTCTTCCAGAGCGAGAGTATGCCGGGGCCTTAGGCGAGGTCATCAAGCACGCGTTGTTGGCCTCAGCGGACGACATGGCGGCTTTGGAGCGAGATCTGGCGGGGATCAACAAGAGAGATTCGGAGGTTCTGAGTCGCTTGCTGCGCCGAAACGTGTGGTTCAAGGCCTCTGTGGTCGAAGAGGACGAGCGTGAAGCGGACCGGCGGGCGATTCTCAATCTGGGACATACCACGGCGCATGCGCTGGAAATGACTCTAGGTTATGGAATCATGAATCACGGGCAGGCGGTGGCCCTGGGTCTACTCGTGGCCTTGGCTGTGAGCGAAGTGGTGTTAGGCTTGGATGAATCTGTCAGACGGCGGACGGCGGCGCTGATGGCCGGGCTGGGGCTGGAGACATCCGTAGCGCTGCCACCGACAGAGGAGGTTCTGGGCGCCGCGGGGCGTGACAAGAAGGTCAAGTTGGGTGCCAGCGGCTTCGTGGGTCTACGGGGTGTGGGTCAGCCGGAGTGGGGCCTGGACGTGTCGTCGGACACGCTTGCCCGCGGGTTGGAGGTAATCAGACGATGAACGACCGTGGCGAGCGGTTGGTCGTGCTCCACGGGGCCAATCTCGACATGCTGGGGGAGCGACCTATCGAGCACTATGGCTCGATCACTCTGCGCGAGCTCGAAGACCAGATATGTGAGGAGGCTGCCAAATATGGGTGGCGCTGCCTGTGTCTCCATACCAACCACGAGGGGTCGTATATCGACCTGCTGCACAAGCATCGCCGCGAGGGGGCGCTTGTGGTGAATCCTGGGGCGTGGACACACTACAGCTACGCCATCCGCGACGCCCTGGAGCTGGTTAGGTGTCCCGTGGCGGAGGTCCATCTTTCCGACATAGGTTCGCGCGAGGAATGGCGCCACCATTCGGTGATCCGTCCAGTGGTGACTTTCGCGGTCAGCGGGAAAGGTCCGGCAGGGTATCTGGAAGCGGTCGGTCGGCTCGTTTCGCTCGTGGCTACGGAAAAGGCCCTCAAGGGGGCGGCCGGCGAAGGGCAGGTGTAGTAGAATTCAGCCTGTTGAAGGCAAAGATAGCTAGAGCAGGCAAATCCTGCTTTCCACGGAGGCCGGGCTGTGATCTCGACTAACCAATTCAAGGTGGGCATGACGATACGGTATGAGGGTGACGTGTATCGCATAGCCGAGTATCAGCACGTGAAGCCGGGCAAAGGTGGCGCCTTCGTGCGCACCAAGCTGCGCAACGTTGCCTCAGGGTCGCTGGTAGACCGCACGTTCCGACCCGAAGAGAAATTCGAGCAGTTGCGCACCGAAAGCCGCAGCATGACCTATCTCTACGACGAGCCCGAGCAAGTGGTGTTCATGGATGCAGAGACCTTTGAACAGCTCCCTCTGCCTAAGAGCCTGCTTGAGGGACGTCTCGACCTCATGACGATCAATATGCCTGTGGAAATCGTACATATCGATGGGGTGCCGTTCGACGTAGAGCTGCCGACCTTCGTGGACATCAAGGTCGTGGAGACTCCAGCGGGCGCGAGGGGCAACACGGTGTCCGGTGGCACTAAAGAGGCCACCTTGGAGACGGGTGCGGTTCTACAGGTGCCTCTGTTCATAGAGCCGGGTGATGTGGTGCGTGTGGACACACGCACTCACGAGTACTCGACAAGGGCCTAGCAACCAGGACAGGCGGGGTCAGGCGAGCCAATGACTGAGTATCTGATTGCCACTTCGGTGCTGGAAGGTATCGTACGGGGCTCTCTAGCCGGGGAGCAAAGCGTGCGCCTGCATAGTACGCTGCCGCTCGTGCGGACTCATCCGGCCGAGGTCATTGTCGACGACGAGTCATGCAAGGTAGTGGTACATGTCGATGCACGTATGGGGGAGTTCCTTCCCGATCTGGCGTCGACGGTGCGGGCGAAGATAGCCGGGGCACTTGGACCGATGACCGGCCTTGCCGTCACCAGCGTGGACGTTGTTTTCAGCGGCGTCTTCTCTGCGGATTCCTGACCCGCATTCCCCGTGTCAACGGGCCGCAGAAGCGCACGCCGTCAGGCTGTTTTCGTGCTGTACCAGCAGGACTTGTTGCGGCTGGGGGCAGAGGCGGCGCTGGAGCGCACAAGGGAAGACTATCTTGACGAATACGCGATAAGACTGGTGCGAGGCGTCAGTTCGGAGAGGCCGGATCTAGATGAACTGCTGAGCAGAAGCCTTTCAGGATGGAGCCTAGAGCGGCTGGGCATTCTGGAGCGAGCGGTCCTCAGAGTGGCAGCATATGAGTTGGTCAAGGAGCCAGGGGTGCCTGTTGCAGTGGTGGTCGACGAGGCTGTGAACCTGGCCAAGCGCTTCTGCTCAGGGGAGGCCGGGGCACTGGTCAATGGGATCCTGGGGAGCGTCGCGCGTGCTGTCAGACCCGAGGAGACGGGTCGGGAGATCCCGACGGAGGTCTAGGAGTGAGCGAAGCGGCCGGCAGGCTGATAGATACTCTTGAGCTCCCTGAGGCGCTGCGGTCGCTGGACGACGAGGCACTGCGCCAGGTCGCCGTCGAGGTGCGCGAAGCTATCATCGAAACGGTCTCGCACAACGGAGGACATCTGGGGTCGAGTCTAGGGGTGGTAGAGCTGACCATAGCGCTGCACGCCGAACTAGACACCCCTCGAGACGCCATCATCTGGGACGTAGGTCATCAGGCCTACGCACACAAGTTGCTAACAGGCAGGGCCTCTGAGTTCGCGTCGATCCGCACGTACGGGGGTCTGTCCGGTTTTCCTAGTCGCGGCGAGAGTGACTTCGACGTCTATGGCACTGGCCACGCCAGCACCTCGGTGAGCGCGGCGGTTGGGATGATCGAGGCGACGCGGCACTCAGGCGGTGATCCTGCGAGTGGGGGAAGGGTGGTGGCCGTCATAGGCGACGGAGCACTCACCGGCGGTATGGCCTACGAAGCACTGAACCACGCAGGGCACCTGGGCACACCCGTGCTCGTGGTGCTGAATGACAACAACATGTCCATTGAGAAGAACGTTGGGGCGATGAGCAGCTACCTCTCGAGACTGCGCACGGACCCGACGTTGTCTCGCCTGCGCAAGGACGTGGACCGTTGGGTGGAGAAGGTGCCGGGTGTTGGGCACTACATGGTGTCGCTGGGCCAGCACGTCAAAGACAGCATCAAAGCGGCCATCGTCCCCGGGATGCTTTTCGAGGAATTGGGGTTCACGTATGTTGGCGTCATCGACGGGCACGACGTAGAAGAAGTGCGTGACGCCATCAGGCGCTCCTTGGCAGTCCACGGCCCAGTGCTACTTCACTGCAAGACCGTCAAGGGCAGAGGCTATGCGCCGGCCGAGAAGCAACCGGGTCGGTACCACGGCACGCCCGCTTTCACCGTGGCGACGGGGGAGCCCATGGATCCAGAGGGACCTACGACCTTCACGGAGGCGTTTGGCGAGGCAGTGGTGGAGATGGCACGCGCAGACGAGCGGGTGGTGGGCATCACAGCCGCGATGGCGTCGGGCACGGGCCTGGATCTGCTGAAGAAGGAGATGCCGGAGCGCTTCTACGATGTTGGTATCGCAGAGGCACACGCCGTGGGTTTCGCGGCAGGGTTGGCGGTGGCGGGCAAACGGCCGATCGTGGCCATCTATTCGACCTTCTTGCAGCGAGCGTATGACCAGATAATCCATGATGTATGTCTGCAAGGCCTGCCGGTCATCTTCGCGGTAGACCGCGCGGGTCTGGTCGGCTCAGATGGGCCTACTCATCACGGCGCTTTCGATCTGTCGTTCTTGCGCGTGTTGCCGGGGCTGAATGTCTATGTGCCCAGGGATGAAGCAGAGCTGCAGAGACTGGTTGCAACAGCACTTCAGTGCGGTGGCCCTAGCGTCATCCGGTACCCGCGTTCGGCGGGCATGGGCGTTCCTCTTGTGAAGCCGATAGAACCTCTTACGGGGCCATGGGTGGACATCGTGTCCGAGGGGAAGGACGTCCTGATTTTGGGTGTCGGTCCGGAGGTCCACCTGGCGGAGCAGGCCGCCGCCCTTCTCAGGAAAGAGCGCGTCAGCGCTACCGTGGCGGCGGTGACACGAGTGCGTCCCCTGGATGCCGACGTGCTCAAGGAGTTGGTGCTGCGTCACCGCGGGGTGGTTACCGTGGAGGACAACGCTTTGGCAGGGGGGTTCGGTTCGGCATTATTGGAGCTGCTGTCGGACTTGTCGATAGACCGCGCGGTGAAGCGAGCTGGGCTTCCCGACGCATTCGTCAAACACGGTTCGGTGGAACTTCTCAGGCGTGATGTCGGACTCACGGAGGACTGCATCGTGGCCGCTGCCAAGTCCATTCTTGCCGGGGCCAAGAAGAGAGCCTCGTAGGCCGCCTCGATGGGCATCGTGCGGAGGCGGCTGGACGAACTGGTGACAGAACGAGGCCTAGCGGCCAGCAGGAACGTGGCCCGGGGGTTGATAATGGCCGGGCATGTCCTGGTCGACGGCAAGGTGGTCGACAAGGCAGGATCCGCCGTCCCCGTGGGAGCAAGGGTCACACTCAAGGCGCGACCGCGCTTCGTGTCCAGGGCAGGTGAGAAACTTCAAGGGGCGCTACAGGAGTTCGGGGTGGCTGTGGCCGGTAAGTGCGCCCTCGACATAGGGGCGTCTACGGGCGGCTTCGTCGACTGCCTGCTGCGGAACGGAGCCACGGAAGTCATCGCGCTGGACGTGGGGCGCGGCCAACTCGACCTGCGTCTGCGGGACGACCACAGGGTGGTCGTCATGGATGGCGTCAACGCCCGTCTACTGCGAAAGGGTGACCTACCCTATGAGCCCGAAGTGGTTACCATGGACGTCTCGTTCATCTCGGTGGGCAAGGTCCTGGGGGCTGTCACCGACTGCATGGCGGCGGCGTTCGAAGGGGTGATACTCATAAAGCCTCAGTTCGAGGCCGGACCTAGGTTCGTGGGCAAGAAGGGCATAGTCAGGGACCCGAGCGTGCATCGGCAGGTGCTTTCTGACTCAGTGCGCTTTGCTGTGGAAGTTATAGGTCTAGAGGTGTTGGGGGTGTGCCGGTCATCAGTGCCGGGAGTCGGCGGGAACGTGGAGTTCTTCTTGCACATATCGCGAGGTAGAGAAAAGGGTCTTGGACTTGATAGGCTGGAGGAGCTCATCGGCAGTTGCGTCATCAGCGATACAGGTCCACAAGGGGGCGCGTAGATGGGGCTCCACATAAGGCGGCTCGTCATCACTACGCATGGTGACCCCCAGGTGGCCCACCATGCCCTCGAAGAGGCCCTGGAGGTCTGTCGTGAGGCGGGTGTGGAGGTGCTCGCACCGGCAGGTGAGTTGGAGAAGCATTCGGTGCTCTTGGAGAGATTCGATGCCACGAGGCTTTCCAGCGGCCCAGAGGCACTCGGGGGGGTCGACCTGTGTCTGGTCCTTGGTGGTGACGGCACCATGCTCAGGGCGTTCCATCTGACCCGGGACCAAGCCATCCCAGTGGCGGGAGTCAACCTCGGACGCGTGGGCTTTCTCACTACGGTTGAGCGAGATGACGTGCGTGGCGGGGTCGGACGGCTGCTGGCAATGGAGTTCACCGAATACCCCCTTCTTGGTCTGCAGGCTGAGGTGGAAGAGGCCTCGTACCGAGCGACCAATGACGTGGTGGTGAGCAAAGGGGACCGTTCCACCGCCTGCTCGTTGTCGATGACCATCAATGGCGTCACGCTGTTCGAAGTTCAGTGCGACGGAGTGGTGGCCGGTACGCCCGCGGGGTCTTCGGCGTACAGCCTCGCTGCAGGCGGGCCTCTATTGGGGATATCAGTCGATGCCTACGTCATCAGCCTTGTGGCAGCGCACGCCGTGGGCGTTAGGCCCGTGGTGGCGGCCCCGCTGGATGTGCTGGAGATCACCAACAGCGACAACCAGGGTTGCTACTTGGATATCGACGGACAAAGGGTCCGCCAACTCGCGCCGGGCAGCGTAGTGTGCATCCGCACTATCCCCGGCATGACGTCACTGGCGCTCCTCAAGGGTGACAGTCTCTACCATCACTTCCGAGACAGGCTTCTGTAGGAGCTGTGCCGGTGCTCTCGTCCCTGACCATCAAGAATTTCGTCCTGATCGAGGATGCGGTCCTAGAGTTCGCTCCCGGGTTGAACGTCCTCACGGGAGAGACAGGGGCGGGCAAGACACTACTTACAAAGGCCCTGGGTCTTTTGATGGGGGAGCGGGCCGAGGAGGGCCTGGTGGGGGCCGCCGCAGCCGACGCCAGCATCCAGGCCGTCTTCGAGTTGGGTGCGGATGAAGTGTGCGACTTGCCGGAAGAAGTCAAAGAGCTGGTGGGAGGAGTGGAACCAGGCCAGTTCATCGTAGGGCGGCGCCTAGGCAAGGAGGGGCGCAACCGATGCTTCATAAACGACACGGCGGTCACCGTAGCAGCAATGGGCGGGGCGGTGGGCGGATTGCTCTCCTTCGCCGGACAGCACGAATATCGAAGGCTGCTTGACCCCAGATACCAGCTGTCGGTGCTGGACAAGTGGGCGGGCGCGGAGGCGCTCGAACTGGCTCAGCAGTTCAGAGTGGCCTACGAACGGGCCCGAGATGCCATCAAGCGGCTGGAGGAAAGCCGAAGGGACGAGCAGTCGCGTCTGAGAGAGATCGATCTGCTGCGCTTCCAGGTGAAGGAGTTGACGGAAGCCGGACTCTCGCTTAGTGAAGAGGAGGAGCTCCTTGGTGAACAGCGGCTTCTGGCGAGAGCGGAGGATGTGCTGCGGGCGACCGGAGGGGCGGGAGACCTGCTCAACAGCGAGGGTGATGCCGTCGACGCCGTCACCCTGCTCGGCCAGACGACCAGCTTGATAGGCAGCCTCGCTGGTGTCGACCCCGATCTGGACGCCATCCACTCTGTGCTTGCCGACCTGCAGTGCCAGATGGGAGAGGTCGCTCGTGAGCTGCACGCCTACGCGGATAGGGTTTCAGTGGACCCGGCGCGGTTGGAGGTTGTGGATGAGCGCGTGCGGATGTACACAGAGCTGTCTCGCAAGTATGGTGGTTCCACAGAAAGCGTCATCCAGCATCTGGAAGACTCGCGCTTGCGGCTGGAGGCCTTGGAGGGCGGCGAGGAGGACCTCTCGAGACTTGAAGAGGTCAGGGCCACCGAAACCGCCCGGGCTCTTGAGCTGGCCGCTAGGCTGAGTGCCGCCCGGCATGAGGCGGTGCCTCTCCTGGAAAGGGCGATGGCAACGCAACTGGCCGGTTTGGGCATGACCGAGGCCCGAGTCACGGTGAACCTACAGACCCGCACCGACTGGGAGGGCCTGAAGGATACGGGTGGTGACGGCGCCGAGTTTCTGCTTGCCGCCAATCCCGGCCAGCCACCCAGGAGTCTCGCTAAGACGGCGTCGGGGGGCGAGCTGTCGCGGGTCCTCCTGGCCATAAAGTGCGCTCTGGCTGGCGCGGGCGGCAGCGAGACGTTGGTGTTCGACGAGATCGATGCCGGCATAGGGGGCCGGACGGCCGTGGCGGTGGGCAACAAGTTGCGTGAATTGGCAGATCGGTCCCAGCTTCTGGTCATAACGCACCTGCCGCAAGTGGCCGCTTTGGCCTCACGTCACTTCTTGATCGACAAAGTATCCGGGGTGTCCGACACAGTCGCTAGGCTGTCGGCTTTGCAGGAGTCGGAAGTGGTGCGAGAGCTCTGTCGGATGCTGGGGGGCGGCGCAGATGACGGTGAGGCCATGGCACTCGCCCGCGAAATGCGCGACAGGGCGACGACGGGACTGCTAGACTAGGTTGGGCGCGGGCACGGTAGCCATGCGCCACCCAAGTTCACGTTGACGCGGCAGGGGTGACCATGGCGAAGCATGTGTTTGTGACAGGCGGGGTCGTATCGTCGCTGGGTAAGGGCATCACGGCCGCCTCGCTGGGGTGCCTCCTCAAGAGCCGCGGCCTTAGGGTAATAATCCAGAAGTTCGACCCGTATCTCAACGTCGACCCTGGGACGATGAGTCCCTATCAGCACGGTGAGGTGTTCGTCACCGACGACGGTGCCGAGACCGACCTGGACCTGGGTCACTATGAGCGCTTCGTTGACGAGAGCCTCACGCGAGACTCCAACGTCACCTCGGGCTCCGTCTACAACCATGTGATCAGCAAGGAACGCCGCGGCGACTACCTGGGCAGCACAGTGCAGGTGATCCCGCACATCACCAACGAGATCAAAGAGCGCATCGCGCGGGTCGCGCAGGACCGTGACGTGGACGTGGTCATCACCGAGGTCGGAGGGACCGTAGGCGACATCGAGAGCCTCCCGTTCCTTGAGGCCATACGACAATTCCGCAACGACGTCGGGCGCAGGCATGTGCTCTATATCCACGTGACGTTGATACCTTTCATCAGCACGTCCGGTGAGTTGAAGACCAAGCCGACTCAGCACAGCGTCAACGAGCTCCGCAGCATAGGCATCCAGCCGGATATCATCGTGTGCCGTTCGGACAGGGCCATCAGCTCTGAGCTCAAAGAGAAGATCGCCCTCTTCACAGATGTGGAGCCGAGGGCAGTGGTCAGCTGTGTCGATGCTGCCCATCTGTACGAGGTGCCGCTTAGGCTTAGGGACGAGGGACTGGATGGGCTTGTCGTGGACAAGTTGGGCCTGGAGACCAGGACCCCGAAGCTGGAAGAGTGGATAGCCCTGGTGCAGAGGATCCGAGACGCCAAGGGCACGGTCAGGATCGGCCTGGTAGGCAAGTACGTGCAATTGCGGGACGCGTACTTGAGCGTCATAGAGGCCCTGCGGCATGCGTGTATACATCACGGTCGGAACTTGGAGATCATCTGGGTAGACGCGGAGTCTCTGAAGGACGAGGAGCTCAGGAGCGAGTTGGAGTCTGCTGACGGCATACTCGTGCCCGGCGGTTTCGGGGTACGGGGAACCGAGGGCAAGATCAAGTCGGTGAAGTACGCGCGCGAGAACAACGTACCATACCTCGGTCTCTGCCTAGGCATGCAGGTGGCGGTAGCGGAGTTTGCGCGAAATGTCGCCAGCATGGAGGGGGCGAACTCGTCGGAGTTCGATGCAGACACCAAGTACCCCGTGATAGATCTGCTGCCTGGCCAGGCGGGGGTGTGCGACAAGGGCGGTACGATGCGGTTGGGATCGTCTCCCAGCAAACTTGTGCCAGGGACCAAAGCGTACGCCGCGTACGGCGCTGAGGTCATCCACGAACGCCACAGACATCGCTATGAGGTCAATAACGATTACCGAGAGGCCCTTGTCAAAGCGGGCCTGGTGATCAGCGGCACCACACTGGATGAGCAGCTGGTCGAGATCATCGAGCTCAAAGACCATCCGTGGTTCGCCGCATGCCAATTCCACCCCGAGTTCAAGAGCCGGCCGACCAGACCGCATCCGCTTTTCAGGGACTTTGTCGGCGCCGCAGTGGCCTTGAGCAAAGAGAGAGCCAAGAGCCGCGGGGCGTCGGGGGGCGCATGACTGTGAGCGTCAAGCCGTCACGAGAACGGCTGAGTGAGTTGTTCGTGGCGCTTGCGAGCATTCCCAGTCCGTCGTGGCACGAGAGGCCCGTGGCGGATGCTATCGGCTCGCTGCTAAAGGAGATGGGTCTCGCCGCGCTCGAGGATGACACAGCCCTGGCGACAGGGGGCGACAGCGGTAATCTCATCTGCATCGTGGGCGGAACCGACAGCGCACCTTGTCTGGCTTTGGGGGCGCACATGGACACAGTGACCCCGGGGAGTGCCATCGATCCGGTGCTGGACGGTGAAGGGGTCTTTAGAAATGCCGGCGAAGGTATCCTGGGCGCCGATGACAAGGGCGCTATCGCGGCCCTGTTGCACGCCACCGAACTCCTTCTGAACAGCGGCGCGTCCTTCAGTCCGTTCGAACTCTTCTTCACGGTGTGTGAAGAGCACGGATTGGTGGGTGCGAAGCACCTGCGCCAGGGCGCCATCAAGAGCCCTATGGCAGTGGTGCTTGATTCGTCGGGGCCGGTCGGGGGCATAGTCACTAGGGCTCCGAGCCAGAAGATAATCCGGGCGCGATACAAGGGCACTGCGGCGCACGCAGGGTTGGAGCCGGAACTCGGAAGAAGCGCGGTCCAGGCTGCCGCGAAGGCTGTGTCTTCGATGGAGCTGGGTAGACTGGACGCCGAGACGACGGCAAACATCGGCACCATCAGCGGTGGAGTGGCCACCAACATTGTGCCCGAGGCGTGCGAGCTCGCGGGAGAGTGCCGGGGCCACGACGAAGGCAGGTTGGCGGACGTGGCCGCGGCCATGGTGGACGCTCTGCACCGGAGCGCTGTTGAGGTCGGGGTGGACGTAGACGTGGATCTGATCGATGAGTTCTGGGCTTTCAAGTTGGAGGAAAGCGCGACGGTGGTCAGCCTCGCGAAGACGGCGATGGCTGCCGCGGGTCTGACGCCGGAACTGCAGAGCGCCGGAGGCGGGTCGGACGCCAACGTTCTGAATGCGCTCGGCATACCCACGGTGAATCTCGCGGCGGGCATGATGCGCGTCCACAGTGCCGACGAATACGTTTCGCTCGATGAGTTGGAGCGTCTGTGTGAGGTGGTCCTGCAGTTGATTGCCACCGCTGGGTTGATTCAAGGCGCTGCAGAGGGAAGGGGCGCCCGGTGATGCACGACCCACTCATGCCCAGCGAGGGCGACGTAGCCGTGCCGTACACGCCTGAAGTGGTGAGCACCCAGATGGTCTACCAGGGAAGCATAGTGACCATGCGGGTGGACGAGATCACACTGCGCCAAGGGGGTACCACCGCAAGGGTGGTGGTCGACCACCCTGGGGCCGTGGTCATGATAGCCCTTGACGAGCAGGACAGTGTGTACCTGGTCGAGCAGTACAGGCATGCGATCGGCCGCAGCCTTCTGGAGCTGCCGGCAGGCACGCTGGAACCCGGAGAGGAGCCCCTCTCTGCCGCAAAGCGCGAGCTGCGCGAAGAGGTGGGGGTGACGGCCGAGCAATGGAGATACTTGGGTTCTTTCTACTCGTCCCCCGGCTTCGTGAACGAACATCTGCACGTGTTTGTCGCCCGCGGGCTCACAGAACAAGAATGTGAACCCGACTATGACGAAGACTTGCGTGTCCTGCGCATCCCGCTCTCGGAGTTGCGCAAACGGGCTGGTGAGATCCGGGATTCGAAGTCACTTGCCGCGCTCTACCTCCTTGAGGAGGATTCGGACTTTGGGAATCACTCCTGACGATCAGCGCCTTCTCGAGGCCCATCTGCGCATGCTTCGTCTACAAAGGGGTCTTTCCGAAAACACGACGACCTCCTATGGTAGAGACCTGCACCAGTACGCGGCGTTCTTGGCCGATAGGGGCACCGATCTGAAGGGGGCCTCCGGCGGCGAAGTGCGGGAGTTTCTGGCGGCTGGGGAGTGGCGGCCGGCGACTAGGGCGCGCAAGACAGCGGCTTTGCGCTCCTTCTACAGCGAAGCGGTCCAGAACAAGTTGGTCGCGTCGGATCCGACGAAGTCCCTGGCGGGTGCACGACTTGAAGCGCGGTTGCCGCGGATCCTGGCTGTTGACGAGGTCGAGATGATGCTCTCACTTCCCAAGGCCGACCCGCTTGGACTAAGGGATAGGGCACTGTTGGAGACCCTGTACGGCGCAGGCCTCAGAGCGTCAGAGGCGCTCACTCTGCGCCTTCAGGATATCGACCTCGACGTAGGTTTCGTGCGGACTGTGGGCAAAGGTGAGAAGGAGAGGGTGGTGCCTCTGGGCCGCCTGGCCGTGGAGGCCCTGCGGGCCTACAACGAACGGGGGCGGCGCTATCTGGGGGGTGCGGGTCGTCTGAAGGCACCCGAGTTCTTTCTGAACGATCGGGGCCGGCGGCTCTCCAGGCAAGGACTCCATCTGATCATAAAGCGCTACGCCCACGCGGCGGGTCTGCCGGACGACGTATCGGCTCACACGCTGCGCCACTCGTTCGCCACCCACCTGCTCGAAGGAGGGGCCGACCTGAGGGCCGTGCAGGAGATGCTTGGCCATGCGGATCTCTCTACTACGCAGATCTACACGCACGTCAGCTCGGCGCACCTACAGAAGATCTATCGCGATGCTCATCCGCGAGCGCGCGAGAAGTAGGCCGTGGCGCGGCGCTTCATCTATGTCGTTCTGGACGGCGTGGGCATCGGAGCTCTGCCCGACGCGGCCGCCTACGACGATGAGGGGTCGGATACCCTCGGCAACCTCAGTCGCGTCGTCCCGTTGCACCTGCCCTTTCTGCAAAGTCTGGGCCTTGGCAACATCGCCCCCCTGCAGGGAATGCCGCCCGTAGGAGCTCCGCTTGCCTTGGCCGGCAGATTGGCTCCGGCCTCCGCCGGCAAAGACAGCACTGTCGGGCATTGGGAGCAGATGGGGCTTGTCACCGCCACGCCCTTCCCGACGTTCCCAGAGGGCTTCCCACAGCGGATGATCGGGGAGTTTGCCAACAGGATCGGCGTGGAGGTCCTCGGAAACCGCACGGCCTCCGGTACTGAGATCATCTTGGAACTTGGGGATCAGCACGTGGCCTCGGGTCGACCGATCGTCTACACGTCGGCGGACAGCGTCTTTCAGATCGCCGCGCACGTAGACATTGTGCCTTTGGAGAGCCTCTACTCCTGGTGCCAGATAGCGCGCGAATTGTTCGTGGGCGAAGACGGCGTGGCTCGCGTTATCGCGCGGCCTTTCTCGGGATCATCAGGTTCGTACGCAAGGACGCCTGAGCGCCGAGACTTTTCCATACCGCCACCGGGCCCGACCTACCTCAGCGCGCTGAGAGACGCGGGGGTCCGGGTGGTCGCGGTAGGCAAGGTATCGGAGTTGTTTGCGGGCACGGGCGTGACCGAGACCGCCAAGTTTGCGTCGAACCATGACAACCTGACTTACCTGGCGGCGATGGTGGCGGAGCAGCGCGGAGAGGGAGACGAGCAAGCCACTCTGATCATCACCAACCTTGTGGACTTCGACACTGCTTGGGGGCACCGTAACGACATAGAGGGGTTCGCGCGTGGCTTGAAGGAGACGGATGGTTCTCTGGAAGCCATAGCGGCCTCCCTTGGCCCGGAGGACCTGCTGCTTGTCACAGCCGACCACGGTGTGGATCCCACCACGGACAGCACCGACCACAGCCGTGAGTTTGTGCCGCTTCTGCTCTATCCGAGGCCGCAAGGCACGCCGCAGGCCGTCTATGAGGGCGGGTTCGCCGACGCCGGCGCGACCGCGTTCGAGTACCTCACCGGTAGGAATCCCGAATTGCAGGGCACGTCGGTGCTGGCCCTGAAGCCTGGCCGGGGGTGGCGTCACTACACGGCTGTACAGAACGTCCAGGCGGGCACCGTGGCAGGTGTTCCCGGCCGAGTGGGACCACAGGAGTCCGCCGCGGCCGCCCGCTGGCTTGCGGACAATATCGGGCCGGCACCCGAAGTCGCCGTGGTGATGGGGTCGGGGCTCTCTGCGGCGGGCCTGGGGGAGCCGGAGGCAGAGGTGGCGTACCGAGCCATCCCCGGTTGGTGCGTTGGTGAGGTCGCCGGGCACCCCTACGTGCTCGCTATGGCGGCGTTGAACGGCGGCCGGCGCCTCGCGGTACTGAGGGGACGAGTCCACGAGTACGAGGGCTTCGACCTCAGCGAGGTGCAACTGCCCATACGGTCCTTGGCGGCTTGGGGTGTAGCCAAAGTCGTTCTTACCAGTGCAGCAGGCGCGGTGGCGGATGGTCTGGCGGCGGGTAGCGTCGTGGTGGTCGAGAGAGTGATCGACCTGCAGTACCGCGACATGCAGAGCAGGCCGGTGGAGCTTGAGGCGACGCCGTCGCGGCTGGTCGCCGCCATGGGCGCCAATGCGCCAGGCGGATATCTGCACACGGGCAGTCACGCCTCGGTGCCAGGCCCACAGTACGAGACCCCCTCGGAGCTGGCGCTCCTCAGAGAGCTCGGAGTGGCGACCGTCAGCATGACTCCGGCGGCAGAGCTACGCGCTGCTGGAGATGAGGACCTGCAGGTCGCCACCATGACTTTGGTGACGAACGCTGGAGAAACGACGCACACCGAGGTCTTGGCGGCCGCCGAACGGGCCGCGGCGTCTCTGGGCGAGTCCCTCGACGCCCTTCTCAAGGTGTGGGCATAGGGAGTCTTTGGCGCTCACACAGCTATACTAGGCTGTATGACAGCTCCTCCTTCACTGCTGGAAGTCCCGACGGTCATAACGACCCATCAAAGCGCCGATTTCGATGCATTGGCGGCGACCGTGGGCGCAGTTTTGCTGTATCCCGAGGGGCGCATAGTCTTCACCGGTTCTCTCAACCCCAACGTGCGCGAATTCGTGTCTTTGCACGGTGAAGGCCTGCCCATCGTCGGTCTGCGGTTGGTAGATGTGGACAAGATCAGGCGTTTGGTCATGGTAGACACGGCTGACCCCAGCAGGATCGGGGAATTAGGCCGGCTCTGCGGCGCGCCGGGCGTGGAGACCGTCGTCATCGACCATCATGCGGCGGAGGGTCTGGAACGCCCGCCCTTTGTCCTGGGCAACAATTGGCTCGTATCATCGGACGGAGCACAGGCCACCTCGCTTCTGCACCTTCTGCTGGAGAGAGGCGTGGAGATCTCCAAGCTAGAGGCAAGCATCTTCGCTCTGGGCATCCACGAGGACACCGGTTCTCTGACCTACCCTCGTACGACCATACGAGACGCGGAGATGCTGGCGGCCTCGATGCGCCTGGGTGCGTCTCAGGCGCTGATTGAGCGGTACCTTCACAGTGCTCTAGGCAAGGAACAGAGAGAGATGCTCATGCGCCTTGTGGACGTAGTGCGCGTCGAGAGAGTAAGGGGGCTGGATGTCCATGTGGCTTCGCTCGAGGCGACGGCCTACGTCGATGCCCTTAGCGTGGTGGCTCACAAGCTCATGGAGTTGCTGAACGCCGACGTTCTCCTTCAAGCTGTCACCATGGAGAAGCGGGTGTTTGTGACAGCGCGGTCTCGTACGAGCGCTGTGGACGTAGGGGCGGCCATGAGGGCCATCGGGGGCGGAGGACACCCTCAGGCGGCCGCGGCAGTGGTGAGCGGAGAGAGCGCCGACATGGTGCTGGAACGGCTATTGGAGGCCTTGGGGGAGACCCGCTCGGGTGTCCCCACCGCACAGGAGATCATGAGCCGTCCTATCCGGCTGGTGGACGCGGATACGACCGTGACCGAGGCTTTGATCATGGCCCAGCGGTACGGGCACTCCGGCATTTGTGTGCGTCAGGGGGAACGCGTGGTGGGGGTGGTAGCGCGGCGGGACCTTGACAAGGCCATCCGCCACGGGCTGGGCCGTGCGCCGGTCAAAGGCGTTATGACTCGCAACATCACCTTCGCGCCTCCCTATGCCGGTGTGGACGAATTGCGGCGGATCATGGTCAACTCGAACGTCGGTCGGGTGCCGATCGTCAGCGAAGATGCCTATGAGGAGGTCGCCGAGACAGGCTACGCGAGGGTAGACGCGGTAGTGGGCATAGTCACTCGCACGGACGTTTTGGCCGCATATCAAGGTCATTGGGAGAAGGAGCAGACGCCGGCAGACTCTCCGCAGGTATACGCTCTGGAGGCCCTAGCGGGACACCCGTTCTTCGGCCGGCTCTTCACCACGTGCTCGGCGCTGTCGGAGGACTTCGCCGGGGTCTACCTGGTGGGCGGGTTCGTCAGAGACCTGCTGCTCGAGCAGCCGAATGTGGATATCGACATAGCGGTGGAGGGCGACGGAATCGAATTCGCCGGCCGTTTGGCCGCTGAGCTCGGAGGCCGCGTCCGTCCGCACCGCAAGTTCAAAACGGCTGTCGTTCTGCTGCCCTCCGGAGCTTTGGGAGAAGTCCCGCCGGAGTTGCGCAGGGCCAGCGAGCCTTTCCACGTTGACGTTGCCACCACTAGGACCGAGTTCTACGAACGGCCGGCGGCCCTGCCCAGAGTCGAGCACGCGTCGATCAGGCAAGATCTCTTCCGTCGTGACTTTACGATGAACGCCATGGCCATCTCCCTGAGCGGAAGTGACTTCGGCACCGTAGTGGACTTCTTCGGCGGGTATCGCGACCTGAAGGAGGGCGTCGTACGGGTGCTTCACAACCTGAGCTTCATAGAAGACCCCACGCGCATCTTCAGGGCGGTGCGCTATGAGAACCGCTACGGTTTCAGGATGGATGAGCATACGCGCGACTTGGCCAAGGGCTGCGTGGGCATGCACCTGGTGGGCGATCTTTCGAGTGTCAGGTTGAGAGACGAGCTGATCGCGCTGCTCAGCGAAGATGACGTGGCTTGGTCGCTGCAAAGGTTGTTCGAACTGGGCGTGGCGCATGAGGTACACCCGAAATTGGCCACCGACACTGACACCGTGGACTTGGTGACCAGACTGGACGTCTTGGTGCGAGACCTTCACATGGAGGAGGAGGTCCAGATCTGGCGCTTGCGGTTGGCCGCTATGACCCGCCTTATGTCTCACGACGATCTCTACCTTTGGCTGGAGCAACTCAAGCTAAAACAGTCTGACGCCGCCATCGTGTTGGACGGGGTGGTGGTAGGGCCGCGGCTTGTCACCAGTCTGGGTGGAGAGGACATGACCGACTGGGACGTGTACCGCGCCCTCCGGGGCACCCCCGATGAGGCTCTCGTGTTCGGTCTGGCGGGTATGAAGCCGGGTGTCGCCGAGCAACGACTTCGCCACTACCTGGCCAATCTGCGTTTTCGCACGCTGTCGGTGAGCGGAGACGATATCCTAGCGCTGGGTGCCAAGAAGGGTCCCAGCGTGGGCCGCATCTTGGAGAGGCTGCGAGAGATGCGGATGCAAGAGAACATACAAGGACGTGAGCCGGAACTTGCGGCCGCGCGCGAACTCCTGGAGAAGGGTTGATGAATTTCGATTTTGACCTCCACAAGTTGATCGGCCTACTGACGCTGGTCCCGATCCTTGTCTTGTCGATGGCGGCCCATGAGCTTGTACACGGTCTGGTCGCTTACAAGCTAGGTGACCCCACGGCGAAGCGGGCTGGAAGGCTCAGTCTGAACCCGCTCAGGCACATGGATCCACTAGGCACAGCCATGTTCTTCATAACCTACATACTGGGTGGCTTCGTGTTCGGCTGGGCGAAGCCGGTTCCAGTCAGCCCCTACTACTTCAAGAACCGTCAGTGGGGTATGGCTGCGGTCGCGATGGCCGGACCCGTTACCAACTTCATCTTGGCAGTGGTGACGATCGTGGTGTTAAACGCTATACACCCCGATTCCACCGGGTGGGCATATGAGATTGTGTTCGATCTGTTCGCCGTCAATGTGGTACTTGGCCTCTTTAACCTTGTGCCAATACCGCCCCTCGACGGGTCGCGGGTCTTGGGCGCCCTCTTGCCGCGAAAGGCCTACGAGAGGTGGGCGGCCATGGACCAGTACGGCATGATTCTAGTGTTGCTTGCGATGTTCGCACTGTGGCGACCGTTCCAGTCCCTGCTGGGGTGGGCGATCAACGGACTGGCCGACGTGTTCTTGACCAACTATCGCTAGCCATGCCGTGAGAATGTCCAATGGCCGAGGCAGGTGACTTGAGCTGAGATCCCCCGAGCTAGATCTAGAGGTCTACCAAGGACCGTTCGACCTTCTGCTCTCGCTGATCATGCGAGAGGAGGTCGACCTACTCGAAGTTCCACTGGTGCAAGTCATAACCGCTTACCTTGATGACATGGAGTCGGCGGGTGTGATCGGCTACTGGGATGACATGACCGAGTTCCTGCTGCTGATGAGCCTCCTCATAGAGGTGAAGTCGCGGATGCTCCTCCCCGAGGCCTTCCTGCCCTTCGAAGAGGAGGAGTTGACGCCGGAGCAGGCTCGTGACCAGCTACTAGAGCGCTTGTTTGTCTACAGCCAGTTCAAGGCTGCCGCTTTGCGACTGCGCGAACTGGGCGAGGTGAACGGGGCGTCGCTGCTTCGTGGCTCACTGGGCCAAGCCAAAACGATTCTTCCGTCCGAAGACGAGATCGCCGGTACGGGGGACCTGGCTGAGCTCCGTGACAGCCTGCGGCGAGTGATCGCGCACAAGGGCGATCCGGACACTTCGCACCTTCCCGACGCCAAAGTACAGCTGCGCGGCCAGATCCGTCTGATCAAGGACCTTCTGGCTTCGCAGCAGAGCTTTTCGTTCAACAAGGTCTTCGGAGAGGAGCACCCACTGGTCCAAGCGCTCTCGGTGTTCGCCCTTCTGGACATGTTGTCGCGGGGAGAGATACGCGTGCACCAGGCCCAGGTCTTCGGCGATATCGTAGTGCGCGTACGTGAAACGAAAGTGACCGACCGAGGGGGAGAATGAGCGAGCAGGCGCCTACGCAGACCGGAGCTGGAGTGAGGCTGGCTGATCTAAGACGCGACGTGGAAGCCCTGCTGTTCGCTTCGGGGGACCCTCTTACCGTGGAGAGTATCGTCCAAGCGCTGGATGTCGAAGACGCGACCGCGCGCCGGGCAGTGGAACAGATACTCGAGGAGCTGGAGCTTGAGTTTCCCTCAGAGGGCGAGCGGGGCTTTGAGTTGGCCCGCCTGGCCGGGGGCTGGGCCTTCAGGACTAACCGCCTGTCCGAGAACGCGGTCAAGGCCCTCTTCGAACTCCCGTCCGAAACAGGTCGCCTATCTCCTGCATCGATGGAGTGTTTGGCGATAGTCGCCTATATGCAACCGGTCACCAGGCCTCAGATAGCGGAGATCCGGGGCGTCAACTCCGATTCGCCCGTCCGCAATCTGCTGGAGAGAGAACTCATAGTGGATGTTGGGCGCACCCAGGCCAAAGGGGGCGCGGTCCTCTATGCGACCACCCGTCGTTTTGAGGCCATGTTTGGACTTGCCGACCTAAGAGAGCTGCCTCCGCTGGACGATTTCGCGCTGACCGATGAGGCCAAGGCGGATCTCCGCAGGCGGCTGGGTCTTCTGACAGTGCCCGAGTGAGAGTAAGGCTGCAGAAGTATCTGGCCGAGGCCGGCTTGGGCTCGCGGCGTGGCTGCGAAGACTTGATCACAGCGGGTCGAGTCGCGGTAGACGGGCAGACGGCCCAGTTGGGTGCGACAGTCGATCCTGAGACAGACTCAGTGGCCCTAGACGGTCACCCGATCACGCTGCAGACCAAGGAATATTGGCTTCTAAACAAGCCGGTGGGTGTGCTGAGTGCTGTCGTGGATGTTCGAGGGAGGCCGACCGTTACCGACTACGTTCCCACCGGGGTGAGAGTCTTCCCGGTGGGCAGGCTGGACCTAGACAGCACCGGCCTTCTGCTGCTCACCAACGACGGGATGCTGGCGGAGAGACTGCTCCATCCCAAGTACCACGTCGAGAAGGAGTACTTGGTGAAGGTCCGAGGTGAGGTCGTTGAAGGGTCGCTTCGGAAACTGCGGGCGGGTGTGCCGCTGGAGGAGGGGACCACCTCGCCCGCGGAGGTCTCGGTGGTGCAGAAAGCTACTAGCGCGAATCGTTTCACGAGCACCCTTCGTGTGGTCATCCACGAGGGGCACAAGCGCCAGGTGCGCCGCATGCTGGAGATCGTCGGGCACCGGGTCGTGGCGTTGCACCGGGCACGTTTCGCTACTCTGACTGACAAGGGCCTCACGCTTGGGCAGGCGCGCAGACTGAGCGCGCAGGAGATCGCGACGCTCCGGAGGTTGGCCGGGCTGGCGTAGCTTGCTCTATACTGGCCTTTCCCGCATATACGTAGGCTTACCGGAGCGACGATGAAGTTCAATCCCGTCTTGGATAGACTCAAACCGTATAGGGCTGGTCCCTCTCTGGCCGAGATCAGAGAGAGCTACCACGTAGAGCGCCTTACGCAGATGTCGGCTAACGAGGTGCCGTGGGGACCGTTCCCCGAGGTGGTCGAAGCGCTGCAGGCGACCTTGGGTGGGCTGAACCGCTACCCCGACGGGTCCTGTTCAGAACTCAGCAGTCTGCTCTCCGAACGTCTGGGGGTCAGAACCGACCAGCTGAGCTTTGGAAATGGGTCTTGTGAGCTGCTCATGCTCTTAGGGCAGGCCTTGCTCACCCCCGAACAGCATGCCATCTTTCCGAGTCCGTCTTTTGTGATGTACCAGTCTATAGCCATCGCTCACGGTGGCCCCTTCAGCGCGGTGCCGCTAAGCGGGCTGGAGCACGACCTGGAGGGCATGCTGGCTGCCATACGTAGCGACACCAGCCTGGTGATCGTCTGCAATCCCAACAATCCCACAGGCACTTACATCGAGCCCAAAGTCCTGCGGGCTTTCTTGGAGCGCGTGCCCTCCGATGTCGTTGTGGCGCTCGATGAGGCGTACGGAGAGTTCGTCACCTCACCGCTGCGCGAGGAGACCGCCACCTGGGTGGAGAGCTTTCCCAACCTGGTGGTACTGCGGACCTTCTCCAAGATCTACGGACTGGCAGGGCTGCGCGTCGGATACGCTGTCGCCGACCCGGAGGTCATAGGGGCCCTCGACAAGGTCAGGCAACCGTTCAATGTCGACTCGCTTGCCCAGGTCGCGGCCACCGAGTCTCTGCGGCACCCAGATCGGGTCGCCGAACGCCGCAACACCATAGCGGGCGAACGGCGAAGGTTGACATCGCTGCTGGAAGGCATGGGCATCCGGTGTCACCCTGGAGAGGCCAACTTCTTGCTCGTGGACGTCACCGGCCTGGGATTGCCGGGCCCTGAGGTGGGACAAGCGCTACTCGCAAGAGGAATACTGACGCGGTCGGGGTACGCCATGAACTGCCCCGGCTGGATTCGGGTTACCATTGGACAGGCGGAAGAGGGGGACCTGTTTGTGGCCGCCATGAGCGAACTGCGCGAAGGTAGGGCGCCCGTAGATGCGCAGGATACGGACACCGCGGTAGACGCAGGGTCCCTGAGCCCGGAGAGCTGAGATGGACGGTGCGAGCACCGAAATGATGATCGTTATGGTGGAGACCGCCTCCAACGAGGATGTCCAGCGCATCCTCGAGCTTCTGGAAGGGGCGGGGGCTCGTGGACACGTATCCACGAGTGACCTGGTGACCGTCATAGCGGTCATGGGAGAACGGGATGTGGTCGCGGGGCTTCCCCTGGAGGCCTACCCGTGTGTGGAGAAGGTCGTTCCCATCCTCAAGCCCTACAAGCTGGTGAGCCGTGAATTCCGGCGTTCCGACACGGTGGTCACGGTCGGCGGTACCAGTCTGGGCGGAGGCCACGTGGCGCTCATCGCCGGGCCGTGCTCGGTGGAGAGCAAAGAGCAGTTGATGCAGGCGGCTGCGGCTGTCAGGGGCAGCGGGGGCACGATGTTGCGCGGCGGCGCGTTCAAACCCAGGACTTCTCCGTATGCATTCCAGGGGCTGGGCGTCGAGGCCTTGGAGATCCTCGCAGAAGCGCGCGAAGCCACCGGTCTGCCCGTGGTCACCGAACTCATGGACCCCAGACACCTCGAAGCCGTTGCGCAGTACTCAGACATCATCCAGATCGGTGCGCGCAACATGCAGAACTTCCAGCTTCTGTCGGCGGTGGGAGAGGTGGACCGCCCCGTACTGCTCAAACGCGGCCTCGCGGCGACCCTAGAGGAGCTGTTGATGGCTGCCGAGTACATAGTCAAAGAGGGGAATGAGAAAGTGATCCTGTGCGAACGCGGCATCCGCACGTTCGAGACCGCGACGCGTAACACTCTGGACATCTCCGCGATTCCCATCCTCAAGCAGCGCAGCCATCTACCGGTCGTCGTAGACCCAAGCCATGCAGCCGGCAAGGTCGACCTGGTGGAGCCACTCTCACTGGCGGCCATCGCGGCGGGAGCCGATGGGCTGATGATAGAGATGCATCCTACCCCCGAGACGGCCCTCTCGGACGGAGCACAGTCCCTGGACCCCAAGCAGTTCGCGGCAGTCGCCAAACGCATTCAGACCATGGTCGAGTGGGTCGGCAAGACCCTGGGATAGCGCAGCTTGACCTCAGAACATCCGCATAGTGGGGTACACAGGCTCGCCATCGTAGGTGTAGGCATGATGGGCGGCAGTCTTGCTCTTGCCGCACGCAGCCGAGCCGCCGTGGACGAGGTCGTCGGTTTCGACAGTGATCCCCTGGCGCTCGAAGAGGCTTTGAGCAGAGGAGTGATCACCGAGACTGCTTCCAGCGCGGCCGAAGCGGCTGCGTATGCAGACTTGGTCGTAGTCTCTACGCCGGTGCGGAGCATCCCCAGCCTTGTCGAAGAATGCGCCGCGGCCGACCCGCGCCCGCGTCTTATCACTGACATGGGCAGCACCAAATCGGCCATCATGCGCGCTCTCTCCAGCAACGCGCGCTCTCTCTTCATCGGGGGTCACCCCATGTGTGGAGCTGCGGACTCCGGCGTGCGCTATGCGCGCGCGGACCTCTTCGAAGGGGCCAGTTACTTCCTCTGCACCACGGGAGCGGCCTTCCCAAAGCTCTATGCCATGCTGCAGCAGTTCCTGGTGGACCTGGGAGCGAGACCCACGCACATCGATGCGGAAGCTCACGACCGCATACTGGCCGTGATAAGCCACCTGCCACATGTTCTGGCCAATGCCCTCATGCAGCACGCCGGGGAATTCAGTGTGGGAGGCAAGCGTGCCCTGCAGTGGGTCGGCGCCAGCTTCAAGGACCTCACTCGCGTGGCCGGCTCGAACCCACCTATGTGGCGGGATATCTTCTTGGAGAACCGTGAGGCCCTGTCGGAGTCGGTGGGGGCCGTCGCACGTTTGCTCGACGATTTCTCCAAGCATCTGCTGGCCTCGGATCCTGACGGCGTCGTACGCTCGATCGAGTCGGCGGGAGCATACAGGGAGGAGATGCTGGAGCTGGCCGACATCACGCCAAGTACTCTGTACAAAGTCACGGTGCGCGTGCCCGACGAGCCGGGCGTGATCGCCCGGGTCATGACTGCGCTCGGTGAGGCTGCCATAAACGTTGAAGACCTTACTCTTCACCACATGAGCCGCAGCGTGGGCGGCGATTTAGAGGTATTCGTGGCAGGTGAAGACGTGGCAGGAAGAGCAGAGGACCTACTCAATGCGCTCGGCTATCCGTCCAGGGTCAGCGTCAGTGGGGATGGGGCCGAATGAAACCTGTGACCGGCTCCGACCAAGGTGGAGGCCGGTTCCTGCCGGCCGCTCAGGGTCTTCGTGGCACCGTGCAAGTCCCCGGGGACAAATCCATCTCCCACCGTGCCGTTCTGCTCGGGTCGGTGTCCGAGGGCCCGGTGGAAGTGAAGGGCTTTCTGCGCTCGGCGGACACCCTGGCTACTGTCGGCGCCGTCAGAGCGCTCAGAGTCCAGGTGGACGAGAGCGCCGATGGCCTGACGGTGCACGGCGCTGGTTGGCAGGGTCTCAGCGAGCCGGCGGACGTCATAGACGTGGCCAACTCGGGCACCCTCATCCGTCTGCTGCCGGGTCTAGTCGCCTCGCGCGACTTCCTGTGTGTGCTGACCGGCGACGCGAGCATCCGTCGCCGTCCGATGCGCCGGGTGCTGGAGCCCCTGGCGACGATGGGGGCGACCGTCGCCGGACGTGCGGGCAACACCCTTCCACCTATCAGCATATGTGGTGGGGCCCTCAAGGGCGGCGACCACCAGCTGGCCGTAGCTTCCGCACAGGTGAAGTCCTGTCTGCTGTTGGCGGGATTGCGGGCCGAGGGGGTAACCAGGGTCTTCGAGCCCGGGCGGTCTCGCGACCATACTGAACGGATGATCAAGCTTGGTGGCGGTCGAGTGGAGAGAGAAGAGGGCTCCGGCGGCGCGGGCACCGTCAGCGTATGGCCGGCGGATAGCCTGAGATACACCAGTGTGACTGTACCCGGTGACTTCAGCTCCGCGGCATTCTTGCTGGTTGCCGCACTCTTGATCCCCGGCTCAGAGCTGACGGTCGAAGGTGTGGGGCTGAATCCGACGAGGACGGGCCTAGTGGCCGCGCTTCAGAGAATGGGCGCGGACTTGCAGATGGAAGTGACCGACGCCCAGGCCTCTGAACCCATCGGCAGGGTAACGGCTCGTTACTCTGAACTCACGGCGACGGAGATCGAGCCCGACGAGGTACCCAACCTCATAGACGAGCTACCGGCGCTGTTTTTGGCGGCGGCAAAGGCTCAGGGCACCACCCGTTTGAGGGGAGCGGCAGAGCTGAGAGTGAAAGAGAGCGACCGCCTGTCTGCCATGGCGGGGCTACTTTCGAGTCTGGGGGTCGGAGTCGCTGAGCAGACGGACGGACTCGAAGTCACCGGTCGACCGGAAGGATGGCAGGGCGGCCGCGTGGAGACACATGGCGACCATCGTCTTGCTATGGTGGGGGCAGTAGCCGGGTATGCTTCAAGAGACGGCGTGACCGTGGACGATGCTATGTGCATGACGGTCTCGTTCCCTGGTTTTGCCGATATGCTTAGCCAATTGGGCGCGCCTTGGAAGGCCGGGAGCTGATGCGATACCGCGAGGTGGATCACCCATGATAATCGCTATCGACGGGCCGGCAGGCTCGGGAAAGAGCACCATAGCGCGTGAAGTCGCGAGTAGACTGGGCATGCGGTATCTGGACACCGGGGCGATGTATCGAGCCGTCACGCTTGTAGCGCTGGAGGCGGGTCTAGTGCCCGGCAGACTGGCCGAGGCAGGCTCTCTGGCCAAGACTGCGCCGATCACTTTCGTAGAGAGGCGCGACGATCTGACCCAGGTGTTCGTGGGTGAAAGGGACATCAGCCAGGAGATCAGAGGACCGCTTGTCTCTAAGAACGTTTCGGTCGTGTCCGCAGAACCGTCGGTGCGCCAAGTCCTCACCAAGAGGCAGCGCGAGGAGGCCCGCAAAGGCGACGTGGTTCTGGAGGGTCGCGACATGGGGACGGTGGTCGTCCCGAACGCTAGTCTGAAAGTGTTCCTTACGGCCAGCGTGGAGGAGAGGGCAAAACGCCGGCAGGCGCAGCTTCTGGCACAGGGCGTGAATCAGTCAGTGGAGGAGCTGGTAGGTGACATCTCGACCCGCGACGCTCTGGACTCTGCCAGGGAGGTCGCCCCGCTTCGCAAGGCTCATGACGCCGTAGAGGTCGACACCACCGGCATGACTATCACGGAGGTGATCGAGGCGGTGTGTGCGCTTGCTCGCAAGGCGCAGAAGAGCGACCTGCCCAAATGGCCGCTGTGTCGCATGCAGAAGGGCCCTCTTGATACGCTTCTCTACCGTATGGCCTACTTCGTACTGAGACCACTGTGGCGGACCTGCTATACCATGCGTGTGGTGGGGGTAGAGAATTTCCCAGTCACCGGTCCCGCGGTGGTGGCCTCCAATCACAAGTCCATGACCGACCCGTTCATGCTGGGCATCAACGTTCCGCGACAGATTCACTACATGGCCAAGTCAGAACTCTGGAAGTTTAGGCCGCTTGGTTGGGCGATGGAGCAGTTCGGCACGTTCCCGGTCAGCCGCGGTGAGGCCGATCGCTCGTCTATCAAGAAGGGCTTGGAGATACTGGAACGTGGCGAGATCCTAGGGCTGTTCCCCGAAGGACACTGCAACAAAGGCGAGGGCCTAGCGCCCTTGAGGGGCGGCATCAGCCTATTCTCCATGCGCGAGGGCATAGTCACCATTCCCGCGATCATGCGGGGCACGGAACGCGCCTTCAGGCACGGCATCCCACACTTCCCCAAGATCGACGTCGTTATAGGTGAGCCGATCGAGATGCCCGGTCCAGAAGTCCCTCGTAGTGAAAGGGGCAGGGTGGTCACCGACAGGGTACGCGAGGCCTTGGAGGCGCTGCTCGCCACTCCGGTGGAAAGATAATGGGCGGCCTGGCCGTGCGCGTGTCGCAGAGCGCCGGCTTCTGTCCGGGGGTCGAGCGCGCGTTGCAGTTGACCCTCGACGCCGTCGATCAGGCACGAAAGCCCATCAATAGTCTCGGTCCGCTCATTCACAACCCTAGCGTCATCTCCGATCTCCAGGCGAAGGGAGTGGGGGTAGTATCGGAGCCGGGCGAGGCGAGTGAGGGGACGGTCATATTGCGGTCGCACGGCGTACCGAAGACCGTTCGCGAGACGCTGGAGGCATCGACGCTCAGCTTGGTAGACGCTACGTGCCCCTTCGTCACCTCCGCCCAGGAGAAGGCGGCGCAACTATGCGAAGAGGGCTACTACGTCATCATCCTTGGAGATAGAGACCACCCGGAGGTCCTGGCGCTGCGATCGTACGCGGGGGAGAAGTCGCTGGTGGTGGAATCGGCCGCGGACCTTCCCGAGCGTCTACCCAGCACGAAGATAGGTGTGGTGGTGCAGACCACCCAGTCGAAGGGCCGGCTGTCTGAGCTGACGGCCAGTCTCGCCCCAGAAGTCAGACAACTGCTGGTGCACAATACGATATGCAATGCCACCGAGCTCAGACAGAACGCAGCTCTGGAGATGGCTTCCGACGTGGACGCCGTCGTGGTAGTCGGAGGCAGGGAGTCGGGGAACACCCGGCGCTTGGCCGAGCTTTGTTCTCAGAGGCAGAAAAGGACCTATCACGTGGAGTCAGCCGGGGAACTTGATCCGGCTTGGTTCACGGGAGCGGGTGTGGTGGGAGTCACAGCAGGCGCCTCCACGCCTCCAGAGCAGATAGAGGCCGTTGTGGCGGCCCTTGAGGAGATGGATACATGAGCACAGGACTCCCGCGCGTAGCCATAATCGGATACCCGAATGTGGGCAAGTCCACCCTATATAACCGCATTACCGGGACTCGCGACGCCGTTGTTGCGCCAGAAGCGGGGGTGACGCGCGACCGCAAGGACGGCATGGGGGAGTGGAACGGTCGTCGCTTCACCGTGATGGACACAGGCGGCATCGACATGGAGAGCGACCTGCCCCTCAGTGAGGATGTACGCCAGCAGGCGAACTTTGCCGTCACCGAGGCGGCGCTCGTTGTGTTCTTGGTAGAGGGCAAGACCGGGGTGGTCCCGCAGGACAAAGAGATAGCCGACCTGCTCAGACGCAGCGGAGTGTCCGTCATCCTGGCGGTCAACAAGCAGGACACCAAGATGGCCCAGGGCATGCTTCACGAGTACTGGGAATTGGGTCTGGGGGAACCGCTGGGCATATCCGCCGAGCACGGGCTCGGGGTCGGCGACCTACTCGACAAGATCGTAGAGGCCCTGCCCGAGGACTCTGGTGAAGAGGAAGAGGTCGCACCCATGCGCGTGGCGATCGTCGGCCGGCCCAACGTAGGCAAGAGTTCGCTGCTCAACGCACTACTCGGCGACACGCGCACCATAGTGTCGCCGATACCCGGTACCACCCGAGACTCGATCGATACTACCGTGACATACAAGGGAGAACCGCTGGTGTTGGTGGACACGGCGGGTCTGCGTAGACCGGGCAAGCGCACGACCACCGATGTGGAGTACTTTAGCTCTCTGCGCGCGCTCAAGGCGCTGGAGCGCTGTGACGTGGCTCTCGTCGTGGTGGATGCCAGCGAGGGACTCGCGGACCTTGACCTACAGGTCGCCTATGAGGCGCAACGGGCCAAGTGCGCTACCGCCATACTTTTCAACAAGTGGGATATCGCCACCATCGACCTGGACAAGGCGGTGGAGCGCATCGGGGCAAGGGTACAGATGAAACCGCCCCATCTGACCGTCTCGGCCGTCAGCGGGCGCGGCGTGGACCGCATACTGCCGCTGGCGAGTTCCCTATACAGGAAGTATGCCGGTCGCATAGCCACCGCGGAGCTCAACCGATGGTTGGGGTCGTTACAGGGGCAACACCCTTCTTCCACCAAGAGCGGCAAGGTAATCAAGGCGTTCTACATGGTCCAGTACGAACAGGCGCCACCGCGGTTCAAAGTCATGGTCAATTCCCGGGCGTTGGTCAATAAACCTTACGCCTACTACATCGAAAACCACCTGCGTGCGGACTATGCGCTGGAGGGGATACCGTTGATCATCGATTTCGAAGGCAAGGAAGAGAGGTATTCGTGACCGTAGCTTCTGTGTTGGCTGCCATCGGACTGGTGGTATTCGGCTACCTCATGGGCTCGCTATCGCCCAGCGTCTGGCTGGGCAAAGCCGTAAGAGGTATCGATCTGCGCGAGCATGGTAGCGGCAATGCGGGCACAACCAACGCGTTTCGCGTTCTGGGCAAGCGTGTAGGCGTTGCTGTTCTGGTCTGCGACGTCCTCAAGGGCGTAATACCGGTGGTCTTGTCGCGCTACTTCAGCGATCCGGCAGTGACTGTGGTTGTGGCCATCGCGGCGGTGTTCGGTCATACGTTCTCCATCTTCCTCAGAGGCAGAGGGGGTAAGGGAGTGGCCACCGGCGCCGGAGCGGCCTTCGCCATGATTCCCGTCCCGATGGCCTGCCTCATGGTGCTGTTCCTGCTGCTCCTCCTTACGATCCGCATCGTCTCAGTGGCGTCCATGGCGAGTACCGTCGCCCTACCTGTCGGGGCGGGCCTCCTCTACCACTACGAGTGTCCGTGGCCCTGGAACACTCCTCTCGCCTACGTGGTCGCGTGCTGTCTCATGGCGGCGGTCGTCCTGTGGGGGCATAGGACGAATGTAGGCCGGCTCCTGCGCGGCAAGGAGCACCGGGTGGTCTTTCCGTGGAACAAGAGGGCCAGAGACAAGGCCGAGGCGGCTAGCGCAGCCTCAGAAGGCCAGAGTATGTAGTTGGTCTAGTTGACGCGCGCTATACTGTCTGAGCGCGTCGGGACGTGGCGTAGCTTGGTAGCGCATCCGGCTGGGGGCCGGAAGGTCGCGAGTTCAAATCTCGCCGTCCCGACTTCTCGCTTTTGCAGGGGCTGCCGTTTGCCCGCGCCTTCTCGATGGCAGGCTGCAGCCCCGCTAGGAGCGGGAGCTCTTCGCAATCACCTGCTTGCAGACAGTCTTGAGAGTCTCAAAGACACCTACGCCGGTGAGAGCGCATGCCTCCAGCACGGGCGAGCCCGTGTGGTTCAGGAGCTCCGTGAGGTCCGCCACGCTGAAGATGTTGCCCAGGTCGCGCTTGTTCATCTGCAGTACCATGCCCAGGTTGGAGAGGTCCTCGCTCTGTGAGCGCAGGTTGTCCCAAAGGTTGAGGTAGCTGTCCACATTCTCGTCCAGGCGAGAGACCTGGCTATCAGCCACAAAGACTATGCCGTCGACCCCCTGCAAGACCAGCTTGCGGGACGCGTTGTAGAACGACTGCCCAGGAACTGTGTAGAGGTGAAAGCGAGTGCGCAGTCCTTTGACCGTGCCCAAAGATAGGGGCAAGAAGTCAAAGTAGAGAGTGCGCTCCTCCTCGGTGGCTATGCTGACCAAACGCCCCCGAGCAGCCGGATTCACCCTCTTGTGTATGTACTGGATGTTGGTCGTCTTCCCGCAAAGGCCACAGCCGTAGTAGACGATCTTATAGTTGATCTCTCGGGCTGCTAGATTGATGAGTGCCACGTGCTGCTCCCCGCCCCGCTACTGTTGCGCGCCCTGTTCCGGGAACAGGTCATCTAGCGCACTATCCGCTTCAAGAGAGAAATCGGCGTCAATGAGCCTTTCTTCCCCGTCGCTATCGTCGGCACGTTCGAAAATAGGCTTGAGCACGGCTAGGGCGCGAGTGGTGTAGAGGCGCACCAGACCCACCTGGGTCTCATGCCCGAAAGTCAGCAACATGAGTATCTGCTCTGTCACCTGGATGACATGAAGGTTCGACTCCTTGCCTTCGTGAAAGAGAAGGGTGAACTCGCGCTCCTTGAGCACCTCCGCCAGCTGGCGCGTGGCGGCGAAGGAGCCGGCGGCCAGAGCCGCGAGAGACAGGGTGTCAGACTGAGCGTCTGGAGGACACACAGTGATGGGCTGGCCACTGGTAGAGATGAGAGCGACGAAATGCGAACCCGTCACGTGCTGCAGCTTGGAAAGCACGCCATCAATAACCTTCATCTGCTCGTCACTGATGACGAGTCCCTTGCGACGGGCCACAGCTCGCCTCCTTCAGCTTGGACGTTGCCACAACAGTATACAAGTCGGTGACGCCTGGCGCGGGCTTTAGCGTTGTACGGACGCAAAAATCGCTGTGCTATCATGACGGCCAGCCGGTATGGCAAGAAAGGAGCGCAGGTGAACCCTAGAAACCTCAAGTACCACAGGGAGCACGATTGGGTGCGCTTGGATGGTGATTCAGCTGTTTTCGGCATCACCGACTACGCCCAGCAGACGCTCGGCGATATCGTGTTCATCGAACTCCCCGAGGTAGGCACGGACGTCACGGCTGGGACGCCCTACGCGGAGGTAGAGTCGGTCAAGGCCGTTTCTGATGTGTTTGCACCCCTGAGTGGCTCTGTCATCGAGATCAATGAAGATGTGGTGGACGCCCCTGAGACAGTGAACGAGAGCCCGTACGACGACGGTTGGCTCATCAAGATCAAGATCAGCGATGCTGCTGAGGTCGATGAGCTCTTGAGCGTCGAAGAGTACGACGAGCTCTTGGCCACAGAGGAGTAAAGCCAAGTCGGCCCGGAGTCAGATCCGGGTATTCGCGGGTGGGGGTAGGTCGAGTCTCGACCTCAAGTTGAAGGTTTCGCTGCGAGCAGCTATAGTGAAAGTGTGATTGCCGTGGACGAGTCTTCTTTCGAACGCCTAGTCAACATCCAGTCCTACTCTGACGCCGAGCTCAAGACCTTGGCGGAATCTCTTGCGGCTGAAGAGGCGGATGT
This sequence comes from uncultured Actinomycetes bacterium, assembly GCA_963814415.1. Lineage (GTDB taxonomy): Bacteria > Actinomycetota > Thermoleophilia > RBG-16-64-13 > RBG-16-64-13 > RBG-16-64-13. Next base: position 271,123 of record CAWFCN010000001.1, on the reverse strand, counting down.
CTCCAGGCGTCGTCGTTTGCTGCAGGGCGAGCTGGACATCGTCAGAGCAGAACTGGTCAGAAGGCTACGCGACAAGACTGGGTCCGACCAGAGTCTGGTTGTGGGCGGGGACGTCGCCGCTTTGAGCAAGATACTCTCGAAGAAGGGTCCTGGAGCCGGAGCAGCGGATACATAGAGTCTAGCGCGGTCGGGCGGGTGCCATGATGAAGTGCCCAGAGTGTGGAATCGAGAACACCGCGGATTCAAACTACTGCCGCCGCTGTGGCGCGCACCTTGTCATCTCAAGGGAGCAAGAAGCGACAACCGAGGGCTATCAGGTGCGTCTCAAAGACGAACCCGATGGTGCTCCGGCAGACTATCTGCCCTCTGAAGGCACGGTCCTGCAGATACGTTATCCGCTCGACAGAGAAGGGGAACTGCTAGGCCTCCAGGGTGAGTGTGTCACCATCGGTCGGCACCCCCGGAGTGACCTGTTCTTGGACGATGTCACGGTGTCTAGGCGTCACGCCCGAATCCACATCGCTCCAGATGGCTACACCATCGAGGACGAGGGAAGCCTGAACGGTACGTACGTCAACCGGAGGCGCATAGAGATCCATCAGCTCTTTGACGGAGACGAAGTCCAGATAGGCAAATTCCGGCTGGCCTTCCTCGAGCAGAAGGCCGGGGGGTAGGCTGTCCGCATGGTCGAGACGCACTTGAGATCATCTGAGGCGGGCAAAGAGGGGAGACCAAAGGGCAGCGAAAGGCTGTTCTCAATAGGCCAGTTGGTCCGGGAGCTGCAGTCCGAGTTTCCCGATCTGTCGATCAGCAAAGTCCGGTATCTTGAGGACCGTGGTCTGATATCACCGCGGCGGACCAAGGGTAAGTACAGAAAGTATTCCAGAGACGACATGCGCATTCTGCGCAGCATCCTAGCTATGCAACGGGACGAGTACCTCCCTCTGGACGTCATTCGGCAGCGGGTGGAGGCGACGGGCAGCTCTGTGAGTCCAGGTGGCTCAGCAGCGGGCGGACTGGCAACTACCATGTCCCTTGCACGCGAAGAGGCTGAGTACACCCTGGAGGAACTGTGTGAGGCCCTGGGGGTCGACGATGAGTTCATTCTGGGTCTTGTGGAGTTCAGACTCCTCGAGCGCAGCGCCGAAGAGGGTCCTGCATTCACAGAGAGCGATCTCGACGCAGCTCGTATCTGTCACCGTCTCGCCCGCTTCCAGGTGGAGCCGCGGCACTTGAGAGTGCTTAGTTCCTCGGCAGAACGACAGGCCGGTCTTGTAGAGCAGGTTGTGACGCCGGCTCTACGCTCCGGGCATTCGGATAGGAAGGAGCACGGCCTAGAGACCGCGCAGGAGCTTGGTGCCCTGTTCGCAGGGCTCAGCCAGCTGCTGTTGAGGCGAGAACTCCGGAACATCCTCTGAACCCCTGATACGTCGTATCGCGCGGCCCTAAAACGCCGTACCGTGCCCACGACGACCGACGATGAGGTGATACATGGAACTCGAGACCTACATCCGCCATATCCCAGGCTTTCCAAAAGAAGGCATCCTCTTTCATGACATCACCCCGCTTCTATTGGACGGAGATGCGTTGCGCTATTCGGTGGACCGCCTCGCTGAGTTCGCTCGAGAGAGGAAAGTGGACCTGGTGATGGGTGCAGAGGCTCGAGGCTTCATAGTCGGAGCTGCGCTTGCGTACGCTCTGGGCGTAGGCTTCGCCACGGCTCGAAAGCCAGGTAAGCTCCCATGGACAGTGAGCCGCTGTGAATACGACCTTGAATACGGCACGGACGCACTGGAGATCCATGCGGACGCCGTGAAACCTGGACAACGTGTGCTGATCCACGACGACCTGCTGGCCACCGGCGGCACAGCTGCGGCCAATGTACAGTTGGTTCAAGAGGCCGGCGGAAGCGTCGCTGGACTAGCCTTCTTGATCGAGCTGACCGAACTCAAGGGGAGAGAGAAGCTCAAGGGTCTTGATGTGTTCAGTCTTCTGACGTATGACGTCTAGCTGGCTGGTCTGAGCGGGCTTTACATAATGCACATTATCGTGCATTGCGTAAGGGAGCGAAAGTCCTCTGCTAGATGCCTCTCCTGAGAATGCGTACAGCCTCAGCACACAATCCATGGACAGAGTAGCTCTGGCTCGGCGCCCAAAGGACTAGCGAGTGTTACTTGACGAGGTTCATCATATTGAACATCGGCAAGTACATCGAGACGACGATCAGACCGACTAGACCGCCGACGACGATCATCATGATCGGCTCCAGAATCGACGTGAGTGACTTGATCGTGCTGTCGACTTCATCCTCATAGAAGTCGGCAACCTTGTTCAACATAGAGTCCAGCGCGCCGGTCTCTTCACCGATGGAGATCATGTGGGTGACCATAGGCGGAAAGACCGAGACCCTGCTGAGCGGCTTGGCGATGGACTCGCCACTTCTAACGCTCTCTCTGACATCCAACATGGCATCTTCGATGACCGTGTTACCGGAGGTCTTGCCGGTGATCTCGATGGCCTGCAGTATGGGCACACCGGAACTGACAAGCGTGGCCATCGTTCGGCTGAAGCGGGCGACTGCGATCTTCTGGATGACCGGCCCCAGTTTCATGGGCAACTTCAGCTTGATGCGATCCCAGACTCGTTGGCCCTTGTCGCTCTTCTTCCAGCGCTTGAAACCATAAACGAGACCGATGAGAGCGGGGAGCAGGATATACCAGTAGCCCTTCATCATATTGCTGAGACCCATCATGATTCGGGTCAGCGATGGCAGTTCGCCCCCGAGGTCCGCGTACATCCTTGAGAAGATGGGGATGATGAACAGGAGCATGCCCACCATAACCAGGACAGCGAAAGAGAGGATCATGACCGGGTACGCCATGGCCGACTTGACAGTACGGCGGATGCTGTCGTCCTTCTCCAGCTGGTTTGCGAGGCGGTTGAGGGCTTGGTCAAGGGAACCGCCGATCTCGCCCGACCGGACCATGGAGACGTACAGCTTGTCAAAGGCCACCGGATAGCGCTCCATGGCGTCCGACAGAGACATTCCGGACTCGACATCGCTGCGCACTGAGGCAATGATCTTCTTGAACCTGGGGTTCTGGGTCTGCTCCTCCAGCACGTACAGCGCGCGCAGTACGGCTAGACCAGATTGGATCATGGTCGCGAACTGGCGCGCAAACACCGCTTTGTCGCGAGTCTTGATCTTGGTGGAGCTCTCCATGAGCCCCTTGAAGCTGATGGCGCCGCGCTTCTCTTCAAGCCTGAGGACCGTCAGTCCCTTGCGCTTGAGGTCGGCGGCCACAGCCAGCTTACTGTCGCCGGTCACTTCACCGGTGAACATCCCGCCGCGATCTTTCCGCGCTGTGTATACGTACGTTGCCAAGGTCACTCTCCCTGAACTGCCCAACTTTGACGCATCTTGCGAGGGCGTCTACATGCTTTATCGGCAATACCGCCCTAGGTCACAAGCCCACTATTGAGGTTACGCCCTCCCCCACTCTGTTCCTGCCTGAGGCTAGGCCGCCCCGACCAAGAGCAGGCGTTCGAGTTCTTCGGGGGCCACTGTGCGGCGCATCGCGTTGTCCTTTGAGATTCGGCCATGCTTGACGTGATCGGCGAGTGCCGCATTCATGGTTTGCATGCCTTGCTGGCTGCCTGTCTGCATGACGGTGTATAGCTGGTGGCTCTTTCCTTCGCGGATGAGGTTCCGGACCGCGGGTGTAGGTATCAGGACCTCGCACGCTGCCACGCGCCCCTTGCTTCCTACACGAGAGAGCAACTGTTGAGAGATGATCCCCTCGAGGGTTGCCGCTATCTGTACTCGGATCTGTTCCTGCTGATGCGGAGGAAACACGTCGATGATACGGTCGATGGACTGAGGGCAGTCCTGCGTGTGCAGTGTCGCGAAGACAAGGTGGCCCGTCTCCGCCGCTGTGAGGGCGATCTGCATGGTCTCTATGTCCCTCATCTCACCGATGAGTATGACGTCCGGGTCTTGGCGAAGTGCGGCACGCAGTGCGGCGGGAAAGGACTTGGTGTCGGCCCCCAGCTCTCTTTGGTTGACCACGCAGCGCTTGTGCATGTGCAGGAACTCTATGGGATCCTCGATGGTAAGTATGTGGTGCGACCTTGTCTGGTTTATCTCATCGATGATGGCGGCAAGCGTGGTCGACTTGCCCGAGCCCGTGGGTCCCGTGACCAGAACGAAACCGCGCGGCTTATGGCAGAACGAATGAAGCACCTTGGGCAGCCCCAAGTCATCAATGGCCTTGATCTCAATGGGAACCATCCGAAAAGCGGCTGCGATCGCCCCTCGCTGGAAGAAGGCGTTGACGCGAAAACGCGCGACCCCGTACAGGGAATATGCCAAGTCGAGCTCCCAGTCGGTCTCGAGCTTCTGCCGCTGGTCCTGCGAGAGGATGCTGTACACCATCTCGCGGGTGGCTATGGGGTCCAGTTGAGGATAGTCCAAAGCCTCCAGATGACCATCGACACGGACCACCGGCGGCAAACCCACTGAGAGATGGAGGTCCGATGCCCCGATGGCGACCACCTGTCTTAGGATCTCTGTGATGTCCATCCTGCGCGCCTCCCTGCGACCCACAGCACCGTGGTGCCGCCTATACGATCACTCTTGATATTTCCTCAACTGTCGTAACACCCTGCAGCACGCGCTCCAGGCCGTCCTGACGGAGGGAGACCATCCCCTCCGCTACTGCCACTCTAGCCAACTCGTCGGCACTCTTGCGCTCCACAATGAGCCTTTCGAGAGCCTCCGTTACAGGCATGATCTCGTATATGCCGAGACGTCCCTTGTAGCCCGTTCCATTACAGTGAGCGCATCCAGCCGCTTTGTAAAGCTGTGTTTCCTTCCACTTCTCGACAGCATCGCGTGAGAATCCCAGCCGCTCGAGCAGTTCTTTGGTGGCGGGGTAGGGGTCTCGGCAATACTCGCACAGTTTTCGTACAAGACGCTGAGCGATGACGCAGTCGACGGCTGAAGCCGTCAGGAAGGGCTCCACTCCCATCTCGGTGAGGCGGGATAGAGCCCCAGGGGCATCGTTGGTGTGAAGCGTCGAAAGCACCAAGTGGCCTGTTAGGGCCGATTCTACGGCTATTTGCGCCGTCTCTTTGTCGCGGATCTCGCCCACCATTATGATGTCGGGGTCGCAACGCAGAATGGAGCGAAGCCCCGAGGCGAAGGTCAGGCCGGCCTTTGGGTTGATCTGCACCTGGTTGATGCCCTCGAGCCGATACTCGACCGGGTCTTCGACTGTGATGATGTTCTTGTCCGCGGTGTTGAGTATGTTCAGCGTGCCATATAGCGTCGTGGACTTCCCTGAACCGGTAGGGCCTGTCACCAAGATGGCTCCATAGGGCTTGGTGAAAGACTTCGTATAGCGGGTCAAAGCTATCTCTGAGAAGCCGAGTTGCTCCAGGCGCAGCATCACGTTGCCGCGGTCCAAGAGTCGGATGACTATCTTCTCCCCATACACCGTGGGAAGGGAGGCCACGCGCATGTCGATGGGCCTTCCACCCACCACCAAGCCGATACGACCGTCCTGGGGCACCCTGCGTTCGGCGATATCCAAGTCGGCCATGATCTTCAGGCGCGACAGAACGCCGGGCTGGAGGCGCCTGGGGATGGTCATCGTCTCGTGGAGCACCCCATCGTGTCTGAAGCGCACCAATAGGTCTTTCGCCTGAGGCTCGAAGTGGATGTCCGAAGCCCCTTCGTCGGCCGCTCGCGCAAGTACGCTGTTGACCAGCTTGACTACAGGTGCTGCATCGACCTGTTCGCGGATGTCGCGCAATTCAACGGATGAGGCGTCGTCATCGTCCCTGCCGTGAGCGTCTACATCTTCGGTGATGGACTCCTGCGCGGGACGCATGTTGGACATCATCGCCATGATGTCTTCGTTCGTGGCGATGGCCGGTTCTATGTCGAACCCCGTGAGGATGCGCAGATCGTCGACGGCGACGATATTCGACGGATCGGCCATGGCGACCAAGAGGGTGTGGTCGTCTACGAAGCTCACAGGCACCGCGGCGTAGCGACGGGCGTCTCTCTCTGAGATCAGGTCGGCGGTGATGGGATCGATGCGTGTGGAAGCCAAGTCTAGGTACTTAACTCCCAGTCGCAGGCCCAGGGCCTCCATCAAGGTGGCCTTGGTCACCCAACCTTTCTCGAGGGCGATGTCGCCTATGCGTTGGTGTGAGATCCGCTGCTCGGCGATGGCTTGGTCCACCTGCTCAGGAGTGAGCAGGCCCATCTCCACCAGGACCTCCCCCGTGCGCTTGCCAGATAGCCGGCGCTGGAGGTTCTCCTCCTTCGCGACGGGAAGACTGGGAGTTTCGCCCTTAACGACCACTTATGCTTCCCCGCATGACGTCCAGAGGTGCATCCATGCCGGTCCACAACGAATATGAGAGAGCAGCTTGTCGCACCAACATCTCCTTGCCATCTATGGCCTTCAACCCCCTGCCTCGCGCGGCCTTGACCAAAGGGGTGGGCACCGTGCCGTAGACCAGGTCTATCAGCACCTGCCCGCTGTGGAGAGTATCGACATCGAGAGGCAAGTCCTTGACAGAATGAGGCAAGCCCAACGACGTGGCATTGACCACGACCTTGCAGCTGTCAATCACGCAATCCAGGTCATCCAAACTCAGTGCACGGACAGCTGTGGCGCCCCACTCAGACGCAGTCTCAGCCAGGGCGGCGGCGCGCTCGGCGGTACGGTTGGCCACCCACACCTGCGCTGCGCCATCTTTCACAAGGGCGGCCACCACCGCCCTCGCCGCACCACCGGCGCCCAATACAAGACAGTCAGTGCCGCTTGCTCCTTGCTCGCACAGCGTTCTCAGGGCACTCAGAAAGCCCCCGCAGTCGGTATTGTGGCCCTTCAGTCGGCCGTCATGGTTCACCACGGTGTTGACGGCGCCTATGCGGGCCGCCTCCTGCTCGACTTCATCAAGGAGCGGCATTACTGCCTGCTTGTGCGGCAGAGTGAGGTTGGCGCCCCGTGCGAGCGGCGAGCGCAGCTCTTGAACGGCTGCGGCCAGCTCCTCTGGCCTCACGTCACGTGCGATGTAGGTCATGTCTAGTCCGCAGTGTCGAAAAGCCGCGTTGTGCATGGCCGGGGATAAGGAATGCCCGACAGGATGACCGAATAGCCAAACCACCGTGGTAAAGTCGATCGCCACTAGCCTGTCGGGCACCCCAAGATCCTCCTTGAATGTCAATGGATCCTGCTTCCAGCGACAAGGCTACCGCATGGGCCCGGTCCCGCCGCTAACACCAAGGTATTACGCTGGAACAGACCTGGTCTGTACTCGTCCCCGTGCAGGCCGAATGTCGTACTTGCTTACTGAGTAGGTTGATTCTTCTTGGCCTCTAGAAACTCCTCATAAGAGGATGTGAAGAAATGGTTCCCCGTGGTGTCCTTTAGGACGTAGTAGATCCAATCGCCGTCGACCGGCTCAAGGGCAGCTCGCAAGGCCGCCTCTCCCGGGTTGCATATCGGTGCCGGCGGAAGGCCCTTAGCCACGTACGTGTTGTACGGTGAGCGGGAGGCAAGGTCCGCGGAGGTGAGGTCTCCCGTCCATTTGCCCACGGCATATCTCACCGTCGCATCGATCTGAAGAGGCATTCCTTGTGCCAGACGGTTGTATATGACTCGCGCTACCTTCGCCCGCTCGTCCGGCACGCGGCACTCCTTTTCGATCATCGACGCAATGATCACGATCTGGTAGGGCGTCACTTTCAGAGCAGCGGCGTTGGTCCATGGCAGCGAGGCCGTCTTGTTGGTGAAGGCAAGCAGTTGCTGCTTGATCAGCTCGGCCGCCGACTGCCCTTCGGAAAGGAAGTAAGTGCTGGGAAAGAGCAGACCCTCCATGGTGGTCACATCAGTGACCTGCGCTCCGGCGAGGTAGGGCAGGTCGAACTGCGACAGCTGCTTGGTCAACTCCAAGTATTCGCTCCCCGAGATCTTGGCGTCTTTCTCCAGTTGATCCTTGATTTGAGAGATAGCTTTGCCCTCGGCGATGGTCACCTTGTATCGCGCTGAGCCTGTGCCGTTCTCCAGCATGTCGACGATCTCAACTAGCTTGAGACCCTCAGGGAAGGTGTACTTGCCCGGCTGGAGTTTGTTCTCCGTAGCGTGCTCCGTCACAAGGTCCAGGAAGTCGGCGCTACTGGCGATGATGCCTTGCTGCTGAAGCAAGGTGCCTATTTGGGAGGCGGTCATGCCGGAGGTGATATCGACCACGCGAGAACCCCCACCGCCCCCTGCCACAGTCGTCGTATCGGTTGAGTGTGAGTTGTACCACTTCACGGCCAGTCCAAGGGCCGTGAAGACGATGACGAGAAAGATCACAAAGCCAGCGACGATCACCGCGTTCGAGCGTGTCACCTTGGGTTGCGGCCTTTCGCCGGAGGTCCCCCAGGGCGACCTGTTCCCTTTGTCCTTGCCGGCCATCCTTACCCCCTGTTGCTCAGCCCGTCCAGATAGTTCTGAAGCATATAGCAGGCCGCGACGGCGTCCCGCGGAGCACTGCCCTTGGCTCCCTTTTCCGCAAGAGAAGTCGTGAAACGCTCATCCCAAGTCTCCACGGGCACTTGCGCGGCCACTCTCAGCGTGTCGACGAAACTCAGGACGTCCTGCAGCTGCTCGTTGGTTCCACCCGACAGCGGACGAGGCAGCCCCACCACAATTCCTTCGGCCTCGAACTCTCCAGCTGCCGCCAATATCGCTCGCACAAGGGCATCAGCTCCGCGCTCGGTGAGCACGGCCACCGGTCTACAGGTGACGCCCATCGCATCCGATAGAGCGAGTCCCGTGCGGGTTCTACCGTAGTCTACGCCGAGCAAACGCACTTGCCTACAGTCTCTCCAATAGCATCTCTCTGGCCTTGGCTACCGCATCCTTGACGGTGGACGGGTCGCCCCCGCCGGCTCGGCCGAGCGTGGCGTTGCCGCCGCCTGCTCCGCCAAATAGACCCGCAGTGGCCTTCACGGTCTCTCCCGCGTGCACACCCGTGAGGCCGGGGCTCAGACTGATCGCCATGGCGCCCTTGCCGTCGACGCCGGCGCCAAGGATGACGGCGGCCGAAGTGAGACGGTCCCGGACTCTGTCGACCAAGGCCATCAACTGCTCCATGTCCGCCACTTCGACCACGGCAGCGACCACAGAGATATCACCCTTGCGGTCTGCGTTCTGCACGAGCGAGTCGGCGAGGTCCTTGGCGTTCTCTGAGCGAAAACCCCTCACTTCTTGTTCCAGCCAATCCGCATGATCCTGAAGCCGCCGCAAAGAAGGCAACAAGTCCGGCTGCTGACATCCCAGCAGCGAGGAGGCTTCCACGACCTGAGAGTCTCGAGACCTGTAGTGGGCGACGGCTGAGCGACCGGTGATGGCTTCGATTCGCCGCACGTTCGCCCCGACGCTGTTCTCCGAGAGGATCTTGAAGATGCCCAGCTCGCTGGTAGACCCGACGTGGGTGCCGCCGCACAACTCCCTGCTGAAGTCGTCGATCTCCACAACACGCACGAACTCGTCGTACTTCTCGCCGAAGAGTGCCATGGCCCCCAGGTCGCGAGCGTGGTCCTGAGTAGTCGTAAACGTGCGAACCGGATGATTCTCTACGATGCGTCTGTTCACCAACTCTTCGATCTCGGCCAAGCGCTTGGAGCCCAGGGGTTCATGGTAGGCGAAGTCGAACCGCAGCTTGTCCGCGCGCACGGCGGAACCTGCCTGGGTGACATCCTTGCCTAGTCGAGTGCGCAGAGCGTAGTGCAGTAGATGAGTGGCAGTGTGGTTCGCGGCGATGTCATGGCGATGAGCTAGGGAAAGCGCGGCCTTGACCCTTGTACCGGCTTCGAGGCGTCCCTCCGTAGCGCGGCCGATCACCACCTGCACCTGACCGTGCTGTTGGACGTCGTCCACCGCCACCTTACCGTCTTCGGATTCGACTGTACCCAGATCCGACGCCTGACCACCGGCTTCTGCGTAGAACGGGCTCTCCTTCAACGCCAGCGCGACTCTGCCATCGGGAAGATCGACGAGATTCTCGACCACTGTGTACAGGTCATCTCGCTCGTAACCAAGGAATTCCGTAGGATGCACCGTTTCGCGCGCGAAACGAACCACAGCGTCACCCAATGCGTCACCGCTCTTGCCGGCGCCGCGAGCCCGCTTGCGCTGCTCTTCCATGGCCTCCTCGAAGCCCTTCAGATCAAGGGACAGGCCGCGTTCCTCGATGATCTCGCGAGTCACCTCGACCGGGAAACCATAGGTGTCGTGAAGCAGGAAGGCGGTCGTGGCTGGGAAGATGCCTGTTCCTCTAGATTCCGCCTGGGCTATCGCTTCGTCAACCAAGCTCAGACCCTGGTCCAAAGTGCGGTTGAACCGTTCCTCTTCGCTCTGCGCGACCCGAAGAATAGTGCTCTTCTGCTCCTTCAATTCCGGATACGCGGCACCCATCAACTCGATCACTCGTTCCGAGAACTTGCTCAGGAACGGCGGGGCGATATCCAGATAGCGGCTATGTCTCGCCGCTCTGCGTATGATCCTCCTGAGGACGTATCCGCGACCCTCGTTGCTGGGGTTCACGCCATCCGCCACCAAGAACGTCATGGCCCGAGCGTGGTCGGCCAGGACGCGCAAGGCGATGTCTGCCTTTGCATCGCCACCAAAAGTCTTCGAGGAGAGACTCTCCCCCAACTCGATGAGTGGCTTGAAGGAGTCGACCAGGAAGACCGATTCCACTTCCTGCTTGAGGGCCGCTACTCGCTCGAGCCCCATGCCTGTGTCTATGTTCTGGGCGGGCAGGCTGGTGAGTCGGCCTTTCTCGTCCATGTTGTAGCCCGTGAAGACCAGATTCCAGAACTCGACATAGCGGTCGCAGTCACAGCCAGGCCTGCAATCAGGGCTGTCGCAACCGAGGTCTGGGCCGCGGTCGTAGTAGAGCTCAGAGCATGGTCCGCAAGGCCCGCTGTTGCCGACAGGACCCCAGAAGTTGGCACTACGAGGGAGTCCCACCATGCGCTCCGTCGGCACACCCAGGCTCGTCCAGATGGAGATGGCTTCTTCGTCGGCCGGGATGGCGTCGTCTCCCTCGAAGTACGAAACCCAGATGAGTTGGGGGTCGAACTTGAGATGGTCGACAGAGAACTCCCAGGCAAACCTTATCGCCCCCTCTTTGAAGTAGTCTCCTATGGAGAAGTTGCCCAACATCTCGAAAAAGGTGCAGTGACGGGCTGTGAGCCCCACCTTGTCGATGTCAGACGTCCTGAAGCACTTCTGGACGCTCGTGAGGCGCGGGCTCGGAGGTTCCGCCAACCCCATGAAGTAGGGCTTGAACTGTTGCATGCCCGCAGTGGTGAGCAACACCGACGGATCCTTGAAAGGCACCAGCGACGAGCTAGGCACCAGAAGGTGCCCGCGCTCTACAAAGTAGTCAAGATAGAGCCTGCGCAGTTCGGCGGTCTTCACCTACGGTTCCTAGCCTCTCCCGTTTGTGGCCCCGGCGGAGCCTGTTGTTCCGTCATTGTCTGGCGCAGGCTGTCGATAGACTTCCTGATGAGTCTCGATACGTGCATCTGGGATATGCCGATGCGAACCGCTACCTGCGTTTGAGTCATGCCCTCGAAGAACCGGAGATGTAGGATAAGTCTTTCCCGGGGATCGAGGCTCTCCATGGCGGGCGCCAGGACCCTACGTTGCTCAAACAGATCGTATGCCTGCTCTTCCTGCCCCAGGCAGTCTAGCAATTCCAACGATTCTTCGTCCTCTCCGCTGCCTCCGGAAAAGATCGATACCGAGCTGTAGGCTCTTCCGCTCTCCAGAGCCTCGACCACCTCCTCTTCGCTCACCTGGGTGGCCGCTGCAAGCTCAGCGATGGTCGGTGATCGCTGCAGATCGACGGTCATGTGCTCGATAACGCGGTTCAAACGCACGTTGAGGTCCTGAAGGGCGCGGGGGACCTTGACAGCCCAGCCCTTATCGCGGAAGTAGCGCTTGATCTCTCCCAATATGGTGGGCGTAGCGTAGGTGGAGAGTTCCACACCCCTCTCCAAATCAAAACGGTCGATCGCCTTGATTAGGCCTATGGAACCCACCTGGATTAGATCTTCCAGCGGCTGGCCTCTCGACATGAACCGGCGGGCAAGGCTCCTGACCAGCGGCAAGTACCTGGTTATGAGCTCCTCGCGCGCCGCTTGGTCCTTCTGTTGCCTCACTCTGGTGAGCAACTCATACTCGGAGAGAGTGTCCGGCCGTCCCGCGAAGGCAACTCTGGAAGAGCCTCGGGCGGAGCGGCTGTCGGTTCCTTCGGCCCCCGCCATCTAGCCTACCCGCTTGTGCATCGAGACGCCGAACATCGCTCTTCCGCACTCCACGACTTCGTATGAGTCGACGAACGCGCCAAGAAAGAGGCGGATATCGAGCGGCCATTCCACAGAGGGCTCGAAGGAAGGTCCACCGGCCAGGTTGGCCCTGAGAGCCTCGCTCTTCAGGCCCTCCAACAAGACCTCAACCCTGCGATCGACTACCCGTACACTCAGAGAGAGCGGTTCACCGTCGGGCGATTCGGCCGTCAGCAGCGTCTCTAGCGCTAGATTGAGGTCATCAAGCTCGTCGAGAGCGAGATCGTTGCACGACGCTACCCACCCGGTCACGACGCGCATGGCCGAGAGTGCGATTCCGCCTCTGGGAACGGTAAGAACAACTGGTTCTACTGGATCAGCCACCTGGATCAGGACCCCGCTCTAGTGGGTAGCCGTGAACTCCCTGAACTGATCAGCCAGTTCTTGCTGCTTGTCGACGTAGGCGGCACGGCCCTTCTCCAGGGCTTCATTGCCTTTGACCTTGAGCTCAGAATAGAGGCGCTGAACCTCCGCCGGAACATCCGCCAGGGCCTGCTGGACGGGCTTGCCGGTCTCCTGAGAGATCCGGTAGGCGAGTAGAGCCACGCCTCCAATGGCTGCTCCAGCCGTGAGGATGGCCAGCGACTTGAGTGCTCCCATCAGTAGTACCCCTTCCTTCTCGCTGCCATGAACGACTTCACTGTCTCGCGTACACCGCCGGCAAAGCCTGCGATCTTGCGTATCGGAGTAGACACCGCGTTGTGCAGTGCCGTTGTGGTCTCCTCGGCAGCCTTTACCATCTCGGCGACCGAACCGGTTATCTGGTCGACCTTGGAGAGTTCGGAATTCACCCCATCAAGCGTGGTCTCTACGCGAGTGAGTAGCGGAAGCACTCGCGAATCGACACTACCCAGTATGTGGGTGAGTCTCTTGAACACCGACCCAAGGCGGAAGAGCGCGTACGCGACACCGCAACCGCATAGCACCAAGAACACGCCCAAGGCGAGCCTCCAAATGGTGCCACCGTCCCAAACCATCGCGCCTCCCTTCTATCGGGCGGAAAACGTCATGACTATACCACAGGGCCTATGGACCACCCGCGTCTGGGCCCCGCTTGGGCCGCGGCTTTCACGGGCCAGTGCCCGAGATGGTCCCGCCTAGCACGAGTTGTTCACCATCGTAGATAGCGATGGTTTGACCTGCGGCCACGCCTCCAACCGCCTGGTCCAATATCACGCAGTCTGTGCCGTCGAGGATTCCGCCCGCAGGGCTTCCCATCGAACGGTACTGAACGCAAACGCGGCCCTGGGGCAGCTTGCGGTGCACGGCCGATACCCGGAACCTTATGACGCTAGTCATAGACGTGGCCTCCGCTGCAACCACTATCTCAGCCCGCGCAGCGTCCACGCTGGTGACGTACAGCGGTCTACCACCTGCGGAGCCCAGACCGCGGCGCTGCCCGACGGTGTAGTTGTAGGTTCCTGTGTGGCGGCCGATCGGGCTGCCGTTCTTATCGAGAATATCGCCCGGGCGCTCCCCTAGTCTCTCAGTCAGAAACGCACGGTAGTCGTCACCAGGTATGAAACAGATCTCTTGGCTCTCCTCAGACACAAGCTTGCGCAGCCCCAGGTCTTCGGCAATACCTCTAACCTGGTGCTTGGTCATTCCGCCCAGTGGGAACAAGCAGTACTCCAGCAGTCCTGGTGCGACCTCGGCAAGCACGTAAGACTGGTCCTTCCGGGGGTCGACCCCGCGGGCGATCCGTAAGGGTGAGCCTGTAAGGCGAGCATAGTGGCCGGTCGCCACCCATTCCGCACCCAGCCTCCGCGCTACTTCCGCCAACCCCCCAAAGCGCACGCGAGCATTGCACTTCGAGCAAGGATTCGGTGTGCGACCCTCCGAGTATTCGGCAACGAAGTACTCGATCACTCGGTCACGGAATTCCTCTGTCAGATCTAGCGCGTAGTGGGGAATGCCCAGATGGTCCGCGATGGCCTTGGCCCTGGCCATGAGTGTGGGAGAGCAACAGGAGTTGGACTGTTCGACAGCGCCGGGCTGAGCTAGCGCGAAGGTGACTCCGATGACATTGAAACCACGCTCTTTGAGCAGCCAAGCCGCAATCGAGCTATCGACGCCGCTGCTAAGACCTACTACGACCGTCGACGGAGCCTTGTGCCCCATCGCTTCACCGTATCTCAAAGGCGTCCAAGATTTATGAGTGCCTGGTTCAGCGTGCCCTTGTCCACATAGCCGCTCCATTTGGTGGCCGCAGTACCGTCCCTCCGGATCAAGAAGGTCGCCGGCAGGTAACCGACATCCAGGTTGTAGTTGGTCTTGATCTCCTTGGTAAGGTCCCCGTAGGCCGCCGGCATACGGTAGTCGTACATCAAGAACGTATAGCTGCTGAACGTGGTCTGCAGTTCGCGGACGGCACTCAGCACTTTCTCATCGTCCACCCCACCCGGGGCATAGAACACAAGGACTATGGGCCGCAGGGTAATGGCATCCGCGTATTGCCGCGGCAGTCCGTCCACGAGAGTGGACGCCTCGGTGGTCGGCACAGGTACCGTGGTCTCCGTCACACCGGGGGACGTTACGGGCACTGTTGCGGTAGTGTTGACGGGCTCGTCGCCCCCGCCAAAGCAGCCTGTCAGGATGCACGTAGCGAGGCCGATGCAGAGCAAGACTGCCGAGGATCGGAACATCCGTCGCATCATCTGTATCCCTTCACTCATAGTGCTCCACCTTGCCGTGTCTGACAGGCGCTTGAACCTGCATTAGCAGGTGGGTGGCCGTCTCAGGAAGGTATTCGCCGTCCGGATAAACAAGCCTCCCAAGCGAAGAGTGTTGGCTCAAGTTTGAGCCAGATCACGAGCAAGGTCGAGCGAGCTGAGGGTAGCACACCCCTAGAACAGCCGCCAAGACCGCTATCAGACCGTGCGGATGCGCAACTCCTTGAGCTGCTCTATGGCCACCACAGACGGGGCTTCAGTCAGCGGGCAGGAGCCACTCGCAGTCTTGGGGAAGGCGATGACATCGCGGATGGAAGACTCCCCGGCCATGAGCATGACCGTGCGGTCGAGGCCAAGCCCTATGCCACCAAGAGGCGGGATACCAAAGTCCATTGCCTCTACCAAGAACCCGAACTTCGCCTGGATGTCCTCTTCCGTCAGTCCCAGAGCGGTGAACACGGCTTCCTGCAACTGCGGATCGGATATGCGTAGGGAACCACTGCCAAGTTCGACTCCATTCAAGACCAAGTCGTACGCGTACGTCCCGATCTCCAGAGGCCTGTCCTGCAGGTCTGCGAGCGACTGTAGGCGCGGTTTTGTGAAGGGGTGATGCTGCGCCTTGAGGCGCCCCTCCTTGTCGTCGTATTCGAACATCGGAAAGTCGAGCACCCAGGTGAAAGCCCAGCCTTCTCTCTGGACACCAAGTCGCGTAGCCAACGAGAGCCGCAGTGTTCCCAGGCTGGGCTCGACCACCTTCTTCGTACCCGCCACAAAGAGGAGCAGATCGCCGACTTGCCCTCCCAGCCGTTTCACGAGATCCGTAAGTTGGTCTTCAGTCAGGAACTTCTGTAGCGGCGAGCGCAGGCCCTGGCCATCCAACCAGATGGGTAGCACTCCTTGAGCGCCGAACACGGCGGCCTCGGCCGCAAGATCGTCCACGTCTTTGCGCGAGAAAGAGGCCCCACCCTCGGCCCTCAGGCCTCGGACAACCCCGCCACGCTGCACTGCATCGGCAAACACTTTGAACTCCGTCTGCCCGGCGATGTCGGTGACGTCGACTATCTGCATGCCGAACCGCAGGTCGGGCTTGTCACTGCCGTAGAGTGCCATGGCATCCGCGTAGGTCATGCGAGGGAAGGGGGCCGTGAGTTCCACGGACAGCGCTTCTTTGAAGGCTGCTTGGAACATGCCCTCCACCGTGTCTTGGATGTCTTGCTCGTCGACGAAACTCATCTCGATGTCTATCTGCGTGTGTTCGGGTTGGCGGTCCGCACGTAGGTCTTCGTCCCTGAAGGCACGCGCAAGCTGGTAGTACTTCTCGAAGCCCGCGACCATGAGCAATTGCTTGAACAATTGGGGCGATTGCGGCAGCGCGTAGAATTCACCCGCCCTCAGCCGTGAGGGGACCAAGAAATCGCGCGCACCCTCGGGCGTGCTCTTGGTCAATATGGGGGTCTCCACTTCGATGAAGCCTTGATCGCCCAGATATTTGCGTGCCGCCTGAGCGACGGTGTGCCTGAGCTGCAGGTTGCGGAACATCCGCGGGCGTCTAAGGTCGATATAGCGGTACTTAAGTCTGAGAGTCTCGTCTACGTCCACCTCGTCCTCGGGCATGAAGGGCGGGGTCTCCGCGGAGGCCAAGATCTGCAGCTCCTCTACCACCAACTCCACTCCACCGGTGGGCAGGTTAGGGTTGACACGCTCCGCGGCTCTCGCCACGACCGTCCCTGTGGCTGAAACCACGTACTCGTTGCGCAACTCCTCGGCTCGCTCATGTATCTCGGGTCTATCCTCCGCTGAAACCACCAGTTGCAGAAGGCCCGAGCGATCGCGCAGATCGATGAAGATGAGTCCGCCATGATCGCGACGCCTATGCACCCAGCCGGCTACCTGGACACTGAGACCAACGTTCTTCTCTCCGACGTTGCCACACCATTCAGTCCTGTATCCCACAGCAGATCCCTCACTCCCACGCTCGATCAGCGAGCCCGTCTATACGAGGCCGGCCTCTATCACATATGCCGCTATTCTGTCCCATGCCACCTTGGTCTCAGAGCCGCCCGCCAGGTCTCGGGCGGTGACCACCTTGTCCGCTATCTCCTGGTCACCCATGATGAACGCGTAGCGTGCGCCAGAACGTCCCGCTTGCGTCATCTGCCCTTTGCCGCTACGTGACGCATAGTCAAGATCCGCGGAGACCCCCAGCGAACGCAACTGATGCGTAAGTTCGAATGCCCGCCCTCGAGCGTCATCGGAGAAGGCCACCACGTACACGCCACCAGGCTTGTCCGTTACCTGGATTGAACCGGCCTGCGTGAGGGCCAAAGCGATGCGTTCGATGCCGGTGCCGAACCCCACTCCAGGAACTGGCGGACCCCCTATGGATTCGATAAGGTCGTCATACCGGCCGCCTCCACCCACGCCCGACTGAGCACCCAGCAGACCGGAGGTGAACTCGAAAGTGGTGCGAGTGTAGTAATCCATGCCACGAACCAGAGTGTGGTCCTCGCGATATTCGATGCCCTGAGCGCCCAAGGCATGCTGCACGCGCTCGTGGTGAGCCGCACAGGCCTCGCAAAGGTGGTCTATCAAGCCAGGTGCCTCGCCGAGCACGCCACGACACGACTCCACCTTGCAGTCATAGACCCGCAACGGGTTTAGGGTGGCCCGCTCCTGGCAGTCCCGACACAGCGCTCCCGAGCGGGCAGCAAGAAACTCCCTGAGCGCGTGCGAGTAGGCAGGCCTGCACTCGCGGCACCCCATAGAGTTCAGGCGAAGAGTCGTCCCTTTCAAGCCAAGTCGACCATAGAGAGCATGCAGAACGCCTATGACTTCTGCGTCCAACTCAGGTGAACCAGAGCCGATGGCCTCCACCCCGAGCTGATGGTGTTGCCTGTACCGCCCCGATTGGGGACTCTCATAGCGGAACATAGGGCTTTGGTAGTAGAGCTTCACCGGCTGAGGCAGAGTACGCATGCCGTGCTCTACGTAAGCGCGAGCCACGGGAGCAGTTCCCTCCGGCCGCAAGGTCATGCTGCGGCCGCCAAGGTCCACGAAGGTGTACATCTCCTTGCGCACTATGTCCGTGGACTCCCCCACGCCGCGCGAGAAGAGTCTCGTCTCTTCGAAAGTGGGTGTGTCTATTCGCTTGTACCCGTAGCGTTCGAACACCTCCTCCGCACGGCCCGTGATCCAGCGCCGTAGCGGCTGGTCGGCCGGCAGAACGTCATAAGTGCCCTTGGGGGCGGAGATCCGCTCAGCCATCGGAAGTGAGTCCCGTCAGGAACGGGTTGTGCTTGATTTCCTGCCCCAAGGACGTCGCGTCCATATGACCGGGATAGACCCGGGTATCAGACGGAAAGTCTCGAAGCAAGCGTCCTATCGAAGACAGGAGTTCGCCAAAGTCGCCACCAGGGAAGTCGGTCCTACCGACCGACCCATGGAACAGAAGGTCTCCGCAGAACAGCGAGCCCTCGATGGCATACGTGACATCTCCGGGAGTGTGTCCCGGTGTCGCGATCACCTTGATGGACAGGCTACCCGCGGTAATGGTCGCTCCATCGGACACGACAGCGGCTCTTGAGTCTCCGAGCGGGGGAACGGGCAGCCCGGTGGCGGAACATCCCTCGGCTCCACCAAGTACCGCGGCCACCGACTCCGAGCAGTAGACTGTGGCGCCGGTCGCTTGGCTGAGCCCTGCCACCCCTTCCGCGTGGTCGAAGTGACCGTGAGTGACCAAGATAGCCTCTAGCGTGAGACCCTTGCGAGAGATAATGTCTGCTAGGCGCTGTGGCTCTCCGCCCGGGTCTACGGCGCACGCCCGCTGATCATCGTCCCAGATCAGATAGCAGTTGGCTTGAAGGGGCCCTACGGGCACACAAAGCATGTTCATGAGCAGAGATTCTAGCAGAGCAGCGCCGCGGCGCCTTCCGAGCGCGAAGCGGTAGAACCCTAGTTAGGGGTCACTCGGTAAGCGTCATACACAGTATCGATACGTCGTATGCGCTGAAGAACGGTCTCCAGGTAGTCGATGGTGGCCACCTCGAAGACGAACCTGTCCTTGACCATGTTGTCGCGCGCCGTGGTTATCTGGGCCGCGATGATGCTCACCCCGCTTTCGCTGAGTGTGCGGGAGATGTCCTCAAGCAGTCGGTTACGATCGTATGCCTCAATCTGGATCTCAACCCGTAGAGGTGTCTTGTTGTGTGGGTCCCAGGTAACGGTTACCAGGCGCTCAGGATTCTTCTCAAGGGCTCTGATATTCGGACAATCCCGCCTGTGGACCGTGATCCCGCGTCCCAACGATATGTACCCGACCACATCATCCCCAGGCACCGGCCTACAGCATTGGGGGATGCGCACCGCAACGTTCTCCACTCCACCGACCTGGATGCCAAGCTCGCTTGACGATAGTCCTCCGCTGGACGCTTTGTCCGGCGTCTCGCTGGCGGGCAAAGTCGCCGTGGCTGCTTCGCCTTCGGCGTTCAGAAGGTGGATGACCCGGGTCACTGCGTGTTGGGGGCTGAGGGCGCCCGTGCCCAAGGCCACGAAGAAGTCTTCCTTCTTCGCGTGGTTGGTCTCCTTCATCACCTTGGCCAATAGATCCGACGACATGAGTCGCTGGGCAGGCAGGCCTTGCTTGCGGAAGGCCTCCAGGAGGGCCTCACGGCCCAGGTGCTCCGCATCCTCCCGCCTCTCCTTCTTGAACCACTGGCGGATCCTGTTGCGTGCGCCGGAACTTTGTACGTACTGCAGCCAGTCTCGAGAGGGTCCTTGCGAGGACTTCGAGGTCAGTATCTCCACGATGTCGCCCGACTGAAGCTTGTAGGTCAGCGGCACGATGCGGTTGTCCACCTTTGCACCTATGCAGTGATGGCCCACATCGGTGTGGATGGCGTAGGCAAAGTCTATGGGAGTAGAGCCGGCGGGAAGGCTCTTGACTTCACCCTTGGGTGTGAACACATAGACCTCGTCCCTGAGCAGGTCGAGATTGAGCGACTCCATGAACTCTCCGGCGTCCTTGGTCTCGGACTGCCAGTCCATGATCTGTTTGAGCCATTGCAGTCTCTCCCCGTGAGCATCAGTCCTTTGCCCGGCTCGAGAGCCCTTCTCCTTGTACATCCAATGGGCGGCGATGCCGTATTGAGCCGTCTCGTGCATCTCACGGGTGCGTATCTGTATCTCGAGCGGCTTTCCTTTGGGTCCGATGACCGTGGTGTGCAGAGACTGATACATATTGAACTTGGGCATGGCGATGTAATCCTTGAAGCGGCCAGGAAGTGGCTTCCAAAGCGAGTGGATCACACCCAGCGCCGCGTAGCAGTCCTTCACAGAATCGACGAGCACCCGAAGGGCGGTGAGATCGAAGATCTCGTTGAACTCCTTGCCCTTGCGGACCATCTTGTCGTAGATGGAGTAGAAGTGCTTCGCCCGCCCTCCTATCTCAGCTTCGATGTTGACTATCTGAAGTTCCTTGCTGAGAATCGCCTGCGCTTCCTCCAGATCTCTTTCGCGATCCGCACGCCGCTGAGAGACCATCCGCTGTATCTCAGAGAACTTGCGAGGATGAAGCGTCGAAAAGGCGAGATCCTCCAGTTCCCACCGAATGGATTCGATGCCCAACCGGTGAGCCAAGGGCGCATATATCTCCAAGGTCTCCTTGGCCTTCTGGATCTGCTTCTCTTTGCCCAGGTAGCTGAGCGTCCTCATATTGTGTAGCCGGTCCGCCAGCTTGATCAGGATCACGCGGATGTCTTTGGCCATCGCGATGACCATCTTGCGGATGTTCTCGGCCTGCTCTTCTTCGGCTGTGGTGAAGGCCAACTGAGACAGCTTGGTCACCCCGTCCACCAGCAAGGCGACCTCGTCTCCGAAGTCTTGGCGCACAACCTCGATAGACATGCCGGTGTCTTCGACCACGTCGTGGAGCAGGGCCGCGACCAGTGTGGGCGTGTCCAATCTCAACTCCGCACAGATGACCGCAGTGCCGACCGGATGGTTGATGTAGGGCTCGCCGCTGGCCCTCAATTGCCCCGAATGCTGCGTGGAGGCCACTCGGAAAGCGCGTACCAACAGGTCCCGATCAAAGGACGGGTTGTACGAAGCTACTTTCTCAAAGAGCTCCGTCAGGACTGAAGGGGTCTCATCTGAATGTAGGTCACCATTGGTGACTGCACTCCCCCGTTGTCCGACTGGTGACCCCGATGCCTTCACAGAGTCAGGCACAACCTCACGCTCTCCTCGTATTCCGCCTCAGCCTCCCGGTATACGGCGACCTGCCGTGCGTCAAGTTTAGCCTTTCCCGGCAACTGGCGCTCCAAACCAAGGTCTTGGAGCGTAGCCTCCGCTCTGTCTAGGTCTCTTCGTGTAAGAACCACGCGGGCCTTCTCCCACGCTAGTGCATTTGCCCTGGAGCGGCATTCCAGAGAACCTAGGTGGTAAACCTCCATGGCCTTGTAGACGCAAACCATCGCAAAGCGCGGGTGGAGAAGGTACTTCAGCAGAGCAGCGGTCTCCTTGCGCTCTTTCTCCCCGTACATGAGGTGAACGGCCGCTCCTTGCTCAGCCAATGCCGCTACCGCGTGAGTCTGGTCGGCGCCGAACGGTGGATCGAATGCTATGACGTGCTCCCAGACCCGTGGAGACGAGGCAAGTGCCGGTGCGTTCTCCCACTGTACTACCGCCAGGCTGTAGTCGCCGGGCACGTCGTCCACCTTGCAGGCGCGTTCAACATACGCGACAGGTCCACCAGCTAGCGACTCCACCGGAAGCCTCTTCCCGAGGTTCTCTGCCGTTCTGGATACGGACGCAGCGAACACGACTGCCCGTTCACGAGTCGCAAGGATCTGGGCCAGGGCTGTCACCCGCCCAGGGTGACCCCGCAGATCTCGTGTGTCAGGCGGCCATACCGCCGCCGCCCCTGGAGCCGAAGTCGCCCTCGCATCCTCTTCACTTTCCGACCGTTGACACGAAGGGACCCCGGCATCGGACACCTCCGAGCACGGTGGCACCGCAGACAGTCGGTCCAAGACCAACTGCACCCGCATCGACCCTTGCCAGTCATCCGCTCTCAGCTGTGCACCCAGGAGGCCGGGGTTCAAGCCAGCCGCGAAGTCGGCCCGGGCGCCCATTCTGAAGCCTATCGCCGGGATCTTGACTCCTCCCACCTGCGCGCGGCATCTCAGGTGCAGCCCGTTGCGAGTCGTCGCGACGTTGTGCAGCACAGTGTCCACAAGCAAGAAGCGCGGCGTCGGGTTGCCACTTCCAAAGGGCTCAAGGCGCGCAAGCGCCAAGGCCGTCTCTGCGTTCAACTCCTCGGCGGTGAGCACCGCATCTGCCCTGTACCTTGGCACTAGATCGAACGGAGAGAGTACCGAGTCCGCATGCTCCTGCAGCGCTCGCCGTAGTGCATCGACGTTGGTGGCCTCCAAGGTCAGACCGGCCGCCTGAGCGTGTCCTCCAAAAATCGTGAGGTGATGTTCGCATGCGGTTAGCCCCTCAAGTAGATCGTAGCCGGGTATGCTCCGACCGGAGCCCTTTGCCACCCCCTCACGTACGCCCAGCAGTACTGTGGGACGGCCATACTGCTCGACCATGCGCGAGGCGACGATGCCCACCACACCCTCATGCCAGTCAGAGGCGGCGAGCACCAGGACGGAAGGCATGAGCGGCAGAGCCGCTACCTGCTCTTGGGCGGCTTCGAACATGGTCCTTTCCAGATCTTGGCGGGCTCCGTTCAGATCATGCAAAGCAACCGCCAGATTCCTGGCTTCGTTTGTATTCTCAGTGAGTAAGAGGCGCAGCGGCGGCGACGGGTCCGACAGCCTGCCGGCCGCGTTCAAACGGGGCGCCAAGCGAAAGGCTACCGTGCCGGCGTCGATTGCCCCCACGCAACTTGAGACCTCGGCGAGTGCGCGTAGACCCACCCTTTGCCCCACGTTGAGGAGCTTTAGCCCTTCTCTGACGTAGTAGCGATTCTCGTGGCGCAGGGCGGCAAGGTCGGCGACAGTGCCGATAGCTACCAAGTCGAGATGGCGTGCCAACTCCACGGGCAACCTATCGCGCTCGGCGCCGGCCCGCTCCACGTGCAATGCATGCAGGACCTTCAGCGCCAGCCCGACTCCACACAGATCACTGTGCGGATACTCTCCTTTGGCATGGTGAATCAGATGACAGTCCGGCAGGCGTGGTCCTGGCTCATGATGGTCAACGACCACCACCTCTAGGCCCGACTGCCTGGCAAGTGCCACCTCGTCGGGGTAGTTGACCCCGCAATCCACAGTGACAAGAACACCGGCGTCGCCGGCACTTATCGCCTCTACGGCCGCGCGAGACAGGCCGTATCCCTCTTTGAAGCGGCTGGGCAGATACCAATCGACGTCTGCTCCGAGTTCGCGGAGCCCTAGCAACAGCAAAGCCGTGGCCGTGATGCCGTCGGCGTCATAGTCTCCGTGGACCACGATCTTCCGCCTAGCGTCTAGAGCCGAAAGGAGGGTGCCGACCACGGCCTGCATGTCGGCGAAGAGGAAGGGATCTGGTAGGGGAAAGCTGCAGTCCAGGAACTCGAGAGCAGCAGAAGGATCGGATAGACCTCGGCCCGCAAGAACCATGGCGACCACTTGCGGTACGGTGAGCTCGCGGGCGAGCACGCTGGCCTCGCGCCACGAGCAACGATTCACCGCCCAGACGGTGCTATCTGGAGGAGCGGACTCAGTCATCTCACCGACAACTATACCTACATGGACGGACGCTGCCGGTCGCGGGTCCGTCCCGCGAACATCACAGCCTGCCGGAGCGCAGGATGGCCCAGATCAACCAGATGCCAAAGAACAGGGATCCTGCGAAACCCGGAAGACCCCAGGCAGATATGCCTGCTACGTGTGGGCCCCCGTCTATCATGATCGCAGCCGCCGTCCCCGTGGCCCCCAGAGCGATACTCACCAAGGCCACCACCAGCCTGTTCATGACCAAGTCCAAGCGGTGAGTGATCGCCTCGAGTCCAGTATGGCGGTATTTGATCTCCAACTCGCCCGAGCGCGCCTCCTCTATGAGATCGTGCAGCAGCACCGGGTAGTCCGCGAGGAGATACGCGTACTCGGCAGTGCGTCGGCGCGCCCTATCGGCGATGCGACGAGGGTCGGCCAGCCTGGCCTTGAAGTCTCTTGACAGGCGTCTGGCCACGTCGAACAGATTGAGATCGGGCGCCAACTGGGCTATGACACCTTCTAGGGTAAGGGCTGCCTTGTCCAGGAGCAGGAACCGACTCGGCAGGCGAAGACGAAGGCTGTATATGATGTCAAAGATGTCATGAAACATGGAACCGGCGTCTACGTCGCTGAGCGACACGCCAAAGTACCTACCGAAGCTCTCCTCGATAAGTTCCGTGACCATGCCATCTGAGGACGGATTCCAGTCTGTCCCCAGCCGCTTCAGAGCACGCTTTATGCCGGGAACGTCACAGCGCATGGCCGCCCGGAACAACCTGGTTGCCTCTTCCAGATCGTCAGAGCGAAGCGTGCCCGTCATGCCGAAGTCCAAGATGCCAAAGCGGCCGTCGCCCAGAGAGACCAGGTTAGCTGGATGCGGGTCGGCATGAACGAACCCGTCGTCCAAGACCTGCCTGAACCAACACTCGGCGATGTTCTCAGCCAAGAGCCTGCGCTCGGCGGCGGGGAGAGACAGGACCTCGGGGGCGGTCAGCTTGGGTCCTTCTATGCGGCTCATGGTGAGCACGCGGGTGGTCGAATGCTGCCTGAAGATCTGGGGCACGACGACATTCTCGTTGTCCCGCAGATTGATGGCGAAGCGCGTCGCGTTGCGCGCCTCCAGTCCATAGTCCAATTCACGGCTGGCCGAACGCGCGAACTCCTGCACGAGGCCTGTGGGCGAAAAGCCCAGGTCCACCCTGTTCTCTAGGATCTCGGCTAGCTGCAGCATGAGATCCGTGTCGCGCCGAATAGACTTTGGCGCTTCCGGACGCTGGATCTTTACGACCACGCGCTGGCCCCCGGGCAGTACCGCTCCGTGTACCTGTCCGATGGACGCGGACGCCATCGGTTCCGTCTCAAAACTCTCAAAGGCCCTTTCTAAGCTGAGACCCAACTCCTCGGATATCACTCGCTCAACGACATCGAACGAGAGC
Source organism: uncultured Actinomycetes bacterium (assembly GCA_963814415.1). GTDB lineage: Bacteria > Actinomycetota > Thermoleophilia > RBG-16-64-13 > RBG-16-64-13 > RBG-16-64-13. The sequence continues at coordinate 245,883 of CAWFCN010000001.1, read as the reverse complement.
GGGGTCACCATGTCTTGAAGCTTGACGAGTTCCTCAAGGATGTCTTTTGGCACAATGTCTGGGCGCGTGCTGAGCACCTGGCCGAACTTGACGAAGGTCGGTCCCAGCTCGTCGAGCATCTCCTTAACGTGGCGGCCACGCTGGGCAGGAAGGTGTTCGCGGCGGCGACGGCCCAGCGGCAGCAGAGTCTGCAGACGATGGCGCTCGAAGAAGTAGCCAAAACCGTGCTTGACTGCGACCGCGGTTATCTCACGCATCCGCTCCAGGCTGCGGAGCCTGGTGACGAAGCTCGGATGCCTGATCTGCGGAGCGGTCATGCCTGCCCCCTACTGAGCAGTTCGCAGGTCAGCAGGCTCCTGGCCGTCCGATCGCTTACGCGTCTTTCGCGCCGCCGGAATCAGCCTGCTCTTCTAGCAGTCTTACCCTGTGCTCCAGCTGTTCTACACGCAGAGCCAGGCCTTCCAAGTCCTGCTTCGAGCCCAGCCCCAGTTCGCGATACGCGCTGTGAAGCGAGGAATCTGCCTTCTTCAGAACAGAGCGGGCTTCTTCGCGGCTGCGTTCAACCAGCCTCTCGACCACTTCGCGACCCTCGTCAGCGTTCATCTGGCCCTTGTTGACCAGTTCCTCCACCAGCTCTTGGATGCGGTCCTTGGTGAGGGCCGCTGCTCCCATGCCGGCGAGAAACGTCCGCTCGATGAGGTCCTTCAGTCCTTGGACGCTTCCGGCTCTGGTCGTCGCGGCGTTCTTGGTGTCCGCGTTCTCTGCCACTCAAGTCCTCCCCTTAGCGAGACGTCGGTAGCCAGCTAACGCCTACCCGACCGCCCCTTGGACGATTTGCCCTTTCCGGAGTTGGACGTTCTCCCGCGCTGTCCTGGTTTCCCAGACACGCCCTTGATGTCCCCCGACGACGGAGTGACACCTGTGAGGGTCGTTGGGGTGGAGGTAAGCGGCGACCCTTGCCCGGCGGCCGCAGCTACAGCCAGACGCCTCTTGTGCTCCGGCTCTCTCTCTTTCAAGATGGTAACCAGCGGGGCGGCAACGAAGAAGGAGGAGTACGTACCCGAGACAACGCCGATGGTCAAGGCCATGGCGAAGTCCCTCAGGGTCGGTCCTCCGAAGATCAAGATCGCCACCAACGGCAGTAGCAGAGCAACAGTGGTGTTGATCGACCGGACCATGGTCTGGCGGATGGATAGATCCACCATGTCCCCGTAGGTACCCTTACCAATGAGGAGCGTGTTCTCCCGCATCCTGTCGAACACGATGATGGTGTCGTGGACGGAGTAGCCCAAGATCGTAAGGATGGCTGCCACCGTCGCAGACGTGACCAACCGATTCGCAATGGCATATATGCCCAGAGTGAGGCCTACGTCGTGGATCAGAGCGAAAATCGCCGGGATAGAGAACTTGAGTTCGAACCTGAACCACAGGTAACCGATTATGAAGACTATAGCCAGGGCCACACCCACAAAGGCCATGTTGGTGGTGCTCTTGCCAAAGCTGGCACCTACCTGTTCCACGGCGGTCGACTGCGCATCAAGCCCGTAGTCCGCGGTCAGACTGGCCTTGACGCTGTCGATCTGGGCTTGAGTCATGGCCTGGGCGGTGATCATGAAGGCGCTGCCACTCTCGGGCGTGCCCACCGACTGGACTACGGGTTCGAACACGCCTGCGTCACTCACCAATTCGCGGATGTCATCTACAGAGGCCTCCTCCTGCAAGGAGAACTCCATGCGCACTCCGCCCTTGAAGTCGATGCCAAAATCCAAGCCCAAGACGAATATCGCCATAATGGCGAATACCGTCACGGCGGTCAGAGAGCCCAGGAACCACCACTTGTATCGCATGAAGTGATAGACCCTCATGACCGCCCTCCCGCGCTCGTCGAAGTGGCTCGATCCTTTGCCACGTGAAGCCCCAACAGCTTGTGGCTACGGAAGGGACGCCATCCGCTGAGGAGATTCAGCATCGACCGAGTGACGGCAACGGCCGTGAAGAACGACAAGAGGACACCTATGAGCAAGGTCAACGCGAAGCCCTTGATGCCGCCGGTAGCCGTGAGGAATAGAACGATGGCGGTCAATACTGTTGTCATGTTGCAGTCGAACACGGCCCGGAAGGCTTTCTTGAAGCCTGCACCGGTGGCGGCTCCGATGGTCTTGCCTGCCGCTACCTCATCTCTCATCCTCGCGAAGATGAGTACATTGGCGTCTACGGCCATGCCAAGGGTCAAAATCATGCCGGCGATGCCGGGCAGGGTCATGGTCGCGTTGATGGCATTGAGGATGCCCATGAAGATGACAGCGTAAATTACCAGGGCTACGCACGCCACTACGCCAAGGAGTCGGTAGTAGGCGATCATGAAGACCATGATGAGCAACAGGCCTATCGCGCCTGCGATGAGGGCCTGATTGAGGGCAGTCTTGCCCAGGGTCGCTCCGATAGCATTCTGACTGACCGGCTCCAGGGTCAGCGGCAGCGCGCCGGTCTTGAGCACCAAAGAGAGCTCCTTGACCTCTTGCATAGTGAAATTCCCTGTGATCTCAGCGCTACCGCCCGAAATCTCTTCTTCCACAGTGGGAGCAGACTCCACCGTCCCGTCGAGCACGATGGCCAACTGCTGCGTCACGCCGGTGGCCTCGCCGATTTGGGCGAGTTCTTTGGTGATGTCTGCGAAAGCCTTCGCTCCCGTGCCGTTGAAGTCCATGGTGACTCTGTAACCCGTGCCTGCGTTACCTTGGCTGTCCCAGGCCGCTTCCTTGAGCATGGAGCCGTCCACCGGGGCTTTGGCCTTGACTATGTAGTACTCGTCAGCCGCTCTCTGCTGGCCCTCGGTCATGGGCCAGTAGATGAGCTGTTGGCCCTCAGCAAGATCGTCCACGCTCTGTACTCCGGCAGAAGCAAGAGCTTCAGCCTCCGTGGCATACGGGTCTCCGAAGTCACTCACCGCGAAGAACTCCAGCACCGCAGTCTTGCCTATGATCTCCAGAGCCCGCTCTTGGTCCTGGATGCCGGGCAGTTGCACACTTATCTGCCACTTACCCAAGCGCCGGATCTCCGGCTCGGCCACTCCAAGCTTGTTCACCCTGTCCTGGATCACCTGGATGTCCTGCTCGACCTTGTCGGCGTTGTCCTCTGTCTGGTCCTTCTCCTTGACCTGCAAGATGACCGACAGACCCCCTTGAAGATCGAGGCCGAGGTTGGTCTTGGACAGAGGGAAGGCGAAATACGCCATCGCCCCAAGCAGGACCGCCACCAGTACTAGGACCAGTATGTCGCGCTTTCTTGCGGACAAGTAATCACCTTCCTACCAGCATCGGACTCAGCAGATACCCAGGCTTTCGAGACATGCGCCCGCCAGGCCACAGTGACCGAGAATAGGTCACGCACATCAGCGTGTCAAACAGGACTCTCTGCGGCTACTACCTAGCTCTGCGTGGTGTCGTCTTCGGACTCCACGATGCCGGTCTCTTCCTCCACGGCGGGCTGGCTTGCGCGCGAACCCTTTGAGCCGGTACCGCTGGGCGCGAACGCCTTGGCACGCTCTTTGTCCCTGATGATGTCCGCGATAGCGCGCCGAGCCACCTTCATAGTGACGCCCTTGGCGATCTCGATCTCCACCACAGTGTCGTCCGCCTTGACGACCCTGCCGTACACACCGCTGCCGGTCATGACAACGTCGCCTTTGGCGAGAGAGTTCATCATCTCCTGATGGGCCTTCCGCTGTCTTGATTGAGGCCTTATAGCCATGAAGTAGAACACGGCTATGAAGACCACGAAAATGCCCAACATGTAGATCGAATTGGTACTCAACGCACCCTCCTTCTATCGATACAGATCCGGGGTTCCCGGAGCGCTTGCCTAAGCGTGACTAGGTATGTTATCACGCACCCTTGTAGTTCCTGTGGAAGGCGGTGAAACGCCCTTCGACTATGGCCTGCCTCGCATCAGACACCAAGCGCGTAAGATGCAGGAGATTGTGCTCGGTTAGCAGAGATACTCCCAGAATCTCCTTCTGCATGATGAAATGCCTTATCGCCCCGCGGGTGAAGCTGGTACAGGCAGTACAGGTACAGCCTGCCTCCAGCGCCTCCGTAGATAGCGCGTGTACGGAGTTGCGAAGGTTCAACCGTCCCTCGTTGGTGAAGGCCGTACCCATCCGCGCCGTGCGCGTCGGAAGCACGCAGTCGAAGATGTCAACGCCGCGAGCGATCGCCTCGACAAGTCCCCCGGGGTCACCAATGCCCATGAAGTACCGCAGGCGTTCCTTGGGCATCAGACTCGTAGCAAGTTCCGTCGCGTCTAACATCGCCTCCCGGTCTTCACCCACCGACAGACCTCCTATGGCGTATCCCGGGAACCCTATCTCCAACAACGACTCCAAACTGCGCTTTCTGAGGACTGGCGAGACCCCGCCCTGAGAGATGCCCAGTAGCATCTGGGGCCCGTCGGTGCCCAGACCGTCGCGCTTCTGATGAGCCACTTTGCAGCGCCTAGCCCAGGCAGTGGTCCGTTCCACCGCCTCCGCGACGCGCTTGTGCTCGGACCCTCCAGGCGGGCACTGGTCCAGACACATGATCATGTCCGCCCCAAGTGCCTGCTGCTCCGCCATGGCCCTCTCCGGCGTGAATACTTGTCTGGAGCCATCGTAAACGGACAGGAACTCCGCCCCGCTGTCGTCCACTCGGACCGTGTCTCGCAGGCTGAAGACCTGGTACCCCCCGCTGTCCGTGAGTATCGGTCCCTCCCATGCCATGAATCTATGCAGGCCACCGAGTGCGCGCACCGTCTCGCTGCCCGGTCTGAGCGCCAGATGGTAGGTGTTGGCCAGGATGATCTGAGCTCCGATCGCAAGGAGCCGCTCCGGTGGCATGGCCTTCACAGTCCCCTTCGTACCCACGGGCATAAAGCAAGGGGTCAGCACGGGTCCGCGAGGCGTCACCAGCAATCCGGCACGCGCCGCGCCGTCCGCAGCCTCCAAATGCCAAGGGAAGTCGGGGAGGCCGTCGAGACTATTCACGACCATAGCCTTCGTGGGCAGTGTCCGCCGTAGTCCTGTCGATGAGCATGGCATCGCCGAAGCTGAAGAAGCGGTAGCCCAGGTAAAGGGCCTCCGCGTACGCGGCCCGCAGTCTCTGTATTCCGGCAAAAGCCATAGTCAGAGCGAGCACGGTGCTCCTGGGAAGGTGAAAGTTGGTGAGCAGGGCGTCCACGGCTTTGAACTCGTAGCCAGGCGTTATGTAGATGGCTGTGGAGCCACTGACTGCCGCATGCGGCCCCGCATCATCCAACGCACCCGTCTGCGAAAGAGTCTCCAGAACCCGCGTCACTGTGGTACCCACGGCTATGATGCGCCCGCCGGCGCCGCGCGTGGCCCGCATGATCTCGACGGTCCTGGCAGGCACCGCATATGACTCTGTGTGGATGCGATGCTGCTCCACTACGTCCTCCCTTATGGGCAGGAACGTGTCCAGCCCGACGTGCAACGTCACCCAAGCAGTCCTGATTCCCGCAGCCGCAAGGTGCTGAAGCAGACCGGCAGTGAAATGCAGACCGGCAGTCGGGGCCGCTGCTGAGCCGAGCACGGAGGCGTACACCGTCTGGTACACCGACGGTTCCTCGGGGTACGTCTCGACATATGGTGGAAGCGGCAAACGGCCGTGAACTTCCATCAACTCCACCAGGGATCGGCCCTCGGCGTGGCGCACCAGCCAGCGTCCCTCGCCCAGCTCTTCCACCAACTCCAGGTGTTCGGTCTCCGCCACTATCATCGAACCGCCTGCGCGTAGCCGGCGCGAAGGCCGCACCAGAGCTTCCCAACACCCGCTGTCAAGACCGTTGGCCCCACCGGTAGTCCTCAGAAAGAGCAACTCCACCGTGCCCCCGCTTGGTTTTCGCGCCATCACCCTGGCCGGCAGCACCTTGGAGTCGTTGAAGACGAGCGCATCGCCGGGCCGGAGCAGACTGGGTAGGCTGGAGAAGACCAGATGATCAGTCGAGCCAGCGTCTGTGAGATGCATGAGCCTGCAGGAATCGCGAGGCTCGGCAGGGCGCTGCGCTATCGCCGCGGGCGGCAGTTCGAAGTCCAGTTCCTCTATCCTCAAGCGTCCTCCCCCGCCGCACGCCCTGCGCGAAGGGCGCTACTTATCACGGTAGCGCTCCCATTCCGACATCAGACACCCACAGTACTTCTGCCGGTAGATCCCTCGCTCCCGGCTCAGACTGCGCGAGACCGGATAATGCGCTCGCAGATCTTCGTAGAAGAACTCCACGCCGTGCTTCCTGGCAGCCAGTTCGCCACCCCTCTTGATAGCCTCATGGTCCTGCCAAGGGCTTATTGACAGGCTGGTCGAAAACCCCTGACAACCTACAGCCAGTGCCTCTTCGGCCGTCCTCTCCATGCGCATGCCTATGCAGCGTTCGCAACGCGACCCTTCCGAAGCGCTCACGCTAGCGAACCAGGCCTGGGGGTCGTAGGCCGCGTCGACCACGAGCCGGACGCCCATGACTTCAGCCGTCTCCCTTGCGCCCTCCAAACGGCGCCGGTACTCCAACAGGGGATGGATATTGGGGTTGTAGTAGAGACCGACGACCTCGTCCCCTCTCTTCTGCCAGAAGGGGATAGCCCCACAAGCGCAAGGTCCGCAGCACAGATGAAGTAGAAGCTTCATGCTCTACAGGTCCCGGTACGCCGGCCTACGGAAAGAGCTTGTCAGGCTCAGCGGGCCGGGCTTGCGACGGCGGCTCTGCCCCGCAATGCTCGTACCCAAGACGGGTAAGAACCCTGCCCCTGGGGGTTCTCATCAAGAATCCGCGTTGTAGCAGGAAGGGCTCGTAGACGTCCTCTATGGTGTCTGGCTCTTCACCGATGGCCACGGCCAGGGTAGACAGCCCGACCGGCCCACCGTCGAATTTGTGCAGTATCAGGGTCAGTATCTCGCGGTCGACCCTATCAAGGCCCTCGTCGTCCACCTCGAACAGCCGTAGCGCCTCCAGCGCTATGTCTGACGTGACACTACCCTGATGGCGCACCTGGGCGAAGTCCCTGACGCGTCGTAGCAGACGGTTGGCGATCCTGGGAGTGCCCCGCGACCTCAGGGCCAGCGAGCGCGCCCCTTCGTCGTCGATGCTAACTTCCAGGATGTCCGCGGAGCGCTTCACTATATGAGCCAAGTCTTCCACCGAGTAGTAGTCCAAACGATGAGAGAAGCCGAAGCGGTCGCGCAGAGGGGTCGTGATAAGCCCGGACCGAGTCGTGGCTCCTATCAGCGTGAACCTGGGAAGCTCCAATCGTATCGTGCGTGCGCTAGGCCCTTGCCCTATGACGATGTCGATCTCGAAATCTTCCATCGCCGGATAGAGGATCTCCTCTATTGCCCTGTTAAGCCGATGGATCTCGTCGATGAAGAGCACATCCCCCTCTTGCAGATGAGTGAGGATAGCTGCCATGTCGGCCTTTCGCTCAAGAGCCGGACCCGAAGTAGTGACGATGTTCACCCGCATCTCAAGCGCGATGATATTGGCCAGGGTGGTCTTTCCTAGGCCCGGTGGTCCGGCCAAGAGGACATGGTCCAGTGGTTCCCCACGCGAGGTCGCCGCTTCGATGAAGATCTGCAGCTGCTCCCTAAGAACCGGTTGCCCCACGAAGGTATCCAGGGACCGGGGCCGCAACGTGCGCTCAAGGTCCTGCTCTTGAGAGACGACCTCTGGGTCGGCCAGGCGCTCGTTGTCTCCGGGCAAGGTGTCTTGCAGATCCAAGTCGCCCACTTCGACTCCGTCCTCAGAAGTCAAGACGTCCTCCCGAGCGCGCGTCTGACCAGTTCTTCCACCGGCAGTCCTGGGTCGAGCGAGCTTAGCAACCTATCCGCCTCCAGGACCGTGTAGCCCAATTCAACCAAGGCGGAGCGGGCCACCATGACAGCTTCGGCCGACTCGTCAATTCCCTCGCCCGAGACGCCGATTCCCGTCTGGCCCGCATCACCCATCTTCTCGCGCAGTTCAAGGATTATCCTCTCTGCCGTCTTTCTGCCGATTCCCGGCACCGAGGCGAACAAGGCCACGTCTCCAGATGCCAGAGCTCTCCTAAGCTCGGGAGCCCGCCTGGCCGACAGTGCAGCCAACGCCAATCTTGGGCCGATCTTGCTGACGCTCAGGAACATACGGAACAACTCCCGCTCTTCTTCGGTGGAGAACCCGAAGAGCTGCATGGCGTCCTCTCTGACGTGAAGGTGGGTGAAGATCTCGCCCTCTTCTCCAACCGCGGGCACGTCCCTGAGCGTGATTGAGGAAACGTCCAGAAGGAAGCCTACTCCACCAGCGCTGACTACCACGCCTTCGGCGCCCTTGGCCAGGATCACTCCGCGCAGTCTGTCGATCACGTCCTCTTCCCTCCGGTGCGGCCGCGGGTTTCGCTTGCCGAGATTCTGTCACGGATGCCCAGGGTGTTGGAATGGCAGATCGCTACCGCGAGGGCGTCGGCCGCGTGATCGGGTCTCGGAGCTTGCTGAAGTCCCAACAGTACCCGCACCATCTCCATCACCTGCTCTTTTGACGCCTTGCCATAGCCGACAACGGCCATCTTCACTTGCTGCGGAGTGTACTCGAAGACGGCGCAGCTCGCTCGCGAACAAGCCAAGAGGGCGACGCCTCTAGCGTGCCCTACGGCCAGAGCCGTACTCACGTTGGTGTTGAAGAAGAGTGACTCCACGGCAGTCGCGTCTGGATGGTGCCTGCTCAGGATATCTCCCACCTGCGCGAATATGATCTCCAGCCTCTGCTCCATCGCCAGACTTGCAGGGGTCTCGATAACACCGAAGTCGAGCGCTTGGAAACGATTGCCTGCAACAGAGACCACACCGAACCCCGTGGAGGCGGTGCCCGGGTCCAGACCTAGTATCACCCGGCCGGCCGCCTCGTTCATAGCCGGGCAGACCCTCTCAACCCGCCAAGGCCCGCATGACTTCGTCGGGGATGTCGAAGTTGGCGAATACCTCTTGCACGTCGTCGTTGTCCTCGAGCGCGTCAAGGAGCCTCAGTGTCTTGCGTGCATCGCTCTCATCCAGAGCGATAGTGTTCTTGGGGATCATGGTGACTTCCGCGGAAGAAAAAGAGATACCCGCTGCCTGAAGGTTCGCGCGCACGATCATGAACTCAGTGGCGTCACAACGGATCTCGTAGGAATCGCCCTCGCTGAAAACGTCTTCCGCACCTGCCTCGATAGCCGCGGTCATGATGGTGTCTTCGTCTTTGCCCGTCGCATCGACATAGATCACCCCTTTGCGCTCGAACATCCAACTGACGGAGCCGTCGGTACCCAACTTGCCCCCGCTACGATCGAAGATATAGCGGACATCGGCCGCGGTCCGGTTCTTGTTGTCGCTGAGCGCGGTCACGTAGATCGCTACGCCGGCGGGACCATACCCCTCATACGTGAGGTGATGAAAGGTCTCGGCATCAGACCCCGCGCCCGTACCCTTCTTGATCGCACGTTCGATGTTGTCGCCCGGCATGTTGGCATCTTTGGCCTTTAGCACGGCGGTAGCTAGAGTGGCGTTGTGCTCCGGATCGCCCCCGCCTTCGCGGGCGGCAACCGTGATGGCACGCGCCAGCTTGCCGAAGAGATTGCCCCTCTTGGCGTCGACAAGCGCTTTCTTGTGCTTGATTCCCGCCCATTTTGAGTGTCCGGACATGAAGCTGACCTCCGCGCGCTAGCACCAAGGGATTGCCTGAATACACCGTCTTCGAGTTTAGCGGAGCCTTGGGACCCCTTCAACGGGTATGAAGTGCCCTCAGCCTAGCGAAGCCATCCCGATTCGATGGATCTATCCCTGATGCTCCGAACCAGTGCGTCGTGCACGTCCCTGTTCCGCCCGTACACGGCAGCGGCCAGTGCGCCCACCAGGCCGATCGGACCCACCAGAGAGTGAACAAAGAAAGTGGAGTCGATATCTGCGTAGAGAGTGACGGTGCCCTTGTCCGCCAACTCGGAAAGGGAGTTGTCGGTGATGACCAATACCTCAGCGCCCTGGGCCGCGGCCCTCTCACAGAAAGCGATAGTGACCGAGTGGGCCTTGCGGAACCCTATGGCCAGCAGTACATCGCCCTTGCCCATCCTGGCCACGCGGGCGACATTGGACTCCGAACCATCTGTGGCGGCTTGACATGGGATGCCGAGAAGTTCGAACAAGTACGCAGCATGCCCTGCGACCATCGCCGCTTCGTGGAGCCCCACCGCCAGCACCTGCCCTGCACCCGTAAGGGCGTTCACCGCTCGGTTGAAGCGCTCCATGGTGTTCTTGCTTATCGTCTCCTCAAGACTCAGGACATCTGTCTTTAGGGAGCGGGTAAGTACGTCTTCTTCAATCGTGAAGCCGAGTTGGTCTTCGCTGACTACCGTACGTGCCGTGGCTCCGAGCCGGTATTCGTCGCGGGCGGCTTTCTGCAACTCCGGGTAGCCGGGGAAGCCCAACGATTGGGCGAATCTGACCACTGTGGAGCTCGAGGTAGTGCCCCTTTCGCCCAACTCCTCGGCGCTCAGGTAGCCGACTTCCTCGAGGTGGTCGATGATGAAGCGCGCAATGGCCTTCTGAGAGCGCGAGAAGCCGTCAAAGCCCTCGCGCAACAGATCGCTCAGTCGACGTGGCTTACCGTCGTCCAACTGCCCTCCAGCAATGCCGTGAGTTGCATATGCTGAACTATACAACATTCATTGCAGGCATCCTTCCCACAGCCGGCAAAATACATGCGCAGTGCGTTCACGAGGCCGGTTTTGCGAGGGCGAAAAGAAGGACGGCCCCGAGAACGGGGCCGCCATCAAGACCTACTAGGAGACAGGGGCAAGGTCGCCCCCAAGCAACGACTCGCTAAGATTGAGCCGCCTTTCTGGCCTTTGCTTCAGCCGCGATCTTCTCGGTCAGGTGCGCCGGCACCTCTTCGTAGTGGTCGAGTTCCATGGTGAAAGAGCCACGCCCCGCAGTCATCGAGCGAAGTTGCGGCGCATAAGTGAGCATCTCGGACAGAGGTACCTGGGCTCTGATGACATCCATCTCCCCCAGGGTTTCGCTGCCCTGCGGTTTGCCGCGGCGGCCAGACAGATCGCCCATGATGTCACCCATGTTCTCTTCGGGCGCGATCACTTCGACGTTCATGACCGGCTCCAGTAGCACGGGGTTTGCCTCGGTCATAGCGTGATCCCAGGCTAGTCCACCTGCGAGCTTGAACGCCAACTCCGAGGAGTCGACGGCGTGGTAGGAACCGTCATAGAGCTTCACTTTGACGTCTACGACCGGGTAGCCTGCGATGACGCCGTGCTCCATGGCCTCGACGATGCCCTTCTCCACGGCCGGGATGAAGTTGCGTGGTATGGACCCACCGAAGATGGCATCCTCGAAGAGGTAGCCCTCGCTACGCGGCCGAGGCTCCACCTCTATCCAGCAGTCACCGAACTGGCCACGGCCGCCGGTCTGCTTCTTGTGTCGGCCCTGGGCATTCGCCTTCTTGCGGATGGTCTCCCGATAGGGAACTTGCGGCGGATGCAGTTCCACCTCGACGCCAAAACGTCTCTTGAGTTTGTCGAGGATTACCTCTACGTGCACCTGGCTGGTGCCGGAGATAACCATCTCCTTGGTCTGCACGTCGAACTTCAACTGCATGGCGGGGTCCTCTTCGGTAAGACGCCGAAGGCCGCTGCTGACCTTTTCTTCGTCTCCGCGAGTCTTGGGCGTGATCGCGAAGGAGATGGCCGGAGGCGCGAACTCATACCTGGGGAAGCGCACCACACTAGCTGAGTCGCAAAGAGTGTCGCCGGTGTTGGCGTCTTTGAGCTTAGCGAGGGCCACGATGTCACCTGCCGACGCTTCTTCGACGGCCTTTGTCTCCTTGCCCCGCATGAGCAAGATGTTGCCCGTCCGCTCCTTCTCGTTGGCCCTGACGTTGAGCAGATGGCTGTCGGTTGTTATCTTGCCCGAAAGTATCCGCACTAGGTTGACGCGGCCAGAAAACTGGTCGTAGATGGTCTTGAACACAAACAGCGTCGCTGGTCCTGCCGGGTCCGGTGCCAAAGCCGTCTCTTCATTGCCGGTGGCACCCTTCACTACCTGCCGGCTCCCGCGCTCCGCCGGCGAAGGTCCATCGAGGATAGCGTCCAGAAGCCGGTCTACCCCTATGTTCTTAGTGGCGGCCACCGGTACCACCGGCGCCACTGCCCCAGAAGCCAGACCTGCCTTGAGGGCTTTGATCACTTCTTCAGTCGACAGCTCCTGTCCGTCCAAGTACTTCTCGAGTAGAGCGTCGTCCGCCTCGGCCACGCGATCCATAAGGGTCTCACGACCCTTGGCGACGGCGTCTTGCATGTCTGGAGGAATCGGGCACTCCGTCCCCTTGGCGGCTACCCCGGCGTAAGTGTAGGCCTTCAAAGTGATCAGGTCGACGACCCCGTTGAAACCGCCCTCTTTGCCTATGGGCAGAGCGATGGCTACGACCTCATCGCCGAATCGCTTCTTCATGGCTTCGACGGCTTCGCTGAAGTCCGCCCGCTCCCGGTCCATCATGTTGACAGCCGCGATCCTCGACACACCCAGCTCTTTGGCTCGCTTCCAGACCCGCTCGGTCTGCACTTCCACCTTCGTGACAGCGTTGATTACCACCAGGGCTGATTCGACCACCGGCAGCGCACCGAGCGACTCGTTTATGAACGAGGCTTCTCCGGGGGTGTCGATGACGTTGACCTTGCTTCCGGTCCAGTCCATGTAGGCCAGCCCGGCGGAGATCGTCATCTGGCGCTTGATTTCGTCCTCGTCGTGGTCCAGGGCAGTTGTGCCATCCACGACCGTCCCCAAACGTGTCTTCCCCCCGGTAGTGTAGAGCATGGCTTCAACGAGCGACGTCTTGCCCGCTCCCCTGTGGCCAACCACCGCGACGTTTCTGATCTTGGCGGGATCTGTCGACGCCATGAAACCCTCCTCACTCACTCCCCGCGATACAGCGGGTCTTAGGGGTAGTCCCAGATGAACAAAGGACGCCGCCCATTATGGACAGCGTCCTCTAGTACCTTCCGCCGATGTACTTCGATCCAATGACGGTCTTCATAATGCCTCTCACGCGCGACATCCTAGACCCATGTCTGCTCCGCTATCCCGCGATCTTCAGCTGATAGCGACGATCTTTGGCCGTCCAGGTGATGGCACCTATGGACGAAGGCATTATCTCGAGCGCCCCCTCGCGCGCCTCGACGAGTATGACCTCATAGTCGCGATAGTACACCTTGACCGGCCCCGAGATACTCTGGACCGTAGTGGTCCTCAAGTTCTCATCCGGCGCCTGGATCGGCGTTATGAGACTTATTAGCGCCTTTCCTTCTTGAACGACGATCTGCACTTTTCTCTCGCCCTCCTCCGGCCGACGCCTCTTGCCTCACCTGATCTGCTTAGACTACTCCTCTACCGCCACAACCTGACGCCCGTTGTACATGCCGCAGTTAGGGCATACCCTGTGCGGCAGTTTGGGGCTGTGGCACTGCGGGCACTCGTTCACGGTGGGAACCGGCGTCACGTGTGACGAACGACGCGCATCCCTACGTGCCCGGGAAGTCTTTCTTTTGGGAACGGCCATACTCAGCCTCTCTATTCGCAAATGCAAAACCGAACTTTTTTACCGCATCGGCCCTGATATTTCAAGTGGCTCACAGCCACACATGCCCTGGTTCAGATCAGCTCCGCACTGGACACACAGACCTCTGCACTCCTCTGAGCATAGCACTCTCTCGGGCATGCCCAGCACCAGCGTTTCCCTACTCAGCCCAGACAGGTCCACCACCATCCCTTCTACGAAAGGGCTGGACTCCGATTCCTCCCATCCACCGGCGGCTGTAGGGACGAACTCTTCTTCCTCCGCCACCACGTCTAGAGCCGTCTCTTTGAGGCATCGCGCACATGGACCGAATACCCTAGCGGCCATTTCCAGATGCACCAGATAACCGCCGGCTATGCGGTCGACGCACACTGTCACCCCGTCGGATACCACGACTTCGTACTTCGCGCCACCCAACAACACAGGCGCAACGTCCATGCTGCAAGTGCAGGTGTGCCGCTGGCCCCCACGGAGACCGAGATCGTCGAGGTGTAGATGCATCTCAGAAGACCCGCAGGATACAGACAACCACCGATGCCGGCCTAGAGCCGCTCTGTCTTCTGCGAAAGAGTGCCGCTTTTGCCGGACTGTCCGGTCTGAAGACGCTCACGCCCGCGTTGCACGGCAGCGAGGAACCTCTCCAGGTTGGTCTCCAGCGTCTTGAGGATCTCGTCCGCATAGTCTTCGGCTCCGAGACGTATCTCGCGCTCACGGGCCTCCGCCTCACGGATGATCTCTTCGGATTGACGTTGAGCGCGCCTTACCACCTCTTGTTCGCTGGCCAGGCGCTGCGCTTCCTCGCGGCCTTCTCTGAGGATGCGGTCACCCTCTTCCTTTGCCTCTTGGAGCATCTCTTGGCGCTCTTTGACTATCCAGCGCGCCTGCTTGATCTCCTCGGGGATGGTGGCACGCATCTGATCGAGTAGGTCGTAGATCTCGTCCCGTTCGATCATGACTTTGTCGGTCATGGGAAACGTGCTCGCGCTGTGGACCAGATCGTCCAGCTTGTCGATCAGTACGAGAACGTCCATCTACATTTCCTCCGCTATCTAATACATCTCGGCGAAACGGCGGGCGACCACTTCCGGCACCAGGTCACTGACATTGCCACCGTATCGCGCTATCTCTTTGACGCCGCTCGAACTAAGGAACGAGTACTCGGGTGACGCCATAAGGTACATCGTCTCCAAGTCAGGGTCCAACTTGCGATTGAGCTGGGCCATCTGGAACTCGTACTCGAAATCCGTCAGCGCACGTAGTCCTTTTACGAGAACATGCGCCCCCACCTCCCTGGCCAACTCCACAACCAGGTTGTGCATCACAACGACCCTTACATTCGGCAGGTGCTTGGTGGACTCCTCCAAGAACTGCAGACGCTCCTCGCCGGTGAAGAGAACGCTCTTGCGGAACGAGTCGTCAACCACCGCCACGACTACTTCGTCGAACATCGCGGCACAGCGGGAGATGATATCAATATGACCAATGGTCACTGGGTCGTAAGTACCCGGACAGAGCGCGGTGTTCAAGAGTCACTCCTTTAGTCTCACCATAGTGATCTTGGTGTCCCCGTAGTCCCGCTCGAAGACGAGTGATTGGCCAAAGTCAGCCTGAAGCGAACGCGGACCCTCGATCACTACAACAGCCAAGGGTGCCAACAGATCTGGAACCGTTGGCGAAAGCGTCGCTTCGACTTCCGCCAGCATTCTATAAGGCGGGTCGACAAAGAGCAAATCGAACCGTTCGCCAGAACGCGCCAGCGCGGATGCAGCCCTTCGATAATCTGCCGTCAAGACGCGGCAGGAGGTCTTGTAGCCGAGGAGCTCTATGTTGCTGCGCAAGACCGCTGACACTGCAGCGTCTAGCTCTACGAACACGCAACTGGCCGCCCCGCGGGAAAGAGCCTCCAGGCCCAAGGCTCCACTCCCGGCAAATAGGTCCAGCGTCCTCAGGCCCCCCACGGGCCCCAGCACGTCGAACACGGCCTCGCGGACCATTTCGCTGGTAGGCCGGACTTCGCCGCGAGCCGGCACGGCTAGACGTCTGCCGCGTTGCGCCCCGGCGATTATGCGCACCCTTCCAGGAGGCCTTGGGCTCACACTCGCTCCATCCAGCCGACCCTACCCCCAAAGCGTGCCGCTGCAGCCTGCAACAGCAGATCCAGCACACAGTCTGTCTTCGTTTGTTGAAGACCATCGACTATACCCTTGGCCTCGACCCTGGCGTCTTCGAGCAGCTTGCGGTCACGGAGAAGCGACGCGACCTCCAAGTCCCCCAGTCCGGACTGTCGCTCCCCGAACAGCTGACCTTCGCCGCGTGCTTCCAGGTCTGCCTCGGCCAACTCAAATCCGTCAAAGGTACGGGCAAACGTGGCTAGGCGCTCTAAGGCTTCGCCCTCTTCCCCTTCGGCAATAAGAAAGCAGTACGACTGTTCCTCGCTCCTACCGACTCGCCCTCGCAACTGATGCAGCTGCGAGAGACCGAAGCGCCTTGCTCCCATGATGATCATCACGTTGGCCCTGGCCACATCGACGCCCACTTCTATCACGGAGGTGCTGACCAACACCTGGGCTTCTCCGCAGGTGAAGGCGGCCATGGCCGAGGCCTTCTCGCTCGGCGAAAGTTGTCCGTGCAACAGCCGCAACTGAAATCCGCGCAGCTCTCCCACCTGAAGGTCCGCGAAAGTCTGACTGGCCGACGCGGTCTGCAGACTATCGCTCTCCTCTATCAGCGGGCATACCACGTACACCTGAAGACCAGCGCGCAGCCGCGCTCGGACAAACTCCCACATCTCACCCTCGGAGCCACTGAAGACGAGCCTCGTGATGACCGGCCGGCGACCGGGCGGCATCTCGTCCAGGACGCTGATGTCCAGGTCGCCGTACAGAGTGAGGCTGAGGGTCCTGGGTATGGGGGTCGCGGACATATGCAAGGTGTGGGGCCAATAGCCCTCCTGATCCGCCGCCAGTATGGCATCTCTCTGGCGCACCCCAAAACGGTGCTGCTCGTCTACCACGGCCACGCGCAGGTCCCGGAATATCACTCCCTCTTGAATCAGCGCATGCGTGCCTATCGCCACATCCAACCCGCCAGACTCAAGGGCAGCGCGCACTGCCTGCCGTTCCGAAGCCGATTGACTCCCCTTTAGCAGGCCGACCCTGACCCCCAGGGCCCCCAACTGACCAGACAGGCCCAGATAGTGCTGGTCGGCCAGGACCTCCGTCGGGGCCATCAAAGCCGCCTGCGCCCCCTGCTCGACCGCCCGCAGCAAACAGTAGGCGGCCACCATGGTCTTGCCGGAGCCCACATCCCCGTGGAGCAGACGTCTCATGGGCACCGCTCGGCAAAGGTCGGCTTCGATCTCCCCGATCACTCGCGACTGCGCCCCAGTGGGAAGATAAGCAAGTCCGCGCAAGAACCCCTCGGAGAGCGCCCCCGGTGGAGGAACAGCGCGTGCCTTCCGCCGATGTGCTTGACTCGCCTTCTCCCACAGAACCGCGGTTTGTAGTAGCAGCAGCTCCTCAAAAGCCAACCGGTCGCGAGCAGCCCGGGCCTCCTTGAGGCTCGTCGGAAAGTGCGACGCCCAAACGGCCTCCGATCTGCCGGCATAGCCCCGGTGGGCAAGGATCTTGGCCGGAATGGGATCCACCATGTGCCGGAGTTCAGGTGCCACACGATGAAGCAGGGTCCTGATGGTCCGCACGCTGAGGTCACCGGTACTGGGATATACGGGCACTAGACCAAGTATGTGCCTGCTCTGCTGGTTCTCGGCGAGGATCTCGTGGCGCTTCACGAGAAACGTAGAGCCCCCCCGCTTGCGCATCATCACCCCGCGCACCAGAACCTGAGGTCGCTGTTTGAAGGCCGGTTCAAGGTATGACTGGTTGTACCAAGTGGCTATGGTGCTTCCGCTCTTGTCGCTAACCAGCGCCTCGAGGACTTTCACGCGACGCCGACTGGTCTCTCTGACCGAGCAAGAGACAACCTGCACCTTGAGCGTCACTTCCTCCCCCACTCTCAGCTCGCAGATCTCCGCGAAGCGAGAGGGAGGTTCATGGCGGAACGGTAGGTGCATCAGCAGGTCCCTGATGCTTATGATGCCAAGACCGCGTAGCTTGTCTTGAGTGGTCTTGCCTACGCCCTGGACGCTGCTTACAGGCTTGTCCAGCCGGCTTGGGTCAACGGCCGCCTTGGAGGTAGGCGCGACAACCGTCGCCCCATCTCCAAGCGTCTGAAGGCTCCCCAAGGGGTAGTAGCACCTACCCCTTGTGGCTACACCCATTACTGTACGGCAGCGACCGCTACCGCGCCCGGGCCCGCGTACGCTCCGATAACAGCTCCCACGATCGTCGAGAGCCTCACTTCCATCTGACGATCGGGGACCGCTTCCAGCATCTGCCGCAACTGCGCCAGAGGCTCCTCAGACAGACCGTGAGCCAAAGCAATGTATACCGGCTTGCCCGGCTCGGTGGCCTCCACTATGGCGTCCCGCATGGCCTCAAGGCCCTGCGTCATGCCGCGGACCTTCTTGTGCACATCAACGACTCCGTCCTCGACTTTGAGCACGGGCTTGACGTTCAGCAGACTACCCATGAGGTGTTGCGCTTTTCCTATCCGCCCCCCCTTGGCCAATTGGTCCAGGGTGGTGGGGATGAAGAGCAGCAGCTTGTTCTCGATGAAGTGCTCGATGTACTGCTTGAACTCCTCCTCGGGCACGCCCTTGTCCATAAGCGCCAGCAGGCGATCGACGAGCAGAGACACACCGCAGGTGGCGACCTCTGAGTCCACCAGTTCGACGCCATCTATCTGTTGGCGCGCTACTTCCGCGCTTGCACAAGTGCCGCTCAGGTGACTGCTCAGGTGCACCGAGTACACCCGCTCGTACTTCTGGCGCAGCTTCTTGTACTCCTCAAGGAAGGAGCCGGCCGAGGGTTGCGAAGTCCGAGGCAGTACCGGCGAAGCAGCGAGTTTCTTGTAGAACTCCTCAGGCTGGATCTCGACCCAGTCCAGGTAGCCTTCGTCACCAAAGAACACTGTGAGAGGCACCATACTCACATTCGGGTCCGCCTTCATGCTCTCGGGCAAGTCCGCCGTGGAATCGGCAACGATAGCAGTGGTTTGCCGGTTGATGATCATCCTGACCTCCGCGCTGTCGATTTGTCTCTCGCCCCAGCTATTCAGCAGCCAGCAGTACCGGATAGAATGGTTGTCCGCCTTCGTGGATGTCTATCTCTACCTTCGGATATTTCTTACGCAGTCCATCGATGATCTCGCGCACCTGAGGACCGAGGTCGCCTTCGCCAAGAAGTGCCGTGAGCATCTCTTTGTCGGGGCCGACCAAGCGGCCCACTACAGTCTGGATGACTGCCTCAAGGTCAGTCGCCGAGACGATCACCTTGTCATCAACGAGGCCAATGAACTCGCCTTCCTTGACCTTCACCCCGTCTACCAGGGCCTCGCGGACGGCTCTGGTGACTTCTCCCGTCGCGACTCTCGAAAGCGCTTCGTTCATCTCGTTGGCGTTCTCGTCGCCAGCAGCGCGGCGGTCGTACACCACGGCCGCGCTAAGACCGGCCTGAACCGACTTGCTCGGCACCACATGTACTTCACGTTTGGTGAGTGCGAGGGTCTGTTCGGCGGTCATTATGACATTGCCATTGTTGGGCAGCACGATGACTGAGGCCGCCTTTGCTGCCTCGATAGCCTTCAGCAGATCCTGCGCCGACGGATTCATGGACTGCCCACCGTCCACGACAAAGTCAACACCTAGACTGCGGAACAGCTGCTTGTTGCCTTCCCCTGCCACGACCGCGACCACTTGAGTGAGGACGCCCTCTTCCAACTGCATAGCAGAACCGTCCGCCGCCTCCGCCAGCCTTCTGGTGCGAGCGGCCGTCTGCTCCTTCATATTGTCGATCTCTATCTCGCTTAGAACACCCTTGGAGGTCGCCAGATTCAACACCTGGCCAGGCTCGTCACTGTGCACATGCACCTTGAATTGTCCGTCGCCTCCGACCACCAGCAGACTGTCTCCCAAAGCTCCGAACTCGCGCTCAAGCGCAGCCAGATCCAGCCCCTCGCCGGTCACCAAGAAGCTGCAGCAGTAAGTGAATTCGCTCTCTTCTTCGTCCTCCCCCGTGTCGCCGCTCGCGAGGGAACCGACGGCCACACTTGGAGAGACCCGCCCAGATATGGGCACTTCCCAATCGCCCGAGCCGTAGACCGCGCCTTCGATGAGAACGACCAGACCATAGCCGCCCGCATCTACCACGCCGGCCTCCGCCAAGACGCGAAGCAGCGAGGGAGTGCGTTCCACGCTCTTCCACCCGGCGGCGACGATCAGGTCCATGAGGCCCTGGATGCCAAGCCCCTCTGGAGCCTTTTCGGCTGCCTCGGCCATCTCTCTCAGCACGGTGAGTATGGTGCCCTCCACAGGACGGCGGACCGCTCTGTAGGCGGTCTCGGCCGCCTCTCGGAACATATGCACTATGGTGGCTTCGCTTGGGTATTCCGCTTCGCCCACCACGTTCATGGCACCACGGATGATCTGTGAAAGGATGACTCCGCTGTTCCCTCTGGCACCCATGAGCGCTGCCTGGCTTATGGTCCCGGCTAGTTCGCGTGAAGACTGGCCTTCCTGCATCCGGCCGACCGCTTCAACCACTGAGCGCACTGTCAGGGCCAGGTTTGTACCTGTGTCCCCGTCGGGCACTGGGTAGACATTGAGGTCGTTGACCTCCTGCTTGCGCGTCTCTAGGGCCCGAAAGCCCGCGGCCAGAAGCGCTCTTACCTGGGAGACGCTAAGCGGGGCCCCATTAGTGATCGCCAACCCGGACCCCTTGCACGTAGATTCGAAGTGTAGTCGCGGGCCGGCCCAGCATCTTCTCGACGTTGTAGGCGACCTGCGAGCGGACGTTCCCGGCGACCTCGGCCACATTCAGCCCGTACTCTATGATGACATACAGCTTGACGTGCACCTCGTCACTGCCTTGCGTGACCTTGATGCCCTGCCGAATGCGGTCTTTCGAAAGAAGCGACGCCACCCCTTGGCGCAGGTTGGGCGACGCCATACCCACGATGCCATAGCATTCGAGTACTGTGAGGCCTACCAGATCGGCAATAGCTTTGTCTGTTACCACCAAGGCGCCCCCGACGGGCGCGCCTGACGCGGTGCGCTTGCCGCGCTGCGGTGTGGAGGCGGAGGTAGGACTCATTTCGATCGTTCCTCGGGCAGAGCGACAAGCCGGTTGAGTTCGGCCAGCACCATCTCCGGGTCGATACCGTGCATCTTGGCCCCGTCCTCGATGGACTCCATGCTTACCCCCATGCAACCGACACAACCCATACCATGTGCCGCAAAGACCTCGCGGGCTCGTGGATCGGCCTGCAGGGCCTCCATCAATGACATGTCCTTGGTGAAGATGGCCGTCTCCTTTCCCCAAACAGGTCCCGACGCTGCGCAGGTATTCTACCGTAACCGACGCGTGCTGGGGTCTCCGTTGACGCGAGCCCTTGTCAGCACGGCAGGGTCTGCGGCATACTATGG
This sequence comes from uncultured Actinomycetes bacterium, assembly GCA_963814415.1. Taxonomy (GTDB): domain Bacteria; phylum Actinomycetota; class Thermoleophilia; order RBG-16-64-13; family RBG-16-64-13; genus RBG-16-64-13. The sequence continues at coordinate 224,714 of CAWFCN010000001.1, read as the reverse complement.
CACCTCCGATTGGGCGTAACTAGACGAAGGATGCCGAACAATGTCCAAGGTGTGCATAGTATGTGGCAAGAAACCGAGCTTCGGCAGCAATAGAAGCCACTCCATGCGCGCGACTCCGCGTCGTTGGGACCCGAACGTCCAGAAAGTGCGCATCCTGGTAGACGGCAAGCCGGCCAAGAGCTACGTCTGCGCCAAGTGCCTCAAGGCCCACAAGGTCCAGAAGGTCGCCTAGCTCCCTACTTCTTGGGGCTGTCCAGCTCCCTTAGTAGATTCGCCATCTCCACCGCGGCCATAGCTGCATCCCAGCCCTTGTTGCCCGCTTTGGTACCGGCACGCTCCACAGCCTGTTCGATCGTGTCAGTGGTGAGCACTCCGAACGCGATCGGCATGCCCGTCTCCAGTTGTACCTGAGCTATGCCCTTGGTGACCTCGGCGGCCACGTAGTCGAAGTGCGGCGTGTTGCCGCGGATCACTGCGCCTAGGCAGATCAGTGCGCTGTACTCTTTGCTCCGCGCCATGCGTTGTGCCGCCAGTGGTATCTCGAACGAACCCGGCACCCAGGCCAGGTCGATATCGCCCTCGTTGACCCCGTGGCGTACCAGGCAGTCTTTCGCTCCAGCGATCAACCTGCTGCTTATGAACTCGTTGAAGCGACTCGCCACCAGACCGAACCTTAGTCCCTCGCCCTTCAGCATCCCTTCGTACACTAGTCCCTTGCTACTCATCCTCTCTGTCCTTTCTGTCGTCATCAGCGTATTGCAGTCCTTGGTGGTGCAGGATGTGCCCCATCTTCTCTTTCTTCGCGCGCAAGTAGCGTACATTGGCGCCTGTCGGTTTGATCTCCAGCGGCACCCGCTCGCTTATCGTCAGACCGTAGGCCTCCAGGCCCACCAACTTGCGAGGATTGTTCGTCATCAGCCGGATAGAGCTGAGCCCAAGGTCGACCAGTATCTGCGCCCCGATACCGTAGTCGCGCAGGTCGGGTGCAAATCCGAGTTCTACGTTGGCCTCCACGGTGTCTCGGCCCTGCTCCTGCAGTTCGTACGCTCGGAGCTTGTTGAGCAGGCCTATCCCCCTGCCCTCTTGCGCCATGTAGAGAAGCACACCTAGGCCCTGCTCTTGGATCTTATCCAACGCCGACTCCAATTGCTGGCCACAGTCACAGCGCTGAGAATGGAACACGTCGCCCGTAAGACACTCCGAGTGGACGCGCACCAGCACATCCTTCTTGCCGGCCACATCGCCTTTCACCAACGCGAGATGTTGCTCGCCATCCAAGAGGCTCTCGTAGCCGTGGGCCACAAACTCACCGGAGTCCGTCGGCAGTCGTACGGTCGCCACTTGTCGCACCAGCTTCTCGTTGCGCCGCCGGTAACGGATGAGGTCAGCCACGGTCACCATCTTCAGACCGTGCCTCCCACAATAGATCTTCAGGTCCGGAACTCTTGCCATGGTGCCGTCGTCATTCATGATCTCGCAGATCACACCGGCGGGAGTCAGTCCAGCCATCCGAGCAAGGTCGACCGCCGCCTCCGTCTGTCCCGCGCGCGCTAGTACGCCGCCTTCGCGCGCGACCAGGGGGAACACGTGACCCGGCCGCACCAGATCCTCCGGCTTTGCCTCAGCAGCTATGGCGGCTTGGATGGTGCGCGCCCTGTCGGCCGCCGAGATACCGGTGGTCACCCCTTGCCGAGCCTCGATGGACACCGTGAAGGCCGTCCCAAACCGCGACTGGTTCTCCCTGGCCATAGGATGAAGATGAAGCGCGCCGGCCTTCTCTTCGGTGAGTGCCAAGCAGATGAGACCGCGCCCATGAACAGCCATGAAATTCACAGCTTCCGCGGACACGAACTCGGCAGCCATCGTGAGATCGCCCTCGTTCTCCCTGTCTTCATCGTCCACCACGACCACCATGCGGCCGGCCTTCATCTCCTCCAGTGCCTCAGGGATGGTGGCGAAACCTGTCTCGTCCTTCATGCGAACCCCTTCTCAATGAGTAGATCCAAGGTCAGGCCCTCAGTGCTGAGGGTTCCGGAGACTTCAGAGCTTCTCATCGCCTCCAAGGCTCGGTACACATAGCGCGCCATAACGTCGGCCTCCATGTTCATGAGCGAGCCTTTGGCCAGCGAACGGAGCGTCGTGGCCTCCACGGTGTGAGGTATCAGACCAACAGAGAAGCTCCCTCGTCCTACGGACATGACCGTGAGCGACACCCCATCAAGCGTGACCGACCCCTTCTCGGCGACAAAAGCGGCCACTCCCTGCGGCAGCGGCAGACGGACTTCCAGAGACTCACCCCTGCGATCCACCGCTTCGACCACAGCGACTGCATCGACGTGCCCCAGGACAAGATGCCCCCCCAGTCGCCCTCCCCAGGTCAGCGACCTCTCTAGGTTGACCTCTGCACCGGTCCTTAGTTTGCCGAGGGTCGTCCGCGCCAGGGTCTCGGGCATCGAGTCGGCCGCGAAATCGTCGCTACCCAAGGCAGTTACCGTAAGGCACGCTCCGCTGACGCAGATGGAGTCTCCGACGTTGGTGGCCTCAAGCACCTTTGCCGCCCCTATCACCAGTCGCGCACCGCCCGTTCGGTGCTCGATCCGCCGGATGATCCCCACCTCTTCCACAAGCCCTGTGAACATCAGAACGGCCCCCCCGTATAGCCCCTGACCAGGACGTCAGGCCCCACTGCCACCACCGATACTTCTTGAAGATCCAAGGCTTCTTGCATGCTCGCGACTCCTTTCCCCCTGAAGGGCGCCGTGCACTCCAGACCCGACACGATGCGCGGACACACAAAGGCTGAGATTCTGTCCACAAGGCCCGCGGCCAACCACGAGCCCGCCAGTCTCGGGCCTCCTTCAAGCAGCACGGTCTGAATCTCTCGTTCCGCCAACAGCCCCATCACTTGCTGAGGATCCAATCCCCCCTGACTGTCGCATCCCACCTCGGCGACCTCCACTCCCCATCCTCGGACTTCTGACAGACGCTCGCCGCCGACCAGCTCCCCGCAGACAGCCAGCACTGGGCCGTCCGAAGCCGTCCTCACGAGACTGCTGTCGCGAGACAAGCGGCACTCCTTGTCAATGACCACACGTAAAGGCTGACGCCGACACTCAACATCTCGCGCGGTCAGGGTGGGGTCGTCTGCTACCATCGTCCCTCCTCCGACAACCACGGCGTCAGCCCAAGCGCGCCATGTGTGGACAAGCAAACGACTCTCAGGGCTTGAGATCCATCGGGAGTCACCACTGTCCGTCGCCACCCTGCCATCCAGGGTCATCGCGTACTTGTACTCCACAAAGGGAAGGCCCTTCGTCACGCTCTTCCTGTGGCCGTCGTTCTGACGCCTCGCTCGCTGTGATATCGCTCCATCGGCGACCTCCACCGTGATACCCGCGTCTCTGAGGAGCTCGAAGCCGCGACCGTCTACAGCCGCGCTTGGGTCTATGGCCGCCGCAACCACGCGGGCGAACCCCGCCCCGATGAGCGACGTGGTGCAAGGAGGAGTGCGTCCTTGTGTGCAGCAGGGCTCGAGGGTCACATACATGGTGGCCCCGGCGCAAGCAGACCGCATGACACCGGATGGCAAGTCAGCCGATCTCTCGGCAGCAGAGACGCCTGTGCCCCCCACCGCGTCACGGATGGCCGCTATCTCAGCATGGTCGAGTCCGGGGCCCGCATGCCAACCTTCACCCAGGATGACTCCGTCGCGCACGATGACCGCGCCCACAATGGGGTTGGGGGTAGTCAGGCCCCGGCCGTTCTCGGCCAAGTCGAGCGCCCTGTTCAGATACTCACGGTCCCTATCGTCCAAAAGAAAGACCCCTCGGGCTAGCGGCCCAGGGGTCGACAGAGCGAAGGACAACACGTCCGACTCCGGTCTTCTCTCTTCCAGACTTTGACTGTCGGCCCAGGAATCACACCTGGTCTGCCCCTAAGGGCTCGCGGGCTTTGACCGCCGGTAGGGAATTACACCCGACCCCGAAGACCTACTGCGTTCGCACTACGAAACAGCGGCTAAGAATCTATCACACACTTCCACCGTCGACCATGAGCGTTTCCAGAGCCCTTACCTCGGCGCTAGGTGAAGGGGCGCCGAACACCGCCGATCCGGCGATGACCCAGTTGCCCCCCATCTTCACGATTTGACCGATATTGCTCCTGTTCACGCCCCCGTCGACTTCGATGGCGACGCTTTCCGGCAGACTGTCCCGCAACCGCGGGACCTTGCCCAGAGCCGAGCCGATCAGCTCCTGGCCTCCGAAGCCGGGGTTGACGGTCATCACCAAAACATGGTCAACAAGTCCAGCAAGGTCTTCCACCCTCCCGACGTCCGAACCAGGGTTTATCGCCACACCAGGACTCGCACCAAGGGCTCGGATCTGCTCCAACGCGTGATACACCTGCGTACAAGCCTCCGCATGCACGGTCACGGCGTCAGCTCCGGCCTTGACGAAGGCCTCCACGTATTCCTCGGGATGCTCGATCATGAGATGCACAGAGAAGTATCCGCCTCGGCCGTGCACCTCCGCCTCTAGCGCTCGCACTACCAGGGGGCCGACGGTGATGTTTGGCACGAAATGGCCGTCCATCACGTCCACGTGGATTATCTTGGCGCCCGCGTCCATGACCTCTCGCACCTGCTCTCCGAGCCGGGCAAAATCTGCCGACAAGATGGACGGCAACAGCATGACTTCTCGACGAACTGCTTCAGGTATCGGCACGGGAGCTCCTTTCAGCCCGCCTGAGGCCTCAACACGTCGACGCCGGCGCGGGTCGCAGCTCAGGGCCCAGCCGCGCGGCGTAACCCCGTAAGAAGGCCGCCGTGGTCATCCTCGCCCGGGAAGATGGCTGCACCTCCAACACTTCCAGGACGCCTTCCCGGCACCCCAAGAACAGCCGGCCGCCCGTCACCACTATCTTGCCCGGTCGTCCCATTCCCTCAGCGGCCTCTGGCGGCACCTCGTCGAACCCCTCTCCACCGTAGGGCCACGTGCGCCATATCTTCGTCTCCGTTTCTCCCAGCATGGCGCGCGCGCCGACCGCCGGGCTGAGAGCCCTCACTTGGTCATGAGCCCGCTTCGATCCACCACCGACGTCAAGCGAGTAGTCAGCCGACGAGAGCTTTGCGGCGTACGTCGCGACTCCCTCCTGCTCGGTCCACCGAGCACTTCCGTCGCCGATAGCGTCCAACACGCCGCACAGCGCGACGGCCCCGGTCACCGCCAGTATGCGCCCCAGGGCGCCGGCATCCATGCGCGGACCCACCGCGACCTCTACCTTCTCGGCCCACGCCCCTTCGTCAAGCCCTTCGGTGATGCGCATTATGCTCACTCCGGTCACGCTCTCCCCGGCCATAAGGGCTCGCTCGATGGGAGCGGCACCACGATACTTGGGTAGTAGCGAGGCGTGTATGTTCACACAGTCGACAGTCTCAAGAAGTGGCCTGCGCAGTATCTGGCCAAAAGCAGCGACAGCCAAGGTGCCGATACCAAGGCTCTTCAGCCGTTCCAAGACCTCCGGCGCATTGATGTAATCGGTCTGCATGCAGTGCAGGCCGTGACACGCCCCCTCCCGCACAGCATGCGGTGCGCTCCCTGCTTGGCCGCGTCCTTGCGGTTTGTCGAGCTGAGAGATGACCAGCAAAGGGGGCCGCCCCATCTCTACCAGTTCACGCAGCACAATAGCGGCGAACAGAGGCGTGCCGGCGAATGCGTAGTTCACTTGTCTGTCGCCAGTGTCCGTTCGCGGAACTCCTTCATCACCCGGCGCCGCTCCTCAGGAGCGGCGCGGTCCAATATCAGACACCCGTCAAGGTGGTCGACCTCATGTTGCACTATCCTGGCCGGATAGCCAGTCAGCCGAACCTCCAAACGCGCTCCTCGCAGATCATGGGCGGACACCACGACTTCATCAGGCCTGGTCACCTGCACACTCGCGCCGGGCAGTGACAGGCAACCCTCCGCGGCGGTGGTACAGCTCTCAGAGCATTCCGTTATCGCCGGGTTCACAAACACGTAGACTGCATCATCAACGTCGGGGTCACGCCAGACTATGACTCGACTCAAGACTCCCACCTGGGTAGCGGCAAGACCCACCCCGTCCTCCCGGTCCATGGTCTCGGCCATCTGGGCGGCCAGTCGTTCCAGCTTCTCGTCAAAAGCCGTGACGGGCTTAGCCCGCTCCTTGAGCACCGGATCACCTAGAGTGCGCACTTTCACCGACTTACAGTCTCCCTATGTGAATGCGAATGGGTCGACATCTACTGAAAGCGCAACTCCGCGCTTGCGGTAAGGCTCACTCAGTTGGGCAAGGGCTTGCGCCACAATGGCGCGGGCCCTCTCTCCGTCCGGCGACGACACCACCACGTGCCATCGACTCTTGCCCCGCAAAGAAGGAAGCCGTGCGGGGCCTCGCACCTCCTGAGCCGGGAAGTGTCTACCAAGGCGCTCTGCCAGATGCTGCGCGGCGAGCTCTACCCGACGTTCCTGATCCCCCACCGTGGTCAACCTTATGAGCCGAGTGAACGGGGGATAGCCAAGACGCTCTCTGATACCCAACTCCCGGGCGTAGAAGGCACTCTCTTCACGAGCAAGCGCCATTCTAATACAGGGTACTTCGGGATTCCAAGTTTGCACGATGACCCTGCCGGGTCTGTCAGCACGTCCGGCGCGTCCGGACACTTGGGTCAGCAACTGGAAAGTCCTCTCCGACGCACGAAAGTCCGGTACGTACAGAGAGGTGTCGGCGTCCGCTACCACGACCAAGGTAACGTCGGGGAAGTCGTGGCCCTTGGCCACCATCTGCGTACCGACCAGGACGGCCGGATGGGCGCCAGCGAACCTCTCCAGAACTCCCCTCACCCTCGCTCCGCTACCTAGCACGTCCGAGTCGAGCCTGAACACGTGTTCCGCCGGCGCCAATCGCGAGACCTCTTCCGCCAGCCGCTCGGTGCCAGGACCGCTTCTGGCTAAGGGCGCCTCTGCGCATTCTGGGCAAAGCGGCGGCTGCGCGTACGAGCGCCCGCAGTGATGACAGAGAAGCCGGCGCGCGTGGCTGTGGTAAGTCAGGGATAGCTCGCAGTCGTCACACATCATGACGTGCCCGCATGAGTCGCAGTGCACGAAACCCGAGTATCCGCGCCTGTTGAGGAGCAATATCGCCTGTTCGCCCAACCTTAGCGTCTCTGCCAAGACCTCTCGCGTCCGTGCGGCCAAGATGCCCTCACCACCCTGGTGCCTCATGTCCACGACCTCTAGCTCGGGCAAGGCTCCTTTGGGGCGTTCGGTCATGCGGATGCACTCTTCGGGTCTTACCATCGATTCGACGGCAGGCGAGGCACTACCCTCCAGCAGAAGACCTCCTCGGTCCGCCAACCGTAGTCGTGCCACCGCCTTGGCGTGATATCCCGGCGCCTCTTCTTGCTTGTAGGAGCTGTCGTGGCTTTCGTCGATGATCACCAACCGAAGCCCTGCCACCGGCGCAAACACGGCCGAGCGTGCTCCGACGACCACGCGGGCCTGGCCGCGAGCGATGCGAGCGTACTCGCGGCTACGCTGTGCGGGACTCAGACCGCTGTGGATCACCCCGACAAGATCGCCGAACCTCTCCCTCACGCGCTCGATCATCAGCGGTGTCAAAGCGATCTCCGGCACCAGCAGGATCGCCCCGCCGCCCTCACTCAGGGCCCGGGCCGTGAGGCGAAGATAGACCTCTGTCTTGCCGCTGCCGGTGACTCCCCACAGTTGCCGCTCGACAAGACCACTGCTTTCATAGTCCCGCATCAGCCGCTCGACAGCATCCAGCTGTTCTCCAGAGAGGACCAGGCCGGTCGTGGCACCCTCTGCAATGCTGCCGACCACCTCTGTGCCCTTAACCTCCGGGCCCGGACCCAGACGGAGAAGCCGTCTCTTCACCAAGCCCTGCACAACGGCCTTCCCCACAGCGGCCAGTTCGCACGCCACCTTGACTGGTACACCCTCGGCGGGGATGGCGGCCAGCAGCGCCTGCTGCTTCTGGGTCAGAGGGCGATCGGTCTTGCCGGGTACGCCGGCCGACCCGTCCCTCATATCACCAGCGTCCTCGACAGCGTCGGCCTCGCTCACCGCCAGATAGACCCAGTCTTTGGCAAACGCCGCCTCCCCGTCTCCGACGCGTCCAGGCGGTGGCACCACGAGTCGCAGACAAGACTCCAGCGAGGCTAGGTAATGCTCGGCCAATCTTTCGGCCAGGGCGATCATGTCGGGGTCGAGAAGCTGGTTCTCCACGGACTCGATCGTCCGCAACTCAACCAGCCCTTCCGAGGATTCTGGCACGAGGTTCATGACGACCGCGCGTGCCGACCGCGAGCCGAACCGCACTTTCACGATGGAGCCGACGCGTACGCGCTCGACCAAGTCCTCGGGGATAAGGTAGTCGAACCGCCGGTCGCCGAGGTGTTGCACTCTGAGAAGAGGGATGACCTGCGCTATCCCGCAGTCAGACAGTGCCGCGACTCGCGTCACGTCGACCTCCTGCCCATTGGACTTCGACAACCCGGCGGACCGGGGAGCGTCTAGAGACCCGCTGCCTTTCTCAAAGCAGCCGCTTTATCGGTGGCCTCCCAGGTGAAATCGGCGTCTTCCCGACCGAAGTGGCCGTAAGCAGCTGTCTTCTCGTAGATGGGCCTCAGCAGGCGCAGGTCGCGTATGATGGCAGCCGGCCTAAGGTCGAAGTGGTCGGCCACAAGACCGGGTATCGTGGTCGGATCGACGTTGGCAGTGCCGAACGTCTCCACCATCACGCTAACGGGATGAGCCACCCCGATGGCATACGCGACTTGAACTTCACAACGGTCGGCCAGACCGGCCGCGACGATGTTCTTGGCGACATACCGAGCGGCATAGGCCCCCGAACGGTCGACTTTCGACGGATCTTTGCCGGAGAACGCGCCGCCGCCATGCCTACCGAAACCGCCGTACGTATCGACGATGATCTTGCGACCGGTGAGGCCCGTATCCCCCATCGGACCACCTATGACGAATTTGCCGGTGGGATTCACGAAGAGCTTCGTCTTCTTGAATTCTGGGTCGTATAGGCCCTCGGGGAGCATCGGATGGATGACGTGCTCGATGAGGTCAGGTCGCAGCAAGGAGTCGATGTCTACGCCGTCCTTGTGCTGAGTGGAGAGCACTACGGCAGTGATGAACTTCGGTTTGCCGCTTTCGTACTGCACCGTCACCTGGCTCTTGCCATCAGGCCTCAGGTACGGCACTACGTCGCCTTTTCGGACCTCACTCATGCGGTGCACGAGCCTGTGTGACAAGAGGATAGGCATAGGCATGAGTTCGTCAGTATCGCGGCAGGCATACCCGAACATCATGCCCTGGTCACCTGCACCCTGAAGATCTAGGGCATCGTTGTCTTGCGGATCCAACCGGGATTCCAAGGCCGCGTCAACGCCCTGGGCGATGTCCGGCGATTGTTCGTGTATGGCGGTCACGATGCCACACGTGGAGGCGTCGAAACCGTATTTGGCGCGGGTATAGCCGATACGTCCGATAGTCCGCCGCACCAGAGAGGGCACATCTACATATGTCGACGTGGTTATCTCCCCAGACACGACGACCAGACCAGTAGTGATGAGCGTCTCGCACGCAACGTGCCCACGCGGATCGTCTTTCAGGACCGCGTCCAGCACGGCGTCGGATATCTGGTCGGCGATCTTGTCTGGATGCCCCTCGCTCACCGATTCCGACGTAAAGAGAAAATCACCGTGGTCCAAAGCAACCTCCAGCCAGCGAGCCACGCGACCAGCCGCGCCCGTATATAGACACCTTTTTGGCAGTGTATCAGACGCCCCGCCTGTCGATAACCCGAGGGGCGGCCCCGCCTTCTCGGGGGATGGTGCGGGGTTCCACCAGACGTACGCGAGGCCGTATTCCCAGCTCTTGCCTAAGCCTCTCTTCCACGTTTCTTTGGAACGCCTGCAGCTTTCTTACCGCGTCGGGAAGGAACGAAGGGTGCACTTCGATCTGCACTTCTATCTGGTCAAGAGAGCCCTCTGTGAAGAGAACGATCTGGTAGTGAGGCTCGATCTTCTCTATAGCCGCAAGGACGGCCGCTATGGATGAGGGATATACGTTCACCCCTCGTATCACCACCATGTCGTCCGTCCGCGAGTAGACCTTGCTGTGCCGCGCGAAGATGCGCCCGCACACACAGGCGCGGTAGCTGATGCTGGCCAGGTCTCCACTCCGGTAGCGGATCACCGGCACGGCTTCCTTGGTCAAGGACGTGAAGACGAGTTCACCCTCTTTGCCCTCAGGCACCGCCTCACCGGTCACAGGGTCGACTACTTCCACGATGAAGTGGTCCTCGCTTATGTGCAGACCGTCCTTGTTCCAGCACTCGTAGGACACGCCCGGACCGATGACCTCCGACAAGCCATAGATGTCGCAGGCCGAGAGGCCGGTGCGCCTCTCCAGCTCCTCACGTGTCTGGTTGGTCCACGGCTCAGAACCGAACAGACCCACCCGCAACTGAAGCTCCCTGAGATCCAGTCCCAGCTCATCGGCCACGTCCGCCATGTGGAGCGCGTATGACGGCGCACCTACCAACACCGTGGTCTTGAAGTCGCGCATGATCTGCAGTTGCCTCTGCGTGCTCCCTGTGGATGCTGGGATGACCGTCACCCCCACGCGCTCGAGTCCGGCATGCATGCCGAACGCCCCAGTCGTCAAACCGTACTCGAATGCGATCTGGGCAACATCGTGCGACCTGGCGCCGCCGGAAACGGCCACGCGCGCACATAGCTCCGACCAAGTGCTGAGGTCCCCGCGGCTGTAACCCACCACAGTCGGATTGGACATAGTCCCCGACGAGGCGTGCACCCTTATGACCTTCTCCAAGGGCAGCGCGAACAGACCGTAGGGATAGGCCGCCTTGAAATCGGCCTTTTCTGTGAAGGGCAGTTTGCGCAGGTCATCGAGGGTCCGGATGTCTCCCGGTTTGATCTTGAGCTTCTCCCACCGTTCTCTGTGGAAGGGCACATTGTCATAGACCCAACGGAGGGTCATCTGCAGCCGCTTGAACTGCAGTTCGTGCAGCTCTTCCCGATGCATGCACTCGTATTCAGGGTTCCAGATCTGGTTCATGCGCCCTCCGTCCGGCTGCTGCGACTACTTGAGCCCCGCCCGAAGTAGATCGCCCGCACTTCTGGGTTGTCCAGCAATCCTTGCGCCGTGTCGGCCATAACTATCCTGCCACGTTCCATCACGAGCCCCCTGTGGGCTAGGCTCAGAGCGATGCGAGCGTCCTGCTCCACCAACACCATGGTCAGACCCTCTTGGTTCAGCCTCCGAAGGCTGGTGAATATCTCTCGCACCACAATAGGAGCCAGTCCCATCGAAGGCTCATCCAACAGAAGAAGCCGGGGCTCGGCCATCAAGGCCCGAGCCACGGCCAACATCTGCTGCTCACCGCCGGAAAGCGTGCCGGCGGGTTGCCGCTTGCGTTCGCGCAAGCGCGGGAACAGATCGAGCACCTGGTCCAGGCGTTCACCCACCGTGCGGTCGCCCTTGCGTCTGGAGTACGAACCCAGAGCCAGGTTCTCCTGCACGCTCAGCGGGGCGAAAAGCCGTCTGCCCTCGGGGATCTGCACCACCCTCCGACTCACGATCTTCTCGACTCCAAACCTATCCACACGTTCGCCGGCGAAGGTCACGGTGCCGCTACTCGGCCTCACCACGCCCGATATCGTCTTCAGCAACGTGCTCTTGCCCGCCCCGTTCGCGCCGATGATAGTGACTATCTCTCCCTCACCGACGCTGAGGTGGATGTCATGCAGCACTTCGGTCTTGCCGTAGTCTGCACATATGGCTTGGAGTTCAAGCAAGGCTCACCTCAGCGCTAGTCGACCAACACCCAGGTACCATCCTGGATCTTCACCATGATCATGTCGTCGGCGGTCAGCCCGTCATGATCGGTGGCTGAGTAGTTGTAGAAACCGTCGGGAGCCGCGAAGTCCTGAGTAGCGTTCAGCGCCGCCTGTAGGGCAGCGGCGTCTGTCGATTGGGCCTTCTCGATAGCATTCACCAGCAGGGAGATCGCCTCGAAGGCATAGCCCGCGAAGGTGTTCGGGTTCTCGTCGTACGCGGCTTTGTACGCTGCGATGAACTGGTCGGTCACCTCTTTCTGGGCGGCGTCCGTGATGGAGCTGGGAACCAACAGACGGCCCGCGGGGAACACCACTCCCTCCGCGGCCTCCAACGCGTTGTCGATGAAACTCTTGTTGGCTATTCCGTGGCTGCCGACAAAGGGTATGGCCATGCCAAGCTGCTTCATGGTGCGCGCCGCCAACACGGGTCCCTTGCCGGTGCCCCATACTATTAGCACCTCGGGGCTCTTGGCGCGGATGTTGGTGAGCTGCACGCTAAGATCGGTGTCATCGGTCTTGTAGGACTCGGTAGCCACTATCTCGAGACCGCGCTCACCCACCCGGTTTGCTATCTCGGTAGCACCGGAACTGCCGAAAGCGTTCTCATCGTGCAGCACCGCGATCTTCTTCACTCCCAATTCGTCGGAGATGTACGTCAGTGCGCGTGCGACAGCCATGGCGTCCTTCTGGGGGGTCCGCCATATCCAGTCCATAGGTGCCTCGTCGGTGATGGCATTCGCCGCCGCCATGGCCAACTGGGGGATGCCCTGTGCCGCCGTGATCTCCTTCACGGCCAATGTCGAAGGAGAGCCGGTGGCCGCGATGATGGCCACAACCTTCTCCTGGTCGATGAGACGAGCGGCCGCGGTAGCGGCCTCCTTCGCGTCGCTCTTGTCGTCCTCGATCAAGATGTCCAACGGGCGCCCCATGACGCCGCCTGCTTCGTTGATGGCGGTCTCCATCATCTCGAGCACCTTGCGCTCCGGCTCGCCCAACGGCGAGTTGTTGCCGGTCGCCGATACGATGGCGCCCACCTTGATCGGGTCCCCTGTCGGCTGCACCCCAGAGGTGTCTGTACTCCCTGAGATCACGGTCGTTTCCGCCGATTCCCCGCCGCAGGCCGACAGCAACATGGCAGACCCGGCCACCACCACCAAGACCGCCAAGGCGACCGCTGCGCCCCAGTGGCCGGCATCTTGAGCCCCACGCATTCTCTTGATTCCGAGCCGTGTGATCATTACCCCAACTCCTCTCCCAGATACGCCTTTATGACTTCTTCATTTTCTTGGATCATCAGAGGTGGCCCCTCGGCGATCTTCCGACCGTAGTCGAGCACCACCACCTCGTCAGATATGTCCATGACGAAGGTCATGTCGTGCTCCACCAGCAACACAGTGACACCTTCGTCCCTAATTTTCTGCACTGTCTCCGCAAGCCGCCCCGTCTCCTCGTCGTTCAGCCCGGCCGCCGGCTCGTCCAGTAGAAGAAGCCGCGGACCAGCGGCCAACGCGCGCGCTATCTCAACCAAGTGCCGCTCGCCCATGGGAAGGTTGCGGGCAGGTTCGTCCCACAGGTGATCAAGGTCCACTCGCCTGAGCGCCTCATGAGCGGCCTTCGCGGTCTCCCGTTCTTCTCGCCGATGCAAGGGAAGACTCAGGGCCGCCGACAAGAGGCCCGTCTTCGTGCGGCAGTAGCGGCCGACGGCGACGTTCTCCAGCACGCTCATGTCGTCGAACATCTGACTGTGCTGGAACGTCCTACCTAGGCCCATCCTGCAGATATGGTGAGATGGTCTCTTGGCCACGTCAACGTCTGAGAACAGCACGCGTCCGGCGCTGGGCCGGCAGGACCCCGACGCTATGTTGAAGAGCGTGGTCTTGCCCGCGCCGTTGGGCCCTATCAAGGCCTTTATCTGGCCTTCGTGCACGGAGAAGCTCACCTCTCTCAAGGCGTCGATTCCGCCGAAACTCCTCGAGACCGCTTCGACTCTCAGGAGGGCCACCTCTCAGGCCTCCCCACCACGGCGCCGACCCCGAGGAAACTGCGCTCTCCGGCAGTAGCGATCGACCGCGGTCTCCCACACTCGCCGTCCGGTGCCTTGTGTCATTATGGCCACAATGACCAGCAGAAGCCCGAATACGAGCATGGTGTAGTCTTCCAGACCGATACGCTTCAGCAGCTCGGGGATCACGGACACCAATACCGCTCCCCAGAGGGCACCCCACATGCTCCTCAGGCCGCCGATGACCACCCCAGAGATCAACAGTATGGACACATCGATGCCATAGCTGCTCGGCCAGATATGTCCCGGCACCCCGCTCTTCTGGTAGTAGGCCTCCAGGCTTCCGGCGATGCTGGCCAGCAGAGCTGCAAGAGCAAAGACCTGCACCTTGCGCAGTGACGTGTTGATGCCCAGCGACCCCGCGGCGGTCTCCGACTGATGCAACGCGCGGAAGGAGCGGCCCGGCCGGGACCTCGTGATGTTGAGCGACAGCTGAAACGCAACCAGCGCCACAGCCCATACCAGGAGATGATACGTCCTGGGTCCTCCTAGACTAACTTCCCCGAAGCCTAGTGCGGGGATGCCCCCGATGCCGTCCACTCCCCCCGTCAGACCCTTCAGTTTGTCCAATAGCACCAGGATGATCACGTTGATGCCCAACGTCGCCATCGCCAAGTAGTACCCGCGCAGTCGCGTTGTGGGGATACCCAAGATCACGGCCAGAGCCACACACAGAGCAGCCGCGACGACGAGAGCCAACCAAGGGTCAAGCCCTGCCTTGGTGGTGAGGATAGCCGCTCCATAGGCACCGATGCCCACAAAGCCCGCCTGACCCAAGGATATCTGCCCGGCCTGACCCACGAGTAGGCTCAAGCCGGCGCACGCCAAGAAGCGGAACGCCACCTCCGCGAGGATCCAGAGGTAGTAGCGGTCCGACACATACGCAGGGATGGTCATGACCACCAACGTCAACACCAGCACACCCCAGTGGCGCTGAAGGGCTCCGCCAAGAAGCTCCGGACCGGTAGGTCGCCTGCGCTCGTTCACTCCCGTTCCACCGCCTTGCCCCCAAGAAGTCCGGAGGGCCGGACGAACAACACCAGCAGCAGCACCACGAAGGCAATCGCGTCTTTGTAGCCGGCCCCACCCGGGATAAGGCCGGTCGCCAACGCCTCCACTATGCCGAGTGCGTATCCACCCAGCACGGCACCGGCAGGGCTACCCAGCCCACCCACGGTAGCGGCCACGAAACCGTTCAATCCAAGCATTGTGCCCGAGCTGTAGTTCATCATCGTCGCCGGAGTGAATACTGCTCCGGCCGTGGCCGATATGGCGCCCGCCAGAGCGAAGCTGAACATGACTACTCCACGGTACGAGATCCCTTGTAGCCGCGCTCCAAGTGGATCCACGGCGCACGCCCTGATCGCCGTACCAAAGAGGCTCTTGCGGTAGAACAGCTGAAGACCGGTGACGATGAACAGCGTCAGTCCCGCTATCCAGAGAGTCTGACCCGTTATGGTCGCGCCGGCAAAACGCAACACCGAATCGCCACCTGGAAACGACGGTAGCGATCGGTCATCTCTCCCCCAGATCAGCATCGCTACCGTCTGGAAGACGAATGAAGCTCCCACTGTCGCCACGATCTGCGCTAGCACGCCCGCCTGCAGGAGAGGCCGGATGGCCGCACGCTCGAAGGCAACGCTGATCAGCACTACGATGACGATCGCCAGGACCACGCTGGCCCAGAGAGGTAGGCCCACGCGATAGAGGGCGGCGGCACTCATCCCTCCCAGCATGACCATCTGCCCTTGAGAGAAGTTGATCACATGGGTCGCATTGAAGATAAGCGTGAAGCACAGCGCGGTGAGCGCATAGATGCTCCCGATATGTACGCCGCTGACGATGTATTGGAGAAAACGGCCTAGAGTCACGACAACATCATGTTCAGCCGAACTAGGGGGCCATGTCGCCGGGCTCGAGCACCCGCGCACCATGATCTGCGAGTAGCGCCTCCAGCCGTTCGACCTCCTCGGTCCTCAGGAGCAAGGAGTCACAAGCGCCCAGGTATATGTACTCGATGTCCAGACCTGACTCAGACACTATGCGGGCCACTGCCGCCAAAGCGCCAGGCTCATCAGGCAGAACGGCGCAGACAACAGGGTGTTCGGCCACAGCGTAACCCGATGCCTGCAGAAGACCCTTGGCCTTCTCCGGGTCATCGACCACCAGTCTGAGGATTCCGTAATCTGCAGTGTCGGCGATGGTGAAAGACCTGACGTTCACGTGCCCCTGGGCCAATGTCTCCAAAGTGTCCGCCAGGTGGCCGGCTCTGTTCTCCACAAACACTGACAGCTGAGATACGCTCACTCTATCCCTCCCCCCGCGGACCCCTGTCTCATTGATTGGTCACGCCCGGCAGCGTGGTACTCGTGGTACCAGTCGTGCCACCCGGTCCGTACTTGGTCAAGGCCGGACCGCTGTAGGTCCCCTCGGCGTCGCGCAAGGCTTCCTCCAGATAACCGCCCCACAGCATCCACTCGTTGAAACCCATGTCCTCGGCGGCCTGGATCTGTGCCTTCACCCATTCAGGCGACGACCTCACGCGCTTCCCATCTGCCGCCAGTAGATAGGGTCTGCCTTTCGCCCCCGTCCCGATGAGTCTCTTGGCGGCGTCTGTCAGAGCCGCGTGCACGATGTCATAGGGCCGCAACTCTGGCTTCTCCACGCCGTAGGACCACGCGCCGTAGAGAGATGGGTAGACCATCGGACATAGGACGTCTACATTCTGGCACAGCTTCTCCAGCTTCTGGCCCATGCCCACGTCGTCGGTCCGGCCCACGACCCATCCGAAGCAGTCCGCCGAAACCCACACGCCCAGCGCTTCCAGGCGAGGTCGCGCATACGCCAAGAATCCTGCGATCGCGTCCTCTTTAGCGCAGTACTGACCAGGATAGGCTGCTTTGCTTGTGCCGGCGGTCGGAAAGCGGACGTAGTCGAACTGGATCTCGCGAAAGCCACGACGCGCACACTCTTCCGCCACCTGGACCAGGTACTCCCATGCATCGTGATTGTAGGGATTCAGCCAGGCCTGTCCCTCGAGGTCGACGAACACGCCGCCTTCCGTGCTCTGGACAGCCATCTCTGGGCGCTTTCTCGCCAAGGTGTCGTCCTTGAAGCACACAATGCGGGCGATAGGCATGATATGGTGCTCAGCCAGCTTCGCCAGCAGGGCGTCCAGGTCGGCTATTCCCACGAAACGGCTGTAGTTGATTGTGCCGTATTTCTTCCCAAGAGCCATCTCGGTGTTGAAGGCGATCCGCCCATAGTCGTCCTTCACTGTGACTACCAGACTGTTGATCTCGGTGCGATCGATAGCCGCGATCACCTTGTCGAAGTACGTCGTGGTCCTCGTGGGCATCACGGACACGGCCTTGACGGGAACATAGGCCAGGTCACGAAAGTCAAGCAGGTCTACCAGGGGCTCCACTTCGTAGCCGGTCTTGCCGGGTAGTGCCGCCGCCGTGAGTGCTCCGCTTCCCGAGCCGCCGAAGGCCGAGCCTCCGACGATAACGCTGCCCAACGACCACATTGCGACGAAGCCGGCGGCGAACGCCACTATGCCAAGGGCCGCGATGGTAAGTATGACCCTTCGCGGGCTCCGGGCAGGCCGTCTCCGTGTCCCCTTGCCACCCGGCCGGTACGTGCTTCCAGCGGACCCTCTTCTCGGTCTCCCCCGTCTTGAACCACCTGAGACCGTACGACTGCGCGTAGCCTGCGTGCCTTTCGGGCGACTTCTCTCTGCGTAGCCACCGGTAGAATACCCATATCCGGCATAGTCACCTGCTGCCTGGTCCGCTCGTGGGTAGTCCTCGCCGTATCGGCTGCGGTAGGTGTCATCCCCGCTCGGGAAACCCCTCTGGAAGTAATCTTGGTAGTCATCCCGACTCATGGCGCGAATAGTTTACCAAGAACATCTGGTAGACTGTCCGAACCATGAGACTCAATCGGGTCCTCCGCTTCACCTTCCTTTGCCTTCTTGCTGGGTCTTTCCTCGGGCTGATCTTCGGGCTTGCTCTGGGTGGTTCCGGTGGCAATGGCACTTTGACCGTCGCTCAGAACAACACGCCAAGCGCCCAAGACACCCCCACCACGGTCGCTGTCGACCCCTTCGCTGGGCAGGCCATGACGCCACAGCGTGCCAAGCTCATCGGGGCCAACGAGATGGGTCTGGTGTTGGTTGTCGCCTACAGCAAGATCAGTTCCGACGCCACAGATTCAGGGGTCCGCACCCCAGACCAACTTCGTGACGATCTCGCGCTTCTTGAGTCCGAGGGTTTCTATCCCATCAACATAAGCAACTTGGCCACCGGCTATGTCGATATCCCCGCCGGCAAATCGCCGGTCGCAATCACTTTTGATGGCTCTAGTCCTGGCCAATATCGCATACTCGAAGACGGTACCATCGACCCGACCTGCGCGGTCGGCATCATCCAGACCTTGGTGGAAGGCGGCTACTGGCAGTCGAAGGCGACCTTCTTCTGTCTACTCGACGTGGTGCCAAGTGAGAACGAGGTATTCGGACAGCCGGAGCGCAAGAAGGAGAAGCTCCGCAACTTGGTCGACTGGGGTTATGAGATCGGCAGCAACACCACGTCCGCCCTAGACCTGTCGGGGGCTACTGAGACTGCCATAACCAAAGAACTGGCCACCTCCCAGATCTCGCTGAGCGATATCATCGGTAGCGACTATGCAGTATCCAGCCTGGCTCTGCCAAAAGGCAGGTTCCCACGCAACCTTAGCCTTCTCGCAAGTGGCGCCTGGATCAAGTCGGACACCGAAAGCCTGAGCTATGCGTACAAGGCGGTCGTAAGCTTGGACGAGACGCCGTGCGCGTCACCTTACTCTACGAACTTCAACGCAATGAATATCCCTCGCGTTCAGGTCGCGGGAGAGAACCTGTCGATTGCCATAGATGAGCTGAGGGCCCGCAAGGATCTCCTCTACATATCGGACGGAGATCCCACGTACGTTTCTGCGCCTGCCAAGCTCAACTCCTCACTTGGCCAAGTTCGCAACGGCCTTGGCCGTCCCGTCGTCCGCTACTAGCATCTCTGCGGACAACTCGCACCGCGCACCGCACAGACCGCAGTGAAAGGGATCCCCCGAACGCACTCTGGCCGGTAGGTCCAAGGTCACATGGCACTGCGGGCACTTGATGGTCTTGGTGCCCTCACTGCCTTGCAGACTGACCTTCTCGTCCACTATCTCCCACAAAGGATCGAATCTCTTCTTCAAGGGTCCTCCCTGTCGACCGGTGCAGCCCTGCGTCGCCCTGCTACCCTATTCTAGCGATGTCCAGCGCTCCACACACGTTCCGCGCCTCTTCGGGGCCCATCACGGCCTACGATCTTGGCCTTGCCTCCTACCTTGCCGTTCAAGAACTTCAAAGACGGCTACGCCACCACATCGCTGTCGGCGGCTCACCCGGTTTCCTGCTGCTGCTCGAACACCATCCGGTGATCACGCTCGGCAAGAATGCTTCGTCTGCCGACGTAAGGTCACCCGATGAGGCCGAAAGGATGGGAGTGGAGGTGGTCAGATCCGAAAGAGGAGGCCGCTCCACCCTGCACGCCCCCGGGCAGTTGATCAGCTATCCGGTGATGCCCATACCGAGACGCGACCTAAGAGCATACGTCAGCCTTCTGGAGGAGGTGCTGCTAGTAGTCCTCGCGGGTAGAGGACTCGCGGCCGGACGAGTCGCTGGGAGCCCAGGACTCTACTTGGGGGGTCGCAAGATCGCCTCGCTGGGCCTCCGCTGCGAACATGGCATAGCCAGCCACGGGAGCTCTCTGAATGTGGATATCGACCTCGAACTCTTCAGCCTGGTCACGTCGTGCGGAGACGAAAGTCTTCGCCAGACGAGCATCCAGCGCGAAACGGGACGGCGACCTGTCATGCAAGACCTCAAGCACGACTACTTGGAAGCGTTCCGACAAGTGTTTGAGGTGGATGTCGCCCCACTTGCCGCAATGCCCACGGCAGGATTCGAACCTGCGGCACCTGGCTCCGGAGGCCAGTGCTCTATCCCCTGAGCTACGTGGGCGCGGGTCGCTCGACTCACCACCCGTCAAGGTAGCGCTGCCACTCGCGAGGGGCCATTATACCCGTTCGACCCACGCCTCGCCCTTCTCTGGGTAGGGGATGACCATGGTGTCGAGATCCCTGGGGAGAACGGTATTCGGGAACACGATGCGGGCCTCGTCGCGCAGCTCTCTCCAGCTATGGCGGGAGCTCACGTGGGTGAGAACTAGGGTACCCGCTCCTGCTGACTTAGCCACCTCCGCAGCCTCTCTTGCGGTCGAGTGACCGGTCTCAAGCGCCCTATCCAACTCAGAGGTCCCGAATGTCGAATCGTGTACGAGAACAGAAGCGCCCCTGGCCAGCTCGGTGATACCTGCCGTCGGACGCGTATCTCCCGTGAAGACGATCTTTCGACCGCGCCTGGGCGCATCCATGACTTCCTCCGCGGTCACCAGGTGCCCCTCATCGGTCGTGACGCACTCCCCTCGCTGCAGACGGCCGAAATCCGGTCCCGAAGTCACACCCAACTCGAGAGCGCGCTCCGGATGGAAGCTCCCGGGGCGTTCACTCTCTTCAAGACTCCAAGCCAACCCCGGAAGCCCATGTTCCGTGGCAACCGTTCTAAGCACGTAGCCCGCCGCTTCAAGCACTGCTCCAGCCTTCACTTCCTCCACGACGAAGGGGAAGCGGGGCTTGCCCACCAGGCGTTCAGCGTCGCGCATTGTCTCGTACAGACCGCTTGGGCCGAACAGCATCAACGGCTCGTCTCTCCCCAGGAGGCTGTATGTCTTGAGCAACCCAGGCAGTCCCAGATAGTGGTCGCCATGCATGTGCGTCAAAAGGATGGTGCCTATGCGCGCAAGACCCGCCGAGCGCATCAACTGGCGTTGCGTGCCCTCTCCACAGTCGACGAGGATGCGTTCGCCGCCGCGTATGAGCAGGATTCCGGGCGACCCCCGGTCTACCGTGGGCGTTGCCCCTGCCGTCCCCAGAAAGACAAGTTGAAGATCCAAAGCGCCGCCGTTACGATTCTGTCGCTGGGCCGCCGGTGCTACCCGTAGTCCGCCGCCTAGCCTCATCCCCACGCAGTACTCGAAATCCTTCATGCCAGAAACCGGGGTTGACGCAGTGATCGCGCGCCGACCCCGCAAGGTAGGCGCGCTCTATGCTCACCGGACACTGGGGCCGCGGTGCTCGGACCACCCGTACGGGGCCATACGGATCACTACTGCCCCTGCTCCCCCCAGGCCCTCCCGCGAACGCCTGCAGGTCCAGTTCTGGAGAGAAGACCTTGTGCAGACAGCCGAAATAGGTGCTGTCTCCATCTTTGAAAGCATATACACAGGTGTGATTGGCCCTGAGGCATCGCCACGGCGACACGACCCGCTCGCAGATCACCTGGCACTCGCGGCATTCAAGCCTGGTCCCACTGCAGGGTGCGCCTTTGCCCATGGCTTCTATTGATCTGTCTCGTGCGCCTTTCATTCGGTGGAGTATACCCGCGGCACGCTACTCAGTGTCCTCAGAACGCGAACCTGGAACCAGTCGCGTTCTCTGCAACGAGCGGTCTCTTGCCCACGCCACCACATCCGCGTTGAACACCACCTGCCCACCCCAACCCATATCCGCTGTCTCGCCCGCAAATACCGCCCCGTGAACAACAGTGCCGTCGAGCAGCACTGAAGACCCCTCAGCCAAGATGACTCCCCACAAGCTCCCCAGTCCAGTGGCGTCAAGGTCAGCGCCGCCGGTGATGACTATCAGCAGAGGCCGCTCGCTCGTGCCCAGGCGGCCCAACTGTTGGAGCGAGTACGGATGCCCCTTCTCGCCTCGGAGCACCACCACATCTCGGCCCGCTATGGTGCCGCTCTCCAACGCAGCCGTCCACCCCTCGCCAAGACTCCACTGCCCTTCCAGACGCTCCAGCGAACAGAACTCGCCCAGTATTGCCGGCCCCTGCAAAACATCCACGTACGCGACGCCCGGCTCAGCGTCCGGCAAGACTCCCTCTACGTCGGCTTCGACGGTCATCCATGGAGTCTCCCGGCCCATGGTCACGCGAACGCACCGGGCAACGACGGCCGCAAGGGGCAGATCCAGCCCGTCCCTTCCGCGCTCGAGCAAGACCGTCGTGCTCCTCTGCAGGGCATCGGGGCCAGCGGCCACCTCCGCCCACAGCAACCAATCCTCACCCTCCTGAGGTGCGCACAGCCTATGCACCATCGGGATCTCTGCCGGCTCTACCGGCTTCCACTGTGCAGGACCCCACTGGACTCTTGCTTCGTCGCGTAGCCGTGCAAGCGCCGAATCCACTGCTGACAACTCTTGGCGGCCGGCCACTTCGTCCGCCAAAGCGCGCTCAGACCAGACCACTGCGACCGCAAGGATCTGGATCGCTATCATCACGGTCGCGCATGCAAGCAGACCGAAGACTAACGCGGAGCCCGTCTGACGAAACGCCAGAGCTCTTACGAGCAGCCTGCACCAAACCCCCTTCACCTGCTCACCCGGCCTATCGTGCGCACTTGTGGCCGCCACTCACCTCCGGAATCGCGGCCATCAGTAGCCAATACCACGGCCTCGACCCACGGTAGGTCTCCGTTCGGCACTGTGCCGCTGACGAGAGCGCCGGCGACCTCATACGAGAAGCCACAGTTGGCGGACAACCCCTCCAGCATGCTCTTGTTGTCCGAGTAGAGTGAATGCGCAAACGCAGCCGGGAGTACCTCAGGACAAGGACCCCAACGACGCATCAAGCTAGCCCCGGATATCTCCCACTCGATGAGACACGGCCCGACCCCGGCCACGGTACGTCCAAGGAAGACGATCTGCTTCGCCGTCGCTTCGAGAACAGGTCCCTCAACGGCGAAGTCGCTATCTCCGCAACTTGCCATACGCAAGTCCATCTCCAGACGCGCTGCCGCGACCCTACCTTGCGTGACGGAGACCGTGCGATCGCTAGCTGACACTCCTGCCTTCTGCAGCGAGAGTACTAGCGGGGCCACGCACACGGCCAGAAGTGCCGTCAAAGCAAGGGCTACGACCAGTTCGAGAGCCGTGAACCCTCGGGACAAGCTGGTTCTGCCACGACAATCTCTAGAAGTAGACATCTATCCGCCTACCCTCAACCCCTAGCCAGGATTGCTTCCTCTCTCGGATAGACACGCGACAAAGGCCCGGCCCGCACTCCGGGAAGAGAACAAGCGCACCTGCAAGCTTCTGGAGGACCGGCTGACTGCTCCACGACACCTGCGGCGAGCAGGCGCTCCGGGAAAGAAGATGCACGACAGTGCCCACCGCCTCATACGACTGCGCCTCGACGGAACCCGCGCTCCCTAGCGCGAGGTCGCTACCGTCGCCACCGTAGAAGTCCGGCACCACGGTGCGCCAGGGCGGGCCCCAGCTTCCTCCCTCTGAGCGAGTCCGGATGACTAGCTCGTCACCAGCATGCCCCTGCCATATGCCCTGCCCCAGCACCACCGGTCCTGCAGTGGGCACCGCCCACTCTCCCAGAAACCAGCCTCCGTTCCACACTCCCACCTTTGCACCAGTCGCCAGCCCCAAACCGGTACTCACCCTCAACTCTGTCCCCCCCTGCCATTCCGCGAGTGCTACCCTGGGACCCCAGTCCCACGCACCTAGATCCAAGTCATTCCCATACTCTAGCGAGAGCGATGCGGCCTTCCCTCTAAGCCTGATCGCGGCATCCAGCGCTCTTTGCGCCTCCGTTGCCAGTGCTCCCAAGAGAGCCCCCACCAACACCAGGGCGACCATGACTTCCAGAAGCGCGAAACCCCCGCGCACCGCCCCAGTACGTCCGGGCGACATCAAGCCTCTCACTCCGCGCTCCACCCGCGCACAGTCAGCCCACTCTCGGGCCGCACGATGACCTTGTATACGGCGCCCCCGCTCTCAAAGCGCACGGTGCCACCGGAGTCCGGCGACCCAAAAGGAGCAAGGAAACGACACCTGCACCCGCCACTCATCGCCCAGCGGGTCACGTTCGCCGACACGGTGACAGAGGAGGAGAGGAGCCCGGAATCATCTGTACCGCCGGCCCGTGCGCAACCGACCAACACGCGCCCCCCGGCAACAGATACGCTTGCTTCCGCGCCCTGCCAAACGGCGTGTGTCTGGGCTCGTGCAACCGCCGCTTGGGTTACTTGCGAGAGGCCACGTGCTTGTTGGCGATCCAAACTGCGACCGACGGACACTGAGGCCGTGGCAAGAAAGAAGCCGAGCAGAAAGAGGACCAACAGCAGCTCCGCCAGGCAATAGCCCGGCGACGCCTTATCTATGTCTTGTCTCCCTTTCACAGGAGTCAAGACTACCGACACCCCCGGTTGGCGCCCACCGACCTTGGTCGTATCTAGGCGCCGGACACTTCAACAGCAGTGCGCGTTTCCGCGCAAGCTACCAGCCTTCCTGAGCCTCGCCATCGACTATCTTGATCTTGATGTAGGCCGTGTCGTTGAGATTCACGCCATCAATCTGAACTCCATACCAGTTGCCGCTGGCACTCTTGCTCAGCAGGTCGATGCGTTGGTCGTTCATGGGATCGGCATAGAAGGCGACTTGCTTCAGCTTGGCCTCTGGAAAGACGTTCGTCATATTGATGCTGGGATCAGCGCCTACCACTACCAGATCCGCTGTGCCTTGCATCCAGTGAATCGTGGATTCGATGGCGTCTAACATCGGTACCGTAAGAGATGCGTAGTCACCCGTCTCCACTGAGGCGCTCTGCACAACCGTGAGACCGTTCCGCACCAGAGTGTACGCTGCTGTGTCTTGAGCCTTGTCCCGTTGACCTAGGTATGTAGGAATGGCTATGGCGGCCAGCATCGCGATGATGATGATGACCACCAAAAGCTCTATGAGCGTGAAGCCCTTGCTCCGGCACACGCCATCAGTCAACCACCTGCCGATTCTGCGCATCCTTCTAATTCTCATCTGACTCTCCCTTGAGAAGCGTTGAAGAGGGCTACTGGTCTACGAGTTGTACGCCCAGCGCCCTTGCTTCCTCTTCTACCTGTGTCGCTTCGTCCGCACGGCCCTGATCTGACAGCAAGTCAACCAGTTGACCGTAGGCATACCCATACGTCGGATCGGCCTCTATGGCCTTTCTCAGAGTGCTCTCCGCGCTCTGCAGGTCCCCCGCCCCCTTCTGGGCCTGGGCCAGGAAGGTCAGATTCTTAGCCGTGGGCTCCAATGCTACTGCCTCTTCGAACACCCTGGCGGCGTCTGAAGGCCTGTCTTGATGGTTCAGATAGTTGAAGCCCAGCTCGATCCTGGTCTGGCCATCGCTGGGGTCGGCTGCGACAACCTGCTCTTGATATGCCAGAGCCTCTTCATAGCGCTGCAGTACCATGAGCGCCACTGCCGCGCCCGAAAAAGCCTTAACGTCATCGGGGCGCTCGGTGAGCACCCTCTGATAGACCGCGAGGGCGCCCTCCCAGTCTCCGGCCTTCTCCAGGTCTCGAGCGTCGCCTAGATCATCTCCGCAGCCAAGACAGACCGCGCCAACCACAAGCAGAGCCACCAAGACTACGGCGACCCACGCTAGGTTCCGAGGGCTTCTGCACCCTACTCCGTCTCGCTGTCTTTGACGATCACGCGTCATCTGCAACTATCCCCAGTCCTGGGCCCCCCGTCGGGGTGTCCCGTAGTAGTAAGACAAGGGGGCAGCGAGTCGTTCCGCTGCCCCCTTGTGTCTGCTGACCGCCGCCAGGCGGTCGTTACCCTTTTGTCGCTAGAGGGCTCTTCTACCAGTCGGCGCTGACACCGTTGATGTAGAACTGGTTGCCACCGGCGGCGCCCTTGTCCACTTCAACACCGAAGGTCCTGTCTGACTGGGACAAAGAACCGACCGCGTAGGTATTGGCGGTTCCGGTGTAGTTGACCGAGTCATCCTGAGCTTCAGCCGTCGGCGCGGTAGCCGCAGCGGCCAGCTCTACGAAGGTGATCGAGGGCTCGATCCCGTTTAGGATGAGGGCGGTCATGGTAGCCGGCACGAACGTCCTAAGGTCGACATAGGCAGATTCGATGGCGGTCATGCTGTTACGAACGAGGGACTTTGCAGCGGCATCCTGGGCCTTCTGGCGCTGGCCGAGGAAGGTGGGGATCGCGATCGCCGCCAAGATGGCGATGATGATGATCACCACGAGCAGTTCGATGAGGGTGAAGCCTTTGCCACCCCTCATCCTTTTCCGGATGAGACTCAACATTTGCACTCCTCCTTGATCTTTTGCCGACGGGTATCCGATTCCCGGCGTCGCCGCTACTATCGGCATTTTGGCCCATAACTTTAGCTGTTCTTCTACGACATTCGATGGATTCCGGCGCTTTACCTCCTCCCTGCCCGGCGGTCCCCCAGTCGCGCTGGGGCTGAAAGACCCGCTACTACTCTCCCTCGACCTGCATGGTGTTGGGCAGCTCCTGCCACTCCAGGATCTGATACGAACCGACTGTCGGGAAGCTCGGCGGCGGCTCGTGGAGCAGGAATTTGTCGTAGGTATTGGCACCTCTGCCGAACCCTCCGTAGTCCACGTTGTTGGAGGCAATGCTCGCCCTGTAGGGAGTGAGGTACGACGACACCGAGCCGTAGATTGTCAGCATTCCACGTCGTGGCCCGGACGTGCCGTTGAAATTCACGAACTCTTTGCCTGTCTGTGCGATGAGGGCCGCGTCAATCTCCATGTCGACCGTACCCACGTTGGTTGTCCAGTTAGTTCCCATGGTCCCCGCCTTCCCCATCGGCGCGTACATGGGAATCTTGATATTCTCTTGGGCGATGAGCCCGACCTTCACGGTGCCATCCTTCAGGGCATAGGTGAGATCTCCCACAACATTGATGGACGCGGTCTTCCCGTTGCCGTTGAATTGACCGCTGGCAGCAATGGTGATCCTACCCGTGAGACCCGTTCCCTCCACCCAGACGTTGTCATTGACGAATATCACGCCGTTGGTGGGATAGGGCTTGGCTGTACTGAGCGCACCGTATGTCAGATACCCCCCCCTGTTCAGGCCGTTCACGTAGTTATACTGCTCCAGTTCGGCAGTCACCCTTGCGACCTGGAACATCTTGCCCGGCAGCAGCTTTATGTACCATCCATGCGCCGCGGTAGACGGGCTTGGGGTGACATACGCCATCTCGTAGTCCCCGGATGCCATGTCCCGGTATTGAGCGAAGTCTGCGGTTACCGTGCTGAAGTCCACATAGGCGACATTCTGGCAATTCCAGAAACGTATTGAGTTCGCGTGCGAAGTGACTGCGGAGGTGGTCGAGTACACACCCGGCTCGCCTCCGTAGGTGTTGTTAGAACAGGTGATGAAGTCGTTGATATTCGCAGTCTCCATACGTATCTGAGTGTTCGAATGGGTCCTGCCCCACCACTGCCTATCGATAGGTCCGCCTACGTACACCGCTTCATCCACCAACAGCACGTACTGACTGAAAGACGGCCTACCCATAGTTGCCGTTATCGTCCGCGGGGTATCGACAGGGTCCTCTGCCCGACCGGTGACTGTGATGCTTATCCGTGTGTCATCAGCGGAGGGCGGCGTCACTTCCATGGTGTACGTGCCTTTGATGGCTGAGTCGGCATCGCTCAGGGTCACTGTCTGCTTGTGTGGGTCGGGGCCGGCGTTGCCGGGTATCATGAAGTCGTTGTCCTGGCATGACACCCCAGAGGCTAACATCCACAAGTATTGGTTCAAGCCTGCCTCAGCAACCCCTAGGGACTGCGTGTACGCCTTGTCCCGACTTACGTGCTGCTGGTTAACAGCCACGGCCGCGATCAGCGTGGAGGCCAGCATGCCCACAACCACCAGTACCAGCATGACCATTATGAGGATGTACCCGCTCTCCCCTGCGAGCCGTGTGCGCCAGCGTGATACCAGGCTCTTCACTTCAGCCCCCCCTCATACCTTTGGCGAATCTGCACCTGAGTTGTGAGCTCTACATCCCTCGCTGCGAGATCAGGACGCTCGCCAACCTTGATCGTTATGCCTATAGCAACAATCGCCTCTCTCAGAGAATCGCTGGACGGGGTGAATGCCTCCAACGCCCCGTCTCCGTCATAGCGGTAGTATGTGAACATGGGCTCAGATTCGTTGCGTACTCGGTTTTCAATCACCACACCGGACGATTCGTACTCCCCGTACACCCACCCCGGCGATGGGGACGTCACCCATTCCGGCTCCTCCATCTGTGACCGCAAGATACTGGTTGCCAGGTAGTAGCGGACTTTTTCCGCGGTTTCGTCACCATCGATATCGCAGTAGAAGACCACCTCCTGCGGCAGGGCCAAAGCGATTGCGTTTGAAGCAGTCGATTGGCTGTCGGCGGATGAAGTTGCCATCCGCAGATACCTGGCCAACTGATTGATGGCGGTACGAGCATCATCCTGGTTCAACATGCGGACCTCTTGGGAGTTGAACACACTCGTGGTCCCCCTGAACACCATCAGCACAGCCACGCTGATCACTGATGCCAGCAGAACAACCATCGTCAGCTCTATGAGAGTGAAGCCTCGCTGGCCTATGAGCCGCGAGCGCACAAAACCGAGCGCGGAGCGATGCTCTCTCCGCCAAACCACCGGGGAGCCACGCTCTCCTATCTCGGCCCGCGCGTCCATCCTAATGCGGCCCAGGGCCGCCGCCTGTATATGTCAGGTCGACTCTGAGTGTCTCCGCCCCGTCCACGGTCACTGTGCCCGTGTAGTCAGCGTAGTCGTTCTTCGTGACCGTGATGTCGTACGTGGTCCACGCCAGGCTGCTGATGAGCAGCTGGCCACTCTTGTTCGTATATCCGGTCCTGCCGTCCAGGTTGACCCACGCATTCCTGAGTCTAGTACTCGTGCCTGCCCGGTAGACCGTCACCAGAAGGCTGCCACCGACACCCCCCGTGGTCGTGGTACTGGAGATCGTGGTGGTAGTGGTGGACGACGGCGGGACCGTGGTGGTCGTAACCACCGGAAGCACGTTGAAGATGACGTCTTGATGAGTGTCCGCGGGCAGTGCGATACTTTGTTGCTGCCCTGCGTAGCCGGAGCCCGCCGGCAGCGTCAGAATGTAGGGTTCTGCCGAATTCGAGAACCGCAGATCAGTCAACAACACCCCGCCATCCTGGGTAGTAATCGAGTCCGAGTATCCCTCGGGGCCGGACATCGTTATGGTCAGCCCCGTCATCTCAGCGCCCGTCGACTGATTGATCACGTGCACCCTCATAGACGACACAAGATCGATGGTCAGCACCACCTGCTGCAGAGTGTCCTGAATCACCGGAATCCCGTCCTTGGTGGCACTGCTATACCCGGCCTTGGTGGCCTCGACCACGTAGTTGCCGCTCGGGTCGACTGTCAGGCCTGGCATCAGCATGCTGCCCACGCTGTTGGTCACGAGAGCTGAGGAGGTGATCGAGATGGGTGGCACCAACACATCGTTGGTGATGGTGAAGCTTGCGCCCTCCACAGGCCCGCCTTGAGAGTCCTGAACCTTGACCAGTATGTTGCCACCCGTGGAGCCGCCGGCTACGTTGCTGACCATCTCGACTTCTTTGACACTTGGACGATCCACGGCGCTCACCGAAACTGTGACTCTCCGGTAGCTAGCCGGAGCGGACGTTCCCCGTGAGTCGCTCGCATCAATCCAGAATATGACCGCCCGCTCAATCTTCACAGGCGTACCGCCGACCGTACGCGTCTCTTCATCCGGGAGACTCCCACTAGGCCAACCGTGAACCGTACCTATGTCCGAATAGGGGAGTGCTCTGATACTTTCCAGTTCCTGCGCTGCCACCTGATTGAGCACGGAGCGCACGTCAGACTCCAGGATGCGCATAGCTGAAGACGCAAACAGCTGAGACATAGCGATGAGACCCACAACCAGAACCAGGCCTCCGACCAAGATCTCGACAAGAGAGAAGCCCTTCTGACAACGGGCTCTCCTAATCCTTTCAAGAACTCGATGCATCGCCTATCCCCATCCCCCCGTGTCGTCCAGCTGAAAGTCCGCTACGAGACTGCCGCATCTAGGATACTACTGCGCTATAGATATCGGCAGCATTGCCGCGAAACTTTACACCTGCAGCCACTTCCCGGGCCCTATACGACCCTACCGACCGCTGCTGCCGAAGCCCCCCTGGCCCCTCGCTGTGTCGGACAATTCTTCGACCTCTACATACACGGGTTCCTCGACCCTCTGGATCACCAGTTGGGCAATGCGCTCGCCTAAGCCCACCATAAATGCCTCTGGAGCCGAGTTGTAGAGACACACGCGCACTTCTCCCCGATAGCCCGCATCGATGAGCCCAGGAGAGTTGACCAACATGATGCCGTGTTTGAATGCCAGCCCCGACCGCGGCTGCACAAACCCTCCGTATCCGGCCGGGATGGCCAACGCGATGCCTGTACCCACTTCACGCCTCTCTCCGGACGGTATGAGTATCGACTCGACCGCGAATAGGTCCACGCCTGCGTCACCGGGATGTGCCCTCACTGGCAAGCGCGCCTGTGGGCTTAGCAGCTTGACGTCAATTTCCACTACCGGCGCCTCAAAGCCTCAGAGACTTCTCGATACGCTTAACAGCCTCCGCTATGCGATCATCGGCAGTGGTGAGGGATAGTCGCACGAACCCCTCACCGGCTGGTCCGTAACCGGGGCCTGGCGTGACCACGACACCAGCCTGGTCTAGTACGTGTGCGCTGAAGCTGGCCGAAGTGTATCCCGCTGGCACCGGTACCCACATGTACACCGTAGCCTTGGGCCTGGGCACCTGCATTCCCACCGACACCAACGCCTCCGCCAACAGGTCTCGTCTGCGCTTGTACACGTCACACATGTCGCGAACGAAGTCCCACGGACCTTCAAGGATGAACGCCGCCGTGCGCTGCAGCGCGTCGAACATGCCTGAGTCCATGTTGGTCTTGAGTCTCCACAGATGGGCCAGGACATCGTGATTGCCCACCGCGAAGCCGATACGCCAGCCGGTCATGTTGAACGGCTTGGAGAAGCTGAAGAATTCCACTCCTACATCCTTGGCCCCCGGCGCGCTCAAGAAACTGGGGGCGACGTACCCGTCATACGTCAGCTCGGAGTAGGCGTTGTCGTGCACCACGACGATGTCGTACTTCTTGGCGAACGCCACCACTCTTTCGAAGAAGCCGTCCTGGACTACAGCTGTGGTGGGATTGTTCGGGTAGCCCAAGAACAGCACCTTGGCCCGCAGCGCCTCCTCTTCTGAGATCTCGTCCAAGTCAGGGAGAAAGCCCCTCTCGGGCGCTAGGTTGAGATACCGGACCTCCGCCCCGACGATGATCGACCCTCCGGCGTAGACCGGATAGCCAGGGTCCGGGACCAGCGCCAGATCACCCGGGTCGAGCATAGATAGGCAAATATGGGCCAGCCCCTCTTTCGCCCCCAGCAGAGGAAAGAACTCCAGCTTCGGGTCCAGCTCGACGCCGAACCGCCTGCTGTAGAAGGCGGCTGCCGCCTCTCCGAACTCCGTAAGACCCCAGTTGCTCGGATACCGGTGATTGGCCGCATCGGCGACCTGGCGCTGCATCTCTTCCACAATGTAGGCGGGCGTAGGCAGGTCGGGGTCGCCGATGCCCAGGCTGATCACATCGACCCCGCTATTGCGCTTCTCGGTTATCTTGCGCTCCATCTCGGCGAACAGATATGGGGCCAGATTGTCCATGCGCTTTGAAAACTGCACTACTGCCTCCTAGGTAACCTCAGCGGTGCCGGACCGCCACTACACTGGTCTGCGAACGCCTAACCCCAACCGAGCCGCGCCAAGAGCTCTGAGCCCAGTTCCGCGGTGAAGACCTCGTCTGCGGGCCCCGACATGTGGACGCGCAGAGACTCTCCTCCGTCGCCAATGTCGCCCTGTTCCGCCTCTATAACCAAGTCCCCCCCTAGCAGGCGCACCACGACCGGACTCTTCGCTAGACCCAGGCGCACGCACGCCGCCCCGACGGCAGTTGCTCCGGTGCCACACGCCTGCGTCTCGCCCACCCCGCGCTCCCACACACGCATGCGGACCGAACCATCCTTCTGCACCGCTACAAACTCGACGTTCACCCTGTTGGGGAAGAACGGGTGGACCTCGATACTTGCTCCCACGCCTTCGACGTCGAAGGTGCCGGGATCGTCGACGCAGATGACACAGTGAGGATTGCCCACGTCTACAAAAGTGAACCGAAAGTATTGACCACCGACTTCCAGCAGAGCGTCCACCGCATCGCCCGGCGCCAACGCGGATGAGATGTTCTGGGAGCGAAAACGGGCGTACCCCATGTCGACACGTACCCGGCCGTCTGCCAGCAGACACGGTCGTATTGCGCCTGCCAGCGTCTCTACACAGAACTCCTCTTCGCCCACCAAACCTAGCGACCGCAAGTAGCGGGCAAAGATCCTCATGCCGTTGCCGCACATCTCGGACTCGCTGCCGTCGGGATTGAAGATGCGCATCCGCGCGACCGCGTCTTCCACGGACCCGCTGGGTGGGCAGTTCAAGAGTATGCCGTCAGAGCCCAGCCCTAGATGTCTGTCGCACAACAGGCGGATATCCGCAGCCGTCAGCTCGCGAGGCAGCTTTGCCTGCTCGATGACCAGGTAGTCGTTGCCCAAGCCCTGCCACTTCGCCACCCTCATGCTCCGTCAGTCTCCTTCGTGCGCCCCGCATTGTCGGCGAGAGTCAGTATCTGCCGGGCGATATCGCCCGGCTCTCGGCCTTGGGTCTCAATCATAACAGCGTCCCTGACCTTCCGCAGCCAGGTGTACTGGCGCCGTGCGTACCCCCTGGTGGCCGCTGACAAGCGCTCTTCCGTCTCCGCCAAACCTTGCTCTTGGCTAAGGTACTTCCAGATCTGCTCATATCCGATCGCGCTGCTTATGCCCAGGCGCCCGGGCCGCGTGACAGCGTCACCACGTTCGTCGCGGAACCTGCGCACCTCTTCCACAGCTCCCGCGGCAAGCATAGTCGCAGTGCGAGCGCGTATCCTCTCCGCCAACACCGCCCGCTCCAGCGACAGCCCGACTATCAGAGTCGGCCGATAGTAGGCGGGTTTCCATAGATCTTCGCGCCCTGACCAGCGCTCGCCGCCAAGCAAGGCTTCAAGGGCCCGTATGACCCTCCTGACGTTGCGGTGGTCTATGGAAGCCGCTGCAGCTGCGTCCAAACGCGCCAGCTCGGCATGCAACTCTTCCGTCCCCTGAGTGCGAGCGCGCTCCTCAAGCCGCTCACGCAATTCCATATCGACCGGACCTGTAGCCGCGAGCGGTGCCAGCGCTGCCCGCATGTAGAGCCCGCTTCCGCCCACCACTAGAGCCCACCCGTGCTCGGCCAACTCCTCCTCTATGAGAGGCCGCGCCAACTTCGCATATTCTCCCGCCGACATCGTCTCGCCTGGGTCGAGGAAGCCCACCAGGTCGTGCAGATCACCACGGTCCCCGGGAGCCCAGGGCTGATTGGTGAGCACGGGAAAGCCGGCATAGACCTGCATGGAGTCACAGGAGACTATCCGTGTTCCGAGCAGACTGGCCAACTCGACAGCAACGGCGGTCTTACCCACCCCTGTCGGTCCCAAGAGCCCGATCACGCGAGCACGGCTCACCTCTGCAGACCTCTGAAGCTTGTAGAAGTCGCGGAGGTCAGCTCCACTTCGACCATGTCGCCCGGGGCGGCTTCTGAGGGGAAATTCACCGGTTTGTGACCCCTGGTTCGACCCATCACCTCGCCGGTATCGTTGCGGCTCGCCCTTTCGACCAGCACTTCGGCAACAGTGCCCACAAGTGCCTCGTTCCTTCTACGGCCGATGCGCTGCACGACCTCTACCAACCTCTCCATCCGCCCTGCCGCCACAGCCGAGTCGACGCGGCCAGGAAGACCGGCCGCCTCTGTCCCTCGTCTGGGTGAATAGAGGAAGGTGAACGCCCCGTCGAACTCGCACTCTTCGACCAGCGATAGGGTGTCCGCGAAGTCAGACTCGGTTTCACCCGGAAACCCGACAATCAGATCGGTGGTCAGAGCCAGTCCAGGCACCGCCTGCTTCCAGTGCCGCACCAAGTCTATGTACGACTCACGGTCGTATCGACGCCTCATAGCTTCAAGTATGCGGTCGCTACCTGACTGCACCGGCAGGTGGACGTGCTCGCAAACCTGGTTCGGTTTTGCCATGAGGGCGACCAACTCGGGAGACACGTCTTTGGGATGAGACGTCATGAAGCGGACTCTGTCTATGCCTGGCACTCCGCAGGCCATGTCCAGCAGGTCGGCGAACGTCTCTTGCCCTAAGAAGCCAGGCTCCTTGCCGTAGGCGTTCACGTTCTGCCCCAAGAGAACGACCTCTCGTACTCCCGCGGCGGCCAACTCGCGCACTTCTGCGATGACGTCCTGTGCTTGGCGCGAGGCCTCCGGTCCCCGCACGTACGGCACAATGCAGTAGGAGCAATAGTTGGAGCACCCCGCAGTGATCTGCACCCAGGCACAAGGCCCCTGAACCCTGACCCTGGGTAGTTCTGCGCTCCACCGAGTCGTGGTCTCATGGAAGGCCGCCACCGGCTTCTGGCTCTTCGCTCTCTCGAGAAGCAGTCCCGGCAGCTCGTGCAGGCTCTGTGGGCCCACGAGTACATCCACGAACGGGTAGTCGCTGAGCAGGTCGTCCCGTCTGCTTTGGGGCAGACAACCCGCTACCACCAACACCCGGCTGGGATCATCGCGCTTCAGCCTAGCCACCAGGCCGAGGTGGCCTGCCAGCCTGCTGTCGGCCTTCTCGCGTATAGAGCAGGTGTTGTAGACAAGGATGGAGGCGTCCTCGGGCGCCTCGCAGCGCGACATGCCCATATCTTGCAGCATGCCGGCGATACGCTCTGAATCGTGGTCGTTCATCTGACAGCCGAACGACCGCAGATAGTAGGTAGTCGCCCGCCCTGAGCTCATCCTGCGCCCCCGGTCAGAGACTCGAGTCGCGTCTTCCGCGACCAGAGGTCTTACTTGGCGTACTCCACGGCGCGACTCTCTCGTATGACAGTGACGCGGATAGTCCCGGGATAGTCGAGTTCTTGCTCGATCTCCTTCGCGATCTCTCGGCAAAGCAGGCTCGCCGCGTCATCATCGATCTCGTCTGGCTTGACGAGCACCCGGATCTCACGGCCGGCTTGGATGGCGTACGACTTCTCCACGCCCTTCTTGCTCTCGGCGATGCGCTCCAATGACTCCAGCCGCTTGATGTAGGTCTCAAGGGTCTCTCGCCGGGCACCAGGACGGGCACCCGACACTGCGTCGCCTGCAGCCACCAGGACCGCTTCCACCGTGGCGGGCTCCACCTCATTGTGGTGCGCCTCGATGATGTGCGCCACGGCCTCCGACTCACCGTACCGGCGAGCAAGGTTGCCGCCTATGGCCGCATGTGAGCCCTCGACTTCATGATCAACAGCCTTGCCCAGGTCGTGCAAGAGACCCGCGCGCTTGGCCAACTTGGCATTCACTCCCAGCTCGTTCGCCATCATCCCCGCCAAGTGCGCAACTTCGAGTGAGTGCACCAGGACGTTCTGACCGTAGCTGGTACGGAACTTCAGACGACCAAGCAGCCTCAGCAGTTCAGGTGCGACTCCATGCACGTTGGCATCGAGTACCGCCTGCTCGCCCGCATCCTGGATCTCCTTCTCCACCTCTTCTCTGGCCTTGGTGTACATCTCTTCTATCTTGGCCGGGTGGATACGCCCGTCGGCCACCAGCTTCGACAGGGTCAGCCGGGCGATCTCGCGCCGTACCGTGTCAAACCCAGAGAGCACGACCGCCTCGGGCGTGTCGTCGATGATGAAGTCCACACCGGTCAGGTTCTCGAGGGTCCGCACATTGCGCCCCTCTCGGCCTATGATGCGCCCTTTCATGTCGTCAGAGGGCAGTTGGACCACCGAGACGGTGGAGTCCGCCACGTGGCTGGCCGCCGCTCTTTGGATGCAGATAGACAAGATGTCTTTGGCCCTACGGTCACCCTCGTGCCGGGCCTCGTCCTCGATGGAGCGTACCATCTTGGCCATGTCGTGCCGCACCTCATCCTGCGTGCGCTTGAGCAGTAGTTCAGACGCCTGCTCCTTGGACATGCCGGAGACTTCTTGTAGTTGGCGCGACTCCTGCGCCTTGATGGCTTCTACTTCCTCGATAACCTTGCGATAGTGGTTCTCGCGATCCGCCACCGACTGCTCGCGCCTGGAAATGTCCTTCTGCACTTCGTCCAAAGCCTCTTCGCGGCTCAGCAGACGGTTCTCGAGTTGCGTGACCTCCTGCCTCCGCTCCTTCACTTCAGCCTCCGCCTGCAGACGAACTTGATGCAACTCGTCCTTGAGCTCGACCCGGGCCTCCCGCCTAACTGACTCCGCCTCGCGCTCCGCTTCCTCCAGCATCTTGCGGGCAGCAACTTCTGCAGAGGTGATGCGCGCCTCACCTAGGTATTTGCGTCCGAGAAAACCACCGACGGCGGCAACTATGGCCGCTGCCAGGACTACTACGATCCACACCACTGAGCTCATTGGCCCACCACTTCATAAGGGCGGTATCCGCCGCGTGTTCAAGACACCAGTGTGAGGATCTGCAGCAGTCCGCCAGGAAAAGGCCGAGCAACCGCCCGGCCGATGAACGTCTCTAACGCACCTTGCCCTTACTAGGGACTCTCCCCAACAACGCGCTCTCCGCCCTCAAAGCGGCGGGCCGCTGTACGGTATCTACCCCAACATCTAGGTCTCTGGCGCTCACGTCACAGCAAGTCCTGCCGGTAACGCGCTCACCACAATAAGCCATCAGCAAGGTCGCACAGAACCGTCGTCGACCGATCATCACACGTGGCGAGTTTACAGGCGTTTTGCGGAGGGTGTCAAGAAAGGAAGCCGCCCGAGGCCGCGAGGTCCTCTCGGCGACGCCTCAGTCCTAAGCAAGCGGAGCCAATGGACGTCACGTCTGATGCCAGTCTTCTTCGCCCGCGTCCACACCAACCTGACGAAGCGCTCGCATCACGGCGGAGATGGTGTCCCAGTCATGGCCCCGCCGCGCCAGGAAGCCGTTGATGCGGTGAGCTGCCCCCTGGGGGTCCGACTTCAACTGACCGGCGAAGCGACGCCTCACCAGATCCAGGATCTGTTGCAGCTCGTCTGGGCCGTCCGGCTTCTGAGTAAGCTCGCCCCACGCATCCCCCGCTGTCAGCTCCCTGGCCACACCTTTGCGAGCAAGCTCCGCGGCGATGCGCCGCCTGCCCCAACCGGCCTTGAGCTTGGCACCGGCATAATCTGCCACAAAGCGGCCGTCGTCCACGTACCCGAGTTCCTGAAGCCAGGCGACGGTTTCTGCGACTGTATGCCCCGGGATGCCCATCGCCCCGAGCTTGCCCGCCACCTCGGCCGCGCACATCTCCCTACGACTGAGCATGCCCAGCGCGGCATCTCGCGCGCGCTCCCCCTCGTCCTCTTTGAGCAGCTCCAGTAGCCTCTCTTCGCTCAGATACTCGTCCTTGCGCAGATCGGCCCTCGCAGCGGCGGCTGCACTTACCTTGAAGGCGAACCTCCCGTCGAGATGCACCGATATCCAGCCGCCGTTGGCGCCTTTCGCCACCAACGACGTGATCACGCCGCCCCGCAACTCTGGCGACGCAGATCCTGCGCGCGTCTTCTTGCCTGCCACCACCTACTCCGCGGCGACGTCTCCCTGCGTCTGCGCCTCTGCGGTCTCTGCCTCCTTGGGCACAGACGGCTCCTCCGGCAGGCCCGCAGGCTCCTCAGGTCGAGGCTTGCCACCGGAGGTCTCGTTCCATTCGGCAGTCGCCGCCTCCAGGATGGTCCGCCGGAGCTGCTGAACCAGTTCTGGATTGTCGCGCAGGAACTGCCTGACATTCTCCCGACCTTGACCAAGTCTTTGGTCGCCGTATGAGAACCAGGCTCCGCTCTTCTGAATAAGCTTGCGGTCCACCCCCAGATCCAGGATGTCACCTTCGGTGGAGATGCCCTGGCCGTACATGATGTCGAACTCCGCCTCTTTGAACGGCGGTGCCACCTTGTTCTTTACCACCCGCACTCGGCACCTGTTACCAACCGCCTCAGTGCCCTCCTTGAGGGTCTCGATACGTCTGATGTCCAACCTCACAGAAGCATAGAACTTAAGGGCGCGG
The DNA here is from genome assembly GCA_963814415.1 of uncultured Actinomycetes bacterium. Classification (GTDB taxonomy): domain Bacteria; phylum Actinomycetota; class Thermoleophilia; order RBG-16-64-13; family RBG-16-64-13; genus RBG-16-64-13. The sequence continues at coordinate 186,553 of CAWFCN010000001.1, read as the reverse complement.
CCGCCCGGAGTGACCTCCGGATTGCCGAACATCACGCCGACCTTCTCCCGCAACTGGTTGATGAACACTGCGCAGGTCTGGGTCTTGCTGATGGTACCCGCGAGCTTTCGGAGTGCTTGGCTCATGAGACGAGCCTGCAAACCCACGTGGGAGTCACCCATCTCTCCCTCTAGCTCCGCGCGCGGTGTAAGGGCGGCCACCGAGTCGATGACCACGATGTCCACCGCACCACTACGGATGAGCAACTCCGTGATCTCCAGGGCCTGCTCTCCGTTGTCCGGCTGCGAGACCAGGAGTTCGTCGATGTTGACGCCGATCCGGCGGGCGTATGCCGAATCCATGGCGTGCTCCGCGTCGATGAAAGCGGCCTTCCCGCCCACCTTCTGAGCCTCAGCGATCATGTGCAGAGCCAGGGTCGTTTTACCACTCGACTCTGGCCCGAACACTTCGACCACACGACCACGCGGTACCCCGCCGACACCCAGGGCCAGATCAAGCGCCAGGGAGCCGGTCGATATGGCGGGCACACGCAACGCCGCCGCATCGTCACCGAGTCTCATGATGGAACCTTTCCCGTACTGCCGTTCGATCTGCAAAACGGCCATCTCCAGCGCCTTGTCCTTTTCCACTACTCCTCCTATGCCTTCTCCGGGCCGCGGGCCCCCTGCAGATCTCTTCTCACCAGCACGGTGTGAACGGCGCCTTCTCGACGCAATTCACTCTCAAACAGACATACCGACTCTACCCCAAACACGACCCTTCCGCAGTCCGACGTTGGTTGCACCGGACCCGGAACACCCAGGCGTGCGATGGTCACATGCGCACGGAACGGCCGCTTCTCCCGCTGCATCACACCCGTGGCCTCCAGACCCTGCATAACCATCTCGAACAGCCGGGCCACTACACTCTGATCGTCATGCATAGCGAGAGCCACGACACGTGCCCGCCGCGGACTCGGCAGCAGCAAGAACCCATCCAGCGCCGCCTCACCCCCACAGTCCCCCGGCAGCCCCGCCACAACCTCCTTCGCTAGCTCAAGCCCGCGTGAGTTCGCCTCTCCGATGAATGCCAGGGTGCAGTGCAATTGTGCCCTGTCGACCAGACGGATACCTCGAGCCGGAGGCAGCAAGCCCTGCGCGTTCACCACAAAGGACAACACAGTCGGCGGCAAAGGTACGGCCACGAACAACCTGAAGGTCCGCTCGCCTGCCGTGCCCACGGACTACTCCTTCTTCGACCGGTCCAACAACCGCTTGTCCTCAGTGACAACCAGAAGTCCGGGCTGTCGGAAGGCGTGCACGAAGTACAGCACTCCGCTGACCACAGTGACGACCAGCATCACGATGACCAAATACGACCTCACCCGATACCCCCCCAACATCCACTGGTCAGAGAGCCAGACCTCCACAATAAGGGCCACGATGACCCCCATCTGGCCGGCGGTCTTGATCTTCCCCCAGCCGCTGGCCGAGATGACCACGTTCCGCGCAGCCGCTACCATCCTGAGCCCTGTGACCGCCAGCTCACGGGCTATGACAACCATAGCAGCCCAGGCGGACAGTTCACCCAACTCAACCAGCGAGACCAGCGCAGCCGTCACCAGAAGCTTGTCGGCCAACGGGTCAAGGAAGGCGCCCAGCACCGAGGTCTCTCCGCGCTTGCGGGCGAAATACCCGTCGAACCAGTCGCTTACTGCCGCCACGACAAAGACCGCCAGGCCCACTACGTATCGACCTGGAACATCGGCCAGCAAGAACACCATGAACACGGGCACCATTGCTACCCTGAAGAGGGTGATGCTGTTCGGCAGATTAGGACGCACAGACAGCCCCCACCATGTCGCAGCCGATGATCTCGCTTATCCTCACAGGCACCACGTCTCCGGGCCTCAGGTCAGGGCGCACAGTGCCCCTCAGGTACGTCACGCCGTCGACTTCCGGGGCCTGACCGCACGTGCGGCCGATCGCACAGCAACCGTCGACCATCTCGTCTTCACCGACCGTGTCGATCATGACTTCCACTTCCGTTTCAAGCATCCGCCCACGCTCGGACGCTCCGATCTCCAGAATGGCCTCAGTCAGAAGGTTTAGTCGCCTCCGAGCGACCGCCGGCCTAACCAAGGGCCGGAGGGTCGCAGCTTCAGTCCCCTCCTCAGGACTGTATATGAACGCACCCCCGTAATCAAACCGCGCGTGCGTTACGAAGTCCATCAAGGCCTCAAAGTGGTGCTGACTCTCTCCAGGGAAGCCGACTATGAAGGTCGACCGAAGGGCCACGTCCGGCATCAGCTCCCTGGCTCTCCTCAGAAGCGCGGCATAGGATTCCGCGTTGCCTCGCCGCCCCATTTTGTCAAGCATCTGCTCGTGCGAATGCTGGAACGGAACGTCCAAGTAGCGGCATAGCTTGCTGTGACCCGCCATGAACTCCAAGAACGAGTCGGTCACCCTCGCTGGCTGCAGATACATGACCCTTATGCGCCTGACTCTCTCGTCCTCCCCCAGCAAGTCGATGAGACCTCGCAGATCGAGCCCGTCGCTCTGCCATCGCGTGGTCTCCTGACCCACGAGCACCAGTTCCCTGGCTCCCTCTCCCACACAGGCGTTCGCTTCGCGCAGTATCTCGGCGGTGGGCACCGACTCATAACCGCCCTTGAAGCCGGGGATGGCGCAGAAGGTGCAGCCTTCGTCACAGCCATCAGAGATCTTGAGATACGCGTACGACTGCGCTCTGACGGCATAAGTCGCAGCCACTGCCTTCGGCGCCTGCTCTACTCCGGAGATGGCCCCCAGCAACCGTCGGCTCATGTCGTCGCCGATGACACCGAACCAGTCGGCCACTTCAGGGATACCTTTGGCCAGTTCGTCTCGATAGCGTTCCACCAGGCAACCAATCACCAGTACCCGCTTGTCCTGGTAGTCCGAGAGAATGCTCAGAATCGCTTCTATCGACTCTTCTTTGGCGTCCTGGATGAAACCGCATGTGTTGACCACGATGTGGGTCGCGTCCGTGGGCTCGCACACAATGCTGGCCCCCGCCCCCGCCAGCCTCCTGCCAAGTGCCCGGCTGTCCGCGTCGTTCTTTGGGCAACCGAGAGTATGAAAGTAGACGCGCGCAGTGGAAGGGCCAGCGGAACGCATACTACTGAGCGGAGACTACCTGCGTCTCCGTGACGTAGTACATGCCCGCGTCTTTCGGCGATTCGAACAGACGCTCGTTGATGAAGATCTGGATCGCACTGGGAGTTCCGATGGTGACCCAGTAGCGTTTCGCCCCCTGAACCGTCTCCTCGTCACCGGCCCTGAGCACATCCTGAAATACGATGGTCCCGTTGCGGTCCATCTCCTTGATCACCAGGGCGCAGTCTCCCGTTGCCACTATGCGCAGGAGTACGTCGCCGCCTGTGTAGACCGCCTCAGACGTCGTGGTCGTGGCTACCCCGGCCAGCGTGGTACTAGAGCCCGTCAAGAGGGTGGTGCTACCCCCGAGTTTGGTCGGGTCGAGGATCGGCTCGCCGCCTCCACGACCGGAGCCGAAGTACGCAAGCAGCACCACCGCGACTACTGCCAAGACACCCATAAGTGTGTAGCCCCGGCGGGTGTTACGCACGGGCCTCTTCCGGCGCCCCTTCATGGTGCGGCTGCGCATCTGCTCCAGTGTGAGGTCGTAGTACTCGCTCTGCGTAGATCGGCGACGCTCGTAGGTGCTTCGGTATTCTTCCACCAGACCGTCAGCGTCAAGACGGAGCACCGACGCGTACGTCCTCAGATAAGCCTTGATGAAGGTGGGCCCCGGAATGGCCCCGAAGTCGTTCTGCTCCAAAGCCTCGAGGTACTTGACTCGTACCTTTGTTATCTCTGAGACCTGTTTGAGGCTGAAGCCCAGGCGTATACGGGCCTCTCGCAATATGCTACCTATCTCAGCCATTGGGAATCGAAGGCACCTCTCGAGTCAGGTGTGCTATTTCAGGCAGCCCCGAACGACGGGGGCTAATCTACCATCGCCCGCAACCCGCAGCAAGGCGGTCAGTCTGAGGCACCCCCGCTGCCGGACGGGGTATCCACCCTCATGGCGGTCAGCGCGATCTCCAACTCGTCCTTGCTGATGAGTATCTGCCTGGGCTTGCTGCCCTCCCAAGGCCCGACTATCCCCCGCCGCTCCAACATGTCTATCAATCTGCCGGCGCGCGTATAGCCTACCCGCAGCCGGCGCTGCAGCATGGAGACCGAAGCATTGCCCGTTTGTACTACTAATTCAGCGGCATCGGTCAACAGATCGTCCGAGTCTGGGTCGAAGCCGTCCTCTTCACTCTTCTTGGCCTCCACCGGTCTGCGCAGTAGTTCCTCTCGGAACTCCGGCTCAGCCTGATGGCGCCAGTGGTTCACCAAGGAGGCTATCTCCTCTTCTGTGATGAATGCCCCTTGGACTCGCTGCAGATGACTGGAGCCCAGAGGCTTGAAAAGCATGTCGCCCATGCCCAGCAACGTCTCGGCTCCGTTCACATCCAAGATGACCCGGGAGTCTGTCTGGCTTGAGACAGCGAAAGCTATGCGAGAAGGGATGTTGGCCTTGATCATGCCCGTGATCACGTCTGCCGAAGGCCTCTGGGTCGCCACCACCAGGTGGATGCCCACTGCCCTGGACTTCTGAGCCAACCTGATAACGTAGTCTTCGACCTCCTGCGGTGAAGTCATCATGAGGTCGGCCAACTCGTCTATGACTATAACGATATACGGCAGCAAGGCCTCGCCCCTGCGGGCCCGCGCCTTGTTGGCCTCCGAGAGACTGCGAGCATGGTCCAGCTCCAGCAATTCGTACCGCGATTCCATCTCCTTCACCACATTGTGGAGCACACCGGCCGCATCCTTCATGTTGGTGACTACGGGTACCAGAAGGTGGGGAATACGGTCGTAGTGAGACAACTCGACCTTCTTGGGGTCGATCATGATCATCCGGACTTGCTCCGGGGTGCTGCGCAACAACACCGAGGACACCAAACAGTTGACACAACCGCTCTTGCCCGACCCGGTGGTGCCCGCGATGAGCAGATGCGGCAACTTCGTCAGATCGGCGTACACCGCCTTACCCGATATGTCCTTGCCCAGCCAGACCATGAGCGGCCCGGAGGACTTCGGGAACTCTCTATAGATATCACCCAAGGTCACGAAGTCCGGCCGCTGATTGGGCACTTCTACGCCCACCGCCGACTTGCCGGGTATGGGCGCCAGGATGCGTATCTCGGTACTGGCAAGGGCATAGGCGAGGTCATCTCGGAGCCCTGACACCTTGCCGACCTTTGTCCCGGGCGCAAGTTGAAGCTCGTACCTGGTCACCCGAGGCCCGACCACCATGCCTATCACCCGAGCCTCCACCCCGAACTGCGACAGTGCCTCTATCAGCACCCGGGCCACATCTTGCTCGCTGGCACCTTTGCTCGCGGCAGCGGGGGTGCTCTTGCGAAGCACCGCGGCCTCCGGCAAGAGGTACGCCGGTTGGTCGACTGCCAATTCGATCTGACGGGGCGCCCGCGCCAGACCAGGCAAGGGCTCTTGCTGTGATTCGCCGTCCCCAGTAACCTCGAGAAGCGCTTTGGGAACCTCGACCGTCTCGGCTGTCACGTCATCGGGATCGGCCCGTCGGCCGGGCAGCGCCACAAGCCGACCTGCCGGGACCTTCGAGAGATCGGATGCTTGGTAGAGGTCCGCGAACGCCTGCTCGCCGTCCAACACTCCTTGTCTGGGCTCAGCGGGCACAGTGTCGCCGTCCTCGTGGCCGGCGATGGCACCTCCTCGCGGGAGCGCCCACTCCTCGAAGCCGTCACCGAACACCCCATGCGGTCCGTCAGGTGAGGAAGTCGCGCCCGCTGCCGTGGCCTGTTCGACCAGGTCCACGGGACCAAGGTGCACATGCGGCCGCTCGGCGGGCCGTTGCTCAGCAGTCCAACCCTTTGCTGCCGGCCACGAAGCACCGGCCAACACGTCCTCTTCCCCGAATCTGAGCTCGCGCTCGCGCTCCCGGTCTTCGACTGCCAGGGCGCTACGCTCGGCACTCCGTTTGACGGCATCGGCCACTCGTCGAGTCCTGGAGGCCACCCAGACCCCGGTGATGCCCGTGGCCAGTATCAGCCCGGCAAAGCCCGCCAACCAGCCGACTATGCCTACCCCCACAGTGCCGATGCCCCGGTGAAGGCCGGCGTAGAGCGACTCCCCCAGCCCTCCGGCCCTCGTCTCGAACTCGGCGCGAACGAAGGTGTCCGCCTCGTGCGAGGCAAACGGCGGTCCGCCCGCGGCCACCAGCACGAACAGTCCCACAAGAAGGACCGCCACGCCGGCAAAGCGATAAGTGCTCCAGAATCTCCTTCTGAGCACCATTGTGGCGGCAACAGCTAGGAGTGTGAGCGGCACCAGAATAGCGAGCCGGCCGAAAGCGAACACCAAGCCGGTCCTGACCCCCCGCCCCCCTGCTCCGGCAGCCTGTCCGGCGAACAGAGCTACCAGCAAGAACACGGCCACTCCCACAAGGACTAAAGCGATGATCTCGCGCTTGTGCTCCGCCAAAGCGCCGAACTCACCCCCTGGCCGCTCAGGCTTCCGGGGCGTAGCCCGACCAGAGTTAGGGCTACGGGGCGGGGCTTTGCGGACAACAGTCCGCTGCGTCTTGGTTGGCTTCCGCCCCTTCGAGCGGCTCGGTTGCGCGGCCATCTTCGTCCCCCGGGGGCCTAGACTTCTACGACCACCGGCAAGACCATGGGCCGGCGGTTGGCCTCTTGCCTTAGGTACTTCTGTAGTACGTCGTGTACCCGGCTCCTGACCACGCCCACATCAGCGACATGCCGCATCTCGTCGCTCTCCAGAAGGTCTAGGACAACCTTCTTTGCAGCGGAGCTCAACTCCTCAGGATCGTCGGCGTGAGCGATGCCTCTGAAGATGATCTCCGGCTCGCCCATGATCTTACCGTCCTGCGCACTCCTGGCGACGACCACCATGACGAGCCCGTCACTGGCTAGATGCTGCCGGTCGCGTAGAACAAGATCCCTGAAGTCTCCCATGGCAAATCCGTCTACCAGGATCATGCCGGCCTGCACCTTGCCCGACACCGCGGCACCGGCCGCGCCCAATTCCAGGATGTCGCCGTTCTCCAGCAGAAAGATGTTCTCATCCGCGATGCCCGTCGCACGGGCCAACTCAGCATGGAAGTACAGATGCCGGTGCTCGCCGTGTATGGGCATGAAGTACTTGGGCCGCACAAGGTTGAGCATCACCTTCAGCTCCTCGGCGGCCGCATGACCCGATACGTGAACGCCGGCGGACGATTCGTAGATCACGCGCGCCCCAGCAGCGAACAGCCTGTCGATGGTCCTGTTCACGCTGGTCTCGTTTCCAGGCACCGGGCGCGCCGAGATGATGACGGTGTCGCCCTTCATGATCTCCACGGCGGGGTTCTCATGTGCCGCCATGCGCGCCAATGCCGACAAGGGCTCTCCTTGGCTACCCGTGCAGAGCACGGTCACCCGGTCGGAGGGCAGCAGCGCGATGTCCTGCGGACGGATCAACAGCCCATCCGGGACTTTCAGATAGCCCAGGTTCTGGGCGATGTTGACATTCTTGACCATGCTCCGCCCGATGATGGCCATCGAACGGCCATGCCGCGCCGCCGTGTCCATGACCTGCTGAATACGATGGATGTGACTGGCGAAAGAAGCGACTATGATCCGGCCGGGAGCCAGAGCGAATATGCTGTCCAACCGCTGTCCGACACCGCGCTCCGGTGCTGTGAACCCTGGGGAGTCCGCATTGGTGCTGTCCGACATCAGCAGAATGACACCTTTGCGTCCGAGCTCGGCGAAACGCTGCATCGCGGTGGGCCTTTGATCTACCGGAGTCTGGTCCAACTTGAAGTCGCCGGTGTGGACCACGACTCCCACAGGCGTGTGAATGCCCAAGGCCACGCCATCGGGGATGCTGTGTGATACCTCGAGGAACTCGACCTTGAAGGGCCCCAGTGAGAGCTCCTTCTCGGTGGTCACTTCGTTAAGCTTGACCTTACCTTGCAGACCATGTTCTCCAAGTTTGGAGTTCACCAGGGCCAAGGTCAGCCTGGTCCCATAGACGGGCACTTCCATCTGCTTGAGCAGATACGGCAGCGCCCCTATGTGGTCTTCGTGTCCATGCGTGAGCAAGATGCCGAGCACGCGCTCGCGGTTCTCGACGATGTAGGAGAAATCGGGAAGCACCAGATCGATGCCCAGCATCTCATCGTCGGGGAACATGAGGCCTGCGTCGACTACCAGGAGCGCACCGTCGTACTCCAAGACCATCATGTTCTTGCCTATGGCGCCCAATCCGCCAAGTGCGATCACTCTGAGGGTTCGCTTGTTCACGGGCGTAAGTAGAGGCCTCCTGCCTGCACCATGCTGCTTGTGAGTCAATGCCCGCCGCCTATCGACGCGGGCAAGACACACGTCTCTATAGGATGTTCTCCAGGCCCACAACTAGTCCTTGCAACGTGCGGACGCGCTTCACGGCAAGCACCACCCCGGGCATGAACGACTGCCGATCGAGCGAGTCGTGTCGAATGGTGAGTGTCTCTCCTGTGCCGCCGAAGATGACCTCCTGGTGAGCCACCAGTCCCGGTAGGCGGACGCTGTGGATGGGAACTTCTTTCTCCAGACCCCGTTCGCGCCACGCGTCCTCGATGCGCAGACGCGTTAAGCGTGAAGTACCCGAGGGAGCATCGACCTTCGCTTCGTGATGAAGCTCGACGATCTCGCAGGCCCCGAGATACTTCGCGGCTGATTCCGCGAACTGCATCATGAGAACCGCACCCATGGCAAAGTTCGGGGCCACCAGCACTGGCGCGCCCCCCGCGGCCGCCTCCCTGTCCAATTCCGCCAGATCCCCAGCACTTAGCCCGGTCGTCCCGACGACCACCGGTACTCCGCTCTTGATACACACCAGTACGTTGCCTTTGACCACCGACGGCGTGCTAAAGTCCACCACCACATCGATCTGCTCGCCTGCCAGCGCCGCCTCCAGGCTCGCATCCACCCTCACAGGGTAGCCGACACCAACGTCAATCTCGGACCCGGCCCGGCCATCCGCGAACAGCGGATCGATCGCAGCGACCAGTAACAGTTCGCGATCGGCCGCCACGGCCTTGCAGGTGGTGCTGCCCATGCGACCCGCTGCTCCCGAGACCGCCACCCGTAGCGGCGTGTTACCCTGCCTAGCCTGCGCGCCCATACCCTATGCCTCCCGCACTAGCCCCGCCAGACAATCCTCTGGGACGGCGGCGTTGAACTTGTCCTCGTCGGCCCCGATGCCCACCACGGACAGTGCCGACGGACGATAGACCTCCGCCGCCAATTCCATGAGTTCCTCGCTTGTCACCGCGTCTACCCTTCGGGCCAACTCGTCCAGTGAGAGTATCTCGGTGTTGGTTATGACACCCTTGCCCAGACGGGTCATACGGCTAGACGTGCTCTCCAGCCCCAGGATCATGCGGCCCTTGAGGTGCTCTTTGGCTCTGGAGAGCTCCTCTTTGGGCACCGGTTCCTTGAGCAAACGGTCCAGCTCGCGACCCACGGTCTCTATCACCGCCTCTACGCGCTCGGGCCTACATCCGAAGTAGATGCCGCTCAGTCCCGTTTCCTCGTAGAGACTGGAGAATGAATACACGCTGTAGACGAGTCCGCGTTTCTCCCTGACTTCCTGGAACAACCGGGAGCTGAGAGACCCGCCGAAAAGGCTATCCAGCGCCGATAGTTGAAAGCGTCGCTCGTCATCGCGAGCCAGGCCCACCCCACCCAGACACACGTGCATCTGCTCGGTCTCTTTGCTCACGAAGCGCCGAGTAGCGTGCATTTTGGGCACCTGCGGGGAGCGAGCATGACCGTCGCCACTCCCTCCACCCGGCCTGGCCACCAACATCTCACGCAAGAGATCGTGATCGATATTGCCGGCTGCCGCTACGATCATGTCGTCGAACCTAAAGCGATCGCCGTGATATGCCTTGATGTCAGACTCCGAGGCACCGGCGATACTCTCGCGTGTCCCCAGGATGGGGTGCGCAAGGGGGTGACCGTCCAGCACGACTTCGGCCAACACGTCATGGATGAGGTCCTGGGGAGAGTCCTCCACCATGGCGATCTCTTCCAGCACGACCTCTCGCTCCCTGTCCAAGTCGCTGAACGTGGGAGAGATGAGCATGTCGGTCATGACGTCCAACGCTACGGGGAGCTGGTCGTCCAGGAAGCGTCCGTAGACCACCACGTATTCCCTGGAAGTGCTGGCGTTGAGCTCTCCACCGAGCGCGTCGAACACTTGTGCTATCTCTTCCGCCGAGTACTTCGAGGAGCCTTTGAAGAGAAGGTGCTCTATGAAGTGAGTGGTCCCAGCCAAGGTCGCGGTTTCATCCCGCGACCCGGCCGGGATCCAAAAGCCCATGCAGACTGATCTCAGATGGTCAAGCTTCTCTGTGATCAGGCGTTGGCCTGAGGGTAGTCGCTCAACACGGTACTCTTCAGTCGCCACTGCCTTCCTTTGAAGTGAGGTTCTCCAGGAGCCGCAGGCTGATCTTCTCTTTGCCCCCCTGCATCTGCACTTCCAGTACCTCTACTCTCACGAGGTCGCCTCGGTTGACAACATCCTCCACGACGTTGACGCGATGGTCCGCGAGTCGCGAGATGTGGACGAGGCCGTCGGTACCGGGCTTCAGCGTGACAAATGCTCCGAATGAAGTCGTTGAGGCCACCCTGCCCTCTATGATGTCACCGGCCTGGGTCTCACGAGTCAGAAGCCTGATGCGCTCCAGGCAGGTGTCGCCCAGCTTGCCGTCGGTCGCGAAGACCTTGACCAGACCGTCTTCGGCCACATCGATTGTGCACTCGAATTCGGCCTCCATGCCCCTGATAGTCTCGCCGCCCTTGCCAATGACGGCGCCGATCTTCTCGGGGTCGATGCGGATGGTAGCGATCCTGGGCGCGAACTCAGAGAGCTCGGCACGCGGCGCGCTGATTGTGCTGGCTATCTTGTCCAGGATGAACAGGCGGGCCTTCCGCGCGCGCTCGAGGGCGTCCTTCATTATCTCGAACGTGACCCCCTGGATCTTTATGTCCATCTGCAGCGCCGTGATGCCCTTGTCGGTACCGGCCACCTTGAAGTCCATGTCGCCCAGATGATCCTCCACCCCGGCGATGTCGGTCAGGACCACATAGTCGTTGCCCTCTTTCACCAGACCCATGGCGATGCCGGCCACCGGGCGCGCAATCGGCACACCGGCATCCATGAGAGCCAAGGTCGATGCGCACACGCTGGCCATGGAACTCGAACCGTTCGATTCAAGAGTCTCCGACACCAGACGTATGGTGTATGGGAACGCCTCTTCATCCGGGATCACCGGAAGAAGTGCCCGCTCCGCCAAGGCTCCGTGACCGATATCACGCCGGCCCGGGCCACGCATGAACCCAGCCTCACCAACGCTGAAGGGCGGGAACTTGTAGTGATGCATGAAGCGCTTCGATTCCTCGATGCCGAGGCCGTCGATGCGCTGCTCATCCCGGGCCGCGCCCAAGGTCAGGAGTGTAAGCACCTGAGTCTGACCTCTTGTGAACAGGCCTGACCCGTGAGTGCGCGGAGCTATCTTGGTGTCGCAGTCGAGCGGACGGATCTCATCCACTCCACGCCCGTCGGGTCGCCTCTTGTCGACGGCGATGACCCGGCGCACGATCTCCTTCTCGACAGCGTCAAAAGCCTTGGCAAGGGCAGCGGTCTGGACCGCGGCGTCCTCGCCCTCGGCCGCTGGAAACGCATCCATGACCTGCGCCTTGACCGCCGCGACGGCATTGGAGCGCTCGTGCTTGTCGAATACGTTGCTCGCCTGCTCTATATCGGCACCAAAACGGGCCTTTATCTTCTCAGTCAGAGCCGGATCGGCCACCTTCGGGGCGAACTCGATCTTCGTCTTGCCAACTTCGCCCGCCCAGACCCGGATCGCCTCGCACTGCTTCTTGATGGCATCGTGGGCGACTTCCAGCCCGGCGATGATATCTGCCTCGTCGACCTCTTCGCAGCCTGCCTCGACCATGCCGATGGCCTCGCTGGTGCCGGCCACCACCAGATTCACCAAGCTCTGGTCAATCTCGGCGTAGGTGGGGTTCACTATCCACGACCCATCGACCTTGACCACCCTTACAGCCCCCACGGGCCCCAGGAACGGACCCTCCGAGAGACACAGAGCCGCCGACGCGCCCGCTACCGCGAGAACGTCATAGGGATTCATCTTGTCCACAGAAAGCACCGTGGCGACGATATGGGTCTCTTTGTTGAAGCCCTTCGGCCACAGAGGGCGTATGGGTCTGTCGATCAGCCGCGCGATGAGGATCGACTGGTCGCTAGCCCTACCTTCTCTCTTGATAAAGCCGCCGGGGATCTTCCCCGCGGCATACATTCCCGCCTCCACGTCCACCGTGAGGGGAAAGAAGTCTACATTGCGTTCGTTGCCGGCCACGACAGCCGTGACAAGCACCATGGTGTCACCCGAACGGACGACCACGGCACCGCTTGCCTGCTTGGCCAACCTGCCCGTCTCGAAGGTTATCTTCTTGTCACCAAGGGTGACCTCTGTAGTCATTACTTCGCTAGCCACTGTCCTCTACTCCCGTCCGAAGACCCTTCTTGAGTCTTCTCTCCGTCTATCCTTGACTCCGCTGCTGCTTCGTACCGACCGTCTCCCGGGACCTACCTCCGGAGACCCAACTCCTTGACCACTGTGCGATAGCGCCCAACATCCTCGCGCTGGAGATAGTTGAGCAGACGGCGCCTACGCCCGACCATCTTCAGCAGACCGCGGCGCGAATGGTGATCCTTCGCGTGAGTCTTGAGATGCTCGGTGAGGACGTTGATCTGCTCGGTGAGGATTCCGATCTGCACTTCGGGGGAACCGGTGTCGCCCTCGTGCTTCTTGAAGCGATCGATTATCTCGGTCTTGCGATCCTTGCTCAGCATGCATAGCCTCCCAGGCTCCATGCTCCCAGCGATGACTTGAAGTCAAAGCCGAGATGCAGGTTTAAATGCCGACGCCGATTTCCGGCGCCTCCTCAGGCCTCACGGCCCAAATCGACCATGTAGCTTAGCACAGGCGCGCAGGCCCATCCCGCTATGTGAGTGGCTGCCGATCGCTCGATCGGCTTCCGCCTCCATCGGAGGCTCGCTGGTCAGTAGATGTATACGCGAGTGCCGACCGGCACCAGGTCGAACAAGTCGTCCATGTCGGGTATGGGAATCCTGATACATCCATGGCTGGCAGGGTAGGCCGGGACGTACTCATACCCGTGGATAGCGATATTCGTGGACCTTATGTACATGGGATGGTAGCGGGGCTTTCGCATGCGGTCGTTCTTCCGAGTGACTTGAAAAAGTCCGGTAGGTGTCTCTTGACCGTACAAGATGTAAGGCGTCCCAGTCGAGACCGGAATGATGCGCTCGACGGTCCCATCCAGACAATAGAGAAGCACCTGCTTCTTCTTGTTCACTTCGATCCACTTGCCACCACTGCGCACGCGCGGCACGGGACGCTCCGCGCCCAGCAGCCTCCACCAGACCTCTTCCCCCACCACTCCGTCGCGCGACATGCCCTCCCATTTCTCAAAGGCTATGATCGCGTGCCGGGTGCGGTCGTCATACAGTCCGTCAATGGGCCCTGGCCGGTATCCCAAGTCTGAGAGTCTCTGCTCGACCCACGTCACCTCCTCACCTCTGGAGGGCCGTCCGAGTCGCCGATCTGCGAATCCGCTCGGCAGCCCCCTGGCATTGACAAGGAGCCGGTACTTGTCGGCCACACCGGACTGGACCCCACAGAACTCCATCCGCCCGATCCGTTCGGCAATCTGCATGAGGGACATCCTGATCTCGGCCGGGACGTCCCCACCACCGCATAGCAGCGCCACTCCTCCGTCTGAAGCCAAGTACGCTCCCACTGCCCAACCATGTGCGGATGACTTACCCGAGCCACCCACCAACACCAAGTGCGAGTAGCTAAGACCATTGCTCGTTGCGTACTGAGCGACGGCGACGCTAGTGGCCGACGCGTTCTTGCCTCGGAGCTTGACCACCTCAGCGCCCATCTTCAGGCTAACGGTGATTCCCACCTCGACAACCACGGAGGGGGCCGCCTCAACGATCAGAGCACTCACCCCCTCCGAGAGGACACCAGACTTCCCAGCGAAGACAAGGGGCCATTTCTTCCCCGACGCCAGAGTCGAGGCCGACACGGCGTTCTCAGCCGACTGACCGCCGTCTTTGCCGGAAGCAAGCACTATGACACTGCTATCTGCAGTCTCCGACAGAACCTGTCGTGCGACCACCACCGCCGTCTCGTATGCGTCGGCACCACCCAGCATCACGATGCGCTCGCGACCTGTCAGCCAGCCGACCAGAGCATCGCTCGTCTCCACAAAGAACGCGCCCATGCTCGAAAGAAATGCTCTGATGGTCTCCCCGAGGCGCTTCGCACCCGCATACACGTCGCCGCCTGCGGCCGAAGTCGGGGCATATGACCACCCGTCGATCGCTCGGGCCGCGGAATCATCCAAGCCGACCAAATAGACCGTATGCGGGTTGAGCCTCGAGATCTCTTCGAGGACCCGTGGGTCAAGTGAGTCGGCCGGTGTCAGGAGCAGCGGGCCCTCGTAGACTGCCGCCAGCACCGCGGAACAGGTCGCTATTCGAAAGTCGTTTCCGTCGGCTACGACTACGACCTCAGCGCCATCTGCAAAGCTCGCTCGAGACAGCAGTATGGAAGTCTCGTAGGCATCCTTGCCCGTGACCGACGTGTATTCGGTCGCGGCTAAGGCACTGGGGGGTAGGAGAACGCTGAAAGACGCGAAGAGCGCACACAGACCGAACCAGAACGCCAGCCACAGCGCGCGCGACCCCCTACGTACTATGGGTCGATATGACGGCGCCGAGCCGCGTTCGAACGTCAACCTGCCTCCCTTTGCCGAACCAGGTAGCTGGACAGCTTGTCAGACCGCCGAATAGGATAACATCCCTCTCGGTCTATTCGGTCCACCCGCCCGCATTCCGACGGTCGTGCGACTCGCGCGCCTGCTGAATATCCTTGCGGATCTGTTCGGCAAGAGCCTCCGGGCCGTCAAAGACCCGCTGCTCTCGAAGGCGTTCCAGGAAGTCCACCTTCAGCGACCGTTGGTACAGGTCACCCTCGTAGTCCAGAAGCAAGGTCTCCACATGTAGCTCCTTGCCCTTCTCAAAAGTGGGATTAGTGCCGATGCTGGTGACCGCCCCAAGAGAACCACCGTTCTCCAGCGTGGCCCTCGTCACATAAACGCCAGAGGCCGGGAGGGCCAACTCAGCCGATGCCTCCAGATTGGCCGTGGGAGAATGCAGACCCCGGCCTCGCCCGGCCCCTTTGACGACCATGCCCTCAAGGCGATGCGGCCTGCCGAGCAACTCCGCAGCCAGTCCCACCTCCCCGGCTTCTAAGAGGCTGCGTATGCGAGTGCTAGAGATCGGCTCGCCGGCCTCTTTGACCAGCGCCACCGGAAATACGCTGAAGCCATGAGTCCGCCCGAAAGCCCCCAGATCATCCGCGGTCCCCGCGCCATGACGCCCGAATCTGAAGTTCTCCCCCACCATGACAGCCTTTGCGCCCAGACGCGCCGAGAGGACCACGCTACAGAAGGCCTCCGGCAGTAGTTGGGCAAACTGGCGGTCGAAGTGCACCGTTACCACTTCCTCGATGCCCATTTGCCAGAGCAGCTCCGCTTTCCTTGCCGGTAGCGTAAGCGACCGAGGCTCAGAGCCGGGCCTCAGCACCGCCTCCGGGTGAGGATAGAAGGTAACTACCGTGGGTCTCGCACCCGACGCCCGCGCGGATTCCACCGCTGCTGTGATGATGCTCTGGTGGCCAAGATGTACGCCGTCGAACACCCCGATGGCCACGACGCGACCGCCGACGGGAGCGCTCTCCACTTCCTCAAGTCCGGTCTGCCTACCCACGGTCAGGCCCCCTCTGGAAAGACGATCAAAGGCTTTGCAATACCCGCATCCCCTTCGTACACTCCCAGTAGCCGGCCTTCACCGTATGCTCGAAAGCGACCCTGTCGTTCCACCTTCAACTTGTTGCCGTTGGCAACAAGCCGGGCGGAGGTCTCGTCCAACACCACCGCGGGCAGGCCGGCCAGCGCCTGATCTAGATCCAGCACGCCAGGTCCTGCGACCGCATAGCGCTCGGGTGATAGGTCCTCCAGTCCTAGAGCCTCACATACGCCGAAGCGGCCTACCCGGGTGCGTCTCAGTTCAAGTGCGTACGCCCCGACCCCCAAGGCCTCACCTAGATCTTGAGCAAGCACCCGAAGATAGGTGCCGCTGCTGGTCACAGCCAGGATCCGGGCGGTCTGCGCGTCTTCGGAGAAGTCCAGAAGACACAAATCGTAGATGCACACCTTTCTCTCGGGAGTCTCCGCGGTCTCGCCCCGATGTGCCTTCTTATAGAGGGCTTCGCCATCGACTTTCACCGCCGAGGTCAACGGCACCTTCTGGACGATGTCTCCGCGAAGCCCGTCCATAGCCCTGAGAACGGAGGCCCTGTCCACTCTGCCGCAAGTCTCTGAGATCTCTCCGGTCGGGTCGCCGGTACTCGAGGTAGCACCGAACTGCACGATGACCTCGTACTCTTTTGACAGTCCCACAAACAGCCGGGACAGACGGGTGGCCTGGCCTATCAGCACCAAGAGCAGACCCGTGGCGAAGGGATCCAGGGTGCCGGCGTGCCCCACGCGACCACCGAAACCCCGACGGGCCGTACGGACCACATCGAAACTGGTCGGTCCGACGGGTTTGTCGACGAGCAGGACTCGTGATACCTGACTCATGCTCGCGCTCGCGTCACAACTTGGCGCCGACGTTCTGCTCTATCCAATCAAGCACTGCCTCGGCTGAGCCGTCAGAAGTAAACCCAGCGGCCCGTAGGTGCCCACCGCCCCCCCTTTCGTGAGCGAGGGCAGCTACATCCACCGAGCCGTCGGTGGAACGCAGACTCACCTTGGTCTCCGCCCGTCCGTCCCTTTGCCGCTCGCGAGCCAGTGCAGCCACCCGCACGCCGGCGATGCATCTCAGGGTATCGATCAGGCCCTCCGAGTGGCCTTCGTGCGCTCCGGTCAGGGCGAAATCCTCACTGCCCAGCCAGGAGGTCACCAGGGCGCCCCCCAGCCTGATCTCCAGACGCGACAGCATCCTCGCCAAGAGTAGGACCTTGGGAAGGGGTACTGTCTCATACACTTCGCGGTTCACGGCGTTGACATCGCAGCCAAGCTCTTGCAGCTCTGAGGCGATGCGGTGCGCCGCAGGCGTAGTGTTCGAATACTGGAACTTGCCGGTATCGGTGAGAAGCCCCACATACAAGGAAGTCGCTATCTGCGCATCCAGCGGGAAACCTCCCGCCTTGAACACTTCGTAGAGCAAGGCGGTTGTCGATGAAGCTTGGCTATCGACAAGATCAAGGTCTCCGAAGCCAGGATTGTCCTGGTGGTGATCGATGTTGACCCTCACGGCCTCTGCCGCGAAACCGTCAGAATCGCCCCTGAGGAGCGAGGCGCAATCCAGAAAGTACACTGTAGTGCCCGACTCCACGGGCGGAGCGCTGCCCCTGTGGACGCTCTCCAGTCCGGGCAAGAACCTGTACTCGTCGGGGAAACCGCTCTCGCCGGGCACATACGAACTGCACCCGATGCCCAGTCGCTCACACATCAGTACGAAGGCCGACAGGCATCCCAGGGCATCACCATCTGGTGCCTCGTGGGTGACCGCAAGGACTCTCGTCTCGCCGCGCAGACGCTCGGCTATCTCCCGTGGGCCGACGACGGTGCCTGGGCCGCTCATGAAGGCGCTTCACCCTCTGAATCCACGGAGCCGCCCTTGTCCTCAAGCGGGTCGTTCTCGGGCGCAAGCCCCTCTGCTCCCGCCGACTTCAGTATCGCCTGGATGTGCATGCCCTTGTCGATGGTGGCGTCGTACACAAAGTGCAGCATTGGAGTGCGCCTTAGGTCCAGCTCGTCGCTGATGAGCCGCTGAAGAAACGGCCGCGCCGCCCGCAGCCCCTCCAGGGTGGAGTCCTTCTCTGACTGCTTGCCGTAGACCGAGACGAACACCTTGGCATGCGAGAGGTCAGGGGCTGTCTCGACACCGGTGAGCGTCACGAAACCTATGCGCGGGTCTTTCAGGTCTTGCGAGAGCGCCGTTCCGATGATCTCTTTGATCGCCTCATTGACTCTGCGCATGCGATACGAATCTACGTTACGCATCGATATCCACCACCTCTGTGACCGAAGAAGTCAGCGTCCATTCCTGCGTATCCAAGTACGTCCGCAGCCGGTCCAAAGTGCCCTCCAGAACCTGTAGATCCGACGCAGCCACGGCGCAGACCACCCGCGACCGCTGCCAAAGATCCTGGTGGCCCACCTCCGCGAATGAAGCTCCGTGATGGCGGTTCACTTGATCCCTGATCCGCCTGAGGTACATCCGCTTGCCTTTGAGGGAGCCGTTCTCTGGGAAGTACAGATCGGCCGTCAGGATGCCGACGAACCCCTTGCCACTCCTATTGAGTACGGGCTACTTCCTTGATCTCGTAGGCTTCAATGACGTCGCCCTCGTGTATGTCGTCAAACCCGTCGAGGTGAAGGCCGCATTCATATCCGGACTGAACCTCGCGGGCATCGTCCGCGAACCGCCTGAGCGTGCTGATCGTGCCCTCGTGGACGATCTTGCCATCGCGCAGCAGACGCATCTTGGCAGACCGGGTCAGCTTGCCGGTCAGCACGTAGCACCCAGCGATCGTGCCGATCTTGGAAGCATGGAACACTTGGCGGACCTCCGCCGTGCCCAACTCTTCCTCTACCTGTTCCGGCTCCAGCATGCCGACCAGAGCTGCCTCTACGTCTTCGATGGCTTTGTAAATGACCCGATAGGTACGCACGTCCACCTGCTCCTGCTCCGCCAAGGTCTTGGCAGCGGCCGAGGGACGGACGTTGAAACCGATGACGACCGCCTTGGAAGCGGACGCCAAGAGGATATCCGACTCGTTGATGCCGCCGACCCCGGAGAACACCACTACCACTTTGACCTCCGGGTGGGAGATGTTCTGCAGCGCCTCTTCGAGCGCCTCCACCGAGCCGCCCACATCACCCTTGATAAGCAGCGGTAGTTCCTTGACCCGGTCCTCTTTGAGGCGCCGGTAGAACTCCTCCAGACTGCTAGTGCCGTCACTTCTTTTGGCCAGCTGCTCCTGCCTAAGACGAGCAGTACGCTGTTCGGCCTTCTGACGCGCCTCCCGCTCGTCTTTGACCACCAAGACGAAGTCTCCGGCGGCGGGCAGAGTGTTGAAGCCCAGAATCTGCACGGGTACCGAGGGGCCAGCCTTCAGGAGCACGTTGCCCAAGAAGTCGAACATGGCCTTCACTTTGCCATATGCTTCACCGCAGGCCAGTGAGTCGCCCACCTTCAGCGTGCCGCGCTGCACGAGGACAGTGGCGACCGGACCGCGCCCCACGTCCAGCTGAGCCTCGATGACTACTCCTGACGCCGCGGCCTTCGCATTGGCCTTCAACTCCTGCACTTCAGCGACCAGCAGGATCATATCCATGAGATCGTCGAGGTTGAGCTTCTGCTTAGCCGAAACCTCCACAACCACGGTCTCCCCGCCCCACGCCTCAGGTACCAGCCCCTCGTCCGATAGCTGCTTCTTGACATGGTCTGGGTTCGCGTCAGGCAGATCCATCTTGTTGATTGCTACCAGTATGGGCACTTCCGCCAGTTTGGCGTGGCTGATGGCCTCCAGGGTCTGCGGCATCACGCCGTCATTGGCCGCCACCACGATCACGGCTATGTCGGTCGACTTCGCCCCTCGTGCACGCATGGCGGTGAAGGCCTCGTGGCCTGGAGTGTCAAGGAAGGTGACCTTCTTCTCCTTGTGGGTGACCTGGTAGGCACCTATGTGCTGAGTGATGCCACCGGCCTCGCCCTTCACTACCTCAGTCTCACGAATGGCATCCAGAAGTGAGGTCTTTCCATGGTCCACATGGCCCATGATCGTGACGACGGGTGCCCTCGGGGTCAGATCCGCGGGGTCATCCGTGAAGACATCGACGCTTTCCACTTCTTCCTGGGCGTGCTCTATCTCGACCTTGCGTTCGAACTCCTCGGCCAAGATGACTATGGCATCGTCAGACAACGACTGCGTGATGGTGACCATTTCGCCCAAGCGCATCAGCGTCTTGATGAGTTCGCCCGCACCCAGCTCAAGAGCCTCGCCCATGTCTTTGACGCTGGCTCCGCTCTTTATCCGAACAGGTGTTTCCGTTCCGGGAGGCGCCTTCTTCTTCGGCGCGACTCTCTCTGTGTCAGGGCCACCCGGGCCCCGCCTGTCTCTGAAATTGCCCCTACCACCCTTGCGTCCCGCCTGCGAGTCGATGATCACTCGCCGCTTGGCGGGCTTGTCGTCACCACGACGCACCCTGGCCGCAGCAGGCGGTTGGCTCGGTGCCACCAGGCCTGTGGCCTCAGCGGCCTCAGCCCAGATGTCCGGAATCGGTACAGAAGCTTCCCGCTGCGGACGTTCCCGACGCTCCACCGTCTCCCGCGCGAAGCCTGGCTTGCGTGGTTTGCCGGCGCCCACCGGAGGACGACTCGCAGTGCCTACCGGCGCAGTTGGCGCCGGGCGCCCACCGACCGGAGGCCGGCCTGGAGCGAACGACGGCCGAGCCATGGGGGGGCGGCCGTTTGGCGCGGGGCGTCCCGCGGGGGGACGTCCCTGGACCGGACCCCTCTCCCCCTCTGCCGGGGGAGCAGGTCTAGCCGAAGCTGCCGCTTTGCGCGCCTCTTCGGCCTCTGCCAGTCTCTGAGCCTGAAGACGGGCCAATTCTTCTTTGGTGAGTACATGATCCGGCGGCTTCACTCCCTTGCGTAGCGGCACGCCCGGACCGACCACCGTGGGCAGGTTGTCCAGACGCGGCCCGCGAGTGCGCGGCCTGAGTGGCGGCTTGCGCCCCGCCGCCCCCGGCTCTTCAGTCCTTCTAGGTTCCGCGGCCGGCGCTCCTTCTGGCTTGGCGGGCTCCGACTTGGGCGCCACGGGCTTCTCGACGGCGTCTTTGGGGACCGCCGGCTTCTCGACCGCGGCCTTCGGACCGACTACAGCCCCTTCTGCCTTCGCTTCAGAGGGCTTGGCGGCCTTTGCCCGCTCAACAGCCGGTTTAGCGGGACTGGGTTTTGCCGCGGCCTTGGCAGCCGCCGGCTTCGCCTTGCCGCCCAGCACTCGCTCAGCCTCTGACTCCTCCACGCTCGACGCGCTGGTCTTGACGTCCAGACCCGCGGACTGCAGGCGTTCCAGCAGCTCTTGGCTGGTCAGGCCCTTGTCCTTGGCTATGTCGTAGATGCGTCTCTTGGCCACAGTCTCTACCTACAGTCGGACCCGCCGGGTCCCTCGTTATTCATTACCGCCGCTTCCAGGCGGTCCCTATCAATTTCGACCGACGTCCGGAATGCCCTCTGAAAGGCTTTTCGCAAAAGAGCCCTCTCTAGACAGGCCTGCCTTCTGCACAAATACGCTCCGCGACCGCTGTGTCCCTTGCTGTCAGCGACCACCACCATCTTCGCGTCACTCTCGCTCGACACCATCAGGCGAACAAAGCCGCCCTGCGGGCCGCGACGCCCACAGCCGATGCACTGTCGCTCAGGATCCCCCACCGGCTAGTTCCTGATGCTGAGGCATTCCGCAGTATAGACTCCCGGGCAGGGCAGCGTTGGGACAACGCTTCCCGCCTGACGTCAATGCGTGGCAGCGCCCATCTACCGTGACCGATTCGTGTTCGGTGGTGGTGTACACCGTCTCATCGTCGTTCATCTCGGTCTCAGACTTGATATCTATCTTCCACCCCGTGAGCCTATTGGCAAGCCTGGCGTTCTGACCATCCTTGCCTATGGCAAGCGACAGTTGGTCGTCAGGGACCACAACAGTGGCTTCGCGCTGCTCGTCGTCAAGGATGACCTCGCGCACGCGCGCCGGAGAGAGCGCCTTGGCTACAAAACGCGCGGGCTCCTGGTCGAACGGGATGATGTCGATCTTCTCGCCCCGCAGCTCCGAAACTACCATGCGCACGCGCGAACCCCTGGGACCGACACAGGCGCCCACAGGATCGACGCCATCACTATGCGATACGACGGAGATCTTCGAACGATACCCTGGCTCGCGAGCCACCCCGACTATCTCCACCAGTCCGTCTGAGATCTCCGGGACTTCCAACTCGAACAGTCTGCGCACCAGCTCCTCACTGCGCCGCGAGAGAATGATCGGCGGCTCCTTGGGATTCTGGGAGACCTCCTTTATGACCGCCTTCAAACGCATGCCGTGCTCGTAGCGCTCTGTGTTCACCTGTTCGCCCTTTGGCAGCCGGGCCTCCACCCTGCCTAGATCGACAAGGGTGTACCGGCTGTCAGACTGCTGGACGATGCCGGTGACTATCTCACCGATACGGCTCGCATATTCATGGAACACGATGCCTTGTTCCGCCTCGCGGATGCGCTGGTAGATGACCTGCTTGGCCGTCTGCGCCGCGATGCGCCCAAAGTCCTCAGGAGTTATCTCCTCACGCTCGGCCATGGACGTGTCGATCTCAGTCTCTTCGTCCTCTATGACCGGCTCTTGCCCGGGTGGAAAGATGAGCTCGAACACCCGTATCTCGCCAGTGTCCTGATCGATCTTCACCTCAGAGAAAGGAACCGCGTGCGGAGTCTTCTGATACGCCGAATGAAGAGCATCTTCCAAAGCCTCGATGAGCAGGTCGAAGGGAATGCTCTTCTCTTTCTCTATTTGGCGAAGAGCCTCTATTGTCTCTTTGTTCATCCCCTTCCCCCTATTCGAACTCGAATATCAAATGAGCGCTACCGATGTCACTCAGCGGGATACTCACCCGCTTCGCTCCATCTTCGACGAGCACCGTGTCCGGCGTTACTTCCGCCAACCTACCCTGCCAGACCTTGGCGCCATCAACGGGCACTCTGGTCTTTACGTACACTTTCTTGCCCACCTGTCGCTCGAAGTGCTCCCGCTTGCGCAGGGGCCGCTCCAGCCCAGGAGAACTGACCTCCAGCGTGTAGGCCCCGCCGAACGTCTGCTCTTCGTCCAACGCCTTGCCTACTGCTTCGGATACCCTTCCGCACAAATCGTGGGTCACACCGGCCACGTGGTCGATGTAAAGCCTCACGACCTTCTGCTGTTTGCCACCGGCCTGCTCCAGCAACACCAACTCTACGCCCTCGACCTCCCGGTCGATGACATGCTGCAACCAGGTTTCACTCAGTGCCATGACTCTCATACCTCAAGTAAAACAAAAGTGGGCCTTACCGCACCCACTGGTTCCACAACATGGCTTTTGCTTTTGCCGAAGGATTATACCATGACTATCCGGCCGCTTCCCAAAGACTCCGCACCACAGCACCGCATTCGGCCAAAGTGACTTCCTGGCGTTCGCCACCCCTGCGCGGCTGCACCTCCACCACGCCCTCGCCGGCCCTCTTGCCCACGGTGATCCTTACCGGGCACCCGATCAACTCGGCGTCTGCGAACTTGAACCCTGGTCGCTCGTCCCGGTCGTCCCAGAGGACTTCCCAGCCTTCCGCGGACAACTGGTCGTGCAGGGCGGACGCGACACCGGTCTGCGTCTCGTCCTTCACTTGGACTTGAACCAGATGGACGTCGAACGGAGCGATCGACTTGGGCCAGACGATGCCACGCTCGTCCGAGCGTTGCTCGACCGCGGCGGCCGCGATGCGCGCCGGGCCGATGCCATATGAACCCATGATGATCGGCCGCTCGGCTCCAGACTCATCCAGTACCGTGGCGCCCAGCGGTGCCGAGTACTTCGTACCCAGCTTGAAGATGTTGCCCACCTCGATACCCTGCTTGACTTCCAAAGGCTTCCCACATTCGGGGCAACCGTCGCCCTCTTCGGCCTCACGCAGGTCGGCGAACTCGGGCTGGAAGTCTCTGCCCACAACCACACCCAGCAGATGGGTGTGGAGTTTGTTGGCGCCCGCCGCGTACGCGCGCGGGCTCGCCTCTGGGCGCAGGGCCTCATCGGCCACGATGCGCAGTCTCGTGTCTGCCGGTAGGCCGAACGGTCCGACAAAGCCCACTTCCGCACCCGTGACTTCTTTGACCTCCTCGGCGCCCGCCGCCCGGACCTCTCGCTTCAGGTGCCTGGCCAACTTGCTCTCGTGCAAGCTATGGTCACCGCGTACCAGAGCCATGACCGCCTGGTCGCCTGCCATGTAGACCAAGGCCTTGATGATCCCGGTCGCCGGCACTTTCAGGAACGTCGACACCTGTTCGATGGTGCGCTCTTCGGGGGTGTCCACCTCATGAGGTCCACTGCCTGTCGAGGCAATAGCCGTCGCCGCCGCCTGCGCCACCGATCGCGCCATCTCCAGGTTGGCGGAATAGCCGCACGCTGCACACACCGCTATGCGGTCCTCACCGGCGGGCGACGGCGCTATGTACTCGTGCGCCTGCGCTCCGCCCATGAAACCACTGTCACTTTCCACCCGGTAGAACTCGATGCCGCAGCGCGTGCAGATGCGGTCATAGGCCTCGATGTGCTTCTGATAGCTCTTATCCAGCCCCGCCTCGTCCAAGTCGAACGAATAGGAGTCCTTCATGACGAACTCGCGCACCCTAAGCACGCCGCCCTTGGGCCGTGGTTCGTCGCGGAACTTGAGTTGCAGTTGGTACCAGATCTGCGGTAGGTCGCGATAGGAGCGCAACTCTCTAGCCGCAAGCCAGGCGAAGATCTCCTCGTGGGTCATGGCAAGCACCATGTCGCGGCCGCCGCGGTCCTGGAGGCGGAACATCTCTTGGCCTATGCCGCCATACCTGCCCGTGGCCTGCCACACGTCTGCCGTGTGCAGCGAGGGCATGGACATCTCGAGTGCCCCGATGGCGTCCATCTCTTCCCGCAGGATCTTGAAGACGCGGTTCATGACGCGCCAGCCTAGCGGCAAGAACACGTAGATGCCCGACGCGAACTGGCGGACGAAACCGCCCCGCACCATCAACTTGTGGCTGATGGCCTCGGCGTCGGCAGGGTCTTCTTTGACCGTGGGCATGAAAAGCGCGGTAGCCCGCATCGGCTCCTCCTCTGGATCCCTTGGGCTCGCGCGGAACGAGCACCGCACGAGAACTAGAGCAAAAGTCTAGCAGGCCGCGTCGTCCTTGGATGGCCCTGGGCCGCCGCGACGGGCTATTTCAGCGAAGAGAGCGTCCACTAGCTCAGGCTCCGCCACCTTGCGGACCGGCTTCCCTTTGGCGAAGACCACACCCTCACCGTCTCCGCCCGCTATGCCGAAATCGGCCTTGCGCGCCTCTCCCGGTCCGTTTACCACGCAGCCCATGACCGCGACCTCAAGCTCCAGACCTTCGTCTGCAAGCCGACGCTCGACCTCCAACGCCAACGGTTCCAAGTCGATGCGAGTGCGCCCGCAGGTGGGGCACGAGATCACGTGAGCGCCCTGCGGCATGAGGCCCAGAGCACGCAGGATCTCCTGGGCGACGCGTACCTCTTCCACGGGGTCACCCGTGAGCGACACCCTTATGGTGTCGCCGATCCCCTCTGCCAACAGGACCCCCAGGGCCACAGCACTCCTGATGCCGCCGCTGTGCACAGTGCCAGCCTCGGTGACCCCTACATGCAGCGGATACGGCACCCTCTTCGCCAGCTCACGGTTGGCGGCTATGGTCACCTGCGGGGACGAGGACTTCACCGAGACCTTGAGATTCTGGTAGTTCATCTGCTCCACCAGGGCACAGTTTCGCACCGCCGATTCCACCAGAGCGCCCGCCGGGTCCGAACTCTCGCGCTCCCTCAGGTCACGCTCGAGCGAGCCGCTGTTGACGCCCACTCGGATGGCGGCGCCGTACTCAGCCGCGGCCTCGACCACGGCGCGCACCTTGTCGCGCCCCCCGATGTTGCCCGGGTTGATCCGCACCCCGGCAGCGCCGGCCTTGACCGCAGCCACGGCCAACTCGTGGTCGAAGTGCACATCGGCGATAAGCGGCACCGGCGACTCGGCTACCAGCGCGCTCAAGGCTGCCGCTGCTGCTTGGTCGGGCACGGCCACTCGCACCAACTGGGCGCCGGCGGTGGCCAACGCTCTGATCTGGCCGAGGGTCGCCACCACGTCGTCGGTACGGGTGTTCGTCATGGACTGGATGACCACGGGGGCTCCCCCGCCCACCAGCACCCCGCCAACGTTCGCTTGTGCCCGGCTACCCACGGTCACTCATTGCGGAAGGCCGGTGAACAGCCGTCCGATGTCGTTGTATAGAGACAACACGAACAGCACCGCGACCAGCGCGAAGCCGGCCATAGATATGCGCTCGAACACCTTCAGCGAGACCGGGCGTCTCCTTATGCGCTCAACTATCGCGTAGACGAAGTGACCACCGTCGAGGGGAAGCAGAGGCAGCATGTTGAGCAGAGCCAGATTCACACTGATTAGAGCCACGAAATACAGGTAGGCCGCGGCACCTCTGCTGACCATCTCCCCGGACATCTGCACGATGCCTATCACACCGGCGACTCCGCTAGAGCCCATTACGGGCACATCGCGGGTGAACATCATGCCGATGCCGTCGATGGTGAGCTTGACCACGCTGCCGAACTGCCTGGCGGCATAGCCGAAGCTACCACCTACACCCAAGTCGTGGGCAATCACCTCGCCTCCCCAACTGATGCCCAGCAGGCCTAGTCCCTCGGAGTCTTGGCCTATGGTCGCCTTGTCCGGCAGAGTGATGACCTGGCCGTCACGCTCCACCACGATGGTGACAGAATCGCCCTTGTGCTTGATCACGACCCATTGCAGCGTGCGCCAGTTGTCGGTGGACTCGCCGGCGATGCTGACGATGCGGTCGTCGGGCTGCACTCCCGCCTGAGCCGCGCCCGAGCCCGGCGCTACCGTTCCCACAACCGCTGTCGCGATACTCTCGCCTTCGACCAGTCCCACAACGTACAGCAGAGCGAACGCCACGATGGCGTTCATGGCCACGCCGGCCACGATGAAGAGCAGTTTGTGCCACAGCGGGTGCGAGTAGTAGCGGCGCTCGAGGGGCGTCGACGCTATCTCGTCGGCGGTGAGCGCCCGCTTGCCCGTCAGCGCGTCTTCTGGATCGCGGCTCCGCCGCTTCTTCTTCCCTTTGGGCGGCGTGATCTCAGGCGCGTCCACGGAGACCGTATCCTCACGGTCCCTCTCCGCCTGCCTGGCTGCTTCCTCAGCCTCGATCTCGCGAAGATCCGCGACCCGCTCCTCGAACTCCTGTTTGTGCATGCCGGTGACCCGCACATATCCGCCCAGCGGAACGGCAGAGATGCCGTACACCGTCTCGCCCCACCTCTTCTTCACCAGGTAGGGTCCGAAACCCAGACTGAACTCCTCCACGCGCATGCGTGTCAACTTGGCCACCATGAAGTGCCCGAACTCGTGCACGAGCACCAACAACCCCAGTCCCACGATGCCGACTACTACTCCGAGCAGTGTGTCCACAGACTACTGACCCTTCGTTGATGCCTCAGGCGCCGCGTCGCGCGCACGCCTGCAGAGCAGCTTCTCTTGCCCAGCCATCGACGGTGACGGCCTCCTGATACGTTCCCACGGCGCCGACGGGACTCTCCCTCAGAACCTCGGCCACCACCTCGCTTATACCCAAGAACGGCAGTTCACCCCTCAGAAAGGCGTGAACGGCAATCTCATTGGCGGCGTTGAGCGCGCAGGTACTGGCGTCGCCGCGGGCGCCGGCCTCGCGCGCCAAAACAACAGCCGGGAACAGGTCCTCGTCCGGCCGCCCGAAATCCAGGGACAAGCCGGTCTCCAGAGCCAGCCGTGGAGTATCTACGGGGCCCCTGTCGGGGTGATGTAGTGCGTAAGCTATTGGGACCTTCATGTCGGGCATACCCATGTGCGCAAGCAGCGCTCCGTCGACCATGCGCACCAACGCGTGCACTATCGACTGTGGATGCAGCACCACATCGATGCGGTCGTAGGCCAGCCCGAACAGATGGTGCGCCTCTATGACCTCCAACCCTTTGTTCATAAGCGTAGCTGAGTCGATGGAGATCTTCGCGCCCATAGACCATGTCGGGTGCGCCAGCGCCTGCTCTTTGGTGACCGCTCGCAGTCGATCACGGGTATACCCCCTGAAGGGCCCTCCCGACCCCGTGACTATCACCGATTCCACCGAGGCGCTGCCGGCTGCATTCATAAGCTGAAAGAGAGCCGAGTGCTCAGAGTCTACGGGCAGGATGCAGACACCATTCCGCTTGGCCAGTCCATTCACCAGAGACCCGGCGCACACTAGGCTCTCCTTGTTGGCCAGTGCCAGGACGGCGCCACTCTCCAGTGCGGCCAGGGTGGACTCCAGCCCGGCGAAGCCCACTATGGCGTTCAGAACCAAGTCCGCCTCTACCTCGCGCACCAGCCGGGCGGCAGCGCCCTTACCGCTCCGCACCGACAACTTCTCCGCCCCAACCGCCAGCACTTCCGCCGCCGCCTCGTCCGCGACCGCCACGTCGACGCAACCGGAGGCTTTCGCCTGTTTCACCAACAGAGACGTGTTCCGATCACACGACATGCCGACCACGCGCATATCGCCGCAGGCCGCGATGACCTCCAGCGCCTGGACGCCGATAGACCCGGTGGAACCGAGTACGATCACCCGCTTCATCAGCGTATGCCGTTCCCGAATAGGGCTATCGAGACCCAGAACGTCGCCATCCCGGCGAACAAGAACGCATCGAAGCGATCCAGTATCCCCCCGTGCCCGGGTAACAACTTGCCCGAGTCTTTGACCTGAAAATCGCGCTTGACCGCGGACTCGAAGAGGTCCCCGAACTGACCCGCTACTCCGACGACCAGTCCGAGTACGACTGCGAGGCCCTTGTTCATGTCCCAGTCAGCGTAGATGCTCACCACCAACGCGGCGATCATCGCACCGACCAACCCCCCGATGGAGCCTTCCACCGTCTTCTTGGGAGACACCCGCGGTGCCAGCCTGTGCCGTCCTATGGCCCTACCTACAAAGTACGCGAAACTGTCGTTGATCACGGTACACACCACCAGCAGGATCGACAGAGAGAGACCGTACTTCATGAACCTCACCAACATGATGTAGGCGAAGCCGACTCCCACCCATATGACCCCCAGCGAAGTGAGCGCGATGCGTCCCACCAGGTGAGCCCCGATCTTCCCTAAGAGAGACCACAGGAAGATCATGGCCATCATCAGGGCCAGACCCATCATGATCCCTTCCTGACCCGAGAAGCCCAGCTTCGGGAACTTGGCGAAGATGAAACAGCCGATCACAACAGCGGCGCCGGACGCGTAGCCGACCAGTAGGTTGGGGCGATAGGGGCGCACCATCTGGTAGTACTCATGCAGTCCCAGCAGCGCCAGCACCAAGGCAAAGCCGAACAGGAAATACCCCCCGAGGATTATCGCCGCCAGCCCCAGAGGAAGCCCTATCACCGCGACCAGGAGTCGCTGTCTAAGCATGCGACCCCCCACCGCGCCCGCCGTAGCGTCGCTCTCGCCTGGCATACTCGGCCAGGGCACGGTCGAAGTCATCTTTGCCCCAATCGGGCCACAACTTGTCGGAGAACAGCAGTTCAGAATATGCCGACTGCCAGAGCAGGAAGTTGGAGAGACGCTTCTCCCCCGAGGTGCGGATGCATAGGTCGGGGTCCCGCATGATGGGCGAGTACAAGTGACTCGAAATGTCATGCTCGGTGAGATCGGCGGGGTCAGCTCCCCCGGCGATGGCCGCCCTTACGGCCTCCACGACCTCCTGCCGCCCGCCGTAGTTGAAGGCGATGAACAGGACCATGCGCTTGTTTCCCGCGGTCAGACTCTCTGCCCACTCCATCCTTTCGAGCAGGGCGGCGTTCAACTCCTTGCGGCTCCCTACGAAGCACACGCGGCAGTCGTTCTTGTGAAGGGTGGGCACCTCGGCGTCGATCATCTCGGCGTGGAGGTTCATCAGACCCTGGACCTCTTCACTAGGGCGGCCCCAGTTCTCCGTGGAAAACGAATAGAGAGTCAGCTGGCCGATACCTGAATCACGAGCCGCCTCGATGATGCGGCGAACTGCCTGAACTCCCGCACGGTGCCCGGCGGCCACAGGAAGACCCCGCCGACGAGCCCAACGCCCGTTGCCGTCCATGATGATGGCTACGTGAAAAGGGAGCGCTCCTCCTGGTCCAGCCTGTGCTTGGTCAGAAGCGTTGTCCCTGTTCGCGCGCCAGAATGTTCTGAGCCGACCCTTTGGGAACACGTCAGACCTCGAGGATCTCCTCTTCCTTGTGATGCGCTACTTCGTTGATCTTCTCGATGAAACTATCTGTGAGCTTCTGGACCTCTTCCTCGGCCCGATGCTCGTCGTCCTCTGAGACCTCCCCCTCCTTCTTGAGGTCCTTGAGGTCGGCCATGATATCCCGACGCACGTTGCGAACGGCCACTCTGCTATCTTCGGCCATACTCTTGACGATCTTCACCAACTCCTGCCGCCGCTCGGAGGTCAGCGCCGGGATGCTCAGACGCACGATGTTGCCGTCGGTGTTTGGAGTCAAGGCTAGGTCGGATTCCTGGATGGCTCTGACCACCGAGCTGACCGCAGCTTTGTCATAGACGGTGATAGATATGGTGCGAGCATCGGGCGTAGCGACGTTAGCCAGTTGTTTGAGGGGGGTCTTGGCCCCGTAGTAGTCCACGTGGACACGGTCCAGCAGTCCCGTGGATGCCCGGCCAGTGCGTACTGCGTTGAACTCGTGGCGCAGAGCCTCCACCGAGCTCTCCATGCGCCGTTTTCCGTCGGCTATCAACTCGCGGATCATCAGGCCTCCCTCTGAACCTTCACTCGCAGATGACTCTAGTGCCTATCCGTTCGCCCCTCAGAACGCGCCGGATGTTCTCCGGGACACTCATGTTGAACACCAGGATGGGGAGACCATTGTCCATGCAGAGTGACAACGCGGTCGAATCCATGACGCGCAATCCCCTCTCCAGAGCTTCCCTATGAGTGATCTCTTCGATCAACTTCGCATCGGGGTGGGTCTCCGGGTCGGCGTCGTACACGCCGTCGAACTTCTTCTTGGCCATAAGGAGACAGTCGGCTCCGATCTCAAGCGCACGCAAAGCAGCGGCGGTATCGGTGCTGAAGAACGGGTTACCCGTGCCCGCCGCGAAGATCACCACACGGCCCTTTTCCAGATGTCGTATGGCCCTGCCGCGTATGTAGGGCTCACAGACTTCTTGCATGCTGATCGCCGAGAGAACGCGCGAATCGACGGCCAGCTTACGTAGAGCATCCAACAACGCCATCGCGTTCATCACGGTCGCGAGCATGCCCATGTAGTCGGCCGTAGCCCGGTCTATCCCCTGAGATGCTCCCGAGACGCCACGGAAGATGTTTCCGCCCCCCACTACGATGGCCACCTCGGTGCCGCTCGATACCACGTGCCCTATCTCTTGCGAGATCGCGCCCAGCTTGTCGGGGTCAATGCCGTACTTGAGGCCTCCCATGAGGGCTTCGCCGCTTAGCTTTACCAGAACCCTTCTGTACTTCGATTCCTGGGTCATCTCGCCTCGCTTAAGCCCTCACCCTGGACGTGCCCCCCGCCCCGAGCGTTGTTGAACACGGAAAGACCTTTAGGCCACCTCGTCGCCCACGCGGAACCGCGCAAACCTTCTGATCTCGATGTTCTCGCCGATCTTGCCCACCAGTTCACGCCTCAGCGTATCGATGGTCTTCTCCGGATCCTTGACGAACTCCTGCTCGAGAAGCGCAACATCGGTATACCACTTGGCCAGTTTACCTTCTGCGATCTTCTGCACAACAGCGTCAGCCTTGCCGGAAGCCTTGGCCTGCGCCGCGTATATCTCCAGTTCGCCGTTCACGATGTCCTGAGGAATATCGTCCCGCGACACCCAGGTCGGGGTAGCGGCCGCGATATGCATGGCCACGTCATGGACAAAAGCCTTGAACTCCTCGTTGCGCGCCACGAAGTCGGTCTCGCAGTTGACCTCTATCATGACACCCACTTTGGAGCCAGGATGGATGTAGCAGTCGATCATCCCTTCGTTCGCCGCGCGCGACGCCTTCTTGTCCGCCGAAGCCATGCCCTTCTTGCGCAGCAGCTTCAGGGCCTCCTCCATGTCGCCTTTGGCCTCTACCAGCGCCATCTTGCAGTCCATCATGCCGGCGCCGCAGGCCTCACGCAACTTCTTGACTACTCCAGCATCGATATCCATCACTAGCCTCCATCGAGACGCGATAACAATTTCGGTTCATCCACAGGTCCACCGTCGGAGGACCACTGGCGGCCGCGACAGCCGCCCCTCCTCTAGGCTTCGGAGCCGCCTTCAGCGCCACCGTCGGCCGCCGGCACCGTAGGTTCGATCGGCGGAGCTTCGTCGGCAGGAGCCGCCTCGGCAGCCGCAGCAGGCGCAGGCGCGGTCGGCCGGCGAGCCGGCATGCGCCGCGCCCCGGCGTCGTCGCGTGCGGGACCCCGACTGGCGCCGCCCGAGCGGGCGCCACCACCGTAGCGGTTGTCGCTCCGACCACCACCGGCGCCACCTTGCCGGTAACCACCGCGACCGCGCTCGTCGCCCTCGCCTTCGCTCGGGCCTCTACCCGTGTGCCCACCCGCATGCCCCGGGCCGGCGGCGTCGCTGGCATAGAACTCAGCCACCTGCATCTTCGCTCGACCCTCCTCGACAGCACGAGCAAGGGTCTTGACGATGAGGCTGCACGAACGGATGGCGTCGTCATTACCGGGGATGATGTACTCGACCTCGTCTGGGTCGCAGTTCGTGTCGCAAAGGCCTATGAGGGGCAGGCCCAGCTTGTTGACTTCTTTGGTCGCTATAGCTTCGCGCTTGGGATCGGCCACGAACACGGCGTCGGGAAGACGCGTCATGATGCTCACACCACCAAGGTTGATCTCGAGCTTCTCAAGCTCGCGCTCCATGGTCATCCGCTCCTTGGTGGGAAGCAGACCCAGTCGGCCGTCTTCTTTGAGGCCCCGGAGTTCGTGCATGCGCTTGATCCGGTTGTCGATGGTGGCGAAATTGGTCAGCAGTCCGCCCAGCCAACGGTGGGACACATAGGGCATACCCACGCGGTCCGCCTCTTCGGCTATCGCGTCTTGGCACTGCTTCTTGGTGCCCACGAACAGCACGGTTCCGCCTCGGCTGGCGATATTGCGCACGAACTCATAGGCGCGGTCCAGGAGGACTGTGGTCTGCTGAAGGTCGATGATGTGGATGCCGCCCCGTTCCGTGAAGATATAGGGCTTCATCTTGGGGTTCCAACGACGGGTCTGATGACCGAAGTGCACTCCTGATTCCAGGAGCTGCTTCATTGAAGCCGCAGGCATGCTTACCTCACTATGGTTTTCTTTTGTGCTGGCCCTCTGAAGGCCACGCCGGAACCGGTAGGCCGGCACCACCGCCGTGGGGTACTTCAGGGTAGATTGCAGACCCGTTGCAGTTTACCACAAGGGTCGAGCGACCCAGCCCGGCAGCCTCTCAGAGCGCCAAGGCCTCCAGGTCGAGGTCCTCTTTGATGCGTCCACGCAGACGAAGCACGGCTTTGGTGTGCAGCTGTGATACCCGGGACTCTGTGACCCCCAGCACCTCGCCGATCTCTTTAAGGGTAAGGCCTTCGTAGTAGTAGAGCCCTATGACGATCCGCTCCCGCTCGGGCAGCCGCTCTATGGCGGAAGCAAGAGTCTCTCTGATGACTCTTACTCGGTAGGCCCGCGATGGATCGGGAGCGTCGGTATCCTCGATCGTGTCGATCAGGTTGATCTTGTCCTGCCCCGGCCCCGAAGAATCCCAGAACTCGTCCAGAGCCACGACCGACGCACAACTTATCTGGTTGAGCACGTCCTGGTACTCATCTACGCGTATGCCCAAGCGCTCAGCAGTCTCATCGTCGGACGGCGCCCGCGAAAGCTCGTTCTCCAACTGGGTTACCGCAGCCTCCACTTTGCGGGCCCAACTCCTCACCGACCGGGGTACCCAGTCCAGCGCCCGCAACTCGTCGATGATGGCACCCTTGATGCGAGATACGGCATAGGTCTCGAACTTTATGTTGCGCGATAGGTCAAAGCGCTCCAATGCGCCTATGAGACCCAGAAGCCCGTACGAAACCAGGTCTCCCTCTTCGATGTGAGCCGGAAGGCCACTGCTCATGCGGCCGGCCACATACTTCACCAAGGGAGAGTACGCCAGGATCAGACGGTCGCGCGCCTTGGGGTCTTTCTGCTCCTTGAAAAGGTGCCAGGCCTCTTGCAGTTCGCTCTGTTTGGTTGCGTCACGGATCATGCTGCCGTCTTTCTAGGCACGCGGATGAGCCCGGCGATAGGCCCTACGCAGGTGAGCTGCCGATACATGAGCGTAGACCTGAGTCGTCCGCAGAGAGGAGTGCCCGAGCAACTCTTGGATGGAGCGCAGATCAGCGCCCCCCTCAAGTAGGTGTGTGGCAAAGGAGTGCCGCAGAGTATGCGGTGAAGTACCAGCAGGAACGCCGGCCTGCGCCAGATAGCGAGCCAGCCTCCTTTGTACGTCCGAAGACGACAAGGGCCGCCCGGTCCGGCTCAGGAACACGTGTTCCTCTTGCGCCCCATTCGCGACCAATTGAGTCCGCCCTTCTCGCAGATAGCGCTCAAGCGCACCCAGAGCCAGCGCACCCACGGGAACCACTCGCACCTTTCTCCCTTTGCCCTTCGCCCGGACCTCACGGGAGCTGAAGCTGATGTCTCGTACTTGCAGATCCAATGCTTCCTGACAACGAAGGCCTGACGAGTATATCAACTCGAAAAGCGCCCTATCTCGCATCTCTAGTGCGTTTGAGGCTTCGATGGATTCGAGCAGTCCATCCACTTGCTCAGCAGTAAGTACCTGAGGCAAGCGGCGCGGCAACTTGGGAGAGCTCACTCCCACCGCGGGGCTGGCAAGAAGTAGTCCCTCCTCCTCGCAGAACCTCAGGAAGGTACGCACCACCGACAGCTTTCTCGCTATGGTGCTTCGGGCGCAGGGCTTCTTCGCGGTACCACCCGGCTCTTCCCGCGACGCCTCCATAGAGGCGGCAGTCGCCTCACTCACCGCCGGAGGTTCGGCTGGGGGTTCCGCCAGCCAGGTCACGTACTCCACCAAGTCGCCCCGCTCAAGACCGTCAAGACCACGCAGGCCGTGTTGATCTAGAAAGCAGGCGAATTGGCGAAGATCAGACGCTGCCGCTTTGACCGTTCTTGGGCTGTAGTCAGCCGCCACGAGCCCCTTCAGGAAGGCTGCGATGGCCATCTCGGGGTCTGTGCCCAGAAGAGGCGACGCCTCTCCAGTATCGGTCTGCATCGTCCTCCCTTTGCTATCTACGTCGTCCTACCCACTTCGTAGGAACAGACCAGGTCCCGCTCGGGCCACCGCCCCCCGCATCTCCAACCGGCCCAAGGTAGCGCTCACCTCTCTCACAGCCAACCCCGTGAGCGACACCAGCCCATCGACCGAACGAGGTCCGCCGCCGAGCGCCTTCAGCACGATGCTATCAGCGTCCCCGGTTCCAGCCATCCCGTCTAGCTGCATCTGCTCGCCCGCCGCCGGCCGCATGGGCTCAGCGGGTCCACGTCCACCTCTCTGCATTCTGGTATCCGAGAGGAAATCCTCCACCAGAACGTCCGCCCGCAAAGCCGGGGTGGCGCCGTCGTAGATCAGGGAGTTGCAGCCCTCACTAGATTGCCTGAAGATGGACCCGGGGACGCAGTAGACCGCCCGGCCCAGCTCCAGGGCCCACCTCGCGGTCTGCAAAGCGCCGCTTGTGTTGCTGCCTTCCACCACGAGCACTCCGTCCGCCAGAGCGGCGAGCAATCTGTTGCGGTGCGGAAAGGTCCACTTGGTGGGGCGACACCCTGGGGGCAACTCGCTGAGTACGATCCCCGTATCTAAGATCCTCTCGTACAGCCACCTGTGCCGAGGAGGGTAGATGAAGTCGGCGCCGCAGCCCAAGACCGCCACCGTGATGCCCCGCGCCTGTAGCGCTGCCTCGTGTGCCTGCCCGTCTATGCCAAGCGCCATGCCACTAAGCACCCCTATGCCTCGTTCGGCCAGTGCTGCAGCAAAGCTCTTGGTGGCCTCTATCCCCTCTGCCGTCGCCCCCCGCGTCCCCACTACGGTCATACGAGGCATCTGCATCAGACGCTCCATGATCTCCAAGGGCCCACGTAAGAAGAGACCTGCAGGCGGGGACTCCAACTGGTAGAGCGCATGCGGATACGAAGGGGACCCGTAGCCAACAAAGCATTGGCCTGTGCGCTCCAGGATCGCCTGCGCTTCGGCGCTGTCAAAACCCTGGCGATCCGCTAGAAAGGCGTCCAAGGCCTGCCCTGCCAGACCCCACGCCACGAGTTCCTTCTGCGACGCGCTCCACACGCCCTGCACCCCGGCCTCTTTCAACCGTTTCAGTAAGGCGACGCTGCCCGTCAGCCCCTGCCAAGCCAGGCCAAGGGCGCAGGTGTACTCCTCACCTGCATTTCCAGACCAGGACGTCACAACACCTCTAGGCGTCGCCGGTCGAGACGAAGCGACAGAGCTTCCGCCACGTGCTCGGGGCCTACTTTCTCAAGGTTGTCCAGGTCAGCGATAGTCCTCGCCAGACGCACCACCCGAGCGTAGCCGCGACCGCCCAGGCAATCGCTACTGAGGGCATGCCTGACAAGATCGCAGGCGCCAGGAGTCAGGCCAAGCCGCTCCTCAAGTGAAGGTACCCCCGGTGTGCTTCGTGCGGCGTTCCGATGAGCCGCGAAATCCCGAGCCGCTTTGACCCTCGCTGCCACGGCCGCGGAAGGTTCCCCGCTGCCGGCCGCGTCCAGCTCTGCAAGAGTGAGTGGGGGGACTTCAATCAGAGCGTCCACGCGGTCCAATAGCGGCCCGCTCACCCGCGAGCGGTATCTTTGAATGCCCGCCACTGAGCAAACGCATACGCGGCGCTGGTGACCCCGATACCCGCACGGACACGGGTTCATGGCTCCGATCACCGTACAGGCCGCCGGGAATACCGAACTCCCCGTGCCGCGAGATATGATCACTCTCCCCTCCTCCATCGGCTGCCTGAGGGCTTCCAGCGCGTCTCGTGAGAACTCCGGCAGTTCGTCCAAGAACAGCACTCCCCTGTGAGCCAGGCTCACCTCTCCCGGCCGCACCGCCGCGCCCCCTCCCACAAGAGCTGTACGCGAGGCCGAGTGATGAGGCGACCGAAAGGGCCGACCTATGGCCAACCCAGCGTTCACATCCCTCAGGCCCGCGGCGCTCCACACACGCGTGACGTCCACGGCCTCCTCGTTGCTGAGCGGCGGCAGGATGCCCGCGAGTCTGCGGGCCAGCATGGTCTTGCCCGACCCAGGCGCACCGACCATCAGTAGATGGTGCTCTCCGGCTGCCGCGATCTCCAGGGCACGCTTGGCCTGAAAGTGCCCGTAAACCTCGGCCAAGTCGGGCAAGTCCTCCCCCTGCAAAGGCGCCCGGGCCTGGCGCAGCCGCAGCCACCTCTCGCCCCGCTCTATGATCTGCTCTCGGGACCTCCCACCCGTGAGGACCAGCACTGCTTCCGCAAGCGACCGCACCCCCGCCACCGGCATGCGACTGACCAACTTGGCAGCGGGGAGCGCCTCCACCGCCACGATCAAGAGCGACATCCCCGCCTTACTGGCAGTCTCGGAAGCGGAGAGTACGCCCCGCGCCGGGCGTACAGCTCCCTCCAACGATAGCTCGCCGACTGCACCGACCCGTGACAGCCGCTCTCGCGGCAGACAGCCACAGGCAGCGAGAGTGGCCAGGGCCACCGGCAAGTCGAAACCTGGGCCGTCTTTGGGGATATCGCCGGGACTGAGGTTCACTGTGATGCGGCGGGTCGGCAAGGGCATGCCGCTCGAGGCAGCTGCCGAGCGGATGCGTTCGCGCGCTTCGCGCACCGCGGCACCCGGGAGACCAACGATAGTGACTCCTGGCAATCCGTTCCTTGCATGAGCTTCCACCCTTACCGGGACCGCCTCTACCCCCACGACCGCGAACCCCCATGTAGACGAGACTCCCATCTGCAGCCTCAGCCTTCCAGGACGTTCTTGAGGTGATGGACGCTCCGCGGCTGTCCCTGAGCGTCCAGAGCGACCGTGACCACGTCAAAGCGCACGGCACACGGGAACATGCCACGCTCCGATAGCCACCAAGCTGCTGCCGCCCTCAGCCGCCGAGCCTTCCTCGGCCCTATAGCCTCAAGGGCGTCGCCGTACTCTTGGCTCGCTCTGGCCTTGACCTCGACTATGACCACTTCTGAGAGGCTGCGGCACACAAGGTCCAGTTCGCCCAGCGGGGTGCGTTGGTTTGTGGCAAGGATCCTGTATCCGTGCTCGGTCAGGAAGAAGGCCGCAGTCTGCTCGCCCGTCCGGCCTCGGGCCGTACAGTCCAAGTGTGCGCGGTCGTGATATTCCAGGGTCGACTCCTTGAGCGGGGCTTCGTGTCACGCTCAAGGTAGGCCCGCAGTCACTCGCGCTGCGTCAGACTATGGGCCTACTCTGGTTCTCCGCCCTCGTCCTGCGCTTCCCACAGCTCCAACTGCGACCAACCCACACCCTGAAAGCTATGACGATGCAGGTCGCTCGGTCCGTGCAACTTGAGTGCTGCGCGATGCAGTTCGGTACCGTATCCGACATGTGCCTCGAACCCATACTGCGGATAGAGCGGCGCGACGGCCCGCATCAGCCGGTCTCTGACCACCTTCGCCATAACAGAGGCCGCGGCCACCGCGGCGCTCTTGTAGTCGCCCCTTACTAGTCCGCTCGCGCGTAGATCAGGCCGTTTGAGATCGAAGCCATCCACCAAAGCGCACCCGTATTCCCCCGAACACGACTCCAAGACACGGCAGAGCGCTACGAGGTTGCAGCGGTGTAGACCCACTCGGTCCACGGTGCCCGCTGAGATGGCGGTCCAAGACACGCGACTTGCCGAGCAGAGGATGTCGCGGAAGATGCGCTCGCGGGCCTCCGGCGAGAGCAGCTTTGAGTCCGTGAGCCCCGTCAAATGGACGAGCGGCCCTCTAGAGTAGTCCAGAACCACTGCGGCAGCCACGAGAGGCCCCGCCAGACTGCCCCGCCCTGCTTCGTCGGCTCCCGCGAGCCGCAAGTCATCGCGTGCGCCGTCGTACGACGCCAAGTAATCCCGGTCGAATCGGAAAGGATCAGAGAGCCGCTTGCGACCCTGCTCGGCGCGTCCCGCCATCTATTCCCCCTCGCAAGGAGTCGGTCGGAACACTGGATGAGCCCGGCTCCGCCACTGCGACGTACCCGAGCAGACTGATAGCCTAGACGCGCTTCTCTTTGACGCGGGCCTTCTTGCCCAGCTTCTGCCTTAGGTAGTAGAGCTTGGCGCGGGCTACGTCACCTATGGCAGTGACCTCGATCTTCTCTATCTTCGGAGAGTGGAGAGGGAAAGTCCTCTCGACACCTACGCCGAATGACTGCTTGCGTACGGTGAAGGTCTCGCGGGCCCCTTGCCCCTGCCGGCTGATGCAGGCCCCTTGAAAGACCTGGATCCTCTCACGGGTGCCTTCTACGACCTTGAAATGCACTTTCAAAGTATCGCCGGACTTGAACACGGGAAGATCTTCCCGTATCTGCTTGCGTTCGAACTCCTCAATCGCGCCCATATCTATGCCCAGCCTACCTTGTTCCCACGTGTATTCGACGCCAGTCCCTAATTGAAGCCAGCAGACTTTAGAGCATCCCGGACGCTATTACAACCTGTGCGGATGCTCCTGGAAACCTCGGCGCTCGTAGATGGTAGATTCTGCGTGCTCGAAGAACCAATGGTGATGACCGAGGTCTGATGACTCTAGGCTCTGACTTCCCCAAGACACTCGCAGCTGCGAAGACGGGCGCGGAGTGGGCCTGGGCCGCTATCTACCGCGATCTCGCCTCCTCCGTAGTCACGTATCTCACCGCTCGCGGAGCCCCAGAGCCGGAGGACCTGGCCAGTGAGGCCTTCCTACAGGTGGCCAGGGACATAGGCTCCTTCCAAGGTGACGAGTCAGGATTCCGTTCCTGGGTGTTCGTCATAGTCCACCGCCGGCTACAGGACTCTTGGAGGGCTTCCGGACGGCGCCCACAACAGCTTGCTCTCGCAGACACTCTGACCGAACGCGTGGGAGGGAACACCGAAGACGAGGCCCTCGAGCGACTGACCACCACGGAGATCCTCTCAGCCTTCGAGTGCCTCACCGACGACCAGCGCGCCGTCCTCACGCTCCGCATCGTCGGCAACTTCAGCTTGGCCGAGATCGCGGGCATGCTCGGACGTCGAGTCGGGGCCATAAAGGCCCTGCAACACAGAGCACTAGCAACCCTTGCCGACTCACAACGCCATAGTGAGTAACCTTTTGAACACCGGCGGCGATTACATTCGAGTGGTGCGAGTTCGGTACGAGGCCGCACGGAGCCAGGCCGCATGCGCCTAGGTCGCGAAGCCTCTAGCCCGCAAAGTCAGGAGATGGGCAAGTGAGCAGGCCCCGTCACTTCTCTCACAGGGAAATCGATCGTCTCTTCGCGGGGTACGACCCTGACTCTGCCCGTCTTGCCAGCGTCGTACCGCTGGTGCGCGCACTTCGCGCCGCTGCCTCTGCCGCGCCCTCCGATCACACCGCGCTGCGTTTCGCCAGGCAGGCAGCCCTCGCCGTCCAGCCTACGCCAAACACCGAGGCGGCCGTGCGGCCACGCTCGGCCGTGTCCGCGGCGCGGCGCAGGTCATACGCTCGGTTGGCGGGAGCAGTCGCAACCCTGGTGATTATGTTGTCGGCCTCAGTGGGCGTAGCGTACGCAGCCGATGGGTCGGCCCCTGGAGATCCCCTACATGGTCTGGACCTGGCGATGGAGAGCATGGGGATCGGCGATGGCGGTCTGAGCGAGCGCTTGGCAGAGGCGGGCAGCCTGATCAAGGACGGCCGCGTCGGTCAAGGACTCACAGCCGCCGCCGGGGCGATCGCCGTTCAAGCAGGACCATCCGACGGCTATGCCCGTCAAGCCGCCGAGGCTCTACTGGCCGCCGCAGAGTCAGTCGCCCGGTCCGGCGACGCTGCTTCTGCTTCTGTTCGAGCCCAAGTCGCGGAAAAGCTTCGCTTCTTGGCCACAACGGACTTGGCCGGCAATGAATTCGGCCAAGCCGTCTCTGATCTGGCGCGAGGCATCGATCCGCAGGACGCGGACCTGGACAGCGATACATCTACTACCAAGCACGCTCCGCCCGCGAACAAAGGCGGGCGCTCGGACGATGAGTCGAAGGGCAACAACAAGAACCAGTGAGCAGACTCCTCCGGAGGCGCGCCACTAGGCGCGAGCCAGCGGGGCCACACAGCCAGGAAGCCACCCGGCCCCGTTGGCACCCTTCTTCTAGAATCGCTTCCAGTGGTCGGTGGGCCACATCACGCAGATGACCTTGCCGATAATCTGATCCTCGGCTACAGGACCGAAATCCCTGCTGTCACCGCTGAAGGGCCTGTTGTCCCCCATGACGTAGATGTAGCCCTCGGGCACAGTGAACCTCGCCTGGCCTTTGACCACGTCCTTGTGGACCACATAAGGCTCTTCAACCACAGCCCCGTCTATGTACAAGACTCCATCGACCAACTCGATGGTCTCGCCGCTGAGGGCTATGACGCGTTTGATGATGTCTTTCTTCTCGTCCGCCGGGTCGTGGACCACGACTATCTCCCCGCGCTGGGGCTCGCGGAACTTGTAGGTCATGCAGTTGACTATGATCCTGATCGCCCGGATCGATGGTGGGCAGCATCGAGGTCTGCAGGATTCCGGTGATGCGGAACATGAAGGTCTGCACGAGCATGGCGATGGCGAACGCCGCCCCTACTATCAGCAAGGTCTCGATGGCCGTGCCGAGGAGCGAACGGTGCTTCTTGGCGCGCCTCTCCTCCGGTAGTTCGCCGAAGGTCGATCGAGCCTCGCCTGTATCCGGTCCGCCAAAACTCACCTAGGTCCGCCTCTCCTCGCTATCACTGTCCGACTGCAGAAGCCCATTACCTGCCATCGTCTCCCACGGCGACGGACGAGAGTTCTCACGGCGCCAACGCGCGATCGCAGCATGATCACCACTCAAGAGCACCGGAGGGACCGTCAGCCCCCCGAATTCCCGCGGTCTGGTGTAGTGGGGGTACTCCACCATACCCTCCAACCCCTCGCTGAAAGACTCCTCGGCGACGCTGTCCATGTTGCCGAGCGAGCCAGGCAGGTGTCGGATGACGGCCTCCATGACGACAAGGGCTGCGCATTCTCCCCCAGCCAGCACGTAGGGACCTACGGACAGAGATCCGGTGGCAAACAGGCTCTCCACCCGAGCATCAAAGCCCTCGAAGCGCCCACACAATAGCACAAGGTCTCTCTTGCTCCGGACGAACTCCAGGCTGACATCTTGCACGAAGGGCTTGCCTCCTGCAGCCAACACGTACACATCCCTGGTCTCTTTGACCCGTTCCGGAGGCGCTCCAAAGACGCCCCGAAGAGCATCGGCCACGACGTCCACCCTGGTGACCATGCCCGGGCCGCCACCATAGGGAGTGTCGTCGACCTCATGGTGAGGAGGCAGGCCATACTGCCTGAGGTCGTGCACCTCTATGGAGACGCTCCCGGCCCCGATGGCAGTCGAGACGGGGTGTTGATCGACGAACCAAGAGAAGGCCTGCGGGACCAGGCTGAAGATGTGGAAGCGCTTCACGAGCCGCCGCCTGGGATCTCCAAGAACCCCGGCTCAACGACGAGATACCCCTCGGCGAGAGCCACACTAGGCACGGCGGTGAGCACAAAGGGCACCAATGCCTCGCGTCCACAATCGAGACTGACCACCAAGAGAGGATGGGCGGGAGAGTCGATGATCTCGCGGACGCGGCCGACTGCCGCCCCTTGTGGGTCCTTGACCGTCAGCCCCTCTAGATCGAAAGGATAGAACTCGTCGGCAGCCAGCGAGGGAAGTTCCTCGCCCCGCACCTCGAGTATGAAGCCCCTCAGGCCCTCTGCCGCCTCTCGGCTCTTTACCTCGACGAAGGCC
The DNA here is from genome assembly GCA_963814415.1 of uncultured Actinomycetes bacterium. Taxonomy (GTDB): domain Bacteria; phylum Actinomycetota; class Thermoleophilia; order RBG-16-64-13; family RBG-16-64-13; genus RBG-16-64-13. Next base: position 143,345 of record CAWFCN010000001.1, on the reverse strand, counting down.
ACTATAGGGAAGTCAGGCTCTCCCCTGACCGTCTCTATGGTCAGACTCGACCGCTCCCCAGGCCCCCCGCCCGCCAGGCGAACCCGAGCCGGGCGTGCCTGGACGACGGAGCCTTCCGCGAACCGCTCGGGGTTGTCGGAGTCGGGGATGAGCCTGACTTCGCCGTGCACCCCATGCGGACGCGAGACTCGTCCCACCTCGATCCATTCGGGACGAGCCATAGGCGCCCTAGTCGACGATCTCGACTGTGGCTTGCTTACCCTCTTTCACGGCGCTGGCCTTGACCACGGTCCGCAGGGCGCGCGCGATACGGCCCTGCTTGCCGATGACCTTGCCCACGTCCTCTTTGGCCACAGTCAGCCGCAGCAGCACGCCGTCGGCGTTCTCCCTCTCCTCCACCTGGACTTGGTCCGGATGGTCCACAAGGGAGCGCGCCAGGAACTCAAGGAGGTCCTTCACCTAGACGATGCCTTTCAATGTAAGAAGTTGCCGCACGGTGTCGGAGGGCTGAGCGCCACACTCCAACCAATGCTTGGCCTTGGCCGCGTCCACCTCGATCGTTGACGGATCGGTGAGGGGGTTGTAGAACCCGATGGTCTCGATGAACCTGCCATCACGAGCCCTACGCGAGTCCGCCACCACTATGCGGTAGCTGGGATGCTTCTTGCTGCCACGCCGAGCCAGTCTGATTGCTGTTGCCATTTGTCACCTCCTCCGGCTAGCCGGCATTGCCGAACATCTGGAATGGATTCTTGGGCACACGTCCTGAACCCAACTGTTTCATCATCTTCTGGACCTGCTTGAACTGGTTGAGCAGTTGGTTGACCGCATGCAGCTCCGAGCCTGAGCCTTCGGCGATGCGGCGCCGCCTGCTTCCGTTGATCAGGTCGGGATGTGCCCTTTCTTCGGCCGTCATGGAACTGATCATGGCCTGGATCTTGTCGAAAGCCCTGTCGTCGACCTCGAGCCCGCGCAGCTTGGCCGAGGGGATACCGGGGATCATTCCCAGGAGACTAGAGATGGAGCCCAGCTTCTTGACCTGCTGTATCTGCTCCACGAAGTCATCGAATGTGAATGTAGCCTTGCGCAGGCGCTGCTCTAACTCCTGAGCCTTCTTCTGGTCGATTGTGCGCTCGGCCTTCTCGATGAGCGACAGAACGTCTCCCATGCCCAGGATGCGCGAGGCCATGCGGTCTGGGTGGAAGTACTCGAAGTTGTCGAGCTTCTCGCCGCTGCTCGCGAACTTGATCGGCTTGCCCGTGACCGTCTTGACGGAGAGTGCAGCACCGCCGCGCGCATCGCCATCCATCTTTGTGAGGACCACGCCGTCGAAGTCCACGCGTTCTTGGAAGGCTAGAGCCACGTTCACCGCGTCCTGACCCGTCATCGCATCGAGCACAAGCAGGATGTTGTGCGGTTTGACAGCATGACGGATACGTACAAGTTCATCCATCAGGGTCTCGTCCACGTGCAAGCGTCCTGCCGTGTCCACGATGAGCACGTCGCGTCCCTTACTCCTGGCCCAATCGACGGCATTCTTGGCGATGTGCACGGGATCGGCCTTGTTGCCCTCGTCATATACCGGGACGCCGAGTTGCTCTCCGATGCTCTTCAGCTGATCGATAGCGGCAGGACGATAGACGTCACCGGCCGCCAGTGCCGGACTCTTGCCCTGCTGCAGCAAGAAGTTGGCCAATTTGCCACAGGCAGTCGTCTTGCCCGAACCCTGGAGCCCGACCATCATCACCAATGTCGGAGGCCGTGGCGAGAACGTGATCTTGGTGCTCGCCGACCCCATGAGGACGGTCAGCTCTTCGCTCACGATCTTGATGAACTGCTGCGCGGGCGTAAGGCTTTCCAGAACCTCAGAACCCAAGGCTCGACCTTTGACGGCGTCGACGAACTGCTTGACCACCTTGAAGTTCACGTCGGCTTCAAGCAAGGCCAAGCGGATCTCGCGGGCAGCCCTCTCGACATCCTTGTCGGTGAGTCTGCCCTGCCTCTTCAGGCCGTCGAATGCCGCCTGCAGTTTGTCAGAAAGGGAATCGAACACTTGTCACCTTGTCATCCGGCGATGTCTTGCGACACCGCCCAAAGAACGGCCCGTTCCGCGCCACGAGCCAGGGAGTTTACTAGTCTCTGCATATCCCGTCAAACCGGGAGCCTTTCGCACCCGCGAAAGTCCCCAGGCCATCTCTGGCTCTAGTGTCGCACGAGGGAGTCATCAAACAGCATCGCCGCGAACGACTCTGCGTCAAAGGGCTGTAGGCTATCCATCTTCTCGCCTGTGCCTATCAACTTGATGGGCAGGTCCAACTCGTGCGAGATCGCCAGCGCGATGCCGCCCTTGGCAGTGCCGTCCATCTTGGTTAGCACGACGCCGGTCAGTTCCACCGCTTCCTTGAACATCCGCGCTTGGATCAGTCCGTTCTGACCCGTGGTCGCGTCGATACACACCAAAGTCTCGTGCGGTGCGCCAGGCATCCGCTTCTCTATGACTCTGCGCACTTTGGAGAGTTCGTTCATGAGGTTGACCTGAGTATGAAGCCGGCCCGCCGTATCGACTATCACCACGTCGACCTTCCTGGCCTCCGCCGCCGACAGACCGTCGAACACCACAGCTCCGGGGTCGCCTCCGCGCTCGTGGTGTACCACCTCACAGCCCACCCGCTTGCCCCATTCGGCCAACTGTTCGATCGCCGCCGCACGAAACGTATCGCCGGCTACCAGCAGCGGCTCCTTGCCCAGTTCTTTCAGATGCCACGCGATCTTGCCGATGGTAGTGGTCTTACCGGTGCCGTTGACCCCTACCATCAGAAGCACGGCCGGTCTGTGCGCGATGTGTATGCGAGTGTCGGCCTTGCAGAAGTGTTCGGCCGCCAGTTCGCGGAGTCCAGCCACCAACTCGCTCGAAGTCTTGATCGTCCCCTGGTTGGCCCGTTTCTCCAGAGCTTCGACTATCTCCACGGTGGTGTCCACGCCGATGTCGGCATGTATGAGGGCCTCCTCGATGCGCTCCCATAGACTTTCGTCGAAACGATCGAAGAGCACCGAGAGGAACTGAGCCTGAAGAGCTTTGCGGCTCTTGGAGAGGCCCTCCCGAAGCTGGGCCAGACGGCTGCCCTGGGCCGCCTCGGCCTCTCGGGCGTCCTCCTGTTGTGACTCTTCGCTCTCACCTACGAACACTCGGGACCAATCGTGCGTCAAGGCCTACGCCCCTTTTGCCATGTTCATCTTGCGCGACAGGACCCTGGAAGTGCCGTCGCTCTCCAGGGCCACACCATAGAGTGTATCCGCGACCTCCATGGTCTGGCGCTGATGGGTGATGATGATGAACTGAGTCCGATCTCTGTACTTCTGCACCAGCGAGAGGAAGCGCCTGATGTTGAGGTCGTCCAGCGACGCCTCCACCTCGTCCAAGATGTAGAAAGGACACGGTCTGGCCAAGAACAACGAGAACAGGAATGCGATGGCGGTCATGGCCTTCTCACCACCGGACAGAAGACTGAGACTCCGAGGGGCCTTGTTGGCGAACTTGACTTCCAGCGCGACCCCTCGAGCCGGCTGCCCCTGCTCCTCGTCGGGCAGGTCGTCGACACTCCCCTCGCCCTCCTCGCTCACCGGCCGGACACTCGGCCTGGGCTCCGTCAACCGTAGCGAGCCCTTTGCTCCAGGGAAGACGACCGCTATCACGGCCCCGAAGTTTTCCTTCGCTGCCTCGAATACCTCGTTGAACGACCTCTCTATGTGCTCGTCCAAACCGGATATGACCTCTTCCAGTTGCCCGACGGCGGCCTCCAAGTCCTCGCGTTGTTCGGCAAGGAACTGAGCGCGCTCGGCCATCTGGCCGTACTCCTGTTCGGCCAATGGATTGACCGGGCCGATGCGCTCGCGCCGTCGCTCCGCCCTCTCCACCGCCGCGGCCAATGACTGCGAGTCGGCCCCGATGATGTCGGCGGCGGTTAGACTGCGAGGGGAGAGATGCCGCCGCCGCAGCTCGGTCAACTCTTCCTCTAGCTGCGCACGCCTGTCCTCAAGCCTCGCCTGTTCGACCCTTACCTCGGTCAGCCGGCCGGTCATGGTGTCGTATTCGCGCTGCAGGCTGATCTCAGCGCTCCCCCAGTCGCGCATGGTCTTCGCGGTACCCTCGGTATGGTTGCGAGTGGCTTCGACATATCCCTGCAGCTGCTCTGCCGCGCCCGCGCCGCGCTCTGCCAGGCCCTCGGCCACCTTCAGCAGCCTGGCCACCACAGGTGCACAGGCATCCAAGAACTGCACTCGCCGTCCCCACTTGCTGACTTCGAGTTCGGCGATCTGTTTCTGAGCTTCTACTCTGGCCCGTTCGTTGGCCAGGCTGCGGCACCGCTCTCGCAGCTTCACCTCGACCAGGGCCGACTGGCCCTTCTTCTCCTCAAGGCGCGCGACATTCCTACGCATGGCCTCCAGGCCGGACTGCAACTCGCGCAAAGACGCCCGCACCGCCTCAAGCTCCGTATCCCGCCCTGCCATCGCGTTCTCGACGGTTTCGAGTTGGGCGGCAAGCTCCTCGGCGAGTCGATCTTCGCGCACGTTCCGCTCGCGCAGTTCGCGGAGTTGGTCGCCGCTCTCTTCAAGCCGGCGCCTGCAGAGGTCGGCCTCGCTCCGCTGGCCCGCCAGATGGTGCTCTGCCTCGCGCACCCTCTCCTCCTGCTGCCGAAGTCCCGCCTCAGAAGCCACAGCCTCGGCGGCCGCCTTCTCGGCGGCCTGCCTGGTATCGTCTCGCTCTTTGACTACATCCTCGTACTCCCGGGCGGCCGCCTCGAGCTCGTTGGTGGCAGCCAAGAGGCTCTCCGCTCCGGCCTCCTGCCGGCGTGCTGCGTAGACCCCGGCTTGAAGAATCTCGCCCGAGCGGTTGACCAGGCGCGCCGCGCACTGCTTGCCGGCCTTCTCCAGGGCCTCGAGGCCCTCCCCCTCCTGGCCACTGCCCTCCACCACGTAGGTCTCCGGAATTATGCGCCGCAGGGTCTGCAGCACCGCGTCTGGCCCTCCGACCAACTCCCACAGGTCCTTGGCGCCGGCGGGGGGCACCGTCTTCACTTTAGCCGTGTCGGAATCGGCGCCAGCGCGCAACGCCTCCACAGGTCCGCCCGCGCGCTGGAGCGCATCACTCAGGGCCTGCCCTTCGGGGACAACGACAGCCTGTATGGCAGCCCCGAGAGCCGCCGCTACGGCGCGCTCGTACCCAGGCTTGACGACCAGGAGTTCGGCCAGCGAACGATAGCCGGAGGCTCCCGCCAACAGTTCGCGCGCTCCCGCGGGCAGCCCCTCTTTACGCTCGAGCACCCCCCGAAGCACCGTCTGTCGCGACTCCAGCCCGGCGAGTACCTCCAGGAGCCCAGCCTCGATGCGCGCGGACTCCTGCGCACGGCCTCGCGCTTGCTCCCTTGCCTCGGCAGCCGCTCGCACGCCACCCTCGGCGGCGCGCACGGCCTCCTCGGCTTGAACCACGGCCTGCTCCAGTCTGCCGGCTTCGCCCTCTAGTTGCGCCATGCGGGCCTGTGTCTGCTCCAGCAGAGTCGCCAGTTCAGCACCGACTCGACCTCTCTCCTCTTTCTCTCGGCGCAAGAACTCTCTGTCCTGCAGGGCTCTTGACCGCGCGGCCTCCAATTCGAACACCGTGTCCTTGAGATCGTCCTCTCTTTGAGTGGCCTCTTGATACGCGGGCAGTGCTTCCTCCAAGGCCTTGCGAAGGTCTTCCGACCATCCGGAGACCCGGTTCAGGCGGACCTCGTCGGCGGTCCCTGTCATGACCTCCTCCACTCGAGACGACAGAGACGACGCATCGCTCCTGGCCAGCTCCAGGCGACGGCGCGCCCGGTCCAGATCTCCCTCCGCCCGTACCAGCCGCTGACGCAAAGTCGCGGCCCGGCTTTCCAAGTACTCGGCTACCGCTCGGGTCTGATGGAAGAGGCTGCCCAACCGCTCTCGTTCCTTGAGGGCAGCCGTAAAGCCCTCTTCTTCGGCTGCGCGCTGCCGCCGCAATTCCGCGACCCTACTACCGACGTCACTCAGGCCGCCATCGATCTGCTGAAGCTCCTGCTCCGCGGCTTTGTGCGCATCCTGCACCTCGTGCAGCGAGTGCAGCAGCTGACGCCCGCGGGCAGTCGCCCAATCCTCAGTGGCCTCGGCGAACCGTTCCGCGGCCGCGACCTGTTGACGGAGCGGCCGCATGGCCGTCCTCACCTCTTCTTCGATGTCCCGCGCGCGGACCAGGTTCTGAGTGGCCCGCTCCATCTTGGACTGGGCCCTCTCCCTGCGCTTCTTGAAGCGCCCGAGCCCGGCCGCTTCCTCAACCATGGCCCGGCGTGCCTCTGCGCTGGAGTTGAGCAGCGACTCCACCTTGCCCTGGCTGATGACGCTGTGCATCTCCCGGCCCAGGCCGAGCTGGCCTACCACGTCCTGGATATCCAGCAGACGGCAACCACTGCCGTTCAGCCGATACTCGGAACCCGAGTCTCTGGTCAGGCGGCGTGTGACCTCCAGCTCGCTGCAATCGAGAGGCAGTGAGCCACTACCATTGTTGAAGACGAGACTCACTTCGGCCACGCTGCTCTGCTTCTTGCCGTCGGCGCCCGAGAACATAACGTCCTGCATGGTGCGTCCGCGCAGATTGCCCGGGCTCTGCTCCCCCAGCACCCACAACACAGCGTCGGCTATGTTGCTCTTGCCGCTGCCGTTGGGCCCGATTATCACGGTCACCCCGGGCTCCAGAAGCAGGTCCGTGGGCTTGGCGAAGGTCTTGAACCCACGGATGTGAACAGATTGCAGATGCACCACTTCAGTCCGCTCCCGCATCGACACCGTAGGAGACGAGCGCCTGTTTGGCCGCCGCCTGCTCGCTCATCTTTATGGTCGTTCCCGTGCCGCAACCGCGTACCTGGCCATCGACACATACTTCCGAGCTAAACACTCGGGCATGTGCGGGGCCGCTCTCCGACGCCAACCGGTACTCGGGCTGCACGCCCCTATGCGCGAGTAACTCCTGCAGGCTGGTCTTTGAATCGATGTTGCCCGCCGCCCCCCTGCGCATTGGCTCCTCGAAGGCGTCCACTACGGCCACCGCTGTCCGCTCGCATCCAAAAGAGAGGAACACGGCACCGATGAGCGCTTCTAGAGCGTTGCCCACCATCGCGCGGCTCTGGACCGCTTCTCCCCGCCCGTTGTCGGCACCCTGCGCCTGCGCCACCATCAGCCGGCCGACCCCCAGTCGTTCCGCCACTTCGGCACAGTTGGCCCGGCTGACCACATAGGCCTTGAGCCGAGCGAGATCACCCTCTTCGCTATCCGGGTACCGTCGGAACAATTCGGCCGCGATGGCCAGACCCAGAACGCTATCCCCCAAGAACTCCAGGCGTTCGTTGGAATCCACGCGCGTCGCCGCGCGAGAGGAATGAGTCAGCGCTTTGGCCCGAAGCTCCTCGGGCAAATCTTCTATGAGCCCTAGCAGATCGTCGCCGTGTAATCTCTCGAGGCTGCCACGCCGACCAGCCACCCAAAGGAACAAACGAACGGGGACCGCCCGCTTCGTCGCCGGCAGTCCCCGCGTTCCCATCCTATTTCGCAATCGTACAGATCAGACGCGCGCGGCTATGAAGTCAACTGCCGCGCCGACGGTGGTGAGGGTCTGTGCTTCCTCGTCGCTGATCTTAAGACCGAACTGGTCCTCAAGCTCCATGATGAGCTCCACCAGGTCCAGGCTGTCCGCGTCCAGATCGTCCGAGAACGAGGCCTCCAACGTGACGCTCGCTGCGTCAACGCCGAGTTGATCGACCAGGATGTCGCGCAACTTAGCGAGGATCTCGTCTTTGCTCATCTGCCACTCCTTACCCATTCGGTTGGCCTGTCACCAGAACCACTTCATTGCCGTGTCATTGTATCAGCGGCAGTCAAGACTCGGCAGCCCCCTGCGCCGCCGTCAGACGCGCAAACTCCCGTTCTACCGTGGAGAGAACGCCTTTCCGAAGGGCTTCGGCCCCGAATCGCAGCGCATTCGCTATAGCCCTTCGAGACGCGTTACCGTGACAGATCACTACCAGTCCACGAACGCCCAGCAGATACGTGCCGCCGTACTCCTCCGGGTCCAGGCCGGCCTTCACGGCCCTCAGGGCCGGGCGCAACAAGAGGCCCCCGATCTTAGCTCGCGCGCTGCTGTTCGCAGCCTGCTTGACTCTCATGAACAGAGACGAGGAACAGCCCTCAAGGAGCTTGAGTGCCACGTTGCCGGTGAAGCCGTCGGTGACCACCACGTCGGCGATGCCGGTGAGAAGGTCGCGGCCTTCGACGTTGCCTACGAAGTCCAATCCAGAGACGGCGAGCAACTCATGCGCTGCCCGGGCGAGTTCGCTGCCCTTCTCCCTTTCTTCGCCTATGTTGAGCAGCCCCACCCTGGGCCTCTCCATACCTAGGGCCGCACCCGCGAAAGCCGCTCCCAGGACGCCGAACTCCAGCAGATTCTCAGGACGGCAGTCGGCGTTGGCGCCCGCGTCCAAGAAGACCAGTGGTCCAGCGTTGCCGGGTAGGATCGTGACGATGGCCGGGCGCCTGATCCCGGCAGCCCTCTTCACGAACAGGAGCGAGCCGGCCAACATAGCACCGGTGCTGCCCGCCGATACGAACCCCTCCGACCGCCCTTCTGCCACCGTCCTGCAACCTACCACTATGGAGGAGTCCTGCATATTCTTGACAGCGGAGGCGGGCTCCATGTCACAGGTAATGGCGGTCACGCTGGGCACTATCTCGATATTGCCGCGATCGGCTCCCGTCAACAGCGGCTCGATCACCTCAGGACGTCCTACCAGCAGAACCTTCAGATCAGGAGACGCGACCTGCAGTGCCCCCGCAACGATCTCTTCCGGCGCGTTGTCACCACCTTCGGCATCCAGGGCCAGCGTGACCATCCTCACTTCTTGGGCTGCGGTCTCCAGTTGATCTTGCACCGAGACTCCTTGTTACCTTTCCGCTGAACACGCCGATGCAACGACTCTCTCATACAACCCCGCGCACTGGAAGGAGTGCCGAAGCGCTCTATGCGGCACCGACCCTCCGGGAACTCAAGCGAAGCAAACACCGTCCCGATAACAGTGAAGGAAATGATTGCATTCCGAACGTTTGTTCGGTAGAATGATCGCATAGATGTCGAAGCAACCGGCACACTGGGGCTTGACGCCACAAACCCCCCAGAGTATAATATTGAGGTTTGTGTCACACGTTGATTCTCAAAGGGAAACCTTAAACCTTTACATAGGATAGCAGGCAAAAGTGCAAAGAGAAACTGATATCGCTACTATCGACGTCCGCACCATCGTGGACGTGCAGGACCTCCTACAGGTCGGCCAGGAGCGCGGCTACGTGACCAGCGACGAGATCATGGCGCTGGTCGAAGAGCACGACATGGCTATGGAGGAGATCGAAGACCTCTACTCTCAGCTCTTCGACCAGTCCATCGAGATCTACGAGCAGAGTCCGGTCAGCCAAGGCGTCTTGGAGCCCACCGAGCCCGCTCTCGACCTTTCCATACAGACCGTCACGCACGATCCTCTTCGCCTCTACCTCAAGGAGGCAGGCGAGATCCCTCTCCTCTCCAAGAATGAGGAGATAGAGCTTGCTGTGCGCATCGAGGCCGGGGACAAGCGGGCCAAGGACCGCATGATCCAATCCAACCTCCGTTTGGTCATCTCTATAGCCAAGAACTACTACACCCAGGACATGGACCTGCTTGACCTCATCCAAGAGGGCAACACCGGTCTCATCCGCGCTGTGGAGAAGTTCGACTACCGCAAGGGCTTCAAGTTCTCCACGTACGCTACCTGGTGGATACGACAGGCGATCACCCGGGCCATCGCCAACCAGGACCGCAACATCCGCATCCCGGTGCACATGATCGAGAAGATCAACAAGATGGTCCGCACCGAGCGGAAGCTGCTGCAGGAGACCGGCAAGGAGCCCAACGACGACGATCTCGCCGCCGAGCTCGGTATCGATACTCAGGAAGTGCAGGAGATGCGCAAGATCGCGCAACGCACCACCTCGCTCGAGACCCCCATCGGCGACGAGGAAGACGCTGAGCTGGGCGACTTCATCGAGAACTCCAAGACTCCGGACCCGGCAGACGTGGTCTCCAGCCTCATCGCCAAGGAGAGCCTCGACCGCGTCCTCAAGGCCATGGACGAGCGCGAGCGCAAAGTGGTCGAGCTCCGCTTCGGCCTCAAGGGCGAGCATCCTCGCACTCTGGCCGAGGTGAGCTCCCGCTTCAACGTCAGCCGCGAGCGCATACGCCAGATCGAGGCCAAGGCTCTGGAGCAGATCAAGGCTTCCGAGGACATACAGGCGATGCGGGAGACGGCCTAGCTACTCTCCCCCGCCGGTCTCGCGACCGGCCGCACACAGAACGCTTGACCGAGGGCGCGCCGCGAGGCGCGCCTTCTTGCTTTTCTACGCCGGCAAAGGGACGCCCGACCCGCGGGTACGGACAGCCAAGGCAATGTTGTCCAGGATTATCTCGGCCACGGTCTCCTTGGGGGCCTTCTCCACCGCCACGTCGGAGTCCCGGGTGAGTATGCGCACCTCGTTGAAGTCGGAGTCGAAACCGATGTCGGTACGCGAGATGTCGTTGAACACAATCATGTCCAGCGACTTGCGGGTCATCTTCTCCCTCGCCCGCTCCAACGCCTCCAGACCATACTCCGCGGCAAAGCCTACGACGAACTGCCCCTCGCGGCGCTTGGCCACGTCCATCAAGATGTCGGTCGTCGCCTCCAACTCGATCGCCCACTCGTCCTTGCCCTTGCCGACCTTGCCTCCCGTGGGGCCATCGGCCAGACGGTAGTCGGCCACAGCCGCCGCCATGATCAGGATGTCGATCTCAGGCAGGCGCTTGAGCACTTGTTCGTGCATCTCCTTGGCTGTAGGAGTCTGGATCTCCCGAACGCCCGGCACGGCCGGCATGTCCACGTTCGCCTCTATGAGATCGACTTTGGCCCCGCGGTCGAAGGCCGCCCGCGCCAGTGCGAACCCCATCTTGCCCGAGCTCCGGTTGCCGATGAAACGCACGGCATCTATGGGCTCGCGAGTACCTCCGGCGGTGATGAGCACCCGCAGGCCGCGCAGGTCTCGGCTGCGCTGTACCTGAAGTCTCAGCTTCACCTCGGCGACGATGCTGTTCGGCTCGGCCATGCGACCTGACCCGAAGTCTCCGCAGGCCAAGTCGCCGGTGCCGGGCTCGACGACGAACACGCCGTGGTCGCGCAGCGTAGCGACGTTCTTCTGGGTAGCTGGGTGCTCCCACATATTGGTGTTCATGGCGGGCGCGACGACCACTGTCTTGCCAAAGGCCAGGAACATCGAGGTGAGCAGGTTGTCGGCAAGACCGTTGGCCATCTTGGCCAGAGTGTTGGCCGTGGCAGGCGCTACGACCATGATGTCGGCGTCCTGGGCGTCCTCCACATGAGTGATACGCGAGTCGGCGCGAAGCTCACTCACCTTGTCCAGACGCACAGGCGCACCGGAGAGAGTCTCAAAGGTCATGGGGCCCACGAACTGCGTGGCGGCGCGCGTCATTATGACGCGCACATCCATGCCGGCCTTCTGCAGGCCTCGTAGCAGTTCGGCGGCTTTGAATGCTGCTATGCCTCCCGTCACCCCCAGGAGGACCAAGGGACGATCAGGCATAGCGCGCTCCCAGCTGCCCCGGCGCCCTATTGCCTAGAAGGGCGCAACCGATAGGAGATCTCGCCTCTGGCCGCTTCGGCCATGGCGATACTGAGGTAGTTCCGCGAGAACCCTGGCAGAGCGGGAGGCGCAAAAGCGTCCAGTCCCGAGGTTTCGCCAAGGCTGTGGTAGTAAGAGTTGATCTGCCGCGCACGCTTGGCAGTCACCATTACGGCAGTGTAGCGGTTGGGCTCTTCGGCATCTTCGTCCCGGGCTCCGGAGAGACCCGCGAGGACTTCATCGACAGTCGGCTTGTTCATCATCTTCCCTGGTTTGCTTGATAATCCCAGCAAGCTCGTTGCTCGCCCTTTTCGCGCTATCGTTCACTATAACATAGTGCATGTGCGGCAGACCTTGACGCTCCTTATCGTTCACGATGGCGATTTCTTCCCTGGCCCGGGCCAGCCGATTCCGGATCGCCTCTTCGCTCTCCGTCTTTCTACCGCGCAGGCGACGCTCCAACTCCTCCAAAGACGGGGGCATGATATAGATCATCACGGCATCCGGTCTCATGCTCAGCACTTGGTCCGCGCCTTGAAGCTCGATCTCCAGAATCACGTCCACACCGCTCGACAGGCTATCCTCCACCGCCTGTGCCGGCGTGCCATAGAGGTTGCCCGCGTACTGCGCCCACTCCAGAAACAGACGCGAGCGCGCTCGGTTTTCGAACTCCTGCCTGGTCAAGAAGAAATAGTCCCGGCCCTCTATCTCCCCAGCGCGCATGCTGCGCGTAGTAGCGGATACGGAGAGAGCGACTCCAGACAACTGCGCCATGGCACCTTTGATGAGTGTGCCTTTGCCGGCGCCGGAAGGACCTGAGATGACTATGAGCCGAGCGATGGCCGCCCCCGAAAGATCAGAGCCGGTCAGCCGCCCATGATGTCTAGCAGCTCTTTGCGCTGACGGGGAGTAAGACCGTTCACCGTTCGAGCGGGACTGATGCGACACCGCTCAAGAATGCGATTCGCCTTCACGCGACCGTACTTGGGAACGGCCAGCAACAGATCCATGACCTTGGCAGTGTGCACGCAGACAGGGGGGTCAGACAACACTTCTACGATGACGACCTCGCCACTACGCAGACGTTCCTTGAGACGAGCCCGTTCAGAACGGATGTCGTTGGCCCGACGAAGGGCCTCCATCCTCTGCTTCTGGGTACGCTCAGGAGTCTGAGAAATCGTGCTGGGAATCTGGTTCACAGCGAGCATTATACCAACCCCCCTAGTGGACGCAATAACCTTTTGACCCTCTATTGCCTGTATTCAGGCGATTTTCAGCTTGCTGTGTACTCAGACCCGACGATGCGCGAGACCCAGCAGTCCTTCCAGCTCCATTCCTCGGTCGCGAAGCCTTTGCTCCAGCTCATCGGCTAGGCAATACGCCCGGGACTGATCCTGCAGAACAGCCGAGCCCACCGCTACGACCTTGGCGCCACAGGCGATGAACTCCAAGACGTCCTCTACTGTCGCCACTCCTCCCATCCCGATAATGGGGACCGTGAGACCCTCGTAGAGTTCGTAGACCGCCCTGAGAGCCAGAGGCTTGATAGCCGGCCCCGACAGCCCTCCAGTGGTATTGCCAAGATACGGCTTCAGGCTGTCCCGGTCTAGTACCAGACCCTTGAAAGTGTTAACGGCGGCTATGGCGTCCGCGCCCGCGCCTTCGGCCGCCCTGCCTATGGCCACGATGTCGGTGACGTTCGGGGTCAGCTTCGCCACAAGTAGCCCCGGCCAAACACCGCGCACCGCACCCACCACCTGCGCGGTCTCCTGCGGGTCGCTGCCTATGGAGGCACACCCTGAGTGCACGTTGGGACAGGAGACGTTGACCTCAAGACCTACCCTCTCGGTCCACCGCTGGCCGGCCATGGTGTCCAGTGCCTGCCTGAGTCCGGAAGCCATGGACACGTACTCACTCCGGGAGAAGCCCCCGACGCTCAGAATCAACGGACAGGGCAACGCCAGCAGACGAGGCAGGCTCTCTTCCACAAAGGTCTCCAGCCCCTCACCCGGCAACCCGATGGCGTTGATCATGCCGGCGGGCGTCTCCAGTATGCGAGGAGGCGGGTTACCAGCCCGTGGAGACACCGTGATGGTCTTGGGCAGGTAGGCCGCCACCGGCGGCAGCTCCGCAAACCGCGGGTCTACAGACTCCGCCAGGTCGAACAGCTCCAAGGTTCCAGAACCGTTTATGAGGGGATAGGCCAGCCGCAGTGGGCCTAGCTGCACCGAGAGGTCAACCACCGAACACCTCCAGACCGGCGAACACAGGTCCCTCGCGGCACACTCGGGCATAAGACCCATCGGCCAGAGCTACCACGCATCCGTGGCACGAGCCTACGCCGCAGGCCATGTTGGTCTCGAGGCTGAACCAGACTCCGACAACGCCGGCCGCCGTGCACTGCTGCCAAACCGCCTTTGCCATTGCATCTGGGCCGCACACCGCGACCCGGTCTCCCGGTCGCAGATGCCGCGCCAATAGATCGGTCACGCGTTCCGCGGGCCCCGCCGATCCATCCTCCACGACCTTCTCGTAGCGGCCGTTCAGACCGGTTTTCGCTGCGCCGGCCACAGCCCGCTCGAGCACCTCGCCCCCGCGGGCCTGCTCCGCGTCCCTGAAGCCGGCAAGCATGACGACCTCGAGCTTCCGTCCACCGTCGGCCAGCGTGTCGAGGAGCAGCGGGAACGGCGCGATTCCCACTCCGCCTCCCACCAGGAGCAGGCGGCCGGGGCCCGCGGTCAGGGCCTCGACGTCGAAACCGTTCCCCAACGGCCCCAGCACCCACACCGGACTCTGTTCGGGCAGGCCGCAAAGCTCGCGGGTACCCTTGCCTATAGGGGCCACTAGAAACGAGACGGTCTCCCCGGACTGCCCGCAGACCGACAGCGCACGCCCCAGAAAGCAGTCGGACCCTTCCGCCTGCAGGAGTGCGAACTGGCCCGGCTTGCCCGCACGCCAAGCGGGGACGACAACGTCCATGCGCATCATGCCACCCAGCGCTTCACGACGGTCCAGGCGTCCCAGGGAGCGGCACGTGGTTGCGCCGGCGTTCACAGAGATGGAGTTGTCCAAGGACCCGGCGTTCATGCCCCTAGTCTGTCGCCCACCCTCAACCCGAAGGTATTGCCGAACTCCTCGATGTCCATCTTGGCCGAACCGTCAGTCTGCACCCGTTTGACCAAGAGGCTGCCTCCGTTGGCGGCCACCAAGACGCCTTTGGGCGTTATCTGCAGGATGGTGCCTGGGGCCTGCCTTCCACTGCCCGGCTGCTTTTCGCAGTCGAAGATGCGCAGGCTCTGGCCTTTGTAGATGGTGGCCGCCCCGGGAGAGGGATTGCATCCCCTTATCACGTTGTAGACGATACTCACCGGATACGCCCAGTCGATAGCCATCGACCTACAGACGGGCTCGTACTCCCCCTTAGTGAGGTCTTGCTTGGTCTTGGGGGCCGTGCCCTCTCTCACCAGCCTCACCGCCTCCATCATGCCCTGCACTCCAAGCGGGAAGAGCTTGTTGAAGTAGACTTCGCCCATGGTCTCGTCCGGACCGATGTCCACCTCTTTCTGCAGAAGGATGGGACCCGTGTCCAATCCCTCGTCCGGCCAGAAGATGGAGAAGCCGGTCTTGTCCTCTCCGTTGATGATCGCCCAGTTGATGGCGCTCGCCCCCCTGTGCCGCGGAAGTAACGACGGGTGGTACTGGATGGTGCCCAGTTGGGGGTAGTTCAGCATGGACGCCGGCACGATATCGGTGACGAAGGCCATGACGTTAAGGTCGGCCCTGAAGCGCTTGTAGTCCTCGATGACATCGAGGGACCGCATCTTCTGCGGTTGCCGAGTGGCGATACCCTGTGCCTCTGCCAAAGCCACAAGAGTGTTGCTCTTGCCGGGGGACGAATCGGGCGGAGCATATACGGCGACCACCTCTTCTCCTGAGCCGAGCAAGGCTTCAAACACTTTCTCCCCGAAGGCCGCTTGGCCGATCAGCACTATCCTCATCGCCGACTCCCACCATGTTTGTAGGCCGATACTCGAATGTTGATTCTAACTCAAGCGATGGCAGGAGCGCCGCATCTCTACTTGGCAGACCCATCTCGGCCCGGAAACTCATAGTAGACTGAAGCCCGATGCATTCCTTCACCAGGAGAGTACCCCCGTCGGCCGGCAGGCGCACGCGCCTGGCTTGGTACGCCTACGACCTGGGCAACACCACGGTCGAATTCGCGGTGCCGCTCTATCTCACCATCTGGATAGTCCAGGACCTCGGTGTGGCGGCCTGGGTGTTCGGACTAGCTTCGGCGCTATCGTCCTTCGCCATCGGACTGACGGGCCCTTACCTGGGGGTGCGCGCCGACGAGAGACGCGAACGCCGGCGCTGGTTCGTCAGTTCAGCCTCCGTGGCCACACTACTCCTGGCGCTGATAGCCTTCCTGCCCCGCTCCGGCATGGGGGCTGCGATACTGATATTGGCCATCGTCATGGCCGCCAACTACTTCTTCCAGCTTTCCAGCCTCATCTACAACGCATCCATGTTGACCGCCGCAAGGGGCACCAACGTGGTGAGTCTGTCGGCCACCGGGATCGGCCTCAGCTACGTGGGTGGGCTGCTGGGGATAGCCCTCATAGACTCCTTGGTTTCCGGACGCTTGCTCCCAGGCGTGAGCGGACGCGCCTACGCGATCCTGCCTGCCGCGTTGATCTTCATTATCTGCTCGCTTCCCAGCTTCTATGCACGAGGTCTGTGGCAAAGACCTACTGATGTCGTGGAAAAGCCCGAAGGACGCCTGCACCGGCGCATGTACGACCTTTGGACAGAAGCAGCCCGCGAACACAGGGCCGGATGGTTCCTGGCGGGATTCTTTGCCCTCAACTCGTCCATCATGGGGCTGACGCTCTATCTGCCGCTGCACGTGGCGGCCGTGACCAGCCTCGAGGGGACCGGCCTCACCATCATCTTCGGCATCGTGGTGGCCGTCTCCATAATCGGCGCGGCGGTCGTGACCATGCTTCACCCAGTGGGCGTCACAGTGTGGCGGATAATCGTGGTAGGACTGACGCTTCTAGGCATCAACGCCTTGGTGCTCAGCCTCATGAGGACCGCGCCGCTGATAGTCGCCTGCGGGTGTGTTCACGGCATCCTGTCGGGCGCGCTGATACCCACGGTGCGAGCGGCTTTCGCACAGACCTTCCGTTCCGACTATCAGGCCCTGGCCTTCGGACTCTACGGAGCCGTGCAGAGGGTATCTCAGGGCCTCGGCGCCGCCCTCTCCCCCTTGGCCAGTGCAGCAGCCGGGGGCCGTACGTCCACCTCGGTAGGCATCGCGGCGATGGGGATCTTGGCGCTGATAGGCGCCCCCCTCTTCTCACGCTGGCGCCTCCCCGCAGCGGGCGGCGCCTCTTCTGGGCGAGAGTCCTAGCGAGGGAGTCCTCTGCGACCTACCCCTTCTTAATCTCCAGGGCGCACTCCAACATAACGTTCAGGAGCTCTTCCAGGTCGCTCTCATCCACGCAGGAGAGCGCGACTCGGATATCCGTGCCGGTGGTAGAGATGACTCCCACCCCGTAGTCATTCAGCAGTTTGACCCGGTACTGTTCGGCGTCTAAGCCTTCAAGGCGGACTGTGAAGAAGTACCCTGAATTGAACGGGTAGAGCTTCCAGGCGGGCGCGAACTTGGGGTCGGCCAAGAGTTCGCGCACTTTGGTCGCCCGGCCCGCCAGGATGGCGAACTTCTCTGCCTTCTGCGCCTTGTAGCCCGGATCGGACATGGCCCGTAGCACGAGCGCCTGCGACAGGTTTGGCCCGTTGCTTATGGTGCCTCTGATGCACCCGCCGGTCTTCTTCTCCAAGGCCTCATACGAGCCGGTGCCGCCCCTGACACCGTAGGTGATGAAAGCCACTCTGAGTCCCCAGGCGTAGTCTTCCTTGGAAGCCCCGTCCAGCTTGATCGCAAGGATGCGCTCGTGCGCATCGGCGAGCCGCGTGAACACCGACTCTTTAAGCACCTCATCGTCATAGAACAGGCCGAAGTAGGCGTCGTCGAAGACAGCCACGATGTCGCAACCGCCCTCGGCCGTCTCGACCAACACGTCACGTATAGCGTCGGCCTCGGGAGCCGTCACAGAGTAGCCGGTCGGGTTGTTGGGGAAGTTGAAGAGCACGATGAGCTTGCCCGTGCCGGCGTGCTTCTGCATAGTGCGGCGAAGTCCCTCGACGTCAAAACCATGCTCAAGGTCCAGAAGCGGATAGGTATCTATCCTAGCTCCGCGCCGTATCCCGAAGATCATGCGGTAGTTGCCCCACAACTGGTCGGGCAGCAGCAGCACGTCCCCCTCGTCGGCGAACATGTCGGCCACAGTGCTCAGACCATGAGTGATACCCGAGGTCACCACGGGCAGGCTCACGGGAATGTCGCCCAGTGAGGGGTTCTTCTCCCTGACTTCGGCCAGCCACGCGGCGCGCAGGTCCGCGCGTCCGTAGGACGGCGCGTACGGCAGCGTGTCATCGGCGCTGAGCCCTGCCAGATGGTCGGTGATGGCCGGGAGCCCCATGGAATGATGGAGCTCCCGGGCCTCACCGATAGTGGCGTTGAAACGCTTGGCCTTCTGCTTCGCCTCCGCACTCTGCGTGAGTATCCCTTTGGGGAAGTAGAGCTGCTTGCCCAGCTTGGACAGCATCCGCATGACGGCAGGGGCGGTAGCCTCTATCGCCTGATTGGCTTCTACTGCCAGTGGGTTGAGTGCGGCTTCTTGCGGGCTCATCAGATGGCCTCCTGGGGGCTAGCCCTTGTTTAGGCGTTCCTGCAGCGCCGTCAGCTGGCTGCGAAGCGCAGCCGGCAGGCGGTCGCCGAAGCTGTCGTAGTACTCGGAGAGTCCGGCTGCCTCGGCCTTCCAGGCCTCGACATCGATCTCCAGCAGGGCGGCGAGGTCTTCGGCCGGCACATCCAGGCCGGAGAGATCGAGGGCCTCGGGAGTCGGCAGGTTGCCTATAGGCGTCTGCCGGGCGGCACCCTTGCCGTCCACCCGCTCAGCTATCCACTTGAGCACCCGGCTGTTCTCGCCGTAGCCCGGCCACAGCCAGTGACCGTCTTCGGCCTTGCGGAACCAGTTGACGAAGAAGATCTTGGGAAGCTTGGAGGCGTCGGTGCGCTGCGCCATCGACAACCAGTGGGTGAAGTAGTCGCCCATGTTGTAGCCGCAGAAGGGCAGCATGGCGAACGGGTCGTGCCTCAGCACGCCCGTCTTGCTGAGGTTGGCCGCGGTGGTCTCAGAGCCGGCCGCCGAGCCCAGGAACACTCCGTGCTCCCAGTCGAAAGCCTCATTGACCAAGGGCACCGTGCTCGCGCGCCGGCCACCGAAAAGGATGGCCGAGATAGGCACGCCCTCGGGATTCTGCCAGTCGGGGTCGATCACCGGACACTGCTCGGCCGGAGCCGTGAAGCGCGAGTTGGGATGAGCCGCCTTCTTGCCTGAATCGGGCACCCAGTCGTTGCCCTCCCAGTCGATGGCGTGCGCCGGGGCCGCGATGCCCATCTCTTCCCACCAGATATCGCCGTCGTCGGTGAGGGCGGTGTTGGTGAAGATACTGTTCTTCTTGAAGGACGCCATGGCGTTGGGGTTCGACTGCATCGAAGTGCCCGGTGCCACGCCGAAGAAGCCGGTCTCGGGGTTCATAGCATAGAGGCGCCCGTCCTTGCCTATGCGCATCCAGGCGATGTCGTCGCCCACGCACGTGACCTTCCAGCCCGGCAGCGACGGCAACATCATGGCCAGGTTGGTCTTGCCACAGGCGCTGGGGAAGGCCCCGGCGATGTAGTGCTTCTTGCCCTCGGGCGAGGTCAGGCAGAGGATGAGCATGTGCTCGGCCAGCCATCCCTCCTTGCGGGCCACGAAAGAGGCGATACGCAAAGCCAGGCACTTCTTGCCAAGGAGGGCGTTACCGCCGTAGCCAGAGCCGTAAGACCAGATGGAGGGCTCGTCGGGGAAGTGCACGATGTACTTGTTCTGCGGGTCACGCTCGCACGGCCAAGCCACATCCTCCTGCCCAGGCGCCAGAGGTGCGCCCACCGAATGCAGGCAGGGGATGAACTCGCCGTCTTTGCCCAGGGCGTCCAGCACCTTGGTGCCCACCCTGGTCATTATCATCATGTTGACGACCACGTAGGCCGAGTCGGTTATCTCTATGCCGATCTTGGAGAACGGCGAACCCACCGGGCCCATGGAGAAGGGTATGACGTACATGGTGCGACCCGCCATGCAACCCGCGAACATGTCGCGCATCTTCGGCTTCATCTCGGCGACGGAGGCCCAGTTATTTGTCGGACCGGCCTCGATCTGCTCGTCGGTGCATATGTAGGTGCGATCTTCCACCCGGGCTACGTCGCTGGGGTGTGAGCGCGCCAGGAAGCAATCGGGACGCAGTCTCTCATTCAACTTGGTGAACGTGCCGTGCTCGACCAGCTGGTCACACAGGTCTTTGTACTCAGTCTGCGTGCCCTGACACATCTGCACGCTCTCAGGCTTGCACAGATCGGCCATGTCGCGGATCCAAGCAAGCAGTTTCTCGTTCTGGGTAAGACTCTCTGGTGCGACCGTCAACTTTCCTCCATTCGCCAAGCCGTAAAGACGGGCCCGGATACAACTAAAGCCGGCTCACACTGATTTGCGTGTGAAAGCCGGCCTTAACAAGACGGCCGGTGGATAGATGTTGCTCTCCGCCGGTCTTCACGAGAGAAGATACCACATGAACGAACGGCCGTGGCCTTCACAGACCACGGCCGCGGCGTCAGCGATATGCCACCCGAGTGGACCTAGCCCGCCAAAGCCTTTCGCACCAGGTCAAGGGTGCCGGCCGACTGCAGCTTCTCGTTCTTGTGAGCTATGAACTTCGCGTATTCGGCGATGAAGATCTTGCCGGGGTCGCGGAGATCGAACTTCTCGGGGAAGTCGCGGAAGAACTCCCGGTGGACCCGCGTCCAGACCAGGCGCCCGTCGGTGTCGATGTTCACCTTGGTCACGCCTAGCGGCACGGCCTTGGCGAATTCGTTCTCGTCGACACCCTTGGCGCCCTTGAGGTCCCCACCGGCGGCATTGATACGCGCGACCTCGTCCTGGGGCACCGAAGAGGAACCGTGCATGACTAGCGGGAAGCCGGGCAGCCGCTTCTGGATCTCCGCTGCGACGTCCAGATGAAGCCCCTGATGGCCGGAGAACTTGTAGGCGCCGTGGCTGGTACCGATGGCGACGGCCAGGCTGTCGCAGCCGCTCTCGCGCACGAAGATCTCGGCCTCGGCAGGGTCGGTGAGGTTGGCATTCTTCTCGTCAACCTGTACGTGCTCCTCCACCCCGCCCAAACGGCCCAACTCTGCCTCGACTGAGATGCCTCGGGCGTGAGCCGCATCCACGACCTGCTTGGTGATACGGATATTCTCCTCCAGCGGTTCGCCGGAGGCGTCGATCATCACCGACGAGTAGAAGCCGCTCGCGATGCAGTCCAGCGCGCTTGCCAGGTCACCGTGGTCCAGATGCACCGCGAAGATGGCATCCGGGAAGATCTCATCGGCGGCCTTGATCATGCCCTCGAGCATGCGCTTGTCTGCGTAGGAGCGGGCCCCCTTGGATATCTGGATGATGAATGGGGCCTTGGAGTCCAGGTTGCCTTGGAATAGACCCAAGGTCTGCTCCATGTTGTTGATGTTGTAGGCTCCCACGGCGAACTTGCCGTAGGCCGCCTTGAAGAGTTCTTTCGTGGTGACGATCATGGGATTATCCTCCGCTGACTACCTATTTTTGTCCGCCCCGGAAGCTTCGGGCTGTACCCGAAGCATACCAGCGTCAACCCGCCCCTGCCCTCCGCCGCGCGATCTCGTCAAGCGCCGCCTCGAAATCGACGAAGCTGACTCGACCGTCCGCCACCTGATAGAAGAGCACGCTTAGACCCGCCTGGTCGAGAAACTCCACAGAAGGGGCCGACTTCTCCGCGGCCGGAAGCACGGCGAAACGCGGAGGCAATGACTGGAGCCAAGACCCCTGGTACATGGTCGCGACGGCTTCGTCGGCAGTCGTCCTGAACTCGAACAACGCAGCCGCGCGGTCGCCGTCGCCCTGGATGTAGAGCTCGCCGCTCGATCCCGCCGTATCCCTGGCTACTGCGTACCCACGCTTCTGTAGTTCGTTCCTCAGCGCGCTCCTGATCGCTCCGGCCTCCAGGTGACTCATGACCCGCCCGTCTGGAAGCGTCTGCCCACCGTGAAGCCGCGTCCCAGCTCTTCTCCGAGCGCGTAGTAGTGGTTGTCGAGAGGCGCCCAGCTGAACGGACGCACGAGTGCCGCCGAGAGCTTGCCGTTCTCATCAAGACAGGCTGCTTCGACCTTGACATCCAGGATCCGCCCCACGAACTGCGTATGCAGGCCCAGATCCGTCACGTTCACCACCTCGCACTCCAGGACCACCGGGAACTCATCCACGAAGGGGGCATCGACCAACTCCGAACGCACCGGCGTGAGACCCGTGACCGTGAACTTGTCCACGTCGCGCCCGGAGGCTATGCCGAAATAGTCCGCCGCCTCCACATGGTCCACCGAGGGGATGCTGACCGTGAAGGCCTTACGCGCTACCAGGTTGCCGTAGGTGTGGGTGGCTTTGCGCACCGACACCGCCACACAAGGTGGGTCGGAGCAGCAGATGCCGCCCCAGGCCACAGCCATGCCGTTGGGCTTGCCCTCACCGTCGTAGGTACCCACGATGAACACCGGCGTGGGATAGGCGGCAGTCTTTGCTCCTAGCGAAGTCTTCATGTTCTTGCCTCGTACTTCTCTTTGTACACACGGTCCGGGTCAAAACGGTCCACAGGCGCCGGTACCGCTGCCGGGTAGCCTATGGGGACCACCGAGAAGGGCACCAGGTTGTCCGGGAGGTCGAAGACCCTCCTCAGGCCCTCCACTCGCTCCTCGCGCGGGTAGGTTCCTACCCAGACTGCCCCCAATCCGAGTGCGTGAGCCGCGAGCAGGAGGTTCTGGGTGGCGGCTGCGCAATCCTGCTGCCAGAATCCCTCATGTTCCACCAAGTCCAGGTCGGCGCACACTACCACCGCGACCTGCGCTCGGGCGATCATGCCCCCGTAGCGCTCGGCGGCGGCGGTCGCCTTAAGGAGTGCGCTGTCACGCACCACTATGAACCGCCAGGGTTGCTCGTTGCCGGCCGACGGGGCCGCCATGGCAGCACAAAGCAACCGGTCCACCGACTCCTCCGACACCGGCTGGTCGGTGAAGTCGCGCACGCTCCGCCGCGTGAATAGGGCTTCGAACAATTCCATATCGCCTCCTTGAACGGCCATCATGTCACTCGTCCGGCTCCCCTTCACCACCCAGGATCGCCTCGGCGGCGCTCACGACTTCGCGCCGGAGCTGACGATCGGACACGCGACGGCCCCGGACTTCCCACTGTCCGACAGAGCCACCCCGTTCCAACGCCACCGGCTTCAATTCGACCCACCTGGTCACCCGGTAGAGCCGGCCCTCGTGCTGCAACACCTGCCCGACAGCCCAGGCGGGGGAACGAAAGGGCGGCTGATGCGTGAGAAAGAGCGTCCGGTCTTTTGTGCCGAAGGGATCCATCCGCGCCGATTGTTAGAGCACGCCTTCGCCGCGCAACTTCTGGACATCGGCCAGCACCTTCGCAGCGTGACCTTTCGCGGTCACCCTCTGATACGCAAGGCGGATGACGCCGTCGCGTCCGATGACCACCGTATCTCGCTCGTTGCTGGTAGTCGAGTCGCCCTTGAGCGTGCCGTAGGCTGTCCCGACGGCGCGGTTGTGGTCGCTCGCGAAGTGGAATCGCAGGCTGTAGTTCTCGCGGAACCTCTCCTGCCGTGGCACCGGGTCGACGGACATGCCTATGACCTTCACTCCCAGCTTGGCGAACTCTGGAAGCGCCAGGTCGAACTCCTGGGCCTCCACCGTGCACCCACCGGTCATGGCTCGCGGGAAGAAGTAGAGCACCAACGGACTCTCTTTGAGCGTGGCCTCCAGGTCGACTTCGCCGCCGGTACCCTGCGCCAGGAACTGCGGAGCCTTGTCGCCTACTTTGAGCATGACCGACCTCCTACCGGGCGCGCGCGTAGCGGCGCGCCCCCTCGACGACTGTAAGTCTCACCCGGCCGGTGAACGTCTCCCCCAGGAAGGCGCAGTTGCGGCCCTTGCCCTTCAGCTCTGAGGGAGTGACCGTCCAAGACTCCTTGAGGTCCACGACGCAGAAGTCGGCTGGCGCACCCGCCGCCAGCCGCGGCTCCTCTAGGCCAAGTATTCGGCAAGGCGCCCCCGACATGGCCTCCACCAGACGTCCCAGCGGCACCGCCCCGGTGAGCACCAGCCCCGTATGGAGCGCGGCGAAAGCCGTCTCCAGGCCGGTGGTGCCGAAAAGGGCGTCTTCGATGGGCACTTCTTTCTCCTGGGGGGCGTGAGGAGCGTGATCGGTGCCGATGCAGTCGATGGTCCCGTCGGCCAGCGCCCGCACCAAAGCCTGGCGGTCTTCTTCCGCCCGCAAGGGAGGATTTACCTTGAGGTCCTGGTTGAAGCTACTTAGGCGTTCGTCGGTGAGCAGCAGGTGCGCCGGCGTCACTTCCGCGGTGACCGGCAGCCCCTCTTTCTTGGCCTGCTTGACCAGACGCACGCTGTCCGCCGCCGATAGATGCTGGAAGTGGACCAGCGGTACGTGTGGCTTGGGGGGCGCGGCGCCCTTGGCGCCGCGCGTGGCGGTGATCCGCTCGTCCTCGGCCGCCGCGTAGCGCACTATCTCTAGGTCGCGCGCCAGAGGACCGGCCTCCGCTATGGCAGGGATGCCCCGCAGACCGAGCCGGGCGCTCCACTTGCCCTCGTGCATCACGCCGTCCACCGATAGGGCGCGGTTCTCCAGATGCAGCAGCAGGGGCCGCTCGCTGCCCCGCGCGTAGCGCAGCGCATGTAGCAGCAGGTCGGCGTCTTCTACCGGTTTGCCGTCATCCGAGAAGGCCACCACTCCGGCGTCGGCCAGCTCGCACATCTCGGAGAGCTCTTCACCCCTGAGGCCCTTGCTTATGGCCCCCACTTGGCCGACTCGGACCACGGCTTTGCTCTGCGCCTCCTCCAGTATCCAGGCGGCCACGGGGCCGGAGTCCACCACCGGGTCGGTGTTGGCCATGGCCACCACTGCCACATAACCGCCGGCCGCGGCAGCCGCTGTCCCGCTGGCGAGGTCTTCCTTGTACTCGAAACCGGGCGTGCGGAGGTGAGCGTGTGGGTCGACCAAGCCAGGGAATACCCAGCAGCCCTGCAGATCCAGGATCTCCACCCCTGTGGGCTTCTTTACCGCTTTGCCGAGAGCAGCTGATCTTGCCGTCCTCGACGAGCAGGTCGCCTTCTTCGTCCAGACCGCGCGCAGGGTCGAAGAGATGAACACCGCTTACGAGAAAGCGTTCGGGGGGCAGCTTGCCGCAGGCAAGCCTAGGTGCGGAGGGACGCATGCTGTCCATCCAAGTTCCTTTCGGTCTCACTGGACTCGTTTAAAGGTCGACTCATGGTACCGCGGACCGCGACGCCGGTCCAGACTACATGGCTTCTTCGTCAGGCTCGTGGTCGAGCCAGGTGGGCATAGCTTTGGCCGACGAACGGACCAGCTTCTTGTGGGCCTTGTAGTCAGGGTCGTGCCGTTCCACGAGCGCCCAGAAGCGCGGAGAGTGGTCCATGCGCACGGTATGACAGAGCTCGTGTAAGAGCACGTAGTCGGCGGCGGCACGCGGCATCAAGAGCAACTTGGCGTTGAGAGAGATGTTCCCCCGCCTGGAGCAACTACCCCAGCGGGTCTTCTGTTGCCTGATAGAGACCTTTTGGTAGGCGAAACCGTGTTGCTCGGCCAGCTCGGTCAGACGCGGCTCGAGGTACGCGCGCGCCCGCCGCGTCAACCACCGGCTGAGCGCCTGTTTGCACGACTCGAAGTTCTGGGGGTCGCCGGTGACCACCAATCGCCGCCCGACCACTTCGCGTGCCCGCGCGGCGCCCGCCGGCGCGCACCCATTCCGCGGCCACCGGTACTCCACGGTCCACTCCTCCCCCAAGGCCGACAGTTCGATGCAGTCGGGCGATCGCGGCGGGTCTTCCTCAAGGCGCCGGCGGTGCGCGTCCACGCGCCGCGCTGCTCGCTCGATCCACTCACGCCTTGCTTCGAGCAACTCAGGGAGGTGGCGCTGACTGTAGCCGCGCGGCACCACCACCTCCAGCCCGTCCAGCTTCATGACCAGACGGACCCGCCGCGCTTTCGCGCTAACACGAACGGTATAGTCGATAGGTGCCGATTCGGACTCTCGGCCGCGGCCGCCACTATGGTCGGGGAGCTGCCTCAGAGCCAATCTAGTCCAGCAGCCTTGCGTTCAGAGTGATCTCAGGCACGCTCGCCAAGGCCTTGGACACCGGGCAGCCCGACTTCGCCGCCGCGGCCACTTCTTGAAACTCATCCTCTCTGAGGCCGGTCACCTTGGCCTCGCAGTCCAGCTCTATCTTGGCTATCAGAGGCCCGGCTCCCAGGTGCACGGTCGCCGAGGTGCTGATCTGTTCGGGCGCGAAGCCTTTGTCGGCGATCAGAGCCGCCAAGAACATCGAGTAGCAGCCTGCGTGGGCCGCTCCGATAAGCTCTTCCGGATTGGTGCCCGCAGCCTCCTCAAAGCGGGATGAGTAGGTATACGCACCCTCGTACAGGCCGCTGGCGAGCCGCATGGTGCCACTACCGCCTTTGAGGGTGCCCTTCCATGTCGCTGTCGACTTGCGTAACGGCATCACGCCTCCTTACTCTTCCTCCCGCGGCTTGCTCCCGCTCGCGGGCATGTTCTCTCCGGTCTTTTCACCGGTGACCACCTTGGCTCCGGTCGCCTCGTGCTCCTCTTTGCCCACCACGCCTGTCTCGAACGGGCAGGTCGCGTCGTAGGTCATCTCCGCCTGTTGTTTGAGTATCTGCCACCGCGTGCAGGCCTGCGCTTGGGCTTTGTTCCACAGCAACTTCGCCGCCTCGGGGTTGGCTTTCTGCAGCATGTTGAACCGGGGCTCGGTGGGCAGGAAGTCGTCCACAGCGAGCGTCATCTCCTTGGAGTCTATCTGCAGCGGGTTCTTGCCCTCCGCCGCCAACCTGGGGTCGAAGCGATAGCACACCCAGGCTCCTGACTCCACCGCCTGCTTCTGATGCTCGTAGCCCTTGCTGAGGTCGAAGCCCATGCCCACGCAGTGGCTGTAGGCGACAACGAGACTGGGCCCTTCGTAGGACTCCGCCTCCGCCAAGGCGCGCACCGTCTGTGAGTCGCTGTAGCCCATGGCCACCTGCGCCACGTAGATGCTGCCGTAGGTCATGGCGATGGATCCCAGGTCCTTCTTGGCGGTCGTCTTGCCACCGGCCGCGAACAGGCTGACAGCCCCCAGCGGCGTGGCCTTGGAGCATTGCCCGCCCGTGTTCGAGTACATCTGCGTGTTGAGAACCAGCACTTTGACGTTGCGCTGCGAGGCCAACACGTGATCGAGGCCCCCGTAGCCGATGTCGTAGGCCCAGCCGTCGCCGCCGACGGCCCAGACGCTCTTCTTCACCAGATAGTCGGCCAAGGCCATAAGGGTGAGGTGGCGCGGTTCGACGCCCCCCTTGCTCGCCAGACCCTCCAGCTTCTTCTTCAGCTTGACCACCCGGGCTCGCTGCGCCTCGATCTCCGCGTCGTCTTGTTGCCGCGAAGCGAGTAGGGCATCTGCCAGGTCGGCGCCGACGGCGTCGCGCGACGCGACCACCAGCTCGCGCGCGAACTCGGTGTTCTTGTCTACGGTCAAGCGCATGCCGTAGGTGAATTCGGCTCCGTCTTCGAACAGGGAGTTGTTCCAGGCCGGGCCGCGTCCATCTTTGTTGGCGGCGTAGGGAGTGGTCGGCAGGTTACCGCCGTAGATGCTGGAGCAGCCCGTGGCGTTGCCGATGAGCAAGCGGTCGCCCACCAACTGGGTGAGCAGCTTGATGTAGGGCGTCTCGCCGCAGCCCGCGCAGGCTCCCGAGTACTCGAACAAGGGTTGCATCAGCTGGCTGCCCTTCACCGAATCCACGCGCACGCTGGTGCGCTCGGGATGCGGGATGTCCAAGAAGAACAGATAGTTCTCCCGTTCGGTCTCACGCAGCGGCGGCTGGAAGGCCATGTTGATGGCATGCCGGCTCGGGTCGTTCTTGTCGCGGCCGGGACACACCTGCACGCAGTTGCTGCAACCGGTGCAGTCCTCCACCGCCACCTGGATGGTCCACTTCTTGCCGGCGTTCTCCTTACCTTTCGCGTCGACTGACTTGAACGTCGGCGGCGCTCCCTCGAGTGCCTTTGCGTCGTACAGTTTCGACCGGATGGTGCCGTGGGGGCAGTGGAACGAGCACTTTGCGCACTGGATGCAGAGCTCGGGCTCCCACACCGGCGTCTCTAGAGCTATGTTGCGCTTCTCCCACCTTGTGGTGTGCACCGGCCACACGCCGTCGTCGGGCATCGCGCTGACGGGAACGTCGTCCCCCTCGCCGGCCATGATCTTGGCGGTCACCTTGCGGACGAACTCCGGAGCAAGCTTGGGCACCAGCGAAACCGGCCGCGGCTTGCCCGTGGCGGTAGCCGGGACCTTGACCTCGTGAAGGTTGGCGATAGCTTGGTCCACCGCGTCGTAGTTCATCTTGACGACGGCGTCGCCCTTCTTGCCGTAGGTCTCGTCGATGGCCTTCTTTATCTTGGCTATCGCCTCCACGGGCGGGATGATGCCCGCCAGGTGGAAGAAGCAGGCCTGCATGATGGTGTTGATGCGATTGCCCATGCCGGTCTGCTTGGCTACCTCGTACGCGTTGATGGTATAGACCTTGAGACCCAGATCGATGATGCGCTGCTGAGCGTCTTTCGGCAGCTTGTCCCACACCTCGCCGGCGGGGAAGGGGGCGTTGAGCAGGAAGGTGCCTCCCGGGACCGCGGCGGTCAAGGTCTTGTAGCGCTCGATGAACGCCCACACATGGCAGGCGATGAAGTCGGCCTTGTGTACCAGGTACTCCGACCGGATCGGCTGGGTACCGAACCGCAGGTGGCTGACTGTCAGCACGCCCGCCTTCTTGGAGTCGTAGACGAAATAGCCCTGTACGTAGTTATCCGTATCCTCGCCGATGATCTTGATGGAGTTCTTGTTGGCCCCCACGGTGCCGTCACTGCCCAGGCCGTAGAAGAGGGCCCGGTAGGTCCCCTCCGGCTCCGTGGTGAAGTCCCTGTCGTACTCCAGGCTGGTGTGGGTGACGTCGTCATCTATGCCGGCCGTGAAGTGCTTCTTGGGTTCCGGCTTGCTGAGCTCGTCGAACACCGCCTTGGCCATGCCCGCCGTGAACTCCTTGCTCGCCAGTCCGTACCGCCCCCCGATGACGGTCAGCCGGATATCCGACTCAGAGAGGGCGTTGATGACGTCCAGGTACAGAGGCTCGCCCGCCGAGCCGGGCTCCTTGGTCCGGTCAAGGACCGCCAGGCTCTTTGTGCTCTTGGGGAGCGCGTCCACGAAGTGCTGCACGCTGAACGGCCGGTACAGCCTCACCGTCAGCACACCCACCTTCTCCCCTTGGGTCTGAAGACGATCCACTGTCTCACGCACGGTCTGCGCGCCGGAGCCCATGATCACCAGCACCCGCTCGGCATCAGAGGCCCCATAGTAGTCGAACAAGTGGTAGCTGCGACCGGTGAGACCCGCAAGCCGGCCCATGTACTCCTGGACGATCTCGGGGACGGCCAGATAGTACTTGTTCACCGTCTCGCGACCCTGAAAGTACACGTCGGGGTTCTGGCTGGTTCCCCGAAGCGTCGGCCTGTCGGGCGTCAGCGCCCGGTCGCGGACGGCCGACACCAGGTCTTCGTCGATCATGGCGCGGAGCACGTCATCGTCCATGACTTCTATCTTCTGGATCTGGTGCGACGTGCGCCAGCCATCGCAGAAGTGGATGAACGGCACCCGCGCTTTGAGGGTCGCCGCGGTACCCACCAGCGCGAGGTCGTGCGCCTCTTGCACGGAGCACGACCCCAGCAGGGCGAACCCGGTCTGCCGCACTGCCATCACGTCCTGCTGGTCGCCGAAGATGCTGAGGGCCTGCGCCGCGATAGCGCGCGCCGGCACGTGCCAGCAGGTGGGAGTGAGCTCGCCCGCGATCTTATACATGGTGGGGATCATGAGCAGCAGGCCTTGGCTGGAGGTGAACGTGGTGCTGAGCGCCCCAGCCTGCAGTGCGCCGTGCACCGCTGCCGCCGCGCCACCTTCCGACTGCATCTCGACCACAGTCGGTACCGTGCCCCACAAGTTCTTGCGTCCCGCTGCGCTCCAGGCGTCGGCGTGCTCGGCGATGGGGCTGGAGGGGGTGATGGGAAAGATGGCTATGACTTCGTTCAGCTTGTGCGCGACAAGGGCGATGGCCTCGGCCCCATCGATGACTGCCACCTGCTTTGCCATGATCCTCCCCTATCCAGCTGCTGTGCTCCGCGCCCACTGCGACAACAGGGCCTGGTGATCGCCCCTAGGCAGTTGATACCTCAGAGACCGCGAGATGAATCATGCCGGCAAGCAAGCGAGCACACGTCATTCGCCCAGTTCGTCACTGAGGCTGCCCGCCAGGCATTGGTAGAGGATAGCCATCCGCACCGCCAAGCCTGACTCGACCTGGTGCAGTATCAGCGACCGTTCGTCGTCGGCCAGGTCGGCCGATAGCTCCACTCCGCGGTTGATGGGCCCGGGGTGCATGACCTTCTGGCCTGCCTTCACCCTGTATGGTGACAGACCCCACACGCGGCTGTACTCCCGGAGTGACGGCACCGGAGGGATCTTTCCCTTGGCCCGCTCCAGTTGCATGCGCAGCAGATAGATGACATCCACGTCATCCAGGGCCGACAGGTCGTTGTAGATGGGCACGTCCCAGTACTCGATACCGGGAGGCATGAGGGTCGCCGGCCCCACGAGCCGGACCTCGATGCCCAGCTTGCGGAACCCGAAGAGGTCGGAGCGGGCCACCCGACTGCGGAGGACGTCGCCCACTATGCCCACTTTGAGGCCGTCCAGCTTGCCGAAGGTGCGCCGCAGGCTGTAGAGGTCCAGCAGGCACTGCGTGGGATGCTCGCCCGTGCCGTCTCCGGCGTTGACCACTGCCGCGTTGGTGTACTTGGTGGCCATGCGCGACGCTCCCACCCGGGGGTGGCGCAGGACGATGATGTCGGGGCGGTAGCTCTCCAGCGTCTGGATGGTGTCTTTGAGGCTCTCCCCCTTGGACACGCTGGACGAAGACTCCTTGATGTTGATCACATCCGCCGAAAGCCGCTTGCCGGCCAGCTCGAACGACGACTGGGTGCGCGTCGAAGGCTCCATGAACACGTTGATTAACGTGCGTCCTCTCAGAGCAGGAACCTTCTTGATGGAGCGTGAGGCGACCTCCAAGAAGCCATCGCTGAGCGTGAACAGATGCTCGATGTCGGCGGTGGTGAGGTCGTCGATTGAGATGAGGTGCATCTCGTTTACCCTTTCGGTCTCTCAGGACACGTTTAAAAGGCTGACGTTCTAGGACATTCTAGCGCGACGTGGCCTCACCTGCCGAGCTTGTCGGCTTGACTACTCCTCGATGACTACCTCGTCTACGCCTTCGCGCTCGACCAGGTGCACCACCACTCGCTCCCCGCGGCTGGTAGGCACGTTCTTACCCACGAAGTCCGGCCTGATGGGCAGGTCTCGGTGCCCCCGGTCCACCAGAACGGCCAGACGCACGGTCTCCGGCCTGCCGTAGTCGAAGAGAGCGTCGATGGCCGCGCGGATGGTCCTGCCCGTGTAGAGGACGTCATCAACCAGGACCACGCTCTTGCCGGTCACATCGAACGACAACTCCGTCGACTTCGCCTTCGGCTGGCCGTATTCCCGGCCCAGTCTGATGTCGAGGTCGTCCCGGTAGAAGGTTATGTCTATCGCCCCGGTGGGCGGATCGACCTGGTAGAAGTTCCTGAACAGCTTGGCCAGGCGGCCGACCAGATCGACCCCGCCGCTGTGTATGCCCACCAGCGCGAGCTTGCCCAGGTCCGGAGCCTGCTCCGCGATCTCATGGGTCATGCGCGCAAGAGTGCGCCCGATCTGCTCCTCGTCCATGAGCACCTTCGACTTGCGGTTCTGCTCGCCCGCTTCGCCCACCGCACTCACCAGCCTTTCCTCACGACCCCCGGGACTATCGTCCCATCGATGCAAGCACGTTCGCGACCACGTTCTCGGCCGTCAGCCCGAACTCCTTGTACAGAACGTCCGCCGGTGCCGAGGCCCCGAAGTGATCCAGCCCGATCACCCTGCCCTCAGAGCCCACGTACCGCTCCCAGCCCAGCGTGGCCCCCGCCTCTATGGCCACCCTGGCACAGACAGTCTTTGGCAACACCGACTCTTTGTAGGCGGGCGGCTGCGCGTCGAACAGCTCCCAACTGGCCATGTCGACCACTCGGACCTCGATTCCCTGGCCCTCCAAGACCTCAGCGGCCTCAAGCGCGATATGCACCTCGGAGCCACTCGCGAGGATGATGGCCCGCGGCGCGCCGCCGGGCGCGTCGCGCAACACGTAGCCGCCCTTGAGCAGATGCTCCGCCACCCCCAGCTTAGACCTATCCAACACCGGAAGTGCCTGCCGCGACAGCACCAGGGCAGTCGGGCCGTCGCGGCGCTCCAGCGCCGCCTGCCAGGCGACCACAGTCGCCGCCGCGTCACACGGCCGGATGACCACCAGGTTCGGCATGGCTCTCAGCGAGGCCAGGTGCTCGATAGGCTGGTGGGTTGGACCGTCCTCCCCCAACGCCACACTGTCATGGGTGAAGACGAAGGTCACCGGCAGATGTGAGAGCGCGGCCAGCCGAACCGCCGGACGCATGTAGTCGGAGAAGATGAAGAACGTCGCACCAAAGGGGAAGAGTCCGCCGTGATAGGCCATGCCGTTGAGGATGCCACCCATGGCGTGCTCCCGGACCCCGAAGCGCAGATTGCGACCCTCGGGCGAAGCGGCCTGGAAGTCACCGAGCCCAGCCAGGTAGGTGTTGTTCGAAGGCGCCAGATCGGCCGAGCCGCCCACGAGCGTGGGGATAGCTTTCGCCAGCGCGCCCAGCACCTTGCCGGAAGCGGAACGAGTGGCCACCTTCTCACCGGCCGAGAACACAGGCAACCCGTCCTTCCACCCCTCGGGTAGCTCGCCGGCCATGGCCGCATCCCACTGCTTGGCCAAGTCGGGATACTCCACCCGGTAACGCGCGAACAACTTCGCCCACTCAGTGTGCGCGGCCTTGCCCTTCGCCGTAGCCCTCTGGTAGAACTCCAGCACCTCTTTCGGGACCAAGAACGGCGGCTCCACCGGCCAGCCCAATGCCTCCTTGGTGAGCTTGGCCTCCTCAGCGCCCAGGGGGGCGCCGTGGCACTCCGCGGTACCGGCCTTGTGCGGACTGCCATAGCCGATGGTGGTCCGCACCTTGATCAGCGAGGGCTTTGCGGTCTCCGCGCGAGCCTCGGCCAGAGCACTGTCGACGGCCACCAGATCGTTGCCGTCCGCGACCGTGAGCACCTGCCAGCCATAGGCTTCGAAGCGAGCAGCCACGTCCTCGGTGAACGCCAGCTCGGTACTGCCCTCGATGGAGATGTGGTTGTCGTCATACAGGTAGATGAGCTTGCCCAGCCCCAGATGGCCGGCCAGCGAAGCCGCCTCCGCGGCCACCCCTTCCATCAGGCAACCGTCGCCCAAGATGCCGTAGGTGTGGTGATCCACCAGTTCGAAGCCGGGGCGGTTGAAGGTAGCTGCCAAGAAGCGCTCCGCCATGGCCATGCCCACGCTGTTGGAGAGGCCCGCGCCCAAGGGACCGGTAGTGGCCTCCACACCCGGAGTCAGACCGAATTCAGGATGGCCGGGCGTACGGCTGCCCCACTGTCTGAAAGCCTTGAGCTCGTCAAGAGGCAGGCCGAACCCGGCCAGGTTGAGCAGCGCATAGAGCAGCATGGAGCCATGCCCGGCGCTGAGCACGAAGCGGTCTCTATCCGGCCACTTCGGGGCAGAAGGATCGAACTTCAGATGACGGGTCCAGAGTACGTGAGCCATCGGAGCGGCCCCCAAGGGCATGCCCGGGTGCCCCGAATTGGCCTTCTCGACCCCGTCGATAGCCAGCGCGCGGATAGTGCCGATCGCCAGCCTGTCCAGGTCGCCCCCCCGGGAGAGACCTTCTTCGGACCCATCTGCCATGCGTTCTCCTCCTTGCGATGCCATGTTCGCAGCCTG
Source organism: uncultured Actinomycetes bacterium (assembly GCA_963814415.1). GTDB lineage: Bacteria > Actinomycetota > Thermoleophilia > RBG-16-64-13 > RBG-16-64-13 > RBG-16-64-13. The sequence continues at coordinate 109,299 of CAWFCN010000001.1, read as the reverse complement.
CTAGGGAAGTATCGGCCAACCCGCCTCGCGCGCTACCGCCAGAAGCTCCGGCCTGGGATTGACCGCTACCGGGTGTCCGACGGACCGCAGTAGGGCTAGGTCGCTGCCATGGTCCGCATAGGCCCAACACCCCGCTGCGTCGACCCCCCAGCGCTGCATATAGGTAGCCGCCACCCCTTCTTTCTCGTCCCCGTGGGGACTGGGACCAAGCAGGCGCCCGTAGTAGCGCCCGTCCCTGATCTCGCACTCTGTCCCCGAGTAGTCAGCGACGCCCAGTCGGCGACAGACGGCCTTGACCACAGGCTCCAACGCGGCCGAGATGACCACCACATGGTCTCCCTCAGCCTGATGCTCGGCCAGCGCTGCCGTGGCCGCCGGATGAAAGCGCGGGGCCAGGATCTGGTCGGTGAAGCGCCGCATGAGCTCGTCGACCTCCTGCAACGTGCGTCCCGCGAACACCCGCGCCCCTTGATGGCGCGACTTCTCGTTGACCTTGACCAGCCCAAGCTTGTAGCCCACGAACCACAGCGCTGTGCCCACGTAGAAGCGGCGGCTGACGACACCCTGCCGTCGCAAGAACTTCACCAGAAGCAGGGTGGTCTGCCCCACTACGAGAGTCCCGTCCAGATCGAAGAAGGCCACGCCGCGGTTCTCTAGCCCTGCCGTAGCGGCGCCAGGTACCAGGCTAGGGTCTGCAATAGTGCCTTCCATCATAGCTTTCAGTCTAGCATCCGCGACATCCGCAGCCGCTCCAGCGCTGCGGCCAAGTCTGCCGGCAGTGGCGAACGCACATCCAACTCCTCCCCGGTCATGGGGTGAGTCAATTGCAGGCGAGCGCTGTGCAAGAACTGCCGGCCTATGCTCAAGGCGTCACGCCGCCCGTAGGTGGCATCCCCCGCAACAGGGTGGCCTATGCCCAAGAAGTGCACCCGGATCTGATGGGTGCGCCCGGTCTCCAGATGCACCTCTACCAGGGTGAACTCCGCAAAGCGCTCCAGGACCTTGAAGTGCGTCCGCGCGTCGCGAGCACCTGTCCCACCGATGGTCATGGCCTTGCGGCGCACAGGGTCTCGTCCCACGGGGGCCTCGATGGTGCCGGTGTCTGACGCGATCCTGCCGTGAACCAGCGCCAGGTAGGTGCGACTGACGGCCCTCTCCCTCATCAGGCCAACCAAACGCCGGTGCACCTCCGCGGTCTTGGCCACGACCAGTAGCCCGCTTGTGTCCTTGTCCAGCCGGTGGACGACCCCGGGGCGAAAGCTCTCCCCACCGGCCAATCCGTGCCCCAGCAGAGCGTGAACCAGAGTACCGGAGGAATGGCCGGCGGACGGATGCACTGCCATTCCGGCAGGCTTGTCCGCTACAAGGAGCCAGCCGTCTTCGAACAACACAGGCACGTCTGACTCTTCGGGCATCAACGCAAGCGGCACCTCTTCCGAGACCGTGACCTCCACTCGCTCGCCCGCGTTCAGAACGTGGCTCTTGGCTCTGGCTCGTCCGTCGACCAGCACGGCACCTTTAGCGATGAGTTCGACCACGCGGGAGCGGCTGCCCAGTTCGGGCTTCTTGGCGAGCACCGCGTCAAGCCGGCCGCCGGCTTCGAGATAGGAGACGACGAACTCGTAGCGAGCCACGCCGGCCACCCGGTGCTAGCCGGAGGACGCGGTTTTGCGCCCTTTGGCCCGCCAGGTCCTGACCGCCTCGGCGATCAGACCGATGACCACCACCGCCAAGCCCACGTCGATGAAGATGTCGGCGGCGTTGAAGTTGGGCCAGTGGGGGAACTTCAGGAAGTCGGTCACACCCTGGTCGTTCGCGATGCGCTGGATCAGGTTGCCCAGGCTGCCCCCCACGATCATACCTCCGGCGATACCGCCCAGCGCGGGACGCCGCTCCAGCAGCACGTAGGCCACCACCACCAGCAGGGCGAACACGTTCGCCACCACTATCAAGGCCGTGCTGCCGCCCAGCATGCCGAACGCCACCCCGTTGTTGTGAGTCAGTTCGAGTGAAAGGAAGGGCAGGATATCGCGCGACTCTCCCGCCACCAGCCTGCTATCGGCCAGGTGCTTGGTGACCAAGTCGATCGCCAGGGCGGCGACAAGTACCACCACAAACAGCGACCACTTGAGCAGGCGCTTGTTACTGGGAATATGAGCCTTCGCCGAAGACTTCATCTGACGAGGCCCGGTCAGCGCGAACGCTCTTCCAAGCGCTTGCAATCGACACAGAGTGTGGCGTAGGGCGCGATCTCCAGCCTGCCCTCACCTATCGGCTTACCGCATTTGTCGCACTGGCCATACGAACCGTCTTCTAGCTTGTGGAGCGCCCTATCGATCTTTCCCAGAGTCGCCTTGGCATTCTCCTGCAGGGTCAGGTCGATCTCTCTGTCCAACGTGGCAGTAGCCGTCTCCGCCATGTGCTGGTCGTACGGGCTCTCGCCCGAGGTGTCCTCGAGCGACTTAGAGAGGTCGGCGTCCAGTTCGGAGATCTCCTTGAACACCCGTTCCCGCTCGTCTAGAAGGCGCTGCTTGATTGCCTCATCAGCCAACTCTACCGTCATCTCCTACAAGTCAACGCTTGGTGAAGGCCACGCTCAGTAATTCCCGCAGCTCCGACTCTGTCAACCCTGTGAAGGCTACCACCTTGTCGCGACTTGCGTGGCCCTTTGCCACCTGCACCTCATCTCTGCGTAGACCAAGCAGGGCGGCCAAAGCCTCTTCGAGCTCCTTGTTAGCTCGATTATCCTCTGGGGGAGCGGCGACTGCGATCTTCAGGCGGTCGCCGTGCAGACCTCGCACTTCGGTCTGCGGTGCCGAGGGGCTTACCCTTACGCCCACGCAGAGCCTGTCGCCCACCGGGTAAACCCGCAGTGCCGCAAGCTCGAGCGTCAGGCGGGAGTCACCACGCAAAGTCTCGGGGCTTTTCTGGGTCGCCCCCGATCTCTGGGAACGGGTCGTCCGGGTCGTCTTCCTTCCTACCGAAGTAGACTCCACCCTCGTTGTTCTCGCCCTGTGTACCGACCGCGGGCTTTGAGGGCTTTCCAGCCGCGTCTCTAGACGCTAGTACGGTGGTCTCCACTGTCAGGTCGTCGGCGACAGACGGGCGCGCCTTGACCACCGGCGCCGTCTTGGGCAGATGAGGAGGCAGCGGTGCGGGCACCGGAGACTTGCTCGCCGCGCCCGCCGGGTTGTCGGCCTTCAGGGCGAGGGCCTCCTCCATGGTCTCCGAAGTGGGGCTTTCGTCTGCCGCGGAGGCCTTGCCGGCCGGGGCAGTCTTGGCAGCCGCTCGGGCTCCTTGGGCTTTGGCGGGCGCCGCGCCCGCGCTATCGACCTCCAACCCCGTGAACAGAAGAGGCCCCTCTTCAACCAGCTTGAGATAGCCCTCCAGCAGGGCCTTGAACTTGAAACGGAAGTCCTCTTCGAGCAGCTTGAGCTGCATGAGCGTCTGCTGTGCCGCCTGAGCCTGCGCGTAGAAATCGTCCACCACGGCCTTGGCCTTCGCCTCGGCATCGCGAAGCATGGACTCGCTCTCCTTCTGCGCGTTGGTCCTTATCTCTTCGGACTGCAACTGCGCGGCGACAAGAGTCTTCTCCAGAGCCTCCCGGATGTGAGCATGCGCTGCGATCTCGTCCTCAAGGCTCCGGACCTTGTTCTGCAGATCGGTATTGACCTTGGCTATGCGCTCGACCTCGTCGGCCACTGTGTCCAGAAAGACGTCGACGTCCTCATCCAGGTAGCCCCTTACGGAGCGCCTGAACTCCTTCTTGCGAATGTCGAGAGGCGTGACTTTCACTTACTTGTCTCTCCCTTCCACCGCACTCTGGACGGCTACCTCGACGGCTCGGATCAGAGTGCCCCTTACCCCTCGGTCCTCAAGGGCCGCCAAGCCCGCTATGGTGGTCCCCCCTGGGGACGCCACGCGGTCCTTCAGCACCGCGGGTGACTCTGACATGTCTTGCATCAACAATGCGCTACCCAGAAGTGCTTGTCGAGAGAACGAGCGGGCCGACTCTGGCGACAGGCCGGCCTCCGTGGCTCCCTCTTCTATCCCTTCCAGTGCCACCGCAAGAGAAGCGCTCACGGTAGACGATATCGCAGATTCGAGCGAGGCCAAGACCGTGCCTCTCAGTACTGGTTGAAGAAGCCCTTGTCAAGGATACGTTGCCGCTCCTCGGCCGACACCTCGACGTTTCGCGGCGTCAGCAGGAACACTTTGTCGGCCACCCGCTGCATGCCGCCGTCCAACGCATAGGTAAGCCCGCTGGCAAAGTCTATGAGCCGTTTCGCGAGGTCGGTCTCGCTCTGCTGCAGATTGAGTATCACGGGGACGTCGTTCTTGTACTTGTCGGCGATCGTCTGAGCGTCGTTGAAGCTCCTGGGGATGACCAGTTGGACCTTGACCTGTGGATGGTCCAGGCCGCCCAACACCGGCCTAAGAGGCGTGGGGGCGACCCGCTGCGGCGAGAACGAGGCCGGACGCTCGTCGCGATAGCCGTCCTCCTCGTAGATGTCGTCGAAGTCCGACGAGGGCCTGCGGCTTCTGCTGTCGCGCTCGGGTATGCGCCTGACCTTCGAGCGGTCCCGGTCGCGGTCGCGATCCCTGTACTGCTCACGATAGTCACGCTCTTCCTCCGTGCGGCTGCCCGGAAGATCGTCGTAGTACTCATCGTCCTCGTCGGCGAGTCCAAAGTACACGAGGGTCTTTTTCCACAAGCCGCCGCCTGCCATCCTATCCTCCTTATACGGTCGCGAGGAGCGCGCTGCCCAATCGCAGCATGGTTGCGCCTTCCTCTACCGCTACTTCGTAGTCGTTGCTCATACCCATGGAGAGTTCGGTGAGTTGGTACCTACCGGAGAACTCTCCGGCCAAGTGGTCACGCAGGGTTCGAAGACCGCTGAAGAAAGGTCTTGTCGCCTCGGGGTCTGAGGTGAGGGGGGCCATGGTCATGAGCCCCACGAAAGCGACCCTCCGATAGGCCTCAGCGCGCTTGAGCAGCGTCTCCGCGGCCGCTGGCAGGATACCATATTTGCTCTCTTCTTCACTCACGTTGACCTCCAGCAGAACCTTGACTTCGGCCTCTGCTCGTTTGTCCAACTCCTCAACCAGCGAGATGGAATCCACTGAGTGGATCAAAGTGACGTAGGGCAGGACCTGCGGCACCTTGCGACTCTGCAGATGACCTATGAAGTGGAATTCGAATTCCTGGTTCCACCGCCTCCACTTCTCTTCGAGTTCATTAGCCCTGTTCTCCCCGACAAGGCGGATTCCTGCCCCTTTGAGTATCTCCATCTCGTCCACCTGCAGATACTTAGAGGCAAGCAGAAGCTTCGGACGTTCCTGTCGGCCGCTGCGGGCCAGGGCTTGGTCGATGCGCCGCTCGGCCTCAGCCAGGTTTGCGCGGAGCCGGTAGACCCGCTCGTTCATGCGTCGGCTATCCAACCCAGACAGGCATGACGGCCGGTAGTGGGGCCCTCGACCCGGTATGAGTAGAAGAGGTCACGGTTGCACACCGTACAGAGTCTTGGATTCACCACGTGCCGGCGCTGCACCCCCAGTTCGGATGCCGCTTTGGTAACGGCTTCCCACAGATCGATGCGCAGACCGCCCTCGTCGGCGGCGGAGCCGATCACGACCTCGGGGCCGTAGCGTCGCGAGAAACTCTCAGCGACGTCCGCTCCCACCGTGAAACAACAAGGTCCGATGCTGGGCCCGATTACCACAGTCGCCGGCGCACCCATCATGCTCCGACCCGCCTGCTGCACGATGCCGCCCAGGATGCCCCGCCAGCCCCCGTGGGCTACCGCCATGTCCACCTCGCCGCACATCACCACCGGCACACAGTCGGCGAACATCAGGGCGGCGGCCAAGGTCTTGTCGATGTCCTGATGGATGGTGAGGCCGTCGCAGGGAGTGTCGGGGGCCTCCAGGACATACTCCGAAAGCCCGGTCACCCGCACTCCATGCACCTGAGAGGGGCTGACAAGCCGCCGACCGATGGCCTTGCTGATTCGCTCTCGGTTACCCGCCACCAGCCCCGGGTCGTCCTCAGAACGCGCGTCCAGGTTGAGCGAAGCGAACGCGCCCCGGCTCGCTCCCCCCAGCCGCGTGGTGAAACACGTACGAAAGAGACCTGGCAACCTGGCCTCCAGGACAGGCACTCCCTCCAAGTCACGGACGACCATCCACGGACGGGCGGCGTCGTCGACTCTCCGCTCCAGTTCAGAAAGGGCCTGCGCTGGTTGCATATCGTGTAGCTCAGCCATCGGCGTGATGGCCGGACTCCCCCGCGCCTATTCCTTCTCCCGCAAGAACTTGGGTATGTCGAGCACCTCTTCGTCCATCTCAAAGGCCTCGATGGTCTGTGGAAGCAGGTCCGGCTTCTTGGCCGGAGTGGTCTCAGGCCTGGGCGCAGCGGGCTTCGGCGCGAATAGCGACGGCTTCTCGGCCACGCTGCTGATGACAGGCTTGCGCAGTTGGTCGAATCCTGTGGCGATGACGGTGACCCGCATCTGATCGCCAAGGCTCTCATCGATGACGGCGCCGAAAATGACGTTGGCGTCTGCATCGGCGGCTCCGGCAATGATCTCAGCAGCCTCATTGACTTCGAATAGGCCCATGTCCGGACCGCCACTGATGTTCAGGAGTATGCCGGTGGCCCCTTCGATAGAGGTCTCCAACAGAGGCGAGGAGATGGCGTTCTTCGCCGCCTCCACGCCGCGGTTCTCTCCGCTGGCCAGACCGATGCCCATCAGCGACGAACCAGCGTTGCGCATGATGGTGCGCACATCGGCAAAGTCGAGATTTATGAGACCCGGCATGGTTATGAGGTCGGTGACACCCTGTACGCCCTGGCGCAAGACATCGTCGGCCACCTTGAAGGCTTCGAGGATGGAGGTCTTCTTTTCCACCAGCTGCAGCAGCCGGTCGTTGGGGATGACGATGAGCGTGTCGACCTTGTTCACAAGAGCATCGATGCCCGCCTCGGCTTGGCTGGACCGCTTGCGCCCTTCGAAGGTGAACGGCTTGGTGACCATGCCCACTGTGAGGGCGCCGAGCTCGCGCGCCAGCTCCGCTACGATAGGTGCAGCGCCCGTACCCGTACCGCCGCCCTTGCCCGCTGTGACGAACACCATGTCGGCACCGGCCAGCACCTCGCGGATCTCGTCGCGGCTCTCTTCGGCCGCCGCGCGCCCCACTTCCGGGTTCGCGCCGGCGCCAAGGCCGCGTGTCACTTTGGCGCCGATGTGCAGTTTGACGTCGGCATCGCACATGAGAAGGGCCTGAGCATCGGTGTTGATCGCTATGAACTCTACGTTCTTGAGCCCAGCGTCGACCATGCGGTTGACGGCGTTGGTGCCGCCGCCCCCGACACCTACCACTTTGATTACCGCTAGATAGCCAGACCCAGCGTCGTTCATGCTATACAGACCTCCAAGACTGTTGCGACTCCAAGAGTCGCAGTCCTCGATCTTCGAGTCACGCCACGCTCTCTACAGGCCACATTATCATGTTCATTTGGCCTTGACAGCGACGCGGTTGGCCACGCTGGCGTCGATGTATTCGATGAGTCTCCCCTGTTCCAGCCACTCCTGAACGATGCCCAGGGCCACATCCAGCTTCGCCTGCACGCCATCGGGAGTGCCCAGGCGAAGCTCTCCGCCGTCCTTGAGAACCAGGGCGGCACAGCCCGCCGCCGATACGGCTATCTCGGTGATCGCGGGCAGCTTTGCCCGCATCTCGTCGCTCTGCACGTACTCGACCAGTGGCAGAACCTCCGCTAACGATGCCGGTAGGTACTCTCCCACCATGACCACGAACGAACTGTCCGGCGCGAGCAGGGGCAGGTCGGGCAGCTGGGCCGGGTCGTCATCCTCCAAGACCTTGCCCGTGTCCGATACCAGATAGGTTGCGCCCTCGCCTACCTGCAACCGCGCCACCGGCTGGTACTCCACCAACTCGATCTGCAGAGTGTTGGGAAAGGCGCGGGTCACCTCGACCGCTTCGACATACGGCAGCGCCAACAGAGCCTTCTCCATGCCCTCTGTCGATAGCGACAGCAGGCTCTCGCCCAGCGCGCCCGAAGTGATGTCCTCCAACTGCTCCTTGGTTATCTTCTCCGTGCCACCGACCGTGACCCGCTTGACCGCGAAGACGTCGGTAGAGCGCAAGACAAGAAACGCGGCGACGCAGCAAAGCAGCAGGCCGGCCAGGAACAAGACGGTCCTGCGGCCCCGTCTGCGCTCCAACCTCACAGAGCGCCGGCGACTGCGGATACGCTCATCCATGGGCGGGGGGAAGCGAACGAGCTCCACCCGCGGAAGACTCCCAGGGGAAGTCGGCACCCAGCAAACGCACTTCGGGCTCCAACGACACCCCGCTGGTCTCGTGCACTCTCTGTCTCATATGATCCATCAAAGTAAGCACGTCCGCGGTACTCGCATCTCCCAGGTTGACCACAAAATTCGCGTGTACCGTGGATACTTCGGCGCCACCCCGGCGCTCTCCTTTCAGCCCTGCCGCATCGAGCAGCCTGCCTGCCGGTCCGCCGGAAGCGTTCTTGAACGTGCTACCGAAAGTCCTCACGCCCTGCGGTTGCGCGGCCTGCCGCAGGTCGAGTATGGAGCGGTGCCTCTCCAGGATCTCCTCCGGCTCGCCACGGTCGAGCTTCAGACGCACCGCCGTCACCACTGCCCCTTCGGGCAGAAGACAGCGCCGATACTGCCAATCGAGCTCTCCCACTGACACCCAACGAGCGCCCTCAGCTGTGGCCAACTGGACTTCGCTGAGTACGTCGGAGAGAGCACGGCCGTATGCGCCCGCATTCGTGGCCACCCCACCGCCGAACGACCCCGGGATGCCGCACGCGAACTCCAGTCCGGCGAGACCGGCCGCCCCCGCCGTCGCGGCGAACTTGGCCAGCATCACGGCTCCGCCCACCGTGACCATGGCGGGGTCAGACGAAACGTGCAGTCCATCGGTGTAGTGAAAGCCCTCGCCCAGGCGCACCACGACCCCCCTATAGCCTTCGTCGGCCACAAGCAGGTCGGACCCTGCCCCCAAGCAGTAGAAGGGCGTCTGGTGGGCACTCAGAGCCTTCAGCACGGCCACCACTCCTGGGACGTCGTGCATGGTGACCACCGCGTCGGCGGCGCCGCCCGTCCCGATAGTAGTGAGCGCACCCAGCGGCGCCTCCAGTTCCATCACCGCCGAGGAGACGGCAAAGAGGTCCCTTATGAGTGAAGGAGAGAGCGCCATGAGCGGACCGGCCGCGTTCAGACGGCTTCTAGAAAGCGCTCGCCCACCCGGTGTACATCGCCGGCTCCCAGCGTGAGCACCAGATCACCGGGGGCGGTGGCGCGGCGCAGGTAGTCCACTATCGACCCCTGGCGCGGCAGATAGACGATGCGCTTGTTTCTTGACATCCCCAACATGCTGTCGACGATGAGCTTGCCGCTCACTCCCGGCTTTGGGCTCCTCGCGCGCACCGTAGACGTCGGTGACCACGGCTAGGTCTGCGGTCAGCAGCGCTTGGGCGAACTCGTTGTGCAGGTACTCGGTGCGGGAATACAGGTGGGGCTGGAACACCGCGATCACGCGAGACCACTCCCCTTCGCGAGCGGCCCGCAGCGTGGCGAGTAGCTCCGTCGGATGGTGAGCGTAGTCGTCTACTACCGTGACCCCGTCGCGCTCCCCCTTTAGCTCAAAGCGCCGCACCGCCCCGCTGAAGCCGGCCAGACCGCTGACGATCTTGTCGGCGTCCACGCCCAGCTCGGTGAGGGTGGCAAAACAGGCGAGCGCATTAAGGACATTATGCTGGCCGGGCACGCTCAGCGTGACGCCGGCAAGTCTTGCTACCCCCGCTCCACACTTCGAAAGAGTTGCCTGGATGTTTGGAGATCACCCCGCGCGCCTGGTAGTCGGCGTCATCCGCAAAGCCGTACGAGCGGGCCTTGCACCCTACCTGACCCGCCAGCTTGCGCACCCGCGGATCTTCATCGCAATACACGAACAACCCGGTGGTCGGCAGGCGGTCTACGAACGCCGAGAAGACCCTCTCGACGTCTTCTACGTGCAGGTAGTTGCTGTGATGGTCCAGCTCCATGTTGGTGAGCACGGCTACCTCAGGATTCAAGAGCAGTAGCGAGCCGTCGGATTCGTCGGCCTCGCAGACGACGAACTCTCCCTCGCCGTGCCGTGCGTTCGAGCCAAGGTCGTTGAGCTCGCCCCCCACCAGGAAGGTCGGGTCCATCTCGGCCTCCATGAGCACGCGGCTGATCATGGAGGTGGTGGTGGTCTTGCCGTGAGTGCCGCAGACCGCTACCCCTCGCCCCAGGTCCATCAGCCACGAGAGCGCCTGTGCGCGCTTGACCACTGGGATGTTTCTGCGCCGGGCTTCTTGAAGCTCCACGTTGTGGGCCGGCACCGCCGAGGAGATGACCACTACGTCCGGATCGTCCAGGTTACTGGCGCTGTGACCGATAGTCACCGGTACGCCCGCACCTTCCAAGAGACTGACGTACCGCGAGGACTTGAGGTCCGACCCGGTGACTTCGTAGCCACGCTTGCGTAGCACCAGACCGATGCCGCTCATGCCCGCCCCGCCGATGCCTATGAAATGAAGGCTGCGGAGCGACTCAGGCGCAGAAATGCTGGTGGTGTCGATGAGGTTGATCGTATCCATGTGATTTCACCCGGCGTGCCGGGTGAGCAATTCTACTACGACGTCGGCTATGCGGTCAGCCGCATCGGGGACGGCCAAGGCCAGGGCCGCCTCTCTCATGCGCTTGTTGACATCGGGCCTCAACAGTTCGGATACGGACGCGGTGACCTTTCTTGCATCCAGTTCCGCGTTTGCTATCACCAATGCTGCCCCGGCCTCCGCGATCCTACGAGCGTTCTTGGCCTGGTGGTCTCCGGCCGCAAACGGGTAGGGCACCAAGAGGGCCGGCACCCCCCGCGCCAGGATCTCAGCCACGGAGCCGCCCGCGCGGGCCACTACCGCGTCCGCCGCCGCCAGGGCCAAGGGTAGGTCGTCCAAGAAGGCGTGCACCTGGTACGAGGGGTTCGCACCCGCTGCTGCAAGCGTATCTCTCGCCCGGGCAAAGTCTCTCTCGCCGGTGACGTGCACTATTTGGAAGGGCGTCGGCTGCAGGGCGAAGGCATCCAAGACGGCTTCGTTGACGACATGCGCCCCTAGGCTCCCCCCGAAAACCAGCAAGACCGGACGCTTACCATCTAGTCCGAAGCGCTCGAGACCCTGCTCCCGCGTCGCGCTGAGCAGCGCCGGGCGCAGTGGCCTGCCTGTGTGGATGAACTTGCTGCTCCTGCGCCTCTCATCCGGATACGACAGGCAGACTCGGTCCACCAACTTGCTGAGGATGGTGTTGGTCCACCCCATGTGGGAGTCCATCTCCACGGCCACCGTGGGGAGGCCGCGAAGCGCCGCCTCCGCGACCACTGGACCCGACGCGTATGCCCCCACTCCCACCACGCACCCAGGGCGCACCTGCCGGAGCACTTTGTAGGCGTCCACGGCCGCCAGGGGGATGGAGCCCAGGGTACGCAGGGTCGACAACCCTATCTTGCGTTCGAAGCCCCGAATGCGCACGATCGAGAACGGATAGCCGGCTCGGGGGACAAGGTCTCTCTCCATGCCCCGCTCGGTGCCGCAGAAGGCTACTTGGTGGCCCCTGCCCGAAAGGACGTCAGCGAGCGCCAGCGCCGGCACTACGTGCCCGGCTGTCCCTCCGCCTGCTATCAGAACGCTCGACATTCTCAGACCTCTCTGCCGGGGATGCGACTGCCACAGCGGACGCGCGCCTGGCGACCGCGAGAACAAGACCCACGGCCACCAGCATCACAATCAGGCTGTTGCAGCCATAGCTGACGAAAGGCAGCGGGACTCCGGTGAGAGGGATCGCGCCCAGCACACCACCGATATTGACCGCCGCCTGCAAGGTAATGATCATGCCACAACCAGCGATAAGATACTTGCCCATGGGGTCCGAGCAGCGCCTGGCCAGACGCCAACAGGCCACCGCAAACGCAACGAACAGCCCGATTATGGAGGTTGCGCCGAAGAAACCGAACTCCTCACCCAGAATGGCAAAGATCATGTCGTTGTGGGCTTCGGGCAGATAGGCGAACTTCTGCACGCTACGTCCCGGACCGACCCCGAACCAGCCTCCCCGGCCCAGCGCCAGCAGCGCCTGCCGCAGTTGGTAGCCGGTGTTGTCGGGATCTGCCCACGGATCGACCATTGCCGCGACCCTGGCCATCATCTTGCCTCTGGCGATCAGGAGCATCAGTCCGCCGCCCACCAGAGCGCCGCCTCCCGTAAGAAGCAGCCACTGTTTGGACTTCATCCCCGCCAGCCAGAGCATCCCCACCACCAGTCCGATGATGATGATCGCCGTCCCGAAGTCGTTCTCCCACACCACCAGCCCGCAAAGCACCAGGCCCATGGCCCCGAAAGGCAACAGGTACGAGCGCCAGCCGCCCTCCCTTATGCGCGGAGTGGACATCAGATGGGCTCCCGCCAGCACTACAGCCAATTTCGCGAACTCCGAGGGCTGATAGCTCAAGGGGCCTATGGGAATATAGCTAGACGCTCCGTTGACCCTGTGTCCCACGCCCGGGATGTGCACCACCATAAGAGAGACGGCGACGAACCCCATGAAGAAGAGCGAAAGCCTGCGCAGCCTGCGGTAGTCCATGCGGCTCACCGCGAACATCAAGGCCAACCCGACGACCGCGACTATCCCTTGCCTCCCGACGTAGTAGTACACGCCCTCGTCGGAGCCCCCGAGTTGCGAGCGCACTTCAGCCGCCATCGAGATGGAGAGCAGCATGCAGATGCCCAGAGTAAGAAGCAACAGAGCGGAGAGCCACACCACGTGATAGCAGACCGGGGCGGCCTTCTTGAGGGCGATGGTGGCCGGACGCGGCCGGCCCTTAGAGGCGCTGGGCCTCCTGCGGACACGGAGAGTGGTCATGGTGTCGTCCAGCCAGGGGCGCACGGCTCTGCTCCCACTCCGCGTGGGAAAGGGACGGAAGGTCGCAGTGCTCATGCCCGCCTGTCACCCCGCCGCCTGACCAAGCCCACGAAGTGTTCGCCTCGCTCTTCGAAGTTCTTGTATTGGTCGAAGCTCGCGCACGCCGGCGCCAGAAGCACCACATCTCCCGGGTCCGCGGCCTCGGTCGCTTCGTCTACCGCTCTTTCGAGGTCACCGCATACTCGCACCGCGGGCACACCGCGGACACCCTCCAGGTCCCGCACCTCGGCAAAGGCCGCCTCGATGAGCGGCGTGGCCTCGCCTATCAGGTAGACGGCCTTGCAGCCGCGCGAGCAAGCTCGCGCCACCGGGCGGTAGTCGGAGTGCTTGTCCCGACCCCCCAGGATCAGGTGGGTGTTGTCCGGATACGCGTTCAAGGCAGTCAGGGTGGCCTCCACGTTGGTTGCCTTACTATCGTTCACATACGTCACGCCGGCGACCATTCCTGCCATCTCGAGCCTATGAGGCACGCCGCCGAAGCTGCGCAGTCCCTCCGCCACCGCCTCTCTGCTGATGCCGCGGGCCAGCGCGGCCGCGCCCGCGGCCAGGCAGTTCTCGAGATTGTGCCGCCCGGGCAGCTTGATCTCGTCCACTCGTACTACCGGCTCGCCATCAAGGTAGAGCGCCCCCGACTCCACCCAGGAGTGCGGCAAGAGCGCGCCGCCGAGCCCGCCTGCCTCCGGTCCGGCCACGGAGAAGTACGAGACGCGCGGGCCTCCGACCCGCGCCGCCAGATCCACCCCCAGCGCCGCCACCGCCGGATCGCTCAGATTGAGCACGGCCACATCGCCGGTGCGCTGGTTGGCGAAGAGGTTGGCCTTGCACTCCAGATAGCGCTCCATGGTGCCGTGCCTGTCCAGATGGTCAGGCGTGAGGTTGATGAAGACCCCCACCGCCGGCCTGAAGGCTACGGTGTCCTCCAGCTGAAAGCTTGAGACCTCCACCACCAACTCGTCGCCGGGGTGGATCTTGCCGGCCACCGACGTCACGGCTACTCCGATATTGCCCAACACCTGAGCAGGCCGGCCCGCTGTGGCGAAGAGGTGGCCCAAGAGCGCCGTGGTCGTGGTCTTGCCGTTGGTGCCGGTCACCGCGTCGAAGGGATTCGGCAGGAGCGCGTACGCCAACTCCAGCTCGCTCCACACCTGCACCCCTTTGTCTCGCGCCGCCTGCACCGGCGCCGCTTCGGCAGGCACTCCGGGGCTCTTTATCACCAGATCGGGGTGAGGCCACTCACCCGCCAGCGTGTCTTCGCGCACGTAGCGCACGCCACTGTGCAGGGTGTCCTCGATGCCCGGAAGAGTCTCGGGGCTGCGCTGATCGCTCAGCACCACCTCTAGACCAAGCCCCGCCAACGCCACCGCCGCGCTGGTGCCCGAGCGGCTGGCCCCCAAGACGAGCACCCGGCGCACCCCCGGCGGCAGTCCCTCCCCGCCGTCCCCAGTCCGAGATGCTGAGCGCCCTTCTCTCCTCATCATCAGACCTACCGGAGGCGCGTGTTAGACAGGTAGTAGAGGGCGAAGCCCGCGCCCGAAAGGATGGCCGCGATGATCCAGAAGCGCACGATGATCTTGGTCTCCGACCAACCCTTCAGTTCGAAATGATGGTGAAGCGGGGCCATGAGGAACACTCGCTTGTGGAACACCCTGAAGCTGAAGACCTGGATCATCACGCTCAGGGCCTCGGCCACGAAGATGCCACCTATGAGCAGCGACAGTACTTCCATCTTAGTGGCGATAGCCACCGCTGCCAGCCCCGCGCCCAAAGCCAACGAGCCGGTGTCGCCCATAAAGACGCTGGCCGGGTGGGTGTTGTACCAAAGAAAGCCTACGGAAGCGCCCGCCAGGCAGACAGCCAAGATGGCCAAGTTGGGCTTGCCTTTGAGAAAGGCGATGCCCGCGTAGGCAAAGAAAGCCATGGAGACGGTTCCCGCGGCCAGGCCGTCAAGGCCATCGGTCAGGTTGACTGCGTTGGAGAAACCGGCCACAAGCAGGAACGCAAAGATGTAGTAGGCCCAGCCTATGTCAAGCCCCTGTTCCACAAACGGGACGTAGAGCTTGGTCGTAAGGGCCCCATATCTGAGGCCCAGCCATACGGCAAAACCGGTGAGTGGCAATTGCAGCAGAAGCTTCACTTTGCCGTTCAGGCCCAGAGACCGTCTGCGCCACTGGCTGATGAAGTCGTCGGCGAAACCTATGAGACCACAGCCGAAGGTGATGATGAACAGCACCAGGCTGCTCACATTGTGGGTCGCGAAGATGGCATAGGGGATGAGAGCCGCCACCAAAATGAGCACCCCACCCATCGTGGGAGTCCCCTGTTTGGCGCTATGAGTCTCGGGGCCGACCTCTCTGATGTTCTGCCCTATACCCCGCCGGGTCAGCCACCGGATGTATTGCGGTCCCGCCACCATGCCTATGACCAGCGCCATCAGCGCAGCCGCCATTACCTGTAGCAATGCCGCTTCTCCCCAGTCGTATCGCCCTCGACCTCAACATGCGCGGCCCCCCCGCTCCATCTGCCGGCCGTTGCCTCACCGAGCACTCTATTTACCACTTTCTCAAGCCGAACGCTACGCGACGCCTTAACAAGCACCACGTCGCCCGGTCGCAACCCCTCAAGCAGGGCGTCGGCCTCGTCCGCGGAGGTCAGATGCCCGGAACTCCACTCAGCGCCGCCCTTGCCGTCCTCTTGCCACCAGCGCCGAAAGCCCCTCACCGTCGCCGCCGACAGCGGCCCGACCCCCCAAAGCACCAAGACGCCCGCCTTCGCCGCGGCGGCCCCTGTCTGCTCGTGAAAGCGCTCCTGGTCAGGACCCAGCTCCAGCATGTCCCCCAGAACCGCCACAGCGCGCCCTCCGCGCTCTGCCGCCAGGTCGACCAAGTGATGCACGGCCGCACCGACCGCTGCCGGGTTGGCGTTGTAGGTGTCGTCTATGAGGCAGACGCCGCCGGCTTCGACGGTCTGCCCCCGCCCGTCGCTGAACTGCACGTCGGCGATACCCGCGGCGCACTCTCGCACCGCGAGCCCCGCGGCGTAGCAGGCCGCCACCGCGGCAGCCGCATTCTCAAGGGTGTGCTTGGGCAGGTAGGGAACGGCCACCCGCGTCTCGCCTCCCGGCCAACGCACCACCCACTCGTAGCCGCCCTTACCCTGTGGCTCCAGCCAACCGCTCACCTCCGCGCCGAAGGCCGCGCCCTCTCCGTGCGAGCCTACCCCGAAGCGGACCAGACGGCACGAGTACTGGGCCAAGCAGGGCTCCAGCGGCGGGCAGTCCGCGGGCACCACAGCCGCACCACCGAGACGCACGCCGGCCAGTAGCTCCGCCTTGGCCTCCGCGATGCTCTCCAGGGTGCCCAGCAACTCCAAGTGGACCGGATGAACGTTGGTGATGATGCCCACGTCGGGCTCGGCCACCGCGGCCAACTCCGCTATCTGACCGCGGCCCCGCATGCCCATCTCCACCACCACGGCTTCTATGCCGGGCTCCACCGCCAAGAGTGTCAGCGGGACCCCCACTTCGTTGTTCTGGTTGCCGGCAGTGGCGACGACCTTGCGCACGCGCCCCACCATGGCCTTCAGCAGGTCCTTGGTGCTGGTCTTACCTGCGCTGCCCGTGATGGCGAAGACCGTCACTCCCGAAGCCCGCCGCACCTCCCGAGCGAGGGCACCCAGCGCCGCCAGGGTGTCGGGCACCGCATAGACGGGTCCGCCCTGCACCTCGCGCGCAGCCCAGACCTGCTTGTCCACCACGGCGCCGCTCGCACCCGCGGCCATAGCAGCCTCCACGTAGTCATGGCCGTCGAAGCGCTCCCCCTGCAACGCGACGAAGAGTTCGCCAGGACGCACAGCGCGGCTGTCGATGCTCACACCGGCCACCGGCGCCGCCAACGTGCCCACTCCCAAGGCCCTGCCGGCCCGCTCAGCGTCAAGCACTATCACCGGCTGCCTCCCCACAGAGCCGACAGCGCCTCACGAGCGACCTCGCGGTCGTCGAACGGGATGGTGTGGGTAGCGAACTCCTGGCCCGACTCGTGGCCCTTCCCCAGGATCACCACCACGTCCCCCGCCTGCGCCTCTGCCAGCGCCTCTGCTATCGCCTGTCTGCGGTCGGGCTGCACTCTTGCGGCTGCCGGCGCCTCCAGGCCGGCGGTGATATCGGCGATGATGGCGAGCGGGTCCTCGCTTCTGGGGTTGTCCGAGGTGATGAAAAGCAGATCGGCGATCTTCTCGCCCTCGCGGCCCATCAGAGGCCGCTTGCTCTTATCACGGTCGCCACCGCAGCCCACGAGCGCGATGAGCCTACCTCTGGTGAAGCCTCGCGCCGTCACCAGGGCATTGCGCACCGAATCGGGGGTATGCGCGTAGTCGACAAGCACGGTGAAGTCCTGCCCGGCGTCCACCGGCTCCATGCGCCCCGGGACCCCTGTAAAGTCGCTCAGGTCGGCCAGCATCTGGCGCAGATCGAGGCCCAAGACCAGCCCCACCCCAAGGGCCGTGAGTGTATTGGCTACATTGAACTCGCCCAGCAGCGGCGTGGCCACCTCCAGGCGGGCCTCGGTGCCATGCGCGGCGACCCCAGCAGCGGCGGCATCAGGGCCGCCCGCCCCTGCGGCAGCCGCAGCCGCCGTCATGAGGTCCAGGGCCCTGCCCCGGACGATCATGGTGCCTCGGGTACCTCCGGGCTCCACAGAGTAGTCGCTCCACTCCAACTCCGCCGGACCCCACGGGCCCGCGACGGCGGAGGTCGAGAAGCCGAGCACCCTGTCGCGCGGCAGCCTGGAGGCGAGCTCCAGACCGTGGTCGTCATCGACATTCACCACCGCCAGGGGCTGCCCTTGCTGATATGCCCCGTCCAAGAACAGCAGGCATTTCGCCGCGAAGTACTCTTCGAGCGTTCTGTGATAGTCCAGATGGTCCTGAGTGAGGTTGGTGAAGGCAAGGGCCTTGAACCTCAGCCCCAACGAGCGCCCCAGATCCAAGGCGTGCGACGAGACCTCCATCACCGCTGCCTTGTCTCCGGCGGACACCATGTCCGCCAGGTTCTGCTGGATGTCCAGGGCCTCAGGTGTGGTCCGACCCGCCGGCAATTGTTTACCGCCGATACGCCGCTCGACCGTCCCCATCAGCCCTGCGCGATGGCCGGCTTTGTCCAAGAGATGTGCCACCAGGAACGCCGAGGTCGTCTTGCCGTTGGTGCCGGTGATGCCCACGGTGAGCAGCTGGCCGCTGGGGTGACCGAAGAAGGCTGCCGCTATGGGACCCATCGCTCTGCGTACGGAGGGCACGAGCACCTGGGCGACCGGCAGGTCCAGCGGCCGCTCCACGCATAGGGCGGTCGCCCCTCTTTGCACCGCATCGGCGGCAAAGTCGTGGCCGTCTTGCTTGAATCCGGGTACGCAGAAGAAGAGGCTGCCCTGACGGGCTAGATCACTCCTATAACAGAGTGAAGTAACGTCGTTTGCGGGCGGTCCTATTAGGCGTACGTCGGTGACGCCGGCTAGTAGATCATCAAGTCTCACGTGTCGGGATTCTATCACCGCCGCGCGACCCTAGTTAACCGGGCTAGGAGGTATCCCCAACCGTTTGAGCGAGAACGCGGCGATGCGAGAGAACGCGGGCGCTGCCACCAGACTGCCCAAGTGCTGGGTAGTCGGCTCGTCCACCATGACCAGGATCACCAGCTGAGGATCCAGCGCCGGCACCATACCCACGAAGGACGCTACATAACGGTTGGCGTCGTAACCGCCACCGCCCTCTTTGACCTTCTGAGCAGTGCCGGTCTTGCCCGCCACCTCGTAGCCCGTCACCCGCGCCCGGCTGCCCGTGCCGTCGTTGACGGTCACGGTGAGCATGTCGCGCAGTTGAGCCGCTGTCACCGAGTTGATCACCCGGCGGCTCCAGAAGTCCGTGTCGGTCTTGAGCAGGTGGGGCTGCACCAGGATGCCGTCATTGGCCACCGACGCATAGGCGGCCGCAAGCTGCAGCGGAGTGGCGGCGATGCCCTGCCCGTAGGACACATTGGCGAGCATGGTGCCGTACCACTCGTTCTCCGCCGGCATGACACCCACCGCTTCGGCTGGGAAGTCCAGACCCAGCGTCCGCGTGAAGTTGAAGTCTTCGATGGTCTTGGACATCAGCTCCTTGCCCACCTGCATGCCCAGCGTCGCCGCCCCCACGTTGGACGATTGGGCCAGGATCTCGGTGACCGACAGATTGCGCACCTTGGGCACGTCGTCGTGGGCCTCGTGTATCACCTGGTCGTAGACCGTTATCTCCGGAGCGAGCTTGAACATGGTCTGAGGGGTGACCACGCCGTTCTCGAGCGCCGACGCCACCGCGATCATCTTGAAGGTCGAGCCCGGCTCGTACTGGTCGGTCACGACAGAGTTGCGCCTGTCGGCCTCGGTGAGAGTCTCGGCCGCGTAGGCATTCGTGTCGAAGACGGGTGTGTTGGCCATGGCCAAGATCTCACCCGTCTTGGGATCGAGCACTATTCCGAAGGCCTTCTTGGCCTTGAACTTCTTGACCACGTCGGTGAGCACGGTCTCCATCTTGAACTGGATCTCGGAATCTATGGTGAGGGTGATGGACTGGCCCGGGACGGCTTCCTTGGTGGCCACCGTGGCGACGCGATTGCCGGTCAGGCGATCGCTCTGGATAGTCATTTCACCCGCAGTGCCCGACAGGGTGTCGTCGTACTGAAGTTCTACGCCGGCCATGCCCGTGTAGTCGTCGCCACCTACGAACCCCAGCAGTTGCGGAGCCAGCGCCCCCAGGGGATAGACCCTCTTGTCCTCAGTGATGACACTGATGCCCGCCAGCTCGAGAGCCTCTACCTGCGCTCCTACGCTGGGCTCCACGCGGCGCGCCAGGTACTTGAAGCCTGAGTCGCTGCTGAGTTTCCCGTAGAGCTCAGATTGGGACAGCCCCAAGACGGGAGCCAGTTTCGCAGCCGTCGCGGCAGCATCGTCTATCTGGCCCGGCGAGGCGTATACCGTGGACATCTCTTGCGAGATGGCGAGGGGTTGCCCGGTCCGGTCGAAGATGGTGCCTCTCCGCGCGTTCAGGGCGATGGTGCGAGTGGTGTGCTCCGCGGCCTGCTTCTGAAGACTGGGGCCCGCTACCACCTGCAGATAGAAAGCCCGGCCAAAAAGCACAAAGAAGAAGAGCACCGCCAAGCCCATGAACAGACCTAGGCGCTTGTTCGTCCGGCGCATGGCTACCTGCCGGCTACGGTCGTATCACCCTCCGAAGCCAACTGCTGCTCTCCCGAAGCCAGGTAGCTGACGTCGTTCGCCGGCACCAACCCCATCTGAGCGGCCTCTGCCGCCACCCTCTGCGGTGACGAAAGGCTGGAGATCTGCGAAGAGAGCGCGGCCGTATCCGCCGCCAACTGCTGCTGCTGGGCTTCGGCCTGACCCACCGCCGACTCCATCCCAGCGACCGCCGAACTCGTGAGTATGGGCGCCACCACGGTGAGGCCTATGAACAACAGGGCGAAGACTCCCGCGACCATGCCCAAACGCCAACGCGGCACCTTGTGCTTGACCACGCGCAGACGCGGCTTGGCGGGACGGCGCGGCGCTTCCGGCCACGGGT
Organism: uncultured Actinomycetes bacterium; assembly: GCA_963814415.1. Classification (GTDB taxonomy): domain Bacteria; phylum Actinomycetota; class Thermoleophilia; order RBG-16-64-13; family RBG-16-64-13; genus RBG-16-64-13. Next base: position 88,639 of record CAWFCN010000001.1, on the reverse strand, counting down.
CGGCGCGGCGAGCGGTCGCCTCCTTGCCGTAGTGCCTGGTGCAGCTCATGCGCGCCTCTATGGAGCGGTCGGTATGCAGTATCACGCGCTCGCACTCGTCGCGGCGCGGCCTGCGCTGTGCAGCGGCCTCCCAGTCGTAGTCACGTATGGCCGGTGCCTCGGGGATGCTCATGCGATCCCGGCGAGGCTCAGCCATAGGCAGCCGCGCCGCGCGGGCGGCGCTCATGTGCACCACTGACCCCGTCCATTCCGCGGCGTCGGCCCAGTCGGAGTATCTCGCCGCGCTAGGTACGCGAGTGGGCGGCGCCTCGAAGCGCGCTTCGCTTCGCGGGCGCGGCGGCGGCGCCGAGTAGTGCGCGGGCCTCGGGGCAGCATATTTCGCCGACCTCGAGTAGGCGCTCTGCCGCGCGTAGCGGTCTTCTCGCGGCCGCGGCGGGGCACTGCGGTACGTGTAGGGTGAGGGGGTGGAAGGACCCTCCCAGGCATCGAGCCAGGTTGCGCGGGCTGTGCTGGGCATTACAACTTCCTTAGTGCTCTGAGTTTGGCCGAAGCCGATCGCGGGTTGAGCTCCAGCTCACTCTCGCCGGGGCTACGGGGCTTCGAGGTCAACACCTCTCCGGTCTGCTTTCCCCCGCAGGCACATACCGGGAAGTCCGGCGGGCAGGTGCACCCGCGCGCCTTGCCGGCGAAGAACTCTTTCACGATGCGGTCTTCGAGCGAATGGAAGCTTATGACGGCCATGACGCCGCCCGTCTCCAGCAAGTCGAAAGCCGCCGGCAGCGCGCGCTGCAGGCTGCCTAGCTCGTCGTTCACTTCTATGCGGAGCGCTTGGAACACCCGGCGCGCCGGGTTCCCCTGGCCGAAGCGGGCCGGCGTGGGAATAGCCTGCTTGATGGTGTCCACCAGTTCGCAGGTGCGCTTGTAGGGCGTGTTGGCCCTCCGCAGCGCGATGGCGTGCGCGATGCGGCCCGCGAAGCGCTCTTCACCGTACTTGCCGAACAAGCGGGTGAGGTCGCGCTCCGCCCAGGTGTTCACGATATCCGCCGCCGTGACCGGCAGCGATGGATCCATGCGCATATCCAGCGGCGCGTCGTAGCTGTACGAGAAACCCCGTTCGGGCGTGTCTATCTGCATGCTGCTCAAGCCCAGGTCCAGGTAGATGTGAGTGGCTTTGAAGCCCTCTTCCGCCAGCTCGGCCAGTGCATCGGCGAAGTTGCCGGCTATGAAGCGCGAACGCTTGGGCAGTTGGCGCGTGAGATCACGGTAGTAGTGCTCGGCCGTGGGATCCTGGTCGCAGGCCACCAATTCGCCGTGCGAGCCCAACTCCGCGGCCACCAGCGTAGCGTGGCCGCCGGCGCCGAAGGTGCAGTCCACCACCCGGCTGTCCGGCCGCACGTTCAGCACATCCAGAAGCTCTTGGGCCAACACAGGTACGTGAGCCATAGCCATCTCCGTTGCGAAGGAAGCCGCGGCGCTAGCCATTGTCGCCCCCCCGTCTGTTCGCTTCTTCAGCCACCAAGGTGTCGGGGTCCCAGATCTCCAGGTGCGTACGCACGCCGATGATCTTCACCTTGCCGTTAAGGCCCAGCTCTTTGATGCGCTGCGCGGGCAAGAGCACGCGCCCCTGGGCGTCGGGCTCGACGAAGTCTTGGTTCTTATAGATGTCACGAGTCGACCAACGATGACCGGCGTTCTCGAAGAAGTCTTGGCCCTCAAGGTATTTCTGGTCGAACTCCGCCCACGAATCGGGATGGAACACGCTCACGCAGGGCTCCCGATCGGGGAAGCGCACCAGCACCACGCCGTCCCGGAAGTACTCGCGATAGCGCGCGGGCAGGGTCACTCGCCCCTTAGGATCGAGCGTGTGGTCGAACTCTCCAGATAGAAACATGCCTACCATGGGTCGTACCCTACACCACTTTCCACCACTTTGCAACTCTTCCGTGACACTTTCTGCCACAACAATGTTCTAGAAGGCCACAGGGAGTCCTTCGCGGCCTGACGGGAAGTGAGCAAGAATGGGGGTTACAGGCGGAGCCATGACCCCACGATACAATAGTGACTGCACACTGCCTCGTGCGCAACGTTCATTGCGCTGGACGCGCCACCAGATGTGCAGCACGTCCGGCGGGAGGTCTGGTCAGGTATCTGAGGGTGCCGAGCCCGGACTCAAACAGGTAGGCCCTTCGGGAAAGCCGGGGTGGTTCAAACCGTCTACGCCGCCCAGTCCTCGCTAAGCACCTCGGCCTGCTCCAGCACTGGATCCTCCGGGTCGGCCCCCTCGCCGGCCTGCGCGGGAAGCTTGGCGCGCTGCTCCTCGAACGCGTCGGAGATGTACTTGAGAAAGATGAGCCCCAGCGCGACGTGCTTATACTCGCCGGCGTCCATACTGCCGCGCAGGGCGTCGGCCATCTGCCAGTGCTGGGCCTCGCAGCCGAGCGTGGCGCCGTTGGACTTGGCGGCTTTGGCTTGCGCAGCGCTCATCTACCCCTCCCGTACTGCGAATCTGCGATCAGCTACCCACTGTACAACCTGGGGCGGATGGACGGAACCGACAGCACAGTGAACGTCCTCTTCCGGGTGCCGCGCCAGAGCCTAACCCTGCGACTTGATACGCCGGTGTATCTCCTGCATGCGGACGTCGGTCTGCGCGATGATATCCGCGCACTCCTTGAGTTCGCGACCGATGGCTTCGCTGTCCGACAGGTCTCGCTTGTAGCGGATCTCCTCTTCCAGGCACGCCCAGAAATCCATGGCGATGGTGCGTATCTGCACCTCGACGCGTACCGGCTGTTTGTGGTCGGAGAAGAACACCGGCACCTCCACCACCAGGTGCAGGCTACGGTAACCGCTTGGCTTCGGCCGGGCGATGTAGTCCTCACGCTCGATGAGGGTGACGTCATCCTGAGCCAATAGGCTGCCGGCCACGAAGTATATGTCCTCAACGAACGGGCAGACGACCCTGACGCCCGCGAGGTCGTCCAAGTTCTTCACGGCCGAGTCCAGAGATACCTCCAACCCCCTGGCCGAGAGCTTGAAGGCTATGCTACTCGCCTTTTTGACCCGGGTCTCGATCGAGTCGATGGGGCTTCTGTCCTGGCTGACCCTGAACTCCTCTGCCAGTATCTCCAGTTTGGTCTGCACCTCACGTATCCCGCAGCCGTAAACGCCCAGAACCTGGTGCAGTTCGCCCATCTGATGCAGCATGGGCCGAATGATATCCGTCGCCCGCTTATCCATAATGTAGAACAACTATACCCGCACGATGCCATCCCGAACCTGAGAGACGGGGCCTCACTCTGCATCGCGCACAAGGAAGCCCCGCCTCCCGGGGGGACAGGAGACGGGGCACGAAGAGGGAGCTTGCGGTCCGGTAAGGGCGGGGTCGGGGTCGGGTCGCGCCCGCTTCTGCCTATTTGCCCGCGGGTACCGCCAAGGCTGCAAGCACGCGCTTGTTCCAGTTGAAGAGCACCAGCCCCAGGCCCATCAGCGCCAAGCCTATCGCTATGAACGCGGCCCCCAGCCCCATGGTGAGGTAGGTCACCCCATAGGAGTTAGTGGCCAGATAGAGGTAGTTCTCGATGTTCATGGCCTGCGCATACAAGAGCTGCTGAGAATTGGTGGGGTCGTAGCGCTCACCACCCAGAAGGTCGCCATAGGTCGGCGCTATCTCGTGCCGGTGTCCCCTGACGATGTCGCCTGCTATCTGGGTCTCGCCCATGGTGTCCACGACTTCGCCCTTGGCCAACTGCGAGTCGTTGATGCCCAAAGTGATCTTCTCTACCTCCATGGCATTCTTGATGAACTGGTGCTTCTGGATACCCAGGCCTACGAAGGCGGCCCCAGCGGCCAACACCACCAGGCCCACGATCAACACTGCCACCACGATCAACTTGCTCCAAGTCTTCATGCGACAGACCTCCTCATCTTTGTCAATGTCGTCAGCCCCAGGAACATGGTCTTGTGGGGCCTGAGTTGTCGCTGGTGCTAATATCTCCATAAGCTGACTGTTTTAATCATCTTTTAGCTCGGGCGGACTTCAAATGATGACTATCTCCACCAGAGGCCGATACGGCACGCGCATCATGGCTTTGCTCGCGACCGACTACCCTCGCGATCCACTCACCAAGTTTCAGATAGCCGAGATCGAATCGATATCGCCCGCGTACGCCCAGCAGCTACTCATGGCCCTGCGGATGGCCGGCCTGGTGAACAGCCATCGAGGCAGAGTGGGTGGCTTCACCATCGCGCGTCCGCCGGAATCGATGACCGTTGCCGATGTGCTCGCCGCTGTGGAGGGCGACATACTGCCCGCACCCTGCCGCAACAACGCTCACTGCACCCGAGCCGCCACTTGCCCCACCCGTCCGGTGTGGGAGAGGGCGGCGGCGCTGCTGGAGGACCTCTTCGCGGGCGTCACGCTCGCGGACTTGGCACAGAACGGCGAGCCGCTACACGCGCTTGAGAGGCGCGTAGTCCAGTAGCAGCCGCTTCTGCTCCCCCAGGTCTGAGAAGAAGATCCTCACTATGCCGCCCGGCTCCATGCCCAGCACCATGCCTTCGCCGAACTTGGCGTGCACGACCTTGTCGCCTGTGGACAGTCCGGCCACCTGCTCGACAGTGTCATGCTTGGGACGCGTCCCAGGGGGTGTGAAAGGTCCACCGGACACGCGCCCCGCAGCCCCGCTCCTTCGCGTGCCATAGCCCGTGCTGGTGCCGTACGCAGGAAGGCCTCCTTCCGCGCGCACCCTGTGCGGGTACACAGATGTATCCCGGTGTTGCAGCAGCTGCGCCGGCAACTCGGCCAAGAAACGGCTGGGCAAGCGGTAGCCTGAGCTGCCGTGAAGCGTGCGAGAGAGTGCATGCGACAGATATATCCGGTCGCGCGCCCGGGTGATGCCCACATAGCAGAGACGCCGCTCCTCCTCCAGGCGCTGCTCGTCCAGCGAGCGAGAGTGCGGAAAGAGCCCCTCCTCCATGCCGGTGACGAACACCACCGGGAACTCGAGCCCCTTGGCGTTGTGAAGGGTCATAAGCGTGAGGTAGGGCTCCCCCTCCTCCAGGCTGTCGACGTCCGCATAGAGGCTTATCTCCTGCAGGAAGTCGGTTAGGGTACCGTCGGGGTTCATGCGGTCGAACTCCTCGGCCACGCCCACGAACTCCTCCAGGTTCTCTACGCGCCCCTCTGACTCCAGAGTGCGCTCCGCCTTGAGCGCGGCGACCATGCCGCTCTCCTCCAGCACCCGCTTCACCACGTCGGCCACCTTGGCCCTGCCGCCCGTCTCGCCGCCCGCGGGCGCCTCGTCACCAGCGGGTCCGGCCCCATCGACGGTTGAGGCGCCGCCCGCAGGCGCGGCGCCGGTCTCGTCCACCCCAGCGGCCGCGGCCCACGCGCAGAAGCTCTCGCCCAGGCGGACGCAGGCCTGGCCCGCGGCGCCGGTGAAGCCCGCTATGAGCGGCGCCTGCAGAAGCGCCCCGCGCAGGCCGAAGTCGTTCTCAGAAGCGCAGGCCTGAAGCCGCCCAATGGCCACATCGCCCAGGCCCCGACGCGGGGTGTTGATGATGCGCAAGAGCGACAGGTCGTCGGTGGCGTTGATGGTCACACGCAGATAGGCCAGCAGGTCTTTGATCTCCGCCCGCTGGTAGAACTTGGTGCCCCCCACCACGCGGTACGGCACGCCTTGGCGCACCAGCATGTCTTCGATGACGCGCGATTGCGCGTTCACCCGGTAGAAGAGGGCGAGGTCCGAAGCCGGGCGGTCGTGCAGCAGCTTGACCACCTCATCGCAGACCAGCCGCGCCTCCTCGTGCTCGTCACGGCACTCGAAGACGGTCACCGGCTCGCCGGTGCCGCGGTCACTCCACAGGTTCTTGGGCTTGCGTCCGCGGTTGTGAGCCACCAGAGCGTTTGCGGCGTCCAAGATGGTGGTGGTGGAGCGATAGTTCTGTTCGAGCTTCACCACCTTGGTGTCGGGGAAGTCGTCCTCGAAGGAGAGGATATTCCGGATGTCCGCCCCTCGCCAAGAGTAGACCGATTGGTCGTCGTCGCCGACCACGGTCACCTGCCGGTGCTCCTCGGTGAGCAGCTTCACCAGCAGGTATTGCGCCTTGTTGGTGTCCTGGTACTCGTCCACCAGGACGTGGCGGAACAGGTCTCGGTAGTAGCGGAGCCTCTCAGGGAACAGGCGGAGGATGTCCACCGTGCGCATGAGCAGATCGTCGAAATCAAGGGCGTTCTGCTCCAGCATCCGGGCCTGGTAGCGGCGGTACACCTGACTGGCTACATCGATGAGGCCGGATGCGCCAAAGTCGTCGGCGTATCCACCTCCGAGACCGTCGTAGTCACCAGAACCGTCGCCGGCGAGCTTCGCACCCACAGCGCCGCTCCACGAACCTTGGGAATTGCCCGCGTGAGTGGCGAACTCGTCCACGTCCACCAGCTTGCTCTTGGCATCGGAGATGAGGCTGGAAAGCGCCCGCGGGGGGAACCGCTTCAGGTCGAGGCGCAGGTCCTCCAGACAGTGCTTGATGAGCCTCTGCGAGTCGTCCTCGTCGTAGATGGTGAAGTTGGGCCGGTAGCCCAGCAGCGGCGCGTCCTGGCGCAAGATGCGCGCGCACGAGGAGTGGAAGGTGCTCACCCACATCCAGCCGGCCGCGGGACCCAGCAGGCGCGCCACCCGCTCCTTCATCTCCCCCGCCGCTTTGTTGGTGAAGGTGATGGCCAGGGTCTGGTGCGGCCTTACCTGTCCGCTCTGGATGAGATGGGCCAGGCGGTAGGTGAGCACCCGGGTCTTGCCTGAACCGGCGCCCGCCAGCACCAGCAGCGGGCCGCCGGTGTGAAATACGGCTTCGCTCTGCCGGTCGTTTAGGTCTTGGGCTAGTCCGGAACCGGCGCCACCCGAAGGGGGCGCAGCACCCGGCGCCCCGGCGCGGCCTGCGGGATCAGAATTCCGGCGTGCCATCAAGCCTCGGTGGGTCGCACGCCACGTCGGCGGCCGGTTGTGAGCGGTCAGGGCGCGGACGGGTGTCGGCGGCCCAAGCTTGGGCGGACGTCGGGTCGGCAGCGAGCTTGCGCATAGCTTCGATCTCGTTCTCCAGTTCTACCACCCGACGGACCAGGCACTTCATGGCCTCGGCCACCGGGTCCGGCAGATGGGTGTAGTCGATGTCGGGAATGCCCACCTTGGCCCCGTCGCTTATCACCGGGCGCCCGGGGTTGCCGACCACCGTTGTGTCGTGCGGCGCGTCCTGCACCACCACGCTGCCCGAGCCTATCTTGACGTTGTCCCCGATCTTGATCGAGCCAAGCAGATGCGCGCCCGCTCCTATCACCACGTTGTCGCCGACCGTGGGATGGCGCTTGCCGGTCTCTTTGCCAGTGCCGCCCAGGGTCACTCCCTGATAGATGGTCACGTTCTCGCCGACCTCAGCGGTCTCACCGATGACCACCCCCGAGGCGTGGTCTATGAACAGACCCTCGCCCAGGGTAGCCCCGGGATGGATGTCCACCCCGGTGAGGAACCGCCCGAACTGCGACACCAATCGCGGGAGCAGGGGCACATCGCGCTTCCACATAGCATGCGCCGCGCGGTGCAACCACACAGCGTGCAGTCCCGGATAGCAGGTAAGTATCTCCAGGGTGCTGCGGGCGGCAGGGTCGCGCTCCTTGATGACCTTGACGTCGCGCTCCAGTCTGGCCAGGAGAATGCCCCCTAACTCACTCAATCGTTGCGACGCTCCGGCCAGGGCGCCTATGCCCGAGCTAAGCACTGACGGAGCCTGAGGACCGGCGGGGACGGCTTGCGCTCCGGCGCTGACGCCGGTCTTGTCGTCTATCGCTCCCGTCACCCTTCCTCCTCTTCGGCAGCCGCGGGCTCCAACACCTCGTTCAGGCTGCCACTTCTGAAGCCCTGCAGATCGAGGGTGATGAACTTGTACCCCAACCCACGCAGGTGCCCTACGATACCACGGCGCACGGACGCCTCCGCCTCTCCGGGAGCATCACTAGGTCCGATGAGCCTCGACATGTCGTCCGGATCTATCTCGATGCGGGCCAGGTTTCCGTGATGCCGCACCCGAACAGTCTCGAACCCCAGGCCGTGAAGATAGCGCTCGGCGCCTCCCACCATGGCGAGGCCCTCCCGGGTGATAGCCGTGCCGTAGGGAAAGCGCGAGGCCAGACATGGCGACGGCGGCCGGTCCCATTCGGGCATGCCCCACTCCTTGGCAAGGTCTCTGATCTCCTGCTTGCCCAGTCCCACTTCAGCCAGAGGGCTCCGCACTCCCAGCACCTTGGCGGCCCTCAGACCCGGACGGTAGTCATCCCCGTCCTCGCCGTTTGCTCCGTCGACGACCGTCTTCAGGCCGTACGTCCAAGCCAACTCCACGAGCTTCTCGTAGAGGGCGTGCTTGCAGAGGTAGCAGCGCTCGGGCGGGTTGTCAGAGAACCCCATGACCTCGAGTTCGTGAGTCTCGACGACGACGTGCCGCACTCCCATGCGAGCGGCGGCGGCGCGCGCCGCCGCCAGCTCTTCCTCGGTGTGCACGTCGCCGTGAGCGGTGGCCGCGACTACTCCGTCTGCGCCCAGCTCCTGCTGTGCCGCGTAGAGCAGGGTCGTTGAATCGACCCCTCCGGAGAAAGCCACCAACACGGGGGCCAAGTCACGCAGTAGAGCCCGTAGGGAGGCCACCTTCTCGTTCAATCAGATTCCCCGCTGAAGTCCTTGCCCAGCACTACCACGACCCGGTCGGCGGCCAGTGTCTCGTCCTCGACCACCTCTCCGACACCCAGGAGCGCCTGTATCTGCCGGGCCTCCTCCAAGCAGCTCGGAGGGCGCGAATACCTGTGTCTTCTCTACGGCAGGGTAGTCCTCGGCGTAACTCATCGGTGCCAGGGCGAACCCGCCCGACTCCACGAGCCTTCCCGCCCTGCGAGGCGCGCTCTCCAGACCGGCGCCGTCCTTGATCTCTACCGATATGGTCTCCACCTCTGCCGCGATGACCAGTAGCGACTTCGCCTGGTCCACGTCAGGATCGAAGTAGCTGAAGCCGTCGCCCACGACCAGGGTGCCTGCGAGCGAGGCGATGGTCCACACCTCTTCCGCCATGGACGCGTTGTCCAGGGCCAGGGTACGCAGGAACTCCGCCGTCTCGCCCTCCAATCCCATCTCCGTCCAGGGGTTGCTGCTCGCGGCCGCGTCGTACTCGCCCACCAAGGTCCGCACCGCCGCGGCCAAGGGATCGTTCTCGCCCTGCCCCGCGCCCAAGCTCTCGTCGGAGAGCCCTCGGATGCCGGCGCCTTGAGCAGCCGCCTTCAGGTCCGACCAGTCCACCGCTACCACGGGCCCCACAGACACGTCCAAGGCCAAAGAGAGAGCGGCCTCCACCGAGTCCGCGTCGCCTCCCCCGTATGTCTCCGTAAGGGTCTTGAAGGCCCCGCCGCTCTCAAAGAGCGTGATGCCGGGAACCGTCAGCACCACTCCTCCTGAATCCCACGGCGCCAGCATGACTGCCCAGGACAACTCGTCTCCCTGGGTCACCAGTAGCATCCCGCTGCCTTCCACCTGCCGGTGAGCATATGTGGTCGAGGTGCTGACCACTGCTACCCCGCCCCCCTGGCCTCCGTACACCGCCAGCAGCACCACCGCTATCACCAGAAGGACGATCACCGGGGCCGCGGCCAACCAGAACCTGGTGACATTTCGCCTGCGACGCTCGTGCTTGGCCGCCGCAAGTTGCTCGAGTCGCGAAGCCCAGCCGGTGACCTTGGGTGTGACGATCTCCATGGTGTTGTCGGGCATGGTCCCTGGAACCATGGTCTCCTGGGTGTGGTCTCCGGCCGCATCTTGCTCGGCCGTCTCAAGAGTCGGATCGTCATCCGCCGCCGACGTCAGCGTTTCAAGCGTGGGCTCGTCGTCCTGCGGTGCCCCCGGCGGCTGTCCGACAGGGCCCAGCGGTGTCTCGCGCTCGTCGGTCATTGTGCGTATCCGCCGTTCTTCTCCAGGATCTGCGCGACAGTCTCAGGGACCAGGTAACGCACCTGTCTGCCCGCGGCCAGTCGTTCTCTGATCATGCTGGACGAGATAGCCAGCGCGGGGATCTCCATGGTCTTCACCCTCGCCTCGGGGACAAGGCCCACTGTGTCGGACCGCATCCTCGCGAGCAACCCCGAGAGCTTCGCCAGGTCATATCCGGGCCTGGTTGCCGCGATGAACGTTGCCAGCTCCAGTACCCTGGCCGGATCCTTCCACGTCAGGATATCCAGCACGGCATCCGCTCCCGTGATGAAGAACAGCTCGGTGCCGGGGGGCGTCACCTCGTTCAGATGCTCCAGCGTATCCACCGTGTAGCTCACTCCCGGCCGGTCGATCTCGAAGCGGGATACCGTGAAACGCGGATGAGACGCGGTGGCTACGCACACCAACAGGTATCTGAACTCCGCCGGGGCCAGGCGCCTGCCCTTGTGTGGAGGGTCGCCCGCGGGCATGAAGACCACTTGGTCGAGGTCGAACTGCACCCGCGCCTCTTCGGCGGTGACCAGGTGAGCCATGTGGATGGGGTCGAACGCACCCCCCATGATGCCCAGCCGGAGGCCTCTCCGACCTGGTAGTGGCTGGAGAAGGCCCTCGCTCTTCAGCCTGTCACCGGATGTGACCATCGCCGGTCACGACATACTTGGTGCTGGTGAGTTCCTGGAGTGCCACCGGACCTCTGGCGTGCAGCTTCTGGGTAGAGATGCCGATCTCCGCGCCCATCCCGTAGACCCCTCCGTCGGTGAACCGCGTCGAGGCGTTGATGTACACCGCCGCGGCATCCACTCCCTGGACGAACAGCTGACTGGCCTTGAGGTCGCGCGTGATGATGGCCTCCGAATGGCCCGTGCCGTACTGAGCGATGTGCGCGATGGCCTCCTCGAGAGTCTCCACGACCTTTATGGCCATCTCCAGACCCAGAAACTCAGTGGCATAGTGCCGCTCCGTCGCCAGGGTCAGGTTGGCCACCTTGCCCTCGAGCAACTCCAGAGACGACTCGTCGACGTACAGCTTGACATCGCGCGCCTGCAGGGCCTTGACCACCGCGGGCAAGAACCTGGCCGCCACGGCCCGATGCACCAGCAGAGTCTCCGCGGCGTTGCACACGCCGGGTCGCTGGCACTTCGCGTTGACGGTTATGGCCAGCGCCTGCCTCAGGTCGGCGGCTTTGTCCACGTACACGTGGCAGTTGCCCCCGGCCGCATAGATGACCGGGATCCTGGAGTGCTTGACCAAGAACTCCTTGAGGCTCTCTCCCCCGCGCGGGATGACCAAGTCGATGGACTCCTTGAGCTGCAGCAGTTCCACCAGCGCGTCGTGATTCTGGTCCATGACGAACTGGATGCAGTCGGCGGGCAGGCCCGCATCCACCGCGGCACCGGTGATCACCGAGGCCAGCACGTGGTTGGAGTGCACCGCGTCGCTACCTCCGCGGAGTATCACGGCGTTGCCGGTCTTCAGGCACAGGGCGGCGGCATCGACGGTCACGTTGGGCCTCGCCTCGTACACCACCAGCACCACGCCGAACGGCACGCGGATCTTCTGTATCTGCAGACCTTCGGGGGTCCTGCCGCCCTCGATCACTTTCCCTACGGGATCCGGTAGGGCAGCGACATCATAGAGACTGGCCTGTATGCCTCTCAGACGACCCTCGTCCAACATCAGCCTGTCGAGCAGGGCTCCGGAAAGACCCTTGCTGCGTCCCTCGGCTATGTCATTGGCGTTCTCGGCCAAGATCTCTTCGCTCCGCCGGTCGATGGCTTCCGCCATGCCCACCAACGCACGGTCCTTGGTGGCCGAATCGGCCGCGGCCAGCGCGCGCGATGCGACCTTGGCCTTGATCGCTAGTTCACCTATCTTCACTCTGCCTCCTGGCCCCTCAAACCATCAACACCAAGCAGTCTCTATGGATGGCCTCCTCCGCGGCATGCGGCAACACCGTCGCCACCTGGTCGCTGTGCAGTCCCTTCACCCGGTCCAGGTCTTCCTTGGAGCAACTCACGATGCCCTTCGCAAGCTCGGTGCCGTCCTCGCCCACGACCACCACCGCGTCTCCGCCGTTGAAATCGCCCTCCACGCCTACGACGCCCACAGGCAGCAGGCTACCACTGCCCTTGAGCGCCTTGACCGCTCCCCCGTCCACCATCACCTTGCCGCGGACCGGCTTTCCGTACAGCAGCCACAACTTGTAGTCGGGCAGTCCCAGAGAGCGCGGCAGAAAGCGCGTGCCCACTTCTTCGCCGGCCAGGCAGGCCTTGAGCACATCCGGGCGCGTGCCCCGAGCGATGACCGTCTCTATGCCGCCGCTGGTGCCCATGCGGGCGGCGTTGATCTTGGTGCCCATGCCACCCGAGCCGAGAGGACCCACCGCTCCTATCTGTACGGACGCCAACTCCTCGAGGTCTTCGACCCTGGTGATCAGACGGGCATGCTCGTCCGGTGCGCGGATCGGAAGTATAGAGGCCGTCGGTGTCGGTGAGCAGCACCAGCAGGTCGGCCTTGACCAAGAGCGCCACCTGGGCGGCCAACGTGTCGTTGTCGCCGAAGCAGAGCTCATCGGTGGAGGTGGTGTCGTTCTCGTTGATGATCGGCACCACGCCCCAGTCGAGCAGCCGGCCCAGCGTGTTGCGTGCGTTCAGGTACTGAGTGCGCGCGGCCACGTCAAAGGCGGTCAGCAACACCTGGGCCGTGACCACGCTCTCGTGGGCGAAGAGTTCGGTGTAGATGTGAAACAGTCGCCCTTGCCCGACGGCAGCGGCGGCCTGCAGATCGACGACCTCGGTGGGGCGCTTCTTGAACTCAAGCACACCCATACCCGACGAGACGGCTCCCGAAGACACCAGCAGCATGCGATGACCTTCTGCGTGCAGTTCGCACACTTCAGCCACCATCCCGGCCACGGGTGACAGGCGGAACGTGCCTCTCTTGGTGGTGAGAGTGCTCGAACCCACCTTGACCACTATCGTCTTCTTGTCACGCTCTGCGGTCATCTTCGTCCTCGGACGCGTGTCAATTGAACTCGAAGGCGAAGCCTTCTACGTCGACGTCATCCCCCGGTTGGGCGCCCTGCGCCCGTAGAGCAGCATACACCCCCAACCGCTCGAACTTCTCGGCCACGTACCGGATAGCTTCTTCGTTGTCGAGGTCGAACCTCCTCACCAGCCGCCGCACCCCCTCCCCTTCGACGACGAAGCCCTTCTTGACCTTTCTGACCACGAAGGACCGCTCGGACGTGCCGGTGGGCCTGTAGACCATATGCCCGCCGATACGACTCTCCGGCTCGCCCTCGTCCCGCGGGAGCTGCAGCCCAGCGACCAGACCCTCTGCCGCGCCTGAGTCCGGCGAGGCCGCGGCGTCGCTCATGACCGGCTTCCAGGTGCTCTCGGTCTCGCCCGCCACCTCGCCGCCCGCGCCCAACTCGCGCAGCAGCGGGCCCAGCCAATGTACCAACCCTTTCAGACCCGCGCCCGTGCTCGCCGACACCGGCCAGATCATCTGCCGAGCCAGCGGCTCGTCCTCGCCCACCATGTACGTGAAGGCCGGGTGCCCTTGCCTGCCGCAACAGCTCTATCTCATCCGCGAAGATCTCTCGCTGCTCTTCGACCTGCTCCGGGGTCACCGCGTCGATCTTGTTCAGCACTACCACTTGCGGCTTCTCCGCCAGACCACCGGCATGCGCGTCCAACTCGCGCAGGATCACCCGGAAGCCGTCCAGCGGTTCGATGCCGCTGGAGCCCGTGATGTCGACCACGTGCATCAGCAAGAAGCACCGTTCCAGGTGGGCCAAGAACTCGTGTCCCAGCCCGACCCCATCGCTGGCTCCCTCGAGCAGCCCCGGCACGTCCGCCAAAGTGAACACTTCACCGTCGCCCGACCAGTCGACGACCCCCAGCATGGGCTCCACGGTGGTGAACGGATAGTCCGCCACCTTGGGTTTGGCGTTGGAGAGCCGTTTTAGCAGCGAGGACTTGCCGGCGTTGGGCAACCCTGCCAAGCCCGCGTCGGCCATGAGCTTCAGCGAGAGCCGCAACCAATAGCTCTCGCCCTCCTCCCCCAACTCGGAGAACTTGGGAGCCTGATGCACGGAGTTCTTGAAGCGGGTGTTGCCTCGTCCGCCGGCGCCGCCCCGCGCTACCACCAGTTCCTGGCCCCTGCGTACCAGGTCGGCGATCAGCCTGGCCCCGCCCACCTGGTATGACTCCGCGGAGCACCGGCGTGCCCTCCCCCATGGCGTCGATGACCCACACCTGTGTGCCCGTCGGGACCGGGATGCGCACCGTGTCGCCATTGGCGCCGTGCTTCTTGGCGCCCATGCCCCCCTGGCCGAAGCCGGCCTTGAAGTGGACCTTGTAGGTGAACAGTTGGAGATCGCGGACCTGAGGGTCGACGTACAGCACCACGTCACCGCCGTGGCCACCGTCGCCTCCGTCGGGACCGCCGCGCGGCACGTGGTGCTCCCTACGAAAAGAAACGCAGCCGTTCCCGCCGTTCCCAGCCGCCACATGGATCTTTGCCTGATCGAAGAACATGGGCGGTCCCTTGAGAAGGCAAGCCCGGCTGCGGACTGCCTAAGGCAGTTACTCGGCTTCTATGCTTACTACGCGCCCCGCCTTGCCGGTGCTGAACACGACCCGACCAGGGGCTTTGGCGAACAGGGTGTCGTCGGAGCCGATGCCCACGTTGACCCCGGGACGAAAGCGGGTGCCCCGCTGCCGCACCAGGATGGCGCCGGCCTTGACGATCTCGCCGCCGAACTCCTTAACGCCAAGACGCTGAGCATTGGAATCGCGGCCGTTCCTGGAACTGCCGCCGCCTTTTTTGTGAGCCATATCTATCCCTCCTGCGTGGCCGTCTTGGCCTAGGCCGTGATCTTCTTGACTTCCAGGCGAGTGAGCGCAGAGCGGAAGCCGGTCTTCTTGCGCCAGCCACGCTTGGGCTTGAACCTGGAGATGACGATCTTAGGACCCCTGAAATGCTCGACCACTTCGGCCGTCACCTTGGACTTCTTGCCTTCGCTGGCCAGGTGAACGTCCTTGCCGTCCGCGACGAGCAGGGGATTCAATTCGACGGTGCTGCCAGGAGCGACGTCCAGACGGTCGACAACGAACCGACCGCCCTCTTCCACTCTGTACTGCTTGCCGCCGACTACCACTATGGCGAACATCTCTACTCCCCGTGAGCTTTCATCGGATTGACGTCCGCTAGAGAGACGGCCGCCGCGAGCAAGGGAGTATAGCAGGGTAGTGTGACCGTTGCCACTATCGCTCAGCAAGTCCGCAATAGTCCAACGCAGACGCCCCCGCCGGCGCCCCTGACCACAATTCGCTTGCCCGTTTCCGCTTCGATCTCCGCCAGCGCGGAGGCCGCCGAGCCGGTCAGCCGGCCCGACATGCGCGGATGCACCTCCACCTCTACGACCGGCGCCGTCGAGATGACCGCCAGCCTGCGCAGGCTACGCTCCACATCGGCGAGAGCCGAGGCTTCGGACCTCACTCTCCCCTCGCCGCCGCACACCGGGCAGGGCTCCGAGAGCACCTCCCGCAATCCGGGCGTCACGTTCTGCCTGGTCATCTCCACCAAGCCGAGCGGCGAGATCTCTACCACGTAGCTCTTGGTGCGGTCGGCGGCCAGTTCGGTCTTGAGGGCGGCCACCACCGCTTCCCGGTTGGCTCCTATTGCCATGTCTATGAAGTCGATGACTATAATGCCCCCGATGTCGCGCAGCCGCAGCTGCCGTACTATCTCGTGGCACGCTTCTACATTGGTCTTGAGGGTGGTGTCTTCCAGCCGTTTGCCGCGCACGAAACTACCCGTGTTCACGTCCACCGCCGTGAGGGCCTCGGTGTGGTCGATCACGATGTAGCCTCCCGAAGGAAGGTCCACTCGGCGGCTGAGAGCCTGTAGTATCTCTTTCTCCAGCCCGAAGCGCTCGAACAGAGGCAACCCGTCCTGATACAGCTCCACACGGCCACTCGCCTCCGGGGCTACAGCCCGCAGGTAGTTGACCAGTTGCCGATGAAGACGCTCGTCGTCCACCAGTACGTCGCCGAACTCCGGGCCCATGCAGGTCACGCACCGCGCGCATGGCCAGGTCGGCCTCGCGGTACAAGAGCGCCGGCGCTCCCACCGCCGCCGCCTTGCGCTCCACCCACCCGTATACGCGCTGCAAGAAGCGGAGCTCCCGAGCCAGGGACTCGGCACCGGCTCCTTCGGCCGCGGTGCGGGCCACCAGACCACCCGCATCGAGCCCCAGACTCCCGCAGAGCAGACGCAGCCGCTCTCGTTCGGCATCGTCCAGGCGCCGCGAAGCCCCCGACATCTTGGCCACGGGACTGTAGAGCAGCCTTCTGCCCACAAAGAGCAGTTGCGTGCTCAGCCGCGGCCCCTTGCCACCCATGGGGTCGCGCGTCACCCGGACAAGCACCTCTTTGCCGCCGTGCAGGAGGGAGGTGATCTTCTTCTTGCCCCTCTCCCCGCTCGCGTCGGCCTCGTCCACAGCCAGGAAGCCATTGCGCTCCAGGCCGATATCTACAAAGGCGGCGTCCATGCCCGTCAAGACCTTCTCCACCCGGCCCTTGAAGATGTTGCCCACCAGGGTCGGACAGCCGGCCGGCTCCACGTAGAGCTCCAACGCGCGTCCGTCTTCCAGCAGGGCGACCCGGGTCTGGTGTCGGTCGCGGGAGATGATGAGCTGCTGCATCTACTCTCCCTCTTCCGACAGATGGATGCGCGTTCGCACCACGCGCTCCACGTCCAGGTCTGCCTGCGCCAGCGCCCCCACGGCTTCGATCACGCGCTCGGGGCGCGCCGTCCCCGAAGGACCGACTTCTGCTCTGAAAGAGAGGAGCGCGCCCCCCTCGTCCCCCCTCTCACACACGACCGTGTCCACATATCGCCTGACGTCCACCTGACGTGTCTCCCTCTCGCGCTTCTCCTCCACCAGTAGCTGCTCGCTCGTCGCGAACTGCCTGCACGCCGCTTGTAGCTTCCCGAAGGGGTCGTCTGTTCCTGCAGCCGTACGCACATACACTTCGTACGACGCCCCGACCACCCGCGCCGCTACGGCCTTCCGCCCGGCATACGGTCGGAGTCCCAGTAGAAGCATGTGCTCCGGCAGGGACGCCTTCAACCGCGTGGCGAACTCCTCGTCGGCCTCCTTGAAGAGCTCGAACTCCGCCAGCTCGCCCAGGCTCTCCACTCCCACAGCCAAAGGCAAGGCCAGACTGAGAAGCGCCTTGGGCCGCATCCCCGCCGAGAGAGCCAAGTGCCCGCCGGCGCGGCGCACGGCGCGCCTGAAGATCTCCGCCCGGTCGAGATGTCCCAAGAACCTGCCCCTCCCGACGACGCTGAAGGTGGCCACGTAGCGCCAGCGCGGCGACGGCGCGGCTTCCTCCGGGTGGCCCGCGGCGACGGCTCCGACGACCGCCTCCGGCGCCTCACCTTGGTCGGGCGCGGCCAGCCGATTGGTCAGCGGTCCAGCGCACGCTCCGCAGTCGCTACAGACATCCCAGCGGCAGTCGGGCGTGGTCTCGCCGCGCCCGGCCTTCTGCCACTCAGAGAGCAGAAAGTCCCGGCCGACGACGCCCCTGATCAGGTCCCACGGCAGCGGCTGCTCGGGATCAAGAGCAGCGGTGGCCAGTACCTCAGCCGACGTGCCCACGGAGGCGAAGGCCTCACTCCAGGCTTGACCGTGGAACTGCTCAGTCCAGGAGTCCAGGCGCGCACCGCGCCTCCAGGCCTCCTCCACCACGTCACCCAGCTTCTCGTCGCCCCGCGCGAGAGCAGCTTCCAAATAGCTGCCGTCCACGCGCGAGAAAGACGTCCGCACCCCGGGCTTGCGCAGGCGGTCGCGGATGAGGCCCTGGCGACGGACAAGGGTCTCCCTATCGGCCATGCCCACCCACTGGAACGGGGTGAAGGGCTTCGGGATGAAGTTGTTCACGCTCACGTTCAGCTGCAACCGGTTCGCGCGCGACCCCATCTGGGTCCGCGCCGCCTCGCGGATCTTGAGGCACAGGTCGGCGATCGCCAGCGCATCGGCGTCCTCTTCCCAGGGCAGGCCGATCATGAAGTAGAGCTTCAGCGTGGTCTTGCCGGCCCGCACGGCTTCTTGAGCAGCCCCGAGGACGTCCTCCTCGGAAACGTTCTTGTTGATGAGGTCGCGCATCCGCTGGCTGCCGGCCTCGGGGGCCAAAGTCAACGAAGGCCCATTGGGCGAGGCGAGACCCGCCAGCCTGACGGCGGCGCCGTCCACGCGCAGCGAGGGCAGCGAGACCTGCACGTCTGGGTGGGCATTCGCCGCCCCGCTCAGGAGACTCTCCAAACAGGAGTAGTCGGTGGTGGAAAGTGAGGCGAAGGCCACCTCTTGGTAGCCGGTCGCCTGGAGCTGGGCTGCGGTCATAGCCAGTACTTGCTCGGGAAGCCGCTCCCGTACAGGGCGGTACCACATGCCCGCCTGACAGAACCGGCAGCCTCGCGCACAGCCGCGCATGATCTCCACCCAGGCTCGGTCGTGCACACCCTCGGTGAGCGGCACCAAGCACGACTCGGGATACGGAGCCTCCTCCAGCCTAACCACGCACCTGCGCGCGACGCCGCTACTCACGCCGGGCACGAAGACGCCGGCGAACTCACTGAGTCGCCGCTTGCGCTCGGCGCGGCCGGCGCCGTCGCGCTTGGCCCGCACCAAGATCTTGAGCATCTGGACAAAGACCTCTTCGCCGTCACCTACCACCACGGCGTCCACAAAGGGGCTCATGGGCAAGAAGTTCGCGCAGGCGGGCCCTCCCACCACCACCAGCGGATGGCCTTCGTCCCTGTCGGCCGCGCGCAAAGGCAGCCCCGCGAGGTCCAGCGTCTCCAGCAGGTTGGTGAAGTTGGATTCGTGCTGCAAGGTGAGCCCCAGGAGGTCGGCGGAGGCCACCGGGCTCCAGGTCTCCAACGTCAACAGGGGGATGCCCTCGCGCCGTATCTCGGAGATCACGTCCACCCAGGGCAGGTAGACCCGCTCCACAGCCACACCCTCGGTCTGGTCCGCCAAGTGGTACAGGATCTGGAGCGCCTGGTTCGAGATGCCTATCTCGTAGGTATCGGGAAACCCCAGCACCACCCGGAGCTCGCCGGGCGCCGCCGTGAAACCTCGGGTACTGCCTACCTCGCCGCCGGTGAGGCGGGCCGGTCGCCGGACCCGAGGGAGAAGGTCTTCGAATCTCCTCTGGGCCTCTGCGTCCTTCAACGCCGCAGATGACCTACGAGTGCCATCACCTTGCTGGTGGCCGCTGGCGCGCCCTTATCAAAATAGCGCATCGCTGCCAGACCCACGGCCACAGTGGCGGTGAACGCCGTGCTGGCTTTGATGGCCCAACCTATCCCTGGAGCCGAACGCAAGAACGAGCGGGCAAGGGCCCTGAAGCCAAGGCCCACTCCCACCAAGCCCACCAGCTCTACCGCTCTCTCGCGGTCGATAGTCGCGCCGTAGATGCCCGCCAGCGAGAGGATCATCCTGGCCTGGTTGAGGGTCATGACAGGCATGTCCGCACCGGGAACGAAGAAAGTCGCTCCTATGACCGCGTTCTGAGCGGCGGTGCGGTATATCAGGCGATGCGCCGCCGCCACGCGGATGGCCGGGTATCTTCGGCCCAGGGCCACCAGGTGATCACCGCCGAGTTCGGCACAGGCCTCGAACAGACGCCGCCGGTTGCGCGGTGTGTCCGAGAACGACAGCCGCACGCATCCATCGAACGGATGAGTCACCCGCCCTGTGGCCACCTCGCCTTCGTCCACCGCGATCACCACTCCGCCCTTGGGCACTCCCAGACCAAGGGCGGCCAAGGCTTCGACCTCTCCCCTGGGCGTGACCAACAACACCAGCAGTTCGCCCGGCACCGAAGCCAACTCGGGCAGTTCGGCCAGCGGCCTGGCCCACGTCGCCGGGAGGGTCCCGCCATCGGCGAAGTACTGCTGGACACGAGCCACCAACGCCTCGTCGCCAGCGAGCACCACATCGGCCGAGCGGCCCGTGGCCGCGAGGGTCTCTCTCCACGTATCCACGACTCTGGTTATATTCACCGGGGACTTAGCCACTTGGGTACTCCTTTGACGACGAACGTCAGGAGGCGTTTCTGCGCCTACCGGCCACGGAGTGCACGTGCACGCTCTCCAGCAGACCGATGGCCATCAAGAATACTACCAGCGAGCTACTGCCGGAACTGATGAACGGCAGCGGAAGGCCCACCACTGGCATGATGCCCGTGGTCATGCCGATGTTCACGAACACCTGGAACACCAGCACGCCTGCGATGCCCGCCGAGATGAGTTTGCCGTACAGATCGTTGGAAAGTCGACAGATGCGATACGCGCGCCACGTGATGATCGCGAACAACGACAGCATGAAGGCGCCTCCCACGAACCCCAGCTCCTCCCCTATGACCGCAAAGATGAAGTCGGTGTGGTGCTCCGGGATGAACCCGTAGGTGCTCTGTGTGCCCTTCATGTAGCCCTTGCCGTCGAACATCCCGCTGCCTACGGCGATCTTGCTCTGCATCAGCTGGTAGCCGTCTCCCTTGGGGTCGTTCGCCGGATCCATGAACACCGTCAGACGCTTGATCTGGTATGGCCTCAGGATCTTCCCCTTGATGGCGATCACCGCGGCGAGAACACCTGCGGTCCCTAGTATGCCGAGATGGAAGACCCTTACGCCCCACACCACCAACATGCAGACGAGAATAGCGCCCAGACAGAGGGCCGTCCCTAGGTCAGGCTGCAGGAAGATGAGCACTCCGGGGATCATCACGTATAGGACGCACAGCATTATGAAGCGGAACTGACCTCGGAGCTCGACGCCTTCGGCAAGCACGGCGCCGAGGGACACGATGAGCATGAACTTCACCAGCTCACCGGTCTGCATCTTGAAGAGACCCAGGTTCAGCCAGCGGGTCGAATTCACCGAAGAACCGGCGCCGATAAGCAGTGTGAGGACAAGCAGAAATAGGCCGGCCCCATAGATGTACATCTGCCAGCGAGCAAACCAACGGTACTTGATGACACTCAGTCCGAACATGGCCACCAGCCCGATGCCAAGTCCGTAGGCCTGCCTGGTCATATACCAAGAGGGCGGCAAGTTGTTGGGGCTGTTCTTCGTGGCAGACCACAACATGATGAGGCCGAAGACGATCAACCCCATGGTGGCCGCGACCAGGATCCAGTCCATGCTGCGGAAGTATGTCCAGAAGGTCATCCCGGTGGACTGCTTCCTCTGGGTAGCGGTGCTCAGATAGCTGCTATTGCGTTTCATAGGTCTCCCGGTCAGTCCACAGTCGTCATAGGTATGAAACCTCTCGGCAGACCAAAGTAGGCTTCCATCACGCGCCGCACGACAGGGGCGGCCACCGAGCTACCGTGTCCTCCCTGCTCTATGACCGCGACCACCACGATCTGCGGCTCGGTCGCCGCGTTCGCAGGCGCGTAGCCCATATAGAGCGCGTAGTCGTCCAGCAGGTCGCCTGTCACGGGGTCTCGTCCGAACATCTGCGAGGTTCCGGTCTTACCCCCGACATCGACGCTGAATCTTCGCCAGATATTGTAGGCCGTGCCCAACTTGTGCCGGCACACCATGACCATGCCGGTCTTGACCTGGTCGATGTACTCCTGCCTTATTCCTAGCTCGCCACGCTTCTCGCTCTGCATGGTGCTGATGACGCGGTTCGACGAGTCTGTGATCTGCAGACCGACATGCGGCACCCACACCGTGCCTCCGTTGACCAGGGCAGCCAGAGCCACTGCCTCCTGAAGCGGCGTCACCAGGAGGTCGCCCTGCCCGATGGCCAGGTTGATCTCGTCACCGGTCTTCCACTCGCGCTGGTTTTCGCGCGCCCACACCTTGTCGGGAACTACCGACCTCTGCGTCTCTCCCGGAAGGTCAGCGCCGGTCGAGCGGCCGAAGCCGAACCTACGCACTCCGTTCTGCAGTACAGGAGTAGGTTGCTGGTAGGTCTTGTATCCCACGTTGTAGAAGTAGAAGTCACACGAGGCGGCGATGGCCATGTACAGATTGATGGTCTGGTGTCCGTTGGGATACACCCAGCATTTCCATATCTGAAAGGTCTTGGTGTTGCCCGTGCCTATGGGCAACCGGAAACGGCCCCAACAGTCGTGTGTCTCATCCACGACCAAGAGCCCGGCGTCCATGGCCGACAGGGCTACGAAGGGCTTGAAGGTAGACCCGGCGGGATACAGCCCGTTCATGGCCCGGTTGTAGAGCGGCTGCCTTGCTTCAACCGAGTTGTATACGGCGAAGTCCGACGGGCTGATGCCCCCCACCCATTTCTCCGGGTCGTAGTCTGGGTAGGAGGCCATTGCGAGTATCTCCCCGTTGCGTGGGTCAATGGCTACCACGGCGCCGGCGTTAGCTTCCGTGAAGTTGATCCTGGGGTCGTGGGCGCGGTTCATGCCCTCTACCAGGGCTTTCTCAGCCACGGCCTGCAGCTTCGCGTCAATGGTCAAATAGAGGTTGTTCCCGGTGTCCGCCGGGTTCTCGTCGACCACCTTCACAGGCTTGCCCATCGCGTCTACCTCGACCACCCTCCAGCCGTCCCTGCCCCGCAGATACGAGTCGTACTGCCGCTCGACCCCATCTTTGCCGACGTGGGTGCCCCCCTTGAGCTCCGCGAACTCGGGCTGGCTGAGGTCGTTGTCGGAGATCTCGCCCACATACCCCAGGATGTGGGCGGTCTTGGCCTTGAACGGATAGGTGTACTCTCGCAAGAAGGCCTTCTCCACCTCTACGCCTGGATACTCCTCGTTGTGCTCTTCGAGGTAGGCGACCACGGTGTTCTCGTCGACATCCTCTTGGATCACGTAGGTCTTGTGTGGCTCCGACTTGGCCTTGTCGTAGTCGGCCAGCAGCTGAGCGGGTGGGAGATCAAGGATCTCTGACAGGCCGTATATCTCTGCGTAGAACTCATCGCTGCCCGGATCGGGCATGTCCATGGCCAGGAAGCCTACGCTCAGACCTGCCCGGTTCTGAACCAGCGGCACACCGTAGCGGTCAAAGATGCCTCCGCGGGGCGCCTCGATAATCACCGTCCGCTCGCGGTTGCTCACCGAACTCACCGCGAACTGGTCACCTGTGAGTATCTGCAGATACCAAAGACGGAAAGCGATGATGCCGAACAGCACCATGCCCAGCATCAACAGTACGCCCACCCTGAAACCGATGAACGAGTCCTCGTCCGCCGAACGACCCGTTCTTTGCGCAGGCTCTAGCATCACTTCACCGCCTCTCCGGACGTGCCCACGTCAACTCGTGGGGCGGGGATGAGTTTCAGCTTCACCAACAGCACAAAGACCGGTATGGCGAACAGGGCATCCAAGGCCGCCCCTGGGATCATCTGCAGACCCAGCATCTCGAAAAACCCGGACCGCGGGCCCATAAGGAACGAGAACAGACCAAGCACGATCTTCGCGGCGAACGACGACCCGAGTGTGTAGAGAAAGATCATGCGCGGGCCGCCGCTCCGCAGACGGCCGGCCAGCACTCCCAGTGCGTAGCCCACGATCACATACACCAGCGACCGCATCCCCAGGGGCGCCCGATACGCGGTATCGGCCGCTATACCCGCCGCGAAGCCGAACACGGCGCCCGCAAGAGGTCCCCAGCTCGACGCCATGATGACAGTGAAGATGACGAACAGGTCGATGCTGAGATCCAACACCGTGACGTGCGACACCAGCAGGATCTGTAGCAAAACGGCTATCAGGATGACTGCCGCGACTTTGGCGATGGCCATGATACGTGTCTGATCCACCAGGGCTACCTACTTGACGTCGTAGTGGTGGTCGAGCTCGTGGTTGTCGTAGACCGGGTCGTGGTGGTCGGAAGGGTAGTAGTAGTGGCGCCGGCGAGCGTTGTGGTAGTCGGGTCGAGCGGATTGGGGAGCACGACCAAGAGCACCATGACTTCCTCCAGCACACGGAAGTCCACAAACGGCTGGACCTCGATCTCTTTGTAGATGTTGATGGTCTCCTCGCCCACGCTGCTGATGAGCCCTATGGGTACGCCGGCCGGGTAGACTCCACCGTACCCCGAGGTGACCACCACCAGCTTGGGATCGACCACCAGGTCGCGGTCGACATAATCCATGGTGAGTTTTCCCTCCATGGAGCCGTGCAGGATACCTTCAGCGCGCGAGGATTGGATCTTGGCCGCGACGGCGGACTGCGAGTCTATGATCAACAGCACTTTGGCAGTATGCGCGTCGACCTCGACTATCTTCCCCACCAGTCCTTTACCCGGCAGCGCGTCGCCCACCCTCGGTGTGGCTCCTACCACAGGCATGCCGACCTTGAGCGCCTTGTTGTCGTCGGTGCCTTTGTCTATGAGTACCCACGCTTCCCACTGACTGGGCGACTTGGCTATGACCTTGGCCACCATGAACTCGATGCCCTCCGGATAGGACACCGTCTGCAAGTCGAGCAAGGCCCTCAATCTCGCGTTCTCGTCCTTCTGCTCTGAGAGTTGGATTATCAGGCCCTCGAGGGTGTCCTTCTGGATTTCGAGAGCCTCCTTGTCCTTCTTGACGGACCATACCGACTTGATCCAGTCGTAGCCGTCCTGGAAAGGCTCCGCCACTTTGGAGCCCAGGGCCTGCAGAGGCGAGAGCACGGATGCGAAGGCTTGGCGCACGGCGTGCACCGGTCCTGTCTCCGACTCGCGGAATGCCACAGTCAGCAGTGCGAGCGAAGCTACTATCAAGAAGACGAAGATGCCTCTTCGCCAGGCTGATTTGTCGGACATATCGACCTCCGCCAGCTAGTAGCGGTGTCTTCTGGACCTCTGCGAAAGTCGATGGAGAGTCTCGAACTCCTCCAACGAGCGGCCTGAGCCCACGACAACACACGTCAAGGGCGATTCCGCCCGGTTTACCGGCATCTGAGTCTCATCGCGCACCCTCTCGCACATGCCCTGCAGCAGAGAGCCTCCGCCGGCGAGCATGATGCCCCTATCCATGATGTCGGCGGCCAGTTCGGGCGGAGTCTTGTCCAGCGTGGACTTGATGGCGTCGATGATCGCGTTGACTGGTTCGTTTATGGCCTCGCGGATCTCCTCCGACGAGATGACCAGGGTCTTGGGGAGGCCGGTGACAAGGTCACGGCCGCGGATCTCTGCCTCCTGTTCGGGATCGAGCGGATAGGCGGAGCCGATCTCGATCTTCAGCTCCTCGGCAGTCTGACTGCCGATCATCAGCTTGAACTCCCTCTTCATGTAGGCAATGATCGCCTCATCCAGCTCATCGCCGCCGATGCGCACCGACTGCGAGACCACTATGCCGGCCAGTGAGATGACTGCCACTTCTGTGGTACCGCCGCCGATGTCCACGATCATGCTACCCGTGGCCTCTGCGACAGGCAGACCGGCGCCGATAGCTGCCGCCATGGGCTCCTCGATGAGGTAGGCGGCCCTGGCCCCCGCGCTGATAGTGGCTTCCTCGACCGCTCTGCGCTCCACCCCAGTCACGCCCGAAGGCACACAGACCACCACACGCGGGTGGGCCCAACGGTTCTGGTGTACACGCTGGATGAAGTGGCGCAGCATCTGCTCGGTGACGTCGAAGTCGGCGATGACTCCGTCTTTGAGCGGTCTGATGGCGGTGATGGTACCGGGGGTCCTACCGAGCATGCGCTTAGCATCGGCGCCCACAGCGAGCACCTCTCCGGAGCGCGTGTCTATAGCCACCACCGACGGCTCCGAAAGGACGATGCCGCGCCCGCGCAGGTACACGAGCGTCGTCGCCGTACCCAGGTCGATCGCTAGATCTCTACCGGCAAAACCGGTGATGAACTCCGTGATAGCTATGGTGCTTCCTCCTAGCGGCTAGCCGCTTCACCCCGGTCGGCCTGACTGCGGGGTCCGCGTATTATACCCACTGCGACTCTCGCGTGCCGATTCACCTAGCGCCGTCGGGCTCCGTCCATGTACGACGCACCAGGTCGAAGCCTAGTTCGCTGAAGAGCCCGTACAGCAGATGAAGCGGCAGCCCTACGACGCTCGTGTACTCGCCCCTGAGGCCTCGGACGAACAAGGCGGCCACGCCCTGCACCGCATATCCACCCGCCTTGCCCCGCCACTCACCGCTCTCCACGTACGCCTCTATCTGCTCCTTGCTCAGACGGGCGAACGCGACCTCGGTCACAGCGGCGGCCACCCGCACTCGAGTGCCGGGCGTCTGCAACGATCCGCCGACCGAGCGGGCAAGAGCCACCCCGGACACCACGCGGTGCCTGCGGCCAGACAGCGCTGTCAGCATCTCCCGAGCCTCTTCTGCCGAAGCGGGTTTGCCCATGACCTTTCGGCCCAGACTGACGAGCGTGTCGGTGCCAAGTACGAACGCTCCACTGCCCAGCCCTTCGGGCAGCCTGGCTCCGAGCACCTTAGCCAGAGCGTTATCCTGGGCAAGACGCGATACCGGACGGCCGTCCGTGAGCTCCGTCGCCTCCGACACCGCCACCGTGAAGGGTATCCCCAGGTCGCGGAGCAGCGAATGCCTCCGCGGCGACTGAGAGGCCAGCACCAGCTGGAAGTCCTCGGGGAACCGCAACAGACTAGCTCTTCAGGTCCCCGCCCTCGGGGAAGTAGATCGCTATCTCGCGCTCGGCGCTGGCGGGACTGTCGGCGCTGTGCACAACGTTGCGGAGCACGCTCAGCCCAAAGTCTCCCCTGACCGTGCCCGGCGCCGCTTCCAGCGGATTGGTGGCGCCCATCATGGTCCGCACGATCCGCACGGCCTCAGGGCCCTCCACGACCATGGCGAAGACCGGACCAGACGTGATGTGCTCTACCAGTTCATCGTAGAAGGGCTTGCTGACATGCTCAGCATAGTGAAGAGCCGCCATCTCCTTGGTCACCATCAGCAGACGAGCGACCTTGATCGCCAGGCCCCTCCGCTCCATGCGCCCGATGACCTCTCCGATGATGCCCCTCGCGACCCCGCTGGGCTTGACGAGAACGAGTGTACGCTCGACCACTACTTCCTCCCAGAAACGTGCGCGCCGCGCGCTTTGTCCGATGACCGACCGGCCCCGCGCGAAGGCGCTAGGCTCCGTGACTGACCGCAGTGGGCTCCTCCGAAGGCGGAGCCACCCGCCTCGCCCTGGGGTCCTGCCCGCAGTACGGGCACACCTTCCAAGTCGGCTCAAGAACCCGGTCGCACGTAGGACAGGTGGAGCGCAGAGCCCGGCGACAGTTCGGACAGGCCACGTAGTCGGGTTTGATGCTCTCCCCGCACGACGGGCAGGCCCTCATGGTCTGGAGCTCCTGCTCCATAGCCCGCATCTCCAATTCCCGCTCGCGAGTCTCGGCCAGGTATTCCGCGGGCCTTAAGATCGCATAGATGAGGGTGCCCATGTAAGGGAGCACAAGCGAGGTGAGCACCGAGACCACGATGATGATCAGATCGTTCATGCGCTTGCGTGCGTCTTTATAGGTCCACACGACCAAGGCCAACCAGAGCACCACCAAGCAGAAGATGAACACGTAGAAGCTGAGACCCCACCAGGGTGAGCCCAGGATCTTGTTCACATTGTCTACGAAACTGTCCAGCTTCCTCTCCTCTGACGCTTACTCTAGGACCATTCGACACACTGGTGCCTGTTCCCTCGTTAGAAGGCTTCTCCCCTAGTTCAGTTCCCTCTTGAGATCCGACACCAGGGTAAGCGAGCCTGTGACCAGCACCACTTGGTTGGAGGTCGCCAACCGATAGGCGCTGACCATAGCCGAGCGCGGGTCGGGGTCTATGAAGACCTCCGGTCCTTTCCCCAACTTGGCGATGATGGCCGCCAGTTCGTCGGCTTTGAGCGCCCGCGGGCTGGAGGTCTGCGTCGCGAAGATGATGTCGCAGGCCGGTACCAGAGAGCGCATGATATCCAGCGCGTCCTTGTCGCGCAGGATAGAGACCACGGCGATAAGCCTGCGCCGCTCCAAGATCGGCTGCAGCGAGACTCACCGTCTCCGCCATCCCCTGCGGGTTGTGAGACCCGTCGAATATGCAGAGGGGCTGCGTGCTGATGACCTCCAGACGTCCGGGAGACACCGTGTTCCCCAGAGCCGTGCGGACTACATCGTCGCTGAGTTCGCTCCCGCTCAGCAGTTCCACCGCCGCTACGGCCACCGCGGCATTGGTCCGCTGGTAGGCCCCCAGGACCTTGAGCCTCACATCTGGGTAGCACCCCACGATGCCGGAGATGTCGAACGAGTCGGCACGCGGATCGGCCAGCACGGCGAACTGCTCACCCAAGAAGTAGCACTCGGCGCCCTTGCCGGCGCAGAACTTCCTGAGCTCGGCCTTGAGCTCCTCGGCCAGTACCCCCACCACGACCCTGCCCTTCTGAGGGATGACCGCCGCCTTCTCCATGAGTATCTTCGACAGCGTGTCGCCCAGTAGCTCGGTGTGCTCCAGGCCGATACTGGTGAGCACCTGCACCTCTGAGGAGATGACCGAGGTGGCGTCCAGCCGCCCGCCCAGCCCCGCCTCGATGACCGCCACGTCGCAACCCTTCTCTTTGAAGTAGAGAAGGGCCGCCGCGGTGAGGATCTCGAACTGGGTCAGACGCTCGCCCCCCTTGAGAGACTTGTCGACCTTCTCGGCGGCAGGCCGCACGCGGTCCACCAGCTCGCAGAACTCCTGCTCGGTCGGCGGCACCGAATTCACCATCTGCCGCTCCGCCAGACTGATGAGGTGCGGCGAGACATAGGCCCCCACAGTGTGGCCCTGAGCCTCCAACAGTGCGGCTATGAACCGCGTCGTCGAAGACTTGCCGTTGGTGCCGACCACATGGATGGTCTTGTAGGCCTGGTGCGGCGAACCGAGTTCTTTGACCAGCTTTGTTATGCGCTGCAAGCCCAGGTTGATGCCCAGGCGTTCGAGTCCGTCGATGTATTCCCAGGTCTCCTGTGGACTGGAGACGTGCTCGCTAGCTATGTGTCCGCTGGGTGTCCGCGCGCTCACGACTTCCTACCCTTCTCCAGGGGCAGCTCTCCGCCGACCCGCTCGCGGTATTGCGCCTTGGCCTCGGACAGCGCTGCTTCGGCCGTGTCGAGACGGGCCTGCTCTTCGGCCACCACCTCAGCGGGAGCCTTCGCCACGAAACCCTGGTTGCCCAACTTGGCTCGGGACTTCGCCGCTTCGGCCTCCGCCTTCTGCGCTTTGCCTATCAGACGCACCCTTTCGCGCTCCGCGTCCACCAGACCCTCCAGGTCGAGTAGCGCCTTGACGCCCGGGCCTTGCACCGAGGCGAACCGTCCCGTCGGGCGCGGCCTGCTCCGTGGACTCCCTCCACGATCTCGCAACCCGAAAGTTGCCTGAAGGCCTGCCGCAGGCCCAAGATGCCTGCCGCCGCCCCCGGCCGTTCTTCGCTGATGCGCGCCTGGCCGACCACGTCGCGGGCCAGCCCCAGCTCCTCACGCGTCGATCGAAGTCCCCCGACCACCGCCATGAAGCCCTCCATGGCCGCCTCCGCCGCCGCATCGGACCAGGCCTCGGGCGCCTCCGGATACTTGGCCTCGAAGATGCTCGCGGCACGCGTGCCACCCTCGACCGCGGGCAGGTTGTCGTAGATCTCTTCGGTGAGGAAGGGCATGAGCGGGTGCAGGAGGAGCATGACCCTCTCCAGCAGGACGAGCAGGTTGCCGCTGACCTGCAGGCGCTCGGCCTCGTCTTCGCTGTAGAGTCGGGTCTTGGCTATCTCCAGATACCAGTCGCACACCTCGTTCCACACGAAGCGGTAGAGCGACCGGGCGACGACGTCGAAGTCGTAGGCCTCGTAGAGTCCGGCCACCTCTTTGGTGACGGCCGCCAAACGACTGAAGATCCACTTGTCGGCTATGGTGGCCAGCTCCACCTTGGGCACGGCCTGCGGATGCGCGCCGTGCAGCACGAAGCGCGAGGCGTTCCAGATCTTGTTGGCGAAGTTGCGGCCCATCTCGATGCGTTCGGCGCTGAAGCGCACGTCCTGCGTGGAGGCCATGTAGATGAGGCCGAACCGCGTGGCGTCGGCCCCGTACTGGTCGATGAGTTCCAGCGGGTCCACGCCCGTGCCCAGGCTCTTGCTCATGCGCCGGCCGTCGGCAGCCATGACGGTCGGATGGATGATGACGTCCTTGAAGGGCACGTCGCCCATGAACTCCAGGCCCGACATGATCATGCGCGCCACCCACAGATAGATGATGTCGCGCGCGGTGGAAAGCACCGCGGTCGGATAGAACTTGGCAAGGCGCGCGGTCTTCTCAGGCCAGCCCAAAGTGGCGAACGGCCACAGCGCCGAGCTGAACCAGGTGTCGAGCACGTCCTCCTCTTGCTGCACCGGCCCGCCGCACTTCTCGCACTTGGCCGGCGCCGTCTCGGCGACCGTCATGTGCTCGCAGCTCTCACACGTGTACACCGGCACGCGGTGGCCCCACCACAGCTGCCGGCTGATGCACCAGGGGCGGATGCCCCGCATCCAATCCAGGTAGACGTCACCCCAGCGGGCGGGCACGAAACGGACGCGCCCGTCTTCTACCGCTTTGATGGCGGGAGGCGCCAGCCGGTCCATCTTCATGAACCACTGCAGCGAGAGCAAGGGCTCTATGGTGGTACTGCAGCGATAGCAGGTACCCACCGCGTGGCTGTAGTCCTCGGCCTGGACGAACAGGCCCTCTTCTTCCAGCCGCCGCAGCACGGCCTCCCGGGCCTCGGTGGACGTCAGGCCCGCGAACTCGGCCGCTTCGGCAGTCATGATTCCGTCCGGCCCGATGACCGACACGCTGGGCAGCTTGTGCCGCATGCCGATCTCCCAGTCGTCGGGGTCGTGTCCGGGAGTGATCTTGAGGGCGCCGGTGCCGAACTCTATGTCCACGTGTTCGTCGGCGATTATGGGCACTTCGCGGCCCACGAACGGCACCACGGCCTTGCCGCCCACGTACTTGCCGTACCGCGGGTCCTTGGGGTTCACGGCCACCGCCGTGTCGCCCATGATGGTCTCGGGCCGGGTGGTGGCGACGACGAGGAACTCGCCGGTGCCGGCGATGGGGTACTTGACGTGATAGAGCTTTGAGGCCTGGTCTTTGTGCTCCACCTCGAGGTCGCTGATGGCCGAGCCGCAGCGCACGCACCAGTTGACCAGGTAGACGTCGCGGTAGATGTCGCCCTTCTCATAAAGAGAGACGAAGACCTTCGCCACCGCCTTCTGGTAGGCCTCGTCCATGGTGAAGCGCTCGTTCTCGTAGTCGGCGGCGCAGCCCAGGCTCTTCATCTGGTGGATGATGGTGCTGCCGAACTCCCGCCTCCACTCCCACACCCTCTCGATGAAAGCCTTCGCGGCCCAGGTCTTCTTTCTTCAGACCCTCACCGGCCAGCCTCGCCTCCACCTTGTTCTGCGTGGCGATGCCGGCGTGGTCGGTGCCCAGCACCCAGAGGGTGTTGAAGCCCTTGAGGTGGTGATAGCGGATGAGGATGTCCTGGATGGTGTCGTTGAGAGCGTGCCCCATGTGCAGCGAGCCGGTGACGTTGGGCGGAGGGATGGACACGGTGTAGGTGGGGCGCGAGTCGTCGTCGACTGGAGCATTGAAGGACCCGCTCTCCAGCCAGCGCTTCATGAGGCGCTTCTCCACCTCGCCCGGCTCGTAGCGGGCTGCCATGTTCACCTCTGCCACAGTCAGACCTTCCCCTCTTGTTCTCTCTCGACCACCATAGGCGTGGTCAGGGCCAGCGGGACCACATCGGTGAAGTTCTCCACGTACACGATCTCCAAGCCCTTCTTGAGCTCCACCGGCAACTCCTCCACCTCGGGGCCCACCTGCTTGGGCAGTATGACCGTCTGCACCCCTTCGCGCAGAGCCGCGAGCAGCTTCTCCTTGAGTCCACCCACGGGCAGCACCTGCCCCGTGAGGGTGATCTCGCCGGTCAGAGCCACCTTAGGACGTACCGGCGCCTGCACCAGTGCCGAAAGCAGGGCCGTGGCCACCGCGATACCGGCCGACGGGCCCTCCTTGGGCACGCCGCCCTCGGGGAAGTGCATGCGCACCTCGAGAGCTGAGAGCAACTCGTGCTCCGAAGGCTGGGGCGGTTCGTGCTCGCTCGGCCTCGCTCACGTGATGGGTGCCCGGCTCGCCGGCGTGCTCGCGGATGACCCGGCCGTGCGGCGCCCGGGCTTCGCCCTGGGCGCCCCGCTCCGGCGCGGCACCCGACCGCGCCTGACCGCCCTCGTCGCCCTCAGGCTGCTGGTAGTTGTCCAAGAGATATGCACGTCCCGGCGAAGCGAACCACAGGTCCGCCAACAAGGGGTCTCGGGCCAGCGAGGTCTTGAGATACCCCCAGGCGGCCGTGACACTCTCCTGCATGATCTCGCCCAGCTGCCCGGTGAGATGAAAGTCGCCCTTGCCGGGGGTCACCACGCACTCTATGCGCAGCACGTCGCCGCCCGCCCCGGTGTACGCCAGGCCCAGACTCACCCCCACCTGCGGTTCGGCCGCCAGCCGCGCCGCCAAGAACGGCGCCGGCCCGGCCAGCTTGGTGAGCAGTTGCGTGCCCACCTTGCGCGGCAGCGGCTTGCCCTCCACCTTCATGCGCGCCAAGCGCCGGTAGACCTTGCCTATCAGGCGCGCCATCTC
Source organism: uncultured Actinomycetes bacterium (assembly GCA_963814415.1). GTDB lineage: Bacteria > Actinomycetota > Thermoleophilia > RBG-16-64-13 > RBG-16-64-13 > RBG-16-64-13. Next base: position 55,966 of record CAWFCN010000001.1, on the reverse strand, counting down.
GCGCACGCCCGCCTCTCGCGTGTACTCGCGGATGAGCACGTGCAGAGCGGCCGGCGCGAGCACGTCGCCGACGTCGGCCAGTCCGCTCTCCTCGGCGATCTTGGGGATAAGGTGGCGCCGAGCTATCTCGGTCTTCTCCCTGTCGGTGTAGCCGGGCAGCCGGATGATCTCCAAGCGGTCGTGCAGCGTCTCGGGGATGTCCTCTTCGTAGTTGGCGGTCGCTATGAAGAACACATGCGAGAGGTCGTACTCCAACTCCAGGTAGTTGTCCCTGAAGGTGCGGTTCTGCACCGGGTCCAGCACTTCCATGAGCGCCGCCGCCGGGTCGCCCCGCCAGTCGGACTCCATCTTGTCTATCTCGTCGAACACGATCACCGGGTCGTCCACGCCCGCGCGCTTCAGCGCGTCGATGATGCGGCCCGGCATGGCCCCCACGTAGGTGCGCCGGTGCCCGCGGATCTCGCCCTCGTCCCTGATGCCGCCCAGGCTGATGCGCTGCAGCGGACGGTCCAGGCCTTTGGCCGTAGCCATGGCCACCGAGGTCTTGCCCACGCCGGGCGGGCCCACCAGACACAGTATGGTGCTCGGCGGGGTGCCGCCGCGCAGCGACGCCACCGCCAGGTATTCGATGATGCGGTCTTTGACGCTCTTGAGGCCGTAGTGGGTCTCGTCGAGCACCCGGGCTATCGCGGCCACGTCGGGCACGGCCGAGCCGGAGCGCTGTCCCCAGGGCAGGCCCAGGGCCGTCTCCAGATAGGTCTTGGCCACCGCCACCTCGGCCGAGAGCGGCGGCAGGTCGCTGAGGCGCTTGATCTCCTTGGTGAGGGTGGCGACCGCCGACTCGGGCAGCTTCTTCTCTGCGAGCTGCTTGAGGTAGGCGCCCTTCTCGCTGGCCTCTTCGCCCTCCTCCCCCAGCTCTTCTTGCAGGACCTTGATGCGCTCGGCCAAGAACACCCGCCGTTGCTGCCGCTCGAAGCTGTCGTGCACCCGCTCCGAGATCTCGTTCTCCAGGGCGATGAACTCGTTCTCGTGTATGAGGGTCTCGAGCAGCCGCACCAAGCGCTGCTCCGGTACCTCGCCCTCCAGCAACTCCTGCTTGCGGTCCGGCCCGATGACCAGGTTGGCGGCGACGACGTTCACGAACTCCTCGGGCTCGGTGACCGTCTCCAGCGCCGTCTCGGCCTCTTCGGGCAGCTGCGGGTTCTGGCCCACGTACATGGCGAACTCGCGCGAGACCGAATCCATGAGCGCCCGCAGCCGCGGATCGATCTCCGCCGTCTTGATCCCGAGTGCGGTGTAGCGGACCGTGAAGAGCGGCGCGACCGAGTCGAAGGCGTCGATGCTCACCCGCTCCTTGCCCTCCACCAGGGCCTTGAGGGTGCCGTCCGAGAGCCGCGACCACTGCACCACCTTCGCGAGCGTGCCGATGGAGTGGAGCTCGTCCGGCCCGGGGTCGTCCGTGGCCGGTGACTTCTGCGCGGTCATGATCAGCAGACCCGACGACTGCTGGGTCTGCTCCAGAGCCCGGACGCCCTTGTCGCGCTCCACGAAGATGGGAGCGAGCGTGCCGGGGAACAGCACCAGGTCGCGGGTGGCTAGAAGCGGGACCGCCCGCTGTGCGTCAACCATCATACTGCGTAGTCCTGCGCGGACTGGGCGGGCGCTCGTTCATCTCTATTGGGGTCCTAACTAAGCGGATTCTTTGTCGAGCTCCAAGTCCTCATGCGCTGAGCTCGTCACCAGGGTGGGGTCGATCCTCTTCTCTATGACCTCTTTGGTGACTACGCACTTGGTCACGTCGCGGCGGCTGGGCAGCTCGAACATCACGTTGATGAGAGCCGCTTCTATGATGGAACGGAGTCCGCGCGCCCCGGTCTCCAGCTTGAGAGCCTGCCGGGCGATGGCATCCAGAGCCTCTTTCGCGAAAACCAAGTCCACGCCGTCGTACGCGAAGAACTTGTGGTACTGCTTGGTGAGAGCGTTCTTGGGCTGCGTGAGGATGCTCACCAACTCTTCCTCGTGCAGCTGATGCACGTTGCTTATCACCGGCAGGCGGCCGATGAACTCGGGGATGAGCCCGAACTCCAACAGGTCCTCCGGCAGGACGTTGGCGAACAGCTCGCCCACGTCGCGCTGGGCCTTGCTGACTATCTCGGCCCCGAAGCCCATGCCCTTCTTGCCGATGCGCCGCTCGATGACCTTCTCCAGGCCGGCGAAGGCGCCCCCGCAGATGAACAGGATGTTGGTGGTGTCGATGGTCAGGAACTCCTGGTGCGGATGCTTGCGGCCGCCCTGGGGCGGCACGCTGGCCTGGGTCCCCTCCAGGATCTTCAGCAGGGCCTGCTGCACACCCTCGCCCGACACGTCGCGGGTTATGGAGGGGTTGTCGGCCTTGCGGGCGATCTTGTCGACCTCGTCGATGTAGATGATGCCGGTCTCGGCCTTCTTCACGTCGAAGTCCGCGGCCTGGATCAGCTTGAGCAGGATGTTCTCGACGTCCTCGCCCACGTAGCCCGCCTCGGTGAGAGCGGTCGCGTCGGCGATGGCGAACGGCACGTTCAGGATACGCGCCAGGGTCTGCGCCAGCAGGGTCTTGCCACAACCGGTGGGCCCCAGGAGCAGGATGTTGCTCTTCTGTAGCTCCACGTCGCTATCGCCGTAGGAGCCCATGTGCACGCGCTTGTAGTGGTTGTAGACCGCCACCGACAGGGCGCGCTTGGCCTCCTCTTGCCCGATGACGTAGTCGGAGAGGATGGCGTGGATCTCCTTGGGCTTCGGCAGGTTCTCGAGGTCCAGCGAAACCGGCGGGGAGAACTCCTCGTCGATGATCTCGTTGCAGAGATCGATGCACTCGTCGCAGATATACACGCCCGGTCCAGCGATGAGCTTCTTGACCTGACGCTGGCTCTTGCCACAGAAGCTGCAGAGCAGCTGCTCAGAACCTCCCGGTGCCTTAGGCACGAGTCGACCCCCTACCTATGCTCGAGTATTTTGTCGATGATGCCGTACGCCAGCGATTCCTGAGCGGTCATGAAATAGTCGCGCTCGGTATCCTTCTCCACCTTCTCGAGTGCCTGCCCTGTCTGCAGGGCCAGGATCTCGTCCAGCCGCTTGCGCAGGCTCAGGGCTTCGCGGGCATGGATCTCGATGTCCGTAGCCGGCCCCTCGAACCCTCCCGAGACCTGGTGGATGAGTATCTTCGAGTTCGGGAGAGCGTAGCGCTTACCCTTGGCCCCGCCCGATAGCAGCAGAGCGCCCATGGACATGGCTATTCCCACGCAGATGGTGGACACGTCGGGCTTGATGAACTGCATGGTGTCGTAGATGGCCAAGCCCGCGTACACGTTGCCGCCGGGGCTGTTGACGTAGATGGAGATGTCCTTGTCCGGATCCTCGGACTCCAGGTGCAGCAGTTGGGCGACCACCACGTTGGCGACCTGGTCGTTGATGGCACTACCCAAGAAGATGATGCGTTCGTTGAGCAGGCGGGAGTAGATGTCGAAGGCACGCTCGCCTTTTGCGGTCTGCTCGACCACCATCGGTATTAGTGGACTCAAGGACGCCGTCCTTTCTAACTTGCCTGAACTGCTGATGTAGACCCCTACTCGGCCGCGTCGGCGGCGGGCGCTTCGGCCGCCGGCTCCGCAGGAGCCGCGGCCTCGCCGGCCTTCGCCTTGGCCTTTGTGGTCGTCCCAGATGCTTTCTTGGCGGCGGGCCTTTTCCCTGCACCAGGCTCGGCTTCGGGCGGGCCCGCCACCGCGCTATCGACTATGAAGCTGGCCGCCTTTTCGCGGACTATCTGCTCCTTGAGGTCGTACATGCGGTCGTTCTTGATGATGCGCTTCTGGAGCTCGTCGGCGTCTATGCGGTTCGCCAGAGCCATCTGGCCTATGGCCGCCTGGACCTCTTCGTCGGTGACCTCGAGCTTCTCGGCCTTGGCCACAGCGTCCAGCACCAGTCTGGTCTTGACGTTGTCGGCGGCCCTGGGGATCATGCCCTCCACCAGCTTCTCGAAGGTCATGCCGGTCGCGGCCATGTAGCCCTCGATGGTGAGGCCCCGAGCTTCCACGGAGCTCTTGAGCTCGCCCAGCATCTCCGCCGCCTCGCGCTGGATGACAACCTCGGGCAACTCGACCGTGACGTTCTCCACAGCCTTGGCTACCGCGATAGCCCTGTACTTCTGGTTGCACGTGTACTCTTTGGCGGACGTCAGCCGGCCGCGCACATCGGCGCGGAACTCGTCCACGGTCTTGAACTCGCAGACCTCGGCCACCCACTCGTCACTCAGCTCGGGCAGCACCTTCTCTTTGATCTCCTTGAGGGTCAGCGAGAACTCCACGGTCTTGCCCGCCAGCTCTTCGCTGGGGATATCTTCAGCCTAGGGCGACCGGGAAGGACTTCGTCTCGCCGGCGCTCATGCCCACTACCTGCTCTTCTACCTCGGGGAAGATCTGGCTGCCCCCCACCTCGAACAGGTAGTCGGAGGCCTCCAGTTCGCCCACGGGCTCGCCGTCAAGCTTGGCCTCGAAGTCGGCCAGGACGAAATCGCCCTTCTGCACCGCCCGACCTTCGACCGGGTTGAGCTCGGCGAAGTCGTTCTGCAGACGCTCGACGCGGTCGGCTATCTCTTCCTCGGTGACCTCGACCGAGTCCTTGGGCACCTTGAGGCCCTTGTACTCGCCCAGCTTCACCTCGGGCATGACCAGGACGGTCGCGGTGAACGTGAGCGGCTTGTCCATGGACGGCAGCTCGTCGCCCAGTTCGATCTCGGGCCTATCGACCGACTGCAGGCCCAGATCCACCATCGCCTGCAAGAACCAAAGGTTCATCGCCGACTCTATGCCGTCGGCCAAGATGGCCTCGTCGCCCAGCTTCTGCTTCACCATGGTGACCGGCGCCTTGCCCGGCCGGAACCCGGGGATGCGCACCTCGCGCACCATCTCGCGCAGCTTGACTTCGTAGGCTTCTTTGAGCTCTTCGGGAGTGACCTCGACCTCGACCGTCACCTTGTTGCCGTCGCGCTCTTTGAGGTTGGTCCTCACGTCTATCCTTTCGTAGCTCTTGAACCCAGTGAAGCGAGTGCGGGTGAGAGGACTCGAACCTCCACGTCAAAAGACACATGCTCCTAAGGCATGCGCGTCTGCCATTCCGCCACACCCGCAGATGCAGTAGGGGTGAACGATGGGGCTCGAACCCACGACCGCTGGGACCACAACCCAGTGCTCTACCAATTGAGCTACGTTCACCAAGGACTCTCCAAAGTGGCTGCCGCCGGGCCCCACTACCCTTGCGGGCCTCCGCGCGGCGACCGCAGGGAAGTATAGCCTACTCAGACGGGGGTTTGCCGCCACGAGCCTACAGGAGAGCCGGGGCGGTTCAGGCAGTCACCCGCAGATCCACACTCCACGTAGAGCAGACACTACCATCGCCACGCAGGTATTCGACTTCTATTCTGGCATCGCCCATCCCTACCACCCGGCAGCCCACATGGTGCCACTGACCGTATGTGACATCTTCGAAAACACGCAGCTTCATGGCATCCGGCTGAACAAGACGGATAGTGATGTCAGGAGCCGGACGCGCCGCGAGGGTAGTCAACAGGCGGTCGCTCACGTGAACATCCAGGATGCGGCCGTTGTCATCCTCTTCGAGCGCGTATGTCCGCGACTCCGCCTCGTGGCTCGTCGTGATCGGCAGGGGCGCCTTTTCGAGACCTCGTCTTGCCCCACCGTCCCTACCTGAACCTATGGGGAAGAAGGTCGATACGGCATCGACGGCCCGTACTATGATTTCAACGACGTCCACACGCACTCCTCGCGCACAGGTACTCCCCATCGACCAGCAATACCTTGTGGAGGAGCAGTACCTTCGTCAGCCGCGTTCTCTCTAGCGCTTCGACTTGGTCGCCGCCTTCTTCTTGGCCCGAGGCTTCTTGGCAGTAGTGGTCTTCTTGGTCTTCTTCGCCTTGGCCTTCTTCTTCTTGGCCCTGGCCTTGGCGTTGGCCCTCTTCGTCGCGGCAGCCTTCCTGGCCGCGGCCCGTTTCTCTTCTGCCGCTTTGCGTTTGGCGGCCTTCTTCTCTCTGGCCGTCTTCTTCGCTGCCGCCTTGTGAGCTTGGGCCGCTGTCTTGCTGGTGGAAGTCGAGCGCTTCTTCTTGCGCTTGGTGGTCGGCTGAGCCTCGGACCTCGCCTTCACCAGCTTCGTGACGATGTCGATGATGGACTGCAGAGTGATTTTCAACCCCGCCTCCTTGGGCCAACGATCTGGGATTTCGCCCGCCTGCCCAAGCATAGCAATGATGGAGATGGCCTTGCTGACAGATGCCCCCTCTAGACCTCGCTCCGCGGTACCATGTGACAAGGAGGTATCGAGATGCTCGCGACACTTCAAGACAAGGTCCGATTCATCGGTAGTGCCTGTGCCCGTTTCGGAGTCGTGCGCATGGACGTCTTCGGCTCTGCTCTGCGCGATGACTATCGACCGGGAGAGAGCGACATAGACCTGCTGGTGGAGTTCGGGCCGATGAGCCCGCATGCCCTCGCAGATGCCTATTTCGACCTTCTGGACGAACTGCGCTCGATCTTGGGTCCAAGCGTGGACCTCGTCATGTCCGACGCCGTCAAGAACCCCTTCATCGCCGACGACATAGCGCGCACCAAGCAGGTGCTCTATGCCGCGTGACCCGCGGGCCTACTTGGCGGACATCATCGATTCATGCGACGCGATCGTTGCGGCGCTGAGCGGCATCACCATCGATGGCTATCAGGCAGACAGGCTCATCAGGTCGGCGGTGGAGCGTGAGTTCATCACCATAGGCGAGGCCATGCTGACGCTGTCCCGCAACGCGCCTGAACTCTTTGATCGCATCACTCACGCCCGGCGAATCGTGGATTTCCGCAACCAACTCACCCACGAGTACCGAAACGTGAACGATGTGCTGGTCTGGGGCATCGCCGACCGCGACGTCTCCATTCTGCGAGGAGAGTGCGCCGAACTCATGAGCGAACTGGACCCCGGTTCGCACTAGGCCAGGTCTCCGACAAACCGCGACGACCTTCAGGAAAGGCGCGCCTGGCAGGATTCGAACCTGCGACAAACGGATTAGAAGTCCGTTGCTCTATCCAGCTGAGCTACAGGCGCACGACCTCTTCCAGCCGCCGCGGCCGCCGGGTCGGGCGGCCTGGTGCGGCTCGGAAAGGAGCGGGCGACGGGGTTCGAACCCGCGACAACCAGCTTGGAAGGCTGGAGCTCTACCAACTGAGCTACACCCGCCTGCTAACACCGGCGCCTCGATGCGAGCCGTTATCGGGACGAGAGGATTCGAACCTCCGACCCCCTGCTCCCAAAGCAGGTGCGCTACCAGGCTGCGCCACGTCCCGCCAGTCCGCACTCGTCCGGCTTCGGCTGCACCTGAGTATAGCGTACGCGCCCCGCTCTCTGACCCTCAGGCCGTTTCTGCATTACACTTGCAGGGTTCATAGAGTAAGGGGCGCCGTGCGGCGCCTCCGCCCCGCGGCCTATCTCCGCGGCGGGGCCGCGCAAGGAGGATGGGTGAAGACACTGGTGACCGGCGGGGCGGGCTTCATCGCCTCTCATCTGAGCGACCGCCTTATCGAACTGGGCCATGATGTCGTCATAGTAGACGACCTCTCGAAGGGCAAGGTCGAGAACCTCCCCATGCAGGCCAAGTTCTACGAGATGGACATCCGCGACAAGTCCCTGGGCCAGGTGTTCGCCACGGAACGGCCGGAAGTCGTGTTTCATCACGCGGCGCACGCGGACGTCACCAACTCGGTGCGCGACCCCGAACACGACGCCTCAGTGAACGTCCTGGGCTCCCTCAACCTGCTCGAATGCTGCCGGGCTAGTGAAGTCCGCAAGTTCATCTATGCCAACACGGGCGGAGCGCTCTACGGCCAGCCCTCCTACATCCCGGCCGATGAGGCCCACCCCATCGACCCCGTGGCTCCCTATGGCGTCAGCAAGCATGTGGTCGAGCAGTACCTCTTCACCTACAAGGCCAACCATGGTCTGGACTACACCTCGCTCCGCTATCCCAACATCTACGGGCCGCGGCAGGATCCTCACGGTGAGGCGGGGGTGGTCGCCATCTTCGCGCTGCAACTCCTTACCGGGCGGCAGCCGGTCATCTTCGGCGACGGCAGTAAGACGCGTGACTACGTCTACGTAGGCGATATCGTAGAGGCCAATATCCTCGCCCTGAACGGTGAGGCCGGCGGCATCTACAATCTGGGTCGGGGCATCGAGGTCAGCGACCTGCAGGTGTTCGAGACGGTGCGGGCGGCGGTGGGCTCCCAGACCGAGCCGGTCTTCGCAGAAGTCCGGCCTGGAGAGGTGGAGCACATAGCCTTGGACGCCTCCAAGGCTGAGAACGAGTTGGGCTGGAAATGGAAGATGGATCTGACGGACGGGATAGCCGCGGCCGTTGACTACTACCGTACGGCGAGCGAGAGGACAAGCACATGAGCAACAGCAGACCACGCCGCGACGGCGACCGCCGTCCGAGCGACCGCGACCGTGACCGCGACCGAGGCGACCGGCGAGACTATCAGCCGGACGACGAGCAGCAGCGCCGCCCCGGTGACCTTGACCTGCAAGAGAGCGATTCACTCACTGCGCTCAAGGCCATCCTGGGCAAGGTAGCCAACCTGCTCACCAGCATGCAACTCACCCAGGACGAGTGCATCTCGCTGGTGGAGCAGCTCTACGGCAGCGTGCTCGACATGGACCTCAAGCTGGCCGGCGAGACCGACGACAAGCGCAAGGCGTCCATCCTGGCCCACATACAGAACACGTCGATAACCCGAGATGGCGGCAAGCTCGCGGTCGAATACCCCAAGGCTGAAGCGCCGAAGTCTGACGCACCCAAGACTGACACGCCGAAGGCCGAGGCGCCGAAGGCGGCCTCGCCCAGACCGGTCCCCGCAGAGCCGAAGCCGGCACCTGCGGAGCCTGCGCCTGCACCCGAGGCTGCGCCGGCTGCCGTGGAGGCGCCCGACGCGCCTGAGGCTACCCCGGAACCGACGCCCGAGGCCGCGCCGCAGCTTGCGCTCGGGACAGAGGCGCTCACCCCTGTGTCTCTCGCCGTGGCTCCCGCCGAGGACCCCGCGGAAGCCTAGTCGCGCCGGCCCTAGACCTCGTCGAAGTGCGTCAGGCGCTTGAACTGCCCGAAGCGCTCTTTGATCTCGCCCTGGGTCAGACGAAGCAGCCTGTCTAGGCTGAACTCCTCGACGCTGAACGAGGCCACCGTCTGGCCGTAGATGATGGCGCGGGCCAAAGCCGCGTCGTCGAGCTTGCCTGAGGCCGCCAACGAACCCATGAAGCCCCCGGCGAAGGTGTCCCCCGCCCCGGTGGGGTCGAAGACCTCTTCCAGCGGCATGGCCGGCGCCGCGAAGAACTCGCTTAACCCCGAGCAGGTGGTGAGAACGCCGTTCTCGCCGCGCTTGATCACCACCGTGCAGGGTCCCATCGCCTTGAGCGCCCGCGCTGCCTTGACCAGATTCGCCTCCCCCGAGAGTTCGCGCGCCTCGGAGTCGTTGATTATCAGAACGTCGATGCGTTTGAGAACCTTGCGAAGCTCGTCCGGCGTGCCCTCTATCCAGAAGTTCATGGTGTCGGCCGCGACTAGCTTGGGCGCCCTCACCTGATCGAGCACGTCCAGTTGCAGACTCGGATGGATGTTGCCCAGGAACACGTAGGGCGAGTCCTTGTACGCCGCGGGGATCACGGGCTGGAACTGGTCGAAGACGTTCAGCTTGGTGTAGATGGTCTCGCGCGAGTTCATATCGAAGCCATACTCGCCCTTCCAACGGAAGGTCTCGCCCGGCAGCTTCTGTAGTCCTTCAAGATCTATGGCTCGTCCCTTGAACACACGGTCGCCGTGATCGCCGAAGTCATCGCCCACCACCGCCACCAAGCGCACCTGAGTAAAGAACGAAGCCGCCACTGAGAAGTATGTGGCCGACCCGCCCACCACGCGAGTCGCCTCGCCGAACGGGTTCTTGATGCTGTCGAAAGCTACCGAACCTACCGCCAGGATGGGATCCATCAACACCTCACTTGACATACTTGCCTATGAGCGGAGCCAGTTCGCGCTTGACGTCCGCGGGGATAGAGTCCGGGCTGGTGATGATAGCCGTCGCTAGAGCGCTACCACAGGAGCAACCCCGCTCTGCCGGCACGCGTTCCACCGCCTCGGCGATGAGCCGCTTGGCCATCTGGGCATTCGCCGTGAGGTTGGAAACAATCATGTCCACGGTCACGTTCTCGTGGTCCGGATGCCAACAGTCGTAGTCGGTGACTAGAGCGATGGTGGTGTAGCAGATCTCGGCCTCGCGGGCCAGCTTGGCCTCCTGCAGGTTGGTCATGCCTACGACGTCCATCCCCCAGCTCTTGTACAGCTTCGATTCGGCCAAGGTCGAGAATTGGGGTCCCTCTATGCACACATAGGTACCGCCCATATGAGCCCGTCTCCCCACGCGTGCCCCCACAGTCCTGGCTGACTCGAACGCGATGCGGCTCAGGTCGGGACAGACCGGATGGGCAAAGGAGACGTGCACGACAATGCCCCGGCCGAAGAAGGTGCTGATGCGCCGCTGGGTCCTATCGAAGAACTGGTCGGGCACCACCACGCTGAGGGGCGGATACTCGTCCTTGAAGCTTCCCACCGCGCTCGCCGAGAGGATGCGCTCCACCCCCAGCAACTTGAAGCCGAAGATGTTCGCCCGGAAGTTCAGCTCCGATGGCATGATGCGATGGCCCACCCCGTGCCGCGACAAGAAGGCCACGCGCCGGCCCCGCAGAGTGCCCATGACGTAGGGCCCACTCGGGTCGCCGAACGGCGTCGACAGCTTGATCTCTTCACGCTCGGTGAGCTCCTCCATGTCGTAGAGGCCGCTACCGCCGATGATGCCTATCTGGACTGCCATGTCCCTCCTTTGGAGACCGAAGCGCCGTCCTAGCCTGACGGGCGACAGATTATCACGAGCCCTTCTTGCCGCCCTTAGCGGCGCCGCCCGGGGCCCTCTTGGTGCTCGCCCCTGCTGTGCCGCTCGCCCCGCCTGCGCCGGCGCGCGGCTTCGCGGCCTTCTTGGCGGGCGCGGGGGCCGGCTCGGCGGCCTGTTCGGTGGCCGCGGCGGCTGAAGCCTCGGCTGCCGGTTCGTCGGCCGCCTCGGGCGCCTGCGGAGTCGCAGAGCCGTCCGGGGCCGCGGCCTCAGGAGCCTCTGCCGCCGGGCGCGCGCTCAGCGCTCCCACGTAGGCCATCTGCAGCTGAGCCAGCATGCCTCGGTAGCCGGTTATCTCCTGCGCCGGCCGCTCCGGCTCCAGAACACCCAGCATCGCCTTGAAGGCGTCTATGGCCAGACGGGCCTGTGCCGGGTCGCGCCGCGCCGCTGCGCCCTCCGCTAGGCCCAGACGGTCCACGGCCAACGACGACAGCGAGTGCAGCATATACACCAGGTGTTCGCTCACCGGCAGATTGTTGATCTCTTCGCGCAGACGCGCCATCGCTTCGGCCTCATCGCGCTCGTCGGTCTCTGTTTGTCTTGCCTCTTCGTCCGCCATCGGGCTCACCTCTCTCCGCCAATATCACTCCTCCTATGGACGCTACCATAGCCCCCGCTGTTAGAATGGCGCAAGGTGCACTCGCGGGCGACCGAGGGAGCAATACTGAGCTTGAACCTCACTGAGCAAGTTTGCGACGACGATATCGAACTGGTCGGGCGTGCGCGGTCGGGCGATGACAGCGCCCTGACCGAGCTGTACCGCCGTCACGAACGCCGCGTATACAACCTGGCCTTGCGCACGCTCGGCAATCATTGGGACGCGGCCGACGTCGCGCAGGAGACCTTCATAAAGGCCTTCAGGAACCTCGACTCCTTCAAGGGCGAGGCGCGGTTCGGCACGTGGCTTCACCGTATCGCAGTCAACGCCGCCTACGACCATCTGCGCCGCCACAAGCCCGAGCCCATGGAGGCCGAGATCATCGACGACCTCTCCGGGCCCAGCGGGGCCGCGGCGGTGGTGGCCACCGGGCGCCACGGCATAGACCCGGCGATGGACGGGCTCTCCGCTCCCCTCAGGACCGCGCTCATGGAATTGGATGAGGGTTTCCGGTTCGCCGTGGTGCTTTGCGACCTGCTGGGCTTCCCCTATGTGGAGGCCGCCGAAATCCTGGGCGTGCAGGAAGGCACCATCAAATCCCGCATCTTCAGGGCCCGCGAAGCCCTCGCGACAGCGCTCGTCGCGTCCGGCTATGAGGTTCCCGCAAATTCCGTACAAAACCCACGGAACCCGGATGTCGGCAGTGGCGTCCCACGCACGGGCTCGATAGGGGAAGAGAAGTGATGGTGCGGGGCAGAAAGACAAACGATCCGCTTCTGTCGTCCGGTTTGGTGATCTCCGGCCACCTGGACGACTGGGCCGAACTGGCTGTCGACTACGTCGACGGCTCCCTGGATACTTCCACCAAAGCGGCTGTGCAAGCTCATCTTGACGGCTGCCCGGAGTGTGCCCGCCGTCTCACCGCGCAGCAGTCCGCGCTGGCCCTGTTCCGGCAGACCCCTCTGGCCGAGGCGCCCGCGGAGTTGCAGGCCCAGGTCTTCGAGAAGGTGTCCCGGACCACGGAGTCCGTGCGCGCCGCGCGCCGCTCCGCCCGCAGGGCCGAGCGGCGGAAGCGCGCGCTGCTGAGTCCGGCCGGCCCCTGGCTGCCCGCTCTGGCCGGAGCTGCCGCGGTGCTGGCCCTGGCGCTGGCGCTCACCTTCACCCGCACCCCGGCCGGACTTGACGAGACCATGACCACCCTGGCGGCCACTCTCTCGTCCGATACCGGTTCGGCGCAGACCCTCAGGGACGCGGAGGCCGCCTTCTCCACTACCACCAGCCCCGCCCTCCTGGGATCGGGCGAGAACGCGACCGACTCCAGCGAGGCCGCCGCGGGCTTGACCGCCAGCAACCCTGCCCGTGCGGCGACGCCACTGCAGCCGTCCGGACCGTATCTGCAAGAGAAGAGCGCCATGGTGACCGGCCTCTCTAGTGCGACCTCACCGGCCTACTTCTTCTTCGCCACCACTGACGGCGCTCCGGTCTCGGCCGCCCAGGCCGACACTGTGGCCTCCGAGCTCACCGGAGCGACCGGTCTCCGGCTTATGGACTCAAACCTGTCTCCGGACGTCAGAGCCTTCGCGGCCTACGTACCCAGAGACGACTCCGCGGCCGTGGTAGACCTTCTGAACTCCCTGTGCGATTCACTGGGACTGTATGTCTGTTTGAGCCTTGAGCCGGGCCTCGAGGTGACCACGTGGGCCGAGGCGATGCTCCAGGACAAGTACTCGCTGGCCGAACTCTCGGCCTCGCTCTCGGCGCCGCCGGCGACCAGCAGTTGGGAGTACACCACCTCCACGGCTCCGCCCACCACCGCGGGCAGCGCGAAGACACCCAAGTCGACAACGCTGGAAGAGTCGAGCACCCACGTGCTGGTGGTGATATTCATGGCCGTAGGAGAATAGGCCACACAAGAAGTCGGGGTGCCGGGATTTGAACCCGGGACCTCATCGTCCCGAACGATGCGCGCTACCAGGCTGCGCTACACCCCGCCGAAAGCTGCTTCGCCGACTCCGCCGGCGGCCGCCTATTCTATACCATCGCTCAGTCGGCCACCATGGCCTTGCAGACTGCCACCACCGGACAGCGCTCGCACTCCTTGCCTGTCTGCCGCGGAAAACTGCCCTGCCGGAGTCCGCTGAAGGCTCCTATCAACTCCCGCTCCAGGCGAGACACGTCTACGGAGTCGTAATTGACGCTCACCATCTCGCTCGGGTCCTCCAGGAAGAGAAGATCCATCTGTACTGAAGGCGCTCCGGCACGGAGCGCCGCCAACCCGTACACTGCGCACTGCAGCGCGTACGGCTCCGCCACCTCAGCGACCGGACGTCCGCGCAGGGCGTTGGTCTTGTAGTCGGTGACCAGCCAACACTCGGGCTCACGGCAGAGGAGGTCCATGATGCCCGACACCACCGTGCCCCCCACGGCATACAGGAACTGAGCCTCCCGAGCGGCCGACTCGAGGCCCAGCCGACCGGCCACCGGCGAGTCCCACACCGCCAAGGTGAGCGCGACCGCCCGCTCGAGCTCCTGCGCCGACAGCCTCATACCGAGTTGCTCGAGCGCGCCAACTGCCGCCGAGCGCACCGCCTCGGCGTCCGGACGCGCGCTGCTCACTGCCGACTGCTCCAGCAACCGATGCACCAGGATGCCCACGTCGCGGCCCGCACGCGCCTCATCGGCATCGAGTAGGGGCTCGCGCGATGTCTCCGGGTAGCCCTTCTCATCGGTCGAGACCTCGCCGGCGATAGTCAAGCCCAACACCCGCTCGAGATAGAACTGCCGGGGACACCTCTGGTAGGCCGCGAGCGCCGAGAAGCTCAGGCGCGTGGGTGCGCTGTTAGCGGAGGGCAACTCCAAGAAGCGCGGAGGGTCGGGCTCGGGGGAAACCACCGCGTCGCCGAACCCGGGTGTGTCGCCGAACCCGCCCGCGTCGGCTCCCGATGCGGCTGCACGAGGCTGCGTAGCCGCCGCGGGCGCCACACCCACCACGGCGGCCGAGAGGCCCTCGACAGAGGCCACCTCTCCGCTCGCCGGAAAGGCCGAAAGTCCCAGACCCGCCACGATTCGGCCGATCCGGCTGCCTTCCATGGAATCTTTCGTCGGACGGGCTCCGACGAGCACCAGCCGTTCCTGAGCCCTGGTCATGGCGACGTAGAGCAAACGTACGTCCTCCTCCTGCTCCCGAACCACTTCCTCGGCAGCGATCTGCGCGGCCGGACCCCAATGGGGGTCGTACCCCTCGTAGGTGGGGTTGCGGTAGCCCTTGAGGAACAGCCCCACCCGACCGTCACTACCCACCGCGAAAGTGGAGGTCTCCGGGCGATGTCCATCCGCCCCCAAACCCGCCAGCACGACCACGGGGAATTCCAGCCCCTTGGCTTGGTGCACGGTCATCACACGCACCACGTCGTCGCCCTCGCCTAGGGTGGGCGCGCTACCCTCCCGGTCGCTCACCTGCTCGGTGGATCTGACCACCGACAGGAAGGCGGCCAAGTCGGGCCCGCTGGCCAGTTCGAACTCCTCTGCCAGCCGCATGAGCTTGCGCACGTTCGCAAACCGCCGGGCCCCGTCGGGCGCCTCCAGCAGGCACAGGTCGTAGGAGAACGCACTGATGGTGTCGTCGATGAGTCGAGCAAGCCCCGGCCTGCCGACGCGCAGCCTTGTCTGCGCCATCCGCTCCACCAGCAGCGCGAGCGCCTCTTGGTCGGCCGCGCTGAGAGCCTCGACCGCTTTGCCCCGGGTCGCGTCCCACAGCGACCTCGCCTTGCGGGCCCGCCTCTCTCTGCCCAACAGATAGAGCCCGTCGTCGCTCATGCCCACCAGGGGCGACCGGAGTACGCTCACCATCGACAAGTCGTCATGCTGATTCAGCAGCAGACGCAAGAGACAGATGACGTCGGTGACCTCTTCTTGCGCGTAGTAGCCCTTGCCGCGGACGAGATATGCCTTGAGGCCCTGCGCCTCCAACGCGTCCTTGTAGAGCTCCACCTGGGTCTGAGTCGGCAGCAAGACCACCACGTCGCGCTGCCGCCAACCCTCCTGGTCCACCATGCCGCGTACGTGAGCGGCCAAGGCCTCGGCCTCGGCCTGTTGCATGGCGACCAGACGCCCGTCTCCCTCGCCCTCCCGCCGCCGCTCGGCCACCAGTACCTCCACGCGCGCCGGCGCGGCCGCCGGCAGCAGGGGCACCCTGTCTGGGTCGGGGGTCAACAGGGCGAACTCCTCGCCAAAGAGACCCTCTTGCGAGAACAAGCTGTTGACGAACTCTAGGATCTCAGGGGCGCTGCGGTAGTTGACGTCGAGTCTGTGCAGCCCGCCGGGCCGTCCCTGGCCCTCCCCGGAGGCCAGCGCTCCTCGACGCCTCTTGAACACGTCGACATCGGCGCCCCGGAAGCGATAGATGCTCTGGCGCTCGTCCCCGACCATGAGCACTCGCTCCGCTCCCAGACCACTCAGGATGGTGCACTGCAACTCATTGGTGTCTTGGAACTCGTCCACCAGCAGGTACGAGCCGCACAGGGGTCCGGCCCCTGCGCCGTCGGAGGACGACTGAGTGAGCAAGGCTCGCGCTTTGAGCTCCAGGTCGGCGAAGTCCAACAGTCCATGCTCGGCTTTGCGGGTCGTGTAGCGGCGATGGAACTCCGCAAGCAGCGTGTTCACCACGTCCACGAGTGACCTCAGCTTCGCCTCTGCCAGCACGCACCGGTAGGCCGCGAGCGCGGAACGCACCGGCTCGAAGTGCTCCTCCATGCCACGCGTCCGCCGGCTGGGGAAGAAGCCGGCGCTGGCCCGCAGCCCGGCCTCACCATTGCGTTCGGCCGCGGCCCCCTCCAGCCAGTCCAGACCTCTCCTTACCTTGTCGAGGTCGCCGGCCAGCGAGACCGATGGCTTCGGGTTCGCCGCGCCTGCCGCAAGCGCCCGCCGCAGCGCCCCCGCCAGAAGCTCTCTCGCCTCCTCTTCGGAACCCGCGCCGGGCACGATGATCTGGGGCTCGTCCTGGCCCAGTCCCCTCAGACGGTCATATAGGGCCACGACGTCTCTGCAGAGGTTCTTGCCCTGCGCGGCCAGTACCTCGAGCGCAGTCTCGTCGGCCCGCTCGACAGTGACCTCCCAGGACTTGCCGATGACCTCCTTCTTGACCAACTCGGCCGCTTCGGCCTCCAGCACCGCACACGCAGGGTCGACCCCCACGGTCAGAGCCTGGTCCTTCACCAACCGGCGGCATAGTGAATCTATGGTGCCCACGGCCGCGGAGTCCAGAGCCCGCGCCAGGTCGGGCCGCCCACAAGCATGTAGGGCCTCGCGCACGCGAGAAGCTAGTTCGGCTCCGGCCTTGCGCGTGAAAGTGACCGCCACCAGTCGCTCGACCGGAAGTTGCTCCTCCACCAGCGCCTTGACCACTGCGGCCACCAGCAGTCTGGTCTTGCCGCTACCGGCCGCGGCCGCTACCAGCACTTGCGGTCCGGTGTCGATAACCGCCGCTTCCTGGGCCTGCGAAAGCCCCATGTCGCTCACGCCGCTCACGGCCTGTATCCCCCCTGCCGAGACCGGCACGCAGGGGCAAGATCACACCAGGCCGGACAGGCCCGATCTGCTTTGGGTGCGATGATGCCCGCGCGCATGCCTTCAGCCGCTGTCTGCGCGATGCCCAACACCTGTTCGCCCAGGGTCCGCCACTCAGCCTCTTCCAGTGAACGGCATCTACCTGCTCGGGCGCCCAGGAGCCCCTCACGCCCGGCGTTCACCACGCCGGACACCGCCCCCTCTGAGAGCGACACATAGGCCCCGCCCAACGTGCCAGGCCCCTGCTCCTCGGCCTCCAAGGCGAGCAGGTACAGCGGCAGCTGCAGGCCCTCCGCCGTACCTATGGCCGATGGTGACGGGATGCTCCCACTCTTGTAGTCGAGCACGAAACGACCTTCGCCGTCGGGAGTGCCGTCGATGCGGTCTATGCGCCCGCGGACGCGCAGGCCACCGATATCCACCCCGTCCGCAGCCCCCACCCTGACCTCGGCCGTCTGGAACACCAAGCAGCCCCCCGACGCCGCTTCTGCCTGGAACAGGCGCCGCGCCATGCTGCGCAACTTGAACGCTGCGACCCGCCGTTCGGCCGCCGAGCCCGGACAGTCCGGCCCTTCGACCTCCTGCCCTATGAGAGCATCCGCCCGCTTCTGCGCTTCCGCCAAACGCTCGGGCGCCAGAGGCAGCAGGCCGTCCTCCTGCAGGGAGCGGTAGCACCTGCTGAGCACACCGTGGATGAGATCACCCAACACTCTGCCGTCAAGCTCTGCCTCCAACTCCTCCCTGCCCACCACCCGGTCCACGAACCACGCGAACGGACAGCCCGCGTACGATTCCAGTGCCGAGGGACTGAAGCAGTCCAGACCCTGCAACTCAGTGAGCACCTCCGGCTCCGTGAGACGGTCAGGCACGCGACGCCACGCGGGGACCATGACGCCTACGGCCCCCAACCCTCGGCCTTCCGCGGCGCGCGCCCTGAGGTAATGGCGCAGCGACGGCGCCGACCCGGCCCTGAACACCTGGTCGGCCAGAGTCCGCCACTCGTGCGAATCTTGTCCCGCACCCAGCAGGGCCTTGGCTTCGCTCCAGAAGCGCGAGGGTACCGCCTCCCCCCCGTCATCCTCTGTGTCGCGCGCGCTCAGGTACAACAGGCGCCAAGCTCTGGTGGCGGCGCCCACGAACAACGCCCGGTCGCTCTCGGGGTCTGAAGGCAGCAGCTCGCCCGCCACCCGGTCGAGTGCGAGCCGCCGGCCGGCGCTGAGCAGAGAGGGCACGTCCGGCTGACCCGGAAACTCTCCCTCCACCAATCCCAGCACGAACACGGCGTCGAACCTGCGCGCTCTGGCCCGCTTCGCACTGACTATCTGCACGGCCCCCAGATCGGTCTGCGGCGGCGCGGGCACCCCGGCCTGCGCAAGCAGACGCAAAGCAATCTGCGGCTCGGCTTCAGGGGTCCATCGCCCCATCGCCTCCAGCGCGGCCTGCAAAGCCCTGAAGGCTCGAGCGTCGGCCTCCAACTCCATGCTGCCGACCGTCGTGCCCTTGACAGTGGCCAAGAGCATGCGCCGGGCAAGGACCCCGGCCGCTGCCAAGTCGAGGCTCCGCACCGCGGGCGCGCCGGGCAGACGCCGCACCATAGCCATGACCGGCTCCAAAGCCTCCATCGTCCGGCGGTCGGTGAGCACGCACAGTGCGCTGGCCCCGCGGGCTACCCCTTGCCTGTAGCGAGTCTCGAGGTCGCAGACCTCCTCGGAGGCGGCACCCGCGTATGGGCTCCGCAGAAAGGACAGGAGCGCGTCGGCATCATCGGCCACCATGCCCCTGAGAGCCTGCAAGAAAGCGTAGCCCAAGCCCGTCTCGCCCAGCCGCTCGCTGGCGTCGGTCTGATAAGGGATGCCACACGAGGCGAACACATCGCCCAGCAGCCGCCCCCACGTCCGCACCTGCCTCACGACGATGGCGATGCCGCCAGGGTCGAAGCCCGCTCTGATGAGCCGCGCCACCTGCTCCGCGACCGACATCGCCTCGGCGCGGCGACCGGAGGAGAGCAGAAACCGCACCCCCTCGCCCTCCTTCTGCGCCGGAGGGTCTGACGAGGGGATCTCGCCGCTCAAGAGAAAGCGTTCGAGATGGGCGATGGCCGCCGACGCGTACGCCCGGGTCCGCGGGCTGACGTCGATGATCTCGTCGGCCTGTTCTATCCACCACTCCGCTTCCCTTGGGGCGCATAGCCCATAGCCGCTTTCGCGTTCGTGGCTCAGAGTGACGAGTACTTCAGTCTCGCGCGAAAGCCTCTGCACCAGCGCCCTCTGGCCGCGCGTGAACGACGTGAACCCGCAGAGAGCGACGGGGCTCGACCACCCTGCGGCCGCGGCAGTTGCCATCTGCACCGCCGAAGGTTGGTCGGTGAGCCCCAGTCGCTCCAGTGCCTCCTGGTAGGCCGTGAGCAGGCGTTGCACATCCCGGGCCAAAGGAGCCGCGTCCGGCTCGGCAGTCGCCCAGAGTTTCAGGACGTCGCTCACCTCGGCGACCTGTCTGCCGCTCTCCCCCAAGTCCTGCAGCAGCCTATCGGCGGCGTTGCCCACACCCGGAAGGTGCGCTACCGGGCCAAGCGCCTCCAGCGGGACCGACCGCAACGCCTCCGCCACCAGTAAGGCACGCTCGAACTCCCCGACAAGCCTGGCGGAGCGGCCTAGAACGGTCTCGACCAGCCCTGTGAAGGTAAGGGCGGGGGCTTGTCCCACGAGTCCGCCCATGCGTCGGGCCATCTCGGCCGACATGTCTCGGGCATCCGGAGCTGTGGGCATGACGACCAACGGCCTCCTCTCCAACCGCTCCTGCCACCACTCCAGCGCGAGGCCGCGCTTACCCGAGTTGGGTGGGCCGAGTACCAGGGAGATGCCGCTTTGGGTCGCCGCGCTCATGTAAAATCCATTGTAGAGTCCTATCCGGACAGACGCTGACCGCTCCGGCCGTTGTGCGCTAGTCTTACGACATGAGCCGCGACGAGGACAAGCTCATCCGACAGCTATCCCTCCTCTCGTTCCTCCTCAGCCGTCCGCGCTCCTTCACTGCGCGCGAGGTCCAGGAGTGCGTGGAGGGCTATTCCGACATGACCGACGACACCTTCGCGCGCCGCTTCCACGGAGACCGCGCCGATTTGGCCAAGATAGGCATCGACGTGGGGGTACTCAGCAGCGCCGAGACCGCTGAGTCGGACACGGTGCAGCTCTACTATCTGCAGCCGGACGACTTCCGGCTGCCGGCCGTGGAGTTCTCCCCGGCCGAGCAGAAGGCGCTCGCTCTTGCCCTGGCTGCGCTCGACGGCCGCTTCGCCTATGCGCGGCCCCTCCGTTTGGCGCTCACGGCGATCCTGAGAGGCCGGCAGGACCTGGTGCGCGAAGAGTTGGAGCAGTTACCCGTGGTCTTCGCGCCTGACGAGGACGCCCGTTTGGCCGGCCGCCAGTTGTCTCGGCTGGAGGATGCTGTCTCCCGCGGCAAGACCGTCCGCTTCTCGTATCCCGCGGCTGAAGGTGCCGCCCAAGACCGGACGGTGGATTCGTACAGCCTCTTTCTCATCCAAGGCCATTGGTACCTGGTAGGCCGCGACCATCAGCGCTCCGCCCTGCGCACTTTCCGAGTGGGCAGGATCAAGGGACCAGTGGGCTTCCCGACTGAGAAGCCCCGCGACTTCACAATCCCTGCCGACTACGACACCGAAGAGTACCGAGCCCGACCCCCGTGGCTGATCGGACCGGTGATCGGCACCGCCACCATCAGCGTCGGAGAAGACCTGTCCTGGTGGGTCAAACGGCTGGCCCCGCACGTCCGCTGGCTGGCCGATGCCGAGGGCTTCGCGACCTTCGCGGTCCCCTTCGCTGACGAGTCTCTGCTCCTCTCGTGGCTCACCAGCCTGGGCGGGTGCTCCGAAGTGTTGGATCCGCCGGAGTTGCGGGCGACGGCCCGCGAACTACTGCTAAAGGTGAGTCACGACCATGAGGACCCCGCGCCTGCTGCCCAGCCTGCCCACGCGACTCCCGCTCCCGAATCGCCGACACGCAGGCCTCAGAAAGCCGCGCCCTCGCACCCTCAGGCTACAGGCCGCACCAAGGTGGAGCCCATCGCCCCGGAGCACCTGGCGCGCACCATGTCGCTGCTCTCCTATCTGCTGGACGAACGGCGCCCTGAGTTGGTGACCTGGCAGGCGCTCGAGACCGATCTGGGCATGAGCCGCGCCGAGGTCGAAGAGGACCTGGCACTGATCAACCTGGTGAACTTCGGCGGAGGCACTTACGCCCTGACCGCCAACGCGCTGGACGAAGGCGTCGAAGTGATACGCGAGGTCATGGCCGACGTGTTCTCCGAACCCGCGCGCCTCTCTCCGGCGATGGCCAAGGCCCTCCTCTTGGCCCTTGACCTGGTGGGCGACACCTTTGCAGTGGAGGGCCTGGAATCGCTTGCCAGCGTGCGGGCAAAAGTCGACAGGCTGGTCGGCGAAGGTCATCCCCAGCCGACGGTCATCGTGGACGAGGTCATGCCTCCCGACCCACAGATCGTGGCGACCCTGAACCGAGCCATCCGCGACCACACCCTGGTGGAGATCAAGTACTTCACCACCACCCGGCAGGAGTTGGGGGAACGGATGGTGGAGCCCTACCTGCTCTTCCACTGCCCCGACGGCTGGTACCTAGAGGCCTTCTGCCTCAGAGCGGGAGCACAGAGGACCTTCAAGCTGGAGCGCATCTGCGCGGCTCAGCCTACCGGTGAGGTCTTCGCTCCCCGCGCCGAGGTGGACCTTAGCCGGCGCCGCACCGGCGAGGTACCGGCCGCCGCCGCGACCACCTGGGCCACCATAGTGTTCCACCCTCGGTGGCGCACCAATCTCGAAGAGAGGGGCACTAGGTGCACCCCGCGCGCAGACGGCCGTCTGGAGGCGCTCGTGCCCTACATGGATGAAACCTGGATAGTGCAGGAGGTCGTCCGATACCTCGGAGACGCCGTCCTTGAGTACCCGGCCTCAGCCCGGGACAAGATCAGGGACACAGCCTCCGCCCTGGCCTGCCGCTACGAGGGGGGGCCTCAGATCAAAGAACAAACGCCACCCGGAGGTGACGCTTGAGGTTCGTATACCGATGGATGACGAACGCGGTCGCCTTCTTCATCGGCCTGTATTTCGTAGACACCCTGATATCCCAGTTTACGCTGGTCAAGAAGTTGTGGTTGGCCATAGTCCTTGCCGTGATACTGGCCGCCATCAACAGCACCATCCGGCCGTTTCCGAAGTTCAAGGTGAATCGGGGCCGAGCCTTCGGATTCTTTGGACTTACGGCGCTGGGCAACTACCTCTTCTTGCAGGTCTTGGCGCTGCTCGGTGCGCCGATGTCCAAGAGCGCGTTCGCCCTCATGTTCTTGGCCATATTCTTGACCCTGCTCGGTGGACTCATGAACCACCTGGTGGGTTTCAAGCCCAAGGATCAGAAACGAGTGATCACGCGGGAGCATGGGCTCAGCGATGCCGCCAGAGAGCGTCTAGCGGAAGTGGAGACAAAGCGCCGCGAAGGGCGCACGCGCAAGAGGCGGCGTAGGGACTAGCCGGTCACCGGCATGGCGTGCCCGCGCGCCTCCACCAGTAGGCGGAAGTCTTGCGGATTGCCGGCCACCATCTGCGCATCCTGCAGGTTGATGAGACCTTGTTCGTAGAGACTCAGCAGGCTCTGGTCGAAGGTCTGCATGCCGTAGAAATCGCCCTCTGCTACCGCTGTCTGGATGGTGTGCGTCTGCGCTGGGTCGATGATGAGGTCGCGCATGCGGCCCGTCATGCACATGACCTCGACGGCGGGCACCCGGCCCATGCCGTCCGAGCGTACCAAGAGCCTCTGGGAGATGATGCCGCGCAACGAGCCGGCCAACATGACCCTCACCTGCTCCTGCTGATGCAGCGGGAAGAAGTCGATTATGCGGTTGATGGTCTCTGCCGCGTCGATGGTATGCAGCGTGGAGAGGACAAAGTGCCCGGTCTGCGCAGCCGTGAGTGCCGTACGCACCGTCTCTTCTTCGCGCATCTCTCCGATAAAGATGATGTCCGGGTCCTGGCGCAGCACGTACTTGAGGGCCGTGGTGTAGTTCTCGGTATCCAGCCCGATCTCGCGCTGGTTGATGATGGACTTCTGATCCCTGTGAAGGATCTCGATGGGATCTTCGATGGTGACGATGTGCTTGCGCAGGTTGCGGTTGATGTGGTCGATCATGGAGGCGATGGTGGTGGTCTTGCCGGAGCCCGTGGTACCGGTGACCAGGATCAGCCCGCGCGGCTCCAACGCCAGCTTCTGCACCACCGGTGGCAGATTGAGCTCGGAGAAGTCGGGTACGCGAGTGACAACGCGGCGCAGCGCGATGGAGATCGTGCCGCGCTGTCTGTAGATATCCACACGAAAGCGGCCTACGTTGGGGGCGCTGTAGGCGAAGTCGATCTCGTTGGTCTCGCTGAAACGACGTAGCTGCTTGTCGGTCATCAGACCGGCGGCAAAGTCCTTGGTGTCGTCCGGAGAGCAGGGTGGCTCATCCAGGTTGACCAATTCACCGTCCACGCGGACGACCGGCGGACTCCCCACCTTGAGATGGAGATCCGACGCCGCGGTCTCGGCGACCTTACGTAGTAGCTCGTCTACAGACTTCATCTGCCCCCTCCAGCCCACTTTGGGACTGTGTTAAGACAATTCTTATCACTTATTCGGAGGAAGTGACAGCTAACTTGAGCGTCCCTTGTGCGAAAGAAGGGTGCGCCGGCTCTAGAGAACGCCTTTCCAGTAGGGTCTTGCCTCTTCCAGAGCCTCGCGCACGTCGGCTTTTTCGTCCGCTGAAGCGGCCTTTTCGAACTCCGGCATCTCGCCCTGCAGACCCGTTATGGTGGCCACGATGGACTTCGCCTCCATATCCGGGACGTAGCCGCCTTCCAGGAAACACACCGGCCCTGCCGCCCCGACCTCCGCACAGAGCTCCGTGAGCGTGGCCGCCATCCACTGAAACGCGTCCTGCGAGAAGCTCAGGCCGCCCAAGATATCCCCGTCCTGAGGGTCGTATCCCGCCGACACCAGCACCAGCTGTGGGCGGAAGGCCCTGGCCACCGGAAGCAGCAGAGAATCGAACGCGAGCCGCACGGCCCCGTCGCCCGCTCCCTCCTGCAGCGGCACATCGATGGTGGACCCTGCCGCCCCGTCGGAGCCCACCTCGCGGGCCATGCCCGTTCCCGGGTAATGACCGGCCTGATGCATGCTAAAGAAGACGACCCGGGGGTCGTCGTAGAAGGCGGCCTGCGTACCGTTGCCGTGATGGACGTCCCAGTCAACTATGAGGACGCGCTCCAGTCCCAGTTCGGCGAGCGCATAGGCTGCCGCTATCGCGATGTTGTTGAAGAGACAGAAGCCCATCGCTCGAGCGCGACACGCATGATGGCCCGGGGGCCTGACCAACAGGAACGCCCGCTGTCCATCTGCCAAGGCGCGCTCGACCGCCATCAGACCAGACCCTGCAGCCAACAGAGCCGCATCGTACGACTTGGGCGAGACTACCGTGTCCGCGTCCATCCAAGCTCCGCCCTTCTCGGCGACTTCGCGGATGGTCTCGATGTAGCCGGTATCGTGCACCCGCGCGATAGCCGCGATGGGAGCCGGCTCAGGGGTGACCCACTCCAGGACCAGACCGCTTTCCTCGAGCGCCTTCTTGGCGACGATGAGTCGCTTCTTGTTCTCGGGGTGCTCTCCGGTCTCGTGTTCGATGAAGAGAGGGTGGTAGTGGACCGCTATCGGCTTCATGTTCGTACTCCCCGGCACCTAGAGGCGGGCAAGGTAGGCTTCGATGCCGTGGCTTATTGCCACTGCCTCTCTGACTATTATCTCGGGGTCGGCCAACAGGGGACCCTCTTCGGGATGGCTGAGGTAGCCTGGTTCCACCATGACCGCGAGCGGTTTCACCTCTCGCAGACACGCATAGTTGCGGCCGTGCTTGCGCAGGTCGACCCGGCCAAGCTCGCGCACGAGCGCATCGACGATGTAGCCGGCGAGGCGCTTGCCGCGTTTCGACTCGTAAGCGCTATTGGCGAAGTAGTACGCCGCCGCCCCCTGGGCCTTGGCGCTGGGATTGGTGCTGTGGTGAAGTGACACGTAGAGGTCCGGTTGCCAAGCGCCGGCCTCTTCGGTGCGATCGTAGAGGGCGATGGTGCTGTCGTCCTCGCGCGTGAGATGAGTGACGGCCCCCCGCTCGGTCAGCAACCGGGCCAGCTCGATGCCCAGCGCAAGGTTCACATCCTTTTCGCGGAGATCGTCCACCCCGAGGCACCCATCGTCTGTGCCACCGTGGCCGGGGTCCACGCACACCCGCAGTCCGGAGAGCGAGCGCAGTCCCACGTAGCCGTTCATGCGGTCAGGTATGTTGCCGGCGATGTCGGCTACGCCGCTCTTCTGGAGCAGCCGCAGGCGATCGATAGTGGTATCCCCCACGATGCCGTCGACGTTCAGCCCAGTATTCCGTTGGAACTCGGTGACGGCCACCTCGAGAGCGGGCGAGAAGATGCCGTCCACCGGACCGCAGTCGAAACCCAACTCATCCAGGCGGCGCTGCAACGCGAGAACGTCATCGCCGCGCATGAAGGGAACACGTAGGTACAGAAGCCGTTCGCCCGGCCTGCAGCCCGCTTCGACAAGCTCGGTCCAAGTGTTGGCCTCTACGACGCCGCCGGCGCACAGTAGACGACCTTGCTGGAACGCCCGTATGGCCTTCTCAGTGTTCGGGCCAAAGACACCGTCCGCGCCCTCGTTCCCCAAGTAGTATCCCAGGGCCGCCAGACGCGTCTGGATATCCACTACCCGTTTGCCAGTGTCTCCTCTTCCGACCGGACGCATTGGGCTATTATACTCACCGACATGACTTATCCGGGCACAAGCGGGAATCCGCGCAAATCGCGCACGTTCATCGTCGTAGTGACTCTCTTTTGGGTCCTCGCGCTGGCCGGTGCCGCTTTTCTCATCTGGGCATCGCTGACCGGGGGTTTCCGCGCCCCCACTACAACCACCTCGATGCCCACCACCACCGAGGCGCCCACCACCACCTTGATGCCTACCACCACCGAGGCGCCCACCACTACTACCACCATCCCGGCCCAACTCACCGTCGCCGCTGGCGGCGATGTCATGGGTGATAGAAAGGTCGGGACCTTTGTGGACAAGAACGGCGGCCCCGCGGCATTCGAGGGCGTGAAGCCGTACCTTGAGGCGGCCGACGTTGCCTTCGTCAATCTGGAAGGCTCCATCTCAGACACGGGTTCACGCCTCGTAAGCAAGGAATATACCTTCCGGGCTCGTCCGGCATTGCTGGACGGCCTCACTTCGGCCGGCGTAGACGTAGTCAGCCTCGCTAACAACCACAGCCTCGACTACCGCTGGAAGGCTCTCGCCGACTGCATCTCCAGACTTGACACCGCGGCCATCAAGCACGCTGGAGCGGGAGAGAGCCTCGATAAGGCTTCGGCCCCAGCGATCATCGATACCCCGGCAGGCAAAGTCGCCGTCATTGCCGCATCGGAGATCGGGTCCGGCTTTGCCGCCACTTCGGAGAGGCCGGGCAACTACTACGTTTCTTCTAGCAGCGCAGCCACCAAAGCACTGGCAGACAGAGTCAAGGCCGCGGCCAAGGAAGCGGATTTTGTGATCGTCAGCCTGCACTGGGGCGTCGAGTACAAGGTTGGGGCCAACTCGCGCCAGATCAGTCGAGCGCACGCACTCATCGATGCCGGAGCCGACCTGATACTGGGGCATCACCCCCATGTCGTCCAAGGCCTGGAGATCTACAAAGACCGGCTGATCGTCTACAGCATGGGCGACTTCGTGTTCGACCACTATTCGCGCATCACAGGTGAGGCGTTCGTGCTCCAGGTCTCCATCCCGCGTGACGGGTCTGCTCCGTGGGGCACCATTGTTCCGGTGTATCTGAGCGACAGTTTCGGCATCCCCGCCGTGGTCACAGGTAAGTCCGCAGCACGCATCCTCGACAGGCTGACCAGCCTCAGCGCACAGCGAGGGCTGAAGCTGTACCGCGATGGCGACGTCGCCCACTTCGGCGCGCCCCCCGTGGGCAGCGACACCGGGGCGTCAGACACCACGACCACTATCTCGGGCTCCACCACCACGACCGTCTCAGGCCCAGCCACGACCACCACGACCGGCTCCGCCACGACGACCACTACGCACTGACCTGCAGCATCACCTTGAAGGCTCCCCCGACCCCTTGGTGGTCGAGCAGCGCCCTTAGGGCCGAAGCCCGCCGGTCGAGGTCCAGAGACCGCTCCGCCCCCCTCTCTAGCCCCGTGAGTCGCTCTGCCCCCCTGTCGCCCAAAAGCATCGTCGCCACCGACGCAAAGAGCACCGCCTCGAATCCGGCGACTCGGCCGTGAACATCGAGAGCCCGGAAATCCACGTCGGCAGTCAGATCCTGGGCACCCACTCGCGCATATAGATCGTGCACGGTCTGGTGTCGGAAGTAGCCGCGCAGGGTGCGCTGGTAGCGCGCCGCGCTTTCTGTCATATCGACCAGGGCTTCCGACTCGACACCGTGGGTCCCCTCGCCGAACCAAGCGCCGTAGTCGACGGTGAGCAGGCAACTGGGGCCATCCTTGCCGGCCAGATCGCTCAATAGTCCACCGACCGCTGGACGCAACTCGATCTTCCCGTCTCGGCTGATAGACCGCAGGGCTGTGGTGTCTTCTGTGCCGAACAGCAAGCGCAGCTCTGCCGCGGCCTCTGGACTGACGTCACCCCATGTCTCTCGTATCGCCGCACCGCTATCCTCGGACGCGCACGGTTCTAATTCCACCCAGGCCTCGCGCGCCTGGTCCCCGCTCACGTCCACCAAGTGCACCGGCAGTGCGTCGACGAACTCGTTGCCTACTACTAGGGTGGTCCCCCCTTTGGCGCCTGACAATGCGCTGGCGAGGGTAGGCGCCCACTCCACTCGCCATCCGTCCGCCGAGAGACGCGCCAGCGCCCGGCGCTGGCGCGCACTCATGCCTTGGCCCGCTTCCACGATCGTGTAGCCCACCCGGCGCTGCATATCGGGCCGCTCTTTGGTCAGCCTTTCCAGCACGGCCTTGGCCAGTTGGCCCTCACCCCCGCCGAGCTCCACCACGCGCGCGGCCGCCCCGCCCGCCATACCCACGATCAGCTCCTCCATCAACCTGGCCAGGGTCTGGTTGAACTCCGGCGAGAGGACTGGAGCCGTGCTGAAGTGACCGCGCGCGCCCAAGAGGACGTCATCACTGCGGTAGTAGCCATCGGTAGGGTGAGTGAGAGCCAACTCCATGAACCGGGCGAAGGGCACACTGCCGCCCTCGGCATCTATCTGGGCCGCGATGCCTACAGGCAGACTCACGGTCTCGCTCTCATCGCAGCGAGCTCAGCCTGCCGCGGGACCCTGTTCGGACCCGGGACTGGTCCGCTCGCCGGCTTCCCTCTCTTCTGGCGGGACCGAGCAGCCACTCACGCAGGCGTCCTTGCACTTCAAATCGCAGGGCTCGATGTGGATAAGCACCCTGGTCTCGGGCAGGCGCGCCTTGATGGCGTCGACTATCTCGTCACCCAGCGTATGCGCCTGAGCGACCGACATCGTATCTTCCACCACCAAGTGGAAGTCGATGAAACGATAGGGGCCGGACTTGCGGGTCTGTAGGTTGTGAAAACTCCTTACTACCGGCCAGCCCTCGGCTATGAAACCGTCTATCCAGCTCACATCCTCCTGCGGGAGGCTGACATCCAAGAGATCGCGGGCCGAGTTCCAGGTCAGCTCGATGGCGGCTTTGACGATGAGCAGCGCCACCAAGATGGCTGCCGCCGGGTCTACCCAGGCGAGGTTGACATCCGCCTCCACCAGCCTGCCGACCATCACCACCACCAACGCGAGCATGACACCCAGCGAGGTGTAGATGTCGGTGCGCAGGTGCCAGGCGTCGGCCTGCAGAGCGACTGAGTCGGTCTCCCTGCCCACCTTGAAAAGGCGCCGCGACACAATCAGGTTGAGCACCACCGACACGGCCATCACCGCCACGCCCCAGACGGGCATCTCGACACTTTCGGGCCGCATGAGTTTGTGGATGGCTTCGTAGATGATCCAAGCTGCAGCGACGAATATGAGCAGCGCCTCCACCACACCCGAAACGTTCTCGTACTTCCCGTGCCCGTAGGGATGCCTGTCGTCCGCTTTGCGGCCCGAGACCCTCACGGCGAAGAAGGCTATGACCGACGCCGCCAGGTCCATCGCCGAATGGATAGCCTCGGAGATGACGGCCACGGACCCTATGACGATGCCCACCGCCAACTTGAAGGCTATGAGCACGCTGTTGGAGGCGATCGACAGCGCCGCCACCCCCATCTTCTTCTTGGAGATCTCCGCCCTGTTATCTGAGTTGGTGACCGCCATCCTCCGACCCTTCTAGTGGCCTATGTATGCAAAAAGCCCCGCGGGATACTGCACGTCCCGCGGAGCTTGTGTGTCGCCCCACTGCCGCCGCTCGAAGGCTGGCGAAGCCCGGCTACGCCCCCGCCGCGCGCATCTGCCAGAGACGCCGCGCGGGGCTGCCTGATCGGGCCGAAGTATAGGGCCTCGACCGGAGGAGAGCAAGCGCCCGTGGTGGAGGCGGGGGGAATCGAACCCCCGTCCGAAACCCGTCGAGCCTAGGTGTCTACGAGCGTAGCTTCCACCTTTGTTTCTCGCCTCGCGTCCCCGTAGAAGCTGGGTACGTCCGACCAGCCACCTAAGTTTCCCCCCGACGCCGGCGGCGCTCGCCGAGAGTAAGTCCGCCTGGTTTATGCCGCGACCCTCCCCGGCAGACACGGGAGGCGCGACAGGCGCTTAAGTCTTGTTCAGACTAAGCGGCCAAAGCCAATGAAGGTTTGGCAATTGTGTTTTCCAGCCTGTTTAACGAGAACGGCCGGGATCTCGGCTCGCTACCTAAACCCAGACATGAGCCCCGTCGAAACCATGGCGCCCCCACGAGACTCAGACGCCCGGCCCTTCCGCCGTGCTGACTGAGTGCCCACATTATACTCCTACCTTGAGTGGGACACTTCCGGCGGGTCGCCGGCTCCGTCGGGGCTCAGTAACAGGTCCAACCGCCGTCTACCACCAGCGCCTGTCCGTTGATGTATGACGAGCTCTCCGAGGCCAGGAACACGGCCACGTCGGCTATCTCCTCCGACTCTCCAGGACGTTCAACCAGGCTCATGCCCTTCTCTGCGATGGCCTTGCCTCTCTCGTTCAGCCGATCAAGGAACTCGTGGGTATCGATCTCTTTCTTTATCGACCCCGGGCAGATGGCGTTGCAGCGGATGTTCTTGTCGGCATACATGTGAGCCGTGTTCTTGGTGAGCCCTATGATGCCGTGCTTCGAGGCCGTGTAGGCCGCGCCCGCCCTGCAGCCGAACAGGCCACCCACCGAAGCGATGTTGATGATCACTCCCCCACCCTGCGCCTCAAACTCTCTTATCACCCTGCGCATGGCATACGCCGGCCCAACCAAGTTGAGCTTCAACACCTTGTCGAACGTCTCGTCATCGAACTCCCCCACCGGGCTGTAGTCGTCCATGAGTCCGGCGTTGTTGATGAGCACGTCCACCCGCCCGAACAGCCTCACGGCTTCGTCGATCATGCCCTCCACGTCCGCCTTGACCGTCATGTCGCCCACGAAGGGCACCACCTCGCCGCCGTGGCGCGACGCATAGGCAGCGAGCTCCTCGATACGCTTAGGCCCCATGGCAACCGCCAGCACCCGGGCTTCCTCCCGGGAGAACACATCGCAGATGGCCCTGCCGAGACTGGAGCCGGCTCCGGTGACTACAACGACTTTGTGCTTCAAGCTCATCTCCGCTCTCCTATCCGCCAAAGAGCCATTTGGTCCTGATGGCCTGGGTCATGTTGTAGATATCGAGGGTCTTGAAAAAGGCGTCCATGTTCTCGATGGTGGCACCGGGCGGCACCTCGCATCCGGTAGAGAGGACGAAATTACGGTACTTGCCCATGTGTTCCAACAGTTCCAGGGTACGGCTCTTGACGTCAAAGACCTCGCCCATCTTGATGACCTTGAGTGGGTCGACGTTGCCGAAGGCCACGACATCCTTGGGCAGTTGGGGCATGATCTGATTCATATCGACGGCGTTGCCGAAGTGGAGCCCCTTGGCCCCGGTGAACACCATGGAAGTCACCTGGCCCAGGGTGTTGCCGCAATTGTGGAGTATCACTACGAAGGACTCATCCTGTGTCTTGTCCACGATCCGCCTGACGTAGTCGGAGGAGAAGGTCTGACAGAAGGCGGGCGACATGAGACCGGCCGCGGGCTCAGCTATCAGTATTCCGTTCGCCCCCGCATCCTTGAAGGCCTGGGCATACGCGACAAGGAACTCCGTGGCCTTCTCCAGAAGCGCATGGACCAACTCAGGGTTCCTTCTGGTGGCCGACATCAGCTCGGACATGTCCATGAGCCTGCAGCCCAAGGAGAACGGCCCGATCATCCCCCCGAAGGTAGGACGGTCAGCTATCTGCCCCGCGGCAAGGCTCGCCGCGCGGACGTACTCGAAAGTACGTCCGGAGCCGACGCGGGGGACCGCAAGCGCATCTACCGAAGGCAGGTCGCTCACCGCCGCCGCGGTGATGGTCGGCGCTTCGCCCTCCCCGAACTTGACCTGCGCGCCGAAGGCTTCGGCCTCCACCGAGAGGTCCATCTGGGTGAGCGCGGCGATCGACGGGTACTTGCGCGCCAGCGCAACCACGGAGTCTGCCTGCGTCTTGCCGTCGGTGAACAGCTGACCCAGGGGCCGGCCGATCAACTCCATGCCCAGTGAGGTGGTCACGGGCATGGCCAGCCGCGCCTCGGACTCGAGGATGCCCCGCAGCCATCCCTTGGTGCTGAACTCACTCATGGCCCCTGGCCCTTCGGTCGCTTCTCACTGTGGTCTTCAATCGTCCCGGCCGTCTCGGCGGAACGCCCGCTGCATATCGCGCTCAGCCTCCTTCTTGGCCAGAGTCTGGCGCTTGTCGTATAGGGCCTTGCCCTTGGCTATCCCGATCTCCACTTTCGCCCGTCCGTCCTTGAAGTAGAGCTTGGTGGGGACCAAGGTATACCCGGCTATCTGCACCTTGCCGAACAGGCGGCGGATCTCGGCGGCGTGCACCAGGAGCTTGCGGGTGCGCAGCGGATCGTGGTTGTGGATGTTGCCCTGCTCGTAGGGCGAGATGTGAGCACCCACGAGGAACAGCTCGCCGTTGTCCACGGCCGCGTACGAGTCGCGCAGGTTCACCCGGCCGGCGCGTATGGACTTGACCTCGGTACCGGTGAGTGCGATGCCGGCCTCCAACGTCTCTTCGATGAAGTAGTCGTGGTAGGCCTTCTTGTTCTGGGCGACGAGCTTGATGCCTGTGGGCTTCATAGTGCCGCGAGTATAGCGGACCGACGGACGCGAAAAGCCGGACTGCTTCGCGCCGCGTCGCAGGTCTGGCGGTCCGAGGTCGCTAGCGCCGTCCCCTGCCCTGTGGCGGGCGGCCGGTCTTCGGCGCCCGCGTGCGAGCGCTCTGCCCCTTGCCTGGGCCTGGGGCGCGGCGATTCTGCACGTGCGGCGCCGGACGAGAGCCTGGGCGCCCACCCCGGCCGTCGCGCCCGCGGGTGTCGGCGTCATCGCCGTCAGCAGCGGTCAGGGTCAGGTCCACCCTGCCGCGAGCCTCGTCTATGGCTATCACCCTCACCGGCAGCAGGTCGGCCACCTTGTAGGCGCGGCCGGTGCGGCGACCCTCCAGAACGGTCTCGAGCTCATTCAAGTCATAGTAGTCGCGCGGTAACTCTCTCGTGGAGAGATAACCCTGGAACAGCCGGTCGAACAACACGAACATGCCGCGCGGGGTCAAGCTGAGGACTTGCCCCTCAAAGACGGTCTCCAGCCAGCCTTCCTCGTCCAGACGCTTACGTAGCAGATGGGCCAGGACAATATCGTCAGCCTTGAGTTCTATCTTGGCGGCCTCCCGCTCGGTCTTCGAGCAGTGCTCCGCCTGATCGGCGAGCATCGCCGTGGTCGGTGCCGGGGCGACGCCCAACCTAGCCAGTAGTCCGCGGTGCACCAGCAGGTCAGGGTAGCGGCGGATGGGCGACGTGAAGTGGCAGTAGGTCTGCGACGCCAGCCCGAAGTGGCCGATGTTGGTGATCTGGTAGACGGCCCGCGCCTGCGCCCGTAGCACCTGCTGCACCAAAGCCGCCTTGCCGCGGCCCGTGGGCGTCAGTCTGTCGACCCATTCCGCGGTCTCTCTGGTCACGCGACGGATCTCGTCCGGACCGGCCGTCATAGGCTCGAACACCGGAGTCGGCAGGCCCAAGCTGGACAGGATCTCCAACAGGCGGCCGAGATTGAAGGGGTCGGGTAAGTCGTGCACCCGGTAGACCGTGGGCACCTTCTCTTTCTCTAAGAACGACGCCACCACTTCGTTGGCCAGGACCATGAAGTTCTCGATGTACCAGTGGCTCTCCAGCTCTTCACTGGGGTCGGCGGCGGTCACCTGGCCTTTGTCGTCCCATTCAAACTCCGGCTCCGTGGACTCGATGCGCAGGCTCCCCCGCTCGTGCCTGAGCGCCCGCAAGGTCTGCGCCAGGGTGCGGCCCCGTTCGAGCGGCTCCGCCAGCTGGGGGTCTATGGGCTCCAAGCCATGGAACATGCGGTCCACCTGCTCGTAGTCCAGGCGCGCGTCGCTGCGGACGAGCGAACGGTAGAACCGGCTCCTCAGCACCTTGCCCTTGCCGTCCACCTCCATCTCCACCGTGACCGTCTTGCGGTCTTCGCCGGGCCGTAGGGAACAGGCCCCCGCGGACAGGGACGGCGGCAGCATGGGCTCCGACCCTAGTGCTACGTACACCGAGTTGCCGCGCCGTAGGGCCTCGCGGTCGAGCGCGGTACCCTCGTGCACGTAGTAGGAGACGTCGGCTATGTGGACATAGACCTTGGTGGTCCCGTCCGGCGTACGCTCGAACGAGAGGGCGTCATCGAAGTCCTGCGCCATCACGGGGTCCACGGTGAAGGTGTAGAGACCCCGCAGGTCTACTCGGTCGGAGTCGGGGGTAGCTTGGCTATCCGCGGCCTTCTCGGCCTCGGCGAGCACCTTGGCGTTGAACCCCCGCTGGATCTGGCCATCGACCAGCAGAGCCTCCATTACATCGGCAAGGACGTTGCTCTTGCCCAGGGAGCGCGTGATAGAGGCCTTGAACCCATAGGCGAAGGTGAACAGAACCAGGTCGCCGGGCTGCGGGCGAAACGGGCTCCGCTCCACGGGCAGAGACGGGCCCTGCTGGAACAGGGGCTCGACCTCCAGGCTCTTACCCCTGCGCACCACCACTCCCGCGATATTCGCCGAGCGGCCCTTGGGGTCGCCGGCCGGTATGAGACCGGCCCGGGCCAATTGCGTCCGGCGCTTGTCGGAGCGGCTGCGACCGGGAGTGTGCCGCGCCACCGTCAGGCCCTCGAGGCCGCGCCGTCGCGCGCGGCCGGCTCTTCGGGGAACAGCTCCATGCTCACCCATTCGGTCTCGTAGAGCCGGCGGCCCGACGACAAAGCCACAGCGCCCGGCCTCGCGGACCGATTCTTCCTCCTGAGCCCCGGAGAGGATGCCGGCGACGACCAGGCGGCCGGGGCGAGCGTCCGCCAATCGGCGCACCAGAGCCAGCACCGGATCGAGGGTCATGTTCGCAAGAACGGTAACTCCGGCGAACCATGGCAACGGAGCGTCCGTGACGCTGCACTCCTGCACCTGCACCTTGTCGGCGACCCCGTTCTCGACCATGTTCTCCCTCGTAGCGACGAGGGCCACGGCGTCGTTGTCGAACGCGATGACAGGACCCCAACCTAACTTGGCCGCGGCTATGGAGAGGATGCCCGACCCAGTGCCGGCGTCCACCAGTGCGCCGCGCGCAAGCGCCGGCGTGCGGGCCGGGAGGGCGAGGGTGTCTTCTTGCAGGAGCGTCAGTGCCCCTCTGGTGGTGGGGTGCAGACCGGTGCCGAACCCCAGCCCAGGGTTGATCATCACGTCCACCAGTCCCCCGCCGGCAAGGACCGGCTCCCAAGGCGGGCGGACCCGCACGCTGCCTATGACGATCGGGTGAAAATGGTCCTTCCAGCCATCCACCCAGTCACGCGGCGTTGCCTGGCGCTCGATTCGCACCAGCCCTTCGCCACGCAGCTCTTCGGGCAGCAGCGACAGCACGTCGGCGTCGGAGACCTCCTCGCCGCTCTCCGGGTAGAAGACCAGGGCTGCCTCCGGCGTACCGGCCGGCCCCGAGCCGCCGGCCTCCTCCACGTACGATCCCAACCTGTCCCTGAGCATGGCTCCGGCCACCTCGGCCCACGGCTGCGACACTATGACCCGCAAAGCCAGATCGGTCTCGCCGCTCACAGCACCCCCTCGCGCTCCAAGATGCGCCTCACCTCTTCTGGTCCGTGCACCAGGAAAGACCGGATGCCCAGCCCCTCTGCCGCCGCCACGTTCGCCCGGGAATCGTCGAAGAAGAGAACCTCCTCCGGCCCGACCCCGAGGGTCCGCAGCACCGCCCAGAACGCCTCTTCGTCGGGCTTGATATGGCCCAGCAGATGCGACGAGAACGCGTCGTCGAAGCACCGCAGGAACTCGGCCATCGTCGCCCAGTGCAACTCGTTGCAGTTGGAGAGACAACAGACCCGGTACCGCGTCCGCAGGGTGGCGAGCAATTCTTCCGCTCCGGGGTAGACATGATCGATCCAAGCCTCCAGATCGGCCAAGAAAGCAGCCGGCGACAGCGAGAGCTCCCACTCGGCGACGAACCGCGCCGCGAACTCCGGGGCGGTGATGCGCCCCAACTCGAAGTCCCGCACAGAAGGAGAGCTCAGCCAACGGTCGCGCAATAGCTGGTCGTCGCGCGCCTCCGCGCAGCCGGACGGCTCCAGCAGGGCCTTGATGGATGCGAAGCCCTTGGTATGGACGAGCACTCCGCCAAGATCGAAGAGCAGGACCGTGGGAGTTCTCACCCTGCGGCCGGCCTAGCCGCTCAGCCAATTACGGAGCCT
The DNA here is from genome assembly GCA_963814415.1 of uncultured Actinomycetes bacterium. Taxonomy (GTDB): domain Bacteria; phylum Actinomycetota; class Thermoleophilia; order RBG-16-64-13; family RBG-16-64-13; genus RBG-16-64-13. The sequence continues at coordinate 19,715 of CAWFCN010000001.1, read as the reverse complement.
ATGCAGCACCCCTTCGTCGCGCTGACCGTACTGCTCGTCTGCGCAGCTCTCCTCGAACTGCTTCAGAAGGCTCTTCTGCTCGTCGTCCAGGTCGCGCGGTACCAGCACGTTCACTAGGAGCTCCTGGTCTCCCCTGCCGTGCCCATTCAGGTAGGGGACCCCTTTGCCGCGAAGGGTCTTGACCTCTCCCGGCTGGGTGCCGGGAGCGAAGGCGACCTCTTCGTCTCCATCCAGCGTGGGGATAGTCAAAGTGACGCCCAGAGCCGCCTGAGTCATGGTGAGTTGGACGTGATATAGCAGGTCGTTCTCTCGGCGCGTGAACAGCTCATGCTTCGCCACTCGCACCCGCACATAGAGGTCGCCGGCGCGCGCTCCACGCTCGCCCGCGCCGCCGCGTCCGGACACCCGGATGCGCTGGCCCGAGTCGATGCCTGCCGGTATCTGCACGCTGACCTTTCGCTCCATGATGCTGCGGCCGGCGCCACCGCACTCATCGCAGGGCGAGTCGATGGTCTGCCCGGTGCCGCGGCACCTCAGGCAGACGGCGGCCTGGACTATCTGACCCAGCATAGTGCGCCTGACGGTGCGGATGTGCCCTGAGCCGCCGCACTCCGGGCACGTCTTGACCGAGGCCGGGTCGGTAGTGCCCGCGCCTTCACAGGCCGAGCAGGTGCCGTGAGCCCGGAACGTGATCTCTTTGTCTAGGCCGAACGCCGCTTCCTCTAGGGTCAGCTCGACGTCTACGGCTAGGTCCTCGCCTGAGGCCGGCCCGGCTGGGCGCGTCTGTCCGAAAGGCGACCCTCCACCGAACCCTCCGAAGGTATCGAAGATGCTTTGGAAGATATCGCCGAACCCTCCGAAACCTTCGAAGCCGGTGCCACCGGCGCCGCGGCGAAGGCCTTCGTGGCCGTACGCGTCATACAGGCTGCGCTTCTCGGTGTCGCAGAGGACCTCGTAGGCCTCGGTGGCCTCCTTGAACTTCTCCTCGCACTCGGGGTCGGTGCAGTTGACGTCGGGATGAAGTTCCCGGGCCATCTTTCTATAGGCTTTCTTGATCTGAGTCAGGTCCGCGTCGCGCGAGACCCCCAGCACCTCGTAGTAGTCACGTTTCATATCTGTCGCGTCTCACCTGGACCATTCTCTGAGGGATATCTCATTCGTAGCGCTCGCCCACCAACTCCGAAAGGAGCTGGGCAGTCTCGCGGACTGTGGCTATGGCCGTCTCGTAGTCCATGCGGGTGGGCCCCACCAGACTCACCGTGCCCAGACGGCGCTGCGGCAGACCGTAGCTGGCCGCCACTACCGAGAACGGCTGCAGCGCGGCAGCCTCATGCTCGCTGCCTATGCGCACCACTACCGTGCCGGCAGAGAGAGCAGCCCGCAGCACCTGCAACAAGACGAGGCGCTCCTCGAGCAGAGCAAGTAGGTCGCGCAGCGAGGAGACATCCTCCAGGCGCGGCTCTATCAGGAGCCTGGCGGTCCCGCCCACGTACAACTCCTCTTGGTACTGCTCGTCTACCAGCCTTTCGAAAGCCGGCGCGAGCGCCTGCAAGAAGGCTGCCTCCCGTGGGCTGAGGTCAGGGTTGGTAAGGACCCGGCGCACCAAACGGGCTGTAAGGGTCTGATCGTGCAGGGTCTCGTTGAGGTAGGTGCGGGCCCACTCCATGAGGCCACCATCGATAGCCTGAGGCCACTCGATCATGCCTTTCATCACCGCGCCGGTGGAGACGATGAACACGTACATGAGTTGATGCGCCTGTAGCCCCAGCAGCTCCACGTGGGAGAGCCGGGCGCCGCTGACTCGCGGGGCGAGAACCAGAGCCAAGAGGTTGCTGGCCTTCGACATGGCGTCGGTGGCGTGCCGCAGAGCGATGTCTATCTCGCCGGCCATGTCCTCGGACATGATGGCGTCAGTCACTCCTGACCGCACCGGACGCCGGCAGACCGTGCCGCTCATAAGACAGTCGACGAACTCTCGGTACCCGAGATCGGTGGGCACGCGGCCGGCCGAGGTGTGCGGATGAGTGAGGTATCCGCGCTCTTCGAGCAGAGCGAACTCGTTGCGCACAGTGGACGACGAAACCTGCAGACCGACACTGCCGGCCAACTCCTTTGAGGAGATAGGCATGCCCGTCCCGATATAGCGCTCGGTGACCGCGTTAAGGATTGTGCGTTGTCTTTCTGTGAGTATCATCGCCAGTCGGCGTGTAGGAGCTAAGACCCTCCTGGGACCACCAGGAGCGTTCCGATCACAGTGTTACTCACATCCAGGAACCCTGGATGCACCCGAAGTTTACCATGGTGTCTTTCCAGGCAGCCCTGGGCCAGCAGCCGCTCGAGCGCCTCCCCCTCAAGGACCGGACCCACGACCTCTTCGTCGACGCCCTCACGCATACGCAGGCCTAACATGGCCCTCTCCCACAGACGTGTCTGGGGACTGAGTCGCTCCACGTGAGGCGGCAGCCCGGCGAGGTAGTCGGCCACTCGCGGCGGGTTGGTGCGGCGCTCCGCGCCGACCGTAGACACCGCTGCCGCCCCCAGTCCCAGGTAGTCCTCGCCCCGCCAGTAGGCCAGGTTGTGCCGGCATTCGTGCCCTGGCAGCGCGAAGTTGGAGACTTCGTAGCGCCGGTATCCCGCCGCCTCCAGCCGCCCCGCGGCCTCGGCGTAGTGTTCTTCCGCCCACGCGCCGGCGGCCCTCCGGGCCCCGGCGCCCACCTTACAGTCCACCCACCGTTCGTACGAGGGGCTGTAGGTGAGGTCATACAGAGAGATGTGCGACGGTCCTGCCGCGACGGCGGCATCCAGGTCGGCCAGCGCGTCCGACCAGGTCTGTCCAGAGATGCCGAACACCAGGTCCAGGCTCCACTCGCTCCACCCGCTGGCCGCCAGCGCCTGGAGCGCGCCCGCGACCTCAGCATCCGTGACGCGCCGGCCCAGCGCTGCGCGCCCGGCCGGCGCAAAGGATTGGACGCCGAGCGAGATCCTGGTTACCCCACCTGCGGCAAGACGGACAAGTAGACTCGCGTCGACCGTACCGGGGTTGGCCTCCATGGTGAACTCACCCCCCGGAGCCAATCGCTCCGCAAAGCCGTCCGCCAGAGCGAGCAGCAGGTCGGAGGGAAGGACGGTGGGCGTCCCCCCACCCACGTAGATGGTCTCGAATGACGCGGCTCCTTGGCGGCCGGCGTGCGTCGAGGTCAAGACACGCTCCGCTGCTTCCCGTCGCAGGACCCCCACGTACTCTTGAACCCTGCCCGCCCGAGCATGAGGGCCGACCGGCTCAGAGGCGAAGTCGCAGTAGGCGCACCGCGAACGACAGAACGGAATGTGGACGTACAGGTGCTTGGTCATCGTCCCCTCGTTGCCGGCCGCGGGTACTCTTCTAACCGAAGACCCCCCAGAACACCAGCACCAGGCCCAACACGATACCGATGGGACCCAGGACGGCCGTCCTCTTGTTCCACAGCTTCATGCCCCGGTCCATGACCACGGGACCTTTTGTACTCTTCGCCTCCGCTGCGTCCTCAGCCTGAGTGTGGCGAGTCGCCCTCTCCCGTCCGGCCTCTTGCTGCCTCTTGGCCTGAGGGCTGAACCGCAGCCAGGTGACCACAGCTCCCAACACTACAAGGGCGGCGCCCAGGACGACTTGTGCTGTCATCATCTCTTTCCCTCTTTCGCATCGCCCAAGTCAAGGACGGCCAAGAACGCCTCTTGGGGTATCTCGACCGTCCCCACCATCTTCATCCGTTTCTTGCCTGCCTTCTGCTTCTCCAGAAGCTTGCGCTTGCGGCTGATGTCGCCGCCGTAGCACTTGGCTATGACATCCTTGCGCAGAGCGGCGACCGACTCGCGCGCGATGATGCGACTGCCAACTGCCGCCTGGATGGCGACTTCGAACAGTTGGCGCGGGATCTTCTTGCGCAGTCGCTCGGCCAACCCGCGCCCTATCGTGTACGCCCGGTCGGCATGCACTATCAGGCTGAGCGCGTCCACCACGTCGCCGGCTATGCGGATGTCCAGACGCACCAGATCACCCGGCTCGTAGTCTTTGAGCTCGTAGTCCAGACTGGCGTATCCCTTGCTCTTGGTCTTCAGCAGGTCGAAGAAATCGAGCACTATCTCGGCCAAGGGCAGATCGTACTCAAGCCGCACTCGGTCGGTGGTGAGGTACTCCATGTGGTTGAAGCGGCCACGCTTGTCGTTGCACAGCTCCATGACCGGCCCCACGTACTCGGCGGGCAAGAGGACACTGGCGGCTATGTATGGTTCGCGCACCTCTTTGATAGAGCCGGCATCGGGGAACTCCACAGGATTGCTGACCTGGAGCACCTGCCCGGAGACCAGCTCGATCTCGTAGCGCACGTTAGGCGTGGTGGCAAGCAGATCGAGGTCGAACTCCCTCTCCAGACGCTCGCGGACTATCTCCATGTGCAGCAGCCCCAAGAACCCGCAGCGGAAACCGAAGCCCAGGGCTTTGGACGTCTCGGGCTCATAGTGTAGAGAGGCGTCGTTGAGCTTGAGCTTCTCCAAGGCATCGCGCAGCTCCGGGTACTGTTCGCCGTCGATGGGGAACAGTCCGCAGAACACCATGGGCGTGATGTCTCGATAGCCCGGCAGCGGCTCTGTGGCGGGACGCTGCGCACTGGTGAGCGTGTCGCCCACGCGCAGATCGGCCACCTCCTTGATGCCCGGGATGATGTAGCCCACTTCGCCGGCCTTGAGCACGTCGGTCTTCTGCATGTCCGGCGAGAAGATGCCGACCTCTTCGATCTCGCTGCGCCTCTTGGTCACCATAGCCAGAAGCGCGTCGTCCTTGCGGAAACTCCCGTCGCGGACCCGCACAAAGGCGACCACGCCTCGATATTGGTCGTACACCGAATCGAAGATGAGCGCCCGCGGCGGCCCCTCCGGGTTGCCCTGCGGTGGAGGGATGTGTCTCACCACCGCCTCCAGGACGGCCCCCACGCCCTCCCCCGTCTTGGCCGAGATCCGCAGGATCTCGTCGCGCCGGCAGCCGATCACCTGTGCTATCTCGTCAGCCCTCTTTTCGGGCTCGGCCCCAGGCAGGTCGATCTTGTTCAGAACGGGGACTATCTCAAGGTCGTTCTCGAGGGCAAGCAAGGTGTTCGCGAGGGTCTGCGCCTCGACGCCTTGCGTGGCGTCCACAACCAGGATGACCCCTTCGCAGGCCGCCATGCTCCGGGAGACCTCGTAGGTGAAGTCGACGTGGCCCGGGGTGTCTATGAGGTTGAACTGGTAGTCCTTGCCATCCTCAGCGTGGTAGTAGACGCGGACGGCCTGGGCCTTGATGGTGATTCCCCGCTCGCGCTCCAGGTCCATGCGGTCGAGCACCTGTTCGCGCATGTCTCGCTCGGCGACGGTGTTGGTCATCTGCAAGATTCGATCGGCCAAGGTGGACTTGCCGTGGTCGATGTGAGCGATGATGGAGAAATTGCGGATGTGTTCGAAGGTGCTCATGGCCGCGACCATCGAGACTGCCTTGATCCGACCCTTCGCCGCCAGGGCACGATGGACATGCGCAAGACAAGGACGCAGGGAGCGCCGATAGCGGAGCTATCGGCGCGACTGAGAACGACGTCATGTGCCGTCCAGTGTGGCCTGGGGGCCGTAGCTTCGTGTCTTGGCAGTCTCATGGCCGCGAGTATTCTAGCGGAAAGGTGTCGTTGGGACTCCCTTCAGCGCCCGCTCGCAGCCCCTACTGACTCGCGGCATTGCTCGGGTGCTACAGTTGCCTGACGTCAAGCCGAGGATTGCGACATGGGCGACACGCAACACGGGTGTATAGCGGAGCCCTGTCCGCCGGGAGGGAAGATGCGACTGCGTCAACAGATATACGGGATGGCCGTGTTGGCGCCGCGCGTGAACAAGCTCTATGCGGCGGGCACAGGGGGCACCATATCCGCCAGATACTGCTATTCCGTCTGGCTGCGTCATCTGGCCATGGCAAGCCGGAACGGCCTGAATACCAGCCCCAAGACCGTAGCAGAACTGGGTCCGGGCGATTCCCTGGGTATCGGTCTCGCGGCCCTGATCTCCGGATGTGACCAGTACTACGCCTTTGATGTGGTCGAGTACGCCGACCTCGAAAGGAACATCCAGGTCTTCGACGAACTTGTGCAGCTCTTCAGGGACAGGACGCCGATTCCTAACAGGGACGAGTTTCCGGAGGTCAAGCCGTACTTGGACGACTATGCCTTTCCCGCCGCGGTCCTGGACAAGTCCAGACTGGAGCGCGCGTTGGAACCATCGCGCATAGAAGAGATCCGACGTTCGCTTGTAGACGTCCAGAGCGAGCAGTCGCTCATCCGCTATCGCGTGCCCTGGCAGGATGCGGGCGTCCTAGAAGAGGAGTCCGTGGACATGGTCTATTCTCAAGCGGTGCTAGAGCACGTCGATGACCTGAAAGGCGCCTACGCCGCTATGTACGCCTGGCTAAGGCCAGGTGGCTACATGTCTCATCAGATCGATTTCAGATGCCACGGCACTGCCCGCGGGTGGAACGGTCATTGGCTCTACCCCGCTCCTGTGTGGCGTGTCATGAGGGGAAGACGAGCCTACCTTCTCAACAGAGCACCGCATTCGGCTCACCTCGCCTTGATGGCGGTGAGCGGGTTCGAGGTCGCGTGTGACAACACCATCACGAACACCTCAGGCTACAAGGCACACGAACTTGCGCGCCCGTTCAGGCGTCTTTCAGAAGACGACCTGACCACCAGCGGAGCCTTCATCCAAGCGGTCAAGAGGCCTGGGGGCAAGGGATAAGGGTGGCAGTCACAAGGCAGGAGAAGTACCGGTGATTCAGTTGATGAAGAGGCTGCTCAAGGCATCCTTGAGAGGTCCGCTGAGGGCCATCTTGGGCCTGTTGGGCTACGAGATAGTCAGGAAGGACTCCGTCAACAAGCCGAGTCTCTTTGGGCTTCACAAGTACCGCGGACCTGACGGCACCTTCGACTATGAGAGCTATAGGCAAGCTCAGACAGAGGGCAACAAGCAGAAGCTTGGCAACGTATGGGCGCAGGAGGAGAACATCGCCTTTCTCGCGCAATACATCGAGAAACGGCTCGGGCCGGTGAAGTTTGGTCTCTGTCACGGCACCCGCCAGGGCATGGAGCAGGCCTGGTTCCGGAAGTACCTCAAATGCGACGTTCTAGGCACCGAGATATCTGACACCGCAGAGCGGTTCCAGAATACTATCCAGTGGGACTTCCACGAAGTGAAGCCCGAATGGATAGGCGCTGTGGACTTCATCTACAGCAACTCCTTCGACCACAGCTACGACCCCGAGAAGTGCTTGCAGGCCTGGATGAGCTGCGTCAGGGAGGGTGGCATCTGCATCATCGAACATTCGGAGGGACACGAACAGGCGACCGAACTCGACCCCTTTGGGGCCGACATCGAAATCATGCCCTATCTAGTGCTCACCTGGGGCAAAGGCGGATTCTGCGTGAGCGAGATACTTGATGCTCCGGCTAAAGCCGCCGAGATCAGCTACAACCACTTCCTCATCATCGAGAGGCGATAGTGCTCGGCATCGCCGGCAGAGCCCGCTTGTACCGAAGCCTCATCCCCGGCCGGCGTCACGTGTTTATCGATTGCGGGGGCAGCAACGGCTGCTCCGTCCGCCGTTTCATGGCTCAGTTCGACCCCAAGGGTCGCTTCGAGATGGTCTCCTTCGAACCGAACGAGCTTTATCGCGACTGCTATCCGGCCCTCGCCAGACACCGCCTGATCGAAGCGGCCGTGCATGACCGCGACGGCTCCCAGCAGTTCTTCCTGGATCGAGAGGATGGCGACGGCAGCACCCTGTTCGCCAATAAGTTGACTAGAGCCGATGGTGGCTATGGGACGCTCGATACCGCCAACCCGGTGATGGTGGAAACCATCGACCTGTCGCGCTGGATGCTGGAGAACACAAGCCCCCGCGACTATGTCATCCTGAAACTCGACGTGGAGGGCGCGGAGTACGACATCTTGGAGAAGATGTTCCGTGACCGCAGCATCAAGCGGCTGGCCCACTTGTTCGTCGAGTGGCACTGGAACAAGGTCGCCGTGCCATGGGAGAGGCACGACGCTGTGGTCAAAGACCTCAAACGTCTTCATCTGCCTGTCTTGGAGTGGGACGCCTACGGCTTCTGACGGTCGACATGTCTACTGATAGGGGCACGCGGACGATGGGTGAGCTGCTGGACAAGACCAGGACCGCTTTCTGGAAGCTGTCTATGAAGGGGCTTCCGCGTGGCCCGCACGTCTCTAGGTACTACCTCTACCAGCATCTGCAGATGCTTGGCCCCTCGCTTCCGCTCAGACAAGGTGACGTTCTCACCATCAGTGATTCCGACACGCTTCGAAAGATGATGGGCATCGAGCCTAACTCGCTGGTGCGCGCCGATTACCCCGAGCACAACCTGCTCGCCCTCGACTTTCCCGATGAGTCTTTCGATTTCGTCATCTCCGACATGGTCATCGAGCACCTGGAAGGCGACCCACGGAAAGCCTTTGACGAGACGCTCAGAGTCCTTCGCCCTGGAGGCATCGCCATACACACCTCTGCCTTCATCTATCGCTTCCATCCGGCGCCCGGGGACTTCTGGCGGTTCTCTCCCGACGGACTGAGGCTGCTCGCCGACAAGTTCACAAAAGTGCTGGACTGCGGCGGCTGGGGGAACTTCAAGGCGACCCGCCTACTCCGCACCAGCCTGCGCTACGTCCCGCTACCACAAGCCAAATGGCATCCCCTACATCGCGTGGCTATGGAGAACGATCCGGAATGGCCCATCGTCACCTGGGTGGTCGTACAGAAGTAGGCACGCGGCTATCCTTTAGTTGCTTCCCTAAGTGCTTCAGACCTGCAACAATGTCCAGGTGATCGTGATGCTTCGAACCCCGGGTTGCGCCACCCTGATGATGGAAGCGCAACCAAGCTAAGTACGTGCGTTGCCAATGCCCGCCGGCCCCGAGGCTGTAGGTTCGAAGTAAGGGCATCCATTGGATAACGGCTGGGCAAAGGAGCACGCATGATCATCGACATCAACATGCATCACCTACCGCAGAATCTCTTCTCGGACGAGAAGATCCTCAATGGCTTCCTGAGTTGTGTCCCCGACGAAGCCGGCCAGAATGCCTGTGTCGCCACCCTGGAGTCGGGCAAGAAGCAGCTCATCTTGGAGAAGCCCAAGGGCTATCAGAACCTCAACTACGTCGAGGGTGACTACGACCTAGAGTCCAAGCTCAAGGCTATGGACGAGAACGGCGTAGATATCGCCATCTTGCGCGTACCCGTGTGGCAGGAGTGGCTCAAGCTCGAGACCTGCAAGCTGATCAACGATGAATCGGCCGACATGTGCAAGCGTTCGAACGGTCGTCTCTACGGCACCGCGTGCGTACCTCCGTGGGGCGGCAAAGACGACATCAAGGAGATGGAGCGCTGCATCAAGGAGTTGGGCTTCGTCGGTGTCCAGTTGGCCTGCCACTACGGCCAGGTATACCTCGACGATGCGGCCTTCAAGCCCTACATGAAGGTCCTGAACGACATGAAGGTGCCCGTCGTAGTCCACCACACCCCGCTGCCGGTCAGGTATGAGTCCATCATCGACTGGACCAATCTGCGCCGCGAGATGGGCCGCATCATGGACCAGATGACCGCTGTGGGCCGCGAGCTCTTCAGCGGCATGTTCGACGAGTTCCCCGACCTCAAGTTCGTCCACACCATGTTCGGCGGCAACTGGTTCGCCAACTACAAGCTGATGACCCCCAAGAAGGGCAAGAAGCAAGAGGCCATGATGCGCCTCAACATGGACGAGAGCGAGCGCGTCGAAGGGTACCTCAAGAACAACATCTTCTTCGACACCACCCATCCGGCCTCATGGGGCAAGGACCAGGTAGAGTGCGCCATCAAGGTCTGCGGCGCCGACCACATCCTCTTCGGCACCTCGTTCCCGGTGTTCTACAACTGGATGAGCGACGGCGTGGCCTTCATGAAGGATCTCGACATATCGAAAGCACAGCGCAACCAGATAATGAGCGAGAACGCCATCAAGATGTTCAATCTCAAGGTCAAGGCCTGAGCATCCGGCTGGTCTGAGCGCTTGGGGCGCCCGGGATGGCCTAGCTAGAGCAGGCTGTCCCGGGCGCTTCTCGTTTTGTGGCAAGGAGGCGGGGGTGTCACCTATGGACCTAGGCATTCAGGGGAAGGAAGCCATTGTCTGTGCCTCCAGCCGCGGGCTCGGCAAAGCCTGCGCCCTTGCGCTGGCGGAGGCGGGCGTCTCGCTCGTCATCAACGGCCGGGACCCGGCCAAGCTCGACCTGGCCGCCGCGGAGATCCGACAAGCCACTGGGGTAGCGGTGACACCGGTCGCGGCCGACATCACCACAACAGAGGGCCAAGAGGCCCTGCTGGCCGCCTGTCCGGAGCCTGACATCTTGGTCAACAACAATGCCGGTCCGCCGTTCCGCGACTTCCGCGCCCTGGGTAGAGCCGACCTGCTCCACGGCTTGACCATGAACATGGTCACCCCCATCGAGTTGATCCAGAAGGTCATCGACCCCATGGCGCGGCGGGGGTTCGGCCGCATAGTCAACATCACCTCCGTAGGCGTGAAGATGCCCCTCTCGGGCCTGGACCTCTCAAGCGCCGCCCGGGCCGGACTGACCGCCTTCGTCGCCGGAGTGGCCCGCCAGCTCGCGGACAAGAACGTCACCATCAACAACCTCTTGCCCGGCTACTTCGACACGGACCGGTTGCGCGACGGTTTCGATGCGTCGGCCGGCCGCACCGGTCTGCCCGCTCGAGACATCGAGGCCCAGTGGCGAGAGTCAGTCCCAGCCAAGCGCTTCGGACTGCCTTCAGAGCTCGGCCACGCGTGCGCCTTTCTGTGTAGTGCGCACGCCGGATACCTTACAGGCCAGAACATCCTGGTCGACGGTGGCCTGTTCCCGAGCACGTTCGCTTGACAAGCGGCCGCCAGTCCTTCTTAATGCCTGTACCAGTCCGGAAAGCACCGGTACTGGCTTTGCGGTAGGGTGCGTTCTCTTCGGCAAGACTATGACCGATACGAGAAGGAGGGGTCCGCGTGGGTAAGAAGTTCAGCACTGCGTTGATTGTCATCGGAGTCATTCTAGTTATTGTGGCGGTCGTCTGGTGGGCAGTGATCGCCCCGATGCTGGTCAAGTTGCCCAGCGATGTTGATACTCAGATGAAATTCGAAGGCACCATGACCATCTATGTCGACCCGGCTACCGGGGCATCACTCCCGGCCGACCAGGCGTTGGCGGTCCCGGTCACGGCGGATCGTAAGTTCGCCTCGCTGCCCGATCTGTACACCTCCAGCATGGCGGTGTTCGAGGACACCCTCGTACTGACCATGATGGGAGAGGCCGGACAGCCGCAGATCTCTCACTATGCCATGGACCGCAAGACCCGCAAGTGCGTGGAGAGCGCCGAGAACTGGGCCTACAGCCCACAGATCGCTCTCGACCGCACCGGCAACTACGGACCGCTCTTCCCCGGAGGGCTCAAGGTCGGCGACACCGTGACGGTGTTCTTCAACGACCCCTCTAAGACGTTCGACGTCGCCGTAGTAGAGCAGACGGACGACTGGAACGGTCTGGGCATAAGCGTACTGAAGATAGACGCCACTCGGGCCTCCGCCGACTACAACCCGGCTATCGCCCAGGCGGTCCTGGTGCAGGGCCAAGGGCTCCCGGCCAGCCTCTCCTTTGAGGATTTCGCGGCTCAGTTGGCAGCCAAAGGCTTCGACATCCAAGCCCTGCTGACCGCGGTCGCCTCCGTGGCCAGTGCCGAGGACCTCGCCTCCTTGCAGGCGCTCACTCAGCAGCCGATCGCTCTCGCCTACAAGCAGGAGAGCGCGGACGTCTACTACATCGAGCAGAAGACGGGAGCCACGGTCGGTGCGACCTTCGACCGTACCACCACCATGTCTCCGGACACCTCCGGTCTCATGGCCGCGTTCACCGTCCTCACCAAGTATGCCAGCGACCCCACCGTGGGTCCGGTCGTCCAGGCCGCCTGGGGGCCGCCACGCAGCTCCAGGGTTCGACTGAGCCCATCATGATCTTCAACCAGAACATGAGCATCGTCGAGACCGGCGACGGCAGCCAGGTCACCCTGGCCGAGTCGGCCAAGGACAAGGTGCCGCTCATCACTCTGGTGAAGCTCTGGATCCCAGTCATCATCGTCGTCGTCGGCGGGCTGATACTGATCCTCGGGGCAGTCGGACTCATGATGAAGTCCCGCAAGGCCGCCGCGTAACGAGCTTCTAGGCTCGACCCGCAGCAGACAAAGGCCCCGCTCACCGAGAGGTGAGCGGGGCCTTCATAATGAGCAGCTGGCCGTGTCAACACCCAGTGGACCACGAGGTGGCGATGTCGGGATTCAGAGAGAAGGTGGCGGCGCTTCCCGGTGCGATGGCACTCTGGAGGGTGGCTAGCTCCCTGCCGGGACAGCTGCTGGGCCTGCCGCCTATCGACTACGACAACATCGCTGCCGATCTAGTCCGTTCTTGCGTGGGCAGGAGCGATCCCACGATCTTGGATGTCGGCTGCAACGACGGCCAGACCACGCGCTGGCTACTGGACATATTCAAGAACCCCACCATCTACTGCTTCGAGCCCGACCCTCGAGCCATCGCGCGCTTCAAGCAGAAAGTGGGAGACCGCCCGAATGTGACTCTCTTCGAGCTCGCGGTCAGCGACCGCGAGGGCTCCCTGGATTTCTACCAGAGTGGCGGCAAGCTCGACGACCCGTACCTAGCGAAGGTCATGCCCGAGGGTTGGGACCTGTCGGGATCCATCAAGCAACCTTACCGCCACCTCAACAAGCACCCGCTGGTCACTTTCGATAACAAGATCCAGGTGCCCACGGAGACGCTGGATTCCGTCTGCGTGCGGTGTGGCATAGGCGCGGTGGACCTGATCTGGCTGGACGTGCAGGGCGCGGAGATAGAGGTCTTCGACGGCGCCCGCGCGACTCTGGCGCAGACCAAATACCTCTACACCGAATACAGCAACAGGCAACTCTACAAGGGCCAGCGAGGGCTCAGGCAGATTGTGAAGCACCTGGAGCACTTCAGCGTGGTCGCCAGATACCCCGGGGACGCGCTGCTCTGCAACAGGCTGCTCGCCCCTACAAACTACTGATCTCCTGCCACCTGCAACAAGCGACGAAGTGCCCGGACCGCGCGAGCAGCAGCTTCTGCGGTTCGTGACACTGAGGTCTGGCGTACGAACAGCGCGCGGCGAACCGACATCCCGGTTTCGGGTTGATGGGCGAGACGATCTCACCCTCAAGCAGGATTCGCTTCTTCTCCTGGTGGATGTCTGTCGAGGGAATCGCCGACAGCAGGGCCTTGGTATACGGGTGCAGAGGCTTTTCAAACAACTCCGCTGCCGACGAGGTCTCCACGATCTGTCCAAGGTACATGACGCATATGTCGTCAGAGATGTGGCGCACCACAGACAGATCGTGCGTCACAAACACGTAGGTCAAGCCTTGCTCGTCTTGAAGGTCTTGTAGCAGGTTGAGCACCTGCGCGCTGATAGACACATCTAGGGCCGAGACCGGTTCGTCACAGACGACCAGCTTCGGTCGCAGCGCCAACGCCCGGCCGATGCCCACTCGCTGCCGCCTGCCCCCGTCCAGTTCGTGCGGGTAGGCCACCCTGATTCGCTTATCGATGCCCACCATGTCCATGATGCGCTCGGTCTCTCGCAGCCGCTCCTTTCTCGAATAGCGGCCGGAGATCGTCAGCGGCTCCATGATGGTCTGCTGCACGGTCATCCTGGGATTCAGGGACGAAAACGGGTCTTGGAAGATGAACTGCATGTTCTCGCGCAGTTGCCGCAGCTTCCTCCCCTTGACCGAGGTTACGTCCTGGCCCTCGAAGAGTATCGAGCCGCCCGTACTCTCAAGTAGGTGGATCATGGTGCGTCCCAGGGTCGACTTGCCGCAGCCGGACTCACCCACGACCCCCAACGTCTTCCCCTTGTCTATGGACAGGGTCACGTCATCCACCGCATGCAACATGCCCCTAGGGGTCGGGAAGTACTTCTTGAGCTGCCTGGTCTCGATCAGCGGAGGCATGCGCCCCCCTCCCCTTCAGTCGTGACTTTGATACACCGGCATAGATGTCCGGGCGCGATCTCTACGAGCGGGATCCGCTCACGCCGGCACTCTTCGCTAACATTGGGACAACGAGGGCTGAAGTAGCAGCCGGCCGGCAGGTCGGCGGGGTTCGGCGGCAGGCCGGAGATAGGGCACAGCCTTTCTACATCGTCGTCCAACTTGGGCACCGCACCGAACAGCCCCAGTGTGTAGGGATGAGACGGACGGTCGAAAATCGCCTCTTTGCTGCCGCTCTCGACGATCTGACCGGCGTAGATGACCGCCAGGTCGTCGCAGACCTCCGCAACCACACCAAGGTTGTGGGAGATCATGAGCATGGACGTCTGGAGTTCCCTCTGCAGCTTGGCGACCATCTCCAACACCTGCGCTTGGATGGTCACATCCAGGGCGGTGGTCGGCTCGTCGGCAAGCAAGAGCTCGGGGCTGCAGGCCAAAGCCATGGCGATGACCACCCGCTGCTTCATGCCCCCGGAGAATTGATGGGGATACTCAGCAGAGCGGTCTCGGGGTATGCCGACCAGCTCCAGCATCTGCTTGGCCTTCTCCATCGCCTCCTGCTTGGTCACCTTGTTGTGGATCTTGATGACCTCAGCTATCTGAGCTCCCACCTTCATGATGGGGTTGAGGGCCGTCATGGGGTCTTGAAAGATCATTGACACCTTGCGACCCCGGATGCGGCGCATCGCCTTCTCGTCGAGTTGCAGCAGATCCTCCCCGTCGAGAAGTACTTCGCCCCCTCTGATCCTGGCCGGAGGGTCAGGCAGTATGCGCAGTATCGCTTTGGCAGTCGAGGTCCCCGGCCCATGGCGCACATCCTCATGGATGCGACGGTCACCTGGACCCAGGGCTCGGCCGCGGCCGTCACGCTCGTCGTCGCGCTCGTCGCCGCGTGGGCGCTGGACGTCGTCCTGCGCGGCGTGGAACGCCGCCTCGCCGCACGCTGGGTGCTCGCGTCGCTCGAACGCTCCGGCCATACGCGCCTGCGGTCGTCCGCCGGCTGGTGTTCGCGCTCGTCGTCGGCACCGGGGTGTTCCTGGCACTCCTGCAGTTCGACTCCTTCGACCGGCTCGCGAGCGCCGCCCTGGCCTCCGGCGCGCTGATCAGCGCCGTCGTCGGCTTCGCGGCGCGCGACTCGCTGGGCAACGCCGTCGCGGGCGTGGCACTCGCCGTCTCGCAGCCGATCCGCGTGGGCGACGTCGTCACGATCGGGGACGTCCGCGGCACCGTCGAGGACGTGACGCTGTCGACGACGTGGCTGCGCACGGCCGACGGCGCGCGGCTGATCGTCCCCAACCAGGTCGTCACCACGAGCCCGATCCGCAACGACACGATCGGGCGCGAGCCGGTGCTGCCGAGCGCCTCGGTGTGGATCGCGCCGGCGGCGGACGCGGCGGCCGCGCTGGCGGCCCTGGCGGCGCTCCCCACCACGACGAGTGCGACGGTGGAGGAGACGGCGGTCGGCGGGATCCGGCTGTCGGCGACCGGCGCGCCCGTGTCCGGCGCCGCGCGCGCCGGCGCGGAGGCCGCCCTGCGCGCCGACGCGCTCGCAGCCCTGCAGGCCGCAGGGGTCGAACGCGCCGGGCCTGCCTGAGACCGGCTCGGAACCGATCTCGGGGCTCTAGAATGCCGCCTTCGCGGGCAGGCGCCTCCGTGTTCCGGCAGGACCGGCGCGGCCCGGCGAGAAGCCCTCCGACGAGATGTCCCGTCGCGCCCGACAGCTCCGCCGCCGTCGTACCCGCACCGGCCCCGGCCGCGCGGTCGTCGTGCTGCTCGGCGCCGCCGCGGCGCTGATGGTGCTGGCGATCGGCGGCGGTGTCGGCTACATCGTCAGCGTCGCGGGGTCGGCCCCGGACATCGCCGAGCTCAAGCCCGTCGACCAGGGCGCCACCTCGGTCGTGTACGCGGCCGACGGGGAAGACGCGGCTCGGGTTCATCCAGGGCGACACGCTGCGCACGCCGATCCCCGCGGCGGCGATGCCGCAGTCGGTCCGCGACGCGACGGTCGCGATCGAGGACCGCGCTTCTATCAGGCACGACGGCGTGGACTTCGAGGGCATCGTCCGCGCCGCGTTCAAGAACGCCGCGAGCGGCGAGAGCGGTCGAGGGCGGCTCGACCCTCACCCAGCAGCTCGTGCGCAACCTCTGCAGCGGCAACCGCGCCCGCAGCGGCTCGCCGCTACAAGCGCAAGATCCGCGAGGCGAAGCTGGCCTCCGAGTAGCTCGAGCCGCCACCCCGGGACCCGCGGCAAGCGCTGGATCCTCACCCAGTACCTCAACAACGTCCCGTACGGCACCGTCGGCGGGCAGACCGCGGTCGGCATCCAGTCCGCCTCGCGCATCTTCTTCGGCAAGCCCGCGAGCCGCCTGACCCTGCCGGAGGCCGCGCTGCTCGCGGGCCTGCCGCAGGCACCCTCGAACTACAACCCGTTCCTCGACCCCGACGCGGCGCGTGCACGGCGCAGCGAGGTCCTCGACCAGATGCGGCGCTCGGGCTACATCACCGCCGACCAGGAGGCTGCGGCGCGGCGCGCGCCGCTGGGCGCTCAAGCGCTCGGCCTACTACGCCAAGCGCCGCGAGAGCTACTTCTTCGACTACGTCCGCACCGAGCTGATCAAGAAGTACGGCGTCGACCGCGTGCGCGCCGGCGGTCTCAAGGTCTATACGACGATCAACCTCAAGATGCAGCAGGCCGCGCGCCGCGCGATCGCCGGCCGCCTCCCGAACCCCGGCGACCCCTCGTCGGCGCTCGTCAGCATGGACCCGAAGACCGGGCAGATCAAGGCGATGGCGTCCTCGGGGGACTACTCGGCCTCGAAGTTCAACCTCGCGGCCCAGGGCCGCCGGCAGCCGGGCTCGACGTTCAAGGTCATGGTCCTGATGGCCGCCCTGCGCCAGGGCGTCGACATCCGCAAGACGACCTACGACTCCAAGCCGCTGAACTTCACCGACCCGATCTACGGGAAGATCGAGGTCAACACCGACGACCACCGGTACCGGGGCAGCGTCCCGATCTTCAACGCGCTCGTCGCGTCGGACAACACGGTCTTCCAGCAGCTCGACCTCGACGTCGGGCCCGACCAGGTCCGCCAGACGGCGTACGACATGGGCGTCACGAGCAAGCTCGACGCCTTCCCGGCCGAGGGCCTCGGCGGCCTGCGGATCGGCGTCTCGCCGCTGGAGATGACGCGCGCCTACGTGACGATCAACAACGGCGGCTGGCGGGTGCGGCCCGTCGCGATCACCAAGGTCGTCTTCCCCGGCGGGCGTGAGGACACCTCGCTCGGCAGGACCCGGCGCGTGAAGATCTTCACCGACGGCCAGACCGCCGAGGCGACGAAGGCGCTGGAGGCCAACGTCCAGCGCGGGACGGGCACGGCCGCGCAGCTCGGCTGTCCCGCCGCGGGCAAGACCGGCACGACGAACAACTACACCGACGCGTGGTTCGACGGGTTCACGAGCTCGCTGAACACGGCGGTGTGGGTCGGCTACCCGGGGTCGACCCAATCGATGAGCGCCGTCCCCGGCTACGGCCCGATGTTCGGCGGCAAGGCGCCGGCGCTGATCTGGAACGACTTCATGGAGACGGCCATGGAGGGTCGTCCATGCGACCCGTTCCCCGAGCCCACCGAGCCGTTCGAGGCCAAGCCCTTCTTCGGCAAGTACGCCTCGACCGGCGCCCCCGGCGGCGGGGACGACCCGCTCGCCGAGGACGACGACGAGGCCACGGACACCGCCGACGAGGACGAGACGCGGGACAAGGCGGACAAGAAGTACCCGTCCAACCAGTACGAGTCCCCGCCGCAGCCCGCGCCGACGCCCGCGCCCCAGGGCGACGGCGAGCAGGAGTCCGCGCCGGTCAACCCCACGGGCGGCGTCGGCATCGGCTGACTCCGGGCCGGGAGGCCCCGCGGCTGCTACCGTCACGCTCGTATGGCGAAGGAAGAAAAGGTCGAGTTCGAGGGCGAGGTCGTCGAGGCCCTGCCCAACGCGATGTTCCGCGTGCAGCTCGACAACGGTCACAACGTGCTGGGCCACGTGGCGGGCAAGATGCGCCGCTACCGGATCAGGATCCTCCCGGGCGACCGGGTGCGGTGCGAGCTCTCGCCGTACGACCTGGATCGCGCCCGCATCGTCTACCGCCACCGCTGACCGCGGCGCGGGCTGCCGCGATGTCCGAGCTGGACCTCATCTCCGCGTTCGAGCGGCTGATGGAGCCGCGATCGGACCGGGTGGTCCGCTGGGTCGGTGACGACGCCGCCGTGGTGCGCGCGCGGCCGCTCGCCGTGACGAGCGTCGACGTGATGGTCGAGGGCGTGCACCTGCGCATCGACCCGCCGCGGCGCACGGCGGCCGACGCCGGGCACCGCGCCCTCGCGGCGGCGCTGTCGGACCTCGCCGCGATGGGCGCCGAGCCGGGTGAGGCATACGTCGCGCTCGCCGTCCCGCCGCACCTGCAGGCCGCCGACGTCCTCGCCCTCGCCGAGGCGCTGGAGGCGCTGTGTGCCGATACCGGGACGACGATCGCCGGCGGCGACCTCGTCACGGGGCCGGTGCTGATGATCGCCGTCACGGTCGTCGGCTGGGCCGATCGCGAGGACGAGCTCGTGGGCCGTGACGGCGCGCGCGGGGGGGACGGCGTCTACGTCACCGGGGCGCTCGGGGCGTCGGCCGCCGGGCTGGCCGTCCTCGAGGGCCACGCGACCGGCCCGGACGCGCTCGTGCGCGCGCACCTGCGGCCGTGGCCGCGGCTCGCCGAGGGCCGGGCCCTCGCCGGCGCCCACGCACACGCGCTGATCGACCTGTCGGACGGGCTCGCCGCCGATGCGGGGCACCTGGCGCGGCGCAGCGGCGCAGCGCTGCAGATCGACCTCGACGCGCTGCCGCTCGCCCCGGGCGTGCGCGAGGTGGCACGGCAGCTGGGCGCGGACCCGGCGGTCTTCGCCGCGACGGGCGGCGAGGACTACGACCTCTGCACGTGCCTGCCGGACGCGACGGCCGCGACCATCGGCGGGCTCACGCGCATCGGGACGGTGACGACCGGCGACCCCGCCGTCACGTTCACGCGTGCGGGTCTGGAGATTCCGGGGCTGGCCGGCTACGAGCACCGTCTGGGCTGACCTCGTCGCGCGGCTCGCGCGGTGCCGCCGGCCCGGGTGCGATGCCCGCCCGGGCGAGCAGCGCGTCGGCGACCGCGAACGGATCGACGACGTACCGGCCGGAGGTCACGGTTGTGCGCAGATGCGTGGTGTCGAGCATGGTGTCGGCGATCGGTCGACGAGCCTCCATGCCCGTCCCGAGAGGCATCGGCCGCGCTCGCGCCGCGCCTTGAGGACTCTCAGCGGACGTCCGACCCCGGCTCAGCCGCGCAGGGCCGAGTCGGTGCCGCCGAGCGAGCCCGGGCCCGCGTAGCTCGCGGGCCCGCGCACGGTGATCGGCGGCGCCGCGCCCGCCGGCAGGCGCGGGCGCGCGGCGGCCCGCAGCGCGCCTGCGGCCGCGGCCGCCGTGAGCGCGCAGCAGGCGAGCGCCAGCGGCCCCGCCTGCCCGCCGGCGACC